>CATOSZ010000019.1 GCA_951812805.1 uncultured Alphaproteobacteria bacterium | reverse complement strand
CATCGCATGGACGTAGCCGATCTGCTGGATCAACTTCACCGTCGCACCGCCGAAGGGATAGATCGACCATTTCACTTCGGGCAAGCCGAAGCGTGCGGT
Source organism: uncultured Alphaproteobacteria bacterium (assembly GCA_951812805.1). GTDB lineage: Bacteria > Pseudomonadota > Alphaproteobacteria > JASLMY01. The sequence continues at coordinate 64,258 of CATOSZ010000019.1, read as the reverse complement.
CTCGGCGGCGATGCGGATGTCGGTCGACAGCATCAGCTCGACCCCGCCGGCGACGCAGTCCCCGTTGACCGCGGCGACGATCGGCTTGGGGAAGGGCGTGGTCTTCAACAGGCCCCGGTTGATGTCGCGTGCCAGGTCTTCCGTGGCGCTGAGATCGCCGCCGAGATCGGCCCCGACGCAGAAGGCCCGGGTGCCGCTGCCGGTGAGCACGACGCAGCGATAGTCCGACCGCTCCAGCTCGTCCCACAGGCGGGCGAGATCGCCGATCATCGCCCGGGTCATGGCGTTCAGCCGGTCCGGGTTGTGGATCGTCACCACGATGACGTGGCGGCCGTGGTCCTCGGTGCGGATCTCCATCTCTGCCGTTCCCGCCCTGTCAGCTCTTGACCGTCACGACGACCTTGCCGAGGGCCTGTCGTTCGGTCAGGCGGCGGATCGCCGCGGCGCACTCTTCCAGGGGATAGGTTTCGGAGACCAGCGGTTTCAGCTTGCCTTCGCCGTACCAGTGCATCAGTTCCGCCGCGCTCTTCTCCAGCTTCTCCGGCGCATACCAGCGGAAATAGCGCAAGGCGGAGCCCATGGCCGAGCGGTGCTTTACCAACAGCCGGTTGGCCGGAATTTTCGGGATGCCGCCGACGAAACCGACGAGCAGGATCCGCCCGCCCCAGGCCAGGCACGAGAGCGCGGGATCGAACAGCTCGCCGCCGACCGGATCGAAGACGACGTCGACGCCGCGCCCGTCGGTCAGCGCCATCACCCGTTCCTTCAGGTTCTCCTCGGCATAGTTGATCAGGTCGTCAGCGCCGTGGTCGGCGGCCGCCGCCAGCTTTTCCGCCGTGCTGGCGCCCGCCAGCACCCGGGCGCCCATCGCCTTGCCGATTTCGCACGCGGTAATGCCGACGCCGCCGGCGGCACCGAGGACCAGCATGCTCTCGCCTTCGGCCAGGCGGCCCTGCCAGCGGATCGCCACGTCGCTCGAGAGGTAGGAAACCGGGAAGGCACCCGCCTCGACGAAGTCCATGTCGTCGGGGATGGGGAAGCATTCCGCTTCCGTGGCGAGGGCCCGTTCGGCCATGCCGCCATTGGCCAAAATCGCCATGACCCGGTCGCCGGGCGAGAAACGGGTGACCCCCGGGCCGATCTCGGCGACCGTGCCCGCGGTTTCCAGGCCGGGCGAGAAGGGAAAGGGCGGCTTGGTCTGGTAATTGCCGGCGACCATGATCGCATCAGCGTAGTTGGCCGCGGTCGCCTCGACCTCGATGACCAGCTCACCCGCCCCGGCGACGGGCTCCGGCAGTTCCGCCATTTCCAAGGAGTCGATCGGACCCCAGGCCCGACATACCATCGCCTTCATGTTTTCCGCTCCCGCGTCCTGTTGTTCGGCGGCGGGAGATTAGGGGGAAACGCGCACCGACCCAAGGGCAGGTCCGCAAATGGTACCTGTTGCAGGGAAGTTGCAGGTCCGAGGCTTCTACCTGTGATGGTCATGACCGAACCGCATTGTTGTTGTATAACCCGGGCTGACTTCAAAACGCCGCCTGGGGCCGTGGGGGTGGCGTGGCGTCGAAGCGATCCAATGCCCGGTTAAGAAGGCAGGGTGGAGTTCCCCCGGTTTCGTGGACGGTCAAAGATTTGTGCGACGGGGGGCTGTGCTCCTCTCGTAGTTGATCGGCGACATGTATCCTATGGATGAATGCCGGCGTCGGGGATTGTACCAGCCTTCGATGAACTGGAAGAGTTCGCGCCGCGCATGGTCGGGGTTTTCGAGCCGCCGCCGGTCGATCAGCTCGCATTCGAGGGTGGCGAAGAAGCTCTCGGCCATGGCGTTGTCGTAGCAGTCGCCGACCGAGCCCATGGAGGGCCGGACGCCGAACTTGCGGCAACGGGTGCCGAAGTCGATCGAGGTGTACTGCGAACCCTGGTCGGAGTGATGGATCGGCCTTCCTTTCGGCCGCCGTCGCGTGACCGCCATATCGAGGGCCTGCAAGACGAGTGCGGTGGCGAGGTGCGTCTCCATCGCCCAACCGACGACGCGGCGGCTGAAGGCGTCCAGGACGATCGCCAGGTACAGGAAGCCCATCGCGGTCGGGACATAAGTGATGTCCGCGACCCAGAGTTCGTCAGGCGCCTCGGCACGGAAGTCCCGATCGACCAGGTCCGGTGCTGGGCGCACGCCCTCACTTCGCACCGTCGTCTTGGGCCGCCGGCGCCGACTGACGCCCGACAGACCGGCCACGCGCATCAATCGGGCCACCCGCTTGCGGGCGACGGCCACGCCCTCGTCACGCAGCTCGGCATGGATCCGCGGCGCGCCGTAGGTGCCGTCGGAGGCTGCGTGGATCTCGGTGATCCGCGCCGTCAGGATCCCATCGTCGATCTCCCGGCGGCTCGACGGCCGCCGACGCCACTCGTACCAGCCGCTGGTGGAGACCTCGAGCAGTCGGCACATCATGGCGATTGGGTACATGGCTTGGTACGCACTCACGAACGCGAAGAGTCGTCCGAGGTCGCGTCGGTCTCCCGTGCGAACCAAGCCGCGGCTTTTGCAAGTATCTCGCGCTCTTGTCTGAGCCGCTTGTTCTCACGACGAAGCCGCTTCAGCTCCTCGTGTTCCTTGCCGGTCAGGACTTCGGTGCGACGGCCTTCCGCCACATCGGCGGCGGCCACCCAGTTACGGATCGATTGCGCCGTCGGCTCGAACTCGCGGCTCAGTTCCTCCGGCGTCCGGCCGCCGCGGACAAGATCGACAAGCTGGCTGCGAAACTCATGCGGATACGGTGCTCGTTTTCGGGACATCGTGGGCTCCTCCTTCCCAAAGGATCGGATGTCCACGAAATCGGGGCAAGCTCACCCTCTCTTTGCGGCTTTGGATGCTCCCCCTTTTGTACGGACTGGTGACGGCAATTACTCAAGCCACTATCAACCATGCCAAAGCGGCGGACAACTTCGAGAGTGGCTTGGCCGCCTATCGTTCCGGTGACTATGGGCTAGCCAAAGCAGAATTGCATCCGCTTGCCAAATCAGGTGATGCAAAAGCTCAAACTCTGCTTGGCCATATGTACTCAACCGGGCGCGGCGTCTCACAAGATTCCCGAGCCGCCGCCGAATGGTATCGCAAAGCCGCCCTGCAAGGCCACATGACCGCACAATTCAACCTTGGGAACTTTTACGCTCAGGGCGTCGGCGTCAAACATGATCCGGCACTGGCTGTCTATTGGTTCGAGGCAGCGGCTATGCAGGGCGATCGGGATGCCCAGAATAACCTCGCCTATATTTTTGCCAACGGCTGGGGACAACCGGTCGACTTCGTCAAAGCCTATGTTTGGTGGGCACGGGCTGCGGCCGCTGGCAGCACCCGAGCTGGCACATCGCGAGATGCGGTCGCCGAGCGCATGACGCCGGCGCAGCTGATCGAGGCGAAACGTCTGCTCGAAGCAGGCACTGCGGCGACCAAGGCCAGGAAGGCTGCGGTCGAGGTCCCCGTCCCCAGCGCGAAACCCGGCACGAGCAGGTCAAAGACGCAAACGACGTCCGCAAGCGGTCTTCGAGAAGCCACGAAAGTTGATCCAGGTCCTTCCGCCGGGTTTCAAGTCCAACTCGGATACTTCCGTGACCGTGCGAAGGCGGAATTCCTGAAGAAACGACTGGTTGCCAGACATCCGAACACCCTCTCGGCCGAGGATCTTGCCATCATCGCCAATGAGACCGGCAACAAGGAAGTCTTCTACAGGGTCGTGGCGCAATATTTTATCTCCCGCGATGCCGCCCAAAGTCGGTGTCGGCGGTACCGTCAAGCGGGCGTCGATTGCTTCGTACGACGCGACACCCGCCGCAGACCGGTCGTCGTTCAGCCCGGCAAGTGACCATCTCCGACGACGGCGGACCAATTGCATTAACGTTAATCAAATCTTCAGTTTAATCACCGACGATCTCGGACATCTGGTGGGTCGGACGTAAAGCCACGGTCGCCGACCACGAGCCACGCCAATTGTCAGGAGATCCCCATGCCCTCTTTTCACCTCATACCGAGTCTCGCCTTATCGGCGGCTTTTGCTCTGGTTGCCATCACTCAGCCTCTGGCGGCAACGGACTGTAGTTGGACCGATGTCGACACAACACGCTATCTCGACAATGACTGCACGACCGACGAAACCCTCGTGGTGCCCAACGGCTTCACCTTCGATGGACGGGGTTTTTTGATCAGCGCCGTCGACCCGGTGGATGGTCATTTCACGGGTGCCGTGCTTCGCAACGGCGGGGATGTCGCCCACTTCACGGACATCATCATCTCCGCTACCGAACTTTCGAACATTTGTAATGCCGCCCCCAGTCCCGACCGCCTGATGGGCATACAGTTGGAAGATACTTCAGGCTCCATCACCCATTCGACGGTTGAGAACATCAACCAAGGGGCCAGCGGCTGCCAGGAAGGCAATGCCATCGACGTCAGGTCGTCCACGCCGACTGACGAAGGTCTACCTCGAGACGTGCTCATTTCGCACAATGTGATCGGCAGCTATCAGAAGACCGGCATTGTCTGCGACGGCATGGTTTCCTGCGAAATTCGCCACAACATAGTCGGCCAATCCGCGACCCAGGATCATCTGGCGGCGAACGCCGTTCAAATCTCGCGCGGAGCCACGGGGACCGTGTCGAAAAATCATATATCTGGCAACCAGTGGGGAGGACCGTCGGAATTTGTCGCCACTGCCGTGCTTGCTTTGGAAGCGGGTGATCTCCTCGACATCAGCTTGAACAATGTTGGCGGCAATGCCGATGTCGGCATCTTTCTCTTCGCCACCAGCGGCGCGACGGTCAACAACAATCGCATATTCGAGAAAGGTCCAGACGCACAGGTCGCCGATGTCGGCCTGGCTGATCTTGGCACTGACAACACAATCACCAACAACAAGACTCGCGGCTATGCTTTCCCCGCGATTGGCGAGAGTATCATTGGCCTCAAGGTCATTCCATCACCGCACGATCCTACCGCCTGCTTCCAGACTTGTCCCTGACGGTCAATGCGACGGGCAGTTCGGAGCCTTCCTCCGCGATTGTCCGCCCCTTGCGGCGGGCAATCGCTCCGTTTTGGCTCGGCGTTGCGGCACACAAAACCTCCGGTAGCCTTAGGACAAACGTTACCATCACCGTCAGCTCGAAATAGCCGGCGCCAAAGCGTCCAGCGTCACCGCCACCTGCGCGCCGTCGGCGCCGTGCGGCGGAAAGGCGACGATGTGGGAAATCCCCGCGGCTTGCCGTTCTTCGATCGCCGCACGGCACTCCGCCGGATTGCCGGCGATCACCAGGTCGGCCAGCATCTCGTCGGTGACCAGCGCCGCGGCCTCGCCCCGTCGGTCCGCCCGCCAGGCGGCGACGATGGCGTCCGCTTCCACGCCGTAGCCATAGCCGGTCATCAGCTCGGAATAGAAGCTGCCCATGCCGCCGATGTAGTAGGCGAGATGCTCGCGGCAGAGCGCGCGGGCAGCCTCCCCGTCGGCATCCGCCACTGCCAAGGTCATCACCGCCATGTCGACGTCGCCCGCCGGCCGTCCTGCCGCCTCGGCCCCGGCGACGAGCGGCGCGCGGACGGCCTCCAGATTGCGGAGCGAGACGTGGGTCGGCAGCCAGCCGTCGGCGATCGCGCCCGTCTGCCGGACGGCGCGCGGCTTCAAGGTCGCGAGATAGATCGGCAGGGTGCGTTGCACCGGCCGGATCAGCAGGCGGAAGCCCTGCATGGTGAAGCAGTCGCCTTCGTAATCGACCCGCTCCCCGGCGAGCGCCAGGCGCAGGATCTCCACCGTTTCGCGGGTTCGCGTCAGCGGCTTGTCATAGGCCATCGCATGCCAGTCGCGGATGACGATCGGCCCGCTGGTGCCGAGGCCGGCGATGGCCCGGCCGCCGGAGATCTCGTCGAGGGTGGCGAAGGACTGGGCCAGCAGCGCGGGCGTGCGGGAATAGACATTGACGATGCCCGTCGCCAGCCGCAGCCGCCGGGTGCGCCCGGCGATCAGGCCCAGCAAGGTGAAGGCGTCGGAGCCGAAGGCCTCCGGCATCCACACGGCCTCGTAGCCGAGCGCTTCGGCCCGTTCGGCATGGGCTGTAGCCTGGGCGCGGTGCTCGGGCCGGCTGAAGGGGGCGACATAGCTCAGGCGCACGGGCGCGTCTCCAGGTCAGGGCAGGGGGCCGTCGAAGCGCTCGGCCAGCAGCTGTTTCAAGCGCTCGCGCTCCACCTTGCCGGTCGAGTTCGAGGGGATCTCGTCGAGGAAGATATAGCGCCGGGGCCGCTTGTAGCGCGCGAGGTCCGGGCTTTCGCGGCAGAAGGCGTCGAGCGCCTCGGGGGTGAGCGCCGGGTCGCCGGGCCGGATCGCCGCCACCACGGCCTGGCCCCAGCGGGTGCTCGGCAGGCCGACGACGGCGGCGTCGGCCACGGCGGGATGGGTGAACAGCAGGTTCTCCACCTCGCTCGGATGCACGTTCTCGCCGCCGGTCTTGATGGTGTGGTCCATGCGACCCAGCACGGTGACGAAGCCGTCCGCTTCGGCGTGGGCCGCGTCGCCCGTGTGATACCAGCCGCCGGCGAGTGCGCTCGCCGTCCGTTCCGGCAGGCCGAAATAACCGCTCATCAGGCTCGGGCCGCGGCAGATCAGCTCACCGACCTCGCCCGGTCCCGCGAGGTCCTCGACCGCGCCCGGCGCCGCGCCCGCCCGCAGAACGCGCACTTCCATCCCCGGCGCGGCCGGCCCGACGCTGCCGAGGCGGTCGGGGTGACGGCGATAGTCGCAGGTGGTGACGGTCAGGGCCTCCGTCGAGCCGTAGACGTTGAGGAAGCGGCCCGGGAACAGCGCCACGCACTTGCGCGTGACGTCGTCGGCCAGGTTCTGCCCGCCGAAGAAACCGCACTGCAGGCTGGAAAGATCATGGCCGGAAAGGTCGGCCTGCATCATCTCGACCAGCTGCGTCGGCACGCCGTGCAGGCAGGTCAGCCGCTCGCTCTCGACCAGGGCCAACGTCTCGGGGACGTCGAAGCCCCGCGTCATCACGTTGGTCGCACCGCGCGCCACGAAGGGCAGCAGTTGCAGCTGCAGCTGCGCGATATGGAACAGTGGCTTGTTGTCGATGATCCGGTCGTCGTGAGTGAAACCACAGACCTCGGCCATGATGTCGCCGCCGGCGAGCTCCGCCCGGTGGCTGCGCATCACGCCCTTCGGCCGCCCCGTGGTGCCAGAGGTGTACATGATGAAGGCGGTGTCGTCCGGGCCGGGCCCGCCGGCCGGTTCGTGCTCGGCGGCGGGGGCGATGAAATCCGCCCAGGTGTTTTCACCGCCTTCGGCAGCACCCTCGACGACGATCCGTTCGGGCCCGCCGTCGAGGCTTTGGATCGCCGCGCGCAGCTTGTCCTCGAAGACCAGAATTCGGGCGCCGCAGTCCTCGACGATGTAGCGCACTTCGTTCGCCGCCAGGCGGTAGTTGATCGGCACCGGCACCGCGCCGAGCTTCAGCAGCCCGAAGAAGGCGATGACCTGTTCCGGCAGGTTCCAGGTCAGGAAGGCGACCCGGTCGCCGGCGGCGATGCCGCGCGCGGCGAAGGCATGGGCGGCGCGGTTGGCCTGCCGGTTCCATTCAACGAAACGCCAGCGCCGGCCTTCGAAGACGAGGGCGGTCTTTTCCGGCCAGCGGGCCGCCGCCCGCACCAAACTGTCGCCGAGTGTCGTCATTCGGCCGAGAGTTTGTCGGCCGTGTCGGAGTCGCTGGCGCCGCGATCGGCGATGCCGCCTTCGATGGCGGGCGCCGCGTACCGGTCGACCGCCATCATCCGGCGGTTGAAGGCGAGATAGTCCGCCTTCGAGAGTTTCGGCTTCTGCTCGTCGAGGATCCGGGTCGCCACCGCCGCCTCGTCCGCCAGCAGGTCGATCGCGGTCATCGCCAGCAGCTTCGCCATGCCGACATAGACCGCGTCCTTGTCCACCATCAGATAGTCGTTGGCATGCGCCACGCCGCTGGCGCCGAAGATATAAGGGTGGGTCACCGGCATGATGTGGCCGAGGTCGCCCATATCGGTGGAGCCGGTGCGGTGACGCTCGATATAGAACTGGTCCTCGCCATAGAGCGATTTCACGTTGTCGCCCCAGATATCGGTCATCCGCTCGTTGTTGGTCTGCGGCAGGTAGCCGGCCGTGGTCTCGATCTCGACCTTGGCGCCGATCGCCATCGCCGCCCCCTTCACCGCCCGGTCGACCTTGGCGTTGGCATCGACGATGCCTTCCAGGGTCCGGCCGCGGATGAAGGTTTCGAGGTGGACGTCGGCGGGCACCGCGCTCACCGCCTCGCCGCCCTTGGTGATGATCGGATGGATGCGGATGGTGTCGGAATCGAAGAAGGTCTCACGCAGCAGCGCGATCGCCGTCATCGCCAGGTTGGCGGCGTTGAGGGCGTTGATGCCGTATTGCGGCCGCCCGCCCGCATGCGCCGCCTTGCCGATGAAGCGGATCTTCTTGATCAGGGGCCCGTTGGACGAGAGCGCGACATGGCTCGCCACCGTGTCGGTCTTGGTATGGCACATCAGCGCCAGGTCGACGTCGTCGAAATGGCCGCGGCGGATGAACTCCGCCTTGCCGGTCAGGAACTCGATTTCGCCTTTGGCGCGCAGGTCCAGGCGGTGGCCGACCTCGATCAGCTCCTCCGCCGGAACGGCGACGAAGGCGATGTTGCCGGTCAGATGCTCGGCGACGGCACCGTCGATGATGCCCATCGCGGCGCCCAGCATGCCGGTGATCTGCGCGTTGTGGCCGCAGGCATGCGCCGCGCCGGTCTTCGGATCGGCATGCGGATGGTCGGAGATCATCAGGCTGTCGAGTTCGCCGATGAGGGCGAGGGTCGGGCCGGTGTTCTCGTTGTTGAGGCGCGCCTTGACACCGGTGACGGCCAGGCCGCTCTGCGGCTCCAACCCCAGGCTCTTCATCTTCTCGACCACCAGGGCTTCCGTCTTGACCTCGCGGAAGCCGGTTTCGGGATTGCGCAGGATGGTTTCGCCGATCTCGATCAGCTCGTCGCGCCGCGCCTCGATCGCCGCGACGGCGGCCTGTTTCAATGCATCCCGGTCCATGGCGTCTTCTCCCTCGTATCGTTGCGCGCGCAGTCTGGCCCGGATGCACGCACCCGTCCATACGGGGGGCGACGGCCTGCCCCGGTGCGGCGTGTAGCGGGACAGAAATAATTAAGAATCATGTTCGGAAATATTTTTTCACGGTCGAAACCGTCTGGAAAATCGCCGTGATTTTGGGGGCATTCCGGCCTGGAAAATCGGCTGTGAATCGGCATGCAAAACTGACCCACTTTGGTGGGTTATGAGCGGTAAGAATTGACCCACCTGGAACGCTAGCATCCGCACGGAACAGTGCGGAGGAAAGAGCAGGTGGTATTGATGGAAAGCGTATTGAAGATCCGACGTTGGATATTACGGGAGGGTCGGAGTATCCGATCTGTATCTCGTCAGACTGGTTTGTCGCGGAACACGATTAAGAAGTATCTGAAGGACGGCGATCCACCGAGCTATCAGCGGCGCGTTTCACCCGTCCGGCGTAAGCTTAGCGATGGCTTCGCCAGCCGGCTTCGGGCGCTCTTTGAGCAGGACCTGGGGCGCCCGCGCCGTGAGCGCCGGACGGCCAAGAAGCTTTATGAGCAGCTTGTGTCGGAAGGCTATAGCGGATCCTACTCGACGGTTCAGAGGTTTGTCCGCGACCTGAAGCGTTCTGGCGCCGGATCGGGGGATGCGTTCATTCCGTTGCACTTTACGGCAGGTGACGCGCTCCAGTTTGACTGGAGCACGGAATACGCTGTCCTGGGCGGTGTCGAGCAGAAGGTAAAGGTTGCCCACTTCCGCCTATGTCATAGCCGCAAGCCCTTTGTTGTTGCCTATCCCAGCGAATCTCAGGAGATGGTGCTGGACGCCTTTGCACGGGCGATGTCTTTCTATGGCGGCGTACCGCGCCGGGTGATCATCGACAACCCCAAGACGATGGTAACCTATGTTTCGCGCTCTAAGGACCGTGTGTTCCATCCGCGCTTTCTGGCGTTGATGAACCACTATGTGATGGAACCGGTTGCTTGCACACCCGCGGCGGGGTGGGAGAAGGGTCAGATTGAGAACCAGGTTGGGTTCCTGCGGGGACAGCTGTTTGCGCCCAAGCCCGCCTTTGACGATCTGGATGCGCTGAACGGCTGGTTGCGTCTGCGCTGCGAGGAATTGGCGAATCGCGCCCACCCCGAACAATCGGATCGCAAGATCTCGGACGTGTTCGCAGACGAGTGCGCCGAACTGCGTCCCCTGGGCCGGGCTTTTGACGGCTATGTTGAGAAGGCCGCTCGTGTCCGCTCTACCTGTCTGGTCCAATATGCCACCAATCGCTATAGCGTCCCCTCCCGGTTCGCCGGGGAGCTTGTCTCTCTGCGCGCCTATGCGGACCGGATCGTGGTTGTGTCAGGGCAGAATGTGATTGCCGAGCACAAGCGCCGCTTTACCCGCAACGCCAGCTATTTCGAGCCCTGGCATTACCTGCCCCTACTCGACCGCAAGCCCGGCGCGCTGAGAGATGGCGCGCCCTTTGTGGGTTGGCAATTGCCTGAGGCGATGCACCGGGTCAGGGCGCATTACATGGCCGGCAAAGGCGGGGACCGGGAGTTTGTCGATCTGCTCCTGCTGGCCCAGGATCACGGGATCGAGGTGGTCGAGATAGCCTGTGAACTGGCCGTGGAGCAGAACACGCTGCGCCTTCCGGCCATCATCAATCTGATCAACCAACTGGTGGAGCCGGTCATCGCGCCATGGGGCGAGAGCCACGCCTATCCGCAACTGACCTTGCGGCCCGAAGCGGACTGCAAGCGCTATGAGACGCTGTGCGTTGCCGGGGAGGCCGTCGCATGAAAGCTTTGATAGACCAACTGATCGCCCTGAGGCTGTATGGAATGGCGGCTTGCGCCGAAGCTTTGCTGGCCGCGCGCAAGCCGCCAAGTCTGACCACTGCGATAAAGCAACTGATCGACGCCGAGACTGTAGAGCGCCGGGTGCGCTCTATCCAGCACCAAATGCGGGCCTCGAAGTTCCCCCACCATAAGGACTTCGCCACTTTCGATTACGGCCTAGCCGCCGTCACCCAAGCGCAAATCGACCCCTTCTGCTCAGGGCAGTTCACCCAGGAGGCCCACAACCTCATTCTGGTGGGCGGAACCGGTACGGGCAAAACCCACATCGCCATTGCTCTGGGGACGCTGTTGATCAATCAGGGAAAGAAGGTCCGTTTCTTCAACGCCGTCGATCTGATCAATGCGCTGATCAAGGAACAGGCCGAAGGCAACGCCGGCAAGATCATCCGGCAACTGACGGCCATGGATTGCGTCATCATCGACGAACTGGGCTATATCCCATTCCCCAAATCCGGCGGTGCGCTCTTGTTCCACCTGATCAGCAAACTCTATGAGAAGACCAGCGTCATCATCACCACCAATCTGGAGTTCGGGGAATGGGTCTCCGTCTTCGGAGATGCAAAAATGACAACCGCGTTGCTGGATCGTGTAACGCATCACTGCGCAATCATCGAAACAGGCAACATGTCTTACCGCTTCGCACAAAGCAAACAGCGACGACAAAAGTAGCCGCCCTGTAAGCAAAGCCCCAGGCTGATCCGCTATATGGAGCCAATCAGCCTGGGGGCTTTCATCGCAAAGGCGGGCAAATCAAAACGGGTCCTGTACAGATTGTTCTGCAAAAGGGGTTTCGTAGCTGGGGCACAAGTCCGGGCCGATGGGGTGGATGAGCTGCCTCCGGCTGGTCCGGGCTCTCGCGATCGAAATCCATGAGGACTGGCTGGATGCCAACCGCTAGCTCAACATGATCCATCTCAAGGAGAGCAAAAGCGAACGCATCCAGAAAGCCGCCTGACGGCGGCTCGGCATGCCTGGCGCTCCGAGCAATCGAAATCTCCGCGCCAGGCATGCCGGTGGCCCTCATCGGCAGCCATGACAAACTTGCAGAACAGTCTGGACACTACTTCAAAAGCTCATTGCCACTTCAAGAACCCCACCTGATCCCCACGTTCCGCCGCCGGCCCGGTTGTCCCGGTGGGCCCACAGGCCCCTCCCACGCGGCTTCGCTCCGCGTAACGCAAAGCGCTACACGAAGCCGCGCGGGGCCCTCCCGTGGACTACCGGGACAACCTCCGTCGAAGCAAGGGGGGGGGGGTCAATTTTGCACGCCGATAGGGGGTCAGAATTAAATGCTGATTGACAGGCGGGATCCAGGGCTTCGTTCCAGGCTGGCACGGAATAGTTCGCCGTGCGTTGGAAGACGGTGAGGTCGGCTGCCTGTTCGGCGATGAGCGGGATCGACTGGATGGCGGAGGAGCCGGTGCCGATGACGCCGACCCGCTTGCCGGTGAAGTCGACGCCCTCGTGCGGCCAGAGGCCGGTGTGCAGGAGGCGGCCGCGGAAGTCGTCCATGCCGGGGAACGCCGGCTGATTGGCCGCCGACAAACAGCCGACCGCCATGATCAGAAAGCGCGCCCGGGCCCGGTCGCCGCGGTCCGTCTCGACCTGCCAGAGGTTGGCCTCGGCATCGAAGCGGGCAGCGCTCACGCCGGTGTCGAAGCGGATGTCGGGGGTGAGTTCGAAGCGTTCCGCGACATGCTCGGCATAGGCCAGGATTTCGGGCTGCGGCGCGTATTTCTCGCCCCACGTCCACTCCCGGTCCAAATCCTCCGAGAAGGAATAGGAGTATTGCAGGCTCTCGATATCGCAGCGCGCGCCCGGATAGCGGTTCCAGTACCAGGTCCCGCCGACCCCGCCGCCCCGTTCGTAGACCCGCGCGGAGAGCCCCATCCGGCGTAGGCAATGCAGGTAACCGGGGCAAAAGGCCGGGCCTGGGGACGGGGGGATCTGGCCTGGGTATAGGGGTGAGTCTCAACGGCCACATCTTGTGAGGCTTCCGCGTCAAGTGACCAGATATCGATGTTCGCGGCGGGAGGTCTGTGATTCGATCCCGTCATGGCCGAATCGCTTCCGGATCTCGACGATCTTGATGTCGCCGCCCTGAAGGCGCTGGTTCTGACGCTGCTTGAGGAGCAGGCGGCCCTGCGTGCCGAGAACGCGACATTGCGCGAAGAGATCCGCCGTCTCAAAGGCCTTTCCGGGCCACCGGATATCAAGCCGAGCGGCATGGACAAGCAGGCCGTATCCCGGGGCCGGACGGGGCGGAAGGCGGGACGGCGGGCCAAGAAGGGCCGGGTTCCCATCGACGAGAGGCGGATCGTCCGGGCCGCCGTGCCGGCGGGCTCGCGCTTCAAGGGCTATGAAGACTATCTGGTTCAGGACCTGCTCTGCCGGCCGAACACTGTCCTGTTACGCCGCGAGCGCTGGCTGACGCCCGAGGGGGCCACGATCGTGGCGCCGCTGCCGGCGGGGACGCGCGGCCACTTCGGCCCGGCGCTCAGGCGTTTCGTGCTGGCGCTCTATCATGGCGGCCAGACCAGCGCGGAGCGCTTGGCGCGGCTCTTGGACGACCTCGGCATCAAGATCTCCAAGCGCCAGGTGGTGCGGTTGTTGAACGAGGGCCATGACGGCTTCGTCGCCGAGGGCGAGGCGGTGCTGCGCGCCGGCCTGGAGACGGCGCCCTGGATCAGCGTCGACGATACCGGCGCCCGCCACGCCAACCGCAACGGGGTGACGAGCGGGATCGGCAACGACGCCTTCGCTTGGTTCGCCACGACGTTTTCCAAGAGCCGCTTGAACTTCCTGGAACGGCTGCGGGCCGGCCACGCGGACTATGTGCTCAATGCCGCCGCCTTCGCCTACATGGCCGAGCGCGACCTGGCCGCATCGGTGATCGCCCGTCTGGCCGAGGGCTGCCCGCGGCGCTTCACCAACGAAGATGCCTGGCTGGCCCACCTGGGGCGGCTCGCCATCACCGGGCACGGGGACGGGCGCGGGGCCGCGCGGACCGCCACCGAGGGGGCGCTGTGGGGCGCCATCGCCGCGCACGGCCTGCTCAGGGGCACGGCCGCGGGCGCCTGCGTCGTCCTGAGTGACGATGCTGGCCAGTTCAACGTCGGCCGCCACGCGCTCTGCTGGGTCCATGCGGAGCGCTTGATCCACAAGCTGATGACCTTCTCCCGGAGCCAGCGGCGCGAGAAGGAACACATCCAGGCACGGCTCTGGCAACTCTACGCCGATCTCAAAGCCTATCGCGAAAGGCCGGCGCCAGGACGGCGGGCCCACCTGGCATGCCGCTTCGATGCGCTCTTCGCGACCAAGACCGGATTCCTCCGCCTCGACCGGCTCCTGGCTCGCCTGCATGCCAACCGCGACGAACTGCTCGTCGTCCTCGACCGCCCGGAGGTCCCGCTCAACACCAACGGCGCGGAACGCGACATCCGCGCCATGGTCACAAGGCGAAAATTCTCCGGCGGCACACGCTCCGAGGACGGCAAGCAGGCCCGAGACACATTCCTCGGCCTCTACAAGACCTGCCAGAAACTTGGCCTCTCCTTCTGGGATTATCTCGGCGACCGCCTCAAGGTCCCCGGCGCCCCACCCGTGCCCCCACTGCCGATCCTCGTCAGACAACGCTGCATCGAAATGGCTTGACCGCCCGGGGTTTTGCCCCTGTTACCAATGCAGCATATAGAGCCCGCCGAAGCCGGCACCGACGACAATGGCGTCGAAGCCGATATCGGTTTCGGGCGCGCGGTCATTCGTAGGGGCGGAAACCTCAGACATTTGCCTCCCTCCGGCGCGACGACACGGTCGCGGCCACCATGGCGGAGGGCGGAAATCGTGGCAAGGGGAGGTGGCCCTTAGCGGCGCGCGCGAGCCGGTTCCCGCCACCGGGCCCCTGAGGGCCATGGGGGGCAACGCGCCGGCGCATCGCCGGGCCATGATTTGTGCTAATCCTGCCGGCGTCGAGGTGCTGAAGCGTAGGGGCGAACCGTCATGGCCGAGCTTGATCCCGTGACCCTGGCCGTGCTGCAGGGGCGGCTCGAAGGGATTGTCGACGAGATGGACGCGACGCTGTTCCGTTCCGCCTTCAACCCGATCATCGCCGAGGCGCACGACGCCAGCCACGGCCTCTATCACCCGGAAACCGGCGAAACCCTGGCGCAGGGCCGTTCCGGCCTGCCGATCTTCGTCGGCGTCATGGCCTTCGCCGTGAAGGCGGTGATCGACAAGGTGGCGGCCGACGGCGGCCTCGAGGACGGCGACGTCTTCATCTTCAACGACCCCTACGAGGGCGGTACCCATCTCTCGGACTTCAAGCTGGTACGGCCGTTCTTTCGCGACGGGCGGCTGTTCTGCTACCTCGCTTCCGTCGGCCATTGGCACGATGTCGGCGGCAACGTGCCTGGCAACTACAACCCGGTCGCGACCGAGAGCTTCCAGGAAGGCATGCTGATCCCGCCGGTGAAGCTTTATGCCGCCGGCGTGTTTCGCCGCGACGTGCTCGACATCCTTTCCGCCAATTCCCGCCTGCCGGGCAGCCTCTATGGCGATCTCAACGGCCAGATCAACGCCCTCGAGATCGGCGCCCGGCGCCTCGGCGGGCTGCTGGACGAACAAGGCGAGGCGCGGATCGAGGCCGCCTTTCACGAGCTGAAGGCGCGCGCGGGACGCTTGATGCGGAGCTATATCGCGGAGCTGCCGGACGGGACCTACCGGGCCGAGGACTGGCTCGACAACGACGGCATCCGGGACGAGCCACTCAGAATCGCGCTCGCCATCGGGATCGCCGGGGAGGAGATGACGCTGGATTTCACCGGCACGGCGGCGGCCTGCGCCGGACCGGTCAACATCTCGCGCTCGACCGCGATCGCGTCCTGCTACGTCGCGCTCAAGCACGTCTTCCGCGAGGTGCCGGCGAACGCCGGCGTGCTGGCGCCGATCCGCTTCGAAATTCCCGAGACCAGCCTGCTGTCGGCCGGAGCGCCGAAGCCGGTCGGCGGCTATACGGAAACCATCCTGCGCATCATCGACCTGGTTTTCGTGGCGTTGGCCCAGGCGGCGCCGGAGCGGGTGAACGGCTGCGCCTACGGCACCATCAACGCGCTGTCGATGGCCGGGCACCGGGCGGACGGGCGGCGCTGGGTGCTGTTCAGCTTCTTCGGCGGCGGCCACGGCGGCCATCCGGAGGGCGACGGCCTCAACCACGGCAACGCGCCGATCTCGACGGCGACCATTCCGCCGCTGGAGATCCTGGAGGCGGCCTATCCCGTCCGCTTCCGGCAATGGGCGCTGCGCCCCGACAGCGGCGGGCCCGGGCGCAACCGCGGCGGCCTCGGCGCGGTCTACGAGATCGAACTGCTGGAAGAGGACTGCGAGGCCTTCCTGTTCGGCGAACGCGGCCGCTTCGCGCCGCCGGGCGTCGAGGGCGGCGGGCCGGGCGCGCTGAACCGCTTCGAATGGGAGAACGACGCGGGTCCCCGAACCCCGGACATGGCCTCGAAGACCGTCGACATCCGCCTGCGGCGCGGCCAGGCGGTGCGGCTGGAGACGCCGGGGGGCGGCGGCTACGGCCGGGCGCGGGCCCGGGCGCCGGCGGCGGTGGCCGAAGACGTCCGCCTCGGCTACGTCACGGCGGAAGCGGCGCGGCGCGACTATGCCTGCGTGGTCGACGGCGAGGGGCGGCTCGACGACGCGGCGACCGCGGCCCTGCGGGCGGAGGCGGAGCTGTGAGCGCGATCATCGGGGTCGACGTCGGCGGCACCTTCACCGACCTGTTCCTGCTGGACGAGGCGAGTGGGACGACGACGGTCGCCAAGGTGCCGACCAGCCGGCCCGATCAGTCGCAGGGCGTGGTCGAGGGAATCGCCGCCACCGGGGCGGCGCTTGGCGACGTTGCCACCGTGGTGCACGGCACGACCGTCGGCACCAACGCATTGCTGGAACGCAAGGGCGCGCGGGCCGGACTCATCACCACCGCCGGGTTTCGCGACGTGCTGGAGATGCGCCGGCGCGACCGGCCGGAGACCTGGGGCCTGTGGGGCGGCTTCGTACCGGCGATCCCGCGCGACCTCCGCCTCGAGGTGGCGGAACGGGTGCTGGCCGACGGCACCGTCGCCACGCCGGTCGACCTCGACGCGGTGCGTGCCGCCGCCCGCGAGCTGCTGGCCCGCGGCGCGGAAGCGGTCTGCGTGTTCTTCGTGAATGCCTATGCCAACGACGAGAACGAACGCCTGGCGGCGGACGCGGTAGCCGAGGTCTGGCCCAACGCGCACGTCACCCGGGCGAGCCGTATTCTGAACGAGATCCGCGAGTTCGAACGCGGCTCGACCGCCGCCCTCAACGCCTATCTGCAGCCGGTGCTGGGACGCTATCTCGAAAGCCTCGGCCAGGCGCTGGAGCAGGGCGGCTTCGGCGGCGAGCTGTTGATCGTGCAGTCGAACGGCGGCGTCATGGCGGCGGCGGAGGCGCGCCGCCTGCCGGTGCGCACGGCGCTTTCCGGGCCGGCGGCCGGCGTCATCGCCGCGACGCATATCGCCCGCGCGGCCGGTTTCGAGAACGTCATCACCTGCGACATGGGCGGGACGAGTTTCGACGTCTCCCTCGTCGTCGAGGGGGCCAGCGCGGAAGCGCCGCAGACCGAGATCGACTTCGGCCTCGTCATCCGCTCGCCGATGATCGAGATCACCACGATCAGCGCCGGCGGCGGCTCCATCGCCCGGGTCGACCGGGGCGGCATCCTCAGGATCGGCCCGGACAGCGCCGGTTCGGACCCGGGGCCGGTCTGCTACGCCCAGGGCAACGACAAGCCGACGGTGACCGACGCCAACGTGGTGATGGGTCGTATCAACGCGGACCAGCCGATCGGCGGCCGTGCCTCCCTCGACGTCGCGGCGGCCAGGCGGGCCATCGAGCGGGAGGTGGGCGAACCTCTGGGGCTCGACGTGATGGCCGCGGCCGAGGCGATCGTCCGGGTCGCCAACGCCTCCATGGCCGGTGCCCTGCGCCTGGTCTCGGTCGAGCGCGGCCACGATCCGAAGGACTTCGCGCTGATGCCGTTCGGCGGCGGCGGCGCGCTGCACGTCGGCGCGCTGATCGACGAGGTCGGGCTGGCCCGCGCCCTGGTGCCGCGCTATCCGGGCATCACCAGCGCGCTCGGCTGCGTCGTCGCCGACATGCGGGTCGACTACGTCTCCAGCCTGGTCGCACCCCTGGACGGCCTGGACGTCGCGCGGCTGGACGGCGAGATGGTGGCGCTCAGCAAACGGGGCCGCGCCGCGCTCGCCCGCGCCGGTGTCGCGCTGGACGGGGTCGAGGACCACTTCCAGCTCGACATGCTCTACCAGGGGCAGACCCACACCATCGCGGTGCCGCTCGACCTCACCGTCGGCGACGCGGGCACCGGGGTCGACGAGAACATCGTTCGCACCGCCTTCGAGGCGGCCTACGAACGGGCCTACGGCCGCCTGTTGAGCGGCCTGCCGATCCGGGTGATGAACCTGCGTGTCTGGGTCGTCGGCCGCCGCCCGCGTTTCGATCCGAAGCTGCTGGCGCCCGCCGGCCTGGGCGGGGCGGAACCGCTCGCCCTGCGGCCGGTCTGGGTCGGCGGCGGATGGACCGAGACGCCGGTGTTCGATCGGCTGGCCTTGCCGGTCGGCACCCGCATTCCCGGCCCCGCGGTGTTGGAGCAGGCCGATACGACCATCTTCGTCGAGGCCGGGCACGAGGGGCGGGTCGACGGTTTCGGCAACCTCGTCGTCGCGGCCAAGGAGGCGCCATGACCATCGACGTCGCGCGCACCGCGCTGTTGCTGCTGGATTTGCAGAACGACTTCATGCACCCAGACGGCGCCTATGCGCGGGGCGGCGCCGCGGCGGCGGAGATCGCCCAGCTGCCGGGGCGTCTGGCACCTGTCGTCCAGGCGGCCCGGGCGGCGGGGGTGCTGATCGTCTCCACCCACTTCACGCTGGTGCCGGGACGCGGCGGCGTGCCCTTCATCTCCCCCCATCTGGCGGCGCGGCGGCCGTTTCTCGGGCCCGGCGATTTTGCGCCCGGCAGCTTCGGCCAGGCCTTGATCGACGAGCTGGCGCCGGCCGATATCACAGTCGAGAAGGTGGCGTTCTCCGCCTTCTACATGAGCCGGCTGGACTGGGTGTTGCGCCGCGCCGGCATCGCCCATCTGGTCGCCGCCGGCATCGTCACCGACGGCGGCGTCACCTCGACGCTGCGCGACGCCCATGTGCGGGACTATGAACTCACCGTGCTGGCGGACGGCTGCGCCGCCTTCACGCCGGAGATCCACGAGACCGCGATTGGCGGCCTCGCGCGGATCGCCGAGGTGACGACGGCGGGCGAGGCGGCGGCCGCCTTCGCCGCCGCATGAGCGCTTCCGGCCCCCCGCTCTGGCGGGTGCATTGCCAGGTCCTGGCGAGCCGGGCGCTGGTCGCCACTTCCTTCGTCGTCGGCGCCGGCATCACCCATGGCCTGGCGCCGGAGTCGTTGACGCTGCTGCGCTTCCTGCTGGCGACGGCGCTGTTCGCGCCGGTCGTCGCGTTGCGCGGGGCGCTGGCCTGGCCCGGGTTCCGGGCGCTCGGCGGCTACGCGCTGATCAGCGCCTGCATGGTCGGTTTCTTCTGGGCGATGTTCGAGGCGCTGCGCTGGACCAGCGCCCTCAACGCCGCGGCGCTCTACAACCTGTTGCCGGGGATCGCGGCGATCTGGTCGTTCCTGCTGGTGCGCGAGCGGATCTCCGGCGCCCGGCTGGTCGCCCTGGTGCTGGGCGGCGTCGGCGCGCTGTGGGTGGTCTTCCGCGGCGATCCCGAGCGTCTGCTGGCGCTGGACTTGAACCGGGGCGACCTGATCTTCCTCGCCGGACTGGTGGCGATGGGGCTCTACACCCCGCTGGTCCGCCTGTTGAGCCGGGGCGAGCCGGCGACGGTGATGAGCTTCTGGACGCTTGGCACCGGCGCGCTCTGGTTGCTGGCGGTGAACAATGTCGCCGTCTGGCGGACGGATTGGGCGGCGGTCCCGGGCGAGGTCTATCTCGGCATCGCCTATCTCGCCGTCTTCACCACGATCATCACCGCGCTCATCATCCAGCACGGCACCCTTTATATCGGACCGACCCGGGTGGCGAGCTACGGCTACCTGAGCCCGGTCTTCGTCGTGCTGGTCGAGTTCGCCGTCGGCCACGGCCTGCCGTCGGCGATGACCTGGCCGGGCCTTGTCATCGTCGTCGTCGCGACCATCGTCGTGCAGCGCGGGGCGGGGGGCGTCAAGCCGTCGTGATCGAACTGCCCATCGCCTTGGTGGCGTCGGCACTGCGTTTGGGCGGCGGTACCTCGACGCCGCGCTGCGCGCCGGGCCGGGCGGCGATGGCCGCCATCCAGGCTTCCAGATGCTCCAGACCCTCGGTCGGCACGCGGGCCCAGCGGTGGCTGCGGATCCAGGACCAGTTGGCCATGTCGGCGATCGTATAGTCGGGCCCGGCGAGCCATTCGCTCTCGGCGAGGCGCGTGTTCAGCACCTCGTAGAGACGGCGGGTCTCGTTGTGGTAGCGCTGGCGGGCGGCCGGTACGTCGTCGGGGAAGTAGCGCTCGAACACCACGGCCTGGCCCTGCATGGGGCCGATGCCGCTCATCTGGAACATCAGCCATTGCATGCAGGCCCAGTGGCCTTTGGCGTCCGTCGGCATGAACTTGCCGGACTTCTCAGCCAGATAGAGCAGGATCGCGCCGGTTTCGAAGATCGTCAGGTCGTCGGCGGCACGATCCACGATCACCGGGATCCGGGCGTTCGGATTGAGCGCGAGGAACCAGTCCTCGTACTGGTGCCGCTCGGAGAGTTCGAGCACATGAATGATGTAGTCGAGGCCCATCTCCTCGAGCGCGATGCCCACTTTCCAGCCGTTGGGGGTCGCGGCGGTATAGAGATCGATCATGAGCGTGCTCCGAGCCGGGGGCCGGTGGTGCGGCCCGAAATTCAAGTCGAGGCGCGCACTTTGCCCGGGAGACGACGCCTGTCAAGGCGGCCCTCGCTTGACAGGGCGGGCGGCCCGGGCGAAGCCTGCACAACCGGAACACGACGACAACACGGAGACCCCCCATGGCCGATCTCGAACTCACCATCGACGGCGCCGTCGCGACCCTGACGATGAACCGACCGGCGGCGCGCAATGCGCTGTCGATGGAAATGCGCTCCCTCATGGACGAGGCCTTCCACCAGGTCGAGTTCGACGAGGCGATCCGCTGTGTCGTTCTCGCCGGCGCGGGCGAGCATTTCATGGCGGGGGGCGACGTGAAGAGCATGCACGGCTATCTGGCGGAGCATGAAGGCCCGGAGGTGCAGAGCTACTTCCTCCACCGGATCCACAACCTGCACGCCATGTGTTTCTCGATGCGCCGCATGCCGAAGCCGATCGTCGCCAAGGTGCGTGGTGCCGCGGCCGGCGCCGGCGTCTCCTTCGCGGCGGCCTGCGACCTGGTGATCAGTTCCGAGGATGCGTTCTATACCCTCGCCTATTGCCACATCGGCACCACGCCGGACGGCTCCGCCAGTTTCCACCTGCCGCGGGCCATCGGCATCAAGCGCTCGATGGAATTGATGCTGCTGGGAGACCGCTATAGCGCACAGCAGATGTCGGACATGGGGTTGGTGAACTTTGTCGTGCCGGACGCGGATCTCGATGCGGAGTGCGACAAGCTGGCCAGGCGGCTGGCCGCCGGGCCGACCCATGTCTATGGCCGCGGCAAGCAGCTGATGTACCGCAGCCTGGAGAACGAGTTCGAGGCGCAATTGCAGCTGGAGGCGGAGAGCTTCGCCGACTGTGCGGCGCGCAACGATTACCGGGAGGGCGTGGCGGCCTTCGTCGAGAAGCGGCGGGCGAAGTTTACGGGGACGTAAGGACGGTCGGGCGGCGGCGATGGTCGGGCGGCCGAGGCGGGACGGCGACGCGCACGCCTCGGCCGGCGGTCTGTTCTTCGCGGGCTGGGCGCTCGCGCTCGGTTTTCTGGTGCTCGGTCTCGGCCTCGTCGTGGCGGCGCCCGAAGCCATTCTTACGCGCGAGCACAAGCAGCTGCCGGCCTTCATGTTCCTGACCCAGGACCTGATCTGGCTGGCAGTCGTGGTATTCTTTCTGCCCATCGTCGGGGCCTTGGCCTGGCGCCAGCCCGCCGCGTCGCTGTGGCTGATGGCCCGGCTGCCGGACGGCGGGCGCGCCATCGCCGTCCAGGTCTTGCTGCTGATGGCGTTTGCCATCGCGGCGGTCGGCCTGGTCTTTCATCACTACCCGCTGGCGATGGACGAATATATCGACCGCTTCATGGCCCGGATCATGTTGGAGGGTCGGTTCACGGCGGAGATCGCGGCCCCCTGGCGCGACTTCGCCGAGGCACTCAGGCCGACGTTCGTGCATCTCCTCGGCGGAGGTACCCACTGGGCCGCCGGCAGCTTGCCGGGCAACGCGGCGCTGATCGCCCTGTTCTCGGCCGTGGGCCTCGGGCCTTGGAGCCACGTCTTTCTCGCCGCCGGCGCGGCTCTGGTGCTGGCCATGCTGGTCCGCCGTATCTTCCCGGCAAGCCCCTGGGCGCCCTGCCTCGCCGTTTTCCTTCTGGTCTCCTGCGCGCAATTTTTCTTAACCGCCGCGACGCCCTATTCGATGACCTCGCGGCTCCTGTTCGCCCTGCTCTGGCTCTGGCTGTTCACCCGCGACGATGCCTGGGGGCACGGCCTGGCGGCACTGGTGGGCTTTGCCGCCATGGGCCTGCACCAGGTACATGTCCACTTGTTCTTCATCACGCCGTTCATTCTCCATCTGGCCTTTCAGCGGCGCTTCGTGCTGTTCGCGGCCTATGCCCTCTGGTATCTCGCCGCGCTGGCGATTTGGCTGCACTGGCCGGGGTTCATCGCGCCGGCGCCGTCGACGGAGCTGGTGCCCGGATCGCCGCCGCCGTCGCTGGGTCTCGTGGAACGAATCGAACTGATGCTGTCCAATGGACGCGACTGGAGCGAACTCTGGCTGTTCCCCGCTCAAATCGGTCGGTTTTTTGCCTGGCTGAGCCCGCCGCTGGTTCTCCTGGCGCTGCTGGGGCTGCGCTACCTGGGCGACGCACCTCCGCTGATCAAGCTGCTGTGCTGGAGCATGCTGACGACACTTCTACCCTATTTATTGCTGCAGCCGACGCAGGGGCACGGTTGGGGCTATCGCTACGCCCATCCTCTTCTGGGCAACCTGGCCGTGCTCGCCGTCTATGGGTGGTATCGATTCCGGGAGGAGTTCGAGTCGGCCGTGTTGGACCGCGCCCGAGCGACGCTGGCGGTCGTCGGAATTGCTGGCCTGGTCGTCGCGCTGCCGCTGCGGGGCATGCAGGCCGAGCGGTTCGTCGCGCCCTTTGCCCGCGCCATGGCTTACATCGAGGCGTTGGATGTCGATGCCGTGGTCCTCGCCGAGGATGTTTGGTACGGCCGCGATCTCAGGCGGAACGATCCCTGGCTGAAGGATGCGCCGAAGGTTCTTTCGGCGGATTTGTTGAGCGCGGCGCAGCTGAGAGACCTGTGTCGGGGCCGCCGAGTGGTCGCTGTCGATTCCGAACAGCTGCGGCACTTTGGCATCGTCCCGCTGGTCGCGGGCGAGGATGCGGACATCCTCGGGCGATGGCATCGCGCGCGAATGCGAACGGCTGGTTGTCAGCCGATCGATACACGCTAGCATGGCCGAGTTGGTTGGGCAGGGCACGGGCGAGGGTATGGCTACCCCAGGGCGAGGTTTCTTGGCGCTGACGTATTCGCCGCTGATTCTCTCGGGCATCGTGATGATGCTCGATGTCGCGATACTTTGCGGCGCCGGAGCGATTATCTACGCTCTCTACGTCGGGTGGCAGGGTGAGACGGCGCTCTTCTATGCCGCCATCATGGCCCTGACCATCGGCGCCGTCGTCGGCTTGTTTCACCGCGCCGGCCTGTACCGGTTTGATGCCCTGACCCGTCCCGGGCGGCGAATGGGCAGCCTGGCGGCAAATTTCGCCGTCGCCTTGCTGGCGATCGCGGCGTTGGCCTTCGCACTGAAGATCTCGAACCAGATATCCCGCGTCTGGGGATTTTCCTGGGCGGGGACGTCCTTCCTGTTGCTCATGGGTGCCCGCTTTTGGCTGCATCGAGTGATCCGCGCCCTGGGCCTGGCGGGCCGGCTAACGCGCAATGTCGTTCTCGTCGGAACGGACGATCGGGCCCGGGACCTGTTGGCGCGCCTGCGCTTCGATACCCATCCCTGGGCCCGCATTCTTGGCTGCTTTTCCGTCGACAACGCGCCCGTCGAGCTCGATACCCCAGGTTTCGAGGTGCTTGGCGGAATCGGGGAGCTTGCCTCCTATGTCCGCTGGCACCGGGTCGACGATGTCATCGTCGTGCTTCCCTGGGACCCGGAGGCGCGGCTCGACGGGATTTTGGAACAGCTCGGCGAATTGCCCGTGAATGTCCGCCTCGCCAGCAAGCTGGAGGCCTTTCGTTCGAGCGCGCTGCGGACCGAGGACTTCCTCGGCGTGCCGCTAATGAGCGTCTACACGAGACCGGTCGCCGACTGGGATGGCATCGCGAAACAGGTCGAGGACTACGTCCTCACATCGATCTTCCTACTTTTCGCGCTGCCCCTGATGGCCGGCATCGCCGTACTGGTCAAATTCGGGTCTCCCGGTCCGGTCTTCTTTCGACAGAAACGCTACGGCTTCAACAATCGGATCTTCATGATCTACAAATTTCGCTCCATGGCCGATGGCGCGGAGCCGGTGGGCGAAGTGGCCCAGGCCCGGCGCGGCGATCCCCGTGTCACGGCGGTCGGCCGATGGCTGCGGCGCACCAGCCTCGACGAGCTGCCGCAGCTGTTCAATGTATTGAAAGGCGATATGTCGTTGGTTGGCCCGCGGCCCCACGCGGTCGAGCACAATCACCTCTACTCCCAGGAGATTAGCCGCTATTACGCCCGCCACCGCGTCAAGCCGGGCTTGACGGGGTGGGCGCAGATAAACGGGTATCGTGGGGAAACCGAGACGACGGCGAAAATGGAAAAACGGATCGAATACGACCTCTATTATATCGAGAACTGGTCGATTGCGTTCGATTTACGGATTCTGCTGTCCACGATTTCCGCCATCTTGAGGGGCACGAACTCTTATTGAGGAGGACGAAGGCCGGCATCGCCATCGGCCGGGCCGACGATCTCGCGCCAGTATCCGGAATTGAGGCTGATGGCGCGCTTCAGCCGATGCGGCAGCAGCCGGTGCCGCCGTCCGAGCTTGTAGCCCGTGTATTTGCAGGCCGTGCGCAGCAGGCATTCCGGAATGCCCAGGGGATGATGCGAGAGCAGGTAGCGAAGTTCGCCGAGCAGGTACTTCACGCCCTCGCCGGTCGGCTCGCCGAAGGTCTGAAGCATCCCGCTAGCGCCCGCGTGCATGACGCCGATGTCGAAATATCGGGAAAACTCCTCGCCTGGCGTATAGCGGTGGCTGTGGTAAACGAGCGCATCGGCGGCATAGGCACTGCTCCGACCGGCGGCAATGAGCGCGGCGGTGGCGAGAGTATCCTCGCCGGAGATTACCGAACTCGGGAAGGCACCGACGGCTCGCAGATCGCGCAGTCGGTAGGCAGCGAAGGAGTTGGAGCAGAAACACGCTCGAAAGCCACGCACGCGGGCATCATCCAGGCTGCGGACCTCCGAAGTCGACGGATAGTTGAAATGTCGGGCGAAGGCTTCGGCGGGGGTAGCGCCGGCCTTCGGCAACTGTCGGCCATAGGTGACGGCGACCGCCTCGTCGTCGAATGGCCGAAGCAGCTTTTCGAACGCATCGGGCGCGGCTGGATAGGCGTCCTGAGTCATGTAGATTGCGAAATCGACGTCACCGATGCACTCGAGCGCCCGCGTGCGCGTTCCGCCATGGTCGAAGGTGGCTCGGTTGATCCGTTGCACCTCAGCGCCCGCGGCTCGAAACCGCTCGCGGGTGCCGTCCTCGGAGTCCGAATCGACGACCACGAAGCGGTCGGGCTGCCGTGTCTGCGCAGCTAGTGCGGGGAGCAGGGCCGGCAGGTCGCCTCCAGCGTTCAGCGTCGGGATGATCAGCGCGAAGCGCGGGCCGGCGGCTTCCGACGGTAATCTGGACAAGGCATGCACTTTCCGGTTCGTCTCATTCGATCCTCCCACAAGTGGCCGGAGGAGGGAAATCGATCGGCGCGACGGTGCGAGCGAGGCGAATTGTAAATGCGGGAAAGAGTCCCTAACATCGGGTTTCAGGGCACGATCACTTGGATGCCCGGCATGTGGTTGCTCGTTCCCGGCGGCGCGGGCATCGTCGGCGCACCTCTCCCTTGTGTCGTCCTCGACCATGGACATGATATGACGGGTGGAGAACCGGTTCCATGACTCCATATCATCTCGCATGGGTGCTCCGTCGGGTGCGTGCCATGGCCCACGGCCGCGGTTTGTCTCGATTGCGCGAAGACGTCGCGGCTCGCCCGCTGGACCCGGTGGCCCACCGCGCATTGGCGCGCGGCCTTGCCCACGCCGGCCGGGCCGACGCGGCCCATGCGGTCGAGTGTTCGGCGCGGTTTCTCGAAGGAAGGACGGCGGAATCGCCCCCTCTTGACAGGACCACCGAGTTTCTCGACATGGATCACAACCAGTTCCACAGATTTCGCAGTCTTTCTCAAAAGGTCCGGAGCCTCGCGGCCGGATCGCGTTACTCCATTCTGGATGTCGGCGGGGGTGACGGCCAGCTTTCGCAGTTCCTGCCCGAAGCCGACTACGTTCTCGCCGAACCGACAGTCAACGGTCTTTCAGGGCGTGCTTTGCCCTTCGCGCCCGACAGCTTCGACTACGTCGTCGCCTGCCATGTGCTGGAACACATTCCCTTTGCGGATCGCGAAGCCTTCCTCGACTCTCTCCTGTCCCGTGCACGGCGGGCGCTTGTACTGCTGAACCCCTTCGAAGACGCGGCGGCGTCGACGGCCACCCGACTCGATCTGTTCGTGTCCGTGACGAAGGCTGGCTGGGCCCGGGAACATTTGCAGTGCCGCATGCCGACCATCGCCTCCGTGAAAGAATTCGCCCAAGCGCGAAATCTTGAAACGACCGTGGAACCAAACGGCTTCATGCCCTGCGCGGCGGCGCTCGAATTTTCGAATTACTTCGCCAAGAGGCTGGGGCGTGGCGATGATCTTGACGCGATCAACCGGTACTTCAACGCACTTCCCGCAGAACTGGTGAACGTGGAAGGGTTATCGAATGCGATGATGTTCGTTCTGTCGTGGCGCCCGCCGTCTACGGACGAGTAATACCAATCGACAATGATCAGAACCCGATGGCCCATGATCTTCGTCCGATGGATTTGATTCTGTCCGGCTGTGCGATGAGGTTGTTCCAGGCCTTGCAGCAATGATCGGTGATGTCGTCCTGGTCTTCGAAGACGATGTCGGAGAGCCAGTTGTTTCGGATGTACTGCCAGACGTTCTCGGCAGGATTGAGTTCGGGCGATCTCGGCGGCAGCGGCAGGAGGGTTATGTTGGCCGGGACGTCGAGCCGTTTCGTGGTGTGCCAGCCGGCCCGGTCGAGCAGCATCAAGGCATGGGCTCCGGGTTGAACCTGGACGGAGATTTCCTCCAGATGCTGCTGCATGGCGGCGGTGTTGCAGCGTTGCTGGACGATGGCGGCGCCGGTGCCGCGCTCGGGGCAGATGGCGCCGAAGATATAGGCCGACTTGGTGCGCTGATCGTGCGGGGTGCGTGGCCGTGTGCCGCGCCGGGCCCAGCGCCGGGCATGCTTGTTCTTCTGTCCGACGCGGGTTTCATCCTGCCACCAGATCTCTATCCCGGTGCCGTCGGGGAGTGCTTTGCGAGCCCGCGCGACCAGCTCGGGGAATTTTTTTTGAAGTCCTCGATCACCCCCGGCTCCTGGGCGTGATGGCGCGGCCGCATCGTCATCCTGGCGAAGCCCATCGCCTTCAGCTCCCGGCTCACCGTCCGCTGGTCGAGCGTGATCGCGAAGCTCTCGCCGATCCAGTCGACCAGATCCGCTAGCCGCCAGCGCATGACGCCGTCGCGCGCCGGATCCGGTCCCGCTTCCACCCGGGCCGCCAAGGCGTCCCGTTGCGCCGGGTCCAGTTTCTTCGCCGCGCCCGGCGCCTTGCGGTCGATCAGGCCGGCCGGGCCCTCCGCGTTGAAACGCAGCACCCAGTCACGGATCACCTGAAGGCCGACGTCCCCCGTCCGCGCGGCCTCCGTCCGACTCCCGCCCTCGTAGATCACAGCAAGCGAAAGCAAGCGCCGGATCTGTTTAGCATCCCTCGATCCCTTGGCCAGACGTCGCAACGCCGCCGCATCGAAATCCTCGCGCAAGGCAATACCCCGACCCATGGTGATCCCCCTCTTCCGAATCACCACAATTGAGTCAGAAATCAGCCAGCAAGGGAATCCAACCGCGAGTTGACATCAATGTCGACTGGTATAAGGTCCGGGAGACCGGCTCCCGTCACGATCAGCCGAGGAAATATTGCAGCCGCGTGCCGCGCAGTTCTGCTTCGATTTCCGCGACGATGCCCGGATCGAATTCGCGGCGCCAACTTTCCGTGACCGACTGGTCTTTGTATACGGAATAGTAGCCTGTTTGATGATTGCTCGTGCTGTCGACGATAAAGTCCGATGTCGCCTCCGTCAGCTCGAGATCAAGGAACGCGAACATTTGGGCGACGGCGGTTTCACAGTCGTCTACGACGTCCTCGTAACGTAGGACGAGAAAGCGTTCGGGATGTTGCTGCGCCAGATCCAGATAGAGATTGGCAACTTCCCGCCACTTGTAAAATCCGAAGTAGTCTTCACTTCCAAGGTTCTTGCAGTCGGCGAAGCGCCACTCCTGGATGATGTCGCTCCCCTTGGGAAACTCGTGTTCGTTCTTGCGCCAAGAATTCAGCACGGCGCAGGGATGGCGCACGACACCGATCCCGCGCAGCCCTGGAACGCGGCGTAGCATCGGACCGAAGATGCTCTGGTAGCGGTTCTCTTTGAAAATCAGATAGTCTGGGTCCGCCGCCTTGTAAAAATCGGGATAGACCCCGCTTTCCCGCTTGTCGCGCTGGGTCAGGAAGGTCGTGTCGGTTCGGTACATGCGATCGAAGAAGGCAGCGAAATCGGCACTGCTACTCGCTTCGTCCACCTGACTCTTCAGTTCGTAGGAGAACAGCGGTTGAAATCTGAAGGCGACGCTGGGGGCGCTGTTCAGTATCTGGCCAATCCAGCTCGTACCGCTGCGGGCCACTCCAGCTACGAAGGCGACTTTGGTCGTCCCGGTCATCGCACGCACCTCAGATCGAAACGAAAGTGCGAATAAATCAGTTTCGGATCTTGCGAGAGGGCGTCGGCCTCGCGAAAGCCGGAGTCGAGGGCCAGATGCTCCAGCCAGTCGCGCCCGTACCAGGTGCCGACCACGTCCTCGCCGGCGAGGCAGTTCTCGAAGTAAGCCGCACGCCTCTCGGGCGTGTCGTAGAACGTCCACATCAATTCGCGGTCGGGAATGTCACCGACGAAGAGAATGCCGCCGGGACGCAGCCAATCGAACATTCGGCGCATCAGGGAAACGCACTCCGCTTCGCTCAGATACTGTATGCCGGCATAGACGAGGACCCTGGAGAAGCGCCCCGGCGCGAGCCGCAGTTTGCGGATGTCGGCGCTTTCAACCGTTACGTTGGGCAGGGCCATCGCGCGGAGCCGCTCCAGCAGGCTGTCGCTTACATCGACGGCCGTGACAGAGCGGCACGATTCGGCGAAGTGCGCCGCAAATAGGCCGTTGCCGCAGCAAAGATCGAGAAGGTCGTCGCCCGCGTCGACCGGAAAGTGGCGGGCGAGATCGTCGAGCGTATGGTGCCAGAGCTCGGGCGAAATGGGTTGCTTATTCAGGGTCCGAAGCACTTGTGTCTGGGCGGGCTCCCCCGTGCTGTCCGCGCCCCGCTCGACCCAGAAACGGACCCATCTGTCTCTGGCCCGTATGCGCCCTCCAGGAGATCCACCATCCATTTCATTTCCTCGGTGCCGTAGCGATGATCGACGGGTAGCGGGAGAAGCTCGGTGCTGAGGCGGCGTTCCCATTCAAAACCCGACGGCGATCGCGCAAGCGTATCCTCCCAGAACGCGGGAACAAAGAGCCCTGCCCGGTGCAGCATGGCGCGGTCGCGTGGCGAGCTGGGCAAATAAGGGTAGCAGAACGGCACTTCGTTCGCCGCCAAGCCGACTGCAATTTCATTGCTTGAACTCAACCTGTCGTGGAGAGCGGCGAAATTGGCACGCCGTGCTGCGGCAACACGCCCGAGGTCGACGCCGCGAAGCAGGCCCTCGCTCACCACGCTGATGCGGTAGATCGCGCAGTCGATCGATTGCTCGTGGGATTGGAAGGCGGCATATGCATCTTCTTGGCGGCCGAGATGGCGCCAAAGGCCATGGTCGAGCGACACGGACTCGAATCGTTCGGCGGCCAGGTTCAGAGCGACCGGCGCGTGGAGAAATGCGCCATCGGGAACTCCGAAGTACTTGCGCGCCGACGTGAAAGACCAATTCCCGGTATGGGCACCAGCGAAGAAGGCATGGGTATCGTCGATGAGCAATTTGTCGCCGTATTTGCTCTTCAATGCCTCCGTCGTTGCCGAATGAATGCCAAAATAATCGATCCAGAGGAAGTACTCACCCTCGCCCAGGACAGGTGTGTCGCAGGGCGCGAAATCGCTGTCGATGGCGTAGAAACACCAAGATACACCGTGGCGCTCAAAGGGCTCCAATAGGGCATCGCATGTATAAAAGGGGAGGTGAACCAGCCGGGGTCGAAGTGTATGCAAAATGACCGAGAGGCACGCCCGGCCGGTACTCAGGGCGATGGCCTTCGGGTGCGGCAGGCTACCGCCGTGCGGTAGTTCGAGCTCGAAGAAGCCGCCGACGTTCTTCATCGATGTAGCCCGGCAAGCAAAACCTCGAGACGGTCCGCGAGGTGCGCGAGATCCTGAATCCGGATATCTTGATGCACAGGCAGATTCAAGATTGCCGCAGAGAAGTCGTAGCTGAGCGGGAATTGTCCGCGATCGATCTCTTCGATCAACCGATAATAGAGCGCGATCGTCGGTAGGCCTTCGTCCAGCAGCATGAAGTAAAGCTTCTCGCGGAAGCCATCGCGGATCAGCACCGGAAAGTCGTGCGGGACTAGGGGGCCGGGATCCGGATAGGCGATGCTTAGTCCTTCGACGTCGGCGAGCCGTCGGCAGAGCCACTGGTAATTGCGCCGCCGCAGGCGCGCGACGGATGGCATATCGGTGCGCAGCAGCTGGCCCAGTACGGCCGGTGGGCATGCCACCGAAGGATCCGGTGTGGTGCGGGGAAAGGCCGGGCCGTTGAAACGGAGGATGCCGCCCTGGTCGACGGCGATCGCTTTGTGAATGCTGTAAAAGGCGGCATCGCCGACCGACCCGGGGGCGTCGATGACCCCGATGTCTTCCGTCAAGCTCGTCACGTGGGCGCAGTCCTCGACCAGCAGGGTTCCGCTACGCCGGCAGAGGTCGCGCAGCCGCGCGAGATCACCATGCACGAGGCCAAAGTAGTGTACGATCAGCAGCAAGGGATGACGGCCCGACGCGAGCCGTTGCTCCATATCTTCCGGGTCGATCTCGAGCCGGGGGCCCAGCGGGTAGAAACTATGGGGCACCGCCAGCTCGTTAACCGGGTCCACTATTCCTGAGCCTTCCCGCTCCGTGATGCCGATGTAGGCGGGGAGGAGGATCGATTGCTCCCCGTCGAATTTGAGCCCGCCGAGCAGCGTCGACCAGGCCGCGCGCGCCGAAATGTAAAATTCGAGTTCTCTGGCACAGTTATGTGTGTCGCATGCGGATTTCTTGATCATTCCTCACGCATCCGGTGTTCGCACAGCATTTCTTGAACACGCTCCGCCGAATTGAACATCAAGACATCAAGGATCGACAGGCCAGGTATGAAGTCCTCGCCGCGCTGCGAATATCGCTCCATCGTCTGTTCATAAAAGTGAAAGCCAATTCCCGCCTCTCGGAAGCGCTTTGGGTCGAAGAAGTTGCGGCCACCGGGAAGATTGACATATTCGCCGGCACCAAGGCTATGGCAAATGTGAAGTGACCAATCCATCGGGTGCCGCGGCTCCGGGTGGGACAGCTTCATTTCCGAGTAGATCTCGTATTGAAAGGGTATTCCTAGGTAGGCGCAGGTCCTTTGTAGACAGCGTGTCAAGAATGTAACGAATCCGCTTTCCGTCGTATCGACGCAGTCTCGAAGCAATTCGAGCACGACACCATAGTGTGGTGCGTTCAGCTGGGCATAGGCGTCGAGATGGCGCACCAGCCGGTCGAAGCGGTCTGTATCTTCGACCAGCCGTATATCGCTGATCGGCGTGTCGGTGCCATGCTTCGCCACGGTGACGCCGATGTACTTGACGCCCCCGCCAGCCTTGAGGACTCGGTTCCGGTTCATCCAGCCCTTTCGAACGTACTTTACAGGATCGAATACGATCCATCGATCGACCGCGGCGATCAGCCCGAAATAGCCGATATAGGGAAAGAAATAGGGCTGCATGATGGCCAGCCGTTTCCCCCGATAGTCGACGTCGCCCTCGGATGCGTCGGCTCGGGACATTTCTTTCGGTTCGTCCAAAGGAGCGATCCTTTACATGGGGAGCAGGCGCACCATGTCTGCTAGGAGTGCGTCAGTGTCGAGATTGCCGACGTCGGGATGGGAAGGAATGTTGACGATCCGTGCATAGATATCGCGCGCGCGCGGAAGGTCCGATAGAGGTAGGTAGTATTTTCCCAGAACCAGCGCGGTCGAACTCCTGATCTGCTCGATTGTGACGATGTCGGGGGCCAGGAACGGCAGGCTGGTCGCGGGCGGAATTGCGTCCAGCGGTACAAGCGGCACTAGCCCCGCCTGCTCGGCGAGGGCGGTGATCCGTGCGGCTTGGCGGCCATATGCGGGTGCCCAGTCGGCGTGCTTGGCCAAACGGTCGAGCAGAAAGGCGCAGGAGATGTCCGAAAGCTTCCCGTTGTTGAGCCAGCTGCGACTTTCTTCGGCCGCGAGCTCGCCATAGTCAATCAGGGAGTACGCCTGCTCCGCCACGGCTGCCGGGGCGAGCAGTAGGCCGCCTTCGCCGGACCCGTAGGGTTTCGTGTGGTGAAGGCTGAACGCCTGCCAAGGCCAGTCGGGAACCCGCTCGTCAATGCCGGCGGCATTGTCGATGACGAGAGGCTTGCCTATCGCCTCTGCAAACGCGACATAGGGTACGAAGTCGCGCCAAAGGCCAAAAATGTTGGTGACAATAATGCCGTCGTATTCCTCGCTGTCGACGGTGGCCAGGGCGTCTAGGTCCAGCATCCCGCGTTCATCGCAATCGACGAGCCGCGAATCGGAGAAGTGGCCCCGGCCCAGATTGGCGAAGCTGAAGGCGCTCGTCGCCCAGACGAGTGGGCGCCTGGCGGCCAGCTCATGCAGACGGCACAACACCTCCAGGGCGATCCCGCCGTTGGCGCAGGGGATGAGAGCGACGTCGTCTGCCAGGCCCATGTGTGAATGATAGCTATCGGCCAGCGCCCAATAGAGGGGCCCCCGATTTGCCCATTGATTACAGGCTTGGGATGATGTGAGGAGATCTGCGATCAAGCCGAGATCGGGTCGTTTGACATCGATGAAAGCAACCTTGTCGCGCAGGTGTGGCTCGCGCCGACCAACTTCATCCGCCCGGCGGCCCGCGGCCTCCAGGACGGAGCGTTCACCCGCCGAGCGCGGCACGCCGGTCATGCGTCTGCCGTCACGGTTCTATCGGCCCGGGCGGTCGTGGCTCCTGTCACGGTGAAAGCACTCCGGCGTAATCGAGTCGGCCTGAACCGCCGCCTCACTTAAAGATGGAGAGTAATGCGCTTGCTTCCCAGTTGGCAACGCGTTGCGGCGTTCGGGCCGAGGCTTTCGCTCGATGCCCTTCATTGTCCTCGAATAATGAGCATTTCAAAATGTCCGATTGTTGTCGTGTGCTCATTTTTTCGGCGTAGATGTGGGCCGTGTCATTGAAGGCCTTGACGCGGTTCGGGGCCATGTGTCGGACGGATGCCGTATCACATGACGGTGTCCGGTTGGTCGCCCGGAGATGCATAGGCTCAGTAGGGAATGTGTTGCAATATCCAACGCGGTGAGTGGATAGGTCACCAGCGCTACACCGACGCTAAATGACGAGGACGGCCGAGGGCGAGCGAGAAGGGCGGAGAAGGGATGCCGAACACCGGGGGGCGAGGAGAGGGCGGGGATGTCCGCCTGGCGTTGACCAACGGAGCCGTCCTCGCAGGTGGCTCGATCGGTGAAAATCTGCTGCGGGTTGCCTACCTTGTGATATTGGCACGGTTTCTTGAAGTGTCCGAGCTCGGCTTGTGGACCTATGGGATCGCAGCTTACGGCTTGGCCCTGGGTCTCGTCGGCCTCGGCTTCGATTCCCTGATTGCGATTCGCCTGGGGCAGCGCCGGGGCGGCGAGACCGAGTTCATCACGATGACGCTCATATTGCGCGTGGGCATTATCTGCATTGCCGGGCTGTCGCTGGCCGTTTATGGCGCCCTGGCCGAACCTTCGGATGCCGGGCGCGCGGTCTTGCTGGCTTTTCTGCCGGCACTCCTAGGGCGGGGCATCGCCTTATGGGTCCGGTTCTGCTTTCTCGGCTACGAGCGGCTTCGGTCGTTCATCCCCGTCTCATTGGGATTACGCGTGGTCGAGCTGGGGTTCGGCAGCCTCTTGCTGACGCAAGGCGCCGGCTTGTTGTCGGTGGTTGCATTGCACGGCATTCTGCTCATCGTCGAAGCGGGTATCGGCCTGTTTCTCGTCACGCGGCTTCTGACGCCGCTGCATTTCGGGTTCTCGCTTGCCGACGCCCGATCCTTCGTTCGTCAGAGCGCGGTCCTCGGCGGCTCGGCGGCGTTTGTGGTGTGGCTGACGCTCGGTCCGCTGCTGGTATTGCGTCAACTGGGCCTCGCCTTCGATGTCATCGGCCAGGTCGGCTTGGTTCTCGGCATGACGAACGTCCTGGCCGCGGCGGGGCAGTCCTTCGTGAGCGCAGGACTGCCCGCGGTCAGCCGCAAGGCATCGATGGGCGGTGGCGTTCCGATGGGCTATGGCTGGAGTATCCTCGCCCTCGCCATCGCGGGCGCTTGCGTCCTTGGAGGGCTCGGAGATTGGCTCGGCGTTGCGGTGGTGACCTTGGTCTTCGGGGTGGAGTACCGTATGGCGGGCGAATTGTTGGGGCTGGGACTATTTGCTGGGGGTTTGATCTTGGCGCCTGCGGGGTTTGCGCAAGTGCTTCTATTGCGTGACAAGCGATGGAATGTCGTCCTCGCCAATATGGTTGCGGCTCTAGTCCTTCCGGCTGCAATGTTGCTTCTCATCGGTCCGTATTCAGGACACGGTGCCCTCATCGCGGTCGGTATCGCCTGGAGCGTCCGGTGCATGGTCATGGTGATCCTGGCCACGCGGGGGGTGACGCGTCTTGGAGGAAGTGGCTGACATGCCTGCAAAAGTCGCCGTTGGCGTAATGGCGTTCAATCAGGAGCGCTATATTGCGCGAGCGCTCGACAGTATATTGGCGCAAGAGACCGATTTTGACGTCGATATATTCGTGCACGACGACGCCTCGACCGACGGAACGCGGGCCATTATCGAAAGTTATGTTGCCCGCCATCCAGGGCGGTTCAATGCGCTTCTGCAGGACGAGAATCAGTACAGTAAGGGCCGCCGTATTCTGCCTCTTTTGTTGCAAATAATGCACGGCGACTACTTCGCCCTGCTTGACGGCGACGACTACTGGCACGACGAGCGAAAGCTACAGATCCAGGCCGACTTTCTCGACGAGAATACTGATTGCGTCATCTGCCAGACCGCCACGCGTTATCTCGACGAGGCCAGTGGCGACGTCGTCCGCGTCATGCCGCCGCTGAACCGCCGCCGTCGCCGCCACGACGGCGGCGACCTCGCTCGGAGCAACTTTCTGCAAACCAGCGCCATCATGTTTCGTGCCGACGCGACGCCATCTTTTCCGCCGGATTACCACGACTTGGCATTTGGCGATTACCCCTTCTTTAGTTTGCTAACGGCAAGAGGATGGATCGGCTATATCGACGAGGTCATGGTGACCTATCTGCTGCATGCGACGAACATCTGGTACCATCGGCCTCGGCGCGAGCGGTTCGAGGCCGGCTTGAAGGTAGTCGAGTTTCTGATCCGTCACCTGCCGCCGGAGCAGCGAGCGCCGTGGCGCCGGGCTTGGATCGCGCGCCGGGTGATCGTTTCGTTGCTTCGGCGTTGGGATCGGCTGTTGGCATGCCTCGCCCGCGGTGGTTGATGCCGCGTCGCCGGGCATGTTCGTATGTTCCGGCCGGCCTTTGGCGCTTGGGTACGGTGCGGAGTTCGGGCTAGGCTGGCGCTCGAAGTCGTATGAGGAGCGTAGGTGGCAATGTCCGTAATCGAGAGCCGGCTCGATACCCGCTCCGAGGCGTATCGGGAAAACCAGGCCCATTGGCAGGACCGCGTGTCGGCCCTGCGCGAGGCCGTCGACCTGGTCAAGCAAGGCGGCGGTGAGCGTTCGCGCAAGCGCCATGTCGACCGCGGCAAGCTGCTCCCGCGTGATCGCATCCGCGGCCTGGTCGACCCCGGCGCGCCGTTTCTCGAGCTTTCCCAACTCGCCGCACACGGCGTCTACGACGACAATATCGCCGGCGCCGGCGTCATCACCGGCGTTGGCCGCGTCGCGGGTCGCGAATGCGTCGTCGTCGCCAACGATGCGACGGTGAAGGGCGGGACCTACTACGCGCTCACCGTGAAGAAGCACCTGCGGGTCCAGGAAGTGGCGATGCAGAACAACCTGCCTTGCATCTATCTGGTCGACAGCGGCGGCGCGAACCTGCCGGAATGGCCCGACGTCTTTCCCGACCGTGAGCATTTCGGCCGGATCTTCTACAACCAGGCCAACATGTCGGCCCGCGGCATTCCGCAGATCGCCGCCGTCATGGGCAGCTGCACGGCGGGCGGCGCCTATGTGCCGGCGATGTCGGACGACGCCATCATCGTCCGCCGCCAGGGCACGATCTTTCTCGGCGGCCCGCCGCTGGTGAAGGCGGCGACGGGCGAGGTCGTCTCGGCCGAGGACCTGGGCGGCGCCGACGTGCACAGCCGTATTTCCGGCGTCACCGACCATTATGCCGTCGACGATCACCACGCGCTCGCCATCGCACGCTCGATCGTCGCCAACCTGAACCGGCCGAAGCGCCATGACCTGGAGGTCGCGCCGCCGGAGCCGCCGGCCCTCGATCCCGACGAGATCCTGGGCCTGCTGCCCCCCGACGTCCGCCAGCCCTACGACGTGCGCGAGGTCATCGGCCGCGTCGTCGACGGCAGCCGCTTCGACGAGTTCAAGCGGCTCTACGGCGAAACCCTGGTCTGCGGCTTCGCGCGGATTTGGGGCTATCCGGTCGGCATCCTCGCCAACAACGGCATCCTGTTTTCCGAATCGTCGGTCAAGGGCGCGCATTTCATCGAACTCTGCAGCCAGCGCGGCATCCCGCTCGTCTTCCTGCAGAACATTTCCGGCTTCATGGTCGGCCGGAAGTATGAATCCGGCGGCATCGCCAAGGACGGCGCCAAGCTGGTCACCGCTGTCGCGACGACGTCCGTGCCGAAATTCACCCTGATCCTCGGTGGTTCCTACGGAGCGGGGAACTACGGCATGTGCGGACGGTCCTATTCGCCCCGGTTCCTCTGGATGTGGCCGAGCGCCAGCGTCGCGGTGATGGGCCCGGAGCAGGCGGCGGGCGTGCTGGCCACCGTGCAACGGGCCAACATCGAGCGCGGCGGCGGCAGTTGGAGCGAAGAGGAAGAGGCGGCCTTCAAGCAGCCGGTGATCGACCAGTATCGCGCCCAGTCCGATCCCTATTACGCCACCGCGCGGATCTGGGACGACGGGCTGATCGACCCCCGCGATACGCGCGACGTCCTCGGGCTCGGAATTTCCGCCTCTCTCAACGCACCGGTTCCGGACACCAAGTTCGGCGTCTTTCGGATGTGAGGTCCCAGATGTTCGATTGCCTCCTGATCGCCAACCGGGGCGAAATCGCCTGCCGCGTCGCCCGCACCGCGCGCCGCTTGGGCATCCGCGTCGTTGCCGTCCATTCCGAGATCGAGGCCGGCGCCGCCCATGTGGCACTCGCCGACGAAGCGGTCTGCATCGGCCCCGCGCCGGTGCCGGAAAGTTATTTGCAGGCCGAACGGATCATCGAAGCCGCGCGGGCGACCGGCGCCCAGGCGATCCATCCGGGCTACGGCTTCCTTTCGGAGAACGCCGGATTCGCACGCGCCTGTGCCGACGCCGGCCTGGTCTTCATCGGGCCGCCTGCCGCGGCCATTTCGGCGATGGGCGAGAAGGACGCGGCCAAGCGCGCCATGCAGACCGCGGGCGTGCCGATCGTGCCGGGCTATCACGGCGAAGAGCAGAACGACGTGTTGCTGGCGAGCGAGGCGGCCGGCATCGGCTATCCCCTGCTGATCAAGGCGGTCGCCGGCGGCGGCGGCAAGGGCATGCGCGTCGTCGAGGCGGAAGACCGCTTCGCCACCGCGTTGAAAGGTGCCCGGCGCGAGGCCAAATCGGCCTTCGGCGACGACCGTGTGCTGCTGGAGCGTTACCTGCAACGCCCGCGCCACATCGAGATCCAGGTCTTCGCCGACGCGCACGGCAATGCGGTGCACCTGTACGAACGTGATTGCTCCCTCCAGCGCCGCCACCAGAAGGTGGTGGAGGAGGCGCCGGCGCCGGGCATGAGCGATGCCATGCGCGCCGCCATGGGCGAGGCGGCGGTGACAGCGGCCAAGGCGATTGGTTACGAGGGCGCCGGCACCGTCGAGTTCATCGCCGACGTTTCGGACGGCCTGCGCGACGACCGCTTCTTCTTCATGGAGATGAACACCCGCCTGCAGGTCGAGCACCCGGTGACCGAGATGATCACCGGCCAGGACCTGGTCGAATGGCAGCTCCGCGTCGCGGCGGGGGAGGCCTTGCCGCTCGGCCAGGGCGACATTCCCCTGAATGGCCATGCGGTCGAGGCGCGGATCTATGCCGAGGATCCCCGGCGCAAGTTCTTCCCCTCCTCGGGGCCGCTCAGCCGTCTGGTCTTGCCGGCGGACGATGCGCATGTCCGCGTCGACACCGGCGTGCGCGAGGGGGACGAGGTCTCGATCTACTACGACCCCATGATCGCCAAGCTGATCGCCTGGGACGAGACGCGCGAGGGCGCGTTGCGCCACCTCCGCCGCGCGCTCGAGTCCACGCGGCTCGCCGGCGTCGCCAACAATGTCGAGTTCCTGCACGCCATCGCCGGCGATGCGGCCTTCCTCGCCGCGGACCTCGATACCGGCTTCATCGATTCTCGGCAGGCGGAATTGCTGCCGCCGCGCGACGGCGTCGCGGACGAGGTGCTGGCGGCGGTCGCGTTCGACGTCCTGCTCGCCCGCGGTGAGCGCGCGGCGGCCGCGGCGCTGGCGAGCGGCGATCCCCATTCCCCCTGGAACCGGGTCGACGGTTGGCGCCTGAACGGCGAAGGCCGCGACGAGATCATTCTCGTCGTGGGCGAGGACGAGATCTCCATCGCGGTCGGATTGCATGGCGACAGCGACGTCACGCTCGCCTTGCCGGGCGGCACGGCCGCGGTGACCGGCCGGCGCACCGGCGCCAACGGCGTGGCGCTGAGCCTCGATGGCCGCGCCTTCAG
This sequence comes from uncultured Alphaproteobacteria bacterium, assembly GCA_951812805.1. Lineage (GTDB taxonomy): Bacteria > Pseudomonadota > Alphaproteobacteria > JASLMY01. Next base: position 24,455 of record CATOSZ010000019.1, on the reverse strand, counting down.
GGCGGAGGTGATCTGGCACGGCGACGAGGCGACGGTGCTGTACGGCGCCGCCAGCCGCCGTATCGGCCGGCGCGATCCGCTGGCGTTGGGCGCCGTCGAGATCGACCATGCGGGGGGCGTCAACGCGCCGCTTCCGGGCAAGATCGTCCAGGTCATGGTGGCGCCGGGCGCGGCCATGAAGAAGGGCGAGGCGCTGCTGGTGCTGGAGGCGATGAAAATGGAACACACCCTCCAGGCGCCGGGCGACGGCGTGGTCGAACGCGTCAACGTCGAGGCCGGCCAGCAGGTCGAGGAAGGCGCCGAGCTTCTCTCCTTCGAGGCGCAGGAAGACTGAACGCATCCGGCACGCGCGTCCGGACGTCCAGGTGCGTCATACCGGCAAGCCGTGTTTTCGAAGCCCGCTTGCGAGGCGTTCCATGACCTCGGGCGTGCCGAACAGATTCTCGCGGTATCTCGTGTAGGTCAGGTTCGGCGCATGGGCCCGCAGGTCCGCCACCGCTGCGGTGGCTTCCGCGTCCCGGCCGAGCAGAGAGAGCGTCGCGGCATGGACCGCAAAGGTCATGGTGCGGGGATTCGGACTGGTTCGGGCGCGTTCGGCCCAACGAAGCGCTTCCTCGTAGCGTTCGAGCGCGAACAGCACATGGGCCTTGTCCGTCAACATGCCGGTGATCCAGACGTCGCGCGGGCTGAGGCGCATGGCAGAATCGAAGTGGGGGAGGGCCTCGTCGAAGCGCCCGGCCCGCCGCAACACGCTGCCCAGAAAATAGCGCACCACGGCGTCGGCGGGGTTGAGGGCCACGGCCTCTTCCAGCTTGGGAATCGCCATTTCGTGGCGGCCGAGCATGCTGAGGACTTCGCCGGCGTGGCAGAGGCAGACGGCATCGCGCGGATCCAGGGTGGTCGCCCGCTGCGCCTTTTCCAGGGCGGTTTCGAGGATCTCGACACGGTTGTCGGGCTCGAAGTGAATGACATGGCGCCAGCGCGCGCCGGCGGCCATCGCGAAGGCCGGCGCGAACCCGGGGTCGGCCGCGCAAACCTCGTCGAACTGCGCGATGGCCGAGCTCAGGCCGGCCTCGGTAGAGGCGTAGAACGCGGCGAGGCCACGCTGGTAAAGGTCCCAGGTATCGAGGCTTTCCGGTGGCTTGCGGGTGGCCCGGGCGCGCTCGACGTCACTGATTTCCGGGGCAATGGCGGCGACGATGGCCTCCGTCACCTCGTCCTGGATCGCGAAGATATCGTCCATCTCCCGGTCGTAACGTTCGGCCCAGATATGGTTGCCCGTTTCGGCATCGACCAGCTGAGCGGTCACCCGGACCCGGGATCCGCCGCGCCGCACGCTGCCTTCCAGGACGTAGCGCACGGCCAGCGTCCGGGCGACGGCCCGGACATCGGGCGCCTGACCCTTGTAGCCGAACGTCGAGTTGCGGGCCGTGACGAAGAGGGAACGAAACCGCGAGAGCCCGGTGATGATGTCCTCGGCCATGCCGTCGGCGAAGAATTCCTGCTCCTGAGGACATCCCTCGAAAACCGCTTATATGCCAACTTTGCCCTTCGTGCCTCCGGAGCCAGGGAAACCGCTAACGCGGGAGCAACCTTTTGTCAATGTGTGAATCGGCATGCAAAACTGACCCACTTTGGTGGGTTATGAGCGGTAAGAATTGACCCACCTGGAACGCTAGCATCCGCACGGAACAGTGCGGAGGAAAGAGCAGGTGGTATTGATGGAAAGCGTATTGAAGATCCGACGTTGGATATTACGGGAGGGTCGGAGTATCCGATCTGTATCTCGTCAGACTGGTTTGTCGCGGAACACGATTAAGAAGTATCTGAAGGACGGCGATCCACCGAGCTATCAGCGGCGCGTTTCACCCGTCCGGCGTGAGCTTAGCGATGGCTTCGCCAGCCGGCTTCGGGCGCTCTTTGAGCAGGACCTGGGGCGCCCGCGCCGTGAGCGCCGGACGGCCAAGAAGCTTTATGAGCAGCTTGTGTCGGAAGGCTATAGCGGATCCTACTCGACGGTTCAGAGGTTTGTCCGCGACCTGAAGCGTTCTGGCGCCGGATCGGGGGATGCGTTCATTCCGTTGCACTTTACGGCAGGTGACGCGCTCCAGTTTGACTGGAGCACGGAATACGCTGTCCTGGGCGGTGTCGAGCAGAAGGTAAAGGTTGCCCACTTCCGCCTATGTCATAGCCGCAAGCCCTTTGTTGTTGCCTATCCCAGCGAATCTCAGGAGATGGTGCTGGACGCCTTTGCACGGGCGATGTCTTTCTATGGCGGCGTACCGCGCCGGGTGATCATCGACAACCCCAAGACGATGGTAACCTATGTTTCGCGCTCTAAGGACCGTGTGTTCCATCCGCGCTTTCTGGCGTTGATGAACCACTATGTGATGGAACCGGTTGCTTGCACACCCGCGGCGGGGTGGGAGAAGGGTCAGATTGAGAACCAGGTTGGGTTCCTGCGGGGACAGCTGTTTGCGCCCAAGCCCGCCTTTGACGATCTGGATGCGCTGAACGGCTGGTTGCGTCTGCGCTGCGAGGAATTGGCGAATCGCGCCCACCCCGAACAATCGGATCGCAAGATCTCGGACGTGTTCGCAGACGAGTGCGCCGAACTGCGTCCCCTGGGCCGGGCTTTTGACGGCTATGTTGAGAAGGCCGCTCGTGTCCGCTCTACCTGTCTGGTCCAATATGCCACCAATCGCTATAGCGTCCCCTCCCGGTTCGCCGGGGAGCTTGTCTCTCTGCGCGCCTATGCGGACCGGATCGTGGTTGTGTCAGGGCAGAATGTGATTGCCGAGCACAAGCGCCGCTTTACCCGCAACGCCAGCTATTTCGAGCCCTGGCATTACCTGCCCCTACTCGACCGCAAGCCCGGCGCGCTGAGAGATGGCGCGCCCTTTGTGGGTTGGCAATTGCCTGAGGCGATGCACCGGGTCAGGGCGCATTACATGGCCGGCAAAGGCGGGGACCGGGAGTTTGTCGATCTGCTCCTGCTGGCCCAGGATCACGGGATCGAGGTGGTCGAGATAGCCTGTGAACTGGCCGTGGAGCAGAACACGCTGCGCCTTCCGGCCATCATCAATCTGATCAACCAACTGGTGGAGCCGGTCATCGCGCCATGGGGCGAGAGCCACGCCTATCCGCAACTGACCTTGCGGCCCGAAGCGGACTGCAAGCGCTATGAGACGCTGTGCGTTGCCGGGGAGGCCGTCGCATGAAAGCTTTGATAGACCAACTGATCGCCCTGAGGCTGTATGGAATGGCGGCTTGCGCCGAAGCTTTGCTGGCCGCGCGCAAGCCGCCAAGTCTGACCACTGCGATAAAGCAACTGATCGACGCCGAGACTGTAGAGCGCCGGGTGCGCTCTATCCAGCACCAAATGCGGGCCTCGAAGTTCCCCCACCATAAGGACTTCGCCACTTTCGATTACGGCCTAGCCGCCGTCACCCAAGCGCAAATCGACCCCTTCTGCTCAGGGCAGTTCACCCAGGAGGCCCACAACCTCATTCTGGTGGGCGGAACCGGTACGGGCAAAACCCACATCGCCATTGCTCTGGGGACGCTGTTGATCAATCAGGGAAAGAAGGTCCGTTTCTTCAACGCCGTCGATCTGATCAATGCGCTGATCAAGGAACAGGCCGAAGGCAACGCCGGCAAGATCATCCGGCAACTGACGGCCATGGATTGCGTCATCATCGACGAACTGGGCTATATCCCATTCCCCAAATCCGGCGGTGCGCTCTTGTTCCACCTGATCAGCAAACTCTATGAGAAGACCAGCGTCATCATCACCACCAATCTGGAGTTCGGGGAATGGGTCTCCGTCTTCGGAGATGCAAAAATGACAACCGCGTTGCTGGATCGTGTAACGCATCACTGCGCAATCATCGAAACAGGCAACATGTCTTACCGCTTCGCACAAAGCAAACAGCGACGACAAAAGTAGCCGCCCTGTAAGCAAAGCCCCAGGCTGATCCGCTATATGGAGCCAATCAGCCTGGGGGCTTTCATCGCAAAGGCGGGCAAATCAAAACGGGTCCTGTACAGATTGTTCTGCAAAAGGGGTTTCGTAGCTGGGGCACAAGTCCGGGCCGATGGGGTGGATGAGCTGCCTCCGGCTGGTCCGGGCTCTCGCGATCGAAATCCATGAGGACTGGCTGGATGCCAACCGCTAGCTCAACATGATCCATCTCAAGGAGAGCAAAAGCGAACGCATCCAGAAAGCCGCCTGACGGCGGCTCGGCATGCCTGGCGCTCCGAGCAATCGAAATCTCCGCGCCAGGCATGCCGGTGGCCCTCATCGGCAGCCATGACAAACTTGCAGAACAGTCTGGACACTACTTCAAAAGCTCATTGCCACTTCAAGAACCCCACCTGATCCCCACGTTCCGCCGCCGGCCCGGTTGTCCCGGTGGGCCCACAGGCCCCTCCCACGCGGCTTCGCTCCGCGTAACGCAAAGCGCTACACGAAGCCGCGCGGGGCCCTCCCGTGGACTACCGGGACAACCTCCGTCGAAGCAAGGGGGGGGGTCAATTTTGCACGCCGATAGGGGGTCAGAATTAAATGCTGATTGACAGCCATCGCCGACATCAAGAAGCGCCAGCTCGGCCCGACGCCGGGCATCACCACGTCCTGCTATCAGCTGCGCCCGGAGAGTACCGGCTCCGTCCACGTAAAGAGCGCCGATCCGCACGCGCCGCCGGCGATCCGCTTCAACTTCCTTTCCGCCGCGCTCGACCGGGAAACCATGCTGGCCGGCCTGCGCTGGGTCCGCCGCATCGTCGAGGCCCAGGCGATGAACCACCTGCGCGGCGCGGAGCTAGCCCCCGGCCCGGACCTGCAGCGCGACGACGAGCTGCTCGCCTGGATGCGGGAGAACGCGGCGACCGCCTATCACCCCTCCGGCACCGCCCGGATGGGCGACGATCCGCTGGCCGTGGTCGACGATCGGTTGCGCGTGCATGGGTTGGACGGGCTGCGCGTCGCCGACGCCTCGATCATGCCGACCCTGGTGTCGGGCAACACCAACGGGCCCTGCATCATGATCGGCGAGAAGGCGGCCGACCTGATCCGGGCCGACCACGCGGCCTGACCCATGGTAGCCAAACGCCCCGACCTGCTGATCGCCGGGGGCGGCGGCGCCGGGCTGCTGGCCGCACTCCGGGCCGGCGACCTCGGCCTCCGTACCCTGGTGCTGGAGCGGGACGGAAGCCTCCCCTCCAACACCGCGATCTCCAGCGCCCTGATGCCGGCGGCCGGCACGACACAACAACGGGCCCACGGCATCGAGGACCGGCCGGCCGACCTCGCGGCCGACATCCGGGCGGTCAACGACGGCCGGGTCGACGACGCGGTGCTGGCGGCAATCTCGACCCGCGCAGCCGACGTCGTCGCATTGCTCGAAGGCTCGGCCGGGATCGCCATGCACCTGCACCTGAGTTCGCTCCACACCGGCCACCGCCGCCATCGCATGCACGGACCGGAGAGCGAGTCCGGCGCGACCTTGATCGACGGCCTGCGCCGCGCGGTCGGCCAGCGGCGCAGCGTCACGCTCCGCGACGGCATCGCGCTCCGGGACCTTCTGATTGCCGACGGCCGCGTCGTCGGTGTCCGGGCGGAAACACCGGCCGGCATCGAAGAATTCGAGGCCAGCGCCGTCCTGCTCGCCTGCGGTGGCTTCGGCGCCGCGCCTGCGATGCTGTCGCGCCATTGCCCGGCCATGGCGGCGGCGGCCTATACCGGTTCCCCCACCAACCGGGGCGACGGCATTCGCGCCGGCCGGACCGCAGGCGCGGCGCTCGCCTGGATGGGCGCCCACCAGGCGCACGCCCACCTCAACCCTGGCTACGGCACGCACCTGACCGGCGCGCTGCCCGGGCTCGGCGCCATCCTGGTGAACGACGAAGGCCGCCGTTTCGGGGCCGAAGACGTCGGCTCCTCCCAATTCGCCGCGGCGGTGCTGGCGCAGCCGGGCGGTCGGGCGATCGAAATCGTCGACGCGGCGATGCACCGAACCGCGCTCGGCTTCGGGCCCTACCGGGCCGCACTCGCCGCGGGCGCGGTGAAAAGCGCGGCGGACCCGGCCGAGCTGGCGGCGCTCTTCGCCCTGCCCGCCGAGGCGCTGGCGGCGGAGATCGCGCGAACCAGCGCCGACCGCCGCGCCGGCCGTGACGCCTGGGGCCGGCGCGATAGCCCGCCGCCGCTGATCCCCCCGTTCCACGCCGCCGTCGTCACCGGCGCCCTCGCCCACACCCAGGGCGGCCTCCGCATCGACGCCGCCGCCCGCGTCCTCGACGACGCGGCCCGACCGATCCCGAACCTCTTCGCCGCCGGCGGCACCGCCGCCTCGATCAGCGGCACGGACGCCCTCGGCTACCTCTCCGGCAACGGGTTGCTACAAAGCTTCACCACCGCCCTCCTCGCGGTCGACGCCATCGCCGAGGCGACTTCACGGAAGACATAGCCCGCCCTCGCCGCCATCGCGTCGCCGTCATGGACTTGCGAGGATCCGGTCTGGAAGCGTGGATTTCGCGTGACCTCCCAGGCCTTGGTCGTCTTCGACACCGGCGAATGTCGCCCCCGGCGAAGCGGTCCCGGACCCGAATTCAACATTCAAGTCCTGACCCCTTTTCACAATGGCCATCTTCAGACATCAAGCGTCTTGCGCCGAAGGTCTGTTACGAGCCCTTCCTAGAAGTTCATTGGTTTTGATTCTGCGCGGGACCTCGCCGGAAATTGTGCTGGCGGACAAGTTGATACCGTTGGCTTTACCTAGTTTGACGCGCTACTTTATCCGTGATTAACGCTGGAGAAAGAAATGTCGTACAGAGCACAATGCGCATGCAAAATCGTTTCTATAGAATTGACTAATAATCCACTTCGGTGTTTTGTTTGCCACTGTGACTACTGTCAGCGAATGACGGGTTCCGTAGGGAACGCTGTTGCAATATTTCGGGAAACGGACATTGTGGGAATGTCGGATGCTCTTGAACTCGATCCCGAAATGGCTAAGTGGCCGGGGCTGAGAAGATATCTTTGTCCAAAATGCTATTCGAACGTGCATTGGGTGAACCCGAAAGCGTACCCCGAGATGCGATTAGTGTCTCTCGGATGCTTCGACGATCCGTCGGCCTTCAAAATAACCAGCACGGTGCAAAATCAATATCGGCCAACGTGGTGCCCCCAACTTGATGCTATCAAAGCGTTTGAAGTGTACCCGCAATAAAACAGCTTCGTGACCGAAAACCCAAGGATGTCGCTCTGTCTGCAAAGCAGCATCGGCGACGCAAACACCACCTGGGAAGGGCCCTCTGGGAATGATCGACCTCTATACCGCGGCGACGCCCAACGGGCAGAAGATCCACATCATGCTGGAGGAATGCTGCCTCGACTACCGGGAGCATTTCCTCGACCTCTTCCAGGGTGACCAGTTCCGCCCCGAATTCCTCGCCATCAGCCCCAACAACAAGATCCCGGCGATCCGCGATTCCGACGGCCCCGACGGCCAACCGATCAGCATCTTCGAAAGCGGCATGATATTGTTGTACCTGGCGGAAAAGACCGGACGCTTCCTTCCCACCGAGGCACGGACGCGGATCGAGGCGCTGGAGTGGCTGTTCTGGCAGATGGGCGGCTTTGGCCCGATGCTGGGCCAGGCGCACCATTTCAACCAGGACGCGCTGGAGCGCATCGAATATCCCATGAACCGATATACCAAGGAGGCCGGCCGGCTCTACGGCGTCCTCGACCGGCAATTGGCGGCGCATGAATACGTCGCCGGCAGTGCCTACACGATCGCCGACATGGCGATCTTCCCCTGGTGCCGCCTTCACGGCCGCCAGGGCCAAGAACTCGCCGACTTCCCCAACGTCGAACGCTGGTTCCACCACCTCGCCGCCCGTCCCGCCATCGCCAGCGATATGGCGCGGCTGGAAGACAGGGAGGCGACGTTTACGCCGGAGAGCTGGTCGAACCTCTTCGGGCGGGAGCAGTATCAACGGCGGTAGGTGACGATGGATTCCCATAGGCCGGCCTCCGCAGCCCACAGGGACTTTACCCGCGATTCCCGACACCGAAGGGGCCGGTTTCCGGAATCGCCCTCGTTCGTCCGAAGGGCCCTCAAGAGTCGCCGCTCCATCAGGGGGTGCTAACAGAGTCGAAGTAGCCAAGGGCAGGCATCCGAGCACTCTTCCAGCACATAGCTTCTTGCTTCTTCCGCCGCTATTCTGATGGGCGGAGGAGATCTGAATTGGAACGCCGGCTTGCCGCCATTCTGGCCGCCGACGTGGTGGGCTAACCCGGCCACCACATCTGACGGCGACTCTACTCCCGCCCCGATCGGCGCAGTCAGGCGACGAGACTGTCGTCCTCGCGCTCGATGGCGATGACGGCCGAGCGCGGCACCGTCTGGCCGCCGTCGGGAAAGTGGCTGTCGCCCTTCTCACCCGGGTGCTGGATGCCGACGAACACGGTCCGGCGGTCCGGGCTGAAAGTGATACCGGTGATCTCACACTCGCGGGGACCGACCATGAAGCGACGGATCTCGCCGGTATCGGGATCGGCGATCAGCATCTGGTTGTTGCCTTGCCCGACAAAGTCGCCCTCGTTCGAGTACTTGCCGTCGGTCTGTATCCACATCATGCCGGCGGCATCAAAGGCAAGCCCGTCGGGTGAGTTGAACATGTTGTCCGCCGTGATGTTGGGCGAACCGCGTCGCGCATCGCTGTGCACCGTCGGGTTTCCGGCGACGACGAAGAGGTCCCAGGCAAACCGGTTCGCGCCGTGATCACCGGCGGACGGTCGCCAGCGCACGATCTGTCCGTACGTGTTGGCCTCGCGCGGGTTGGGCCCGTTCACAGGCGTCGGGTCGCCGCCGGCATTGGACTTCTTCGCCCGGTTCTTGTTGTTGGTCAGGCAGCAGTAAGCCTCCACCTTGTTCGGGTTGGCCGCGACCCATTCCGGCCGGTCCATCGTCGTGGCACCGACCGCCGAGGCCGCCTGGCGGGTGCGCACGCAGATCTCCACGAGGCTCGACATGCCGGTGGCGGCCGGCGTCAGCTCGACCCATTCGCCGCTACCGTCATCGGCGAACTTGGCGACATAGAGAGCGCCGGTCTCGAGCAGGTCCGCATTGTCACCGCCAGCCACATAGGCGTCGCGCGAGACGAAGCGGTAGAGGAATTCGCCGCGTTCGTCGTCGCCCATGTAGACGACCACTCGGCCGTCGGCGGCCAGCACCACTTCGGCGTTCTCGTGCTTGAAACGGCCGAGGGCGGTACGCTTTTTCGGGATCGAGGTCGGATCCAGCGGATCGATCTCGACGATATAGCCGGCCCGGTTCGGCTCGTTCGGATGTTTGGCGATGTCGAAGCGTTCATCCGCCGTCGCCCAGGCATAGCCCCAATCCTTCAGCTTAACGCCGTAGCGCTTCTGGTCGGCCGTCCGTTCGAGAGTGGGATCGCTCGAGGAGAAGTAGCCGTTGAAGTTCTCCTCGCAGGCGAGGTAGGTGCCCCACGGCGTGCGCCCGTTGCCGCAGTTGTTCCAGGTGCCGAGACAGGTGGTGCCGTCGGGATCCGCCACCGTCTTCATCAGCTCGTGGCCGCGTGCCGGCCCGGTGATCATCATCGGCGTGTCCGCGGTGATGCGCCGGTTGTAGGGAGAGTCCTGGACGATCCCCCAGCGACCGTCGCGGCGCGTGATTTCGACGACCGAGACGCCGTGTCCGGCCTTGCCCTTACGCACGTCGTCGGCCGTCTCGGGCAGTTTGGAAGCGCGGTTGCCGTAGATGATGGAGCGGTTCACATACTCGTTGTTGGCGGCAAGGATGGTGCGGCCCCGGTGGGCGAAGAGCGACATGCCGTCGTTATTGTCGCCGAAGGCGGTTTCCTGACTCGTGCCGGTACCGCGGCTTTCCTGGTCGAACTCCGGAGCGTCGGACCAGAGCGGGTCGCCCCAGCGGGCGACGATGTGCCAGCGATAACCATCGGGGAGCGTCACCGTGTCGAGCCCATTTGCGGAGACCGCTTCGAAGCCCAGCCGACTCTGCGCTTGCGTCGGTGCCGGCGTCAGCGCCGTCGTCCCCATCACGAAGGCGGCCGCGCCGAAGCCCACACCGCCGGCGAGGAAGCGTCGCCGGCTCAACGCACCTTCCGCCAGCCGGTCGAAATCGGTGACCGCGGGTGGCGGGTTGTCGTGCTCGTCGAACTCGTCGAATGTCATGTCGCGTGTCGTATCGATGGCCATGGAACTCTCCCTCGCTTCTCTCGCCCCGAAAGTCCCGATAGGGGACCCTGTCCAGCTTTCTAGAGGGAACCAATTGCACTCCGATGACCCCTTTGCGACGGTTTGGCGTCACGGGCGGAAGGGCGCGAGGTCGCGACGGACCGCCGCGGCCAGATGCTCGTCGAGGCAACCGACCGGCACATCGCCCGGGACGTCGCGGGGACCGGCGACGAGAAAGGCCGGCGCTGGCCCCCGAAGGCGAGGGCTTCGAGCAGCACCACGCCGAAGGTATCGGTCCGCGAGGGAAAGACGAAGACGCCGGCGGAGGCGTACGGGACTGGGGTCACGGGACTGGGGTCAGGACTTGAATGTTGAATTCGTGCAGAAATGCCGCCTCCTTATCCACGCGAATTCAACATTCAAGTCCTGACCCCTTTTGGAGGATGACGATCGGCGAGCCGGGCGAAACGGGCGGTCACCTCTCAGCCTTGGCTTCCTCGCGGGCGAGGGCCGCCAGACCTTCGCGGTAGCTCGGGTAGCGGAGCGTCAGGCCCAGAGTCGCGCGGGTCTCAGCGCTGGAGACGCGTTTGCTTTCCGCATAGAAGCTGCGCGCCATCGCCGACAGCTCGGCGGTCGCGAAGGGGATCGCGGGCGGCGGTGCCATGCCGAGGAGTTCGGCGGCATCGGCGACGACCTCGCCCGGCGGTGCCGGTGCCTCGTCGGCACAGTTGTAGACCCGGCCGGGGGATGGATGCGCCAGGGCGGCGCGGAGAATCGCTACCAGGTCCTCGACATGGATGCGGGAGAACACCTGGCCCGGCTTGTCGATCCGCTTGGCGCGGCCCGCGCGCAGGGCCGTCAGCTGGTTGCGCCCGGGGCCGTAGGTCCCGGCGATGCGGAAGAGATTTACGGTGACAGTGGATTTACGGTGACAGTGCACTCAAAGTGGTAAGATTCGCACGGTCATAATCCAAGTCATTCCGGGCCCGGTTGATCAACCGCAACGGCAACACGACCAGCTATGGTTGCAATTCCGAGGACCGGTTGGCGACGATCACCGTCGTAGGGCTTACGCGGCGCCACTGGCGCCACGGTCCCTCCTCCGCCGGCGAACCGCGTGACGGCGTTCGAGCACAAGCAAAAGGGGTCAGGTCTTGTTTGTTGAATTCGACCATCTCCCTAATCGCAATTCAACAAACAAGACCTGATGAACATCTAGTCTGGTCTCCTCCACCGTGTCGCTGTTCGCTGTAGCTGCAACACCGACTTTGAACAACGAAGGAAGAGGAGACCAAGATGTCATACTATTGCGGTATCGACCTACATTCCACGAAGAACGTCGTCGTTGTGATCGACGAGACGGACAAGATTGTCTTCAAGAAGCGCTTGGCTAATCGGCCTGAGCTCGTACTGGCGGCGCTTGCGCCGTTCCGTGAGGGGCTTGCAGGGATTGTGGTCGAGTCGACCTACAACGGCTAATGGCTTCCTCGAACCTACTAGGGTCAGGTCTTGTTTGGTGAATATCGGCGTAGCGGCGTCCAAGTTCACCAAACAAGACCTGACCCGTTTCGCCAAACAAGACCTGATGAACATCTAGTCTGGTCTCCTCCACCAAGTTGTTGTTCGCTGTAGCTGCAACACCGACTTTGAACAACGAAGGAAGAGGAGACCAAGATGTCATACTATTGCGGGATCGATCTGCATTCCACGAACAACGTCGTCGTTGTGATCGACGAGACGGACAAGATTGTCTTCAAGAAACGCTTGGCCAACCGGCCCGAGCTCGTACTGGCGGCGCTTGCGCCGTTCCGCGAGGGGCTTGCAGGGGTTGTGGTCGAGTCGACCTACAACGGCTACTGGCTGTTGGACGCGCTGGAGGACGCGGGTTACCGGGTTCACCTGGCGAACCCGGCGGCGAAACGTTCAGGACTCGGGCCTGAAGCACCGCGACGATGAGAGCGACGCACACTGGCTTGCCCACCTGTTGTGTCTGGGGCTGCTGGCGGAGGGCTATATCTATCCGCGGGCGGATCGCGGCACGCGGGACCTTTTGCGCCGCCGCGGCCAGCTGGTACGCCAGCGCACGGCGAACATTCTGGCGGTGCAGAACCAAGTTGCGCGCTCGACCGGCACGACGGTCGACGGCAATACGGTGAAGCGTCTGGCGCGGCGCGAGGAGGCGAGCGAGCTGGAGGCCCTGGTCGGTACGGGCGACGCCGGCCTGGGGATCGCCGCCAATCTCTCGGTGATGCGGGCCTTGGACGGTGAGATCAAGCGGCTGGAGCGGATCGTTCGCCCGCGCCTGGTGGCGGACGGTGCCTTCGAGGCGCTGCTCACGGTGGGGGGCATCGGCGACATCCTGGGCATGACGATCCGCCTGGAGACGGGCGACGTCTCCCGCTTTGCCGGGCCGGGCAACTATGCGTCCTACTGCCGCCTGGTGGCCACGACGCATCTTTCGAACGGGCGCAAGAAGGGCGAGGGCAACAAGCACCTGGGTTGGGCGTTCATGGAGGCGGCCCACACGGCGGTCCGCTACCAACCCGAGGCCAAGCTCTGGTACGAGCGCAAGAAGCGGAAGACCAAGTCGGTGGTGGCGAAGAAGGCCCTGGCGCACAAGCTGGCCAGGGCCTGCTTCTACCTGATGCGGGACGGGACACCGTTCGATCCGGGGCGTTGCTTCGATTGAACGGCGGGTGGGCGGCAGGCCGGACGGTCGTCCGGACCTTGGGGGGTTGGCTTCGAGCCACCAGACCTGATTGGTCGCCGCCCGCCACATAAATGCGTCCTCCGGGACGCGGCGCGCCCGTGCCGTCAGCCAGCGAGGGGATGGAGCCGAGGTCGGCGACGATCCGCGGCAGCCACGAGATCTGCAACGAACCCTTGGAGACGGCATGGCACGAGACGTTCTCTGGGGCATCGCTTGATGCCAAGGGCCCGGACCCGAGCGGCGCATCGCCATCGGGGACGACGCCTTGATCCTGATGGGTGACTGGTGCGCGCTCGAAAGGCCGACACCGAAGCATCGAGAACACGTACGGCAGTGCGGCGACGCGGACGACGAACGGCAACGAGAACGACCGACGGCGATGCGCCGGCGGAGAGAGGAGATCTTTGTGACCGAAGGGTATTGCCTAATGGGTGACCCCTTTTTCTGTTCCATCTTCCAGCTGCTCGGATGCCATTCCTAAACCACTCTGGTTTCGTCAGACATCGAACATGTTTAAGGATACCAAGCGCAAACCTACGGCCATTCGCGATCATGAAGCGGCACAGGTGGCCTCTGTAATCCGTGCCGGAGCGCCACTAATAGTCAAGTCCGCAAAGAGATTACGGCGTGGACGTCGCCTGGTTTACGGAAAATACAATGTAGATTGCAAATACAGGAAGCAACATATAACAAGCCGCCCCAATCCTCAGAGGCATATAAATATCGAAGGAAAGCCCCATGGCGATTGACAGTGTTGCCGCAGCGACACCGGCAGCCCCATTGATGCCCCAGAACCATGGAGTAGGCCTGACATCCCCTAATTGAACCAGCGACATTCCTGTCGGCAAGGCCAATCCCATTATGTTGCCGGCGGGCGCTATCACCAGGGTACAAATTAAGGCGCGCCAAAACAGTGAAACTCCCGAATACGTGGTTAGAATATCTGAAATCCAGTAAGGAACGGAAAACAAATACAGAGACAGGGCTCCAAAAGTGATAACGAATATCATTGAACCTCGCGTCATAAACGCTTCCGAAAAGAAGCTGCCAATTCCCGCCCAAACAATGACAGAGAACAGCACGACGGAAAGAGAGTATATCGGGTGCCCCAAATACACGCTCCACAATTGAAGAAAACTCATCTCGACGAACATGAACCCAGCGCCAATGAGGACAAAATATGCTGTACCACCAATCACCAAGCCCCTCGCCACCTGCCGCTTCGAACTCCAAGCGGGTAGCAAAACGATAAGAACGACCATGAGAATCGACGCGATTAATAGCAGATAAAGCGTCTTGGCCGCCTTGAGGTTCCCCGCGATCACTGGATCCTTCGCACCACCGAAGATGCTTGCGACGATGGAGGGAACCTCGACGAACGACAGCTGATTGAAGAAATAGGGCCGTGCATCGGTCGGCGCCGAGACGTCATACGGCAGCGATCTAATTTTGTGTGCCAAGTCCGCCGGCACCCTTGCCGACAATACACTACGCAAATTTATGTCTGGAGTTCCCCCGGTTTCGTGGACGGTCAAAGATTTGTGCGACGGGGGGCTGTGCTCCTCTCGTAGTTGATCGGCGACATGTATCCTATGGATGAATGCCGGCGTCGGGGATTGTACCAGCCTTCGATGAACTGGAAGAGTTCGCGCCGCGCATGGTCGGGGTTTTCGAGCCGCCGCCGGTCGATCAGCTCGCATTCGAGGGTGGCGAAGAAGCTCTCGGCCATGGCGTTGTCGTAGCAGTCGCCGACCGAGCCCATGGAGGGCCGGACGCCGAACTTGCGGCAACGGGTGCCGAAGTCGATCGAGGTGTACTGCGAACCCTGGTCGGAGTGATGGATCGGCCTTCCTTTCGGCCGCCGTCGCGTGACCGCCATATCGAGGGCCTGCAAGACGAGTGCGGTGGCGAGGTGCGTCTCCATCGCCCAACCGACGACGCGGCGGCTGAAGGCGTCCAGGACGATCGCCAGGTACAGGAAGCCCATCGCGGTCGGGACATAAGTGATGTCCGCGACCCAGAGTTCGTCAGGCGCCTCGGCACGGAAGTCCCGATCGACCAGGTCCGGTGCTGGGCGCACGCCCTCACTTCGCACCGTCGTCTTGGGCCGCCGGCGCCGACTGACGCCCGACAGACCGGCCACGCGCATCAATCGGGCCACCCGCTTGCGGGCGACGGCCACGCCCTCGTCACGCAGCTCGGCATGGATCCGCGGCGCGCCGTAGGTGCCGTCGGAGGCTGCGTGGATCTCGGTGATCCGCGCCGTCAGGATCCCATCGTCGATCTCCCGGCGGCTCGACGGCCGCCGACGCCACTCGTACCAGCCGCTGGTGGAGACCTCGAGCAGTCGGCACATCATGGCGATTGGGTACATGGCTTGGTACGCACTCACGAACGCGAAGAGTCGTCCGAGGTCGCGTCGGTCTCCCGTGCGAACCAAGCCGCGGCTTTTGCAAGTATCTCGCGCTCTTGTCTGAGCCGCTTGTTCTCACGACGAAGCCGCTTCAGCTCCTCGTGTTCCTTGCCGGTCAGGACTTCGGTGCGACGGCCTTCCGCCACATCGGCGGCGGCCACCCAGTTACGGATCGATTGCGCCGTCGGCTCGAACTCGCGGCTCAGTTCCTCCGGCGTCCGGCCGCCGCGGACAAGATCGACAAGCTGGCTGCGAAACTCATGCGGATACGGTGCTCGTTTTCGGGACATCGTGGGCTCCTCCTTCCCAAAGGATCGGATGTCCACGAAATCGGGGCAAGCTCAGGGTGATCGTGCAAGGGGAAGACTGATGGCGATGTTGCGGCTTCCAGCCTTTTTTTGTGCGGCTGTCCTGGCTCTGTCGGTGACCGGTCTGCCGGCCCTCTCGCAGGAGGGTGGGATCGGCGAGACGGCGTCGGTCGTCAAGGTCGTGACGGGTGTGCTCGGCGACAAGCAGCGCAAACTCGTCGCCAAGGACCCGGTATTCTCGAACGAGTTGATCCAGACCGGACCGGACAGCGCCTCGCAGCTCAAGTTCCTCGACGATACGGTGCTGACCATCGGACCCGAGTCCGAGGTGGTGTTGGACGAATTCGTCTTCGACGCGGAGCCGGAAAAGCAGAAAGCGGTGATCAACGCCAGCGTCGGCGTGCTGCGCTTCGTCACCGGCAAGCTCAGCTACAAGATCAAGACGCCGACCGCGACGATCGGCGTGCGCGGGACCGTCTTCACCGTGGTCGTGCTGGCGGGCGGCACCGTCGAGGCGTTCGTCGAAGAGGGCGAGTTGATCATCACTGTCACCCTGCCGGATGGAAGCCAGCGGGAAATTTCCCTGCCGGCGGGGACCGCCATCATCCTCGAGCCCGGGCAGCCGCCGGTCGTGGTCGGCACGCCCAGCATCGATGGACAGTCCCTGGTGGCGGAGATGGACGCGATCCTCATTATCGTCGACGGCTCGATCATCGCCGATCCGGTGTTGGAACAGGCCTTGCTCGAAGGCCTCGGCGCCGCCGTCGAACTCAGGGAGAGCCACCAGTGCGCCTGCTGACAGCGATGCTCGCCCTGGCGGTGCTGGCCGTGCTCACGGCCGGGCCGGCCCGTGCCCAGGTTCCGGTCCCGGGCCAGGCGGCGGCCGAAGCGATCCTGGTCGCCGGGGTCGAGGTCCCCCTGCCGCCCGGTTCCTGGAAGGTCTATTACGTCAACGATTCCGCGCTTGGCGCCTATCCGCGCACCGATGTCGGCCTGATGCGGGTGCATGGACGGATCGTGCGCCAGACGATCTATGCGACGGTGGCGCATGCCCGCAAGGGCGACGGCTTCCGTCCCTATGCCAATTGCGCGGTCGACCACTACAGCCATGCCGTCGAACGGGTGAACCGGCACGGCCACGAACAGGACTGCTGGCACGTGCGGCCGGTCGATCTGGCCGCCGGCAACAAGCCCTCGGAGAATCGTCAGGCGCTGTTCTCCAGCGCCGACGGCGCGGCGGATTTTCTCCCGGTCGCCATGATCGGTGCGCGCTTTCACCTGGCGGACCGGCACTTGCTGCTGCGGGTCGCCTACAACTGGACGCCGGACCTGATGCTGCCGGCGCGGGGGGAGCGCAAGTTCTGGGTGTTCGAGGACTGGACCCGCGCGGCGGTGGAAGAGAATCCGCCCCGGCGCGCGGTGGTGAAGACCGTCACCGCCTGGGCCGAGGGCTGGCAGGCCCGCGTGCAGAACGCCTTCATCAATGCGGAACGGGGGCGCGAGTAACGTGATGACCCGCTTCCTCACGCGTCTCTTGGCGCCGGCCGCGGTGCTGGCCGCCGGCCTGTTGTTGGCCCCGGCGCTGGTCGCGCAGACCCAGCCGACCGCGGATCCCAATCGCCTGCAACAACGTTTCCAACCGCCGGTGACGCCCCGGGTGCAGGACCAGCCGCTGATCCCCCGCCTCGATCAGCCCCTGCCGCCGGAACAGGCGGCGAAGATCACCTTCACGCTGCAAGACCTGGTGATCGGCGGGGTCACCGTCTATGAGGCGGCGGCGCTCCGCCGGCTTTACGCCGACAAGCTCGGCACGCAATCCTCTCTCGCCGTCGTCTACCAGATCGCCGACGCGATCGCCGCGCTCTACCGCAACGACGGCTATGTGCTGGTGCAGGTCTTCCCGCCGGCGCAGCGGGTGAAGGACGGCATCGTCCGCCTGCAGGTGGTCGAAGGCTTCATCCACAAGATCGAGCTCGAAGGCGATCCCGGCCCGCATCGCGAACGGCTGGAAGCCTACATCGCCCGGATCCAGGCCTCGCGGCCGCTCGACAACAACGTGCTGGAACGCTTCCTGTTGCTGGCAAACGATTTGCCGGGGCTGACCGCGAAGGCCCTTCTGCTGCCGAGCTTCGAACAGGCCGGCGCCTCGGACATGGTGCTGCAGCTTAAGTACCAGCGCTGGGGCATGGCGGCGCAGCTCGACAACCGCGGCACCCGCTTCATCGGACCCTTCCAGATTCAGACCCATGCCTGGCTGAACGGCGTCCACGCGGACGAGGGCCGGTTGGAAGGCCGCTTCATCACCTCGCACCATCCCAAGGAACTGCGCTACCTCGATGTCGCCTACAGCCGTCAGGTCGGCACCGACGGCACCCAGGTCGGCACGCGCGGGGTCACCAGCCGCTCGATCCCGGGCTTTACCCTCGGCCAACTCGACGTCGACGGCGAAAGCGACTCGATCGAAATCTGGGCGAGCCACGATTTCATCCGCTCGCGCCGGCGAAACCTGGCGTTGCGCGGCGGCTTCGTCATCCGCGATACACAAACCCATTCGGCGGGCGCCCTGGTCAGCCGGGACAGCCTTCGGGTCCTCACCCTAGATCTCAGTGCGGACCGGGCCGACGACTGGTTCGGCGGCGGCGTCAATCTCGGCGGCGTCGGCATCGCCCAGGGTCTCGACATCATCGGTGCCCAAGGCACCTCGCGGCCGGGCGGCAATACGGATTTCACCAAGCTCACGGCCAACATCGGCCGCTTCCAGAGCGTCGGCGAAGATTTCCGTCTGCATCTGGCGGCCAAGGGCCAGGTCGCCTTGAACGAGGTTTTCGCGTCGGAGGAGTTCGGCTTTGGCGGTGCCGACTTCGGCCGCGCCTTCGATCCGAGCGAAATCACCGGCGACCATGGCATCGCCAGCAAGTTGGAACTGCAGTACGCCGGCTTCGAGCTGCCGTTCCTCGACAGCTCGAACTTCTACGCTTTCGTCGATCACGGCATGGTCTGGCGCGAGGACCGGTTGCGGCGGGTCGACCGGGTGGCGGCGGCGTCGGCCGGCGTCGGCCTGCGGTTCCGCTTCGCCAAGTCGTTCACCGGCTATGTCGAGGCGTCGAAGCCGATTTGGCACGAGGTCGGCGCACTCGGTAACGACGGGGAAGACGTGCGCTTCTTCTTCTCCATCGGGGCGGCGTTCTGAGGCACCGTCGGCGCGCGTTCGGGGAGGAGCGCGCGCTTCGACAAAAGAGGCACCCATTTGGGTGATTGTGCGGATGCGACAAACGACCGATTATATGGGGGGGCGTCAGGGGAGGACGGCACGGCGCGGGCGAAACATTCGCCGACGCGAGGTAGCAGTGCGACCTTCCCTGGACGATAACCGAGGCCTTCGGGCCAGCTTCACCGACCGGGCTTTCCGGCGCGCCGCCCTGGCCGGCACGGCGCTGGCGCCGGCGACGGCGATTTCCGCGCTGCTGGTTCTGAGCGCCGCCACCTTCCACGCAGACGAAGCCCGGGCCCTGCCGCAGAACGGCCAGGTGGTGGCCGGCGACGTCACAATTTCCGCACCCTCGGCCAAGGACCTGCGCATCAACCAGGCGAGCGAGCGTGCCGTCATCGAATGGCAGAGCTTCAATATCGACGCCGGTGAGCGGGTTACCATCCACCAGCCTTCCGACCTGTCGGAACTGCTGAACCGGGTGATCGGCGGTGGCGGCAGCGAGATCCTGGGCGACCTGCTCGCCAACGGCCGGGTGACGCTGATCAACCCCTCGGGCATCACCATCGGCAAGGGCGCGCGCATCGACGTTGGCGCGCTGACCGCGACGACGAGCGACATTTCGAACGAAAACTTCATGGCCGGGCGGATGATCTTTGACCGCCCCGGCGAGGCCGACGCCATCATCGTCAACGAGGGCGAGGTGACGGCGGCGGAGGGCGGCCTGGTCGCTTTCGTGGCGCCGGGCGTCGTCAACAAGGGCCGCATCCGCGCCCGGCTCGGCCGGGTGGCGCTGGCCTCCGGCACGAAATTCACCCTCGATCTCTATGGCGACGATCTCGTTTCCATCGCCGTCGACGGCGATGTGCTGGCGGGCGTGCTGGGGGTCGACGGCGAGACGCTTGAGGCCCTGGTCGAGCACTCGGGCGTGATCGAGGCCGACGGCGGCATCGTCGAGATTTCGGCCGCGGCCGCGAAGGGCGTCGTCGACAACCTGATCAACATGACCGGTCATGTGCGCGCGACCACCGTCGCCGAGGTCGGCGGCGAGATCGTCTTCGGCGCGCCCTCGGGCACGGTCAACATCGCCGGCACGGTGGACGCCACCGGCAACGACGCGGGCGAGGCCGGCGGCACGGTCAAGATCCTGGGCGCCGACGTGCGCGTGCGCGCCGCCACCGCGATCGACGCGTCGGGCACGGCGGGCGGCGGCGAAGTGCTGGTCGGCGGCAACTACCAGGGCTTGGGGCCCGAGCCGAATGCGGCCACCACTCTCGTCGAGGCGGGCGCGACGATCCGTGCCGATGCGAGCGAAGCAGGCGATGGCGGCCGCGTCGTCGTCTGGGCCGACGAGACGACCGTCTACCGGGGTGAGATCTCGGCGCGCGGCGGGCCGGCCGGCGGCGATGGTGGCTTCGTCGAGGTGTCGGGCAAGCAGACCCTGGTGTTTCGCGGCGACGTCGACGCCAGCGCGCCGAACGGCACCCTCGGCACGGTGCTGCTCGACCCGGACGATATCGTCATCCAGGACGGCGGTCCCATCGCCGGCGACAGCGAAATTTCCGACGATGAAATCCTGGCCGGGGACGGCGCCGGAACCTTCACGATTTCCGAGGTCGGTCTCGAGAACCTCGCCGCGAGTGCCGCCATCGTCCTCGAAGCCAACAACACCATCACCTTGGAGAATTTGACGGACGGCGTCCTCGATCTCTCGGACGCTGCCTCGGTCAGGCTCGAAGCGGTCAACACCATCACCTTCAACGACGTGACGGACGAGATCCGCCTGGGCGACGCCAACCTGACGATCCGCACGACCGTCCCGAGCGCGACGATGACGCTGGGTGCGCTCACCGTCACCGGAACGGGCGGTATCACCATCGACAACGCCTTCACCTCCGTGGCGTTGAACGGTGCGATTTCCACCGGCACCGGCGGACTTACGATCGACGGCAACGGCGGCGCCTTGACGGTCGGCGCGGTCGCGATCAGCTCGGGCGGCGTCTTCGATACGATGACCGACAGCGTGACGCTGAGCGCCCTTGCCGATGTCGACGCCGCTACCGATGTCACAATTTCACTGATCACCGCCGGGGGCCTGAACCTCAACGCCTCGTCGTCGCTTACCGGCGCCAACGACGTCACCATCAGTGTCAATCAGCATTTAATTCTGACCCCCTATCGGCGTGCAAAATTGACCCCCCCCTTGCTTCGACGGAGGTTGTCCCGGTAGTCCACGGGAGGGCCCCGCGCGGCTTCGTGTAGCGCTTTGCGTTACGCGGAGCGAAGCCGCGTGGGAGGGGCCTGTGGGCCCACCGGGACAACCGGGCCGGCGGCGGAACGTGGGGATCAGGTGGGGTTCTTGAAGTGGCAATGAGCTTTTGAAGTAGTGTCCAGACTGTTCTGCAAGTTTGTCATGGCTGCCGATGAGGGCCACCGGCATGCCTGGCGCGGAGATTTCGATTGCTCGGAGCGCCAGGCATGCCGAGCCGCCGTCAGGCGGCTTTCTGGATGCGTTCGCTTTTGCTCTCCTTGAGATGGATCATGTTGAGCTAGCGGTTGGCATCCAGCCAGTCCTCATGGATTTCGATCGCGAGAGCCCGGACCAGCCGGAGGCAGCTCATCCACCCCATCGGCCCGGACTTGTGCCCCAGCTACGAAACCCCTTTTGCAGAACAATCTGTACAGGACCCGTTTTGATTTGCCCGCCTTTGCGATGAAAGCCCCCAGGCTGATTGGCTCCATATAGCGGATCTGGAGTTCCCCCGGTTTCGTGGACGGTCAAAGATTTGTGCGACGGGGGGCTGTGCTCCTCTCGTAGTTGATCGGCGACATGTATCCTATGGATGAATGCCGGCGTCGGGGATTGTACCAGCCTTCGATGAACTGGAAGAGTTCGCGCCGCGCATGGTCGGGGTTTTCGAGCCGCCGCCGGTCGATCAGCTCGCATTCGAGGGTGGCGAAGAAGCTCTCGGCCATGGCGTTGTCGTAGCAGTCGCCGACCGAGCCCATGGAGGGCCGGACGCCGAACTTGCGGCAACGGGTGCCGAAGTCGATCGAGGTGTACTGCGAACCCTGGTCGGAGTGATGGATCGGCCTTCCTTTCGGCCGCCGTCGCGTGACCGCCATATCGAGGGCCTGCAAGACGAGTGCGGTGGCGAGGTGCGTCTCCATCGCCCAACCGACGACGCGGCGGCTGAAGGCGTCCAGGACGATCGCCAGGTACAGGAAGCCCATCGCGGTCGGGACATAAGTGATGTCCGCGACCCAGAGTTCGTCAGGCGCCTCGGCACGGAAGTCCCGATCGACCAGGTCCGGTGCTGGGCGCACGCCCTCACTTCGCACCGTCGTCTTGGGCCGCCGGCGCCGACTGACGCCCGACAGACCGGCCACGCGCATCAATCGGGCCACCCGCTTGCGGGCGACGGCCACGCCCTCGTCACGCAGCTCGGCATGGATCCGCGGCGCGCCGTAGGTGCCGTCGGAGGCTGCGTGGATCTCGGTGATCCGCGCCGTCAGGATCCCATCGTCGATCTCCCGGCGGCTCGACGGCCGCCGACGCCACTCGTACCAGCCGCTGGTGGAGACCTCGAGCAGTCGGCACATCATGGCGATTGGGTACATGGCTTGGTACGCACTCACGAACGCGAAGAGTCGTCCGAGGTCGCGTCGGTCTCCCGTGCGAACCAAGCCGCGGCTTTTGCAAGTATCTCGCGCTCTTGTCTGAGCCGCTTGTTCTCACGACGAAGCCGCTTCAGCTCCTCGTGTTCCTTGCCGGTCAGGACTTCGGTGCGACGGCCTTCCGCCACATCGGCGGCGGCCACCCAGTTACGGATCGATTGCGCCGTCGGCTCGAACTCGCGGCTCAGTTCCTCCGGCGTCCGGCCGCCGCGGACAAGATCGACAAGCTGGCTGCGAAACTCATGCGGATACGGTGCTCGTTTTCGGGACATCGTGGGCTCCTCCTTCCCAAAGGATCGGATGTCCACGAAATCGGGGCAAGCTCAATCAGCCTGGGGCTTTGCTTACAGGGCGGCTACTTTTGTCGTCGCTGTTTGCTTTGTGCGAAGCGGTAAGACATGTTGCCTGTTTCGATGATTGCGCAGTGATGCGTTACACGATCCAGCAACGCGGTTGTCATTTTTGCATCTCCGAAGACGGAGACCCATTCCCCGAACTCCAGATTGGTGGTGATGATGACGCTGGTCTTCTCATAGAGTTTGCTGATCAGGTGGAACAAGAGCGCACCGCCGGATTTGGGGAATGGGATATAGCCCAGTTCGTCGATGATGACGCAATCCATGGCCGTCAGTTGCCGGATGATCTTGCCGGCGTTGCCTTCGGCCTGTTCCTTGATCAGCGCATTGATCAGATCGACGGCGTTGAAGAAACGGACCTTCTTTCCCTGATTGATCAACAGCGTCCCCAGAGCAATGGCGATGTGGGTTTTGCCCGTACCGGTTCCGCCCACCAGAATGAGGTTGTGGGCCTCCTGGGTGAACTGCCCTGAGCAGAAGGGGTCGATTTGCGCTTGGGTGACGGCGGCTAGGCCGTAATCGAAAGTGGCGAAGTCCTTATGGTGGGGGAACTTCGAGGCCCGCATTTGGTGCTGGATAGAGCGCACCCGGCGCTCTACAGTCTCGGCGTCGATCAGTTGCTTTATCGCAGTGGTCAGACTTGGCGGCTTGCGCGCGGCCAGCAAAGCTTCGGCGCAAGCCGCCATTCCATACAGCCTCAGGGCGATCAGTTGGTCTATCAAAGCTTTCATGCGACGGCCTCCCCGGCAACGCACAGCGTCTCATAGCGCTTGCAGTCCGCTTCGGGCCGCAAGGTCAGTTGCGGATAGGCGTGGCTCTCGCCCCATGGCGCGATGACCGGCTCCACCAGTTGGTTGATCAGATTGATGATGGCCGGAAGGCGCAGCGTGTTCTGCTCCACGGCCAGTTCACAGGCTATCTCGACCACCTCGATCCCGTGATCCTGGGCCAGCAGGAGCAGATCGACAAACTCCCGGTCCCCGCCTTTGCCGGCCATGTAATGCGCCCTGACCCGGTGCATCGCCTCAGGCAATTGCCAACCCACAAAGGGCGCGCCATCTCTCAGCGCGCCGGGCTTGCGGTCGAGTAGGGGCAGGTAATGCCAGGGCTCGAAATAGCTGGCGTTGCGGGTAAAGCGGCGCTTGTGCTCGGCAATCACATTCTGCCCTGACACAACCACGATCCGGTCCGCATAGGCGCGCAGAGAGACAAGCTCCCCGGCGAACCGGGAGGGGACGCTATAGCGATTGGTGGCATATTGGACCAGACAGGTAGAGCGGACACGAGCGGCCTTCTCAACATAGCCGTCAAAAGCCCGGCCCAGGGGACGCAGTTCGGCGCACTCGTCTGCGAACACGTCCGAGATCTTGCGATCCGATTGTTCGGGGTGGGCGCGATTCGCCAATTCCTCGCAGCGCAGACGCAACCAGCCGTTCAGCGCATCCAGATCGTCAAAGGCGGGCTTGGGCGCAAACAGCTGTCCCCGCAGGAACCCAACCTGGTTCTCAATCTGACCCTTCTCCCACCCCGCCGCGGGTGTGCAAGCACCGGTTCCAT
>CATOSZ010000018.1 GCA_951812805.1 uncultured Alphaproteobacteria bacterium | reverse complement strand
GGATCGTCGCGCTGGGGCCGGCGCATTTCGGGCTGACCCGGACCGGCGACGTCATCCTCTCCCTGGTCGACGGGGTCGAGCAGCTGGAAACCTATTTCGGCCAGTACCTGCCGCAGCTTTTCGTCGCCGCCCTGACGCCACTGGTCATTCTTATCTTCATGTTCTTCCTCGACGCGCCGACCGGCCTGGTGATGGTCGCCTTCGCGCTGCTGACCCTGATCGCACCCGCCGCCTTCCACGCCTGGGACAGCGACAATTCCAAGCGCCGCCAGAAGGCCTATGCCGCCTTCGCCGCCGAGTTCCTCGACTGCGTCCAGGGCCTCGCCACCTTGAAGGCCTTCGGGCAGAGCCGCGACAAGGTCCGCGCGCTGTCGGAAAAAGCCCGCGACCTGTTCCGCGCCACCATGTGGGTGCTGGCGACCAACTCGCTCGCCCGCGGCATCACGGACGCCGGCATCGCGCTCGGCGCGGCGGCGACGGTGGCGTTGGGCGCCTGGCGGGTCTCCGAGGGCGAGATGGACATCACCGTGCTGCTGGTGATCTTGATGCTCGGCACCGAGGTGTTCCGCCCGCTGCGCGACCTCAGAAGCCTGCTGCACCAGGGCATGGTCGGACAGTCGGCGGCCGAGGGCGTGACGCAGATCCTCGCCGCCGAGCCGAGCATTCGCGATGCCGCGGCGGCCACCCCGCTCGCGCCCGGCTTCTCGCCGGAGATCCGCTTCGAGCATGTCGGCTTCGCCTATCCGGGCGGCCGGCAGGCGGCGCACGACGACCTCGACTTCACGGTCGAGGCCGGCCAGCGCGTCGGCATCGTCGGGGCCAGCGGCGCCGGCAAATCCTCGATCGTGCGCCTGCTGCTGCGGCTCTACGATCCGAGGGCCGGGCGCATCACCGTCGGCGGCATCGATCTTACCCAGATGCGCCAGGCGGACCTGCGCGCCGCCATCGCGGTGGTCAACCAGGACACCTATCTCTTCCACGGCACGGTGCGCGACAACCTCGCCTTCGGCAATCCCGGCGCGAGCGAGGCGGAGCTGATCGACGCCGCCCGAGCCGCCAACGCGCACGACTTCATCGCCAAGCTGCCGCAGGGCTACGACACGGTGATCGGCGAGCGCGGCGTGAAGCTGTCGGGTGGCCAGCGCCAGCGCGTGGCGATCGCCCGGGCGCTGCTGCGCGACGCGCCGATCCTGGTGCTGGACGAGGCGCTGTCGGCGGTCGACGCCGAGAACGAGGCGATCATCCAGCAGGCCCTCGACCGGCTGATGCGCGGGCGGACGACGATCATCCTCGCCCACCGGCTTTCCAGCGTGATCGATGCCGACCGCATTCTCGTGCTCGACCAGGGCCGGGTGGTCGAAAGCGGCAGCCACGGCGAACTGATGGCGCGGGGCGGGATCTATCACCAGCTGATGGGCGGTCAGGCGCGGGATGCCGAAGTCACCTTTGACGACCGGGCAGACGGCCCGGCGGAAGAGACGGCGGCACCGGCACCCACCGAAGACCTGGTGGTCGGCGGGGCCGCCACCGCGCTGCTGGAGCCGACTGACGCCATCATCCGGGCCGAGGGCATGACCTGGGGCCAGGCGATCGTCGTCTTGATGAAACTCGCCAAGCCGTGGAAGGGCAAGCTGGCGCTGACCTTCGTCTTCGGCGTCGCCCGGGTCGTCGCCTTCATCGCCGTCGGCGTGTTGAGCGGCCTCGCCGTCTATCAGATCAAGGTCGGCGGCGATCCCCTGCCGGCGCTGATCTGGCTGGCGATCATGGCGCCGGCGGCCGGCGTGCTGCACTGGTTCGAAAGCTGGATCGCACACGACATGGCCTTCCGCCTGCTGGCGGAGATGCGCGTCGCCCTGTTCGAGCAACTCGACCGTTTGGCGCCCGCCTATCTGCTGCGCCGGCGCACCGGCGACCTGGTCGCCGCCGCGACGCAGGACGTCGAGACGGTGGAGTTCTTCTTCGCCCACACCATCGCGCCGGCCTTCGTCGCCGTGCTGGTGCCGGGCGTGGTGCTGGCGACGCTGTTCGCCTTCGGCTGGCCGCTGGCGCTGGCCCTGCTGCCCTTCCTCGCCGTGGTCGCGACCAGCCCCTTCATTTTGCGCCGCCGGGTCGACGAGCTCGGCTCCCGCGCGCGCGAGTCGCTGGGCGACCTGAACGCCCACGCGGTCGACACGGTGCAGGGCCTGACCGAAATCGTCGCCTTCCAGCGCGAGGCGGACCGGGGCGAGGACTTCGCCCGGCGGATGGAGAATTTCCACCAGGTCCGCCTGCCCTTCTTCCGTGACCTCACCCGGCAGATGACCATGCTGGAGACGATGACCGGCCTCGGCGGTCTCGCCGTCGTCGTCGCCGGTGCTGCCCAGGTGCAAGCCGGCGCGCTGGAAAGCGGCCTGCTGCCGATCTTGACCCTGCTGGCGATGGCCGCCTTCCTGCCGGTTTCCGAGATCGCGAACATCGGCCGCCAGCTCGCCGATACGCTCGGCTCGACCCGCCGGGTGCACGCCATCCACAACGAGGCGGTGGCCGTGAGCGACGGCCCCGGTGTCGGGGAGGCCGGCGGGGACGCCCCGGCGCTCGCCCTCGACGGCGCCAGCTTCGCCTATCACGGCGCCGCCCGGTCCGCGCTCACCGACGTCAGCTTCGAGGTGACGGCGGGCCAGACCATCGCGCTGGTCGGCCCGTCGGGCGCCGGCAAGACGACCATCGCCCACATGTTGATGCGCTTCTGGGATCCGGACCGGGGCCGGGTGCTGATGGACGGCCACGATCTGCGCGACTACGCCCTGGAGGAGGTGCGCCGGCGCATCGCGCTGGTCGCCCAGGACACCTACCTGTTCAACGACACGCTTCGCGCCAACATCCAGATGGCCCGGCCGGAGGCGAGCGCGGCGGAGCTGGAGGAAGCCATTCGCCGCGCGGCGCTGGCCGATTTCGTCGAGGCCCTGCCGCAAGGCCTCGACACACCGGTCGGTGAGCGGGGCATGCAGCTTTCCGGCGGCCAGCGCCAGCGCGTCGCCGTCGCCCGTGCCTTCCTGAAGGACGCGCCGATCCTGATCCTGGACGAGGCGACCAGCCACCTCGACGCGATCAACGAGCGCGCGGTGCACGGCGCGCTCGACGACCTGATGCACGATCGCACGACCGTGGTGATCGCCCATCGCCTCTCCACCGTGCGGGAAGCCGACCGCATCGTCGTGCTCGCCGACGGCCACGTCGCCGAGATCGGCAGCCACGGCGAACTGCTGGCCCGCGGCGGCCTCTATGCCCGCCTGGTCGCCCGCCAGACCGCCAGCGGCGTCGCCCCGGCGGCGGAATGATCGGGGCGGGAATCCCGAGGCCGCGGGCATGACGAATAGCCTCCCCTCGTGTTGGCGGCCGTTCTGCTAGAGTGAGGGCGAAGAGCGGAGCGGCGGGCTTCGCGAGGGCGGGCAGGCGACACGATGAGTGGTTGGCGTCTCGGTATCGACATCGGCGGGACCTTCACCGATATCGCCCTGCTCGGCGACGACGGGCGGCTGGTGTCGAAGAAGGTGCTGTCCAGCCCGGACGACTACAGCCGCGCGATCGAAGCGGGCGTCGCCACCCTGCTGGCCGAGAGCGGTATCGCCGCCGCCGACATAGACGAGGTCGCCCACGGCACCACCGTCGCCACCAACGCCATCATCGAACGCCAGGGCGTCACCGTGGCCCTGATCACCACCGCGGGCTTTCGCGACGTGCTGGAGATCGCCCGCTTCCGCTCCCCCCGCCTCTACGACGTTTCCTTCCGCAAGCCGGACGCCCTGGTCGAGCGGCGCCTGCGCTTCGAAGTGGCGGAGCGGATCGGCGCCGACGGCACCATCGTCCAACCGCTCGACGAAGCGGGCGTCCGCGAGCTCGCCCGGCGATTGGCGGGTGCGGGGGTCGAGGCGATCGCCGTCTGTTTCATCAACGCCTATGTCGATGGCCGGCACGAGGCCCGCGCGGCGGAGATCCTGCGCCGCGAACTGCCGGGCGTGCCGGTCACCGTCTCCAGCGAGCTGGTGCCGCAAATTCAGGAGTACGAGCGGACCAGCACCACCGTCGTCAACGCCTATATCCGCCCGGTGATCGAGGGCTATGCCCGCCGCCTCTCGGAACGGCTTGCCGGCCTGGGCATTCCCGCCCCGCTCAACATCATGCAGTCGAACGGCGGCGTGTTGCCGGCGGCGCTGGCGGCGGAGAAGCCGATCTTCGTCATCGAGTCCGGTCCCGCCGCCGGTGTGGTGGGTGCCCGCCGTCTTGCCGAGCGGCACGCCATCGCCGATGCCATCGTCTTCGATATGGGCGGGACCACGGCAAAGGCGACGCTGATCGTCGACGGCGCCTTCGCACTGGCGCCCGAGACCGAGGTCGGCGGGGAGGCGGCACTCGGCCATCGCATGGTACGGGGCGGCGGCTATGTGGTGCAGGCACCGACCATCGATATCGCCGAGGTCGGCGCCGGCGGCGGTTCCATCGCCTGGATCGATCCGGGCGGCGGCCTGCAGGTCGGACCCAGGAGCGCCGGCGCCGATCCGGGACCGGCCTGCTATGGCCGGGGCGGCAGCGCGGCGACGGTGACGGATGCCAACCTGCTGCTGGGCCTGTTGAACCCGGATGCGCTGGTCGGCGGCGACCTCGCGCTCGACCCAGAGGCGGCGGCCCGTGCGATCGGCGAAATCGCCGCGGCGATCGGCCATGACGCCACCGGGGCCGCGCACGGCATCCACCAAATCGCCAACGCGCGGATGATGCGGGCGCTCGGCGCCGTCAGTTCGGAGCGCGGCCTCGATCCCGCACGCTTTCCGCTGATCGCCTTCGGCGGCAACGGCGGCGTCCATGTCACCGGCCTCGCCGAGGCGCTGGGCGCCATCGAAGTTCTGGTGCCGCCGGCGGCCGGCATCTTCTCCGCGTTGGGCCTGCTGTTCGCCGACGTCGAGCATCAATGTATCCGCGCCTTCTGGCAGCCGCTCGGCGAGGGGGCGGCGGTCGCGGCGGAGGTGGCGGCGCTGCGCCGGGAGGCGGATGCGCTGGTCGCCACGGACGGATACGCGCCGGCGGCCCGCGCCTTCGAGGCGACGGCGGAGATCAAATACGTCTCGCAGAACGCGCCACTTGCCCTGCCGTTGCCGGAAGGAGCGATCGACGATGCCGCGCTGGCCCGCCTGGCGGAGGACTTCGCCCGGGCGCACGAGGCGATCTTCGGCTATCGCTCGGACGGGGAAGAGGTACAGTTCGTCACCCTGAAGGTCGTCGGCCGGGGCCTGTCGGACCGGCCGCGCCTGCCGCCGTCGATCCGGCTCGAGGCGGCCCCGCGCGCGGCGGCCGACCGGCGGGTCTATTTTGGGCCCGAGACGGGCTGGGTCGAGACCGCGATCCTGGGTCGCGGCGCCCTCGACGAGCGGGCCCGGCCGGGACCCCTCGTCGTCGAGGAATACGACAGCACGACCGTGGTGCCGCCGGACTGGACGGCCCGCCTCGATGCGTGGAACAACATTCTGCTCGCCCGCAAAGGATAGACCCCATGGACGCCACCTCGTCGAATTCCCGCGTCGTCGCCGCCTACCGCGAACGCACGCCCGCCTCCGAACGGCTGAGCCGCGAGGCCCGGGAGAGTTTCCCGAGCGGCATTACCCATGATTCCCGCCGCCTGCTGCCCTACGGCATCTATGTCGACCATGCCAAGGGGCCGCGGAAGTGGGATGCGGACGGCAACGAGTATGTCGACTTCTACGGCGGCCACGGCGCCCTGCTGCTGGGCCATGGCCGGGCGGAGGTGGTCGAGGCCGTCGCCCGGCAGATGGAGCGCGGCACCCATTTCGGCGCCGGCCACGAGCTCGAGGTGCGCTGGGGCGCCCTGGTGCGCGAGATGGTGCCGAGCGCCGAAACGGTTCGCTTCACCTCGTCCGGTACGGAAGCCAACCTGATGGCGCTGCGCCTGGCGCGGGCCTTCACGGGACGTGCGAAGATCCTGCGCTTTCACGGCCACTTCCATGGCTGGAGCGACCATGTCGCCTTCGGCGTCGGCGATCACTTCGACGGCACGGCAACGCCCGGCGTGCTGGCGGAGATCGCCCAGAACACCGTGCTGCTCCCGGCGGACGATGTCGATGCCGTCGCCGGACTGCTGGAGGCGGACGGCGATATCGCCGCCGTGATCCTGGAGCCGACCGGTGCCAGTTCCGGGCAGATCCCGCTCGACGGCGACTTTCTCGCGGGCCTTCGGGAGGTAACTCGGGCGCACGGCGTGATGTTGATCTTCGACGAGGTGGTCACCGGGTTCCGGGTCTCGCCCGGCGGCGCCCAGGCGCATTATGGCGTAACGCCGGACCTCACCAGCCTGGCGAAGATCCTGGCGGGCGGCCTGCCGGGCGGCGCGGTCGCCGGCCGGGCCGACGTGCTGGAGTTGCTGGATTTCGATGCCGCCGCCGAGAAGGCAGGGCAATCGCATTTCAGAATTTGCCGAGGAGTGACAGGAGATAGTCGTTGTTCCAAGCGGCGATTTTGAACTTGGCGCGCAGCGAGTCTTTTCGTGGATCCTTTCGCATGACATTGAGCGCCATGTGGCGCAGGACGGCGAGATTGTGCGGTCCATTGTCCTTGCGGGTTCTGTCTTGGTCTTCGTTCATTTGGACATCGAGGCACCAGTGCAGGCGGTTTTCGACCCCCCAGTGCGCCCGGGCAACGGGATTGAAGCGCTCGGCGTCGAGCGGCTGGCTGAGCAGGTAGTAGGCGGTTTCGCTCGACGTCTTCTCCGCGCACTCGCGGGTCCGGGTGACTTTGGCGACCGCCTTCAGGCCCGGCCAATGATGGCGCTCTTGCAGCCACTCGACGTGGCTGGAGACGAGAGCGGCACGGGTCTCGATGCGGCCATGATCGCCATCGACCGTGGTGTCGGTGGTGGTCGCTTCGGCTTTCGGATCGTCGAGGAAGGTTCTCACGTCGTCATGCAGCGTGCCTTGATTGCCCTTCAACGCCAGGGCGTAGTCACCCCCCTGCTCGATAATCTGGCTGGCGATGGCGCGCTGGCAATTGAGGGCGTCCACGGTCACGATCGTCCCCTCGAGGCTCAATAGTTTCAACAGCTTCGGCACGGCGGTGATCTCGTTGGACTTGGCGTCGGTGGCGACTTGCCCCAACACCAGCCGCTGATCACAGCCCCAGGCCGAGACCATATGCAGCGCCGACGTGCCGCTCGCCTTGTCGTAGGATCGCCGCACCACCTTGCCGTCGATCGCAATGACCCCTTGGCAGGTCTCGGAAAAGCGCGCCATGAAGCGCTGGAAGCAGGCGCCGAACGCCTCCGGATCCAGCAACCGGAACACCCGGCTGAAGGTGTCGTGGCTCGGCACGCCATGTTCGAGTACGAGAAATTCCCGCAGGAACGCCTCCTTTTCACGCGCGAAGATCGCCATGTCGACCGCCGTCTGACCGCCCGAGAGGACCGTGCACAGGGCGATCGTCAAGATCTCCAGCAGATCGTGACGCCCGGCATTGCCAGTCCGCGGATCCTCGAGACCCTCAAAGCACTCCAGAAAGCCTTCCATCGCAACCTCCACCCGTGAAAAGACCGGGTAGAATCGATTCGCGCCAATACCTCAAGATCAAACACGCACGTCAAGGCAATTCCAAATGCGATTCCCCTGGCACGGGGGGTTGACGATACCCGGCGCGGTTCTTATTCATCCAGGGCCCCCAGGAACTCGCCGATCAGGCCGTCCGGGGCCCGGATGACGTACTCGGGGCCCGGGAAGGCGCCGCCGCGCACGTCCTCGACGAACTCGGTGAAGCCGGCGACGCGTTCCTTCTGCATCTCTTCCTTCATCTTGTAGAGATGGCGATACTGCTTGGAGTGACGGGGATAGGGCGGCGGGTTGTTGCCGAGGATGTCGTCGGCGAAGAGGAACTGGATGTCGCCGCCGCTGCCCGCCCCGATGGACGAGGTCATCAAGGTCGTGCGCTTGGAAATCTCGACCAGCAGTTCTTCGGGAATGACCTCGACCTCGACCGCGTAGGCGCCGGCCTCCTCCAGCTGCTTGATTTCCCTATAGACCCAGAGTGCTTCGTCCAGCGTCTTGCCGACCGCGCGCAGGCCGCCGGTCCAGGTGCTCTTGCGTGGCACCAGCCCGGCGTGGCCCTGGATCGGAATGCCGGCGTCGGCGGCGGCGGCGACGAACTTCGCGCTCCATTGGCACATGATCGCGTCGGCGCCGAGCGCCATCGCCTGATAGCCGAGGCGAACCGCCTCGACCTCGCTCGCCGCGGCCACCAGGGGCACGGAGAAGGCCATGAACGTATTGGGTGCTGCCCGCCGGCAGGCCGCCGCCGTCTCCGGCATGTTCGGATCGAAGCGCACCTTCATGGTGTCGACGCCGGCCTGTTCCGCCGCCGCCGCCTCTTCCGGCGAAAAGGGCAGCGTCTCGACCAGGACCCGCTTGCCCTTCTGCGCGCGCAGGCCGTGCACGGTATGGTTTCGCGTGCCGTAGGCGCCGCCCAGCGTCATCACCCGGGTCAGCCCCCGCGCGCCCGCATCCCGCGGCGGAATCCCGCCATCGCCCGTCGCATGACTCGACATCGTCTCACTCCTCCCTACAGCATTTCTCGAGGAGCTTAACGGAGGCGGAAGGCCGAGACTACGGCCACTGCGAAATCCGCCATCGCCCCATGACGTCGTCCATTCCAACGCCACGGCAAGACTTCAGCCGTGAACGATCATTCGTCCCGCACCACAAGAGTGCGCGCGACGATGTCGCCCAGGCGGCGATTCTGACGGTCGATCCGAGCAATGATGGTCCCGACCAGATAGAACGCAATGCCATCGACGAAACGCAACAGGTTTCGGGCCAGCGCCGCGACAATCCCGATCCTTCCGCCTTGCCTGTCGGTGACCCGAGTGCCGAAGAGAAATTTACCGGGCGTCCAGCCGAGGGCCGCCTCCATGGTGGCGAAAACCAAAATGACAAAGAGGCATCCCACCAGGAGCGGAATGCCGGAAATCATTATGCCAGACTGTGTTTCGTCCTCGAAAACCGTGCCGAGCCCCGATAGCCAAGAAAATAACAATAGCAATACTACCGACAAAATAAAATCAATTATCCCGCCGGCGACGCGTAGTCCAACAGGTGCGATTTCTGGCAACATCCCTCTCCAGAACAGTTCAATGCTGCGCATGACTATCGCTCATGCTACCCCGCGTGAGATCGCAAATCCATCAATGACCATCGATCCGAAAATCGGCGCAAACAGCGTCAGGCGCGAAGCCGCATGTTCTCCGGATCGTGCGGCGCGCCTGGAGAGAGGGTGGCCGGGCGGCGTTCGCCCAGGACTTCGACCTCCAGCTCCGCCCCGTCTTCGAGCGCCTCGGTTTCGACATAGGCAAGCGCGATGGCGCGACCGATCGTGTGACCATGCCCGCCCGAGGTGACGATGCCGACGCGGCGCGCGCCGGACCAGACGGGGGCATTGGTCATCGGATCCGCGTCGCCCGGGTCGAGCGTCAGGCAGACGAGCCGCCGGGTCGAGCCCGTCTGCATCTCCCGCTGCAACGCCGCGCGGCCGACGAAGTCCGGCTTGTCCAGGCGGACGAAGCGCTCCAACCCGGCTTCCAACGGCGTGTACTCGCTGGTGAGTTCCAGCTTCCAGGCCGGGTAGGCCTTTTCCAGGCGCAGGGAGTCCATTGCATACATGCCGAAATCCACGATGCCCGCGTCGGCGCCCGCCGCCATCACGTCCTCGTAGACCGTCGCCATATGCGCCATCGGCAGGTGCAGCTCCCAGCCGAGCTCGCCCACATAGTTGACGCGGATCGCCAGGGCTTCGGCGAAGCCGACGGTGATCCATTGCGCCGTCAGCCAGGGGAAGGCCGCGTTCGTGAGATCGGCCTCCGTCACCCGGGCCAGCACATCGCGCGATTTCGGTCCGGCCACGATCAGGGTGCCGTAGTGTCCCGTGACGTTGTCGATGCGCACCTCCGCACCCGCCGGTACCCGGGCGCGCAGTAGGTCCAGGTCGTGCTCCTCCGCCGCGGCAGCCGAGGCGATGTAGAAGCGGTCCTCGGCGAGGCGGGTGACGGTGAACTCGGAGACCACGTGGCCGCTTTCGAGGCAGGCGTAGGCAAGCGCGATGCGGCCGACGCGGGGCAGGCGCCCGGCGACGATGCGGCCCAGCATGGCGGCGGCGTCCCGACCCTCGACCCTGAATTTGGCGAAGCCGCCGAGGTCGAGGACGCCCGCCCGCTCCCGCACCGCGCGGCATTCGGCGCCGATCGCCTCGAACCAGTTGGTGTGGCGGAAGCTCGGCCGCCGTTCGCCGTCCGCCCCCGCCGGCACGAACCAGGTCGCCCGTTCCCAGCCGCCCCGTGCGCCGAAGCGGGCGCCCTTGGCCTTCAGGGCTTCATAAAGCGGGGTGCGCCGGGCCGGCCGGCCCGCCGGCCATTCGTCGTGCGGAAACGCCGTGGCG
The DNA here is from genome assembly GCA_951812805.1 of uncultured Alphaproteobacteria bacterium. Classification (GTDB taxonomy): domain Bacteria; phylum Pseudomonadota; class Alphaproteobacteria; genus JASLMY01. The sequence goes on along the minus strand of CATOSZ010000018.1, from coordinate 76,377 downwards.
TATTCGTGGCTGTAGAGTTCGACCGCCTTCTGCACCGCGTAGCGCTTGGTGGCGTAGGCGCCGAAGCGGCGCGGATCGATCTCCCAGGTATCCCACTCACCCTCGCCCTCGACGATGATGTCGGCCAGCAGCTTGCCGGCGCCGCCGCCCTGCACGATGCCGAAGCTGAAGGCGGCACAGAGATAGTGGTTCGGCTGTCCCGTCGCCGGGCCGACCAGCGGCAGGCCGTCCGGCGTATAGGGGATCGGCCCGTTGATGGTGTTGCGCACGCCGCTCTCGCCGAGCGGCGGGACCCGGGCGATGGCGTTCTCGATATAGCTCTCCAACCGGTCGAGGTCGGGCGGCAACAACTCCATGCCGAAGTCGGGCGGCACCCCGTCCTCGGCCCAGGTCCGGCAGTTAAACTCGTAGGGGCCGAGGATCAGGCCGCCGCGTTCCTGGCGCAGGTAGTAGGAATCGTCGGGATCACGCAGCAGCGGCAGCATGGTCTCCCGGCCTTCCAGGCTCGCCACCGCCTCGGTCACCAGATACTGGTGTTCCATCGACACCATGGGCAGACGCAGGCCGGTCATCGCCGCGACCTCGTGCGCCCGGTAGCCGGCGGCGTTGATCAGGATCTCCGCCGTGACCTCCCCCTTGGGCGTCGTCACCCGCCAGGCGCCGGACGCGGTGCGCGCGATCGCCGTCACCGGGCATTGGCGCTGGATCTCCACGCCGCCGTCCCGTGCGCCCTTGGCCAGCGCCTGGGTCAGCTGGCTCGGGTCGATGTGGCCGTCGTAGGGGTCCCAAAGCGCGCCTTCGAGCCCGTGCGTGCGGATCGGTGGATAGCGCTCCCGGAGGCCGTCGAGGTCCAGCAGCTCGTAGGCCAGTCCCTGGTGGCCGGCCATGGCGGCGATATGGCGGAACTCGGCCATTCGCTCAGCGCTCTGCGCCAGGCGGACGCTGCCGGTCATGTGGTGGCCGACCGGCTGGCCGGTCAGCTCTTCCAGGCGCTGGTAGAGGAAGACGCTATAGGCCTGCAGCCGCATGATGTTGTAGCTGGTCGAATAGGTCGGGCAGTTGCCCGCCGCATGCCAGGTCGAGCCGGAGGTGAGCTCGTCCCGCTCCAGCAGGACGATGTCGCCCCAGCCCTTGGCCGCCAGGTGATAGGCGGTCGAGCAGCCGGCGACCCCGCCGCCGACGATGACCACGCGGGCCTGTCGCTTCATGGCCCGTCCCTCCCGCCGGCGCGCATCGCCGCGCGCGGCAATCGGATGGGAAAGTGGGCGCGGATGCGCGCGTCCGTCTCCGGGTCGATATGGGCGGGATAGTGGCTGCCCAGGATCTCGCGGGCGAGACGACGCGCGCGTTCCCGGATATCCAACGCACCGGCGTCGGCCCAGTCCGACGGGCTCGCCCGGTCGCCCAGCGCCGGGTAGGTGTATTCCCGCTGCATCAACGCCAGCGTCTGGTCGTCGCCGAGGTAATGCACCGGGCCGTCCACCACCCCGCGCATGGTCCGGACCGACAGCGTGTCGTCGTTCACCTCGATCCCGCGCACGCAGCGCAACACCGCGCCCAGCATGTCGTCGTCGATAACATAGCTCTCGAAGGCGGCACCCAGCAGGCTCGCGTGCATGCCCGCGGCCTCGTACACCAGGTTGGCCCCGGCGAGCCCGGCGAGCGCGGTGGTATAGCCCTTCTCGTAGCCGGACTGGGCGTCGGGGATCTTGGCGTCGGCCATGCCGGCGGCGACGCCGTTCGGCAATCCGTAATAACCGGCCATCTGCGCCGCGGCGGCGGCCAGCAGGGCCTGTTCGCCGCTGCCCCCGCTCATCGCGCCGGTGCGCAGGTCGGAAACGAAGGGCCAGGTGCCGAAAATGGTCGGATGGCCCGGCTTCAACGCATTGACGTAGAGGGTGCCGGCGATGACCTCCGCCACCGCCTGGGCCAGCGAGCCGGCGAGTGCGGCCGGGCTGGTCGCCCCCGCCTGGCCGGCGGAGAGCAGCAGGATCGGCATGCCGCGCGCCACCCCCGCCTCGAGGCAGCGGCAGGCGTCCTCGGCGAAGCGCAATGGCGGCACCACGAAGCAGCACGACATGGAGACGAAGGGCCGGGCGGCGAAGGCGCCCTCGCCGCCGGCGATCATGTCCAGCATGTCGACCGTAGCGTGCACCGCCTCGGGCGTGGTGAAGGCGGTGCCGATATGCTTGCTCGTGCCGGCGACGGCGGCATAGCAGGTGTTGAGGTCCATCTCGAAGGGGTCTTCCAGGTCGCGGGCGACGACGGAGCGCTGGAAGAAATGGATGTTCTCGCGGGTGTCGACCAGGCGCGCGATATCGTAGAGATCGCGCAGGGTGGAATCGCGATAGGCGCCACTGTCGAGGTCGACCAGATGCACCGCCGCGCCGGCGGTACCGAAATGCACCCGGCGGCCGGACAGCTGCATGTCGTGGCGGGCGTCGCGCCCATGCAGCACCAGGTCGCGCGGAATGCGGGCCAGCATGTCCTCGACCATCGCGCGGGGGAACAGCAGCCGGCCGTTCTCCGACAACCGGGCACCGACCGCCTGCAGGGCCGCGACGCAGCTCGCGATCGGCTGCGCCATGCCGATGCCTTCCAGGATGTCGAGAACGGCGTGATGGACCTTGTCCATGTCCGCCACGCTCAACGGGCGGAAGCTGCCGCCGAGCTGGCCGGGACCCACCGCGCGGATCTCGGGCGGACGGGCGCGTTCCGCGCGGCGGGCCTCGCGGCCGCCGGAACGACGGGACTTCGAGCGCTGTTCGTTCATCGCACACCTGACGCAATTGCCGGGAACGCGTTCGTCCGGTACGGCGACGAACAGGCGAAGTGTGCGCCCGCCCGCGGCATCGAATCGCGCGGGCCGGCGACAGCTTGTGTCAGAACAGCGACATTGGGTCAGGCGACGGCGCGGCGGTCCTGGCGCGGGGAGTGGCCGTAGGCGGCACGGTAGAGCTGGCTGAAATAGGTCGGCGAGGAAAAGCCGCAGGCAAAGGCGATCTCGGCGATGCGGAGGTTGGTCTGCTCGACCATGCGCCGGGCCGCCTTCAGGCGGATGCTCATGTAGTAGTGGCCGAGCGTGGTGCCGAGGTGGCGGCGGAACAGCCGCTCCAGCTGCCGCTTCGACAGGCCGACGGCGAGCGCGAGTTCCGGCGGCCGCAGCGGCACCTCGACGTTCGCCTCCATCAGGCCGACGCAGGTCACCAGCTTCGGGTGGATGGAGCCCAAGCGGTTGACCAGCGCCATGCGCTGGGGGTCGGTCGGCGCACGGACCCGCTCGAGCACGAAGCAGTCGGTGATCTCGCCGGCGAGATCCCAGCCATGCTCCGCCGCGATGAGCGCCAGCATCATGTCGAGGGCGGCGGTGCCGCCGGCGGCGGAGAATCGCTTGCCGTCGAGCTGGTAGAGATCGGTCGAGACCTCGAGCTCCGGGAAAGTCTCGAGGAAGGCGGGCAGCACCTCCCAGTGCATGGTGCAGGGATGGCGGCCCATCAGTCCGGCGCTGGCCAGCACATAGGCCCCGGTGCACAGGCCGCCGAGCTTGGCGCCGTGCCGGTCGAGCCGACGCAACCAGGCGAAGACGGCGGGCTCGCGGTAGGGCGCGGGATCGAACGGCCCGATGACGACGACCGTGTCATAGGCCGGCGCCTCGCGCACCGCCCGGTCGGCGGGCGTCGCCATGTCGTTGGAGGCGGTGACCGGCCCGCCGTCGACGCTGATCACCTCCCAGCCATAGAGCGCTGAATCGCGCAGCCGGTTGGCGGCGCGCATCGCCTCGATCGCCGAGACGAAGGCCAGCATGGAAAAGGTCGGGGCAAGGAAGAAACCGACGCGCCGTTCAGCCGGGCCGGCGAAGATCCCATGTCGCTCAGCTGCCGTCATGCCACGATCCACGTGTCGATCGCCGTCGAAGACGGGCGGGCTCGGTTGCACCACTATCGCGGTGACGCTACTCCCATTCCGGGTGCCGGCGCCAGCGAATTATTTCAGGCGGTGTCGAGGCAGGCGGCATGGCCTTTGACCACCCGTTCCGTCGAGGCCGGATGGGTCGCGAGGCGTGCCTCGGGCCGGATCGGCCGGCGCACCAGCTCGCCCCCGCAGTTCGGGCAGAGACCCTGGAATCGCACCGTCGCGCAGTCCCGGCAGAAGGTGCATTCATAGGAACAGATCACCGCCTCCCCGCTGGCGGGCGGCAGATCGCGATCGCAGCATTCGCAGTTCGGTTTCAGGGTCAGCATCGTTTGCCTCCTCCGCGCAAGGGGCTAGGCTAGCGGAGGCGATTCGCCGTGGCCAGGGGGCATCGGCGGTGCATGAATCGGGAGTGATCCGATGCGCGTCTCCATTCTCGCGATTTTGCTGGCCGCGCTCGCCGCAAGCCATACCGCCTGGGCGCAAAGCGGGGAGATCCCCTGCGCCGAGGCCTATCCCGCCGTCGCCGGCATGTTCGCCGCGGCCGAGCGTCACGGCTCGGACGGACTCTGCTACGCCTGTCCCGACGGGCACCGGCGGACGGAGCGGTCTCTGGTCTCGCCCCAGGCCTGCCAGCTGGCGGGCACCGCGACCCACTCCAAGGCCGAAAAGCACGACAAGGCGGCCGGCAGCGTCGCCAAGGCCTGTCCGAAGGGGCAGTTCCTCTCGATCCGGGACGGGCATTGCTATTCCTGCCCGCCGGGTGCCAAGCGCACGATCAGCGCGATCACCTCGCCGCGCGCCTGCGTCCTGCGCGCCGCCTATGCCAAGGCGATCCCCCGCGGCTCGCCATTCCCCTGTGCTGCCCGCTATCCCGCCGATGGGACCTTCGAAGCCGCCTTCCGCCGGCCCGAAGACGGCAAGTGCCACGCCTGTCCGACGGGCTACGCCTGGAAGGGCAAGGCCTGCCAGGCGGTGGCGCGCAAGGCCTTCGCGGCATCGACGCGCGCCGGCAAGGGTCCATTCTGCAAGGGCGGCGCCCGCTTCTCCGTGCCCAAGGGCCATTGCTATCGCTGCCCGCCCGGCCATCGTTGGAGTGTCGTCGGCGACGTCGCCGGGGCGAAGGCCTGCGTCAAGCGCGCCGCCAAGCCGGTCCGGGCCGCGGTCCGGCGCGAGAAATAACCCCCGCTACAGGTCCCGCGGATCGTCGACGAAGAGGTGCGGCTCGTCGCCTGCCGGTGTCGCCGCCAGGATAGTCACCCCCGCGGCCGAGCGGAAACGATGCCAGCAGGCCTTCGGCACGACGACAAGGGCGCCCGCCGCCAGATCCAGGGTCTGAAGCTCGTCGTCGACGATGATGTCGAATTCGGTGGCGCCCGCGATGATCTGCACCAGCTCGTCGCCGGCGAGATGGCGTTCCCAACCCGCGTTGCCGTCGAAGCTGCCGACAGCGATCCGGGCGTCCTTGAAATCGCCCTGGCCCAGGCCGCGGAAGGCGGCGTTCGCCTCTTCCTCGCTGGTGCCGGGCCCCCGGCCGCGCAGCGGGGCGACGGCGGTCACTTCGTCGTGGATTTCGAAAGCCTTGATCATGGTCGTACGTGCCTCGTGTCGGGATCAATTGTTTCGTGTAATCCGAAATATCGTGTACCCCGAACTAAATGTCAAGCCCCGAGGACGGTACGCCCATCATTTGCTATCATCGGCCCGTCATTGTGGGACCGGAGGTCACGTCGCAAAGGGATGGCGATGTCGGCACGGTGGATCATCGCCATAGCGCTCGCGCTGGCCGTCTTGTGGACGGGCGGGTCCGGGGCTGTGCACGCCGCCGCGCGCGACGGTGAGATCCGCGCGGCGGAGCGCGACCTCACCCGCTACGAGGCCGAGGTCGGACGGTTGCGGCCGACCAGCGGCTCGAGCGCGAAGCGGCTGCGCGACCTGCTGCGCCGCACCGCCCAGCGACTGGAGCGGTCCGACAACAAGGATCATGAAAGCTGGATCGCCGCGGCGCGGCGCTTCAATGCGTTGCAGGTGAAAATCGCCGCGGTGATCGACGACGGCAAGCCGCCGCCCCTGATCGCGCTCGCGACGCCGGCGCCGCCGAAACCGGACGTCGCGACCCGCCAGGCCGCGCCGGCAACGTCCAAGCCTCCGCCGGCCGTAGCGCCGAAACCGGCGGCGGGCACGGCGGAGACCGACGCCCGCATCGCCGCCCTGCAAAAGCAGCTGGAGGCGTTGGCCAAACAGGGCGCGGCGGGCGGCCCGGATACCGGCCTGCCGTTGATCGCCATCGACAAGCCCGGGACGGTGCCGGTGGGCGAAACGGTGCAGCTCACCGGGCTGGTCGCCGACGAGGGCTCACCCCCGCGCCTGAAGGTCGACGGGAAGCCCGCCACCCTATTCCGCCCCGCGGCTGGCACCGAACCGCTGGCCCGCCACACGCTCGCCTTCCGGGTCGACATAACGGGCGCGGCGGAGGGCGAACGGCGGGTCGTGTTGGAGGTCTGCGACGCGGCCGGCAACTGCGTGGGCGACGAGGTCGTCTTGCGCATCGGCGGCACCAACCGGCCGGCGATCGAAGGGCGCAACTTCGCCCTGGTGATCGGCAACAACGCGTACGCCGACATGCCCGAGTTGAAGACGGCGGTGAACGACGCCGAGGCCCTGGCCGCGACCCTGATCGAGCGCTACGACTTCCAGCCCGAGCATGTCCGCCTGCTGCGTGATGCCGACCGCAATACCATTCTCGGCGCCATCGAATCCCTGCGCGACGAGCTCGATACCGAGGACAGGCTGGTGATCTACTATGCCGGCCACGGCCAGATCGACAAGGCGACGGGCGAAGGCTTCTGGCTGCCGGTCGACGCCGCCGCCGACAAGACCTTCACCTGGATCGCCAACGACGACATCCGCCGCCAGCTGCGCGGCCTGCCGGCGAAGCATGTGCTGGTGATCGCCGATTCCTGTTTCTCCGGCTCCCTCACCCGCAGCGCGCCGGCCAAGACGGACATCCCCGAGGACCGCTTTTTCTCGGAGATCGATGCCCATTGGTCGCGCAAGGTGATCTCGTCGGGCGGCACGGAACCGGTCGCGGATTCCGGCTCCGGCGGGCATTCGGTCTTCGCCTACTATCTGCTGAAGACGCTGCGCGCCAACGACGCGCCCTACATCACATCGTCCGAGCTGTTCGGGCGCTTCGTCCGCGCGGTCACCAACAACTCCAGCCAGAAGCCGCAATTCGGCACCATCGCCAACGCCGGCGACGAGGGCTTCGGCGACTTCACCTTCATCCTCGGGCAGGATGGTTGAGCGGTACCGACTCCGAAAGACCGGCCAGGACTGGCATTCCTGTGATCCCGATATCGGAGATTTCGTGCACCGCATTTCGGAGCTGGTCGGCCGGAGTCTGGCCGGCAATCTCACCGGAACGATTCTGCACGGTTCGCTCGCGACCGGCGCCTTCCATCGACCGAAGAGCGACATCGACCTGCTCGTCGTGAGCCGGCACGCCCTGACGGATCGCCAGCGGCTAGACCTATGGGCCGGGCTTCTCGAACTGTCGGACCGGCGGCCTCTGCTGGGGGACATCGAGCTGAGCGTGATCCGCAGCGATGTCGCAACGGCGCCGCGCCATCCGATGGGTTGCGAGTTGCAATTTCACGACGATCTGAAAGCCGCGATCCGGGCCGGGACCATTCAGCACGATGCGGCGGCGGTGGATGAAGACCTGTCGGCGCATGCCATGTTCGCGCGGCGGCGTGGGATTTCTCTCGTGGGCGCGGCACCCGACGTGCTACTGGGCGAGGTCGCCTGGCGGGACTATCTCGCGGCCATCGAGGCGGACTTCGATTGGATCGTCGACAGCGAGAACATCGTCGAGACGCCATTCTACGGCGTGCTCAATGCCTGCCGTTTTCTCTGGATCGTCACGGCCGGCGAGGGATGTATCCCCGACAAGGAAGAGGGCGGCCTGTGGGGCATCGACCATCTCCCCGTCGATCATCGCCCGCTGATAGCGCGCGCCCTCGAGGTTTACCGCGCGGCGGATCCATTGCCGGCGCAAACGGCCGCGGCACGCCGCCAGGGTGGGATAGCCTGGTCAAGGGCCGAACTTCTATCATTCCGTGACTTCGCCAGGGCCAAAGCCGCCACTCTCTGTCTCAGGGTCACCGATCCGTACCAACATGGTTATGATGCGGAATGAAAATTCGATTTGCAGTGACCCCGCCGGCAAGCGCGCTCACCGAGGAGAGCTTCCCCGATTATCTCTCCCGGGTCGAGGAACTCGGGTTCGACACGCTGTGGTTGTCGGACGTTCCGCTCGGGCCTCTCGGCGATCCCATCGTCGCGCTGGCGTTCGCCGCCGGGAGAACCACGCGGCTGAAGCTGGGGGCGAACATCGTGCCGCTGGGTCGCAATCCGCTGTGGATCGCCAAGCAGATCGCGCACCTCGACCGTCTGTCCCAGGGCCGGATTCTGATCTCCTTCGTTCCCGGGCTCGGGCAACCGGGTGAACGGGCAGCCCTCGGCTATGTCGACCGTGACCGCGGCAAGGCCATCGAGAAGATGATGGATCTCCTGCGCCGCTGGTGGCGGGGTGAGGCGGTTACCGGCGGGTTCGGGGAGTTCTCCTTCGAGAATGTGACCGTGGCGCCGCGCCCCCGACAACAGCCCCTGGAGATCTGGTTGGGCGGCAAAAGCAGCATCGCGATCGATCGGATCGCGCGCTGCGCCGACGGCTGGCTTACCGCCGCCATGACGCCGGACGAGGCCGCACGCGCACGCGTCGAGGTCATGGAACGCGCCGAAAGCTACGGTTGGCAAATCGACCCCGAGCACTTTGGCATAAGCCTTCCCTACAGCGCCGGCCAGCCAGCGCCGGCGGCCGTGGCCGCGCTGCAACGGCGGCGAAAAGACCGGGACGTGAGCGAGGTCCTCGCCGTCGGCGCCGATGGTCTCACCGATCTGTTGCAGGCCTATCAGGCGGCGGGGTTGAGCAAGTTCGTCGTGCGTCCGCTCGATCCCTCGGCCGACCGGCAGGCCTGGCGTGACGACCTCGACTGGCTTGCCGAAACGATCCTGCCGATGCAAACCTAGAGGCAGCCCGGGCGACAACGCGTGGCTTGGCGGTTACCGTTGGAGGAGTGTCGATGGACAATACAGCCGGCGAGCACGTCGCGTTCTCGGACCTCGTCGATGCGGGGTCCGGGCCAAGTCGATTTGTCGAGGGAACGCTTCCCTATGACCGGACGCTCGGACCGCTGCGCCAAAGTGAGCCGATCGATGCCGTGTCGATTTGTTTTCGCTGGTGGCCGGCGGACTTTAGCGGCACGTTCGATTGGGCTGCGGGCCGGTATGTCGTTCTCGTTTCGGAAGGCGCCGTTTCGATTCTGAGCGGCGAGGGAGAGAGCCGGACATTCCGCCAAGGCGATGTTTTGACGCTTTCGCAATCCGGCCAGCCGGACTATCGAATTCAGGCCTCGAACGGGCAGCCCTTTCGTGCCGCAATCATCGACCTCGACGGCACCTATAGTGACCAGAAGGATGCGGTGGAGCTCCGAAAGTCCGAGCAATCGCTTCCCTACGTGCGGAATGTCACCGGTATAGACGAGCGTTCGCACTTCGAAGACGGCGTTCTGCCCTACTTCGTCGAGAGCGATGGAAGCTTGTTTACCCGGCGTTTCCCCCTCACCAAGTTTCAATACGTCTATGCCGCCGCCGATCTGCGGTACGATTTTCACAACGCACCGCAGCGCCAGATCGTCATTCCGTTGACCGGCGGCACACAGGGTGAAAACGGCGACGGCTCACGGCGCGTCATCTCGACGGGTGGCGTCTATTTTGGCGAAGACACGACCGGCGAGGGCCATATTACGAGCGCCGTCGACAATGCGATCCGGTTTTCGATCTTCGCCTTTCTCGCCTGAGTTCCCGTCGTGCGGGCTCGAATTTGCTTCCTGTATAGCCGCTACCGGCCAGGGTGAGTGCTCGGAAATTCCAGGGACAGGGAGTTCCGGGGGTAATCCCCGAAGTTTTCTACCGGCACCGCTGCACTATCACCTGACGTGCCCATTTCCGTGCCTGATAAGCCTTTGATTTCAAAGGGTCCGGCGGATCCGTTTTGCGGTATCATCCAACGACCGTATGGCGATTGGCCGTATGTTCCGATCGCCGCCCCTCCCAAGGCCACAGACGGCAGCCTGGGCAGCCACTCAACGTTCTTTCTTCCAGTCACCTGTCGTGTTCCACCACCGATAGGGATTCCGGCTGTCGTCCAATCCTTTTGAGCGGCTGACCAGAATATGTTGTACCTTGATCACCGGCTCCTGATAGCTGTGCACCTGAAAGATTGTTTCAACGACCTGCTCCAAAAGCTCTCGGTCGTCGGGAAGCTCGAAAACTACTTCTACGACACCAGGCCGCTTCCGAACTTCTGTTTCGGGACCAGCGGCCGCGCCTTCAAGCGGGCGGTACCTTTCTATCCCTGAAGCGGTCTGGTAGGCGTTGCTGTCGTACTTCTCACCCTGTGGCAATGGCGCGATCTTGCACACATGATCCATGATGCGGTCAACATCTTCTTCGGGTGAAAAGACCGACATCTGGATCATACGATCCATCCGAACCGATTTGGTATGGAACCCGGAATCCATCATTACGTCTCTCCTGAAGTTGGCATGTTTGGGTCAAACCGAGTGGAGGTCCTTCCACTCGTTTCGTAAGGCTTCGACATCATTACCGTGAGGTTTGGTCACTGCCTTCAAATCGATGATGCGATCAACTCGAAAATGCCGAAAATCCGATCTGAGCTCGCACCAAGCTGCAACCACAATGGCATCGACATAATATATGAGAGCGAGCGGGAGGATCGTTCTCTCTGTCGAGACTTCGTGAACGTTGCAATAAGTGACCTGCAAGGTTTGTTCTTCTCGAATGGCCTTCCTGATCGTTCCGACGTCGACATGCGACACGGGAACCTCGTTCCAGTGCGACACCGCAAACTTATCTTGGGAGGAACTGGTGTCGGGAAGGCTGTCGTCAATCTTGCTGAAGACGCGCCGAGCCGCGCGTTGCAACCCGCTGTCGCCGGTCCGGCTCAGGAGTGCGAGACCAACGGTAATTGCCTCAATCTCATCCGGGCTGAAGGCAATTGGCGGCAGGTCGAAACCTGGGCGCAGAATATAGCCAACACCAACCTCTCCATCGATCGGGACACGAGCAGCTTGGAGTGCCGCTATATCGCGGTAGGCGGTTCGTTTAGAGATTCCGAGGGAATTGGCGATGTTCTCCGCGGTTCGCGGGCCAGAGGCATTTCTGAGGATTTGAATAATCTCGAACATGCGAATGGAACGAACCATCGGTTTCTCCTCCATTCATAATAGGCTATCACTGCTGACATCTAGCTGTCAGCAGTGATAGCCTACTATCCAAGCCTGCGACATGAGGGGGGACAATGCATCGCCGCGTTCTTTCCCGATGTTGTGACGCCGCCGAAGTAGGCCGATCATTTTCGATATCACTGGAATGGCGAACAGGTCGACTTCGTGCAGCGCCTCGGCGGAGACCGGTCGGTGCTACAGCTACTCTGGAGACCGGCAGGTGCTACAGCTACTCTGACGCCATGCAAGGATCGAGACGCAACGCCGGCACCCCGCCCCGCCATGGCCCCAGACGGCGCGACGTCCTGGCCGGCACCGCGGCGCTGGCGACGGCGGCGCCCGCCCTCGCGGCCGAGCCCGGGATCGAGGTGCTGGCCCGGGTCGGGCCCTGGCCTGTCGCTTCACGCCTGATCGGCTATGGCGGGCGGCTCTGGTTCGCCAACTCGGTGAAGGGCCGCAACCACAATTCCGCCGATATCTGGAGCCTCGATCCCGCGGGTGCCGCGCCACGCTACGAGCGCCACCTCTACAGCCAGGACGCGGGCTATCCGCTGATCCACGACGGCCTGCTCTACTGGCCGTTCGAGGACAGCCGCTTCTCCTTCGGCTGGGGCATGGCGGAGGTGACGGACGGCGCGACCTGGCAGCCGCTGTTGATCCCGACGGCGCAGATCTTCCACACCCATTCGATGCTGTCGTGGGGCGGATCGCTGGTCGCCGTCACCTCGGCCTGGCGTACCGGCCTGCAGATCTCCGACGACGGCGGGCGGGCCTGGCGCCGCCTGCACGTCCATTCGACCGCCAGGCGCCACCTCGCCCGCTTCCACGAGCCGACCCTGCTGCGGGGCCAGCTCTACGGCTATCTGAAAGACGTCGAGGGCATCCGCCTCGCGCGCTTTACCGGCAAGGGCTTTCAGGCGGTGCCGGGTTGGCCGCGCGATCTCTATTTCTTTTCGCTGACCCGGCACCGGGATGCCCTCTACGCCGTGGTCCGGGCCGGCGACGGGCATCGGGAGATCTGGCGCACCGACGGCACGACATCGACGCTCGTCGGCCGGGGGCTCGGCCGCCGCCAGGTGATGGACCTGAAGAGCGACGGCCAACGGCTCTGGGCGATCTCGCTTACCAAGGGCGGTGGTCGGCTCTGGTCCAGCGTCGACGGTGCCGAATGGCGCGGTGAAGGCATGCTATCGGGCGGCGAGCCGCGTTCGCTTGGAATCGTCGCCGGCACCGTCTATGCCGCGGGCGCGGGGGACGACGGGCGCGGCATCGTCTGGGGGCCGCGCCGGCGCATCCTTTCCGACGCCGCCCCGCCGCCGGCCCCGCCGATACAGTTCGCCGCGGCGCGGGGCGACGTCGACTGGGCGGATCGGGCGGCGAAGCTCGACGCGCTGCTGGCGCGGCCCGAAAGCTACGAGAACCACGCCCGGGGTGCCTTGCGCCGGGCGATCTTCGCGGCCGTCCGCGACGGCGCGCCGGCAGGCTTCTTCGCAGGCCGCCTGCAAGCGCGCCGGCCCGCGGGCACGGTGCCGGCTTTCGGCGGCCAGATGGACGTGGCCGCCGCGGACATCGGCGCCTCGATGCTGCTCTGGGCGATGGGCCTCGCGCGCCGAGGGGAGGTTCCCACGGCCCTGCTCGGGCAACCCTGGGACCGGCCGGCAAACGCCTTCGAGAAATACTTCTCGCCCCAACCCACCGCGATCTGGGCCGTCGCCGCCGCCGGCCAGAGGGAACGCGCCGTCGTCGACGCTTTGGTCGCCCGCCTCGACGTCGAAGGCGATCCGGCCTGGCTCCGCGCCCAGGTGTCAGGCGCGCTGACGGCGTTGACGGGCGAGCGCTTCGCGCACGACGGCGAAGCATGGCTCGGCTGGTGGTCGGCCGCCCGGGCTAACGCAGCTTGGGATTGAGGGCGTCGCGCAGCCAGTCGCCGAGAAGGTTCACGGCCAGCACCAAGGCGGCCAGCGTGAAGCCCGGGAAGATCACGATCCACCATTCGCCGGAAAACAAGAAGTCGTTGCCGATGCGGATGAGGGTGCCGAGCGAGGGCTCCGTCGGCGGCACGCCGACGCCCAGGAAGGAGAGCGTCGCCTCGGTCAGGATCGCGACCGCCAGCCCGATGGTGGCGATCACCAGCACCGGGCCGGTGACGTTGGGCAGCACGTGGCGCAGCATGATCAGGAACGGCGGCACGCCGATGACCCGGGCCGCCTGGACGTATTCCTTGTTGCGCTCGACCATGGTGGAGCCGCGCACGGTGCGGGCGAACTGAACCCATTGCGAGAGGCCGATCGCCACGACCAGGACATAGACCGCCAGCTGGTCGTGCTGGTCCTTCGGCACGATGCCGCGCATCACGCCGTCGATCAGCAGGGCGATGAGGATCGAGGGAAAGCTGATCTGCACGTCGGCGACGCGCATGATCACCGCGTCCACCGCGCCGCCGACATAGCCCGAGATCAGGCCGAGGCCGACACCGAGGATCATCGCGAAGACGACGCTGGCGAAGCCGACCAGCAGGGAAACCCGGCTGCCGTAGAGGATCGCCGAATACATATCGCGGCCCTGGTCGTCGGAGCCGAGCGGATACGTCCAGACGCCCTCGTCCTGCCAGATCGGAGGGAGGAAGGCGTCGAGCAGATCGAGGCTCGCCGGGTCGAAGGGGTTTTGTAGGCTGATCAACGGCGCCAGCACGGCGGAGGCCATCAACAGCACCGTCACCACCGCCGCCGTCATCGTCACCTTCGACTGGCGAAAGCTGTACCAGATGTCGCTGTCGAGAATACGGTCCAGCATGGGTCTGTCTCCCGTCCCTCAACCGTGCGCGTTTTGCGCCTCGATCCGCAATCTCGGATCGACGACGTGATAGAGGATGTCCACCACCAGATTGATGATGACGAAGAACAGGGCGATCAGCACCAGGTAGGCCGCCATGATGGGGATGTCGACGAACTGGATCGCCTGTAGGAACAGCAGGCCCATGCCGGGCCATTGGAATACCGTCTCGGTGATGATGGCGAAGGCGATGATCGAGCCGACCTGCAGCCCGGTGATGGTGATGACCGGCACCAGGGTGTTCTTCAGGGCATGGCCGAAGTTCACCGCCCGGTTGGCGAGGCCGCGGGCGCGGGCGAATTTGATGTAGTCGGTCCGGAGCACTTCCAGCATCTCCGAGCGCACCAGGCGCATGATCAGGGTCAGCTGGAACATGCCGAGGGTGAAGGCCGGCATCAGCACCGACTGCCAGCCCGTCGTCGACAGCAGGCCGGTCGTCCACCAGCCGAGGTCCGTCACCTCGCCCCGCCCGAAGGTCGGCAGCCAGCCAAGATGCACGCCGAACAGCAGGATCAACAGGATGCCGATCAGGAAGGTCGGCAGCGAAATGCCGATGAGCGAGGTCGTGAGAAACACCTTGGAGAGAAAGCGCGAGGGATGCAGCGCCGTATAGATGCCCATGGGAATGCCGACGATCAGGGAATAGAGCGCGGCGATGAGCGAAAGCTCGAGGGTCGCCGGCAGGCGTTCCGAGATCAGGTCCGCCACGGGCCGGCCGATCTGGTAGGAGATGCCGAGCTTGCCCTGCACCGTGTTCCAGACGAAGTTCGCGAACTGCAACGGCACCGGGTCGTTCAGGCCGAGGGTCTCGCGCAGCTGCGCGCGTTCCTCCAGCGAGGTCTCCTGACCGACCATCATCGCTACCGGATCGCCGACATAGCGGAACAGCGTAAACGCCAGCAGTGCGACGACCAGCATGACGACGAAGGACTGAAAGACACGGCGGATGACGAGCGCGATCATGGCATCCCGGGGGTTGGAAAGCGTCGGGGCCCGGGTCCGGCGATGCCGGAACCCGGGCCCTTCGGCGTTGCCTGAAAGATCAGGCTATTTGACCTGGACGTGACGCCAGGCGAACTGGTTGTCCGCCCGCTGGGCAAGCTCGATACCGCCCCGCACGCCCCACGCCAGCGCCTGCTGGTGCAACGGCACATAGGCGATGTCGCCGATCGACTTGGCATAGGCCGCCTCGATCATGGCGTTGCGCTTGCCGGGGTCCGTCTCGCTCAGGATCTGGTCGGTGAGCGCGTCGACCTCGGGGTTGCAATAGCCGCCGAGGTTGAACTTGCCACGACCGATCTTGTCCCGGTCCGCCTTGTTCCAGACGGCTGCGGAGTCCGACACCCGGGGGCAGCCGTGCAGGTTGTGCAGCACGTTCCAGGAATCGAGACTGCCCGGCGTCCAGCCGAGGAGATAGAAGCTGACGTCGAGGTTCGGCGCCAGCACCTTCGGGAAATACTTCGCCTTCGGCTGGGCCAGCAGGCTGATCTTCACGCCGACCTTGGCCAGCATCGAGACCACGGCCTGGCAGATCGCCTCGTCGTTGACGTAGCGGTCGTTCGGGCAGTCCATCGCTGTCTCGAAGCCGTTCGGATAGCCGGCCTCGGCCAGCAGGGCCTTGGCCTTCGCCGGATCATAGGCATGCCGTTTGAAGCGGTCGTCCTTGATCGCCGTCAGCGACGGCGCGATCATCAGCGCCGAGGGCTCGGAGAGGCCGCGCATCACCTTCTTCTTGATCGCCTCGATGTCGACCGCCTGATAGAAGGCCTGGCGCACCCGCTTGTCCTTGAACGGGTTCTTGCCCTTGACGTTGCCGTAGATCAGCTCGTCCGAGTACTGGTCGAAGCCGAGGAAGATGGTCCGCAGCTCCGGCCCGATCAGCATCCGCGTGTCGGCGTTGCCGGCGACCCGCTTCTGGTCCTGCACCGGGATCGGAAAGGCCATGTCGACCTGGCCCGACAGCAGGGCCGCGACGCGGGTGGCGTCCGAGCCGATCGGCGTGAACGTCACCTTGGTGACGTTGTGCTCCTTGTTGGGATTGTCCCACCAGTCGGGGTTGACCTCGGCCACGGTCTTCACGCCGCTCTCGTGGCTGACCAGCTTGAAGGGGCCGGTGCCGTTGGCGTGACGGGTGGCGAAGTTTTCCTCGTTGCCGGAGAGCTTCTGCGGGCTCACCGCGTTGTTCTTCTCCGCCCAGGCCTTGGACATGATGTACCAGGTGCCCCACTCGACGTGGATGATCGGGTTGGGCTTGGAGGTGATGAAATCGACGGTGTGATCGTCGATCTTCACGACCTTGGTATCGGCGGCGATCCGCGTCTTGACGTCCGAGCCTTCGGCGCGGGAGCGGTCGGCGGAGAACACCACGTCGTCGGCGGTGAAGGGGCTGCCGTCATGGAACTTGACGCCCTTGCGCAGGTGGAAGCGCCAGCGGGTCGGCTCCATCACTTCCCAGCGCTCGGCCAATGCCGGCTCGATGGTCAGATCGGCGCCGCGGCGGATCAGGCCTTCGTAGATGTTGCCCTGAAAACCCAGGTGGAAGGTTTCGTTCAGGTTGTAGGGGTCGAGCGAGTTCAGCGTTCCCTGGAACGCGAACTTCAGTTCTTTTGCCTGGAGACCGCCGCCGAGGCCGAGGCCGAGGCCGAGACCCAACGCGGTCGCCATGAGCAAGGACTTGAGACGCATTGCCTTGTTTCCTCTCTGGTTGCCCGTCGCCGGTGCCGCGATCGGCGGGCGACGTATTTTCTGTCGTCATGTCGTCGGATCGTGCATCCCGGGACCCCGTCCCGTCCCCTCCCCCGGAGCCTCGCTCCGATTTCCGGCCGGACGCACCGAACCTGGTGAATTCTTCATCTCCTTCGACGGAAATGTCCAGTGTTGGTTTGTCCGTGAATGCCATTCACCCACGATTCCGACCCCGCCCGACGCAAAACGGGGAGCGTCGATGACGCTCCCCGTCCCGACTCGGGATGCCGAATGGTGGTCAGGCGGCGCGCACCTCGCTCAGGAACTGGCCGACTTCGGCTTGCAGAGTCTCGGCCTGGCCGGAGAGTTCCCGGGCCGCTTCCAGCACCTGTTCCGCGGAGGTTCCCGTCTCGCCGGCCGCCTGGCTGAGGCCCGACGCGTTGGAGGAAACCTCGTCGGTGCCGCGCGCCGCCTCCTGGGCGTTGCGCGAGATGTCGCTGGTCGCCGCGCC
The DNA here is from genome assembly GCA_951812805.1 of uncultured Alphaproteobacteria bacterium. Classification (GTDB taxonomy): domain Bacteria; phylum Pseudomonadota; class Alphaproteobacteria; genus JASLMY01. The sequence continues at coordinate 59,064 of CATOSZ010000018.1, read as the reverse complement.
CTGTTCTTCGACCGCGGCCGCGATCATGCCGGAGATCTCGTCGATCTGCCCGATCGTCTTGGAGATGCCCTCGATCGCGCCCACCGCACCCTGGGTGGCCCCCTGGATACCGCTGATCTGGCTGGCGATCTCCTCGGTCGCCCGCGCCGTCTGGCTGGCCAGGTTCTTCACTTCGGAGGCGACCACGGCGAAGCCCTTGCCGGCCTCGCCGGCCCGGGCCGCCTCGATCGTGGCGTTCAGGGCCAGCAGGTTGGTCTGACCGGCGATGTCGTTGATCAGGTCGACCACCTCGCCGATCTTACGGCTGGCCTCCACCAGCCCCTGCACGTCGCGCGTCGCCTGCTCGGAGGAGCTGACCGCCTCGCTGGCGATTCCGGCGGAGTTCGAAACCTGGTTGGAAATCTCGGCGATCGAGGCCGACAGTTCCTCCGAGGCCGAGGCGACGGTATTCACGTTGCCGCTCGCCCGCTCGGACGCCGCCTGCACGGCATCGGATTGCGCGTTCGCACCCTCCGCCATCCGGGTCATGCTCTCCGCCGTGGCTTCCAGTTCGGTGGAGGCCGAGGCGACCTGCTCCAGCAACACCTTGACGCTGCCCTCGAAGCGATCGGCGAGTTCGAGCATCTCCTGGCGGCGTTTCTCCGCGGCACGCCGCTCGGCCTCCTCACTCTCGACCTTCAGCCGTTCGACCTCGATGGCATTGTCCTTGAAGACCTGCACCGCCTTTGCCATGTGGCCGATTTCGTCGGTGCGGTTCTGGGCCGGGACCTCGGTGGCGGTATCCCCCGCTGCCAGTCTCGTCATCGCGCCGGTCATGGCGTTGACCGGATTGACGATCGAGCGCGAGGTCAGGAAGACGATGATCGCCGTGGCCGCCAGGCCGATCGCCAGCAGGCTCCACACGATCGTGTCCAGAAGCTCGGCATCGGCCAGGGCCGTAGCGGCATCGTCGCTGAGCAGCATCCGCTGATTGTTGACCATGCCGCCCGCGCGAGCGCCGGCCTCGTCCTTGGCGCCGAGCAGGATCGCGAGAAGCTTGCCCGCGCGCGGCGCGGCCTCGCTCACCAGGGTGTGGTTCGCCATGTTCCACATCTTCGAGCCGCGAATGTCGAACATCTTCGCCGGCAAGGGGGCGAACGTCTTGCGTGCCGCCGCGAACGCCGTGAACGCCTCGCTCTGTACGGGGGAGAAGAGCGCGGTCATGCCGGAGAGATCCGCGAAACGCTGCGTATTCTTGGCCCAGGACTTGTCGAAGGCCGTGCGGAACTTGGCATTGCCCGAGAGCAGGTAGGCCCGAATGTTGGCCAGGCTCACGCCCATGCTTCCCCGGACATCCGCCATGGCCCCCAACAGGGCGCGACGCTCGGCCGTCGGCGCCTTGCCCATCTCGTCGTCGATCATTTTCGTGATGTTCGCCAACAGCACCGCGGCTTTCGGCGCGGCCTCGGTCAACAGGATCTTGTTGGCCGGCTGCTCGTCCGGACTGTGGGCGATGCCCTCGACCTTCGCCTGCGCCGCCTTGAATTCGGCGAGGATGGCCTTGTAGCCGTTCCAGACCTCGACGTTTTTCGGGTTCGTCCAGCTTTCGGCCAGCCCGTCCATTCGGGCTTCCGTCGCTTCGATCTCTTGCCAGACCGCGGCCCGTTCCGCCTTGAAGGCGGCATTGCCGGTCAGCATCCAGCCCCTGAGAGCCGCGAGCGAGGCATAGATGTTGCGCACCATGGAACCGCTGGCGAAGGCGGTCGGTACGCGCAGATCGTTGATCCGTTGGACGTTTTCGCCAATGCCGCCGACTTTCACGATCGTCGTGCCGATCGACAGCACCAGAATCAGCGCAATAGCCGCGAAACCGGCGATCAAGCGACCCCGCACGCCCAAGGAGACGACTCCCCGGCGGCGCGGCCGGCGCTCCGTCGCTTCAGCATCGACTTCGATCGAAATCGTCGTATCATCTGTCATCGTTTTTCGTCCCATGTTTCTGTCTTCGGACCGCGTTGGTCCGCACTCTCACGATGAGATTGGCAGCGCCTCTGTTCGGAGAAGCTCCAAGCCCCAGACGAGTTGCGCCCCGCAGCTCGTCTTCCTTCCCGGGTATGTAATCGTCCAAGTATTAAGGCGTCGTTACAGGAAACGTGGTTGCCACCCGGAGGCGCCGATGCCGTTTCCTGGTATATGATCCGGCCTGGCTCGGTGCGAACGTGAGGGACGAAACATGGGCAGGATGGACGGCAAGGTCGCGGCGATCACCGGCGGCGGCGGCGGCATCGGCGGCGCTACGGTGCGCCGGTTTCTGGACGAGGGCGCCAAGGTCGCCTTCTGCGATTGGGACGAGGAAAAGGGGCGCGCCTTCGAAGCGGAACTCGCCACGCCCGACGCCTGGTTCCACAAGGCCGACGTCTCGGACGCGGCGGCGGCGGGCGGTTTCGTCGAGGCGGCGGCGGCGCGGTTCGGCCGCCTCGATGTGCTGGTGAACAATGCCGGCATCCGCCATCGGTTGACCGTGACCGAGGCCTCGGAAGCGGACTGGGACCGCATGCTGGGCGTCAATCTCAAAAGCTTCGCCTTCTGTTCCAAGGCGGCGATTGGGTTGATGGCGGCGCAGGGCGGCGGGGTCATCGTCAATATCGCCTCGATCCGCTCCCTCCTCGCCGGGCCGCGCACGGTGATGTACGACACCACCAAGGCCGCGATCCAGGGCCTGACCCGCTCGACCGCGCGCGACCATGCGGCGGAAGGGATCCGCGTCATGGCGGTCGGCCCCGGGCCGATCTGGACCGACCATCACAAGGGCCGGGCCCGCGAACTCGGCCAGAGCGACGCGGAATACCGGGAGAGCTTCGGCGCCGACACCATGCTGAACCGGCCGGCGGAGCCGGTCGAGGTGGCGAATGTCGTGCTGTTCCTGGCCTCCGACGAAGCCTCCTACATGACCGGCACCTGCGTCTATGTCGACGGCGGCCAGACCGCGATCTAGGGCGGGACGTATAGAGGGAGGGCGCGGCAATGGCCGGTTCCCAGCTGAAGCTCGGCGCCTTCATGCGCCCGGTCTCGATCCACACGGCGGCCTGGCGCTATCCGGGCGGCACGCCGGAGGCCAATTTCGACCTCGCCCACATCACCCGCTTCGCCCAAACCCTGGAGCGCGGCCTGTTCGACGCCTTCTTCATGGCCGATCATCTGGCCGTCCTCAACATGCCGATGGAAGCGCTGAAGCGGAGCGCGACGGTAACCTCCTTCGATCCGCTGACCCTGCTGCCGGCGTTGGCGATGGTGACGGAGCACCTGGGCCTGATCGCCACCGCCTCGACCACGTTCGAACCGCCCTACACAGTGGCCCGGCGCTTCGCCTCCCTCGACCACATCAGCGGCGGGCGGGCGGCCTGGAACCTGGTCACGACCTCCAACCCCGACGCCGCCCTCAACTTCGGCCAGTCCGGGCAGATGGAGCACGGCGAGCGCTATCGCCGGGCGCGGGAGTATTTCGACGTCGTCACCGGCCTGTGGGACAGCTGGGCCGACGACGCCTTCCTGCACGATGCGAAAAGCGGCGTCTTTTTCGATCCCGACCGCCTGCGCCGGCTCGACCACGAGGGCGAGTTCTTCTCCGTGCGCGGCCCGTTGAACATCGCCCGCCCGGTGCAGGGTTGGCCGGTGATCGTACAGGCCGGCGCCTCGGAGGCCGGACGCCAGCTGGCGGCGGAAACGGCGGAGATGATCTTCTGCTCGCACGCGACGCTGGCCGAGGGGCAACGTTTCTACGCCGACATCAAGACGCGCATGGCGGCGCTCGGCCGCGACCCCGATCACCTGAAAATCCTCCCCGGTGCCCTCGTCGTCGTCGCCGATACGGTTCAGCAGGCCCGCGAGAAGCGGGCCCTGCTCGACAGCCTGGTGCATTACGACAGCGCCATCGCCTCGCTGTCCATCGCGCTCGGCCACGACGCCTCGGTCTTCGATCCCGACGCGCCGTTGCCCGAGGTGCCGGAAAGCAACGCCTCCAAGAGTGGGCGGGACCGCGCGATCGCCCTCGCCCGGCGCGAAAACCTGACGGTGCGCGAGCTGGCGCAGCGCCTCGGCGGCTATTCCGGCCTCGCCTTCGTCGGCACGCCCGAAAGCATCGCCGACGCGATGGAGGAATGGCTGATGACCGAGGGCTCGGACGGCTTCAACGTCATGTTCCCCTATCTGCCGGCCGGGCTCGACGACATGGTGGATCGGGTGGTGCCGGCGCTGCAGCGCCGCGGCCTGTTCCGCACCGCCTACGAGGGCAAGACCTTGCGCGAGAACCTCGGCCTCCCCCGCCCGGCAAACCGGCACTTCACCGGGTGACGCCACCGCGTTCGCCGGCGACGACCCGGTTCGGCAGACGGTTCTCCGGCGGCGCGAGGGGGCAGCTCCAGGCGGCGTCGTGGGCGCAGGAGGGATAGCAGGCGAAATTGAAGTCGACGATCAGGCGCTGCCCCGCCATGCCGAGGTCGGCGCTCTTGATCGTGTCCAACGCATAGCGCCCGCCGCCGAAGGTCTCGACGCCCGATGTCGCGTCCGCGAAGGGCAGGAACAATCCGCCGCCATAGGTCGCCAGCCAAAAGAGCGTCAGCTCGCCGCCGTACCGGTCTTCGAGGCCCCGGGTGCGGGCGATGGCGCGGGGCCGCAGCACACCGTCGGCACCGATATCCCAGCTTTCCGTCTCGCCGTCGACGGGTTCGAGCGCGACTTCGAAGCGGGCCTGAGGGTCATAGGGAAAATAGTCGACGCCCGCGAACGCCGGACGCGCCGCGGCGGCGAGCGGGGATTGGGGATGTTCCGCGAACAGCCGGTCGCGCCCTTGGCGCCACAACGTCCAGCCCGCGACCGGATCGCTCGCCTCGCGAACCCGTTGATAGAGCAGCCCCATGCGCCGGCGCCAGTCCGCGACCTGCAACGGCGCGGAGCACGCCTCACTCGACAACACCATGGCGCACCCGCTCCTCGTCGCAACCGACCGAGCGCGGACCTTAGCCCGCACACCCCACCCGTTCCATCCACCCCGACGACCGGCCACCGACAGGACCGTCGATCACCTCAATAGGGGTCAGGACTTGAATGTTGAATTCAACATTCAAGTCCTGACCCCTATTGAGGCCTGTGGCGTCGCGGGGGCCGGCGTCGTTCAGGGCCGGCGCGACTAAACGGTGAAGGCGGCGATGGCGGCTTCGTCGAATTTCAGGCCGAGGCCCGGGGTGGTGGGCAGGATCATCTCGCCGTTTTCGATCGTGGGCGTCTCTTCGTAGAGTTTCAACATCCAGGGCATGTATTCGACGGTCAGGCCGTTCGGGCAGGCGGCGATGAGATGGACCAGAATCTCCGGCATCACGTGGCTGACCACCGGCAGGTTGAAGGCTTCCGCCATGCCGGCGATCTTCATCCAGGGGGTGACGCCGCCGGCGCGCACGATGTCGATCATCGGAATGTCGACGCTCTGCGCCTCGATCATCTGGCGGAACGGCTCGATGCCCCAGAGATACTCGCCGCCCGCGATCGGCGTCGACAGCGCGGCCGTCACCCGGGCGAGGCCCTGGTAGTCGTCCGCCCGGGTCACGTCCTCCAGCCAGAACAGGCCGACCTCCTCGACCCGGCGGCCGATATCGATCGCCTGTTCCGGCCGCCAGCGCTGGTTGATGTCGCACATCAGCTGGATGTCGGGGCCGATCGCCTCGCGGATGCAGGCGACGCGGCGGACCTCGTCCCGGATCGAGGGGTTGCCCGGCAGCGCCATCTGCGTCTTCATCTGGGTGAAACCCTTGTCGAGCAGGCGGCGGGCCGCGGTCTGCGCCTGATCGTCGCTCAGGCCGCGGCGCAGCGCGCCCGAGGCGTAGGTCGGCACCCGGTCGCGGTGGCCGCCGAGCAGTTTCCAGAGCGGCTGGCCGAGCGCCTTGCCCTTGATATCCCAGAGCGCGATGTCGATCGCCGATTGCGCCAGCGTGAAGATGCCGCCGGGCCCGCAGGAATCGCCCGTGCCGGCCATCAGCTTGGCGGCGATCCGCTCGACGCGCAGCGGATCCTCACCGATCGTCAGGGCCGCCAGTTCCTCGACCGCGACCCTCAGGCTGCCGGTCATCGCTCCGGCGTAGAAAGTGATGCCGATGCCCTCGATGCCGTCGTCGGTACGCAGGCGCAGGATGACGACGGGCCGCATGCGGCCGTCCTCCTCCGGCATGTTCGCCAGCGGATCGTCCTCGGGAATGGCGAGCGTGGTGGCCTCGAAACCGCTGATCTTCATCTCTCAACCCCCCGCCACGCCTTGCGTGTTGACATAAACTGCATAAAGCGACTGGCTCGCCGCCATGAACAGGCGGTTGCGCTTTCGCCCCCCGAAGCAGACGTTGGCACAACGTTCCGGCAGCGCGATGCGGCCGATCTTGGCCCCGTCCGGCGCATAGACCAGCACGCCGTCCAGTTCCGCCGTGCCCATGCCCCAGCCGCACCACAGGTTGCCGTCGACGTCGCAGCGCATGCCGTCCGGCGTGCCGCCGGGGCCGGCGTCGATGAAGACCCGCTTGCCGGTGATGTCCCGCCCGTCGGCGGTCACGTCGTAGGCGAGGATCTTGCGCGTCGGCACACCGCGCGACTCGACCACATAAAGGAGGCTTTCGTCCGGCGAGAAGCAGAGCCCGTTCGGCCCCAGGACGTCGGTCGTCAGGCAGGAGACCTCGCCGCTCTCACCGTCGATCCGGTAGACCCCCTGGTCGATTTCCGGCTCCGCCTTGTGACCCTCGTAGTTGCCGAGGATGCCGAACACCGGATCGGTGAACCAGATGGAGCCGTCCGACTTCACCACCACGTCGTTCGGCGAGTTCAGCCGCTTGCCCTCGAAACGGTCCATCAGCACGGTGACGGCGCCGTCGTGCTCCGTTCGGGTCACCCGCCGCCCGCCATGCTCGCAGGTTACCAGGCGGCCCTGGCGGTCGCGCGTGTTGCCGTTGGCAAAGTCCGTCGGCTTGCGATGAACCGAGACGGCGCCCGTCTCCTCCTCCCACTTCAAGATCCGGTTGTTCGGAATGTCCGACCACAGCAGATAGCGCCCGTCGCCGAACCACACGGGCCCCTCCGACCAGCGACAGCCGGTATGCAGCCGTTCCACCGCGGCGGAGAAGATCCGGTATTGCTCGAAACGCTCGTCGAGGATCTCGATCGCCGGATCGGGATAGCGCGAATGCTCGCGCCAGCCGGCGCTCTTGGGGGTATCGGTCATGGGTCGGGCTCCTTTGCGGCTAGCCTATCCGCACGTCGGTGAGGCCGTCCAGCATCCCGGCGCAGGCCAGGCTGAAGCTCGGATCGATGCCGTCCTCCAGGTCCCAGGCGGCCGAGAGTGCGGCGTGGGCATGGCCGAAGCGCAGGATACGGTCCGCATCGAGGCCGAGCCGCCGGCCATAGAGCGCGGCATGCCGGCGCGCGCGATCCGGGTCCAGCACAAGGGCCGCCTCGGGTGAGGGATTGCGCAGCAGGTTCGCGACCTCGTAGGCCCGCTCGCCCACCACGCCCTTGGGATCGATCGCCAACCAGCCCCGGGCGCCGCCGTCGAGCAGATTGTCGTGGTGCAAATCCCCGTGCAAGGCGACCTGCGGCCCCTCGGGCACGGCCAGCAGAGCCTCGGCGACGGCCGCGCCGGTGGCGAGCGCGGGATGGTCGTCCGCCCGCTCGAACAAGGCCCGGAAGCGCACCGCCAGGGGCTCCGCCGCCGCTGGCACCACGCCGGCCGCCCCGTGCAGCCGCCGAACAGTCGCGGCCAGGATATCGGCGGCGCCGTCGTCCCCGCCGGAGAGCGCCATCGCGCGGAGCGAGGCGGTGCCCGTCGCCCGTTCCATGATCAGGGCATCGCCCCGGGACCAGTAAAGGTGGACCGCGCCCTCGCCGCGCCAATGAGCGAGGAAGGCGGCGCCGGCGGCCTCGTCGGAATGGGGTTTCAGGCGCTTGACCATGGCCGGCTGGCCACGCCAGAGCACCGGGCGCAGCCAGCTGGTCGCGGTCTCGAAGACCGCCCCGTCGGGCTCGGCCCCGGGGGGCAGCGGCAGGTCGCTCACCCCTCGACCGCCAGCAGCCGCCTAGCCTGGGCCAGTTCCGCCGTGTCCTGATCGGCCTCGAAGCGTGCGACGATCTCCGCCAGTCGGTGCCGCGCGGCGTCCGGTTCCATCCGGGCAAGGTCCACGGCGGCGCGAAGTTCCAGCGCCAGGGCGCCCCGGGCGGCGGCATGATCGAGAGCCTCTTGGAAGCGGGCCCTCGCCGCGTCGCGCTCGCCCTCGGCCAGCAGGCGGACGCCATCCAGGCGGTAGTGTTCGGCGAGATGGAATTGCTCGCCGCTCTCCCGGGCGAACGCGATCGACTGGGAGAGGGTCCGGCCTGCCGCCTCGTGCCGGCCGGCGGCCAGCTGCGCATCCGCCAGCAGGGCATGCTCGAGCATGGTGCCGGCCTTGAGGCCGATGGCGCGCCGCTCGCCGGCCGCGTGCTCCAAGGCGTCGACGGCGGCCGCATCGCCGTCGAGCGCGAATACGGCGCGGGCCCTGAGGCCGACGGCCAGCCAATAGGTCTGCGGGAAGCCGCGCGCCTCGGCAAAGGCGACGTTCTCCTCGGTCAGCCGCCGCACCTCCGGCCAGTCGCAACGAAGCGATGCGCCGAGCGCCACGTAGTTCAACACCTGGCTCAGGGTCAAAGGATGGTCGAGCCGGCGGGCCAGCGCCAGGCCGGCATCGCCGCGCGCACGGGCACGACGGTCGTCGCCGAGCGCCCAATGCACCCAGCAGAGATAGGCCAGCATGGAGGCCACCGGATCCTGGCCGAAATCGAAGGCGAGCGAGGCATGGGCCTCAGCGTCGTGCAGCGGCAGCATGCGTTCGAGATGGTCGCGGGCCCCGACGAGGTCGCCCGCGAGGGCGAGCGTGCCGCCATAGGCGAACCCGGCGCCGAGGACGAGCGCCGTATCGCCGGAAGCGTCCGCCTGGACTACGCAGTCGGCGCCGATCTCGGTCGCCTGCCGGTAATTCGCCCGCATCAGATGGTTGCGCCACGCGCCCCACAGCGCGCGGAACTGCCGCCGTGCGTCGCCGAGCTTGCGGCCGAGGTCGCGAGCCCGGGCATAGGCTTCGGCCGCGCCCTCCGCGCTCTGACCCTGCGCGGCCATCAGCGCCCGGCCCATGATCAGCTGGTAGTCGAGCTCGGTGCTGTCGCGCGTCTCGTCCTCCGGCAACGTTGCCAACAGGTCGAGACCGGTCTCCAGATGGCGCAACGCCTCGACCATGGCGGACTGTCGCAGCGCCAGCTCGCCCGCCCGGCGCCAGGCGTCGACCGCCTCGACGGTCATCGCGGCCTCCGTATAGTGATGCGCCAGCAGGCCCGGTTCGCCGTCGTCGCCGTCCCGGGCCAGGGCCCCAGCAATGCGACCGTGCAATTCCCGCCGCCGCGCGCGCAGAAGCGAATCGTAGGCCGTATCCTGGACCAGCGCATGCTTGAAGATGTAGCGCTCGTCCGGCACGCCGCTCTGGCGGTAGACCAGCTCGGCCTGGACCATCAGGTCCAGTGCCGCGTCGATGGCGCTGGCCTCCCGCGTCGACACGGCACCCAGAAGCGCGCGGGAAAACTCCCGGCCAATGGTCGCGCCGAGCTGCGCCAGCTCACGCGCCTCGGGGCCGAGCCGGTCGAGGCGCGCCAACAGCGAGGCCTGCAGGCTGGTCGGAATGTCGTCGTCCTCGCCTTCTTCCAGAACCGTCTTGGTGAGTTCTTCGATGAAGAGCGGCACGCCGTCCGCCCGGGCGACGATGCGCGCGACCGCATCGTCGCCGAGACCGTCGCCGCCGACGGCGCGGGCGATGTCCGCGCCCTGGGCGCGGCCGAGGCGGCTCAACTGCAGGATTGCGACATGGGCATGGTTGCGGAAGCTCGCCTGCCATTGCGGGCGATGGGTGACGACCATCAGCACGGCGGCCTCGCGGATCGCCGCCACCTGAGCCTCGACGAGTTCCAGCCCCGTCGGATTGGCCCAGTGCATATCCTCGACGATCATCAGCACCGGTCGGTCGGCCGCCAGCCGCAGCAAATTGGCGGTCAAGGCTTCGAAGGTGCGACGGCGCTGTTCGGCAGGCGTCATCGTCAGCCGCGGCCAGCGCCCCTCGTAGTCGAGGTCGAAGAGATCGGCGTAGAGCGCGGCGGTCTCCGCATCCTCGATGCCGCTTCGCGTCAGCCAGGCCGCGAGTTTGTCGAGTCGTACCGCCACCGTGTCCTCGGCGCGAAAGCCGATGGTCGAGCGCAGGCTGTTGATCGGCGCGTGCAGGGGGGTGTTCGTGTGTTGTTGCGAAGCCTGATGCCGGATCAGATGCAGGCGCTCCCCGGCCAGGCGGCGGCGCAGGCGCTCGCTCAGCCGCGACTTGCCGATACCGGCTTCGCCGGAGATCAGCACTACCTGGCCCTCGCCGCCGCGCGCCAGGGCCCAGCGCTCTTCCAACAGGGCCAGCTCGCTCGCCCGCCCGATGAAGGGGGTGAGGGCCGTGCCCCGTGCGGCCTCGAAGCGGCTGTCGACGACGCGCTCGGCCCGCAGCCGCCACAGCGGCACCGGGGCCTCGAAGCCGTCGAGGGCGCGGGCGCCGAGATCGTCGAGGGCAAAGGCCTCGCCCAGCAACCGGCGAGTGACGTCGCTGATCACCACCTCGCCCGGCGCCGCCTCGGCCTGCAAACGCGCGGCGAGATTGGGCGTTTCGCCGGTGATGGCGCCGCTTTCGCCGGAAAGCTCGCCGACGACGACCGCACCGGTGGCGATCCCGACCCGGGCTGCCAGCGGTTCGCCGCCGCCCGACAGCCCGGCGACCGCGGCGGCGATCCGCAAGCCGGCGCGGGCTGCCCGCTCCGATTGATCCTCGTGTGCGTGCGGCCAGCCGAAATAGGCCAGCACGCCGTCGCCCAGATACTTGGCGACATGCCCGTCCTCGGCGGCGACGAGAGCGGAGACGGTATCCTGGTACCGACCCATGACCTCGCGCAGGGTTTCCGCGTCGAGCTGCTGCGATAGCCGGGTCGAACCGACCAGATCGGAGAACAGCACGGTGAGCTGGCGCCTCTCGGCCTCGACCGACAGGGCCGCGGCCGGCGCCACGTCGGGGGCCTCGTCGAGCTCGCCGATCGCACGGAGCAACTTCTTGCGCGGCCCCATCGGCAGGCCGAGCTCGCGCAGATCCTCCTCGTTCAGGTCCCTGGCCGCATCGAGATCAATCTCATGGTCGCGAAAGACCTCCGCGTGCGCCGCCAGCCCCAATCCGGCCAGCCATTGCTCGATTTCGGACGCCATCGACCGCCACCTCCCCCGGACGGTGCGAGTCTATCAGATCGATTGGCGTCGAGCAGACAGGGGCATGGCGACACCGGGGCGAATCGGATTAGGCTTCGCCATCCATTCCCCGCGTCACGATCGAGGCCCCGCCATGCCGCAACTCTCCCTCCGCAGTCCGATCGGCGACCTGACGGTCAGCGAGGAGGACGGCCATATCGTCGCCCTCGACTGGGGCTGGGGCCGCGATCAGGCGGAGACGCCGCTGCTCGCCCGGGCCCGCGATCTGCTGGAGGCCTATTTCGACGGCGAGGCGGCGGACTTCGACCTGCCCTTCCGGCCCGAGGGCACCGAATTCCAACGCGCGGTCTGGCGCGGCATGTGCGAGATTCCGCACGGCCATACCTGGACCTACGGCCGGCTCGCGGACCGGGCGGGCGGCATTGCCCGGGCGGTCGGTACCGCCTGCGGCGCCAACCCGATCCCGGTGCTGATCCCCTGCCACCGGGTGGTCGCGGCCAGCGGGCTCGGCGGCTATTCCGGCGACGGCGGGCTGGAGACCAAGGTGGCGCTGTTGCGGTTGGAGGGTGCGCTGCTCTGAATTGCGGGACTCTCACGCCTTCGGGACGTGTCGTCGGCGGCTCGCGATGCTATATTCAGGCTGCGTAACGATGGCCAGAGCATGATCACGAGCCTGCCAAATCTCCTGACTCTGTCGCGGATCCTGGCGATTCCGGCGATGCTGGTCGCCTTCCTGTTCGATCCGCCGATCGCCAACTGGGTCGTCCTGGCGATCTTCGCGCTCGCCGGCGTGACGGACTGGCTCGACGGCTATCTCGCCCGCGCCCGCGGCGAGGTCAGCGGCCTCGGCCGTTTCCTCGACCCCATCGCCGACAAGCTGCTGGTCGCGGCGACGTTGATGATGCTGGTCTATGTCGATCATATCGCCGACTGGACCATCCTGCCGGCCCTGGTCATCCTCTGCCGGGAGATCCTGGTTTCGGGCCTGCGCGAATTCCTCGCCGAACTCAGCGTCTCCGTGCCCGTCTCCAAGCTCGCCAAATGGAAGACCATGGTGCAGATGCTGGCGATCGCCTTCCTCATCGTTGGCGACGCGGCGCCCGCCGCCATTCCGGCCCATCCGATCGGCGTCATCTGCCTCTGGGTCGCGGCGATCCTGACGATGTATACCGGCTACGACTATCTCAAGACCGGCTTCCGCCACATGACCGAGGAAAACGACCGCGAGTCCGGGAACGGCCCGTCCGACGAATCGAGGCAGGCCTCGTGAAGATCCTCGGCATCGCCGGGTGGAGCGGCGCGGGCAAGACCAGCCTGCTGGTCGAGCTGTTGCCGGCTCTGATCGCCCGCGGCCTCACCGTCTCGACCGTCAAGCACGCGCACCACGAATTCGAGGTCGACAAGCCCGGCAAGGATTCCCATCGCCACCGCGAGGCCGGCGCCTCGGAGGTGCTGATTTCCTCCGCCCGGCGCCTGGCCCTGATCCGCGAGCACGGCGCGGCGGGGGAGCCGACCTTGGCGGAACTGTTGGCGCGGTTGAGCCCGGTCGACCTGGTACTCGTCGAAGGCTTCAAGCACGGCGACCACGAGAAGCTGGAGGTGCATCGCCCAGCGCTGGGGCATCCCCTGCTCGCGGCCGAGGACGGCGCGGTGATCGCCGTGGCGACGGATGCGCCGATCCCCGGCCTTTCCGTACCCGCCCTGCCGCTCGACGATGTCGCCCGGATCGCCGATTTCATCGTCGAACACCTGGCGGCCCGGAGCCGGGTCGCATGACCCAGCTGACCGACGATTGCTTCGCCTTCGGCGGCAAGTTGCTGCCCGTCGCCGAGGCCCTGGCGATGCTGGACGCCCGCGTCGGCGCGGTGGCGGAGCGCGAGGAGATCGACCTCGGCGCGGCCGACGGTCGGGTGCTGGCCGCCGACCTCGAGGCCGCCATCGCCTCGCCGCCGCACGACAACGTGGCGGTCGACGGCTATGCGCTGCGCTTCGCCGACCTCTCGACCACCGGCGATACGGACTTACGCCTCGCCGGGCGCGCGGCGGCGGGCCATCCGCTTGCCGGTAGAATAGCGCCGGGCACGGCCGTGCGGGTCTTCACCGGTGCCGTGCTGCCGGCCGGCGCCGATTGCGTGGTGATGCAGGAGGATATCCGCCTGGACGCCGGCACGATCACCGTGCCGGTAGGCCTGAAGGCGGGCGCCAACCGGCGTCTCGCCGGCGAAGACGTGGCCGCGGGCGCCGTGGCGCTCGCCGCCGGGGCCCGGCTCCGTCCCCAGGAAATCGCGCTCGCCGCCGCCATCGGCCACGACCGCCTGCCGGTGTTCCGCCGCCTTCGTCTCGGCGTGTTCTCGACTGGCGACGAAATCCAGGAGCCGGGCACCGCCCTGCGTCCCGGCGCCGTTTACGACGCCAACCGCCATATGCTTATGGCGCTCGCCCGCCAGCTGCCGGTCGACGTCGTCGATCTCGGTATTCTCGCCGACGACCGGGCGACGATCACCCGCCGGCTGGGCGAGGCGGCGGCGGACCTCGACGTGCTGGTCACCTCCGGCGGGGTCTCGACCGGCGAAGAGGACCATGTGAAGGCCGCGGTCGAGGCGCAGGGCGCCCTGCATTTCTGGCGCATCGCCATCAAGCCCGGGCGACCGCTGGCGCTCGGCACCATCGCCGGCACCGCCTTCATCGGCCTGCCCGGCAATCCGGTGGCGGCGATGGTCTGCTTTCTCCGTTTCGCCCGGCCGCTGATTCTCAAACGCGCCGGCGCGCGTGATTTGGCGCCCGCCCTGTTCCGGGTCGCCGCCGGCTTCAGCCACAAGAAAAAGCCCGACCGCCGCGAATGGGTTCGCGCCCGCCTCGCCCGCGGCGGGGACGGCGGCCTCTGTGCGCGCAAGTTCGAGCGCCAGGGCTCGGGCATCATCTCCTCCCTGGTGCAGTCCGACGGCCTGGTCGAAATCGCCGAGGACGTGACCCGGCTGGAGCCGGGGACGATGGTGGATTTCCTGCCCTTTTCGGAGGTGATGCGGTGAAAGTGCTCTATTTCGCCTGGCTGCGCGAGAGGGTCGGCATGGCCGAAGAAACCGTCACGCCGCCCGAGGACGTGGCGACGGTCGCCGACCTGATCGAGCATCTGAAGACCCGCTCCCCCGCCCATGCCGAGGCGCTGGGCGATACCCGGGTGGTGCGCTGCGCCGTCGACCAGGAACACGCGCAGCCGGGCGACAGTGTGCGGGGCGCCAGCGAGGTCGCCTTCTTTCCGCCGGTGACGGGAGGCTAGGGCCGTGACGGTGAAGGTGCAGCGCGAGGATTTCGACATCGGCGCCGAGCTCGATTCCCTGACCGAAGGCCGGCACGGGGTCGGCGGCCTCGCCTCCTTCGTCGGCCTGGTCCGCGACATTCATGGCGGCGCGGAGGTCTCGGCCATGACGCTGGAGCATTATCCCGGCATGACGGAGCGGGAGTTGGAACGCATCGCCACCGAGGCGAAGGAACGCTGGCCGCTCGACGAGGTGCTGATCGTGCACCGCTATGGCCGGCTCGAGCCTGGCGATCGCATCGTGCTCTGCGCCGCCAGCTCCGCCCATCGCCACGCCGCGCTGGAAGCCTGCGCCTTCCTGATCGACTGGCTGAAGACCAAGGCACCGTTCTGGAAACTCGAAGCGACCGGCGGCGCCGACAAATGGGTCGATGCCCGCGAAAGCGACGACGAGGCGGCCAAACGCTGGCGGGAGACGTCTGGCTAAGTATCGCCGAAGCCGAGGACGTCCAGCATGGAATAGCGCCCGGGTGCGCGGCCCCGGGCCCAGAGTGCGGCGCGGACGCCGCCGCGGGCGAAGATCGAGCGGTCGCCCGCCTTGTGGGTGAGTTCGATGCGCTCGTTGTCCGCGGCGAAGATCACGGAGTGCTCGCCCGCGACGTTGCCGCCACGCAGCGAGGCATAGCCGATGGCGCCGCGCGCCCGCGCGCCCGTGATGCCGTCGCGTCCGCGCTCCGTCACCTCGTCGTGCACCACGCCGCGCCCTTCGGCCGCCGCGATGCCCAATGCCAGCGCGGTGCCGGAGGGGGCATCGACCTTGTGGCGGTGATGGATTTCGACCACCTCGATATCGAAATCGGGATCGAGGACGGCGGCGACCTGCCGGGTGAGCTGCTGCAACAGGTTGACGCCGACACAGAAATTGGCGGCCCGTACGATGACGGTCTTCTCGCCCGCCGCCGTGATCCGCGCCTCGTCCTCCGCCTCGATGCCGGTGGTCCCGGCGATCAACGCCGTGCCGGTTTCCGCCGCCAGCGCCGCCGCCGCCACGGTGACCATCGGCGCGGTGAAGTCGAGGACGACGTCGCTTGCCGCCATCAGGGCGCGAAGATCGTCGCCGACGGCGATGTCGAGGCCGCCGAGACCCGCCTGGGCGCCCAGGTCCTGCCCGATCGTCTCGTGGCCCGACCGCTCGATCCCGCCGGCGATGGTGGCACCCTCGGTTCCGGAAATCTCATGCAGCAGCGCCCGGCCCATGCGGCCGGCACAGCCGAGCACGCCCATTCTGACGTCGTTCATCTCGTCACCCTCCCGAAGCGGTTTCCTCGCGGCGAGGATAGCGCGTGCGACGCCGGGCGGGAAATCATGCTTCAGGTCCGGCGCAAGGCCAGCAGCAGCGCCACGGCCAGCACCAGGGCGACCAGGGCATGCTGGGCCTCGGGCGAGATCAGCGGCAGCAGGGCCGCAGCACCCAGCGGGCCGAGCGCCGCGCCGAGATCGCGCCAGGCCTGCATGCGGGCCAAATGGCCGACAGCCGGCTCGTCGGCATCGATGCCTTGCACGATGAGCGCCGGGCCGAGCGAGGCGAGCGCACCGCGAAACACCAGCATCGCCAGGGCGCCGGCGAGTGTCAGGCCACTCGCGATCGCGACGAAACCGAGGATGGTCGCGGCCATGGCGAAGAGGAAGGTGCCGCGCGCGCCGTGCCGGTCGGCGAACCAGCCGAAGGCCGGTGCCGCCACGGCCTCGCCGATATGACGCAGCGCCAGCAGCATGCCGCCCAGCAGCACGGCCGTGGCGACCGGCATCTCGCGGGCCAGGATGACGGTGATGGTGACGGCGAAGACGCCGTCGACGCCGAGGCCTTGCAGAAAGAACAGAATGTCGATGGCCCGCGGCCGGCCGAGCGCGCGGGTCGGCGGCGCGGGCGTCGTGGCCCGGGGCGGGTCGGGGGGCAGCAGATAGACGAGCGGCAGGGCCAACGCCGTAACGGCGGTCAACAGCACGAAGACCGTTTGCGGCCCGAGCAGGCCGGTAAGCCAGGCGCCGAGCGCCAGCGCCAGAATGGGCCCTACGCGCTGCACCGTGCGGCTGACGCCGATCCGCGCGCCGGCCGCGGCCCGGTATTCGACCGCGTAGGCCAGCGTGATCAACAGCAGCGCGGCATAAACCAGGCCCCAGAGCACCCGGGCGAGCAGCAACACCGCCGGCCCCTCGCCGAGGCCATAGAGCCCGGTCGAGACCACCGCGCCGAGCGCGGCGAGCAGGCAGGTGCGGCGGATGCCGATCCGGGCCGTCGCCCGGGCGACCAGGCCATAGGCGAAGACCCGCACGAAACGATTGGCCGACAGCAGGACACCGACCCAGACGAGGCTGATGCCGAACGTGGCGGCGTGCAACGGCAGCACGGCATAAAGCAGGGCATCGCCCAGCAGCGCGAGCGAAAGGATCGCCGATGAGACGAGGATCGGCCGCCACTCCCGTGCCGGCGTCGTCATGGCCCGAAGCGCTCCCGCTGAAAGCGGCCCTTCGGCCGCCCGCCGTGGCGCGGGCTGCGGGGATTTCGGATGGTTTGGCTATCGGTTCCGGGTGGGGCGCGGTGCCGGATCGGGCGCCGCGCCCCCCGCCGGGATCAGTTCCAGCGCCGCAGCTCGAGGCGGGCGATCTGGTTGCGATGCACCTCGTCCGGGCCGTCGGCGAGCCGCAGGGTGCGCGAGTGCGCCCACCAATAGGCCAGCATGAACTCCTGGCTGACGCCGCCGCCGCCATGCGCCTGGATCGCCCAGTCCAGCACCTTCAACGTGGTGTTGGGCGCCGCCACCTTGATCATAGCGATTTCCTTGCGTGCTTCCTTGTTGCCGACAGTGTCCATCTTGTAGGCCGCCATCAAGGTCAGCAGGCGCGACTGGTCGATCTCGATCCGCGCCTGGGCCACGCGCTCCTGGGTCACGGTCTGGTCGGCCACCGCCTTGCCGAAAGCGACGCGGCTCTTGGTCCGCTTGCACATCTCCTCCAGCGCCCGCTCCGCCACGCCGACCTGGCGCATGCAGTGATGGATCCGCCCCGGGCCGAGACGACCCTGGGCGATCTCGAACCCGCGGCCTTCGCCGAGCAACATGTTGGAGACCGGCACGCGAACGTTGTCGAACAACACCTCGCCATGGCCGTGCGGCGCGTCGTCATAGCCGAAGACGGTCAGCATGCGCTCGATCGTGATGCCGGGCGTGTCGCGCGGGATCAGGATCTGCGACTGCTGGACATAGCGGTTCGGATTGGTCGGGTCCGATTTCCCCATGAAGATCAGGATCTTGCAACGCGGATCGCCGATGCCCGAAGAAAACCATTTGCGCCCGTTGATGACGTATTCGTCGCCGTCGCGATGGATCGAGCTTTCGATGTTGGTGGCGTCGGACGAGGCCACCGCCGGCTCCGTCATCGCGAAGCAGGAACGGATCTCACCGTTCAACAACGGCTCCAGCCACTGCTTCTTGTGCTCTTCGGTGCCGTAACGCTCCAGCACTTCCATGTTGCCGGTGTCGGGCGCCGAGCAGTTGAAGACCTCCGGCGCCATCGGCGAACGGCCCATGATCTCGCACAAGGGCGCGTATTCCAGGTTGTTGAGGCCGGCACCCCGATCGCTGTGGGGCAGGAACAGGTTCCACAGACCGGCGGCCTTCGCCTTCGGCTTCAGCTCCTCGACGATGGGCACCGGCTGCCAGCGATCGCCCTCGTCGATTTGCTCGAAGAAGGTCTTCTCGTTCGGATAGATGTGTTCTTCCATGAAGGCCGTGAGCTTTTCCTGCAGGGCCTTTACCTTGTCCGAATATTCGAAATCCATGTGGTCCTTCCTCGGCGTCTGAGCGGGTCGATGGGGAGGGTGGGCGCCTGCCGGCACCCGCCCGGCGCGCGGACTCTAGTCGGAGTGCGGAGCCAAGGGAAGGGGGCCGGCCGAGGGCGCGACGATTCGCCCGCCGGCTTCGATTTCGACCCGGTTGGATCAACGCCGCGCGCGAAAGAAGGCCCGCAGCAATTCGGCACTTTCGCGCTCGGCGATGCCGGGAAAGAGCTCCGGGCGGTGGTGGCAGGTCGGCTGGTGCAGCACGCGTGCGCCGTTCGCGACGCCGCCGCCCTTGGGGTCGTCCGCGCCCCAGTAGAGCCGGGCGATGCGGGCGAGGCTGATCGCCTGGGCGCACATCGCGCAAGGCTCCAGCGTCACATAGAGCGCGCAACCCGCAAGGCGCGGCGTGCCGAGACGCGCCGCCGCCTCGCGGATCGCCAGGATTTCCGCGTGCGCGGTCGGATCCCGCACCGTCTCGACCCGGTTGCCGGCCCTGGCCAGCACCCGGCCGTCGGCGGCCAGCACGACCGCGCCGACCGGCACCTCCCCCGCCGCCGCCGCGGCGCGGGCCTCCTCCAACGCGATGTCCATGGCCTCCATGGGACCGAGCTTGATCGCCATCGCGCCCAGCGGTCAAGGCCGTGCTATAGCTCCCCCGACAGCCAGCCCGGGAGGCCGCCATCGCCGAGACAGAACGCATCGCCAAGCGGATCGCCCGCGCCGGCCTCTGTTCGCGCCGCGAGGCGGAACGCTGGATCGAGCAGGGCCGCGTCGTCGTCGACGGCAAGACGCTGAGCTCGCCCGCGCTCGCCGTCGGGCCGGAGGCGCGGATCCTCGTCGACGGCAAGCCGCTCGCCGGGGCCGAGCCCTGCCGGCTCTGGCGCTATCACAAGCCGACCGGCCTGGTGACCTCGCACCGCGATCCCGAGGGCCGTCCGACCGTGTTCGCCGCGCTGCCGGCGGACCTCGGCCGGGTGATCTCGGTCGGCCGTCTCGATATCGCGTCGGAAGGCCTGCTGCTGGTGACCAACGACGGCGCGCTCGCCCGGCATCTGGAACTGCCGGCGACCGGCTGGACGCGGCGCTACCGGGTCCGCGTGCACGGCACGGTGGACGAGAAAGCGCTCGCGCGCCTCGCCGACGGGCTCGTGATCGACGGTGTGCGCTACGGCCCCATCGATGCGCGGCTGGAGCGGGTGCAACGGGCCAACGCCTGGCTGTCGATCTCGCTCAAGGAAGGCAAGAACCGGGAGGTACGCAAGATCTGCGGCCATCTCGGGTTCGACGTGACGCGGCTCATCCGCGTCGCCTTCGGCCCCTTCCAGCTCGGCGATCTGCCGCGCGGCGAGGTGGCGGCGGTACGCCGGAAGGTGTTGATCGACCAGCTCGGCCCGGCGGCGGCCAACTTCGATCTGGCGGGCGATGCGGATCGTCGGCGGTAGGTTCCGTGGCCGCCGCCTGGAAAGCCCGGCCGACCGTGCCATCCGGCCGACCTCGGACCGGGTCCGCCAGGCCCTGTTCGATCACCTGGCGCACGGCCCCTACGACGCGACCGAAGGCGCCATGCCGCGGGGCGCCCGGGTGCTGGACGCCTTCTGCGGCACCGGCGCGCTGGGCCTGGAAGCGCTCAGCCGCGGCGCGCGCAGCCTGACCCTGATCGACCGCTCGGCCGAGGCGATCGCGCTGGCGCGGCGCAACGCG
Organism: uncultured Alphaproteobacteria bacterium; assembly: GCA_951812805.1. Lineage (GTDB taxonomy): Bacteria > Pseudomonadota > Alphaproteobacteria > JASLMY01. The sequence goes on along the minus strand of CATOSZ010000018.1, from coordinate 38,961 downwards.
CGGGGTTTCGGGGGCGAGGACGACGAGATCTTGATTTTGCGCCGCGATGCGACCCGGCCCGGCCGGGCCCCGGGGCCGCACGACCTCGCCCTTCTCGATCCGCCTTACGGCGAAGGGCTGGCGGCGACGGCGCTGGCGGCCCTCGCCACGGACGGCTGGCTGGCGCCGGAGGCCCTGGTGGTGGTCGAGACCGGCGCCAAGGAAGCCTGGACGCCCCCCGACGGCTTCGCCGTTCGGGACGAGCGCCGCTACGGCGCCGCCCGCCTCACCATCCTCCAGCGCGGCGCTACCAGAGCTTGATGTCCTCGTAGATGCGGATATTGACGTCGGCCCGCATCCCGGGGGCGATATTGGGCGGCGGATTGCGAACCGAGATGCGGACGGGGACCCGCTCGCTGTTGCCGCCGAAACTGACGCCGTTGCGCCCGCCCGCGTCGATGCCCATGCGGCCGGCGGTGACGCTGCCGATGCGTACCACCTGGCCGTAGAAATCGTCGAAGGGATAGGCGTCGAGGTCGATCAGCACCTCCTGGCCGACCTTCACATGGCGGATCTGGTCCTCGTCGACGCGGGCTTCGATCCAGTAGAGATCGGGGTCGTGCAGCATCAGGATCGGCACGCCGTCCTCGACGTATTCGCCGGCGAAGCGCAGCACCCGGCCGACCGTCCCGTCGATCGGGCTGCCGATCCGGCGGTAGCCGAGTTCGATCCGCTGCTTGGCGATGGCATCGGCGATGCGGGCCTGCTCGATGTCGGAGATCTTGATCTTTTCCTCAATGACCTGGATCTGCTTGGAGGCGGCGGCGAACTGCTCGAGCTCCTTGCGGGCGACCTGCCGCTCGGCGGCGAGGCGGGCTTCTTCGCCGCGCAGGACCAAAACCTTGTCCTGCTCGAGCGTCAGCTGGTCCTCGGGCTTCAGCTTCTTCTTATAGAGATATTGCACCCGGGCGAGGTTCTTCTCGGCGAGTTTCAGCCGCGCGGCGAGGCTCGCGTGCGTCACCTCGATGGCGCGGATTTTCTCCCGCTGGGTCGCCAGCCGGCTGAACAGGTCGATCTCGAAGGCTTCCTTTTCCGATACCAGGCGGGCGCGCCGCGCGCGCTCGAGGCTGAGGTCGGTGTCCAGCGCATCGATATTCTTGGCGACGTCGTCGTCGACCAGGCGGACCAACGGCTGGCCCTTCTTTACGAAGCCGCCCTCGGGGACCAGGATCTCGGCGATCTTGCCGTTGACCTGGGCGGAGATGTTGGTCAGGTCCGTCTGCACCCGGGCGTCGTCCTCGTAGACGTGGGTCATCCAGTAGAAGACTTCCCAGGCGAGCAGGCCGGCGGCCACCACGAGGGCGCCGACGGACAGGACCTTGAGGGTTGTCTTCACTGCCAAGGATCGGTCTCTTCACTCGAGCTCGCGCCACATCGGACGGGGACGGCATCCGGGCCGCGTGGATCCGTCGTTTCGTGGCAGGGATGTACGGACAAGACAGCGTGCTTTGGACGCTAGCAGCAGACCCCTTCGCGTTCAAGCGAGTGTCCAGGTTCACTACATATGAGACGACGAGGTCTTCTTGGCTGTGATCTGTCGAAGGTACTCCTCGGGGGTTTTACCTTTCAAGGCTCCATGAGGCCTGAAGGTGTTGTAGATGTTGGCGAACTTGTCGATCTGTGGGTTTAGTTTGTCGAGCTGGTCCTCGATGTCATGGCAGGCGTAGAACTCGTAGCGCCATGCGCCGTTGGCTCGCTCGACGCCGCCATTGAGCTGCGGCGTCCTCGGCGGCAAGACATAGACGGGGATCTTTCGGCTCTCGCAGGCGGCCTCGAACTCGGCCATGAACTCGGATCCACCGTCGACCTGGATGGCCTTCACGGGGAAGGGCAGGTCGGCCACGAGTTTGTCGAGGAAACTCTCGGCGTTCCTGGCGGTCGCTCTGCGGAAGGCCTTGGCACAGGTGAAGCGGCTGACGGGATCGTAGGCGGTGAACTGCTTGACCGTGCGCTCGCCGGCCGGCGTGATGCTCAAGGTGTCGAGCTGGACCAGATCGCCGGGGGCCGTTGCCTTCATCCCCTTCGGCAAACGCTTGGCGTGTGGGCGCTTGGCTCTCTTGCCCTTGGCGCGTCGTCGCGCCACGGGCACCGGCACAACGACGCCGCGCGCGACCAGATGGGCGAGCATGCGACCAACGGTGCTGTCCGACAAGGTGAAGCCCTCTCGGCGCAGCAGCGGTCCGAGCTTGGCCTTGCCCCACATCGGGAAGTCGCGGCGCAGCCGTTCAAGCCGACGCAGCACCGCACTCGACCACTCTCGGCGACGACGGCGGCGAGGCGCGCGCGAGCGCGGCTCCAACCGCTCGTCCCAGCGATAGAGCGTGCTACGCGGCACGCCCACCGCCTGGGCCGCCGCCTCGGCCGTCAAGCCGTCACGCCGGGCCCGATGCCAACGCCGGACGGCGTCGCGTCTGAACGCTACGCATTTAGTGTCGGGCTCCGCGTTCAGACGCGACGCCGTCCTCCAACCCCTGATAACATGTCGGGGCAGGCCAAAAACCTGCATGGGGATCTCCTTCAAGCTGTTGGTCTCGCAACTCACAGCTTCGGAGATCCCCGCCTCTGCCGCCAGAGGCGCGTCTCACATCTATCTGAACCTAGTCAGCGAGCACGCGGTATACCGGAGGCGGGGCCGCGCGGGCGGTAACGACGGAGAGGGCGATGGCGGTGCAGGCCGACGGCGCCGGCCGGGCGGAGAGCGCCATCGGCCGGCTCACCCGCGATCCGTCCTACCTCTGCATCTGGGGCATCGGCGGCCTGACCGGCGTCGTGCGCTGGCTGCAGCTGCTGGCCATGGGCATCTATACCTTCGAGATCACCCACTCGCCGCTGCTGGTCTCGTTGGTGCCGGTGTTCTGGATGCTGCCGCTCACCGTGCTGGGACCCATTGTTGGCGCGCTCGCCGACCGGCTCGACCGCAAGCTGATGCTCGCCGCCTCGATGGTGATGATCGTGGCGGTCTCCACGGTGATGGCCGTGCTGTCCCACCTCGGCCAGCTGCCCTACCTCTATATCGCCGTCGCCTCCCTGTTGAGCGGGATCTTCTGGGCGACCGACATGCCGATCCGCCGCCGCCTGCTGGGCGACCTCAGCCAGGGTGCGCTGTCCGCCGCCATGAGCCTGGACAGCGCCACCGGCAACGCGACCCGCATGGCCGGCCCGCTGCTGGGCGGTGTCATGCTGCAGATGGTCGGCATCACCGGGGTCTTCGTCCTCTCGGCCGTGGTCTATTCCGGCTGCCTCGTTCTGCTGTTCCTCGCCCGCCTGCCCGCCGCGATCGAGAGTGTCGCCAAACCCGCGCTCGGCCGCGAACTGATCGGCGGCGTCCTCTTCGTGCTCTCGCAGAAGAAGCTTCGGCGGATCCTGGCGATTACCATCGTCTTCAACGTCTGGGGCTTCTCCTTCACCTCGATGATCCCGATCCTCGGCAAGGAACGGCTCGGCCTCGACCCCTCGGGTGTCGGCGCCATCACCGCGATGGAAGGGCTCGGCGCCTTCGTCGGCGCCATGTTGGTCGCGTTCCTGGCCCGTCCGCAGTGGTTCTACCGCATCTATTTCGGCGGCACGGCGCTGTATCTCGTGGGCGTGCTCTATCTCGGCGTGCTCTCCCATGTCGCGGGCGGCCCGTTTCACTCGCTTGTCATCGTCACCTTGGCCCTGGTGGTGATCGGCATGTGCAGCGCCTGCTTCGCCGCGATGCAAGGCACGCTCACCTACATGAGCGCACCGCCCGCCTACCGCAGCCGGGTCATGGGGGTGCTGACGCTCTGCATCGGCACCGGTCCCCTCGGCTTCTTCCATGTCGGCTGGCTGGCGGAGACCTACGGCGTCTCCTGGGCGCTCACCATCAACGGCCTGGAGGGGTTGGTGATCCTGGCCCTGATGTGGATCTGGGGCGACAACAGCCTGGACATGCGGAACATCGGCGCGGCGGAGGACACGCCCAAGGCCGCGCCATAGGCGTCGTCGCGGAGATTCAGCCTTCCAGCATCCGGCGCAGCAGGTCGATGTCCTCGGCCAGCGTCGAGTCGAGCTGGCGCAATTCCTCGATCCGCTTGATGGCGTGCATGACCGTGGTGTGATCGCGGCCGCCGAACTTGCCGCCGATCTCCGGCAGGGAGCGGGTGGTGAGTTGCTTGGCAAGGAACATCGCGACCTGGCGGGGGCGGGCGACGTTACGGGCGCGGCGCGCCGAATGCATGTCGGCGAGGCGGATGTTGTAGTGCTGGGAGACCTTCTTCTGGATCTCCTCGATGGTGACCCGGCGGTCGTTGGCGCGCAGCAGATCCTGCAGCACTTCCTGCGCCAGCTCCATGGTCACCGGGCGGCCCACCAGCTCCGCGTAGGCGGTCAGCCGGTTGAGGGCGCCTTCCAGCTCGCGCACGTTCGAGGTGATGCGGTGCGCCAGGAACTCAAGCACCTTGTCGCTGATCGCCTCGACCCGGCCGCGTTGCAGCTTCGCCTGCAGGATGCCGAGGCGGAGTTCATAGTCCGTGTGGTGGATGTCGGCGACCAGCCCCCAGCCGAGGCGCGAGCGGATCCGTTCCTCGACATCCTCCAGGTCCGAGGGCGAGCGATCGGCCGAGATGACGATCTGGCTCTTCTGGTCGACCAATGCGTTGAAGGTGTGGAAGAACTCCTCCTGCGTCGAATCCTTGCGGCTGAAGAACTGCACATCGTCGATCATCAGCACGTCGACGGCGCGGAAGCGCTGCTTGAAGCCGACGGAATCCTTGTCGCGAATCGCCCGGATGAACTGGTACATGAATTTTTCGCTGGAGAGGTAGACCACCCGCCGGTCGGGATGGCGCTCGCGAATATGCCAGGCGATGGCATGCATGAGATGGGTCTTGCCGAGGCCGACGCCGCCATAGAGGAACAGCGGGTTGAACTGCACGTCGGCGCTGTCGGCGACGCGGCGGGCCGCGGCATAGGCCAGCTCGTTCGAACGACCGACCACGAAACTCTCGAAGGTAAAGCGGGGATCGAGGGGCGAGCCGAGCCCGCGGGCCGCCTCTTCGCGGGGGCTGGCGGCGGCGGGCAGGGCCGTGGGTGCCGCCTCGTCCGCGACGGCCGGCGCTTCGGCGGCCGGTTCCGGGCGGGCGCGGACGACGATTTCGACGGCCTTGATGCCAGCGTCCTCGGCCTGCCAGATGACGCGAATGCCCTCGGCATAGCGCGAGGCGACCCAGTCGCGCATGAACCGGGTCGGCGCCGCCAGTTGGATTCCGGCGCCCGCGACACTTTCAAGTCGTAACGACTTCAGCCAGCTGTTGAAGACGGCGTCACCGAACTCGGCGCGCAGCTTGGCGCGCACGCGCTCCCAGCGCTCTTGATCCCGCGGGTCCATCGCCGAGGCTCAGCGCGAACCGGCGGAACGTGCCGCGAAGACCGCTCGATGACCGATGTTTCCGTATCCCGCGCCCAAGGTGCCCCACCTGATCGTCCGCTTCGTCATCTTGGGCCCCGCCGTTCTTTTTTCTTGCCAATTATTTCCACGAGCGTCCATTGCCGCGAGATATACTTGTCCCGCGCGCCGTTTTCTCGACGAATACTAGCTTTGATGTGCCGTACAGTCTCCCCGACCGCCCGATTACAGTAGTGCGAAAGCCCCGATGGTGGCAACGAGAGCAAATGAAGAACACGGAAAAAATTGGCCCGCCTCTCGTGCCCTGGGCGCTCGGGCGCCACAACATATGGAAGGCGGCGGCGGCGCAGGTTGACGGGACGTCGCCGGACAGGTGCTGAATCAAATGAAAACGGCCGCCCGGGGGCGGCCGCGAAGGATCGAGGCGCGCGAATCGCGCGCCGGCTCACGTGCTCATCTTGCGGATCTGCTGCGTGAGCCGCGAGACTTTCCGTTGCGCCGTGTTGCGATGCAGGACGCCCTTCTGGGCGCCCCGGATCAGCTCCGGCTCGGCGATGGTGAGGGCGGCCTTGGCGGCGGTGGCGTCACCACTCTGGATCGCCTCCTCGACCTTGCGCACATAGGTACGCACCCGGCTGATCCGGGCCCGGTTGACCGTGGTCTTGCGCTCGGTCTGGCGCAGGCGCTTCTTGGCGGAGGTGCTGTTGGGCATGGCGTGGAGACATCTTTCCCGCTGAAATGAACCGCGGGCTTATAGACGGCGCCGGGCCCGGGGTCAACCGCCCGCGACGAATTTCCCAAGCGCCGAATTGGCACTTGCAAGCGGGAGGGATTTGACTATTATCCCGGCCCCGGACGCGGGCGTAGCTCAGGGGTAGAGCGCAACCTTGCCAAGGTTGAAGTCGTGAGTTCGAATCTCATCGCCCGCTCCAATTTCTCTACCCTCTTCCTTTCCCCTTTGGCGGCTCACGGCCAGCGCCGTCAGCCGGGCATCGTCGTGCCGTAGGCGGGCACTTCGGCGGCGAAGGCGTCGAGCCAGCCGACCAGGTCCGGGTGGCCGTCACGCCAGCGGCCGTCCTGGCGGAAGTCGAGATAGCCCAGCACGATGGCAGCGCACATGGTCGCATAATCCAGGTGAAAGCCCGCGCCCGGCAGGGTCGCCGTCAGGTGCGCGAGGCCGCGGTCGACCTTGCCCTGTTGATGGTCGACCCAATCCTGCACGCGCATCGCCTCGGGGCGGAAGCGGCCCTCGTAGACGATCAGCACGGCGGCTTCCAGCATGCCGTCGGCAAGTGCGCCCCGGGTCAGCAGGTCGAAGCGTTCCCGCCCCCGGGCGGCGAACAGCACCGGCGTCGACGCCAGGCCGTCGAGATATTCGCAGATCACCTTGCTGTCGAAGAGGACGCCGCCGTCCTCCAGCACCAGGGCCGGAACCTTGCCCAGCGGATTGGCCGCCTGGAGGCGGGCGTCGTCGGCCGCCAGTGCCTGGAAGTCGACGTCGACGCCGGCGATCAGGGCGCTCATCCGCGTCTTGCGCACGAAGGGCGAGGCGGGGGAGCCATAAAGCGTCATCATGGTCGTGGTCTCCTCGGGTCGGTTGGGTCGGTCGGGTCGTCGCCGGGATCCCCGCCCACACGCTTGCCCCGGCGCAGCACCTTCCAGGTGACGACGCCGATGACGGCGATGACGAGGAGGCCGAGCGCGGTCTCCATCAGGGTTTCAGCACCACGCGGCCCAGCACGTTGCCGGCGACGAGGTCGTCCAGCGCACTGTTGGCCGCCTCCAGCGGGCGGGTTTCGATCGGGATCGGCGGCACCCGGCCATCCTTGACCAGTTCCATCAGCTCGCGCATCTCGCGCAGGTTGCCGACGTAGGAGCCGAGCATGGAGATCATCTTCAGCGGGAAGAAGGGCAGCGGCACGGAAGACTTCTCGCCGTAGAGGCCGACCTGCACCTGGACGCCGCCCTTGCGCAGGCAGTCGACGCCGAAGCGCGAGGTCTCGGGCCGGCCGACGAAGTCGATGGTCGCCGCCACCCCGCCGCCGGTCATCTCCAGCACCTTGGCGACCGCGTCCGCCTCGGCGTTGTCGATCGTGTCGTGTGCGCCGACCTGGCGGGCGGCGGCCCGCTTGGTGCCGTCGACGTCGGCGGTCAGGATCTTCGCCGGCGTCACGGCCGAGGCGAAATGCACCGCGCTCAGGCCGACGCCGCCCGCGCCGATGGTCATGACATGGTCCTCGGCGCCGAGCTCCGGCAGCTTCTTCAGGGCGCTGTAGGCGGTCAGCCCCGAACAGGCGTAGGTGCAGGCGAGGTTCTGATCGACCCCGGTGTAATCCACTAAATACTTGGCGTCCGGCACGATGACGTAGTCGGCATAACCGCCGTCGACCCGGGTGCCGATGACCCGGGGGGAGGCGCAGAGCAGTTCCGTCTCCGTATCGCGGCAATGCGCGCAGTCGCCGCAGCCGATCCAGGGGTAGACGATATAGGAGCCGCCGACCTCGACGCCCTCGGCCTCCGGGCCGAGCTTCTCGACCGTGCCGAGCGGTTCGTGTCCCATGGTGAAGGGCGTGTAGACGCCGCGGTCCTCGACCCGGGCGAATTCGCCGTCGCCGAGATTGAAGCCGCCCTCCCAGATATGCAGATCGCTGTGGCAGACGCCGCAGGCGGTGATCCGCACCAGGACCTCCCGGCCCTTGGGCTCCGGCGTTTCCATCTCGCGAAGCTCGAGCGGCTTCCCCCATTCGATCACTTGCATGGCGCGCATGGCATGGCTCTCCCAAAGTCGTGACAAGGTGGCGACGGCGCCATGATAGGCGGCCGGCGCCGGCCGCGTCACCCCACTTTATCGGCGCTCAGGCCCGTCGGGCATGGCGCCGCATCACGCGAAGCGATTTCGCCAGGGCCGAGAGATAGGGCACGTGCTCCTCCTCGATGGTGTGGCGGGGCGTGTCCTTGAAGCGTCCGGCGACCCAGGCTTCCTGCGCCTCGATGTCGCGCCACATCTCGGCCTCGGCGGGGAGCACGGCCACGCCCGTTTCGATTTCGCCGATCCAGCGGGCCTGATGCTCGAACACCATGTTGAGGGCGGTATCGGTGTTGAAGAAGCCCATGAAATAGAGCCCGGGCCAGCCGGGTTGCGCCATGCGCTTGTAGAGCCGCAGGCGGTTGTCCTCCAGGGGCACGATGTCGCGCGCGATATAGTCGAGGGTGATGCGGTAGCCGGTGGCGGCGATGAGGGTGTCGAAGTCCTCCGCCGTGCCGTCGGAAAAGCTCAGGCGGTGGCCGTCGATGGCGGTGATCTCGTGCTTCACCTCGATCCGCCGGTAGGCGATATCGGTGACGATGGTGCCGTTCGACGTCGTGTGTACACGTTCCCGCATCGGCCGGAAGCCGAGCCGGGCCATGTCGCCGTGCACCAGCCAGGTCAGGGCGGCGGTCAGGCGGCGGCGCAGCCGGGCGGGGATCCAGGACCGCTGGATCTTGCGGGTGATGTCGGTGAAGGGCCGCCCGCAAAAGAGCTTCGGCAGGATGATGACGCCGGAGCGGGCGACCAGCACACAACGCGGTGCGGTCACGCAGACGTCGCTGGCGATGTCGCAGGCGCTGTTGCCGACGCCGACGACGCAGATCCGCTGGCCGACGAAGTCTTCCGGTTCCTTGTAATCATGGGCATGGACATAGGTGCCGGCGAAGTCGTCGCGGAAGCCGGCGACGTGCAACGGCTCCGACAGATGCCCCGTGGCGGCGATGACCGTGTCGAAACGCGCCGTGGTGCCATCGGAAAGCTCCAGCTCCCACACCGGCGCCTCGCGCCCCGGCGAGAACTGCGGGCGGGCGTCGACGACGGCGGTGCGAAAGCGAATGAGCCGTTCGAGATCGAAGTGGCGGGCGTATTTCACCAGATAGCGGTGCATGTCCCAGTGATCGGGAAAGGCCTGCACATCGGCGTCGAAGTCCAGGTCGTGGAAGCGGGTCACGCTCCGGCTCGTGTTGATATGCAGCGTGCGGTAGGCCGAGGACAGGCCGTTGTCGTTGCGGTAGCACCACATGCCGCCGATCTCGGAGCCGAGCTCGAACACCGTCACGTTGAAGCCGGCGGCGGCCATGTATTTGGCGGCCGAGAGCCCGGCGGCACCGGCACCGATCACGGCGATGCGTTTGCGCGCCGCCACGGCCCCGTCAGACCCGGCCGCTCTCGACGATGAAACGCGCCGCGGCGAGCACGCTGTCTTCGGCCGCAACGAAGTTCGTGCCGAGGAGGTCGCGCGCCCGGGCGGTGTCGAAAACCTCGCGCCGGCCGAGCGTCGGCAGGATCGAGCGGACCGACTTGTCGAACATGCCCACCAGGCGAACCACGAATTCGGGTGCGCGACGGGTCGTAATCCGCCGCTGCGGGTAAGCAGCCCCGAGCCGGCGGGCGATTTCCAGGAACCACAGGGTGTCGGCCGCGGCGATGATCCGTTTGCCCGCCGCCGCGTCGGTGTCCATCGCCGCGACATGCATCGCTGCCACGTCGTCGACGTCGACGATCGGCACGCCGAAGTCGGGCAGCATCGGCTCGCGGGCCCGGAGCAGCCGCTCGATCACCTGCAGCGAGGTGCCGTAGTGCCCGTCGAGCGGGCGGCCCAGCACCAGGCAGGGGTTGATGGTGGTGAGCGCCATCTCCGGCGCCTCCTCCGCGACGAAGCGCCAGGCCGCCCGCTCCGCCAGGGTCTTCGACTTGGAATAGGCGGTGATATAGGGATCGTCGACGTCGCTCCAGTCGTCCTCGACATAGCCCGCCGGCCCGGGTTCGTGCGAGCCGTACATGACCGCCGCCGTCGACGAGGTCAGCACCACCCGGCCAATCCCCGCCCGCGCCGCGGCCCGCAAGGCGCGCAGCGTGCCGTCGACGGCCGGCCGGATCAACGCCGCCTCGTCCTTCGGCTGCGACATCGGAAACGGCGAGGCCGTGTGCATGAGCACGTCGATCCCCGCCATCGCCTCGTCCCAGCCCGCGTCGCGGCCGAGATCGAGGGGGACGAACTGCAACCGGTCCTCGAAATCCTCGATTCCCGCTAGCGCCGGGCGCACGGCGGCGCGGACCTCGTCCGCCCGCGCGGGCGTGCGCAGGGAGCCGACCACCCGGTGGCCGGCCCGCAGCAGATCGCGGACGATGGGCTTGGCGATGAAACCGCTCGACCCCGTCACCAGGACGGTCTTGGCCTCTGCCATGGCTTCAATCCGTATGTCCCGCATTCTCCATGGCCTCAGTCTATCCGGGCTGCGAGCGGGTCCGCCAGGGGCCGGCAGCGGGTTTCCACCAGGCAGAGGGCACTGACCACGCCCAGCAGGGCGACGAGCGGGAACAGCCCGAAGGCCCGCTCGTAGGCCGCGGCCTCGAAGACGCGGGCGCCGTCGGCGCTGGCGCCGGTCCAGGCCAGGTCGAGCAGCCAGCCGACCAGCGGCTGGGCCAGCGCGCCCGCCAGGATGGAGGCGAAGTTGACGAAGGCGGTGGCGAGGCCGGCGATGCCCGCCGGATTGGTCTCGCGGGCGTGCGCGAACGATAGCGGCATGGCGCTGGAGGCGACACCGATGGCGAAGACGACGGCCAACAGCGCCGGCAACGGCATGTCCGGCACCGCCAGAAACAGGCACCAGAGCGCACAGGCGACCAGCGCCCCCGCCAGCATCGGCGCCCGGCGCCGGCCGAGCCGGTCGGAGAGCCAGCCGATCGCCGGCGCGCCGAGGGCCCAGCCGAACAGCATGCCCGCCGCCCCCAGGCTGGCGTCGGCGCGCGGTAGCCCCTTGGCCTGGGCAAGGTAGGCGACCCCCCAGAGCAGGGCGAAGCAGATCATCGGCACGCTCATGGCCGAACAATAGAGCGCCGCGACCCAGGTCTGCCGTCGGGCGAGCAGCTGGCGGAGCGCCTGGCCGAGCGGCGGGGGCGCCGCCTCGGGCATCGCGCGGGCGGCGGCGCCCTCGCCCCGCGTCAGGCCCCAGACCAACGCGCCGAGCAGGAGGCCGACCGGCAGACCCGCCGCCATCGCCCAGCGCCAGCCGAACGCCTCGACGACGAACGCGAGGGGCGCTTGCGCCGCCACGGCGGAGAGCATGGCGACCGATTGCGTGAGCCCGGTGGCGAGCGCGAAACGCCGGGCCGGCAGCCAGCGCGCCGCCAGGGTCAGCACGCCGACGAAGACGATTCCGCTGGCCGCGCCGACCGCGAGACGGGCGGCATAGGCGAGCCAGACGCTCTGGCTCGCGGCGAACAGCCCGCTCGCCACGGCGGTGAGAATCGCCGCGATCAACAGCATGCGCCGGGGCCCGAAACGGTCCATCCAGCGCCCGACCGGAATCTGGATCGCCGCATAGGCATAGAAATAGCAGGCCGCGAGATTGCCGAGCACCGCGGCACCGGCCTGGAAGTCCCGCATCAACTGATCGAACATGGCGCCCGGCGCCACGCGATGAAAGAACGCAAAGGCGAACAGCGCCGCGCCGGCGCCCCAGATGATCCAGCCGCGTTGCAGGGCCATCAGTCGCGGTACCGGGGCGGGCCGTGAAAGGTTTTTCGGAACGGCGTCACTTCAGCGCGGGTTGTTTTCACGCCGGTAAGCTTCCCAGTCGACCTCGCCGCTCTCCATCACTTCGAGATCCCTGTTCAAATCGACTCTTTCGGTAAACACGACCAGGTTCCGACCGGCATGGCGGGCGCTCGGGACGAGAAGGGAATCATAGCCGATGAAGTGGGCCGCGTCGCCGATCTCCTGCGTGCGGGACACCGCATCACGGTAGCCGACTTCCGAGAATCGGTCCGTGTCGACACCAAGCCGTTTCAAGGTTTCCAGATCGGGGATCGACAACGTCCTCTCGGTACGGACTCGCAATCTGTGCAATAGAAACCTCAGGCTCGACGGAAATACCGGCGCCCGGTTCAAATGAAAAAAAATCTCCGCCTTGGCGCCTTCGCAATTCAGGGCGGTATAGAGGACATCGAAGCCATCCGGTGGATCCCAGCGCCCGCCGGACTTGTGCCCTTGTATCGGATTTCTTCCGAGACGGGCAATTCGCCAGGCTTCGAGATCGAGGGCCTGCGATTCGAAGCCATCAAGAGCGTCCAGCAGTGCAACATCACGGGCACGCCGAGGGCCGGGCATGGTCAGATGAACGCTCCCGCGTCGAGACGCTCGATCGCGGACAATACCTCTTCCGTTCGATTCTGATGGATCAGGTCGATCGCACGTTCACCGTCCAACAACGCGTTGCGGGCATGCAGCCATACCCTTGTTTCGTCCGGGGTATAGAGATCCGACAGTCGATCCACGACATAGCGCAGGTCGGCGATGATCAGCTGCGTGCGCGGATGCGGCACCGCCTTCCCCGTCCGCCACCGGGATACGGTCGCCGCCGATACGTCGGCGATGTTCGCGATGTCGGTGCCCTTGAGCCGGCCCCTGTGTTCGAGGTCGTCGATGATGCTCGCGATTGCACCGGACATCGTTCTCCATACTCCTATTTTGATTTCATAAAGCTAGGATCATGAAACGCAAACGTCAAGAATTGCCGACAGGCTGCCGTTTCGAGATCAATGGCCGAGGCGCGTCTCGATCGGCCCGAGACGCGCGGTGGCACGCCCCCCTTCACACCCCGCGGTTCATCCGGTTGTCCACCAGATCGTCGACCACGGCGGGATCGGCGAGCGTCGAGGTATCGCCCAGGTTGGAAAAGTCGTCCTCGGCGATCTTGCGCAGGATGCGGCGCATGATCTTGCCCGAGCGTGTCTTCGGCAGGCCCGGCGCCCATTGAATGAGGTCCGGCGTGGCGATCGGGCCGATTTCCTTGCGGACCCAGCGGACCAGCTCCTGGCGCAGCTCGTCCGTCGGCTCCTCGCCGAGGTTCAAGGTGACATAGGCGTAGATCCCCTGCCCCTTGATGTCGTGCGGATAGCCGACCACCGCCGCCTCGGCGACCTTGCCGTGGGCGACCAGCGCGCTTTCGACCTCGGCCGTGCCCATGCGGTGGCCGGAGACGTTGATGACGTCGTCGACCCGGCCGGTGATCCAGTAATAGCCGTCCTCGTCCCGCCGGCAGCCGTCGCCGGCGAAGTACTTGCCCGGGAACTGGCTGAAATAGGTCTCGAAGAAGCGCCGATGGTCGCCGTAGACCGTGCGCATCTGGCCGGGCCAGGAGTCCAGCAGGCAGAGGTTGCCGACGACGTCGCCGCCTTCGCGAATCGTACCTTCATGGTCGACGATCGCCGGCTGGATGCCGAAAAACGGCCGGGTGGCGGAGCCCGGCTTCAACGCCGTGGCGCCGGGCAGCGGCGTGATCATGATGCCGCCGGTCTCGGTCTGCCACCAGGTGTCGACGATCGGGCAGCGGCCGTCGCCGACGACGCCGTGATACCAGAGCCAGGCTTCCGGATTGATCGGCTCCCCGACCGAGCCCAGGAGGCGCAGGGACGCGCGCGAGGTCGCCTTTACCGGCCCGTCGCCCTCGCGCATCAGCGCGCGGATCGCCGTCGGCGCCGTGTAGTAGATGTTGACCTGGTGCTTGTCACAGACCTGCCAATGGCGCGAGGCATCGGGATAGTTCGGCACGCCCTCGAACATCAAGGTCGTCGCCCCGTTGGCGAGCGGCCCGTAGACGATATAGCTGTGCCCGGTGACCCAGCCGACGTCCGCCGTGCACCAGTAGATGTCGCCGTCGTGATAATCGAAGACGTACTGATGGGTCATCGCGGCATAGGTGATGTAGCCGCCCGAGGTATGCAGAACCCCCTTCGGCTTGCCGGTCGAGCCGGAGGTATAGAGGATGAAGAGCGGGTCCTCCGCCCCCATCTCCTCCGGCGGGCAGTCGGCGGACTGCGCCGCCACCAGCTCGTCGTACCAGACGTCGCGCCCCTCCCGCATCGAGACGTCGCCGCCGGTTCGGCGCACCACGACGCATTTGTCGATGGTCGGACAATTCTCCAGCGCCTGGTCGGTGTTCGCTTTCAAGGGCACCGGACGGCCGCCGCGCAGGCCTTCGTCGGCGGTGATGACGATGTTGGACTGGCAGTCGTGGATCCGGTTGGCGAGGGAATCCGGCGAAAAGCCGCCGAATACGACGGAATGGACGGCGCCGATCCGCGCGCAGGCCAGCATGGCGATCGCCGCCTCCGGGATCATCGGCATGTAGATGGTGATGCGGTCGCCCTTCTTGGCGCCGAGCGCCTTCAGGCCGTTCGAGAAGCGGCAGACCGCTTCGTGCAGCTCCCGGTAGGTGAGCTTGGAATCCTCCCCCGGATCGTCGCCCTCCCAGATGATCGCCACCTGGTCGCCCCGGCTTTCCAGGTGCCGGTCGACGCAGTTGGCGGAGACGTTCAGGGTACCGTCGTGGTACCAGCGGATGTGCAGGTCGTCCTCGGCGTAGCTGACGTCCTTGATCTGGCTGTAGGGCTTGATCCAGTCGATACGTTTGCCCTCATCGGCCCAGAAGCCTTCGGGATCGTCGAGGGAGCGCTGGTACATCTCCTGGTACGTGGCGTCGTCGACCCAGGCCCGGTCCGCCCACGCGTCCGAAACGTCAAAGAGTTCATTGTCGCTCATCGCCCTCACCCCTCTCTCCGGGCGCGCCCGGCGCCCTGAAATCCTGTCCCCTGGAAAACAAACATGCTCTACGATCGTTGTCCATAGCCGAGCGGGGGACAGCGGAGATGAACTGGGAATGGCGCCATGCGCGGCCGGAAGACGCCGGCTTCGATCGCGCGATGGCAGCGCGGCTGCAGGCCTTCGCGGCCCGGCCGGAGATGGCCGGCCTGCACGGCGTCGTCGTCGCCCGCGACGACGCCATCTTGCTGGAAGCCTATTTCGAAGGCCCGGACGAGTGCTGGGGCCGGCCGCTCGGCGCTGTCGCCTTCGGGCCGGAGACCCTGCACGACGTCCGCTCCGTCTCGAAGAGCGTCGTCGCGCTGCTCTACGGGATCGCGCTCGGGGACGGCCGGGTGCCGCCACCGGAAACGCCGCTGGTCGATGCCTTTCCTGAGTACGCCGACCTCGTCGGCGATGAGGCACGGCGCGCCATGACCCTGCACCATGCGCTCACCATGACGCTCGGCATCGAGTGGGACGAGTCGCTGTCCTATGCGGACCCGCGCAACGCCGAGCGGATGATGGACGCGGCCGACGACACCTGCCGTTTCATCCTGGAGCGGCCTCGCCGGACGGCTCCCGGGACCGAATGGCGCTATTGCGGCGGGGCGACGGCGCTGCTGGCGCAACTGATCGCGCGCGGGACCGGCATGGCGCTGCTCGACTATGCCCGCGCCCGGCTGTTCACGCCGCTCGGCATCGAGGACGTGGCCTGGACGCTCGGCAGCGACGGCGAGGCCGCGGCGGCCTCGGGCCTCAGGATGCGCCCGCGTGACCTCGCCCGGATCGGCCGTTTGGTGAACGAGTGCGCCCGCGGGAGTGAGCGCGACCTGCTGCCGCCCGCCTGGATCGAGGCGATGCTCACGCCCCATGTCGTGGCCGAAGAGCACGTGGCGGTCGAGCGTCGGATCGAATATGGCTACCAATGGTGGATCGGCCACTTCTCACGCTCGGGCCGGCCTTGGTACGGCGCCTTCGGCAACGGCGGCCAGCGCCTCGTCGCGGCCCCCGGCCTCGGCCTCTCCCTCGTCGTCACCGCCGGCAACTACAACGCTGCCGACGCCTGGCGCCTGCCGGTCGGCGTCTTCACCGATGTCGTGCTGGCCTCGCTCGTAGAATAACGCGCCACGACCGCGGGCCGTTTCGAGCGGGTCTGCCGCGGAAGTTCAAAGCACGGGCGGCGCCAATATCGCGACGTCGTCCGCGAATTCGAGCGGGGCGGCGGTGACGGCTCGCAGGGCGGCGGCGTCGAGGCCGGCGATCATCTCGCGCACCAGGAAGCCGGACGCCGTGACGTCGACGACGGCGAGATCGGTGTAGACCCGGTCCACGGCCGAAAGCGCGGTGAGCGGCAGATCGCAGCGTTCGACCAGGCGGGCGTCACCCTCGCGCGTCGTGTGCGCCATCAGCACGCGGACCGATTTGGCGCCGACCGCCAGGTCCATGGCGCCGCCGACCAGGCGCCCCTTCACCCGGCTGCGCGAATCCCAATTGGCGAGGTCGCCCGCCGCCGAGACCTGGAAACCGCCGAGCAGGGTGACGTCGACATGGCCGCCCCGGATCATCGCGAAGGCCTCGGCCGAGTCGACCAATGCCGCACCCGGCGCCAACGTCACCAGGCGGCTGCCCGCATCGGTGAGATCGGGATCGGCCGCGCCCGCATCCGCCACCGGGCCCACGCCGACGATGCCGTTCTCCGAATGAAACATGATCTCGCGCCCCACCGGCGCATGGTCGGAGACCAGCACCGGCATGCCAAGGCCGAGGTTGACATAGGCGCCGTCGGCCAGGTCGCGGGCGGCGCGCCAGGCGATCTGCCGGCGGGAAAGCCTGTCGGTCATGCGCTATCCTCCCGCGGGATCTCGACAATGCGCTGGACGAAGATGCCGGGAATGTCGATACCGTGCGGCGGCAGCGCTTCGGCGCTGATCTCGTGCACCTCGACCACGGTCACCGTCGCCGCGCTCGCCATCGCGTGGGCGAAGTTCAGCTGGCTGCCCGCACAGGCGACGTTGCCCCAGCGGTCGGCCCGATCGGCGCGCAGCAGCGCAAAATCCGCCCGGATCGCCGTCTCCAGCACACAAGGGCGGCCGTCGAATTCGCGCAGCTCGCGGCCCTCGGCCAGCTCGGTGCCGACCCCGGTCGGCGTATAGAAGGCGGGAATGCCCGCACCGCCGGCGCGGATCCGCTCGACGAAGCTGCCTTGGGGGACCAGCTCGCAGGCCAGGGCGCCGTCGAAGATCTGCTGTTCGAAGATCGCCGTGCCCTCGCCCCGGCTGCGCGCCGCGCTGGCGATGGCGCCGGTGACCCGGCGCTCGGTGAACAGCTCCGGCGCATGGCTTTCGATCATGCGCAGCGTGTTGGCGATGATCGTCAACCCGCCCGCGCCGCCGGCGCCGAGGCCCTTGACCAAGGCGATCGGCAAGCCGGCCCCGCCGAAGCCGTTGACCATCACCCGCGCGCCGGTTTCCAGGCCCGCCAGCGCGGCCGCCACCCCCGATACCCGCTTGTCGATCACGGCGTGAAGACGCCCTTGCCGGTCTGCTGCCGGTCGAACAGCGTATAGGCCTCTTCCGCCTGGTCGAGGCGCCAGCGTTCGGTGAACAGGCGGTCGACGTCGATCCCGCGCTCGGCGACGAAGCGGGCGCAATCCGCCTGGCCGACGGTGGAAAAGGTCCACGATCCCATCAACGTCACCTGCCGGCGCAACAGGTCGGGGCTCACCTCGAGGGTGACCTCACCGCCCTCGCCGACATAGCAGCAGGCCCCCCAGGCCCGGGTCGCCCGTACCGCCTGGGCGCGGGCCTCGGGCGAGGAGGAACAGTCGAGGGTCTTCTCCGCCCCCTCGCCCCGGGTCAGCGTGCGGATCGCCTCGACCGCGTCGTCGGCCGCGGGATCGATCGCCACCTCGGCACCGAGGTCGAGGGCCATCTGTCGCCGGCTCTCCGAGATATCCAGCGCGATGACCCGCGCGCCCATGGCGTGCGCCAGCTGCGTCGCCGAGAGGCCGACGGGGCCCTGGCCGAAGATGGCGATGGTCTCATCGCCGTACAGCTCGAGGCGGCGAAGCGCACCGTAGGCGGTGCCGGTACCGCAGGAGATCGCCGCACCGGTCTCGAAGCTCAGGTCGTCGGGCAGTGGTACCAGAGTGGCGGCCGGCACCCGCATTTAGGGGGCGTGTGCGCCGTGATCGACGGAGCCGAAGACGATGGCGCCGTCGACGCACATCTGCCGCCAGCCGGTCTCACAATGCCGGCAGACGCCGCAGCCCTGATAGTGGTGGTCCATCACCCGCTGGCCGACGCGGGCGCGCCGTTCGGAGACGTTGGCGCCGACCTCGACGACCACACCGCAAGGCTCGTGCCCGGCGATGACCGGCGTCTCGGACCGCTTGATGCCGCCGCGCACGACGCCCGGCACGAAGGGCTCGCGGTAGGCCTTCAGGTCGGTGCCGCACATGCCGGAGGCCTTGATCTCCAGGATCACGTCGTCCGGTCCCGGGGTCGGATCGGGAAACTCCTGCAGGGCGAGCTTCCGCTCACCCAGAAACACCACGCCCTTCATGCCCGTCCTCCCGCTGAAGCCGCCATCGGCGCCACTTTGCCCGCGCGCCGTCGGCTGTCAAGCGAGTGGACCTCAGTGCGGTGCCGCACGCAGCGCCCGGACCGTCTCCGCGAACTCTTCCGCCAGTTGGCCCGGCAACAGCTCGGCGAAACGGGCGGCCAGGCTTTCGTAGTACCAGAGCGTCTTCCCGCGCGGCTGGCTGAAGCGGCCCCAGACCGCCGCGCCCGGGTCGTCTTTCGAAGCGTCGCGCAGGATGGCGCGGGCGTTATGCGCCTTGTCGGCGAGGGAGACCAGCAGCGTCGCGGCGTCCTTCTCGCCGAGATGGGCGATATAGGCTTCCTTGCGCGCCGCCCACGGCGGTTTCGCCACGCCGCTTTCTTCCAGGCTGTCGGAGCAGGCCTCGACGATGGCGCCGACGCGCGCACCGAAGCGGGCCTGGATGTCGGCGAGGCGGGGCCGTCCGCCCTGGTCTTCCGCCGCGTCGTGCAGCAGGGCACCGATCGCCGTGTCCTCGTCGCCGCCATATTCCAGCACCGTCGCCGCGACGGCCAGAAGATGGGAGAGATAGGGCGTGCCGGTGCCCTTGCGCAGCTGTCCGCCGTGCACCTGGGCGGTATAGACCAGCGCCCGCTCGAAGCGGTCGGTCAGTACGGTCGCTTCGATCATGGGCTGGCTCCTTTGCGGGGTTCAGGCGGCCGGGTCGGTCCCGGGCGTCGGTGTCGGCTTTGGTTTCGGTTTCGGCTTGTGTTCGGGCGGGTTGCGGATCAGCGCAACCTTGCTGGCGAAGCCGGCGTCATCGCCGCGCACGAGCAGCGGCGCGGCCTCGGCCATGGCGTCCAGCAGATCGGGCAGCCAGTCCTGGTCGGCCTTGCCGAAGTCCTTCAGGACGAAATTCTTGACCCGGTTCTTGTCGCCCGGATGCCCGACACCGAGGCGGATCCGGCGATAATCGGCCCCGACATGGGCATGGATCGAGCGCAGGCCGTTGTGACCGGCATGCCCGCCGCCCGTCTTCATGCGCAACTTGCCGGGCGCCAGGTCGATCTCGTCGTGCAACACGACAATGTCGGGGGCTTCGATCTTGTAGAAGCGGGCCGCCTCGCCGACGGCACGGCCCGATTCGTTCATATAGGTGGTCGGCTTCAGCGCCAGCGCCTTCTCCGGGCCGAGCCGCCCCTCGGCGACCTGGCCCTGGAAGCGGCGACGCCAGGGGGTGAAGCCATGGCGCTCGGCCAGCACGTCGAGCGCCATGAAGCCGATATTGTGCCGGTTCCGCGCATAGTCCGCGCCCGGATTGCCCAAGCCGACCAGCAGCAGCACCGTCTGACTACTCGTTCGACGCTTCGCCCTCGGCCTCGCCCTCGGCGCCCTCGCCCTCCGGCGTCTCGCCCTCGACACCCTCTTCGTCGCCTTCGGTCTCTTCTTCCTGGACACTCGGTGCGGCGACGGTGGCGATGGTGAAGTCACGGTCGGTGATGGCCGGGGTCGCGCCCTCGGGCAGGGTCACGGCGGAGATGTGCAGGCTGTCGCCCAGATCCAGGCCGGTGAGGTCGACCTCGATGTTCTCCGGGATCGCGTCGGCGCGGACGTTCACCTCGACCTCGTAGCGCACCACGTTCAGCACGCCGCCCTGGCGCAGGCCCGGGCTTTCTTCCTCGTTCACGAAGACGACCGGCACGGCGATGGTGATCTCCGCATCTTCCGAGAGGCGCAGGAAGTCGACATGGATCGGCGCATCGGAAACCACGTGAAACTGGATGTCCTTCGGCAGCACCCGCTGCACCAGATCGTCGAGGCGCAGGTTATAGAGCCGGTTCATGAACCCGCCCCGGTTCAACTCCGCCTCCAGCTCGCGCTGGTTGATGGACAGCGCGCGCGGCGCCATGTCCAGGCCGTAGACGACGGCCGGAACCCGCCCGTCGCGGCGCAGCTGGCGCGCGACGCCCTTGCCGGTGCCCTCGCGGCCCTCGACGTGGATCTCGCTGATGTCGCTCATCACTATCTCCCTAACCGACGGGTTGCCGTCCGGCCATATGTCCGGTCCGGCGGCATCGCGCCGTCATGAATTCGGCGGCGACCATATACGCGCCTTCGCGGCAAAACTCAACGCCAATTCGATGATCTTCTCCGCATCCTCGATTTTCAGGCGCCTGGCGTACGGCCACTGACGGCGATCGCGCCGGCCAGAATCAACGCCAGCCCGACAAAGGCTTCGAGCGGCAACCGCTCGCCCAGCAGCACGGTGCCGAGGACCACGGCGACGACGGGGAAGAACAGCGGGATCAGCGTGCTGCGGGTAGCGCCGATCCGGCGGACCACGACGAAATAGAGGCTCATGGCGATCGCGGTGCAGAAAACGCCCGCGACCAGGATGGCGCCGATCGCCGCCGGACTTGGGCTGAGGTCGAGCGGCGCTTCGAACGCGAAGGCGAGCGGCACCAGGATCACCGCGCCGAAGACCATCTGGCCGGTGGCCATGGCGGGCGGGGTCAGGCCGCTTTGCCGGCGGGCGTAGATGGCGCCGAGGGTGTGGCTCAGCGGGGCGAGAAAGGTGACGGCGATGCCGAGGACCTGGGTGCTCGCGTTGGCCAGCACCGAAGGGCCCACCAGCAGGACGATGCCGACGAAACCCGCCGCCCCGCCCGCCAGGCGCCGGCGGGTGAAGCTTTCTTCGGCGAGGAACAGCGGCGCCAGCACGACGGTCAGGATCGGCATGGTGCCGAACAGGATGCCGCCCATGCCGCTTTCGATATGCTGCTGGCCCCAGGAAATCGCACCGAAGGGGATGGCGCCGGTCAGCAGGCCCAGCCAGGCGAGCGCCACCCAGCCCTCCCGCGTGCACGGCAGGCGGACGCCGAACGCCCGCATCAAGCCCCAGCAGATCGGCGCCGCGATCAGCGTGCGCAGCGCCGCCGAGGTGAGCGGCGTGATCTCCCGGATGGCGATGTTGAGGAAGAGAAACGTACTGCCGAGAAGCAGCGCCGCCGTCAGCAGCAACGCCCAGTCGGCCGTGGTCATCGCGCGGTTCATGGGCGGCGGTCCATCGAGGGTACTCGGAATTGCTTGCAGATCGAAAGCAATTTGTCAGAAAGACTTGTTCTTTGCAAGTAATTGTCGGCGCGCGGTTATTCCAGCACGCTTTCCGCGTAGGATGCGCCGGCCAGCCAGTCCTCGGCGATCTCCACGCCCCAGCCCGGGCCGTCGGGGATCTGCACCTTGCCGTCGCGCGCGATCAGGACCGGTTCATAGATGCCCCGGGCCCAGGGGTCGTCCTCGATCGAGAACTCGACATGCGGGCCGGCGTTGGGATGGGCGCCCATCAGGTGGAGGGAGAAGACCGTGACCAGCGTGTGGTTGGCGGAATGGGGGATGCAGGGCAGGCCCGCCGCCGCGGCCATGTCGAAGACACGGATCGTGCGGGTCAGGCCGCCGATGTAGCAGACGTCCGGCTGGGCGATGTCGACCGCCGGAAGAGAGAGCATGCGCCGCCACTGGCCCATCATGCAGTCCTGTTCGCCCCCGGTGACGTCCATCGGCACCGCCTCGCGGACCTGGGCGGTCCATTCCAGCTCCCAATAGGGGCAGGGCTCCTCGTAGTGGGCGATGCCGTGCTCGGCCAGTAGCTCCGCGACCTGGATCGCCTTGGCGGGGGTGTAGCAGCTATTGGCGTCGACCATCAGGTGACAATCGTCGCCGAGCGCGCGGCGCACGGCGGGCACGATCGCCTCGGTGCGGCCGGGCCAGGCGTCGCCGTCATGGCCGCATTCGACGCCGATGCGGAACTTGAAGGCGCGGTAGCCCTGCTCGCCGGCCAGCCGTCGCAGGCGCTCGCCCTCGTCCACGGGGCCGATGTCCCGGCGCATGGAGGAACCGTAGACCGGTACCGGGCGGGGCGTGCCGTCGAGCAGCTCGCAGACCGACTTGCCGGCCCGCTTGCCGGCGAGATCCCAGAGCGCGGTGTCCAGGCCGCCGAGCGCGCGGCAGACGTGGGAGCCCGGGAACTTGTACTCGGCCTCCAGGATCCGGGTCTCCAGGCCCATCAGATCGTCCGCCGGCTGGCCGAGGGCGTGCGGCGCCACCTGGCGGTGCAGCACCGCGGCCGTCAGGTCGGCGTGATAGGGCGCAACCTGGCCCCAGCCCTGCAGGCCGTCCTCGGCGGTGACGCGGACCAGCGCGACCTCGGGCCGGGCAAACGTCTCGATACGCTGGATCTTCACGCGTCGGCCGGCAGGCGGTGGGGGATCATCGCCGCGCCGGTGACCGTGGTGCGGATGAAGGTCCGCTCCTCCGCGCGCGGATAGTCGAGGCGGCCGGTATGCATGGTGCCGCCGCGGTTGTCCCAGATCAGCGTGTCGCCCGGCGACCAGACATGCTCCCAGCGATAGTCGGGCCGGTCGAGGGCGCCGGCCAGCGCCTCGATCAGCGCCTCGCTCTCGGCCCTGTCCAGGCCGAGGATGCAGGACGTCACCAGCGGGTTGGCATAGATCGCCGGCCGGCCGGTCACCGGATGGGCGACGACGATGGGATGGACGGCCTGCGCGCTTTTCTGCGCCTCGGCATCGAGGGTGCTGGCGGCGAGCGCGGTCGCCTTGTTGCGGGTATGGCCGCCGTAGGGAAATTCCCCCTCCAGCCCGTCGAGCCGGCGGCGCAGCGTGTCCGACAGGTCGCCATAAGCCCGGAAGGCGTTCGAGAAGCAGGTGTTGCCGCCGGAGGAGGGGACCGCCTGGGCGTGCAGCAGCGTCGCCTTGGCCGGCACCGGATCGTAGGCGAGATCGGAATGCCAGCCGTGCCGGGTCTCCTCGGTCGCACCCCGCCGCGCGCCCGCCTCGTTGAAGCTGCCGTCGGGCTTGCGGTTGGTCATGACGACCACGTTCGGGTCTTCGGGATGGTGGTAGATCTTCTGCACGTGCGGCTGCAACGCGCCGAAGACGCGCGAGAAGGCGGTGAGTTCGCCGGGCGTCATCGGCTGGCCGCGGACCAGCAGCACACCGTGCTCGTCGAGGCCCCGGTTCAACACCGCCGCCGCCTCGGCGGAGACGGGGCGGGTCACGTCGAGATCCACCACCGCGGCGCCGAGCGCGGCGCCCGTGGGCACGATCCGGGGCAGCACCTCCGGCCGGGCGAGCGCCATGACCGCCCCGCCCGCCTAGTCGCGGTAGTCCGGCTCGCGCCGGTCGAGTATCCGCTTCAGGGCCTGGAAGTGATGCTCGTGGTTCGACTTGCCGCCATACTTCGGCGACTTGCTCTTGTAGATGTCGTAGGTCTTCTGGATCGTTTCCTCGGGCAACGGGTTCAACTCCTGCCCGCTCCACATGGCATAGAGCTGCACCTGGGCGACCCGCTCGAGATAGTAGAGCCGGTCGTAGGCCTCGGCGACGGAACGGCCGACGGTGAGCGCGCCGTGGTTCGCCATCATCAAGATACCCTTATCGCCCAGCACGCCGGCCAGGCGCACGCCCTCCTCGCGGACGAAGGCGGGGCCGGTATAGAGATAGTCGTAGCCGGTCTGCATCATCGTGCCGAGCTCGGTCTGGCCGATCGGCTTGATGTGCATGTCCTTCAGCCGGGTGAGCGCGCTGGCATAGGGCATGTGGGTATGAAAGACGGCGGTGGCGTGCCCCGCCAGCTCGTGGATCGGCGCGTGGATGCAATAGCAGGACCGCTCGATCTCGCCCTCACCGGCCAGCAGGGCGCCGTCGAAGCCGACCTCCATGAAGCAGCTCGCCGTCACTTCCGACCAGTGCAGGCCGAAGGGGATCTGGTAATAGCGATCGGTGGTGCCCGGCACGACCAGGGTGAAGTGGTTGAAGATGCCCTCGTGGAACTCGTGCATCACCGCAATGCGGTGCGCGGCGGCGAGGTCGATGCGGGCCTGGCGGCGGGTCTCTTCGATGTTGGCGTTCTGGACGCCCTGGGCGGCGATGTTCATGGCGGGAAGGCTCCGTGCGGGAAAGGGTCGCGGGCAGAATGCCACCACGGCCGCAAGGGGTCCAGTCGGCCCTTGACAGTGCGGCCCGCGCGGGCAGAGTGGCGGGCCCCGGCACGGAAGGACGACGCGCCCATGAACATCATCCCCGAGATCGCCGCGCGGGCCGACGAGCTCGCCCGGATCCGCCGCGACATCCACGCCCATCCCGAACTCGGCTTCGAGGAGACGCGGACCTCGGACATCGTCGCCGGCCTACTGGCGGAGTGGGGCATCGAGGTGCATCGCGGCCTCGCCGGCACCGGCGTCGTCGGCACGCTGCGCGTCGGCAACACCCCGCGTGCCATCGGCCTGCGCGCCGACATGGACGCCCTGCCGATCGACGAGGCGAACGACTTCGCCCACCGCTCGACCCAGGCCGGCAAGATGCACGCCTGCGGCCACGACGGCCATACCACCATGCTGCTCGGCGCGGCCCGCCATCTGGCGGAAACCCGGAACTTCGACGGTGCCGTCCACTTCGTCTTCCAGCCGGCGGAAGAGGGCCTGGGCGGCGCCCGCGCGATGGTCGAGGGCGGCCTGTTTCGCGATTTCCCGATGGAACGGATCTACGGCATGCACAACACGCCGAGCGTGGCGCCCGGCAAGTTCGCCATCCGGTCCGGGCCGATGATGGCGGGCGGCGCTTTCTTCGACGTGCGCGTGATCGGCCGGGGCGCCCACGGTGCGCGGCCGGAGGGCTCGATCGATCCGGTGCCGATCGCGGCGCAGATCGTCGCCGCCCTGCAGACCATCGTCGCCCGCAATGCCCGCCCGCACGACACCGTCGTCCTCTCGATCACCCGCCTGCACGCGGGCGACGCCTACAACGTCATCCCCAACGACGCGAGCCTGGGCGGCACCGTGCGCGTGTTCAGCCGCGAGACCATGGCCCTGGTCGAACGGCGTATCGGCGAGCTGGCACGCGGCATCGCCGAGGGCTTCGGCGCCCGCGCCGAGGTCGACTTCCGCGACATCTTCCGCCCGCTGGTGAACGACGTGGACGAGGCGGCCTTCGTCGCGACCGTCGCCGCGGACCTGGTCGGCGAGGAGAACGTCGACCGCAACCGCTCCCTCGTCATGGCCTCGGAGGACTTCTCCGATATGCTGGAGGCCTGCCCCGGGGCATATATCTACATCGGCAACGGCGACGAAACCGGCCAGGGGGGCGAAGCCTGCCAGGTGCACAATCCCGGCTACGACTTCAACGACGAGATTCTCGCTCTCGGCGCGAGCTACTGGACGCGCCTGGTCGAAAAAAGATTGGCGCCGGAAGGCTGAGGGCGGTCTTTATCGAAAATAGCGGCAAATTCCCAATTCGGGACTGATCAATTTGACCGACTATTCCTAGATCTGAATTAATGTATCGAAATGGCACGTGCCATAATTGGAAATATCACCTATTTGGGTGATGGAAACAAAAAATCGTTGGTTTTCCGCAGATCGTAAAAGTTGGCACGCCCCTTGCTACGTAGTACCCGAAGGCCGCGAGGCGGTCCTACCGGCAAGGGGCCTTCACCTTGAGTGTAGCTTTCCCTCTCTATCCAACCGTTCATGCCCTCAACCCGGTTGGATGTCGCTTCGGGCGCCCTGCGGGGCGCCCTTTTTCTTGTGTGCCTGGCATGGCGTTGATCTAGGAGATGGAAGTTCTCTACGGGCCGTAACGACCGGAACCGTTAGCTGAAGGCAACTGCGTCGCCGCGAGGTGGGGTGGGGAGGAAGCCGGAGGCAAAATCCGGAGCGGACGAACAGAAACCGGATATCAGGCCGGTGCGATGGGGTAAGCCAGCAATGGATGGCGATGCCCGATAGTCGTTCGGACATCGCATTGGTAAATCCGGCCGCGACCGGCGGAAAGATCAAGGTTTTACCCAGGGAGATCTCCAGCGCTCTCGGGGGAACCGAGTAGCGACCCGGCGACGGGGAGCGACGGCGGTGGAGAAGTCAGCCGAGGCCATAGTAGGGGCCGCGAGGCGCCGAAGGGCCGAATCCGAATAGCAAGGAGCAGTCTGGACCAACTCGATGAGCATGGAGCGGCAGCAAGGCGGTGGCTATCAATTGGACCTTTTCGACGAGGCCCTGATGAAGGCGCTGCGCCCCGAGGCCCCTGGTGACGGCGGAACCGGAACTGGAGCCTGCGAGGTGCCACAAGTGCGCACGGCGTTGGACCGGCAACGAGCCTTGACGCAAGACCTGATGGAACGGGTGGTGAGTTCCGCCAACCTGAACCAAGCCTACAAGCGGGTGAAGGCGAACAAGGGGTCGGCGGGCGTGGATGGGATGACCATCCAAGACCTGCGGCTCTGGCTCGTCGATCACAAGGACGCGCTGGTGGCGGCGTTGTCGCGAGGCGACTATCGGCCCCAACCGGTGAAGGGGGTCTCGATCCCCAAGCCGGGAGGCGGGATGCGGCAATTGGGCATCCCGACGGTGCTGGATCGTCTGGTTCAGCAAGCCATCCTGCACGTCCTTCAGCCGATCCTCGATCCGGGTTTCTCGGCTTCGAGTTTCGGCTTCCGTCCGGGCCGGAGCGCTCACGATGCTCTGGCCCAAGCGGGTAAGTACGTTGCCGAAGGCCGCGGGATTGTGGTCGACCTGGATCTGGAGGCGTTCTTCGACCGGGTCAATCACGACATTCTGATGTCCCGACTGGCTGGGCGGATTGGCGACAAGCGCCTGCTGCGCACCATCCGTCGCTTTCTGCAAGCGGGGATGATGCAGACCGGCGTCTGCATCCGGCGCCATGAGGGCACGCCGCAAGGCGGCCCGCTGTCGCCGCTGCTGGCCAATCTTCTACTGGACGATCTGGACCGGATGCTGGAGGCGCGGGGCCATAGCTTCTGCCGTTATGCCGACGACGTGAACATCTACGTTCGCACTCGAGCGGCGGGCGAGCGGGTGATGGCCTCGGTCGCCGAATTCCTCCAAGGCAGGTTGCATCTGCGGGTCAACCAGGAGAAAAGTGCCGTCGCTCCGGCCGGGGACCGCAAGTTCCTCGGCCACCGGCTGTTGTCGGATGGATCGCTCGGCATCGCGCCGCAAAGCCTGCGGCGGGCGAAGCAACGGGTTCGCGAGATCACCCGGCGCAACCGGGGCATCAGCCTCGCGCGCATGGTCGGCGAACTCAACGGCTTCCTCGCCGGCTGGGTGACGTACTTCCGCCATGCCCGTTGCGCGAGCCAGCTTCGGCGTCTCGACGGCTGGATCCGTCGAAAACTGCGCTGTGTCCGGCTCAAGCAATGCAAGCGCACCAAGGCGCAAGCGGACTTCCTGCGAAGCCTCGGGGTGCCCGAGCGGCGGGCCTGGATCTTGGCTCTCTCCGGCAAGGGCTGGTGGCGCAAGTCCCTCAGCTATCAAGCCACCGAAGCCATGACCCTGGCTTGGTTCGAAGGCCAGGGGCTTGTCCCTATGACCGATAGGTATCTCGCGTTACAACTGACCGGAAACCGCCGTGGTACGTAGAACGTATGCCCGGTGGTGTGGGAGGAGGGGCGCCGAGAGGACCCCTCCTACCCGATTTGAGATAGGCGCAGCGTCGAAAGCGCACAAGGCCGCACGTTTCGGCGGTGGCCGATCAGCGCGTCGCCGGGATCCGGTACAGCCGCCCCGTCGCCTCCAGGTCCGCGCGGCTCCAGGGCGGGCCGACGCCGTCGATCATCCAGCCGAGAATGGCCCAGAGATCCTTGTCCACCGCCGCGTCGTCGAGTGGCTCCAACGCCGCCGGCAGGGCGAACAGCTCCACGCCGGCGGGGAACGGCTCGCCGCTGCGGCCGAGGAAGACGACGGCATAGCTCATGCCGGAGGGTCCGCGAAGATAGCCGGGCGTCGCCAGGCCGACCCGCTCGAGGTCGAAGGTGCGCGCGAAGAAATCGCGAAATTCCGGATAATGGCCGACCCGATCTTCCCGCAATACGAACGCCTCGCGACACCCGTCGAGATCAGGGGCCTGGACGATTTCCACCTGGCTCATGCCTGCTGCCTTCTTTCCTCGGATTCGGATCCGCGCGCGGACGACACGTTCAATAACCCCGGGCTGTGAATCGGCATGCAAAACTGACCCACTTTGGTGGGTTATGAGCGGTAAGAATTGACCCACCTGGAACGCTAGCATCCGCACGGAACAGTGCGGAGGAAAGAGCAGGTGGTATTGATGGAAAGCGTATTGAAGATCCGACGTTGGATATTACGGGAGGGTCGGAGTATCCGATCTGTATCTCGTCAGACTGGTTTGTCGCGGAACACGATTAAGAAGTATCTGAAGGACGGCGATCCACCGAGCTATCAGCGGCGCGTTTCACCCGTCCGGCGTAAGCTTAGCGATGGCTTCGCCAGCCGGCTTCGGGCGCTCTTTGAGCAGGACCTGGGGCGCCCGCGCCGTGAGCGCCGGACGGCCAAGAAGCTTTATGAGCAGCTTGTGTCGGAAGGCTATAGCGGATCCTACTCGACGGTTCAGAGGTTTGTCCGCGACCTGAAGCGTTCTGGCGCCGGATCGGGGGATGCGTTCATTCCGTTGCACTTTACGGCAGGTGACGCGCTCCAGTTTGACTGGAGCACGGAATACGCTGTCCTGGGCGGTGTCGAGCAGAAGGTAAAGGTTGCCCACTTCCGCCTATGTCATAGCCGCAAGCCCTTTGTTGTTGCCTATCCCAGCGAATCTCAGGAGATGGTGCTGGACGCCTTTGCACGGGCGATGTCTTTCTATGGCGGCGTACCGCGCCGGGTGATCATCGACAACCCCAAGACGATGGTAACCTATGTTTCGCGCTCTAAGGACCGTGTGTTCCATCCGCGCTTTCTGGCGTTGATGAACCACTATGTGATGGAACCGGTTGCTTGCACACCCGCGGCGGGGTGGGAGAAGGGTCAGATTGAGAACCAGGTTGGGTTCCTGCGGGGACAGCTGTTTGCGCCCAAGCCCGCCTTTGACGATCTGGATGCGCTGAACGGCTGGTTGCGTCTGCGCTGCGAGGAATTGGCGAATCGCGCCCACCCCGAACAATCGGATCGCAAGATCTCGGACGTGTTCGCAGACGAGTGCGCCGAACTGCGTCCCCTGGGCCGGGCTTTTGACGGCTATGTTGAGAAGGCCGCTCGTGTCCGCTCTACCTGTCTGGTCCAATATGCCACCAATCGCTATAGCGTCCCCTCCCGGTTCGCCGGGGAGCTTGTCTCTCTGCGCGCCTATGCGGACCGGATCGTGGTTGTGTCAGGGCAGAATGTGATTGCCGAGCACAAGCGCCGCTTTACCCGCAACGCCAGCTATTTCGAGCCCTGGCATTACCTGCCCCTACTCGACCGCAAGCCCGGCGCGCTGAGAGATGGCGCGCCCTTTGTGGGTTGGCAATTGCCTGAGGCGATGCACCGGGTCAGGGCGCATTACATGGCCGGCAAAGGCGGGGACCGGGAGTTTGTCGATCTGCTCCTGCTGGCCCAGGATCACGGGATCGAGGTGGTCGAGATAGCCTGTGAACTGGCCGTGGAGCAGAACACGCTGCGCCTTCCGGCCATCATCAATCTGATCAACCAACTGGTGGAGCCGGTCATCGCGCCATGGGGCGAGAGCCACGCCTATCCGCAACTGACCTTGCGGCCCGAAGCGGACTGCAAGCGCTATGAGACGCTGTGCGTTGCCGGGGAGGCCGTCGCATGAAAGCTTTGATAGACCAACTGATCGCCCTGAGGCTGTATGGAATGGCGGCTTGCGCCGAAGCTTTGCTGGCCGCGCGCAAGCCGCCAAGTCTGACCACTGCGATAAAGCAACTGATCGACGCCGAGACTGTAGAGCGCCGGGTGCGCTCTATCCAGCACCAAATGCGGGCCTCGAAGTTCCCCCACCATAAGGACTTCGCCACTTTCGATTACGGCCTAGCCGCCGTCACCCAAGCGCAAATCGACCCCTTCTGCTCAGGGCAGTTCACCCAGGAGGCCCACAACCTCATTCTGGTGGGCGGAACCGGTACGGGCAAAACCCACATCGCCATTGCTCTGGGGACGCTGTTGATCAATCAGGGAAAGAAGGTCCGTTTCTTCAACGCCGTCGATCTGATCAATGCGCTGATCAAGGAACAGGCCGAAGGCAACGCCGGCAAGATCATCCGGCAACTGACGGCCATGGATTGCGTCATCATCGACGAACTGGGCTATATCCCATTCCCCAAATCCGGCGGTGCGCTCTTGTTCCACCTGATCAGCAAACTCTATGAGAAGACCAGCGTCATCATCACCACCAATCTGGAGTTCGGGGAATGGGTCTCCGTCTTCGGAGATGCAAAAATGACAACCGCGTTGCTGGATCGTGTAACGCATCACTGCGCAATCATCGAAACAGGCAACATGTCTTACCGCTTCGCACAAAGCAAACAGCGACGACAAAAGTAGCCGCCCTGTAAGCAAAGCCCCAGGCTGATCCGCTATATGGAGCCAATCAGCCTGGGGGCTTTCATCGCAAAGGCGGGCAAATCAAAACGGGTCCTGTACAGATTGTTCTGCAAAAGGGGTTTCGTAGCTGGGGCACAAGTCCGGGCCGATGGGGTGGATGAGCTGCCTCCGGCTGGTCCGGGCTCTCGCGATCGAAATCCATGAGGACTGGCTGGATGCCAACCGCTAGCTCAACATGATCCATCTCAAGGAGAGCAAAAGCGAACGCATCCAGAAAGCCGCCTGACGGCGGCTCGGCATGCCTGGCGCTCCGAGCAATCGAAATCTCCGCGCCAGGCATGCCGGTGGCCCTCATCGGCAGCCATGACAAACTTGCAGAACAGTCTGGACACTACTTCAAAAGCTCATTGCCACTTCAAGAACCCCACCTGATCCCCACGTTCCGCCGCCGGCCCGGTTGTCCCGGTGGGCCCACAGGCCCCTCCCACGCGGCTTCGCTCCGCGTAACGCAAAGCGCTACACGAAGCCGCGCGGGGCCCTCCCGTGGACTACCGGGACAACCTCCGTCGAAGCAAGGGAGGGGGGGGGTCAATTTTGCACGCCGATAGGGGGTCAGAATTAAATGCTGATTGACATTCCGCGGCCTGGGCCAGGGCGATTTCAAGGACGCCCGGATCGCTGTCGGCAGCTTCGACGGCAACGCGGGTTGGGAACGCCATCTCGCCGGCGACGAGCTGGTGCAGATCATCGCGGGCGCCACCGAATTCGACATCATCGTCGACGACGAGCTTCAGACCCTGGATCTGGCGGCGGGCGCCCTTGTCGTCGTGCCGAAGGCCTGCTGGCATCGTTTCCGCTCGGCCGCGGGGGTGACTATCCTGGCGGCGACACCGGCAGGCGACGAGCCGCACCTCTTCGTCGACGATCCGCGGGACCTGTAGCGGGGGTTATTTCTCGCGCCGGACCGCGGCCCGGACCGGCTTGGCGGCGCGCTTGACGCAGGCCTTCGCCCCGGCGACGTCGCCGACGACACTCCAACGATGGCCGGGCGGGCAGCGATAGCAATGGCCCTTGGGCACGGAGAAGCGGGCGCCGCCCTTGCAGAATGGACCCTTGCCGGCGCGCGTCGATGCCGCGAAGGCCTTGCGCGCCACCGCCTGGCAGGCCTTGCCCTTCCAGGCGTAGCCCGTCGGACAGGCGTGGCACTTGCCGTCTTCGGGCCGGCGGAAGGCGGCTTCGAAGGTCCCATCGGCGGGATAGCGGGCAGCACAGGGGAATGGCGAGCCGCGGGGGATCGCCTTGGCATAGGCGGCGCGCAGGACGCAGGCGCGCGGCGAGGTGATCGCGCTGATCGTGCGCTTGGCACCCGGCGGGCAGGAATAGCAATGCCCGTCCCGGATCGAGAGGAACTGCCCCTTCGGACAGGCCTTGGCGACGCTGCCGGCCGCCTTGTCGTGCTTTTCGGCCTTGGAGTGGGTCGCGGTGCCCGCCAGCTGGCAGGCCTGGGGCGAGACCAGAGACCGCTCCGTCCGCCGGTGCCCGTCGGGACAGGCGTAGCAGAGTCCGTCCGAGCCGTGACGCTCGGCCGCGGCGAACATGCCGGCGACGGCGGGATAGGCCTCGGCGCAGGGGATCTCCCCGCTTTGCGCCCAGGCGGTATGGCTTGCGGCGAGCGCGGCCAGCAAAATCGCGAGAATGGAGACGCGCATCGGATCACTCCCGATTCATGCACCGCCGATGCCCCCTGGCCACGGCGAATCGCCTCCGCTAGCCTAGCCCCTTGCGCGGAGGAGGCAAACGATGCTGACCCTGAAACCGAACTGCGAATGCTGCGATCGCGATCTGCCGCCCGCCAGCGGGGAGGCGGTGATCTGTTCCTATGAATGCACCTTCTGCCGGGACTGCGCGACGGTGCGATTCCAGGGTCTCTGCCCGAACTGCGGGGGCGAGCTGGTGCGCCGGCCGATCCGGCCCGAGGCACGCCTCGCGACCCATCCGGCCTCGACGGAACGGGTGGTCAAAGGCCATGCCGCCTGCCTCGACACCGCCTGAAATAATTCGCTGGCGCCGGCACCCGGAATGGGAGTAGCGTCACCGCGATAGTGGTGCAACCGAGCCCGCCCGTCTTCGACGGCGATCGACACGTGGATCGTGGCATGACGGCAGCTGAGCGACATGGGATCTTCGCCGGCCCGGCTGAACGGCGCGTCGGTTTCTTCCTTGCCCCGACCTTTTCCATGCTGGCCTTCGTCTCGGCGATCGAGGCGATGCGCGCCGCCAACCGGCTGCGCGATTCAGCGCTCTATGGCTGGGAGGTGATCAGCGTCGACGGCGGGCCGGTCACCGCCTCCAACGACATGGCGACGCCCGCCGACCGGGCGGTGCGCGAGGCGCCGGCCTATGACACGGTCGTCGTCATCGGGCCGTTCGATCCCGCGCCCTACCGCGAGCCCGCCGTCTTCGCCTGGTTGCGTCGGCTCGACCGGCACGGCGCCAAGCTCGGCGGCCTGTGCACCGGGGCCTATGTGCTGGCCAGCGCCGGACTGATGGGCCGCCATCCCTGCACCATGCACTGGGAGGTGCTGCCCGCCTTCCTCGAGACTTTCCCGGAGCTCGAGGTCTCGACCGATCTCTACCAGCTCGACGGCAAGCGATTCTCCGCCGCCGGCGGCACCGCCGCCCTCGACATGATGCTGGCGCTCATCGCGGCGGAGCATGGCTGGGATCTCGCCGGCGAGATCACCGACTGCTTCGTGCTCGAGCGGGTCCGTGCGCCGACCGACCCCCAGCGCATGGCGCTGGTCAACCGCTTGGGCTCCATCCACCCGAAGCTGGTGACCTGCGTCGGCCTGATGGAGGCGAACGTCGAGGTGCCGCTGCGGCCGCCGGAACTCGCGCTCGCCGTCGGCCTGTCGAAGCGGCAGCTGGAGCGGCTGTTCCGCCGCCACCTCGGCACCACGCTCGGCCACTACTACATGAGCATCCGCCTGAAGGCGGCCCGGCGCATGGTCGAGCAGACCAACCTCCGCATCGCCGAGATCGCCTTTGCCTGCGGCTTTTCCTCGCCGACCTATTTCAGCCAGCTCTACCGTGCCGCCTACGGCCACTCCCCGCGCCAGGACCGCCGCGCCGTCGCCTGACCCAATGTCGCTGTTCTGACACAAGCTGTCGCCGGCCCGCGCGATTCGATGCCGCGGGCGGGCGCACACTTCGCCTGTTCGTCGCCGTACCGGACGAACGCGTTCCCGGCAATTGCGTCAGGTGTGCGATGAACGAACAGCGCTCGAAGTCCCGTCGTTCCGGCGGCCGCGAGGCCCGCCGCGCGGAACGCGCCCGTCCGCCCGAGATCCGCGCGGTGGGTCCCGGCCAGCTCGGCGGCAGCTTCCGCCCGTTGAGCGTGGCGGACATGGACAAGGTCCATCACGCCGTTCTCGACATCCTGGAAGGCATCGGCATGGCGCAGCCGATCGCGAGCTGCGTCGCGGCCCTGCAGGCGGTCGGTGCCCGGTTGTCGGAGAACGGCCGGCTGCTGTTCCCCCGCGCGATGGTCGAGGACATGCTGGCCCGCATTCCGCGCGACCTGGTGCTGCATGGGCGCGACGCCCGCCACGACATGCAGCTGTCCGGCCGCCGGGTGCATTTCGGTACCGCCGGCGCGGCGGTGCATCTGGTCGACCTCGACAGTGGCGCCTATCGCGATTCCACCCTGCGCGATCTCTACGATATCGCGCGCCTGGTCGACACCCGCGAGAACATCCATTTCTTCCAGCGCTCCGTCGTCGCCCGCGACCTGGAAGACCCCTTCGAGATGGACCTCAACACCTGCTATGCCGCCGTCGCCGGCACGAGCAAGCATATCGGCACCGCCTTCACCACGCCCGAGGCGGTGCACGCTACGGTCGACATGCTGGACATGATCGCCGGCGGCGAGGGCGCCTTCGCCGCCCGGCCCTTCGTCTCCATGTCGTGCTGCTTCGTGGTGCCGCCATTGCGCTTCGCCGAGGACGCCTGCCGCTGCCTCGAGGCGGGGGTGGCGCGCGGCATGCCGATCCTGCTGCTCTCCGCCGGCCAGGCGGGGGCGACCAGCCCGGCCGCACTCGCCGGCTCGCTGGCCCAGGCGGTGGCGGAGGTCATCGCCGGCACCCTCTACGTCAATGCGTTGAAGCCGGGCCATCCGACCATTTTCGGCACCTGGCCCTTCGTTTCCGACCTGCGCACCGGCGCGATGAGCGGGGGCAGCGGCGAACAGGCCCTGCTGGCCGCCGCCGCGGCGCAGATGGCCGGTTATTACGGATTGCCGAACGGCGTCGCCGCCGGCATGGCCGACGCCAAGATCCCCGACGCCCAGTCCGGCTACGAGAAGGGCTATACCACCGCGCTCGCCGGGCTCGCCGGGGCCAACCTGGTGTACGAGGCCGCGGGCATGCACGCGAGCCTGCTGGGTGCCGCCTTCGAGAGCTATGTTATCGACGACGACATGCTGGGCGCGGTGTTGCGCTGCGTGCGCGGGATCGAGGTGAACGACGACACGCTGTCGGTCCGGACCATGCGCGGGGTGGTGGACGGCCCGGTGCATTACCTCGGCGACGACCAGACGCTGGCGTTGATGCAGCGGGAATACACCTACCCGGCGCTGGGCGACCGGGCGAGCCCGTCGGACTGGGCCGACGCCGGTGCGTTGGATATCCGGGAACGCGCGCGTCGTCTCGCCCGCGAGATCCTGGGCAGCCACTATCCCGCCCATATCGACCCGGAGACGGACGCGCGCATCCGCGCCCACTTTCCCATCCGATTGCCGCGCGCGGCGATGCGCGCCGGCGGGAGGGACGGGCCATGAAGCGACAGGCCCGCGTGGTCATCGTCGGCGGCGGGGTCGCCGGCTGCTCGACCGCCTATCACCTGGCGGCCAAGGGCTGGGGCGACATCGTCCTGCTGGAGCGGGACGAGCTCACCTCCGGCTCGACCTGGCATGCGGCGGGCAACTGCCCGACCTATTCGACCAGCTACAACATCATGCGGCTGCAGGCCTATAGCGTCTTCCTCTACCAGCGCCTGGAAGAGCTGACCGGCCAGCCGGTCGGCCACCACATGACCGGCAGCGTCCGCCTGGCGCAGAGCGCTGAGCGAATGGCCGAGTTCCGCCATATCGCCGCCATGGCCGGCCACCAGGGACTGGCCTACGAGCTGCTGGACCTCGACGGCCTCCGGGAGCGCTATCCACCGATCCGCACGCACGGGCTCGAAGGCGCGCTTTGGGACCCCTACGACGGCCACATCGACCCGAGCCAGCTGACCCAGGCGCTGGCCAAGGGCGCACGGGACGGCGGCGTGGAGATCCAGCGCCAATGCCCGGTGACGGCGATCGCGCGCACCGCGTCCGGCGCCTGGCGGGTGACGACGCCCAAGGGGGAGGTCACGGCGGAGATCCTGATCAACGCCGCCGGCTACCGGGCGCACGAGGTCGCGGCGATGACCGGCCTGCGTCTGCCCATGGTGTCGATGGAACACCAGTATCTGGTGACCGAGGCGGTGGCGAGCCTGGAAGGCCGGGAGACCATGCTGCCGCTGCTGCGTGATCCCGACGATTCCTACTACCTGCGCCAGGAACGCGGCGGCCTGATCCTCGGCCCCTACGAGTTTAACTGCCGGACCTGGGCCGAGGACGGGGTGCCGCCCGACTTCGGCATGGAGTTGTTGCCGCCCGACCTCGACCGGTTGGAGAGCTATATCGAGAACGCCATCGCCCGGGTCCCGCCGCTCGGCGAGAGCGGCGTGCGCAACACCATCAACGGGCCGATCCCCTATACGCCGGACGGCCTGCCGCTGGTCGGCCCGGCGACGGGACAGCCGAACCACTATCTCTGTGCCGCCTTCAGCTTCGGCATCGTGCAGGGCGGCGGCGCCGGCAAGCTGCTGGCCGACATCATCGTCGAGGGCGAGGGTGAGTGGGATACCTGGGAGATCGATCCGCGCCGCTTCGGCGCCTACGCCACCAAGCGCTACGCGGTGCAGAAGGCGGTCGAACTCTACAGCCACGAATACGCCACGGCGTTTCCGCACGACGAATGGCCGGCGGGCCGGCCGGCCCGGCGCACCCCGCTTTATGAAGCCCTGAAGGCCAAGGGCGCCCGCTTCGGCGCACGGGGCGGCTGGGAACGGGCGACCTGGTTCGTGCCGGCGGGGGCGGACGGCGAACGGCGGCCGAGCTTCCGCCACACCAACTGGTTCGAGGCGATCGGCGCCGAATGCCGCGCGGTGCGGGAGCGGGCGGGCGTCCTCGACCTCGGCGGCTTCGCCAAATTCAGGGTCGAGGGTCGGGACGCCGCCGCCATGCTGGGCCGCATCGTCGCCGGGCGCCTGCCCCGCGTCGGCCGCATCGCGCTTGCCTACGCCTGCCTCGAAAGCGGCCACGTGGTCTCCGAGTTCACCGTCACCCGCCTCGCCGAGGACCGCTTCTACATCGCCTCGGCTGCCGCGGCGGAGGAGCACGACCTGGACCTACTGCGCGCCCGGGTACCGGCGGGTGCGGAGGTGCGCATCGACAACGTCACGGGACACTACGGCACCCTGATCGTGGCCGGACCGAAATCGCGCGATGTGCTGGCCCGGGTGACGGAGGCCGATCTCACGAACGCGGCCTTCCCCTGGCTGACGGCGCAATGGATCACCGTCGGCTTCGCCGAAGCCCTGGCGATCCGCGTCAACTATGTGGGCGAGCTCGGCTGGGAGCTGCACCTGCCGATGGCGCATATGGCGACGGTCTACGAGGACGTGATGGCGGCGGGCGCCGACGCGGGCATCGTGGATTTCGGCATGTATGCAATGGACTCCCTGCGCCTGGAAAAGGCCTACCCGGCCTGGAAGCTGGAACTCACCAGCGAGTACACGCCGTTGGAAGCCGGGTTGGAGCGCTTCGTCCGCCTGGACAAGCCGGACTTCGTCGGCCGCGCGGCGTTGCAGCGGGAGATGCAGACGGGCTCGACCCGGCGGCTCGTCTGCCTGACGCTCGACCCGGGCGACGCGGATCCGATGACCAATGCCCCCGTCTGGTCCGGCGCGCGCCGCGTCGGCATCGTCACCTCGGGCGGGCATGGTCACACGATCGGTCGCGCCATCGCGCTTGCCTATGTCGAAACCGAGGCGCTCGAAGACGGGGCGGAGCTGGAGGTCGAAGTCCTGGGCGAACGCCGCCCGGCCACCCTCTCTCCAGGCGCGCCGCACGATCCGGAGAACATGCGGCTTCGCGCCTGACGCTGTTTGCGCCGATTTTCGGATCGATGGTCATTGATGGATTTGCGATCTCACGCGGGGTAGCATGAGCGATAGTCATGCGCAGCATTGAACTGTTCTGGAGAGGGATGTTGCCAGAAATCGCACCTGTTGGACTACGCGTCGCCGGCGGGATAATTGATTTTATTTTGTCGGTAGTATTGCTATTGTTATTTTCTTGGCTATCGGGGCTCGGCACGGTTTTCGAGGACGAAACACAGTCTGGCATAATGATTTCCGGCATTCCGCTCCTGGTGGGATGCCTCTTTGTCATTTTGGTTTTCGCCACCATGGAGGCGGCCCTCGGCTGGACGCCCGGTAAATTTCTCTTCGGCACTCGGGTCACCGACAGGCAAGGCGGAAGGATCGGGATTGTCGCGGCGCTGGCCCGAAACCTGTTGCGTTTCGTCGATGGCATTGCGTTCTATCTGGTCGGGACCATCATTGCTCGGATCGACCGTCAGAATCGCCGCCTGGGCGACATCGTCGCGCGCACTCTTGTGGTGCGGGACGAATGATCGTTCACGGCTGAAGTCTTGCCGTGGCGTTGGAATGGACGACGTCATGGGGCGATGGCGGATTTCGCAGTGGCCGTAGTCTCGGCCTTCCGCCTCCGTTAAGCTCCTCGAGAAATGCTGTAGGGAGGAGTGAGACGATGTCGAGTCATGCGACGGGCGATGGCGGGATTCCGCCGCGGGATGCGGGCGCGCGGGGGCTGACCCGGGTGATGACGCTGGGCGGCGCCTACGGCACGCGAAACC
>CATOSZ010000017.1 GCA_951812805.1 uncultured Alphaproteobacteria bacterium | reverse complement strand
TTCTGCCGTTATGCCGACGACGTGAACATCTACGTTCGCACTCGAGCGGCGGGCGAGCGGGTGATGGCCTCGGTCGCCGAATTCCTCCAAGGCAGGTTGCATCTGCGGGTCAACCAGGAGAAAAGTGCCGTCGCTCCGGCCGGGGACCGCAAGTTCCTCGGCCACCGGCTGTTGTCGGATGGATCGCTCGGCATCGCGCCGCAAAGCCTGCGGCGGGCGAAGCAACGGGTTCGCGAGATCCCCCGGCGCAACCGGGGCATCAGCCTCGCGCGCATGGTCGGCGAACTCAACGGCTTCCTCGCCGGCTGGGTGACGTACTTCCGCCATGCCCGTTGCGCGAGCCAGCTTCGGCGTCTCGACGGCTGGATCCGTCGAAAACTGCGCTGTGTCCGGCTCAAGCAATGCAAGCGCACCAAGGCGCAAGCGGACTTCCTGCGAAGCCTCGGGGTGCCCGAGCGGCGGGCCTGGATCTTGGCTCTCTCCGGCAAGGGCTGGTGGCGCAAGTCCCTCAGCTATCAAGCCACCGAAGCCATGACCCTGGCTTGGTTCGAAGGCCAGGGGCTTGTCCCTATGACCGATAGGTATCTCGCGTTACAACTGACCGGAAACCGCCGTGGTACGTAGAACGTATGCCCGGTGGTGTGGGAGGAGGGGCGCCGAGAGGACCCCTCCTACCCGATTGTCGCGTGACATTTGCTTGAAATTGGCCATTGACAAAAGGTTGCTCCCGCGTTAGCGGTTCCTCTCAATCCGGCGCAAAACAGCAAAATGCGTGAACAAACGAGGAACATGGGAGAAGCGCGCCGGAGCGGGGCGCCTTCTTCGGCTCCATCCACGCGACGCTCAGCCACCTCTTGTGGGGCGATCGGATCTGGATGAGCCGGTTCGCCGGGACGCCGAAGCCCGAGCAGGCGAATATCCCGGCCTCCATCGACGAAGGGGGCGCCTGGGCCGAGATGCGGGCGGCGCGCACCGACCTCGACCGGCGGATCGTCGCATGGGCGCGCGGCCTCGACGCCGACACCCTCGCGGGTGACCTCAGCTGGTATTCGGGCGCCCTTCAGGCCGACGTCGTCAAACCGCTCGCGGTCCTGGTCTGCCATTTCTTCAACCACCAGACCCATCACCGGGGCCAGGTGCACGCCATGCTGACCGGGGCCGGCGCCAAGCCCGGCGACACGGACCTCTTCATCATGCCCTCGCTCGCCACATAGGAACGCCGCCATGACGACACCCCCCAAGGCCAAGGCCGTCGGCTTCAACCATGTGGCGCTCGAGGTCGGCGACATCGACGAGGCGCTGGCCTTCTATGGCCGGATCTTCGCGTTCACCTTGCGGGGCCGGAGCGAGAGCATGGCCTTCATCGATCTCGGCGACCAGTTCCTGGCGCTGCAGAGCGGACGCCATCAAGGTCCGGACGACGGCCGACATTTCGGCCTCGTCGTCGACGACAAGGACGCGGCGCGGGC
This sequence comes from uncultured Alphaproteobacteria bacterium, assembly GCA_951812805.1. Classification (GTDB taxonomy): domain Bacteria; phylum Pseudomonadota; class Alphaproteobacteria; genus JASLMY01. The sequence continues at coordinate 94,190 of CATOSZ010000017.1, read as the reverse complement.
CGCCCTCCTCGCCGCCGGCGTCGAACTGCTGGACGGCCGCTTCCTCGATTTTCGCGACCCCTGGGGCAACCGCGTGGAAATCGTCGGCTACGACAACATCCAGTTCTCGAAGACGCCGGGGGTGCTGCGGGCTCTGGGCCTCGCCCATCTGCAAAAGAACGACAAGGCAAAAGCCGAGTTGGCGGAGAAGGGCATGGAATAGCCGATTAATATGATAATATCTTAATTGTAAAAACAAAACGTTGGGACAGTTTTTTTAAGATTTCAGCTTTAATATAGTACCTCGTTGGCGCAAAGGAGTTCGTTATGGCATCCAGGAAATCTGGACCGGCGTATGTCTTTGCCGGCCTGGCGGGGGAAACTGCACCGGGACGTATCGTCGATCACGGCCTGTTCCGTCTGCGCGAAGGCGGCGAGGGCTGGGAGCCGCTGGACCAGGGTCTGCCCGCGCGACCCGCCGTCCGGGTCATCGCGGTGCATCCGAACGATCCGCGGCTGATCTACGCCGGCACCCAGGACGGCCCCTATCGGAGCGAGGATGCCGGCGAGACCTGGCAACGGGTCGATATCGCCGATCACGGCCTGCCGGTCTGGTCGGTCTTGTTCCACCCGCGCGATCCGCAAACCGTGCTGATCGGCTACGAGAACGCGGAGATCTATCGCAGCGAGGACGGCGGCGCGAGCTGGCGACGCCTGCCGGTGCATGTCCGCTTCCCCGACATCACCACCGCGCCCGGCTCCAATCCGGCCAAGCGGGTCTTGATGATGGATGCCAGCCCCTACGATCCCGACCTGCTGTATGCGGCGATCGAGGTGGGCGGCACGCTGCGCTCACGCGACGGCGGGGAAAGCTGGGAGAACCTCTCCAACGGGCAGTATGTGAATGACGATACGGTCGACATGCACGGGATCCTGGCCAGCCGCTGGTGTCCCGGCAACGTCATCGCCATCGGTCGCGCCGGCATGTTCCAGAGTTCGGACGGCGGCAATCACTGGCGTCTGGTGCCCTTGGAACCGGCAAACGAGAAGGGCCAGATCTACTGTCGCGATATCCGCGAGGTGCCGGGCAATCCCCGCTGCCTGTGGGTGGTCGGCGGCGGCAACTTCCAAAGCGATCTCGGCCTGCTGCTGGCCAGCCGGGACGGCGGCGACACCTGGCGGCGCGTCGATATGGGCATGCGCCCCGACAACACCCTGTTCACCCTCGCCTTCGATGAACGACGGCCGGCGAAGATGGCGGCGGCGACCAACGGCGGCCAGGTCTTCGCCAGCGTCGATGGCGGGGATAGCTGGGACGAGTTGCCGTCCCTGCCGGGTCCCGGTCACCAGATCTACGCCCTCGCCCGGGCATGACTGGCAACTGAACCCGCAGGCGGGGTGGTCGACCGAGAAAGTCCTCGCCTTTCCAACCGAATAGTCCATGATGATGGGCGACACATCCGGGCGCGGCCTTCGTGGCCAATCAACTCCGTTGACCGCCGACTTCGCCTCGATTGGTCCCGGCAATCAGGCGAAGGAGCGACCCGCATGTTCTGGCGCAAGAAATCCACCGTGGACAGTTCAAAGTGTCCGTCGATCGACAATATCGACGGCTTCGTCGAATGGTTGCTACGCTATGGCGAGGATTTCGACGCCTATCGCGTCGGCGCCCAGGCCAGCATGGGCCGATACATGAAAAGCCAGACGGCGAACGTCACCGAGGCCCTGGCGACCACGCCGGACGAAGCCTCCCTCTCCGACCATTTGGCGGCCGGCCTGGACGACTACATGACGAACTACAACACCCTGGTCGAGACCAGCGGCAACTTCCAGAACCTGCCGACCCATGTGCACGCCCGCGCCTTTCCGCTGATCGTGAAGCTGCGGGTGATGATGTATGTGCTGCAGCATCGCTACCAGCAAACGCCATCGGACGGCCTGCTCTCGCTGCTCGGTCCGCTGAAGGCGATCTAGCGGCACCGGCAGACCCATCCCCGCCCCCAACAACGACGAGGCTAGCGCCATGAGCAACGCCGAGGCCGGCGATACCGTTCGCATTCACTACACCGGCCGTCTCGACGACGGCGCCACCTTCGACAGTTCCGTCGGCCACGACCCGCTGGAATTCATCCTCGGTGCCGGCCATGTCATCACCGGCTTCGACGAGGCCGTGACGGGCATGGCGGTGGGCGAGGAAAAAAGCGTCCGCCTCGAGGTCGACGCCGCCTACGGCCCGCGCGACGAAGACCTGGTGCACGTGGTCGCCCGCGACCAGATCCCGGCCGAGATCGAGCTGGAGGTCGGCACCGGCCTGCAAACCTCGGACCCCGACGGCAATACGACCCGCCTCGTCGTGCGCGAGCTGCGCGACGCCGACGTCGTGCTCGACGCCAACCACCCGCTCGCCGGCGAGGCCCTGACCTTCGACCTGCACCTGGTCGAGATCGTCGGGTCCTAGACGAAAAAAGGGCCCGCCGAGGCGAGCCCTTTCGTCGCATACAGGGTACGCGGTCAGTCGATCAGCTGGAGATTCTCCGCCGCCGACTTGCCGTTGCGGCCGGGTTCGAGGTCGTATGACACCTTCTGGCCCTCGGCGAGACCGCCGATGCCGGAGCGCTCGAGCGCCGAGATATGCACGAAAGCATCCTTGCCGCCGTCATCCGGCGCGATGAAGCCAAAGCCTTTGGTGGCATCGAACCACTTCACGGTTCCGTTCGTCATTCGTCAATTCCTTCATAGGGTCGTTGACCGCCGGCACGACATGCGCCGACGGGATGCAGCTCGTCACGGTCCGGGCGGTTTGACGACTGGTCGATCCGACGAAGTCCCTAGCAGCCTGTCGGACTTGAGCCGAGTTTCGAGATGAGATTCACTGTCACGGTCTGATTCTCTCCTGCGCGGTGATTTTGTGATGAGCAACTTTCGACAGGTTGACCGGGAGACCAGCTATCTTCTGCCGCCTTCGGTGGACGAATGGCTGCCTGATCGTCATCTGGCGCGCTTCGTGGTCGATGTGCTGGAGCAGCTGGATCTCTCTGCGTTCGTGAAGGCCTATCGTGGTTCGGGCTCGGCGGCGCATCACCCGAGCGTCCTGCTGGGCCTGCTGATCTACGGCTACGCGACGGGGGTGCATTCCAGCCGGAAGCTGGAGCGGGCGAGCTATGATTCGGTGGCCTTCCGCTTCATCGCGGCAAACGACCACCCCGACCACGACACGATCGCCACGTTCCGCCGTCGCTTCCTGCCGCTGATCGAGGGGCTGTTCGTGCAGGTTCTGCTGCTGGCGCGGCAGGCCGGCATGCTGCAACTGGGCACGGTGGCGCTGGACGGGACGAAGATCCATGCCGACGCGAGCCGGCACAGCGCCCTGTCGTGGCAGCGTGCGGGCGAGATCGAAGCCCGGCTGCGGGCCGAGGTGGCGGAGTTGATGGCGTTGGCGGAAGCGGCGGACCGGTCCGAGGTTCCCGACGGCATGAGCGTGCCGGAGGAGCTGGCACGGCGCGAGGACCGGCTGGCGGCGATCGCCGCGGCGAAGGCGGAGATCGAGGCGCGGGCGGCCGAGCGTCATGCGCGGGAGCAGGCGGAGTACGAAGAGAAGCTGGCAGCCCGCGAGGCGAAGGAAACGCGGACCGGCCGCAAGCCGGGCGGGCGGCCACCGAAGCCGCCGGAGCCGGGGCCACGGGCGAAGGACCAGGTCAACCTGACGGACCCGGACTCGCGCATCATGCCGGTGGCCGGCGGCGGCTTCGAGCAGTGCTACAACGCCCAGGCTGCGGTGGCCGCCGGCAGCCTGCTGGTGGTCAGCGCCGACGTGGTGCAGGCGGCGAACGACAAGCAGCAGATCGAACCGACGCTCGAAGCACTCGCCGGCCTGCCGGACGGGCTTGGCGAGGTCGAGACCCTGTTGGCGGACAGCGGCTACTTCAGCCAGGCCAACGTCGAGGCCTGCGGGGAAGCGGAGATCGCGCCGCTGATCGCGCTCGGCCGGGAGCACCACCATCTTTCCTGGCGGGACCGCTTCGCCGAGGCGCCGCCAGCGCCCGAGGATCCGACGCCGCTCGAGGCGATGTGCCATCGCCTGGCCACACCCGAGGGCCGGGCGCTCTACGCGCTTCGCAAGCAGACGCCGGAGCCGGTGTTCGGCATCATCAAATCGGTGATGGGCTTGCGTCAGTTCAGCCTGCGCGGCCTCGACAAGGCGAAGGGGGAATGGACCTTGGCCACGCTCTCCTGGAACATCAAGCGGATGTTCGTCCTCAGCCACGCCTGAACGGGCGGGCCAACCCGCGTTCGCAACTTCATGGGGGTAAATCCATGACATCGACGCCCGCCAAGCCAATCTTACCAATCCTTGCATGCCCGAGTCCGACAGGCTGCTAGTCCGATAGGCGCCCTTTGGCCACACCGTATCCGTGTTCGATCGCCTGCCACGACGAAGTTTTCAGCAAACTTTAACCTATCGATGTCGAAACTGTGATCGTCGAAGGATCCGATTGGGGTCCGGGTGGGGAGTTCCGATGGCGGGTGCGGTCAATATCGATGAGGCCTGTCAATCAGCATTTAATTCTGACCCCCTATCGGCGTGCAAAATTGACCCCCCCCCCCTTGCTTCGACGGAGGTTGTCCCGGTAGTCCACGGGAGGGCCCCGCGCGGCTTCGTGTAGCGCTTTGCGTTACGCGGAGCGAAGCCGCGTGGGAGGGGCCTGTGGGCCCACCGGGACAACCGGGCCGGCGGCGGAACGTGGGGATCAGGTGGGGTTCTTGAAGTGGCAATGAGCTTTTGAAGTAGTGTCCAGACTGTTCTGCAAGTTTGTCATGGCTGCCGATGAGGGCCACCGGCATGCCTGGCGCGGAGATTTCGATTGCTCGGAGCGCCAGGCATGCCGAGCCGCCGTCAGGCGGCTTTCTGGATGCGTTCGCTTTTGCTCTCCTTGAGATGGATCATGTTGAGCTAGCGGTTGGCATCCAGCCAGTCCTCATGGATTTCGATCGCGAGAGCCCGGACCAGCCGGAGGCAGCTCATCCACCCCATCGGCCCGGACTTGTGCCCCAGCTACGAAACCCCTTTTGCAGAACAATCTGTACAGGACCCGTTTTGATTTGCCCGCCTTTGCGATGAAAGCCCCCAGGCTGATTGGCTCCATATAGCGGATCAGCCTGGGGCTTTGCTTACAGGGCGGCTACTTTTGTCGTCGCTGTTTGCTTTGTGCGAAGCGGTAAGACATGTTGCCTGTTTCGATGATTGCGCAGTGATGCGTTACACGATCCAGCAACGCGGTTGTCATTTTTGCATCTCCGAAGACGGAGACCCATTCCCCGAACTCCAGATTGGTGGTGATGATGACGCTGGTCTTCTCATAGAGTTTGCTGATCAGGTGGAACAAGAGCGCACCGCCGGATTTGGGGAATGGGATATAGCCCAGTTCGTCGATGATGACGCAATCCATGGCCGTCAGTTGCCGGATGATCTTGCCGGCGTTGCCTTCGGCCTGTTCCTTGATCAGCGCATTGATCAGATCGACGGCGTTGAAGAAACGGACCTTCTTTCCCTGATTGATCAACAGCGTCCCCAGAGCAATGGCGATGTGGGTTTTGCCCGTACCGGTTCCGCCCACCAGAATGAGGTTGTGGGCCTCCTGGGTGAACTGCCCTGAGCAGAAGGGGTCGATTTGCGCTTGGGTGACGGCGGCTAGGCCGTAATCGAAAGTGGCGAAGTCCTTATGGTGGGGGAACTTCGAGGCCCGCATTTGGTGCTGGATAGAGCGCACCCGGCGCTCTACAGTCTCGGCGTCGATCAGTTGCTTTATCGCAGTGGTCAGACTTGGCGGCTTGCGCGCGGCCAGCAAAGCTTCGGCGCAAGCCGCCATTCCATACAGCCTCAGGGCGATCAGTTGGTCTATCAAAGCTTTCATGCGACGGCCTCCCCGGCAACGCACAGCGTCTCATAGCGCTTGCAGTCCGCTTCGGGCCGCAAGGTCAGTTGCGGATAGGCGTGGCTCTCGCCCCATGGCGCGATGACCGGCTCCACCAGTTGGTTGATCAGATTGATGATGGCCGGAAGGCGCAGCGTGTTCTGCTCCACGGCCAGTTCACAGGCTATCTCGACCACCTCGATCCCGTGATCCTGGGCCAGCAGGAGCAGATCGACAAACTCCCGGTCCCCGCCTTTGCCGGCCATGTAATGCGCCCTGACCCGGTGCATCGCCTCAGGCAATTGCCAACCCACAAAGGGCGCGCCATCTCTCAGCGCGCCGGGCTTGCGGTCGAGTAGGGGCAGGTAATGCCAGGGCTCGAAATAGCTGGCGTTGCGGGTAAAGCGGCGCTTGTGCTCGGCAATCACATTCTGCCCTGACACAACCACGATCCGGTCCGCATAGGCGCGCAGAGAGACAAGCTCCCCGGCGAACCGGGAGGGGACGCTATAGCGATTGGTGGCATATTGGACCAGACAGGTAGAGCGGACACGAGCGGCCTTCTCAACATAGCCGTCAAAAGCCCGGCCCAGGGGACGCAGTTCGGCGCACTCGTCTGCGAACACGTCCGAGATCTTGCGATCCGATTGTTCGGGGTGGGCGCGATTCGCCAATTCCTCGCAGCGCAGACGCAACCAGCCGTTCAGCGCATCCAGATCGTCAAAGGCGGGCTTGGGCGCAAACAGCTGTCCCCGCAGGAACCCAACCTGGTTCTCAATCTGACCCTTCTCCCACCCCGCCGCGGGTGTGCAAGCAACCGGTTCCATCACATAGTGGTTCATCAACGCCAGAAAGCGCGGATGGAACACACGGTCCTTAGAGCGCGAAACATAGGTTACCATCGTCTTGGGGTTGTCGATGATCACCCGGCGCGGTACGCCGCCATAGAAAGACATCGCCCGTGCAAAGGCGTCCAGCACCATCTCCTGAGATTCGCTGGGATAGGCAACAACAAAGGGCTTGCGGCTATGACATAGGCGGAAGTGGGCAACCTTTACCTTCTGCTCGACACCGCCCAGGACAGCGTATTCCGTGCTCCAGTCAAACTGGAGCGCGTCACCTGCCGTAAAGTGCAACGGAATGAACGCATCCCCCGATCCGGCGCCAGAACGCTTCAGGTCGCGGACAAACCTCTGAACCGTCGAGTAGGATCCGCTATAGCCTTCCGACACAAGCTGCTCATAAAGCTTCTTGGCCGTCCGGCGCTCACGGCGCGGGCGCCCCAGGTCCTGCTCAAAGAGCGCCCGAAGCCGGCTGGCGAAGCCATCGCTAAGCTTACGCCGGACGAGTGAAACGCGCCGCTGATAGCTCGGTGGATCGCCGTCCTTCAGATACTTCTTAATCGTGTTCCGCGACAAACCAGTCTGACGAGATACAGATCGGATACTCCGACCCTCCCGTAATATCCAACGTCGGATCTTCAATACGCTTTCCATCAATACCACCTGCTCTTTCCTCCGCACTGTTCCGTGCGGATGCTAGCGTTCCAGGTGGGTCAATTCTTACCGCTCATAACCCACCAAAGTGGGTCAGTTTTGCATGCCGATTCACAAACTGGATGGAACCGTTGCCCCAGCTGACGGAAATGTCGCCCCGGTCCAGCAGGCCGAAGATCTTGGCGCGGAACAGCAGCAGGAAACAAAGGATCAGGATGAAGGCCAGGACGGGCCAATCGAGCAGGGCGAGAACGATCTGGGCCCCGATATCAGCCGTCGGTGTCGACTCCGAAGTGCTCATGACGAATTCCTTTCCCATACTTGGATGCCGCATAGCTTAACGGGGCATCGTTCCGGTATCGAAATACAGAAGGCATCATGATAGGAAATCGTACCGGGTCCGCAACCGGCGAGGGTTTCAGCGCCGGCGGCCCCTGCCACCGCCGCCACGGCCGTCTCGCCGGCGGGGTGGGCGGCGGGCGCCGCGGGTCGGTGCCGCGCGGGGCTCGTGTTCGGGCCAGTCGGTGAGTTCGAAGGCGAGGCTGCCGGTCACCGCGTCGGCCCGGGTCAGGCGAACGCGGACCTTGTCGCCGAGGCGATGCATGCGGCCGCTGCGCTCGCCGATCAGCGCTAGCGCCTCCTCGTCGAAGATGAAGAATTCACGCCCGATCGAGGCGATCGGCACCAGACCGTCGGCGCCGGTTTCGCTCAGCCGGACGAACAGGCCGGCCCGGGTCACGCCGGCGATGGTGCCGTCGAACTCCTCCTCCAGGCGGCCGCCCATGTGCGCGGCGAGATAGCGATCCATGGCGTCGCGCTCGGCGGCCATGGCGCGGCGCTCGGTCGTCGAGATGTGTTCGCCGAGTTCGGCCATGTCTTCGGCTTCCGCCTCGCTCAACCCGCCCGCGCCGAGGCCGAGACCGCGGATCAGCGCCCGGTGCACCAGCAGATCGGCATAGCGCCGGATCGGCGAGGTGAAGTGGGCGTAGCGGCGAAGCGCCAGGCCGAAATGGCCGAGGTTGTCCGGCGCATAGACCGCCTGGCTCTGGCAGCGCAGCACGGCCTGGTTCACGACTTCGCCCGCATCACCGCCCGCCACCTGTTCCAGCAGCCGGTTGAACAGGCCCGGCCGGATCACCTGGCCGAGCGAGATGTCGAGGCCGAGAGTGCGGAGAAACTCCCGCAGCGCACGCACCTTCTCCGGGTCTGGGGCGTCGTGCACCCGGTACATGCAGGGCTGGTCGAGCCGCTCCAGCTCCTCCGCCGCGGCGACGTTGGCGGCGATCATGTATTCCTCGATCAGCCGATGGCTGTCGTGGCGCGCGCGGGGATGGATCATCGCCACCCGGCCCTGGTCGTCGAGCACGACCTGCAGTTCCGGCAGCACGAGATCCAGCGGCGCGCGCTTGGCCCGCGCCCGCATCAAGGCTTCCCACGCGCCGTAGAGCGGCCCGATGCGCGGACGCGCGACGTCGGGCAGGGCGGAGCGATCGCCCGAGTCCTTTGCGGCCTGCACGTCCTCGTAGATCAGCCGCGCGGCGGAGCGGATCAGCGCCCGGTGGAAACGGTGCGAGAGCTTGTTGCCCCCCTTGTCCAGCCGCATCTCGCAGACCAGGGCGGCGCGATCCTCTTCCGGGCGCAGGCAGCAGAGCTCGTTCGACAGCTTCTCCGGCAGCATCGGCACCACGCGATCCGGGAAGTAGACGGAGTTGCCGCGCTGTCGGGCGGCCTGGTCGAGGGCGCTGCCGGGGTGGACGTAATGGGCGACGTCGGCGATCGCCACCATCACCTGCCAGCCGCCGCCGTTGTCGGGCGCGTCGTCGGGTGCCGCCCAGACCGCGTCGTCGAAGTCGCGGGCGTCCGCCCCGTCGATGGTGACGAAGGGGATGTGGCGGAGGTCGAGGCGGTCGTCCAGCCCGGCCGCCGTCGCCGCTTCCGCCTCTCGAAGTGCGGCGGCGGGGAAGTCGAAGGGGATCTCGCGTTCCGAGATGGCGATCAGGCTGGCGGCGCGGGGATCGCCGAAGCGGCCGATCACTTCCAGCACCCGCGCCTCGCGCAGGCCCAGGCGGCGCCCGGGCAAGGTCTCCGCGATCACCAGGTCGCCCTTGCGGCCACCGCCGCGCCCTTCGCCCTGGATCAGCAGGTCGAACTTGGACCGCCGGTCCGTCGGCATCAGCCGCAGCGTGCCCGCGACCTCCGCCAGCACGCCGACGACGCGGCTGGATGTCGCCTCCAGCCGGCGGATGATCCGCGCTTCGTAGCCCTCGTCCTGCTTGGCCAGGCGCGCCAGCACCCGTTCGCCGGGGCCGAGGGCCGGGCCGCTGGTGCGCCCCTCGACGACGATCTCGATGCGCGGTGGCGGCCCGTCGTCCTCCCAGGCGATCGGCCGGGCCAGCAGGACGCCGTCCTCGTCGACCTCGAAGATCTCGACGACGCCGACCGGCGGCAACTCGCCCTTGGGGCGGACGTTGCGCTTGCGGCCGCGTTCGATATGGCCTTCCTCGGCCAGCTGCTTGAGGATCTGGCGCAGGTCGGCGCGCGCCGCGCCCTTGATCGAGAAGGCGCGCGCGATCTCCCGCTTGCCGACGGTGCCTTCGCTCTCGTTGATGAAGCGCAGGATTTCCGCCTTGGACGGGAAGGGCGGAGCCCCGGTGGGGGAGCGGGCCAACCCGGCCTCAGGCGTCCGGCGCCGCGGGCTTGGCCGCCTTGGAAGTCTTGGCTTTGGCCTTGCTCTTGCTCGCGGCGGTCTTCTTGGCCGCGGGCTTCTTCGCCGCCGCCTTCTTGGCAGGCGCCTTCTTGGCCGCCGTCTTCGCTTTGGCGCCGCCCCGGCCCTTGCCACCGCCCTTCGCCGCCTTCTTGGCGATCAGGACCAGCGCCTCTTCCATCGTCACTTCGTCCGGCTCCATCCCCTTCGGCAGGGTGGCGTTGATGCGGCCGAACTTGACGTAAGGGCCGTAGCGCCCGTCCATCACCCGGATCGGGCCGCCGTCTTCGGGATGCTCGCCCAACTCCTTCAAGGCCTTGGCGGCGGCGCGGCCGGGCTTCGCCTCGCTCATCACCGCGATCGCGCGGTTGAGGCCGATGGTCAGCACCTCCTCCGTGCTGGTGAGCTTGGCGTATTTCTTGTCGCATTCCAGGAACGGGCCGTAACGCCCGATGCCGGCATTGATCTGCTTGCCCGTCTCCGGGTGATCGCCAACCCGGCGCGGCAGGCGCAGCAGGCCCAGCGCCAGCGTCATTTCCAACTGGTCCGGCGGCACGTCCTGGGGCAGGGAGGCGCGCTTCGGCTTGACCTTGTCTTCGCCCTGTTCGCCGAGCTGCAGGTAGAGCCCGTAGGGCCCCTTGCGCAGACTGACGTCGAGGCCGGTTTCGGGATCGGTGCCGAGGATCTGGGGCCCGTCCGCGAGCAGACCGTCCGCCTCGTCCCCCTCGCCCCCGGTGAGCGGACGGGTAAAGCGGCACTCGGGATAGCGCGAGCAGCCGACGAAGAAGCCGAACTTGCCGCCCTTCAGCGAGAGTTGCCCCTCCGCGCATTTCGGGCAGGTCCGTGCGTGCTCGTCGTCGCCGTAGAGGTAGGGCGCCAGCAGGTCGTTCACCGCGTCGAAGACGTCGCGGACGCGCAGCTCCTTGGTATCGTCGACGGCGGCGGAGAAGTCGCGCCAGAACGTCGTCAGCACCGCTGTCCAGTCGATGTCGCCGGCGCTGATCTCGTCGAGCTGGCTCTCCATGTCGGCGGTGAAGCTGTATTCCAGATAGCGCGGGAAATAGTTCAACAGGAAGGCGGTGACCAGACGCCCCTTGTCCTCTGGCACGAAACGCCGCTTGTCCAGGCGGACGTAGCTGCGCTCCTGCAGCACGGTCAGGATCGAGGCGTAGGTCGAGGGCCGGCCGATGCCGAGCTCCTCCAGACGCTTGACCAGCGTCGCCTCGGAATAGCGCGGCGGCGGCTCGGTGAAGTGCTGCTCCGGCCCGATTTTGCCGCGCTCCAGCGGCGCGCCTTCGGCCACCTTGGGCAGGCGCCGGTCTTCGTCGTCGCCCGCCTTCTCGTCGCGACCCTCCTCGTAAAGCTTGAGGAAGCCCGGGAATTCGATGACCGAGCCGGTCGCGCGAAGCTGCGCCGTCGCCTCGGCCGGCTGGATGTCGACCGAGGTTCGCTGCAGGCGCGCGCTTTCCATCTGGCTGGCGACGGACCGCTTCCAGATCAGGTCGTAGAGGCGCAGCTGGTCGGCGTCGAGCCGGCCGGCGAGCACACTGGGATCGCGGCTCATATCCGTCGGCCGGATCGCCTCGTGCGCCTCCTGCGCGTTCTTCGCCTTGGTGCGGTAGACGCGGACCTTCTCCGGCACGAAGGCGTCGCCGAAGCGTTCGCCGATGACCCGGCGGCAGGCGTGGATCGCCTCGTCCGCCATCTGTACGCCGTCGGTCCGCATATAGGTGATGAGGCCCGTGGTCTCGCCGCCGATGTCGATGCCCTCGTACAGGCGCTGGGCGACCTGCATGGTGCGCGAGGCGCCGAAGCCGAGCTTGCGGCTCGCCTCCTGCTGCAGGGTCGAGGTGGTGAAGGGCGGCTGGGGATGGCGGCGCGCCGGTTTGGTCTCGACCTGGGCGACCCGCCAGGCGGTCCCGGCCTCGATCGTCGCCACCGCCGCCATGGCCGTCGCCTCGTCGGGAAGCGCGAACTTGTCCAGCCGCTTGCCGGCGAGCTGGGTCAGCTTGGCCGAGAGTTCGGCCCCCTCCGTGGTCTTGAAGACCACGTCGATGGTCCAGTACTCCTCCGGGCGGAACAGCTCGATCTCGTTTTCCCGCTCGCACACGAGCCGCAGGGCGACCGACTGCACCCGTCCGGCCGATCGCGCGCCCGGCAGCTTGCGCCAAAGCACCGGCGAGAGGTTGAAGCCGACCAGGTAATCCAGCGCCCGGCGGGCCTGCTGGGCGTTGACCAGATCCATGTCCAGCTCGCGCGGGTGCGCCATGGCGTCGAGGACGGCGTTCTTCGTGATGGCGTTGAAGACCACCCGTTCGACGTCGATGCCCGAGAGATCCCGCCGCTCGCCCAGCGCCTGCAGGATATGCCAACTGATCGCCTCGCCCTCGCGATCCGGGTCCGTTGCCAGGATCAGCCGGTCCGAGCCATCGAGGGCGCGATTGATCTCCGCCAGGTGCTTCGCCGAGCGCGGCTCCACCTGATAGGTCATGTGGAAATCGTTGTCCGGTTCCACCGACCCGTCCTTCGAGGGCAGGTCGCGCACATGGCCATAGCTCGCCAAGACAACATAGTCCCCACCGAGGTACTTGTTGATGGTCTTGGCTTTGGCCGGAGATTCGACAATGACGACGTTCATGATACGCAACGGCCGGCTGACTATTAAGGGGTCGAACCGGTTCGGCTAACGGATCGACACCTTGTTACCGGGGTGGCGATCCAGTCTGCCGGCCAGATCGAGTTCCAGCAAAATGGTGATAACCACGGGCAGTGTCAACTTCGTCAGGCGAATCAACTCGTCGACATCGACCGGCGTCGGGCCGAGAAGCTCGACCAATTGGCCTCTGGCGGGCTTCAATTCGGCCTCGCTCGGCTGGTGCGGCGGTGCGGAGACGGGAATCTGCATGTGATCCTCCTCGATTCGGCGCTCGCGCATCGCGTCGAGGGCCCGGGTGATGTCGGCGGCGCTTTCGATCAGGGTCGCGCCTTCGCGGATCAGGCCGTTGGCGCCACGGGCCCGCGGGTCGAGCGGCGAGCCCGGCACGGCAAAAACCTCACGGTTCTGCTCCAGCGCCATCCGCGCGGTGATGAGGGAGCCCGAACGCGGTGCCGCTTCCACCACCACGACACCGAGCGATATCCCGGAGATCAGCCGGTTGCGTCGCGGGAAATGGCGCGCCGTCGCGACCGTGCCCATGGCGTTTTCCGCCAGAATCGCCCCCTGGACGGCGATCAGCTCGTAAAGCTCGGTGTTTTCGGGCGGGTAGATCTGATCGACGCCGCCCGCGACGACGGCGATGGTGCCACCGTCCAGGGCGCCGCCGTGCGCCGCGGCGTCGATGCCGCGGGCGAGGCCGGAGGCGACGACGAGGCCGGCCGCGCCGAGATCACGCGCCAGTTCGCGGGCAAAGCGGATGCCGCCGGCCGAGGCGTTGCGGGCGCCGACCACGGCCACGCAATCGCGCCCCAGCAGCACCTCGTGTCCCTTCACGAAGATCAGCGGCGGCGGATCCGAGATCTCGCGCAGCCGTGGGGGATAGCTGGGCTCGCAAAAGGCGACGGCGCTCGCGCCCGCCGCATCGGCCTCGGCAAACTCCGCTTCCGCGCGATCCATGGCGAAAAGCCGCAAGGGTTGCCCGCCGCCGCGCCGTGCCATGTCCGGTGCCGCGTCGACGACGAATCTGGCGTCGCCGAACTGCTTGAGGAGGTCGTAGAACGTCTTCGGGCCGATCCCGTTGGTGCGGATCAATCGAAGCCAGGCGAGACGTTCGGCCCTCGATAATTGCCTGAGCGGCTGCGTCATACGATGATATTCACCCAAACGCAGGATCTGGTCAATCAGTGCGCGTATCGACCTCTTTATCGCCTTCGCTTTTCTTGCCGGCGCCGATCTTGGGCTCCTTGCCCGTGACCAGGCGGCGAATGTTCTCGTGGTGGCGAATGACGACGACCACCGCGATGAGCAGGCCGAGTTCCGTGCGCTGGGGATCGGCCAGAAAATGGGCCAGGACCGGCGCGGCGAGGGCGGCGGTGAGGGCGGCCAGCGACGACAAGCGCAGCAGCCCGGCCACGGCCAGCCAGAGGGCGCAGCAGGCGAGGCCGACCCACGGCGCGGCGGCCAGCATGATGCCGAGGAAGGTGGCGACCCCCTTGCCACCGCGGAACTTCAGCCAGATCGGGAAGCAATGGCCGATCAGCGCGCCCGCACCCGCCAGCACCGCGGTATCGGGGCCCAGCATGCCGCCCAGCAGCACCGCCGCCGCGCCTTTGCCGCCGTCCAGCACCAGGGTAAGCGCCGCGAGCCGTTTGTTGCCGGTCCGCAGCACGTTGGTCGCACCGATATTGCCCGATCCGATGGCCCTGATGTCACCGAGACCGGCGAACTTGGTCAGCAGCAGGCCGAAGGGGATCGAGCCCAGCAGATAGCCGCCGACCGCCGCCGCCCAGAATGGCCATGTGTAGGTGAGGTCACCGAGGGGATCGACGAGCATGGCGCCGCTCAATCCCGGCCGTGGCGAAACACGGTTTCGCCGGCGACGACGGTGCGGGTAACGCGCCCCTGCACCGGACGGTCGCCGAAGGGGGTGTTCTTCGACTTGCTGCGCAATCCGTCCTCGTCGATGCGATGGGGCACGTCGAGGTCGATTTCAGCGAGATCGGCGGGAGCGCCCGGGGCGAGGCGCCCTTGCGGCAGCCCGAAGACGGCGGCCGGCCGGCTCGTCAGACAGCCGAGCGCACGGGCCAGCGGCAACTCGCCGTTGTGATAGAGCTCCAACGTCAGGGGCAGCAGGGTTTCGAGGCCGATGATGCCGGTCGCCGCCTGGGCGAAGGGCAGGCGCTTGCTTTCGACGTCCTGGGGGTCGTGGCCGGAGGCGATGAGGTCCAGCGTGCCGTCGGCGAGGCCGGCGACGACGGCGCGGCGATCCGCCTCCGCACGCAACGGCGGCGCCGTCTTGGCGAAGGTTCGGTAGGAGCCGACAGCCGTCTCGTTCAGGGCGAAGCTGTGGACCAGGGCGCCGGCGCTGACCCGAAGGCCGGCGGCCTTGGCCTCGCGCACCGCATCGATCGCCTCGGCGGTCGAGAGTGCGGCGGCGTGATAGCGCCCGCCGGTGAGCGCGACCAGCCGCAGGTCGCGTTCCACCATGATGGTCTCCGCCTGGCAGGGGATGCCGGCGAGGCCGAGGCGCATGCAAAGCTCGCCCTCGTTCATCACCCCGTCGGGCGCGAGCGAGGGGTCCTCCGGGTACTGGCAGACGACGAGATCGAAGGTATCCGCATAGGACAGGCAGCGGCGCATGACACGGGAATCGGTGATCGCCCGCACCCCGTCGGTGAGCGCGACGGCGCCCGCCTCGGCGAGCAGGCCGAACTCGGTCATCTCCCGCCCGGCGACACCCTTGGTGAGCGCCGCCATCGGGTGCACCCGGACCCGGGCCGAATCTCGCGCCAGTCGCGCCATGTATTCGACCAGGGCGACGTCGTCGATCACCGGATCTGTGTTCGGCATGGTGAGCATGGTGGTAACGCCGCCGGCGGCGGCGGCCTTGCCGGCGCTGGCGAAGGTCTCGCGATGCTCGGAGCCGGGCTCGCCGACGAAGACCCGGGCGTCGATCAGACCGGGCGCCAGGATCCGCCCGCCACAATCGATCGGAAAGACGCCGTCCGGCAGGCCATCGTCGAACAGGCCCGGGCCGAGGTCGGCGATCGTCTCGCCTTCGGTCAGCAGGGCGCCGGTTTCGTCCCGGCCGCTTTCCGGGTCGATCAGACGGGCATTCAGGTAGGCGATGCGCCGGCCGCTCACGCCACCAGCCCCGCGAGCGTGTTGCGGCGGTGGTGCGCCAGCAGGTCGAGCATGGCCATGCGCACGGCGACGCCCATCTCCACCTGTTCGCGGATGACGGAACGCTGAATGTCGTCGGCGACGTCGCTGTCGATCTCGACCCCCCGGTTCATCGGCCCGGGGTGCATGATCAACGCGTCCGGCTTGGCATAGGCGAGCTTGGCCCGGTCGAGGCCGAAGTAACGATAATACTCCCTGACCGAAGGCACGAAGCTGCCCTGCATCCGTTCCGTCTGCAGGCGCAGCATCATGACGATGTCCACGTCGGCCAATCCCCGCTTGGGGTCGTGGAAGACCTCGACCCCCATGCGGTCGATATCGCCCGGCAGCAGGGTCGGCGGGGCGACCACGCGGACCCGCGCGCCCATGATGTTCAGCAGCAGGATGTTCGAGCGGGCGACCCGGCTGTGCAGGATATCGCCCGATATGGCGACGATCAGCCCGCTGAGGCGGCCGAGCCGACGGCGGATGGTCAGAGCGTCGAGCAGCGCCTGGGTCGGATGCTCGTGGCTGCCGTCGCCGGCGTTGATCACCGCGCCGTCGACCTTCTGGGAGAGCAGTTCGACCGCGCCCGAGTCCGGGTGGCGCACCACCAGGACGTCGGGGTGCATGGCGTTCAGCGTCATCGCCGTGTCGATCAGCGTCTCGCCCTTCTTGATCGCCGAGCCGTCGGCCGACATGTTGATGACGTCGGCACCGAGACGCTTGCCCGCCAGCTCGAACGAGGTGCGGGTGCGCGTCGAACTCTCGAAGAAGAGGTTGATCTGCGTGCGACCGCGCAATACCGACTGCTTCTTGTCGACCTGACGGTTCTGCGTCACGTATTTTTCGGAGAGATCGAGGATGGCCTCGATTTCGGATGGCGCCAGCCCCTCGATCCCGAGGAGATGGGGATGCGGATAACCGCTATGTTCGTTTCCGGGCATTAAAGGGGCATTCTATAGGGTGCGGTCGCGGCGCGCGCAAGCGTGGTGACGAAGGCCCGGCCGGCGCCGGGTTCGCGGGCCCGGGCCGTCGGTACCGCCGGGCGGCCACGGAGCGAATCGCCTGCAGGTAGGGAAGGGTTGAAATGACCAGGGAAGACCCGGCTGAATGGACGGATGGCACGGCCGTCGACGATGTGCTGGTCGACGAGCTGGTCGAGTGGCTGATGTCGCGCGCGCTTGGCGAAAGCGCGGCGGAAACATTGCTCGCCGAGTGTGCCGAACGGATGCGCGCCGCGGGCCTGCCGGTCGCCCGCGCGCAGCTCGCCTATCGCACGCTGCATCCGACCCTGCGCGCCATGTCCTTCACCTGGAAGGCCGAGGGCGGCCTGGTGCCCTTCGAGGTCGGCCACGACGAGGAAGAAATGATGGAGCGGGTCTCACCCCAGTTCCACCTGATCCGCAATCGCCTGCCGCATCTCCGTCGCCGCCTGGCGGGACCGGAGGCCGAACTCGACTTCACCATCCTGGAGGAGCTGCGCGACGAGGGGTACACCGACTACCTCGGCTATGCCGTCGGTTTCGACGACGGCTTCGATCAGGGCCTGATCGGGTCCTGGGCGACGGATCGGCCAGCGGGCTTCGAGGACCGCCATCTGCGCGCGCTGCTGCGTATCCAACGACGCCTCGCCGTCGCCTACAAAGTGATCATCAAACAGCAGATCACCAGCAACATCGTCGACACCTACCTTGGCCGGGTGGCCGGCAAGCGGGTCCTCGACGGCCACATCCAGCGCGGCGACCATCTGGAGATTCCGGCCGTCATCTGGTTCGGCGATCTGCGCGGCTCCACCTGGATGTCGGAAACCATGGCGGTCGACGACTATCTGGCGATGCTGAACGACTATTTCGAATGCGCCGCCGGCGCGGTACGGGCCGAGGGCGGCGAAGTGCTGCTGCTGCTGGGCGACGCGGTGCTGGCGATCTTCCACGCGGAGGCGGAGACGGGGGAAGCCGCGCAAGCCGCCGCGACGGGCGCGCTGCGCGCCGCCCGGCTGGCCGAGTCGCGGCTCGAGGCGCTGAACGCGGCACGCGCGGCGCGGGACGAGCCGGCCCTGGCACAAGGCATCGGCCTGCATATCGGGCGCGTCCTCTACGGCAACATCGGCGTCGCGGAACGTTTGCAGTTCACCGTCATCGGCCGTGCCGTGAACGAGGTCGCGCGCCTCGAATCCCTGACCAAGACGCTGGAGCGTCCGATCCTGGCCAGCCGCGCCTTCGCCGAGCTCGCGCCCGCGGACTGGCACTCCCACGGCCACCCGGACCAGCCCGGTGTCCCGGAGCCCCTGGAAGTCTTGAGTTTGGCGGATTAATCGATCGTTATGGCCAAGAAGCACGAGACCCCGGAGCATTATGCCCGGAGAAACACCGAGAACCGAGATTATGAGGCGGCGGCGAAATCCGGGAGCGCGGTGGCCCAAAACGTTATCGCCGCGAGGCTGGCCCAAGGATACTTTGTCGAGCAGGACGATGCCGGCGCGCTCTACTGGTATTGCCAGGCGGTTAAGCAGGGATATTCCGACTCGAAATGGAACGCCGGGACCATGATCGAACTCGGAGAAGGTGGCGCCGAGAAAAACCTGGAGCTGGCGATGCAGCTCATGCAGGAGGCCGCGGATGCTGGCGTCGCCAGTGCCTGTCACTATTTTATCAATTTATACGAATGTGGGCTGAAGGGTGCCAGCGTCGATGCCGAGCGTTGTGCGGAGCTGCGAGCTCAGTTGGATCGTCACGACTACGACGTGTTCTCGGAACCCTGGGATCTGGAGCGGGATCATGGAATTGTCGTCGAGATGCCCACGATCGTTCACAAGACCCTTGATGATTGACACTCCGACGCCAATGGCCGGGGATGCGATCGGCTGGGCCCTGGTGCCGCGTTGACGGCCGGGCGGCGGCCCGCCATCCTTTCGGCCCCGCCGGATAAGGAGACAGCCATGCCGCTGCCCCAGGACATCTCCCCCGTAAACAGTGAGTTGATGGATTCCCTCGCCCGAACGGCGACGATGGACTGGATCGAAGTGAAGCCGGGATCCGCCTGGCTGAAGGTACTCTGGATCGGGGCCGAAAGCGGGCGTTGGGCGGTCCTGCTGCACTGGAAGAAGGGCCACGTCGCGGCGGCGCACAAGCATCTCTCGCCCGCGCACACCTATATCCTGTCCGGCCGGTTACGCCTGCGCGACGAGGTTCTGAGTGCCGGCGATTACATCTATGAGGCCAATGGCATGATCCACGATGCGGCCACGGCGGAGGAGGACACGGAGATGCTGTTCATTTGTGATGGCGCCATCCTCTACTTCGACGAGGAGGCGTTCACCGGCTATCTCGGTTGGGAACAGATCAAGCGCCTGGCCGACGCCCAGCCGGCCCGGGCCGCGGAATAGGGGGAGAGGATGATGAAATTCGGACTGCACTGCGGGACCCGGGGCGCGGCGATGGATCCCGACGGGTTGGTCGCCATCGCCAAGCGGGCGGAAGCGGCGGGCTTTACCCATCTCGGTTTGAGCGACCATGTGGTGATCGCGACCGAGGTCAACTCGCCTTATCCCTATACCAAGTCGCAGAAGTGGTTCGCGCACGATTCCGGTGAATGCCTGGATCAGCTGACGACGCTCGCCTTCGTCGCGGCGGCGACCTCGACGTTGCGCCTGCTGACCTCCGTCATGGTGCTCCCCCATCGCCCGGCGATGCTGACGGCCAAGATGCTCGCCACCATCGACCATCTGAGCCGCGGGCGCCTGACGGTCGGGGTGGGCGTTGGCTGGATGGCGGAAGAGATCGCTCTGCTGCACGACGTGCCGTTCAAGCGGCGCGGTCGTCTCGCCGACGAGTATATCGAGGCGTTCCGCACGCTCTGGCGCGAGGCCCTGCCGGTCTACCGGGGCGACCTCGTTGCCTTCGACAAGCTGTTGTTCGAGCCGAAGCCGGCGGCGAGCGGCGGCCCGCCGATCTGGGTCGGCGGCGAGACGGTGCCGGCCCGCCGGCGTGCGGGACGCCTGGGCGACGCCTGGTATCCGGTCGCCAACAACCCGGCCGCGCCCTACGACTCGCTCGACCGTTTTCGCGACGGGCTGGCCGACATGCGCGGCCATGCCGAAGCGGCGGGCCGCGACCCGGCGGAGATCGAAATCGGCCTCCTCACCGTGGCCTATCGCCTGGGCGAGGCCGACGTGCTGGAAGACGGCACGCGGCGGCCGTTCACCGGCCCGGCCGAGGCCGTGCTCGACGATATCGGCGCCTTTGCCGAGGCGGGCCTGGACCATCTGGTGATCGGCTTCGAGAGCAACGACCTCGGGCGTTCGCTCGACACCATCGACGGCCTCGCCCAAAGCGTGATTCACAAAGCGGGATGAGGTGGGCGGATTCACGCTAGCAGCCTGTCGGACTTGAGCCGAGTTTCGAGATGAGATTCACTGTCACGGTCTGATTCTCTCCTGCGCGGTGATTTTGTGATGAGCAACTTTCGACAGGTTGACCGGGAGACCAGCTATCTTCTGCCGCCTTCGGTGGACGAATGGCTGCCTGATCGTCATCTGGCGCGCTTCGTGGTCGATGTGCTGGAGCAGCTGGATCTCTCTGCGTTCGTGAAGGCCTATCGTGGTTCGGGCTCGGCGGCGCATCACCCGAGCGTCCTGCTGGGCCTGCTGATCTACGGCTACGCGACGGGGGTGCATTCCAGCCGGAAGCTGGAGCGGGCGAGCTATGATTCGGTGGCCTTCCGCTTCATCGCGGCAAACGACCACCCCGACCACGACACGATCGCCACGTTCCGCCGTCGCTTCCTGCCGCTGATCGAGGGGCTGTTCGTGCAGGTTCTGCTGCTGGCGCGGCAGGCCGGCATGCTGCAACTGGGCACGGTGGCGCTGGACGGGACGAAGATCCATGCCGACGCGAGCCGGCACAGCGCCCTGTCGTGGCAGCGTGCGGGCGAGATCGAAGCCCGGCTGCGGGCCGAGGTGGCGGAGTTGATGGCGTTGGCGGAAGCGGCGGACCGGTCCGAGGTTCCCGACGGCATGAGCGTGCCGGAGGAGCTGGCACGGCGCGAGGACCGGCTGGCGGCGATCGCCGCGGCGAAGGCGGAGATCGAGGCGCGGGCGGCCGAGCGTCATGCGCGGGAGCAGGCGGAGTACGAAGAGAAGCTGGCAGCCCGCGAGGCGAAGGAAACGCGGACCGGCCGCAAGCCGGGCGGGCGGCCACCGAAGCCGCCGGAGCCGGGGCCACGGGCGAAGGACCAGGTCAACCTGACGGACCCGGACTCGCGCATCATGCCGGTGGCCGGCGGCGGCTTCGAGCAGTGCTACAACGCCCAGGCTGCGGTGGCCGCCGGCAGCCTGCTGGTGGTCAGCGCCGACGTGGTGCAGGCGGCGAACGACAAGCAGCAGATCGAACCGACGCTCGAAGCACTCGCCGGCCTGCCGGACGGGCTTGGCGAGGTCGAGACCCTGTTGGCGGACAGCGGCTACTTCAGCCAGGCCAACGTCGAGGCCTGCGGGGAAGCGGAGATCGCGCCGCTGATCGCGCTCGGCCGGGAGCACCACCATCTTTCCTGGCGGGACCGCTTCGCCGAGGCGCCGCCAGCGCCCGAGGATCCGACGCCGCTCGAGGCGATGTGCCATCGCCTGGCCACACCCGAGGGCCGGGCGCTCTACGCGCTTCGCAAGCAGACGCCGGAGCCGGTGTTCGGCATCATCAAATCGGTGATGGGCTTGCGTCAGTTCAGCCTGCGCGGCCTCGACAAGGCGAAGGGGGAATGGACCTTGGCCACGCTCTCCTGGAACATCAAGCGGATGTTCGTCCTCAGCCACGCCTGAACGGGCGGGCCAACCCGCGTTCGCAACTTCATGGGGGTAAATCCATGACATCGACGCCCGCCAAGCCAATCTTACCAATCCTTGCATGCCCGAGTCCGACAGGCTGCTAGGGGCTGCGCGCACTCACGCTTGGTTAACGGCGCCCCGTCCATAGAGGAGGCTGAGACAACCGGGAGGCCTCCCATGAACTGCCAGCTCGCCACGTCGCCGACTCCGAACCCTCGAACGGCGCCGCCGCCGCACCCGGCGCGCCGCGCCGGTGACGCGCTCGCCGCGCACTGGGACGAGGTGCGCGGTGCACGCGAGGCGCCGCCGACGCTCAAGGAGCTGGGCCTGAACGAGGTGGACGGGCCGGGCCGGTTCGGTTTCGTCCTGCGCGAGGTCGGGGACTTCGAAGAGGCGCTCTTCGTCTTTTGCGGCGAGGGCTTGCGAAATGCGTTCGCCCGCGATCCGATCGGCAAGACCGTGGGCGAGCTGCTGCCGGGCGACATCGTTGCCCGCTTTGCTGCTGAACGAGCGGCGGGCGCCCTCGACGCGTCACCCCTCGACGTCGAGGCAACGGCGTTCCGCTCGGTCCTGATGCCGGTCCGCTCCGAATTCGGCGGTTTCGGCTATATTCTCGGCAGCCTGGGGCGGCGTGATCTCGCCGCCTGACCGCCGGGGCGTCAGCTCTTCAGGAAACCCTCGTGCTTGCCGAGCTCGGGGTCCATGTGATCCCAGGGATGGGCGTGGGCGGTGAAGATATCGTGCGCCGGCGTGAAGCGGGCCGGATCGTCCAGGCTCGACGCGGTGACCACGGAGAAGGCGAAGTCGCGCCCGACCCGGAGTGCGACGGAGGAGCCGCAGGTCGGGCAGAAGCCGCGCTGGATGGGCGAGCCGCTGCCGCCGTCGCTCTCATAGAACGCGATCCCGTCGGAATACGCGACCTGGGCCTGTTTGAAGGCCATCACCGGCGCGTAGCCGGCGCCGCCCCATTTCTGGCAATCGTGGCAATGGCAGTTCATCTGAAACAGCGGCTCGCCCTCGGCCTTGTAGCGCACGGCGCCGCACAGGCAGCCGCCTTCGTAGGCTTCACTCATGTTTCACTCCTTTCTCAGAGCAGGGCGACGGGACGGACGGGGCTGCCGGTCGCGCCCTTGAACTTCACCGGCAGCATGATGAAACAGAAGGTGGAGACGCCGTCGCGGACCAGCGCGTCCATCACCAGGTTCTCGATCAGATAGACGCCGGCGTCGACCAGGCAGTGCTGGTGCACCGGCATCATGATGCCCGGCTCGGTGCCGGGCAGGACCTCGACCGCCATGTTGTCGACGCCGATCGCCACCACGTCGCGTGCCGTCAGCCATTCGGCCGCCGCCAGGTCCAGGCCCGGTTCGCCGGCGACGTATTTCGCGTTGTCGGTCATGAAAAAGCGGCCCCAGCCCGTGTGCAGGCAGAAGATGTCGCCCGCCATCGGCTCGACGCCCGCCGCGTCCAGCGCCCGCTCGACGTCGTCGCGACCGACGGCGCGCCCCGCCTCCAGGTAGTCGCCGCCGTCGAGGCCGGAGACGTCGACACAGACACCGCGGGTGATGAAGGCCGGCGCCTGTTCGATGCCGAGCTTCTCCAGCCCCCAGTCGCCGACCACGTCCTCGGCGCTGTGCCCGCCATAGAGCTGGTCGCCGCGCGAGAAATGGCCGAGCGCGTCGACATGGGTGCCGACATGCACGGTCATTTCGATCCGCTCCAGGTTGGAGCCGACCTCGTTCGTCGCTCCGAGCGCGGCGCGCCGCTTGATGCCGTTGCGCGAGGTCGAGGAGGTGTTGATGACATAGGGCTGCTGCACCGGCGCGATACGCGGCGCGTCCGTCTCGATGACCTGGTCCATGTCGACGATCCGGCCCTGGCGGACGAGGGCGAGGGCGGCCAGGACCCGCTCCGGCGTCAGCAGGTGGCCGGCGCCGAGCTGGTCGCCCGCACCCCAGCGGGAATGGTCGTGGATGCAGTTGCTCATGGCGTTCCCCCAGGGTTGGTGGCGGGTTTGGTGGCGACGGCGCAGTGCATGGGGCGGACGAGATGCAAAGTGCCCGCCGCCTCGGCCGCCGCATAGGCCTGCTGCCAGACCGGTTTCTCCGCCTCCGCCAGCAGGCTCATCACGTGCGGCAGGTAATAGCGGAAGGTCGGGTTGGCGGTATCCGCGACGCTCATCAGGGCGGGAAAATAGCGCCCGTCGACGAGGCCCGCGGCGACGAAGCGGTCGTAGAGGCTGGCGTCGGCGCAGCCGTCCACGTTGACCGAGCGGATCGGCGCCTCCAGCCGCGCGCGCATGTCGTCGGGGATGTCGAGGTTCCACATCATCGGCCGGTCGACGGCGCGGACCACGCAACCGATCCGCCCGCCCGGCCGGGTCACCCGCACCAGCTCGGCCAGCATGGCGTCGGCGTCGCCTTCCTCCATGACGGTGAGGCAGAGGGTGGCGTCGAACATCGCGTCGACGAAGGGCAGGGCGGTGGCGTCGCCCGGGCCGAAGGAAATTCGCTCGGTCACGCCGTCGCGGTCGGCCAGGCCGCGCGCCTCGTTCAGCAGGAAGGCGTTGACGTCGACCGCCGTGATCGGCGTCGTCATGGCGTGGCGTTCCGCGATCCAGCGCACGACGGCGCCGGTGCCGCAGCCGACCTCCAGCAACCTGTCGGCGGGCCGGATCGCCATTTCGTCCAGCAGGCTCGCCAGCACTCGGCGGTAGCCGGCATCACCGCCGCGCCCCTCCAGCACCGCGACCATGCCCAGGCGGTCGCCGCCGGTCAGGACGACGCTGTGATCGGTGGCGAGATCGTCGAGGATGGCCTCCCACTGCCCGGGCGAGAGCAGCATCGGCATCAACACCAGGGCCGGTCCCCGGCCGCGAATCGAGTACGTGATGCCGTCGATCGTGCCGCTGTCCCCGTCGCGGTCCAGCACCGTGGCCTCGCCGCCGGCGATATGGGTGCGGAGCGCGGCCAGGATCTCGTCCCGCCGATCGCCGACGAGGTCCGTCCAGGCCTCGGCCCGACAGTTCGCCAGGCGGTGCGCCCGCGCCTCGGGCAGGGCGGCGATGGCGCGTTCCGCCGTGTCGGCGGAAAAGCCCTCGTCGCCGGTGAAGATCAGCAGCCGGTCGCCGAGGCGGGCGAGGCGCCCGGTATCCGTGCGGTTCGGGGCCAGCAGGGCGAGGCTCGCGAAACGGTCCGGCGCGGTGTCGATCGCGGCGTCGAGATCGGGCTGGAACTGCGTCGCGACATGGGCCCGCGCGATCCCGAGTCCGGCGAAAAGCGCCGACAAACCATCCATGCAACCTGTCCTCCCAGGGCCCGGCGCCATTCCAGCCCGTCGGCCGCGCTTTCGCAAGTCTCGCCGGTGGCACTAGAATGGCGGGGGCAAAGGGGATCTGTGGGAATGGTAGCGATGATCGACGCCGTCGACCTCGGCATCATGTGGGACCGGCTGATCGCCATCACGGACGAGATCGTCTCGACCCTGGTGCGGACGTCCTTCTCGACCATCGTGTCGGAGAGTTACGACCTGACGGTCGTCGTGCTCGACGCCGACGGCAAGCTGATGGCCCAGGGGGCCTATTCGATCCCCGTCTTCATCGGCACGGCGCCGCTGACCTTGCGCTATATGCTGGAGCGTTATCCGCCGGAGACGCTGCGCCCCGGCGACGTGCTGGCGACCAACGATCCCTGGCTCGGCACCGGCCATGTCTATGACGTCTGCGTCATGCGGCCGGTCTTTCGCGACGGCGCCATCGCCGCCTATGTCATGAGCATCACCCACCTGCCGGACGTCGGCGGTATCGGCTTCTCCGCCGCCGCGACGGAGATCTATCAGGAAGGCCTGCGCCTCCCCGTCGTGAAGCTGGTGCGCGAGGGCCGGCTCGACGATTTCCTGGTCGACCTGATCCGCACCAACGTCCGGGTGCCGGAACAGACCATGGGCGACGTGCTGGCCAACGTCACCGCCGTCGACGTCGGCGAGCGTTTCCTGGTCGAGTTCATGGAAGAACACGGGACGAACGACCTGCGCCCGCTCTCCGCGGCGATCCGCGGCCAATCGGAAGCGGCGATGCGCCGCGCGATCCGCGAGATGCGCCCGGGCACCTACGAGAACGAGATCCGCTTCGAGGGCATCGACGAGGCCATCACCATGGCCTGCCGGATCGAGGTCGGCGACGGGGAGATCGACATCGACTTCGCCGGCACCGGGGCGGCGATCGCGCGCGGCATAAACGTGCCGTTCTGCTACGCCAACGCCATGGCGCTCTATTCCATCAAATGCCTGACCATTCCCGCGGTGCCGAACAACGAGGGCTCGGTCGCCCCGGTGCGGGTGCGCGCGCCGGAGGGCTCGATCCTGAACGCCATGCCGCCCTCGCCGACCGGCGGGCGGCACATCGTCGGCCATTTCGTGCCCTCGGTGATCTTCGGCGCCCTGGCGGAAGCGGCGCCCGACAAGGTGCAGGCCGACTGCGGCATGGTCGACATCGTCACCTTCCAGGGCCGGCATGCCGACGGGCGCGATGTCGCAACGCTCTATTTCACTTCCGGCGGCTTCGGCGCGCTGAAGGACCGCGACGGCGGCAACACCGTCCCGGGCCCCTCCAACATGGCGATCGTGCCGGTCGAGGTCTGGGAGTCGCTGACCACCATGACGATTGAGCGCAAGGAGATGCTGGCCAACAGCGGCGGCGCCGGGGCGGCGCGCGGCGGCCTCGGCCAGGAGGTGGTGATGCGCAACGACACCGGCCATCCGATGACCATCTTCTGCATGGCCGCGCGGACCGAGTTTCCGCCGCTCGGCCAGGCCGGCGGGGCCGACGGGCGCGCGCGCGAGACCCGGATCAACGGCCGGGCGGTGCATCCCAAGGGCCGCTACGTGCTGGCGCCGGGCGACCGGGTCAGCATGCTGCAGGCGGGCGGCGGTGGTTTCGGCGATCCGGCGGCCCGCCCGCCCGCGGCGCTGCGCGCCGATCTCGCCGAGGGCTTCGTGACGGCGGACGGCGTCGCGCGGGACTACGGCATAACCCTGGAAGGGGCGGCGGAATGAGCATCCACGACTTCGACGCGGTCAATCTCGGCATCATGTGGGACCGGCTGATCGCCATCACCGACGAGGTGACCTCGGCCCTGGTGCGCAGCTCCTTCTCCACCATCGTGCGCGAGAGCGGCGACCTCTCCGTCGTGCTGCTGGACGCGGCCGGCAATTCGCTGGCGCAAGGCAGCTACTCCGTGCCCTCCTTCACCGGGACGGCGGCGCCGACCTTGCGCCACATGCTGAACCGCTTTCCCCCGGAAACCTTGCGCCCGGGCGACGTGCTGGCGACCAACGATGCCTGGCAGGGCACCGGCCATCTCTACGACATCAACGTCATGCGCCCGGTGTTCAGGGGCGACGACATCGTCGGCTACACCATCTCCATCACCCACCTGCCGGATATCGGCGGGCCGGGCTTCGGTGCCAGCGCGAGCGAGATCTATCACGAGGGCCTGCGCCTGCCGATCTGCAAGCTGGTCCGCGAGGGCGAGCTGGACGAGACGGTGATCGACGTCGTCCGCAACAACGTGCGTGTGCCGGAACAGGTCTTCGGCGACCTGATGGCCAACGTCACCTGCAACGAGGTCGGCGGCCGCCAGCTGCTGGAATTCCTCGACGAATACGGCCTCGATGATGTCGAGGCGCTCTCCGCCCAGGTCCGCGCCGCCTCCGAGCGGGCGATCCGCGAGGCGATCGCCCGCATCCCCGACGGCGTCCACGCCAGCGAGGTCACCCTGGAGGCGGTGGACGAGCCGGTCACGCTCCGTTGCGAGGCGACGGTGCGGGGCGACGAGATCGCCATCGACTTCGCCGGCACCGGCCGTTGCGTCGCGCGCGGCGTCAACGTGCCGTTCTGCTATACTCGGGCGATGGCGCTCTATGCGGTGAAGTGCCTGACCGTGCCGACCATGCCGAACAACGAGGGTGCCACCGGGCCGGTCACGGTGAGCGCGCCCGAGGGCTGCATCCTGAACGCGCAGCCCCCGGCGGCGACCGGCGCCCGCCACGTCATCGGCCATTATGTCGTGCCGAGTGTCTTCGGCGCGCTCGCCGAGGCGGTGCCCGATATGGCGCAGGCCGATTGCGGCCACATGAACCTGGTGACCTTCCAGGGCACGCACCGGGACGGGCGGCGGGTCTCGACGCTCTATTTCGCGTCGGGCGGTTTCGGCGCGCTCTCGGGCCGGGACGGGGCCGAGGTGACGCCCGGTCCGTCCAACATGGGCTCCGTCCCGGCGGAGATGTGGGAGAACCTGACCAGCACGACGATCCTGGAAAAGCGCCTGCTGCCGGACAGCGGCGGTCCCGGCCGTTCGCGCGGCGGCCTCGGCCAGGAGATCACCTTCCGCAACGATTCCGGCGCCGACATGCAGCTTTTCTGCATGGCGGCCCGCACGGATTACCCGGCCCAGGGCCTGCTCGGCGGCGGCGAGGGCGCGCCCCGCCAAGTCCTGCTGAACGGCGAAGCGGTGCATCCCAAGGGCACCCACATCTTCCGCCCGGGCGACACCTTCACCATGCGCGAGGCCGGCGGCGGCGGCTTCGGCGACCCGGCGGAACGCCCGGCGGAGCGGGTGACGGCGGATGTCGGCGCGGGCCTGGTGAGCCCGGCGGGGGCCGGGCGCGACTACGGTCGGGAGTAATTCTGGACGCCCGCTTCACTCCTCGACGCCGAAGACCTCCGCGGCGGGGCGTTGGATGCGGCGGCCGGACTGGGTGCGGCGGGTGAAGCCGTTGCGGTCGAAATATTCCAGCACTTCGATGGTCAGGTTGCGGCCGATGCCGGTGCGGTCGCGGAAATCCTTGGCGTCGAACATCTCGTTGTCGGCCTCGCCCGCGAGCGCTTCGGCCGCCTCGGCCAGTTCCAGTACGGTTTCGGGGAGGAAGCTGCGGTTCTCGGTGACGCGGAGCGCCAGGCCCAACTGCTGGGCCCGGCCGAGGAAATTCTCCAGGCCGCTCAGGCCGAGCTTCAGTTCTTCCGCGATCTCCCGCACGCGCGGTGGGCGCAGGCCGCCCGCTTCCAGGATTGGATGGATGCGTTTCCACAGTTCCGCCTCCCGCGCCGTCGGCTGCGGGCGATGGGCGGCGAGGCGAAGATAGGTGCCGCGGCGGCCGATCTCCCGCGCCTCGATCCGCTCGCTCAGCACCTGGGCCAGCACCGGTTCGGCGACGTTGCGCGGCAGCGCGCGGCGCAGCTCCAGCTCGCTCGCGCCCAGACTTTCCGGCTTGCGTTCGTGCCAGGCGCGCAGCGCTTCGACGACGTCGCGCCCCAGATCGTCCCAGTCCTCGGGCCGGAAGCCGATCGCCTCGCCGCCGACGTCGAAGCGGCGCAGGCCTTCGTCTGTATAGAGCGCGTCCGCCTCCGCCGCCGTCAGGTTCCAGCCGCGTTGGAAGAGGCCGAGGTTGAGGCCGCTTCGATGCGCGGCGAGCTGGGCGCGGAGGCCGCCCGCCGGATCGCGCGGATCGATCTCCGACAGCAGGGCCACCCGCTCCGGCCGGGCCCGGCCGCGCTGCGGCGAGATCGGGTCGATCACCGGGCCGCCGCCTAAAGTGCGCCTGGCCGTCTGGTCGCGCAGCACCAGCCGGTCGCCGATCACCGCCAGGATCGGCCGGTCGAGCACGATCTGCGCCAGGCCGACGTCGCCCGGGTCCAGGCTGCGCCCTTCCAGCAGCGCGACACGGCCGGTGACGTCGGAGGCGGCGATATGGATATGCACCGGGGTCCAGTGTCGGAACGGCTTGCGTTCCCCGGGCAGGATGCGGATGCGCGCGTCGAGCCGGCGGGTCGCGGCGTCGACCTCCGGTGCGACGACCCATTCGCCGCGGGTGACGACCTCACGGTCGACCTCGGGCCCGGCGATGTTGAGGGCGACCCGCTCGCCGGCGAGGCCCTGGGCACTTTCTTGGTTCTGCGCGCGCAGGCCACGCACGCGCAGCGCCCGGCTTTTCGGCGAGAGACGAAGCTGGTCGCCGGCCTGGACCTGTCCGGAAAAGACACTGCCCGTCACCACCAGCCCGGCGCCGGCGACGGTGAAGGAGCGGTCGACGGCGAGACGGAAGTTGCCGCTCGTCGCCCGGGCGGCGATCTCGCCCGAGCGGGTGTCGAGATGGCGGCGCAGCTCGGCGATGCCCTCGCCGGTCTCGGCCGAGGTGCGGAAGCAGGGCGCGCCTTCCAGGCTGGTATCGGTCAGCAGAAGCTCGACCAGCTCCTCGACCTCGGCCACCCGCTCCGGCGGCGCACGGTCGCATTTCGTCAGGGCAACGGCCCCCTCGGCGATGCCGAGCAGGTCGAGGATCGCCAGATGTTCCTCCGTCTGCGGCATCGGGCCGTCGTCGACGGCGACGACCAGCAGGGCGAAGTCGATGGCACTGACGCCCGCCAGCATGTTCTTGATGAAGCGTTCGTGTCCCGGCACGTCGACGAAACCGAGACGGCCCCCGCCCTCGACGTCGGCATAGGCGAAGCCGAGGTCGATGGTCATGCCGCGGGCCTTCTCCTCCGGCAGGCGGTCGGTGTCGACGCCCGTGAGGGCGCGCACCAGGCTGGTTTTGCCGTGGTCGATATGGCCGGCGGTGGCGACGATCATGGGCGAAGCTCTCCGAGCTGGGCGAGGAAGGTCGCCTCGTCCTCCAGACAACGCAGGTCGAGCAGGAAGGCGTCCTCGGCAATGCGCCCGACCACGGGTACGGGCAGGGCCCGGAAGGCCGCCGCCAACGCCTTCAGCCGCGCGCCCCGGCCCCGCTTACCGCCCCGGGGCGTCAGGCGCAGTGCGGCGCTCTCCAGCACCTCGACGGGGAGGGAGCCGCTACCGATCTGGCCCTGGCAATCGACGATGTCGACCGCGATGGCCTCGCCCAGCCGGGCCTGGACCTCCGGCGCCAGCCGTTCCGCAAGGGCGCGGATCTCGCCGGCCGGGCGGGTCAACAGCCGCAAGGTCGGCAGCCGTGCCGCCAGCCGGTCGGGATCGGCGTGCAGCGGCAACGTGGCGGCGAGCGCCGCGATGGTGACCTTGTCGAGGCGTAGCGCCCGCTTCATTGGGTTGCGCTTGATCCGCTGGATCAGGTCGCGCCGGCCGACGATGATGCCGGCTTGCGGCCCGCCCAGTAGCTTGTCGCCGGAGAAGGTGACGACGTCGGCACCCTGGGTGATGGTCTGCCGCACCGTCGGCTCCGCCGGCAGGCCGTAGCGGGTGAGGTCGACCAGGCTGCCCGCGCCGAGGTCGACGATGAAGAGGATGTCGTGCGCCCGGGCGATCTCGGCGAGCCGGCGTTCCGCCACGTTGGCGGTGAAGCCCTGTACCGCGTAGTTGGAGGCGTGCACCTTCATGATGGCGCCGAGCCCGTCTTCCGCGGCGATCTCGAAGTCGCGGGCGTGGGTCCGGTTGGTGGTGCCGACCTCGACCAGGCGGCAGCCGGCGCGGCGCATCACGTCGGGGATGCGGAAGGCGCCGCCGATCTCGACCAGCTCGCCCCGGCTGACCGCGACCGGGCGCCGGTTGGCGAGGCTGTTCAGGACCAGCAGCACGGCGGCGGCGTTGTTGTTCACCACCGTCGCCGCCTCCGCGCCGGTCAGGCGCAGCAGCCAGTCCTCCAGGTGATCGTCGCGGTCGCCGCGCCGGCCGTCGGCGACGTCGTATTCCAGGTTCACGGCACCTCGTGCCGCTTCGACCATCGCCTCAATCGCTTCTTCGGCGAGCGGCGCGCGGCCGAGATTGGTGTGCAGCACCGTGCCGGTCAGGTTGAAGACACGGGCGAGGCTCGGCCGGGCCCAGGCCTCGGTCCGCCGGGCCGCCTGGTCGGCCAGCGCCTCGGCTTCGGGCGCTGCACCGCCGGCGGCGAGATCGGCCCGCGCCGCGTCCAGCACCGCGCGGGCCGCTTCCGTCGCCAGGATGCGGCCATGCGCCTCGGCCGCCGCGGCCAACGCGGGCATGGCGAGCAGCCGGTCGACGGCGGGCAGGCGCGCGAAGAGGCTGGTGTCCGCCGCGCTCACGCCTGGGCGATCCGTTCGATGCCGACCTTGACCACGTCGGAGGAGGAGCCGGTGCTGTCCGTCAGCTCCAGCGCCATCGGCGTGATGGTATTCAGGCTCGGCGCGTCGAAGTCCTTGGCATAGGGCGTCGCCCAATGGTCGAATTGGCCCAGCATCAGCACCGTGTCGGGCCGGATGCCCTGGCGCAGCACCACCTTGCCCTCGGTCGACCGCAGATGCGAGGTGACCCGGACCCGGTCGCCGTCCTTCAGGCCCATCTCCCGGGCCCGGCCGGTGTTCATCACCACGCCCCGGTGGCCGCGCAGGTTCTCTGACACCTCGTTCATCAACTGGATCCCGACGTTGCCGCCCCAGGCGTACTGCATGTAGCGCGAGGTCAGCAGCCAGAAGGGATATTCGGACCCGTCGCCCGAGACGTCGGCGCCGCCGGCCGCTGCCTTCTCCCAGATCCCGGGGAAGTCCTTCCAGGGCGGCAGCGGCTGGTATTCCTTCAGCTGTTCGTCCCACCAGGTGATCTGCCGTTCGTGCAACCGGTTCCCCAATTGCCGGCCGACCCGGGTCAGCTGCTCCTGGAAGGGCATTTCGAAGCGCAGCTTCTGGTCGACCAGTTCTGGATAGAGATACCAGGCGAGCTTGGAGATCGGCCGGGTGCGGAAGCCGTGCTCCTTGTACCAGGCGAGGCCGTCGCTCGACTCTCCGTCCGTGATCTCGGCGCTCGCCGCGCGGCAGGTCCGGTCCCAGATTTCGTCGGCCCGGTACTCGGCCGCCTCGTCCAGCGTAAAGTCCCAGCCCTCGCCGGCGAGCGGCACGCCCGCGGCGCCCCGGTTGATCGACTTGTTGTAGCGATCGAGCACGCCGGCCCGCTTGGCCAGTTCCGTCGCGATGTCGGTGAAGTCGAGGGTATCGCCCTGGGGCTCGACCGCGGCCTGGCGCAGCGCCACGCCCTCGCAATCCCAGAACGCCTCCATGAACTTGGTGCCGCCGACGCGGATCAGCTGCGTGCTCTCGATGTCGATACGCTCGGGCAGCAGCAGGTCCGCCATGTGGTTGGTTTCGTCGAAGGTGTAGGCGAAGGCGACGGTGAAGGGGAACTCGGCGATGCGCTGCACCACCTCGGGCGTATCCCAATAGGAGATCGAGGGGTTGGTGCGGTAGACGAACCAGAGGTCCGGCGGCGTCACCTCGGGCCAGCCGGTCGGCGACTCCTTGGCGAACATCCAGGAAAAATGTGTCGGCCCCAGCGCCGTCGACCAGGGTGAATTGGCCGAGAGCGGTACCAGCGTGTGATGAGCGTTGCGGACCCGCGGCCGCGCCTCCCAGTTCTCCGCGTCCGTCGGGTTCATCGGATAGGCCATGAAACCGTCGGGGCCGGGCACCACGCTGGCCTGACGGGAATTCGCCGGGCGGTTGAGCCGGACCGTGGTGCCCAGCGTGCCGCCCGGCACTTCCAGCGCGCCGACCAGGCAGGCGAGCAGGGTGCGCGCCCAGCAGCACTCATACCCACCCCAGCCGTTGGAGACGGTCTTGCCGAGGATGACGGCGACCGGGCGCAGCGGCAGGGTCCGCCCGTCGACCTCGATGGTATCGCCGACGCGGGCGTGCGCCAGGTATTCCTCCGCCGTGCGGCGGATCGTGCCGGTCGGGATGTCGCAGGTCTTCTCCGCCCATTCCGGCGTATAAGGCGCCATATGTTCCAAAAGCTGTTCGTAGGCGGTGGGGGCGGTGATCTCGCGATGTTCCCAGCGTTCCTCGTCCGCGCCGACCTCGATAGCGTGGGCGACCGTGCCCGCACCGTCGAGCGCCGCCTCGACCCCGTCCGTGTCGAACGGCACGGCCCGGCCCGAGGCCCGGTCCCACAGCAAGGGCTTCTCGGTTTCGGGATCGCGCAGGAAATAGCCGTTCGGCCCGATCAGGTAGGGCGAGCCGGTGCGGTCCCGCAGGAACGGCAGGTCCAGCCTCTCGCGCGCCTGTTCGTGCAGCAGCACGTGGAGCAGGGCGTAGAGGAAGGCCGCGTCGGTCTTCGGCTTCACCGGTATCCATTCCGCCGAACAGGCGCCGGTGACCGAGAGGTGGGGTTCGATCTGCACCCGTTTCAGCCCGCGCGCACGGGCCTCCGCATGGCGCCAGACGCCGATGACGCCGGCCGAGGCTTCGGAGTTGGCCCCGAAGGAGAGTACATAGTCGGTGAGTGGGGTGTCGGGACAGACCGTGAAGGCTCGGTGCCACAGCTCACCGTAGAGATGTTCGGAGTGGTAGCACTTGACGCCCTGGCCGCCGCCGAAGCTCAGGTCGATCGGTCCCCAGGCGGCGAGAAAGGCGGGAAAGGTACCCATGTAGTAGGTCGGCGTGCCGCCGCCGCCGAAGCTCGCCGCGACGCGGGGATAGCCGGTCTCGTCCTTCAGGCCTTTAGCGCGGATCTCGGCGAACTTTTCCTCCATGATGTCGAAGGCCTCGTCCCAGCCGATCGGCACGAAACGCGGGTCCTCGTCGCGGCCCTTCTTCGGGTTGGTCCGCTTCATCGGCCGGGTCAGGCGGTGCGGGTTGTAGACCTTCTGCACCAGGCCGTAGGCCTTGACGCAGACTTTGCCGGCGGCGGGATGCACGCCGGCGGCATCGTGGTTCG
This sequence comes from uncultured Alphaproteobacteria bacterium, assembly GCA_951812805.1. Classification (GTDB taxonomy): domain Bacteria; phylum Pseudomonadota; class Alphaproteobacteria; genus JASLMY01. Next base: position 59,807 of record CATOSZ010000017.1, on the reverse strand, counting down.
GCTGCACGGCGGTGGCGACGCCGTCCTTCACCGTGACCGTCAGCAGATCCGGGCCGGCGACGCATTGATAGCAGTAGACGGGGACCTTGCGTTCGGTCATGGCGGTTCAGCCTTCCTCGCCCTCAGCCTTCTTGGCGGCGACCGCCTGCTTCACCTTGGCGATCTCGACGACGAAGCGGCCGTGCTTGCAGGCCAGCACCTGGTCGATCTTGTCGTGGCCGACCACGTCGAAGAAGACCCGGCGGCCGTCGACCTTTTCGATGGTCGCGGTGATCGTCACCTCCCAGCCCTCGGGTGTGGGCTTCAAGTGGCGCAGGCTTTCGACCGACATGCCGACCGATTGCTCGCCCTCGTCCGCGGCCTGTTCGGCGATGAACTGAAGGCAGGTCTGTTCGACGTCGCGCAGCAGGTCGGGGGTCGCATAGATGCGCAGATCCTCGCCCAGATGCGCGATGGTGCGATCCCGGTCGACGGTGATCGTGCGGGCGAAGCTCATGCCTTCCTTCAGGGTGTCTTTCATCGGGTCCTCCGGTACGGGTGCGGGGCGCATCGACGCGCCGCCCCATGATAGTGTCTCGGCGCCCGGGGTTACAGAGCTTTGCGATCCCGACCCGCCCAACGTCAGATCGGTTCCCGCAACGTGTCCGACGCCGCCCTCACCGCCGCCCTGGCTCTGCTCGCGGCTTTTCTTTTCGCGCTCGGCGTCCAGTTCCTGAACCGCGGGCTGGCGCATGCCGATCCGCAGACCGGCTCGATGATCGACATCGGCGCCTCGGCGGCGCTGCACTGGCTGCTGGCGCCGTTTCTGTTGGTGGAGATCGCCTGGGACTCGCCCGGGATCTGGATCTTCGCGGCGATCGGGCTGTTCCGCCCGCTGCTGTCGGCCAACCTGTCGCTGCAGGGCGTGCGGTTTCTCGGCCCCACACTCGCCAGCACTTTCGCCACGACGACGCCGCTCTTCGGTCTGGCCATCGGCGTGGTGCTGCTGGGGGAGGAGGTGACGCCCCTCATCGGCCTCGGTACCGTCGCCATCATGGGAGGCATGATGGCGCTCGCGCCGCGGGGCAAGCGGCGCGAGGACTGGCCGCTCTGGGCGCTCGGCCTGCCGCTCGGCGCGGCGTTCCTGCGCTCCATGGGCCACGGCATGACCAAGTTCGGGCTGCTGTTCGCGGCCTCGCCGTTCCTTGCCGGGATTACCGCCTACACGGTGTCCTTCGCGCTCGCCGTCGCGGCGCAGCTCCTGCGCCGGGATCGGCCGCGGATCTCCTGGCGCCGGCCGGGCCTGTTGTGGTTCGTCGCCGCCGGCCTCGCCAACGCCACCGCCGTCTTCACCATGAACAACGCATTGCTGAGGGGTGAGGTGGTGGTCGTCGTGCCGATCGTCAGCGCCTACCCGTTTTTCACCCTGCTGTTGAGCCTCGCCGTCTTCCGCGCCGAACGGTTGAGCGCGCGGACCCTGCTGGCGATGCTCCTGGTGCTGCCGGGGGTGGCGTTGATCGCGGTCGCGCGCTGATCAGACGCCGGCGCCGAGCACCGCCTGCGCCTCGATCTCGACCAGCAGGCCGGGGCGGGCCAGCGCTGCGACCTCGACCAGGGTCGAGCAGGGGAAGTCGCCCTCGAAGCATTCGGCGCGGGCGCGCCAGACCTCTTCGCGGCGCGCGATGTCGGTAACGAAGATGGTGACCTTGACGATATCGGCCATGCGGCCGCCCGCCGCCTCCATCATGTGCGCCATCTTGGCGAAGATGATGCGCGACTGTTCGTACATGTCGTCGCCGCCGGCGATGACGTCGTTCGCATGGCCGGAAACCATGCCGGAGAGCCAGACCTGGTCGCCGATGACCTTGCAGTTCGACCAGGTTTCGGGTTGCGGTTCGGCCACGTGTTTGCTGGTGACACGGCGCATCTTGCTCATGACGTTTCTCCCTATTCGGCGGCTTCCGCCACGGCGCGGGCGCCGGTCTTGCGGCGGCCTTCGACCAGGCCGGTGACCAGGCTCAGCAACGGTGGGATGATCAACAGGGTCAGCACGGCGGAGAGTGCCAGCCCCCCCAGCACCACCGAGCCCAGGCCCCGGTAGAGTTCCGAGCCCGCGCCCGGGAACAGCACCAGCGGCATCATGCCGAAGACGCTGGTCAGCGTCGACATGAAGATCGGCCGGATCCGGTTGCGCGTCGCCTCCAAAATCGCCGCCTCGGCCGACAGCGCGTGATCGCGAATGAGGAACAGCGTCTGGTGGACGAGCAATATGGCGTTGTTGACGACGATGCCGATCAGGATGACGAAGCCGAGCAGCGTCAACATGTCGAGCGGTTGGAAGGTCGTCAGGTTGAGGAGCGCCAGCCCGCCGACCCCGCCCGCCGTCGCCAGCGGCACGGACAGCAGGATGATCAGCGGGTAGACGAAACTCTCGAACAGCACGGCCATCACCAGGTAGACGATGACGATGGCGACCGCGAGGTCGAGGACCATGGCGTCCCAGGTGACCTTCAGCTTCTCCGCCGTGCCCTTGAGGGAGAGATTGACGCCCGGCGGCAGACCGCCCGCCTGCAGCTTGGCCACCACCTCGGTGCGCAACAGGTCGAGGGCGACTTCGAGGGGGACGTGCTCCGGCGGGCCGATCTGCAGGGTGACGGTACGCTCGCGCTCGACGTGCTGGATTTCCGTTGGCCCGGAGGTCAGCTGGATATCGGCGAGCGAGGTCGCCGGCAGGATCTTGCCCGAGCGGGTGACCACCGGCAGGTAGTCGATGCCCTGGGTCTGGCTGATGCCGTCCGTGTTGCCGAGCAGCGTCAGGTCGATCCGCTTGCCGTCGACGGTGATCTCCGCCACCCGCAGGCCGTCGTTGAAGGCGTCCACCGTCATGCCGAGGTCGCGGGCGCTGACGCCGTTGTCGGCGAGGCGGGTCTGGTCGGGAATGACGCGGACCTCTGGTGCGCCCAGCTCCAGCCCGGGGATCGGGCGGAACTAGGTGCCGTCTTTTCGCGGCAGCACCGTCAGCACCATACCGGTCGCCCGCGCCGCGACGCCGAGGATGGTTTCCAGATCGGGGCCGGAAACGTTGAACTCGATCGTGCGGGAACCCGAGAAGTTCCGCCCGAAGAGCGAGCGCTTGTTGATGACGCCGAAGGTGCCCGGTTCCCGGAAGACCGGCTTGCTCAGCACCGGGATCAGCTCGCCGACCCGTTCCGGCTCCACCGCCGTGGCACCGACGATGGTCAGGCCCCGGAAGGCGACGAAGAAGAAATGTTCCATCTTCGGCGGGCCGCCGGGTTCCGACTCGGGCCCGGTCTTGCTGGCCCAGAGGTGTTCGATCTCACGCTCCAGCGACTCCGCGATGCCGGTCGTGGTTTCGAGGTTGTATCCGGGCGGCGGCAGGATATAGCCGATGATCAGGTTGCGGTTGCCGGTCGGCAGGTAGTCGAGCTTGGGCAGGAACATCCAGGTGGCGAGGCCGGTGACGCCGCAGATCACGACCACGACCGCGAGGGCGACGGGCTTGGAGCGGATGACGCGCCGGGCGAAGGCCATGACCAGGCGCACGAAGGTTTCGGCAAAGGCGTCCACGCCCGGGACCCGGCGCGGTTTGGCCGGCACCGCGGCATCGCCGCGCAGCAGGCGTTGCGAGAGGGCAGGGATCACCGTCACCGAGACCAGCAGCGACAACATGACCGAGACCGAGATCGCCACGGCGATGTCGCGGAACAGCTGGCCGACCTCCAGCTCCATCACCAGGATCGGGATGAACACCATCACCGTGGTGAGCGCCGAGACCAGGACCGCGCCCCAGACCTCCTTGGCGCCCTGGTAGGCCGCTTCCTTGGGGGAGAGGCCCTGCTGGCGATGGCGGTAGATGTTCTCCAGCACCACGATCGCCGCATCGACCACCATGCCGACGGCGAAGGCGATGCCGGCCAGGCTGATGACGTTGAGCGAGCGGCCCATCGTCGCCATGGCGACGAAGGAGCCGACCACGGACACCGGGATCGCCAGGCTGATAACCAGGGTCGCGCGGGGCGAGCGCAGGAAGATCAACAGGATGATCGCCGCCAGGATGCCGCCGACGATGATGTTCTGCTGCACCAGCGAAATCGAGGAATCGATATAGACCGTCTCGTCGTAGACCTGCTTGATGCTCAGGCCCTGGCGCGGCAGGTGATCGCGCGCCAGCTCGGCCACCGCCGCGCGCAGGCCGTCCATTACCTCGATGACGTTGGCGTCGGCCTCGCGTACGGCGTTCACGGCCAGGGCGTCGTCGCCGAGGTTGCGGATATGCGCCGTCGCGTCCTTGTGGCCGAAGGCGACCTCGGCGACGTCGGCCACCGTCACCCGTCCGACCCGGCCGGAGGCGGAATCGCTCTCGCTGCGCAAGACCACCGCGCGGACATGTTCGGCGGTTTGGAATTCGCCGTCCGTGCGCACGACATAGCGCCGCTTGCCCTCCGCCACGTCGCCGCCGCTGACCGAGGCGTTGGCGGCGCGGAGCGAGTTCACGACCTGCGGCACGGTCAGGCGATAGCGGGCCAGACGCTCGGGATCGACGAAAACGCGCAACTCCCGCTCGCCGCCGCCGTAGAAGTTGGAGCGGGAGACCCCCGGCACCCGTTCGATCCGGTCGCGCACCACGTCGTCGATGAAGTCGCGGTAGGTATGCACCGCCCGCTCGTTGCCCGGCACCCGCTTCAGGATGAACCAGGCGATCGGATTGTCCTCTGTGCCCGAGGTCGAGATGACCGGCTCGTCCGCCTCTTCGGGATAGCCGTCGACCCGGTCCAGCCGGTTGGCCAGCAGCAGCAGGGCCCGGTCCAGGTTCAGGCCGACGTTGAACTCGAGGGTGATCTGCGCGCGACCGTCCTGCGAGTTGCTCTTCATCTCGACGACGCCTTCGAGGCCTTTCAGCACCTCTTCCTGGCGGTTGGTGATTTCCCGCTCGACCTCCGCCGGTGCGGCACCACCCCAGTTGGTCGTCACCTGGAGCACCGGGCGGCGGACGTCGGGGGTAAGCTGGATCGGGATCGTCTCCAGCGCCAGCAGGCCGAACATCAAGACCATCAGCACCGCCGCGACGACGGCGGTCGGCCGCTCGATCGAGGCGCGGATCGGGTTCATCCGCCGGCCTTCCCGGACGTTGCGGCCTCTTTTGCGCCCTCGACCTTGTGGCGGATCGCCTGGCCGGGGCGTAGCCGCTCGTTCCCGCGGATGACCACCAGGTCGCCGACGACGAGGCCGCTCATCACCTCGAATCGGGTGCCGATCGCCTCGCCCAGCTGGACCGGGCGCGGTGTCGCCTTGCCGTCCTTCGAGAGGAAGACCAAGGCGCCGCCGCCCTTCCGGCTCACCGCGTCCTTGTGCACCGTCACGGCCCGCCGGCCCTTGCCGATGGGAATTTCGACGGTAGCGCTCTGGTTGGCGGCAAAGCCCGCCTCGGCGGTCTCGAAGCCCGGGGTAAAGCGGACCGCTCGGGTGCGGGTCAGCGGGTTCTCGTCGGGAATGATGGCGCGCGAGGTCGCGGGATAGCGCTTGCCGGAGATCGATACCTGAACCGGGGCGCCGGGCGCCACGTCGGAAATGCGCGCGGCGGGCACGTCGGCCTCCAGCTCCAGGCTCTCGTCGGCGATCAGGTCGACGACCGGCTGGCCGATGTTCAGCCAGGCGCCGACCTCGGCGTGGCGTAGCGCCACCACGCCCGCATAGGGCGCGCGGATCTCGGCATATTTCAGCGCGATGTCGGCGAGGCGGAGTTCGGCCTGCGCCCGGGCCAGGCGGGCGCGGGCCTCACCCACCTCGCTTCGCAGCATGGCGAGCTGGTTGCGCTTATCGTCGTAGCGGGCCTGCGGAAACGCGGCGGAGCGCGATTTCTTCAGCCGGACCAGGCGCGAGACCTCGTCGCCGGTCATGGTTTGCTCGGCGCTCGCCGTTTCCATCGCGGCCTTGCGTTCGGCGACGTCGGCGGCGCGGCGCGCGCGCTCGGCGCGCAAACGCTCACGCACCAGCACGGCCAGGACCTGGCCCTTTTCGACCCGGTCGCCGACTTCGATCTTGATCTCCGCCACCGGTCCGGCGACGCGGGCCGCGACGGCGCCGGAACGCCGGGCGACCAGGCGGCCGATGACGGGAAAGCGCTGGTCGATCACGTCCTCGCGCACCGCGTCGACACCGACGACGGCGGCGCGTTGCCCTTGGGCCCAGGCGGGGGCGGCCACGAGCACAGCGGCGCCGACCAGCGCCGCGCCGGCGATCCGTCTCGATATCGTCATCTGTGCGCCGTGCATGGCCGTTCCACCTCTCGAGGGGGCGCCGCCGGAGGGCGCCCGTGCGACGCGGCGCCAAGATACACCTGGTGTTCGATTTCGCCTAACGCCAGGTGGGGTGCCGTCGCGACGTTGTGAAGGGGCCGCATGCGTCGTAAAACCGATGCCGGAGAACGATTTTCGAGGGAGAGGCGCGATGAAGCTCGGCATGATGATGAGTTACGGCCCCAGCAGTATCCAGGAGCGGGTGGCCCTGGCGCAGGAGGCCGAGCGCCTGGGCTTCGATTCTGTGTGGACCTCGGAGGCCTGGGGTTCCGACGCGGTGACGGCGGCGAGCTGGCTGTTGGCGCAGACCTCGAGCATTAAGGTCGGCACGGCGATCATGCAGATGGCGGCCCGCACGCCGGCCATGGCGGCAATGACCGCGATGAGCCTGCAGGAGTATTCCGGCGGTCGGTTCTTGATGGGGATCGGCCCCTCCGGCCCGCAGGTGATCGAGGGCTGGCACGGCGAGGCCTTCGGCAAACCGCTCGCCCGCACGCGGGAATACATCGCCATCATCCGCCGGATCCTGGCCCGTGAGGCGCCGCTGGAGCATCAGGGCGAGCATTATCAAATTCCCAACACCGGCTCCGGCACCACCGGCCTCGGCAAGCCGTTGAAGACCATCATGCATCCCGATCCGAACCTGAAGATCTATACCGGCGCCTTCACGCCCGCGGGCGTGCGCACGGCGGCGGAAATCGCCGACGGGGTCATCCCGATCTTCATCAATCCGGAGAAGATCGACCTGTTCGACGCCCCACTCGAGGCCGGCTTCGCCAAGGCGGGCGGCGGCAAGGGGCATGACGATTTCGCCATGGCGCCGTTCTGCCGGGTGGTGGTGAACGACGATTTGGAGGCGGCGCGCGACGGCCTGCGCGACTATTTCGCCCTCTACATCGGCGGCATGGGCGCGCGGGACAAGAACTTCTACAACGACCACGCCATCGCCCTCGGCTATCCGGATGCAGCGCCGGAGATCCAGGATCATTTCCTCAATCGCCGCCGCCGCGAGGCCGCGGCCGCCGTGCCGGACCAAATGATCGACGACCTCGCCCTCGTCGGCCCGGCGGATCGGATCAAGGACCGCCTGGAGGCCTGGAAGGCCGCGGCGCGCGGCCATCGCATCGATACCCTGATCAACGTCGGCCCCAGCAGGGAGTCGATCCGGGTGCTGGCCGAGGCGGTGCTTTAGGCGACCGGTTCGCCGCGGCGGCGAATCCCTGTAGGCTGCGACGGCGCGGAGGGGGAGCGAAAGCGAAACATGGCCGACAGACCCGAGATTGAGATGCTGTTCTCCGCCGCCACCATCCAGGCGCGGGTCGAGGCCCTGGCCGAGACGATCGCCCGCGAACTCGGCCCCTCGCCGATGATCGTCGCCGTGCTGAAGGGCGGCTTCGTCTTCACCGCCGACCTGTTGCGCGCGCTGCATTATCGCGATTGCCACCCGCGGATCGATTTCCTCTCGCTTTCCAGCTACGGCGCCGGGTCGGAGAGCCGCGGCACGGTGACCGTGCAGCGCGACATCACTGACGATCCGACGGGCCAGACCGTGCTGCTGGTCGACGACATTCTGGAAAGCGGGCGCACCCTCTCGCACGCCAAGCAGATGCTGCTCGATCGCGGCGCCGTCCGGGTCGACCTCTGCGTCCTGCTGGAGAAGCCGGGCAAGCGCAAGGCGGTGATCGAGGCGGATTATGTCGGCTTCGAATGCGCCGACCGTTTCGTCGTCGGCTACGGCCTGGACTATGCTCATCTCTACCGGGAATTGCCCTATATTGGCGCCATTACGCTGGACTGACGGCGGGCGGCGGAGCGATGGCCAGAATCCTCTTGGCGGAAGACGACGACAGCGTGCGCCGCTTCGTTCAGCGTGCGCTGGAAGTCCATGGCCACGAGGTGCTCGCGGTCGAGGACGGCGCTCTGGCGCTCGAAGCTCTGGCGGCGACGGCCGAGGGCGAGCGCTGGGATCTGCTGCTGACCGACATCGTCATGCCGGTGATGGACGGCATCGCGCTCGCGCTCCAGGTCGCCCGCGACTATCCGGGCTTGCGCGTCCTGATGATGAGCGGCTATGCCGAGGAGCGCCGCCGCGCCCACAACCTGGATCAGATCATCCACGACGTGGTGGCCAAACCCTTCAGCCTGGACGAGATCGTCGCCGCCGTGGCCCGCGCTCTCGTCCGCGAGACGGAGCGACCCTGATGGCCGAAATCGGTTTCGACGACTTCCTCAAGGTGGACATCCGCGTCGGCACGATCCAGCGGGTCGAGCCCTATCCGGAAGCCCGCAAGCCCGCCTACAAGATCCATGTCGACTTCGGCCCGGAGATCGGCCTGCGCAAGTCCAGCGCCCAGGTCACCAAGCACTACGAGATGGACGACCTGGTCGGCCGCCAGGTCGCCGCCGTGGTGAACTTCCCGCCCAAGCAGATCGGCAAGTTCATGAGCGAGATCCTGATCCTCGGGTTTCCCGACGAAGACGGCGAAGTCGTGCTGCTCGGCCCCAGCCTGGCGGTGCCGGACGGCGGGCGGATGTTTTGAGATCGTCGAGCCTATCCATCGACCATCTGGTTCGTCCTGCCGTCATCGCGAGCAGAGCGTGGCGATCCAGAGCCGCGTGACGAGTGCTGGAGAATCGAGCTTGGTCTCGACGATTCCTGGATCGCCACGTCGCTTCGCTCCTGGCGATGACGGCGATCGGATTGCGACGACGGTGAGTCATTGTCGATGGCTTGCTGGCACGAGACGCCCGCGCGCGCGTTACCCCACCATCGAATACCCCCCGCTGACGGATATCGTCTGGCCGGTGATCCAGCTCGCGCCCGCGGAACACAGGAAGGCGACCATCGGTGAGACGTCTTCCGGTACGCCGATGCGCCCCAGCGGGTAGTTGCGGACGATGCGGTCGCGGTGTTGGTCGAGCCAGTCCTTGTTGGAATGGGAGGTTTCGATCAGGCCGAAGGCGACGGCGTTGACCGTGATGCCGGCGGCGCCGAATTCCTTGGCGAGGGATTTGGAAAGCGCCAGGACGCCGCCGCGGCTCGCTGCCGTCACCGCCAGGCGCTTCTCGCCGACGCGGGCCGAGTCGCCGGCGATGTTGACGATGCGCCCGCCGTTTCCATTGGCGATCATCCGTTGGCCGACCGCATGGCAGCAGTGGATGACGCCATAAAGGCCGACGTCGATCTGGCGTTGCCATTCCTCGGGCCCCGTCTCGACGAAGGGGCGCGGCTCGACCAGGCCGGCGTTGTTGACCAGGATCTGGATCGGGCCGAGGTCGGCCTCGATCTCGGCGGCCATGGCCTGCACCGCGTCGGCGTCGGCGACGTCGCATTTGTAGGCTTTGGCGGTGCTGCCGGCCGCCTCGATTTCCGCCACCACCGCGTTCGCCTGATCGGCGGAGCTGTTGTAGTTCACCGCCACGGAGGCGCCGTCCGCCGCCAGCGCCAGCGCGATTTCCCGGCCCACGTCCCGCGCCGCGCCGGTAACAAGTGCGACCTTGCCGTCAATTCCGAGGTTCATGTCTCGTCTCGCTCCTTCGTCTTCGCATTTATCTTTGCGTTCTGGATCAGCCGGAACAGGCGTTCCGGCGTCACCGGCAGTTCCATGATGTCGATGTCGAGCGGGCGGAGCGCGTCCGTCACCGCGTTGGCGATGGCGCCCGTGGCGCCGATCGTGCCGCCTTCGCCCATGCCGCGAAAGCCGCCCTCGGTCGCGGGCAGCACGCTTTCGACATGAGTAACGCTGATCGCCGGGATCTCCGCCGCCGAGGGCACGACATAGTCGACGAAGCTGCCGGTGAGGCACTGCCCGTCCGCATCGTGGCGGACTTCTTCGAACAGCGCGGCGCCGATGCCCTGGGCGACGCCGCCGTGCACCTGGCCGTCGACGATGGCCGGGTTGATGACCCGCCCGCAGTCCTCGGCGACAGCGTAGTCCAGCACTTCGACCTCGCAGGTCTCCGGATCGACGGCGACGACGGCGATGTGGGTGGCCGAGGTGGTGGTGCCGAAGAATGGGTCGTAGACCCGCGTCACCTCCAGGGCGAGCTCGTCGCGCACCTCGCGCGGCAGGCGGCCCATCTCGGAATAGAAGGCCTTGGCCAGCTCGCGGAAGCTCATCCGCCGGTCGGTGCCGGCGACGGCGACGATGCCGTCGGTGATCTCGACGTCGTCGGCCGCCGCCTCGAACAGCAGGGCCGCGACCTGGACGATGCGTTCGCGCAAGCCCCGGGCGGAGAGGATGGCGGCGCCGCCGGCCAGCACCGTGCTGCGGCTGGCGTAGGTGCCGGTGCCGTGCGGTACGGCGGCGCTGTCGCCCTGGACGATCTCGACCGCGTCCGGCGCCACCCCCAGCTCGTCGGCGATCACCTGGGCGAGCGTCGTCTCCAGCCCCTGGCCGTGGCTGGCGATGCCGAAGGCGGCGCGGACGGCGCCGGTCGAGTCCAGCTGGATCGTCGCCGTCTCGGTCCCGGTGTTGATCGGCATGCCGGGCGCGGCGGAGATGCGCGAGCCGATGCCCGTCAGCTCCGCATAGGAGGCGACGCCGATGCCGATCAGGCGACCGTCCGCGCCGGGGCCGGCCGACTGAGCCGCGCGACGGCCGGCATAGTCGATTTCCGCGACGGCCGCCTCGAGGCATTCGTGAAAGCCGGAGCGGTCCCACATCAGGCCGGAGCCGGCGCGATAGGGAAACTCGTCCGCCGCGACCAGGTTGCGCCGGCGCATCTCGACCGGGTCGAGGCCGAGCTTGGACGCCGCCATGTCGATCAGCCGTTCCATCACGAAGACGGAGACCGGGCGGCCGACGCCCCTGTAGGGTCCCATCGGCGGCTTGTTGGTGGCGACGGCCCTGACCGCGCCCCGGTAGGCCGGCAGCCGGTAGGGGCCGGGCAGGAAGCTGATCACCTGCACCGGTTCCAGCGACGCGGTCCAGGGATAGATCGAGTAGGCGCCGACGTCGCCCACGACCTCGGCGGTGAGGCCCAGCAGGCGGCCGGCGCCGTCGAAGGCCAGTTCCGCTTCGACCACTTCGTCGAAGGCCTGGCTGGTCGTCGTCAAATCCTCCAGCCGGTCGCCGGTCCATTTCACCGTCGCCTCCAGCCGCCGGGCGAGCGCGGCGACCACGACCTCCTCGGGATAGAGCGAGGCCTTGCCGCCGAAGCCGCCGCCGACGTCGCCGGCGACGACGCGCAGGCGGCTGCCCGGCAGGTCGAGGATCTCGGCGAGCGCGTCGCGGATCAGGCCCGGCACCTGGGTGGCGGAATGCACGGTCAGATGGCCGCGGCCGGGATCGAACTCGGCCCGGTAGGCGCGGTTCTCGATCGCCGCCGGGGTCTTGCGGTGCATGCGGAAGCGCCCGCCGACCCGGTGCGGCGCGGCGAAGAAGGCCTCCTCCACCTCGCCCCGCGCGAATTCACGGCGCGCGATGACGTTGCTGGCGGCCTCCTCGTGCAGCAACGCGGCCCCCTCGGCGAGCGCGGCGTCGGTATCGCCGAGCGGCGGCAGGCTCTCGAAGTCGACCTCGATCTCCGCCGCCGCATCCTCGGCCAGGTACCGGCTTTCCGCCGCGACGACGGCGATGGCTTCCCCGACATAGCGCACCTTGTTCGTCGCCAGGGCGACGAACTCGGTCGCGTAATAGTCCCGCATGCGGCTCTCGGCGCGGACCGGGCGGATCTCGCCCGCGAGGTCGGCGGCGGTGAAGACGGCGACGACGCCGGGCATGGCGGCGGCCGTCGCGGTGTCGATGGCCAGGATCCGCGCATGCGCCTCTTCGGACCGGCGGAAGGCCAGGTGCAAGGTGTCGGGCGCGCGGTGATCGTCGGTGAACCGGCCGCGGCCGGCCAGCAGGCGTGGGTCCTCGAGGCGTTGGACCCGGGCGCCGACGGACTTGGGGCGTTGCGTCTCGCTCATGCCGGATCGGCCTCGCGCGCCGCGACCAGATCCTGGACCGCGCGGACGATGTTCTCGTAGCCGGTACAGCGGCAGAGGTTGCCGGAGAGGCCCTCGCGGATGTCGGCCTCGCTTGCCAGCGGATACTTGGCCAGCAGGTCGGTGACCGTTATCAACATGCCCGCCGTGCAGAAGCCGCATTGCAGGGCGTGGTGTTCGCGAAAGGCCTGCTGCAAGCGGCCGAGGTCCGCGACCCGGCCGAGGCCTTCGATGGTTCCGACCTCGGCGCCGTCGCACTGGACGGCGAGCGTGAGGCACGAGCGCGCGCTGTCGCCGTCGATCAGCACCGTGCAGGCACCGCAGATCCCGTGTTCGCAGCCGACATGGGTGCCGGTCAGGCCGAGTTCCTCGCGCAGAAAATCGGCGAGCAGCAGGCGGGGTGCCACCTCCCGCGTATAGGCCCGGCCGTTGACCGTGACCGTGATGGTGTGCCGCCCGCTCACGCCAGTCGCGCCCGGGCGGCGGCCAGCGCGCGGGTCGTCAGGACGCCGGCCAGATGGCGGCGATAGTCGGCGCCCGCATGCAGGTCGTCCAGCGGCGAGATCTCGGCCCGCAGCGCTTCGACGGCCTGGCCGACGGCGGCATCGGACAGCGCGCCGCGCGCCAGTTCGGCCTCAGCCGCCCGGGCCCTGACGGGGGTTTCGTCGACGCCGAGCAGGGCCAGGCGAACCGCGCCCGTCGGCTCGACCAGCACCGCCACACCGGCGAGCGCAAAGTCGCCGGCGCGGCGCGAGAATTCCTCGAAGCCCCAGGCCGTCCCGGGGGGCAGCGACGGCAGGTCGATGCCCAGCAGGATCTCGTCGTCGCCGAGCGCGGTTTCCAGCGCGCCGGTGAAAAAGTCATGCACCGAGATCTCGCGCGTTCCCGCCGGCCCGGCCACCCGCAGGGTGGCGTCGAGCAGGCACATCATGGCGGGCAGCTCGGCGGCGGGATCGGCGTGCGCCAGGCTGCCGCCGACGGTGCCGCGATTGCGGATGGCGAGATGGGCGACATGGCCCATGGCCGCGTGCAGCACGGGCAGGCGTTCGGCGACGAGGTCCGAGGTTTCCAGTGCGTGATGGCGGGTGAGGGCGCCGATACTCAGTCGACCATCGCCCTCCTCGATGCCGGCGAGGCGGTCCAGCCGGTTGATGTCGACCAGGATTGCCGGTGCCAGCAGGCGGAAGTTCAGCATCGCCATCAGGCTCTGGCCGCCGGCCAGCAGCTTGGCCTCGTCGCCGTGCCGGGCCAGCAGGTCGAGCGCCTCCTCGAGGCTTTCCGGTCGGGCGTAGTCGAAGGGCGGCGGCTTCATGGTTTCAGGGCTCGGGCCGTGATCGGACTGATCTCTTGTCTTACGGCAAGCCGGACCCCGCTGTCACGCGGGCGGCGGGGGGCAGCCGAGATGGAACAGGCAATCGCCCCGTTCGGCCCGTCCGAAGGCGCGCCGGCAGATGACGACGCCGTCGGCCTCGAAGAAGACGTCCCGCGGCGCGTCCCAGGGCGTCTCGACATCGTGCAAGCGGGCGGCAAGCTGGCCGGCGACCACCTCGGCGCCGAGCTCGACGGCGGGCTCGAACACGCCGGCGTGCCGGGCGAAGACGAAGCTTTCGGGCGTCATGGCGTGCACCAGGCGGGGTTTCGGATCGTCGGGCGAGGCGGGCAGGGGCGCCGTGACGCCGACATGGGCGAGCCAGCGCCGCACACCGCGCTCGCAACAGGCGAGGGCGTCGGGTGAGACGAGGCCGCTGCCGCCCATTTCGACCGTCACGCCGCGCGCACCCTGTCGCTCGGCCGCGGCGACGCTGCTGGTTCCGCCGTGGCCGCCGGCGAAGAAGCAGGCGAAGGGACTGCCAAAGGCGTCGGCGAAGGCGATTTCGGCCTCGCGCTCGCCCGCGTCGTCGCTCCAGGTCAGCAGGGTCGTCGGCAGGTAATGCAGCGAGCTGCCACCGCTGTGCAGGTCGAAGACATAGTCGACCATCGGCATCAGCCGGCGCTCGATATAGTGGGCGATCTGCCGGGTGAGCCCGCCGCGGGCATCGCCGGGGAAGACCCGGTTCAGGTTGGCGTCGTCGATCGGCGAGACCCGTTGGCTCGCCTGCGCGGCGGGAAAGTTCGCCATCGGCAGGATGATCACGCGGCCGCGAATGGCCTCGGGCGCGAGCGTATGGGCGAGCTTGGCGAGCGTTACCTGCCCCTCGAACTCGTCGCCGTGCACGCCTGCCATCAGCAGAACCGTCGGCCCCTCGCCGTTCTTCAGACAGACGATGGGCGAGGGCAGCCAGCCGTAGGCCGAGCGGGTGACGGAATGGGGCAGGCGGAGATAGTCGCACTGCTTGCCGTCGGCCTCGAAGTCGATGGGGCAAGTAATGGCGCTCTCGGCCAGGTCGTCGTTCGTGCTCATCGTCGCCCTCCTTGCGCTCACCGGCCTGTTCAAGCCGGGCCGGGGACTTTATATAGCGAGTCTTCGGGCAGCAATTTGGAACTCCCCCATGAGCAACCTCGCGGGCAACATTGCGCGCCGGCGGACTTTCGCGATCATCTCGCATCCCGACGCGGGCAAGACGACGCTGACCGAGAAGCTGTTGCTGTTCGGTGGCGCGATCCAGCTGTCGGGCGCGGTGAAGGCGCGGGGCAACGTGCGTCGTACGCGCTCGGACTGGATGAAGGTGGAGGCGGAACGGGGCATCTCCGTCGCCTCCTCGGTCATGACCTACGATTATGGCGGCTGCACCTTCAACCTGCTGGATACGCCCGGCCACGAGGATTTCTCCGAGGACACCTACCGCACGCTCTCCGCCGTCGACAGCGCGGTCATGGTGATCGACGCGGCCAAGGGCATCGAGGCGCAGACCCGCAAGCTGTTCGAGGTCTGCCGCCTGCGCGACGTGCCCATCATCACCTTCATCAACAAGCTCGACCGCGAAAGCCGCGACCCCTTCGAGCTGATGCAGGAGATCGAGGAAACCTTGGCTCTCGACGTCACGCCGGCCAGCTGGCCGATCGGCATGGGGCGCAGCTTCCACGGCTGTTACGACGTGCTGGGCGACCGGCTGCTGCTGCTGAAGAAGGGCGGGCCGGCCGGCGCGTTGGACGAGGATCCGGATGAGGCCCGCGTTTTGAAGGGGCTGGACGATCCGGCGCTCGACGAGGTGTTGCCCTGGGATGCGGCGAGCCAGCTGCGTGACGAGCTGGAAACGGCGGTCGGCCTGTGCCCGCCACTCGACGTGCAGAGCTACCGGGAAGGCCACTTGAGCCCGGTGTTCTTCGGCTCGGCGATCAATAATTTCGGCGTGCGCGAGTTGCTGGAGGGGTTGGTCCGCCTGGCACCGCCGCCCGGCGGGCGCACCGCCTGCGTTCGCGAGGTCGCGCCCGACGAGGAGAAGGTGTCCGGCTTCGTCTTCAAGATCCAGGCGAACATGGATCCCAAGCATCGCGACCGCATCGCCTTCTTCCGCATCACATCGGGCCATTTCCGGCGCGGCATGAAGCTGCATGCGGTGCGCAGCGGCAAGTCGATCGCCCTGCACAATCCGCAAATGTTCCTGGCGCAGGAGCGGGAGACGGCGGAGGACGCCTGGCCCGGCGACATCATCGGCATTCCCAACCACGGCAACCTGCGCATCGGCGACACGCTGACCGAGGGCGAGAAGATCAACTTCACCGGCGTGCCGAGTTTCGCGCCGGAGCTGCTGATGGGCGTCTCGCCGACCGACCCGCTCCGGGCCAAGCATCTCGGCCGGGCGCTCACGCAGCTGGCGGAGGAGGGGGTGGCGCGGGCCTTTCGCACGCGCATCGGCTCCAACTGGATCGTCGGCGTGCACGGCGCCTTGCAGTTCGACGTGCTGGCCGATCGCATTCGCACGGAATACGACGTGCCGGTCCGTTTCACGCCCGTCGCGCTGGATACGGCGCGCTGGCTGGCGGCAAGCGATTCCACGGCCATGAAGCGCTTTCTCGACGGCAACAAGTCGGCCATCGCCGACGACCACGACGGCACGCCCGTCTTCCTCGCCCGCAACGCCTGGCACCTGGAGAACGCGGTCGAGAAGTGGCCCGACATCCGCTTCCTGAAGACGCTCGAGGCGGCGCCCGAGGCGGCCGCCTGAAGGGCCGCCCGGGCTGATGGACGAGGTTCGCCAGGCCTTCGCCCAAGCGCTGGCCCTGCTGGTCGAGCGCGACGCGCGGTTGCTGGAGATCATCGGCCTCTCGCTCGAGGTCAGCCTGAGCGCGGTGCTGATCGCCGCGCTGATCGGGCTGCCGCTCGGCGCGCTGCTGGCGCTGCAACGCTTTCCCGGACGCAAGGTCGCCATCGTCGCCCTCAACGTGATGATGGGCCTGCCGCCAGTCGTCGTCGGCCTGGTGGTCTATCTGCTGGTCTCCCGCGCCGGGCCGCTCGGCGTGCTGGGCCTGCTGTTCACGCCGGCCGCGATGATCGCCGCCCAGGTGGTGCTGGTGGTGCCGATCGTCGCCTCGCTTGCCCGCCAGGTGATCGAAAGCCTGTGGGAGGAATATCGCGAGACCTTCCGCTCCCTCGCCGTGCCGCCGGTGATGGCGCTGGCGGCCCTGTTGTGGGATGCGCGTTTCGCCCTGGTGACGGCGTTGCTGGCCGGTTTCGGGCGGGCGATCGCCGAGGTCGGCGCGGTGATGATCGTCGGTGGCAACATCGATCACGTGACCCGGGTAATGACGACGGCGATCGCGCTCGAGGTCTCCAAGGGCAACCTGTCGCTGGCCCTGGCGCTGGGCCTGGTGCTGATCGGGCTGTCGCTGGCGATCAATATCGCCGCTTACGGCGCCAAGGAGTTGGGCGAGGCGAGGCGCGGCGGATGAGCGGGGTCGGCGATATTCTGCCGCTGGAACTCGCCGGCGTTTCGCTGACGCGGGGCGGCAAGCGGGTGTTGAAGGACCTCGACCTCACGCTTTCGGCCGAGCCGTCGCGAACCCTGATCATCGGCCCGAACGGGGCTGGCAAAAGCCTGCTGTTGAAGGTCGCCCACGGCCTCGTCACGCCGGAGCGGGGGACGGTGCGCTGGCACGGCGCCGGCGCCGGCGCGGCCCGACGGGCGCAGGCCATGGTCTTCCAGCGCCCGACGTTGCTGCGCCGTTCCGCCCGGGCGAACCTGGCCTTCGCGCTCCGAGCCCGGGGTGTCGGTGGAGCGGAGCGTGAGCGGCGGATCGACGAGATCCTCAACCGTACCGGCCTTGCCCGCCTGGCCCACGCGCCGGCCCGCGCGCTGTCTTTCGGTGAGCAGCAGCGCCTGGCGCTCGCCCGGGCGCTGGTGCTGCGCCCGGCCGTGCTGTTCCTGGACGAGCCGACCGCCAACCTCGATCCCGCCGCGGGCCATTTGGTGGAGGAGTTGATCAACCGGGCCTGCGGCGAGGGGATCAAGGTGGTAATGACCTGTCACGACCTGAACCAGGTCCGCCGCCTGGCTGACGAGGTAATCTTCCTTCATCGCGGGCGCATCAAGGAGCGGGCGCCGGCCGAGCAATTCTTCGCCGGGCCGGAGAACGACCTGGCCCGGGCCTTCCTCGCGGGCGAGCCGTTGTGGTGGCGGCGGCGCTCGATCTACGACGGGATCGAAGAGGGGTGATCGGGGCGGCGATATCCAGGCGTCTCTTCCTGGCCGCATCGTCCGCGTTCGTCGTGGCCGGTGCCCGGGCGGACGCGCCGTTCATCACCGTGGCTTCGACCACGTCGACGCAGAACTCGGGCCTGTTCGACCACATCCTGCCGCGCTTCACCCGGGAAAGCGGGATCGCCGTGCGCGTCGTCGCCGTCGGCACCGGTGCCGCACTGCGGCTGGCGCGGAACGGCGACGCGGACGTGCTGATCGTGCACCACCGGGCGAGCGAGGAGGCCTTCGTCGCCGCCGGCTTCGGGCGGCAACGGCACGAGGTGATGCATAACGATTTCCTGCTCGTCGGCCCGAAGGACGATCCGGCGGGAATCGCCGGGGAGGCGAACGTGGTCCAGGCGCTGGGCGCCATCGCCCGGACACGCGCGCCCTTCGCCAGCCGCGGCGACGACAGCGGAACCCACAGGCGCGAGCAGGCGCTATGGCGCGAGGCCGGCGTCGACCCCGGGGAGGCTTCCGGCCTCTGGTACCGGGAACTCGGGGCCGGCATGGGCGCGACCTTGAACCTGGCCGCGGCGCTGGGGGCCTATACGCTGACCGACCGGGGGACGTGGCTCGGCTTCGGCAATCGCCGGAATCTCGTTGTGCTGTCCGAGGGGGACAGCCGGCTGCGCAATACCTACGCCGCGATCCTGGTCGACCCGGAGCGCCATCCCCACGTGAAGGCGGTGGCCGGGCAACGCTTTATCGACTGGTTGCTCTCACCCGCCGGGCGTGCGGCGATCGAGAGTTTTGAGATCGGCGGAAAGCGGCTGTTCCATGCGCGTTAGCTGGAGTTTTAGCGATAGGGCTTGCGTGACGAATTCCCGTCCGGCTAGAATTTTCACGACGTGAGGACAAGGAGTGACGCGGATGGCGAACCGGCCGCGACCGCGACGTATTTTCCGATTTGTGCTGTTGGTTGTCGCCATCGTGATGGCGGGAGGGGTTGCCGGCATCGTTCCGTCGAATTTCGCCTCGAAGGCCACGGCGCAAGGCGGGCTCATCAAAAGCTTCGGCGACGTTCGCGAAGACGAGGTCGGCGAGGTCATCGCGGCGCCCAAGAAGCGCGAATGTCCCTATGAAAGGCTGCGGCCGATTACAACGCGCTGCCCGGCCTGTCAGGAAGATGCCGACCATGTGAATACGATCCGGACCCGGATCACCGAACTGAACAAGCGCATCGCCGAGGTCACGTGCGAACTGGAGGAACTGGACGCCGGCGGCCCGAAAGTCGCGGAGAAACCGGATGCCTGTCCCGACGGCAAGCCGCTCGGCTGGGGGACGAAGTATCGTCTCGGCATGACCTACAGGGGCGAAGCCGGCCAGAAGATGAAGTGGTACGAAAGCGCCGCCATATACAGCGGCAACGTGGGGCGCTGGAGCCACGACATCGAGACCTTTTCCTCGTTCGCGAATATGATGACGACCATCAACACCAAGGTCCCTCCACCGATCGACCGAACGGCGCAATGCGGCAACTGCATTGGTCATCTGACAATTTATCAGCATGGCCAGTTCTCAGATAAGATACAGCCAGACGGCAGCAAAAAATCGATTGCAAGCGGCGTCGTGTCGATAGGCGACGTCCAGATCGATGGCTCCTATAGCCGCAACTTCGATCCCGTAACCGGTGGCCTGTCTCGTACTGGCGTTATCGGCAAGGTCAACAAGCCCAATATCAAGGCGCTTAGAAGGCTCAAGCGCTACATGTGCACGGACTCGACGCTCAGCTTCATTACTTGCAGTCAGGCGTCGGTCAAGGGTGGGCAAACGGCCGGGAAGGCGATCGCGACCGAGCTTGGCGTGCCGGTCATGCTGCCGGACTTCGCCGTGTCGGTCGGCGCTTGTCCGCCCAAGGCCGGAACGGAGATGAGTGGATGGGAGCAGTACGATCCCTACGTCCCCCCTCCGTCCACCGAACCGACGGCGGAGGAACGACGCAAGCAGGCACGTCTCGCCTTTCTCGCCCAGCTGCGGCGTCACAAGGCGTCGGCCGAAACCATCCTGGCCGCCGCCACCGGTCGCTTGCTGGCGTGTGAGCACGAGTGCCTGTTGTCCAAGGATGCCAAGGCACTCGGCGAACTGTTGAGCGGGCTTCTGACGACGACCAAGGTCGAACAGGTACATCACCGCACGGGCGACAACTTCTTCGATCCACGCTACGACCCGGTGGAGGCCGAGCGCGGCGGCACTCGGGTGACGACCGGCGGTACCGGAACGGGCGGCACCGGAACCGGAACCGGTGGTACGGGGACCGGTGGCACCGGGACGGGGACAGGCGGTACCGGCACAGGGACAGGCGGCACAGGGACAGGCGGCACAGGGACAGGCGGCACAGGGACAGGCGGTACCGGCACAGGGACAGGCGGCACGGGGACGGGCGGCACCGGAACGGGCGGTACCGGCGGCACAGGTGGTGGGCCATCGAACAGCTTCGGGGCCCTCAACGGCCCGCTCAACGGCAACGGGGGCTGCGGCTTCTCCAGTACGATCCTGTCGACCAGTGGCCCCGGTACGACGCTGACCTTGGGACCGAACGGCGTGGTTTCGTTTCCCAACAGCGGAGGCGGCAATGGCACGTCCACGAGCAGCAACCTGATCGTTTTCGGCGCCCCCGGTCATACCTGTTCGATCTCCTTCCTGAGCGTGCCTGGAAACAACCAGGTGCTCCTGACCTGCCGGAACACCGGCGGCGGGAGCTGCGGCGAACCCTTCGCGAGGTAGGACGATGAGTTTTCCCCCCACGTTCCGATGCGCGATCGCCCTGGCGACGATGGTGGTCGTCGGCGCCGCCAACGTCGCCTGGTCGGCTGAGTTTCGTGGCCGGCGGGCGATCGCGAACCCGTCGACGCCCTCGACCGGCGCCCTTGCGCGCCCCGCTCCGCCCGCCGATCTGGTGCCGGTCGATCCGCGCATCGTCCGCAAGGCCGTCGAGGACCTCTATGCGACCTATACCTTCGACAACGGCCGCATGCAGGCGTTCCTAAAACAGGTGTTCCATGACCGCGATCGTGTGCTGGAAAACATTGCGACCCGGATCCCGCGCGACGCCAAGCTGACGGTGCTGGGATTGGAAGCGATCCAGACCCTGGAGCAGACGGAGGGTCGGCTGCCGACCAGTGCCGACCGGTTCCGGGAATCCCGCGTTGCGGTTCTGGTGCGCGGCCAGATCGAATTCTCCGACCCCGTCGTCGGGTTTGTCCGCCGTCGCGGCGTTTCCGAGTTCATCCTGAACGTCTACGAACGGATCCCATGACGCTTTGACCCCGAGCGATTCTCGCGGTAAAGTGAGCAAGCGTAGGGTTATGTCATATTATTGATTCGTTCATGCCAAAGGAGGATGGCCATGGCGGGCAACGGCGTAAAATTCTGGGCAATTGTCTGCGCCGCCGTGCCGGCGGCTGCGATCGTCATCGCCGCCTTCGTCGGGGTGCCGCTTTAGCAAGATTTTTCACGGTCTCCCTGGGCGTGGTCGCGGCAACGCGGGTCAGGCCCCGGGTGCGATCTTTGTCGCCGAAGCCAGAAGCGCCGGCATCGGCAACGTGACGACCCCGTCTTCATGGTAGTGCGCCGCCTCCGCCTCAATGGCGGCGTCGATCCGGGCGCGGGCCTCGGGCGATTGCACGCGGAGCAGCGCGCCCGCGCGCACCGTGCCGTTGGCGACGGCGTTCGGGATATCGGCGGCACGGGCGAGGCGCCAGAATTGCGGCGCGATCTCGATCCGGGGGACATGAAAGCCGGAGAGGCGCAGCGCGGCGGCGGCCTCGGCCGGCTCGGCATACCGGTAGTAGTCGGGGCCGGCGGGAATTGCGGCGCCCGGCTCGCCGTGGCGTTCGATCATGTCCTGGACCAGGGCGAAGCCGACGGCGAGCGGTGGTTTCGCCCACACGGTGAAGGCGGCCCGCCCGCCGGGGCGCAAGACACGCCAGGCCTCGGCCAAGGCGGCCTCGGGGCGGGGGAAATGTTGCAGGCCGAAGTTTATGATCACGGCATCGAAACGGCCGTCGGGATAGGGCAGGTCTTCCGCGTCGCCGGAATCGAACGCCAGGCTCGGAAAGTTCGCGCGGGCGATTGCGACCTGAGCTTCGGCGAAGTCCAGCCCACGCGCCCGGGCGCCTCGGGCGGCGGCCGCCGCGGCGCCGTATCCCGGGCCGGTCGCGACATCCAGCACCTCGCGCGCGCGATGGTCGCCGCCGTGCGGTATCGCCACCGCATCCAGCATGGGCCCGATGGCCTGGGTCGAGACGGCCTCGAAGTGCCGGTGCCAGCCACCGGCCTTGTCCTCCCAGCCGGCGCGCTCGAAGGCCTGGAAGGCATGGGCATCGAAGCCTGGTTCCCGCTCCAGGGCGACGGTGACATTCATGGCTCGAAACTCCCTATCCGCTTGATGTCGGTTCCCCGGATAGAAACGGTTTTTTCAGATTTGACAATATCTCTTGAGAATTTTGATCGTTTCATTCACAGTTCTGTAGAATACAGATGAAAACGATCGTGGTGGGACGGCCTGGCGAATGGATGCCATCGACCTCAAAATCCTCCGCACGCTGCAGGACGACAGCAGCCTGCCGGTGGCCCGCGTGGCGGACATCGTCGGGCTGTCCGCCTCGCCGTGCTGGAAGCGGATCAACCGGTTGGAGCGCGACGGCATCATCCGTCGCCGAACCGCCGTCCTGGATGGCGAGCGGTTGGGCTTCGGCCTCACGGTGTTCGTCTCGGTTCGCACGGGCGAGCATTCGGGCGAATGGCTGCGCGGGTTCGCGGAAAGCGTTTCCGCCATGCCGGAGGTACAGGAATTTCACCGCATGGCCGGGGAAATCGACTACATGCTGAAGGTGGTGGTCCCGGACATGCGCGCCTTCGACGCCTTCTACAAGCGCCTGGTCGACAGCACACCGCTGGTCGAGGTCACCTCGCGGTTCTCGATGGAGACCATCAAGGAGACGACGGCGCTGCCGATCTGACATAGGATCGTTGCGCCAAGGCGGGCTCGGACCTATGGTTCGCCACGATGGGCAAGGCGCTACGATATCTGGTTTTCTGCGGCGCGCTGCTCGCCGTCGCGGGCCTCGCCGAGGCCCAGACCCGGCAAGGCGACATGCAGGTCCGCCATGCCTGGATGCACGCGCCCTTCCAGCCGGGCGGGGCCAGCGCGGCGTTTTTTCGACTGATCAATACGGGCCGCGAGATCGATCGCCTGGTCGCCGTCTCCAGTCCCGACGCCCACCGGGCCGCGATCCATATTCATGCTTCGGAAGGCGGATATTACCGCATGCGCCGGCTGCGCGGCGTCGAAGTCCATCCCGGCGCGCCTGTGATGTTCCGCCCGGGCGGCCTTCACATCATGCTGATCGATATCAAGGTTGCGAGCGCGGAAACCGAATTCGTCCGTCTCCGCCTACGCTTCGAGCGCGCCGGCGAGATGCAGCTGGAGGTTCCCATCGTGCCGAAGACGCGCTGGGGCCCGCCGGTCGCCAAGCCTGCCCCGAAGCGGCCAAGCGTCCCCTATGTGGGGGAGCGTCGACGCTGAGGCGGATCGGCCGCCTTTCCCCGAAGGATTATGTGATAGTCTAAAGCGATGGTCACCGCTGGGGGGCGTGACCATGTCTTGGCTGATTTTCGCGGTTGGATCGGGGCTCGGCGTCGTCGCCGGCCTGGCGCATGCCGTCGGAATAGAGCGGGCGAGATCGGCGGCCGGTCTGTCGGATAGCGCTGCATGGCGCCTCTGGCGTGGGCTTTGGGTGCTAGCGCTCTGGTCCGTGTTCGGTGGCTATCTTCTACTGCTCTGGCTCGTCGGTCTGGTATTGCGGCCCGTGCTCGCGTTGGCCGGTCGTCGGCGCGTCGCATAGGCGCCGATCATGGCCGACCCGAACATCAAAACGGCGGCGATCATCGGTGCGGGCGTCGCCGGTCTGGCCAGTGCCAGGGCGCTCGGGGCGGTCGGTGTCGCCTGCACCGTCTTCGAGCGTAACGACCGGCTGGGCGGCGTGTGGACCGACGGCTATCTCGACTTCGGCGTCCAGGTACAGAAGGAACTTTACGAGTTCCCCGACTTCCCCCTGCCGGCCGACAGCCCGCAATTCACGCCCGGTCCCGACCTGCAACGCTATCTGGAAGATTACGCCGACCACTTCGACTTGCGGCGCTGTATCCGCTTCGCGACGACCGTGCGCGAGGTGACGCCACCCGACGCGGGGGAAGGGCCCTGGCACGTTGCCATCGAGGACGATGGTGGGCCGGCCGGCGAGAGCTTCGATCTGGTCGTCGTCTGTGTCGGCCTCTATTCCAACATCCCACATCTGCCGGAGATCGACGGCCGCGAAGGCTTCGGGGGCGAGGTACTGCACATCTCCGACCTGAAGAGCGCGGAGGCGCTGGCCGGCAAACGGGTCGTCGTCGTCGGCTTCGGCAAGAGCGGGACGGACGCCGCCCTCGCCGCGCGCGCGCACGGTCTCGGCGCCGACATCGTCGTGCGCCGCTTGCACTGGCCGGTGCCCCGCAAGCTCGCCGGCGTCCTGCCCTTCAAATGGGGGCTGCTGAACCGGCTGACGGTAACGGCGATCCCCCCCTACAAAGGCCCCTCCGCGCTGGAGCGGGCGGTGCATGGGCCCGGCCGGCCCCTGGTCTGGCTCTACTGGCGGATCGTCGAGCTGCTGCTGTATGTGCAGTGCGGGCTCGGCTCCAATTTCGGCACCAGGCCGCATCTGGTTCCCGACGAGCGGGTCGAAATCGGCGCCTTCAGCGAGGCGACCATGGTGCCCCGGCCCGAGTTCTACAAGGCCGTCCGGCGCGGCGAGATCGCCTTGCACAAGGGGGAGATCGCCCGCTTCACGTCCGAGGGCGTCGAACTCGCGAACGGCGACCGGCTGGCGGCGGACGTCGTCGTCTTCGCCACCGGCTGGCGCAGCGACTATGGCTATTTGTCCGAGGCGCTCCGCCGGCGGCTCGGTTTCGCCGACGACGGGATCTATCTCTACCGCCAGATGCTGCATCCCGACGTGCCCGGCCTCGCCTTCATCGGCTATGCCTCGACCGTCTCGAATATTCTTTGTTATGCCCTGCAGGCTCATTGGCTCGCCGCCCTCGTCGCGGGCCGGCACGCGCTCCCCGAGGCCGAAGCGATGCGGGCGGAGATCGCGGCGCTGGCGGTCTGGAAGCGTTCGTGGATGCCGTTCAGCCATGCCCGGGCCGCCCGTCTCATCGTCCATTTGCAGCACTATCTCGATGAGCTGATGACCGACCTCGGCCTCGATCCCTTGCGCAAGCGAGGCCTTTTCGCACCGTTGATGGAGGTCATCGGACCCTATCAGCCAAGCGACTACCGCGACGTCTTCACGAAGGGCGACGGGTAGGGCTACTCACTCGCCTGAAATTTCAAACAGTGCGACTTCGCCCTTGCCCTTGAGGTCGACGAGGCCGCGGGCTTCCGCCGGCCAGCAGCCTTCGACCCGGCGCCAGGCATCCTCCGAGAGGCAGAGGCCGCCGGCCGTCGCCGCGTCGGTGACGCGGGCGGCCAGGTTCACCGTGTCGCCCCAGAGATCGAAGAGGAACTGCCGGCTGCCGACGATGCCGGCGACGACGGGGCCGACATGTAAGCCGACGCGGACGTCCCAGTGCGGCTCCACCTCCCGCGCGGCCTGCGTCATGGCGAGGCCGCAGCGCACCGCCGCGTCGACCGGCGCCGCGTTGGCGCGCAGCAGGCCGGCGGTGGCGAGGAAGGCGTCGCCCACGGTCTTGATCTTCTCCATGTCGTGCGCCTCGACCAGGCTCTCGAAACGAGCGACCAGGTTCTGCAGCTCGTCGACGACGCGCTCCGGCGTATTGCGGTCGCAGTAGGAGGTGAAGCCGACGATGTCGCAGAACAGCACGGCGACGTCGTCGTGCCGGCGCGGTTCGACCCGGTCGGTTTCCTTCAGCTCCGCCACCGCGCCCGCCGGCAGGATGGCGTGCAGCAACTCGTCGCTGCGCGCCCGCGCCGCCTCGATCGCCGCCAGGTGTGCGACCTCGCGGTCCCGCAGCTTCTTGCGGTCGAGCGAGGCTTCGATCCGCGCCTTCAGCAAGGTCGCGTTGAAGGGCTTCGGCAGATAGTCCTCGGCGCCGAGCTTGATGCAACGCACCACGCTCTCCATCTCGTCGAGGGCGGAGATCATGATGACCGGCACATGGCGCAGCGCCTCGTCCGCCTTCACATGCTCCAACACCTCGTAGCCGTTCATCTCCGGCATCATGATGTCCAGCAACAGCAGGTCGACCGGTTGGCCGGCGAGAATGTCCAGGGCCTGCCGGCCGTTCTCGGCCTCCAAAACGTTGTCGTGGCCCTGCCGGCGCAGGCGGCGGATCAGCGTATAGCGATTGTCCTCGATATCATCGACGACGAGGATGACGGGGCTCTCGCTCAAGGCTCGGCTCCGAGCAGCGCTTCGATCTTCGAGAGCAGGCGGGGCAACTCCACCGGCTTGGTGTCGAAGTCGTCGCAGCCGGCGGCGAGCGCCTTTTCCCTGTCGCCCTCCATCGCATGGGCGGTAAGCGCAATGACCGGGATCGTCGCCGTCTCTGGTGCGGCCTTCAGGCGGCGGGTCGCCTCCCAGCCGTCGATCACCGGCAGGCTGAGGTCCATCAGGATCAGCGCCGGCGCTTCGCGGTTGGCGGCCTCGATGCCCGCTTTGCCGTCCGTCGCCACGACGATGTCGAAGCCCTTGCGGCCGAGCCGGCGGCTCAGCATGAAGATGTTGTCGTCGTTGTCCTCGACATAGAGGATTTTCACCATGGCCTCAGGCCTCTTCGGTCTCGCTCGCCAGCGCGCGGCGGGCGAGCAGGGGGCGGAGGCTGTCGAAAACGTCTTCGATGCCGCGCTCGGGCTTGCGGATGATCTGGGCGATGCCGCCGTTCAACCGTTCGACGTCCGCTTCCGTCAGGTCGGCGGCGGTGACGACGATGATCGGGCATTCGAGCGGCGTTTCCCGCTCGCGCAACGCGTCCATGAAGGCGAAGCCGTCCATCTCCGGCATCATCAGGTCGAGCAGGATGAGGTCCGGCGTTTCCCCGGCGATCCGGTCGAGCGCGATCCGGCCGTTCTCGGCTTCCACCACCCGGCAGGATTCCTGGGCCAGCATCCGTCGCATGGCGTCGCGGGTCGGCTCGTCGTCCTCGACCAGCAGGACGAGGGGCTCCGGCTTCGAGAGACGGGCGTCGCGCAGCGCCTTGCGCAGGGTCGCGCGTTCGACCGGCTTGCCGAGAAAGGCGTCCGCGCCGAGCGCGAAGCCGCGCCGGCTGTCGTCGTCGAAGGTCACCATGACGACGGGAATATCGGCGAGCGCGGGGTCGGCCTTCATCTCGGCCAGCACGTTCCAGCCGTCCATGCCGGGCATCACCACGTCCAGGGTGACGAGCGTCGGCCGCGTCGCACGCGCCAGCTCGAGCCCCTCGCGTCCGTCGTGCGCCGTCACCACGTCGTAGCCCTCGCGGGAGAGGAAGCGGCGCATCATGTCGCGGGCGTTGGGGTCGTCGTCGATCACCAGCACCCGGCGGCTCACGTCCTCCGCCTCGTCGCCGGCCGCCTCGTTCGATGGCGCGAGCAGGGCGGCGTCGGTGTCGATGCGCACCTCGGCGGGCAGGCGCATGGTGAAGGTGCTGCCCTCGTCCGGCACGCTTCTCACCGTGATGTCGCCACCCATCATGCGGCAGAGCCGGCGGGAGATCGCCAGGCCGAGGCCGGTGCCGCCGTATTTGCGCGTGGTCGAGGCGTCGGCCTGGGAGAATTCCTGGAACAGGCGTTCCATCTGTTCGGCCGTCATGCCGATGCCGCTGTCGCGCACGGCGGCGACGATCTCGTTGCCCTCGCGGCCGATTGTCAGCTCGACCTCGCCGTTCTCGGTGAACTTGCAGGCGTTGGAGAGCAGGTTCAACAGCACCTGGCGGACCCGGGTCAGGTCCGCGCTCATCCGGCCGAGGTCTTCCGGCGGGGCGAAGACCAGGGTGTTGGCGTTCTTGGCGGCGAGTGTGCGGGCGGTGTCGGCGACCTCGCCGGCCAGCGTCGCCAGATCGAAGCTCTCGACCACGAGATCCAGATGCCCCGCCTCGATCTTGGAGAGGTCGAGAATTTCGTTGATCAGATGCAGCAGATGCCGGCCGGCGCGCAGGATCCGCTGCAAAGGCTCGACGAAGTCGTCGAGGCCGTCGTCCTCCGCATCCTCCGCCAGCATCTCGGCCAGGCCGATGACGGCGTTCAACGGCGTGCGCAACTCGTGGCTCATGTTGGCGAGGAACTGGCTCTTGGTCCGGGTCGCCTCCATCGCCTGGTCGCGCGCTTCCCCCAGGCGTTCGACCAGCTCCGCGAGTTCGCGTTCCCGCTGCTTGCGCTCGGTGATCTCGGAATAGATCGTCACCATGCCGCCGTCGCCGGTCCGCTGCTCGCTGACCTGCACCCAGCGGCCGTCCGCGAGTTCGACCTCCGCGTCGCCGCGGGCTTCCTTGCGCATTTCCAAACGGTCGGTCAGCCAGTGTGGCTCGGAATACTGCGGCGGGAAGGCGCCGTTCTCGAGGCCGAACCGCATGATCTCCTCGAACGTCGCGCCCGGCACCAGGGCAGGAGACAGCGCGGCGTAGAAATCCCGGTAGCGGCTGTTCGACATGACCAGTCGGTCGTCCGCGTCGAACAGGACGAAGGCCTCGGAAATCGACTCGATCGCGTCCTGCAACTGCGTGCGGGCCTGATCGAGCGCTGCGCTCATTTCCCGCTCGTCGGTGATATCGCCCGTATAGCCGGTCAGGCGCCGCGCGCGGCCGTCCGGATCGATCTGTGCGATGCCGTTCTGCCGGGCCCAGCGCCAGCCGCCGTCGCGCGCCTGGTAGCGAACCTCCACGTTGAAACGAGGCACCAGGCCCTGGAAGTGATCCGTCAGGCTCTTGTTGAAAAGCTCCAGATCGTCGGGGTGCAGCCGGTTGGGCCAGTCCTCCGGCGTTTGCAATTCCTCCGGCGGAATATCCAGGGTCTCGTAGATGCCCGGCGAGTAGTAGACCTCGTTCTTGGCGAGATCGAGGTCGTAGACGCCGACGCCGATCGAGGCCATGGCGCGGGCATAGCGGTCCTGGCTTTCGACGAGCTCCTCTTCCATGCGCTTGCGCGCGGTGATGTCGGTGATGGCGCCGACCAGGCGGACGGCGCGCCCGCTCTCGTCACGCACGGTCGATGCATTGTCCTGCACCCAGACGACGTCGCCGGACGCGGTTTGGAAGCGGTACTCGACGTCCAGATGCTCGACCTCCCGCTTGAAGAGGGCGACGATCGCCTGGCGGTACGTGGCCCGGTCGTCGGGATGCACCCGCGCGTTCCACAGTTCCGAGCGCAGCACCTCCGCGTCGAAGCCGACGATGCGGTTCAGGCGGGGCGAGACGTGCAGCTCGTCGGCCACCGTGTCCCAGTCGTAGATCCCTTCGGAGGAGGCTTCGTTCACCAGCTCCAACCGTTCGCGGTGTCGTTGCAACTCGGCTGCCGCCCGGCGCGCCTCCGTGACGTCCGTATAACAGAGCACCAGGCCGCCCTCGGGCAGGGGTTCATAGCGCACGCGCAGGATCCGGCCGTCGGCCAGCGGTTGATCGACCTCGCGGCTGCCGAAGGCCCGGATCTCGGCGACCTTTTCGGCCACCTGATCCTCGGCGTTCTCGCTGCCGTAGTCGCCGCGGGCGGCATTGAAGCTCAACAGATCGTGGATGGTGGCGCCGGGCACGCAGAGTTCCGGGGGATAACCGCGCAGTGCGCAAAAGCGGGCATTGCGGAACACCAGCGCGAGATCGGCGTCGAATATCGCAATGCCGTCGGCCAGGAGATCGAGACCGGATTGCAACGGCCCGGCCGCGACGGCCGATGAGGGCGCCGGCGACTCGATCTTCGGTGACGACATGGCGGGCCGGTCTCCAGGGCGGGGTGGATCAAACCGAATGCTAACATGAAACCGATCCGGCTTAAGAGTCCTCTCGATCCTCACATGTATGATCGCCGTCGGGCACCCGCCTCGACCGGGGCCGGGTGATGGGGTAAAGGGAAGGCGACGTCGAGGAAGCGCGGGGGAGGAATGGTGTTTCGTCTGGTCGTACCGATTGTCCTATCGCTGCTGCTCGCGCTTCCCGTGGCGGCGCAGAACCAGGAGACGGGCTATCACGCCTATGCCCGCAAGGACTACGAGACGGCCCGCGCACACTTCGGGCCGCTCGCCGAGCGTGGCGATCGCGTCTCGCAGATCTATCTCGGGTTGATGCTCTATCGGGGTTGGGGCGTGCCGCTGGATCGGGTCGAAGGCCTGAAATGGGCGACCATCGCCGATCATCGCCGCACCCTGAAGACTATGCTGGTCGAGATGACCCGGGTCGAGATCCGTGAAGCCCGTCAGCGGGCCCGCGACTGGGAGCTGCGTGTGCTCGGCTTTACCAAAATCAAGCCCCGACCGCCTCAGCCGCCCGGCCCGAAGCCGAAGCGCTATCGTATGCCGGCGCAGAAGAAGAACTAACGCCATGCGTCTCGCGGGCAAGGTCGCGATCGTCACCGGTGCCGCGTCGGGCATCGGCCGAGCCATCGCGCTGCGCTTCGCCGCGGAGGGCGCGCATGTCGTCGTCGGCGACGTGCGCGAAATCCCGCGCGAGGGGGGCGAGCGGACCATCGACCTCATTCGCGGTGCCGGCGGTTCGGGCGATGCCATACGTCTCGACGTCGCGGACTGGATCAGCGTCGAAGGCGTGGTACAGGACACCGCCTTCGTGCACGGCCGCCTGGACATCATGGTCAACAATGCGGCGATCGGCATCGACAAACCGCTGCTGGAGACGGAAGAGGCCGATTGGAACCGGGTGATGGACGTCAACCTGAAGGGCGTCTTCTTCGGCTGCAAGGCGGCCGTGGCGGCGATGGTGGGGCAGGAGCCGGGCGCCGACGGCGCGCGCGGGCGGATCGTCAACATCTCCTCCCAGCACGGCATGGTCGCGGCGCCGGGTGACATCGCCTACGGGGTGTCGAAGGCCGGCGTCGTCTACATCACCCGGCAGATCGCCGCCGATTACGCGGCCCGCGGCATCGTCTGCAACGCGGTGGCGCCCGGCAAGATCCTGACCGGGAAGGAGGGGCCCGCCGCGGCGCCGGAGACCCTGGCCTATTCCCGCGCGCGCACGCCGATGGACCGGCTCGGCCGGCCCGAGGACGTCGCGGGTGCAGCGCTGTTCCTCGCCAGCGCCGAGGCGAGCTATATCCAGGGCGAGAACCTGATGGTCGACGGCGGCTGGATGGCATCATAGGGTTCACCGGGGATATACTCGGGCCGAGCGCAAGGGAGGACGTATCGGAGATGACGTGGCGCCTAATCATCGCCGGGGCCGCCGCCGGCCTGTTGCTGGCCACCGCCGTCGGCGGGGCCGTGGCCGAGAAGCGCCAGCCCAACTTCGCGGCCGGCCTTCGGGCGCTGGCGGCGGAGGATTTCGCCGGCGCGGTCCAGCAACTGGAACGGGCGATCGTCGCCGATCCGAAGAATTCCAACGCCTACTACCACCTCGGCCGTTCGCATCGGGGGCTGGGTGATTCGGACCGCGCGCTCAAATATCTCCGCCTGGCCCTGCAAATCGATCCGAACCACTTCGCCGCCCTGCGCGAGCGCGGCGAGACCCTGCTGGCCCAGGGCAAACGCAAGGAAGCGCGTGGAATCCTGGATGAGCTGTCAAATCGCTGCGGCGATTCCTGTCCCGACGCGGCGGCGCTGCGGGACGCGATCCGGGCGGCTGGGGAATAGCGCTGCCCCGCGCCGCGCCGGGTGCTATAGAGCGCCGCATGAACGACCATGTCCTGATCATCGACTTCGGCAGCCAGGTCACCCAGCTGATCGCCCGGCGGGTGCGCGAGAATGGCGTCTATTCGGAAATCGTCCCCTTCGACAAGGCGGACGCGGCGCTTCGGGCCCGGGTGCCGAAGGCGGTCATCCTGTCGGGCGGGCCCGCTTCGGTGACGGAGGCGACGACGCCGCGCGCGCCGGACGCCGTCTTCGAGCTTGGCGTGCCCGTGCTCGGCATCTGCTACGGACAGCAGACCCTGTGCGCGCAGCTGGGCGGTGAAGTCCAGGCCTCGACCAGCCGTGAATTCGGCCGGGCCGAGATCGACATCGTCGCCGATTCTCCGTTGTTCGAGGGGGTCTGGGCGCCCGGCGGCCGCCCCACCGTATGGATGAGCCACGGTGACCGGGTCACCCGGCTGCCCGACGGCTTCGAGGTCAAGGCGCGGAGCGAGGGCGCCCCCTTCGCCGTCACCGCCGACGAGGCGCGGCGGTTCTATGGCGTCATGTTCCACCCCGAGGTCGTGCATACGCCCGAGGGCGGACGGCTGCTGCGCAACTTCACCCATCGCATCGCCGGCTGTTCGGGCGAATGGAGCATGGCGGCGTTCCGCGACACGGCGATTGTGCGGGCCCGCGAGCAGGTCGGCGGCGAGCGGGTGATCTGCGGCCTCTCCGGCGGGGTCGACAGCTCGGTCACCGCGGTGTTGCTGCACCGCGCCATCGGCGACCAGCTGACCTGCGTCTTCGTCGACACCGGCCTGCTGCGCGAGGGCGAGGCGGAGGAGGTCGTGACCCTCTTCCGCGACCACTACAACATCCCGCTCATCCACCGCGACGCAGGCGAGACGTTTCTCGGCAAGCTGGCGGGCGTCTCCGATCCCGAAGCCAAACGCAAGATCATCGGCGCCACCTTCATCGACGAGTTCGAGGCGGTCGCCGGCACACTCGGCGGCGCGCGCTTTCTAGCCCAAGGCACCCTCTATCCCGACGTCATCGAGAGCGTGTCCTTCACCGGCGGCCCGAGCGTTACGATCAAGAGCCACCACAACGTCGGCGGCCTCCCTGAGCGGATGAACATGGATCTGGTGGAGCCGCTTCGCGAGCTGTTCAAGGATGAGGTCCGCGATCTCGGCCGCGAACTCGACCTGCCGGAAAGCCTGGTCGGCCGCCACCCCTTTCCGGGCCCGGGCCTGGCGATCCGGGTGCCGGGGGAGATCACGGTGGAGAAGCTCGCGGCCTTACGGCGGGCCGACGCCATCTACCTGGAGGAAATCCGCGCCGCCGGCCTCTATGACGAGATCTGGCAGGCCTTCGCGGTACTGCTGCCGGTCAAGACCGTCGGCGTCATGGGCGACGCCCGCACCTACGAGCACGCACTGGCGCTGCGCGCCGTCACCTCGACCGACGGCATGACGGCGGACAGCTATCCCTTCGAGCACGCCTTCCTCGCCCGCGTCGGCACCCGCATCATCAACGAGGTGAAGGGCGTCAACCGGGTGATGTACGACGTCACCTCGAAACCCCCCGGCACGATCGAGTGGGAGTGAGGCGCGACCCGCTCGCTCAGGCCCAGCGCTTGGCGCCTTGCGTTTCGCGCCAGGCGGCGGCGAGGTCGTCCTGGAAGGCGGGATCGGCGATGGCGATCAGCGCGTCGGCCCGTTCGCCCAATGATTTGTCGCGCAGGTCCGCCACACCGTGCTCGGTCACCACATGGTCGATGTCGCCGCGCGCGCAGCTGACCACGCCGTCGGCGCCGATGCGCGGGACGATCCGCGAGAAGCGGCCACGTGCAGCCGTGGATTCGATCGCCAGGATCGACTTGCCACCGCGCGACATGCGGGCGCCGCGCACGAAGTCCATCAGCCCGCCGGTACCGCTGACCTGGCGGCCCGCCAGCATCTCCGCGTTGGCCTGGCCGAGCAGATCGACCTCCAGCACCGAGTTGATCGAGAAGAAATTGTCGACCTCGCCGATCACCCGGGTCTCGTGCGTGTAGCTCGCCGGGCGGTAGAGCACGTCGTCGCGCTCCGCCAGCCAGTCGTAAAGCCGGGTCGAGCCGAGGGCGCAGCCGCAGACCATGCGGTCCGGCTCCACCGTCTTCAGCCGCCCGGTCAACACGCCCTTCTCGACCAGCTCGATGCAGCCGTCGGCGACCATGCCGCCTTGCAGGCCGAGATCACGCTTGCCGTCGAGCGCCTTCAGGATCGCCGCCGGCAGCTTGCCGATGCCGATCTGGATGACCGCGCCGTCGTCGACCAGGCCGGCGACGTTGTGCCCGATCCGCTCCGCCACCTCGCCCAGTTCGCCGGTGTCCAGGCTGAGGACCGGACGGTCCGTTTCGACCGCATAGTCGACATCCGCGGCCGGCACCTTCACCGATCCGGCGAGTGTCGGCATCCGGTGGTTGACCTCGGCGACGACGCAGGCGGCCCGCGCCAGCACCGCCGGCTGGAAGTCGACCGCGAAACCGAGCGTGTAGTCGCCGTCGGCGTCCGGCGGGCTGGTCTGGATCAGCGCCAGGTCGATGCGCTCCAGCCGTTCCAGATAGGCATAGATCGAGCGGTAGCCGGCCGGCACCAGGCGCAGCTTGCCGGCGTTGAAGCTGTCCTCGAAGGGGCCGTAGACGAAGAAGGCGGTGCCCGATGCCTCGGGATGGAAGCCGGCGGGATCGGACTGGTTCACGCCGGCGAGAAAGCAGCCGACGTAGTGCACCCCCCGGCTCGCCTCCGGCGCGTCGGCCAGCGCCTGGATGAGCACCGTCGGCTCCCCCGTCGCGCCTTGGACGAACACGGTCATGCCGGGCTTCAGGAGGCCGGCGAGATCGGCGGGCGAAATCGTCTTGGTCATGAGGGCGGGTCCGTGGTGGGGAGAGGGCGGCGCATGCTAAGGTAACGCCGGCCCGAAATCCACGGGGCCCAAATCCCCAGGAACCGCGGACGGACCCGAACATGGACGCCATCTTCCCGATTGCCGAGCACATCGTTTCCACCCGCTACGAGGATCTTCCCGACGCGGTGGCGCGTGCCGCGCGGATCTACATCCTCGATACCCTCGGCGTCGGCATCGCCGGCAGTGGCGGGCCCTGGGTGGAAGAGCTGGTCGAGATGCAGGCGCTTTCGGGCGCGGGCGACGATGCGCGGGTCTGGGGCCATGGCGCCCGCCTGCCGGCGCCGGCCGCCGCGCTCTGCAACGGCTACCAGATCCACAACGCCGAGTTCGACTGCGTGCACGAGGCCGCCGTCATCCACCCCATGACCGTGCTGCTGGCCGCCACCATGGCCTATGCCGAGCGTGCGGGCGGCGTTTCCGGCAAGGACTTGATGCTGGCCGCCGCGCTCGGTGTCGACGTCGCCTGCCACCTGGGCGTCGCGACGACCTCGGGCTTGCGTTTCTTCCGCCCGGCGACGGCCGGGGCGCTCGCCGCCGCGGCGGGCATCGGCAAGGTGCGGGGTTTCGACCGCGATACGCTCATCAACGCCATGAGCATCGCCTACGCCCAGGTCTGCGGCACCATGCAGGCCCATACCGAAGGCTCCATCGTGCTCGGCATGCAGATCGGCTTCAACGCGCGCAACGCCGTCGTCGCCTGCGACATGGCGGCCCGCGGCCTGGACGGCCCGAAGGCGATCATCGAGGGTCCCTTCGGCTATCTCAACCTGATCGAGGCCGCGCACGACATGCCCTCGATCCTGCCGGAGGTCGGCCGTACCTGGCGCCTGGCCGAGGTCGCGCACAAGCCGTTCCCGAGCGGGCGGGCGACCCACGGCGTGGTCGACGCAGTGATGGAGCTGCAGGCCGAGCACGGCTTCGAGGCGGGCGACGTGGAACATGTCGAGGCGCGGGTGCCCGCGCTCACGAACCATCTGGTCGGCCGGCCGGTGGCGGACGACATGATCCCGAACTACGCCCGGCTCTGCGTGCGCTATGTCGCGGCACGGCTGCTGATCAAGGGTGCGATCAGTGTCGAGGATTTCTCCGAACCGTTGTTGCGCGATGGCGAATCCCTGGCGCTGGCGCGACGCTTCGACGTGGTGATCGACGACAATCCCGATCCCAACGCCCTGCACCCGGTCGAGGTCGACATGACGCTGAAGGACGGGCGAACGCTGTCGAAACGCATCGAGGTCGTTTACGGCAATCCGGCCAAGCCGATGACGCGCGAGGCCCATCTCGACAAGTTCCGCCGCAACTGGGCCACCGCGCTCCGCCCGCTCGACCCCGCGAATGCGGAGGCGCTGATCGCCCGCGTCGACGCGCTGGAGGACGAAAGCGACGTCGGCGGCTTCGTCGACCTGATGGTGCCCTGATGCCCGGCTATTTCGACGAGGTCGACGCCAAGGGCCTGCTGGCGGCCTACCCGACGGGTGAGGATTTTCTCACCTGGGGCCGGGGGTTGAGCCGGGACGCGCTGCGCGCCCTGCAGGAGACACGCTTCGTCCGCATCGTCCAGCGGGCCTGGGAGGTGCCGTTCTACCAGCGCCATTGGGGCAACGCCGGCATCGAACCGGGCGATATCCGGGGCCTCGACGATCTCGAAAAGCTGCCGCGTTTCTCCAAGTCGCACCTGATGGCGAGCGTCGAGCGCCATCCGCCCTTCGGCGACTATCACGGCATGGACCCGGCCCGCTTCAACGTGGTGCTGCACACCACCAGCGGGACGACGGGGGCGCCGCAACCGCTGTTCTTCGGCGCCGCG
This sequence comes from uncultured Alphaproteobacteria bacterium, assembly GCA_951812805.1. Classification (GTDB taxonomy): domain Bacteria; phylum Pseudomonadota; class Alphaproteobacteria; genus JASLMY01. The sequence goes on along the minus strand of CATOSZ010000017.1, from coordinate 23,457 downwards.
GACCGGGAGTTGCAGAACCTGCTGCTGGCCCGCGCCTATCTCTTCCAGGGTCTGCGGCCCGAGGACGTGATCCACTCCGTCTACGGCTTCGGCATGGTGAACGGCGGCCACTACATCCGCGAGGCCGTGCTGCATTTCACCAACAGCCTGCTGCTCCCGGCCGGCACCGGCCTCGAGACCCGATCGGAACAGCAGGTCGAGCTGATGCGCCGCTTCGGCGCGACGGTGATCGTCGGCTTCGTCGACTATCTCAAGCGCCTGGCCGAGGTGGCCGGCGAGTTGGGCCTCGACCCGGCGGAGGATTTATCGATCCGGATGATCTCCGGCCACATCGGCCAGGAGGACCGGGCGGCGATATCGGCCAGTTGGGGCGGGGCGGAGATCTTCGACTGGTACGGCGTCGGCGATACCGGGATCCTGGCGGCCGAAGGACCGGACCACGAAGGCCTCCACCTCTGGGAGGACGCCCATATCGTCGAGATCCTGGAGCCCGAAACCGGCGCGCCCGTGGCGGCCGGCGAGGCTGGCAACATCTGCGATACCGTCCTCTTCAAAGACACGATCTATCCGATCATCCGCTTCGACACCAACGACGTCTCGGCCATTCTGCCCGGCGAGTCGCCGCTCGGCCTGCCGTTCCGCCGCATCGCCGGCTTCCAGGGCCGCAGCGACAACATGGTCAAGCTGCGCGGCATCAACGTCTATCCGACGGCGATCGGCGCCCATCTGGCGGAACATCCCGCGGCCACCGGCGAGTATGTCTGCCGCCTGCGCCAGGCCGGCGGCCGCGAGGACATGACCGTGGAGGTCGAGGTGCGCGAAGGCGCCGGCCCGGCGCTCACCGAGGCGTTGGCCGAGCTGCTGCGCCGCAAGCTCGGCGTCCGCCTGGACGTGGCGCTGGTAGCCCCCGGCGCGACGGCGGCGGCGACGGAAATCGAGCGGCGGCAAAAGCCGATCCGCCTCATCGACGAGAGGACGTGATGACCGATCTCACCCAACTGACCCTGACCGCGGCCGGTGACGGGCTGGCCGCGGGCGACTTCGACGCGGTCGAACTGCTGGCCGCCTACGAAGCGCGGATCGCGGCGGAGGAGGGGCGAATTCACGCCTATCTGGCACGGACCGACGGGCAGGCGCGCAGCGATGCCGAGGCGTCGGCGGCCCGGGCGCGGGACGGTGCGCGGCTCGGCCCCCTCGACGGCGTGCCGATCGCCATCAAGGACAATATCGACGTCGCGGGCGTCGTCACCACCAACGGCTTCGCCCACGGCGTGATGGCGGCGCGCGACGCGGACGTCGTCGCCAAGCTCAGGGCGGCCGGCGCCGTCGTCCTCGGCAAGCTGAACATGCACGAGGGCGCGCTTGGCGCCACCACCGACAACCCGCACCACGGCCGCACCGAGAACCCCTGGGCGGCGGGCTCCAGCGGCGGTTCCGGCGCGGCGGTGGCCGGGCGCCTCGCCGCGGCGACGCTCGGCAGCGATACCATGGGCTCGGTCCGGCTGCCGGCCGCCTATTGCGGCGTCGTCGGCCTGAAGCCGAGCTTCGGCGTGATTTCGAACGACGGCGTCCATCTGTTGACCGACGGCCTGGACCATGTCGGCCCGCTCACCCGCCGGGTGGCGGACGCGGGGCTGATGCTGGACGGCATGACCGGAACCCGCGTCGGCCCGCCCCTCGCGGCCGAACTCGCGGGCCTGCGCGTCGCCACCCTGGCGAACTACGACAGCGTCGAGATCGAGCCGGACATCCAGGCGGGCTTCGCCGCCGCGCTCACCCGTCTCTCGGGCGCCGGCGCGGGTGTGGAGACGCACACGCTCGCCGGCTACGATCCGCGCGGGGCCTGCCGCGCGGGCCTCGTGGTGATCGAGGCGGAAGGCTGGGTGCTGCATGAAAGCGGTATCGTCCAGCGGCGCGAGGCCTACTCGGGCGAATTCCTGAAGATGCTGGAATACGGCCGCGACGTCGCCGCACCGCGCCTGGCCCGCGCCGCCATCACGGTGCGCCGCTCTGCCCGCGATTTCACCGCCTTGCTGGGCGAGGTCGACGTGGTCGCCGCGCCGGCCGCGGCCCAGGTGGCCTTCCCCTTCGGGGCCGAGGTTCCGGTCAATCAGGCCGATTTGACGGGGCTCGCCAACTTCGCGGGCGCGCCGTCGATCAGCCTGCCCATGGGCCTGTCATCGGCCGGCCTGCCAATGTCCCTGCAACTGACGGCGGCCCCCGGCGCCGACCGCCGCCTGCTCGACATCGCCGCCGCCGCCGAGGCGGTGCTACCGTCCATCGGCTTGCCGGAATAGCGAAGCAGACTTGCCGTTCGAAGGGTCAGGCGGATCCGCCGGTGTTCAACGCCGATGAGACCCGGTCGACTCAACGATAGCTGAACTTCGCCTTGCGCTTTTCGAGGAAGGCGCCGCGGCCTTCGCGGTAGTCTTCGCCTTCGAAGCCGCTCATGATCATCTCGTTCAGGGAGGGCGTCGACTCGTCGGCGCCGGCGGTGATGGTCTTGACCACCTGGTTGATCGTGCGGATGGAGAATTGCGAGAGATTGCAGAGCTGTTCGGCGAACGCCATCGTCTCCGTCACGACGTCTTCCGGTTCGAACAGGCGGGTGGCCAGGCCGCAGGTCAGCGCCTCTTCCGCCTGGATGACCTTGGCGCCGAGCAGCATTTCCTTGGTCTTGGCGGGGCCGACCAGGTCGTGCAGGCGCTTGGTCTCGCCGAAGGAGTAGGCGATGCCGAGCTTGGCCGGTGGAATGCAGAAGCGCGAGGTGGTGTCGGCGTAGCGCATGTCACAACAGAGTGCCAGGGCGCAGCCGCCGCCGAAACAGATCCCCTGCACCAGTGCGATGGTCGGCTTGTTCATGTTGGCGACGGCGTTGTAGGTCTGCTGGATCGCGCCGTGATAGGCCTTCGCCGCCTCCGGCGTCGCATGCACCTTGGGGAACTCGGCGATATCGGCGCCGGCGGCGAAGGCGCGTTCGTTCACGCCGCGCAGGATCATGACCTTGAGTGTCGGATCGTTCGCCACTTCGTCCGCATGACGGGCGACGCCGGCCCAGACCTCTTCGTTGAGCGCGTTCAGCTTCTCCGGCCGGTTCAGCACGATGACGCCGATTTCGCCGTGCCGCTCGAGATAGGTGGATGCCTGGTTCATCGCGTCTCTCCCCGCGCAAAAAATTCGCCGATTTCACGTCTTTGCTATCCGATGGACGGCGAAAGTCAATGGAGTCCCCGCGCCGCAGGCGATAGGATTGCCCCTCGCAAAACGAAGAGGAGCGGCTGGCCGTGGCCAACATTCAAGACATGATGCGCGACGCGATGGCCTCCGTGCCGATGATCCGCCCCGACGAGGCGGTGCGACGGATCGAAGAGGACAACGCGCTTCTGGTCGATGTTCGCGAGGCGCATGAAATCGCCATGACCGGCAAGGCCAAGGGCGCGGTGAACGTGCCGCTCTCCGAATTGATGGCCCGCGCCGAGGTTGGTGGCGACGGGCATGATCCCGCCTTCGCCAAGGACCGGGTGATCGTCCTCTATTGCGCGGCGGGCGCCCGCTCGGCGCTCGGCGGTAAGTTCCTGCTCGACATGGGTTACGAAACCGCCCTCAACGTCGGCGCCTTCGATGACTGGCTCGACGCCGGCTTCGAGATCGAGGAGGGGTGAGCGGGCGGCGATGGGAAAGGCGCCGGAGCACGTCAATCTGCTGAAACTGTCCGTTGGCATCGAAAACCTCGATGCGCTCGCCGCGTTGCAGGAAGCCCGGCTCGCGACCCGCCGGCGGCGGGGCGAGGCGGTGGAAATCGTGCATCTAACGCGCCATCCGCCGCGTCGCACGGACGAGGTGCTGGCCGGCGGCTCGATGTTCTGGATCATCAAAGGGTTCGTGCGTGCGCGCCAGCCCATCCGGCGCATCGACCTGCTCGACCCGCCCGCCGGCACCAAGCGTTGCGCCCTGGTTCTCGAGCCGGGGTTGATCCGCACCGAGCTGCAGGCCCGTCGCCCGCACCAGGGCTGGCGCTACCTCGAAATCAAAGACTCGCCGCGGGACCTGCGCGCGGGCGGCGAGGCCGACGAGTTGCCGGCGGAACTGGCGGCCGAACTGCGCGAGTTGGGCTTGCTCTAACCGGCAAGGCGCAGGTCGCGGCCGGCCCGCGCCTCGGCGATACGGGCTTCGGCGATCTGGTCGGCGATCCTGTTCGTGGCCAGGCCTTCGGCCTCGGCGCGACGCAGGATTTCACGCACCGTGCCGCCGATCCGCGCGGCGTGGGCGAAGGCGGCCTCGGCATCGTAGTCGGGGCCTTCGTAGTTGATGTTGATGATACCGCCGGCGTTCGCCGCGTAGTCCGGCACATAGAGGATACCGCGTGCCGCCAGCACCTCGCCGTGCCGGCCCTCGGCCAGCTGGTTGTTGGCGGCGCCCGCGACGATGGCCGCGCCGAGCTCGGGGATCGTCGTGTCGTTCAAGCCGGCACCGAGGGCGCAGGGCGCGAAGACGTCGGCCGGAACCTTGTGGATCTGTTCGACCGGCACCGCCTCGGCACCGAGTGTGGCGACCATGGCGGCAACTCTTGCCGGGTCGATGTCGGCGACCAGCACCCGGGCGCCGGCCTCGCTGAGGAAACGTACGAGATGCGCGCCGACATGGCCCAACCCCTGGACTGCCACCGTTCGCCCCTCGAGGCCGTCGGCGCCGAAGCGATGGGCGAGCGCCGCCCGGATCGCGTGGAACACGCCCCAGGCGGTCACGGGCGAGGGGTCGCCGCTGCCGCCGTCGGCATAGCCGGCCGCGTGTTTCGTGCGGCTTCGGATGATGGCGAGATCGGCGGTGGAGATGCCGACGTCCTCGGCGGTGATATAGCGCCCGGCCAGCGCCTCGACGGCGTCTGCGAAGCTTGCCAGCAGCGCCGGCGTCTTGTCGCGCCCGGGATCGCCCATGATCACCGCCTTGCCGCCGCCATAGTGCAGGCCGGCCAACGCCGCCTTGTAGGTCATGCCCCGGCTGAGCCGCAGCGCATCCTCCAGCGCTGCCGCGTCGTCGCCGTAGTCCCACATACGCAAACCGCCGAGTGCCGGGCCGAGTGTGGTGTCGTGAATGGCGATGATCGCCTTCAGTCCGACCTCGGGGTCGGCGTGGAAAACCACCTCTTCGTGGTCGCGGAAGCTGGGGGCGGAAAACACGGACATCGGCGCATCTCCTTGGTCGCGTGCGGCTGTTATTTCCATAATGTCAGCCTGCTTCACCCGAGATACAATCGGGATAACAACGACTTGAAGGAAACGCAGGATCCTTTCGCAGCCGGACCTGGCGGGCAACGCGGTAACGCGCAAGCCGGCCGGCGCGTAACAAAATTTCGTCGCCCGGAAGGCGCCGTCACTTGCTCCCAGCGGACCTCGACGCATCGATGAAGTCTGCCAGGGCACCGGCCAGGCCGTCGGCAAGGGGCAGGTCCGGATCGGCATAGGCCGCGAGGTTGGCTTGCCGGCCACCGGTGGGCGGAACGGGCTTCAGCACATGGTTCATGTCGTCGATGAAGACCAAATGGGGCCCGGGCCGGGCGGCCTTCAAGCGCGCGGCATCCACCTCGCCCACCTGGAGGTCGCGCCGGCCCTGCACAATCAACATCGGCAGCGATAGGCGCGCCGCCAGATCGGCTGGATCGCGGGCCAGGAGATCGATGAGAAACCCTTGTACGGGCTTGGCGAAAAGCGGCCGCAATGCGGGGTGCAAGTCCGCGTCGTCGACCTCGCGTCCGGCTTCGAGAGCCTCGATGGCCCACATGGCCTGCGCGAGCAATGGCGCGTTCGCCGGGTCGCGACCGAGCTGTTCGCGTAGGATGTCCCCCATCGGACGCCCCGGCGTCGCGACCAGGAGCAATCCGCACAGGCCCGACATCTGGTTTGCCGCCAGCAGGGCGATCAATCCGCCTTCGCTGTGGCCGAGCAGCCAGACGCATTCGGCGCCGGCTTCGCGGCGAAGGGCCGTTGTCCAGGCACCGACGTCGTCGACGTAATCGGATAGGCGTACCGCATTCGCATCCGCGATCGCCGCTCGACTGGAGAACAGGCCGCGTTTGTCGATCCTCAACGTGGCGATCCCGCGCCGTTCCAGCGCCCGCGCCAGGAGCCGGTAGGGGGCGGCCTTGATGCCATAGCTGTTGTTGCCGTCGCGGTCCGTTGGGCCGGATCCCGGTATGACCAGAACGACGGGCGGCCTCGTCGGCGTCGCGGGCTGCGTCAGCACGCCTTTCAACGGGCCCTCGGGCCCGGGCACCTCGATTTCCCGCTCGCCCGCCGATGCAGGCGCGGCGGCGAGCAGACCGATGAGCGCGACGGCCAGCCGGAACGTCATCGGACCAGGTCACCGGTCAGCGCCGCTTCGTAGAGCCCGACGTAGGCCGCGGTATCGACGGGACGGGGGTTGTGTCCGGTCAGCGGGTCGGCCTCGGCGAGCGGGGCGAGGGTGCTCGCCTGGTCGGCCGGTACGCCGATAGCCGCGAGATCGTTCGGGATTCCAACCTCGTGGCGCAGCGAGATGACCCAGTCGAGGAAGCCGTCGAAACCGCCCGCGGCAAGGTCGAGGATGCGGGCGGCATGGCCGAGCCGCTCCTCGATCACCGGGCGGTTGTAGCGCAGCACATAGGGCATCAGCACCGCGTTGGTGAGGCCGTGGTGGGTATCGTAGAGGGCGGAGCAGGGGTGGCTCATTGCGTGCATGGCGCCGAGGCCCTTCTGGAAGGCGACCGCGCCCATGGAGGCGGCGACCAGCATATGCGCGCGGGCTTCGAGGTCGCCGCCGTCGGCGACGGCACGGGGCAGCCAGCGGGCGACCAGGCGCATCGCCTCCAGCGCGATGCCGTCGGCCATCGGGTGGTACATGGTGTGGCAATAGGCCTCCAGCGCGTGGCTCAGCGCGTCCATGCCGACGGCGGCGGTGATGGCCGCGGGCAGGCCGACCGTCAGTTCCGGGTCCGAGATCACGATTGCCGGCGTCATGGCCGGATGGAAGATCACCCGCTTCGAGCGGTCCGCCGCCGCCGTCACCACGGCGGAACGGCCGACCTCCGACCCGGTGCCCGCGGTGGTCGGCACGGCGATCGTGGGCAGCATGGCGGCGGCGTCGACCCGGGTCCAGTTGTCGCCCTCGTCGACGAAATCGAGAAGCGGGCGGGTCTGGCCGACCATCAGGGCGATGTTCTTCGCGGTGTCGATGGCGCTGCCGCCGCCGACGCCGATCATCCCGTCGTGTCCGCCGGCCCGGGCCGCCTGGACGCCGGCCGCGACGTTGGCCTCCACCGGATTGCCCTGGACGTCGGAAAAGAGCGCGGCACCGAGGCCGGCATCGTCGAGACGCTCGGCGATGCTGGCGATCATCGGCAGGCGGCCAAGGCCCCGGTCCGTCACCAGCAGCGGCCGTTCGATGCCGAGCTCGCGGCAGGCGGCGGGCAGTTCGGCGATCCGGCCACAGCCGAAACGAACGCTGGTCGGAAAGTGCCAGGTCTGGGCTTCGGGGATGGGGGTCATTCTCGCTCTCCTCGCGTGCGCGGGGCCGAGCCTGTCGCCGGGGGGCGTTCAATGCAAGTCAATCCTGGACCGTGCCGGCACCGCGTGCTAGCGTCCGCCCAGCTTGCAAGGATGGTGTCGCGGACATGGCCAGCCGAACCGTACCCGAATTCGTCAACTTCCTCTGGCGACGCGGCTGACCGCCGGCGCGGGGCCCGGCCACACGCTCCGATCTCGACCCCCCTTTACTTGAACGACATCACGCGCCGGCGGCCCCCGATTCAGGTTCGGCCCCGCGCCCGGGAGCTTCCCATGGACACCATCTTCACCAGCCGCGCCGGCATCTCCGTCTCGCGCGGTGAAACCTCGCTCGACTACGAGAGCGGATTCGACGATCTCATCCGACGCCTCGATGCGGCGCGTGGCGCCTATTTCTCCTCCGGCGTCGAGGACCCCGACCGTTACTCGCGCTGGGACTTCGGCTTCGAGGATCCCCCGCTGATGTTGAGTGCGCGCGCCGACACCGTGCGGGTCGAAGCCCTGAACGATCGCGGCATTCGGCTGTTGGAGATCCTGGCGCCCGTGCTGGCGGAAGGACCGGAGACCAAGGTTGCCCGCCATCAAGAGGACGTGCTGGTCCTCGACGTCGTGGTGAGCGCGGGTGGCTTTCCCGAGGAGGAACGCAGCCGGCAGCCGAGCGTGTTCACGCCGCTCCGCCGTCTGATCGAGGATTTCGTGGGCTTCGACGACAACTTCCTCGGGCTCTACGGCGCCTTCGGCTACGACCTGATCTTCCAGTTCGAGCGTATGGAACTGAGCCAGCCGCGCGACGAGGCGCTCCTCGACCTGCAGCTCTATTTCCCCGACCGGCTTTATCTGATCGACCGGCGCAAGGAGATCGCGCGCCGCGTCGATTTCGAGTTCGCGGCGGACGGTGTGTCGACGGAAGGCGCCGGCCGCACGCCGTTTGCGGCGGTGACGCCGCCGCTCCGCCCGCGTGCCAGCCCGCCGGGCGAGATCGCGTCGGACCATGCGCGCGAGGCCTATATGGAGAAGGTGGAAATCGCCCGGCGCCACATGCGCGCCGGCGACATCTTCGAGGTCGTGTTCTCCGAGAAGTTCCAGGCCGGCTACGACGGCCCACCCTCCGACCTCTACTATCTCATGCGGCGCAACAACCCGAGCCCCTATGAATTCTTCATCCAGCTCGGCGAGGAACAGCTGGTCGGCGCCAGCCCGGAGATGTTCGTGCGGATCGAGGGCGACCGGGTGGAATCGAGCCCGATCTCCGGCACCGCCCGGCGCGGGCGCAACGCGATGGAGGACGCGGAGCGCATCCTCGCCCTCTACAATTCCGAGAAGGACGAGGTCGAGCTCACCATGTGCACGGACGTCGACCGCAACGACAAGTCGCGGATCTGCCGGCCGGGCACCATCAAGCTGCTCTCGCGCCGGATGATCGAGCGTTACGCCGGCCTGTTCCACACGGTCGACCATGTCGAGGGCCGGCTGCGCGCGGGCTTCGGCGGCCTGGACGCCTTCCTCAGCCACATGTGGGCGGTGACCTTGACCGGTGCGCCGAAGCCGATGGCGGTCCGCCTGATCGAACGCCACGAGGCCTCGGCCCGCGGCTGGTACGGCGGCGCGGTCGGCGGCTTGCTGCTGAACGGCAACGTCAACACCGGCATCACCATCCGCACGGTACACCTGAAGGACGGCAAGGCCGACTACCGCGCCGGCGCGACGCTGGTCTGGGATTCCGACCCCGGCGCGGAGGAGGACGAGTGCCGCCTGAAGGCCACCGCCTTCTTCAGCGCGGTCCGCCGTCTTTCCGGCGACAACGAGGCGCCGGCCAGTGTGGAGCGCCCGCAGGGCTTCACCGGCAAGCGGGTGGTGATGATCGACAACGAGGACAGCTTCGTCCACACGCTCGCCGACTACTTCCGCCAGACCGGGGCGGAGGTCGCGACTTACCGGGCCGGCACGGCGCTGGAAACCCTCCTCGCCGGCGCCCCCGACCTCGTGGTGCATTCACCGGGGCCGGGCCGGCCGGTCGACTTCGGCGTGCCCGAACGGGTGCGGGAGCTGGCCGAGGCCGGCGTTCCGCAGTTCGGCGTCTGCCTCGGCCTGCAGGGCATCGTGGAGGCCTTCGGCGGCCGCCTCGAGGTGCTGGAGGAGCCGCGCCACGGCAAGATGTGGACCATCCGGCACGACGACGATCCGCTTTTCGAGGGCGTCCCGGCCGACAGCCACTTCGGTGCCTACCACTCCCTGGTCGCGGCGGAGGTGCCTGACATTCTTAGTGTCATCGCCCGCAACGAGACCGGCTGGCCGATGGCGATCCGCCACGCGCAATTGCCCATCGCGGCGGTGCAGTTCCACCCCGAGTCGATCCTCTCCATGGAAACCGACGTCGGCCACAAAATCATCGAGAACGCGATGGGCCTGCTGACCGGCGGCTGAGGTCAGTCCGCCGCCAGGTCCTGCATTTCCGCCAGCTCTCGCACAGTGATCGGCTTTACTGGCGGGCGCAGGCGGAAGTGGTCGCCCTCCGTGACCCCTCGACCGTCGCGCGCCGCGAACATCCGGGCGACGGTCGGTGCGCACATGCGGGACTGGCAGGGCCCCATGCCGGCCCGGAGGAAGGCCTTCAACTGGTTCGGTCCCGGCACGTCGAGGGCGAGAGCGCGGCGGATCTCGCCTGCCGTCAGCGCCTCGCAGCGGCAGACGACAGTGTCGTCGTCACGCGGTGTCATCGGCTCGTCCGGCACCCGGTAGAGTTCGTGCAGGAAGGCTTGCGGCCGGGCGGCCCGCGCGACCTCGGCACGGGCCTCGGCCCGGCCCCGTTCGGCGGTGGCCGCCTCGAGCCTGCCGAGCCGCAGCAGGCAGCCGAGCGCCGCCCAGCGGCCGAGCGCCGGCGCCGCCTTGGCGCCGTGGATGCGCAAGCCGTCGCCGGCCAGTGCCACGCCGTCGAGGCTGGTCTGCAACCAGTCGTCGTGCCGGGCGGCGAGATGGCCGCGCGCGGCGTCGAAATCGTGCGCCGCACCGCTCGCCCGGGCGAGCTGCGGGTTCGGCACCACGCCTTCGTGCAGCAGCAGCGTATCCGCCGGCAGCACCGTCTCGCCGCCGGCGCGGCGATAGCGCACCCGTTCGACCCGGTCGTCGCCCTCGGCCGCGAGCGCGGTTACCCCCTCGAGGAAAGGGATGCCGCGGCGCTTCAAGGCCCGGATCCAGCCGAGGCCCTTGGCGACGTCTGGATTACCGACAAGGCCGAGCGCGTGGGGCAGCGCCCGCCAGAGGTTGCCGCGCGGGCTGGTGCGCAGGATGGCGGCGATGTCGACGCCGGCCTCCGCCAGCTGCCAGGCCAGCAGGAACAGCAGCGGCCCGCTGCCCGCCACCACGACCCGCCCCGCCGGCACCAGGTTCGAGGCCTTCAGCAAGGTCTGCGCCGCGCCGGCCGACAGCACGCCCGGCAGGGTCCAGCCGGGCTGCGGCACCGGGCGTTCCATGGCTCCGGTGGCGAGGATGATCTCGCGGGCTTCCAGCCGGCGCGCGACGCCGTCGCTCAGCACGCCGAGCCCGCCGCTTCCCACCTCGAACACGGCGCTGCCCGGCCGGTAGTCGATATCGGCGGCACGGAAGGCGGCGACCAGCGCGGCGCCCGCGCCGTAGTCCGCGCCCAGCACGGCGAGATCGCCCGGCCTGTCCCGCGTCACGCCCTCGATGTTGCGATAGATCTGGCCGCCGGGTGCGCCGTGCTCGTCCAGCACGACCGGGCGCAGGCCATGGCGGGCGGCTTCGAGGGCGGCGCCCATGCCGGCCGGCCCGGCGCCGACGATGGCGAGGTCGACGGCGGCGCTCACGTCGCCAGCACCGGCTTGCCGCGCATGCGGCGGATCCGCATGCCCTCGGCGACGGTGACCAGGCAGCCCTGCCGGTTGGCGACGCCGTCGACCTCGACCAGGCAGTCGTGGCAGTTGCCGATCATGCAGAAGGGCGCGCGCGCCGCCCCGCCCACGCCGTGGCGGCGGTAGTCGGCACCGGCCGCCAGCAGGACCGCGGCGACGCTGTCGCCCGCGGCGGCCGCGACCGCCTCGCCGTCGAGCCGCACGGTGACCGTGGCCGCGGGGGCCGCCCTACGCCTGAACATGGAACCTCGCGCTGGAAAGCCCGGCGAGTTCCGCGCCGATCTCACCCTTGGAGAAATAGTCGGCCAGCACATAGGCATGCGCCGCCGCCGTGGTGACGCCGCTGTGCCCGGTGGCGATGAAGATGCCCGGGTGGCTCGGCGACTGGTCGTAGATCGGAAAGCCGTCCGGCGTCATGACCCGCAGGCCCGCCCAGCTGCGCACCACGCGCAGGTCCGAGAGGAAGGGGAAGGCCCGCAGGTTGCGCGCCGCGATCCGTTTCAAGACGGCCGCATCGGTGGTGATGTCGTAATCGACCTCCGCCTGGCTGGCGCCCAGCATGAAGGTGCCCTCGCGGGTCTGCTTCACGTTCAGGGTCGGCATGGAGAGCAGCGGGTCCGCCCGTTCGGTAACGATGACCTGGCCCTGTACCGGGCGCACCGGCACCTCCAGCCCGACCCGGGCGGCGAGCTCCTGGTTGCCGAGGCCGGCGGCGACGACCACCCGGTCGCCCGTATGTACGGTGCCGTCGGCCGTGCTCACCGCATAGCCACCGCCCGCGGCCGCCTCGATTCCCGTGACGTGGTGGCCCTGGACATAGGCACCGCCCCGGCGCTGGAAGGCCCCGTGCAATGCGTGCAGCAGGAAGAGGGAGTTGGTCTCCCCGTCATGCGCCGAATAGGTGGCACCGACAACCTCGGGGCCGAGGCCCGGCAGCATGTTGTCGAGCTGGGCGCGCTCCACCACCTCGAACTCGAACTCACCGGCCGGCGCTTCGCCGCGGATCTGGCCGAGGATCGCCACCTGTTCTTCCAGCTCGTCGTCGGACAGCGCCAGGGTCACGCCGCCCGGGCGGTGATAGGCGCAGTCGACGCCGCTTTCGTCCTCCAGCTCGGCGCGGAAGTCTTCGTAGAGGGCGGCGGAGCGGCGCGACCAGGCGGCATAGTCCGGTTTGCCGAGGCCCTTGCTCTGCACCCAGACCAGGCCGAAGTTGGCCCGGCTGGCGCGAAAGGCGTCGTCCGCCCCGTCGATCATGGTGACCGGATGACCGAGGCGGGCGAGGCCATAGGAAATCGCCGCGCCGACCACGCCGCCGCCGATCACGATGAAGCGCGCGTCGCTCATCCGGGGCCTCAGTAGCGCTCGGTCCAGGGGCGCAGCTCGATCTCCCAGCTCCAGGCGCTGCGGGCCTGGGCGTGGGTCTGGTAGTAGCTCTCGGCGATGGCGTCCGGGTCCAGGCGGCTCTCGCCCGCATCGACGCCAATGCCGCCGTCGATCACGAAATGCGCCACATGCACGCCCTTTGGTGCCAGCTCGCGCGCCATCGATTCCGCCAGGGCCCGGAGCCCGAATTTGCCGACGGAAAAGCCGCTGGAGCCGGCATAGCTCTTCACGCTGGCCGTCGCCCCGGTGAACAGGATGCTGCCCCCGCCGCGCGGCGTCATCCGCCGGGCCGCTTCCCGTCCCAGCAGAAAGCCGCCGTGGCAGCAGCGCATCCAGGCCTCGATGAACTCGTCCCCGCCGATCTCGGCGATGGGTTTGCGGACCCGGCCGCTGGCGTTGTAGACCGCGACGGAGAGCGGGCCGAGATCACGCTCCACCGCCGCGACCAGATCGACGACGGCGGCCTCGTCCGTGCCGTCGACCGCATAGCCGCGCGCCGTGCCGCCCGCCGCCTCGATCTCCGCGACGAAGGCGTCGACCTTGCCGGGGGTGCGCGCCGCCAGTGCCACCGGATGGCCGGCCGCGGCGAAACGCCGTCCGACGGCGGCCCCCAGGCCCGGCCCGGCGCCGATCACCAGACAGCTTCCCTTGTCGCTCATGCGTTCTGTCCTCCCGGCATGCGTGCGATCTCGTAGCCGCGCGACTCGATGCCATATTCGCGGACTTTCCGGTAGAGAGTCGAGCGGCCGATGCCGAGCCGGCGCGCCGCCTCCGACATTTGCCCCTGGTAGCGGTTCAGCGCCAGGCGGATCATCTCCGCCTCGATGGCGTCGAGCGGGCGCAGCTCGCCCGCCCGGTCGAGCGCGTCGATCGTCGTCTCCGCGCCGTCGCCGTTCCGCCTGGGCGATGCGCCGAACGCCGCCGGTTCGGCCTCGGGCGCGATGTCCAGCACGATGTCGCCCGCCCCATTGCCCGCCCCATCTCCCGTCACGTCACCGGCCCCCGCCTCTTCGGCGGCGGCGACGGCGGGCAGTTGCGGCAGGTCCTCGACGTCGATGCGATGACCGTCGGCCAACACCACGGCGCGGTAGATCATGTTCTCCAGCTGGCGCACGTTGCCGGGCCAGGCGTAGTTCAACAGGCGCGCCAGCGCCGCGGGCGTCACGTCGCGCACGTCGCGTCGCTCCGAGGCGGCGAAGGCGGCGACGAAATGGTCGACCAGCGCGGGGATGTCGTCGCGCCGCTCGCGCAGCGGCGGCACGCCGATCGGGAACACGTTCAGCCGGTAGAACAGGTCCTCGCGAAAGACCCCTTCGGCGACCCGCTGCACCAGGTCGCGATTGGTCGCCGAGATCAGCCGCACGTCGATCTTCACCGGCCGGTTGCCGCCGACCGGATCGATTTCGGATTCCTGCAGGGCGCGCAGCAGTTTGACCTGGATGTCGGGGCGCAGCTCGCCGATCTCGTCCAGGAACAGGGTGCCGCCGTCGGCCTCCTGGAACTTGCCGATATGGCGGCTGGTCGCCCCGGTGAAGGCGCCCTTCTCGTGACCGAACAGGATGCTCTCGACCAGGTTTTCGGGTATGGCACCGCAGTTCACCGCGACGAAGGGCTTGCCGGCGCGCTGGCTGAGCCCCTGGATGGAGCGGGCGACCATCTCCTTGCCGACCCCGCTCTCGCCCTCGACCAGCACGGCGATGTTGGAGGCCGCGGCCCGCGCCGCCAGGTCGCCGACCCGGCGCATCGCCGCGCTTTCGCCGACGAGGTCGCGGAAGATCATCTCGCCGTCGCTGCGCCGCGCCAACCGCGAGACCTGGCCCGACAGCGCGTTCAACCGCATCGCGTTGGCGAGCGCCAGCCGCAACCGTCCCGCACTCGCCCCGGCACCGACCACGTCGACGGCGCCGGCCTCGGCCAGCAGGGCGATGGCCCCGTCGTCCTCGTCCCGGCTGAGCGCCACGACCGGCAAATCCGGCCGCAGGGCACAGAGCGTTTCGATACCCTCCGCTTCGTCCAACGGATCGCCGGGACAGGCCAGCAACACCAGATCCGGCGCCGCCCCGGCCTCCAGCTCCCGCCCGGCCTGCGCGGTATCGCCAACGGCCCGCACCTCGTGACCCTGCCCGTGCAGGGCCATCAACACCTGGCTGGGCGCTTCGCCGATGAGGAGGATGTCGTGGCTCATGGGCGGAGGCTAGCACTTGTGCCAAATCGGGACAAATGGGGTGGGGAGCGCGCAGGGGAGGGAGTAGTGGTGTGCGACGAGCGAAGGAGGCGGGATTCAGAGTATGGAACTTTCGCTCTGAGCTTGGCGCCAGGAAAGATATAAGACGCGACCCCTTTATTTTACTGGTCTACCATTGCAGTCTACAAAATATTTCTTCCGTCAATCATCATACCGGCCTGATCTATGAAGCGAGGCAGGGTAGGTCACATCTCCTCGTTCTTAGTTAGTAGTTTTTGTTGTGCAATCAGGCCAACCATTCGCACTAGCAGGCTGCTGAAAAAGTCGTTTGAAGGGGCACGGCACGAAATATCTTGATCACTGGGCGGTATTGTACATCATTGACACGAAGGGACCGGCTGACGCACCCAAAATCCTGTCCTGACGGCGCGTAGATCCGGTAGGGTGACCTCTGGTGCCGCGCCTTCCTTGCAAAACCAAATCCAGCAAATTCTTGCGCCACCTGATAGCCGATTCTTTCAGCAGCCTGCTAGCATTGAAAGTCGGAATCAGATGTTCCGATTCCACATTTACTCCCGTACAAGACTTGGTGGGAGTGTCTGATACCTTGTTACCAAAGGCGGCTGGATAGCTCTTGGGTAAATTCACGTCGGATTTCTTTTCGAATTACGGTGACATGGCGTAATTGATTTAGGGTCGTCCTATCAGCAACGACGATATGCCAGTATCGGGTGTGGGCCTTTGCCGGCATCGCGAGAAGAAGTACAGGTAATGGGGCAAGTCTTGCATTTTTCCTTCATTGGAATTCTCTAGGAAAAATGCAAGACTTGACCCCGAGAACATGCACTAACCGTGGGAATTTGTTAAACAACACTTGGCCTCTACCGCTGTGCGCCTGTCCTGGTCACGGGCTGGCGCAGCGGCGAGTTCCATCACGAAAGCCCACAAGTTCCAGGGCCATTTCTCGGAGGAGTTCCGCTTTGAGCTTGTTCATCCTGTCGACAGTCGCTTTTCGAAAGGCCGAGGCCTTGTCGATCTTCTCCTTGTCGAGCAACTGTTTGTCGTTCCATTCACGATTGAATGTCTGAAAATACCCCTGAAAACCTTGCCAGACCGTGCTCAGGTCCCGAGCTGGCTTTGATACCGACTTGCATCGATATAGCGATGAAGTCAGGTTCAAGACTCCATCTAAGGTACCGGAAGCGTTGAACCTTTCTTCCTGGCTTAGGATTTCCTTTTTCCATCCATCGATGCTGTCATTCCTCATCTGCTTGGTGGTCTCGTTAGGCTCGCGTAGAACATTGTTTGTTTCTTCGGCGATCCAAATCAATCTTGTGAACCAGCCGTTCAGCGCTCCGCCTGATCCTTCAAAGGCCGGCGACAATTGTTTCAGAAGATCGATCTGTTGCGTGGCGAGCGCCGTTTCATAGGCGGCTGAGGTCGCTTGCCGCCGTTGGAAATCTTGCCACAGGAAAGTCAAAGCCGCGATGATGACGCCGCCGATGAACGTCACTACGAACGGCCGGTCGAGAAAGTTCAAGAGTTTGGACCTGTTCCTTTCCATTTCCAGCCATTCCGAGGCGAGCGGGCGAAGTGCACACGCCTTGCTGTCCGATTCCTCCTTCTTCGGGGGCACAATGCGTTCTCCTCATCATGCGCATGGGGTCGCGTCTTGCATGTTGCCTCGAGTGGCATTGCGTCGCGAGCTCTGCCGTGCGCGATACACCGGTCCCGCGCACTCGGCCCACACCGCACCTTACGGCCGACCCCCCGCTTTAATCCTCCGCCAGCGCGAACTTCTGGTGCCACGTCGTCGCGTCCGCACCGGCGGCGAGGCCTTCGTTGGCGATGTGGACGTCGAGCAAATAGGGCTCACCGCGGGCCTGGGCGTCGCGGCCACGTTGCAGCGCCGCATCGAGCGCGCCCGGCTCATGTACGTGTTCGCCCTCGATGCCTTGCGCCTTGGCCAGCATGACGAAATCGATCGCGGGGTCGCCGAGGTAGGTTTCGGGATAGCGGTCCTGCGCCTTCATGTTGCCGCCCCAGGCGGCGAAGTTGGTGCGCACGGTCTGGTAGTTCTTGTTGTTCCAGACCACGGTCAGGATCGGCAGGGAATAGCGTGCCATGGTCCAGAAGCCGGACGGCCCGTACATCACGCCGCCGTCGCCGATCGAGAGCACCACGGGCCGGTCCGGGTCGCCGAGCTGGGCGCCGATCGCCCCGCCGAGGCCGTAGCCGAGACTACCCCCCGCCGTGCGGACCAGGCGCCAGTCCTTCTCCCCGTAGCCGAAGGGCATCAGATGGTCGTAGGCGCGGAAGTTTTCGGAGACCATCATGGTGTTCTCCGCCAGGTTCCGCGCCATGGCATCGCCGAGATAGCGCGGGTGGATCGGGTTGTCGCCGCTCCGCGCGTCCGCGTCCGCCGCGTTCTGCGCCAGCCGTGCCGCGCCGGCCTCGCGCAGGGCCTGTTTGCGCTTCTGGATGTGGGCGAGGTTGGCGTGGTCAGGTTTCCACTGTCCGTTCACCGCGGCGAGCGAGCGGCCGACATCGCCCCAGAGGTCGAGGTCGAGGGCGAAGGTGTTGCCCATGGTCGCGGGATCGTGGCCGAGGCCGATGATGGTGTGGGCGTCGCGGAACTTCTCGTCCGCGGCACTCGCCCGCGTGTTCTGCCGGTAGCCGACGCAGAGCACGACGTCCCACGCCTCCTCCGCCATGGCGTCGATGTTGCCGGCGAAGTGGGGATGGCTCGGCGGGAAGGCGCCGAAGTCGTAGAAGCCGACGGCGACGGGCAGCGCGTAGTTCTCCACCAGCTCCAGCAGCTGGCGCCCGGCGCCGGCGTTGCGCACGTCCGGGCCGACGACGACCAGCGGCTTTTCGGCATTCAACAGGGCGTCGTGGATCTTGGCGATGGTCCCGCCGCCCGGCACCTCCGCCATCTCCAGCCCGCCTGCGGCCTGGATCGTGCCTTCCACGTCCTTGGCGTCGAGCGCCGCGCCCGAATAGCCGAGATAGACCGGCCCCGTCGGCAGCGTGCTGGCGGCCTTGAAGGCGCGCCTGGTCGCCAGCGGGATGCCCTCGGCCGCGTTCACCTCCCAGCGCGCCTTGGTGATGTCCTCCACCGCGCCCATCTGCGAGAAGCCGGCGCTGGCGCCGAGCGTGTTGTGGTCGCCGAAGGTGCCGGCGTCGCGCATTGCCGCGGTCACCACCATGGGGGTGCCGTCGAAATAGGCGTTCTGCAGCTGGCCCGAGCCCTGCCGCGTGCCGGCCGCCAGATGGACGTTGACGAAGGCCGGCTTGCGCGCCGCCTTGGCATAGCCGTCGGCCGCGGCGAGGACGATCGATTCCGCCAGCAACAGGATCGGCTGCACCCCCGGCACGGTGAGGAAGGCATCGAAGAAGCCGGCCTCGGCGCTGCCGGTGTTGGTGAAGGCGTAGTCCACGTCCTGCGCCACCAGCTGATGCATGAGCAGCTCGCCGCCCGTGCCCACCACCCGCGTCTTCTCACCCATCGCCGCCGTCTCCCTCGTGCCTGGAAATCTTCCGGCGCCCGAAGCGGTGCCGGCGGGGGAGCTTAGCTCGGATGCCGGATGCGGTCCAAGGACTCGAGATCCCAGGGCTCGAGATCCCAGGCCTCAGATCCCACGGGCTCAGATCACCGGGCCGTGGCGCAGCGCCATCTCCTCCGGGCTGAGCGGCGGGGCCCGCCAGCGCTCGAGGAACTCGAAGCGGGGCGCGGCGTCGCGCAAACCCGGGCCGGCGAAGTCAAAGCCGTCGTAGCCGCGCGCCACCACCTCGTTGCATGTTTCGACATAGATCGGAAAGCCGCCGATGTAGGGCATGAAGACGCGCGGCCGGCCCGGGATGTTGGCGCCGACGTACCAGGAGGAGCAGGTGGAGCGGAGCGAGCGGTCCGCCGCCTCGTTGACCTCGTCGACCCAGGCGTCCTCGTCGGCCAGGCGCGGCTCGATGGTCTCGGCGCCGATCCTCGCCATGTGGGCGATGCAATCGGCGATCCAGTCGGCGTGCTGTTCGATCGCCTGGATCATGCTGGCCAGCACGGAGGGGCTGCCGGGCCCGGTGATGGTGAAGAAGTTCGGAAAGCCGGCGGTGGTCAGGCCGAGATAGCTGCGCGGTCCCGCCTCCCACTTTTTCGCCAGGGTCAGGCCGTCGCGCCCGGTGATGGCGATCTTGTCGAAGGCGCCGGTCATGGCGGCGAAGCCGGTAGCACAGACGATGGCGTCGAAATCATAAGCCTCGCCGCCGGCCACCAGGCCGCTGCGGGTAAAGCGCTCGATCCCGGATTTCGAGATGTCGACCAGGAGGACATGGGCTTCGTTGAAGGTCTCGTAATAGCCGGTATCGACGCAGAGCCGTTTGCAGCCGAAGACGTTGTCGGGCGCGAGCAGGGCGGCGACTGCGGGATCGTCGACCTTACGGCGGATCTTGTCGCGGGCGAATTCGGCCAGCGTCTCGTTCGCGTCGGCGTCGAACAGCAGGTCGCCGAAGGCGCCCAGCATCGGCAGGCCGCCGCGGGCCCAGAATTCCTCGTACTGCGCCGTGCGTTCCGTTTCGTCGACGGAGAGGGCGGGGCGCAGGTCGAAGGGGAAATAGAAGCCCGTCGGCCGCGAACGCGCCCGGGCACGCAGTGCGGGATAGTTGGCCTTCACCTCGGCCACATGGGCGGGTGTGAATCGGCATGCAAAACTGACCCACTTTGGTGGGTTATGAGCGGTAAGAATTGACCCACCTGGAACGCTAGCATCCGCACGGAACAGTGCGGAGGAAAGAGCAGGTGGTATTGATGGAAAGCGTATTGAAGATCCGACGTTGGATATTACGGGAGGGTCGGAGTATCCGATCTGTATCTCGTCAGACTGGTTTGTCGCGGAACACGATTAAGAAGTATCTGAAGGACGGCGATCCACCGAGCTATCAGCGGCGCGTTTCACCCGTCCGGCGTAAGCTTAGCGATGGCTTCGCCAGCCGGCTTCGGGCGCTCTTTGAGCAGGACCTGGGGCGCCCGCGCCGTGAGCGCCGGACGGCCAAGAAGCTTTATGAGCAGCTTGTGTCGGAAGGCTATAGCGGATCCTACTCGACGGTTCAGAGGTTTGTCCGCGACCTGAAGCGTTCTGGCGCCGGATCGGGGGATGCGTTCATTCCGTTGCACTTTACGGCAGGTGACGCGCTCCAGTTTGACTGGAGCACGGAATACGCTGTCCTGGGCGGTGTCGAGCAGAAGGTAAAGGTTGCCCACTTCCGCCTATGTCATAGCCGCAAGCCCTTTGTTGTTGCCTATCCCAGCGAATCTCAGGAGATGGTGCTGGACGCCTTTGCACGGGCGATGTCTTTCTATGGCGGCGTACCGCGCCGGGTGATCATCGACAACCCCAAGACGATGGTAACCTATGTTTCGCGCTCTAAGGACCGTGTGTTCCATCCGCGCTTTCTGGCGTTGATGAACCACTATGTGATGGAACCGGTTGCTTGCACACCCGCGGCGGGGTGGGAGAAGGGTCAGATTGAGAACCAGGTTGGGTTCCTGCGGGGACAGCTGTTTGCGCCCAAGCCCGCCTTTGACGATCTGGATGCGCTGAACGGCTGGTTGCGTCTGCGCTGCGAGGAATTGGCGAATCGCGCCCACCCCGAACAATCGGATCGCAAGATCTCGGACGTGTTCGCAGACGAGTGCGCCGAACTGCGTCCCCTGGGCCGGGCTTTTGACGGCTATGTTGAGAAGGCCGCTCGTGTCCGCTCTACCTGTCTGGTCCAATATGCCACCAATCGCTATAGCGTCCCCTCCCGGTTCGCCGGGGAGCTTGTCTCTCTGCGCGCCTATGCGGACCGGATCGTGGTTGTGTCAGGGCAGAATGTGATTGCCGAGCACAAGCGCCGCTTTACCCGCAACGCCAGCTATTTCGAGCCCTGGCATTACCTGCCCCTACTCGACCGCAAGCCCGGCGCGCTGAGAGATGGCGCGCCCTTTGTGGGTTGGCAATTGCCTGAGGCGATGCACCGGGTCAGGGCGCATTACATGGCCGGCAAAGGCGGGGACCGGGAGTTTGTCGATCTGCTCCTGCTGGCCCAGGATCACGGGATCGAGGTGGTCGAGATAGCCTGTGAACTGGCCGTGGAGCAGAACACGCTGCGCCTTCCGGCCATCATCAATCTGATCAACCAACTGGTGGAGCCGGTCATCGCGCCATGGGGCGAGAGCCACGCCTATCCGCAACTGACCTTGCGGCCCGAAGCGGACTGCAAGCGCTATGAGACGCTGTGCGTTGCCGGGGAGGCCGTCGCATGAAAGCTTTGATAGACCAACTGATCGCCCTGAGGCTGTATGGAATGGCGGCTTGCGCCGAAGCTTTGCTGGCCGCGCGCAAGCCGCCAAGTCTGACCACTGCGATAAAGCAACTGATCGACGCCGAGACTGTAGAGCGCCGGGTGCGCTCTATCCAGCACCAAATGCGGGCCTCGAAGTTCCCCCACCATAAGGACTTCGCCACTTTCGATTACGGCCTAGCCGCCGTCACCCAAGCGCAAATCGACCCCTTCTGCTCAGGGCAGTTCACCCAGGAGGCCCACAACCTCATTCTGGTGGGCGGAACCGGTACGGGCAAAACCCACATCGCCATTGCTCTGGGGACGCTGTTGATCAATCAGGGAAAGAAGGTCCGTTTCTTCAACGCCGTCGATCTGATCAATGCGCTGATCAAGGAACAGGCCGAAGGCAACGCCGGCAAGATCATCCGGCAACTGACGGCCATGGATTGCGTCATCATCGACGAACTGGGCTATATCCCATTCCCCAAATCCGGCGGTGCGCTCTTGTTCCACCTGATCAGCAAACTCTATGAGAAGACCAGCGTCATCATCACCACCAATCTGGAGTTCGGGGAATGGGTCTCCGTCTTCGGAGATGCAAAAATGACAACCGCGTTGCTGGATCGTGTAATACCAATCGACAATGATCAGAACCCGATGGCCCATGATCTTCGTCCGATGGATTTGATTCTGTCCGGCTGTGCGATGAGGTTGTTCCAGGCCTTGCAGCAATGATCGGTGATGTCGTCCTGGTCTTCGAAGACGATGTCGGAGAGCCAGTTGTTTCGGATGTACTGCCAGACGTTCTCGGCAGGATTGAGTTCGGGCGATCTCGGCGGCAGCGGCAGGAGGGTTATGTTGGCCGGGACGTCGAGCCGTTTCGTGGTGTGCCAGCCGGCCCGGTCGAGCAGCATCAAGGCATGGGCTCCGGGTTGAACCTGGACGGAGATTTCCTCCAGATGCTGCTGCATGGCGGCGGTGTTGCAGCGTTGCTGGACGATGGCGGCGCCGGTGCCGCGCTCGGGGCAGATGGCGCCGAAGATATAGGCCGACTTGGTGCGCTGATCGTGCGGGGTGCGTGGCCGTGTGCCGCGCCGGGCCCAGCGCCGGGCATGCTTGTTCTTCTGTCCGACGCGGGTTTCATCCTGCCACCAGATCTCTATCCCGGTGCCGTCGGGGAGTGCTTTGCGAGCCCGCGCGACCAGCTCGGGGAATTTTTTTTGAAGTCCTCGATCACCCCCGGCTCCTGGGCGTGATGGCGCGGCCGCATCGTCATCCTGGCGAAGCCCATCGCCTTCAGCTCCCGGCTCACCGTCCGCTGGTCGAGCGTGATCGCGAAGCTCTCGCCGATCCAGTCGACCAGATCCGCTAGCCGCCAGCGCATGACGCCGTCGCGCGCCGGATCCGGTCCCGCTTCCACCCGGGCCGCCAAGGCGTCCCGTTGCGCCGGGTCCAGTTTCTTCGCCGCGCCCGGCGCCTTGCGGTCGATCAGGCCGGCCGGGCCCTCCGCGTTGAAACGCAGCACCCAGTCACGGATCACCTGAAGGCCGACGTCCCCCGTCCGCGCGGCCTCCGTCCGACTCCCGCCCTCGTAGATCACAGCAAGCGAAAGCAAGCGCCGGATCTGTTTAGCATCCCTCGATCCCTTGGCCAGACGTCGCAACGCCGCCGCATCGAAATCCTCGCGCAAGGCAATACCCCGACCCATGGTGATCCCCCTCTTCCGAATCACCACAATTGAGTCAGAAATCAGCCAGCAAGGGAATCCAACCGCGAGTTGACATCAATGTCGACTGGTATAACGCATCACTGCGCAATCATCGAAACAGGCAACATGTCTTACCGCTTCGCACAAAGCAAACAGCGACGACAAAAGTAGCCGCCCTGTAAGCAAAGCCCCAGGCTGATCCGCTATATGGAGCCAATCAGCCTGGGGGCTTTCATCGCAAAGGCGGGCAAATCAAAACGGGTCCTGTACAGATTGTTCTGCAAAAGGGGTTTCGTAGCTGGGGCACAAGTCCGGGCCGATGGGGTGGATGAGCTGCCTCCGGCTGGTCCGGGCTCTCGCGATCGAAATCCATGAGGACTGGCTGGATGCCAACCGCTAGCTCAACATGATCCATCTCAAGGAGAGCAAAAGCGAACGCATCCAGAAAGCCGC
>CATOSZ010000016.1 GCA_951812805.1 uncultured Alphaproteobacteria bacterium | reverse complement strand
GATCTTCCACAACCACAAGCGCGTCGCCAGCCATCTCCGCCGCTCACCGCATGGCGGCCATGCCACGATCCCGGCCCACATGCCCAAGGCGCACCAGCGCTATGCCGAGCGAACGCCACAAAGCCTGATCGACCAGGCCAGCCGCATCGGCCCCAACGCCGCCCTCCTGGTCGAGCGGATGATCCGCGATCGGCCCCATCCCGAGCAAGGCTATCGCAGCGCCATGGGCGTCTTGTCGCTCGCCCGCCGATACGTAACAGGGGCAAAACCCCGGGCGGTCAAGCCATTTCGATGCAGCGTTGTCTGACGAGGATCGGCAGTGGGGGCACGGGTGGGGCGCCGGGGACCTTGAGGCGGTCGCCGAGATAATCCCAGAAGGAGAGGCCAAGTTTCTGGCAGGTCTTGTAGAGGCCGAGGAATGTGTCTCGGGCCTGCTTGCCGTCCTCGGAGCGTGTGCCGCCGGAGAATTTTCGCCTTGTGACCATGGCGCGGATGTCGCGTTCCGCGCCGTTGGTGTTGAGCGGGACCTCCGGGCGGTCGAGGACGACGAGCAGTTCGTCGCGGTTGGCATGCAGGCGAGCCAGGAGCCGGTCGAGGCGGAGGAATCCGGTCTTGGTCGCGAAGAGCGCATCGAAGCGGCATGCCAGGTGGGCCCGCCGTCCTGGCGCCGGCCTTTCGCGATAGGCTTTGAGATCGGCGTAGAGTTGCCAGAGCCGTGCCTGGATGTGTTCCTTCTCGCGCCGCTGGCTCCGGGAGAAGGTCATCAGCTTGTGGATCAAGCGCTCCGCATGGACCCAGCAGAGCGCGTGGCGGCCGACGTTGAACTGGCCAGCATCGTCACTCAGGACGACGCAGGCGCCCGCGGCCGTGCCCCTGAGCAGGCCGTGCGCGGCGATGGCGCCCCACAGCGCCCCCTCGGTGGCGGTCCGCGCGGCCCCGCGCCCGTCCCCGTGCCCGGTGATGGCGAGCCGCCCCAGGTGGGCCAGCCAGGCATCTTCGTTGGTGAAGCGCCGCGGGCAGCCCTCGGCCAGACGGGCGATCACCGATGCGGCCAGGTCGCGCTCGGCCATGTAGGCGAAGGCGGCGGCATTGAGCACATAGTCCGCGTGGCCGGCCCGCAGCCGTTCCAGGAAGTTCAAGCGGCTCTTGGAAAACGTCGTGGCGAACCAAGCGAAGGCGTCGTTGCCGATCCCGCTCGTCACCCCGTTGCGGTTGGCGTGGCGGGCGCCGGTATCGTCGACGCTGATCCAGGGCGCCGTCTCCAGGCCGGCGCGCAGCACCGCCTCGCCCTCGGCGACGAAGCCGTCATGGCCCTCGTTCAACAACCGCACCACCTGGCGCTTGGAGATCTTGATGCCGAGGTCGTCCAAGAGCCGCGCCAAGCGCTCCGCGCTGGTCTGGCCGCCATGATAGAGCGCCAGCACGAAACGCCTGAGCGCCGGGCCGAAGTGGCCGCGCGTCCCCGCCGGCAGCGGCGCCACGATCGTGGCCCCCTCGGGCGTCAGCCAGCGCTCGCGGCGTAACAGGACAGTGTTCGGCCGGCAGAGCAGGTCCTGAACCAGATAGTCTTCATAGCCCTTGAAGCGCGAGCCCGCCGGCACGGCGGCCCGGACGATCCGCCTCTCGTCGATGGGAACCCGGCCCTTCTTGGCCCGCCGTCCCGCCTTCCGCCCCGTCCGGCCCCGGGATACGGCCTGCTTGTCCATGCCGCTCGGCTTGATATCCGGTGGCCCGGAAAGGCCTTTGAGACGGCGGATCTCTTCGCGCAATGTCGCGTTCTCGGCACGCAGGGCCGCCTGCTCCTCAAGCAGCGTCAGAACCAGCGCCTTCAGGGCGGCGACATCAAGATCGTCGAGATCCGGAAGCGATTCGGCCATGACGGGATCGAATCACAGACCTCCCGCCGCGAACATCGATATCTGGTCACTTGACGCGGAAGCCTCACAAGATGTGGCCGTTGAGACTCACCCCTATACCCAGGCCAGATCCCCCCGTCCCCAGGCCCGGCCTTTTGCCCCGGTTACGCCGATACGAACCGGAACGCGTCGAGGCCGCCTGCGCACGCGCGCTCACCATCAACACGACCAGCTACTCATCGCTCGCCGCCATCCTCAAGTCCGGCCTCGATCGCACACGCCCCGAGCGCGAACCGCTTCTGCCGCTGCCGCCACACACCAACATCCGCGGCCCCGGCTACTACCGATAACCAGGAGAAGACACCTCATGCTGACACACCCGACCCTCGACCAGATGCAGGCCCTCGGCTTCAAGGGCATGGCAGAGGCTTACCGCGACATGGCCGAGCGAGGCCAATCATCGGAATTGAACCGCGAGGACTGGCTCGCCCTCATGCTCGACCGCGAGGCCGCCACCCGCGCCGACAAGCGCCTCGCCAACCGCCTCAGACAGGCCAGGCTACGCTTCCCCGAGGCCTGCATCGAGGACATCGACTTCGCCGCCGAACGAGGCCTCGACCGCCGCGCCGTCCTCTCTCTCGCCCAGGGCGTCTGGCTCAAGGCACACGAGAACCTCATCGTCACCGGCCAGACCGGAACCGGCAAGACATGGCTCGCCTGTGCCATCGCCCATCAGGCCGCCAGGCTCGATCATTCCGTCCTCTACGTCCGCATGCCCAGGCTCTTCGAGGACCTCGCCATGGCCCGCCTCGACGGCCGGCTGCCCCGCCTGATCGACCGCCTCGCCCGGGTCCAGCTGCTCGTCCTCGACGACTGGGGAACCCATGGCCTGACCGACCGCCAGCGCCTCGATCTCCTGGAAATCTGCGAGGAACGATACCACCGACGCTCAACCCTCATCACCGCGCAGATCCCCGTGACCGCCTGGCACGACCTGATCGGCGAGGCCACCATCGCCGACGCCATCCTCGACCGCGTCATCCACAACGCCCACCGCATCGGCTTGAAAGGCGACAGCATGCGAAAGAAGAAATCGACGACCGACTTGACCCAGCCAACCACAACGGAAAACAATCCCGACTGACGGCAACAAGGCACCCGAAGCCAAACTCCCGGAACCGGCCGGGACTTTATGAAATCGGTGGCCAGGACTTACTGAAACCGCCGTCCGGAACTACCGAAATCCGCATGCAGTCCGCTTCGGGCCGCAAGGTCAGTTGCGGATAGGCGTGGCTCTCGCCCCATGGCGCGATGACCGGCTCCACCAGTTGGTTGATCAGATTGATGATGGCCGGAAGGCGCAGCGTGTTCTGCTCCACGGCCAGTTCACAGGCTATCTCGACCACCTCGATCCCGTGATCCTGGGCCAGCAGGAGCAGATCGACAAACTCCCGGTCCCCGCCTTTGCCGGCCATGTAATGCGCCCTGACCCGGTGCATCGCCTCAGGCAATTGCCAACCCACAAAGGGCGCGCCATCTCTCAGCGCGCCGGGCTTGCGGTCGAGTAGGGGCAGGTAATGCCAGGGCTCGAAATCAGCAATTCTCATTTTGGCGATTTGCGTTGATTTTTTCCTATGCAAGGAGCCCGGTTTCTGATTCAAAGTGGCGATGAAGGTGCTCAAAGACCTGATATTGGAGTTGCGCTCGCTCTGCGGGTCCTTCCCGGACAAGCGGACGGGGAGCAACAGCCGCTATGACATGGCCGACTTCGGGCTTTCGGCCTTCTCGCTGTTCTTCATGCAGAGCCCCTCGTTCCTGTCCCATCAGCGCACGTTGGCGCGGGCGCACGGGCGCTCGAATTGTGAGAGCTTGTTCTCCATGTCGCGGATCCCGACGGACAACCAGATCCGGGCGATGCTGGACCCGGTGGTGCCGGACAGGCTCTATCCGCTCTTCTCGTCCCTGCTGGAACGTCTGGAGGCGGGCGGTGGGCTCGGCCCCTTCCGACGCCTGGACGGCCATCTCCTGGTCGCGCTCGACGGCACCGAATATTTCTGCTCGCGGAAGATCTCCTGCCCCAACTGCTCGCAGCGCAAGCGCAACGACGGGGCCGTGGAGTATCACCACAACATGGTCACGGCAGCGCTTGTCGCCCCGGGCCACGCCCGGGCGATACCGCTGGCTCCGGAGTTCGTCGTTCCCCAGGATGGCGGGGAGAAGCAGGACTGCGAAAGCCGGGCGACGCGGCGCTGGCTGGTCGCGCACGGGCCCGGCCTGGCCCGGCTGAAGCCGATCTATCTCGGCGACGATCTCTATTCCCGCCAGCCGATTTGCGAGGCCGTTCAAGCGGTTGGCGGCAACTTCCTGTTCGTCGCCAAGCCAGGCTCGCATCCGACGCTCCACGAATGGCTCGACGGCATCGAACTGCCGATCCACGAGGAACGGGTCAAGAAAGGCCGTGGCTTCCAGACCCATCGCTACCGTTGGCTCGCCGACGTGCCGATCCGCGACGGTAAGGACGCGCTCCGGGTCAACTGGCTCAACATCGAGATCGTCAACAAGGCCGGAAAGGTCACGTACCGCAACAGCTTCGTCACCGACATCGCTGTCGACCGGAGCAACGTCGCCGAACTCGCCGCCTGCGGGCGGGCCCGTTGGAAGATCGAGAACGAGACCTTCAACGTGCTCAAGAACAACGGCTACAATCTCGAGCACAACTTCGGACATGGCAAACAGAACCTCTCGGCCCTGCTCGCCACCATGAACCTCTTCGCCTTCGCCTGCCACGGCGTGTGCGAGATCCTCGAAGCCGTCTGGGAAAAGGCCCGCGGCGCCCTTGGCTCACGTCGGCGCTTCTTCGAACACTTACGCACCATTACCAGCTACATCGTCTTCCCCTCCTGGGCGGCCCTCGTGCGGACCCTCATCACTGGGCAGCCACCGCCTGCCAGAGCCAGCCTCTGAACCGAAACCGAACCCCAAGCGAGTATCACCCAGGAGACAGAAACAAGAGCCATAATGAGAACTGCTGGCTCGAAATAGCTGGCGTTGCGGGTAAAGCGGCGCTTGTGCTCGGCAATCACATTCTGCCCTGACACAACCACGATCCGGTCCGCATAGGCGCGCAGAGAGACAAGCTCCCCGGCGAACCGGGAGGGGACGCTATAGCGATTGGTGGCATATTGGACCAGACAGGTAGAGCGGACACGAGCGGCCTTCTCAACATAGCCGTCAAAAGCCCGGCCCAGGGGACGCAGTTCGGCGCACTCGTCTGCGAACACGTCCGAGATCTTGCGATCCGATTGTTCGGGGTGGGCGCGATTCGCCAATTCCTCGCAGCGCAGACGCAACCAGCCGTTCAGCGCATCCAGATCGTCAAAGGCGGGCTTGGGCGCAAACAGCTGTCCCCGCAGGAACCCAACCTGGTTCTCAATCTGACCCTTCTCCCACCCCGCCGCGGGTGTGCAAGCAACCGGTTCCATCACATAGTGGTTCATCAACGCCAGAAAGCGCGGATGGAACACACGGTCCTTAGAGCGCGAAACATAGGTTACCATCGTCTTGGGGTTGTCGATGATCACCCGGCGCGGTACGCCGCCATAGAAAGACATCGCCCGTGCAAAGGCGTCCAGCACCATCTCCTGAGATTCGCTGGGATAGGCAACAACAAAGGGCTTGCGGCTATGACATAGGCGGAAGTGGGCAACCTTTACCTTCTGCTCGACACCGCCCAGGACAGCGTATTCCGTGCTCCAGTCAAACTGGAGCGCGTCACCTGCCGTAAAGTGCAACGGAATGAACGCATCCCCCGATCCGGCGCCAGAACGCTTCAGGTCGCGGACAAACCTCTGAACCGTCGAGTAGGATCCGCTATAGCCTTCCGACACAAGCTGCTCATAAAGCTTCTTGGCCGTCCGGCGCTCACGGCGCGGGCGCCCCAGGTCCTGCTCAAAGAGCGCCCGAAGCCGGCTGGCGAAGCCATCGCTAAGCTTACGCCGGACGGGTGAAACGCGCCGCTGATAGCTCGGTGGATCGCCGTCCTTCAGATACTTCTTAATCGTGTTCCGCGACAAACCAGTCTGACGAGATACAGATCGGATACTCCGACCCTCCCGTAATATCCAACGTCGGATCTTCAATACGCTTTCCATCAATACCACCTGCTCTTTCCTCCGCACTGTTCCGTGCGGATGCTAGCGTTCCAGGTGGGTCAATTCTTACCGCTCATAACCCACCAAAGTGGGTCAGTTTTGCATGCCGATTCACATCCAAGGGTCGGCCCGGCGATATTGCCGTCATCGACGAGGCCGCCTTCATCGACGATCTCGAGGCCGTGCTGACCGCCGCGCTGGCGACCCGCATGTGGGGCGGCGCGGTGCGCGTGATCTCCACTCATAACGGCGAGGCCAACCCCTTCGCCGCGCTCTGCCGCGATATCGCCGAGCGCCGCCAGCCGGGCGCGCTGCATACCGTCACGCTGGCCGACGCACTTCACGAGGGCCTTTACAAGCGCATCTGCATGGTTACCGGGCAGCACTGGACGGGCGCGGCCGAGGCGGCCTGGGAGGCGGGGTTGCGTGCCGAATACGGCGCCCGCGCCGCCCAGGAGCTCGACTGCGTGCCCTCGGCCGGCTCGGGCGCCTGGCTCGCCTGGAAGGCGATCACCGATGCCGAGGACGCGGAGGCCGGCAAAGCGGAACTGTATGCGGGCGGCACCACCTATATCGGCGTCGATGTCGCGCGGCGGCGCGATCTCTGGGTCGCCGCCGTCATCGAGAAGGTCGGCGATGTCTTGTGGCTGCGCGAGATCCAGACGGCGCGCGATATCTCCTTCTCCGAACAGCGCGCGATCGTGCGCACGCTCGCCGCTCGCTACCGCCCGCTCCGCATCGCCGTCGATCAGACCGGCATGGGCGAGGCCGTCGTCGAGCAGCTGGCCGAGGATCACGGCGGCCTCACCGTCGAGGGCGTGCTGATGACGACCCCCAAACGGCTCGACGTCGCCACCGCGCTGCGCGAGGCCTTCGAGGACAACCGTATTCGTATCCCCGCCGACGAGGCGCTGCGGCGCGACCTGCACAGCCTGCGCGCCGAAGCCGGGCCCACGGGCGCCCCCCGGCTGACCGCCGAGCGAGCCGACACCGACGGCCACGGCGACCGCTTCTGGGCCCTCGCGCTCGCCTGCGCCGCTGCTGCCCAGGCCCGCGGCCCCTTCGAGGCCTGGACCACGGACCGCCGGCACGCCGCCTTCCGCGCGCCCGATGGACTGGGACCCGGCAGTGGCCATGAGATCGACTACGAACTCGGCGTCGTGCGCTCGCCCCTCTCGGCTCTGAACGGGTGGTGAGCATGGCGAAAGACCTCCCCGCGACGCCCGACACGGCCGAGATCGCCGCGCCCGAGGCCGGCCGCGAGGGTATCGGCGCCTGGGCCGGCGCCTGGCTCGACGAGATGGGCGCGTTCGCCGCCGATCCCCGTCAGTGGCGAAGCGACCCCGCCTCGATCTCCGCCGCCACGGCGGCGCTCACCGACCCCCACGCCCGCGCCGTGCTCGACCAGCGCCTCGACGCCGGCACCGCCGCGCCGCTCGAGGTCGAACCCGGCGGCACGGCGCGGCGCGACCGCATCGCCGCCGAGGACCTCGCCGGGCAACTCGAGGCCATCGAGATCGACCGCGTCAGCCGGGAACTGCTACACGCCGTCTGGTACGGCTATGCCATCGCCGAGTGCCTCTGGGAGATCGACGGCGGCCGTGCCCGCCTCGCCGATCTCAAGGTGCGCGATCCCGCCCGATTCCGCTTCCGCCCCGACGGCACGCCGTTGCTGATCGCCCGGGACCGGCCGCGCGGAATCGAACTGCCGCCGGCCAAGTTCACCGTCCTGCGCCAGCCCCGCCAGCACGGCGGCCAGCCGCACGGCCCCGGTGTCGCCCGCTGGTGCCTCTGGCCCGTCTGGTTAAAGCGGCAGGGTGTCCGCTTCTGGTCGACCGCGCTGGAGAAGTTCGGCATGCCCGCCCTCGTGATCTCGCTCCGGGGCGACGCCCCGCCCGAAGAGGTCGCCTTGGCGCTCGAAACCGTAAGCGCCGTCATCGGCGGCGCCGGCGTCGTGACCAAGGAGGGCCAGAAGATCGAGACCCTCGACTCCCAGCGCCGCGCCGGCGGCGACTACAAGGAGTTCACCGCCGCCATGGACGGCATGATCGCCGACGCCGTGCTCGGCCAGCGCGCCACCAGCGAGATCGGCCCCTGGCAGGCCACGGCCGAGGTCCATGCCGAGGTGCTGCAACGCCTCGTCGCCGCCGACGCACGACGCCTCTCCGCCGCCCTCCAGCACTCCCTCGCCACCTGGCTCACCCACTGGAACCACCCAGGCGCCGCCGTGCCGCGCTTGATCCGCGACACCGCCCCGCCGGAAGACCTGGAGCGCCGCGCGAACCGCGATGACATCGTCGCCCGGATGTCCGAGCTCAAGCCGACCCAAGCCTATGTCGAGCGCACCTACGGGGGAGAATGGGAAGCGGCGGCGCCCTCGACGCCGCCCGCGCGGGCCGAGGAGGAGCGTCTGGCGCTCGCGGGACCCAGGCGGGCGGGCGACGCTATCGATCGGGCCGTCGACGCGCTGATCGAAGACGAAGGCTGGACACGCATCATGGAGCCCATCGTCCAGCCGGTGCTCGACGCCGCCACCGACGCCCCTGGATTCGCGACATTCCGCCAAAGGCTCGACGGCGAGGCGTTGCAAAACGCCATGGACACGAGCGAGCTGGCCACCACGTTGCACCGCACGACCTTCTCGGCCGAGATCGCCGGACAGGGCGAACCCGAGGGCGGAGAGTAGGCCATGGCCGGACGCGAAGACGCACAAGACGATATCCAGCCCGGCCACTGGATGCGCTGGCCAGCGGGACGGCGCAATGGCCGCGTTCAACACATGCTCCACGACGACCACGGCGATCTCGCCGGCGCCGTGCTGGAAGCGGACGGCGGCGGATGGATTGCCGCCGCCGTCGGCGAACTCACGCCCATCTCCCCCCGCGGCTTGAACTGAAGACCGATCATGGCGGACCCCGAGATCCTCGACGTCCCGCCCCTGGAGGCGATCGAGCACTTCCGCGCCAAGGGCTACCATATCGGCTACCACTGGCTCGACACCGACGCCGCACGGCACACCGCCTCCTTCACCGTCGCCAAGGTGGCGCAGCTCGACATTCTCGAGGACATCCGCGCCGCCGTGGACGCGGCGGTCGCCGAGGGCAAGACCTACGACTGGTTCCAGGGCGAACTCGAACCCATTCTGCGCCGCAAGGGCTGGTGGGGCCGCGAGCGCATGATCGATCCCCTGACCGGCGAGAGCCAGATCGTCCAACTCGGCTCGCCCCATCGTCTGCGCATCATCTTCGACACCAATCTCCGCATGGCCTACGCCCATGGCCGCTGGGAAAAGATCGAACGGCTCGCCGGCCGATTATCCTATCTCCGCTACGTCGCCGTTCAGGACAGGCGCACCCGGCCCGAACACATGGCCTGGCATGGCACCGTGCTGCGCTGGGACGACCCCTTCTGGCACAGCCACTATCCGCCCAACGGCTGGAAATGCCGTTGCATCGTCCAGCAGCTCGGCGAAGACGATCTCGAGCGCTACGGTCACGCCGTCTCCGATCGCCCACCCGACGGCTGGGACCGGACCCGGGATTGGCTCGACAGGCGCAACGGACAGATCCACCGGATCCCGGTCGGCATCGATCCGGGCTTCGCCCACAACGTCGGACTCGTCGATCCCGCCGCGCAGGCCCAGCGCCTGCTCGATCAAAGGACGTAGTCCCGGCCGCCGTTCCTCGGTTTGGCAACCGCGAATCGACGCTCCCGGAAATGGCCGATTTTGGCGCGAATTCAGGGGGCTGAAAATAGGCCTTTTTGACCCGTTTCCAGCCAATTCACGGCACCTGAACGGCCATTTTGACAAATATTTTCGATTAACCGATTCCGGCCTCGATAGGCCCGCCGATCACCTCCAACCTACTGATCCAGAAAGACTTTGTTCGGAATAGTCCGACCTCATCCGAGATAGTCCGGATTCTTAGTCTTTTCTGTCTCCCCACACCCGCCTACCGGGCGAAGTTCCTGCCCCGCCTCGACCCCGACCTGGTCGAGGCCGTCGGCATCGTGAAGGATTTCCTGCGCGAGCACCGCTTCATCGACACGGACTTCGACGTCGAGAGCTGGATCGATTCCCGCCCGCTCGAACAGGCCTATCGCCTCGAAGGCCTCGGCCAAGGGCCGAGCCGGGCCGCCTGAAAGCCGACGGCACCCTACTCGAACGCGGCCTTGATCCGGGCCCAGTCTTCGATGGCCTCTTCCGCGCCCGGAATCAGCTGGATGGTGAACTGACGGAAGCCGGCATCGCGAAGGGCGCCGATCTCGGCGATCAGCTCCGCCTCGGTGCCGGTCCACGACGTACGCTTGATCAGCTCGGCGGTGATGAAGGGCCGTTCCTCGTCGCGCACGAACATCAGATGCCCGCGGTGGTTGACGAGATAGCGGTCGGCCTCCTCCGGTGCGAAGCCGGCCGCGGCCTGGACATAGCGCTGGGCGAGATCGCGCAACCAATCGGGCAGTTTGCTGTCGTTCGGCAGGCCGCGGACCGCTTCGTCGACGGCGCGGTGCAGGGTGACCGCCGCGCGCGGTCCCGCCTCGCGGATCGCGCGGTCCGAATCCGCCGGCTCGCCCGCCTCCAGCACGCGGCCGAGGGCGAAGTTGATCGCATAGAGGTCCGCCTCGTCGCGGCCGGCCGCCCGCCAGCTTTCCTGCATGTCGGCGAGCTGCGTTGCCGCCGTATCCACGTCGCCGGTGAAGGTCAGCCAGTCGGCGCCCAATTCCGCCGTCAGCCGACGGCCGCGCGGCCCGTAGGCGGAGATGGTGAGGCCGATGGGATCGTGCGTGTTGATGCAGCCGGCCTCGGGGTTCAGGAAGCGGATGCGGCTGCGTTCGCCCTCGAACGGCGCCTCCACCGTTTCCTCGTTCAGCAGGGCCATGACGACGCGGATGTATTCCTCCATGTCGGCCATCTTCATGGCGCCGAAGCCCATGGCGCGCCTGCCGGTGAAGCCGGTGCCGACGCCGAAGTCGATCCGTCCCGGCGCCAGCTGGTTCAGCGAGGCGAAGGCATTGGCGGCGACCGCCGCGATCCGGTTGGAGGGGATGAGGACCCCGGTGCCGAGGCGAATGCGCGAGGTCTTCACCGCCGCCGCACCCATGGCGACGAAGCAGTCGGCGCTCAACATCTGGGTGTCATAGAACCAGGCGTGGGAAAAGCCGAGCGCCTCCGCCCGTTCGACCACCTTCCACGCGTCCGCCGGCGTCGCCAACGCTATCCCGAAATCCATCACCGCTCTCCCCGCCGCGGAATCGTTATTTGCCGAAGTCCGCGAAGCTCTTGCCTTCCGCGACCAGGCGTTCCAGCAGCGGGGCCGGGCGCCATTCCTCGCCGACTTCCTCGTGGAAACGCTTTATCGTCGCCAGCACCTTGTCGAGGCCGATGGAATCGGCCCAGAACATCGGGCCGCCTCGGTAGGCCGGGAAGCCGTAGCCGGCGATGTAGATCACGTCGATGTCGAGCGCGCGGAGCGCCATCCCCTCGTCCAGCAGCTGCGCGCCGATATTGACCAGCTGGTACATGCAGCGCTCCAGCACCTCCTGGTCGGCAACGTCGCGCCGTTCGATCCCCTGTTCGGCCGAGGCCTTCTCGATGATCTCGGCGACGATCGGATCGGGAACCGGGGCGCGCGAGCCGTCTTCGTAACGGTACCAGCCGGCCTGCGTCTTCTGGCCAAAGCGGCCGAGTTCGCAGATCTGGTCGGCGATGGTCGAATAGCGCATGTTGCTCGACCGCTCGTGCGCCGTCGCCTTGCGGATGCGCCAGCCGACGTCGAGGCCGGCCATGTCGCCCATGGTGAAGGGGCCCATCGGCAGGCCGAAATCGTAAATCACCTTGTCGATCTGCTCCGGCATCGCGCCCTCCTCCAGCAGGAAGCCGGCCTGGCGGGAATAGCCGTGCAGCATGCGGTTGCCGACGAAGCCGTGGCAATTGCCGACCAGGACGGAGATCTTGCCGAGGCGGCGGCCGACCGCCATGGCGGTGGCGATGGTCTTCGGCGTGCTGGCGCCGCCCCGCACCACTTCCAGCAGGCGCATGACGTTGGCCGGGCTGAAGAAATGCATGCCGATGACCTGGCCCGGGCGGTCCGTGGCATCGGCCATCTGGTCGATATCGAGGGTCGAGGTGTTGGAGGCCAGCACCGCGTCCCGGTTCACCACCTCCGACAGCTTGGCGAAGATCTGCTTCTTGATCTCCATCTCCTCGAACACCGCCTCGATGACGATGTCGACGTCGGCGATGTCCGCATAGTCCGTGGTGGTCGAGATCAGGGCCATGCGCTCGTCCATCCTGGCCTGCGCCAGCCGTCCCTTGTCCACGGTCGCCTGATAGTTGCCGCGCACGATGGCGAGCCCCCGGTCGAGGGCCGCCTGGTCGAGTTCCAGGATGACCACCGGGATGCCGGCATTGGCGAAGTTCATGGCGATACCGCCGCCCATGGTGCCGGCGCCGATGACCGCGGCACGCTTGACGTCCTTGACCGGCGTTTCGCGCGGCACATCGGGGATCTTGGCGACCTCGCGCTCGGCGAAGAAGACATGGCGTTGTGCCGCGCTTTCGGGCGAGTCGTGGACGTCCTTGAAGAGCCGCTGTTCCTCGGCATAGCCCGCCTCGAAATTGCCCTTGGTGGCCGCCTCGACGGCGTCGATGCAGGCCCAGGGCGCCTTGAAGCCGCGCGAGCGCCGCGCGATGGCCTTGCGGAAGGTCTCGAAGACGGCGGCGTCCGCGGTGCACGGCAGGTCGCGGATCCGCTTGGCCGATGCGCCCTCGGCGACCAGCCGTTCGGCATAGGCGATCGCACCCTCGACCAGATCCTCGCCGACCTCGTCGACGATGCCGAGCTCCTTCGCCGCGCCCGCGCGCACGAAATCGCCGCTGGTGATCAGCTGCAGGGCTTTCTCGACGCCGACCAGGCGCGGCAGGCGCTGGGTGCCGCCGGCGCCCGGAATGAGGCCGAGCTTGACCTCCGGCAGGCCGACCTGCGCGCTTGGCACCGCATAGCGGTAGTGACAGCAGAGCGCCACCTCCAGCCCGCCGCCGAGCGCGGTGCCGTGGATCGCCGCGACGACCGGCTTGTCGGAAAACTCGATTTTGTTGTTGACGTCCAGCAGCGGCGCACCGGTGCGCGGTTTGCCGAATTCGCGGATGTCGGCGCCGGCGATGAAGGTGCGCTTGGCGCCGAGAATAATCATGGCCTTGACGCCGGCGTCCTCGCCGGCCTCGGTGACGGCGGCCAGCAGGCCGTCGCGCACGCCGGCGCTGAGCGCGTTCACCGGCGGGTTGTCGACGGTGATGACGGCGATCTCGCCGCGCTTCTCCCAGGAAATCGGACCGGACATCTGAGGCTTCCTCCCACGTTCGCGTATCGAATTGGCGCTCCTCATAGCATGAATTGGCGCCCCGTCTCCCCCTCGGTTAGATTGAGGCGAACCGAGCCGGCGAGGGAGGCCCCGATGAACGACGTCACGCAGATTTCCGATGCCGAAACCCTGCACGGCCTCTATGGCGAACCGAGCCGCCTGGCCGCAATCAAGTGCATCGACCACCTGGAAAAACACGCCCGCCACTTCATCTCGCTCTCGCCGTTCCTGTGTCTCGCAACCTCGAACGCGGAAGGCCGGCTCGACGTCTCGCCGCGCGGCGATCCCCCGGGCTTCGTCCAGGTGGTGGACGACAAGCGCCTGCTGATCCCGGACCGGCGCGGCAACAACCGGGTCGATTCCCTCTCCAACGTCGTCGAGAACCCACGCGTCGGCCTGATCTTCATGATTCCGGGCGTGGAGGACACGCTGCGCATCAACGGCCAGGCCCGCATCGTGCGCGAAGCCGCCGTGCTGGAGCCGCTCACGCTCAACGGCAAGGTGCCACGCAGCGCCCTGGAAGTGTCGGTGGAAGAGGTCATGTTCCAGTGCTCGAAGGCGCTGCGCCGTTCCCATCTCTGGGGCGAGGACTACAAGATCGAACGCTCCGTGCTGCCCCCGCTCGGCCACATGATCACCGAACAGGTCGCCGACGGCTCCTCCGGCGCCGAGGCCGAGGCCATGGTGCAGGAGAGTTTGAAGACCAGGCTGTATTGAAGAATGTTTCTCGGACAGAGTCACTGATGTAGGACGGCTCACGCGGGACGGAGGGTTGTTTGGTCCTATGAATCACCGGTCTCTAGCAGCCTGTCGGACTTGAGCCGAGTTTCGAGATGAGATTCACTGTCACGGTCTGATTCTCTCCTGCGCGGTGATTTTGTGATGAGCAACTTTCGACAGGTTGACCGGGAGACCAGCTATCTTCTGCCGCCTTCGGTGGACGAATGGCTGCCTGATCGTCATCTGGCGCGCTTCGTGGTCGATGTGCTGGAGCAGCTGGATCTCTCTGCGTTCGTGAAGGCCTATCGTGGTTCGGGCTCGGCGGCGCATCACCCGAGCGTCCTGCTGGGCCTGCTGATCTACGGCTACGCGACGGGGGTGCATTCCAGCCGGAAGCTGGAGCGGGCGAGCTATGATTCGGTGGCCTTCCGCTTCATCGCGGCAAACGACCACCCCGACCACGACACGATCGCCACGTTCCGCCGTCGCTTCCTGCCGCTGATCGAGGGGCTGTTCGTGCAGGTTCTGCTGCTGGCGCGGCAGGCCGGCATGCTGCAACTGGGCACGGTGGCGCTGGACGGGACGAAGATCCATGCCGACGCGAGCCGGCACAGCGCCCTGTCGTGGCAGCGTGCGGGCGAGATCGAAGCCCGGCTGCGGGCCGAGGTGGCGGAGTTGATGGCGTTGGCGGAAGCGGCGGACCGGTCCGAGGTTCCCGACGGCATGAGCGTGCCGGAGGAGCTGGCACGGCGCGAGGACCGGCTGGCGGCGATCGCCGCGGCGAAGGCGGAGATCGAGGCGCGGGCGGCCGAGCGTCATGCGCGGGAGCAGGCGGAGTACGAAGAGAAGCTGGCAGCCCGCGAGGCGAAGGAAACGCGGACCGGCCGCAAGCCGGGCGGGCGGCCACCGAAGCCGCCGGAGCCGGGGCCACGGGCGAAGGACCAGGTCAACCTGACGGACCCGGACTCGCGCATCATGCCGGTGGCCGGCGGCGGCTTCGAGCAGTGCTACAACGCCCAGGCTGCGGTGGCCGCCGGCAGCCTGCTGGTGGTCAGCGCCGACGTGGTGCAGGCGGCGAACGACAAGCAGCAGATCGAACCGACGCTCGAAGCACTCGCCGGCCTGCCGGACGGGCTTGGCGAGGTCGAGACCCTGTTGGCGGACAGCGGCTACTTCAGCCAGGCCAACGTCGAGGCCTGCGGGGAAGCGGAGATCGCGCCGCTGATCGCGCTCGGCCGGGAGCACCACCATCTTTCCTGGCGGGACCGCTTCGCCGAGGCGCCGCCAGCGCCCGAGGATCCGACGCCGCTCGAGGCGATGTGCCATCGCCTGGCCACACCCGAGGGCCGGGCGCTCTACGCGCTTCGCAAGCAGACGCCGGAGCCGGTGTTCGGCATCATCAAATCGGTGATGGGCTTGCGTCAGTTCAGCCTGCGCGGCCTCGACAAGGCGAAGGGGGAATGGACCTTGGCCACGCTCTCCTGGAACATCAAGCGGATGTTCGTCCTCAGCCACGCCTGAACGGGCGGGCCAACCCGCGTTCGCAACTTCATGGGGGTAAATCCATGACATCGACGCCCGCCAAGCCAATCTTACCAATCCTTGCATGCCCGAGTCCGACAGGCTGCTAGCTCAACATGATCCATCTCAAGGAGAGCAAAAGCGAACGCATCCAGAAAGCCGCCTGACGGCGGCTCGGCATGCCTGGCGCTCCGAGCAATCGAAATCTCCGCGCCAGGCATGCCGGTGGCCCTCATCGGCAGCCATGACAAACTTGCAGAACAGTCTGGACACTACTTCAAAAGCTCATTGCCACTTCAAGAACCCCACCTGATCCCCACGTTCCGCCGCCGGCCCGGTTGTCCCGGTGGGCCCACAGGCCCCTCCCACGCGGCTTCGCTCCGCGTAACGCAAAGCGCTACACGAAGCCGCGCGGGGCCCTCCCGTGGACTACCGGGACAACCTCCGTCGAAGCAAGGGGGGGGGGTCAATTTTGCACGCCGATAGGGGGTCAGAATTAAATGCTGATTGACACCCCGTACATGAACTCGACCGGCGCCTCCCCCAGGACTTTCTCCGCATGCGGCACTTCCGCAGCGAGCGACCAGGTATCGCCCGGGCCCAACGTCCGCTCACCCTCGGCGGTGACCAGCTGGAAGGCGCCGCTCAGGACCAGTGCGGCGAAGGCGAAGTCGTGGGTATGTTCGGCGTTGTCCATGTCGGCGGCGTACTCGGTCGTGCCGGTCTTCTCATAGCCCTCGGCTTGCAGCCAGGCGGCGAATTCGTCGCGGGTCATTTGGGCTCTCCCCCTATTTCGAGCGTTTCGAGGATCAATTCCGCCACATCGCTTGCATGGCTGTCCAGCATCCCGTGCGTCGCGCCCGGGACCTCGGCCAGGCCGGCGGCGCCCAGGAGGCCGGCGAGCGACTCGGCGATCTCGTGTGTCACGGGCGGGCTGGCGCCACCGACGGCGATGGTGGTCGGGACCGTGAAGCCGGCGAGTTCCTCCCGGGTGACGTCGAGCGTGAAGCCGTCCTTTACGTCGGCGACGTTGTCGGCCTGTGCGGCCTGGAGAAAGTCTTGCACTTGCGCGGGCATTCCCGCCCAGGCCCCGGCGCCGAACCAGTAGTCGACCATGAGCCGGATCGCCGCCTCTTCCCCGGCGTCGGCGCGGGCCAGGTAGT
Organism: uncultured Alphaproteobacteria bacterium; assembly: GCA_951812805.1. Classification (GTDB taxonomy): domain Bacteria; phylum Pseudomonadota; class Alphaproteobacteria; genus JASLMY01. Next base: position 127,391 of record CATOSZ010000016.1, on the reverse strand, counting down.
CGCGAAAGTAGGCTTCGAACGCCGCATAGGTTTCGTGCCGTCCGGCAAGCGGCAGGGCCTTGACGAAGACAGGCTCCAGCAGCAGCAAACGAGAAAGCGCGCGCGGCCGTTCGAGCGCGGCGAACAGGGCGACGTTCGCGCCGTTCGAATGACCGACGAGACGAACGGGGGCGGGCAGGGTGTCGATCAGGTCGACGACCGCCGCCGCCATCGGACGGATCCTGGCGGTCGTCTCGCCCACCGGAGGATCGGAGGCGCCGTAGCCCGGCAGATCGGGGGCGATTTCGCGAACCCGGCCGTCGAGGTGCGCCGAGACCCGCGCCCAGGCCCGACCATCGCCGGGCGAGCCGTGCACTAGAACGACGTATCCGCCCGCGCCGCTCTCCCGCCAGGCGAGCCGACCGCCGTCGCTGCGCTGGAGATCCATCATATCGACACCGCCTTCTGTCATCGTCTCGACCTGTCCGAGAGGGCCTCGACCAGTTCCGGGCGCTTGCGCAGGTACTTCAACGCGCGCTTGAGGGCGCCCGCCGGGCCGGCGCGGAGGTGGGCCAGCGCCGGCGCCACCTCGGTCCCAGACAATTCAAGGAAAAGAGCCAGGGCGAAGCCCCACTCCGCCTCGCTCAAATAGCCCAACCGGCGCACCGACCAGCCGCCGGTGCCCGAGCCGTGATCGAGACGGTTCTCGAACACAAATGCTGCGTTGGCGCCGAACAGACCGAAGCCGAAACGGACCACGGCGAGGTCGGTGGCGAACTCGTCGGCCTCTTCGCCGCCGGGCGGCGCTTCCGGCGGGATGAGTAGGGCATAGTGGCATAGTTCGTGCGCGAGGACGGCGACCAGCTCGATCGGGCGCGCGAGGAGCGCCGGATCGTAAGTCACCGTGGGTGTTTGCCCCGTGGCGATCCGAAACGTGCCGGCCGGCATCCCAGGCGCGTCCTGCACAATGACGAGAGGCCCGAGCCTGGGGTCGATGGTGGGACCTTGCGCGACGAGGTCGAAGTCGCCGCTCGGCACGCCCATCAAGTCGGCGACGGCTTCGAAGACATGCGCCACGCGGGCATGCCCCTCGGCCTCGCTCGGCGGGAAGAAGTCTGCGTTGGTAGGACCAGTGCAGTCTCGCCGAGCGCCTCGAGGCCGCCGAAATGGTCGAGAAACCAGCCCCAGCATTCAAGCTGCCAGGCCTCGTCGTCCGACCCGAGTGGGGGCTTGGCGCGCCAGAACACCACCGACTCTCAGCGCTCGTGCCCGCGGATCTCCCGACTGGTCGGAAAGCCGTGCATGCCGTTGGAGGCCATCGCGAAGGCATTCGAGCGGAGCGGATCGCCGCTGACCACGATGAGGAAGTCTTCCGGCCGGGTGACGATCGGCACTAGACGCTCGGGGTCCGCGCTCTCGGCGAAGACGGGATCCGCGGTGCCGGCCGCCACCAGGTCCGCCAGCTTCGGCCGGCCGGGCACCAGGTTGGTCCAGGGGCCGAAATAGGTTTCCAGTTTCGCCGCCGGCAGGCGGGCATGGCGGAAGAGGGCGCGGCGCAGGTCGTCCTTCGACCAGCCGGCCCGGGCCAGCGTCTTGGCGACCATCGGGCTGATCGCCAACAGCGGACGGTAGGTGCCGGGCGCGAAGCCGACGATGAAGACCGCCTCCCAGCTCGTGTGGCGCACCAGGCCGTCGGCGAGATAGGCGGCGATGACGTCGGGGTCCGCGCCGTAGATCGAGCCGACGACCCCGCCGCTGGTGAAGCGGGCGATGGTGACGAGGTCGGTGCCGGCGGCAAAACCCCGGTCCTCGGCGAACAGCAGCCAGCCAAGCGCCGTCAGCTCCGCCTCGTGTTCGGCCAGCACGACCCGGGTGGGATTGCCGAAGGTGCTCTTGTCGCCGGCGCCCGGCAGGCAGCCCGCGACGTTGCGCAGGAAGAGGCGCAGAAAACGCCCGACGCTGGTGTTGGCGCGCGTGCCTTCCCGCATCGCCCCGTTTTCGACGTTGAAGCCGAGGCGTTCGATGACCGGGCCCGAGAGCACGATCTGCGCGTCGCCGCCCGTGGTATCGCCGCTGTGCTCGACCCCGTAGGCGGGATCGGCCAGCACCTCGGCGATGGCAATCAACACCGGCATATAGTCGGGGCGGCAGCCGGCCATGACGCCGTTCACCGCGACGTTGCGCACTGTTGCCGCCCGCCCGGCCGGTTGCAGGGTGCCGATGACCCGGTCCGCGGGATCGGCGGCTTCGGCCAGGAAGGCCGCGACCTTCTCCGGCGTCGGCGGGGTGATCGGCAGGCCGTCGCTCCAGCCCCGCGCCTCGAAGATCGCATTGACCTCGTCGAGAGTGCCGTGTGCGACGATCTCGTCGGTGCCGAAATCGTGGCTGTCCGTCTCGGCCCGGGGCGCGCGGGTCAGGTGATGGATCACCGCCTCGGCGGTCACGTCGCGGACGTTCGCCGCCAGCTCCGCGTCCCCCTGGCCGTCGACATGGCCGACCAGCCGGGCCAACGGCAGGGCCGGAATGCCGAGCCCGCCGGCCGTCACCGCGCCCTGGCCGAGGAAGCCGTCACAGACCAGCGAGGCCGTCGGGACGCCCGCTTTTTCGACCACCGCGCTCGCCCGCATCACGGCGGGCGTGCACGCGCCTCAACAGCCGACCCCGCAGACGACGGCATCGACCCCCTCGGCGGCCAGCCGCGCCGGCAGTTCCGCCAGCACCCGATGCTCGTCCCCGCCGAAGATCGAGCCGAACGCCTCCCAACCGACGAAACGGGTATTGGGGTGGCGGGCGCGGATTTCCGCCTCGATGACGGGAAAGATCTCCTCGCCGCGGAACATGTCGTCCCAGAGGAAGCCGATCGTCTTGCCGGCCAGACTGTCCGGCCGGGCGGCCGGCGGTACGATCTCGACCGCATAGGGCCCGCCGGGCCAGAGCGTGGCAAACACTTCGGAATGCGTCGAATTCGCCATGATTTCCTCCTCGTTCGACGACCAAGCCATGACCTAGTCCTGAGCCATGGTCAAGACGATGTCTGGAGGAAGCCCACCGTGGCGCGTTGCAAAAAAAGCAACGGGGGAGAAAAAATATACCTCTTCCTTCGAACGCTTGGGCTCATCACAATCCCCGCGCAACTTGATCGAAGACCGCATCGCTGGGGAGGCGATACCCATGACGGACCTGGATTTCTCGACCGCATCTCTCGACCGCCGCGACCTGCTGAAGCGCGGAACCGCCTTCGCCGCCACGGCGGCGGCGACCACATTCATCGGCGTCGAGGCGCTGGCCGCCGGCAAAGCCAAGGTCGCCATGCAGCTCGGCTGGCTGGCGAGCAACGGCATCCTCGGCGAGGTCGTCGCCAAGCGTGAGGGCTTCTACAAGGACGAAGGCATCGAGCTCGAGGTCACGCCGGGTGGGCCGGGGGTCGACGGTGTCGCTTCCGTCGCCGCCGGACGGGCGAGCGCCGGCCAGCTCTCGTCCAGCCCCTCGTTGATGCTGGCGCGCGCCGCCGGGATTCCGGTCAAGGCCTTCGCGGCGGGCTATCAGAAGCACCCCTTCACTTACTTCTCGCTCGCCAACGACCCGATCCGCGCACCCAAGGACATGGTCGGCAAGACCATCGCCACCCAGCCGACGGCGGTGATCTTGCTGAAGGCGCTGTTGGCCAAGAACGGCATTGCCGAGGGCGATGTGAATATCGTCAAGATGGGCAGCGATATGAACCAGTTGATGACCGGTCAGGCGGCTGCGGTCACCGGTTGGATGACTAATACCAACGCGTTGAAGATCCTCGGCAAGGACCGGGTCGACCTGATGCTGTGGGACGGCGGTATCCAGCTCTATGCCAACGTCTACTACACGACCGACGACATGCTGGCGAAACACAAGGACGTGCTGCAGCGCTTCCTCACCGGTTCGGCCCGCGGCTGGGGCTTCGCGCGCAAGAACCCGGAGAGGGCGGTCGACCATCTGGTCTCCGAATATCGCAACCTGAAGCGTGAGAGCGAGCTCGAGGCGGTGAAGCCGGTGCTGGGTTTTGCCTTCAACGCGACCACGGCGAAAGACGGCTGGGCGGCGATGAATGCGGCCAACTGGCAGGCTCAGATCGACACCTACGCGTCGCTGAAGCAGTTCAAGGGCGCCACGCCGTCCGTCGGCGACGTGATGACCGAGGACGTATTGGCGGCGACGGAGAGCTTGCGCAAGCAGATCGGCTAGAGAGAGCCGGGAACGATAGCGATGGCCGAGGCGGCGATATCCGTAAAGAACCTCGCGGTCCGCTTCGCCAGCGAGGCCGGAGCGGTGACCGCGCTGGAAGGCGTCGGCTTCGACGTGCCCGAGGGTGGTTTCATCACCATGCTGGGGCCGTCGGGCTGCGGCAAGTCGACGTTGCTGCGCGCCATCGCCGACCTGGTCGAGATCTCCGAGGGCGCGATTTCCGTCTTCGGCCGCACACCGGAAGCGGCCCGTCTCGCGCGTGATTTCGCCTTCGTCTTTCAAGATGCCTCCCTGTTGCCCTGGCGCAGCGCCATCGACAACGTCCGCCTGCCGCTGGAGGTCGGTGGCAAGGCGGGCGTCGTCGACCAGCACGCATCGCCCGAGGATCTGCTGGCGTTGGTCGGCCTCGCGGGGCGCGAGCGGGCGCTGCCGCACGAGCTTTCGGGCGGCATGCGCCAGCGCGTCTCGATCGCCCGCGCGCTGGTCACCCGGCCCCGCGTATTGCTGATGGACGAGCCCTTCGGCGCGCTCGACGAGATCAACCGCGATCGGTTGAACGAGGAACTGCTCAGGATCTGGGCCGAGACCGGGACGACCATCATGTTCGTGACCCATTCCGTGCCGGAGGCGGCTTTCCTCGGCCAGCGGGTCCTGGTGTTGTCCGCCCATCCCGGCCGGGTGCGCGAGTACGCGAAGGTGGATCTGACGGCCGAGCGGCGCCTAGCGATGCGCGAGACGGTCGAGTTCATCCGCATCACCGCGCACTTGCGCGGGCTGCTGGAGGCTGCCTGATGGCCGACATCGAAGCCGACGGCCGACCCGCCACCGCCCAGGCGACCATTCAGGCGCAACCGCGGCGGCGCCACTTCTGGCGCGACAAGGGCCCGGCGATCGCCGTGGCGGTCGGCATTATTCTGTTGTGGCAGGCGATCGTCGTCGGCTTCTCCATTCCGACCTACATCGCGCCCAGCCCGATCCAGGTCGCCCAGGTCTTCCTCGAACAGGGCGATGTCCTGTGGATCAACTTCTGGCCGACCCTGCTGGAGGCCGCCGCCGGCTTCCTGGTTGGCAATACCGTCGCCGTCGTGCTCGCCATCTGGTTCGTCCACAGCCGCCTGGCGGAACGCGCCTTCTATCCGATCGCCGTCTTTATCAACACGATCCCGATCATCGCCGTGGCGCCTATCCTGGTGCTGATCCTCGGCAACGGCTATGCGCCGAAGATCGTCATCGCGGCGCTGATCTGTTTCTTTCCGACGCTCGTGAACATGGTCCGCGGCCTGAAGGCGGTGAGCCCCGAGATGCTGGAGCTGATGCGCGTGCTGTCGGCAAGCCCCAGGGAAGTCCTCTTCAAGGTCCGCCTGCAAAGCTCGCTGCCCTTCCTCTTCGCAGCCCTGAAGATCGCGTCGACGACCTGCGTCATCGGCGCCATCGTCGGTGAATGGATCGGCTCCAACTACGGTCTCGGCTCGTTGATCATCGAGGCCACCTACAACTTCCGCTCGCCGTTGCTCTACGCCACGGTGGTGCTGGGCGCCGGCCTTGCCGTCGCTTTCTTCAGCCTTACCAGCCTGGTCGAAAAGCGCGTGCTGACGTGGAAGACACAGGACGTTCATTGATGGCACGCGAAGGAGAAGCGCCATGTCGACGCCCAATTCCGTGAGCCTACCGGGCGCCGAGGCGCCGGTGGTCGCGAAGTCCGACGTGGTCGTCGTCGGCGGTGGTCCGGCCGGTATCGCGGCCGCCGTTTCGGCCGCGCGCAACGGCGCCTCGACGACGCTGATCGAACGCTATCCCTATTTGGGGGGGCTGGCCTCGGGCGGCATGGTGTTGCTGCTGGACGATATGCACAACGGCACTGAGATTTCCGTTCGCGGCCTCTGCATGGAGATCATCGATCGCATGGCGGCGCGTGGCCTCTGCGTCTTTCCCCCCGACGCCGACCGCCACCCCGACGTCCGCGAGAGCTGGGAGATGTGGCGCAAGTGGTCGCGCTGGGGCACCTTCGATTTCCACATTCCGGTAACGCCGCACCCGATCATCTTTGCCGCCGCCTTCGACCCCGACGGCTACAAGCAGGCGGCCATGGACATGGTCGGCGGGGCCGGCGTCAACCTGCGCCTGCACAGTTGGTTCCGCTCGACCCTGATGCGCAACGGCCGGGCCGTCGGCGTCGTGGTGCAGAGCAAGGAAGGCCCGCAGGCGATCCTGGGCGACGTCGTCATCGATGCCTCGGGTGATCTCGATGTCGCCGCGGATGCGGGCGCAGCACATGCCGACGGCGCCTTCATTGTCACCACGGTCAGCCGCATGGGCGGCGTGGACACGGCAGCGGCGGAACGTTTCCAGTTCGAGGCGCCCGACGAGTTCGACGCGATCGACCGCCAGGCCAAGCGAATCATCGGCGGCAGCTGGAACTACTGGTGGCTGAAGACGCCGTTGCCGGGCGTGGTCTGGTGCAACTGTCCCCATATGACCGGCTTCGACGGCACCAAGGTCGCGGACCTGACCGCGGCCGAGTTCGAGGGCCGCCGCCGCATCCAGGAGCTGCTCGAATTCGCCCGGGCGAAGATGCCGGGCTTCGAGAACGCCCATATCCTCGACTTCGCGCCGCAAACCGGCGTACGCCAGGCGCGCCTCCTGGAAGGCGAGTATGTCGTCACCAAATCCGATGTCATGGACCGGGTCCATTTCGCAGACACCGTCTGCCGGGGTCGCGACTATTACACGCCCTACCGGGCCCTGCTGCCCAAACATGTCGACCAGATGCTGGTCGCCGGCCGCCACTATTCGGCCACCTCGCAGGCGCAGAAGCTGAGCCGTGAAATTCCGCCCTGCATGGCGATGGGCGAGGCCACGGGCATCGCCGCGGCGCTGGCGCTGGAAGCCGATATCACGGTGCGCGACGTCTCGCCCGCCGATATCCAGAAACGCATGCGCGCGCAAGGTGCCGATCCGGGCGACGTGCCGGCGGAGAACGCCACGATCACGGAGGCCGCCTGATGACCCAAGCGCCGAACGAGACCCTGCCGCTCGCCGGCATCCGCGTCGTCGATTTTTCCCAGGTCATGATGGGCCCCTGTTGTACCCAGATGCTGGGTGACTACGGCGCCGACGTGATCAAGATCGAGAAACAGGGCACCGGCGACCTCTCGCGCTGGAGCCTGGGCGAGGACCCGGATGGCTTCAACAATCCGGTCTTTTCCAGCCTCAACCGCAACAAGCGAAGCGTGGCGCTGGACCTGAAGGCGGAGGAGGATCGCGCCCTGGTGCTGCGCCTGATCGAGGGGGCGGACGTCGTCGTCAACAACTTCCGCCCGGGCGTGATGGAACGGATGGGTTTCGGCTGGGAGGATCTCCATCGTCTGAACCCCGCGATCATCTATGCCGTCGGCACAGGTTTCGGGCTCGAGGGCCCCTACCGCCACAAGGGCGGCCAGGACGTGCTGGCCCAGGCGATGAGCGGGGCGATCCTGCGTCGCGCCGACCCCTCGCTGCCGCTGTCGACCTATCCGATCGCCATCGCCGACTATGCGGCGGGCATGCACATGGTGCAGGGCATCCTGCTGGCCCTGCTGCAGCGCGACAAGACGGGCGAGGGCCAACGGATCGCGGTCTCTCTGTTCAATTCCATGCTGGCGATGCAGATGCAGGAGGCCGCCGTCAGAATGATGCGGGGGGCGGAACTGAACTGGGCGGCGATGCCGCTCTCAGGCGTGTTCGAGACGACGGACGGTGCCGTCGTCATGGTCGGTGCCTTCAAGCTCAATCCCTTGCAGGACATCTGCCGGGCGCTGGAGATCGAGGACCTCTCGGCCCGGTCCGAGTACGCCGATCTCGACCGTCAGAAGGAGCGGCGAGGCGAGCTGCAAGGGATCTTCCGCGAGCGCTTCGCCGCCGACAGTACGGCGCATTTCGTCGAACGGCTCGAGGGCGTCGACATCCTCTGTGCGCCGGTGCGCAGTCTGGAGGAGGCGCTCGCCGATCCGCAGACGGCGGTCAACCGGATGATCGTCGAATTGGCGCCGAGCGCCGGCGGTCCGGTACGGCTCGTCGGTTCGCCGATCGACATGTCGGCGGCACCCTTCGCCGTTCGCCAGGCACCGCCGAGGCTGGGCGAGCACGAGGCGGAAGTCCGGGCCGAGGCCGGCCGGGGCGAGGATGCGGCCTAGGGCCGGCGCCATGGCGGTCGACTTTCATATCGATGCGGCCGGGGTTGCTCGGGTGACGCTGAACCGGCCGGAGCGGATGAACGCCATCGACGGCGCGACGCAGGCCCGCCTTTCGGAAATCTGGGCCGAGATCCGGCGCGACGCGGCGCTTCGTTGCGTCGTGCTGGCGGGCACGGGCCGCGCCTTCTCGGCCGGCGCCGACATGAAGGATGCGGACGGGCCTTCGGGCCTCGAATACTGGGCCGGTACCGGTGGCGAGGGCTTCGGCGCCGTCGCGCTCGGCGCCGGTTTGGAAATTCCGCTGCTGGCAAAGGTCAACGGCCTGGCGCTCGGTGGTGGTTTCGAGCTCGTGCTGGGCTGCGACCTGGCGATCGCGGCGGAGAGTGCCAGCTTCGGCCTGCCCGAGGCACGGGTGGGGCGGGTGCCGCTGGACGCCATGGCGATCCTGCCGAAGCGTCTGCCCCGCGCGCTGGCCATGGGCCTGCTGTTGACGGGACGGCGCATCACGGCTACCGAGGCGGCGGGGCTGGGACTGATCAACCAGGTGGTGCCCGACGACGAGCTGGAGGCCACGGTCGAGCAATGGGTCGGTGATATCGTGGCCTGTGCGCCGCTCAGCCTGCGGGCCATCAAGCAGGCCGTGGTGCGGGGCCAGGGCCTCGACGAGCGCGAGAGCCGCAACCTGCTGACGCCGAGCCTGCGCGCGGCGCTCGCCAGTGAGGACGGTGCGGAAGGGGTCGCCGCCTTCCTGGAGAAGCGCCCGCCCGTCTGGAAGGGGCGTTGAGAACATGACCTACGTCATCAACGAGGCGTGCATCGACGTGAAGGACGGGGTCTGCGCCGACGTCTGCCCGGTCGACTGCATCTACGAGGGCGGACGGATGTTTTACATCCAGCCCGAGGAGTGCGTGAACTGCGCGCTCTGCGTCTATGTCTGCCCCGTCGAGGCGATCTATCCCGACGACCAGCTGCCGGCGGGATCGGCGGCGTTCCAGGCGGTCAACGCCGAGTTCTTCGGGCCCGAGGTGACCGGCTGGGGGGCGCCCGGCGGCGTCGACGGCGTCCACCGCACGGCCCTCGACCACCCGAAGGTCGCGGACTGGCCGGGCTGAGCGGCGCCATGCATGCCGCGGTCCTGCGCTATCTCGACGCCGTCGCGCGCGAGGGCTCAATCCGCCGGGCCTCCGAACGGCTGAACATCTCGGCTTCGGCGGTCAATCGGCAGATCCTGAACCTCGAGCGGCACTTCGCAACGCCGCTTTTCGAACGCCATCCCGCGGGGCTCCGCCTGACCGAGGCCGGCCGCCTGGTATTGGCGCATGCGCGCCGGACGCTCGACGATTTCGACCGGCTGGCGGGCGACGTGGGGGCACTTCGCGGTATCGTCGGCGGTGAAGTGACATTGATGGCGCTGGACAGCCTCAATGTCCACTTTCTGCCCGAGGCGCTGACCCGCTTCGTCGCCATCCATCCCGCCGTCCGCGTTCGCACGCTCGCCGGCGACCCGATCGAGATCATGCACGCCGTAGCGCAAGGCAGCGCCGATCTCGGCTTCAGCTTTCATCCGGGCGCCCGCGGCGGCCTGCGCGTGCTGCACGACATCCCCTGCGGCCTGCATGCGATCATGCGGTCCGACCATCCGCTGGCCGGGCGCGCGACGCTCACCCTGCGGGACTGCGCCGATCATCCGCTGATCTATCAGCAGAGTTCCGGCTCGATGCAGACCTTCTTCGGCGCCGAGATGGAGGAGTTCCGCCGCGCCCATCCGCCGGTGCAGATCTGCGATACCCTGGCGTTGATCAAGCGGTTGATCCTGCGCGACGTCGGCATCGCCTTCTACACGCCGCTCGGCTTCGTCGAGGAGGTCGCCGAGGGCCGGCTGGTCGCGATTCCGCTGGCGGGCGACACCCTCTCCTCCCTGCGGCTGGCACTGATCGCACCCAAGGAACGGGCGCAGACCGTCGCCCAGGGCGCGATGGCGGCGCATATGGCCACGGCACTCGCCGATTACGGCGACTTTCTTCGCGGGGGTATGTGATGCGGACAAGACGAATCAATCTCGGCCACCTGCTCGCCGCCCCGGGACGAGCCAAGGCGCGGCGCAACGTCGCCCTGGATCTGGCGGGCGGCCGGATCGCCGCCGTGACGTCCGCCACGCCACGTGGCCGCGCCCGGGGCCTGCTGGCCCTGCCGGCCATGATCAACGCCCACGACCACGGCTATGGCGTGCGCCCGCTCGCCTTCGGTGCCGCCGACGATGCGCTGGAATGCTGGATCGCCGCCTGGGCGGGCCGGCCGCAGGTCGATCCCTGGCTCGAGGCCGCCGTCGCCTTCGCCCGTATGGCCGGGTCCGGCATCGGCGCCACCGTGCATTGTCACAACTCACTCACCGCCGAGCGGCTGCCGGACGAGGCCGCGGGCGTTGCCCGCGCGGCAGCGGATATCGGCATCCGCGTCGCCTTTTCCTGCCCCATCCTCGATCGCAATGCCTGGGTCTACGGCGGGCCCGAGGCCCTGCTGCCCCATTTGAGCCCGGCCGACGCACGGCGCCTGACGCCGACGATTCCGAGCTATACGCCGGCCGCGCGGCAACTCGAGATCGCCGACGAGATCGCCGACCGTCACGACGGTGAGCGCTTCCAGGTGCAATACGGCCCGATCGGGCCGCAATGGTGCGAGGATGCGACCCTGGCGGCGATCGCGGAGGCCTCGGCCCGCAACGGCCGGCGGGTTCACATGCACCTGCTCGAATCGCCGCGCCAGCGCCAATGGCTCGATGCCCGCTATCCGGGCGGCATCGTCGCCCATCTCGACGCGATCGGCTTGCTCTCGCCGCGTCTCACCGTGGCCCACGGCGTCTGGCTGCAACCGGCCGAGTGCGCGCTGCTGGCAGCGCGCGGCGTTACCGTCGCGGTCAATACCGCTTCGAACCTCAGGCTCCGCTCCGGTCTGGCACCGGTGGCGCGTTTCATCGCGCATGGCCTCGATTTTGCGATCGGCCTCGATGGCGGCGCGCTCGACGACGACGAGGACTATCTGAGCGACCTGCGCCTCGCCTGGCGGCTGCACGACGGGACCGGCCTCGAGCACGCCATCACGCCCGGCCGCCTGTTCGAGGCGGTACACGACGCCGGCCGCCGGGTGGTGGGCGGCCGTGCGCGCGACGGACGTCTGCGCGTCGGCGCGCCGGCCGACATCCTGGTGCTCGACCATGCCGCCATGGCCCAGGACCTGATCGACGATGCGGTCGAGCCGCTGGACGTCCTGCTGGCCCGGATGACCCGGCGGCATGTCGACCGCCTGGTGGTCGCCGGCCGCGATGTGGTCCGCGACGGCCGCGTCATCGGGCTGGACCTCGCCGAAGCCGAAGCCGAACTCACCGCGCGCGCCGGGCGCCTTGGACCGTCACCGGCCCGGCGCGCCCTGACCAGGCGCCAGCGCGAGGCGGTACGACGCTACTACGCGAGCGATGGCCATCGGGGCGGTGGCCTCAAGCCGTCTCGATGAACAATTCGCGGCCGATCAGCATGCGGCGGATCTCCGAGGTGCCGGCGCCGATCTCGTAGAGTTTGGCGTCGCGCAGGAAGCGGCCGGTCGGGGATTCGTTGATGTAGCCCATGCCGCCCAGGGCCTGGATCGCCTCCAGCGCCATCCAGGTCGCCTTCTCGGCGGCATAGAGGATGGCGCCCGCCGCGTCCTTTCGCGTCGTCTCGCCCCGGTCGCAGGCCTTGGCGACCGCATAGACATAGGCCCGGGTCGCGTTCATCGTCGTGTACATGTCGGCGAGCTTGCCCTGCATCAGCTGGAATTCGCCGATCGGCTGGCCGAACTGTTCGCGCTGGTGGACATAGGGGATCACCGCGTCCATGCAGGACTGCATGATGCCGAGCGGCCCCGCCGCCAGCACCGCGCGCTCGTAGTCGAGGCCGCTCATCAGGATGCGGACGCCGCTGTTCTCCGCACCGACCAGGTTTTCCGCCGGCACCTCGCAGTCTTCGAACAGCAGCTCGCAGGTCGAGGAGCCGCGCATGCCGAGCTTGTCGAGCTTCTGCGCGGTGGAAAAGCCCTTGAAGCCGCGCTCGATCAGAAAGGCGGAAATTCCCTTCGGCCCGGCGTCCGGCTCGGTCTTGGCATAGACCAGCAGCACGTCGGCATCCGGCCCGTTGGTGATCCACATCTTGGAGCCGTTCAGGACGTAGCGATCGCCCTTCTTATCGGCGCGCAGCTTCATCGAGACGACGTCGGAGCCGGCCGACGGCTCCGACATGGCGAGCGAGCCGACATGCTCGCCCGAGATCAGCTTCGGCAGATAGCGCCGTTTCTGTTCCTCGCTGGCATTGCGGCGGATCTGGTTGACGCAAAGGTTCGAATGCGCGCCGTAGCTGAGGCCGACGGAGCCGGAGGCGCGGGAGATCTCCTCGACCGCCACGCAATGCTCCAGGTTGTCAATCAGCATTTAATTCTGACCCCCTATCGGCGTGCAAAATTGACCCCCCCCTTGCTTCGACGGAGGTTGTCCCGGTAGTCCACGGGAGGGCCCCGCGCGGCTTCGTGTAGCGCTTTGCGTTACGCGGAGCGAAGCCGCGTGGGAGGGGCCTGTGGGCCCACCGGGACAACCGGGCCGGCGGCGGAACGTGGGGATCAGGTGGGGTTCTTGAAGTGGCAATGAGCTTTTGAAGTAGTGTCCAGACTGTTCTGCAAGTTTGTCATGGCTGCCGATGAGGGCCACCGGCATGCCTGGCGCGGAGATTTCGATTGCTCGGAGCGCCAGGCATGCCGAGCCGCCGTCAGGCGGCTTTCTGGATGCGTTCGCTTTTGCTCTCCTTGAGATGGATCATGTTGAGCTAGCGGTTGGCATCCAGCCAGTCCTCATGGATTTCGATCGCGAGAGCCCGGACCAGCCGGAGGCAGCTCATCCACCCCATCGGCCCGGACTTGTGCCCCAGCTACGAAACCCCTTTTGCAGAACAATCTGTACAGGACCCGTTTTGATTTGCCCGCCTTTGCGATGAAAGCCCCCAGGCTGATTGGCTCCATATAGCGGATCAGCCTGGGGCTTTGCTTACAGGGCGGCTACTTTTGTCGTCGCTGTTTGCTTTGTGCGAAGCGGTAAGACATGTTGCCTGTTTCGATGATTGCGCAGTGATGCGTTACACGATCCAGCAACGCGGTTGTCATTTTTGCATCTCCGAAGACGGAGACCCATTCCCCGAACTCCAGATTGGTGGTGATGATGACGCTGGTCTTCTCATAGAGTTTGCTGATCAGGTGGAACAAGAGCGCACCGCCGGATTTGGGGAATGGGATATAGCCCAGTTCGTCGATGATGACGCAATCCATGGCCGTCAGTTGCCGGATGATCTTGCCGGCGTTGCCTTCGGCCTGTTCCTTGATCAGCGCATTGATCAGATCGACGGCGTTGAAGAAACGGACCTTCTTTCCCTGATTGATCAACAGCGTCCCCAGAGCAATGGCGATGTGGGTTTTGCCCGTACCGGTTCCGCCCACCAGAATGAGGTTGTGGGCCTCCTGGGTGAACTGCCCTGAGCAGAAGGGGTCGATTTGCGCTTGGGTGACGGCGGCTAGGCCGTAATCGAAAGTGGCGAAGTCCTTATGGTGGGGGAACTTCGAGGCCCGCATTTGGTGCTGGATAGAGCGCACCCGGCGCTCTACAGTCTCGGCGTCGATCAGTTGCTTTATCGCAGTGGTCAGACTTGGCGGCTTGCGCGCGGCCAGCAAAGCTTCGGCGCAAGCCGCCATTCCATACAGCCTCAGGGCGATCAGTTGGTCTATCAAAGCTTTCATGCGACGGCCTCCCCGGCAACGCACAGCGTCTCATAGCGCTTGCAGTCCGCTTCGGGCCGCAAGGTCAGTTGCGGATAGGCGTGGCTCTCGCCCCATGGCGCGATGACCGGCTCCACCAGTTGGTTGATCAGATTGATGATGGCCGGAAGGCGCAGCGTGTTCTGCTCCACGGCCAGTTCACAGGCTATCTCGACCACCTCGATCCCGTGATCCTGGGCCAGCAGGAGCAGATCGACAAACTCCCGGTCCCCGCCTTTGCCGGCCATGTAATGCGCCCTGACCCGGTGCATCGCCTCAGGCAATTGCCAACCCACAAAGGGCGCGCCATCTCTCAGCGCGCCGGGCTTGCGGTCGAGTAGGGGCAGGTAATGCCAGGGCTCGAAATAGCTGGCGTTGCGGGTAAAGCGGCGCTTGTGCTCGGCAATCACATTCTGCCCTGACACAACCACGATCCGGTCCGCATAGGCGCGCAGAGAGACAAGCTCCCCGGCGAACCGGGAGGGGACGCTATAGCGATTGGTGGCATATTGGACCAGACAGGTAGAGCGGACACGAGCGGCCTTCTCAACATAGCCGTCAAAAGCCCGGCCCAGGGGACGCAGTTCGGCGCACTCGTCTGCGAACACGTCCGAGATCTTGCGATCCGATTGTTCGGGGTGGGCGCGATTCGCCAATTCCTCGCAGCGCAGACGCAACCAGCCGTTCAGCGCATCCAGATCGTCAAAGGCGGGCTTGGGCGCAAACAGCTGTCCCCGCAGGAACCCAACCTGGTTCTCAATCTGACCCTTCTCCCACCCCGCCGCGGGTGTGCAAGCAACCGGTTCCATCACATAGTGGTTCATCAACGCCAGAAAGCGCGGATGGAACACACGGTCCTTAGAGCGCGAAACATAGGTTACCATCGTCTTGGGGTTGTCGATGATCACCCGGCGCGGTACGCCGCCATAGAAAGACATCGCCCGTGCAAAGGCGTCCAGCACCATCTCCTGAGATTCGCTGGGATAGGCAACAACAAAGGGCTTGCGGCTATGACATAGGCGGAAGTGGGCAACCTTTACCTTCTGCTCGACACCGCCCAGGACAGCGTATTCCGTGCTCCAGTCAAACTGGAGCGCGTCACCTGCCGTAAAGTGCAACGGAATGAACGCATCCCCCGATCCGGCGCCAGAACGCTTCAGGTCGCGGACAAACCTCTGAACCGTCGAGTAGGATCCGCTATAGCCTTCCGACACAAGCTGCTCATAAAGCTTCTTGGCCGTCCGGCGCTCACGGCGCGGGCGCCCCAGGTCCTGCTCAAAGAGCGCCCGAAGC
Source organism: uncultured Alphaproteobacteria bacterium (assembly GCA_951812805.1). Lineage (GTDB taxonomy): Bacteria > Pseudomonadota > Alphaproteobacteria > JASLMY01. Next base: position 111,906 of record CATOSZ010000016.1, on the reverse strand, counting down.
CGGCTGGCGAAGCCATCGCTAAGCTTACGCCGGACGGGTGAAACGCGCCGCTGATAGCTCGGTGGATCGCCGTCCTTCAGATACTTCTTAATCGTGTTCCGCGACAAACCAGTCTGACGAGATACAGATCGGATACTCCGACCCTCCCGTAATATCCAACGTCGGATCTTCAATACGCTTTCCATCAATACCACCTGCTCTTTCCTCCGCACTGTTCCGTGCGGATGCTAGCGTTCCAGGTGGGTCAATTCTTACCGCTCATAACCCACCAAAGTGGGTCAGTTTTGCATGCCGATTCACACCGAAGCGGAACGACGGAACCACGTACGGCTTGCCACGGAGTTGGAGGAAAAGAAGCGTATCTACGGAGGCTATCGTCGCCAAGCCGGGAAGGACAATCTTACCCGGTGAAATAGAGAGGCTTCGTTTGGATCCACCATCGAAATTGGTGACGGGTTCGCTGTGATTTCAACGCAGGCCGGTGAGCTTATCCACCGTCGTGCCCCTCGACAAAGGTGTATCGTCGAGGATGAGACCGGCGGCGCGCGCGCCGATGGTCGCGCGGAATGACTGCCGACCCCGATTTAGACGAAGTCCAGAAATTTTCGGCGGCATGGTCACCGTCAGGATGTCACGGCTCTCTTCTGATAAATCGTTCTCTTGCCGTCGGCATTGTCGAAGCCGGCGACGTGCCAACGGGTTTTGCAGATCCGGCACAGCCAGACTTCGTCGAAGGCGTTGCCCCAGCCCGTGTCCTCGCCATCGGTTCCTTCCTGGTAGACCAGTTCGGGTTCGTCTTTCGGATCATGGTACCCCTCGGGGCACGAACAGGTTCTGTCGTCCTTCACTATCAACGCCTGACTCAGACAGGTTTCGCACATCGTGGCTTCGCCGACGCTGACGCGCTTGCCATCGCTACCAGCGCAGAACACACAAGTGCCGCCGCCCCGCCGGGGGCGGCGTGCCAGAACGCGTTTGACCTCCTCGCGCTCTTTCTCGAGCCCGGCGTCCTGCATCGCGCGGACGAGTTTCAGGGTGAGGTCTTCGGTGTTGAAACCGTCACCGGAAAGCTGTTCCGCGCCGACACGCACGCAGATCTCGCAAACGGCGACGGGGTCTGGCGTCTCGTTGTCCTTGACCGCCCGCGCCTTGAAACCGCCCTGCTCGCGCCAGAACATCACGGCGCCGTGGCGCGTATGACGGCCGCATAGCACACAGTCGGAACGGCGACCGTACCAATAGCACCAGAGCCTGACATCATCGAGAAGGCTCTCGGCTTCATCCCGATACGCGGATCGCAACGCATCGGGGAACACCCTACGAGCGGTTAACCCCGCGTTTTTATCGCCATATTCGCCGTTGCCGGAAGCTTCCAGACCCGAGCCTGCCTTGCCTGGCGTCATGTTACGCCCCCCGAACGGCAATGAATTGTTCATGGACAAAAATTACTCTCGTGCGTTCACCAATGGCAAATCCCGATGGTCCGCCTCGCCCATAACGGCCACGGCGGTTTCTAGAGCCACATCCAGTAGCTCAGCCCCGTGCCGATGGCAGTGGGGATGAGCCAGACCGCAAGCCCGATCAGCCGCGCCCGCTGCGGTGGAACCTTTCTGGCTCGCGCGATGCGGCAGCAGACAAATCCGACAACGGCGAAGACGGCCAGCAGGATGACACCGAATATCATGGCCGCTTCGCGGGCCTGGCCACGGAGATATTCCATCTCGGGCTGGTCCTCGAAGGTGGCGACCGAAAAGGCGTGCGCGTCCCTGGGCCTGAGCCATGGCGCGTCCACGCCAATGCCACAGGCCGCCAACGCTGCCGCGAGGCCGGCGGGGTCGAGTGGTCCTCGAACCCCGCCACCGACGTCACTCACCACGTAGTCGCCCGGTTGGCGCGCGGCCAGGGTGGCGCGGACCGCGATGCAGTCACGGTTCCACTTCAACAGCATGAAGGCCGAGTCCTGATTGCCGTCTTGTTCCTTTACGGTCAGCAGGGAGCGCTCAATGTCGGGGTGCAGGAATTCCATTTCACGTGGCACCCCATCCGCCGCCAGACGGGTGATGGAAAGTTCGTCCGCGGTCGCTGAGCGCGGATAGTACGGGGTCCACATGAGGCCGAGCCTGGCCGCCATCTTAATGTGGTGGCCGGGCGCGTCGAAGGGCGAAGCCGGGGCCGGGGATGAACAGCAAAGGGCCAGCCAAACCAAGAGGAACGGGACCTTGCGAGACATGGGCAACGACTCCTGCCCTGGCGATGGGAGGCAAAGGCGGGTTGAAGTTTAACCGATGGATGGAGCCCCCTCTACGCGCCCGCCGAAAGGCTGGGCTGGGTCAATCCACGAAGCCGTGGTTGACATTCGGTTCGCCCGCTCTAGGTCGAGACAGTCGGACGCGGCGATAGCGAGCGGCGGCCTGTGGTCATGTGAGATGTGGTGGTCATGGGCCGGCGATCATCGGACGGTCGCCCTAGGATCCCCCGGACCGGCGCCGCCAGGTCCCCGAGAATCAAGGGCATATCGGGAATGAAACCGGGGCGATTTGACAGCCGCGCCCGCGCCCGGCTTCTCTCGGGCTGGGCCCATCGGCCCCCCCGGAGGCTACCGATGATTGCGAGCCAGCGCCATCTCTTCGATCTGCCGCGCGAGGTCGCCTACCTGAACTGCGCCTACATGTCGCCGTTGGCCCATCCCGTCGTCGCCGCCGGGCTCGACGGCGTGCGCCGCAAGGTGCAGCCGTGGGAGATCCAGGCGGCGGATTTCTTTCCGACGACGAACCGGGCGCGCGGCCACTTCGCCGCCCTGACGGGCGCCACGGCCGACGATATCTGCGTCGTCCCGGCCGCGAGCTATGGCATTGCGCTTGCCGCCGCCAACATCCCGGTGCAACGGGGGCATCGCATCGTCGTGCTGGCGGAACAGTTTCCCTCCAACGTCTATCAGTGGCGCGAGCTGGCGGCCGAGCGGGGCGCTGAAATCACCACCGTCGCCCGGCCGGCGGACGGCGACTGGACGCCGCCGCTGCTGGCGGCGATCGGCGACGACGTCGCCCTGGTGGCGACGGCGCAGTGCCATTGGACCGACGGCGGCCTGATCGATCTCGCCGCCGTCGGCCGCGCGGCGCGGGCGGCCGGCGCGGCGCTGGTCCTGGATTTGACCCAGTCCTTGGGCGCGATGCCCTTTGACGTCGCCGAGGTGCAGCCCGATTTCGCCGTCGCCGCCTGCTACAAATGGCTGATGGGCCCTTACTCCGTCGGCTTCTGCTACGTCGCGCCCGAATACCAGGACGGCCGGCCGCTGGAGCACAGCTGGATGTCGCGCCAAGGGGCGGAGGATTTCGCCGACCTGTTGAACTACCGCGACGGCTTCCAGCCGGGCGCGCGGCGCCACGACGTCGGCGAGAGCGGCAACTTCGCCCTGATGCCGATGGCGTAGGCGGCACTGGCGATGCTGGTCGCGTGGGGTCCGGCACGGATCCAGGCGACGCTCCGTGCCTATACCGACCGTCTGGTCGAGCGCGCCGCCGACTTCGGCTTCGACGTCGCCCCCCGGCATCTGCGGGCCGGCCACTTCCTCGGCCTGCGCCGCGCCGAGGGCCTGCCCGACGGACTGCTGCCGGCCCTCGCGGCGGAGAACGTGCACCTCAGCCGGCGCGGCGACAGCCTGCGCCTGACCCCCCACCTCTACAACGACGAAGAAGACGCCGAACGGCTGTTCGCGACGCTGGCGCGCGCACTGTGAAGGGTGTTTGCGTCGCGTTAGGGAGATGACATTCCTTCGATTTTGATCTATAAATAGGTTTTAATCGTCGAATTTGATCGATTTATAGGTGGTATGATGCCCAAACCCGCCACGCGCGCCCATTCCCGTCAGGCTCGTGAAGGCGTCGCCTCGCTCGGCCGCATGATCCGGTCCGCCCGGTTGGCACGGCGCATGACGGTCGCGGAACTTGCCGCACGGGGGGACATGTCGCGCGGTCTGGTGCAACGGATCGAACGCGGCGATATGGGCTGCGGCATCGGCGCGGTCTTCGAGGCGGCCGCCATCGTCGGCGTGGCGTTGTTCGAACCGGAACCTGGGATGCCGTCGGCTCGGCAAGGCTATGCGCCGACCCTGCTGCCGCGCGCAGGGCGTGCGGTTCATCCGGAAATAGACGATGACTTCTGAAGCCTTTGTCTGGATCTGGCTGCCCTCGTCGCTGGAGCCGGTGGTCGCCGGACGCTTGCGCGCGCACGAGCGGCAGCTGATTTTCGCCTATGGTCGCAGCTATCTCGCGCGCGACGACGCCATCTCGATCCATCGCGCCGAGCTGCCGTTGCACCGTGGCGTCCAATTGCCGGCGCCGGGATTGGCGATGGCGGGGGCGCTGCGTGACGCGGCACCGGATGCCTGGGGCCGCCGGGTCGTCATGACCCGGCGGGTGAGCGGTGACCTGGACGAGCTCACCTATCTGCTGGCCTCCGGCTCCGACCGGATCGGCGCCCTCGACTTTCAGGCCTCGCCCGAGGTGTACGTGCCACGTGGCCTCGATGCGGTGCGCTTCGACGACCTCTTCGAACTGGCGGACCGAGTCATGGCGGGGATGCCCCTTCCCCCGGAACTTGACCTGGCGGTCTTTCACGGCAGTTCGATCGGCGGCGCGCGGCCGAAAGCGACGATCGAGATCGGCGGGCAGCGCTACATCGCCAAGTTTTCGACCGCAGCCGATCCCTACAACGTCATCAAGGCGGAGTATGTCGCCATGCGGCTCGCGGCCGAGGTCGGGCTCAACGTCGCCCCGGTGTCCCTGGAACACATCGCCGGCCGCGACGTGCTGCTGGTCGAGCGGTTCGACCGGGTGGCCGCGGGCGGCGGCTGGCATCGCCGTGCCATGCTTTCGGCGCTCACCCTGTTCGGCCTCGACGAGATGATGGCACGCTACGCGAGCTACGAGGACCTGGCCGACCTCGTTCGACACGATTTCACCCGGCCGGAGGAAACCCTGCACGAGCTTTTTGCCCGGCTCGTCCTGAACATCCTGGTCGGCAATACGGACGATCACGCGCGCAATCATGCCGCTTTCTGGGATGGACGGGCGTTGTCGCTGACGCCGGCCTACGACATTTGCCCGCAACCACGCACCGGTGGGGTGGCGAGCCAGGCCATGTTGATCGCGGACGACGACAGGTCGTCCAGGCTCGCCACCTGCCTCGCCGCCGCACCGCGCTTCCGGCTGTCTCCGGCCGCCGCGTCGGATTTGATCGAAACCCAGCTGACCACGATCCGCGAGGTCTGGCCCGCGCTCTCGGCCGAAGCGCGCCTCAGCCCGATCGAGGCGCGCGCGCTCTGGCGCCGTCAGCTGCTCAATCCCTTCGCCTTCGAGGGCGCGCCCTCCCGCCTGGCCGCCTTCGATCGCAATGATTAAAACCCGCCCCCCACGCCAACGGCGCCGTCTCTGGCTATAGTCGGGTCATGAACCGTCCCGCGCCCGAGGCCGCAAGCGCCGTCCTTCTGCCCGAGGCACCGGCCCTCGTGGTCGGCGCGCGCCGCGCCCATTGGCTTTCGGCCGACGGGGAGTTGGAAACCTTGAGTTTGGAGGCGGCGCGGGAGCGGGCGCAGGCGGTCCGGCCCATCGTCTGCCATCGCCTGCTGGCCGCCCGGCGCCTGGGCCTCGGCGATCTCGACGCGCTGGACCTGTTGGAACTGTTTGCCTTCGTCCACCCGGCCCGCTTCTGCCTGCCGACGCCGGCCGGCCTCGCCCGCGCGCTCGGCCAGCCGGCGCCGGCGGACGGCGAGGACCAGACGCTGGGCCTGCTGGCCGCGACGGGTCATCTGCTCCGCGCGCTCGCGCAGGAGGCGGAGCGCGAGGTGGCGGGCCGCATCGCCTTCGCCATGGCCAAGGCGGGCTGGGCCTGGGGCCCCGCGGTGATCGCCGCCCTCGGCGGGCCCGCCGACGACGGCACCGGGCGCGACGGCTTCGACGTCTGGAACCGCCTGGCCGAAATCGAGGAGGAGGCACCGCCGCCGCCGGCGGGCGAGGCCTCCATCGGCGAAGACGAGACCCGCGAACGCCTGACCCGCCTGCTGCGCGAGGGGGCCGAGATCCGCGAAAAGCAGGCCGACTACGCCGCCGTGGCGAGCCATGCCTTCAGCCCGCGCGACGATGCGGGACAGCCGCGCGTGGTGCTGGCCGAGGCGGGCACCGGCATCGGCAAGACGCTCGGCTATATCGCGCCGGCCAGCCTCTGGGCGGAGCGCAACGGCGGCACCGTCTGGCTCTCCACCTATACCCGCAACCTGCAGCGCCAGATCGACCAGGAACTCGACGCGCTCTATCCCGATCCGGCCGACAAGCGGGCCCGCGCGGTGGTGCGCAAGGGGCGGGAAAACTATCTCTGCCTGCTGAACCTGGAGGAGGCGAGCCGTGCCGCCGGCCTCGGCCCCGCCTGGGCCGTCCCGCTCGGCCTGCTGGCGCGCTGGGCCGGCGCTACCCGGGACGGCGACATGGTCGGTGGCGATTTTCCCGCCTGGCTCGTCGACCTGTTCGGGCCGGCCCGCACCTTGGCGCTTTCCGACAGCCGGGGCGAGTGCATCTATTCCGCCTGCCGCCACTACCGGCGCTGCTTCATCGAGAAGGTGGTCCGCCGGGCCGAGCGGGCGGAAATCGTCGTTGCCAACCACGCCCTGGTGATGGTGCAGGCGGCGCTGGGTGACGATGCCAACCCGCCGCTGCGCATCGTCTTCGACGAGGGCCATCACGTTTTCGACGCGGCCGACGGCGCCTTTTCCTCGGACATTTCGGGCCGCGAGACGGCGGAGCTGCGGCGCTGGCTCGCCGGCGCCAGCCAGCGCCGCGGCCGGGCCCGGGGGCTGGCCGACCGCATCGGCGACCTGGTCGCCGGCGACGACGAGGCGGCGGAGGCCCTGGAACAGGTCCTGCGCGCGGCCCGCGCCCTGCCGGGGGAAGGCTGGCTCGGCCGCCTGGCGAGCGAGACGCCGGCCGGTCCGGCCGAGGCCTTTTTGATCCGCGTCCGCGCCCATGTGCTGGCCCGCGCCGACAATCCCGACACGCCCTATGGCCTCGAGGCCTCGACCGTCGAGCCGGCGGAGCCGCTGGTCGAGGCGGCCCGCGTGTTGGACCAGGCGCTGGCACGGATCGAGACGCCATTGATCCGCCTCGACCGCCGGCTGGTGGAACGCCTCGACGAGGAGGCCGCGGAACTCGACACGCAGACCCGGATCCGGCTGGAGGCGGCGAGCCGCGGCATCCGCCGCCGCGCCCGGCTGACGCTGAGAGCCTGGCGCGCGATGCTGGCGAGCCTGGAGCGGGAGAGCGAGGCCGACTTCGTCGATTGGCTGGCGGTCGACCGGGGCGACGGGCACGACCGGGACATCGCCATGCGCCGGCACTGGGTCGACCCCACCGTCCCCTTCGCCCAGGCCCTGCTGGCGCGCAGCCACGGCGCCCTCATCACCTCGGCGACCCTGCGCGACCGGGCGCCGGAGGCGCCGGACGATTGGACCAGCGCCGAGGTCCGCACCGGCGCGTTGCATCTGCCCGCCGTGGCGGCGCGTGCCAGTCTCGCCTCGCCCTTCGACTACGCGAACCGCACCCGGGTGCTGGTGGTGACCGACGTGCGCCGCAACGATGCCGGCCAGGTCGCCGCCGCCTATAGGGAGCTGTTCCTGGCGGCGGGCGGCGGGGCGCTCGGCCTCTTTACCGCGATCCAGCGTCTGCGTGGCGTGCACCGCCGTATCGCCGGACCGCTGGAGGAGGCGGAGCTGTCGCTCTATGCCCAGCATGTCGATGCGATGGATACAGGCTCCCTCGTCGACATCTTCCGCGAAGAGGTGGATTCCTGCCTGCTCGGCACCGACGCGGTGCGCGACGGGGTCGACGTGCCGGGCCGCTCGCTGCGCCTGATCGTCTTCGACCGGGTGCCCTGGCCCAGACCCGATATTCTGCATCGCGCGCGGCGGATCGCTTTCGGCCGCCGCGCCTATGACGACATGATGACGCGCCTGCGCCTGAAGCAGGCCTACGGCCGCTTGATTCGGGGCGCGGAAGACCGGGGCGTCTTCGTCATGCTGGACGCGATGATGCCGAGCCGTCTGGCCACCGCCTTCCCCGACGGCGTGGTGCCCGAACGCCTCGGCCTCGCCGACGCGGTGGCCGAGGTGCGCGGCTTTCTCGCCGCGGACGAATAAGGGGTTGAGGCCCGCCTACAGGCCCTGCTCGCGGGCCCAGACGTCCTGCGCCGGGGTGTCCTCCGGGCGGCGATGGCGGAGATCGTAGTAGGGGATATAGGGGGCGTAGACGCCGTGCACCCGGCGCAGCTCGTCGACCGCGGCATCGTGCGCATCGATCCGCAGGTCGAGCCAGGCATGGTCGTGCCGGTCGTGGATCAGCAGGCCGGCGGAGCGTTCCGGCAGGTGTCCCTCGGCGCCGGCCTGGCCGCCGGCACCCCGGCCCGCCTCCAGCGCGCGCAGCAGCCGCTCGTCGAGCCGTTCGTCGGCAGCCGCCTGGTAGGCGTCCAGGATCGCCCGCGCGACCTCTTCGCCCGCCAGCACGTTGCCCATCGCCACCACGCCGTCCGCCGTCAGATGGCCGGACCAGGGCCGCGTGTGCTCGCCCGTATGCGCGAGCGCCGTGCCGTCGCGATCCACCAGCCCGACCTGGCGCCAGGCATAACGCTCGTCGTTCGCCGCCAATTCGGCCATCACCCGGGCCGCCGAATGACCGAGACCCAAGAGGTTGAGGGCCAATGGCCCCAGCGCCGGATTGACGAACGCCTGGGTCGACACGGCCCCGACGCCCGCCCGGATCGAGGGACAATAGCCGCCGACACCCAGCGAATAGGTCGCAATCGCGATGCCGAGCCGCCCGCTGTCCCGGCAGTGGCCGATCACCGTGTAGGTCATGCTTTCCCGCCCGTGCCGTCGCCGTCGAGTTCCGCCATCCCTGCTGCCCTGAGCGCGACGTTCAACAGGGCGGAGACGTCGCGCGCGCCGTCGGTTTCCGCGGCCGCGGTGACCGCGTCCCGGGCGGCGGTGGCGGTCGGTACCGCGGCACCGGCCGCCTCGGCCATGGCGACGGCGAGGTGGAGATCCTTGGCCGAGAGGGCGATGGCGAAGCCCGGCTCGGTATCGCCGGCGAGCACCTTGGCCCGCCAGTAATCCGCCAGATAGCCGTTGCGCGCCAGCCCGCCGGTCAGCACGCCGAGCAGCGTCTCGCGATCCAGCCCCAGCTTCAGGCCGAGGGCGAGGGCCTCCGCGCTCAACTGACCGGTCGCCTGGGACAGCAGGTTGGCGACCAGTTTCGTGCGGATGCCGGCGCCGACCGATCCGCAGTGCAGCACCGTATCGCCCATGGCGTCGATCAGCGGCCGGGCCCGGGCCAGCACCGCGTCGTCGGCGCCGACCATGAACAGCAGCTTGCCGATCGCCGCTTCGATCGGGCTGCGGGCGACGGGCGCGTCCATGAAGTCGAGGCCGGCCTCGGCGCAGGCGGCGGCGAGCCGGTCGGTGGTCGCCGGCGCGATGGTGGAACACTCGATGACCAGGCTTCCGGCCGCCAGGTCGCCGAGGATGCCGTCCGGTCCGAGGAAACAATCCTCGACCTCGGGCGAGTTCGGCAGCATGGCGAGGAGGATGCCGGCCTCGGCGCCGAGGCTGCGAATATCTGTCACCGGGGTGACGCCCGCCGCTTCGGCCCGCGCCAGCGCCGCCCGGTCGACATCGTGCCCCAGCACCCGAAACCCTGCGCGCGCCAGGCTCGCGGCCATGCCGCCGCCCATGTTGCCGAGGCCGATGAAGCCGATGGGCTCGCTCATCCGACGATCAGCCGGCGACGGCACGCCAGGCCATCACATAGCCGGCGCCTTCCGGCCCGACGGCATCCGTGTGATCGACGCCCGGCGCGACATGACACATCTCGCCCGGGCCGAAGACGGTGGCGTCTTCGCCGTAGGCGACCGTGAAGCTGCCCCTGGTGATCAGCACGATGAGGTCTTCCTCGTGCGCATGGGTATCGAAGAACCGGTTCGCCGGCTGTTCGCGGACCTCGGGCTCGCGGTAGCCGTTGGCGGCGGCGTAGTCGCGGAATTCGGCTTCGTTCATGGCCGGCCCTCCCGCGTCAAACCGGCTCGGCCAGGAAGACCGGGATCACGCGCGGCGCGCGTTCCTGGTACTCGGCATAGGGGGGAAAGGCGGCGACGCTCGCCTCCCACAGGCGCGCGCGTTCCGCCTCGTCCGTGACCTCGCGGGCGCGCATCGCGAAGACCTCGGTGGCGTCGCGGATTTGGACCTCGGGGTCCTGGCGAATGTTGTAGACCCAGACCGGGTTCTTCTCGCGCCCGCCGTAGGAGCCGACGAGCACATAGCCCCCGTCGACCTTGACCCGCATCAGCGGGATCTTGCGGATACCGCCGGTCTTGTTGCCGGTGTTGGTGACGATGATGCAGGGCAGGCCCGTATCGCGCAGCGTCGTTCCCTCGGTACCACCGCTGCCCTCGTAAAGCTCGACCTGCTCGCGCACCCAATCGATCGCTGGGGGAATGTATTCGGCCATCGTCCCGTCTCCTTCGTTGTCCGTCCCTATTCGAGCACGGAGCTTGCCATGGAACGGGCCCTGGCGGATAGCGTGTCGGCGTCGGATTTCAGAATGCGTTGAGCGGCAGCCGCAAATAGGCGACGCCGTCGGGGCCGGCCGGCGGCAGCCTGCCGCCGCGAATATTGCACTGGAGTGCCGGCAGCAGCAGGCCCGGCGGCCTGAGCTTGGCGTCCCGCGTCGTGCGCATCTCGACGAAGTCCTCTTCGTCGTGGTCGTCGGCGAGGTGGATGTTGGACGCCCGTTCCTCCGCCACCGTGGTTTCCCAGGCATAGTCGCGCCCGCCCGGCGCATAGTCGTGGCAGATGAAGAGACGCGTCTCGGGCGGCAGGGCTAAAATCCGCTTGGCCGAGTGATAGAGCTGGCGGGCATCGCCGCCCGGGAAATCGCAGCGTGCGCTGCCGAAGTCGGGCATGAAGATCGTATCGCCGCAAAACGCCGTATCGCCGATCCGGTAGACCACGCAGGCCGGCGTGTGGCCGGGCGTCGCGATCACCTCGATGTCGAGGGCGCCGCAAGCGAACCGCTCACCGTCCGCGAACAACCGGTCGAAGTCGCCGCCATCGGGCGCGATCTCCGCCTCGAGGCCATAGAGCGGGGCGAAGGTCTTCTGCACGTCGATGATGCCCGCGCCGATGCCGATTTGGGCGCCGAGCTGCTCGGCGAGGTGGGGAGCGGCGGTGATGTGATCGGCGTGCGCGTGGGTCTCCAGGATCCAGCCGACCTCCAGGCCGCGGGCGCGTACCTGGGCGATCAGGGCGTCGGCCGAGTCCGTCGAGGCCCGGCCCGACGTGGCATCGAAGTCCAGGACCGGGTCGATGATGACCGCGTCCCGCCCGTTCGGATCCGAGACGATATAGGTGATGGTCTTGCTGGCGGGATCGAGGATGGGGTCGACGACGGGCTTCATCACGGGTCCTCCTGAACGAATGTCCTTCCCGGTGGGAGAATTCGGAACGTTTTAGCTCCGATACGGCGGCACGACCAGATCTGATTTCGCGCCCGTGCGCACGATCAGGTGAGGAAACGCGCCTTCTCCGCGGCGCTCGGCAGGCGGCAGCTGTCCCGGGCGCCGAACCAGCGCAGGCGATTGCGCGCCAGCACATCATAGAGCCGGTCGCGCAGCGCCTTCGGCAGCAGGCCGAACAGGCGGGTCGCATGCCAGATGCCGCCCAGGCGGCGGGCGATCGCCAGGGCCGCGTCCGCCTTGTCGTACACCCGCCCGGCGTCGACGACGTAAAAGGTATCCGGGTCGTCGGCCTTCAGGCCGTAGCATTCCGACAGGCGGCGACCGGCGGGCGATTGCAGCGCCCCGAAACGCAGGACGCCGCGCCGGTCGGCGCGCAGCAGCATGTCGATGCCGGCGTTGCAGATGACGCAGTAACCGTCGAACAGGACGATGGTCTCCGGGCGCTCGGGCCTCATGGCAGCCTCCTCCCGCGCTGCATATGGCCCCGGCGGGCGGCGGAAACGATGCGGCAAAATGTTCCGCCCCGGCGCGCGCCGCCGAAATTTCCCCGTTCCCTCAAGGGCCTGGCGCTGGCCCAGGGCTTGCTTGGCGTCTCGGGACCATGTTGGCGGGAGACGGACGAATGCAAACCCAAAATGTTTCGGTGGCGGCGAGCGATATCTGGCTGGCGGCGCGCGGCGCCGTGGCGGTGCATGGCGATTCCGCGCGCGGCCTCGTCGCCGGCTTCATCGCCGATTACGACATAAGGGGCGACGCGGAACAGGCCCGGGCCTGGCGCAGCGTTTCCCGCCTGGTCGAGGCCCTGCTGGTCGAACACGAACGCCCGGCGCGCCTGCATTAGCCCACCGTTCGTTCAGATCACGCCCTTCTCGCGCAGGCGGGCGATCTCCTCCGCGCCGAGGCCGAGCAGGGTGCCGTAGATGTCCTCGATGCCCTCGCCGAGGGAGGGGCCGAGGTGGTCGATGCCGCCGGGCGTGGCGCTCAGCCGGGGGACCACGTTGGGGAAGGCGAGCTTGCCGATCCGCTCGTCCTCGACGAAATCGATGTTGTCGCGCGCCGCATAGTGCGGATCCTCGAAGATCTCGTCGACCGCATAGATCGGCCCGCAGGGCACCTGGGCCTCCTCGCACAGGCTGAGGATCTCGTCCCGGGTCCGTGCGCTCGTCCAATCGGTCACCATGGCATCGACCTCCGCCCGCGCGGCGGCGCGCTGGTCGATGGTGCCGAAACGGCCCTCGCCCGCCACGTCGCCCTGGCCCATCAGTTCGGCCAGACGGGCGAAGATCTTGTCGTTGGTGCAGGCGATGGCGATCCAGCGGTCGTCCTGGGTCGGATAGTGGCTGTGCGGCACCGTGTTGACGGTGCCGGGGCCCATGCGCTGGCGCACATAGCCTTCCTTGTCGTACTTCGGCGCCAGCTCGTCGAGGACGCGGAAGATCGATTCGTACAAGCCGATATCGATGTACTGCCCTTCGCCCATCGCATCGCGGGCGCGCAGCGCCAGCAGCACGCCGAAGGCGCCGAACAGGCCGCTCATGTAATCGGGCAGGGTGGCGCTGCCGGGCGTCACCGGCGGCCGGTCGGGATAGCCGGCGAGGAAGGCCAGGCCGCCGAAGGCGTTGGCGATCCGCCCGAAACCCGGCCGGCCGGCATAGGGTCCGGTCTGGCCGTAGCCGGTGACCCGCAGCATGACCAGGGCCGGGTTGACCTCTTTCAGGGTTTCCCAGCCGACGCCCCAGGACTCGAGCGTGCCGGTCTGGAAATTCTCGCAGAGCACGTCGCTCTCCGCGATCAGCTTCTTGAACAGCGCCACCCCTTCCGGTTTGCGCAGGTCCAGGGTGACGGAGCGCTTGTTACGCGACTCCGAGAGCCAGGGCAGCGTCTCGCCGCAGTCGGTGCGGGTGCCGAAGTTGCGCAGCGGGTCGCCGACGCCCGGCAGCTCCACCTTGATCACCTCGGCGCCGAACTCGGCCAGCAGGGTGGCGCAGAAGGGGGCGGCGATGAAGGTCGCGACGTCGATCACGCGCACGCCGTCGAGGGGGCGGGCGCCGTTGCTCTCGCTCATGGGTGATGTCCTCGTTCTTGCAATTGGTTCAGGAAAGCTCGGGCGGTTCAGGAAAGCTCGGGCAGGCGGCGCCACCAGGCGGTTGCCGTCTGATAGGCATGGCCGAGGCGCAGCAGGGTCGCCTCGGCGAACGGCCGGCCGATCAGCTGAAAGGCCATCGGCAGGCCCGCCGCGGTAAAGCCGCAGGGCACGGAAAGGGCGGGCAGGCCGAGGAAGCTGATCGGTCGCGTCATCGCGGAAATCCGCATCACCAGCTCGACCATGCGGGCATCGGCGCCGAGGCCGATCTCCTCCAGCCGGGGGGCGGGAATCGGCATGGTCGGCACGATCAGGGCGTCGACCTCGCCAAGCGCCCCCTCGACGAAGGCGCGGGTATAGCGCTCCCGCAGGCTGATCACCTCGATATAGCGGGTCGAGGGCTGATAGAGGCCGACCTCGATCCGCCGGCGCACCTGGGGCTGGTAGTCGGCCGCGCGGGTCCGCAGCCAGTCCCGGTGGATCGTCGCCGCCTCCGCCGAGAGGGCGATCGGCCAGATCAGGTTCATCTCGTCATGGCCCGGCACCTCGACCGGGCGGGCGGCGACGCCGAGATCGGCGAAGGCGGCTTGCGCGGCGGTGAGCGCGCCGTCCACCGCCGGGTCGAGGTCGTCGTAATAATAGCTCGTCGGCACGCCGAGCTTCAGGGCACCGACCGGTGCCTCCAGGCCGCCTTCGTAGTCGGGCACCGCCCGCTTGGCCGAGGTCGGATCGGCCGGATCGTGCCCGGCGATGGCGCCGAGGATCCGCGCCGTGTCCCGCACCGTGCGGGTCAGCGGGCCGACGCAATCGAAGGAGAAGGAGAGCGGCAGGATGCCGGAGCGCGAGACCCGGGTCTGCGTCGGCTTCAGCCCGACCACCCCGGACATGCCCGAGGGGATGCGGATCGACCCGCCGGTATCCGAGCCGAGCGCGCCGGTGAGCACGCCCGCCGCCACCGCCGCGCCGGAGCCCGAGGACGAGCCGCCCGGCGCGTGCGCGGTATTCCAGGGGTTGTGGCAATCGCCCCAGTGCGCGTTGTGTCCGGTCGGGCCGACGGCGAATTCCGACATGTTGAGCCCGCCGAGGTCGAGGGCGCCGGCCGCATCCAGGCGGGAGAGCACCGTGGCCGTCGTCGTCGGGCGAAAGTCGCGGCGGATGGCCGAACCGGCGGTCGAGAGCATGCCCTGGCGGTAGTACATGTCCTTGTGCGCCAGCGGCGCGCCGGCGAGCGGGCCCGGATCCTCGCCGCGGGCCCGTTTGGCGTCGACCGCGCGGGCTTGCGCGAGGGCGGCCTCGGCCTCCAGATGGATGAAGGCGTTTAGCGCCGGCTGCGCCGCCTCGGCCCGGTCAATCGCGGCCCGCGCGACCTCCTCGGCCGATACGTCGCCCGCGCGCACCCGTTCGGCGGTGTCGGCCAGGGTCCAGGCGCGGAACGCCTCGCTCATTCCTCGCCCGCCAGCTCGTCCAGCAGGCGGGTGAAGTCGGCCGGCTCGGAATCGAAGTCGAGATGGGCCGACGCGCTTTCCGCCGCCGCCTCCATCGGTTGCAGCATGCGCGCGATGCCCTCCGCCTCGGCCGGGTCGAGCTCGATGCCATGCCAGGTCCGCGCCATCTGGCGCACGAAGTCGGCGGTGATTTCGGCCATGATTTCTCCTTGTCCTCCCCTCGCCGCCTCAACCGGCGGTCCGGCCGCCGTCCACGGTCAGCACGGCGCCGGTGACGAAGGCCGCCTCGTCGGAACAGAGAAAGACCGCGCAGGCCGCCATGTCGCGGGGATCGCAGGCCCGGCCGAGCGGGATATCCCCGGTCAGCCGTTCCTCGACCTCCGCCGGCGTGAAGCCCATCTGGTTGACCACCATCGGCGTGGGCGAGACCACCGGCGCCAGCGCGTTCACCCGGATGTTGGCGCGGCCGACCTCGACCGCCAGCGCCTTGGTATAGGTGATGACGGCGCCCTTGCTGGCGGCATAGGCCGCCCCGCCCGGACGGGGCCGCAGCGCCGCGGCGGAGGCGGTATTGAGGATCGAACCGCCACCGCGCGCCTCCAGCGCGGGAAGTGCCGCCTGGCTGAAGAGGTGCACGCTCTTGACGTTCACGGCGAACACCGCGTCGTAAAGGTCCTCGGCCATCTCCGCCGTCTTCACCGAGGGATAGCTGATGCCGGCGTTGTTCAGCACACAGTCGAGGCCGCCGTGCGCCTCCAACGCGTGGGCGACGCAGGCGCGAACCTCTTCGCCGCGGGTGATGTCGCAGCGGAAAAAGCCGGCGCTGCCGCCGGCGGCGCGGATCTCGCCGGCCACGGCCTCGCCACCGGCCTCGTCGATGTCGACGCCGACGACGTGAGCGCCCTCGGCGGCGAAGCGGCGGGCGAATTCGGCACCGAAGCCGGATGCCGCGCCGGTGATGATCGTGACCTTGTCTTGCAACCGGCCGCTCATGCCGGCACCTCGCCCAGCACGGTGCAGCGGCGGATGCGGCGGCGCTGGGTCGCGGTGTCGTAGCCGTCGGCCTTGTGCAGCAGGCAGCGGTTGTCCCAGACGGCGAGGTCGCCCGCCGCCCAGCGGTGATGAAAAATATTGTCGCAATCGACGATTGCCGCGTTCAGCGCCTCCACCCGCGCGCGCCCCGCTTCGACCGGCTGGCCCAGGATGTGGGAGGCGTGATCGCCGAGGAAGATGCACTTGCGCCCGGTTTCGGGATGGGTGCGAAGAATCGGATGGTCGACCGGCGGTTTCTGGCGGCGCTGTTCCTCGGTCATCGGTTCTTCGCCGTGGCGCCGGGTGCGGGAATAGTTGAGGTCGTGCACGGCGCGCAGACCGCCGAGTTCCGCCCGCTCCGCCGCATCGAGGGCATCGTGCGCGGCATACATGTCGGCCCAGCCGGTCCCGCCGCCCTCGTCCGGCGCGATCTCGACATAGAGCATGGTGGAGTGGCCGGTGACCTTCGACCAGGAACCGTCGGTGTGCCAGTGCAGGGTGCCGCGGTCGGGATGGCGGCCGTTCGGCCGGCCGTCGGCATCCAGGTTGGTCAGCGTGAAGAGCTCGGGGAAGTCGCCGTCGTGATACTGGTTCATGACATGGACCTGCACCTCGCCGAAGCGCCGCGCGAAGGCGACCTGGGCGGCGGGCGGCAGCTCCTGGTCGCGAAAGATCAGCAGCTGGTGGTCGAGAAAGGCTTGGTGCAGCGCCGCGAAGACTTCGTCGTCGACATCGCGGGCCAGCTGCAGGCCGCGGATCTCGGCGCCGAAGGTCCGGCCGAGCCGGTGGATCTCGAAGGTGGGCTGGTCGCTCCGGGCCATGGCCATGACACGGCTCCTCCCCTGGGTTCCAGAACACGTCGGAATGATCATCGGAGATAGCATGCACCCCGCGCAAGGTCGAGGCGACGGCGAGGCCATGGATCGCATGCGGCGTCCGGTTTAGAAAGGGCCCGTTCCTGAGGTCGACGGAGAGATGAAGACATGACGAGCACGGGTGCCGAGGCGTTCCTCAACCTGCATGAAGTGGTGAAGGCGGCGCGCGCGCGGAGCAGCCGGGACATCTGGGACTATCTGGTCGGCGCTGCCGAAAGCGAGACGACCATGAAGCGCAACCGCCTGGCGATCGACAGCCTCGGCCTGCGTCCCCGGATCCTGCGCGATGTCTCCAAAATCGACGCCGGGCATGATTTCCTCGGCCGTCGCCTGCGCCTGCCGATCGCCTTCGCGCCGATCGGCGGCCTGCAGTCCTTCGATCCCGGCAGTGGCGCCACCGTCGCCCGCGCGGCGGCGGAATTCGGCTTCGTCTCGATCCACAGCTCGGTCTCGACGCCCGGCCTGGAGGAGATCGGCGCCGCCGGCGACGGCTGCAAGATCTACCAGCTCTACGTGCGCGGCGACGACGCCTGGATCGACGACCATGTGGTGCGGGCCAAGGACGCCGGCTACGACGCCTTCTGCCTCACCGTCGACACCGCGGTCTACAGCCGGCGCGAACGCGACATCGCCAACCGGTTCGCCAAGCCCTGGCGCCAGCGCCTGGCCGGGCTCGAATTCCAGGCGGCGCTGAGCTGGGACAACGTCAAGCACTACAAGGACCACCATGATCTGCCGCTGGCGATCAAGGGTATCGCCACCGCCGAGGACGCGGTCATCGCGGTCGAGCACGGCTGCGAGATGATCTACGTCTCGAACCACGGCGGACGGCAGCTGGACCAGGGCCGGGGCGCCCTCGCGGTCTTTCCCGAGATCCGCGACGCCGTCGCCGGGCGGGCCAAGCTGGTGATCGACGGCGGCTTCACCCGGGCCACCGACGTCTTGAAGGCGATCGCGCTCGGCGCCGATCTGGTCGCCATGGGCCGCATCCCGGTCTGCGGCCTCGCCGCGGCCGGGCAGGAGGGCGTGGTGCGCACCTTCGAGATCCTGGAGGACGAGATGAACTCGGCCCTCGGCCTGCTCGGCGCCCCGCGCCTCGCCGACCTCGACGAGAGCTTCGTCGCCCCGGCCCCGCCGGTGGTCGAGCCGAGCGTCTTCAGCGCGCTGCCGCTGTTGTCTCTGGAGCCGCATCGCTACTGAGGAGCGAGGGACGCATGTCCGATACCCCGCCGCTGCGTGGCCGCCAACTGCTCGCCATTCCGGGGCCGACCAATATTCCCGATCGCATCCTGCGGGCGATGGACCGGCCGGCGACGGACTTCAACCATCCCGATTTCCTCAGCGTGCAGGAGGGCGTGTTCGACGGCCTCCGGCGGATCTTCCGCACCGAGGGCGAGGTCTATGCCTACGCCGCGTCCGGGCGCGGGGCCTGGGAGGCGGCCTTCGTCAACACCCTCTCGCCGGGCGACCGGGTGCTGGTGCCGGAGACCGGGGCGTTCTCGCTCTGGTGGGAAGAACTGGCCGGCGACCTTGGCCTGGTGCCGGAGCGTATGGCCGGCGACTGGCGCCACGGTCCCGACCCGAACGCGGTCGAGGACCGGCTGCGCCGCGATTCCGCCGGCGAGATCAAGGCGGTCTGCCTGGTGCACAACGAGACGGCGACCGGCATCGCCAGCCGGGTCGCCGACATCCGCGGCGCCATCGACGCGGCGGGCCACGGTGCGCTCTATATGATCGACACCATCAGCTCGCTCGCCTCGCTGCCGTTCGAGATGGACGCCTGGGGTGTCGACGTCGCCGTCGGCGGTTCGCAGAAGGGGCTGATGATGCCGCCGGGCCTGGGCTTCGTCGCCGCCGGGCCGAAGGCGATCCGGGCTGCCGAAAGCGCCGGCCTCACCCGCAGCTACTGGGAATGGAAGGCGCTGCGTCGCCGCGGCGGGCGCCTCGGCTTCACCTCGACCTCGCCGGTCCACCTGGTCTACGGCCTGGCCGAGGCGATCGCGATGCTGGAGGAGGAGGGGCTGGAGAACGTCTTCGCCCGCCATCGCCGCCTCGGCGGGGCGACCCGGGCGGCGATCGCCGCCTGGTCCGGCAACGGCGTCGGGCCGGAGCTGCTCGCTCTCGATCCTCGGGAGCACAGCGATTCGGTCTCCACGGTTCTGCTGCCCGAAGGGCACGACGCCGAGGCGGTACGCCAGGTGACGGCGACCCGCTTCAACACCCTGCTCGGCGGCGGCCTGCGCAAGCTGCAGGGCCGCGCCTTCCGTATCGCCCATATGGGCGACCTCAACGAGGGCATGCTGCTCGGCATGCTGGCGGTCGTTGAAATGGCCCTCGACCTCCAGGGCGTGCCGCGCGCCGGCGGCGGCGTCGAGGCGGCGATGCGCGCGCTTGTCGGCGAGGACTGAAAAAAGTCGGCCCGGGCGCGACGGAATTGCCGGTACCATCCGTGTAAGGGGGAGAGGCGCACGGACGAGCCGGCGCCGAAGCCCCGAAGGATGACCTGATATGCCGAAACTCCCCGCCCGCCCGCCTTTCAAAGTGACCCTGGGTATCGCCGCCGCGGTTCTGCTGGCCGGCACGGCCGGCGCCATCGCCGCCGGCGGCATGGGCCATGGCGGCCCGCGCGGCCCGATGCTGCGCGCGCTCGACACCAATGACGACGGCCGCATCGAACGGGCCGAGTTCGACGCGCCGCACAAGGCGGCGCTGGCCGAGGCCGACGCCAACGGCAACGGCATGCTGGAGCTGGCGGAGGCCGAGACCTACATGGCGGCGCGCAAGCGGATGCGCCGCGAGGCCTATTTCAAGCGCCTGGACAGCGACGGCGACGGCAGCCTGAGCGAGGCGGAAATGCGCAAGATCTCCGACCGCCGCTTCAGCCGGCTCGACGCCGATGGCGATGGCGAGCTGACCGTGGGTGACATCGGTGGACGCCGGAAGCACCGCCGCCACATGCGGCGCTAGGCCGATCCGCGCGCCATGGGAGATCGGGGGGACGAGGACGACGATGCGCTCGTCGCCCGGGTCGCCCATGGCGATGCGGCCGCCTGTCGCCTGCTGCTGGCCCGCCACCTCGGACCCGTGCACGGTTTCGCCACCCGTGTCCTGGGCGATGCGATGGAAGCCGAGGACGTGGCGCAGGAGGCCTTCGTCGCGCTCTGGCGCCGCGCGGCCGGCTGGCGCGCGGGCGAGGCGCGCCTGTCGACCTGGCTGCACCGGGTGGCCAAGAACGCCTGTATCGATCGGTTGCGCCGCCACCGGGAGAGCGCGTTGGAGGCGGCCGGCGACCCGGCCGACGCGGCGCCCGGTCCCGACGCGGCGCTGGTTCGCGACGACACCGCCCGTATCGTCGGCCAGGCCATCGCCGCTCTGCCCGAGCGCCAGCGCCTCGCCCTGGTGCTGGCGCACTACCAGGAGCTCGGCAACATCGAGGCGGCGGCGGTGATGGAGGTCTCTATCGAGGCTTTGGAAAGCCTGCTGGCCCGGGCGCGGCGGGGGTTGCGCGCGGAGCTGGCGAACCGACGGGCGGAACTGCTGGGGGAGCGTTGATGCGTAGCGATGACCACATGGAGAGCGCCCGTTTCGAAGCGCTGATCGCGGCCTGGGGTGCCGATCCGGCGCGCTGGCCGGCCACCGAGGCCGAAGCGGCCAGGCGCCATCTGGCGGCCTCGCCCGAGGCGGCGGCCCGCCTGGCCGAGGAAGCGCGCCTCGATGCCCTGTTGGACGGCGTGGCGGTGCCGGCGGCGCCGGCGGCGCTGGTTGGACGGCTGCTGGCGGAAGCGCCCGCGGCGCCCGCGCCGCGCGGAATTTTGGCCCCGCTGCTGATGTTCTGGCGCCCGGCGAGCGGCCTGGCGCTGGCCGCGGCCCTCGGCCTGGCGGTCGGGCTCAGCGGCCTCGATCGGCCGGAGGCGCTGGCCCTCGATGTCGATATCGTCGGTTTCGCCTTTGCCACGGAAGAGGCTGAGGCTGATGCCGAGGCGGAGGAGGCGGACGGATGACCCTTCCCGGCGGTAAATGGCTCGGCTGGCTGCTGGTGGCCTCCCTCGCCCTCAACCTGTTCGGCGGCGGCATTCTGGTCGGCGGCTGGATCCGCGACTGGCGCCAGCCGCCGCAGGCCCGGGCCGCGTTCCACATGGGCCCGCCCCGGCTCAACATCCTGCGCATGGCCGAGCGGTTGCCGGAACCGGCCCGCGCCGAGGCCCGCGCCATCCTGGAAACGCGCGGCGCGGAAATCGGCGAGGCGATCCGCGCGCTGCGCCGGGCCCGGCGCGCGGCGCACGACGCCCTGGTCGCCGAACCCTTTGACGCGGCGCGTTTGGGGGGCTCTTTCGACGAGCTGCGCACCCGCGCCGGCGCGGCCCATGCCCTGGTGCACCAGGCGATGGCGGAACTGGCGGAACGCGTCGACCCGGAGACGCGGCGCCAGATCGCCGAGGCGATGCAGCGCCGCCGCGGCCGCCACGGCCGCCATCGCCGCCACCGCGGCGAACCGCTCCCGCGGGAGTAATACCGGGCGGCCTTGCCTACCGGCCCGTTCCCGGCGCAGTCTCCGGGCATTCACGCGCGGAAGGAGGGCGGGCCATGCAGGTCACCGGTATCGACATCACCCGTTACGGCGAGCCGGCCGGCGGCGATTTCGAGATCATCGTCGCCGAGCTGGAAAGCGATACCGGCCACCGGGGCACCGGCTATCAGATGCTGTTCGGCGCTTCGGGCGCGGGGGCGGCGGCGTTGCTGCGGGACCGTCTCGGGCCGTTGCTGATCGGCGAGGACCCTTGGCTCACCGGGCGCCATTTGGCCCGCATGCGTGCTTCACTGCCCCGGCGCGGTGCCGACGGGATCGCGCGCGGCGCCATCGCGGCGCTGGATACCGCGCTTTGGGACCTGAAGGCGCGGTCGATCGACGCGCCGCTCGCCCATCTGTTCGGCGATGCGCGCGACGCGGTGCCGACCTATGCCAACTGCGCCTACCATCTGCCGCCCGACCAGCTGGCGGAGAAGGCGTTGGGCTTCGTCGCGGCCGGCCACCGGGCCCTGAAGGTGCGCGGCACCCGGAGCTTCGTCACCCCGGCGGAAGCGACGGCCCGGGTCCAGGCCGTGCGCGAGGCGATCGGCCCGGAAGTCCGGCTGATGGTCGACGTCAACGGCACCTGGGACGTCGACACCGCGCTCCGCCAACTGAAGGCCTGGGAGCCTTACGACGTCTATTGGCTGGAGGAACCGGTCCCGCCGGAGCAGATCGACGGCTACGTCCGCATCCGCGAGCGGGCGGGCAGCACCAACATCGTCGGCGGCGAACAGCACGTCGGCCTGGCCGAGTTCCAGGCCCTGATCGACCGGGGCGCCGTCGACATCGTGCAGCCGAACGTCGCGGTGGCCGGCGGCATTACCGACTGGCTGGCGATCCACGCCTACGCCACCGCGCGGGCCGTGCCGATCTCGCCCTGGAACATGCAGATGATCCACATCCACATGGCGGCGGGATTGGCGAATGTGAAGTGGGTCGAATACTTCATGCCGGACAATCCGCTGCTGGCGCTGAAGGCGCGGCTGTTCGCCGGCCCGGTCATGGCGGACGAGGTGCGCGAGGACGGCGTCTATCTCGTTCCACCCACCGGCCCGGGCCTCGGCCTCGAACTGGACCCGGAGGTGGCGGCGGCCTGCCGGATCGACTAGCTAACTCGGTGTTGCCCAGCCCCAGGTGTTGAAGCCGGCGACGCGGGGCGTGCCCGGCAGGTACATGGTCTGGAACGGGCCGAGGGTGAAGCCGGCCCCGGCGATCAAGAGGGGAATATCCCGGTTGAGATGGCAGCCGCCGGCGAGCCGGCCCCAGAGCGGGTCGAGCCGGTCCTGCCAGCGCCGCACCGCCCGGTCCGGGGCCCGGCCATGCTCGCAGAAGATCAGTCGTCCGTCGGGATGCAGCACGCGGCGCATCTCGGCGAGGGCCGCCCGGGCGTCGGGAATGGTGCAGAGCGTGTAGGTCACCAGCACCGTGTCGACGCTTGCCGTCGGCAGCGGGATGTCTTCACCCGGCGCCCGCAGGACTTCGATCGGGAGGGCGAAATCGCGGGCCCGCGCCTCGGCCCGTTCCGCCATTTCCGCCGCCGGTTCGAGGCCGACGACGGCGCTCACTTTCGCCAATTCGTAATGGGGCAGGTTCAGGCCGGAGCCGATGCCGATCTCCAGCACCCGGCCCTCAGCCATGGGCACCACCTTCTCGCGCTGCCGGCGCACCGGCCCGGAGCCACAGGCGGCGTCCAGCAGGCGGGGCAGGACATGGCGCGCATAAAGCCCCATGGGCTACGCCAATTCCACCGTCAGCGGATCGTAGGCATAGAGCCAGTCGGAGCGTTCGCGGTCCATGTCGCGCTTGGCGAAGGCGTCGCGCAAAGCCTGGATCGTCTCCAGGTGAAAGAGCCCGCGGTTGGCCCGGGATTCGGCGACGATGCGACCGGTCCGCGCCCGACGGGCGGCTTCATAGCGGGCGAGCGCCCGGGCGATGTCGCCGCCCTCTTGCAGGCAGCGGGTCAGCACTGCCGCATCCTCCACCGCCATGGCGGCGCCCTGCGCGAGGTAGGGCAGCGTCGGGTGGGCGGCGTCGCCGATCAGGGTGGCCCGCTGGCTGCTCCAGCGCGCGAGGTCCGGATAGATGTTCAGCGCCCAGCGGTAGCATTCGTCCCGGTCGGCGGCGTCGATGATGGCGTGGATGTCCGGGTGCCAGCCGTCGAAATCCGCCTTCAGCTCGGCCCAGGGCCGTTTCAGGGTCCAGGATTCCTCGATCCACTCGTCGAGCTCGACGCAGGCGACGAAGTTCAACAGGCTGCCGCCGCGCAGGAAATAGACCACCGCATGCTTGTCCGGCCCGACCCAGATGGAGGATTTGCCCTCCAGGAAGTCCGGTGGAAAACGCGCCACCGGCACGGTCAGGCGCCAGGCGGCGTCGCCCGTATAGTCGGGCGCGGCCTCCCCGGCGAGCTGCCGGCGCACCGCCGACTTGATGCCGTCGGCGCCGATCAGCACGTCGCCCGCCACCTCGCGCCCGTCGGCGAGCTGGAGGACGACGCCCTCGCCCTGCTCGCGGTAGCCGGTCGCCGTCGCCGAGAGGTGGATGGCGTCCGGCTTCAGCGCCTGTACCCGGGCCGCCAGGATGCGGTGGAAATCGGCCCGGTGCATCTGCAGATAAGGCGCGCCGTGGCGCTGCTCGTGGTTCTCTGCGAGGGAGAGGGCCTGCAGCACCTCGCCCGTGTTGTAGATGCGAAACTCGGTAACCGGTGGCTGGTAGGCGACGGCGCGCAGCTCCTCCAGGATGCCGAGATGGCGCATGACGTGGGTCGCGTTGGCGCTTTGCTGCACGCCGGCGCCGATCTCGCCGAGTTCGCCGGCCTGTTCGTAGACCTCGACGTCGAAGCCCGCCAGCAGCAGGCAGGCCGCCGCCGTCAGCCCGCCGAGCCCGGCGCCCGCGATGATGATCCTGCTCTGACCGCCCACACCGTCCCCCTCGAAAACGCGTCGGCAGAATACAGCCCGCGCGGCGCCTGTGCTAATCTTCGCGCCGCGGCCGAGAGAGATGCGGCACTGGAAACGAAGAGGGTGTGACGATGGCCTACGAAGGCATGATTGCGGAAACCGTGATGATCAACGGGCACCAGGGTGAGCCGATCTCGGCCTATGTCGCCCGGCCGCTCGGCCCCGGACCGTTTCCGGGCATGGTGCTGATCCACCACCTCCCCGGCTGGGGCGAATACTACCGGGAGAAGGCGCGGAAGTTCGCCCATCACGGCTACGCCACGATTTCCCACAACCTCTACCACCGGGTGGGCGAGGGCGACGCCGACGACGTCGCCGCCAAGGCCCGGGCCGAAGGGGGCGTTGCCGACGACCAGATGATCGGCGACACCGAGGGGGCGACCCGCTGGCTGAAAAGCCAGGTCTGGTCGAGCGGCAAGGCCGCGGTCCTGGGCAGCTGCTCGGGTGGCCGGCAGGCCTTCCTCTATTCCTGCAAGACCGACAGCATCGATGCCTGCATCGAGCTTTGGGGCGGCCGCGTGGTGCAGGCCGAGGACGACCGGCCGGAGAAGCAGCCGGTACAGCCGATCGACTTCACCGCCGACCTCTCCTGCCCGCTGCTCGGCATCTTCGGCAACGAGGATCGCGCGCCGAGCCCGGAACAGGTCGACCAGCACGAAGCCGCGTTGCAGGCGGCCGGCAAGGACTATGAATTCCACCGCTACGACGGCGCCGGGCACGGTTTCTTCTACTATCACCGGCCGATGTACCGGGTGGAGCAGGCGCTGGATGCCTGGGACAAGATCTTCGCCTTCCTCGACAAGCACGTGGCCGGCTGACCGGTTCGCCCATGTGTACCTCGATCGTCGAGATCGTCGCCGCCGACGGCATGGCCAAGGGCACGAACGGCTGGTTCGACCTGAGCCATGCCGTCGTGGCCTACGACCACCCGCACCACGCCCTGCTGGAGGAGGCGATCACCCTCGACTTCATCGACACCGACAAGGCGCCGGGGGTGCGGGCGGCGGTGGAGATGACGCTCGAAAGCGCCAAGGCGCTGAGCGGGGCCCTCATCCGGGCGATCGAACAGGCGGAAGCCGAGGAGGCCGGCCGGCGCCGCTGAACGCGGCGGTCCGTCGCGCCGAGGGGGCCTGTGAATCGTGGAAACGAAACATGTCGTAATGGCGCTATGAGCGATGCAAACCAGGAACCGCTGACGATCGAAGACGCCACCATGCCCGGGCCGGAATCCACCGACCCGGATTATCTGGCATGGAGAGATGCCCGGGTCCGCTCGGCAATCGCGGAAGCCGACGCGAATCCGGATGATGTGCTGACACAAGACGAGATGTGGAAGAAATTCCGCCTCGATCGTTGAGATTTCCAGACGGGCATGCCGCGACGTCTCCGACATTCATGCCTGCATCGCCGACGAGGTCGAGCGGGCCGCCGCCGGTAAAGGCGTCGCATGCCGCGCAGCAATGCGGAACTCCGGGAATGATGCGTTGGCCGAGGGGGCGGGTGGCCCCGCCTCGCGATTTTGCGGTACACTGGCTATGGTGCGGTGATCGTTCCCAGCGCCCAAGTGCGAAACCTTGCCCCTCCTGATCCTCGCCATCGTCGCCATGCTGGTCCAGCAGACGATGGCGACCGTCTCGAAGACCACCCTGCCGGTGCTGTTCCCGGGCATCGCGCTCGAACTCGGCATCGAGCCTGAGTGGGTGCTGGCCTATACCTGGGTCTTTGCGTCTGCCGGCATGGTGGTGATGGCGGGTTGCGGTACCGTCATCATGCGCTTCGGCGCCGTTCGCACCAGCCAGGTCGGTTGCCTGATCATGGGCCTCGGCCTCGCCAGCGCGGCGACGGCGGGCGCGAACCTGTGGCTGGCGGTGCCGGCCCTGCTGCTGGGCGCGGTGCTGATCAGCGCCGGCTCGACCTCCTCGACGCCGGCCTCCTCGCAGATCCTGGCCCGTCACGCGCCGGCTGGAATCGCGCCGCTGGTGTTCTCGATCAAGCAGTCGGGGGTGCCGGCCGGCGTCGCCATCGCCTCCATCCTGGTCGTGCCGCTCGGCGCCGCGATCGGCTGGTCCGAGGCGAGCCTGATCGTCGCCGCCGCCTGCCTGGCCATCGCGCTCGGCCTCGAGCCATGCCGGCGGACCTTCGACGTCGACCGTGACCCCGGGCAGAAACTGGCCTTCGGCGACATGCGCGAGACGATCTATACCGTCTTCCACCATCCGGTCCTCAAGCGCCTGGCCATGGCCGCCTTCGCCTTCGTCGGGCTGCAGGCGATCTTCACCAACTTCACCGTCGTCTATCTTTATGAGGAGTTGGGCTATACGGCGATCGAGGCCGGCGCGGTGCTCGGCATCGGTACCCTGGTCGCCGTTCCGGCCCGGGTGTTCTGGGGCATCATCGCCAGCACCCTGGTGCCGCCCCGCATCGTGTTGGGCCTGCTGGCCCTGGTGATGGCCGCGGGTGCGGCGGCGATGGGTGCCTTTTCGCCGGCCTGGGCGAGCTGGCAGGTGACCGCCGTCTCCGTCGTCATCGGCTTCACCGCGCTTTCCTGGCACGGCGTGCTGCTGGCGGAAATCGCCCGGGTCGCCGAGCGGGCCGAGGTCGGACGGATGACCGGCGGCGTGCTGGCCTTCGGCACCGCCGGCCAGCTGTTCTATCCGCTGCTGTTCGGCGCGGCGCTGTTTCCCTTCGGCTACGCCGCCGCCTATGGCGCGATCGCCCTGCCCGCCGCCCTGCTCGGCCTGGTGCTGCTACGCACCCCGCGCGCGGGATCCGCCCGGCAGCCGGCCGGCGGTGATTGAACCCGCGGCCGGCGACCTCAGCGCTGCAGGCGGAGCGTCACGTCGATGTAGCGAATGCCGCGCCCGGAAATGGAATCGACCTGCGCCTGGCCGGAGAATTTGCGGGCGAAGACGCCGCCCTTGAGGCTGCCGTCGAAATCGAAGCGAACGTCCTGCCACTCCAGGCTGGGGGTGACGAAAACCTGGCCCGACACCCGATCGCCCACGACGTCGAACTCCAGGACCACGCTCATCTGGCCCCGGTTCAGCCGTTGCTTGAAGTGGCCGTTGCGCACCTCGATGGTCTTTTCGACCCGCCCGAGATGGCCGTCGTAGAAGCCTTCGGCATCCACCATTACCCGCCACGGCCCGCTCGCCGGCGCGGCGGAGGCCGGACGCTTCGGCGTGACATTGGCGGTTTGCACGGGCGGTGCCTTCGGCGGCGGCGCGGCGCTGGGTTTCGGGACGGCGCGGGGCTTCGGCGCGGGTGCCGGTGCCGGCGTCGCCACCGGGGCGGGTTTCGGTGCGGCCACGGGCGCGGGCGCGGGCGCGCGGGCAGGGGCGCGGGCCTCGCGTTTCTCCAGCGCTCGGATCCGCCGCTGTGCCAGGCCGACGAACTCGCCTTCGGGGTAGGTCACGATATAGTCGCGGAAATCCTCCGGGTCCTTGCTGTCGGCGATGGTCTGCCAGAACACCAGCTCCCGGTCCGGGCCCGCGCGTCGGGCCGGCGCCGCGGCGGGCGCAGCGGCGGCCGGTTTCGGTCGCGACAGGCCCACCGGCACGAAGAGGAAATCGCCGCCCTCGTGGCCGGCCTTGCGCATGTCGGAATATTCCGGCGTCTGGTCCGCGTTCAGCACCACCTGTCGGCGCACCTCGCGGAACAGGGTCTGGCCTTCCAGCACGCCGTCGTTGTCGCGTAGGGACTTGAGAAAGGCGGAGGCGAAGACCGAGTGGCCGTTACTGCCGCCGTCGACCACCGGCTCCAGCCCGCCGGAGACCAGCGCCGTGCGCGCCCGCTTTTCCGCCAGGCGGGCGAGCCAGGCCGACCGGTCGCCGCGCGCCTGTTCGCGGATCGGCGCGGAGCGTACCAGCGTGCCGGAATAGCAGCTGTCGGCCACCACCATGACATGGCGCGCCGCCATTCGCTGGAGATAGTTGGAAAGCCGGGCGTTCGGCACCCAATGGGTGTCGTCGTCCTCCTTGGCGTCGATCGGCAGCCAATAGCCGGTACCCGTCACCCGGTCGAGGATCCCGTGCCCCGCATAGTAGATCAGCAGACGGTCGTCCGCCGTCAGTTCCTTCTGCAGGCGGTTCATGGCGCCGAGGATGCTCGAACGTGTGCCGTTCAACAGCAGGGTGACGTCGAAGCCGTATTTGCTTTTCAACAGCTCGGCCGTCGCCGCCGCATCGCTCACCGCCGTCACCAGGCGGGGGAGATGTTCATAGTCGTTGTTGCCGATCACCAGCGCCACGTAGCGCTCCGCCCGCGCCTGGCCGGCGAGCGCGATCAGCAGGGCCAGCAGCAGCGCCGAGGCGCAAAGGCCGCGCCAGGAAAGCGTGTGGGATCGAGATTTCGCCCGCATCCCTGCATCTTCGCCAAGTCGACGCCGGCGGGCAAGGCAAATTCCTGTGTCGAGCCGCGGGTGTGAGGGCTGGGGAAGAGAGGAACCCGTCGGTGGTGGCTTTCCGGGGAGGTTGCGTGGAGGCTGGGGGTACCTCCGCCGGAAGCCGTCCACCGACGGGTCCTGACGCCGGGGAGCGTCAGCTCGTCGGCCCCTTCGGGGGCCTTGTCTCGTCAGCCGTTGACGATCTGCCAGCTGCCGTCCGGCTGCAGGCAGGCCGTTCCGTAAGCCTCTTCCTGGCGGCCACCGATGGTGACCGTGTGGTGGTATTCACGGCACTGCCGGCCGGTGTTGGAGATGCCCTCGCGTACCGGCGTTACCGTGCCGTGGTTGCCGCTGTCGGGGTTGCGCCATTCGATGGTTTCGTTCACCGGCGCGCTGTGCGCCTCGTCCTCGGCCCGGGCGATGGCGATGCGGTCGGCGCGGTCGAGCGAGCGGCCGACCGAATTGCCGAGCAGCGCGCCGAGAAAGACGCCCGCCGCCGTCGCGGCCAGCCGGCCCCGGCCGCGGCCGAACTGGGCGCCCAGCAGGCCGCCGCCGGCCGCACCCAGGATCGTGCCGAGGCCCTGTTTGGGGCCCGCCTTGGTCGCACAGCCCGTCAGCAGCGCGGCGGCGAGCGCCACGGCGATGAGCGGCAGCGCGGTCGTCCGCCGTCGGCCTGTCTGGTGTCGGGTCGGTGTCGTCATGGTCCTGTCCTTTCCCCGGCGCATCGGTTGTCTTCGTCCGATGGCCCGCAAGATGGCATCCGGCGCCTGAACGCAATCTGAGGTGCCCGTTCATGTGCCGTTCAGGTTCCAGGCGGCCGGCCGACATGCTCTACTCGGGCTGGGTGGAAGCGGAAATGGAGGGTGAGATGAGCCGACGGTTCGGAGAGCTGCGCCAGCTCGGCTATGTGGTGCGCGACATCGAGGCGGGCATGCGGCATTGGCTCGACGTCTTCGACGTCGGCCCCTGGTTCTACGTCGATCGCCTGCCGGTCGGCGAGTTCCGCTATTACGGCGAGCCGTCGGATCCCCACGTCTCCATCGCCATCAGCTATTCCGGCGGCGCGCAGGTCGAGCTGATCCAGCAACGCAACGACGCCCCCTCAATGTATCGCGACTTCCTCGAGGCGGGGCACGAGGGCCTGCAGCACGTCTGCTATTTCCCGGTGGACTACGACGCCGTGCTCGCCCGGGCGCTGGCCGACGGCTATGTCATCGGGCAGGAGGGCAGCTCCAACCGCGGACCGTTCGCCTATCTCGCGACCGAAGCGCATCCGGGCTCGGTGGTCGAACTCGCCGCCTACAGCGACAAGCGCCGCGCCCAGTTCGAGGCGATCAAGGCCACGTGCGACGATTGGGACGGCAGCGATCCGATCCGCACCGTCTGGCCCTAAGCCTTCAGGCGGACAGCGGGTCGACGACGCGCAGAGTACTGTCGGGGCCGACCTCGGTGAGGACGGCGAGCAGGTCGTCCGTGGCCAGCGCGACGCAGCCGGCGGTCGGGCCGAAGTCGGGCCGGGCGACATGCAGAAACACGGCGCTGCCCCGGCCCGGCACCACCGGCGCGTCGTTGTGGCCGAGCACCACCACCAGATCGTAAAGCCGGTCGCGGCGATACATCGTCTCGGCGCTCGCCGTGTGGGGCAGCTGCACCGGGCGATTGTAGTCAGGATCCTCCGGCGCATCGCACCAGCCGTCGTCGGCCCGGATCGGCCGGATCGGCAAGGCGGTCCGCGGCCGGATCAGGCGGTCCGGGCGATAGAGCAGCCGGCGCAACGGAAAGACGCCCACCGGCGTCGCCTGGTCGCCTTCGCGCTTCTCGGCGAGGATGCCGGCACCGCCGAGCGCGCAGCGATAGCGTGCGTCGCCGAGGGCCAGGTGCCCCTCGCTCGCCTCCGCCGCCGCCGTCACCACCAGTTCCGCCATCGCCGACCCCTGTGCCTTCCCGAAACTAGCACGGACGTGCGCCCGTGGCGCCGAGCTGCCAGAATGCCCCGGGCAAGCGCGCGGGGAGGATGAAACGGGTGAGCGGAAACGACTGGCAGGCCGGCATCGACGTCGGCGGCACCAACACGGACTTGATCCTGCTCGACGTCGCGGGCGAGGCTTTCCGCGTCGCCAAGGTTCCGACGACGCCGGAGGACCAGTCCCGGGGCGTGATGGCGGGGCTGACGGCGGGCGGCGCCGTGCTGTCCGAGCTGTCGGCGCTGCTGCACGGCACCACCATCGCGACCAACGCGGTGCTGGAGCGCAAGGGCGCGCGCATCGGCCTGGTCACCACGGCGGGCTTTCGCGACGTGCTGGAGCTCGGCCGTCGCACCCGGCCGTACAACTACGGCATGTTCGGCTATTTCGAGGCGCTGATCGACCGTGAGCTGCGGCTCGAAGTGGCGGAGCGGATGGACGCCAAGGGCCGGATACTGACGCCGCTCGACGAGGTGGGCCTCGGTGTCGCCCTCGACCGGCTGCGGGAGCTCGGCGCGGAAGCGGTGGTGATCCACTTCCTGCACGCCTATGCCAATCCGGTACACGAGGAGCGCGCGCTGGAGATCGCCGCCGCGCGCTGGCCCAACGACTACGTCACCGCCAGCGCCCGCGTGCTGCG
This sequence comes from uncultured Alphaproteobacteria bacterium, assembly GCA_951812805.1. GTDB lineage: Bacteria > Pseudomonadota > Alphaproteobacteria > JASLMY01. The sequence continues at coordinate 80,400 of CATOSZ010000016.1, read as the reverse complement.
CGAGGTGCGGGAGTTCGAGCGCGCCAGCACCGCCGCCGTCAATGCCTTCGTACAGCCGGTGCTGGCCCGCTATTTGGGCCGCATCTCCGAGCGGCTCGGCGCCGAGGGCTATGGCCGGGACCTGCTGGTCATGCAGGGCAACGGCGGCACCATGACCGCGCCCGCCGCCGCCCGCCAGCCGGTGCAGACGGTGATGAGCGGGCCGGCCGCGGGCGCCATCGCCGCGGCCCGCATCGGCCAGGCGGCAGAAATGCCCGACCTCATCGCCTGCGACATGGGCGGCACCAGTTTCGACGTCTCGCTGATCCGCGGCGGCGAGCCGGCCCTCTCCGCGGAGAAGGACCTCGCCTACGGCGTGCCGGTGCGGGTGCCGATGGTCGACATTCATACCATCGGCGCCGGCGGCGGCTCGATCGCCCATGTCGACGAGGGCGGCATCCTGCGCGTCGGACCGGAGAGTGCGGGCGCCGCGCCGGGCCCGATCTGCTACGCCAAGGTCGGCGAGCGGGTGACGGTGACGGATGCCAACCTGCTGCTCGGCCGGGTCGATCCGGCGGGCTTCGCCGGCCTCGACGGGCGGGCGGGCGACGACGCGGTGGCGACGGCGTTGCGCGAACAGATCGGCGCCCCGCTCGGCCTCGACGCCGTCGAGGCGGCGGCCGCGGTGCTGGCGGTTGCCGGCAACCAGCTGGCCTCGGCGATCCGCCTGGTCTCCATCGAAAAAGGCAACGATCCCCGCGATTTCGCCCTCTTCGCCTTTGGCGGCGCCGGGCCGCTGCATGCGGTGGCGCTGGCCCGCGAGCTCGGCATCCCGAAGGTGCTGGTGCCGCGCTTTCCCGGCATCACCTCGGCGCTCGGCTGCGTGCTGGCGGACCTGCGCCACGACTATGTCGAGACGGTGTGGCGTTCGTTGGGCGATGTCGATACGGCCGCCGCCGAGGCGATCCTGGCCGAACAGGCGCGCCGGGGCCGCGCGGCGATCGCCGAGGAGGGCGTGGCGACGGCGGCGATCGATGTGCTGCACGAGGCCGACCTGCTCTATCGCGGGCAGAGCCATGTCTTCCGCATGGCCGTTCCCGGCCCCGGCTTCTCGGCCGAGGCCGTCGCCGCCGGCCTCGCGGAACAATATCGTGCCCGCTTCGAGATCGTGCTGGAGGACATGACGCCGGTGCTCGCCAACCTGCGTACCACCGTGTTCGGCCGGCGCGCGCCGCTCGACCTCTCGCGCCTCGGCACGGCGGGCGGGCGCGTGGCGGGCGGGGCGACGATGCGGCCGGTCTGGTTCGAGGGCGGCTTCGTCGAGACGCCGATCCTCCCGCGTGAAAGCCTGGGCCCGGGCGACCGGGTCGAGGGCCCGGCCATCGTCGTCCAGGCCGACACCACCATCGTCGTCGATCCCGCCGCGCGCGGCGAAATCGATTCCCACGGCAACATGATCATCGTCGTCGGTGGCGATGACGACGGCCAGGAGGGCTGAAGACATGAGCATCGATCCCGTCACCCTCGCGGTCATCGAGAACGGCCTGCGCCAAGTCTGCAGCGAGATGGACCTGGTGCACGAGAAGACCTCGTTCTCGCCGGTGATTTCGGAGGCCTACGACCGTTCCAACGGCATCTACCACCGCGACGACGGCGAGATGATCGCCCAGGGCGAACTCGGCCTGCCGATCTTCCTCGGCGTCATGCAGTTCGCGACGCAAGCGGTGATCGAGCGGCGCCGCGACCTGGAGCCGGGCGACATCATCATCCAGAACGACCCCTATCTCGGCGGCACCCATCTGATGGACGTGAAGATGGTGATGCCGTTCCATTACCAGGGCCGGCTCTGGTGCTGGCTGTCGAACACCGGGCATTGGCCGGACACCGGCGGCATGGTGCCGGGCGGCTTCAGCTCGACGGCGACGGAGATCCAGCAGGAAGGCCTGCGCCTGCCGCCGGTGAAGCTGGTCAAGCGCGGCGAGTTGGTGCAGGACGTGGTCGACATCATCCTCAACAACATCCGCGTGCCGGAAGAACGCATCGGCGACATCCGGGCCCAGATCGGCGCGCTGCGCACCGGCGAGAAGCGGCTGACCGCATTGCTCGACCGCTACGGCGCGGAGACGGTCGATGCGGCGATCCGGGAATTGAAGGGCCGCTCGGCCCGGCTGATGCGGGCGCGCATCGAGGCGGTGCCGGACGGCACCTATTCCGCCTCCGCCTTCATCGACAGTGACGGCGTGGTGAACGAGCCGTTGGAAATCGCCCTCGACATGACCGTGGCGGGGGGCGAGATCACCTTCGATTTCACCCGCTCCAGCCCGCCCTGCCGGGGGCCGATGAACTCGGTCTGGGCGACGACGCAGTCGGCCGTCTATGTCGCGATCAAGCACATCTTTCCCGAGGTGCCGATCAACGCCGGCTGTTTCGAGCCGCTGCACATCCCCATCCCCGAGGGCACCTTCCTCTATGCCCAGTACCCCCGCCCGGTCGCCGGCTGCGCGGCGGAGGTGGCGCAACGCATCATGGAGGCGGTGTTCGCCGCGATGGGTCAGGCGATCCCGGAACGGCTGTTCGCCGCGCCCGCCGGCACCAGCGGCAACCTGGCCTTGGGTGGCTACGACCCGGAGGCCGGCGGCTATATCATGTATCTGTTCTCCGGCGGCGGCTACGGCGGCTGGTGGGAGACGGACGGCCTCACCAACGGCTGTTCCTCCGTCGGCATCTCGAAAACCCAGCCGATCGAGATTTTGGAGCAGCATTATCCCCTGCTGTTCGAACGCTATGCGCTGCGCGAAGGCTCCGGCGGCCTCGGCAAGCATCGCGGCGGCTTCGGCGTCGACTACAAGATCCGTCTGCTGCGGGGCGAGGGCAAGGCGTCCTTCCTGATGGACCACGGCCGCTTCGGCCCGCCGGGCCTGATCGGCGGCGAACCGGGCGCGGTGAACGAGATCGAGGTCAGCCAGGCCGGCGAACGCTCGGTTCCCGAACATCTCTCGAAGGGCGAGGGCTACGTGCTGTCCGAAGGCGACTGGGTGCACGTGAAGACGCCCGGCGGCGGCGGCTACGGCCCGGTCGAGGAGCGCGAAGAGACGCTGCGCGAGCGCGATCGGCGGCGGGGGTATGATGGGGAGGGGTGAGGGAAAGCGACAACCGTCCAGCATTTGATGGACATCCGTACTTGATTGCACTACATATTTGACTGAGGAGAGTCACAATGAGCAAAACGGTTCAAGCACGTATTCCCGATGAATTGAAGGCCGACGCGGACGCACTCTTCGCCGAAATGGGGCTGACGACCTCGGAGGCCATCCGGTTGTTCCTCAAGCAGTCGGTTAATCTCGGCGCGCTGCCGTTTACCCCTGCCACCAAGCGTCCGAACGCGGAAACGATCGCGGCGATGCGGGAGGCTGAACATCCGGAGACTCTGCCAGCCTATGAAAGTTTTGCCGACCTGAGAGCCGAAATGGACGTGTGACGTGCTAACGGTCAGGCCGACAACTCGTTTTCGTCGGGATCTGCGCCGCGCTCAACGACAAAGTCGGGACATCGCGCGGCTGAATGCGGTCATAGAGTTGCTGGCTCGGGGTGACGAACTCGCCCCACGCCACAGGGATCACCCTCTGAGTGGGAGATGGGAACACCACCGGGAATGTCATGTTCTGCCTGATTGGTTGCTTATTTATCGGATGACCGATACCAGCCTTGTTCTCACCCGCCTCGGCTCCCATTCCGATCTTTTCTGAATCCCACCCCTTCGGGCCGTTTGGATACGATTTGTCGACCTTTTCCGCCGATGATGTCGGGGACGGCGTGACGGAGAGGGAGAAACGAGACGTGGCGACCTTGGCGAAGGCCCCGCGATCCGTGCTGGCGGAAGTGGGCATCATGATCATCGACGACCAGCGCACCATGCGGGCGATCGTGCGGACGTTGCTGACCGAATCGGGCTTCACCGAGGTGCAGGAGGCGGAGGACGGCGAGGAAGCCCTGGCAATGCTGGAATCGCCCGATCACCCGGTGCCGAGCGTGATCATCTGCGATCTGCACATGGAACGGATGGACGGCATGCAGTTCTGCAACGCGCTCCGGCGCCATAAATGGACCAAGATCGCCGAAATTCCGGTCATCATGCTGACCGGCGATTCCGATCGCTTCATGCACGAGGTGGCCCAACAGGTCGGCGCCGTCAGGGTCCTGACCAAGCCGATATCGGCGCCTGCGCTGGCCGCCGAGGTGGCGCGAACCATCGGCTTTCAGGGCTGAACCGGCCTACCCTTCGGCCAGGATCATCGCTGCCGCCTTCTCGCCGATCATGATCGAGGGGGCGTTGGTGTTGCCGGCGGTGACGCTCGGCATGATGGAGGCGTCGGCGACGCGCAGGCCCCGGATGCCATGCACCCGCAACCGGGAATCGACGACCGCGTCCAGGCCCGGGCCCATGCGGCAGGTGCCGACGGGATGGTAGTTGGCGATGGCGCGGCCACGGACGTCGTCCAGCAGCGCCTCGTCGCTGGTGGCGGTGGGGCCGGGTTCGATCTCCGCCTCGATCCAATCGACCAGGGCCGGCTGGCGCGCGATCTCGCGGATCAGGCGGATGCCGTGCAGGATGGCGGCGCGGTCGTATTCCGTCGCCAGGAACGCGAAGCGGATCGCCGGCGCCGTCTCGGGATCCGGCCCCTTGATGAAGACGTCGCCCCGGCCCTCGGGCTTCAGATGCACCGGGCTCATGGTGAAGCCGGAGAAGGGATGCGCCTGGACGCCGGCCGCGGTGCGCGCGCCGGTGCTCCAGCCCAGCATGTTGATCTGCAGGTCCGGGCGCTCCAGCCGCGGGTCGGTGCGCACGAAGGCGCCGGCCGAAACGCCGGTGTTGGCGAGCGGCCCGGACTTGAAGAGGGCATAGCGCGCGCCGGCGACGACGCGCCGGGGCAGGCTGTTGGCGAGGTCGTTCAGGGTCTTCGCCTGCTTCGAGCGATAGGCGACATAGGTGTTGAAATGGTCCTGCAGGTTGCGGCCGACGCCGTCGAGCTCGTGCATCACCTCGACGCCGGCCCGGCGCAGCACCTCGCCCGGCCCGATGCCGGAGACCTGCAGCATCTGCGGTGAGCCGTAGCTGCCCCCCGACAGCACGATCTCGCGGCGTGCCTCGGCCCGGCGGAGCCCGCCCTTGGCCTGGAACTCGATTGCGATCGCCCGGCCGTCCTCGAGCACCACGCGGCGGACGAGGGCGCCGGTGACGATATCGAGGTTGGGGCGCGTCTTCGCATCGTGCAGGTAGGCCCGCGCGCTGCTCCAGCGCCGGTGTCGGCTGGCGGTGAACTGGTAGTAGCCGCAGCCCTCCTGCTCGGCGCCGTTGAAGTCGGGGTTGGGTCGGATGCCGGCCTGGCGGGCCGCCGCCAGCATCGCTTCCAGCAGGGGCGTGCGCTCCGGCATGTCGGAGACGCGCAGCGGCCCGCCGGTGCCGTGGAAGGCATCGGCGCCGCGTTCCTGGTCCTCCGCCTTCTTGAACAGCGGCAGCACCGACTCCCAGTCCCAGCCCTCGGCGCCGCGCTGGCGCCACTCGTCGTAATCGGCCGGATTGCCGCGGATATAGACCGTGCCGTTGATCGAGCTGGAGCCGCCCAGAACCTTGCCGCGCGGCTGGTAGAGCACCCGGCCGTCCAGCGCGTCCACCGGCTCGCTCTCGAATTTCCAGTTGACCCGGGCGTCCGTGAACACCTTGGTGAAGCCGAGCGGGACATGGATCCAGGGATTGCTGTCGGGCGGCCCCGTCTCCAGCAGCAGGACCCGGTGGCGGCCGTCCTCGCTCAACCGCCCGGCGACGGCACAGCCGGCCGAGCCGGCGCCGGCGACGATGAAATCATAGGCTTCAGACATTCCGGTTCGGAGCTCGCCCGCCCGGTCAGCCGTAAACCAGCAACAACAGCGCGACGATGACGACCAGGCCGGTGACCCAGATCCAGGTCGGCAGTCCCTCGCGCTTGGGCGCCGGTGCCGGTTCGCGGCGCGCCGCGGCGGCGGGCGTCGGCTGCGTGAGGGGTGCCGCCAGCGGCGGTGCGGCCTCCTCGCCGTCGGATGGAGTTTCGGCCTCGGGCTCTTCCGCGGCCTCGTCTTCCGCCACCGCCACCCGGGCCTCGACCGCGTCCTCGGCCGGCGCGTCCTCGGCGGCGAGTGCGGCGGGGGTCGCGGGCGCGGGCGCGACGGGGACCTGCGCCGCGCGTTCCGTGAAGCTGGTGAAGAACTCGTCGGCGAGCTTGCGGGCCGTCCCGTCGATCAGGCGCGAGCCGAGCTGCGCCAGCTTGCCGCCGACGGCGGCCTGGGCCTCGTAGCTCAGCACGGTCATGTCGCCGTCTTCGTTCAGGCTGACCTTGGCGCCGCCCTTGGCGAAGCCGGCGGCCCCGCCCTTGCCCTCGCCGGTGATGGTATAGCCGTTCGGCGGGTCGAGTTCCGACAGGGTCACCGCACCCTTGAACTTGGCCTTCACGGGGCCGACCTTCGAGGTCACGGTCGCCTCGAAATGCGTGTCGTCGGTCTTTTCGAGCGTGTCGCAGCCCGGGATGCAGTCCTTCAGCACCTGCGGATCGTTGAGCGCCGTCCACACCTGTTGCCGCGTCGCCGGAATGCGGTATTCGCCGGTCATTTCCATTGCCTGGACCCGTCCCTTGCTGGCTCCCCCGAAAGGGCAAAATAGTGCCGCGACCCCTGAGGGACAAGCGGCGGGGCGATCAGACGGCGAGACGGAAGAAAATCAGCACCGCCGCCGCCAGCTGCGCGAGGTTGAGGAGGACGCTCACCCCGTGCAGGGCGCCGAACTTGCGCGCCGCCGCCCGGTCCCCGGCGGCGCGGGCGGCGCGCAGCGCTTCGATGCGGGGGCGGAGAACGAAATCGGCGAAGACGAAGCCGGCGCAAAGGGCCCAGAGCAGCTTGCTCTCCCAGCGATAGAAGATCGGCAGGGCGGCGCCCGCCGCCAGCAGCGCCATCACCCGGTAATAGACCGGGAACAGCGGTGTGAGCAGGCGCGGCGCCTCCGCCCGCCCGAGCGCGCGGAAGACGACCGGCGTCACCACGAAGGCGAAGAACGCCATGCCGCCCACCAGCAGCGCCACGAGGAAGGCCGCGACCGTGTGAAAGTTCACATAGTCGACCACGGCCCGCGCTCGGTCGCTGTGCTAGCCGTGCATCGTCAGGCCGCCGGAGACGCTGACGGTCTGGCCGGTGATGAAGGCCGCGTCGTCGGAGAGGAAGAAGGCGACCATGCCCGGATAGTCGGCCGGCTGGGCCAGGCGGCGCATCGGGATCGCGCGTTCCAGCGCGTCGCGCAGTTTCTCTGGGATCGAGCCGAGCAGCGGCGTATCGGTCGGGCCCGGGCAGACCGTGTTGAAGGTGATGCCGGCACGGGTGAGCTCGCGGCTGAGCGTCTTGTTGAAGGCGATGACGCCGCCCTTGCAGGCGCTGTAGACCGCTTCGCCCGAGGAGCCGACGCGGCCGGCGTCGGAGGAGATCGAGACGACACGGCCGCCGCCCCGTTCCGCCATGCCCTTGCACACCACATGGGTCATGTTGATCGGCCCGTAGAGGTTGAGGTCGATGACCTTGCGCCAGAGTTCCTGGTCGTTCTGGAGGAACGGCTCCGGCCTGTCCCAGCCGGCGTTGTTGACCAGGCCGGTGACCGGGCCCGCGGCCGCTTCCAGGGCGGCGACGTCGCGCGCCACCGCGTCGTAGTCGGTGATGTCGGTGGCGAAGGCGTGCGCGCGGCCGCCGGCCGCCTCGATCTCCGCCTTGGTCTCCGCCGCGCCCGCCTGGTTGATGTCGAAGATACCGACGACGGCACCCTCCTCGCCGAGCCGGGTGGAGATGGCCCGCCCGATGCCGCTGGCCCCACCGGTGACGACGACGACCTGATCCTTCAAACCCCGCATGATCCCGTTCCTCCTCGGCTGTGCATGGCGATGACGCGAACTTTTCAACCGCCTTCTAGCACAGGCACTAGCGCCATGCCTGCGCGCCGTCCTAAAAAGGCGGCAATGGATCGAACGCCGAGGGAGGACGAGGCGAAATGGCAGGCGAAAAGATGTTGGAAGGCAAGGTTGCGCTGGTCACCGGTTCCGGCCGGGGCATCGGGCGCGACATGGCGTTGATGATGGCGGCGCACGGCGCCCGCGTGGTGGTCAACGATCTCGGCGGCACGGCCGGCGGCGAGGGCGAGGACCGCACGCCGGCGATGGAAGTCGTCTCGGAGATCAAGGATCTCGGCTCCGACGCGGTGGCCAACTACGACAGCGTGGCCGACTTCCAGGCCGCCGAGGGCATGGTGCAACAGGCGGTCGACGCCTTCGGCCGCATCGACATCGTGGTCAACAACGCCGGCATCCTGCGCGACGTCATCTTCCACAAGATGACCGAGGAAGACTGGGACTCGGTGATCAACGTGCATCTGAAGGGCTCGTTCAACACCTCGCGCGCGGCCGCCACCCGGTTCCGCGAGCAGCAGAGCGGCGCCTTCATCCACATGACTTCGACCTCGGGCCTGATCGGCAACTTCGGCCAGGCCAACTATGCGGCGGCCAAGCTCGGCATCGCCGGGCTGTCGAAGTCCCTGGCGCTGGATATGGAGCGCTTCGGCGTGCGCTCCAACTGCATTTCGCCCTTCGCCTGGAGCCGGATGATCGGCACGATCCCGATCGCCGACGAGACCCAGGCGGCGCGGGTCGAGAAGATCAAGCAGATGGTGCCGGCCAAGATCGCCCCGGTCGCGGTCTTCCTGGCGAGCGAGCAGGCGGCCAACGTCACCGGCCAGATCTTCGGCGTGCGCAACAACGAGATCTTCCTGATGGGCCAGTCGCGCCCGCTGCGTTCCGTCCACCGGGGCGAGGGTTGGACGCCCGAGACGGTGGCCGAGCATGCGATGCCCTCGCTGGCGGCGAGCTTCTATCCGCTCGACCGCTCGCAGGACGTCTTCAGCTGGGACCCGGTCTGAGGCCGGGCGATGGCGATCGATTACGACAAGCTGCTCAATCGTCACTTCGACGAGGTGCGGCAGACCTACACCGCGCGCGATACGATCCTCTACGCGCTCGGTGTCGGCGTCTCGATGGATCCGATGGACGAGGCCCAGCTCCGTTTCACCTATGAAGAGGCGCTGGCGCCGCTGCCGACCATGGCAGTGGTGCTGGCGACGCCCGGCTTCTGGGTCAAAGAGCCGGACACCGGCGTCGACTGGGTCAAGGTGCTGCACGGCGAGCAGGAAATGGTGATCCACCAGCCGCTGCCCGCCGCCGCGACGGTGACGGCGACCACCCGGGTTACCGGCATCGTCGACAAGGGGGCGGACAAGGGCGCGCTGATCCTGCAGGAACGCACGGTGACGGACGCCGACAGCGGCGCCAAGCTCGCGACCCTGACCTCAACCACCTTCGCGCGGGGCGACGGCGGCTTCGACGGGCCGACGACCGGTGCGCGCGAGGTCCACCGCTTGCCGGAGCGCGAGCCGGACCTCAGTTGCGATTTGCCGACCCTGCCGCAGGCGGCGCTGATCTACCGGCTGTCGGGTGACTACAACCCGCTGCATGCGGATCCCAAGGTGGCGACGGCGGCGGGCTTCAAGGCGCCGATCCTGCACGGGCTCTGCACGCTCGGCATCGCCGGGCATGCGATCCTGAAGTCCTGTTGCGACTACCAGCCGGAACGCTTTCGCAGCCTGAAACTGCGCTTCTCCGCCCCGGTCTATCCGGGCGAGACCATCCGCACGGAGATGTGGCGGGACGGCGACGTCGTCTCCTTCCGTTCCCGCGCGTTGGAGCGCGACGTGGTGGTGTTGAACAACGGCCGCGCCGAGGTCGGTTGAGCGATGACCGCACGCTACCGGGCGGATGAGCTGCGCGACTTCGCCGCCGGCCTGTTCGAGGCGGGCGGGATGCCGCGGGACCGCGCGGACATCGTCGCCCACTACATGGTCGAGGCCGACCTGATGGGGCACGACACCCATGGCCTGAACCTGGCGCCGCTCTATCTCGACGATCTGGAATCCGGTCGCATGGCGGCGGCGGGCGAACCGGAAACGGTGCGCGATACCGGGGCTACCGTGGTGGTCGACGGCGGCTGGCTGTCCGGCCTCTGGCTGATCGATCGCGCGATCGACATCGCGCTCGACCGTGTCGCGACCTATGGCACGGTGACGGTGGTGATGCGACGCGCCCACCACAGCGGCTGCCTCGCCGCCTTCCTGGAGAAGGCGACCGCCCGCGGCCGGATGATCATGCTGTCGAGTTCCGCGCCGGCGGCGCGCGCGGTGGCGCCGCACGGCAGCTACGAGCCGGTCTATACGCCGGACCCGCTGGCCTTCGGCATTCCGACCGAGGGCGACCCGGTGCTGGTCGACATCTCCGCCTCGACCACGACCATGAACCTCGGCTTTCGCCTGCAGGCGGCCGGAAAACGCTTCGGCGGGCCCTGGCTCATCGACGGCGCGGGCCGCGCGACGGACGATCCCAACCTGTTCTCCAGCGACGCACCCGGCGCGATCATGCCCTTGGGTGGGCTGGACCTCGGCCATAAGGGCTTCGGCCTCGGCATCTTCGTCGAGGCGCTGACCTCGGGCCTCGGGGGCTACGGCCGGGCCGACGCGCCGGACTCCTCGCCGATCGGCTGCGCCATCTATTTGCAGGTGATCGATCCCGACGCCTTCGGCGGCGGTGAGGATTTCCGCCGCCAGACCACCTGGTTCGCCGAGGCTTGTCGGGCCGCCAAGGTGCCGGAGGGCCGGCCGGCCGTGCGCATGCCGGGCGACGGCGCCCTTGCCCGGCGCCGCGACGCGGTGGAAAATGGCGTGCCCCTGCATCCCGCGATTTATCCGGGCCTCGAGCCCTGGGCGGAGAAGGCCGGGCTCGCCATGCCGGCGCCCATCGGGTGACCTGACAAGAACATAGGGACGAAGCTTGTGGAAAATCTGAAACGGGTCCTGCTGCTGGGCCGGATCATGCCGGAAGGCGTGGCCCTGCTGGAGGCGCGGGACGACATCGAATACGAGATGCTGGTCGCCCCCACGCCGGAGGAGGTGCTGGAACGGGCCCCGCACGTCCACGCCATGGTCGTGCGCACGGCGCGGATCGACGCCGGCGTCGTCGCGGCGGCGGAAAAGCTCGAGGTGGTGACCCGGCACGGAGTCGGCTATGACAATTGCGATGTCGAGGCGCTGACGGCGCGGGGCATCCCGCTCGCGGTTACCGGGGCGGCCAACTCGCCCTCGGTGGTCGAGCATGCCTTCGCCCTGATGATGGCGGTGGCGAAGAACCTCGGCCATCAGGACCGGGAGGTGCGCGGCGGCAACTGGGACGTACGCCACACGGCCGGCGCCGTCGACATCGCCGGCAAGACCATCCTGGTCGTCGGCTTCGGGCGCATCGGCACCCGCATGGCCCGGCGCTGCCAGGCCTTCGACATGGATGTCGTCGTCGCCGATCCCTTCGTGCCCCGCCGCGCGGTCGAGGGCCAGGGCTATCGCTGGGTCGGCGACCTGCACGAGGCGCTGGGCGAGGCCGACATCGTCACGCTGCACATGCCGGGCCGCCAGGACCGCAGCCCGGTGATGGGGCCGGCTGCCTTCGCCGCGATGAAGCCGGGCGCGATCCTGATCAACTGCGCGCGCGGCACGCTGGTGGACGAGACGGCGCTGGCCGAGGCGTTGCGCAGCGGCCAGCTGAAGGGCGCCGGCCTCGACGTCACCGCGACCGAGCCGCCGGCCGACGACCATCCCTATTTCGGCCTGCCGAACGTGGTGCTGACACCGCACACCGCGGCGGCGACGCCCGAATGCATGCTGCGGATGAGCACGACGGCGGTGCAGAATACCCTCGACGCCCTGGACGGCGTGCTCGCGGCGACGATGTGCGTCAACGAAGAGGTGCTGGGCGGTTAGCCATGGCCCAGCTGCCGCACCACGTCGACGACGATCTGGTCTGGTCCGAGTGGCGCTCGCCCCGCCGGCCGGCGCCGGCGTTGTTCCTCGACCGCGACGGCGTGATCATCGAGGACACCGGCCACCTGCACAAAGTGCACGACATCGAGATGATCGCCGGCGTCGAACAGGTGATCGCCGAGGCCAACCGGCGCGGCGTTCATGTCGTCGTCGTCACCAACCAGTCGGGCATCGGCCAGGGCCTCTTCCGCTGGGAGGATTTCGCCGAGGTGCAGGGCCATATCCTCGAGGTGCTGGCGGCGGCCGGCGCGCATATCGACGCGGTGCTGGCCTGTCCCTTCACCTACCACGGCGACGGGCCGCTGGTGCATGCCGACCATCCGGCCCGCAAGCCGAACCCGGGCATGCTGCTGAAGGCGGCCGAGGCGCTGCATGTCGACCTCACCCGGTCCTGGATCGTCGGCGACCGGGCAACCGACATGGGCGCGGGGCGCAACGCCGGCATCCGCGGCGGCCTGCACGTGCTGACCGGCGCCGGCCCGGAGGAGCGCCCGCTGGCCCTGGCGGAACGCCGCACCGGCTTCGACGTCCATCCCGTCGACAGCGTGGCCGGCGCCCTGGAAATGCTGGTGCGGGAGTTCTGAGCGGGTCGTCTTGACATCCCACCGTCTTGACATCCCCCAGTATGTTCCTGTTTTGTTCCTGAATGAGCAAATGGGACCGACAGGGGGACGGGATCGGCGTGACGCTGGGCGAGCTGGCCCGGCGCGGCATTGCGATTTCCGCCTGGTGCGAGGGCTGCGGGCGTTACCGCGAGCCGTCGCTCGCCCTGCTGATCGCCCGTCTGGGCGCGGCGACGCCGGTCGGTGTGGCCGGCCGGCGATTGCGTTGCCGCGCCTGCGGCCGGCGTTCCATCGACATCCGACCCCGCTATCCGAGCCTCGGCGTCGTCGCCCAGCATCATCGCGACGGCGGTTGACGTCTCGCGGCACGGTTGAAATGACGCAATCAGGATAGTAATGTCGTTAAACGACAAGTTTGGAGACAGGCGCTTCGGATCGTCATGCCTCCGAACGCATCCCCCGGGACGCCTTCCGGGCGATGCCAGCGCGCGACGGGTTCGGGACCGTGCCGACCGCCCTTGCGAGGTCACCCTGGCCTCCTTTGTCGCGTGACGACAATCGATTGGTGCATCGCCCGCCGCCCCGAACCTCGGGGCGCGCACAATTCGTCCGCTGGATCGCCGAGCGCGAACCGGCGGCGGGAGGAAACCAACAGCATGAGCCTGACACACGCGGCCGACGAGAACGCCGAACTGGACCTGGACGCCCAGGTCTACGGCAGCAATCCGCTGGCGGACCGGGAAACCGATCTGTACCGGGGCGAATACATCATGTCCTTCGTCGAGAAGTGGGACGAACTGATCGACTGGGACGCCCGGGCGCAAAGCGAAGGCCAGTTCTTCATCGACGCGCTGCGCGCGCGCGGCAAGGAGAGCGTGCTGGACGTCGCCTGCGGCACCGGCTTCCATTCCGTCCGCCTGCGCGAGGCCGGGTTCAACGTGACCTCGGCCGACGGCTCCGCGGCGATGCTGTCCAAGGCCTTTGCCAATGCCCAATCGCGCGGTCTGATCCTGAAGTCGGTGCAGGCGGACTGGCGTTGGCTCAACCGCGACATCCAGGGCAAGTACGACGCGATCATCTGCCTCGGGAATTCCTTCACCCATCTCCACAGCGACACCGACCGCCGCCGCGTCCTGGCCGAGTTCTACGCGGCCCTGAAGTACGACGGCGTGCTGATCCTGGACCAGCGCAACTACGATGCCATGCTGGACCAGGGCTACTCCTCGAAGCACCGCTATTACTACTGCGGCGACAGCGTGACGGCGGAACCCGAGCACATCGACGATGGCCTGGTCCGCTTCAAGTACAGCTTCGCCGACGGTTCGGACTACACGCTGAATCTCTATCCCATCCGCAAGGACTATACGCGGCGGCTGCTGGTCGAGGCCGGCTTCCAGCGCGTTCGCACCTATGGCGACTTCCAGGAGACCTACGCCGAGGCGGAGCCGGACTTCTTCATCCACGTCGCCGAGAAGTCGACTCTGCACGAGACCCGTTGGGACGGCGGCCGGCGGCTGGCCGGTGAGAACGATATCCGCGACATCACCGAGGATTATTACGACAGCGACGATGCGGACATCTTCTACGGCACGATCTGGGGCGGCGAAGACCTGCATATCGGCATCCACGAGCCCGGCCTGACCATCGCCGAGGCGAGCGATCTCACCGTGGACCGAATGGCGGCGATGCTGCCCGCCCTGGACGCCGGGGTGTCCGTGCTCGACATCGGTTCGGGCTACGGCGGTTCCATGCGCCGGCTCGCCAAGCGCTTCGGCAATCAGGCGACCTGCCTCAACATCTCAAGCACCCAGAACGACACCAACCGCATGCGCAACCGCCGCGCCGGGCTCACCGAGCGGATCCGGGTGCTGCACGGCGTGTTCGAGAGCATTCCCGAGCTGTCGGCCAGCCACGACGTGGTCTGGAGTCAGGACGCGATCCTCCATTCCGACCAGCGCGACAAGGTGCTGGAGGAGGTCTGGCGGGTCTTGAAGCCGGGCGGCCACTTCGTCTTCACCGATCCGATGCAGTCGGACGACGTTCCCGACGGCGTGCTGCAACCGGTCTACGACCGTCTGCAGCTGAACAGCCTGGGCTCGCCCCGGTTCTATCGCGAATGCGCCCAGGCCCTCGGCTTCGAGGTTTTAGCCCAGGAAGATATGACCGGGCATCTCCGCACCCACTACGACCGCATCCACGCGGAACTGCTGGCCAATCGCGACCGGCTCAGGACGCTCGGCGCTTCGGGGGAATATCTCGACCGTATGGCCCTCGGCCTCGAGAACTGGGTGAAGGCGGCCGATGCCGGGCACCTCGCCTGGGGCATTCAGCTCTTCCGCAAGCCGGGTTGAACGGCCGACGATGCCCCGAGGATCGACCCGAGCCGTGGAGTGTGTGAGAGAGGCGGGATAACTAACTAACCACCCGCCAGGATGCGGCCGGGAAGCGTTGCGCGGACGCGGGCCCCATGGGCCTCGTCCGCCGCCTCGATTTCGATGTGTCCGCCGCGCGACGCGACGAGGCGGCGGATCCCCGCCAGTCCGAACCCGCTGTCGGGGCGCAGCTTGCCGCCCGCGAGAAGGTCCAAAGCGGGTTTGGCGAAGCCCTTGCCGTTGTCCGTGACCGACACCTCGAGCATGTCGGGACTGGCCGCGCCGAGCGAGATCTCCAGCTCAACCCGTTCGCGCCCGCTGTGCTTCAGGGCATTGTCCATCAGGTTCCGCAAGACGATCTGCAACGCCGCCCGGTCGGCGGCGACGCTGCCGCCTGGATGGTTGATCGCATGCTCCCCCAGCGGGTCGAGCATGACCGACAGATCGGCACAGAGGTCGCCGAAATCGAATTCCTGCCGTTCCTCCTCCTGCAAGCCGGTCGCGCGGGCATGCTCCAACACGTCGACGATCAGCTCGGAGGTCTTCACCGCGACCTTCTCCAGCATGTCGATGAGTTCCAGTTTGCCGTCGCCGAGGTCCTCGAAATCCGCCCGCAGCATGCCGGCGATCGCCTGTACGCGGCGAATGGGACTGCGCAGGTCATGGGCGGCGAGGGAAATGAACTCCTCGATCTCCGTGGACAGGACCTCGGCGCCGGCACGGGCCTGGTTGATGACGTTCTCGGCCGTGATGTCCGTGAAGGTCCCGACCAGCCGCGTGACCTTCCCCTGCGCGTCCAGAAGGGGCGTCATCGTGGTCCGCATGTGGCGAACCCTGTCGGCCATCGGCAGATCGACCTCGTAGACCGAGGTCTCCGCCGAGCGGGCGACCTGCTGGTGGCGGGCATAGGCGACCTGCCCCATGCGACCGGCGAAAACCTCTTCCACCGTTCGGCCCAGCACGTCCGCGAGGGCAAAACCGGCGATCGCCAGCGCCGTGCGATTGTAGCCGGAATAGACGATGCGACCGGACGGCTCGACATCCAGCACGAAGACCGGTGCCGCCACCGCATCCAACAAGCCATCCGCCATCACGTCGGTCTGCATCGTCACGCCCGATAACCCATATGCAAGCCCATGATTATGGCAACATGGGTTAAGATATCATGGACTTGCCCGCCGTCATTCGAGCGTCGCGGTATGCTCGCGCTTCACCAGATCCCAGTCGATGTCGTAGCCGAGACCCGGTCGGGTCGGGGCGTGGACATGGCCGTCGACATACTGGATATCCTCGACGAGGCCGTACTCGTTGGCGCCCGTGCAGGGGAAGAATTCGAAGAACTCGCAATTCGGTACGGCCATGGTGATGTGCAGGTTGGCGACGTTGTTCAGGGAGTTGCCGCCGTGGTGGATCTCGCAGCGCATGTTGAAGCCTTCCGCCAGGTGGCAGAGGCGGACCATCGGCGTGATCCCGCCGGTCACCGCGACGTCGCCGCGCAGGATGTCCGTCGCGTTCTGCATGATCCAGGGCACCATGCCGTAATAGCGCCCGGGCGCGTATTCCGTCGACATGATGGGGATGTCCAGCTTCTGGTTCAGCTTGATGTAGTTGTAGATGTCCTCCTCCACCAGCGGGTCCTCGTACCAGTAGAAGTCCAGCTCCTCGATCGCCCGGCCGACGCGCAGCGCGTCCTCGTAGCGGTAGGCCCACATGGAATCGAGCATCAGCTTCATCTCGTCGCCGACACCGTCGCGCACCGCGCGGGAGATCTCGATGTCCATCTTGGGCTCGCCGTGGGGATGCAGCTTGTGGGCGGTCCAGCCCATCTCCTTGAAACGCAACGCCTCCTCGACATATTCCGCCGCCGTCGCGTGCCAGGCGGTGGAGGAATAGACCGGCACCGTTTCCTTGCAGGTGCCGAGCAGGCGGTGGATCGGCTGGCCGGCGATCTTGCCGTTGATGTCCCACAGGCAGACGTCGATCGCGCCGATGACATAGGTCGAGACCGAGCGGTTCATCTTCCACAGGTCCCACCAGATGGCGCCGATGTCCTGCGGGTTGCGGCCCATGATCAGGGGCTTGATGAACTCGATCAGGCCCGGGGCGAAATGGTCCGCGCCGACCCGCGACGAGCCGAGAAAGGCGTTGCCGGTGACCCCATCGTCCGTCTCCACCGTGACGATGCCGAGCTGGCGGGTCTGGCCGAACTGCGTGCCGACGCCGGTCTTCCAGCTTTCCGAAAGCCAGTTGAACATGTCGACCTTGACGTTGGTGATCTTCATCGTGCCTCTCCTCCCCGAACGATCCAGAGAAGAATCATCCGCCTCGACCGCGCGACGTCAAGGGGCGGGCGTGGCCGCCGGGTGCGATCCCCGGTAGACTCGGCGCCAGACGGGCAGGGGAGACGAGGGCATGACGGCGAAGCTGGACGACGAGGCGCGGCGCGCGGCGCTGGCGGAATTGACGCTCTGGCACGAGGTCGAGGGGCGGGACGCCATCCGGCGCGAACTGCGCTTCGCCGACTTCAATGCAGCCTTCGCCTTCATGACACGGGTCGCCCTGCTGGCCGAGGCGATGGACCATCATCCCGAATGGTGCAACGTCTACGACCGGGTCGAGGTGGTGCTGACGACCCATTCCGCCGGCGGCCTCAGCGCCAAGGACACGGCGATGGCCCGCGCCATCGACGGCTATGCGCCGGGCTGAACCCGCCGCTTCAGATCACCAGCTCGACGATACCGAAGATCACGATCGCCAGCACGGCGGGCAGGGCGACGGCGTATTTGATCACCGCGCGGCCGATCGCCTTCAGCTCCGGATCGCTGGAGATCTGCGTTACCAGCAACGGCAGCGCCGCGCCGAGCAACGGCATGGTGATGAGTACGATCTGTGAAAGATCCATGGTCGGATCCCGACTCCCTGCCCCCAAGGCTGTCGTTCCTTCCGGCGAGACCACTATAGGCCGAGAGCAACGGAAATGACCAGGACCACTCAGGAGGGCGGCGGCGGACCGGGATGGCGGGGCAGGCCGTCCTCGCCTTCGTACCAGGGCGTCGCGAAGTCGGTGAAGATGTGGTCGTCGGCCTGCCGACCCGGATCGCTGTCGAGGGCACCGAGCGGCAGAATGGCCGTATCGCCCGCGTCCGTGATGCGCGGCATGCCGGAACCGCAGAGCCGGCAGAAGGCGTGCGCGAAGACGCGCGCCTCGGGCAGGCGATAGAGCACGACCCCCGCCGCGCCGCGCCGCCAGCGGAAATCGTCGATGGCGACGAAACCGTTCGTCGTATGAGCGGCCTGGCGCGCGCGCCGGCAGCGCGTGCAATGGCAGTTGTGCACCACGCGGAACGGCGCCGTCACCGCGAAGGCAACGGCGCCGCACAGGCAACTGCCCGCGACGCCGTCCCCGTCGACCGGTGCCGGCCGCTCGACCACCGGCCCCGCTTCGCCCGGGCGATAGAGCGCGTGGCGCGGCAGCGTGTCGGCGATGCGGTGCCAGGGGGCCGCATGGGCGGTGAAGATGTGATGGCTCGCCCGCCAGCCGGGATCGTCGTGCATGCCGCCCACCGGCACATAGACGGTATCGCCGTTGTTCAGCGACGGCACGACCGCGCCGCAGGTCCGGCAGAAGGCCCGGTGGAAACCGGGTGAGGATTGCCGCTCGACGACCAGCGCCGCGTCGCCGGTCCGCTCGAAGGCACTGCGGGCCACCGTCGCGTAGGTGGCGAAGGCGGCGCCGTGCGCCTTGCGGCACATCGAACAATGACAATGGCTCATGTGGTGGAACCCGGCCTCGTCCACCCGCCAACCGACCCCTCCGCAAAGACAGGCACCCGTCGCCATGATCCCGCATCCCTTCTTCGGCCTTCGTTCGAGACGTCGAAGTTTAGCCCGGAACTGGACAGCATTGTTGACTATTGAGACAATGCGCGATCTTGCGAGCGATTCGCAGATCGACATGCCGTTGGGGAGGGGTTCGATGGCTGGAATTCTGAGTGATCTCAACAAGACGATCGTCGCCGGCATCGTGCTGGCCGTCGTCATGTTCCTTATCTATCTGGGTGTGCAGGGCTTCGGAGCGACGGAGTTCTGGGCCTTCCTGTTCCGCTGGCTGCACGTGCTGGCCGGCGTCATGTGGATCGGCATTCTCTGGTACTTCAACTTCGTGCAGATCCCGAACATGGGCAAGATCCCGGACGAACAGAAGCCGGCGATCGGCAAGGTGATCGCGCCGGCGGCCCTGTTCTGGTTCCGCTGGGCGGCGATGGGCACGATCATCACCGGCATCATCCTGGCGGCGCTGAACGGCTACCTGCTGGAGGCCATCCTGCTCGGTCTTACCGACAGCGTCGGCAAGCACACGATGATCGGCATCGGCATGTGGCTCGGTACCATCATGTGGTTCAACGTCTGGTTCATCATCTGGCCGAACCAGAAGCGCGCGCTCGGCATCGTCGACGCGGACGCCGACTCGAAGGCGAAGTCGGCCCGCACCGCGATGCTGTTCAGCCGCACGAACACCATGCTGTCCGTGCCCATGCTGTTCGCGATGGTCTCGGCGCAGAACCTGTTCTAGGCGGTATTTGGCGATAGCCCGGGCCGCCCCGCTCCCCCGGCCCAACCACCCCAAGGGTACACTCCACGGGTGGTTGGGCCGGGGGCGCGGGGCGGCCCGGGCCTTGAGATCCAAGACCCACGAACCCCCGTCCGGCCCCGCGCCGGGCGGGGGTTCGTGTTCATGTGTGACCTTCAGGCAATTGATTTTTAAGGCCTGACTGGTCACTCTGTCGGACCCGCCCCGGGTTTCGGGGCCTTTTCGGGACTGACGGAGATGGCGGGCCACAGCCACATCATTCTCACTTCGCACAACCGGCCCGGCGCCAACCGGCTGCCGCCGTTGAACTGGGGCGCGGGCGAGGCCGCCCGGCGCGGCCCGCTGGTCGCCTCCCTCACCCATCCCGACCAGCGCAACGTCATCGGCACCCACGGCGGCGCCTATTCGATCTATCGGGCGCTGTCAGTCGCGTCGGGCAGGCTCGACCCCTTCCACGTGCCGGACCTCGGCAACACCGATCCCGCGGCCGAAATCGGCCCGCATCCGCAATGGGCCGATCCGGACCGTATCGTCGCCCTCGATCCCTACGGCCATATGATCAACACCGCCTTCGCCACCGAGCTTGGCGACGGCGTCGACATCCGCCCGACCATCGCCGTTACCCGGGCCCGGTTGAACCTGCCGGAGATCGGCGAGGCGCTGGCCGCCGGCCGCCTACGCGCCGACGGCGAGATCGTGAACCAGGCGGGCGAAATCGCCGTGGTGAAGATCGCCATCGACCCGGTCTGGCATCTCCCCGGGCTGGCGCGCCGCTTCGACGTCGACGTCACGCAGTTGCGCCACCAGCTGTGTGGGGAGACAGAAAAGACTAAGAATCCGGACTATCTCGGATGAGGTCGGACTATTCCGAACAAAGTCTTTCTGGATCAGTAGGTTGGAGGTGATCGGCGGGCCTATCGAGGCCGGAATCGGTTAATCGAAAATATTTGTCAAAATGGCCGTTCAGGTGCCGTGAATTGGCTGGAAACGGATCGAAAAGGCCCATTTTCAGCCCCCTGAATTCGCGCCAAAATCGGCCATTTCCGGGAGCGTCGATTCGCGGTTGCCAAACCGAGGAACGGCGGCCGGGACTACGTCCTTTGATCGAGCAGGCGCTGGGCCTGCGCGGCGGGATCGACGAGTCCGACGTTGTGGGCGAAGCCCGGATCGATGCCGACCGGGATCCGGTGGATCTGTCCGTTGCGCTTGTCGAGCCAATCCCGGGTCCGGTCCCAGCCGTCGGGTGGGCGATCGGAGACGGCGTGACCGTAGCGCTCGAGATCGTCTTCGCCGAGCTGCTGGACGATGCAACGGCATTTCCAGCCGTTGGGCGGATAGTGGCTGTGCCAGAAGGGGTCGTCCCAGCGCAGCACGGTGCCATGCCAGGCCATGTGTTCGGGCCGGGTGCGCCTGTCCTGAACGGCGACGTAGCGGAGATAGGGCAATCGGTCGGCGAGCCGTTCGATCTTTTCCCAGCGGCCATGGGCGTAGGCCATGCGGAGATTGGTGTCGAAGATGATGCGCAGACGATGGGGCGAGCCGAGTTGGACGATCTGGCTCTCGCCGGTCAGGGGATCGATCATGCGCTCGCGGCCCCACCAGCCCTTGCGGCGCAGAATGGGTTCGAGTTCGCCCTGGAACCAGTCGTAGGTCTTGCCCTCGGCGACCGCCGCGTCCACGGCGGCGCGGATGTCCTCGAGAATGTCGAGCTGCGCCACCTTGGCGACGGTGAAGGAGGCGGTGTGCCGTGCGGCGTCGGTGTCGAGCCAGTGGTAGCCGATATGGTAGCCCTTGGCGCGGAAGTGCTCGATCGCCTCCAGGGGCGGGACGTCGAGGATCTCGGGGTCCGCCATGATCGGTCTTCAGTTCAGGCCGCGGGGGGAGATAGGCGTGAGCTCGCCGACGGCGGCGGCAATCCATCCGCCGCCGTCGGCTTCCAGCACGGCGCCGGCGAGGCCACCATG
Source organism: uncultured Alphaproteobacteria bacterium (assembly GCA_951812805.1). Taxonomy (GTDB): domain Bacteria; phylum Pseudomonadota; class Alphaproteobacteria; genus JASLMY01. The sequence continues at coordinate 58,957 of CATOSZ010000016.1, read as the reverse complement.
GTCGTCGTGGAGTAGACGTTGAATGCGGCCATTGCGCCGTCCCGCTGGCCAGCGCATCCAGTGGCCGGGCCGGATATCGTCTTGTGCGTCTTCGCGTCCGGCCATGGCCTACCTTCCGCCCTCGGGTTCGCCCTGTCCGGCGATCTCGGCCGAGAAGGTCGTGCGGTGCAACGTGGTGGCCAGCTCGCTCGTGTCCATGGCGTTTTGCAACGCCTCGCCGTCGAGCCTTTGGCGGAATGTCGCGAATCCAGGGGCGTCGGTGGCGGCGTCGAGCACCGGCTGGACGATGGGCTCCATGATGCGTGTCCAGCCTTCGTCTTCGATCAGCGCGTCGACGGCCCGATCGATAGCGTCGCCCGCCCGCCTGGGTCCCGCGAGCGCCAGACGCTCCTCCTCGGCCCGCGCGGGCGGCGTCGAGGGCGCCGCCGCTTCCCATTCTCCCCCGTAGGTGCGCTCGACATAGGCTTGGGTCGGCTTGAGCTCGGACATCCGGGCGACGATGTCATCGCGGTTCGCGCGGCGCTCCAGGTCTTCCGGCGGGGCGGTGTCGCGGATCAAGCGCGGCACGGCGGCGCCTGGGTGGTTCCAGTGGGTGAGCCAGGTGGCGAGGGAGTGCTGGAGGGCGGCGGAGAGGCGTCGTGCGTCGGCGGCGACGAGGCGTTGCAGCACCTCGGCATGGACCTCGGCCGTGGCCTGCCAGGGGCCGATCTCGCTGGTGGCGCGCTGGCCGAGCACGGCGTCGGCGATCATGCCGTCCATGGCGGCGGTGAACTCCTTGTAGTCGCCGCCGGCGCGGCGCTGGGAGTCGAGGGTCTCAATCTTCTGGCCCTCCTTGGTCACGACGCCGGCGCCGCCGATGACGGCGTTTACGGTTCTAAGGGCCAAGTCGACCTCCTCGGGACAGGCCTCGCCCCGGAGCGAGATCACGAGGGCGGGCATGCCGAACTTCTCCAACGCGGTCGACCAGAAGCGGACGCCCTGTCGCTTCAACCAGACGGGCCAGAGGCACCAGCGGGCGACGCCGGGGCCGTGCGGCTGGCCGCCGTGCTGGCGGGGTTGGCGCAGTACGGTGAACTTGGCCGACGGCAACTCGATCCCGCGCGGCCGGTCCCGGGTGATCAGCAGCGGGCTGCCGTCGGGGCGGAAGCGGAATCGGCCGGGGTCGCGCACCTTGAGGTCGGCGAGGCGGGCCTGGGCGCCGTCGATCTCCCAGAGGCACTCGGCGATGGCATAGCCGTACCAGACGGCGTGCAGCAGCTCCCGGCTGACGCGGTCGATCTCGATGGCCTCGAGCTGCCCGGCGAGGTCCTCGGCGGCGATGCGGTCGCGCCGCGCCGTGCCGCCGGGTTCGATCTCGAGCGGCGCGGCGGTGCCGGCGTCGAGGCGCTGGTCGAGCACGGCGCGGGCATGGGGATCGGTGAGTGCCGCCGTGGCGGCGGAGATCGAGGCGGGGCCGCTTCGCCACTGGCGGGGATCACCGGCGAACGCGCCCATCTCGTCGAGCCAGGCATCGATCCAGGCGCCGATACCCTCGCGGCCGGCCTCGGGCGCGGCGATCTCGGCGGTGTCGGGCGTCGCGGGGAGGTCTTTCGCCATGCTCACCACCCGTTCAGAGCCGAGAGGGGCGAGCGCACGACGCCGAGTTCGTAGTCGATCTCGTGGCCACTGCCGGGTCCCAGTCCATCGGGCGCGCGGAAGGCGGCGTGCCGGCGGTCCGTGGTCCAGGCCTCGAAGGGGCCGCGGGCCTGGGCAGCAGCGGCGCAGGCGAGCGCGAGGGCCCAGAAGCGGTCGCCGTGGCCGTCGGTGTCGGCTCGCTCGGCGGTCAGCCGGGGGGCGCCCGTGGGCCCGGCTTCGGCGCGCAGGCTGTGCAGGTCGCGCCGCAGCGCCTCGTCGGCGGGGATACGAATACGGTTGTCCTCGAAGGCCTCGCGCAGCGCGGTGGCGACGTCGAGCCGTTTGGGGGTCGTCATCAGCACGCCCTCGACGGTGAGGCCGCCGTGATCCTCGGCCAGCTGCTCGACGACGGCCTCGCCCATGCCGGTCTGATCGACGGCGATGCGGAGCGGGCGGTAGCGAGCGGCGAGCGTGCGCACGATCGCGCGCTGTTCGGAGAAGGAGATATCGCGCGCCGTCTGGATCTCGCGCAGCCACAAGACATCGCCGACCTTCTCGATGACGGCGGCGACCCAGAGATCGCGCCGCCGCGCGACATCGACGCCGATATAGGTGGTGCCGCCCGCATACAGTTCCGCTTTGCCGGCCTCCGCGTCCTCGGCATCGGTGATCGCCTTCCAGGCGAGCCAGGCGCCCGAGCCGGCCGAGGGCACGCAGTCGAGCTCCTGGGCGGCGCGGGCGCCGTATTCGGCACGCAACCCCGCCTCCCAGGCCGCCTCGGCCGCGCCCGTCCAGTGCTGCCCGGTAACCATGCAGATGCGCTTGTAAAGGCCCTCGTGAAGTGCGTCGGCCAGCGTGACGGTATGCAGCGCGCCCGGCTGGCGGCGCTCGGCGATATCGCGGCAGAGCGCGGCGAAGGGGTTGGCCTCGCCGTTATGAGTGGAGATCACGCGCACCGCGCCGCCCCACATGCGGGTCGCCAGCGCGGCGGTCAGCACGGCCTCGAGATCGTCGATGAAGGCGGCCTCGTCGATGACGGCAATATCGCCGGGCCGACCCTTGGAGCGCCAGGCCCGTGGACTGGACGCGAGGGCGGTGATGGTCTTGCCCGCGGCGAGGCGCAGGCGGAAGGCCTGCACGGCGTGGGAATCACCGGTGTCGATCAAGGTCTCGCCGGCGGTCTCGATCGCGATGCCCTGGCAGTGCTCGACCCACTCGGCGCAGTCGGCGACGAAGCCGCGCGCCATGTCGAGGGAATAGGACTGGTAGTACACGTCGCCGCGCCCGAGGCCGGCGTGCATTACCGCGTTATATGCCTCGGCCCAGGAGATGCCGATCCGTCTGGACTTCTGGATCGCCGCCAATCCGCTCGTCTCGGCGACCCAGCGCTGCTGGTAAGGGAGCAAGGTGCGCGCGTCCTTCATGCGCCGCCCTCCACGAACGCGCGGATCGAGGCGGCGCCCTCCTCGGAGAGGCCGAGCTTGCGGGCCTGTTGGCCGGCCGCCTGGGCGGCGCGCTTGGTGGCCTGCTCGACCAGGCGGGCGGCATAGTCCTGATCGAGGCGGGCAGCCTGCATCAGATCCTTGAGGGAGCGCCCCAGGTGGGCGAGATCGCCGGCCTTCAGGGTGCTGGCGTCGCCATCGAGCAGTGCCTGCTGGAACTCGAAGCACAGTGTGCGCGCGATCTCCAACAACGCGCGGTGGCGCCGGCTCTCGTCCTCGCCCTCGAGATCCGTGGCGATGGCATCCATCATCCTCCGCGATTCGCGCAGCCGGCCGCCCATCGCCTCGAGCTTGCGCTTGGCGGCATGCGCGGTGGAGCGGGAGAGCTCGGCGCCGCGCTCGCGCAGCAGGGCGCGGAAGTCGTCGACGCTGATCGTGGGGTTGGCGTCGAGGAAGGCGGCGATACTGGCCTGCTCCTCGGCCGAGAAATGGCGGTCGATCAGAGCGCGGCGCGGCATGGTTCAGAGTTCGTCCGGGCGCGGGCGGCGGACCCCGGGCGCGGCGGTGCGGCCCTCGACGACATCCTGGCCCCGGGCCAGAAGCGCGGCGACGGTGAAGCCCTCGACGTCGCGGGTCTCGATCAGGCCCTGTTCGGCCAGCCAGGCGAGCTCGGTGGCGAGCCTGTCGAGGCTCGGGCGGTGGCCGAACGCGGTCAGCGCGCTGGCCAGGATGCGGTCGTTGAGATCGAAGCCTTCGGCTTGCGCCAGGAGCTGCAGAACGACGAGGCGCATATCCTCGGCCACGATGCGGGCGTAAGAGCTCACGGCACCCCCTTGTCCATCAGATGCTCATGAATCAGGTGTAGCGTCCGTTCGATGGCGGCGACCGAGGCCTTGACGGCGGCGACATCGGCGCGGGTTTCCGCCGAGATACGGTCGAGCTCCTCGATCCGATTCCGCAGTGCGCCGAAGGTCGCCGAGTTGTCCTGCTTCTCGACCGCCGCGAGGCGCACCTTCGTCTCGGCCAGCCTGGCCTCGGCCTCGCGCATGCGGCGGAACAGCAGCACGATGGCAGCGACGATCGCGGCGACAGCGGCGCGCACCAGCCAGCCGGTGATCTCCTCGGCGCTCATGTCATCCCCCAGAGAGCGGCTTCGGCCTCGCGCCGGCGGACCAGGCCGGCAAGCCGCCGCCCGCCGGCGAACACCCAGCGGCGGAACTGATCCGGCACGTCGTCCCACGCGCCGGCGTTGACGCGGCGCAGCAGGGTCGAGGCGCGCAGTGCGCCCGATCCGAGGTTGAAGGCGAAAGAGGTCAGCGCGCCGTGCTGGTTGGTGCCGATCGGCACGACCACCATGCGGTCGACCGCGAGAGCGAAGCGCGCGAGATCGCGCCGCAGCAGCGCTTCCGCGCCCGCCGCGTCGAGCGGCGGGTGGTCCAGGCCGACGCGGCGCCCATCGACGCCATAGGTGGCGCCGTGGCCGATGGTCAAGACCCCGGCGGGGCAGAGATAGGGTTCCGCCGAGAAGCCCTCGAAGTGCTTGATCAGGCGGACTGCCCGGCGGCAGACCGGGGCGCGGCGCCGGCTCATCGCCTGACCGCCGCCGAGAGCTTCGCGCCGGAGCGGTAGCCGAACAGATAGCCGAGCACGGCCTGGATCGCATCGCCGACCAGCGAACCCCAGATCACCGTGGAGATCTCGGCCAGATGCGGCGCGCCAAAATACATCCCGTAGGCGTACGTGCCGGCGATCGCGGTGAACAGCGCGATGATGACGGTGCAGGCGCCGGGCCGCAGGGCGGCGTTCCAGGCGTCGACCCACTTCACGCCGACCGGCGCCTGGGATTTGTAGATCTCCGACATCTGGGTGCGGAAGGCGCGCACCTCCTCCATCTGCGCTTGGCCCTCGATCTCCTGAAGGCGGGCGTCGGTCCGGTGCGCCAGCAGCTTCAGTTGCAGCTCAGCCTGCTTGTCCATGCGGTCCATCTCGCGCCCGTGCTCGCGGCTCTCGCGGAACTCCTTCAGGAGGTCAGGGATGACGCCGCCGAGCATGCCGAGGCCGGTGGAAATCAGGGAGATGATCATCGCGTGTCCTGTCGGGCTGGGGTCGGGAGGGGATTATCGCGCATCCCGGCAGGCGGTTGCAGCGGACCATGGTCCGCCGCACAGGCGGTCTTACGCGCCGTGCCGCCGGTAGCGCCGCGCGGTGCGCCGGGTGATGGCGAGCCGCCGCGCGATCTCGGCCGTGCTCATGCCTTGTGCCGCGAGATGTCGCACCAGGGCGCGCCGCGCGAGCGGCACGGCAATCGCCCCGCCACCGAAGCGGCCGACGATCGCGGCCGCCGCTTCGGCGCCGACGAGGCCTGCCAGCGCCTGGCCCGGTGGCGTATCGAGTGCGCGCGGCACGTCCCAACCGTCGTCGCCGCCGTGCGCCAGAGCGATTCCGAGCGCCGCCCCGCGCCCCGCGAGCGCCTCGATCTCGGAAAGCACGCCCGGTAGCGTCGTCACCCCGCGTCCTCCAGCGGCAGTGGAGCCTGTTGGGTGGCGGGGACGTCGAACGGCAGCAGTGGCTGGGCCACGCGGGCCTCGAGCCGGCGGCGTGCGATCTCGTGGTATCCAGGCTCGATCTCGATGCCGAGGAAGCGCCGGCCGAGCGCGATGGCCGCCACGCCCGTCGTGCCCGAGCCCATGAAGGGATCGCAGATTAGATCGCCCGGTTGGGTGTAGAGCTGGATCAGCGCCATCATCAGCGCCAGCGGCTTGGCCGTCGGATGGCCGCCCTTGGCGGTCGGATAGGTGAACACACCGCGCCGCCCGCCGCCATTCCAGCGCCGATGGCCGGTGCCGCACCAGGCGGAGACGATACATTCGAAGCCGCGCGCCGCGCCCTGGCCGTTGAACCTGGGGGTCGCGTCCGGCTTCACCCAGCAGAGCGTCGTGTCCCACTTGCCGCCGGCCGCCTGGATGGCGTCGCGCCAGGCGCCGACGCCCTCGGCGAGGGCGAACGCCAGGAGCCAGCCCCGCGCGGCCGTCACCATGGTCCGGGCCGCCTCCTCGCGGATCGCGTCGATGCCGGCGAACTCGAACCCGCGCGGCGGCGCCTGGCCGTCGGCGCGTTGGATCCGGCCCTCCGCCGCGGCCCGGTGCAGGGCGGCCTCGTAGGGCGGGTCCGTGATCACGTGGTCGACCGGGCCGAGCGTGGGCAGGAGATCCAGGCAATCGCCCCGGTAGATGGTCGCCTCGCCGATGCGGTACGCGTTGTTCACAAGAAAGAGCCCTGAAGGCAATAGGGTGCGAGATCCGCACGAAGGTTGTCAATCTCGTCCAACGCCTCGGCGAGCCGGGCCATAAGTTCCGCGACCAGGGTGTCAATCAGCATTTAATTCTGACCCCCTATCGGCGTGCAAAATTGACCCCCCCCTTGCTTCGACGGAGGTTGTCCCGGTAGTCCACGGGAGGGCCCCGCGCGGCTTCGTGTAGCGCTTTGCGTTACGCGGAGCGAAGCCGCGTGGGAGGGGCCTGTGGGCCCACCGGGACAACCGGGCCGGCGGCGGAACGTGGGGATCAGGTGGGGTTCTTGAAGTGGCAATGAGCTTTTGAAGTAGTGTCCAGACTGTTCTGCAAGTTTGTCATGGCTGCCGATGAGGGCCACCGGCATGCCTGGCGCGGAGATTTCGATTGCTCGGAGCGCCAGGCATGCCGAGCCGCCGTCAGGCGGCTTTCTGGATGCGTTCGCTTTTGCTCTCCTTGAGATGGATCATGTTGAGCTAGCGGTTGGCATCCAGCCAGTCCTCATGGATTTCGATCGCGAGAGCCCGGACCAGCCGGAGGCAGCTCATCCACCCCATCGGCCCGGACTTGTGCCCCAGCTACGAAACCCCTTTTGCAGAACAATCTGTACAGGACCCGTTTTGATTTGCCCGCCTTTGCGATGAAAGCCCCCAGGCTGATTGGCTCCATATAGCGGATCAGCCTGGGGCTTTGCTTACAGGGCGGCTACTTTTGTCGTCGCTGTTTGCTTTGTGCGAAGCGGTAAGACATGTTGCCTGTTTCGATGATTGCGCAGTGATGCGTTACACGATCCAGCAACGCGGTTGTCATTTTTGCATCTCCGAAGACGGAGACCCATTCCCCGAACTCCAGATTGGTGGTGATGATGACGCTGGTCTTCTCATAGAGTTTGCTGATCAGGTGGAACAAGAGCGCACCGCCGGATTTGGGGAATGGGATATAGCCCAGTTCGTCGATGATGACGCAATCCATGGCCGTCAGTTGCCGGATGATCTTGCCGGCGTTGCCTTCGGCCTGTTCCTTGATCAGCGCATTGATCAGATCGACGGCGTTGAAGAAACGGACCTTCTTTCCCTGATTGATCAACAGCGTCCCCAGAGCAATGGCGATGTGGGTTTTGCCCGTACCGGTTCCGCCCACCAGAATGAGGTTGTGGGCCTCCTGGGTGAACTGCCCTGAGCAGAAGGGGTCGATTTGCGCTTGGGTGACGGCGGCTAGGCCGTAATCGAAAGTGGCGAAGTCCTTATGGTGGGGGAACTTCGAGGCCCGCATTTGGTGCTGGATAGAGCGCACCCGGCGCTCTACAGTCTCGGCGTCGATCAGTTGCTTTATCGCAGTGGTCAGACTTGGCGGCTTGCGCGCGGCCAGCAAAGCTTCGGCGCAAGCCGCCATTCCATACAGCCTCAGGGCGATCAGTTGGTCTATCAAAGCTTTCATGCGACGGCCTCCCCGGCAACGCACAGCGTCTCATAGCGCTTGCAGTCCGCTTCGGGCCGCAAGGTCAGTTGCGGATAGGCGTGGCTCTCGCCCCATGGCGCGATGACCGGCTCCACCAGTTGGTTGATCAGATTGATGATGGCCGGAAGGCGCAGCGTGTTCTGCTCCACGGCCAGTTCACAGGCTATCTCGACCACCTCGATCCCGTGATCCTGGGCCAGCAGGAGCAGATCGACAAACTCCCGGTCCCCGCCTTTGCCGGCCATGTAATGCGCCCTGACCCGGTGCATCGCCTCAGGCAATTGCCAACCCACAAAGGGCGCGCCATCTCTCAGCGCGCCGGGCTTGCGGTCGAGTAGGGGCAGGTAATGCCAGGGCTCGAAATAGCTGGCGTTGCGGGTAAAGCGGCGCTTGTGCTCGGCAATCACATTCTGCCCTGACACAACCACGATCCGGTCCGCATAGGCGCGCAGAGAGACAAGCTCCCCGGCGAACCGGGAGGGGACGCTATAGCGATTGGTGGCATATTGGACCAGACAGGTAGAGCGGACACGAGCGGCCTTCTCAACATAGCCGTCAAAAGCCCGGCCCAGGGGACGCAGTTCGGCGCACTCGTCTGCGAACACGTCCGAGATCTTGCGATCCGATTGTTCGGGGTGGGCGCGATTCGCCAATTCCTCGCAGCGCAGACGCAACCAGCCGTTCAGCGCATCCAGATCGTCAAAGGCGGGCTTGGGCGCAAACAGCTGTCCCCGCAGGAACCCAACCTGGTTCTCAATCTGACCCTTCTCCCACCCCGCCGCGGGTGTGCAAGCAACCGGTTCCATCACATAGTGGTTCATCAACGCCAGAAAGCGCGGATGGAACACACGGTCCTTAGAGCGCGAAACATAGGTTACCATCGTCTTGGGGTTGTCGATGATCACCCGGCGCGGTACGCCGCCATAGAAAGACATCGCCCGTGCAAAGGCGTCCAGCACCATCTCCTGAGATTCGCTGGGATAGGCAACAACAAAGGGCTTGCGGCTATGACATAGGCGGAAGTGGGCAACCTTTACCTTCTGCTCGACACCGCCCAGGACAGCGTATTCCGTGCTCCAGTCAAACTGGAGCGCGTCACCTGCCGTAAAGTGCAACGGAATGAACGCATCCCCCGATCCGGCGCCAGAACGCTTCAGGTCGCGGACAAACCTCTGAACCGTCGAGTAGGATCCGCTATAGCCTTCCGACACAAGCTGCTCATAAAGCTTCTTGGCCGTCCGGCGCTCACGGCGCGGGCGCCCCAGGTCCTGCTCAAAGAGCGCCCGAAGCCGGCTGGCGAAGCCATCGCTAAGCTTACGCCGGACGAGTGAAACGCGCCGCTGATAGCTCGGTGGATCGCCGTCCTTCAGATACTTCTTAATCGTGTTCCGCGACAAACCAGTCTGACGAGATACAGATCGGATACTCCGACCCTCCCGTAATATCCAACGTCGGATCTTCAATACGCTTTCCATCAATACCACCTGCTCTTTCCTCCGCACTGTTCCGTGCGGATGCTAGCGTTCCAGGTGGGTCAATTCTTACCGCTCATAACCCACCAAAGTGGGTCAGTTTTGCATGCCGATTCACATCTGGTTGTCGCCGCGCGGCGGCAGGCTCGTCGCCGCGTCTTCCACCGCTTCGGCGGGGGTCTCGCCGCAGGGCAGATAGATCGTCACCGTCGTGCCGCGTCCCTCGTCGCTGTCGATCTCGACGCTGCCACCGGATTGCCGGGCGAAACCATAGACCATCGAGAGGCCGAGGCCGCTGCCCTTGCCGATCTCCTTGGTCGTGAAGAACGGCTCGAACGCCCGCTCGCGCACCTCCGCGGACATGCCTGTGCCGCTGTCGGTAATGGAAAGATAGGCTTGCCCCTGTCGGCCCTCGCCGGCCCTGTCCGCGCCGACATTCCCGGCGGAGATGACCAGCCGCCCACCGATCGCCATCGCATCGCGGGCGTTGAGCGCCAGGTTCAGCAGGGCGCTTTCGACCTGGCCGGGATCCGCCAGGATCGGGCGGACGTCCGGGTCGATCCGCGTTTCGACGGTGATGGCGGACCCGAGCGTGCGCGACAGCAGTGCGGTCATGGAATCCACCAGGCCGGCCAGGTCGATCGCCCGGGGCCTGAGCGGCTGGCGGCCCGAAAAGGCGAGCAGTCGCTGGGTGAGTTCGGCGCCCCGCCGGGTCGCGCGGCGAATGCTGGCGGTCAGCTCCGTGATCGGGCCGTCGTGGGTGTCCAGCAGTTCGGCGTTGCCGTGGATCACCGCCAGCAGGTTGTTGAAATCGTGCGCCACGCCGCCGGCGATCTGGCCGATCGCTTCCAGCTTCTGGGAGTGGCGCAGCATCTCCTCGGCCCGGCGCAGGTCCGTGATGTCCGTCGAGGTCAGCAGGGTGCGGGCATAGGTCGCCTCGTTGCCGGGCGGCACGGTCCAGCGGACCATGACGATGCGGCTGGTGCCGTCGTTGCGGGTGATGGTCGACTCGAACTCCAGCAATGTCTTGCCGGCATGGATCGCTTCGATGCCGCCGCGGATCGCCCGTAAGTGCTTTTCGGTGAAGTTCTGCGTGACCGTATCGATGAATGCCTCGCGCGTGGCGAAGCCATGCAGTTCGAGTGCCGATGCGTTGACGTCGACGACCCGGATTTCACCGGCGCAGGCGGCGATGAAATCCGGATGGCGATCCAGATAGTGCGAAAACTCGCCGGGATCCGCGATGCCCAAGGCGTCGATGCGCCGCTTGATGCCGGAGAGATCCTCGACCCGCACCGAGACCGGCACGGCGTCGAACAGCGCGCGCATTTCAATGTCGTCGGAGGTGGTCATGCAGCGGTTCCCGGGACGAAGCGCGGCAAGATAGCAGCGCCGTTGCGGTCCCGCCAGCCACTGGCGAAGACTTGAAGAGATGTGCCGCGGTACGGGCAGGTCGCTCAAGCCCGCGCGTCGTCGCGTGCCAGCCAATCGCGGAGGAGTTCCCGGTGACGGGCGCCGTCGTGGCTCGGAAAATGGCCACCATGGACGACGCGGGCGGGGAGGGCCGACAGCCGTTCCATGCTGCGCCGCCAGGCCGCCCGGTCTTCACCCGGCAGACCCTCGCCCAAGGGTCCGTCATAGAGCGTATCCCCGGTGAACAGCACGCCGGTTTCGCGCTCCCAAAGGCCGATCCCGCCGGGCGAGTGCCCGGGCAGGTGCAGGACCTCGAAGCGCCGGTCGCCGAGGTCGACGATGTCGCCGTCGTCGATGGTCCGCGTGACCGGCGCGGCCCGCACGGCGTATTCGGCGGCGGCCCAGCCGGGCGGCGGCGCGCCCTCGAAGATCTCGTCCGTCGCGAAGTCGGCGGCCAGCGTGGCCCTGCGGTCCGGGCAGGCCAGGATCGCCGCTTCCGCGGGATGCGCCAGGCGCTCCGCGAATTCGTGGTGGCCGCCGATATGGTCGTAGTGACTGTGCGAGGCGACGGCGAGGCAGCTCTTCTCGGTCACCAGCGGCACCGCCTCGCGCAGACTGACCAGGCCCATCCCGCTGTCGACCAGCATGTCGCGGTCCCGCCCGCGCACATGCCAGATATTGCAACGGAAGTAGGGCTGGATGCGCCGCTCGGTGATCAGGGTGACGTCATCGGAGAGGCGGGTGGTGGTGTACCAATCCATGGCTGGACAGATGCGGGACGGCACGGAAAATGGGAACCGGGCGCCTCTCCTACTTGCTTGCTGGCGCCGCCCCGCCCGGCCCGACCACGGGCTTGCCGTCGAGGGTGTAGATCTCGACCTTGTGCTGCTCGCGCAGGCCGTCGAGGATCTTGCCCAACTCCTCCTGCGCGATCTGGCCGCGGACCTGGTCGCGGACCTCCTCGAACTTCGGGCCGGCGGACTGGCGGCGTTCTTCGACCTTGATCACGTGCCAGCCGAACTGGGTCTCCACCGGGCCGGAGACGTCGCCCGGCTGCAGCGCGAAGGCCGCCTCGGCGAAGGGGGGAACCATGGCGCTTTTCGCGAAGAAGCCCAGGTCGCCGCCGCGCGGGCCGGAGGGGCCCGTCGAGCGGGTCTTCGCCAGCTCGGCGAAGTCGGCGCCGCCGTTCAACTCGGCGATGACGGCGAGCGCGTCGGCCTCGCTCTTGACCAGGATATGGCGGGCGTGAACCTCGTCCTCGCCCGAGCCGCCGGCGCCGGTATGGTCGCGTTCATAACGCGCGCGCACCGCGGCCTCGGTCAGCAGGGGCTGGATATGCTTGGTCGCATAGGCCTCCAGCAGCACCAGATCACGGGCCCGGCGCAGCAGGCGGGCGATGTCCGGGTCGTCCTGCATGCCGGCGCGTTCCGCCTCGGCCGCCATCAGACGCCGCTCGATCACCCGGGTGACCAGCTGCGGGAAGATCTGATCCAGCGGGACCTGCTGGTACTGCGGCGGCAGGGCCAGCTGTTCGACGATCAGGTCCGAGAGATAGAGTGGGTCGTCGCCGATCCGGGCCACGACCCGGTCGCCCGAGGCAGCGGTGTCCGTGGTGGCGGCGGCCGAGGCGGCGGGGGCCTGGGTCTGCCCGCCCTGGGCGGTCTGCGCGGCGAGCGGCGCTAGTGTGGCCGAGGCGATCAACAGGACGCACGCCGGCGCCAGGGCCGCGAGCGGGGAAAGTAAGCGCATGATGGGAAATCCTTCGCGTTCAGGGCGCGTACCGACGTCGACGCCCCATGGTGGCCACGTGCCCCGCCCGGCGCGCATGATCGTGCCAAGCGCGCCGACATGCAAGCGTGGTTTTTGCACCTCTGCGCTTGCGCCACGACGGCCCCGGCGCGTTGACAGTGAAGGCCCCGGTGCTTATGTCTGGCGACGAGGTGGGAGGGGTTTCGGCCGGCCTTTCGGCATCCCGCCCCCCGCCTGCAACGAGGGCCATTCATGAGCATTCTGGGCGCCGTCGCCAAAAAATTCTTCGGCTCGCCGAACGACCGCAAAGTGGCGGAAATCGGCAAGCTCGTCCCCCAGGTCGGCGCCTTCGAGGCGGAGTTGGAAGCGCTCTCCGATGCCGACCTCGCCGGGCGGACCGAGACCCTACGCGCGCGGCGGGCCGAGGGCGCCGGCCTCGACGATCTGCTGCCGGAAGCCTTCGCCGTGGTTCGCGAGGCGGCGAAGCGTGCTCTCGGCCAGCGCCATTACGACGTGCAGTTGGTCGGCGGCACCGTCCTGCACGAAGGCCGCGTCGCCGAGATGAAGACGGGCGAGGGTAAGACCCTGGTCGCCACTCTGCCGGTCTATCTCAACGCGCTCGACGGGACCGGCGTGCACGTGGTGACGGTGAACGACTACCTCGCCCAGCGCGACGCCGAATGGATGGGCCGGATCTACACCTTCCTCGGCCTCTCGGTCGGTTGCATCGTGCATGGCCTCTCGGAGCCGGAGCGCCGCGCGGCCTACGCCGCCGACGTCACCTACGGCACCAACAACGAATTCGGCTTCGACTATCTGCGCGACAACATGAAGCATAGCCGCGACGAGATGGTGCAGCGGCCCTTCAACTTCGCCATCGTCGACGAGGTCGACTCGATCCTGATCGACGAAGCGCGCACACCGCTCATCATCTCCGGCCCGGCCGAGGAGAGCTCCGACCTCTACCGCGCCGTCGACGCCCTGATCCCAGCGCTGGAGACGGCGCATTTCGAGCTCGACGAAAAGGCCCGCGCCGTGACCTTCACCGAGGAGGGGATGGAGCGGATCGAGGAGCTGCTGCGCGAAGCGGACCTGCTGAAGGGGGAAACCCTGTACGAGCCGGAGAATGTCTCCGCCGTGCACCATGCCAACCAGGCGCTCCGCGCCCACAAATTGTTCCAGCGCGATACGCACTACATCGTCAATGACGATCGCGTCATCATCATCGACGAGTTCACCGGTCGGATGATGGAGGGGCGGCGCTTCTCCGAGGGCCTGCACCAGGCGCTGGAGGCGAAGGAAGACGTCACCATCCAGGAAGAGAACCAAACCCTCGCCTCGATCACCTTCCAGAACTACTTCCGCCTTTATCCCAAGCTTTCCGGCATGACCGGCACGGCGATGACGGAAGCCTCGGAGCTGGCGGAGATCTATAGCCTGGAAGTCATCGATGTGCCGACGCACCGGCCGATGGTGCGCGACGACGAGGACGACGAGGTTTACCGCACCGTCGACGAGAAGAACGACGCGATTATCGACATCCTGGAAGATTGCCACCAGCGCGGCCAGCCGGTGCTGGTCGGCACGACCTCGATCGACAAGTCGGAACTGCTGTCCGAACAACTGAAGAAGCGCAAGGTGCCGCACGAGGTGTTGAACGCCCGCCATCACGAGCGCGAGGCCTCCATCATCGCGCAGGCGGGCCGCGCTGGGGCTATCACCATCGCCACCAACATGGCGGGCCGCGGCACCGACATCCAGCTCGGCGGCAACGTCGACATGCGCATCCCCCAGGAAGCCGCGTCCGAAGACGGCGTGGTCGACGAGGTCAAGGCGCAGCGGATCCGCGACGAGGTGGCGGCGGAGCGCGAGGTCGTGCTGGCGGCCGGCGGCCTCTTCGTGCTCGGCACCGAACGGCACGAGAGTCGGCGCATCGACAACCAGCTGCGGGGCCGCTCCGGCCGGCAGGGCGACCCGGGCCGCTCGAAGTTCTATCTCAGCCTCGAAGACGACCTGATGCGGATCTTCGGCTCGGAACGGATGGACAGCATGCTGCGCAAGCTGGGCCTGAAGGACGGCGAGGCGATCATCCATCCCTGGGTGACCAAGGCGTTGGAAAAGGCGCAGGAGAAGGTCGAGGCGCACAACTTCGAGATCCGCAAGAACGTCGTGAAGTTCGACGACGTGATGAACGACCAGCGTAAGGTGATCTATGAACAGCGCCTCGAGCTGATGGACACCGAGGAGGTTCAGGAAACCGTCGCTGGCATGCGGCACGAGGTGGTCGAGGACCTGGTCACCAAGCACATCCCCGAAAAGGCCTATGCCGAGCAATGGGATACCGAGGGGTTGCGCGCGGAGGTCGAGCGTATCTTCGGGCTGGAGCTGCCGGTCGCCGAGTGGGCGGCGGAGCAGGGGATCGCCGACGAGGAGATCCGCCAGCGCATCGATACCGCCACCGACCGGCTGATGGCGGAGAAGGCGGCGAACTTCGGGCCCGAGCTGATGCGAATGGCGGAAAAGAGCCTGCTGATCTCCATCCTCGACGCGATCTGGAAGGAGCATCTGCTGACCATGGACCATCTGCGCGGCGGCATCGGCCTGCGCGCCTTCGGTCAGCGCGATCCCCTGAACGAGTACAAGGCGGAAGCCTTCTCCCTCTTCGAAGGCCTGCTGGAACGGTTGCGCGAAAGCGTTTGCAGCCACCTGGCGCACCTGGAGTTCCGCCTGGAGGAACAGGCCCTGGCGATGGCCGACGGCCCGCCGCCGGAGGCATTCGAAGAAAGCCATCTCGATCCCGTCACCGGGCTGAACGAGATGGCGGGCGAAGAGCAGGCGGCAGCGCAGAGCGGGCGGGCCCGTGCGGCCAGGCGGCGCGGCGTATCGGCCGCTGCGATCGATCCGAACGATCCCGCGACCTGGGGCAAGGTGCCCCGCAACGCGGCCTGCCCCTGCGGCTCGGGCACCAAGTACAAGCACTGTCACGGTCGGGCCTAGATCGGTGCCCACCCCCTTCCGCATCGACGTCGCGGACGAGGTCCTGAGCGATCTGGCGGAACGGCTGGCGCGAACCCGCGCGCCCCGGGCGGCGCCGCGCGACGCGGGCTGGGCGCACGGCATGAACGCCGGCTATATGGCCCGCCTGCTGGACTACTGGCGCGACGGCTACGACTGGCGGGCGGCGGAGGCGGCGCTCAACCGTTTCGACCATTTCACCGCGCCGGTCGCGCTGGACGGGGCGGAGGCCCCGCTGGAGATGCACTTCATTCACCAGGCCGGCGAGGGCGGGGCGGCGATGCCGCTGCTGCTCTTGCACGGTTGGCCCGGCTCCGTCTTCGAATTTCAGGAGGTGATCGGCCCGCTCACCCGTCCTTCGGCGCACGGCGGCGCGGCGGCCGATGCGTTCGAGGTCGTCGTGCCTTCGCTTCCGGGCTACGGCTTTTCCGCGCCGCCGCCGGGGCCGATCGGGCCGCGCGCCATCGCGGCGCTGATGCACCGCTTGATGACGGAGACCCTCGGGATCGAGCGGTTCATGGTGCAGGGTGGCGATTGGGGTGCCATCATCTCCGCCTGGATGGCGCTCGACTATCCGGAGAACGTGGTCGGTGCGCATCTGAACATGGCTGGCCTGCGCCCCTCGACCGGGCCCGAGGATGCGCCGCTCAGCGAGGAGGAGACACGCTGGATCGCCGCCGCGCGCGGGCGTATGAAATACGAGACCGCCTATCAGGACACCCACGCGACCAAGTCGGAGACCCTGGCCTGGAGCCTGATGGACAGCCCGGCCGGCCTGGCCGCCTGGATCGTCGAGAAGTTTCACGGCTGGACCACGCCCGAGGCGGCCGAGCCGTTGTTCACCATGGACCAGCTGCTGACCAACGTGATGATCTACTGGGTCACGGAATCGATCAATTCCTCGACCTGGCTTTATCGCGGCTTCCGCGAATCCGGTGACGGCCGGGCGCCTGCCGACCGGCGGATCGAGGTGCCGTGCGCCTATCAGCTGGTGCCGCTGGATCTGGTGCCGCCGCCGCCGACCAGCTGGCTCGCCCGCGTTGGCCGGGTCGACCGGCGCAACGACGTGGCGACGGGTGGCCACTTCGTCGCGCTCGAAAACGGCCCCCTGTTGATCGACGATGTCCGCGCCTTCGCCCGCGACCACCTGCGCTGAGCCGCCGCGCCTGTGGACCGCCGGCTATGAAGGCGCCGGCCTCGCCCGTTTTCTCGAGACCCTGGCCGAGGCCCGCATCGCCCTGCTGATCGACGTTCGTTTCAACCCCTGGTCGCGCAATCCCGATTTCACCAAGCGAGCGCTCGCCGGCCATCTCGCCGGCGCCGGCATCGACTATCTGCACCTCTCCCCGCTCGGCAGCCCCGACGCGCTTCGCGCGGTGGCCCGAAGCGGTGACCGCGTGGCCTATCGCGCCGGCTACCTCGCGCATCTGCAGACGCTCGCCGCCAGCGCTGCGCGGGACGAGGCTGTGGCCCGGGCCCGCGCGTGCCGCGTCGCCCTCATGTGCATGGAGGCAGATCCGGTACGCTGCCATCGCTCCCTCCTTGCCATGTGTCTTACGGAGGAGCATGGTTTCGACGTCGTCCATCTTTCGACGGCCCGGCAAGTGGCGTTTGATTTCTAGGGTCTCTCGGTATCGGATGAACAGGTGGCTCCTACCCGGGCGACCCGGATCGAGTGAGGGCGGACGCGAAAATCCCGATGAATGCCGGTTTCGTAGTTCGCGAATTCATATATTAAGGAATACAAAATAAGTTTCTCAACAAAGAAAATTCTGGACCGGCTGATGGAATTATGTGAGGATATTGGCCCAGTATCCGTGGCTATGCGACGGGGGCATATTTTGCTTTTTCAACGAATCCCCAATGGGGTTATCCTTTCAGCATATGTAATGCGTCGAGGCTGCCTGTTGGCCTCTTTTGTGCTGACCCTATTTCTTTCCGGGTGTGGTGGCCAAGCTGCCGGCCTTTTTGTACTGCCCATCGATGACAAGAAAACCAGTTCGACAGAAACCTATTTGATCCTTGGGTTCGGGATTTTTACCATGACGAAGCCGAGCGTGAGTGATGCCGTACGGGCAACACGAGTGAAGGCGCTTGGCGTAACCGTTACCAATGCCCCGGGAATATCCCTCAGCGTGGGATATACGAATAGCATGGCAGTACAGGTTCCCGACAGTGCCGAAGATGTCCGTGTGGAAATGTCCGACAAGTCCGGCGTGGTGCGTATAGATACCGAGAGCGCCAGAGTTTTGTCGATGCAGAAAAGCGTAACAGGGGCAAAACCCCGGGCGGTCAAGCCATTTCGATGCAGCGTTGTCTGACGAGGATCGGCAGTGGGGGCACGGGTGGGGCGCCGGGGACCTTGAGGCGGTCGCCGAGATAATCCCAGAAGGAGAGGCCAAGTTTCTGGCAGGTCTTGTAGAGGCCGAGGAATGTGTCTCGGGCCTGCTTGCCGTCCTCGGAGCGTGTGCCGCCGGAGAATTTTCGCCTTGTGACCATGGCGCGGATGTCGCGTTCCGCGCCGTTGGTGTTGAGCGGGACCTCCGGGCGGTCGAGGACGACGAGCAGTTCGTCGCGGTTGGCATGCAGGCGAGCCAGGAGCCGGTCGAGGCGGAGGAATCCGGTCTTGGTCGCGAAGAGCGCATCGAAGCGGCATGCCAGGTGGGCCCGCCGTCCTGGCGCCGGCCTTTCGCGATAGGCTTTGAGATCGGCGTAGAGTTGCCAGAGCCGTGCCTGGATGTGTTCCTTCTCGCGCCGCTGGCTCCGGGAGAAGGTCATCAGCTTGTGGATCAAGCGCTCCGCATGGACCCAGCAGAGCGCGTGGCGGCCGACGTTGAACTGGCCAGCATCGTCACTCAGGACGACGCAGGCGCCCGCGGCCGTGCCCCTGAGCAGGCCGTGCGCGGCGATGGCGCCCCACAGCGCCCCCTCGGTGGCGGTCCGCGCGGCCCCGCGCCCGTCCCCGTGCCCGGTGATGGCGAGCCGCCCCAGGTGGGCCAGCCAGGCATCTTCGTTGGTGAAGCGCCGCGGGCAGCCCTCGGCCAGACGGGCGATCACCGATGCGGCCAGGTCGCGCTCGGCCATGTAGGCGAAGGCGGCGGCATTGAGCACATAGTCCGCGTGGCCGGCCCGCAGCCGTTCCAGGAAGTTCAAGCGGCTCTTGGAAAACGTCGTGGCGAACCAAGCGAAGGCGTCGTTGCCGATCCCGCTCGTCACCCCGTTGCGGTTGGCGTGGCGGGCGCCGGTATCGTCGACGCTGATCCAGGGCGCCGTCTCCAGGCCGGCGCGCAGCACCGCCTCGCCCTCGGCGACGAAGCCGTCATGGCCCTCGTTCAACAACCGCACCACCTGGCGCTTGGAGATCTTGATGCCGAGGTCGTCCAAGAGCCGCGCCAAGCGCTCCGCGCTGGTCTGGCCGCCATGATAGAGCGCCAGCACGAAACGCCTGAGCGCCGGGCCGAAGTGGCCGCGCGTCCCCGCCGGCAGCGGCGCCACGATCGTGGCCCCCTCGGGCGTCAGCCAGCGCTCGCGGCGTAACAGGACAGTGTTCGGCCGGCAGAGCAGGTCCTGAACCAGATAGTCTTCATAGCCCTTGAAGCGCGAGCCCGCCGGCACGGCGGCCCGGACGATCCGCCTCTCGTCGATGGGAACCCGGCCCTTCTTGGCCCGCCGTCCCGCCTTCCGCCCCGTCCGGCCCCGGGATACGGCCTGCTTGTCCATGCCGCTCGGCTTGATATCCGGTGGCCCGGAAAGGCCTTTGAGACGGCGGATCTCTTCGCGCAATGTCGCGTTCTCGGCACGCAGGGCCGCCTGCTCCTCAAGCAGCGTCAGAACCAGCGCCTTCAGGGCGGCGACATCAAGATCGTCGAGATCCGGAAGCGATTCGGCCATGACGGGATCGAATCACAGACCTCCCGCCGCGAACATCGATATCTGGTCACTTGACGCGGAAGCCTCACAAGATGTGGCCGTTGAGACTCACCCCTATACCCAGGCCAGATCCCCCCGTCCCCAGGCCCGGCCTTTTGCCCCGGTTACAGAAAAGCGAGGTTGTTGAGAGCCGATGACAAAGAAGAAATCAGTTTGTGAGGTTTTCGCACGCCGGTCCACCGTGATTGTCGTTATCGGTTCCCTTTTGATGCTGGGCGCCTGTGGCGGAAACAAGGACCATTATGTGATCGCGGCGACGGGGACCGTCATTGGTATCGATGTCGGGCAGAACCCTGCGACGCAAACCCCGGAGGCCAAGATCGGTTACCATCGTGGCGAATTGGCGCTGGTTCCGACCAACCGGAAACTCGAGGGGACGGCTGCCGAGGGGGCGGAAGAGTCCACGGATGTCCTGATGGAGATTTATTTCGGAACGTCCCTTCAGGGTTCGGGCGAGTCCGTCATTTATCAACGTCTGGCGGTGGGCAGAGCCGCAGTTGGACAACCAGGTGCGGGTGTTCTGTTCGCCAAAACGCCGCAGGGGGAATTGGACGAAGAAGCAGCGAAGGCGTTGGAGGCTGCGGGTGGTGTCCCCGTGATAACAGGAGGCGCGACGAAAGCCAGACGCAAGATTTCAAAGATCTACAAAGCCTGCCTTGCGAAGGATAAGGCGGACAGCACAGACGACAATACGGAGAGCTTCAGTGCCAAAGTGGCGGCAGTGTATCCCTCAGGGTACAAGAAGTTCCATGCCAGTGAGACGTCGGCTGACCAAATCGATAAAGTTTGGAAAGCTGTCAAGGATATCGATTGTTAGGGGATAGGAGGTTTCGGTCATGGCTACATTTGTCGAAAGAATTGATATGTCCGGTCTCGGCGAACAGGATCTCGCTGCAAGCATCAAGTCGCGGTGCAACGATCGCCAGGACCCGCCGACGAACGCCAATTTGGCGTCGACGTTCACTGTTGGGCAGCATCTTGTGCTGATTTTTCAGAACGACGATCCGACGTGAGACAGGTTTCGGCCGTGCGAGCCGATCCAAGCCCGTAAACGATTGTAATTTCAGGAGGGCCTACCGCCGGCCTGAACAGTTGCAGTTGCGTCGACGAGCTGATCCGTTGACGCCGATTAGTTCAACCGTTTCGCTGAATGCAATTATGTGGGAGTGATGAACATGTCGTCGTTCAAGGGAAGTGCCGCCAAGATCTCGGACCAGGATTACGAACGCGCGGCGGCGCGTTTGATGTGTGACGAGGCCGCCATCCGGGCCGTCGCCAAGGTTGAATCAGGGGGCAAGGACGGGTGTAACAGGGGCAAAACCCCGGGCGGTCAAGCCATTTCGATGCAGCGTTGTCTGACGAGGATCGGCAGTGGGGGCACGGGTGGGGCGCCGGGGACCTTGAGGCGGTCGCCGAGATAATCCCAGAAGGAGAGGCCAAGTTTCTGGCAGGTCTTGTAGAGGCCGAGGAATGTGTCTCGGGCCTGCTTGCCGTCCTCGGAGCGTGTGCCGCCGGAGAATTTTCGCCTTGTGACCATGGCGCGGATGTCGCGTTCCGCGCCGTTGGTGTTGAGCGGGACCTCCGGGCGGTCGAGGACGACGAGCAGTTCGTCGCGGTTGGCATGCAGGCGAGCCAGGAGCCGGTCGAGGCGGAGGAATCCGGTCTTGGTCGCGAAGAGCGCATCGAAGCGGCATGCCAGGTGGGCCCGCCGTCCTGGCGCCGGCCTTTCGCGATAGGCTTTGAGATCGGCGTAGAGTTGCCAGAGCCGTGCCTGGATGTGTTCCTTCTCGCGCCGCTGGCTCCGGGAGAAGGTCATCAGCTTGTGGATCAAGCGCTCCGCATGGACCCAGCAGAGCGCGTGGCGGCCGACGTTGAACTGGCCAGCATCGTCACTCAGGACGACGCAGGCGCCCGCGGCCGTGCCCCTGAGCAGGCCGTGCGCGGCGATGGCGCCCCACAGCGCCCCCTCGGTGGCGGTCCGCGCGGCCCCGCGCCCGTCCCCGTGCCCGGTGATGGCGAGCCGCCCCAGGTGGGCCAGCCAGGCATCTTCGTTGGTGAAGCGCCGCGGGCAGCCCTCGGCCAGACGGGCGATCACCGATGCGGCCAGGTCGCGCTCGGCCATGTAGGCGAAGGCGGCGGCATTGAGCACATAGTCCGCGTGGCCGGCCCGCAGCCGTTCCAGGAAGTTCAAGCGGCTCTTGGAAAACGTCGTGGCGAACCAAGCGAAGGCGTCGTTGCCGATCCCGCTCGTCACCCCGTTGCGGTTGGCGTGGCGGGCGCCGGTATCGTCGACGCTGATCCAGGGCGCCGTCTCCAGGCCGGCGCGCAGCACCGCCTCGCCCTCGGCGACGAAGCCGTCATGGCCCTCGTTCAACAACCGCACCACCTGGCGCTTGGAGATCTTGATGCCGAGGTCGTCCAAGAGCCGCGCCAAGCGCTCCGCGCTGGTCTGGCCGCCATGATAGAGCGCCAGCACGAAACGCCTGAGCGCCGGGCCGAAGTGGCCGCGCGTCCCCGCCGGCAGCGGCGCCACGATCGTGGCCCCCTCGGGCGTCAGCCAGCGCTCGCGGCGTAACAGGACAGTGTTCGGCCGGCAGAGCAGGTCCTGAACCAGATAGTCTTCATAGCCCTTGAAGCGCGAGCCCGCCGGCACGGCGGCCCGGACGATCCGCCTCTCGTCGATGGGAACCCGGCCCTTCTTGGCCCGCCGTCCCGCCTTCCGCCCCGTCCGGCCCCGGGATACGGCCTGCTTGTCCATGCCGCTCGGCTTGATATCCGGTGGCCCGGAAAGGCCTTTGAGACGGCGGATCTCTTCGCGCAATGTCGCGTTCTCGGCACGCAGGGCCGCCTGCTCCTCAAGCAGCGTCAGAACCAGCGCCTTCAGGGCGGCGACATCAAGATCGTCGAGATCCGGAAGCGATTCGGCCATGACGGGATCGAATCACAGACCTCCCGCCGCGAACATCGATATCTGGTCACTTGACGCGGAAGCCTCACAAGATGTGGCCGTTGAGACTCACCCCTATACCCAGGCCAGATCCCCCCGTCCCCAGGCCCGGCCTTTTGCCCCGGTTACGGACGGGTTCCTTCCTGATGGCCGCCCGAAGATCCTGTTCGAATCCCGATGGTTCCATAAACTGACCAATGGTGCGCATGACGGCGATCCCCGCGGCATCTCAACGCCCAATTGGGTCAGAAACTACAAAGGGGGTGCCGGGGAGTACGAGCGTCTGGAGAGCGCGATTTCCCTCGATCGGGAGGCTGCTCTGAAGTCCGCGAGCTGGGGGATGTTCCAAATTCTCGGCGTAAACCACAAAGCCGCCGGCTTCGCCGACGTCGAGGCTTATGTTGCGGCCCAATTGGTATCCGAGGGCAATCATCTGGATGCTTTTGTGAATTTCATTTTCCATAACAAGTTGGATGATGAATTGCGAGATCTCCGCTGGGCGGACTTCGCCCGTCGCTACAACGGGCCGGCCTACAAGAAGAACCGTTATGACGAGAAAATGGCGGCGGCCTACGCGGAGTTCAGTGGCGGCGTCATCGCTCCCGGCACCGCGGATATTCAGGCGGCCTTGAATCGATTCGGTGCGAGTTTGACCGTCGACGGTATAACCGGCCCGGCGACACGGGAGGCCATTCGTCAGTTCCAACACGATCAGGGTTTGGTCGCAGACGGCGTTGCGGGTGCGAAGACGATAGCGGCGCTCGGTCTGGGTCCCACGCAGGATCCGGTTGCGATGTCGGCCGAGATCAATGACTGAAATCTCAGGCGACGGCGCTCAACCCGCTGCCGCCGCGAGGATCTCCATCACGTCCTCCGGCCCGGCGATGCGCCTGGGGTTGGAGTAGGTCCAGGAGTCGTTCATCGTATTCTTCGCGATCAGCTCGAACTGTGAGGGATCGACGTCGACGGCGGCCAGGCTGCGCGGCAGGCCGAGGCCGGCGATGAAGTCGGCGACGGCTTCGCTCGCCGGCGTGTTCGCTCGGCCGAGGGCTTCGGAAATCATCGCCTGTCGGGCGCCGTTGACGCTGGCGTTCCATTCCAGGACATGGGGCAGCATCACGCAGGAGGTATAGCCGTGCGGTACGCCCGCGGTGCCGCCGAGGATATGGCCGATGGCGTGGTTGCCGCCCATGCGCACGCCGGAGACGACGCCGACCATGGAGAGCCAGGCGCCGACCAGGCAATCGAGGCGGGCGTCGAGGTCCGCCGGGTCCGCTCTCGATGCGGCGAGGCCCCGGCCGAGCAGGCGGATGGCATGCAGCGCCGTGCCGTCGGTATAGGGATTGGCGTCGAGCGAGCAGACCGTCTCCACCGCGTGATCGAAGGCGCGAATGCCGGTCGAAAGCCACAGCCATTCCGGCGTATGTACGCAGGGGGCGGGATCGAGAATGACCGAAAGCGGCACGATGCCGCGGTTCTCGTAGGATTGTTTCACCCGCCGCCGCCCGTCGGTGCAGCCGGCGCGGGCGTTGTGCTCACCCCCCGAAAGCGTCGTCGGCACGCAAATCTGCCGCACCGTCGGTGGCGTGAAGGGCGGGATGTGCTTCTCGCCGTCGGTGATGACGCTGCGGAACGGCTCCAACCCGTCCTCGTCGGTGATGTCGTGTTCCAGGCAGATGGTCACGACCTTGCCGCCGTCGGTGACGGAGCCGCCGCCGAAGGTCACCAGCAGGTCGGCCCGGGCCGCGCGCGCCTCGGCGGCGCAGGCGATCACTGCCGAGCGCGGGCTGTGCGCCGGCATCCGGTCGACCAGGCCGACGCAACGGGGGCCGAGCGCCCGGCGGATCTTCTCGACCTCGTCCGTCTCCCGGTTGAGGGTCCCGCCGGTCAGCAGGAACACGCGCTCCGCCCCCAGCCGCGCCGCCTCCGCCGCGATCGCCTCGCCCGCGGGACGCCCGAAAATCACCCGGTCCATGTCGGTGAATACGATCTGCCCGTCCGTCATACGCCTTCCTCCCCGAAATTCCGCGCGGCACCTTACACCAGGGCGCCGGGGATCGAACATACGGTGTGCATGATGCTCATCACCGGGAGGTATATCGTTTAGAGTCTTGAGCCGGGAGGTGGTTTCCATGGAAGGCATCGGTGAAAGGTCGGCGGCGGGTTTCATTGCGCGGCTGGATGCGATGGCGGATGTCGTGGCGCGGGAGCGGGACGATTTCGACGGCGCGGGGCGGGTCTCCGACGATCTCTTCACGGCGTTGGCCGAGGCCGGGGTGTTCCGGCTTTGGCTGCCCGCGGAACATGGTGGGCCGGCGTTGTCGGCGCACGAGTTCATGGATGTCGTCGAGGCGGCATCCGCGCTGGACGGGACGGTCGGCTGGCTCGTCGGCAACGGCGGCGGCATGGGGCGGGTCGCCGCCTACCTGCCCTGCGACAGTGCCCGCGCGATCTTCGAGGATCCCCATGCCTTTGTCGTCTCCGGGACCGCCGGCGTCGGGCGGGCCCGGCGGGTGGCGGGCGGCTTTCGTGTCAGTGGGCGCTGGCCCTTCGGCAGCGGGGCGCCGCACGCCACCTGGTTCTCGCCGCAATGCGACATCGAAGAGGACGGACAGAGCACCGGGCGCCTGGTCTTCGTCTATGCGCCCCGCGGCGATGTGATCTTGCACGATAACTGGCAGGTCTCGGGCCTGTGCGGGACGGGCAGTGTCGACTTCGAGCTCGAGGATGTTTTCGTAGCGGACCCGTTCGTCCATCTCCAGCAGCCCGCGCCGACGCTGCCGGGCACGCTCTATCGGTTGCCCACGGGCTCGATCTTCCCCTGGACCGTCGCGACGGTTCCCCTCGGCCTCGCCCGCGGCGCGCTGGATGAATTCACCGCCCTTGCGGGCCGGCGCAAGCGGGTGGGCGAAAGCCTGCCGCTGGCGGAACGCGAGGTCGTGCAGGCCGCGGTCGGCCGCATCGAGGCCCGCCTGCGCGCAGCACGCCTCCTCCTCCGGCAGGCCATGACGGATCTGCTCGATGCGGTCGAAGCGGACGTGGACCTGGTGCCGACTCGGGTGCGTTTCCGCCTTTCCTGTACCTTCGCCGGCGAAAGTGCGCTGCGGGCAATCGACACGCTGACCGAACTCGCGGGCGCCGTCTCGATCTACCGCCATTGTCCGTTGGAGCGTTACGAGCGCGACGCGCGGGCCGCGGCCAAGCATGTGGCGATGAGCCCCGCCGCCTATGTGGCCGCCGGTAAGTTCGTCCTGGGGCAAGACTTGGCGGGGTCTCGCTTCTGACGCGCTCGGGAAAGGGAGAGCCATGGAGGACTTCGTGATCCGCGACGGGGCGCCGGACGACCTCGCCGACATCGACCGGCTCTATCCCGACGCCTTTCCGGACGAGGAACTTCGCCCGCTCGTCAGAAGTCTGTTGTGCGACACACCCGGCGTGCTCTCGCTCGTCGCGGCTGTCGGGGCGAGGCTGGTCGGGCATGTCGCGTTCACCCGCTGCCGCGTGACCGGTGGCGGTGACGCCGTCGCGCTTTTGGCGCCGCTCGCCGTTGCGAGCACGTGTCAAAAGCGGGGCATCGGAAGTGCGCTCGTGCGTGCGGGGCTCGACCGGCAGCGATCCGCCGGCGTCGGCCAGGTCTTCGTGCTCGGAGACCCGGCCTACTACGGGCGGTTCGGGTTCGAGCCGGAACAATGGATCGCGCCGCCGTTCCCGTTGCCCGAGGAATGGCACGACGCGTGGCGGTCGGTGACGTTCGATGTCGCCGCTCCGACGCGGCGCGGCGTGCTCGACGTGCCCGAAGCCTGGAACGACCCGGCGCTGTGGAGCGAGGGTTAGCCGGGCCCTCGCTTGAATGCGCGAGTGGGGCCGGTATGTTCGGCGCCGACGCCCGAAGGAGACCGCGCCCATGATCATCGACACCCATGCCCATGTCCTGCCGCAATCGACGCTCGACACGCTCGCCGGCCGCGCGGGCGAGTTTCCGGGCGTCAGCCTGATCCAGGCCGACGGCCAGTTCCGCCTCGCCTTTGCCGGGCGTTCGCCGACCCGGCCGATCATGAACGGCCTGCGGGATCCGGCACCCCGGGCAGCCTGGATGGCCGAGGCGGGCATCGAGCATCAACTGCCGGGCGGCTGGCTCGATTCCTTCGGTTATGAGCTGGAGGCGGAGGAGGGGGCCGATTGGAGCCGTTTTCTCAACACCGAGGCGCTGCGCGCCTGCGCCGGCGATCCGATGCTGACGCCGCTTGCCACCGTGCCGATGCAGGACGGCCGTCTCGCCGCCGAGGTGCTGGGCGAGGCGGTGCGCGCCGGCATGCCGGGGGCCATGATCGGCACCCAGCCGAAGGGCGATCACGGCAACCTGGACGATCTCGATCTCGATCCCTTCTGGGCCCGGGCGGCGGAGCTCGGTTGCCCGATCATCGTCCATCCCATGTTCGGTTCCACCGACGGGCGGCTCGCCGACATGGGTATGATGAACGCCGTCGGCCGGGTCACCGACGTCACCATCGCCATCTCCCGTCTGTTGTTGACCGGCCACCTGAGCCGGTTCGACGGCCTCGCGTTGGTCGCCTCCACCGGCGGTGGGGCGTTGCCCTATATGCTCGGCCGCCTGGCCCGGAACGCCGAGATCCACGACGACATGGCCGACCCGGTCGAAGAACTGCGCCGGCTCTACTTCGATTCCATCATCTTCCGCACCGACGTGCTGCGCTTCCTGACCGATCTCGTCGGCGTGGAGCGGATCATGCTCGGTTCCGACTATCCCTTCCCGATCGGTGATCGCGATCCGCGCCGGGTGATCGAAACCTCGGGCTACGACCAGGCCGAGGTCGAGGCCATGCTCGGCGGCACCGCGGCCAGGTTGTTCTCGATGGGATGATCCGTGCCCCGGTCCTGCTGCTGCTGCTTCTGCTTGCCCTGCTGGCCGCCCCCGCCGCGGCCCGGGGCGAGAGCGCGGCGGTCTCCGGCATCGGCGTCGAGATCACCATGGCGTATGACTGGCGCCTGCCCCGCGGCGTGGCACAGGTCCGCTGGATCGCGGGCGAGCCGGTCTTCGGGTTGCCGGAAAGCCGGGCCCGGATCGCGCTCGCCGCCTTTCTCTATGCCCGTATCCTCGTCGTCCATGGTGAGGCCCGGGACGCCCTGATCCGGCGCACCGCGCCCGCCGCCCGGGCGTTGGCAGAGGGGGCGGCACGTTTCGCTCCCGCGGACTGGATGTTGCAAACCGACGCGCTGAGCATGCCCGTCTATCCCTGGAGCCTGGCCGAAAGCGACGAAGCGGTGAGTGGGCGGACCTATCGCGTCTCGCTCGCCGAAAGTTCCAGGCAAACGCTCTACGGCCGGCTAAAGCGGGATGAGGGCCTTGAACGGTTGCTGCTGCCGGCGGCCCCGCTGATCCTGTTCACGGCCCTTGCCGAGCGGCTGTCGGCGGCGGAGCGGATCCTGCTCGGCCGTGTCATCACCGCCGTGAACCAGCATTACGCCGACCTTGCACCCGCGACCTCTCTCGTCGGTTCCGACCATCGCCTGCTCAACATGGTCGCGGCCTATCTGCGCGAGCGGGACCGCACGCCGGCTGCCGCCCCGCGTCTCTCTCGCGCGGCGTTTGTGATCCGCAGCGGCGACATCGCCCGGCGCATGGGACGCCTGCACGGACGGGAAATGCTGTGCGGCCTGAAGTCGTCCTTGGCGCGCGACAAGGTCGCCGGCCTGTTCGAGAACTACATGACCGGGGACCAGCAACGCGCGACCCTGCGCCGCTATGGCGAGGGCCTGGACGGCGTCGCGGGCGAGGCGTGCGATAAAGCCGGCGTGCACACGGCGCGCGTCGCATTGGCCGACGATCTCCGGGCCTGGCTCGACCTCGCCCGTCCGCTTCGCAAGGAGTGGTAGGCGGCGCCGGGGTTCCGCTACATCGTGGCGGAATGGTCGAGGGCGTAGCCGGTGCCGCGGACCGTGCGCAGCAGATCGGCCTCGCCCGCGGCGTTGAGGGCCTTGCGCAGGCGGCGGATGTGCACGTCGACGGTTCGGGTCTCGAGATAGACGTCGTGGCCCCACACCTGATCCAGCAATTGATCGCGCGTATAGACCCGGCCCGGGTTTTCGAGGAAATGACGCAGCAGGCGGAACTCCGTCGGGCCGAGATGCACGTCGCGGGTGCCGCGCACGACCCGATGTCCGGCGAGGTCCATGTGAATGTCGGCGAAGGCGAGCGTGTCGGCGGCGCTGGCCGGCCGGGTCCGTCGCAGCACGGTGCGGATGCGGGCGACCACCTCGGCCGGCGAGAACGGCTTGGTGATGTAGTCGTCGGCGCCGAGTTCCAGGCCGCGCAGCTTGTCGTCCTCCTCGCCGCGCGCGGTCAGCATGATGACCGGCAGGCCGGCTGTGTCGCGACCCCGGCGGACCTGGCGGCAGATCTCCAAACCCGAGACGCCGGGCAGCATCCAGTCGACCAGCAGCAGATCGAAGCGTCGCGCCGCCAGCAGGGCCAAGCCCGCTTCGCCGTCCTCGGCACGCGCCACCTCGAAGCCGGCCCCCTCCAGGTTGTAGGCCAGCATTTCCGCCAAGGCCGGCTCGTCCTCGATCAGCAGAATGCTCGGCTGGATCACGGTTGGGCGTCCGGATCCATGTCGGCGTCGGCGGCGATCGCCGCGGCCGTATCGTCCGTCTTCGGCCGGACCTCGACCAGCCGCTCACCGGTGATCAGGAAATACACGTTCTCCGCCATGTTGGTGGCGTGATCGCCGATCCGTTCGATGTTCTTGGCCATGAACAACAGCTGGGTGCACGGCGTGATGGTGCGGACGTCTTCCATCATGTAGGTCAGGAATTCGCGCATCAGGCTGTTGTGCAGCAGGTCGACCTCGCCGTCGCGGCGCCAGACGTCGACCGCCTTTTCGAGGTCGCGCTCTATATAGGCGTCGAGCACGTCCTTGATCATCCGCTGCACCAGGGTGCCCATGCGCGGCATGCCGGCGACGGCGCTCTGCGGCTTCGCCTCGGTCAGCACCTTCGAGCGCCGCGCCAGGTTCTTGGCATAGTCGCCGATCCGCTCGATGTCGCCGCCGAGCTTGAAGGCGGCGATGATGGCGCGGAGGTCGACGGCCATCGGCTGGCGCAAGGCCAGCAGGCGGGTGCAGACCGTATCGATCTCGATCTCCAGCTCGTCGATCCGTTTGTCGCCGGCGATGACCGTGTCGGCGAGGGCGCCGTCGCGCGTGACAACCGCCTGGATCGCGCTTGCCAGCTGGCTTTCCGCCATCCCGCCCATGCGCAGCACCAGGGTCGACAACTCGCGCAGTTCCTCGTCGTACTTGGCGACGATGTGATGGGCATTGCCCGGGGTGGTCCTGTCCATGGCCTCGTCCATTTCCCTGTTGCGCTACACTCTAGCCGAAGCGGCCGGTGATGTAGTCCTGGGTGCGGCTGTCGTGTGGGTTGGTGAAGATCTGTTCCGTCGTGCCGACCTCGACCAAATAGCCGAGATGGAAGAAGGCGGTGCGCTGCGAGACCCGGGCGGCCTGCTGCATCGAATGGGTGACGATCAGGATGGTGTAGTTCTGGCGAAGCTCGTCGATCAGCTCTTCGATCCGTGCCGTGGCGATGGGGTCGAGGGCCGAGCAGGGCTCGTCCATGAGCACGACCTGCGGGTCGACCGCGATCGCCCGGGCGATACAAAGCCGTTGCTGCTGGCCGCCGGACAGGCTGGTGCCCGGCTGGCGGAGCCTGTCCTTCGCCTCGTCCCATAGGCCGGCGCGGACCAGGCTGCGTTCCACGATCTCGTCGAGCTCGCCCCGGCTCGCCGCCAGGCCGTGGATGCGCGGCCCATAGGCGATGTTGTCGTAGATCGATTTCGGGAAGGGATTGGGCTTCTGGAACACCATGCCGACGCGGGCGCGAAGCTGCACGACGTCGAGGGATCGGTCGTAGATATCCTCCCCCTCGATCTCAATGCGGCCGCTGACGCGGCAGCCCTCGATCACGTCGTTCATCCGGTTGAGGCAGCGCAGGAAGGTGCTCTTGCCGCAGCCCGACGGCCCGATCAGCGCGGTGACGTTGCCGCCGACGACGTCGAGGGAAACGCCGAACAGCGCCTGCTTGTCGTCGTAATGCACGTCGACGTCGCGGGCGACGATCATGTTGGCGGCTTCGGGCGGCGTCGTGTCGTCGGGCAGGCTCATCGGATCACCAGCGTTGTTCGAAGGCGCGGCGCAGCATCACCGCGGCCAGGTTCATGCAGACGAGAAAGCCGAGCAGCACCAGGATGGCGGCGGCGGTCCGCTCGGCGAAAGCGCGCTCGGGCGCATCGGCCCAGAGGTAGATCTGGACGGGAAGGGCGGTCGCCGGATCGGTGAAGTCGGCGGGGATGTCTACGATGAAGGCGACCATGCCGATCATCAACAGCGGCGCCGTCTCGCCGAGCGCCCGGGCGGCGCCGAGGATGGTGCCGGTGAGGATGCCGGGCATCGCCAGCGGCAGGACGTGGTGGAGGACCACCTGCATTTCGCTGGCGCCGACGCCGAGCGCGGCCTCGCGGATCGAGGGCGGCACCGCCTGCAGGGCCGCGCGCCCGGCGATGATGATGGTGGGAAGCGTCATCAAGGCCAGCACGATGCCGCCGACCAGCGGGGCGGAGCGCGGCAGGCCGGCGAAGTTCAGCAACACCGCCAGGCCCAGCAGGCCGAAGACGATCGAGGGCACGGCGGCGAGGTTGTTGGTGTTGACCTCGATCAGGTCGGTCCAGCGGTTGCGCGGTGCGAACTCCTGCAGATAGACCGCCGTCATCACGCCGAAGGGAAAGGCCAGGCCGAGGCAGACGACCAGGGTGAAGAACGACCCGGCGACGGCACCCCAGACCCCGGCGAGTTCGGGCTCCCGGCTGTCGCCGGCGGTGAAAAAAGCGGAATTGAACTGCCGTTCGAGCCGGCCCTCGTCGCGGAGCATGGTCAGCCAGCCAAGCGCCTTCGCGCCGATCTTGGCGCGCTTGCCACCGCCCTCGGCGAGCTTGCCCTTGAGCCACATGTCGACGTCGTCCGAAGCGGTGAGCCAGACCCGTTGTGTCGTGCCGATCAGGCCCGGGTCGGCGCTGGCCATCGCCGCCAGCTCGTAGGGGGCGCCGACGCTCAACAGCCGGCGCAACGCCCGCTTGTCGCGCCGCTTGCGGACCTCGGGGAAACGCTCCCGCCAGGCCTTCTTTACCAGCGCCCCGTAATCCGCCTTGGCGAGGATGGCGGGATCGCGCGTGCCGTCGGGGTCGAGCAGGGCCGCATCGAAATGGATGTCGAGGCCGATCCGGGTCTGCTGCAGCGCGCTCCAGGCCTGGTTGAGGATCGAACCGAACAGCAGCAGCAGAAAGGTGATGGAGAGCGCGATCGCCGCGATGCCATAGGCGCGGAAGCGCCGCTCGGCGGCGTAGCGCCGGGCGAGCCGGCCGCTCCGCTTCGCACGGGGCGCGGGGCGCGAGGGCGCGGTCGTCTCAGTCATATTCTTCCCGGTACTTCCTGACGATGACCAGTGCCACGATGTTCAGAACCAGGGTGATGGCGAAGAGCACGAGGCCGAGCGCGAAGGCGGCCAGCGTCTTCGGGCTGTCGAATTCCTGGTCGCCGATCAGCAGCGTGACGATCTGTACCGTCACCGTGGTCACCGCCTGGAACGGGTTCGCCGTCAGGTTTGCCGCCAGCCCGGCGGCCATGACGACGATCATCGTCTCGCCGATCGCCCGGCTGACCGCCAGCAGGATGGAGCCGACGATGCCGGGCAGGGCCGCGGGCAGGACCACCTGGCGGATCGTCTCGGACTGGGTGGCGCCGAGCCCGTAGGAGCCTTCGCGCAGGCTGCGCGGCACCGCGGTGATGACGTCGTCGGAGAGCGAGGAGACGAAGGGGATGATCATGATGCCCATCACCACGCCGGCGACCAGCGCGCTCTCGCTGGACACGTCGAGGCCGACCGCCTCGCCGAAGCCGCGGACCTGAGGGGCCACCGTCAGCGCCGCGAAGAAGCCGTAGACCACGGTCGGGATGCCGGCCAGGATCTCCAGCACCGGCTTGACCACGTCGCGGACCCGTCGCTTGGCGTATTCCGCCAGATAGATCGCGCTGAACAGGCCGACGGGCACGGCGACGAGCATCGCGATGAGGCTGATGAGCGCCGTGCCGGCGAAGATGGGAACCGCGCCGAAGCTCCCGGACGAGCCCACCTGGTCGGCGCGGAGCGCGGTCTGCGGGCTCCACTCCAGCCCGAACAGGAACTCGGCCAGTGGCACCTTGTCGAAAAAGCGCAAGGCCTCGAACAGCAGCGAGAGGACGATGCCGATCGTGGTCAGCACCGCGATGGTCGAGCTGGCGATCAGGATCCAGCGCAGGCTGCGCTCGACCGCGTTGCGGGCCCGGAACGCGGGCGTGAGCCGCCGCCGTCCGTACAGCAGTCCGGCGACGGCCAGCAGGGACGCGACCACCAGAAGTGCCCAGGGAAGCAAGGCCTCCAGGCGGGCATGGCTGTCTGCTGCCGCCTTCAGGCCGGCGTCCGGCGCGCGGCTGGTCGCGGTACCGGCGGCGAGGTTGCGGATGTCGTTGTAAAGCAGTTCCACCCGTTCGGGTGCCAGTCCGTCGACCTGATCGCCCAGCGTCGAAAGGGTCTGATAACGAAGCGCCGCCGGCTCCAGCGCCAGCCACAGCGCCAGCAGCCCGAAGGCCGGCAGCGCACACCAGAGCGCGACGTAACCGCCGTGGTAGCCGGGCAGGGAATGCAGGCGCGCCGTGCCACTGCCGTTCGAGACCAGGCCACGCGCCCGTCCGCGGCCGAGATGATAGCCGAGGGCGGCCAGCCCCAGGATCACCGCGGTGACGACGAACGCGGACATGGCGGAGGGGTCCCTTGGCCTACATGGACAGGTCGGCGAGACCACGGGCGTCGCGCGCCACGCCCGCCCGCTCGGCGTCCGGCAGGGGGATCAATCCCTTGTCGGCGAGATAGCCGTCCGGGCCCCAGGCCTTGTCGCTGGTGAACTCGGCGACGAACTCGCGAATGCCGGGGATCGTGTCCGCATGCGCCTTCTTGACGTAGAAGTAGAGCGAGCGGGACACCGGATAGCGGCCCTCGGCAATGTCCTCGAACTCCGGCGCCACGCCGTCGATGCTGGCGCCCTGGATGCGGTCGGCGTTCTGGTCGAGGAAGCTGAAGCCGAAAATGCCGAAGGCGGCCGGGTTCTTCTCCAGCTTCTGTACGATCAGGTTGTCGTTCTCGCCGGCCTCGATGAAATGGCCGTCCTCGCGGATCGTATGCGCCACGGCTTTGAAGGTCTTCTTGTCCGCCTTGGCCATCGCCTTCAGCATCGGGAAGGCTTTGGCGCCCTTCTCCATCGCCAGTTCGACGAAGGCATCGCGCGTCCCCGACGTCGGCGGGGGCCCGAGGACCTCGATCTTCGCACCGGGCAGGGAGGGGTCAATCTGGCGCCAGGTCACGTAGGGATTGTCGACCAGCTCGCCGTCGATCGGAACCTGTTTCGCCAGCGCCATGAAGACCTGCTTCAAGCCGAGGGCCACGGGCTCGCCCGCGGCCGCGTTGCCGATGACGATGCCGTCGTAGCCGACCTTCACCTCCGTAATCTCCGTGACGCCGTTCTTGGCGCAGTTCTCGACCTCGGAAGACTTGATGCGGCGCGAGGCGTTGGTGATGTCCGGGTGGCCCGTGCCGAGCCCGGCGCAGAACAGCTTCAGCCCACCGCCCGAGCCGGTGCTTTCGACCACGGGGGTCTTGAAATCGCTCGAACGGCCGAAGGCTTCGGCGACGGCGGTGGAGAAGGGGAAGACCGTCGACGAGCCGACGATACGGATCTGGTCGCGCGCCTGGGCGCCACCGGCCAGAAGGCCGAGTGCCGTAACGGCCGCCGCGAGGGTCAAAGTTTGCTGGTTCACCTGTGTCTCCTGTCGACATGTCTGTCCATACGCCCGCCTTATAGGGCGGCCTTGTTTCAGATATGTGACAAGGACAGCGGCAGCCGCACGGTGAACCGGCTGCCTTCACCAGGTGTCGAGGCGATGGCGAGGTCGCCGCGATGTCGGTTGACGATATGCTTGACGATCGCCAGGCCGAGGCCGGTACCGCCGAGCGCGCGGCTCCGGGCGGTGTCGGCCCGGTAGAACCGTTCGGTCAGGCGCGGTCGATGCTCGTCCGAGATGCCGTCACCGTGGTCGACCACGGTGACGGCGAGAACCGGATGGTCGCGGCCGTCGAGGGTGATGGTGCCCGATGTCCGCTCGCAAAGGATTTCGACCGAATCGCCATCCGCGCCGTATTTCACCGCGTTGTCGATCAGATTGTGGAAGACCTGTTCCAACTCACCCTCGTCGCCGACCACCTCGACGTCGGTCTCGGTTCCTTGCAGGTCCAGCGCCACGGCAGCTTCGCGGGCGGGCAGGGCCAGGCCGTCCACGACCCGGGCGAGGAGCGGGGCGATTTTTACCGTATCCGTCGGCACCGTGTGCTCGGAAAGCTCAATGCGGGAGAGGGACAGCAGATCCTGGACCAGGCGGGTCATGCGCTCCGCCTGCTGGCTCATGATGTCGAGGAAGCGGTCTCGCGCTGCCGGGTCGTCGCGGGCCGGCCCGATCAGGGTCTCGACACAGCCGGCGAGGGTGGCGAGGGGGGTGCGGATCTCATGGCTGGCGTTGGCGATGAAATCGGCCCGCATTCGCTCGGTCTGCCGCACCGCGGTGACATCCCGCAGGATCAGGAGGAAGCGCGCCTCGGTGTCGCCCAGCGGGCGGATGGCGCACTCGTATTCCAGGGCCACCGGGCTGGTGATTCGAAACTCCGCCTCCGCCGTCCCTGCGCCCTCCAGAGCTCGGTCGACGGCGCCGAGCAGGACGGGATCGCGAAACGTTTCGGTCAGGTCGCGCCCGGTGAGGTCTTCGCCGAACACACGGCGCGCGCTGGCGTTGGCGGAGTGGATCCGTCGCGCCTCGTCGAAGGTCAGCAGCGGATCGGGATGCGCATCGAGGCTCCGTCCTTCCCGGTCGCGGCGCGCGCGCATCTCCTCTTCGAGGCGTTCGCGCTCACGTTCCGCGCGTTCCTCGGCCGCGCCGATGCCGAGCCAAAGGGCGATCCGACCCGGGGATTGCTTTGCCGCCGAGGGCCCGGCCAGTCGGTCCGCGTCGCGCAATGGGCGTGCCAGCACCACCGCCGCGCCCAGGAAGGCGGCGAGCGCGATGATCAGAGCCAGTCCGAGGGAGATGTCTCCCCGCCAGGCCAAGACGAGAGCGGTGGTGGCCGGGGCGAGTGTGAAGGCGCCCGCGAGAAGGGCGAGGCGGGCGTATCGGTTCGATCCTCGCACGCGGGCCCGGCCCCGTCAGCCCACCATGGCGTCAGCGCCCGGCCTGGCGCGCGGCGAAGGCGGCGAGGTTGATCAGGTCGTTCACCGTCGCGCCCATGCCGGCGATCTGCACCGGTTTCTCCAGGCCGACGAGGATCGGCCCCACCACCGTGCCGCCGCCCAGCTCCTGCATCAGCTTGGAGGCGATGGAGGCGGAATGCAGCGCCGGCATGATCAGCACGTTGGCCGGACCGGAGAGGCGCGAGAACGGATAGAGCTTCGCCAGATCCGGGTTGAGCGCGATGTCCGCGGCCATTTCGCCTTCGAACTCGAAGTCGGGGCCGCGTTCACCCAACAGGCGGACCGCCTCGCGGATCCGGTCGCCGGTCTGCCAGGGCGGTTGGCCGAAGTTGGAATGCGACAGCAGGGCCACGCGCGGCTCCTGGCCGAGCCAGCGGGAGACTTCCGCGGTCTGCATGGCGATGTCGACCATGACGTCGGCCGCCGGCAGCTCGTGCACCGTGGTGTCGGCGGCGAGCACGGTGCGATCGCGTGAGACGATGACGGAAATGCCGAAGACGCGTCGGCCGTCCTCCGCGTCGAGCACACGGCGGACCTCCTCGTGGGCGACGTTGTAGTTACGCGTGGCGCCGGTCACCATCGCGTCCGCCTCGCCGAGCGCGACCATGCAGGCGGCGAAGATGTTGCGGTCCTGGTTCACCATGCGCTGACAGTCGCGATAGAGCGCGCCGCCGCGCTGCAGGCGGGCATAGAGGAAATCGGTGAAACGCTCGTTGTTATGGCTGAGCCGGGCGTTGTGGATCTCCAGCCCGTCGAAGCCGCTCATGCCGATGCGCTCCATGGTTTCGCGCACCCGGTGTTCCCGGCCGATCAGCACCGGCGTGCCATAGCCGGCCTCCAGATAGCCCATGGCGGCGCGGATGACCTGTTCCTCCTCCCCCTCGGCGAAGACCACCCGTTTGGGATTCTCGCGCACCTGTTCGAACAGCAGCTGCAGCGTGCCGATCGTCGGATCCAGGCGGGCGCGCAGCTCGACCTCGTAGGGTCCGAAATCGGTGATCTGGCGCTGCGCGACGCCGGATTGAATCGCGGCGCGGGCGACGGCGGCCGGGACATGGCTGATCAGGCGCGGATCGAAGGGCACGGGAATGATGTATTCCGGCCCGTATTGCAGCCGTTCCACGGCATAGGCCGCCGCGACTTCGTCCGGTACGTCCTCGCGCGCCAGTTCCGCCAGGGCCTGCGCGGCGGCGACCTTCATCTCCTCGTTGATCGTGGTCGCGCGAACGTCGAGGGCGCCGCGGAAGATGTAGGGGAAGCCGAGGACGTTGTTCACCTGGTTGGGATAGTCCGAGCGGCCGGTGGCGACGATCGCGTCGTCGCGGATCTCGCGCACTTCCTCGGGCGTGATCTCGGGATCGGGATTGGCCATGGCGAAGATGATCGGCTTGTCCGCCATGCTTGCGATCATCTCGGCCGTCAGCGCGCCCTTCACGGACAGGCCGAAGACCACGTCGGACCCGTGCATCGCGTCGGCGAGCGTGCGGGCGTCGGTCTCCGCGGCATGCGCCGACTTCCACTGGTTCATGCCGTCGGTCCGGCCCTGGTAGATGACGCCGCGGGTATCGCACATGATGACGTTGTCGTGCGGCATGCCGAGCGACTTCAGCAGGGCGGCGCAGGCGATGCCGGCCGAGCCGGCGCCATTTACCACCAGGCGGGTGGTCGCGATGTCGCGGCCCGTTAGGTGCAGCGCGTTGATCAGCCCCGCGGCCGCGATGATCGCCGTGCCGTGCTGGTCGTCGTGGAAGATCGGAATGTCCATCAACTCGCGCAGCCGCTCCTCGATGACGAAGCAGTCGGGCGCCTTGATGTCCTCCAGGTTGATGCCGCCGAAGGAGGGGCCGAGGAAACGGACGGCGTTGATGAATTCGTCGACGTCCTCGGTCGCGAGTTCGAGATCGATCGAATCGACGTCGGCGAAGCGCTTGAAGAGGACCGATTTCCCCTCCATCACCGGCTTGGCGGCGAGCGCGCCGATGTTGCCGAGACCGAGTACCGCGGTGCCGTTCGAGATCACCGCGACCATGTTGCCCTTGGCCGTATAGTCATAGGCGAGCGCTGGATTCTTCTCGATCTCCAGGCAGGGCGCGGCGACGCCCGGCGAATAGGCGAGGCTCAAATCCCGTTGCGTCGCCATGGGTTTGGTCGGCGCGATCTCGAGTTTGCCCGGCCGGCCCTCGGCGTGAAATCGCAGGGCTTCGTCGTTGGTATAGTTACTGTTCGTCGACATGTCTGTTCCGCCTCGGCCCCCGCCAATATGCCCGTGGCACCTCGCGTCCCACGGATAGTCGCAAGCTACCACATTGAAAGGGCTTGCCTAGCCGGTCGTGCACATGGCCTAAACTGCCGGCCCATGAGTGCGAAGGACGCGAAACCCGCAAAATCCGCGACGTCGGACCGGCCGACGCCGATGATGGCGCAATTTCTCGCCATCAAGGCCGAGGTGCCCGACTGCCTGCTGTTCTATCGCATGGGCGATTTCTACGAGCTGTTCTTCGACGACGCGGTGACCGCAGCCGAAGCACTGGACATCACGCTCACCAAGCGGGGCAAGCACGAGGGGCGCGATATTCCGATGTGCGGCGTGCCCGTGCATGCGGCGGAGACCTATCTCTCCCGGCTGATCCGCAAGGGCTTTCGCGTCGCCGTCTGCGAACAGACCGAGGATCCGGCCGAGGCGCGAAAACGGCGCGGCCACAAGGCGGTCGTGCAGCGCGAAGTCATCCGCCTGGTCACGCCCGGCACCATCACCGAGGAGGCGCTGCTCGACGCCAAGTCGGACACCCATCTGGTCGCGCTGGCCCGGGCCGAGGGCCGGTTGGGCCTCGCCTGGCTGGATCTCGCCAGCGGTGCCTTTCAGGCGATGGAGACGCGCGAGGCTGAGCTGGAGGCGGACCTCGCCCGCCTCGCGCCGGCGGAACTTCTGGTCGCGGACGCGCTGGCGGAAACGGAGGCGCTGGCGCCCTGGCTCGACGCCCGGGTGCCGGGGGCGGGGCCGGCCTTCGACAGCAACCAGGGCGCCCGTCGTCTCAAGGAACACTTCCAGGTGGCGGACCTGGAGGCCTTCGGCGCCTTCTCCCGGGCCGAGGTCGCCGCGCTCGGCGCCCTGCTGGACTATGTGCTGGCGACGCAGAAGGGGCAGGTGCCGCGCCTCGATCCACCACGCCGCATCGATGCCGGCGGCGAACTGCGCATCGACGCCGCGACCCGGCGGGGGCTGGAGCTGACGCGAACCCTCTCGGGCGCACGCGAGGGCAGCCTGCTGGCGACCGTCGACCGCACCGTTTCGGGCCCCGGCGCGCGGTTGCTGGCGGCGCATCTGGCCGCCCCCCTGGCGGATGCGGCGGCGATCAACCGGCGCCTCGACATGGTCGGTCACTTCGTCGAGGCCGTCGCCGCCCGCCAGGCGGTGCGCGAGCGGTTGGGCCGCGCCCCGGACTTGGCCCGCGCGCTCGGCCGTCTCGCCGTCGAGCGCGGCGGCCCGCGCGACCTCGCCGCCGTCGCGGACGGGCTCGAACGTGCCGGCGATTTGGCCCGCACCTTGCCGGCAGAGGGGCTGGTCCCGCCGCCGGAAGGGGTTCGCGACGCCGTCGCCGCGCTCGGCGGTCATGCGGGGCTGGTTGATCTGCTTCGTGCCAGCCTGGCGCCGGACGTCCCGGCGCAGGCCCGCGAGGGCGGCTTCGTCGCCGTCGGTCTGCGCGCCGATCTCGACGAACAGCGCCGGCTGCGCGACGAGGGCCGCCGCCTCATCCTCGCGCTGGAGGCGAAGTATCGCCGGGAGACAGGCATCGACGGCTTGAAGATCCGGCACAATCATGTGCTCGGCTATTATGTCGAGGCTTCGGCCAGGCGGGCCGATCCGCTGCTGGCGCCGCCGTTCGACCAGACCTTCCTTCACCGCCAGTCGATGGCCAACGCGCTCCGCTTCTCGACCAGCGAACTGGTCGAGCTGGAACGCGCGATGGGCGAGGCGGCGGAGCGGGCATTGGCGATCGAGCTCGAGGTCTTCGAACGGCTTTCGAGCAAGATCCTCCAGGCGGCCGCGCCGATCCGTCGGACCGCCGAGGCCATGGCCGCCCTCGACGTCGCCGCCGCCAACGCCGAACTCGCGGCGAACGAGCGCTACAGCCGCCCGCAGGTCGACGACGGCCTCGACTTCGAGATCGAGGGCGGGCGCCATCCGGTGGTCGAGGCCGCGATCCTGGCCCGGCGCGAGGGCGGCTTCGTCGCCAATGATTGCGATCTCGGGCCCGCGGCCCGGCTGTGGCTGCTGACCGGGCCGAACATGGCGGGCAAGAGCACCTTCCTGCGCCAGAACGCGTTGATCTGCGTGCTGGCCCAGGCCGGGCTCTGGGTGCCGGCCGCCTCGGCCCGTCTCGGCGTCGTCGACCGCCTGTTCAGCCGGATCGGCGCCTCCGACGATCTCGCCAGCGGCCGTTCCACCTTCATGGTCGAGATGGTGGAAACGGCGGCGATCCTCAATCAGGCCGGCGATCGCTCGCTCGTCATCCTCGACGAGATCGGCCGCGGCACGGCGACCTGGGACGGCCTGGCGATCGCCTGGGCGGCGGTCGAGCATCTGGCCGAGGTCAACCGCTGCCGCACCCTGTTCGCGACCCACTATCACGAGCTGACGGCACTCGCCGGCCGGCTCTCCTCGCTTGCCAACCACACCATGCGGGTCAGCGAATGGCAGGGCGAGGTGGTCTTCCTGCACGAGGTTGCGGTGGGCGCCGCGGACCGCTCCTACGGCATCCAGGTCGCCCGTCTCGCCGGGCTGCCGACGACGGCGCTGGCCCGCGCCGAAACGGTGCTGGCGGCGTTGGAGAAGAACGATGCCGAGGGCGGCGCGGCGACGGCCAGCCTGGCCGAGGACCTGCCGCTCTTCGCCGCGGCGCGCCCGAGCGGCGGGCCGGCGGTCTCGGATACGACCGATCCGGCCCGCGAGGCGCTCGATGCCTTGGATCCCGACCAGATGAGCCCGCGCGAGGCGCTGGACGCGCTATACCGGCTGAAGGACCTACTCGCCGACTAAGGCCACGTGATGGCAGGCGGGCGGGATTGAGTTATGGTGCCCGCGAAATCAGGTCAGTGTGCAAAGCAAGGGAGTCATCATGCGTCACCTGTTCGATCTCAGCGGCAAGACGGCCATCGTCACAGGCTCGACCAAGGGTATCGGCCGGGCCATCGCGCACGCACTGGCGGCGCATGGGGCCCGGGTCGTCATTTCCAGCCGCAAGGGCGACGCTTGCGACGTGGTCCGCGACGAGATCCTCGCGGAGGGGGGCGAGGCGATCTCGATCCCCTGTAACATCACCTACAAGGAACAGCTCGAAAATCTCGTGAACCAGACGCGCGAGCATTGGGGACCGATCGACGTCGTCATCGCCAACGCGGCGGTCAACCCGCACTATGGCTCCAACATCGAGGTGCCGGACAGCGCCTTCGACAAGGTCATGACCTGCAACATCCGCTCCAACATGTGGCTCGCCGAACTGGTCGTGCCCGAGATGCGGGAGCGGCACGACGGCGCCTTCGTCATCGTCTCCTCGATCGGCGGTTTCGTCGGCAACCCGGTCATCGGCACCTACTGCCTCTCCAAGGCCGCCGACATGCAGCTCGTGCGGAACCTCTCGGTCGAGTTCTCGCGCCACAACATCCGCTTCAACTGTATCGCCCCGGGTCTGGTCAAGACCGATTTCGCCCGCGCGCTGTGGGACGATCCCGAGAAAGAGGCGAATCGCACCGCGGCCACGCCGCTCGCCCGGCTCGGCGATCCCGAGGATCTTGCCGGTGCCGCCGTATTCCTGGCCGCACCGGCCGGGGCCTGGATCACCGGGCAGACCATCACGGTGGACGGCGGCGTCACCATCGCGCCGGCCTGAGGGAACGCCCGCCATGGCCGCCGAAACCCGCATCGTCGATCGCGCCGAGCTCAATGCCCGCGCCGAGGCACTGGCCGAACGTCATCAGCCGAGCGGGGCCGAGTTCCGCGCCGCACTGCTGGATCTCATGAAGACCGCCCATGGTGAGGCGCGCGAGACGTTGCGTTTGCGCCTGGAGGCCGGTACCGGCGGCGGCGAGGTGATGGCGGCGGCCAGCCGGGCCATGGACCAGCTGGTCCGCGTGCTCTACGACGTGACCTCGAGCCGGGTCTATCCGGTGACCAACCCGACGGCGGGCGAGCGGTTGTCCTTGGTCGCCCTCGGCGGCTACGGACGGGCGGAGCTGGCGCCCTTCTCCGACATCGACCTCATGTTCCTGCTGCCCTACAAGCAGACCCCCTGGGGCGAGCAGGTCGTCGAGTTCATGCTCTACATCCTTTGGGACATGGGCTTGAAGGTCGGCCATTCGACCCGCTCCGTCGACGAATGCGTTCGCCTCGCCAAATCGGACCTGACGATCAACACCTCGATTCTGGAATCCCGCTACATCTGGGGCGACCAGGCCCTGTTCCTGGAGCTGCGCGAGCGTTACCAGCGCGACGTCGTCGCCGGCACCGGGCCGGATTTCGTCGAGTCCAAGCTCGCCGAGCGGGACGCGCGCCATCGCAAGCTCGGTGATTCCCGCTATGTGCTGGAGCCCAACATCAAGGAGGGCAAGGGCGGCTTCCGCGATTTGCAGACCCTTTACTGGATCGCCAAGTACCTCTACGGCGCCGACCAGGTCGCCGGCCTGGTCGAGCAGGGCGTGCTGACCGCGGCGGAAGAACGGACCTTCGACAAGGCCTATGAGTTCCTGCGCACGGTGCGCTGCCACCTGCATGTGCTGGTCGGCCGGGCGGAGGAGCGGCTGACCTTCGACGTGCAGCCGGAACTGGCGAACCGCCTCGGCTATACCGACCATGCCGGGACCCGGGGCGTCGAGCGCTTCATGAAGCATTACTACCTGGTGGCCAAGGAAGTCGGCGACCTGACGCGGATCTTCTGCGCCGCGATGGAGGATCGCCATCGCCGCAAGCCGCGCTTCCGGATGCCGCGCTTCGGTCTGCGCAAGCGCGAGATCGAGGGTTTCGTCGCCGAGGGGGAACGGCTGAACGTCGCCGAGGCCGATGCCTTCGAGCGCGAACCGGCGGCCATGCTGCGCCTCTTCCGGGTCGCGCACGAGCGCGAGCTGGACGTCCACCCCCGGGCGTTGCAGCTGATCACCCGGAACCTGCGGCTGATCGACAATGCGCTGCGCGAGGATGCGGACGCCAACGCACACTTCATGGCCATCCTGGCCAGCCGGAAGAACCCGGAGACGGCGCTGCGCCGGCTGAACGAGGCGGGCGTGCTGGGCCGCTTCGTGCCCGACTTCGGCCGCGTCGTGGCACAGATGCAGCACGACATGTA
The DNA here is from genome assembly GCA_951812805.1 of uncultured Alphaproteobacteria bacterium. Taxonomy (GTDB): domain Bacteria; phylum Pseudomonadota; class Alphaproteobacteria; genus JASLMY01. The sequence continues at coordinate 15,891 of CATOSZ010000016.1, read as the reverse complement.
CCACGTCTATACGGTCGACGAGCACACCGTGCGCGCCGTCGGCGTGCTGGGCGGGATCGAGGACGGCAGCCTCGCGGAAGACCATCCCATGGCGGTGGCAATCATGCCCAAGGTGCAGATGCGCCGCGTGCTCTATGTCGCGGTGCTGCTGCACGATATCGCCAAGGGCCGCGGCGGCGACCATTCGGTGCTGGGGGAGGAGGTCGCCAACCGCCTCGGCCCGCGCTTCGGCCTGGATGCCGACGAGACGGAGACGGTCGCCTGGCTGGTCCGCTGGCACCTGGCGATGAGTGCCACGGCCTTCAAACGCAACCTGGAAGACCCGAAGACGATCGAGGACTTCGTGGCTCTGGTACAAAGCCCGGAGCGATTGCGCCTGCTGCTGGTGCTGACCGTGGCCGACATCCGCGCCGTCGGCCCGGGCGTGTGGAACGGCTGGAAGGGCCAGCTGCTGCGCGAGCTGTTCCACCGGGCCGAGGAATTCATGCTGGGCGGCCATGCCGCGGTCGCCCGCGACCAGCGCGTTGCGGCCCTGCAGGCCGAACTGGCAGAGCGGCTGTCCGACTGGCCGGCCGAGGACCGGGAGCGACACTTCGGCCGCGGGCAGGAGGGCTTCTGGCTGGCCACCGACCTCGACAGCCACGAGCATCGCGCCCGGCTGATGCGGGACGCCGATCAGCGCGCGGCGCCGCTGACCGTGGCGACGCGGATCAACCGCTTCCAGGCGATGACCGAAGTCACGGTCTATACGGCCGACCATCCGGGCCTGTTCAGCCGGCTGACCGGCGCCATCGCGGCGAGCGGAGCCGGCATCGTCGATGCCCGCATCCACACCACGACCGACGGCATGGCCCTCGATATCTTCACCGTCCAGGACCTGGAGGGCGCGGCCTTCGACCGCCCGGACCGGTTGGCCAAGCTGTCGGCGACGATCGAGCGGACGCTCACCGGCGATCTCAGCCTCCGGGTCGAGCTGCCCAAGCGCAAGGGCCGGCTGCCGAGCCGCAGCGCCGTCTTCACGGTCGAGCCGCGCGTGTTGATCGACAACCAGGCCTCCAACACCCACACGGTGGTCGAGGTCAACGGGCGCGACCGGCCCGCCCTGCTGCACGACCTGACCCGGGTGTTCTTCGAATTGTCGCTCACCATCCAGCACGCCCGCATCGCGACCTACGGCGAGCGGGCGGTGGACGTCTTCTACGTCAAGGACCTGTTCGGCCTGAAGATCGAGAGCGAGCAGCGTCTGACCAAGCTGCGGATCGCCCTGCTCTCGGCGCTCGCCGCAGCCGCGCCCGGCGACGCGGTCGCGGCGGAGTAGCCCTCAAAGGCAGGCGATGCCGGCCCGCGCGCAGTCTTCGTCCTCCTGCGCGGTGCCGCCGCCGACGCCGCAGGCGCCGACCAGCGTGCCGTCGCCGCGGCGGATGTCGACCGCACCCTGGCCGAAGATCATGCGCCCGCCGGAATCGGCCTTGATGCCCTGGAAGGTCGGATGGGCGGACCGCTCGGTCAGCTCGCCGCTCGGCTTGCCGAAGGCGGCCGACGCGATCGCCTTGCCCTGGCTGCCGTAGGCGCCGGCCCACATGGCGCCGTCCATGCGTTGAAAGGCCATCAGGATGCCGCCCGCGTCGCACACCGCGACATTGATGGTGATGCCCAGGCGCTGGGCCTCGGCCACGGCGCCCTCGCAAATCCGGTTGGCTTCGTCGCGTGTCAGGAACATGGGTCTTCTCCTCCCGAGGAATGTGGTGTCCAGGCTATTCCGGCATACCGGCCTTGCGAAGTCCATCGGCGAGCCTGCCGCCGAGGTCGCTGGTGTGATGCAGGACGAGCGAAACCGTCGCATGCGGAAAGACGATCATGTAGCGATCAAGCTCCAGCTGCGCCTCCGCGCCGCGGCCGAGATGGGCAAGGGCGGCGACCCTGACGGCGGAGCGCCGCCCGCTCGCCTGATCGCCTGGCCGGGCTGCGGGCATGAGTTCGAGTGCGCCCTCGTCGTCGGCGAGGGCGAAGCGAGCGGAGCCGAGCAGGCTTTGATAAAGCGTCATCAAGGGATCGCGCGGGCTGAGCCGGATCGCGGTTTCGATATGTTCGATGCTGGCGTCGGTCTGGCCCGTGTTCAGTAAAATCATGCCGAGGCCGAAGTGGGCATGCGCCAGGTTCGGGTTCAACGACAGGGCCTGTCGGAACGATCGGATCGAGTGACGCGCATCCTCGAATTCGGACGCGAAGCCCAAGGCGGCATGGGCATGTGCATCCTCGGGGTCGAGCGAGACGGCTTTGCGGGAAATTACCAGAGCTTTTTCGTAGGCGTCCGTTCGAGTTCGGTCCAACCGGCGGATGGCGCCGCGTGAATGGCACCGGGCCAAGGCCGCGTACGCCGGCGAAAAACCTGCGTCTTTGACGATCGCCGCTTCGAGAAGTGCGATCGCCCGCTGATCGTCGTCGTCGGTGACGCGGTGAAAATGATAGATGCCGCGCTGGAAGAGCTGCCAGGCATCGAGATTGTCCGGCGGCGCATGGCGCTGGCGTTCGAACTCCGCCTTGGTGATCTCCGGCTCCAACGTACCGGCGACGATTTCGGTGATCTCATCCTGTACGGCGAAGATGTCTTCCAGGTTGCGGTCGTAGCGCTCGGCCCAGAGGTGGTCGCCGCTTTCGCCGTGGATCAGCTGGGCCGTAATGCGCACCCGGTTGCCGGCGCGCCGCACGCTGCCCTCCAGCACGTAGCGCACGCCCAGCTCGCGGGCGACGGCGCGTACGTCGACGGCCTGGCCCTTGTAGGTGAAGGCGGTATTGCGGGCCATGACGAAGAGCTGGCGGATGCGGGACAGCGCCGTGATGATGTCCTCGGTGATGCCGTCGGAGAAATACGCCTGCTCTTCGTCGCCGGACATGTTGGCGAAGGGGAGGACGACGATTCCGGGCTTATCCGAGATCCGGGGCCGGGGGGCCGGCGTCGCCGCGGTGGCGACGCGGTAGCAATGGATTGGCTGCTCGATGTTCTTCACCCGTTGGGGCCCGAGATCCTCGAAGGCGACATCCAGGGCGCCGGCGACATGTTCATGCACGTTGCCGGACACGCAGATGCCGCCGGGCTCCGCCAGGCTTTCCATGCGGGCGGCGACGTTGACGCCGTTGCCGTAGAGATCGTCGCCGTCGACCATCACGTCGCCGAGCGAGATGCCGATGCGCAGGTCGATCCGTTCCGCCTCCGCCCGCGCCACCTCGTGCTCGGCGAGGGTGGCCTGGATGGCGACCGCGGCCTCGACGGCGGCGACGGCGCTGGCGAACTCGGCCAGCACACCGTCGCCGGTGGTCTTGAAGATGCGCCCCTCGCGCGTGCTGGTCGCGGTTGCGACGATGTCGTCGCGAATGGCCTCGACGCGGGCCAGCGTCCCGGCCTCGTCGCGCTCCATGAGGCGGGAATAGCCGATCACGTCGGCGGCCAGGATCGCGGCCAGGCGGCGTCGGCGCGGGGTCATGGATGTCGCCTCCTCACGCCGGTATCCCCGCCGCGGCAAGACCCTCGGCCAGATGTCCGCCGACGTCGCCGTTGTATTGAAGCGCGAGGGCGATGGTCAGATGCGGGTAGGTCGCCAGCAGCTGCGCCTTCTCCGCCCGCATTTCCGCCTCGCGTCCCTGCAGGGCGAGGGCGGCGACACGCAGGGCGGAACGCCGCGCGCGCGCCATCTTGCCCTCGCTCGGCCGCGGCAGCAGGGCCAGCGCGCCGTCATAGTCGCCGTCGGCGAACTGGATCGCGCCATGCATGCCGCGATAGAGCGGGGTCAGCGGGTCCCGGGGGCTCAACCGCATCGCCGTCGTCACATGGTCCCGCGCCTCACTCGTCCGCCCGGCCTCCAGCAGGGTCGCGGACAGGCCGAAGTGCGCCGTCGACAGGTTGGGATTGAGCGTCAGGGCCTGCTCGAACGCCTTGATCGACGCCGTGAGATCGCTTCGCTTCAAGGTAAAGCCGAGGGCGGTATGGGCGTGCGCGTCCTCCGGGTCCAGCGAGACGGCGGTCCGGGCTGTGGCGAGCGCCGAGGCGTAGATACGGTCCATGTCCGCGGCCAATTCGGCGTTGGCGTGGCGCGTTCGGAACCGCGCCAGCATGGAGTGCGACGGGCTGAAGCCAGGGTCCCGGTCGATCGCCGCCTCGAGGTGCCGCTCGGCCGCCGCGTCGTCTTCCGGCGTCAGGCGGTTGAAGTGATAGACGCCGAGTTGAAAGAGCTGCCAGGCATCCAGGCTCTCCGGCGGCGCATGGCGCTGGCGCTCGAACTCGGCCTTGGTGATTTCCGGCTCCAGCGTGCCGGCGACGATCTCGGTGATTTCGTCCTGGACGGCGAAGATGTCTTCCAGCTTCCGGTCGTAACGCTCGGCCCAGAGGTGATCGCCGCTGGCGCCGTCGATCAGCTGCGCGGTGATGCGGACCCGCTCGCCGGCGCGGCGCACGCTGCCCTCCAGCACGTAGCGCACGCCCAACTCGCGGGCGACGGCGCGGACGTCGACGGCCTGGCCCTTGTAGGTGAAGGCGGTGTTGCGCGCCATGACGAAGAGTTGGCGGATACGGCTGAGCGCGGTGATGACGTCCTCGGTGATCCCGTCCGAGAAAAACTCCTGCTCCGCGTCGCCCGACATGTTGGCGAAGGGGAGGACGACGATGGAGGGCTTATCCGAGATACGTGGAGGTGAAACGCCGCGCGCCCCGGTGGTGACCCGAAAGCAGTGCACCGGCCGCGCGATATTCTTCACCGTCTGCGCGCCGAGGTCCTCGAAACCCGCCTCGAGGGCGGTCTCCACATGCTCGTGCACGTTGCCGGAGACGCAGATGCCGCCGGGCTCGGCGAGCGCCTCCATGCGGGCCGCGACATTCACGCCGTTGCCATAGAGGTCGTCGCCGTCGACCATGACGTCGCCCAGGGAAACGCCGATGCGCAAGTGGATGCGGTTCTCCTCGGCCCGTTCCGCCTCCCGTCCGGCGAGGGCGGCCTGGACGGCGATCGCCGCCTCGACCGCCGCCACGGCGCTTGGGAACTCGGCCAGCGCGCCATCGCCGGTGGTCTTGAAGACGCGTCCGCCTCTCGTCCCCGTCTCCGCTTCGACCACTTCCGACCGGACCGCCTTGACGCGGGCGAGCGTGCCGGCTTCGTCGCGCTCCATCAGGCGGGAAAAGCCGACGACGTCACAGGCCAGGATCGCCGCGAGACGGCGTTGCGGTCGCGCGTCACTCACAAGGAGGTCAGTCGGGCTGGCTGAAACGCTGGCCGGAGATCGCGGGATGATAGATCGGCTGGATGACGTTGCCGGCCGGGTCCTTGCAATGGAAGCTGCGGGCACCGTCCTTGTGGTCGTGCGGCTCGTCCAGCAGGGGCACACCCTTGTCTTGCATGAAGCGGAACCAGTCGTCCAGGTCCTGCTTGCTGTCGGCGATGAAGCCGAAGTGGTCCATGCAGCCGCCGGCCTCCCGCGGTGTCTTGGCGCGGGCGAGAGAGAGGTTGTCGTTGCCACAGGTAAGATAGACGAGGTCCTCGTGGGCGCGCCACAGCAGGTCCATGCCCATGATATCGGTGTAGAAGGCTTCGCAGGCCTCCAGGTCCTCGACCATGAAGGCGATGTGGCGCATGCCGTTGAAACTCTTGGGCCGTTCGCTCATGTCTTTGTGCTCCTCCCGTTTTCGGGCGGCACTATATCACCGTCGCCGTCAGTGTGCCTCGATCGCCCCGGCGCCGTCCCCGGTGCGGCGCGAGCCGTGCGAGGAGAAGAACCGTTCGCAGGCCGCCGCGTGGCGGGCCCGTGCCGCGTCGTCGAATTCGCCGGCGGGCGGCACCTCATGCTCGAAATGGTCGAAGCGGTCCTCACCCCGGACCAGCATGGCGGTCAGTCGGGTTTCGCCCAGATGGCGGACCCGCGTCGGGATATAGCTGATGCCGAAGCCGATGCGCCGCTCCGCCGTCCGGTTGGGACCCGAGGCGTGCATCAGGTGGGTGTGGTGCACCGAGAGATGGCCGGGCGGCACTTCCAGCGCCACGCCCGGCTCGTCGAGCGGGATATCGCGCAGCACCTGGCCGTTCGACAGCAGGTTGCCCTCGGTCGGCCCGCTCTCGTGCGGGCGTTGGCCCTGGCGGTGGCTGCCCGGCAGGACCCGCACGCAGCCGCTCTCCAGGTCGGAGTTGGAGAGCGCGACCCACGCCGTCACATGCTCCGCCGGATCGAGCCCGAAGTAGGTCGCGTCCTGGTGCCAGCTGACGTAGCTGCCGGTGCCCGGCTCCTTCAGCCAGCTGGTGACGTGATAGATCAGGATGTCCGGGCCGATCAGCCCCTCGACCACGTCGAGGATGGCGGGATGGCGGGCGAGTTCGTCCATCCAGGGGAACAGCAGATGGGTCTTGGCCCTGAGCTGGCCCGGCAGCTCGCCGAGCGTGGCGCCCTGCGCGGCCTCGAACGCCTCAAGGCAGCCGCGGTAGTGCGCGACCTCGCCCGCGCTTAGGATCGGGCGGGCCGGCATGAAGCCCTGTTCGCGGAAATGTTCGACGTCCGTCGGCTTCAAAGCAGTCGCCACCGACCCGCTCCTCTTCGAGGTTTCTATCTGGGGCGGAGTGTCGACGGGCTGGGAGGTGAAATCAATCCCCAAGGCGGCTAGGATCGCGCGCCGCCAGCGGCGGGGGGATGTACCGGAGTTATCATCGTGGATCGGGTCGAGAGACGGCTGGCGGCCATTCTGGCCACCGACATGGTCGGCTATTCGCGGCTGATGGAAGCCGACGAGGCCGGCACCATCGCCCGCCAGCGCCGGCATCGCGCGGCGTTGATCGACCCGGCGATCACCGCCTTCCGGGGCCGCATCGTAAAGACGACCGGCGATGGCTTGCTGGTGGAATTCGCCAGCGCGGTCGATGCGGTCGAATGCGCGGTCGAGATCCAGACCCGCGTCGCCGACCACGAAGCCGGGCAGCCCGACGACCGGCGCATCCGCTATCGCATCGGCATCAACGTCGGCGATATCGTGATCGACGGTGACGACATCCTGGGCGAGGGCATCAACGTCGCCGCCCGCCTCGAGGGCCTGGCCGGCGCCGGTTCGATCGCGATCTCCGACGACGTCATGCGCCAGGTCCGCGGCAAGGTCGCCGCCCGTTTCGAGGACGCCGGCCATCACGAGGTTAAGAACCTGAGCCAGCCGCTGCATGTCTGGCGCTGGGAGGGCGGCGAGGCGGGGGCGGCGGGGCGTGACGAGGGCGGGGAACGCGGTGCGCTTGCCGAGCTGATCGCCGGAATCCACCAGCCGACCCTCGCCGTTCTACCCTTCGCCAACAGGAGCCGGGACGAGGATCTCGACTATTTCTGCGACGGCCTCACGGAAAGCCTGATTGCCGATCTGTCGCGGGCCACGCGACTCAGTGTCGCCTCGCGCAACGCCAGCTTCGCCCTTCAGGGACAAACGCTCGATTCCCGCGCGGCCGGCGAACGCCTGACGGTTCGCTATCTGATCGAAGGCAGCGTTCAGGCGATGGGATCGCGGCTACGGCTGAATGTCCAACTGATCGATACGGAGAGTGGCGAGCCGATATGGGCGGATCGCTACGATCGCGGGATGGAGGATCTCTTCGAGCTTCAGGACGAGTTGTGCATGGCCATCCTGGTCGAGACGGACGCGGCGTTGTCGCAGGGGGATGCTGTCCGCGCTCAGCGTGAATTGGCTAACAGCGACGAGGCGTTCCGCCATCTTCAACGGGCCATCATCTCCTGGGCGCGGCTCGATCCGAAGGGCATCGACCGCGCCGAACGGGAGGTCGACCTTGCCCTTCGCCTGGATCCGGATCTGACGCATGCCTCGCTCTTCGGGGTGGCGGCCCGGGCACACCGTGTGTTGCTCGGCTGGGCCGGCGATCCGGAGCGGAGCCTCGCGGAGGCCGAGGCGATTTGGGAGTAACCGGGGCAAAAGGCCGGGCCTGGGGACGGGGGGATCTGGCCTGGGTATAGGGGTGAGTCTCAACGGCCACATCTTGTGAGGCTTCCGCGTCAAGTGACCAGATATCGATGTTCGCGGCGGGAGGTCTGTGATTCGATCCCGTCATGGCCGAATCGCTTCCGGATCTCGACGATCTTGATGTCGCCGCCCTGAAGGCGCTGGTTCTGACGCTGCTTGAGGAGCAGGCGGCCCTGCGTGCCGAGAACGCGACATTGCGCGAAGAGATCCGCCGTCTCAAAGGCCTTTCCGGGCCACCGGATATCAAGCCGAGCGGCATGGACAAGCAGGCCGTATCCCGGGGCCGGACGGGGCGGAAGGCGGGACGGCGGGCCAAGAAGGGCCGGGTTCCCATCGACGAGAGGCGGATCGTCCGGGCCGCCGTGCCGGCGGGCTCGCGCTTCAAGGGCTATGAAGACTATCTGGTTCAGGACCTGCTCTGCCGGCCGAACACTGTCCTGTTACGCCGCGAGCGCTGGCTGACGCCCGAGGGGGCCACGATCGTGGCGCCGCTGCCGGCGGGGACGCGCGGCCACTTCGGCCCGGCGCTCAGGCGTTTCGTGCTGGCGCTCTATCATGGCGGCCAGACCAGCGCGGAGCGCTTGGCGCGGCTCTTGGACGACCTCGGCATCAAGATCTCCAAGCGCCAGGTGGTGCGGTTGTTGAACGAGGGCCATGACGGCTTCGTCGCCGAGGGCGAGGCGGTGCTGCGCGCCGGCCTGGAGACGGCGCCCTGGATCAGCGTCGACGATACCGGCGCCCGCCACGCCAACCGCAACGGGGTGACGAGCGGGATCGGCAACGACGCCTTCGCTTGGTTCGCCACGACGTTTTCCAAGAGCCGCTTGAACTTCCTGGAACGGCTGCGGGCCGGCCACGCGGACTATGTGCTCAATGCCGCCGCCTTCGCCTACATGGCCGAGCGCGACCTGGCCGCATCGGTGATCGCCCGTCTGGCCGAGGGCTGCCCGCGGCGCTTCACCAACGAAGATGCCTGGCTGGCCCACCTGGGGCGGCTCGCCATCACCGGGCACGGGGACGGGCGCGGGGCCGCGCGGACCGCCACCGAGGGGGCGCTGTGGGGCGCCATCGCCGCGCACGGCCTGCTCAGGGGCACGGCCGCGGGCGCCTGCGTCGTCCTGAGTGACGATGCTGGCCAGTTCAACGTCGGCCGCCACGCGCTCTGCTGGGTCCATGCGGAGCGCTTGATCCACAAGCTGATGACCTTCTCCCGGAGCCAGCGGCGCGAGAAGGAACACATCCAGGCACGGCTCTGGCAACTCTACGCCGATCTCAAAGCCTATCGCGAAAGGCCGGCGCCAGGACGGCGGGCCCACCTGGCATGCCGCTTCGATGCGCTCTTCGCGACCAAGACCGGATTCCTCCGCCTCGACCGGCTCCTGGCTCGCCTGCATGCCAACCGCGACGAACTGCTCGTCGTCCTCGACCGCCCGGAGGTCCCGCTCAACACCAACGGCGCGGAACGCGACATCCGCGCCATGGTCACAAGGCGAAAATTCTCCGGCGGCACACGCTCCGAGGACGGCAAGCAGGCCCGAGACACATTCCTCGGCCTCTACAAGACCTGCCAGAAACTTGGCCTCTCCTTCTGGGATTATCTCGGCGACCGCCTCAAGGTCCCCGGCGCCCCACCCGTGCCCCCACTGCCGATCCTCGTCAGACAACGCTGCATCGAAATGGCTTGACCGCCCGGGGTTTTGCCCCTGTTACATTTGGGAGGACGCCATGGCCCGGTCGCCCGAGGAGCGGGTCTTCGGTGGCCTCCCTCTGCTGCGCGGGCTGATCCACCTGGCCCGCTACGAGTTCGACGACGCGATCCGGCAATGCGAGGCGGGGATCGTCCTTTCCGTCGCCCCGCCTGGCCTTCATATCCATGCGCGCTGCCTCATTGCCGTGGGCCAGATCGATAGGGCCTACCAGCAGGCGATGAAATCGATCGAGCTGCAGCCGGATATTTTTCCCTTCTATCTGACGACGTTGGGGGTCGCCGCTCTGCTGCGCGGCCAATCGAGAGACGCGGTGTTGGTTCTCGAGAAGGCCCGCATGTTGATGCCCCACCTGCCACATTGCGCCGGACTGCTGGCGGCCGCGCTGGAAGCCCACGGTCGCCACGCCGACGCCGGGGATGTGGTCACCGCGCTGGGGCAGATCGATCCGCGCTTCTCGATCCGCGATGTTCTGCGGCCCTATCCGACGCGGGACATTGAATATCAAGCAACGCTCTCGGCGTACCTGCGGGCCGCCGGCATGCGGCGCGAATAGACCAGTTTTCGGCGCGATATCGACAGACGGCATGCGGATGCGCATGATGCCCTGTCGGCCGGTTGGGCCATGCTTGGGAGGAAAGTGACGATGACCGAGGTGAAGAGCGATATCGAAATCGCGCGTGCGGCGACGATGAAGGGTGTGGACGAGATCGCCGATCGGCTGGCGATCCCGCAGGCGCACCTCTATCGCCATGGGCCGACCAAGGCGAAGATCGATCTCGGCTATCTTGAGTCCCTCGAGGGCACGGACGGCAAGCTGATCCTGGTCACCGCGATCACGCCGACACCGGCGGGCGAGGGCAAGACGACGACGACCGTCGGCCTCGGCGACGGCCTGAACAAGATCGGCAAGAACGCGCTGATCTGCCTGCGCGAGCCGAGCCTCGGGCCCTGCTTCGGCGTCAAGGGCGGGGCGGCCGGCGGCGGCTATGCCCAGGTCGTGCCGATGGAGGACATCAACCTTCACTTCACCGGCGACTTCCACGCCATCGGGGCCGCCAACAACCTGCTGGCGGCGATGTTGGACAACCATATCTACTGGGGCAACGCGCTCGGCATCGACGCGCGCCGGGTGACCTGGCGCCGGGTCGTCGATATGAACGACCGGGCGCTCCGCTCGATCAACGTGAACCTCGGCGGCGTCGCCAACGGCTTCCCGCGCGAGGACGGCTTCGACATCACCGTCGCCTCCGAGGTGATGGCCATCTTCTGCCTCGCCACCGACATCGAGGACCTGCAACGCCGCCTCGGCAACATCGTCGTCGGATATACCCGTGAGCGCCAGCCGGTCACCGCGCGCGAGCTGAAGGCCGACGGGCCGATGGCCACGCTGCTGAAGGACGCGCTGGCGCCCAACCTGGTGCAGACCCTGGAGAACAACCCGGCCTTCGTGCACGGCGGTCCCTTCGCCAACATCGCGCATGGCTGCAACAGCGTCATCGCGACCCGTAGCGCCCTGAAGATCGCCGACTATGTGGTGACCGAGGCCGGCTTCGGCGCGGACCTGGGCGCGGAGAAGTTCTTCGACATCAAATGCCGCAAGGCCGGCCTGAAGCCGGCCGCCGCGGTCGTCGTCGCCACGGTCCGCGCCCTGAAGATGCACGGCGGCGTCGCCCGGGATGCGCTAGGCCAGGAAAATGTCGCGGCGGTGAAGGCCGGGTTGGAGAACCTCGGCCGCCATCTCGACAACATCGCCCGCTACCAGGTGCCGGCCGTCGTCGCGGTCAACCAGTTCACCGCCGATACCGCGGCGGAGATGGAGGCGGTGCGCGAATTCTGCACCGCGCGCGGCGTCGCCGCCCATGTCTGCAGCCACTGGGCCAACGGTGGCGCCGGCACGGAAGACCTGGCGAAGACGGTCGTGGATCTGGCCGACGGCGGCACGGCGGACTTCCAGCCGCTGTACCCGGACGACATGGGCCTGCTGGAGAAGGTTCGTTGCGTCGCGCAGAACATTTACGGCGCCGCCGACATCACGGCCGAGAAGCGCGTCGTCGACCAGCTGGCGCAGTTCGAAGCCCAGGGCCACGGCCACTTCCCGATCTGCATCGCCAAGACGCAATATTCCTTCTCGACCGACCAGAATCTGAAAGGTGCCCCCAGCGGTCACACCATCCCGATCCGCGAAGTGAAGCTGTCGGCCGGGGCCGAGTTCATCGTCGCCATCTGCGGCGAGATCATGACCATGCCCGGCCTGCCCCGCGTGCCCGCGGCGGAGGCCATCCACATCGACGACCAGGGCCGGATCGAGGGATTGTTCTAGACCGCCACCCGATCAGGTGTCGGCGACGACGGCCGTCAGGTTCATCAGAACCCGGAAACCAGGCTTGGGCAGTTCACGGGCGCCGACCACGGTGCGGGCCGGTCGGTGGTCTCCCATGACGTGTATGTAGGCTTCGTTCATTCGGTCGAAGTCGTGCATCTCCAAGAGGAAGACCTGGATATGTAAGACGTGAGCGAGATCGGAGCCCACGGATTTCAGCATCTCGTCGAACGAGCGTGTGAATCGGCATGCAAAACTGACCCACTTTGGTGGGTTATGAGCGGTAAGAATTGACCCACCTGGAACGCTAGCATCCGCACGGAACAGTGCGGAGGAAAGAGCAGGTGGTATTGATGGAAAGCGTATTGAAGATCCGACGTTGGATATTACGGGAGGGTCGGAGTATCCGATCTGTATCTCGTCAGACTGGTTTGTCGCGGAACACGATTAAGAAGTATCTGAAGGACGGCGATCCACCGAGCTATCAGCGGCGCGTTTCACCCGTCCGGCGTAAGCTTAGCGATGGCTTCGCCAGCCGGCTTCGGGCGCTCTTTGAGCAGGACCTGGGGCGCCCGCGCCGTGAGCGCCGGACGGCCAAGAAGCTTTATGAGCAGCTTGTGTCGGAAGGCTATAGCGGATCCTACTCGACGGTTCAGAGGTTTGTCCGCGACCTGAAGCGTTCTGGCGCCGGATCGGGGGATGCGTTCATTCCGTTGCACTTTACGGCAGGTGACGCGCTCCAGTTTGACTGGAGCACGGAATACGCTGTCCTGGGCGGTGTCGAGCAGAAGGTAAAGGTTGCCCACTTCCGCCTATGTCATAGCCGCAAGCCCTTTGTTGTTGCCTATCCCAGCGAATCTCAGGAGATGGTGCTGGACGCCTTTGCACGGGCGATGTCTTTCTATGGCGGCGTACCGCGCCGGGTGATCATCGACAACCCCAAGACGATGGTAACCTATGTTTCGCGCTCTAAGGACCGTGTGTTCCATCCGCGCTTTCTGGCGTTGATGAACCACTATGTGATGGAACCGGTTGCTTGCACACCCGCGGCGGGGTGGGAGAAGGGTCAGATTGAGAACCAGGTTGGGTTCCTGCGGGGACAGCTGTTTGCGCCCAAGCCCGCCTTTGACGATCTGGATGCGCTGAACGGCTGGTTGCGTCTGCGCTGCGAGGAATTGGCGAATCGCGCCCACCCCGAACAATCGGATCGCAAGATCTCGGACGTGTTCGCAGACGAGTGCGCCGAACTGCGTCCCCTGGGCCGGGCTTTTGACGGCTATGTTGAGAAGGCCGCTCGTGTCCGCTCTACCTGTCTGGTCCAATATGCCACCAATCGCTATAGCGTCCCCTCCCGGTTCGCCGGGGAGCTTGTCTCTCTGCGCGCCTATGCGGACCGGATCGTGGTTGTGTCAGGGCAGAATGTGATTGCCGAGCACAAGCGCCGCTTTACCCGCAACGCCAGCTATTTCGAGCCCTGGCATTACCTGCCCCTACTCGACCGCAAGCCCGGCGCGCTGAGAGATGGCGCGCCCTTTGTGGGTTGGCAATTGCCTGAGGCGATGCACCGGGTCAGGGCGCATTACATGGCCGGCAAAGGCGGGGACCGGGAGTTTGTCGATCTGCTCCTGCTGGCCCAGGATCACGGGATCGAGGTGGTCGAGATAGCCTGTGAACTGGCCGTGGAGCAGAACACGCTGCGCCTTCCGGCCATCATCAATCTGATCAACCAACTGGTGGAGCCGGTCATCGCGCCATGGGGCGAGAGCCACGCCTATCCGCAACTGACCTTGCGGCCCGAAGCGGACTGCAAGCGCTATGAGACGCTGTGCGTTGCCGGGGAGGCCGTCGCATGAAAGCTTTGATAGACCAACTGATCGCCCTGAGGCTGTATGGAATGGCGGCTTGCGCCGAAGCTTTGCTGGCCGCGCGCAAGCCGCCAAGTCTGACCACTGCGATAAAGCAACTGATCGACGCCGAGACTGTAGAGCGCCGGGTGCGCTCTATCCAGCACCAAATGCGGGCCTCGAAGTTCCCCCACCATAAGGACTTCGCCACTTTCGATTACGGCCTAGCCGCCGTCACCCAAGCGCAAATCGACCCCTTCTGCTCAGGGCAGTTCACCCAGGAGGCCCACAACCTCATTCTGGTGGGCGGAACCGGTACGGGCAAAACCCACATCGCCATTGCTCTGGGGACGCTGTTGATCAATCAGGGAAAGAAGGTCCGTTTCTTCAACGCCGTCGATCTGATCAATGCGCTGATCAAGGAACAGGCCGAAGGCAACGCCGGCAAGATCATCCGGCAACTGACGGCCATGGATTGCGTCATCATCGACGAACTGGGCTATATCCCATTCCCCAAATCCGGCGGTGCGCTCTTGTTCCACCTGATCAGCAAACTCTATGAGAAGACCAGCGTCATCATCACCACCAATCTGGAGTTCGGGGAATGGGTCTCCGTCTTCGGAGATGCAAAAATGACAACCGCGTTGCTGGATCGTGTAATACCAATCGACAATGATCAGAACCCGATGGCCCATGATCTTCGTCCGATGGATTTGATTCTGTCCGGCTGTGCGATGAGGTTGTTCCAGGCCTTGCAGCAATGATCGGTGATGTCGTCCTGGTCTTCGAAGACGATGTCGGAGAGCCAGTTGTTTCGGATGTACTGCCAGACGTTCTCGGCAGGATTGAGTTCGGGCGATCTCGGCGGCAGCGGCAGGAGGGTTATGTTGGCCGGGACGTCGAGCCGTTTCGTGGTGTGCCAGCCGGCCCGGTCGAGCAGCATCAAGGCATGGGCTCCGGGTTGAACCTGGACGGAGATTTCCTCCAGATGCTGCTGCATGGCGGCGGTGTTGCAGCGTTGCTGGACGATGGCGGCGCCGGTGCCGCGCTCGGGGCAGATGGCGCCGAAGATATAGGCCGACTTGGTGCGCTGATCGTGCGGGGTGCGTGGCCGTGTGCCGCGCCGGGCCCAGCGCCGGGCATGCTTGTTCTTCTGTCCGACGCGGGTTTCATCCTGCCACCAGATCTCTATCCCGGTGCCGTCGGGGAGTGCTTTGCGAGCCCGCGCGACCAGCTCGGGGAATTTTTTTTGAAGTCCTCGATCACCCCCGGCTCCTGGGCGTGATGGCGCGGCCGCATCGTCATCCTGGCGAAGCCCATCGCCTTCAGCTCCCGGCTCACCGTCCGCTGGTCGAGCGTGATCGCGAAGCTCTCGCCGATCCAGTCGACCAGATCCGCTAGCCGCCAGCGCATGACGCCGTCGCGCGCCGGATCCGGTCCCGCTTCCACCCGGGCCGCCAAGGCGTCCCGTTGCGCCGGGTCCAGTTTCTTCGCCGCGCCCGGCGCCTTGCGGTCGATCAGGCCGGCCGGGCCCTCCGCGTTGAAACGCAGCACCCAGTCACGGATCACCTGAAGGCCGACGTCCCCCGTCCGCGCGGCCTCCGTCCGACTCCCGCCCTCGTAGATCACAGCAAGCGAAAGCAAGCGCCGGATCTGTTTAGCATCCCTCGATCCCTTGGCCAGACGTCGCAACGCCGCCGCATCGAAATCCTCGCGCAAGGCAATACCCCGACCCATGGTGATCCCCCTCTTCCGAATCACCACAATTGAGTCAGAAATCAGCCAGCAAGGGAATCCAACCGCGAGTTGACATCAATGTCGACTGGTATAACGCATCACTGCGCAATCATCGAAACAGGCAACATGTCTTACCGCTTCGCACAAAGCAAACAGCGACGACAAAAGTAGCCGCCCTGTAAGCAAAGCCCCAGGCTGATCCGCTATATGGAGCCAATCAGCCTGGGGGCTTTCATCGCAAAGGCGGGCAAATCAAAACGGGTCCTGTACAGATTGTTCTGCAAAAGGGGTTTCGTA
>CATOSZ010000015.1 GCA_951812805.1 uncultured Alphaproteobacteria bacterium | reverse complement strand
GGCGCGCTTTGGGACCCCTACGACGGCCACATCGACCCGAGCCAGCTGACCCAGGCGCTGGCCAAGGGCGCACGGGACGGCGGCGTGGAGATCCAGCGCCAATGCCCGGTGACGGCGATCGCGCGCACCGCGTCCGGCGCCTGGCGGGTGACGACGCCCAAGGGGGAGGTCACGGCGGAGATCCTGATCAACGCCGCCGGCTACCGGGCGCACGAGGTCGCGGCGATGACCGGCCTGCGTCTGCCCATGGTGTCGATGGAACACCAGTATCTGGTGACCGAGGCGGTGGCGAGCCTGGAAGGCCGGGAGACCATGCTGCCGCTGCTGCGTGATCCCGACGATTCCTACTACCTGCGCCAGGAACGCGGCGGCCTGATCCTCGGCCCCTACGAGTTTAACTGCCGGACCTGGGCCGAGGACGGGGTGCCGCCCGACTTCGGCATGGAGTTGTTGCCGCCCGACCTCGACCGGTTGGAGAGCTATATCGAGAACGCCATCGCCCGGGTCCCGCCGCTCGGCGAGAGCGGCGTGCGCAACACCATCAACGGGCCGATCCCCTATACGCCGGACGGCCTGCCGCTGGTCGGCCCGGCGACGGGACAGCCGAACCACTATCTCTGTGCCGCCTTCAGCTTCGGCATCGTGCAGGGCGGCGGCGCCGGCAAGCTGCTGGCCGACATCATCGTCGAGGGCGAGGGTGAGTGGGATACCTGGGAGATCGATCCGCGCCGCTTCGGCGCCTACGCCACCAAGCGCTACGCGGTGCAGAAGGCGGTCGAACTCTACAGCCACGAATACGCCACGGCGTTTCCGCACGACGAATGGCCGGCGGGCCGGCCGGCCCGGCGCACCCCGCTTTATGAAGCCCTGAAGGCCAAGGGCGCCCGCTTCGGCGCACGGGGCGGCTGGGAACGGGCGACCTGGTTCGTGCCGGCGGGGGCGGACGGCGAACGGCGGCCGAGCTTCCGCCACACCAACTGGTTCGAGGCGATCGGCGCCGAATGCCGCGCGGTGCGGGAGCGGGCGGGCGTCCTCGACCTCGGCGGCTTCGCCAAATTCAGGGTCGAGGGTCGGGACGCCGCCGCCATGCTGGGCCGCATCGTCGCCGGGCGCCTGCCCCGCGTCGGCCGCATCGCGCTTGCCTACGCCTGCCTCGAAAGCGGCCACGTGGTCTCCGAGTTCACCGTCACCCGCCTCGCCGAGGACCGCTTCTACATCGCCTCGGCTGCCGCGGCGGAGGAGCACGACCTGGACCTACTGCGCGCCCGGGTACCGGCGGGTGCGGAGGTGCGCATCGACAACGTCACGGGACACTACGGCACCCTGATCGTGGCCGGACCGAAATCGCGCGATGTGCTGGCCCGGGTGACGGAGGCCGATCTCACGAACGCGGCCTTCCCCTGGCTGACGGCGCAATGGATCACCGTCGGCTTCGCCGAAGCCCTGGCGATCCGCGTCAACTATGTGGGCGAGCTCGGCTGGGAGCTGCACCTGCCGATGGCGCATATGGCGACGGTCTACGAGGACGTGATGGCGGCGGGCGCCGACGCGGGCATCGTGGATTTCGGCATGTATGCAATGGACTCCCTGCGCCTGGAAAAGGCCTACCCGGCCTGGAAGCTGGAACTCACCAGCGAGTACACGCCGTTGGAAGCCGGGTTGGAGCGCTTCGTCCGCCTGGACAAGCCGGACTTCGTCGGCCGCGCGGCGTTGCAGCGGGAGATGCAGACGGGCTCGACCCGGCGGCTCGTCTGCCTGACGCTCGACCCGGGCGACGCGGATCCGATGACCAATGCCCCCGTCTGGTCCGGCGCGCGCCGCGTCGGCATCGTCACCTCGGGCGGGCATGGTCACACGATCGGTCGCGCCATCGCGCTTGCCTATGTCGAAACCGAGGCGCTCGAAGACGGGGCGGAGCTGGAGGTCGAAGTCCTGGGCGAACGCCGCCCGGCCACCCTCTCTCCAGGCGCGCCGCACGATCCGGAGAACATGCGGCTTCGCGCCTGACGCTGTTTGCGCCGATTTTCGGATCGATGGTCATTGATGGATTTGCGATCTCACGCGGGGTAGCATGAGCGATAGTCATGCGCAGCATTGAACTGTTCTGGAGAGGGATGTTGCCAGAAATCGCACCTGTTGGACTACGCGTCGCCGGCGGGATAATTGATTTTATTTTGTCGGTAGTATTGCTATTGTTATTTTCTTGGCTATCGGGGCTCGGCACGGTTTTCGAGGACGAAACACAGTCTGGCATAATGATTTCCGGCATTCCGCTCCTGGTGGGATGCCTCTTTGTCATTTTGGTTTTCGCCACCATGGAGGCGGCCCTCGGCTGGACGCCCGGTAAATTTCTCTTCGGCACTCGGGTCACCGACAGGCAAGGCGGAAGGATCGGGATTGTCGCGGCGCTGGCCCGAAACCTGTTGCGTTTCGTCGATGGCATTGCGTTCTATCTGGTCGGGACCATCATTGCTCGGATCGACCGTCAGAATCGCCGCCTGGGCGACATCGTCGCGCGCACTCTTGTGGTGCGGGACGAATGATCGTTCACGGCTGAAGTCTTGCCGTGGCGTTGGAATGGACGACGTCATGGGGCGATGGCGGATTTCGCAGTGGCCGTAGTCTCGGCCTTCCGCCTCCGTTAAGCTCCTCGAGAAATGCTGTAGGGAGGAGTGAGACGATGTCGAGTCATGCGACGGGCGATGGCGGGATTCCGCCGCGGGATGCGGGCGCGCGGGGGCTGACCCGGGTGATGACGCTGGGCGGCGCCTACGGCACGCGAAACCATACCGTGCACGGCCTGCGCGCGCAGAAGGGCAAGCGGGTCCTGGTCGAGACGCTGCCCTTTTCGCCGGAAGAGGCGGCGGCGGCGGAACAGGCCGGCGTCGACACCATGAAGGTGCGCTTCGATCCGAACATGCCGGAGACGGCGGCGGCCTGCCGGCGGGCAGCACCCAATACGTTCATGGCCTTCTCCGTGCCCCTGGTGGCCGCGGCGAGCGAGGTCGAGGCGGTTCGCCTCGGCTATCAGGCGATGGCGCTCGGCGCCGACGCGATCATGTGCCAATGGAGCGCGAAGTTCGTCGCCGCCGCCGCCGACGCCGGCATTCCGATCCAGGGCCACGCCGGGCTGGTGCCACGCAAGAGCACCTGGACCGGCGGCCTGCGCGCGGTCGGCAAGACGCTGGACGAAGCACTCTGGGTCTATAGGGAAATCAAGCAGCTGGAGGAGGCCGGCGCCTACGCGGTCGAGGTCGAGGTCATTCCCGAAGAACTGCTGGTCGAGATTTCCAAGCGCACGACCTTGATGACCTCGTCCATCGGGGCGGGCAGCGGCGGCGACATCCAGTTCCTCTTCGCCGACGACATCCTCGGCAACAACCCGCCGCCCTATCCCCGTCACTCCAAGCAGTATCGCCATCTCTACAAGATGAAGGAAGAGATGCAGAAGGAACGCGTCGCCGGCTTCACCGAGTTCGTCGAGGACGTGCGCGGCGGCGCCTTCCCGGGCCCCGAGTACGTCATCCGGGCCCCGGACGGCCTGATCGGCGAGTTCCTGGGGGCCCTGGATGAATAAGAACCGCGCCGGGTATCGTCAACCCCCCGTGCCAGGGGAATCGCATTTGGAATTGCCTTGACGTGCGTGTTTGATCTTGAGGTATTGGCGCGAATCGATTCTACCCGGTCTTTTCACGGGTGGAGGTTGCGATGGAAGGCTTTCTGGAGTGCTTTGAGGGTCTCGAGGATCCGCGGACTGGCAATGCCGGGCGTCACGATCTGCTGGAGATCTTGACGATCGCCCTGTGCACGGTCCTCTCGGGCGGTCAGACGGCGGTCGACATGGCGATCTTCGCGCGTGAAAAGGAGGCGTTCCTGCGGGAATTTCTCGTACTCGAACATGGCGTGCCGAGCCACGACACCTTCAGCCGGGTGTTCCGGTTGCTGGATCCGGAGGCGTTCGGCGCCTGCTTCCAGCGCTTCATGGCGCGCTTTTCCGAGACCTGCCAAGGGGTCATTGCGATCGACGGCAAGGTGGTGCGGCGATCCTACGACAAGGCGAGCGGCACGTCGGCGCTGCATATGGTCTCGGCCTGGGGCTGTGATCAGCGGCTGGTGTTGGGGCAAGTCGCCACCGACGCCAAGTCCAACGAGATCACCGCCGTGCCGAAGCTGTTGAAACTATTGAGCCTCGAGGGGACGATCGTGACCGTGGACGCCCTCAATTGCCAGCGCGCCATCGCCAGCCAGATTATCGAGCAGGGGGGTGACTACGCCCTGGCGTTGAAGGGCAATCAAGGCACGCTGCATGACGACGTGAGAACCTTCCTCGACGATCCGAAAGCCGAAGCGACCACCACCGACACCACGGTCGATGGCGATCATGGCCGCATCGAGACCCGTGCCGCTCTCGTCTCCAGCCACGTCGAGTGGCTGCAAGAGCGCCATCATTGGCCGGGCCTGAAGGCGGTCGCCAAAGTCACCCGGACCCGCGAGTGCGCGGAGAAGACGTCGAGCGAAACCGCCTACTACCTGCTCAGCCAGCCGCTCGACGCCGAGCGCTTCAATCCCGTTGCCCGGGCGCACTGGGGGGTCGAAAACCGCCTGCACTGGTGCCTCGATGTCCAAATGAACGAAGACCAAGACAGAACCCGCAAGGACAATGGACCGCACAATCTCGCCGTCCTGCGCCACATGGCGCTCAATGTCATGCGAAAGGATCCACGAAAAGACTCGCTGCGCGCCAAGTTCAAAATCGCCGCTTGGAACAACGACTATCTCCTGTCACTCCTCGGCAAATTCTGAAATGCGATTGCCCTGCCTTCTCGGCGGCGGCATCGAAATCCAGCAACTCCAGCACGTCGGCCCGGCCGGCGACCGCGCCGCCCGGCAGGCCGCCCGCCAGGATCTTCGCCAGGCTGGTGAGGTCCGGCGTTACGCCATAATGCGCCTGGGCGCCGCCGGGCGAGACCCGGAACCCGGTGACCACCTCGTCGAAGATCAACATCACGCCGTGCGCCCGAGTTACCTCCCGAAGGCCCGCGAGAAAGTCGCCGTCGAGCGGGATCTGCCCGGAACTGGCACCGGTCGGCTCCAGGATCACGGCGGCGATATCGCCGTCCGCCTCCAGCAGTCCGGCGACGGCATCGACATCGTCCGCCGGGAGCAGCACGGTGTTCTGGGCGATCTCCGCCAGCACGCCGGGCGTTGCCGTGCCGTCGAAGTGATCGCCGACGCCGAAGGCGACATGGTCGCTCCAGCCATGGAAGTGGCCGTGAAAGCGCAGGATCTTCGCACGTCCCGTGAAGGCCCGCGCCAGGCGCAGCGCCATCAGGTTGGCTTCCGTACCGGACGAGGTGAAGCGAACCGTTTCGGCGCTCGGCACCATCTCGCGCACCAGGGCGCCCCAGCGCACCTCGAGCTCGTGGCCGGCGCCGAAATGGGTGCCGCGCTCCATCTGCCGGGCGACGGCCTCGACCACCTCCGCCCGGCCATGGCCCAGCAGCAGGGCGCCGTGGCCGCCGTAGAAGTCGACATACTCGTTGCCGTCCGCATCCCACTTCCGCGGCCCCTTGGCATGGTCGACATAGATGCCGTAGGGCAGCAGGCGGCGGGAATCATGGGTAATGCCGCTCGGGAAACTCTCCCGGGCCTCGCGGCTCAGCCGTTCGGAGGCGGGCGTGCGTTCGCGGTAGGCGGCGACGACGCGGGAATTCGACGAGGTGGCGTCCATGGGGTCTATCCTTTGCGGGCGAGCAGAATGTTGTTCCACGCATCGAGGCGGGCCGTCCAGTCCGGCGGCACCACGGTCGTGCTGTCGTATTCCTCGACGACGAGGGGTCCCGGCCGGGCCCGCTCGTCGAGGGCGCCGCGACCCAGGATCGCGGTCTCGACCCAGCCCGTCTCGGGCCCAAAATAGACCCGCCGGTCGGCCGCCGCGCGCGGGGCCGCCTCGAGCCGGATCGACGGCGGCAGGCGCGGCCGGTCCGACAGGCCCCGGCCGACGACCTTCAGGGTGACGAACTGTACCTCTTCCCCGTCCGAGCGATAGCCGAAGATCGCCTCGTGCGCCCGGGCGAAGTCCTCCGCCAGGCGGGCCAGCGCGGCATCGTCGATCGCTCCTTCCGGCAACGGCAGGGCAAGTGGCGCGTTCTGCGAGACGTATTTGATCTCCGCCGTCGCCTCGAAGGCGCGGGCCGCCGGCGCGTATCCGTCCGTGGCGACCAGCGCATCCGCCTCCCGGCGCAGCGCCGCCACCTCCGCCGCGACCGCCGCCCCCTCGCCGAGCGGCTGCCAGAAGGCGCGGATACATTGATGCTCGACGTCGGCGAACAGCAGGCCCAACGCGGAGAAGATGCCGGCCGCCGGCGGCACCAGAACTTCGATGGCGCCCAGCGCCTCGGCGAGGCCGGTGACATGGACGCCGCCGTTGCCGCCGAAGGCGATCAGCGGAAAGCGTGCGGGATCGAGGCCGCGCTCCGAACTGACGGCGCCGAGCGCCCGCATCATCCGCGCGTTGGCGATTTGGTGGATGCCGTGCGCGGCCCCGGTGGCGTCATGGCCGATCGCCGCGGCGATTTCGCCGATCGCACGGGCCGCCGCCTCTGGGTCGAGCGCGAGGTCGCCGCCGACCAGCGCATCCGGGTTCAACAGGCCCAGCAGCAGGTTGGCATCCGTCACCGTCGCCGCGCTGCCGCCCCGGCCATAGCAGGCCGGTCCCGGATCGGCGCCGGCGCTCCTGGGTCCGACCTGCAGGCCGCCGCCCGGATCGATCCAGGCGATGGAACCGCCGCCGGCGCCGACCTCGGCGATATCGATGGTCGGTGCCTGCACCACATAGCCGCCGCCCCGTACCATGCGATGGCCGAGTGCCGCCTCCCCGCCGACCTCGGTCTCGGGCGCCAGTGCGAAGGCGCCGTCGACGATCAGCGTCGCCTTTGCCGTGGTCCCGCCCATATCGAAGACGATGGCATCGGCGATGGCGTGCCGCTCGGCAAGACGGCGGGCACCCACCACACCGGCGGCGGGACCGGACTCGATGACGAAGATCGGCTTCTCCGCCGCCAGCGCCGCCGGCAACACGCCGCCGTTCGACTGCATGATGTTGAGCGGGGCGGGAATGCCCAGGCCGGCAAGCCGTTCCGAGAGGCGGCGGGCATAGCCCTCGATCACCGGGCGGATATAGGCGTTGACGACGGTGGTGCTGGTCCGCTCGTACTCCTGAATTTGCGGCACCAGCTCGCTGGAGACGGTGACCGGCACGCCCGGCAGTTCGCGGCGCAGGATCTCCGCCGCGCGGGCCTCGTGCCGGCCATCGACATAGGCGTTGATGAAACAGACGGCGATCGCCTCGACCCCCGCACCCGCCAATCGCCGGGCGAGCTCGCGGACGCCCGCTTCGTCGAGCGGTTGGACGATGGTGCCGTCGGCGCCGATCCGCTCCGCCACTTCGAAGCGCAGGCGCCGCTCGACCAGGGCGTCCGGCTTGCGGAAGGAAACGTCGTAGAGGCGGGGGGAGCGGAAGCGGGCGATCTCCAGCACGTCGCGAAAGCCCGCGGTGGTGATCAGGGCCACGGTGACGCCCTGGCGTTCGATGATGGCGTTGGTGGCGACGGTGGTGCCGTGGGCGACCTCGTCTATGTCGGCGGCGGCGATACCGCTCTCGGCCAGCAGGGTGGCGACGCCCGCTTCGATCGCGCGGCTGTAGTCGTCCGGGCTGGACAGCACCTTCTTCGACACCAGCCGCCCGTCGTCGCCGAGCAGGGCGATATCGGTGAAGGTCCCGCCGATGTCGATACCGAGACGCCAACCACTCATCGTGTCGCCTGCCCGCCCTCGCGAAGCCCGCCGCTCCGCTCTTCGCCCTCACTCTAGCAGAACGGCCGCCAACACGAGGGGAGGCTATTCGTCATGCCCGCGGCCTCGGGATTCCCGCCCCGATCATTCCGCCGCCGGGGCGACGCCGCTGGCGGTCTGGCGGGCGACCAGGCGGGCATAGAGGCCGCCGCGGGCCAGCAGTTCGCCGTGGCTGCCGATCTCGGCGACGTGGCCGTCGGCGAGCACGACGATGCGGTCGGCTTCCCGCACGGTGGAGAGGCGATGGGCGATCACCACGGTCGTGCGATCGTGCATCAGGTCGTCGAGCGCGCCGTGCACCGCGCGCTCGTTGATCGCGTCGAGGTGGCTGGTCGCCTCGTCCAGGATCAGGATCGGCGCGTCCTTCAGGAAGGCACGGGCGACGGCGACGCGCTGGCGCTGGCCGCCGGAAAGCTGCATGCCCCGCTCACCGACCGGTGTGTCGAGGCCTTGCGGCAGGGCCTCGACGAAATCGGCCAGCGCCGCGCGGCGAATGGCTTCCTCCAGCTCCGCCGCGCTCGCCTCCGGCCGGGCCATCTGGATGTTGGCGCGAAGCGTGTCGTTGAACAGGTAGGTGTCCTGGGCGACCAGCGCGATGCGCCGGCGCACCTCCTCCAGGGCGTAGTCGCGCAGATCGTGGCCGTCCATCAGCACCCGGCCCCGGTCCGGATCCCAGAAGCGCATCAACATGTGGGCGATGGTCGTCTTGCCGGCGCCCGACGGGCCGACCAGCGCGATGGTCTGGCCCGCCGTCACCTCGAAGCTGACGTCGGTGAGCGCGGACCGGGCGGCGCCGTGATAGGCGAAGCTGGCGCCGTCGAGGGCGAGCGCCGGGGCGTCCCCGCCGGCCTCCCCGACACCGGGGCCGTCGCTCACGGCCACCGCCTCGTTGTGGATGGCGTGCACCCGGCGGGTCGAGCCGAGCGTATCGGCGAGCTGGCGGCCGATGTTCGCGATCTCGGAAACCGGCAGGAAGGCGGCCATCGCCAGCAGGGTCAAGATCGGCAGCAGGCCGCTTTCCAGCGCGCCGGCTTGCACCTGGGCAGCACCGGCGACGACGACGGCGAGACCGCCGAGGCCGGTCATCGTCTCCAGCATGGTCATCTGCCGGGTGAGGTCACGGAAGAAGGGCAGGCGGACCTGGTGGAAATTCTCCATCCGCCGGGCGAAGTCCTCGCCCCGGTCCGCCTCGCGCTGGAAGGCGACGATTTCGGTCAGGCCCTGCACCGTGTCGACCGCGTGGGCGTTCAGGTCGCCCAGCGACTCGCGCGCGCGGGAGCCGAGCTCGTCGACCCGGCGGCGCAAAATGAAGGGGCTGGTCGCGACCACGGCGAGGAAGGGCAGCAGGGCCAGCGCCAGCGGCCAGCCGAAGGCGAACAGCGTCGCCAGCACCACGCCCGGCACCAGCACGGCGACGAAGGCCGGCGCGATGGTGTGGGCGAAGAAGAACTCCACCGTCTCGACGTCCTGCGTCGCGGCGGCGACCAGGTCGCCGGTGCGCCGGCGCAGCAGATAGGCGGGCGCCAAACGGTCGAGTTGCTCGAACAGGGCGACGCGCATCTCCGCCAGCAGGCGGAAGGCCATGTCGTGTGCGATCCAGCTTTCGAACCAGTGCAGCACGCCGGCCGCCGGCGCCATGATCGCCAGCCAGATCAGCGCCGGCAGGGGATCGCCGCCGACCTTGATCTGATAGACGGCGAGGCCGCTCAACACGCCGACGGCGATGAAGGCGACGACCCGGGCGACGCCGAAGACGAAGGTCAGCGCCAGCTTGCCCTTCCACGGCTTGGCGAGTTTCATCAAGACGACGATCGCCTGGCCCCAGGTCATGCCCTCGGCCCGGATGATGGCGTCAGTCGGCTCCAGCAGCGCGGTGGCGGCCCCGCCGACCACCAGGTCTTCGGTGGGTGCCGGTGCCGCCGTCTCTTCCGCCGGGCCGTCTGCCCGGTCGTCAAAGGTGACTTCGGCATCCCGCGCCTGACCGCCCATCAGCTGGTGATAGATCCCGCCCCGCGCCATCAGTTCGCCGTGGCTGCCGCTTTCGACCACCCGGCCCTGGTCGAGCACGAGAATGCGGTCGGCATCGATCACGCTGGAAAGCCGGTGGGCGAGGATGATCGTCGTCCGCCCGCGCATCAGCCGGTCGAGGGCCTGCTGGATGATCGCCTCGTTCTCGGCGTCGACCGCCGACAGCGCCTCGTCCAGCACCAGGATCGGCGCGTCGCGCAGCAGCGCCCGGGCGATCGCCACGCGCTGGCGCTGGCCACCCGACAGCTTCACGCCGCGCTCGCCGATCACCGTGTCGTAGCCCTGCGGCAGCTTGGCGATGAAGTCGTGCGCGTTGGCGGCTCGGGCGGCGTCGATCAGCTCCGCCTCGCTCGCGCCGGGATTGCCGAAGGCGAGGTTGTCGCGCACCGTGCCGTGGAAGAGATAGGTGTCCTGGTTGACCACCGCGATGGCGGCGCGCAGGTCCGCCTGGCGCATCTGGGTAAGATCGATGCCGCCGACGGTGATGCGCCCGGCCCTCGGATCGTAGAGCCGCAGCAGCAGGCGCACGATCGAGGATTTGCCGGCGCCGCTGGCCCCGACGATGCCGACGCGCTGGCCGGCCTCGACCGTGAAGTCGAGGTCGTCGTGCGCCGCCTGCCGGCCGCCCGGATAGGCGAAGCCGACATGCTCGAAGCGGATCTCCGGCGAGAAGCCGGGCGCGAGCGGGGTGGCCGCCGCGGCATCGCGAATGCTCGGCTCGGCGGCGAGGATCTGCGTCACGCCCTCGGCCGCCGACTGTCCGACCATGCCCTGGTGCAGCAGGCTTCTGAGGTCGCGCAGCGGGCGGAACACCTCGGTGCCGAGCATCAAGATCACCAGCAGCACGGTGATGTCCATCTCGCCCTCGGAGACCCGCCAGGCGCCCAACGCCACCGTCGCCGCCGCGCCGAGCGCGATGCCGGCGTCCGTGATGCCGCGGGCGAGCGAGTTGGTCGCCAGCACCCACATGGTGGCGCGGAACAGGTCGCGGGCTTTTTCCGACAGCGCGCGGACCTTGTCGCGGCTCTGCCCGAAGGCCTTCAAGGTGGCGAGGCCCTGGACGCAGTCGAGGAACTCGGCGGCGAAGGCGGCATAGGCCTTCTGGCGGCGCTTGGAATTGTCGCTGTCCCAGGCGTGGAAGGCGGCGGGTGCGATCAGGGTCAGCAGCGCGAAGGCGACCATCACCAGGCCGGTCGGCGCGTCGAGGAAGAACATGAAGATAAGAATGACCAGTGGCGTCAGGGCGGCGACGAAAAGCTGCGGCAGGTACTGGCCGAAATAGGTTTCCAGCTGCTCGACCCCGTCGACCAGGGAGAGGATGACGTCGCCGGTCCGGGTCAGCCCGAAATGCGCCGGCCCCAGCGCGACGATCCGGTCGTAGAGCTTGGCGCGCAGGCGGCGTTGTACCAGCGCCGCGGTCTGGTGCGCGATCATCGTCCGCCCGTGTTCCAGCCAGCCGCGCAGCACCATCACCACGGCGACCAGCGCGATCGGTACCAGCAATTCCTCGAGCGGCGCGCCGGCGAACACCTTGCCGATCAGCCAGCCGAGCAGGGCCAGCCGCGCGACCCCGAAACAGGTCGCCAGCAGCCCGACCCCGACGGTGAGCGCGATCCGCCCCCGCACGCCCGCGGTAAAGCCCCAAAGTCTGGCATCGAAATACACGCGACATCCCTCCACCTTTCCGCCAGGCCGGTGCCCAGGCGGGGCGCCAAACTATCACGAAATTCCCCCGCTGATGACGCCGGTGACGGGGATTCTCGGCGTTGCCAGATAGACACGCGATGCATCACGCCGTCGCTACAGCGCGAGATCTCGAGGCCCCGGCACCCGTCCGCGGCAATCTCCCGGCGCAGTTCCGAGGCTCGATCGAAGCCGTCGCGATGGCCCGCACGTATTTTGGGATCTTGTCGACACGTACTCTACGTCAAGATCCCGTTCCTGTAGTCGTGCCCGGTTCCCACGCCCCAATTCCCCCGCAGTTCGACACTGTTGAAATTAGGGTATTATTTCTGTATAAAAAGGCAGTGAAATTTGATCCTGAATATCTCGTCGGGAGTTCCCTCATGCGATTATATCTTCTCACAGCGATCTGCGCGGCGGCGGTCACGCTGGCCGGTTGCGTCCCTGCCCACCTCACGAAGAACCGGGGGGAGGGTTGGGAATCTCCGAACAACGGCCTGGTCATCGGCTCCATGACCGTTCGCGGCGACGGCGACATCGGCCTCATGAGTGTCCTGATGAGCCTGGCAACTATCGACGGCGAACGCGCCGGCCAGGCAAATTTGGACAAGCACCTTGCCGAGGAGTATGAGGATTTCCCGGTATCGGGCGGCGAACATGGACGAATCTTCGTCCTGGAATTGCCACCCGGGACGTATTTTTTGGCAGGTTACAAGGGAGGCCCGGCCTCCTTTGCTACGACAGGGCCCAATATATTCTATAGGGCCGCCCCGGGCTCCAGATCGACCTTCAACCTCGCGGCGGGACAAGCACTCTATATCGGAAGTTACGAGTTTACGACCACGTACGGCAAACAACGCAGTATTTGGGGCACGCACGATATCATTACCGGACTCAATGCACGAGTTGAGGATAAATACGAGCGAGATATCAATATATTTCGAGAAAGATACAAAGAAGTCATCGCGGTCGCGGTGTCGAAGAGGCTCTTGCGCGAGCTTGGGCCATTCGAGAAGGAACGCGCCGCGTCAGCGCCTATAATCGTGCCGATCATTATCAATTAGGCCGCGCCCGAACCCCAAAAGCCATCGCCGCCAGATCGGTATACGCCGGCCAGGCGGTGAGCGCCGAGG
Source organism: uncultured Alphaproteobacteria bacterium (assembly GCA_951812805.1). Lineage (GTDB taxonomy): Bacteria > Pseudomonadota > Alphaproteobacteria > JASLMY01. The sequence goes on along the minus strand of CATOSZ010000015.1, from coordinate 81,079 downwards.
CTTGGCACCTGAAACCGGGGGTCATCTGTGAACGCCGAATTCGGGCAACATGGCGTAATTGACTTTGGGTGGTCCTTTCAGCAACGACGATTTGCCAGCAGGGGTTAATACCAATCGACAATGATCAGAACCCGATGGCCCATGATCTTCGTCCGATGGATTTGATTCTGTCCGGCTGTGCGATGAGGTTGTTCCAGGCCTTGCAGCAATGATCGGTGATGTCGTCCTGGTCTTCGAAGACGATGTCGGAGAGCCAGTTGTTTCGGATGTACTGCCAGACGTTCTCGGCAGGATTGAGTTCGGGCGATCTCGGCGGCAGCGGCAGGAGGGTTATGTTGGCCGGGACGTCGAGCCGTTTCGTGGTGTGCCAGCCGGCCCGGTCGAGCAGCATCAAGGCATGGGCTCCGGGTTGAACCTGGACGGAGATTTCCTCCAGATGCTGCTGCATGGCGGCGGTGTTGCAGCGTTGCTGGACGATGGCGGCGCCGGTGCCGCGCTCGGGGCAGATGGCGCCGAAGATATAGGCCGACTTGGTGCGCTGATCGTGCGGGGTGCGTGGCCGTGTGCCGCGCCGGGCCCAGCGCCGGGCATGCTTGTTCTTCTGTCCGACGCGGGTTTCATCCTGCCACCAGATCTCTATCCCGGTGCCGTCGGGGAGTGCTTTGCGAGCCCGCGCGACCAGCTCGGGGAATTTTTTTTGAAGTCCTCAATCACCCCCGGCTCCTGGGCGTGATGGCGCGGCCGCATCGTCATCCTGGCGAAGCCCATCGCCTTCAGCTCCCGGCTCACCGTCCGCTGGTCGAGCGTGATCGCGAAGCTCTCGCCGATCCAGTCGACCAGATCCGCTAGCCGCCAGCGCATGACGCCGTCGCGCGCCGGATCCGGTCCCGCTTCCACCCGGGCCGCCAAGGCGTCCCGTTGCGCCGGGTCCAGTTTCTTCGCCGCGCCCGGCGCCTTGCGGTCGATCAGGCCGGCCGGGCCCTCCGCGTTGAAACGCAGCACCCAGTCACGGATCACCTGAAGGCCGACGTCCCCCGTCCGCGCGGCCTCCGTCCGACTCCCGCCCTCGTAGATCACAGCAAGCGAAAGCAAGCGCCGGATCTGTTTAGCATCCCTCGATCCCTTGGCCAGACGTCGCAACGCCGCCGCATCGAAATCCTCGCGCAAGGCAATACCCCGACCCATGGTGATCCCCCTCTTCCGAATCACCACAATTGAGTCAGAAATCAGCCAGCAAGGGAATCCAACCGCGAGTTGACATCAATGTCGACTGGTATAAGGGCGTTTTGTTGGCGTCGCGAGAGGAGGACGACCCAAAGTCAATTGCGCCATGTCCCTGGGAATTCGGTGACAGTGCACTTATTTAACTGATCTCTGGAACCGCACGCAAACGCACGCAAACGCACGCATGGCCCGCCTCGGCCATCGTATCGCGCGAGGCAAGCCCGGGCGAAAGCCGACCCTCAATCGGAAGGTCAAATAAGTGCACTGTCACCGTAAAGCATCTGGGCGCTCATACGATCATCCTGGACAAACTCGACGAGGGCGAAGCGACCGCAGCGCAGATTCGCGGGAACGATCGATCGGCGGCGTTCATGAAGGTGGATTTGACCGATCTCGACGTGCTGGAGCGTGTTGTCGAGGATGTCCTGGCGGCGCACGGCCACGTCGATATTCTCGTCAACAATGCCTCCAAGCTGGAGATGGAGCGGTTCGAAGACACGCCCATCGCCTATTGGGACGAGCTGCATCGACTAGGTTCGGTTCGATCTGGAAGAGTCTTCGATCAAGGAGACGGTCATGGATGCTCAGCTCGTGAGTGAAAAAGAGCGTTTGATGGGAATGGATCTTGAGGGCCTCGATGAAACGGAGAAGCAGGAACTTCTCGACGCCATGTCAAAACTGCTGAAAAGCTGAGCCGGCCGTCGAGCGCCATTGCCGACGGCGTGGGATACGGCGGCCGGCACACACGAAGAAGATGGCCCGCGCGGTTGTTCAGAATGGAACAGCCACGCGGGCCGAACCGATCATTTTAAACGTGACCGGATTCAGGGAAGCCAATCGGGTGCATTTGGACCGATGGCGTTGCCGCCTTTTCCTTCCTGTCGAACGAGCGTGACGTAAGGGCAGTCGTCGCTCGCCGGGCTGAGATCGGTGTTGCGGATCGCGAGGATACGCGTGGGTTGCGGTTTGTTGGTGACGGTGCACGGATCGCCGATCGACGAATAAATGATCTGGCTGTCGTCCGGCGACCAACTCGGGTTAGCCTCGCTCGCGTCGCCATTTCCCGCCGTCAGATGAACGGCATCGACGCTCGGGGATCCTTCCGCTTCGGGAATGTCGAGGATGTAGATGTCTCCGCCCATCCACGCTGCCAGCCTGTCGTCGCCTTCCAGGTTGTTCCAATCGATCGTGACCGCGCCATTCTGCCGAATGGCACAGAGGACCGGCTGAGTCCCGTCCACGCCGCAATCGGCATCCTCGAACAACCGGATGCCGTCATCGTCAGCGATGGGCAAGGATCGCATCATATGCGGGTCACCAACGTCGAAAAGTTGCACGACGCGGATTTCGAACTCACCCACGCCGACCGCCTCCGTGCTGATGGCGATCCGCCGGCCGTCCGGCGACCAACTCCCCGACCCCTCGAAGACCCAGGGTGTGTCGGTGATCTTTCCCGCTGTGCCGGGAATGGCCGCGCCGTCGCTGTCCAAGGCGATGGTCCACAGATCGGACTGAACCGATACCTCGTCACGGACGGCGTAGAGAATATGCGTGACATCGGACTCGGGCGGACCGCCAATCCCCGGCGGGAATGCCGTTTCCAGTTTCTGGTTTATCCAAACGGCCACCGGATCGGCGAAACTATCCAACAGTACACCACCGTCTTTGATCCGGATGCGGAAGAGCGCTGTTTCGTCCACGCCTCCGGGATCCGTCGGACAGATACCGGCAAAGACAATGTGTTCCCCATCGCGCATCCAGGCCGGTTGTCCGACTTGGACGCAAAATCCCATCGGCAAGACGGTCAGCGCATTGCCTTCGAGATCGGCGATTGCCAGGCCCATGCCGTCGCCGAGGGTCCTGTAGACGATCTCCGTCTCCATGATCGTCGGCGGCGGATCGTCCTTCGGCGGTTTGCCGCCGCCGCCCCCACCCTTACCCATGGCCAACACCGGCAGTCCAGACAAAAGGCATATCGACAGCATCGAGAATGCGCCGGCAATCAACGTCTTCGCTTGAATTCGTAGCATCTCCACAGGCCCCTTCGCTCATCGTTTCGCGACCCACCGGAGATGATGAATTCTGGATATTTTGGCCCCTGCAACTGGATACTTTTCACCTGGGTGAAATGTTCGCAGTATCCAGAGGCGGGCATTCACATTCGAGGCCGCGTCAGTTGCGACCCGTGGCTTCCGCTCCGGGCGCCTCGCGCGACGCTGCGTCACGCGGCGCCCCGTCGCCATGGCGCGAGAGCGTGAAGCCCCGATAACCGTCGGCGGCGATCGCCTCGCACAGGTCCGAATATCGATCGAAGCCGCCGTAATAGGGCATGTAGACGCGCTTCTTGCCGGGAATGTTGGCGCCGACGTACCAGGAATCGGCGCGCGGCATGAGGGTCGCCTCCGCCACCTCGCGGGCGTGCTCGACCCACTCGGCCTGGGCGTCGCCCTTGGCTTCGACCCGGTCGAGGCCATCGGCGTTCATGTGGTCGAGCAGGCCCATGATCCAGTCGGTGTGCTGTTCGAGGGCGACGATCATGTTGGCCTTCACGGAGGGGCTGCCCGGCCCGTTGATCATGAAGAGGTTCGCCAAGCCCGCGACCATGAGACCGAGATAGGTCGCCGGCCCGTCGGCCCAAGCCTCGGCCAGGGCGCAGCCGCCCGGTCCCCGGATATCGATGTTCAGCAGGGTGCCGGTCATCGCGTCAAAGCCGGTGGCGAAGATGATGGCGTCGAGCTCGTAGTGGGCGTCGGCGGTCTGCAACCCGGTCGAGGTCATCCGCTGAATCGGGGCGGCTTTGACATCGACGAGCCGGACGTTGTCGCGGTTGAAGGTCGCGTAATAGTCCGTGTCGATCGGTGGGCGTTTCGCGCCGATCGGCAGGTCCACCGGCGGACAGAGGCGTTCCGCCACCTCCGGGTCCGCGACGATTTCATGGATCTTGTCGCGCACGAAATCGGCAACGACACGGTTTGCCCCCTCGTCGACCGGCACACCCTTGTAGGCGGTCAGCAGGGAGTGCGGCATGCCGCCCTCTTCCCAGCGCTGTTCCAGCCAGGCGCGGCGCTGTTCGGCCGTGTCCTCGTCGGCAAACTTCGTCGGCAGGGGAAAGCCGGTCATGGCGGCGAAGGTGTTGCGGACGTCCGCGCGCCATTCCTCGTGCCGGGCGAGGAAGGCGGCCTGCTCGCCGGCCTCCAGCGGCCGGTTGCGGGCGGGCGAGGTGTAGTTCGGCGTGCGCTGGAAGACCGTCAGGTGCCGGGCCTGCTCGGCGACGACGGGGATGGCCTGGATGCCGGTCGAGCCCGTGCCGACGATGCCGACCCGCTTGCCGGTGAAGTCGACCGCGTCGTGCGGCCACATCGCCGTGTGGTACCACTCGCCCTCGAAGTCTTCCAGGCCCGGGAACGGGGGACGGTAGGGCGTCGAGAGGCTGCCCGTCGCCATGATGCAGTAGCGTGCCGTGGCGACATGCCCCCGGTCGGTCTTCAGGGTCCATTGGTTGGCGTCGTCGTCGAAATGCGCCGAGACCACGCGGGTGTCGAAGGTCACGTCGCGGCGCAGCTCGAAGCGGTCGGCGACGTAATCGACGTAGCGCAGCAGTTCCGGCTGGGTGGCGAACCTTTCGCTCCAGGTCCATTCCGCCAGCAGCTCGTCGGAGAAGTGATAGGCGTACTGCACGCTCTCGACGTCGACCCGGGCGCCCGGATAACGGTTCCAGTACCAGGTCCCGCCGACGCCGCTGGCCGCCTCGAACGCGCGCGCGCTCAGGCCCCGCTGGCGCAGGCAATAGAGGATATAGAGCCCGGAAAGCCCCGCGCCGATGACCAGGACGTCGACGTTTTCAGGCCCGTCGCCCGCGTTGATATCCACCATGCGTCTTCCCTCCCCCGAAACCATGCACGCCTATGAAAGCCGTGTTGCCGGTTCGTTGACAATACCCTGGGCGGCGGATCTTTCCTCTATGGCACCGCTTGGGTATTGTCGGCGGCGCCGGGGGGATGGCGCCAGGCCGCTCTGAAGCTCGGTGGGAAACTGAAATTCTAAGGAATGACACGATGGATATGGTCCGCCTCGAGCCCCCCGCCGAACTGACGATGCAGGTCGGCGAAGCGATGTTCACCCAACGCGCGACGCGCCGGCTGGATCCAGATCGCCCGGTCACGGACGCGCAGCTGGAGATCATCTTGAACGCGGCCTCCAAGGCGCCCAACGGCGGGAACATGCAACCGGCGCGCTATCTGGTCATCCGCGAGCGCGAGGCCATCGCCGAATTCGGCAAGCTGTATTTCGAAGCCTGGTGGGCCAAGCGCCGCGATGCCTATGGCTGGTCCTCCAAGGCCGACATTCCAGCGGACTCGCCCTATCGGCTGGCGGCCCTGCTGGCGGATGAAATGGTCAATGCGCCCGCGGTGATCCTGGTCTACTCGGAGGCGTCGGGCGTCGCCGCCTCCTCGACCTTCCCCGGGGTGCAGAACCTGCTGCTGTCGGCCCGTGCCCTGGGCCTGGGCAGCGTGCTGACCACCCTGCACCCGGAGGTCATGGATCGGGTCAACGCGATGTTCGGCGTGCCGGAGGAGATGGCGTTCCATTGCTGTATTCCGATCGGATATCCGCGCGGCAACTTCGGCCCGACCAGCCGGTTTCCCACCAGTGCGACGACCTCGTGGGGCCGTTGGGGCGAAGCGCCGCCCTGGACGTGACGCGCGGCCCGACAATCCAGGACGATCCCAGCCGACGATAAGGAACATCGCATGAGCAAGACGATTCAAAGCGCCTGTCATTGCGGCAATCTGCAGGCCGCAATGACCACCGACAAGGAACCCGGCGACATGTGGCTGCACTCCTGCCAATGCGACTTCTGCCGTTCGCACAACATGCGCTCGCTCAGTGATTGCGAGGGGCGCATCGAAATCCGCGTTCGGGACGAGAGCCGGTTGAACCGCTACCATTTCGGCATGGGGATGGTGGATTTCCTCATCTGCGAGAACTGCGGCAACTATATCGGCGCGGTGCAGGAGGTCGACGGCCAGCTCCTTGGCATCATGAACGCCAACTTGACGGAGAATGAAGGCAAGCAGTTCGGCGAGGCCAAACAAGCCTTCTTCCAGACGGAAACGCGCGAACAACGCTCGGCCCGCCGGAAAGACGTCTGGACGCCGGCGACGCTGAGCATTGCCTCGGTTCCATAGATAGCCGTAGCCCGTCGCGGTCGGGAGGCCGCGACGACGAAGGTCTGATGCCGCCCGAGTATTGCGGCGCTCACCACGCTTCCGGCCTCAAAAGGCACGCAGGCCCTCGTCGTCGACGGTCACTTCCGTGGATGAGGCGTTTGTCGCACTTCCGAGTTTCGTTTAGATTCTTCAATAATTGCCGCGCCGAATTGGGGGGCCACAAAATGCGACGCCATTACAAATTTGCCTGCGCACTGATCGTGCTGCTGGCCGCCGGATGCACGACCATTGCCGACAAGGACAGTGAAGCGGCCAAGATCGCGGCCCAGAACACGGCCTGGCTCGCCATGGCGGCGGCTGGCGATGCCGCGGGGATCGGCAATCTCTATACGTCCGATGGAACCTTCATGATGTCGAACGCGCCGATCGTCATCGGCCCGAAGAAGATCGCCGATGCCTGGGCCGGCCTCATGAAGCTTCCGGGCGTCTCCATCACCTTCGAGACCGTGCAGCTGGATATCGCGAAGTCCGGGGACCTCGCCATGGATCGTGGGCGCTATGAACTCCGGTTCGACGGTCAGAACGGCCCGGTGCGCGACGTCGGCAAGTTTATCGTGGTCTGGAAGAAGGTGGCCGGCGAGTGGAAAGTCGCCGCCGACATCTTCAATTCGGACTTGAAGGCGCCGTAGCGCCCCGCGGCCGGTCGGTTCGGCGTGCGCCTTCGGGCGTCACAATCCCGTCAAGCGCCGCCCCGTGGCGGAAAACCGGGTTAGACTCTCGACGTGGTGCCGCCCCTAGCGCGGGCGATCTGGGAGAGAGCGATGTCCGGCCTTCGGGTCCTCGTGGTCGACGACGAGGAATTTCCTCGCCTGCACCTGGCCGGCTTGCTGCGCGGCCTCGGGATCGAGACGATTCGCGAGGCGGCCGGCGGTCTCGAAGCGCGCGATATCCTCGCCACGGCGGGCGGCGATTTCGACCTGGTGATCAGCGACATCGACATGCCGGACCTCGACGGCCACGCGCTCGCCCGCTGGCTGCGCGACGCGGCGCCGGTGGCGGTGCCGCTGGCCCTGATCTCGGGACGTGTGGCGGGCGGGGAGGCGATCGACGGTGCGCTGGCGGTGCTGGCCAAACCGGCGACGACGGCGACGCTCTCGTCGTTGCTCGCGCGGGCGCGCCGTGCCGGACGGCGCACCGGTTAGGCCGGCCAGGCCTGGGAGAGGCGGCCGCCCTGGCGGACCGGCGCGGCGCGGCGCGCCAGGCCGGTGCGCGGGTCGACTTCGAGATAGAGACCGCAGATCGTCGGCGCCCCCATCGCCGGCTCCAGCCGTTTCGAATTCATCTTGCGGCGGAACCGGTCGATCGGCTCGCTCTTCTCCATGCCGATGACCGAATCGTAATCGCCGCACATGCCGGCATCCGACTGATAGGCGGTGCCGCGGGGCAGGATCTGGATATCGGCGGTCGGGACATGGGTATGGGTGCCGACCACGGCGCTCGCCCGACCGTCCAGCAGGTGGCCGAGGGCCATCTTCTCGCTCGTCGCCTCGGCGTGCACGTCGACCAGCAGGAAGTCGAAGTCGCGGCCGAGACGGACCTCCGCCAGGGTCTGCTCGGCGCAGGCGAAGGGATCGTCGAGCGGGTCCATGAACAGCCGTCCCATCACCTGCAGCACCGCGGCCCGGCGCCCGTCGGCGAGGTCGAAGACGGCGAAGCCGCGCCCGGGGGTGCCGGCGGGATAGTTGTGCGGGCGCAGCAGGCGCGGTTCCGCATCGAACAGCGGCAGCGACTCGCGCTGATCGAAACCGTGGTTGCCGGTGACGATGACGTCCGCGCCGGCGGCGAACAGCTCGCCCGCGATCCGCTCGTTGAGGCCGAAACCGGCCGCGGCGTTCTCCGCGTTGACGACCACGAAATCCAGGTCGAGGCGCCGGCGGAAGCCCGGCAGCGCCTCGGCCACCGCTTCGCGGGCCGCCCGTCCGACGATGTCGCCGAGATAAAGAACTTTCACAGCGATGCTCACTCCCCGTCCATTTCTCCGTTCCCACCGCTCGCCCGCCAGGCGTCCCGCTCCGAGACGAAGGCGTCGAGGGGGATGTCGTTTTCCCCGGCCGGCACCCGTTCGATCACCTGACCGGCGAAGCCGATCCCGATGGCGCGCGGCCGGGGACCGCCGTCGGCCCGGAGCGCGGCCAGCGTCCGGTCGTAGAAGCCGCCGCCGTAGCCGAGGCGAAACCCCCGGCGATCGACCGCCAACAATGGTACCAGCAGCACGTCGGGCCGCAGAACCTCCGCGTCCGCCGGCGGCACCGCGACGCGGAAGGCGCCGATCTCCAGCGCGGTTTCCGGCGTCCAGCGGCGGAAGTCGAGCGGCGTGCCCCGCCGTACCGTCACCGGCAGGCCGCAAGGATGCCCGCGCGCGTGCAGGGCGTGCAGGATCGCACGGACGTCGAACTCCCCGACGAGCGGCCAATAGGCGGAAACGATGGTGCCCGGCGCGGGGGGAAAGGCGGACAAGAGATGATCGCGGGCGCGGGCCCCGGCGTCCCCGGGTGCCACCGTCGCGAGGTTCTGCCGTTGCGGGCCCTGGCGTTCGCGCAACGCGGCCTTCTCCCGCCGCAATGCTTCATCGTCGCCTGTCATCGCCCGGGCACTCACGATGCGAGTCGGACGGGTCCGCGGTTGCCGTCGGCATGTCTCGGTCCGCTGTGGCCTGCCTCGGCAGGTGGTCGCCGTGGTACCAGAGCCAGGACTCCGGAAGGGACAGCTCCCGTCACAACGTGCATTGGCCCAGGGACTCGTTTAGCCTAACGAACAGCGCAGAAGCCCGCCCGAGATGCATAATTAGGCCTTCTCCAGCCGCGCGGCAAGCTGCTCCAGCCGTTCCAACAGGGTTTCGAGGGCATCCCACGCGACGCCGTCGTCGCGCTGATCGGCGCGCGCCAGGCCACCGCCCCCGCCGCCATTTGCCCCGGCCCCGCCGTCGCCCCCGCTGTCGCCATTGCCGCGGGCTTCGTCCAGCTCGCTGTAGGCGACCGACAGCTCGTCGGCCAGCACCAGCGCCGTCATCAACAGCAGCCTGGCCTCGCCGACCTGGCCGGCCCGTCCGACCAGGTCCTGGGCGTGGTGATTGATGTAGCCGGCGAGGTATTCGATGTGCTGCTCTTCGCCGTCGTCGCAGGCGATCTGATAGTCGCGCCCGTTGACGTTGATCGAGACCTGACCCATCTCAGCCCTCCAGCACCGTGCGCAGCTCGCCGATGGCCGCGTCCAGACGCTCCGATACCGCGTCGGTCGTCTCGCGCAGGGTGACATGTTCGCTTTGCAGGGCTTCCAGCTCGCCGGCCAGGCGCGCGCGCTCCGCCTCGGCGGCGGCGACCCGTTCGGCCGCGGCGCCCTCGTCGATATCGCCGATCTCACCCGCCGCGTCGCGTCGCGCTTCTGCCGCCGTCACCGCGCCCTCGATGCGGTCCAGCGCCGCGGCGAGACGTTCCGTGATTTCTTCCGCCCTGCTCATGCGCGCATCCGAATCCCAACCGACCCCGACATCGGTGCCCGCGGGCACAATAGGTGGGCCGCGAAGCCAGCGTCAAGAAAGCCGCGGCCGTCCCGCCACCGCCTCATGGGCATGCACTAGCGTTGATAGACGTGGACTTCGCTGGTCGCGGCGCCCGGGCTGGTGGTCGCGGCGAGGGAGACGCGGCTCGCCGGCATGCCCATCTCGGTGAGCGACTTCAACACCTGGTTGGCGAAGCGTTTCGACTGCGACTGGTTCAGCGCCACCTGCGCCGCCTTGCCCGCCGCGGGCGTCACCGCGACGACGTCGAAGCTGGCCGCCGGCTGGCTTTGCAGCGCGCGGGAGATCGCCGAATAGAGCGCCCGCTCATACGGTACGTCCGCCCGGTCGAAGCGAATCACCACCAGGGGCCGCCGGCCGCCGGAGGTGAAGCCGCCGCGCGGCGTCGACGAGGTCGTGAAGGCACTGCCCGCCCCGCCGTAGCGCGAGGTGACGGCGAGGTTGGCACCGAACAGCTCGCCGTTCTTCACCGCCTGGCTCAAGGTCGCCAGGTTGGCCCGTTCCGTCGCGACATAGGCGCTCTGGCGGGAGATGTCCTCGTTGATTTCGTTCAGCACGCGGTCGATCAGCACGGAGGCCTGGTTGGTGTCGTCTTCCAGGATGGCGAGCTGGCGATGATCCTCGTCGATCGCGCCGGTGAGGCCATAGGCCGCCCGCGACGATTCGAGCACGAAATTGGCCAGCGCCGAATTGCTGGCGACCTCGTTCGCGAGCGTGCTGAGCGACATGATGTCGCCGTTCACCCGGTCGAGTTCCGCCTGCGCGGCGTTCCACTGGCTGACCAGCACCGGATTGCCGGGCGTGGTGCCGAGCTGCAGGCGCGCCGTCACCGCGGCGACGGTGCCATGGTAGCGCTGGGCGTTCTCCACCGTCGCGCGGCGCACCTGGATCAACCGCTCGTTCTGGCCGGCGAGGCGCTGGTTCAGCCGGTCGAGTTCGCCGCGCAGCGAGGCGACTTTCTGCCCGACGACGGTACCGCTCTGCCGTGTGCCGATCGTGCTGACGGGCGCGGCGCTCGGCTGGCTTTCGAACTGCGGCGGCGGCGGCGAGCCCGTCGGTGCGGGGGCCGGCGCCGGGGCCGGAGTCGCGGCCTCGTTCGAGCCGAACGGCCAGAGATCTTCGGAATCGATGGAACATCCCGCGAGGGACAGCGTCATCAGGACGACGACTACCTTGGCGCTTCGCAACCCATTGCTCCCGATTATGTTTCCCCACCGGGGACCGCGCGTCCCGGGCCGTCAAACATCGGATCGGTTCCTCCTCCGATCCGGCGGCGACGCGTTGCCCGAAATGGTTCGCGGCCCTGAGGCTCGAAATCGCTCGGGTTTGCCATTTCGCTCCCCCGCCGTTCTAGCCGACATCCTCGGCCCTGGCAAGCGAAGACCCCGGCCCCGCAGGGGAATCGCATTTGGAATTGCCTTGACGTGCGTGTTTGATCTTGAGGTATTGGCGCGAATCGATTCTACCCGGTCTTTTCACGGGTGGAGGTTGCGATGGAAGGCTTTCTGGAGTGCTTTGAGGGTCTCGAGGATCCGCGGACTGGCAATGCCGGGCGTCACGATCTGCTGGAGATCTTGACGATCGCCCTGTGCACGGTCCTCTCGGGCGGTCAGACGGCGGTCGACATGGCGATCTTCGCGCGTGAAAAGGAGGCGTTCCTGCGGGAATTTCTCGTACTCGAACATGGCGTGCCGAGCCACGACACCTTCAGCCGGGTGTTCCGGTTGCTGGATCCGGAGGCGTTCGGCGCCTGCTTCCAGCGCTTCATGGCGCGCTTTTCCGAGACCTGCCAAGGGGTCATTGCGATCGACGGCAAGGTGGTGCGGCGATCCTACGACAAGGCGAGCGGCACGTCGGCGCTGCATATGGTCTCGGCCTGGGGCTGTGATCAGCGGCTGGTGTTGGGGCAAGTCGCCACCGACGCCAAGTCCAACGAGATCACCGCCGTGCCGAAGCTGTTGAAACTATTGAGCCTCGAGGGGACGATCGTGACCGTGGACGCCCTCAATTGCCAGCGCGCCATCGCCAGCCAGATTATCGAGCAGGGGGGTGACTACGCCCTGGCGTTGAAGGGCAATCAAGGCACGCTGCATGACGACGTGAGAACCTTCCTCGACGATCCGAAAGCCGAAGCGACCACCACCGACACCACGGTCGATGGCGATCATGGCCGCATCGAGACCCGTGCCGCTCTCGTCTCCAGCCACGTCGAGTGGCTGCAAGAGCGCCATCATTGGCCGGGCCTGAAGGCGGTCGCCAAAGTCACCCGGACCCGCGAGTGCGCGGAGAAGACGTCGAGCGAAACCGCCTACTACCTGCTCAGCCAGCCGCTCGACGCCGAGCGCTTCAATCCCGTTGCCCGGGCGCACTGGGGGGTCGAAAACCGCCTGCACTGGTGCCTCGATGTCCAAATGAACGAAGACCAAGACAGAACCCGCAAGGACAATGGACCGCACAATCTCGCCGTCCTGCGCCACATGGCGCTCAATGTCATGCGAAAGGATCCACGAAAAGACTCGCTGCGCGCCAAGTTCAAAATCGCCGCTTGGAACAACGACTATCTCCTGTCACTCCTCGGCAAATTCTGAAATGCGATTGCCCTGCCGGCCCCGCCGCCGCGCCTCGAAATCAGCCCGGGACGGGGCTAAAAGCTTGTCAGGTTTGGTGCCCGGCCACCCGCGCCCCCGTCACACCCACCCCCCAGGGCACCCCAAGGGTACACTCCACGGGTGGTTGGGACGGGGGCGCGGGTGGCCGAGTGATTCGGATCGAAAATGATCGGTTCTAATCCAGGCGCAAACGACCGAGGCTCGCGGCCTCGATATCGTCGTTCGCGGGTGGTAGCGCGTCGTGGTCCGAGCGATAGGCCTGCAGCAATTCGAAGTGCCGCGTGCGGTAGGCCATGTTGACCTCGACCCGGAAACGGTCGGCGCCGGCCGGCGGTTCGGCCAGGTGGCGGCGCAGCTCCCCCTTCAGGCCCTGCAGCGTGCGCCCGCCGGCGACGCCGATATAGAGGATGCGTTCCTCGGCGTCCGCCAGCTGGTAGACGCCGAGATGTCCGGTCAGCGCCTCGACGTTCTCCGCCGTCAGGGGGCGCCAGGGTTTCACCATGCGTACCGCCATTGTTCAGGCCTCCAGGATGATCTTGCCGAAGTGTGCGTTGGCCTTCATGTGCGCCAGCGCCGCGGGCGCCTCCGACAAGGGGAAGGTGCGGTCGATCGGCAGGGCCATCTCCCTCGCCGCCACCGCTTCGCCCAGGTCCGCCCACATCCGCCGGCCGATCTCCCGTACCTCTTCCACGCTGCGGGTGCGGAAGGTGACGCCGATATAGTCCAGCCGTTTCAACGCGTGCAGGTCGAAGTTGAATTCCCCTGTCCCGCCGCCGAGGCGGCCGACGTTGACGATGCGGCCCCGAACCGCGGCGGCCTTCATGTTGTCGTTGGCGACGGACGCGGAGATCTGGTCGACGATCAGGTTCACGCCCTTGCCGTCGGTCGCCGCCAGCACCTGGTCGGCCCAGCCGGGATCGCTCGAATCGAGGGCGAGGTCGCAGCCGAATTCGGCCAGCCGGCCACGCCGTTCCGCGTTCGTCGAGGTGCCGATCACCAGGCTCGCCCCCATCCGCTTGGCGATCTTCAGGCCCATCAGCCCGACGCCGGAGCTGGCCCCCTGGATCAACACCGATTCGCCCGCCTGCAGCCGCCCGTTGGTCGCCACCGCATCATGCATGGTGGCGAGCGCGATCGGCAGGGAAGCCGCCTCGACCCAGCTCATGTTGCTGTCGGGAATCCTGATGGCCCGACCGAAGTCGGTCACGGCATATTCGGCATAGCCGCCGCCGCCCGAACACATCACCCGGTCGCCCGGCGCCAGGCCCTCGACACCCTCGCCCAGTTCCACCACCTCACCGGCCCACTCCAGCCCCATCACCGTGCCCGCCCCGCCGGCGGCACCATGGAAGGCGCCGGCGGCGACCAGCAAATCGGCCCGGTTCAGCCCGCAGGCCCGGTTGCGCACCAGGACCTGGCCGGACCCCGGGCTCGGCGGATCGATCTCGCGTATTTCGACACCGTTGTCGCCCAGTACCGCCGCTTTCATGGCTCGTCCCTCCGATAATGTCCGTTTGTCTTCAGGTTGCGGCCGGTTATCCCACGCCGCCCCGCGCCGCCGCAAACGCCGCGTGATAGACTGGTTACGCGTCGGCGTTTCCGCCGGCATTATCCATCCAGCGGGGAGAGGGGCCATGCGGCGGACGATGCTCGGGAACACAGGGCTGGAGGTCGGCGTCGCCGGGCTCGGCTGTGGCGGCTCCAGCCGGCTCGGCACGGCGACGGGGCGGAGCGCGGCGGAATCGATCGCCCTGGTGCGCCGCGCCATCGATTTGGGCGTCACCCTGCTCGACACGGCGGAGGCTTACGGGACGGAGGAGATCGTCGGCCAGGCGGCGGCCGCGGCGGGACGCGATTCGCTGGTCATCTCGACCAAGAGCCGGATCCGCCGCGAGGGCCGCCTGTTGAGCGCCGAGGACATCGTCGCCAATTTGGAAGCCTCGCTCCGCCGGCTCGCCACCGACCGGGTGGAGGTCTTTCATTTCCACGGCATCCCGCCGGCCGACTACGCCCATGTCCGCGACAACCTGGTGCCCGCCCTGTTGCGGGAGAAGGAGAAGGGCAAGCTCCGCCATCTCGGTATCACCGAAACCGGCCCGAACGACCCCCGCCACGAGATGTTGTCGGCCGGCCTGCACGACGGGATCTGGGAGGTGGTGATGCTGGCCTTCCACATGATGAACCAGAATGCCCGCCATTCGGTCTTCCCGCTGACGCTGGAAAAAGGCGTCGGCACCCTGTTGATGTTCGTCGTCCGGCGGATCTTCTCCGACCCCGATTACCTGCGCGAGATCTTCACCACCCTCGCCGCCGAGGGCCGCATCCCGGCGGACCTGGCGACGGCCGCGGAACCGCTCGGCTTCCTGGTGCACGAGGCGGGCGGCGCCGACGACGTCATCGACGCCGCCTACCGCTACGCCGCCCACACGGCGGGCACGGACGTGGTCCTGTTCGGCACGGGCAGCATCGCCCACCTGGAGCGGAACATCGCGTCGATCCTGAAGCCGGCGCTGCCGGCAAGGGACGTGGCGCGGCTGGAGGACCTGTTCGGGGCGCTGGAGGGCGTGGGGTTGGATCTGCCGCGGGGGTTCAAGAAGGCGTAGGGGGAGGAGGGGGTTGCTTGTGGTGGGATGGGAGCTTGAGAATTGAAGGGAGGTGAGGTATTTATATTTTAGTATCCTAATTAATAGCCAAGAAGGCGAGTGAACTATCGCTGGAATTCAGACGCTGCAATATCGATTTGGCCCACACCGTCGTTTCGTATACGCTTGTAGCGTAATTTATATGGGGGCACGTCAATTGAGCACTGCATTGAAAGTTGGGCAGCAGGCGAGTACCGGCCAGGTCGTTAAGGAAATACTAGGTCAATCCTCATCAGCGGCCGTCTATATCACCGAAGATGGTCATTTGCGCTGGTCTTTCTTTGATAATGAGGGCTCTCTCTCTTCCAATCAAAAGAGTGTAATTGGCGAGTTTGACGGATTGATGCGGGATATCAAGACATATGTGCCGCAATCACATTGCGAAGACCAGTTGAAGCTACTGGGAAAAGCTTTGTTTCGCGCACTAGAAGAAGATGGCGCTCCTTCTCATGATCCCTTTGGCGAGGTGAAGCTTGCTATCGAGGAGTTAGCGCAGCAGAAAGTAAGGCTTATTTATGTCTCTTCTTGCGTGATCTCGGTTGGTGTTATTCTTGCCTCTTTTCTGTCGATAAAATCAACTGTAGAATTCCAGGAACCTTGGGTCCTCTTCAGTACAGCAGGGCTTTTGGGCGCTGTTGGTGCGTGTTTGTCAGTTTTAAATAGAATTAGAAGGTTAGAAATTGACTGGAAAGGATCGAAGGAAATTATTGCCTTAGAAGGCATCGCACGAATTGCGGTAGGTATGTTTTTTGGTGTATTATTTTGCCTTATGTGTATGGGGGATCTTGTGCTTGGCGCATTCAAGGATAATTCTCCCGCACTGTTTGTATTTGCAACGATTTCTGGGTTCAGCGAACGGTTTATTCCCGAGCTTATGGAAAAACTTGAAGCGCGGGCCGGGAAAAGCGCACGGGGATAAGACTTTAATGACGGCTGCCTGTGCTTGATCCAAGTGGACTCTATTGAAAATACAAGTTCCAAGCTAGTGACAGTTTATTTATTGCGGCCAAAGACTATTCGCCCAATTTGGCGGGCCTCATCCATACCGCCGCCCCTCACGCCGCCCGCATTAAATCCACCACCGCCCGCACCGTGCGCCGCGACGCTTCCAGCAAGGCATCGTCCCCGAAAGCCCTGCGCAGCAGGCGGACGGCGTGGGCGGTCAGATAGGTTTCGATGACGTATTCGGCTTGATCCTGGGTCATGGCGCTGTCTCCCTCGGCGGTGGAACCTTGCGACCACCAGCCGAAAAGTGGCTGGTGGCCGGGGGTTGGAATAGCCGCACAGAGACAGCCGCAACAGCCTTTGGGCCGAAGCCTTGGACATGCGCTGCCGCCCCCCGGCCCCAGCCCGGACTTCTCGCATTCTCCATGGCCTCAGTCGACCTGGGCCGAGTCGATTCGGCGAGGTGCGGTGCCGAAGGCGTAGCGGGGCTACGTCGAGGGACCGCGCCTCGCCGAGCGGCCGGCCCAGGTCGACCCTTCGGGCGGCGCTGTCGTCCAGACAGGGTGCGTCGCGGCGCTTGTACGATGAACCACATCGAACGGCGCGTCGCTCCTGCCCTGTCGGGACGACAGCGCCGCTGAGGCCATGGAGAATGCGAGAAGTCCGGGCTGGGCCAAGGGACATGTATCGCGGTCATGTCGGACCGCTCTGTGAGGGCGACTCCAATCACCCTGACCGCCGACGCCGAAACGCCGACGGCATGACCCCATCATACCCGCAAATCGGAAACCAACGAACGAAAAACGCCCGCCACACGTCCCCGTCGTCTTCATGCCGGCGAAACGCCCGGCGCGGCGTGCTCGTCAAGGACGCGCCGCAGGCGCGCCGGCCCCGCCGGGCGAAGCTCCTTTACGAGCGCGCCGCGCCGGGCAGGATGAAGGACAATGAAACCGACGAGGGGCGGCGGCCTGACGGCGCAGATCCCCCCGCCACCTTGCCTCCCCGCGCTGAACCCCACAGACTCCATCCCCCGCTCCCCAACCACCCGAGGAACACCCCATGCATGCGCTGGTCATCGGAGGCACCGGGCCCACGGGTCCGTTCATCGTGAAGGGCCTGCTGGCGCGCGGCTACCGCGTCAGCGTGCTGAACCGCGGGACCCGCGATACGCCGGAGATCCCGGAGACGGTGGAGCGGATCAAGGGCGACCCGCACTTCAAGGAAACCCTGGCCCAGGCGCTGGACGGGCGCGCCTTCGACGTGGTGGTCGCGACCTATGGCCGGATCCGCCATGTCGCCGAGGTGGTCGCCCCGCATACCGACCGCCTGGTCACCGTCGGCGGCAGCCCGGGCATGAAGGGCTCGCGCCATCCCGAGCATCTGTTCCCGACCGGCACGCAGACGCCGATGCCGGACGACGCGCCCCGGGTGGAGCGCCCGGAGGAATTCCATTTCGGCTATCTCGCGCGGATTACCGAGGACGCGGTGCTGGCGCGCCATGCGGCCGGCGACTATGTGGCGACGCACCTGCGCTATCCGATCATCTATGGGCCGCGCCAGCTGCGCCCCTCGGAATGGCCGGTGATGCGGCGCATCCTGGACGGGCGGGACTTCATCGTGCTGCCGGATTCCGGCCTGACGCTGATCACGCGCGGCTATTCCGAGAACATG
This sequence comes from uncultured Alphaproteobacteria bacterium, assembly GCA_951812805.1. Lineage (GTDB taxonomy): Bacteria > Pseudomonadota > Alphaproteobacteria > JASLMY01. Next base: position 63,240 of record CATOSZ010000015.1, on the reverse strand, counting down.
GCCGACGCGGTGCTGCGCGCCGTCGACCGGCCCGAGGCGGCGGGCGGGCAGATCTACAACTGCGGCGACGTGCACCAGCTCACGCTCGCCCAATGGGTCGAGGTGATCGCCGAGACCATGGGCGCCCGGCTCGAGGTGCTGTCGGTGCCCGGGCCGCTCGCCTATCCGGCGCGGGACCTGATGATCGCCCGGCGCACCTCGCACCACCAGCTGATGGACATGCACAAGATCCGCGTCGAGCTCGGCTACGAGGACAAGGTACCCGTGCTGGACGCGCTTGCCGCGACGATCCGCCACTACCAGGCGACGCCGCCGGTGGAAACCGAGGAGATGCAAGCCAACCTCGCCGCCCACTACGCCACCGAGGACGCGATGGCGACCATCGTCCGCCGCGCGGTCGACGCGCTGTCGGCGGTGGGGCACATCGATCCAGACTACCGCCACCCCTACGCCCACCCCAAGACCCCGGGCGAACGCGATCATCAAGGGCGGTAGGACGGCCGGGAGCGACATGGCGTCGTCGCGCGCCCGGACACCTCGAAAGCGGGCCGGACCCTCCGGCCTCCGTCACGCGTCCCCGGATCACTACACTCGTGCCGACGGCAATTCAACGCTGTGAGGGGTCAGCAACGCTGTGAGGGGTCAGGACTTGAATGTTGAATTTGCCCTTTGTCTCACGCCCGAATGATCTTCGAGAGGGCAGGGACTACAGTAACCGGGGCAAAAGGCCGGGCCTGGGGACGGGGGGATCTGGCCTGGGTATAGGGGTGAGTCTCAACGGCCACATCTTGTGAGGCTTCCGCGTCAAGTGACCAGATATCGATGTTCGCGGCGGGAGGTCTGTGATTCGATCCCGTCATGGCCGAATCGCTTCCGGATCTCGACGATCTTGATGTCGCCGCCCTGAAGGCGCTGGTTCTGACGCTGCTTGAGGAGCAGGCGGCCCTGCGTGCCGAGAACGCGACATTGCGCGAAGAGATCCGCCGTCTCAAAGGCCTTTCCGGGCCACCGGATATCAAGCCGAGCGGCATGGACAAGCAGGCCGTATCCCGGGGCCGGACGGGGCGGAAGGCGGGACGGCGGGCCAAGAAGGGCCGGGTTCCCATCGACGAGAGGCGGATCGTCCGGGCCGCCGTGCCGGCGGGCTCGCGCTTCAAGGGCTATGAAGACTATCTGGTTCAGGACCTGCTCTGCCGGCCGAACACTGTCCTGTTACGCCGCGAGCGCTGGCTGACGCCCGAGGGGGCCACGATCGTGGCGCCGCTGCCGGCGGGGACGCGCGGCCACTTCGGCCCGGCGCTCAGGCGTTTCGTGCTGGCGCTCTATCATGGCGGCCAGACCAGCGCGGAGCGCTTGGCGCGGCTCTTGGACGACCTCGGCATCAAGATCTCCAAGCGCCAGGTGGTGCGGTTGTTGAACGAGGGCCATGACGGCTTCGTCGCCGAGGGCGAGGCGGTGCTGCGCGCCGGCCTGGAGACGGCGCCCTGGATCAGCGTCGACGATACCGGCGCCCGCCACGCCAACCGCAACGGGGTGACGAGCGGGATCGGCAACGACGCCTTCGCTTGGTTCGCCACGACGTTTTCCAAGAGCCGCTTGAACTTCCTGGAACGGCTGCGGGCCGGCCACGCGGACTATGTGCTCAATGCCGCCGCCTTCGCCTACATGGCCGAGCGCGACCTGGCCGCATCGGTGATCGCCCGTCTGGCCGAGGGCTGCCCGCGGCGCTTCACCAACGAAGATGCCTGGCTGGCCCACCTGGGGCGGCTCGCCATCACCGGGCACGGGGACGGGCGCGGGGCCGCGCGGACCGCCACCGAGGGGGCGCTGTGGGGCGCCATCGCCGCGCACGGCCTGCTCAGGGGCACGGCCGCGGGCGCCTGCGTCGTCCTGAGTGACGATGCTGGCCAGTTCAACGTCGGCCGCCACGCGCTCTGCTGGGTCCATGCGGAGCGCTTGATCCACAAGCTGATGACCTTCTCCCGGAGCCAGCGGCGCGAGAAGGAACACATCCAGGCACGGCTCTGGCAACTCTACGCCGATCTCAAAGCCTATCGCGAAAGGCCGGCGCCAGGACGGCGGGCCCACCTGGCATGCCGCTTCGATGCGCTCTTCGCGACCAAGACCGGATTCCTCCGCCTCGACCGGCTCCTGGCTCGCCTGCATGCCAACCGCGACGAACTGCTCGTCGTCCTCGACCGCCCGGAGGTCCCGCTCAACACCAACGGCGCGGAACGCGACATCCGCGCCATGGTCACAAGGCGAAAATTCTCCGGCGGCACACGCTCCGAGGACGGCAAGCAGGCCCGAGACACATTCCTCGGCCTCTACAAGACCTGCCAGAAACTTGGCCTCTCCTTCTGGGATTATCTCGGCGACCGCCTCAAGGTCCCCGGCGCCCCACCCGTGCCCCCACTGCCGATCCTCGTCAGACAACGCTGCATCGAAATGGCTTGACCGCCCGGGGTTTTGCCCCTGTTACTTCAACGTGCTCAAGAACAACGGCTACAATCTCGAGCACAACTTCGGACATGGCAAACAGAACCTCTCGGCCCTGCTCGCCACCATGAACCTCTTCGCCTTCGCCTGCCACGGCGTGTGCGAGATCCTCGAAGCCGTCTGGGAAAAGGCCCGCGGCGCCCTTGGCTCACGCCGGCGCTTCTTCGAGCACTTACGCACCATCACAAGCTACATCGTCTTCCCCTCCTGGGCGGCTCTCGTGCGGACCCTCATCACCGGACAGCCACCGCCCGCCGGAGCCAGCCCCTGAACCGAAACCGGACCCCAAAACCAAGCGAGAATCACCCGGGAGACAGAAACAAGAGCCATAATGAGAATTGCTGGTGCGGTCACCGACAGCCTGGACATCGCCCGGCTGGCAAATGTCCCGGCGGTGGCGGTGGTGAACGCGGCGCCGGCGCGGGGCCGGTTGGCAGCGGAGACGGCGGCGGCGCTGGCGAACTTGGGCCTGGACGCGGTGGCGCCGCCTCTCGGACAGCGCGCCGCCTTCGTGCATGCCCTGACGGCGGGCCAAGGCGTGGTGGAGTACGCACCGCGTGGCAAGGCGGCGGGGGAGGTTCTGGCGCTGCTGGATCGATTGTTGGGCCATCCCGCCGTGCGGGCGATGGCGAAGGACGACGCGGGGAGGTCGGCATGACGAAACGACGGAACTTGGCGGAAGCGTTCCGCTCGCTATCGCCGGAGGCAAGGACGGGCAATGGGGACGCTCAGGCCGAACAGAGCGAACTGGAAACGGCGCGTCCGCGACGGACGCTGTCGGTGGCGCTGGCGGCGATCCGGGTCGAGGACCGCCTGCGGCTGGGCCTGGATGAACAGAAGGTCGAGACCATTGCCGCCTCGATGCGGGATATTGGCCTGCAATCGCCGGTGTTGCTGCGACCCTGGCGGGAGGCGGATACGACGCGTCCCAATGCCTGGGGCGCGTCGGACGCGGGGTTGTTCGCGCTGGTGGCGGGTGCGCATCGATTGGCGGCGGCTCGGGCGTTGGGTTGGACGGAGATCGAGGGGATGATCGTGGACGGCACGCCGGACGAGGTTCGCTTGATGGAGATCGACGAGAACCTGGCCCGGGCGGAGTTGACCGCGCTGGACCGGGCGCGGTTCCTGGCCGCACGCAAGGCGGTGTACGAGCGGCTGTTTCCCGAAGCATGCAATGGGGGAGACCGCAAGAGCATTGAATTCGTGGAGAAAAATCGGATGGAAAAGTTTTCCATCCGATCCTTCGCCGACGATGCAAGCGCGAAGATGGGGCTGACGTCGCGCGCGGTTCGCCGCGCGGTAGCGATCGGCGAAGGTATCGACGACGAGGCGGCGGAAGCGCTTGCCGGTACGGCATTGGCGGAGCGGGAGGGGGATCTGCATAGACTGGCGAAACTGTCGCGGTCTCGCCAGCGCGTGGTGGCGGGGATTTGCACGTCGATCCCGGGGCCGGCGACGCTGGACAAGGCCTTGTCGGCGATCGACGGCAAGGCGGCGGGAGGCAGGGCCAGTTTATCGGAGACGGCGCAGCTGGAGGCCCTGCGCCGGGCCTGGCGGAAAGCGGGGCCGGAGACCCGGCGGCGGTTCCTGGGGGAAGTCGACGGGGAGGCCTGAAGCCAGGAGGAGGAACGATTAAGGATCGGGCCTCCTCCTGGCTCGCTCTCGTTTCATGCGGGAGTGTGATTGCCGGATCGCCGTCTACACGGCGGCAATGGCGAGGTCGACCAATCCGTCCGTGCGGGGGGTGACGGTGAGGTTCATGTCGTAACGATTGTCCGGATCGGGCGCGGCGACGATGCGTTCGATCAACGTGGAGAGGGTCATGAGGGCGTCATGCCGCTTGACCGGCGCGCGCGCGTTGGCGATGGCGGCGGCGAGCGTGTCGAGTTTGTCCAGCAACCGTGTCGTCAGCAGGTCGGGGTCGACGGTGGGCGGGCTGGCGAGAGCGGCATATTCGTACTTCAGCCGGGCCTCGGTGTTTTCCAGTGCCAGGAGCTGGCGGTGCAAGCTCTGGGCCGCGGTGCCCTCCTGGATTGCGCGTTTCGGAAAGTCCCGGACACCGATTACGGAAAGTCCTGGCCAGAGATTTCAGTAAGTCGCGGCCAGTGATTCCGGAAAGTCCCGGACAGCATCACGGGGCGATCTGAGTTCAGCTTTCGGGTGCGCCGTCTCGGCGTCTACCTCTTGGCTTTTGCCGGGAGGGGACATGCCCAGACGGAAGCAGACGAGACGAACGACGGTGAGAGATGCACGAACGATCCTGCGGCTGACGCATGACCAAGGCCTCTCGGCGCGAGAGGTGGCGGAACGGCTGAAGGTCTCCAAGACGACAGTGTCGACCTATTTGCTGCGGGCCCGCGAGGTCGGCCTTACCGCCTGGCCGCTGCCGGCGGAATACGAGGACGACGCGGTCCTGCAAGAGACGCTGTTCCGCCGCATGGGCCGGCCCCCGCGCGACAGGTGCGAGCCGCACTGGCCGACGGTCGCGGCCGAGCTGAAGCGCAAGGGGGTGACGCTGACCCTGCTCTGGCAGGAATACCGCGCCTCACATCCCGATGGCTACGGCTACACCTGGTTCTGCGAAGCCTTCACGGCGTTCAAGCGGCGCACCGGCGCCACCTGGCGCAACCGCCACGAGGCCGGTGCGGTCATGCAGACCGATTATGCCGGCCAGACGGTGGACATCGTCGACCCCGAGACCGGCGAGGTGCACGACGCGCAGATCTTCGTCGCCGTGCTGGGCGCTTCCTCGCTCACCTTCGCCACCGCCAGCCTGACCCAGCGCCTGCCCGACTGGGTCGCCGGACAATGCCGGGCGCTCGCCTACTTCGGCGGCGTGCCCAAGAGCATCGTCTGCGATAACCTCAAGGCCGGCGTCGCCAAGCCGCTCTGGTTCGAGCCGACCCTCAACCCGACCTTCGCCGCGCTCGCCGAGCACTACGACACCACCGTCCTGCCGACCCGGGTCCGCAAGCCGCGCGACAAGGCCAAGGTCGAAGTCGCCGTCCAGGTCGTCGAGCGCTGGATCCTGGCAAGACTGCGCAATACGCGCTTCTTCTCCCTCGACCAGCTCAACCGGGCGATCCGCGACCTCCTCGAGGAGCTCAACGAGCGGCCCATGCGCAACCTTGGAAAGAGCCGGCGCCAGATGTTCGAGGCCATCGAGCGCGAGGCCCTGGCACCCCTGCCGACGACGCCCTTCGAATATGCCGAATGGAAGACCGCCAAGGTCCATTCCGACTATCACGTCGACGTCGAGCGCAGCTTCTACTCCGTGCCGCACGGCCTGATCGGCCGCAAGGTCCAAGTCCGGCTCACTCACCGCACGGTCGAGATCTTCCACAACCACAAGCGCGTCGCCAGCCATCTCCGCCGCTCACCGCATGGCGGCCATGCCACGATCCCGGCCCACATGCCCAAGGCGCACCAGCGCTATGCCGAGCGAACGCCACAAAGCCTGATCGACCAGGCCAGCCGCATCGGCCCCAACGCCGCCCTCCTGGTCGAGCGGATGATCCGCGATCGGCCCCATCCCGAGCAAGGCTATCGCAGCGCCATGGGCGTCTTGTCGCTCGCCCGCCGATACGAACCGGAACGCGTCGAGGCCGCCTGCGCACGCGCGCTCACCATCAACACGACCAGCTACTCATCGCTCGCCGCCATCCTCAAGTCCGGCCTCGATCGCACACGCCCCGAGCGCGAACCGCTTCTGCCGCTGCCGCCACACACCAACATCCGCGGCCCCGGCTACTACCGATAACCAGGAGAAGACACCTCATGCTGACACACCCGACCCTCGACCAGATGCAGGCCCTCGGCTTCAAGGGCATGGCAGAGGCTTACCGCGACATGGCCGAGCGAGGCCAATCATCGGAATTGAACCGCGAGGACTGGCTCGCCCTCATGCTCGACCGCGAGGCCGCCACCCGCGCCGACAAGCGCCTCGCCAACCGCCTCAGACAGGCCAGGCTACGCTTCCCCGAGGCCTGCATCGAGGACATCGACTTCGCCGCCGAACGAGGCCTCGACCGCCGCGCCGTCCTCTCTCTCGCCCAGGGCGTCTGGCTCAAGGCACACGAGAACCTCATCGTCACCGGCCAGACCGGAACCGGCAAGACATGGCTCGCCTGTGCCATCGCCCATCAGGCCGCCAGGCTCGATCATTCCGTCCTCTACGTCCGCATGCCCAGGCTCTTCGAGGACCTCGCCATGGCCCGCCTCGACGGCCGGCTGCCCCGCCTGATCGACCGCCTCGCCCGGGTCCAGCTGCTCGTCCTCGACGACTGGGGAACCCATGGCCTGACCGACCGCCAGCGCCTCGATCTCCTGGAAATCTGCGAGGAACGATACCACCGACGCTCAACCCTCATCACCGCGCAGATCCCCGTGACCGCCTGGCACGACCTGATCGGCGAGGCCACCATCGCCGACGCCATCCTCGACCGCGTCATCCACAACGCCCACCGCATCGGCTTGAAAGGCGACAGCATGCGAAAGAAGAAATCGACGACCGACTTGACCCAGCCAACCACAACGGAAAACAATCCCGACTGACGGCAACAAGGCACCCGAAGCCAAACTCCCGGAACCGGCCGGGACTTTATGAAATCGGTGGCCAGGACTTACTGAAACCGCCGTCCGGAACTACCGAAATCCGCATTGTCGCTCAGCAGGCGTTCCGCGGCCGGGAGCGGTGTCGCCGGCGTCCGTTCCATGCGCCTCAGCTCGTCGTGGCTGACCCCGATGCGATCGTCGAAATGGCGCGTCCAGGTCGTGCCGGCGATCTGGTTCAACCGTTCGATCCGCTCGTCCGACATGAACTCACCACCGATGTTGCATTCGGCGATGAAGGCGAAATCGTCGTCCAGCTGGGCGATACGATCGTCGCGCGCCGCCCGCAGCGTCGCCTCGTCGCCACCGGCCAGCCGGCCTTCGAGATAGGCGATCTCGGCGTCCCGGCGCAGCACCTCGAAGCGGGTGCGCACCTCGTGGACGCGGTTGTAGATGGTCTCCAGCTTGGTCGCCTTGTCGACGACATACTCGGGCGTCGTCACCTTGCCGCAATCATGCAGCCAGCCCGCCACCTGGAACTCGTACCATTGCTCGTCGTCGAAGCTGAAGCCGGCGAAGGGGCCGTCCTCGACCTCGCAGGCTGCCTGGGCCAGCATCATCGCCAGGTCCGGTACGCGGTTGCAATGCCCGCCGGTATAGGGCGACTTTTCGTCGATCGCGCCGGCGATCAGCATGATGAAGGAATCCAGCAGCACCTTCTGGGCTTCGAGCAGTTGCTGGTTGTCGAGCGCCACGGCGGCCTGCGAAGCGAGCGCGCCGACATAGCTTTCGAACTCGGCCGGGAAACCGACGACATCGCCGGTCGCCGGATCGCGCGCGTTGATCAGCTGCAGCACGCCGATGACGTCGCCCTGGCGGGTCTTCAACGGCACCGTCAGGAACGACTTCGAACGATAGCTCATGCCCTCGTCGAAGCGCTTGGCGCCGGTGAAGTCGAACTCCTCCGTATCGTAGGCGTCGGGCACGTTGATGGTGCGCCCGCTGAGCGCTACGTGGGTGGCGACGTTGGAATGATTGGCGGTGCCTTCGGCGTCGTACATCGGCAGGGGATCGAACTCGATCTCCTCGCCCGTGGTGCCGCCCTTGGCGATGTTCAGGGTGTCGTTACGGATGATCTCGAAGCGAAGCTCGTCGTCCTCCGTCCGGGTATAGAGTGTGCCGCCGTCGGCGTTGGTCAGCTCCTTCGCCTCGCGCAGGATCGATTCCATCAGCCGCGCGGGGTTGCGATCGGCGGAGAGTGCGATGCCGATCTCGATCAGCTTCTGCATCATCGCCTCGGGGCTGCGCCGGTCGTTCGGCGCCTCCTCCCGGTCGAGGCGTTTCACCAGGCTCTCGTACTGGGACAGCAGTTCGCCATAGGCGCCCGCGGCGGTGCCGATCCGGCCATCGCGGAGCTTGTCCGTCGCGGCCTCGACAAGGCGGCGTTCATGCTGCAGATCGACTACTGACATCGGCGCTCCTCCGGGCCCCGCAGCCCGACTCGTTCGATGCCTGGACCTCTCTCACGGAGGCGTTGATCGAACGACTACTCCCTGACTCTAGCCCGCATTTTTCACACTATCCATGACCTCAGTCTACCTGGGCCGGGTCGATTCGGCGAGGGCCGACGGCGCCGTTGAAATCGGGGAGTGCGCGAGAGGGGCGAGAGCCGGGCTAGGACACCAGCCACCCGCCATCGACGTCCACCGTCGTTCCGGTCACGAAGTCGTTCTGGATCACGAACATGATGCCTTGCGCCACCTCGTCGGCGGTTCCGGCCCTCGGGATGATGTTGCTCCCGGTGGCCTTGGCGTAGAACTCGGTGCGCGCCTCGCCTTGCGTGGCGACCATCGGGGTGTCGATGGTGCCGGGCGATACGATGTTGATGCGCTTGGGCGCGACTTCCCGGGTGATGGCGCGGACCAGGGCCTCGACCGCCCCGCCGACGGAGCCGATCGCGACCTGTCCCGGTTTGGTCTTGCGGGCCGGCGCGCCGCTGACCAGCACGATGCAGCCGTCGTCGGGCAGATGCCCGGTGCCGTACCGCACGACGTTGGCATAGCCCCAGAGCTTGTCGAAGGAGGCCTTGTAGCCGTCCATATCCATCTCGAGGAACGGACCGACCGCGCGGGCGCCGCCGGTCGCGGCGCTTACCAGGATGTCGTAGGGCGCGCAGTCGTCGAGCGTCGCCTGCAAGCCGTCGGCATCGAGAACGTCGCATTTCTTTAGGGTGATGCCGGCGGGAACGTCACCCGCCTTTTCGGGATTCCGGCTGATCGCGATGACCTCCGCTCCGAGCGCCACGAGCCGCTCCGCCGACGCCAGGCCGATGCCCGAGGTGCCCCCGAAAATGACCGCTTTCTTGCCCGCTACATCCATTTTTCGTCGTCCCTTCGCTCGAGTTTCCAAGGTCTCGCCGCCGCCCGCGGCAGACGTCGACCAGATTTCCGGCACCATGACACAGAGTCGCGCGGCGGGGAATCCGATACCCCGTCGCCGCACCTCCCCATCTCATGCAAAGGTGGCGAGCTTGGCCTTCAGTGTGAATCGGCATGCAAAACTGACCCACTTTGGTGGGTTATGAGCGGTAAGAATTGACTCACCTGGAACGCTAGCATCCGCACGGAACAGTGCGGAGGAAAGAGCAGGTGGTATTGATGGAAAGCGTATTGAAGATCCGACGTTGGATATTACGGGAGGGTCGGAGTATCCGATCTGTATCTCGTCAGACTGGTTTGTCGCGGAACACGATTAAGAAGTATCTGAAGGACGGCGATCCACCGAGCTATCAGCGGCGCGTTTCACCCGTCCGGCGTAAGCTTAGCGATGGCTTCGCCAGCCGGCTTCGGGCGCTCTTTGAGCAGGACCTGGGGCGCCCGCGCCGTGAGCGCCGGACGGCCAAGAAGCTTTATGAGCAGCTTGTGTCGGAAGGCTATAGCGGATCCTACTCGACGGTTCAGAGGTTTGTCCGCGACCTGAAGCGTTCTGGCGCCGGATCGGGGGATGCGTTCATTCCGTTGCACTTTACGGCAGGTGACGCGCTCCAGTTTGACTGGAGCACGGAATACGCTGTCCTGGGCGGTGTCGAGCAGAAGGTAAAGGTTGCCCACTTCCGCCTATGTCATAGCCGCAAGCCCTTTGTTGTTGCCTATCCCAGCGAATCTCAGGAGATGGTGCTGGACGCCTTTGCACGGGCGATGTCTTTCTATGGCGGCGTACCGCGCCGGGTGATCATCGACAACCCCAAGACGATGGTAACCTATGTTTCGCGCTCTAAGGACCGTGTGTTCCATCCGCGCTTTCTGGCGTTGATGAACCACTATGTGATGGAACCGGTTGCTTGCACACCCGCGGCGGGGTGGGAGAAGGGTCAGATTGAGAACCAGGTTGGGTTCCTGCGGGGACAGCTGTTTGCGCCCAAGCCCGCCTTTGACGATCTGGATGCGCTGAACGGCTGGTTGCGTCTGCGCTGCGAGGAATTGGCGAATCGCGCCCACCCCGAACAATCGGATCGCAAGATCTCGGACGTGTTCGCAGACGAGTGCGCCGAACTGCGTCCCCTGGGCCGGGCTTTTGACGGCTATGTTGAGAAGGCCGCTCGTGTCCGCTCTACCTGTCTGGTCCAATATGCCACCAATCGCTATAGCGTCCCCTCCCGGTTCGCCGGGGAGCTTGTCTCTCTGCGCGCCTATGCGGACCGGATCGTGGTTGTGTCAGGGCAGAATGTGATTGCCGAGCACAAGCGCCGCTTTACCCGCAACGCCAGCTATTTCGAGCCCTGGCATTACCTGCCCCTACTCGACCGCAAGCCCGGCGCGCTGAGAGATGGCGCGCCCTTTGTGGGTTGGCAATTGCCTGAGGCGATGCACCGGGTCAGGGCGCATTACATGGCCGGCAAAGGCGGGGACCGGGAGTTTGTCGATCTGCTCCTGCTGGCCCAGGATCACGGGATCGAGGTGGTCGAGATAGCCTGTGAACTGGCCGTGGAGCAGAACACGCTGCGCCTTCCGGCCATCATCAATCTGATCAACCAACTGGTGGAGCCGGTCATCGCGCCATGGGGCGAGAGCCACGCCTATCCGCAACTGACCTTGCGGCCCGAAGCGGACTGCAAGCGCTATGAGACGCTGTGCGTTGCCGGGGAGGCCGTCGCATGAAAGCTTTGATAGACCAACTGATCGCCCTGAGGCTGTATGGAATGGCGGCTTGCGCCGAAGCTTTGCTGGCCGCGCGCAAGCCGCCAAGTCTGACCACTGCGATAAAGCAACTGATCGACGCCGAGACTGTAGAGCGCCGGGTGCGCTCTATCCAGCACCAAATGCGGGCCTCGAAGTTCCCCCACCATAAGGACTTCGCCACTTTCGATTACGGCCTAGCCGCCGTCACCCAAGCGCAAATCGACCCCTTCTGCTCAGGGCAGTTCACCCAGGAGGCCCACAACCTCATTCTGGTGGGCGGAACCGGTACGGGCAAAACCCACATCGCCATTGCTCTGGGGACGCTGTTGATCAATCAGGGAAAGAAGGTCCGTTTCTTCAACGCCGTCGATCTGATCAATGCGCTGATCAAGGAACAGGCCGAAGGCAACGCCGGCAAGATCATCCGGCAACTGACGGCCATGGATTGCGTCATCATCGACGAACTGGGCTATATCCCATTCCCCAAATCCGGCGGTGCGCTCTTGTTCCACCTGATCAGCAAACTCTATGAGAAGACCAGCGTCATCATCACCACCAATCTGGAGTTCGGGGAATGGGTCTCCGTCTTCGGAGATGCAAAAATGACAACCGCGTTGCTGGATCGTGTAACGCATCACTGCGCAATCATCGAAACAGGCAACATGTCTTACCGCTTCGCACAAAGCAAACAGCGACGACAAAAGTAGCCGCCCTGTAAGCAAAGCCCCAGGCTGATCCGCTATATGGAGCCAATCAGCCTGGGGGCTTTCATCGCAAAGGCGGGCAAATCAAAACGGGTCCTGTACAGATTGTTCTGCAAAAGGGGTTTCGTAGCTGGGGCACAAGTCCGGGCCGATGGGGTGGATGAGCTGCCTCCGGCTGGTCCGGGCTCTCGCGATCGAAATCCATGAGGACTGGCTGGATGCCAACCGCTAGCTCAACATGATCCATCTCAAGGAGAGCAAAAGCGAACGCATCCAGAAAGCCGCCTGACGGCGGCTCGGCATGCCTGGCGCTCCGAGCAATCGAAATCTCCGCGCCAGGCATGCCGGTGGCCCTCATCGGCAGCCATGACAAACTTGCAGAACAGTCTGGACACTACTTCAAAAGCTCATTGCCACTTCAAGAACCCCACCTGATCCCCACGTTCCGCCGCCGGCCCGGTTGTCCCGGTGGGCCCACAGGCCCCTCCCACGCGGCTTCGCTCCGCGTAACGCAAAGCGCTACACGAAGCCGCGCGGGGCCCTCCCGTGGACTACCGGGACAACCTCCGTCGAAGCAAGGGGGGGGGGTCAATTTTGCACGCCGATAGGGGGTCAGAATTAAATGCTGATTGACAGATATAGGCATTGGATTGAATTCCTACAATATTCCGACCCAATCCCTTGGCCGGATGAGGGTCGGCCCGGTTGTCGACGACCCCGCGATACCCTATCAACGCCGCAGACCGGGGCGATGGAGGGGAAGATGAGCGCGCAGGGCGAGGGCAGAGCGAGCGGGGACCGTGTCGGACGGATCGCCGTTACCCGCGCGATCGCCGAGCTGCGCCGCGGCGCCCCCGTCGTGCTGCGCGAGGGCGAGGCGGCGATCGCCGCGCTGGCGGCCGAGACCGCCAGCGCGCGGGAGATCGACCGGCTGGCCGAAGGCGGCGCCGGCGCGCCGCTGCTGGCGCTGACGGCGGAAAGGGCCCGCGCCCTCAACATTCTGCCCTCGGGCCATGATGTCGTGCTGTTGTCCTGGAAATCCTGGTTCGACGCGGAGATGGCGCGCGAGCTGGGTGACGCCACCACCGATCTCGCCCGTCCCCTGCGCGGCCCCTTCGAGCGCGCGCTGCGCGCACCGAGCGGCGCCGAGGCGGCGGCGATCCGGCTCGCCAAGCTCGCCCGGCTCCTGCCGGCCGCGGTGCTCGCGCCGTTGAGCCCGGCGGCGGCGGCGGACCTGGTCGAAAGTGGAGAGTGCCTCGCCGTCGAGGCCGCGGCCGTGCACGGCTTCGAGGCGCGCTCGGCCCTCAGCCTCGCCCGCGTCGCCGGCGCCCGAGTGCCGCTCGCCGGCGCGGAGGATGCCCGGATGCTGGCCTTCCGCCCCGACGACGGCGGTGCCGAGCACCTGGCGATCCTGATCGGCGACGTCGATCTGACCGGACCGGTGCTAACGCGCCTGCACTCCGAATGCTTCACCGGCGACCTGATAGACTCGCTGAAGTGCGATTGCGGCCAGCAGCTGCGGGGCGCCATCCAGGCCATGGCCGAGGCTGGCGCCGGCATCCTGGTCTATCTCGCCCAGGAGGGGCGCGGTATCGGCCTGATGAACAAGCTGCGCGCCTACCGGCTACAGGCCGACGGCTTCGACACCATCGATGCCAACCTGCGCCTCGGCTTCGACGCGGACGAGCGGATCTTCGAACCGGCGGCGGAAATCCTCCGCCAGCTCGGCGTGAAGGCGGTGCGGCTGCTGACCAACAATCCCGACAAGGTCGCGGGTCTGGCCGGCGCCGGCGTCGAGGTGGTCGAACGGGTCGCCCACAACTTCCCGGAAAACACCCACAACGCCGAATACCTGGCGACCAAGCGGGCCCGCGCCGGGCATCTGTTCTGAAGGGAAGCGAGTTCGATTCACGTCGCCCGGTCCGATGCGGCCATGGCCACGACGAACCTGCGGGCGAACCCGAAGCCGCGCCATCGCGATCTCTCTTCCCCTTCGCGACGTCCGAACCCGGAACCCGAACTCGCCGTGCGCCCGACATTGCCGGTTAGGCGAGTTGCAGCCGAGAATGCACGTCGGGGCGCTGCGCAAAGAGCGGCCTCAATGGCATAAGAAATGACAACACCCACAGCCGGTACGGCACCGACGGCAGAAGCCCGTCGACCAGCTTCGCGCCGGTCTCGCCCAACCGACGCGATGCGCATGACGGGCAAAACCGGCTCTGGCATTGGTTATTGCCACAACGCGGACTGAATCGCCGCCGGGCGGTCAGAGGTACAGGTTCTTTGCCAACTTACGGTAGGCATCCCGTGCGGTCAGTTGCTCCCACCAGCGCGCTGTGTTGGGCCGCAGGACCTTGTCGAGGCCCAGCGACGACAGGGCGAAATGCACCGAAAAACCGACGGCAATGTCGGCAATGGTGAATCTCCCGGCGCACAAATACTCCCGGTCCGCCAACGCCGTCTCAATGGACTTGCTGCGGTTCAGGTACCAGGGAAGATAGTCGGCCACCACCTGGGGGTTCTTGCGCTCATCGGGCTCCAGTTCCCGGTAGCGATAGACCAGCGCCAGGGGAAATGTCAGGGTGGCGTCGCTGCGGTGCAGCCAGTTCAGATAGATGGGATAGTCCGGCTCATCGGGGCGCACGGCCAACGGTGACGGCCCGTAACGCTCCACCAGATACTGGCACATGGCAGTAGATTCGGTCATTGTCAGATCGCCGTCCACAAGATACGGCACCGTACCCAGGGGAATCGCATTTGGAATTGCCTTGACGTGCGTGTTTGATCTTGAGGTATTGGCGCGAATCGATTCTACCCGGTCTTTTCACGGGTGGAGGTTGCGATGGAAGGCTTTCTGGAGTGCTTTGAGGGTCTCGAGGATCCGCGGACTGGCAATGCCGGGCGTCACGATCTGCTGGAGATCTTGACGATCGCCCTGTGCACGGTCCTCTCGGGCGGTCAGACGGCGGTCGACATGGCGATCTTCGCGCGTGAAAAGGAGGCGTTCCTGCGGGAATTTCTCGTACTCGAACATGGCGTGCCGAGCCACGACACCTTCAGCCGGGTGTTCCGGTTGCTGGATCCGGAGGCGTTCGGCGCCTGCTTCCAGCGCTTCATGGCGCGCTTTTCCGAGACCTGCCAAGGGGTCATTGCGATCGACGGCAAGGTGGTGCGGCGATCCTACGACAAGGCGAGCGGCACGTCGGCGCTGCATATGGTCTCGGCCTGGGGCTGTGATCAGCGGCTGGTGTTGGGGCAAGTCGCCACCGACGCCAAGTCCAACGAGATCACCGCCGTGCCGAAGCTGTTGAAACTATTGAGCCTCGAGGGGACGATCGTGACCGTGGACGCCCTCAATTGCCAGCGCGCCATCGCCAGCCAGATTATCGAGCAGGGGGGTGACTACGCCCTGGCGTTGAAGGGCAATCAAGGCACGCTGCATGACGACGTGAGAACCTTCCTCGACGATCCGAAAGCCGAAGCGACCACCACCGACACCACGGTCGATGGCGATCATGGCCGCATCGAGACCCGTGCCGCTCTCGTCTCCAGCCACGTCGAGTGGCTGCAAGAGCGCCATCATTGGCCGGGCCTGAAGGCGGTCGCCAAAGTCACCCGGACCCGCGAGTGCGCGGAGAAGACGTCGAGCGAAACCGCCTACTACCTGCTCAGCCAGCCGCTCGACGCCGAGCGCTTCAATCCCGTTGCCCGGGCGCACTGGGGGGTCGAAAACCGCCTGCACTGGTGCCTCGATGTCCAAATGAACGAAGACCAAGACAGAACCCGCAAGGACAATGGACCGCACAATCTCGCCGTCCTGCGCCACATGGCGCTCAATGTCATGCGAAAGGATCCACGAAAAGACTCGCTGCGCGCCAAGTTCAAAATCGCCGCTTGGAACAACGACTATCTCCTGTCACTCCTCGGCAAATTCTGAAATGCGATTGCCCTGGCACCGTACCCAGCGGGTTGATGGCCATGAATTCCTTGTGGTGGTCCCGTGCCGGAAACCTCATCGTCACCAATTCATAGTCGATTCCCATCTCCTCCATGGTCCACATAGGCCGCATGGAGCGCGCGCCGTCGCAATGATAAAGGGTGATGGTCATCCGACCTCCGAGTTCTTGCAGACTACTGCAATTCTAGCAATTTTCGGACACCCATCGAATTCTCCGTCGGGTGCGCAATTTCTGCCACTCATGGATGAGTCTCGGCGTCTCCGTTGTCCAGATACACAACGATGCGCAGAGACGATTTCGGACGCGATTGTTCTGGTCGACGGATGACGCCAGAGCAAAAGGCGGACATCGACGCGCCGGTGGTAGCGCAGATTCCGACGGCCATAGAGATCTAGGCTGTGGGGGCATGCGCCTCGATCCACGCCTTCAGCGGTGCGTCATCTGCGGTCGGCGAGGTATAGCCGCGGCCGCCGGTTACACTGGCGCCAAGCAATTGCCGGCGAATGGGATCGCAATTCGGCAGATAATGCGCCACGTCCATGTCGTCGCGCGGCCGCAGCCAGCGGTAGGCGTAGCCGTAGAACAGCACCCGGCGCGGCTCGTGCCAATGGTTGTCGCTGCCCGAATGCCAGATGCGCCGATCGAAGATCACGGCCGTCCCCGCTGGAACCTGCACGGCCACCGCACCGTCCGGCAGCGCCCGGGGGTCGTCGCCCGGAAACTCGTCATGCAAATGGCTGCCGGGTAAAACGTAGAGATTGCCCCGTCCCGTCTCGCTCGTGTCGGTGAGGAAATAGCCGACCTTCAGGGAGATGCGGGGTCGCGGCGAGGTCTCCAGATCGGCGTTCAATTGCCCGCTGTCCTGATGCCAGCCAAGGTTCAAACCGTCACCTACCGGGTCGTTCGCTGCCGTCTCCATCGGATTCACGGTCAAATGGGTATGATAGAGTTGAATGTTCCAGCCCAGAATTTCCCAGACTTTTGCAAAGATGGTGGGCCAGTCGAGCAACTGCAGTAGCCGCGGGTCGCGGCCGATAACGTCGTAGTGGTTCATGCGTTCCGCGCCGGCGCTGGCCTTTCGGCGGCCCTCGGCGTCGATTTCGTCGGCGAGTGTGACCAATTCCATCACCATCTCCGCCGGCAATGCATTGTGGACGACCAAATATCCATCATGCTCGAACTGTTCGCGTTCGCCGGCGGTCAGCCGGTGCTGTAGACAGGCTGTCAGCATTGTTCCCTTCCTATAACCCAGATCTTCCCTGGGATTTGCCATATGATTTCCCGCCAGGAAGTTTGCTGCACGCGACGGGGGCGATCAAGCTAGAAGGGCTGGAATGCGGCCGACGTCCGAACCGGGTCAGGTGCTCACATAAGATACTTCTGATGCCATACCGCCTATCAAACCAAAACCGGACACGCTCTACCCACCCCCTCAGGGCGCATGCAGTTCCACGCCCGCTCGGGTGACGGTGCGGTGGCCGGCCTTGAAGACCATGGCGACCGGGCGGACGCGGCGGATGGCGTCGATCGGGCTTGCCGCGTCGATCACCACGAGGTCGGCGGGATGGCCGACGGCGACGGCGTGTTCGACCCGGCCGAGCAGTTTGGCGGGCCGGGTCGTCAGCATTTCGAAGCATTGCGCGATTTCGCTGTCGGCGCCGCGTTGTACGGTGTTGGCATACATGTTGGCCATGCGCAGCAGCGAGCCGTCGCCGAACGGGGTGAAGGGGTTGAGGATGTTGTTGGAGGACAGGCAGCAGTCCGCGCCGGCCGTCATCAGCGCGTTGGCGTCGGCGACCCCGCGCATCACCGCATGGTCCTGGTGCCGGCCGGTAACGAACAGGTCCGTCGCCGGCAGCACCGTCACTGCCACGCCGGCATCAGCCAGGCGGCGGCCGAGGCGCGCGAGCTCCGCCGGCGGCAGGCAGGAATATTTGGTGCCGTGGCCGATCGCCACCCGGCCGCCCCAGCCGATCTCGTCGGTCAGGCGGCAGACCAGCTCGATGTCCATGTCGTCGGTGGTCCAGCCGACGTCCAGGTGAATGTCGACGTCGACGTCGTACTCCCGGGCGAGGGCGAAGATCCGCCGGATCTGCCCGGCCCGGTCGGGATCGTAGCCGGGCGCGCCGCCGACCACCGGCGTTCCCCGGCGGAGCGCTTCGACCACATTGGCGTCGGCCTCCGGCGCGTTGGTCCAGCCTTCCTGCACGAAGACGCAGATCTCCAAATCGATCGCCCAGGCGTAGTCGTCGGCCAGCTGGCGGATCGCTTCGAAGCCGCGCAGGCCGACGTTGGCGTCGACCTCGACATGGGTGCGCATCGCCGTGGTGCCGTGCGAAATGCATTCCCGCAGGCTCGCGCCGGCGCGGGCATGGACGTCCTCGACCGTGAAGCCGGGCTTGACCGCCTGCACCCGCGCCATGTGATCGGTGCCCCGGTCCGGCGCCGGCGCCGTGCGATCGAGAATGCGCGACTTGTCGAGGTGGATGTGGCTCTCGACGAAGCCGGGCGCGACGAGCTGGCCGGCGAGATCGATCTCCCGCGCCGTCTCGCCGTCGAGGCCCGTGCCGATGGCGACGACGCGGCCATCGGCGATCGCGATATCGACCGGGTCGTCCCCGCCGCCGGCGATCCGGCCGCCGCGCAACATCAGATCCAGGGTCATCTCCATATCCTCCCGCTTGGCCTGCGCCCGACGATCGGCCATCATCGCCCCTTCGGGCCCGGCCCGCAAAGCGAGGGAGAGGAAGAGCCATGAACGAGTTCGTCAACGCGAAGACCACGCATCCGCCGCTCGGCATGTACAACCACGGCGTCAAGGTTCCGGCCAACGCCGAATGGCTGGTGATGAGCGGCCAGGTTGGCATGGACGCCAAGGGCAAGCTGGGCGAGGGCATCCGCAAGCAGGCCGAACTCGCCTTCCGCAATATCCTCGCCTGCCTGCGCGAGGCCGGCATGCGCAAATCGGACCTGGTGAAGTTCACGGTCTATCTGACCGATCCCCGCCATGCGGACGGCTACCGCGCCGCGCGCAAGAAGGTGATCGGCGACGATTGCCGCCCGGCCTCCACCCTGCTGATCATCAACGGCCTGGCACAGCCGGAAATGCTGATCGAGATTGACGCCGTCGCCGCCAAGGGTTGAGTGCGCGCGTCTTCGGTACGACTTGGCCGGCCGGGCAAATCGCTACGCGGCGAACGTCTCGGCGATGGCCTGGTAGCGGTCGAGCAGCCGCAGCACCTTGGCCTCCTCGGCCGGGGGGACGTGGAAGACGACGCGGCGAAAGCCGAGGGTAAGCAGTTCCTCGATGCGCGCGGCGTCGGGGCCGAGGCCGAAGATCGTCAGGTCGATGTCGGCCATGTCGCGTCCCGCCGCGTCCACCGCGCGGGCCAGCCGGTCGAGCCCGACGGCGAGGTCGATGCCGTCGTGCGCGCGGCCCTTGAAGGTGTGGATCGGCAGCCAGCCGTCGGCATATTCGGCGATGCGCTCGAACACCCATTTGGAGGAGGCGCCGATCAGGATCGGCGGGCCGCCCGGCCGGTGCGGCTTCGGGTAGGACAGTATAGGATCGAAGTCGACGTACTCGCCATGGAACTCGGGCGCGTCCTCGCGCCAGATCGCGCGCATCGCCAGGACCCGCTCGCGCAGCACCTTCCAGCGCTGTGCGAAGGCGGTGCCGTGGTTCTCCATCTCCTCCGCGTTCCAACCGGCGCCGACGCCGAGGATCACCCGCCCCTCGGACAGGAGGTCGAGCGAGGCGACGGTCTTGGCCAGCGCGATCGGATGATGCTCCGTCACCAGGCAGATGCCGGTCGCGAGCTTCAAGCGCGTGGTCACCGCGGCGGCCTGGGCCAGCGCCACGAAGACGTCGTGGGTGTGGGAATATTCGCGCGGCAGCTCGCCCCCGCCCGGATAGGCGGAACGGCGCTCGGCCGGAATGTGCGTGTGTTCGGGCAGGAACAGCGATTCGAAACCCCGGTCCTCCACCTCGCGGGCGAGGCGCGCGGGCGTCAACGAATAGTCGGTGGCGAAGGTGAAGATGCCGAAGGCGCTCATGGCCGGCTCCCGTTGTCCAACGTCGGAGGGGTCGTCGACGAGGGCGGCGTCAGTTCACCTGGATCTGGTGCAGCACATAGAGCCCGTCGGTCATGCCTTGGAACATGTCGTCGACCTGGGGGTGGGTGACGGGCCGGCCGCTTTCGTCCGGCAGCAGGTTCTGTTCGGAGACGTAGGCGATGTAGGTGGTCTCCGCATTCTCGGCCAGCAGGTGATAGAAGGGCTGGTCCTTGCGCGGGCGTTTGTCGGCGGGAATGGCCTGCCACCACTCTTCCGTATTGGCGAATTCTGGGTCGACATCGAAGATCACCCCGCGAAAGGGGTGGAAGCGATGGCGAACCACCTCGCCGATGGTGAATTTGGCATGCCGCGTGTTCATGCCCCCGACTTAGCATGAATATTTCACGACGGAAACGCCCCCTAGCCCGCCTTTCTCACACTCTCCACGGCCTCAGTCGACCTGGGCCGAGTCGATTCGGCGAGGTGCGGGCCCGAAGGCGTAGGGGGCCTACGTCGAGGGACCGCGCCTCTCCGAGCGGCCGGCCCAGGCCGACCCTCCGGGCGGCGTTGTCGGCTCGACAGGGTGCGTCGCACCGCTTGTACGATGAACCACATCGAACGGCGCGGCGCTCCTGCCCTGTCGAGCCGACAGCGCCGCTGAGGCCGTGGAGAGTGTGAGAAAGGCGGGCTAAGCCCGTCTGACTAGGTTCAGATAGATGTGAGACGCGCCTCTGGCGGCAGAGGCGGGGATCTCCGAAGCTGTGAGTTGCGAGACCAACAGCTTGAAGGAGATCCCCATGCAGGTTTTTGGCCTGCCCCGACATGTTATCAGGGGTTGGAGGACGGCGTCGCGTCTGAACGCGGAGCCCGACACTAAATGCGTAGCGTTCAGACGCGACGCCGTCCGGCGTTGGCATCGGGCCCGGCGTGACGGCTTGACGGCCGAGGCGGCGGCCCAGGCGGTGGGCGTGCCGCGTAGCACGCTCTATCGCTGGGACGAGCGGTTGGAGCCGCGCTCGCGCGCGCCTCGCCGCCGTCGTCGCCGAGAGTGGTCGAGTGCGGTGCTGCGTCGGCTTGAACGGCTGCGCCGCGACTTCCCGATGTGGGGCAAGGCCAAGCTCGGACCGCTGCTGCGCCGAGAGGGCTTCACCTTGTCGGACAGCACCGTTGGTCGCATGCTCGCCCATCTGGTCGCGCGCGGCGTCGTTGTGCCGGTGCCCGTGGCGCGACGACGCGCCAAGGGCAAGAGAGCCAAGCGCCCACACGCCAAGCGTTTGCCGAAGGGGATGAAGGCAACGGCCCCCGGCGATCTGGTCCAGCTCGACACCTTGAGCATCACGCCGGCCGGCGAGCGCACGGTCAAGCAGTTCACCGCCTACGATCCCGTCAGCCGCTTCACCTGTGCCAAGGCCTTCCGCAGAGCGACCGCCAGGAACGCCGAGAGTTTCCTCGACAAACTCGTGGCCGACCTGCCCTTCCCCGTGAAGGCCATCCAGGTCGACGGTGGATCCGAGTTCATGGCCGAGTTCGAGGCCGCCTGCGAGAGCCGAAAGATCCCCGTCTATGTCTTGCCGCCGAGGACGCCGCAGCTCAATGGCGGCGTCGAGCGAGCCAACGGCGCATGGCGCTACGAGTTCTACGCCTGCCATGACATCGAGGACCAGCTCGACAAACTAAACCCACAGATCGACAAGTTCGCCAACATCTACAACACCTTCAGGCCTCATGGAGCCTTGAAAGGCAAAACCCCCGAGGAGTACCTTCGACAGATCACAGCCAAGAAGACCTCGTCGTCTCATATGTAGTGAACCTGGACACCGTCTTGACCACTTGCCCGCCACTGCTATGGTGGCCGCCGTCGCCCGGGGGCGTCCCGGGTCCATCGACTTTGGGAGGTAACGCGAAACATGGTCGGGATTACCGGCTTCGGGGCCTACATTCCCCGTTTGCGCCTGCAACGCAAGGCGATCGCCGATGCCAACAGCTGGTTCAACGCCGCCCTCAAGGCCTATGGCCGGGGCGAGCGTTCGATGTGCAATTGGGACGAAGACGCGCTAACCATGGCGGTCGAGGCGGGGCGTGATTGCCTGGCCGGTGCCCGGCCGGACGACCTTTCCGCCGTGTTCCTGGCCTCGACCACGCTGCCGTTCCAGGACCGGCAGAATTCGGGCATCCTGACCACGGCGCTGGGGCTCGGCCAGAACCTGATGACGCTGGACATCACGTCCTCGCAGCGGGTCGCCACCTCGGGGTTGATCACGGCGCTCAACGCGGCGCGCGGCATGGGCGGACAGGCCCTGTTCGTCGCGACGGAGAAGCGCCGCACCCGCGCCGCCTCGCCCTTCGAGATGTTGAGTGGTGACGCCGCGGGCGCGCTGACGCTCGGCACCGAGGGCATTATCGCCGAGCTGCTCGGCTACCATCAGGTCGCCGTCGACTTCGTCGATCATTATCGCGGCCAGAACGAGGCCTTCGATTACGGCTGGGAAGAACGCTGGATCCGCGACGAGGGCTACATGAAGATCGTGCCGCCGGCGATCGAGGCGGTCCTGGCGGAGGCCGGCATCGCCGCCGACGCGATCGACCGGATGATCATGCCGGGAACGATTCGCAATCTCGCCGCCGGTATCGCGCGCAAGGTCGGCCTCAAGGCCGACGCGGTCGCGGACAACCTGCAGGCGGTGATGGGCGACAGCGGCGCCGCGCATCCCCTGATCATGCTGATTTCGGCGCTGGAGGCGGCCGGGCCGGGCGAGACGCTGCTGCTGGTCGGCTGGGGCCAGGGGGTGGATGCGTTGCTGTTCCGCACGACCGACGCCTTGGCGAAGCTGAGCCCGCGGGCCGGCGTCGCGGGCCATTTGGCGCGTCGCAAGGAGGAGACCAACTACAACAAGTTCCTCTCCTTCAACGACAACATCGAGATGGATCGTGGCCTGCGCAGCGAGGGGGACAAGCAGACCGCGCTCTCCTCGCTCTATCGCAACAAGGAAATGCTGATCGGCATGATGGGTGGCAAGTGCCGCAAATGCGGCACCGTGCAGTTCCCGAAGTCCAACGTCTGCGTCAATCCCAACTGCGGTGAATTCCACAGTCAGGACGATCACTCCTTCGCCGACACCCCGGCGAAGGTGCAAAGCTGGACGGCGGACAACCTCACCTACTCCCTCGATCCGCCGCAGCATTTCGGCATGGTGGTGTTTGAAGAAGGAGGCCGGCTCATGGCAGACTTGACGGACGTCGATGTCGGCCATGTCGAGGTCGGCATGCCGATGCGCATGATGTTCCGGGTGAAGGAACACGACAACCAGCGTGGCTTCACCAAGTATTTCTGGAAGGCGGCGCCGGCGCCGTCGGACGACTGACACGAAGGACACGAGAGATATGGCAACGGGTATCAGGGACAAGGTCGCGATCATCGGCATGGGCTGCTCCCAGTTCGGGGAGCGCTGGGACCGGGAGGCCGACGACCTCATCGTCGAGGCCTTCGAGGAATGCACGAAGGACGCGGGCATCAGTCGCGACCAGATCGACGCCGCCTGGTTTTCGACGGCGATCGAGGAAGTCCACGTCGGCAAGTCGGGCGTGCCGCTCGCGGTCGCGTTGCGCCTGCCCTACATCCCGGTGACCCGGGTGGAGAACTATTGTGCCAGCGGCACCGAGAGTTTCCGGGGCGCGGTCTATGCGGTCGCCTCGGGCGCCGCGGATATCGCGCTCGCCGCCGGTGTCGAAAAGTTGAAGGACACCGGCTACGGCGGCCTGCCGCAACGCGGCCGCGGGGTGCTGAACTCGGCCTATTGGGCCAACGCCTCGGCGCCCGGTAGCTTCGCGCAGCTGGCCACCGCCTATCAGACCAAGCACGGCATTCCGGCCGAGGACGTGAAGCGCGCGATGGCGCAGATCTCGGTCAAGAGCCATGCCAACGGCGCGAAGAACCCGAAGGCGCACCTGCGCAAGGAAATCGATATCGATACGGTGCTGAACGCGCCGATGATCGCCGAGCCGCTCGGCCTGTTCGACTGCTGCGGCGTCTCGGACGGGGCGGCCTGTGCCATCGTCACCACGCCGGAGATCGCCCGCAAGCTCGGCAAGCAGGATCTGGTCACGGTGAAGGCGCTGCAGCTCGCCGTTTCCAACGGCACGGAAGCCAGCCACAATTCCTGGGACGGCAGCTATTTCATGACCACCCGCAAGGCCTCCGAGCGAGCCTACAAGGAAGCCGGCATCTCGAGCCCGCGCGACGAGATTTCGATGTTCGAGTGCCACGACTGCTTCTCGATCACCGAGCTGGTGACGATGGAGGATCTCTACCTCTCGAAGGAGGGTGAGGCCTACAAGGACGTGCTGGACGGCTTCTACAATGCCGACGGGCAGATCCCCTGCCAGATCGACGGCGGCCTCAAGTGCTTCGGCCATCCGATCGGCGCCAGCGGCCTGCGCATGCTGTACGAGATGTACATGCAGCTGCACGGCCGCGCGGACAGCCGGCAGCTCGACAATCCGCGCTTCGGCATGACGCACAATCTCGGCGGTTTCCCGCACCAGAACGTCTCGTCGATCGCCATCGTCGGCGCCTACGACGGCTGAGCGCTCGCAACATACGCCACGGCCAAAGGCCCCGCCGGAAACGGCGGGGCCTTTTTTGCGTCTCACGACATTTTCACGCTGCCAGCGCGTGCCGGACCGGATTCGCAATGGAATCACGGAAGGTTCACGTAACCTCTGTTCTTATCCTATCGTTGGTTTTGGAAAGCCTGCACAGGGGAGGGGGACCGATGACATTATCGATCGCAGTTCGGCCATTCCCACGGTGCCGGCGTGACGCCGTATCCTCCCGGGCGCCTCGGGATGTCGCCGCGAGGCCCCAGGGCGGTGAGCCTTTTCCGGAATTTGTCGATTGAATTTATATCGGTGCCATCGATTGTCACTTGAGGCTGCTGCCGCCGGCGCATAGAGGTTGTGATTTCGACCTGCGCCGGCGGCAATTCCTCGGCTTCCGCTTCCGTCAGAATGAACAGACCGGAACCGTAACGACAAGCCGGCGCTACTGGCCCTTGTCGCAATGGCGAATCGAGCAGTTGCCCCAATCCTTGTTGAGCGATCCCTTCGACTTCTTCTGCGCCGCGGCGGGCTGCATCAGGGCGAGGGCGAGACCCGCGACCAGGACGCTGGCGAGGGCGACGGGCAGGAGTTTCGTGCGTTTGGTCATCTGTCATCTCCTCATATCGACGTAACCCGCAGGTGGGAAAAGCGCCGAAATGTCGCAAGAGGGATGACGATAGAGTGATACGCGCGCGAGCCGGTCCGCCCAAGACACCTTCGAAGCCGCGTGTGGGATATGAGTGGCGAAATCGGAAAGCGTGCAGCGGATTGTTAACGAATGTAACTCATCCTTCACAGGTGGGGTCGACGCGTAGGTGCGTGCCCCGACGACGGGTCGAGGACGCACCCGTCGTGGAACTCGGAACCTGAAGGAACTGCCGTCATGAAATCACTCCGTTACGCTCTCTTTGCCGGTCTCGTTTCGCTGACCGCGACCGTCGCGGCCGCCAAGGACGTCGCCGTTTCCCCCGACGTCATCGAAGATATCAAGGCCTGGGCCAGCACCGCCGAGATCGTCGCGGCCGTAAAGGCGCAGAATGCCGAGAACGCCAAGCTGTCGCAGGCCGACATCGACAAGCTGGACAAGGCCTGGCGCGCCGAAACCAAAAGCGATCACCAGCCGATGATCAAGGCGATCCTGAGCAAGCCGGTATCCGGCTTCCTGAAGGCGAAGAAGGAAAGCTCTGCGGGCAACTATTCTGAGATCTTCGTGATGGACAACAAGGGCCTGAACGTCGGCCAGAGCGACGTCACCTCCGATTACTGGCAGGGTGACGAGAGCAAGTGGAAAAAGTCGTACGGCGCCGGCGCCCAGGCGGTCTTCGTCGACGACGTCGAGTTCGACGAGTCGAGCCAGACCTACCAATCGCAAGTCAGCGTCAGCATCGTCGATCCGGCCACGAACCAGGTCATCGGCGCGGTCACCGTCGGCGTCAACGTCGAGGGTTGAGCCGCCGCGCATCCGGACCTGGCCCCCCGGAAGTTTCTTCTTCCGGCGGGTCGGGTACCGGGTGGCGATGGGGCGAAACGACATCCCGATTCCCGTTATCGAACAGGTACGACACGCTCGCGTCGTGTCCTGAAATCACGGAGGCAAACGATGCGCATTCCGTTGGAGAACCCATTGCGCGGCACCGACGACGGCCCGATCCGGGCGGCGGGCGATGCCGAAGTCCGGCGTCGCGGCTGGACGATCGGACGCAAGGTCGCCCTCCTGGTGGCGTTGTGCGTCTCCCTGGGCTTTGCGGCCATGGTGACGATGCAGTCCATCAATACCCGCTCGTCGCTGCTGGAACTCTCGCGACAGAACCTCGTCTCGATCGCCGAGCTCATGGCCGGCCAGATGTCGGGCGGCGTGCGCTGGAAGAAGGCAGGCGCCGTCGAGCGCGCTTACAAGGCGACGGCCGGCGCGGACAACTCGGCCCTCGCCAGCCTCCTGGTTCTCGTCAAGGACGGCAGTCTTCTGACCAAATACGACTCGGCCCATCTGCCGGGCCTCGACCTCGCACCGATCGTCGCGCAGGCAGGACCGGATCTGGCGGCCGGCAGGAGTGGTGCGCTGGAAGTCGACGGGCACCTCGTCACCATCTCGCCGATAATCACCGCCAAGGATGGCAAGACCGTCGGCACGCTTGCCATCGGTTGGAGCCTCGCGGCGCTCAACGCGCGGATATCCGAAGCGCTGATGACGCAATCGATTCTGGCGGCCGTGGCCCTCGCCCTGTCGATCCTCGCCGTCGTCATCGTGCTGGCGCGGACCGTCGGCAATCCTCTGCAGCGAATGACCACGGCCATGCGACGGCTCGCCGATGGCGACACCGAGGTGACGATCCCGTCACGCCGGCGAAGCGACGAGATCGGCGAGATGGCCGCCGCGGTCGACGTCTTCCGGCGCAACACCCTGGAGATGGAGCGGCTGCGGGAGGAGCAGGTGGCCTCCGAGGCGCGCAATGAGGCGGAACGTCGCCGGGCGATGATGGGGCTCGCCGACGACTTCGAGGCCAGCGTCAAGACCGTTGTCGAACTGGTCTCGGTCGCTTCGGCGGAGATGGAGACGACCGCCATCTCGATGAACGAAACCGCGAGCCGGGCGGGCGAACGGACCGACTCGGTCCATGCCGCGTCGCGACAGGCCAACGGAAACGTCCAGACCGTGGCGGCCGCGGCGGAGGAACTGACCGTGTCGATCCAGGAGATCCGCGGTCATGTCGCCAGCTCGGCCGAGATGGCGCAAACCGCCGTGAGCGCGGCCGATAGCGCGACCTCCCGGGTTCAGGGTCTGGCCGAAGCCGCCGAGCAGATCGGCGAGGTCGTGGGCCTGATCAACGACATCGCCGGGCAGACGAACCTGCTGGCACTCAATGCCACGATCGAGGCGGCGCGCGCCGGGGAGGCCGGCAAGGGCTTCGCCGTCGTCGCAGCCGAGGTCAAGGGCCTGGCGACGCAGACGGCCACCGCGACGGAGCGGATTTCCGCGCAAATTTCCGGCATTCAGGATGCGACGGGCGGCGCGGTCGAGGCCATCGCGGGTGTTGCCCGCACCATTACCGAGATCAACGCCATCGCCGGCAACGTATCGGACTCGATCCAGGAACAGGGTGCGGCCACGGGCGAAATCAGTCGCAACATTCAGGACGCCGCCAGCGGGACCGAGGCGGTCACCCGGAACATCGCCGACGTCAGCGAGGCGGCGACCGAGACGCGGTGCTCGACCGAGCAGTTGCTGGACGCGGCCCGCGAATTGTCGCGGCAGTCCGGAACGCTGCGCACGGAAGTGGAAACGTTTCTGGCCGGCGTTCGCGCGGCCTGACGTATCGGTTTCGCCTCAGCGCGGCGCCATGCGGATGGCGCCGTCGAGGCGGATGGTTTCGCCGTTCAGCATGACGTTTTCGACGATATGGCGTGCCAGCGCGGCATATTCGTCCGGCTGGCCGAGTTTTTTCGGGAACGGCACGCTTTGGGCCAGGCTCTCCTTCACCGGGTCCGGCAGGGTCGCCAGCAGCGGCGTCTCGAAGATGCCGGGCGCGATGGTGACGACGCGCACGCCCTGGTCGGCGAGGTCGCGGGCGATCGGCAGCGTCATGCCGACGATGCCGCCCTTCGAGGCGGCATAGGCGACCTGGCCGATCTGCCCGTCATAGGCCGCGACGGAGGCGGTGTTGATCACCACGCCGCGCTCCCCGTTCTCCATCGGCTCCAGCGCCACCATCGTGGTGGCGACCAGGCGTGTGACGTTGAAGGTGCCGATCAGATTGACCCGGATCACCTTGTCGAAGAGCGCGAGGTCGTGCGGCCGGCCCCGGCTCGTGGTCTTTTGCGCCGGGCCGATGCCGGCGCAGTTGATCAGAATGCGCGGCGCGCCGAGGGCCGCCTCGCAGGCGGCCAGCGCGGCCTCGGTCGAGGCCTCGTCCGAGACGTCGCATTCGGCGAAATGACCGCCGAGTTCCGCAGCGACGGCCTGGCCGCGTTCCGCCTGCAGGTCGAGGATGGCAACTTTGGCGCCGCTCGCCGCCAGTTCGCGCGCCGTGCCCTCGCCCAGGCCCGAGGCTCCTCCCGTGACATAGGCTATCTGGTCCTTGATCCGCATGGCGTGCTGCCTCCTCTGTCCGCGTTCCCGCCGCCTCATAGCATCGGACTGGCGGCTTGCGCCAGCATGACGGCCTGCCCATATCCATCCCATGACGGGCCGCGACATCACGATCTACGATCCCGCCAAGCTGGCTCGTGACGAGAAACGGGTCGAGCGCGGTTTCTGGCGCAAGCTGCCGCGCGTCCTGCCCCGCATTCCCTTCGCCGACGATCTGCTGGCCGCCTATTACTGCGCCCGCGACGGCGCGACGCCGACCTATGTGAAGGCGTTGCTGATGGGGGCAGTCGCCTATTTCGTGCTGCCGACGGACCTGCTGCCGGATTTCATCGCCGTGCTCGGTTTTTCCGACGATGCCTCGGTCCTGCTCACCGCCGTCACCACCGTCGGCGGCCACATCAAGGACCGGCACCGCGATCAGGCGCGCGCGACGCTCGCCCGTCTCGCCGGGCGCGGGTGAACGTCGCTCAATCCGGCTCCAACACCACCTTGATTTGCCCGGTCGGGCGTTTCAGGGCCTCGAAGGCGGTCGAGAAGTCGTCGAAGCCGACCCGATCGGTGATCAGGCCTTCCGCGTCGACCCGGTTCGCCGCCAGCATATCCAGCACGATCTCGAAGTGCTTTTTGCGGTAAACGAAGGCGAAATTGAGGTCGATCTCCTTGACGATCGCCTGCGCCGGATAGAGATGATCGCCCGCCATGCAGAGCCCGACGACGACGACGCGGGAATGGTACTGGGCGTGGTCGACGGCGAGCTGCAGGCTGCCCGGCACGCCGACCGCGTCGAACACAACGTCCGGGCCGCCGCCGGTGAGCTGGCGAAAGCGCGCGTCGACGTCTTCCCGCGATGCGTCGATCGCCGCGCTGGCGCCGAACTCCACCGCCCGCTCGGCCCGGGCGCCGATCAGGTCGCTGACGACGATGTTGCGGGCGCCGAGAAAGCGGCACCAGACCGCGACCGAAAGGCCGACCGGTCCACCGCCGATGATCAGCACGTTGTCCTCGGGCCCGATCCGGCCGCGGTTGGCGGCGTTGAGCCCGACGGCCAGCGGCTCGACCAGGGCGCCTTCGCCGAAGCCGACGTCGCTCGGCAGCGCCAGCGTCTCGTGCGTGCCGACCCGGGTGTATTCGGCATAGGCGCCGGTCAGCTCCGGGTTGGCGCGCACCTGTACGTCGGCGCAGCGGAACGGCCGGCCGGCCTGGCACTCCGCGCAACGCCCGCAGCCGATCGGCGGCAGGGCGGTTACCTTGTCGCCGACCTTCCATTTGTCCCGCACGTCGCGGCCGACCTCGACCACCTCACCGGCGAACTCGTGCCCCATCACCGTGCCGGACGACAGCACCCGCCAGCCCTTGTCCTCGTGGCTCTCCGACCAGTGCAGGTCGGTGCCGCAAATGCCGCAGGCCTTCACTTTCAAGATCAGGTCGCTCGGCCCCGGTTCGGGGGCCGGTACATCCTCGATTTCCAGGGGCTTGCCGATTTCCTTCAGGACCGCTGCGCGCATCGCTCATCTCCTCATTCCAGCGTTGCTTCCCCGGATGGTGCCGCAAGCGGTACACGGCGGCAATGGTCGGCGTCTAATCCGGGCCGCCGCCCCGCCCATGCCAGCCGAGAACGCGTGCCGCTTTGGCCGTATCGAAGAGGGAGCGGCTCGGATCTTCCACCCAGCGGACCGGATCGCGGACCGTCGGCAGCCGGCCCCAAACGGCGTGCATCCGCGAGAGCAGGTCGATCCGGCCGAGCGTGTCCGGCGCGGCGATCTGGACGATGTCGAAAGCATCTCCCGCGCGGTCCAGGGCCAGGTGGAAGGCGCGGGCCGCATCGGCGCTGCGGACATAGCTGCGCGTGGGTGCGAGGGCGCCGTAGGCTTGGTCTGCGCCCGCGGGCGGCGGCGCGTCCGGATCGGGCAGGGCGAGCTGGGCGCGAAAGCGCGGCTCCATCTCCGGGCGCATGATCAGGGTCGGGCGCAGGCAGGTAACCCGGGCGTGGCCGGCCCGCGCGATCCAGGCCGCCTGCGCCTCGATCAATTGTTTGGACAGGCCGTATTCGTCGTTCGGGCGAAGCGGGTGGGCCTCGTCGACCGGGAGATAGTCCGGCGGCGTTGCCCGGCCGATGCCGAGGACGGCGGTCGAGGAAGCGACGACGATGTGCTCGACCCCGGCCGCAAGCGCGCCTGCAAAGACATTCCAGGCACCGGCGACGTTCACGTCGAGATAGTCGCGCGGCCGCGCCGCGTCGCCGTCGTCGAGGCCGGCCAGATGAATGACCGCGTCCGAGCCGCGGAGCGCTGTCCGGCAGGCCTCGCCGTCGCGAATGTCGACCCGGTGGAAGGCGACGTCGTCCTCGGGCGGGGCGATGTCCAGCACGCGGACCTCCGCCGTCGCCGCCACCGTCCGCACGACGTGCCGACCGAGACGGCCGGCACCGCCGGTGATCATGACCCGTCGCGCACCCATGACCCAGCATACCCGGGCGTGGAGTGGGGGAGAAAGGCCGGTTAGACTGATTTGACCCCGGAACGGAGCCTGCGCTTGCACTGGTCGTTGCCCCTCATCCTCGCGCCGTGCGTCGGCAGCTTCCTCGGCGTGCTGATCCTGCGCCTGCCCCGCGGCGAGGACTGGATCTGGCAGCGTTCGGCCTGCCCGTCCTGCGGCACGCAGCTGCACCCCCTGGAGTTGACGCCGTTTCTGAGCTGGTTGTTCGCGCTGGGGCGCTGCCGCCATTGCACGGCCCGCATCCCGTTGTTCTATCCGGGGGTCGAGCTGGCCGCGCTCGTCGTCGCCGCCAGCGCGGCGGCGGTGCTGGACGGCTGGCTGCTGTGGGCGAGTTGCGGCTTCGGCTGGGTCTTGTTGACGCTCGCCTGGATCGATCAGCGCCATTTCTGGCTGCCGGACGCGTTGACCCTGCCGCTGATCCCCGCCGGGTTGCTGGTCATCTGGCTGCAGGTGCCGTCACGGCTTTGGGAGAACGGGATCGGCGCCATCGCCGGTTTCGCCCTGCTGGCGGGGATCGCCTGGGCCTATCGCCGGATTCGCGGTCGCGAGGGGCTGGGCCTTGGCGATGCCAAGCTGCTCGCCGGGATCGGCGCCTGGGTCGGCTGGCAGGGCCTGGCCTCGGTCGTCTTCATCGCCGCCGCGTCGGGCCTGCTCATGGTTCTCGTCGCGCGAATTGCCGGCCGGCGTCTCGAAATGGGTGACAGCCTGCCTTTCGGTCCCTATCTCTGTCTTGGCGGCTGGCTGGTCTGGCTGTTCGGGCCGCTGCGGCTCCTCGGCTGACTTAGAACGGGAAACATGTTAGAAGTTAACGACTTAATAGACCTGCTGGCATGGGTTTTCATGCCGGACGAGGTGGCATTGGAGGTCAGCCGTGGCCGAGGCGCTTGATTTCGGCGACGCCGAAGATCGCCAGGCGATCGTCCATTCGGACGTCACCGAGGCGCTCGGCGCGCGGTTGATCGCGCTCGGCAAGCTCGACAGCGAAGGCTTTCGCCGCGCCAGCCGGATCCGCGAGGAGACGGGGGAGCGGTTCAACCAGATCCTGACCAAGCTGGGTCTGGTGTCCGAACGCGATCTC
Organism: uncultured Alphaproteobacteria bacterium; assembly: GCA_951812805.1. GTDB lineage: Bacteria > Pseudomonadota > Alphaproteobacteria > JASLMY01. Next base: position 31,033 of record CATOSZ010000015.1, on the reverse strand, counting down.
GCCGAGGTGATGGCCGACCAGCTCGAGGAACCGCTGGTCAGCGCCGGTGAGTATCCCGAGGCGCCGGCCGGTGGGCGCATCGTCAACTTCAAGTTCCTGAAGGAAATGCGGATCGTTCCCCTGGCCGAACGGGACGACGTGCTGATCCTGGTGATGGCGGATCCCTACGACGATTACGCCATCGACGCCATGCGGCTGTTCACCGGCATGTCGATCCAGCGCCGGGTCGGCATTCCGGCCGAAATCGACCAGGCGATCGAGCGGCTCTACGGCCAGGGCGGCGGCGCGGCACGCAGTATCGAGGGCATCGAGTAGGACGGCGACGAGGCGACCGCGGCCGACATCGCCCGCCTGAAGGACATGGCGAGCGAAGGCCCGGTGATCCGCCTGGTCAACCAGCTGGTCAACCAGGCCGTCGCCCAGCGCGCCTCCGACATCCACATCGAGCCGTTTCGCCATCACCTGAAAGTTCGGTTCCGCATCGACGGCGTGCTGCGCGAGGTCGAGGCGCCGCCCTTCAACCTGCGCGCCGCGGTGATCAGCCGCATCAAGATCATGGCCAACCTGAACATCGCCGAGATGCGCCTGCCGCAGGACGGCCGCATCCGCCTGGTGACCGCCGGCAAGGAAATCGACATGCGCGTCGCCACCGTGCCGACCATGCATGGCGAGAGCGCGGTCCTCCGCCTGCTCGACCGCGACGCGGTCAACCTGGATTTCGCCACCCTCGGTTTCGAGGGCGCGAACCTGGAACTCTACACGCAGATCCTCGATCGCCCGCACGGCATCGTGCTGGTCACCGGGCCGACGGGCAGCGGCAAGACCACGACCCTCTATACCTCGCTCATCCGCCTGAACGACGGCGAGCGCAAGATCCTCACCGTCGAGGACCCGGTGGAATACCAGCTCGAGGGGGTGAACCAGGTCCAGGTCAAGCCGCAGATCGGCCTCTCCTTCGCCAACACGCTGCGTTCTTTCATGCGCCACGACCCCGACGTCATCATGATCGGCGAGATCCGCGACCTGGAAACGGCGCAGATCGCGGTGCAGGCCGCGCTCACCGGGCACAAGGTGCTCTCGACCCTGCATACCAACGATGCGGTCGGCACGGTCACCCGCCTGCTCGACATGGGCGTCGAGGGCTATCTGCTGCCCTCCACCCTGAACGGCATCGTCGCCCAGCGCCTGATCCGCCGCCTCTGCGAGGCCTGCCGCGAGCCCTACGAGGCGACGGAGAGCTACCTCCATCACCTCGGCATTCGCGAGGCGATGGACAGCCTGCCGGTCTTCCACCGGGCGCGGGGCTGCGAGGCGTGCGGTGCCACCGGCTACCGGGGTCGTTCCTCCATCCTGGAAGTCTTGCCGGTGACGCCGGAGGTCGCCGATGCCGTGCTCGACCGGCCCGACGACCGTGAGGGCATCGAGCGTACGACCGGGTTCCGCTCGATGTACCGTGACGGCTTCGAGAAGGCGCTCGCCGGCGTGACCTCGATCGAAGAGGTCCTGCGGGTGACGCGCGAGACATGAGCCTATTCCGCTACCGCGCCATCTCCGCCACCGGCGAGGTGGTGCAGGGCGAAATGGAAGCCTCCAACCAGGGCGCGGTGATCGAGCGGCTGCGCGCCCAGGGGCACATGCCGGTCGCGGCCGACGAAGTTGCCGGCGCCGGCGGCCTGCTGACCCGCGACCTGTTCGCCGGGCGGCGTATCGGCGCGAAGGACCTGGAGCTGCTGACCGGCGAACTTGCGACCCTACTGCGCGCGGGCCTGCCGCTGGCCCAGGCCCTCGAAGTGTTGATCGACGTCGCCGACAAGCCGCGGGTGGCCAAGCTGCTGTCCGACCTGCTGGGCCGGGTGCGCGACGGCGCCTCTCTCGCCGACGCCATGGCGGACGCCGATGGCCAGATCCCGCGCATGCAGGTCTCGATCGTTCGGGCCGGCGAGGCGGGCGGCACCCTCGACGACGTGCTGGACCGGCTGGCGACCTACATGGCCAAGGCCCGGGACTTGCGCGAGGGTGTCAAGTCGGCACTGATCTATCCGCAGGGGAATCGCATTTGGAATTGCCTTGACGTGCGTGTTTGATCTTGAGGTATTGGCGCGAATCGATTCTACCCGGTCTTTTCACGGGTGGAGGTTGCGATGGAAGGCTTTCTGGAGTGCTTTGAGGGTCTCGAGGATCCGCGGACTGGCAATGCCGGGCGTCACGATCTGCTGGAGATCTTGACGATCGCCCTGTGCACGGTCCTCTCGGGCGGTCAGACGGCGGTCGACATGGCGATCTTCGCGCGTGAAAAGGAGGCGTTCCTGCGGGAATTTCTCGTACTCGAACATGGCGTGCCGAGCCACGACACCTTCAGCCGGGTGTTCCGGTTGCTGGATCCGGAGGCGTTCGGCGCCTGCTTCCAGCGCTTCATGGCGCGCTTTTCCGAGACCTGCCAAGGGGTCATTGCGATCGACGGCAAGGTGGTGCGGCGATCCTACGACAAGGCGAGCGGCACGTCGGCGCTGCATATGGTCTCGGCCTGGGGCTGTGATCAGCGGCTGGTGTTGGGGCAAGTCGCCACCGACGCCAAGTCCAACGAGATCACCGCCGTGCCGAAGCTGTTGAAACTATTGAGCCTCGAGGGGACGATCGTGACCGTGGACGCCCTCAATTGCCAGCGCGCCATCGCCAGCCAGATTATCGAGCAGGGGGGTGACTACGCCCTGGCGTTGAAGGGCAATCAAGGCACGCTGCATGACGACGTGAGAACCTTCCTCGACGATCCGAAAGCCGAAGCGACCACCACCGACACCACGGTCGATGGCGATCATGGCCGCATCGAGACCCGTGCCGCTCTCGTCTCCAGCCACGTCGAGTGGCTGCAAGAGCGCCATCATTGGCCGGGCCTGAAGGCGGTCGCCAAAGTCACCCGGACCCGCGAGTGCGCGGAGAAGACGTCGAGCGAAACCGCCTACTACCTGCTCAGCCAGCCGCTCGACGCCGAGCGCTTCAATCCCGTTGCCCGGGCGCACTGGGGGGTCGAAAACCGCCTGCACTGGTGCCTCGATGTCCAAATGAACGAAGACCAAGACAGAACCCGCAAGGACAATGGACCGCACAATCTCGCCGTCCTGCGCCACATGGCGCTCAATGTCATGCGAAAGGATCCACGAAAAGACTCGCTGCGCGCCAAGTTCAAAATCGCCGCTTGGAACAACGACTATCTCCTGTCACTCCTCGGCAAATTCTGAAATGCGATTGCCCTGGATCTATCCGATGATCCTGCTGGTCCTGGCGGCGGCGACCATCGTCCTGCTGGTCACCTTCGTGGTGCCGGAATTCCAGCCGCTGTTCGAACAGGCGGGCCAGGACCTGCCCTTCGCTACCCAGGTGGTGGTCGCCGTCGCCGACCTGTTTGCTGGCTGGTGGTGGGCAATCCTGTTGGCGCTGCTGCTCGCCTACCTCGCCTTCCGCCTCGATCGGGCGAGCGTCGCGGGCCGGCTGCGCTGGGACGGGCTGCTGCTGCGCCTGCCGCTCTCGGGTACTCTCGTCCGGCGGCTCGAGGTCGCGCGGTTCTGCCGCACCCTCGCGGCCCTGCTGGCGAGCGGGGTGCCGCTGCTCTCCGCGCTCGGCATCGTCAAGGAAACCTTGGAGAACGCGGTCATCGCCCAGGGTCTCGACGCGGTCATCGAGGGTGCGCGCGAGGGCGAGGGCCTGTCGGAGCCGTTGCAGCGCACCGGGGTCTTTCCCTCCATGGCGATCCAGCTCATCCGCGTCGGCGAGGAAACCGGCGCCCTCGACGGCATGCTGGGCAAGGTCGCGGACATCTACGACGACGAGGTCGGCCGTGCGGTCGAACGCATGATGCGCCTGCTGACCCCGGTGCTGACGATCGGCCTCGGCCTCTTGATTGCGGGCATCATCGGGTCGATCCTGGTCGCCATTCTCGGCGTCAACAAACTGGTGATTTGATGGAAACGGATGTGAACATGGCGGACGAGGCGGAAACGAACGAGGCGGAAGCGGACGAGCAAAGCGGCGCGCCGGTGCGGCGCAACGGCTTCACCCTGGTCGAGATCCTGGTGGTGCTGGGCATTCTCACCTTCCTGGCGCTGATCGTGGCACCGCAGGTGATCGGCTATCTCGACCGGGCGAAGACCGACACGGCGCGCCTCGAGGTGGAAAACATCGCCGCCGCCCTCGATTTCTATCGCCTCGATGTCGGCGCCTATCCGAGCGAGGAACAGGGTATCGACGCCCTGGTCAACGACCCGGGCGATGCCAAGGGCTGGCGCGGCCCCTATCTGAAAAAGGCCGAAGCGATCGACGATCCCTGGCAGCGGCCCTATCGCTACAAGATGCCGGGCGAGCATGGCGAATTCGATCTCTTCACCTATGGCGCCGACGATTCCGAAGGCGGCGAGGACGAGAACCAGGACGTCGGCAACTGGTAGGCGGAGGCATGCGGGCATGCGGCGCGACGGTTTCACCCTGGTCGAACTGCTGGTGGTCCTGGCGATCGCCGGCCTGGTGATCGGCGTCGCCGCGCCCATCGTGGCGCGCGGGTTTCCCTCGGTCGAGCTGGCCTCGGCCGCACAAAGCGTCGAGATCACGCTGCGCACCGCCCGCGGCGGCGCGATCAGCCGCAACCGCGAGGTGGTCTTCACCCTCGACGTCGAAAGCCGCGACTACGGCACCGACCTCGACGCCCGCGTGCAAAGCCTTTCCGAAGACATCGCCGTCCGCCTCGTCGTCGGCGACCGGGAGGTCGCGGGCGAGGGGGTCGGCGGCATTCGCTTCTTCCCCGACGGCAGCGCGACGGGCGGGCGGATCGAGCTGACGCTCGAGGGACGCCGCCGGGCCATCGACGTCGATTGGCTGACCGGTCGGATCCGCACCTTGGAACCCGAGGACGATGAATAAGACGGGGTCCCGCGGCTTCACCCTGATCGAGGTGCTGGTCGCCTTCGCCATCGCCGCCGTCTCGCTTGCGACGCTGTTTCGGATTTTCGCCGGCGGGCTCGACTCGGCGCGGATAGCCGAGGGCGAGGCGCGGGCCACCATGTTGGCGGAATCCGAGCTCGCCATGCTGGGTGTCGAGGCGCCCCTGGAGGACGGCGAGCGTGCCGGCGTCGACGACGACGGCTATCGCTGGCGCGTGACCACCCGGCGGATCCAGGGCGGCGACGACAACCACCCGCTGGCCCGTTACGACGTCACCGTGCGAGTCGCCTGGGGGCCGGAAGACGGCAACGAACGGGCGGTCGAGCTGCGCAGCCTGCGTGTCGGGGTGCGGCCATGACGCGCGGACCGCGGGCCGGCGCGGGCTTCACCCTGGTCGAACTGCTGGTGGCGCTGGCCCTGCTCGGCCTGCTGTCGAGCCTGATGTTCGACGGTTTCCGCTTCGGTGCCCGCGCCTGGGAGCGGGTCGGCACCCACGCCGATCACGCGAGCGACATTCAATGGGCGCAGAGCTTCCTGCGTCGTCGCCTGAGCGAGGCCGCCTCGGTCCGCGCGGCGATCGAGGAGACGACCCAGCCGGTGCTGTTCGAGGGCACGGACGATGGCCTCGCCTTCATCACCGTGTTGCCGGTCTATGGCGACGTCGGCGGGCATTCGGTGCTGCGTCTGGACCTGGTCGACGACGCGCCCGGCCGGCAAGCCGGTGGCGAGCTGCGGCTCGGCTGGGCGCCGCATCGCTTCGATGCCGAGGATCTCGGTGGCGAGATGGTCGACGAGCGGACCTTGCTGGATGGCGTCGAAAGCGTCGAAGTCGCCTATTACGGCCGAAAGGACGACGAGGCGACGGCGGCGAGTTGGCATCGTGAGTGGCGCCGGGCCGACTACTTGCCGAGGCTGGTGCGGATCCGCCTGACCTTCACCGAGGGCAGCGGCCGCCACTGGCCGGATCTCGTCGTCGCGCCGGTGACGAAGGAACGACAGCGCCGCGCCCGGCGCGCGCGCCGTCGTCGATAGCGGGCGCCTTACAGGGGACCGCGGTAGACGCCGTCCTTGCCGACGACGAAGTCGCTGCCGCCGTAGCCGGCCGCCTGTGGGATATGCAGATGGCGGCCGTCCTCGTGCGGGCGGGCGATCGGACGGACGGTGACGACATCGCGGGCGCGGGCCGCGGCCAGGGCCTCGGCCACCGTTGACGAAGCGGCGAGCTTCAACAGGTTCAACCGGGTCGGGAAGATGATCATCAGGTCGCCTGCCTCGGCCCGGGCCACCGCCTCGGCGGGACGGATCCAGGTGCTGTCGACACCTTCGTCACCGTCGTGGCGGGCGACGGCGTCGGCCGGCGTCGGAACGAGGAAGAAATGCGTGTCGAAGATACGCGGGGCGACCTTGGGCGTGATCCAATGCGCGAACGGCACCAGGGCATCGGTTTCCAGCAGCAGATCCTCGGCCTCGGCGATTTCCGCCATCGAGGCCTGATCGGCCAGCAGGCGGTCGCGCCAATGGGCGACGACGGCATCGTGACGGGCCGGCGTCAGCGCCGCGCCGTTGCCCTCGCGGACGAGCAGAACGCCGCATTCCTCGAACGCCTCGCGGATCGCGGCGACGCGGAGGGCGCGGGCGCCGGCGTCGAGCGTTTCGGCGCCCCGGCAGCGGGCCGCCAGGGCCGCATCGCCGTCCGCCGGGTCGACTTTGCCGCCGGGAAAGACGGCGGCGCCCGAGAAACTGCGGGTATTCTCGTGACGGACCATGAGGAAGACCTCCAGCCCGGCCGTGCCGTCGCGGACCAGCATCGTGGTCGCGGCCTGGATCCAGGGTTTTTCCTCGCTTTTCTCGCCCAACTCGACGTTGCTCACGCCCGCGTCTCCTCCGCAATTCCGGCGGCAACAGGCCACAGCGGCCGTCCGTTGGCAAGCGGGCCCGCTTCGGCGAGAATGCGCAGGCAACGAGGTGAGGCGGGCGATGAAGGCGATCTTCCATTATGCGACGAGCCCGGGGCTGGCGGCCCGTCTGGCGGCGGCGGCACCGGCCTGGCTCGAGGTCGAGGCATGCGATGAAGCGGACGACGAACGGCTGTTCCGCCTGCTGCCCGATGCCGACGTATTGTGGCACGTGCTGAAGCCGGCGACGGCCGAGGTCATCGATGCCGCGCCCAAGCTGCGGTTGATCCAGAAGATCGGCGTCGGCGTCAACACGATCGACCTGGACCGGGCGCAGGCGCGCGAGATCGCCGTCTGCAACATGCCCGGCACCAACTCCCAGGCCGTGGCCGAGGCGACCTTGATGTTGATGTTGGCGGCGCTGCGCCGCGCCGTGCCCTTCGACGCCGCGACCCGGGCCGGCCGGGGCTGGGCGCTCGACGTCGCCGACTTCGACAAGGTGGGCGAGATCGCCGGCAAGACCGTCGGCCTGATCGGCTACGGCGCCGTCGCCCGCCGGCTGGAACCGGCGCTCAGCGCCCTCGGCGCCCGGGTCGTCTATGTCGCGACCCGGCCCAAGGCGGACGCGAGTGCCGAGTGGCGCGAGCTGCCGGACCTGCTGGCGGAATCCGACATCATCTCCCTGCACCTGCCGCAGACCGGCGAGACCGAGGGCATGCTGGACGCGGCGGCGCTCGCCCGGATGAAGCCGGGTGCGGTGCTGATCAACGGCGCGCGCGGCGGCCTGGTCGACGAGGCGGCCTTGGTCGAAGCCCTCACCGACGGCCGCCTCGCCGCCGCCGGCCTCGACGTCTATGCCCAGGAACCGATCGCCGGCGACAATCCGCTGCTCGGCCTCGACAATGTGGTGTTGAGCCCGCATATCGCCTGGCTGACCCCGGAAACCCTGGACCGCAGCCTAGAAATCGCGGTGGAGAACACCCGGCGCATCCGCGACGGCGAAGACCTGCTGCACCGCGTGGTATAGGCCGACGGTGCGAAGCACGAACGGACATGAGATGACCGACACGACGACCTGCATTCGCGCCGCCGACTGGATCATCGCCTGGGACGAGGGCGAGGGGCGTCACGCCTATCTCCAGGGCGGTGACGTGGTCTTTGCCGGCGATACGCTCCGCCATGTCGGCACGCGCTACGACGGTCCGGTCGACGTGGAGATCCCGGGTGCCGGCCTGCTGGTGATGCCGGGGCTGGTCGACATCCATTCCCATCCGATGTCGGAGCCGATGAACAAGGGCATCACCGACGAGGTCGGCAGCGCCCGCCTGGGGATGAGCGGCCTCTACGAATACATGCCGGCCTTCCGTCCCGACGAGGAGGGCATGGCCGCTTGCGCCGAACTCGCCTATGCCGAGCTGTTGATGAGCGGTGTGACCACGCTGGTCGATCTTTCCGTCACCTGGCCGGGCTGGACCGAGCTGATGGCCAAAAGCGGGCTGCGCGGTGTGCTGGCGCCGATGTACCGCTCGGCGCGTTGGTTCACGCCCAACGGCCACGAGGTCCACTACGAATGGGACGAGGCGGCCGGACGGGCCGGCCTCGATGCCGCACTTTCGCTGATCGACCGGGCCCGCCAGCATCCCTCGGGCCGGCTTTCGGGCATGCTGTCGCCGAGCCAGATCGACACCTGCACCGAAGACCTGCTGCGCGACAGCAAGGCCGCGGCGGCCGAGCGCGATCTGGCGATCCAGATCCATGCCGCGCAATCGGTGGTCGAGTTCAACGAAATGACCCGGCGCCACGGGGTGACACCGATCCAGTGGCTGGCGGACATCGGCTTTCTCGGCCCCGACGCCACCATCGCGCATGCGATCTTCCTCGACCATCACTCCTGGGTGCGTTGGCACGGGCGGCGCGATCTCGACCTGCTGGTCGACACCGGCACCTCCGTCGCCCATTGCCCGACCGTGTTCCTGCGCCGCGGGATCCTGCTGGAGAGCTTGGGCAAATATCTGCGCGCCGGCGTCAACTGCGGCCTCGGCACCGATACCTTCCCGCACAACTTCCTGGAGGAGCTGCGCCATGCCGGCACCATGAGCCGCATCGCCGCCGAGGACGTCTGGGACCTCGGCGCCGCCGATGTGTTGACCGCGGCGACGGTGGGCGGTGCCCGGGCGTTGAAACGCGACGACATCGGCCGCCTGGCACCGGGCGCCAAGGCCGATATCGTGCTCGTCGACACCGCCCATCCGGCCATGCGGCCGACCCGCGATCCGCTGAAAAGCCTGATCTACGGCGCCGCCGAACGGGCCGTGCGCGACGTCTATGTCGGCGGTGAACAGGTGGTGCGGGCGGGCGAGGCTGTGCACCTCGACCGGGCCGGCGCCGCCGAGCGCGTGCACGCGGCGCAGCATCGCGCCATGGCCCGCGTGCCGGAAACCGATCATGCCGGACGCAGCGCCGAGCAACTGGTGCCGCCGAGCCTGCCCCCCTACCGCCCCGCCTGAAGCGAAGGACCGCAACCGATGACCGAGATCACCGTCGACCTCTATTCCGATACCGTCTCCCGCCCGACACGCGCGATGCGCCAGGCGATCGCCGAGGCGGAGGTCGGCAACGAACAGGCCTTCGACGATCCGACCGTCAACCGTCTGGTGGCGATGACGGCGGAATTGCTGGGCACCGAGGACGCGGTGTTCCTGCCGTCCGGCACCATGTGCAACCAGATCGCCTTCCGCGTTCACTGCAAGCCCGGCGACGAGATCATCCTCGACAAGACGGCGCATCCCCTGAATTCCGAGGCGGGCGGGCCCGCGGCGCTGTCGTCCTGCGCGACCCGGCCGCTGGACGGCGTGCGCGGTATCTTCAGCGGCGAACAGGTCCGCGAAGCGATCAGCGATCCGGGCCGCCGCCACGCCCCGCGCAGCCGGGTTCTGTCGGTCGAGAACACGGCCAACTCCGGCGGTGGCGCGATCTGGAGCCTGGAGAGGGTGCGCGAGGTGACCGATGTCGCCCGCGCGCACGGCCTGGCGACCCACATGGACGGCGCCCGGCTGCTGAACGCCGTGGTCGAGACCGGCACCCCGGCCGCCGACTACGGCGCCTGTTTCGATTCACTCTGGATCGATCTCTCCAAGGGGCTCGGCTGTCCGGTGGGCGGCCTGCTTGCCGGCTCGAAGGACTTCATCCACGAGGCCTGGTTCTACAAGCAGAACATGGGCGGCGCGATGCGCCAGGCCGGCATCATCGCGGCGGCCGGCGTCTACGCGCTGGAACACAACATCGACCGCCTGGCCGACGACCACGCCAATGCCCGCCGCCTGGCCGAACGCATCGCCGGCATCGACGGGTTGGAGCTGCTGTACGACGAGATCGAGACCAACATGGTCTATTTCGACGTGGCCGGCCTCAACCTGACGGCCGCCCAGACCCGCGACCGGCTATTGGAGCACGGCGTCCACATCGGCGCCAGCGGCCAGACGCTCATGCGCGCCGTCACCCACCTCGACGTCGATGCGGCCGGCATCGAAACCGCGGCCGACGCGCTGGAGGCGGTGGCGGGGACGGTGTAGAGGGCCGAGGCAAGAAGGGTCGCGGTTCAAACCCAATTGCCGTGGCCGGAATTCCATCGTCCTGCCGAGGTTTCGGGCGCGCGGATCGCCTCCAGCACGGGCAGCAGAAATCGCCGTAAATCAGCCAAGACGTCTTCGAACGGAGGCGGCGGCACCGTCGGCGCTTGTCGACTGAGGAACCCCGACCAGAGCGATTGCGTCTCCGGCGAGTTTGCAAAACGATCTGTGAGGGCCACGGGCATCCCGACGGGCAGATCGCTCTCGCGTCTTCGTAGGGTTCCGCCGACGGCTTCGGCCAGTGTGGCGAGATCGAAGTCGAACGTCCGAGACAGAATCCAGATGTCGTAGAAGTCCTTGAGACGCGAATTCGCCTCACCGAAGGTGATCATCGTCTCCAACTTCTCGGCAATCACCGTCTCCGGCGGATACATCAGGACGGCAGCCTTCGGAAGACCGGCAAGCAGTGTCGGAAATTCTCCCCAGCGCGGCGGGGGATAGACGTGGTCGCCATAGCCGACATCGACATGGAACCTTGTGATCGACCCGGCGAGCTCGGCCGTCATGGTGAGACGGATGCCATGAGACTTGTCGCCGTCGCGAATTTGCTCCACCCGAACCGCCGAGGGATCGAAGGTGATGCCGTCCTCGGGCAGATCGACCTCGCAGACGCGGGAGAAAAATTCACGCACCGATGCTGGATCGGCGTCGCCCCGCGCGAGAAGGTCGAGGTCACCGGTCGGCCGAAAGACGTGCTGCGGCCACGTCAGAAACAGCATGGCGTCCTTGAGGACATATCGCTCCGCACCCTTGGTCGTGCTCAAACGGTAGAGCAGCCGCTCGATGGCGTAGCGTGTCACGACGCGTTGGAAGCCTTCTTTGTGTGCCCGGGAATGGTTCAACAGGCGTTGGCGGACCGATGCGGCATGGTTCTTCGGGGCTCCGGCCATTGTCATTGCAATGCCATCAGACAGGGCCGTACCCGGGCAACGACGCGATCGATCTCGGCGTAATGTATGATGTCGCCCGGGCTCGCCTTTCGTTGCCGGAGTGCCTCGCGCAGCCCCTCGATGGCAATATCCTCGCCGACGCGTCTTCGGTGCTTGAAGCAATCGGCGACGGTCTTGGCCACCCCATAGATCGGCACGTCGACGCCCTCGATCCACGCGCGCTCGATCCCGGCCGTCAGCACGTCACCACTCGCCCTGACAATTTGCAGTGGCAGGCCGCCAGCCTTCGGCGTGCGCGCCTTCTGAGGGATGGTCATCCAGACCGTATGTGGCAGCTGGGTCGTCAAGCCATGGTATCGCAGAGCGCTGATCAAGCTGACGACGCCGTTCGGCACGGCCCGCGCGGCCTCGGCAAGGTCGTGGGCGATATGTTCGCCGGCCCGACCGGGTTCCTGGTAAAGGCCGCGTCCGAGCCGAACCAGTTCACCGGTCTCCGTCAAGCGCTTTACCTGGGCGGGCGTAATTCCCGCGGCCTTGTAGTCGCGCGCGCGTGCAATGCCCCGCGCCCGGGTCAGCTCGAGGGCACGCTCGTGATAGGACGTATAACGCTCCGTCATGATAAAACTTACTGTAGACTTTTTTTCGTATTTGTCGACGAAAGGTATTCGCGTACTAACAAACCACCGAACAGGTCGTTCGCGAGCCCCGATGACGGATCGCTCGGGGGCAAGGCGCTCGAAGACCGGGTCCGACGGAAAAAGCTACTCCGCCGCCTCCGCCGCGCCGTCCATCGCCAGGCGTGGCGGGCGGTTGGCGAAGTCGGTCAGGACCTGGCCCGGTGCCGGCACTTCGAGATCGTCGGTGCCGTCGAAGACCTGGACGCCGTTGACCCAGGTGCCGTGCAGGCCCGGGGCGCGGCGCAGCAACCGCTCGCCGCCCGCGGGCAGGTCGAAGTGCTGTTCCATCGGCGTGATGGAGACCTCGTCCGGGTCGAACAGGATCATGTCGGCCCAGGCGCCAGGCGTCAGGCGACCGCGGTCCTGGATGCCGTAGGCCTCGGCCGGGTCGCTGGTCACCTTGCGGATCGCCGTCGGCAGGTCGAACAGGCCCTTCTCCCGCACCCAGTGGCCGAGCAGATACATGGCATAGCCGGCATCGCACAGCAGCGCGTTGTGGGCGCCCGCGTCGGACAGGCTGATCAGCGTGCCGTCGTTCGAAATCAGTTCCGCGACGCCGTCCTCGTCCATGTTCAGCATGTAGAAGGTGTATTTGGTCTTGAAGTCTTCCTCCAGGCCTGTGAATCGGCATGCAAAACTGACCCACTTTGGTGGGTTATGAGCGGTAAGAATTGACCCACCTGGAACGCTAGCATCCGCACGGAACAGTGCGGAGGAAAGAGCAGGTGGTATTGATGGAAAGCGTATTGAAGATCCGACGTTGGATATTACGGGAGGGTCGGAGTATCCGATCTGTATCTCGTCAGACTGGTTTGTCGCGGAACACGATTAAGAAGTATCTGAAGGACGGCGATCCACCGAGCTATCAGCGGCGCGTTTCACCCGTCCGGCGTAAGCTTAGCGATGGCTTCGCCAGCCGGCTTCGGGCGCTCTTTGAGCAGGACCTGGGGCGCCCGCGCCGTGAGCGCCGGACGGCCAAGAAGCTTTATGAGCAGCTTGTGTCGGAAGGCTATAGCGGATCCTACTCGACGGTTCAGAGGTTTGTCCGCGACCTGAAGCGTTCTGGCGCCGGATCGGGGGATGCGTTCATTCCGTTGCACTTTACGGCAGGTGACGCGCTCCAGTTTGACTGGAGCACGGAATACGCTGTCCTGGGCGGTGTCGAGCAGAAGGTAAAGGTTGCCCACTTCCGCCTATGTCATAGCCGCAAGCCCTTTGTTGTTGCCTATCCCAGCGAATCTCAGGAGATGGTGCTGGACGCCTTTGCACGGGCGATGTCTTTCTATGGCGGCGTACCGCGCCGGGTGATCATCGACAACCCCAAGACGATGGTAACCTATGTTTCGCGCTCTAAGGACCGTGTGTTCCATCCGCGCTTTCTGGCGTTGATGAACCACTATGTGATGGAACCGGTTGCTTGCACACCCGCGGCGGGGTGGGAGAAGGGTCAGATTGAGAACCAGGTTGGGTTCCTGCGGGGACAGCTGTTTGCGCCCAAGCCCGCCTTTGACGATCTGGATGCGCTGAACGGCTGGTTGCGTCTGCGCTGCGAGGAATTGGCGAATCGCGCCCACCCCGAACAATCGGATCGCAAGATCTCGGACGTGTTCGCAGACGAGTGCGCCGAACTGCGTCCCCTGGGCCGGGCTTTTGACGGCTATGTTGAGAAGGCCGCTCGTGTCCGCTCTACCTGTCTGGTCCAATATGCCACCAATCGCTATAGCGTCCCCTCCCGGTTCGCCGGGGAGCTTGTCTCTCTGCGCGCCTATGCGGACCGGATCGTGGTTGTGTCAGGGCAGAATGTGATTGCCGAGCACAAGCGCCGCTTTACCCGCAACGCCAGCTATTTCGAGCCCTGGCATTACCTGCCCCTACTCGACCGCAAGCCCGGCGCGCTGAGAGATGGCGCGCCCTTTGTGGGTTGGCAATTGCCTGAGGCGATGCACCGGGTCAGGGCGCATTACATGGCCGGCAAAGGCGGGGACCGGGAGTTTGTCGATCTGCTCCTGCTGGCCCAGGATCACGGGATCGAGGTGGTCGAGATAGCCTGTGAACTGGCCGTGGAGCAGAACACGCTGCGCCTTCCGGCCATCATCAATCTGATCAACCAACTGGTGGAGCCGGTCATCGCGCCATGGGGCGAGAGCCACGCCTATCCGCAACTGACCTTGCGGCCCGAAGCGGACTGCAAGCGCTATGAGACGCTGTGCGTTGCCGGGGAGGCCGTCGCATGAAAGCTTTGATAGACCAACTGATCGCCCTGAGGCTGTATGGAATGGCGGCTTGCGCCGAAGCTTTGCTGGCCGCGCGCAAGCCGCCAAGTCTGACCACTGCGATAAAGCAACTGATCGACGCCGAGACTGTAGAGCGCCGGGTGCGCTCTATCCAGCACCAAATGCGGGCCTCGAAGTTCCCCCACCATAAGGACTTCGCCACTTTCGATTACGGCCTAGCCGCCGTCACCCAAGCGCAAATCGACCCCTTCTGCTCAGGGCAGTTCACCCAGGAGGCCCACAACCTCATTCTGGTGGGCGGAACCGGTACGGGCAAAACCCACATCGCCATTGCTCTGGGGACGCTGTTGATCAATCAGGGAAAGAAGGTCCGTTTCTTCAACGCCGTCGATCTGATCAATGCGCTGATCAAGGAACAGGCCGAAGGCAACGCCGGCAAGATCATCCGGCAACTGACGGCCATGGATTGCGTCATCATCGACGAACTGGGCTATATCCCATTCCCCAAATCCGGCGGTGCGCTCTTGTTCCACCTGATCAGCAAACTCTATGAGAAGACCAGCGTCATCATCACCACCAATCTGGAGTTCGGGGAATGGGTCTCCGTCTTCGGAGATGCAAAAATGACAACCGCGTTGCTGGATCGTGTAACGCATCACTGCGCAATCATCGAAACAGGCAACATGTCTTACCGCTTCGCACAAAGCAAACAGCGACGACAAAAGTAGCCGCCCTGTAAGCAAAGCCCCAGGCTGATCCGCTATATGGAGCCAATCAGCCTGGGGGCTTTCATCGCAAAGGCGGGCAAATCAAAACGGGTCCTGTACAGATTGTTCTGCAAAAGGGGTTTCGTAGCTGGGGCACAAGTCCGGGCCGATGGGGTGGATGAGCTGCCTCCGGCTGGTCCGGGCTCTCGCGATCGAAATCCATGAGGACTGGCTGGATGCCAACCGCTAGCTCAACATGATCCATCTCAAGGAGAGCAAAAGCGAACGCATCCAGAAAGCCGCCTGACGGCGGCTCGGCATGCCTGGCGCTCCGAGCAATCGAAATCTCCGCGCCAGGCATGCCGGTGGCCCTCATCGGCAGCCATGACAAACTTGCAGAACAGTCTGGACACTACTTCAAAAGCTCATTGCCACTTCAAGAACCCCACCTGATCCCCACGTTCCGCCGCCGGCCCGGTTGTCCCGGTGGGCCCACAGGCCCCTCCCACGCGGCTTCGCTCCGCGTAACGCAAAGCGCTACACGAAGCCGCGCGGGGCCCTCCCGTGGACTACCGGGACAACCTCCGTCGAAGCAAGGGGGGGGGTCAATTTTGCACGCCGATAGGGGGTCAGAATTAAATGCTGATTGACACCCACGGCCTGAGGGCGGCCCTCGCCGCGCGGATCGCCAGCCATCACGGCGAGGCGGCCATCGCCGACGATTACCGGGCCCGGGCGGGGGCCGGGGACGCGCCGGCGGCCGATCCCGCCTTCGACGGCGGCGGGGATGCGCGCCTGCGGGCGATCCTGCGCCATGTCGACCTGGTGACGCTCCGCCCGAAGGACACGGTCGCGACCGACATCGCGGCGCTGGGCGAAGCCGGTCTCGCCGAGGCGGACATCGTCCGCCTCTCGGAGCTGATCGCCTTTCTCGCCCACGAGCTTCGCCTCGTCGCCGGGCTGCGGCTGCTGGGAGGATCCCGATGACCGGGCGCCCCACCTTCACCACGGAAATCCCGACCTGGACGCCGCGCGTGCGACCGATCGATCCGGAGCGGGCGACGCCCGCGCAGGCCGAGGCGTTGAAGGAGACGCCCTCCAATATGGCCGTCTCGGACTATGTCCTGGTGCTGGCGCACGATCCCGAAACGCTGGTTGAGCGGACGCCGCTGTTCAACGGGGTCATGTATGCCCGGGGCGGCCTGTCGCGGGCGGAGCGCGAATTGGGCGCCGCCGCCGCCTCCGTCCTCAACGAATGCGTCTATTGCACCGCCGTGCACGCCAGCCGCTACAACCAGCTGACCAAGGACGAAGAGGTCATGCGCCGCCTCTTCGCCGACGGCGCGGCGGCGGACCTGCCGCCACGCGCCGCCGCCATCCTGCGCTTCGCCTGGCGGCTTTCACAAACCCCGCCACAGGCCGATGCCGGCGATATCGAGGCGTTGCGGGCGCAAGGACTGGACGAGGCGGAGATCCTCGACCTCGTCCTCTCGACGG
Organism: uncultured Alphaproteobacteria bacterium; assembly: GCA_951812805.1. Lineage (GTDB taxonomy): Bacteria > Pseudomonadota > Alphaproteobacteria > JASLMY01. The sequence continues at coordinate 14,575 of CATOSZ010000015.1, read as the reverse complement.
CACTGTTCGGCTGGGCAAACCGCTTGATGCACACGTTAGGTGAACCAGCCGCATAACGCGGCGGGGACAGCTGGGATCAACGCATCCGCGCGTCGCTCGCCGCCTTCTTGATCGCGCGCTGCAGCTTTTCGAAGGCGCGGACCTCGATCTGGCGGACCCGTTCGCGGCTGATGCCGTATTCCTGGCTCAACTCCTCCAGCGTCGTTGGATCTTCCTTCAGGCGCCGTTCGGTCAGGATGTGCTGTTCGCGCTCGTTCAGCCGGCCCATCGACTGGGCCAGCAGGGCGCGGCGCGCGTCCAGCTCTTCCGACTCGGCGAGCTGCGTTTCCTGGTCGACACTGTCGTCGACCAGCCAGTCCTGCCATTCCCCGTCGCCGTCGATCCGAAGCGGCGCATTCAGCGAGTTGTCCGGCGCCGCCAGGCGCCGGTTCATCGAGACCACGTCCTGTTCCGGCACGTTCAGGCGGGTAGCGATCTCCGTCACCTGGTCAGGGTGCAGGTCGCCCTCGTCGATCGCCTGGATCTGCCCCTTCACCTTGCGCAGGTTGAAGAACAGCTTCTTCTGCGCCGCCGTCGTGCCGATCTTCACCAGCGACCAGGAGCGCAGGATATATTCCTGCATCGCTGCCCGGATCCACCACATCGCATAGGTCGCCAGGCGGAAGCCGCGTTCGGCATCGAAGCGTTTCACCGCCTGCATCATGCCGATATTACCCTCGGCGATCAGCTCGCCGACCGGCAGGCCGTAACCCCGGTAGCCCATGGCGATCTTCGCCACCAGGCGGAGGTGCGAGGTGACCAGCTGGTGCGCGGCATCGCTGTCGCCATGCTCCTCCCAGCGTTTGGCCAGCATGTATTCCTGCTGCGGCTCCAGCATCGGGAACTTGCGAATTTCCTGCAGATAGCGCGACAGGCTCCCCTCCGGACTGGGAGCCGGCATAGGCAGGTTTCTCGACGACCGATCGCTCATCGGACCGCCCCTCCTTTGCGTCTATTCGAGCCTTCTGGATGGCGATTTATAGTCCCGGATGGCGGAGGGGTCAATAAAACCCTGTGGGCAAGTCGGGTATTTCGGACAGCCAACGTGACTTTTAAGTGTCTGAACAAAAAGATGTTTCCAGAACCCGTCCTCACGCCTCGCCGGCCAGCAGGGCGGCCAGCGCCCGGTAGTCGGCCGGCGGCGGGCTGGTGAAGTCGAGCGGCGCGCCATCGATGGGATGGGGAAAGCCGAGGCGGCCCGCATGCAGGGCCTGACGGGTGAAAGCGGCGAGATGGGCTTGCAGGGTCTCGGGCAGGGCGGCCACGCGACGGCCCCGGGCCCGGGCATAGAGCGGGTCGCCGATCACCGGATGGCCGAGGTGGGCAAGGTGGACGCGGATCTGGTGGGTTCGCCCGGTCTCCAGCCGGCAGGCGAGTTCCGCGGCGCCGTGTTCGAAGCGGGCCAGCGTGGCATAGTGGGTGACGGCCGCCTTGCCGCCCCGCGCGACAACGGCCATCCGCTTGCGGTTGCGGGGATCGCGGCCGATCGCGCCCTCGATTCGGCCGCGCGGCGGGCGCGGCGCGCCCCAGACCAGGGCGCGATATTCTCGTTCGATGTCGTGGCGGGCGAAACGCTCGGACAGGGCGCGATGCGCCGCGTCGCTTTTCGCCACGACCATGATGCCGCTGGTGTCCTTGTCGAGGCGGTGGACGATGCCGGGCCGGCGTTCGCCGCCGATGCCCGAGAGGCTGTCGCCGCAATGGGCGACGAGGGCGTTGACCAGGGTGTGGTCCGGGTTGCCGGGCGCGGGATGGACGACGAGACCGGCCGGCTTGTCCAGCACCAGGATATGCGCATCCTCGAACAGCAGGTCGAGGGCCATCGCCTGGCCCTCGGGCCGGGCCGGCGCCGGGGGTGGTACGGTGAGGCTGTAGCGCTCCCCCGGTTTGACCGTGCGGGAGGGGTCCACTATCGTCTCGCGCCCGAGCGACAGGCGGCCCTCCAGGATCAGGCGCTTGATGGCCGAGCGGGAGAGGTCCGGCAATCGGGCCGCGAGAAAGCGGTCCAGACGCAGACCGGCAGCGTCGCCGTCGGCGACGTCCAGGTGGCGGGTATCAGCGGGCGGCGGTTCCATGGGTGGAAACTGGACCGAGATCAGTACCGGCCTCAAGCTTTTCGTCATCACCGTGACCGGACTTTTGGTGATCGGCTTGATTTTGCTCGCCGTCGGCATGGCGCGGACGGCCGGCAAAATGGTCGAGGAAGCCGAAAAACAGCAGGCCGCACGCACGCCCGCCTCGGCCCTCGCCCCGGCGGCGAGCGGCGAAGGGGTGCGCGGCGAACATCGCATAGCGCTGCCGGCGGGCATGCGGCTCGTCTCCATTGCGGCGGACGGCGGCCTGCTCTATCTGCATCTGGTCGATGGCGAGGGTCGCGCCCACATCCGGGTACTGGACGCGGCGAGCGGCGCCCCGCGCGCCCGCATCGATCTGGAGCCCGCACCATGATCGTCTTTCCGCCGCCGGCGCTCAAACGCATCGTCGACCTCGCCGAGGCCGACTATCCGCATGAAACCTGCGGCCTCATCGTCGGCCGGCGCGCCGGCGAAACGTTGCGCGTGACCCGGATCGAGCCGAGCCGGAATCTCGCCCCCGACCCGGAACATCGTTTCAAGATCGATTCCACGCTGCGCCTGCGCCTGCAGCGCGAGCTGCGCGGCAGCGGCGGCGAGGTGATCGGCTTCTATCATTCCCATCCCGACGGCGCCGCCGTGCCCTCGGCGACGGACCTGGCCCAGGCGGAGGAGCCGGGACTGGTCTGGATCATCGTCGCGGTGGCCGACGGCCAGGCGATCCAGGTCGGTGCGCACCGCCTGGCGGCGGCGGGGGATCGTTTCGAGGAAGTAGCGCTGCGCACCGCGCCGAGCCGTCCGGCGGCCGAGGGCGGGGCCTGAGAAAAAGGGGCGAAACATGGATTTCTCGAGTGACAACGGCACCGGCGTGGCGCCGGAGATCATGGCGGCACTGGCCGAGGCCAACCAGGGCACCGCACCCGCCTACGGCGCCGATGCCATCACCGACGCGACCCGGGCGGCCTTTCGCGAGCTGTTCGAGCACGATCGCCTGGAGATCTTTCCCCTCGCCACCGGCACGGGCGCCAATGTCCTGGCACTCGCCAGCGTCACGCCGCCGCACGGGCTGATTTACTGCCACCGCGAAGCCCATATCGAGGCCGACGAATGCGGCGCGCCCGAGTTCTATACCGGCGGCGCCAAGCTCGCCCCGCTGGACGGCGCCGACGCGAAGTTCGAGGCTTCGACCCTGGCGGCACATCTGGCCGAGGCCGGCTTCGGGGTCGAGCGCCGGGCCCAGCCGGCCGCCGTTTCGGTGACCCAGGCGAGCGAGTCGGGCGCCGTCTACCGGGCGGCGGAAATCGCCGCCATCGCCGAGGTGGCGCACGACAAGGGCCTGCGGGTGCACATGGACGGCGCCCGCTTCGCCAACGCCGTGGCGCACCTGGGGGAAAGCCCGGCGACCCTGACCTGGCGGGCCGGCGTCGACGTCATGAGTTTCGGCGCCACCAAGAACGGCGCCATGGCGGCGGAGGCGGTGATCTTCTTCGAACCGGATCTCGCCCGTGACATGATCTACCGCCGGCGGCGGGGCGGCCATACGATTTCCAAGATGCGTTTCGTCTCGGCCCAGCTGCTGGCCTATGTCCAGAACGGTCTGTGGCTGCGCAACGCGGCCCACGCTAACACGATGGCCGGCCGCCTGGCGGACGGCCTCGCCGCCCTGCCGGGCGCGGCGCTGGTCCACCCGGTCGAGGCCAACGAAGTCTTCGTCCGCCTGCCGGAACCAGCGATCGGCGCGCTCGCCGGGGCGGGCCGACGGCGACGGTGATCCGCCTGGTAACGGCCTTCGATACGGCCGACGCCTCCGTCACCCGGGTCCTGGAACTCGCCTCCGACGCGGCGCGGCGAGACGCTGACTAGGTTCAGATAGATGTGAGACGCGCCTCTGGCGGCAGAGGCGGGGATCTCCGAAGCTGTGAGTTGCGAGACCAACAGCTTGAAGGAGATCCCCATGCAGGTTTTTGGCCTGCCCCGACATGTTATCAGGGGTTGGAGGACGGCGTCGCGTCTGAACGCGGAGCCCGACACTAAATGCGTAGCGTTCAGACGCGACGCCGTCCGGCGTTGGCATCGGGCCCGGCGTGACGGCTTGACGGCCGAGGCGGCGGCCCAGGCGGTGGGCGTGCCGCGTAGCACGCTCTATCGCTGGGACGAGCGGTTGGAGCCGCGCTCGCGCGCGCCTCGCCGCCGTCGTCGCCGAGAGTGGTCGAGTGCGGTGCTGCGTCGGCTTGAACGGCTGCGCCGCGACTTCCCGATGTGGGGCAAGGCCAAGCTCGGACCGCTGCTGCGCCGAGAGGGCTTCACCTTGTCGGACAGCACCGTTGGTCGCATGCTCGCCCATCTGGTCGCGCGCGGCGTCGTTGTGCCGGTGCCCGTGGCGCGACGACGCGCCAAGGGCAAGAGAGCCAAGCGCCCACACGCCAAGCGTTTGCCGAAGGGGATGAAGGCAACGGCCCCCGGCGATCTGGTCCAGCTCGACACCTTGAGCATCACGCCGGCCGGCGAGCGCACGGTCAAGCAGTTCACCGCCTACGATCCCGTCAGCCGCTTCACCTGTGCCAAGGCCTTCCGCAGAGCGACCGCCAGGAACGCCGAGAGCTTCCTCGACAAACTCGTGGCCGACCTGCCCTTCCCCGTGAAGGCCATCCAGGTCGACGGTGGATCCGAGTTCATGGCCGAGTTCGAGGCCGCCTGCGAGAGCCGAAAGATCCCCGTCTATGTCTTGCCGCCGAGGACGCCGCAGCTCAATGGCGGCGTCGAGCGAGCCAACGGCGCATGGCGCTACGAGTTCTACGCCTGCCATGACATCGAGGACCAGCTCGACAAACTAAACCCACAGATCGACAAGTTCGCCAACATCTACAACACCTTCAGGCCTCATGGAGCCTTGAAAGGCAAAACCCCCGAGGAGTACCTTCGACAGATCACAGCCAAGAAGACCTCGTCGTCTCATATGTAGTGAACCTGGACAGACGCTTGACCGGACCCCGCTCGCCTGCTAGGTGTCCGCCCTCGCGTCCCCTTCGTCTAGCGGTTAGGACGCCAGCCTCTCACGCTGGAAACAGGGGTTCGATTCCCCTAGGGGACGCCATCACATTTTCACCTCCGCAAAATCCCGCTAAAGCCTTGAAAGGTAAGGCGGTTTCGGCGGTTCTAAACCCCTCGTTTCGGACATAGGCCAGACGCTCCCCAAAGGCCAGTTTGAGCACGGCCCGCTTCTCTTCCAGCCGCTCGGAACGCCAGAGTTTCTGCGGATTTTTGAGGAAATCGAAGGCGGTTCTAAGTGTTTCATCAAAGCTCCGCACCGACCGACCGCTTTTGGCGATGTTTTCGGACAGAAGGATGCGCTGCTCCTCAAGCCGCCGAATGCGATCCTCGTACTTCCTGACGAGACGCGTATCCTCGGTATCGGCGATGCGGTCCAGGAACTGGTCCACCTTGCCCTCGATTTTGCCCAGCTCGACCCGCAGCGAATTCTTGCGCGTCTCTCCATGGGCGAGGCGATGATCCCAGAGCGTGCGGAACATGGCGAAGGCGGCATTGAACAGGCCCTCCCGGGGCATGAGAGAGCCCACCAAAGTGTCAAATTCCCCTTCCAGGACGTCGCGCTTGATCGACTTCCCATAGCTCTCACAGCCGCGCTTCGGACAGAGATAGTATGGATATCTGGCGTTCCGGCCTCGGGACCAGCAGGCCGTGAGCGGCGTGCCGCAATCGCCGCAGGTCACGAATCCCCGCAACGGAATATCTTCATTCAGATTGGCCCGGGCCGGAGCCTTGGCCTGTCCGTTCATGCGGGCTTGAATTCGTTCCCGGGTTTCCCAGCTGATCAGCCCCTCGTGCTGTCCTTGACGCAGGCTGACATTCCAATCCGGCGCTTCGACATATCCGGCATAGAGAACGTAGCCCAGCATGTCAGCCACCAGCTGCGCCCGAACCTCGCCCTTGCGGTTTTTCGGAAACTCCGGATGCGATTCCAGAAAACGCTTGACTTCGGCCTGCAATTGGAAGCGCCCGGAGGCATAGCCTTCCAGTGCCTCCGCCACGATGGAGGCCAGCGGCTCATCCCGTACCAGCACGCGCCCCTGCCCCTTGGAGAGGACATGCTTGAGCCCAACCGGAGCGCGAAACGGCCAGTAGCCGTTCATCACGCGGGCCCGCATGCGGTTGACGGTGGTTTCGCTGATCTTCTGGCGCTGGTGCTGGGAGACGCTGGCAAGAAGGTTCTCGACCAGTTTGGAATCGGAATCTTCGCCGAACTCGATGGAGGGAGATTCCAGTATGGCCCCGGCCCGCGCTATCGCGCCGCGCAGCTCCAGGTGCGCATCCAGGCCGCGCGCAAGGCGGCTGATATCGTCGATAATGACGATATGCTGATGGGAACGACGATTCCGGAGGAACTTCAGCATGGCCTGCATCCCGGGCCGGGAAATCAGGCTTCCCGACATATCATCCTGAAACACATTGACCACCTCATAGCCCTTGTAGGAGGCATATTCACGGCATCGCGTTTCCTGGGATGCAAGCCCATCGCCCTTCGTGGTCTGCTTCACGCTGGAGACCCGGCAATAAATGACGGCCTTCTTTTCTTCGTTCTGTCTCATGTGGATTCATCCTCCAGCGCCGGAAGCTTCGCGGCGCGCTCAAAGTTTTTTCTGTTTATCTTATCTACCGAGTCTACCGTATCCGGTGCTTGGACTGAATACTCCTCCTTAAGACCCGGAATAAAATAGTGGATCGAATCCACGCCGAAGCCCATTTCAACAAAGGACTTCATGATATTCCAAAGCGTGAGCAACAGTTCATCCTGTTGCTCACGCGTTAAATCGAACGCTTCAATATGCTCCCGGTATTCGTCCGGGTTGAATTCCGGCTCGGCCATTGAGACATCCGAGTCTACGGAACAGGAGCTTATACCAGTCGACATTGATGTCAACTCGCGGTTGGATTCCCTTGCTGGCTGATTTCTGACTCAATTGTGGTGATTCGGAAGAGGGGGATCACCATGGGTCGGGGTATTGCCTTGCGCGAGGATTTCGATGCGGCGGCGTTGCGACGTCTGGCCAAGGGATCGAGGGATGCTAAACAGATCCGGCGCTTGCTTTCGCTTGCTGTGATCTACGAGGGCGGGAGTCGGACGGAGGCCGCGCGGACGGGGGACGTCGGCCTTCAGGTGATCCGTGACTGGGTGCTGCGTTTCAACGCGGAGGGCCCGGCCGGCCTGATCGACCGCAAGGCGCCGGGCGCGGCGAAGAAACTGGACCCGGCGCAACGGGACGCCTTGGCGGCCCGGGTGGAAGCGGGACCGGATCCGGCGCGCGACGGCGTCATGCGCTGGCGGCTAGCGGATCTGGTCGACTGGATCGGCGAGAGCTTCGCGATCACGCTCGACCAGCGGACGGTGAGCCGGGAGCTGAAGGCGATGGGCTTCGCCAGGATGACGATGCGGCCGCGCCATCACGCCCAGGAGCCGGGGGTGATCGAGGACTTCAAAAAAAATTCCCCGAGCTGGTCGCGCGGGCTCGCAAAGCACTCCCCGACGGCACCGGGATAGAGATCTGGTGGCAGGATGAAACCCGCGTCGGACAGAAGAACAAGCATGCCCGGCGCTGGGCCCGGCGCGGCACACGGCCACGCACCCCGCACGATCAGCGCACCAAGTCGGCCTATATCTTCGGCGCCATCTGCCCCGAGCGCGGCACCGGCGCCGCCATCGTCCAGCAACGCTGCAACACCGCCGCCATGCAGCAGCATCTGGAGGAAATCTCCGTCCAGGTTCAACCCGGAGCCCATGCCTTGATGCTGCTCGACCGGGCCGGCTGGCACACCACGAAACGGCTCGACGTCCCGGCCAACATAACCCTCCTGCCGCTGCCGCCGAGATCGCCCGAACTCAATCCTGCCGAGAACGTCTGGCAGTACATCCGAAACAACTGGCTCTCCGACATCGTCTTCGAAGACCAGGACGACATCACCGATCATTGCTGCAAGGCCTGGAACAACCTCATCGCACAGCCGGACAGAATCAAATCCATCGGACGAAGATCATGGGCCATCGGGTTCTGATCATTGTCGATTGGTATAATCCATATCGTCTCCTCTTCTAAACGAACAAAACAGGAACATTTATACGATAAAATTCCCGTTTGCTCAAGAGAAAACATGCATGAATTGCCATATTACCGGCTGCGTTCCCGGTCCCTGGGCGGCGCGTCTTCGTTTCTGCGCTCTTCCTTGAATTCGTCCCGGCGCTGCTCGCGCAAAGTGACGCGGCCATCGACGGGCACGGCATCCAGGGCAATGTCATAACCCGCGCCGTCGCGGTGGCGCCACGCCGCGCCGATGCGGTTCCAGGCGGCGGATTTCTCCGGTCCCCGGTCACGGACACTGAAAGCGTCGTAGTCTGGCTTGCGGCCTTGATTCTCGCTCATTCTGGTTCTCCTGTGGTTGTCATCATTGCTGGCAGGCACTACCGCCCGCCATGGGCGCGGCGGAAGGCGCGTGCATGCTGGAGTGTCTTTTCCGGCCCGTCGGCGACGCGGCGCAGGCTTTTGAAGATTTCCCTATCGACGCGCTTGAATTCGCCGCGCCCGGCGGCATCCTTCAATTCATCGATAGTGGCGATTTCCCGGGACACGGTTTCATGGGCGGCGACCAGATTTGCGCGCACCGTTTTCGTTTCGCCCGCGTAGACCTGTTCACTCCGCCACTGCGCGTTGAACGCTTCCCGGTCCGGCCCCATCGCCAGATCAAGGCTCGGTTTCAGAACCGGCACCGGCTGTTGCCGCCGGACCATGAAGGACTCGCGCCGCGCGGCCCGCTCCGGCGTTTCATTGCGGCTTTCCTGGCGGAATTTTGTAGCCAGCGGATCAACGTGGTCCAGTCCGCGCATCTTGATATCGGTCATGTTCATTCCACCCTCGACCAGGTGCCATCGCCATATTGCGGATAATGGGCAAAGGATTGTGGGACGGGCTCAGTGATCACTCGCCGCCAGCGATGCCCGAAGCGGGTTCTAACACGCACGGAATCCGCCGGCGGGTGATAAGGGTTCGGATGAAAGCGCCCAGTCATGAGGCGCTGATCGTAATAGGCCGCGCGCTCGGCGTAGATGGGATGTTCCAGCCCGTCGGCGAATATGAACTGCTTATCCGGGGCCTCATTCATCACTTCATCGGGCGTGCGCAAAAGCCGGTGTTGCTTGGTGCGCATTTGCGCCGCTTGCTTGTGGTGGGCATATTCCAGACCGGCGCGGAAAGGATCGCCGCCGCTTAAGAGCGCCTGCATCGCCTGCTGCTTGGCATGGCGCGCCCGCCCCTGCATAAGTTGATCATCATATTCCAGGGTTTCTGCGCCGAGCATGCGTGAAACGGCGGATGCGGAGTCGATATCGCGCACCGCGAAGTAGGAGCGCAGCGCCGCACTGGAGGTCATGATGTTGCCCGCTGAAGGCCCCAGCGCATTCATCTGATAGGTGCTTTGGAACACCGCCCAGGGCCGAATGCCGATGCCCGCGCCATAGGTGAAGAGCTTCACCGCCAGCGGAAATCTCCCCAGCTGGGCGCACTCGTCCAGCACCCATGTTTGCATCGGCGCGGATGGGGCGCGGGATTTATAGACCATGCCCGCCACGAACATCGCCTTTATCACCGGACCCCAGGGGCCGATGAACTCGGCGGGCGGCATCAAATAGGTCTGGTAGGCTTGAGCGCTTTCGCACATCTGGCCCAGCGAGGCGGTGAAAGGCGGGGAAACCGAATCCATGAGCGCCGGATCACTCAGGCAAGCGAAGGCCTTGAAGATTTCGCCGATGATCCCCTGAAAGCCGTTTCCAGCCGTGTCGCGCGAAGCGGCAATCTCTTCCTCGATGCGCACGGCGATGGGTATGCCGGAATCGTGCATCTCAAAGGCAAAATCCAGCCAGCTTTCCCCGCCGCCGGGAATGAGGTTGATGGCATGATAGAGCGCCGGAAGCGTCAGCACGCCATTGACCTTGACCAGGGTGAGGATGAGCGCCTCGAGAAATTCCTGTCCCCGCTGCTCGAAATATGCACCCGTCGCCGAGCCGGAAAGCGGGATCATGTTCTCGCAGAACACCTTGACGTCGGAGACCAGCGTGGGGCTGTCCAGGCGAATATAATCGACCGGGTTGATGCGGTGGCGCGGCAGGCCGTGCAGACCCGCCGGGTTCCAGTAAATGCAAAATTTGGCATCCGGTGTCTGGTCCCGACTGATGGCGGCCAGCTCACCCTTCATGTCCAGAATCAACATGGAGGGCGCATGGATGCCGCTGCAAAGATTGTAGCCGAGCACGTCGCGCAGCTTGCCGCTCCTGGCGCCCGCTGTCAGCAGCAACCCGCCCATGCCGGAATACCAGAGCGGGCGGCCATGGAAGAAACCGATAAAGAGTGAATGGGGCATTTGCTTGAGCAGCCCGGCGCGGGCGATATCGCGCTGATCGGCAAAGGCCGCACTGCCGAAACGGTCGATCTCATTGTCATGCATGGCGTTGTCCTTGCGTTTAGACAAAGAAAAGGCCCGGACGCGAAAAGCGCGCGCCCGGGCCTGGAGTGAAGGGAAGGGTTCGGGTGAGCGTCAGCCGACCAGTGCGCCGATGATCACCAAGACGATGACCACGGCCACGAGGCCACTCCAAAACCCGCCACTGTTCTCCTTGGAAAACAGGTGGACCGAACCTTCATGCTTCAGCTTTGTCATGGCAGTTCTCCTTTATCTGCCGGTTAAAGGAAGCGCGTAGCGACCGCGAGGCCGCCCATGACCAGGGCCGTGGAAATCGAAGCCCTGGAAACAAAAAACACGATCCCGGCGCACAGCAAGAACCAGACGAACGACGTCACATCTTCCCAGCCGTAACCGTAATTCTCGGCTGTGTACTGCGTTATCCAGTCAACCGTCTTGCCATAGAGCGGCGGCGCGCCCAAAAACGTCACCACCACCGCCAGAATGTTGGCCAGACCCGTGATCGAAGACATGAAGATCGACTGACTGGCCTGGCTGTACTGTTTCTTGGTATTCAGCACGTTTCACCTCTTAGAACCGCCGGGGCGGTGCGCCCCTGTTCGCGAAGTTCAGTGCTTGTTTACCGCTGCTGGAACTGTCCGCCGGGGGGATAAGAGGAGGAAAACGCGGGGCCGGCGAAAATTATTCCGCCTCCCCCGCGTTCAGTCTCACTCCTGCGGCTCATTGTTATTGGCCGCCCGAACGCCCCACATCCGCGTGGCTGCCGGATTCCGTGCCCGCAAAATCGTCGCCACCGCGCGTGCCCGCTCGCGCGCTTCAATGCGGACACGCGGCCTCACCTCCGGCGGGCACGGCGTGCAGCAAAAATCCCGGAACCAGCTGCGCGTGCGCGCCTTCTCCCGCTCCAGGTCCGAGTCAACTCCGAAAAGGGCCTCTTCGGAGACTTCGAAATTGTCCAACTCAACGAACACTTCGGCGCCGCTGCCATCGACGATCCGTCCCGGATACTCTCTGTATTCTTCCGCGAGAAACGCGAGCCAGCTATCCGGCCCCACCTCAAGGCTGAAGGCAAAGTCCCGCACATCCCGGATGAACTCCGGGTTGCTCAGCTCGGCATCGGTCACGATTGGCGCACTTTGCCGGTGACAGTACCCATCCCCGATGCACTCCACGCAGAGTCTGCGCTTGCCGTTCAACTGCACGGAAAAGGAAGCCTGGCCCTCAGTCTGGACTGATGTTTTGACGGCAGATGCCTCAGGTGCGCCGGTCGACTTCCGCTCAATCCACGGGCAATCAAGATACTTGGTGATACCAGACATAGCTCTAACTCCCCTGTACTGTGTCGCAGGACCATTCGTCACGCATGCAAACTTGGGCGAATCCGGGGCCTGCTCAACCGAATAATTGGTTCGGGAAGGAGAGCCTGAGAATTTTCCTGATTTATGGAAGTACGGGCTAGCCAGGCCCCGGAATGCCGGTTAACAAAGAGCTTCCTGAGGCCCCGTACGGAGAGCAACCGATGGCCAAAGATCATAATCACCCTGATTGGCAGTATTTCTCATATCCATTTCAATCGAATGTCAGATACCATCCAAAGGCCGCGATAGCGTTTTCAGGAAAGAAGAAGGGTCCGAGGGTGTACTCACACCTAATGCATGCATTCGTCGAGGGCGCCCCATTACACAGGGCCTCAAAATGGGATCTCGTCGTTCAGAAAGAGGGGCCCCAGACGAGCGAAGAGCCTGAACTGGAGCCGGTACAATTCGATAAAAGAGCAGTCCAGGATGCAATTCGTGAATTTCGCGCATGTGCATTTATGGACCAGCTGCCGCTTGCCCATGTTCTAATGCGCCTGGCGAAGGCATCAAGCTTCGAAGAACTAGTTTGGGAAAGATTTGGTGATCTTTTTCAGTTCGTCGCGGAGAATGGATATTTCTCCGGCCTTGAGAAGACTGAAATGCATCGCCGGCATGCATTATGGGATCAAATACAATCATGCTTTCTCGATTGCTCTCGAGGACTAACTGTAACGAAACATAGGTCCAAGTATTCAGGATATACATCCTACGAGTACTACATGGTACAGTGGCGACAATACGCTGCCTTCCTCGAACTAAGGGGGCGAAACGACGTAACCGGGGCAAAAGGCCGGGCCTGGGGACGGGGGGATCTGGCCTGGGTATAGGGGTGAGTCTCAACGGCCACATCTTGTGAGGCTTCCGCGTCAAGTGACCAGATATCGATGTTCGCGGCGGGAGGTCTGTGATTCGATCCCGTCATGGCCGAATCGCTTCCGGATCTCGACGATCTTGATGTCGCCGCCCTGAAGGCGCTGGTTCTGACGCTGCTTGAGGAGCAGGCGGCCCTGCGTGCCGAGAACGCGACATTGCGCGAAGAGATCCGCCGTCTCAAAGGCCTTTCCGGGCCACCGGATATCAAGCCGAGCGGCATGGACAAGCAGGCCGTATCCCGGGGCCGGACGGGGCGGAAGGCGGGACGGCGGGCCAAGAAGGGCCGGGTTCCCATCGACGAGAGGCGGATCGTCCGGGCCGCCGTGCCGGCGGGCTCGCGCTTCAAGGGCTATGATGTGAATCGGCATGCAAAACTGACCCACTTTGGTGGGTTATGAGCGGTAAGAATTGACCCACCTGGAACGCTAGTAACAGGGGCAAAACCCCGGGCGGTCAAGCCATTTCGATGCAGCGTTGTCTGACGAGGATCGGCAGTGGGGGCACGGGTGGGGCGCCGGGGACCTTGAGGCGGTCGCCGAGATAATCCCAGAAGGAGAGGCCAAGTTTCTGGCAGGTCTTGTAGAGGCCGAGGAATGTGTCTCGGGCCTGCTTGCCGTCCTCGGAGCGTGTGCCGCCGGAGAATTTTCGCCTTGTGACCATGGCGCGGATGTCGCGTTCCGCGCCGTTGGTGTTGAGCGGGACCTCCGGGCGGTCGAGGACGACGAGCAGTTCGTCGCGGTTGGCATGCAGGCGAGCCAGGAGCCGGTCGAGGCGGAGGAATCCGGTCTTGGTCGCGAAGAGCGCATCGAAGCGGCATGCCAGGTGGGCCCGCCGTCCTGGCGCCGGCCTTTCGCGATAGGCTTTGAGATCGGCGTAGAGTTGCCAGAGCCGTGCCTGGATGTGTTCCTTCTCGCGCCGCTGGCTCCGGGAGAAGGTCATCAGCTTGTGGATCAAGCGCTCCGCATGGACCCAGCAGAGCGCGTGGCGGCCGACGTTGAACTGGCCAGCATCGTCACTCAGGACGACGCAGGCGCCCGCGGCCGTGCCCCTGAGCAGGCCGTGCGCGGCGATGGCGCCCCACAGCGCCCCCTCGGTGGCGGTCCGCGCGGCCCCGCGCCCGTCCCCGTGCCCGGTGATGGCGAGCCGCCCCAGGTGGGCCAGCCAGGCATCTTCGTTGGTGAAGCGCCGCGGGCAGCCCTCGGCCAGACGGGCGATCACCGATGCGGCCAGGTCGCGCTCGGCCATGTAGGCGAAGGCGGCGGCATTGAGCACATAGTCCGCGTGGCCGGCCCGCAGCCGTTCCAGGAAGTTCAAGCGGCTCTTGGAAAACGTCGTGGCGAACCAAGCGAAGGCGTCGTTGCCGATCCCGCTCGTCACCCCGTTGCGGTTGGCGTGGCGGGCGCCGGTATCGTCGACGCTGATCCAGGGCGCCGTCTCCAGGCCGGCGCGCAGCACCGCCTCGCCCTCGGCGACGAAGCCGTCATGGCCCTCGTTCAACAACCGCACCACCTGGCGCTTGGAGATCTTGATGCCGAGGTCGTCCAAGAGCCGCGCCAAGCGCTCCGCGCTGGTCTGGCCGCCATGATAGAGCGCCAGCACGAAACGCCTGAGCGCCGGGCCGAAGTGGCCGCGCGTCCCCGCCGGCAGCGGCGCCACGATCGTGGCCCCCTCGGGCGTCAGCCAGCGCTCGCGGCGTAACAGGACAGTGTTCGGCCGGCAGAGCAGGTCCTGAACCAGATAGTCTTCATA
>CATOSZ010000014.1 GCA_951812805.1 uncultured Alphaproteobacteria bacterium | reverse complement strand
GGCCGGCGTGCATTACCGCGTTATATGCCTCGGCCCAGGAGATGCCGATCCGTCTGGACTTCTGGATCGCCGCCAATCCGCTCGTCTCGGCGACCCAGCGCTGCTGGTAAGGGAGCAAGGTGCGCGCGTCCTTCATGCGCCGCCCTCCACGAACGCGCGGATCGAGGCGGCGCCCTCCTCGGAGAGGCCGAGCTTGCGGGCCTGTTGGCCGGCCGCCTGGGCGGCGCGCTTGGTGGCCTGCTCGACCAGGCGGGCGGCATAGTCCTGATCGAGGCGGGCAGCCTGCATCAGATCCTTGAGGGAGCGCCCCAGGTGGGCGAGATCGCCGGCCTTCAGGGTGCTGGCGTCGCCATCGAGCAGTGCCTGCTGGAACTCGAAGCACAGTGTGCGCGCGATCTCCAACAACGCGCGGTGGCGCCGGCTCTCGTCCTCGCCCTCGAGATCCGTGGCGATGGCATCCATCATCCTCCGCGATTCGCGCAGCCGGCCGCCCATCGCCTCGAGCTTGCGCTTGGCGGCATGCGCGGTGGAGCGGGAGAGCTCGGCGCCGCGCTCGCGCAGCAGGGCGCGGAAGTCGTCGACGCTGATCGTGGGGTTGGCGTCGAGGAAGGCGGCGATACTGGCCTGCTCCTCGGCCGAGAAATGGCGGTCGATCAGAGCGCGGCGCGGCATGGTTCAGAGTTCGTCCGGGCGCGGGCGGCGGACCCCGGGCGCGGCGGTGCGGCCCTCGACGACATCCTGGCCCCGGGCCAGAAGCGCGGCGACGGTGAAGCCCTCGACGTCGCGGGTCTCGATCAGGCCCTGTTCGGCCAGCCAGGCGAGCTCGGTGGCGAGCCTGTCGAGGCTCGGGCGGTGGCCGAACGCGGTCAGCGCGCTGGCCAGGATGCGGTCGTTGAGATCGAAGCCTTCGGCTTGCGCCAGGAGCTGCAGAACGACGAGGCGCATATCCTCGGCCACGATGCGGGCGTAAGAGCTCACGGCACCCCCTTGTCCATCAGATGCTCATGAATCAGGTGTAGCGTCCGTTCGATGGCGGCGACCGAGGCCTTGACGGCGGCGACATCGGCGCGGGTTTCCGCCGAGATACGGTCGAGCTCCTCGATCCGATTCCGCAGTGCGCCGAAGGTCGCCGAGTTGTCCTGCTTCTCGACCGCCGCGAGGCGCACCTTCGTCTCGGCCAGCCTGGCCTCGGCCTCGCGCATGCGGCGGAACAGCAGCACGATGGCAGCGACGATCGCGGCGACAGCGGCGCGCACCAGCCAGCCGGTGATCTCCTCGGCGCTCATGTCATCCCCCAGAGAGCGGCTTCGGCCTCGCGCCGGCGGACCAGGCCGGCAAGCCGCCGCCCGCCGGCGAACACCCAGCGGCGGAACTGATCCGGCACGTCGTCCCACGCGCCGGCGTTGACGCGGCGCAGCAGGGTCGAGGCGCGCAGTGCGCCCGATCCGAGGTTGAAGGCGAAAGAGGTCAGCGCGCCGTGCTGGTTGGTGCCGATCGGCACGACCACCATGCGGTCGACCGCGAGAGCGAAGCGCGCGAGATCGCGCCGCAGCAGCGCTTCCGCGCCCGCCGCGTCGAGCGGCGGGTGGTCCAGGCCGACGCGGCGCCCATCGACGCCATAGGTGGCGCCGTGGCCGATGGTCAAGACCCCGGCGGGGCAGAGATAGGGTTCCGCCGAGAAGCCCTCGAAGTGCTTGATCAGGCGGACTGCCCGGCGGCAGACCGGGGCGCGGCGCCGGCTCATCGCCTGACCGCCGCCGAGAGCTTCGCGCCGGAGCGGTAGCCGAACAGATAGCCGAGCACGGCCTGGATCGCATCGCCGACCAGCGAACCCCAGATCACCGTGGAGATCTCGGCCAGATGCGGCGCGCCAAAATACATCCCGTAGGCGTACGTGCCGGCGATCGCGGTGAACAGCGCGATGATGACGGTGCAGGCGCCGGGCCGCAGGGCGGCGTTCCAGGCGTCGACCCACTTCACGCCGACCGGCGCCTGGGATTTGTAGATCTCCGACATCTGGGTGCGGAAGGCGCGCACCTCCTCCATCTGCGCTTGGCCCTCGATCTCCTGAAGGCGGGCGTCGGTCCGGTGCGCCAGCAGCTTCAGTTGCAGCTCAGCCTGCTTGTCCATGCGGTCCATCTCGCGCCCGTGCTCGCGGCTCTCGCGGAACTCCTTCAGGAGGTCAGGGATGACGCCGCCGAGCATGCCGAGGCCGGTGGAAATCAGGGAGATGATCATCGCGTGTCCTGTCGGGCTGGGGTCGGGAGGGGATTATCGCGCATCCCGGCAGGCGGTTGCAGCGGACCATGGTCCGCCGCACAGGCGGTCTTACGCGCCGTGCCGCCGGTAGCGCCGCGCGGTGCGCCGGGTGATGGCGAGCCGCCGCGCGATCTCGGCCGTGCTCATGCCTTGTGCCGCGAGATGTCGCACCAGGGCGCGCCGCGCGAGCGGCACGGCAATCGCCCCGCCACCGAAGCGGCCGACGATCGCGGCCGCCGCTTCGGCGCCGACGAGGTCTGCCAGCGCTCGGCCCGGCGGCGTATCGAGTGCGCGCGGCACGTCCCAACCGTCGTCGCCGCCATGGTGCAGTGCGATTCCGAGCGCCGCCTCGCGCCCCGCGAGCGCCTCGATCTCGGCCAGGACGCCCGGTAGCGTCGTCACCCCGCGTCCTCCAGCGGCAGTGGAGCCTGTTGGGTGGCGGGGACGTCGAACGGCAGCAGTGGCTGGGCCACGCGGGCCTCGAGCCGGCGGCGTGCGATCTCGTGGTATCCAGGCTCGATCTCGATGCCGAGGAAGCGCCGGCCGAGCGCGATGGCCGCCACGCCCGTCGTGCCCGAGCCCATGAAGGGATCGCAGATTAGATCGCCCGGTTGGGTGTAGAGCTGGATCAGCGCCATCATCAGCGCCAGCGGCTTGGCCGTCGGATGGCCGCCCTTGGCGGTCGGATAGGTGAACACACCGCGCCGCCCGCCGCCATTCCAGCGCCGATGGCCGGTGCCGCACCAGGCGGAGACGATACATTCGAAGCCGCGCGCCGCGCCCTGGCCGTTGAACCTGGGGGCCGAGTCCGGCTTCACCCAGCAGAGCGTCGTGTCCCACTTGCCGCCGGCCGCCTGGATGGCGTCGCGCCAGGCGCCGACGCCCTCGGCGAGGGCGAACGCCAGGAGCCAGCCCCGCGCGGCCGTCACCATGGTCCGGGCCGCCTCCTCGCGGATCGCGTCGATGCCGGCGAACTCGAACCCGCGCGGCGGCGCCTGGCCGTCGGCGCGTTGGATCCGGCCCTCCGCCGCGGCCCGGTGCAGGGCGGCCTCGTAGGGCGGGTCCGTGATCACGTGGTCGACCGGGCCGAGCGTGGGCAGGAGATCCAGGCAATCGCCCCGGTAGATGGTCGCCTCGCCGATGCGGTACGCGTTGTTCACAAGAAAGAGCCCTGAAGGCAATAGGGTGCGAGATCCGCACGAAGGTTGTCAATCTCGTCCAACGCCTCGGCGAGCCGGGCCATAAGTTCCGCGACCAGGGGATCAGCGCCATTACGCGGCCCGTAGGTGAGTAGCTCTCTGTCCGTTAAGTGCCGGTAGGGAGACGCGCTCACGTCTGGGCCTCCCGTGTCTTGGCCTGCCGAATCCGGTCACCGAAGTGGCGGATTAGCGCGTCGGCGGCCGTATCCGTCATCAGTAGGTATCCACGCCGTCCGGGCGCCTTGACGTGGCGGTCGGCATAAGCGTCGAGCGCGGCCAAGTTGCCGATCCGCACCCTGCCCAGGCGGTGCAGTATGCGCCATTGTGCCTCCAGCACGCGGGCGCGCGGACGCTCCCAGACCCCCAAGGGCGTGGCGTAGGGCGCCCAGTCGACGCCGGCCTCGCGGGCGAGCCAGGCCTCCAGGCCATGGATCGCCTTGGCCGCGTCGGCGGGATCGTGCGCCCACCGGGCCGCGTCCAGGCCGGCCTGGCGGCGGATGAAGCTGGCGAGCGCGCGGTCGGTACGGTCTCGCACCGCGCCCAGGTGCCAGCCGGAGATCCACAGCGCGCGCAGCTTGCCCGTCGTCGCCCCGCGCGGCAGGGTATCGCGGGCCTGGCCGCGCCGCGCCGCACCGCCGTTCAGATGGTCGAGCAGCGCGCGGATCTCGTCCGGCGTCATCTCCGTGAGCGAGTCCTTCCCGGTGACGCGGCGCTGCAGGTCGCGCCGGGCGTCGGTGTCGAGGCCGTGCTCGTGGCAGGCCGCGTGCACGGCGCGCTTCAGGGCGGCGCTCATATCTCGGCCTCCAGATCCGCCTGGAACTCCGCCAGCAGCTCGAGCGCGGCACCGGCGATACTGGCCGGCCGGCCCGCCGGCTCCCGCCCGAGCGAACGGGCGAGCGCGGCAAGCGGCACGCCGTGCTGGAGTGCGACGGAAACGATCACCGCCAGGTCGTCGACCAGCGCGTCGATCGCCGAGCCGGTCTTGGCTCCGCCGCTCGGGCGCAGGAACACTTCGCGCACCACCGCTCGGCCCTCCGCGTCCAGCACCCAGCCGGCGCTGGCATGCGCCGCCATCCCGCCGCCCGCGATCCGGCCGGTGAGAAGCGGTCGCCGCGGGGGCGGGATCTCTCGGGTGACCCCGCTCACCGGGCGTCTCCGCCGTCGGCCATCAGCGCGTCGACCAGCTTGTCGAGATCGTCGCCGGCGGCGCGGACCACGACCTCGTCGTCGACCTCGACGATCCTGACACCGATCGCCGCCAGCTCGCGGGCGGTGAGCTTGCGCACGGCCGTCCGGTCCAGCGTTTCCTTCACGCGGACCAGTTCGTCCACCCGCTCCGGCCAGCGCGCGCGGATCCGCTGGATCGCCCGGCCCTCGTCGGCGCACTCGATCCGCCCCGGGAGCTTGCGGAAGCCGACCTTAATGCCATGCAGCGCCCGGGTGCGGGGGCTCCGGAACAGCTCGCGCGCCGCCGCCAGGGCCGCGACCAAGGCGTCCTTCGCCGCCTGGACCTCGGCGATACGGCGTTTCAGCACCGGCAGACGCCGGCGGACGGCGCCGCGTTGTTCCTCGCGGATTGCCTCTCCGGTCTCCGCCAGCCGCTCGCGCGCCTCGAAATAGTCCCGCGCGAGATCGGCAATCTTCGCCAGGATCGTGCCGCTCTTTACCTCAACCGCCGTCATCGCGTTCTCCTCCGGTCAACCATCGCCGGCCTCCGCCGCCATCAGGCCCGCGATCCGGGCCTCCAGCCCCGCCACCTGGCCGGCGAGAAGTGCGGCCTCGCGGCCGAGCTCGGCGAGACCGGCGGCTAGGGCGCCGCCGGATTCCGAGCGCAGCGCCACCTCCAGCCGGGCCAGGTCGCGTGCGATCTCCGGGTCGGTCCGGGCCTGTCTCTCGACGACACGGCAGGCATCCAGCACTGTGGTGTGGTCGCGCCCACCGAAGCAGCGGCCGATCGCCGGGTAGGAATAGTTCGTGTGCCGCCGCGCCAGATACATCGCCACTTGGCGCGGCCGCGCCAAGTGGCGGGTTCGGCGGCGGCCGGTCAGGTCCTGGACGCGCAGGCCGTAATAGGCCGCGACGGCGGCCTGGATGCGGGAAATCGCGCGCGGCGGCATCACGAGCCCTTGCCCGGCATCGGCGGGGCGAGTACCGCGCCGGCCTCGCCCAGGGCGACGATGCAGGCCGGGCCGCCGGGAATAATCGCGACCAGCGTCCAGCGGCCGGCCGGCGATTGGTAGAGCACGGCCAGGCGGCCGTCGGCGAGCAGGCCACGCCAGACTGGGGCCTCGCCGTGGCGCTCCCCGAGGCGCCGCTCGACCGCCGCCGCCTCGCCACAGGCGAGAACGCCGCGCGGCCGGGCCGAGGCGGGCAGGGAGACCGGCAGAACGAGCAGCGCCAGGGTCAGGCCGAGCACGACGCCGAGCAGAACGTCGACGTCCCGGCCGAGGTCTATTCCCGGCCGCTTCATGCCGCGCCCTCCGGATCGTCCTCCGGCGCCCGGGCGGTCGCCGTCACGCCGCGCGCCGCCAGATAGCCCTCCAGCTCGCGCGCCGCCTTACGGGCCCGGAAATCGACGACGCCCTCGTCACCGGCGCACCGCCGCGCCAGGGGCACCGGGGCCGCCTCGATCTTCGCCACCCGGTCGGCGGCCTCCTCGATGGCCTCCAGGCCCCGCGTCAGGTCGAAGGTGGTGATCTGGCCGCTCGCCAGCAGCTCACGCAGGCCCGCCACCTGGCGGCGGAGGTCGTGGGCGATCATGAGCCGTCTCCCGCCGCGCGCATCGCCCCGGCCTCGACCTCCCAGGCATCGGCCAGATCCACCTCCCCACAGCGCCGGGCCAGCCCGGCCAGTTCGGCCACGACGGCGGCCCGGAAGGCTGGCGTGCCGCACCCCTCCCCTAGGAAGACCGCCAGGCCGCGCCAGAGAAGGGCGCGGTCGCAAGGCACGCCCGGCGACGTGGCCATCCCCCGAAGGCAGTCCCCGGGCCCCGGGGGAATCGCCCGCCGGGCGCTCATGCCCCACCTCCCGCGCCGTCCTCGGCGGCGGCGAGCAGCTCTTCCCGGCCGATGTGCTCCATTCCCTCGGCCCGCGCTATGGTCCATGCCCGGGTCAGCAGGCGGCGCAGCGCATGCAGTCCGCCGGGACCCCGCGCCGCGGCCAGCAGCGCCGCGCGTTCGGCCTTGTCCGGGCGCCGGCCCAACACGTTCTGGGCGAGCGCTCGCACGTCTGTCTCCGCCGCCGCCTTCAGTGTCAGCCGCGCGCCGATCCGTCCGGCGATCTCCGCCCGGCTCGCCACCGTCATGGCCAGGCCCGCGCCGCCGATCAGCGCCAGCCCGGCCCCCGACATGTCGCGCACTCGGCGTAGGTCGTCGACCAGGGCGGCCGAGAGGTGGTGCGCCTCGTCGACCACCAGCAGGGCGCCCCGGTCCCGCAGCGCGGCGACGGCGGCGATCCGCGCCGCCAGCGCCGAGGCATGGCGCGGGCCCGCGCCCACCGCCTCGGCCACCAGGCCGAGCAGGCCGGCATGGCTCACCGTGGCGCCGCAGACCTCGAGATAGATCGCGCTCGCGCGCCGCGCGCAGTAACGTTGCGCCGCCCAGGTCTTGCCGGCGCCCGACGGGCCGGTCACCAGGGCCACGTCGCCGGTCGCCTGGGCCTGGGCCAGCGCGGCGTGGACGTCCCGCGTCGCCTCCAGCCGGGCGTGCCGGTCGAGCCCGGCGCCGGCGATGGAGAGCGCGTCGCCCTCGGCGATCCGGGCCAGCCAGGCCTCGACCCTGGCCGTGGTCCCCGGCACCCCCGCCGCCGGGTAGGTGCCCGCGAGCCAGCGCGAGAGGCGCGGCGCGGAGATATCGATCTCCCGCGCCGCCCGGCTGCGCGACAGACCGCGCGCCTGGAGTTCGGCCTCGCAGGCCTGGGCGGCGGCAAGGCGCGCCGCCTCGATTGTGTCGGGCGTGTCCGGGGCGTGCGCGAGGTCGCGGATCGGCGTGATGGTGCTCATGTCTCGTCCTCCAGATAGAGCTTGGCGGCGGCGGCGAGCGCACGGCCGCCGCGCGGCGGGGTCGTCGGATCGGCGGCGCGGGCCGCGCTCTCGGCGGCCTCGGCGGCCCGGGCCGCCTGTTCCAGCGCCGGTGTCTCGTGCGCCGTGCCCGCGCGGGGCAGGAGGACGATCTTCGAGGCCTCGGCCTCGCCATGCGCCAAGACCTCGTCCATCGCCGCCTCCGGCCTCCGCCGGCGCAGCAGGGCGCGGGCATGGGCCCGGGCCGCCTGGTCGTGCCGCTTGGCCAGCGCCTTGGCCTCCAGGGCCGTCTGGCGCACGTTCAGGCCGGTGCGGCCCGGGTCCTCTGCGACGCAGAGGAAGCGGCCGTCCATGCGGTAGACGTGGAAGCGGCCCGGGTCGGTGGCGTCCTCACGGATCCGCACCCGTTCCTTGATGTGCGGCCAGAGCTCCGCCGCGATGTAGCGGATGCCGCCAACCGAGATGCCCTTCTTCCCGACCACGCGCGTGCCGCTCTGCCCCGCCGCCGGGGCCAGCAGCGCGTCGAGCGCGCGCGGGGTCTCGATCCAGCGCACCTCGCCGGTCCACGAGGCGGCGCGCTGGCGCGGGCTCTCGCCGTCGAGGCCACGGTGGCCGCGCGCCTCGTACTCCGACGATAGCCAGAGATCGCAGCGCCGCTGCAGCTCGTCGGCCGTCAGGTGGAGCTCGAAGGCCGCCCGCTCTCCGCTCTTCCCGGCGCCGGCCTTCTTACCCTTCTTCTTGCCGCGCCGCGCGGCGAAGGCATCGCGCTCCCTTAGCGCCTGGGCCTCGGCGACGTTGTGTCCGGTGAAGCCCGGCAGGTGGGCGAACAGGTCCCGCGTCAGCGTGCCGAAGAAGCGCTCAATATAAGGCTTGGCCTCGGGCGTGTAGGGCGGGCAGATATCGTGCTTGATCTCCAGGTCGGCCAGAACCCGGGTGACGTGCTGGCTGATGTAGTCCTTGCCCCGGTCCGTCTTCACGGCGAGCGGCACGCCCCATTCCAGCAGGCAGCGCCGCAGCAACGCCGCGATCGCCACCGCGCGGCTGGTCGGCGTCACCAGCACCATGGCCCGGCGGCTGAACACGTCGATGCAGCCGACGATGGCATACCGGCGGAACTCGCCGGTGAGCGGGTCGGCGCAGATCACGTCGGCCGGAGTCGAATCCAGTTCCCAGAGCGCGTTCAGCGCGAACGCGTCGCCGCCGCCACGCCCGAAGGCCGGCATGCGCGCGCCCCGGTGGTGGTCGGGCCGCTGGACCGCCGAGAGCTCGCGGGCTCGCTCGGCCCGGAAGCGCCGCATCCAGCGGGCGATCGCGGATATCGTGGGTATCGTGGCGCCTTCGCCGAAACGGGCGGCGAGGACCCGGCGGGCATGGCTCGCCGTGCAGTGCTTACCGCCGGCGGTGAGCAGGGCCTCGACCGTCTCGGCCATCTCCGGGGCGAGATCGAGCGCCGCCCGCCGGCCCCGGCCCGGCCGGTCGAGCAGCGCGGTGACACGGCCGCCGGCGGGCAGGCCCGCCACCCGGCGGCGCCAGCCGGCGACCGCCTGGGGCGACACGCCGGACTCTTCGGCCGCCACCCGGTCGGCCTCGCCGCGCGGCACGCCGGCCGCATGCAAGACGTCCGAACGTGACACCGCCACCAGGCGCGCCCGGGCACGCTCACGGTTCGCCTCGTCGGCGGTCCCCCAGGCGTCGGGCGAAGCTGTCGGGGGCGCCGGGACGGCGGCGCCGGCCGGATCAGGGGAGAGGTCAATTGTGCAGCCGGCGGCACGATTGGCCTCGCCCCGGCGTCCCGGCAAGCGGTGGAGAAGCGCGCTCACCGGGCGTCCTCGATATCGGCCGCGCCGGCCGCCACGAGGCGGTCGTCGATCGCCGCGACGATCTCGTTGATCTTCTCGACCCCGGCCACCAGGCGGCGGCGCAGGCGTGTCGCCGCCTTGGTCTTCGCCGTTCCGTGCAGCCCCGCCGCGCCGACGGGGTTCTCGGCATGGAAGAACGCTTCCGTCGCCTGGTCGATCTCGCTCCAGCCGCGGACAATCCCGCCGATCGCATCCTTCGTCTGCGCCTCGGTCGCCCGCAACGCCGCGCGCGCCGTGTCGCGATCGGCGATGGCCCGCTCCAGCTCGCGCCGCAGGCGCGCGTTCTCGGCCGCGAGTTGCCCTTCCCGCGAAGCGGCCCGCGCCTCTTCGCGCATCCGCTCCCGCGACCAGCCCTCCGCCTCGGCACGGTCCAGCAACCGGTCGGCCTCGGCGGGATCGATATCCGCGACGGCACCGTGGTGTGACCAGGAGAGATTGTCCCGCCGGCGGGACATTTGAAGCTTTCGCGCGACATGGGCGAGGTTGCGCAGCGTCTTGTAGGCGATGCCGATCTCGCCCGCCGCCTCGGTCAGGTCGCCGTAGCGCCGGTCGCCGTGACAGGCCCAGTCGCCGAGCGCCCAGTTGTCACGCCCCCGCCGCGCCGCCAGACGCCGCCCTAGTGCCAGCCAGTCCTCCGTGAGCAGGTCGTCGGGGAGGTCTAGGCCGGGTCCGCCCTCGGCGGCCTCGGCGGCCTCGTTGGCTGCCTCCTTGACCAGGCGGAGATCCGCGCGATCCGTCACGACGCACCCCCATCGTCCGTTAATGCGGCGGCCCGCGCCATCCGGTAGACGAACACCCGCTCACGCGTCGCTGGGTTAACGATCTGGCTGTCAATCAGCATTTAATTCTGACCCCCTATCGGCGTGCAAAATTGACCCCCCCCTTGCTTCGACGGAGGTTGTCCCGGTAGTCCACGGGAGGGCCCCGCGCGGCTTCGTGTAGCGCTTTGCGTTACGCGGAGCGAAGCCGCGTGGGAGGGGCCTGTGGGCCCACCGGGACAACCGGGCCGGCGGCGGAACGTGGGGATCAGGTGGGGTTCTTGAAGTGGCAATGAGCTTTTGAAGTAGTGTCCAGACTGTTCTGCAAGTTTGTCATGGCTGCCGATGAGGGCCACCGGCATGCCTGGCGCGGAGATTTCGATTGCTCGGAGCGCCAGGCATGCCGAGCCGCCGTCAGGCGGCTTTCTGGATGCGTTCGCTTTTGCTCTCCTTGAGATGGATCATGTTGAGCTAGCGGTTGGCATCCAGCCAGTCCTCATGGATTTCGATCGCGAGAGCCCGGACCAGCCGGAGGCAGCTCATCCACCCCATCGGCCCGGACTTGTGCCCCAGCTACGAAACCCCTTTTGCAGAACAATCTGTACAGGACCCGTTTTGATTTGCCCGCCTTTGCGATGAAAGCCCCCAGGCTGATTGGCTCCATATAGCGGATCAGCCTGGGGCTTTGCTTACAGGGCGGCTACTTTTGTCGTCGCTGTTTGCTTTGTGCGAAGCGGTAAGACATGTTGCCTGTTTCGATGATTGCGCAGTGATGCGTTACACGATCCAGCAACGCGGTTGTCATTTTTGCATCTCCGAAGACGGAGACCCATTCCCCGAACTCCAGATTGGTGGTGATGATGACGCTGGTCTTCTCATAGAGTTTGCTGATCAGGTGGAACAAGAGCGCACCGCCGGATTTGGGGAATGGGATATAGCCCAGTTCGTCGATGATGACGCAATCCATGGCCGTCAGTTGCCGGATGATCTTGCCGGCGTTGCCTTCGGCCTGTTCCTTGATCAGCGCATTGATCAGATCGACGGCGTTGAAGAAACGGACCTTCTTTCCCTGATTGATCAACAGCGTCCCCAGAGCAATGGCGATGTGGGTTTTGCCCGTACCGGTTCCGCCCACCAGAATGAGGTTGTGGGCCTCCTGGGTGAACTGCCCTGAGCAGAAGGGGTCGATTTGCGCTTGGGTGACGGCGGCTAGGCCGTAATCGAAAGTGGCGAAGTCCTTATGGTGGGGGAACTTCGAGGCCCGCATTTGGTGCTGGATAGAGCGCACCCGGCGCTCTACAGTCTCGGCGTCGATCAGTTGCTTTATCGCAGTGGTCAGACTTGGCGGCTTGCGCGCGGCCAGCAAAGCTTCGGCGCAAGCCGCCATTCCATACAGCCTCAGGGCGATCAGTTGGTCTATCAAAGCTTTCATGCGACGGCCTCCCCGGCAACGCACAGCGTCTCATAGCGCTTGCAGTCCGCTTCGGGCCGCAAGGTCAGTTGCGGATAGGCGTGGCTCTCGCCCCATGGCGCGATGACCGGCTCCACCAGTTGGTTGATCAGATTGATGATGGCCGGAAGGCGCAGCGTGTTCTGCTCCACGGCCAGTTCACAGGCTATCTCGACCACCTCGATCCCGTGATCCTGGGCCAGCAGGAGCAGATCGACAAACTCCCGGTCCCCGCCTTTGCCGGCCATGTAATGCGCCCTGACCCGGTGCATCGCCTCAGGCAATTGCCAACCCACAAAGGGCGCGCCATCTCTCAGCGCGCCGGGCTTGCGGTCGAGTAGGGGCAGGTAATGCCAGGGCTCGAAATAGCTGGCGTTGCGGGTAAAGCGGCGCTTGTGCTCGGCAATCACATTCTGCCCTGACACAACCACGATCCGGTCCGCATAGGCGCGCAGAGAGACAAGCTCCCCGGCGAACCGGGAGGGGACGCTATAGCGATTGGTGGCATATTGGACCAGACAGGTAGAGCGGACACGAGCGGCCTTCTCAACATAGCCGTCAAAAGCCCGGCCCAGGGGACGCAGTTCGGCGCACTCGTCTGCGAACACGTCCGAGATCTTGCGATCCGATTGTTCGGGGTGGGCGCGATTCGCCAATTCCTCGCAGCGCAGACGCAACCAGCCGTTCAGCGCATCCAGATCGTCAAAGGCGGGCTTGGGCGCAAACAGCTGTCCCCGCAGGAACCCAACCTGGTTCTCAATCTGACCCTTCTCCCACCCCGCCGCGGGTGTGCAAGCAACCGGTTCCATCACATAGTGGTTCATCAACGCCAGAAAGCGCGGATGGAACACACGGTCCTTAGAGCGCGAAACATAGGTTACCATCGTCTTGGGGTTGTCGATGATCACCCGGCGCGGTACGCCGCCATAGAAAGACATCGCCCGTGCAAAGGCGTCCAGCACCATCTCCTGAGATTCGCTGGGATAGGCAACAACAAAGGGCTTGCGGCTATGACATAGGCGGAAGTGGGCAACCTTTACCTTCTGCTCGACACCGCCCAGGACAGCGTATTCCGTGCTCCAGTCAAACTGGAGCGCGTCACCTGCCGTAAAGTGCAACGGAATGAACGCATCCCCCGATCCGGCGCCAGAACGCTTCAGGTCGCGGACAAACCTCTGAACCGTCGAGTAGGATCCGCTATAGCCTTCCGACACAAGCTGCTCATAAAGCTTCTTGGCCGTCCGGCGCTCACGGCGCGGGCGCCCCAGGTCCTGCTCAAAGAGCGCCCGAAGCCGGCTGGCGAAGCCATCGCTAAGCTTACGCCGGACGGGTGAAACGCGCCGCTGATAGCTCGGTGGATCGCCGTCCTTCAGATACTTCTTAATCGTGTTCCGCGACAAACCAGTCTGACGAGATACAGATCGGATACTCCGACCCTCCCGTAATATCCAACGTCGGATCTTCAATACGCTTTCCATCAATACCACCTGCTCTTTCCTCCGCACTGTTCCGTGCGGATGCTAGCGTTCCAGGTGGGTCAATTCTTACCGCTCATAACCCACCAAAGTGGGTCAGTTTTGCATGCCGATTCACAGGGCAGAGGCGTCACCGGGCACGTTCCAAGCGTCCGCGAACCAGGCCATCGACTGGCGGCGATAGTAGGAATCGGGCCGTCCCGCCACGCCCGTCGCGGCCAGGAGATCGCAGAGCATCGTACTGCCCGAGCGCAGCGTCGCGCAGAGGACGTAGGCCCGGGCCGGCCCGCCGGTCACCGGCGTGATCGTCGACCCCCGCGCGCCCTCACGCCGCCTTCTTGCCGTTCACCACGTCCAGCCAGGGGCAGACCTCGGTGATCAGGCGTTCGGTCTGTTCGATCAGTTCGTCGTCGCCGGTGCCGATGGGGCGGAGGATGAATTTGTGGATGCCGGCCCTGTTGTAGGCCGCCAGGCGCTCGATGATCTCGTCGCCGCTGCCGATCACCATGTTCTGGCGTGGGTCGCGGGCGAAGCGGGACTGGAAGGCCTCCGCGTACTGGCGGCTGGAGGGATCGTTCCAATCGCCGAAGCGGAAGGCGAAGGCGGCGCCGTAATGGTCCTCGTCGATTGAGCGGCCGGCCTCGGCGACGGCGGCCTTGATGCGCTCGACCACCTCGCCGATTTCCGCCGGCGGCTCGAACGCGCCCTGCCAGCCGGTGCCGTAGCGCGCGGTGCGGCGGATCGCCGCCTCGCTGGAGCCGCCGATCCAGAGCGGGATCCGCTTCTGCACCGGCTTCGGCGCGATCGAGGCGCGGTCGTACTGGTAGAACTCGCCCTCGAAGGTGACCTCGTCCTCGGCCCACAGGCGGCTGATCAGCTCCAGCCCCTCGTCCGTGCGCCGGCCGCGCCGCCGCGTCTCCCGCCCCGTCGCCTTCCAGTCGGGCGCCAGGCGGTTGCCGATGCCGAAGGCCGGCAGCAGGCGGCCCTGGCTTAAGTAGTCGACCGTCGCGCATTGCTTGGCCAGCAGCAGCGGATCGCGCAGGCCGACGGAGACGACGTTCATGCCGAACTTCAAGCGCTTGGTGGCACCGCCGAGCCAGGCCATGGTCGCCATCGCCTCCAGGAAGGGGGCGTGCGAGACCAGGCGGTCGGTCTGCCAGATGCTGTCGATGCCGCCCGCCTCGCAGGTCTGCACCCAACGCATGTAGGCGGCGGCGTCGGAAAAGGGAAACTCCGCGACACCCAGGCCGATGGCGACACCCATGGCGGCTCTCCTTTTGCTGTCTCGTCGTCGGGCCGGCTCAGGCCGCGCGGGCCCGGCGCGGATCGTAGATCGCGACGTGGTTGATGCGCAGCAGCGGCGTGTGCTGTCCGCCGAGGACCAGGCAATCGACCTCGACGAACTTGTGGCCTTTGCGCTCGAAATTGGCGAGCACGCGGCCGCGCGTCTCCAGCCCGCTTTCGACCGGGGCGGGCTCGTAGTTCTGGATCGTGCTCTCGACATGCATCCAGGGGCCGAGCACGACGTTGGCTTTCAGGATCCAGTTGCCCTGGCGCAGCAGCTGACCCGGATGCTGCCAGCCGGCTTCGGCATATACGTCGAGCGTCTCGCGCATGTCGTCGAGTGCCAGAAAGGCGGCGCGGGGGTCGGCGAATTCGCGATGCGGCGCCAGCACGGCGCCGACCGGCAGGCTCTCGGGCGCGGCGGGCGGGCGCTCGTCGACCGGCGCGCCGAGCGGGAATTCATCCAGCCCCGGGGCGGCGGGTGCCGCATCGGACAGACGGGCGATGAGCGTCGCGCAAACCTCGCCGCGGGCGACCACGGCGATGTCGAGGGCGCCGCCCTCGCCGGCCCGGCTCTCGACCGTCACCTCGTCCCCGTCGTAGACCGGCTTCAGCAGTCGCGTGTTGCCCCAGCCATGGCGGACCCAGTCGGCGCCGAAGTGGCGCACGGCGGCGCCGGTCGCATAGGCGTAGACGTCGACGCCGGGAACCAGGCCGCCGGAGAAGCCATACTCCTTGGCGACCGCGTCGTCGTGCATGCGGTTCTCCGACTCGAGCGCTGTGTTGTAGGCCTGCAGCGTGAAACTTTCCGGCACGGCGTTCATGATTCCAGGCCCCTCCTCCGGGCGCGTTATTTCGACGTCATCACCCACTCGCCGCGCCACTCCTCGGGCGGCGGATCGCTCTCGAAGTGGCGGCAGCGCTCGATATATACCCGGCTCGCCGCGTCGGCGCCATTGAGCGCCAGGGCCTGTTCGAAGCAGGCGATCCCGCGGGCCCAGTCGCGTTCACGGTAGAAACCGAGGCCGTCGCGGAAATGGCCCAGCACCTCGACCAGGTTCGGGAAACTCTCACCGTCATGGAAGTCCATCACCTCGTGCACGGCCGCTGGCTCCGTCTTGCCCTTGACCACGACGAAGTCGATCGGCCGGGTCCGGTAGGTCCCGCGCAGGCGGGCGAGCGTCTGGCCGCTGACCAGGATCTTGGCGCCGTAGGGCTTGCACAGACCTTCCAGGCGCGAGGCCAGGTTCACCCCGTCGCCGATCACCGTGTAGTCCATCTTGCGGGGCGAACCGATATTGCCCGAGACGACGCTGTCCGTGTTGATGCCGACGCCCATCTCGATCGCCCGCTTGCCCTCGCTCGCGCGGCGGCGGTTGTAGGCGGCGAGGTCGTTGATCATCGAGATGGCGGCACGGACCGCGCGGTCCTCGTTGTCCTCATGGCTCATCGGCGCGCCGAACACCGCCATGATGGCGTCGCCGATGAACTTGTCGACCAGGCCGCCTTCCCGGTTGACGCAATCCTCCATGATCGTGAAGTACTCGTTCAGCAGGCTGACGGTGCCGGGGGCGCCCAGCTCCTCGGTCAGCGTGGTGAAGTCGCGCACGTCGGTGAACAGGATCGTCGCCTCGCCGCTCTGCCCGCCGAGCGCCTCCTGGCCCTGCTCCATCAGCTTGGCGGCGACCGCCGGCCCCATGTAGCGCGAGAGGGTCGACTGCATGCGCTTCTCGTCGCTGATGTCTTCCAGCATCAACAGCACGCCGGCCTCGTCCCCGCTCTGTCGCAGCGGCGTGATGGTGAGGTTGACGGAACGGCTTTCCCCGCGCACGTCCAGCGTGCCGTCCATCACCGCTTCCGAGCCCTTGCTCCGGATCGCGGTTTCCAGCCGCTCGCGGATCCATCCGTTCTGGCCGGTGAACAGGTCCGCCGCGCTGCGCCCGACGATGTCGGAGGTCCGCGCGCGCAGGATGCGCTGGGTGCCGGCGTTGCAGGTGACGGCAACGCCCTCGCCGTCGAAGGTCAGCACACCGTTCGACATGCTCTCCAGCATGGTTTCGTTGTAGTTCTTCATGCTCTGGACGTCTTCGAACAGCTGCGCGTTCTCCAGGCAGATGGCGATCTGGGCGGTGAAGGCCTTGAGGTGGGCCTCGTCCTCTTCCGTGAAGGGGCCACCGCGCTTGTTCAGGACCTGGGTCACGCCGATGCGGCGGCCTTCCTTGTTGACCACCGGCACGCAGAGCACGGAGCGGGTGAAATAGCCGGTCCGCGTGTCGAAGCTCGGATCGAAGCGGAGATCGGCGTAGGCGTAGGGGATGTTGATCGTCTCGCCGCTGGAGAACACCGTGCCGGCGATGCCGGCCGAGTTCGGCAGGCTGATCTTGGAGGCGCCGAGGCCGAGGCCGATCTCGGTATAGAGTTCCGAGGTCTTGGCGTTGTTCAGGAACAGGGTCGCCCGGTCGGCGTCCAGCATGTCGGTAATCGCGCCCATGATCTTCTGCAACAGGGGCCCGAGCTGGATCTCTGTCGAAAGATCGGTGACGACCTTGAGGAATTGGGCCTCCTGCTGGCGGGATTCCTCCATGCGCCGGACCATGACGCTGCCGTGCAGGACGACGGAGGCCTGGGTCGCCAGCGCCTCCAGCAGTTCGAGGTCGGCCGTCTCGAAATCGCCCTCGAGCTTGTTCAGACACTGGACGACGCCCAACACCTCGCCGCGCAGCGTGCGGATCGGCGCCGAGACCATGTTGCGCGTCTGGTAGCCGGTGACCTGGTCGACGGTGTTGGAGAAGCGGGAATCGGCGTAGGCGTCGGCGATGATCATGCCCTTGCCCGAGGTGAAGACGGCGCCGGCGATACCGGTGCTGTTGAGGATCCTGAGGTCCCGCAATTCTCCGCCCCGGGCGACCCGGGCATAGAGTTCCCCCGTCGCGGCGTCATTCAGGAACAGGGTCGCGCGATCCGCGTCCGTCGCCTCGACCGAGATCTCGATCAAGGCGTCGAGCTGTTCCTCGAGGCTGGTGATCGTTGCCAGGCGGTTCGACACGGAGAGCAGCAGCGTCGCGTTGCGCCCCCGATTCCGCCGGCCCCTGGGCCGCGGCGCGCTCTCCTCGCCGTCGTTCGATGCCTCGTCCCGCACATCACTCATGACCGTTCTTCCAATTGCCGGCGCAAGGCCGTGATCGTTTCGCGGAGATGCCGGCGCTCCTCCTCGAAGGCAGCCGTGGTGGTCTCGCGGACCGCCGCGGTTTCGCCGTCCCGCGTTTCGAGCGATTCCCGCAGCGCCGCGATCGTGCTTCTGAGTTCACGCTCCGCGACCCCGGCCTCGACCATGGCGTCGCGAACGGCGCGCGCGCGGGTCGCCTCCCCGTTGGCCAGCTCCTGGCGGAGCGCCAGAATTTCCGTGCGTAGCGATTGCGTATCCCGTTCCGCCTGGCCTCGCGCTGCCTCGAGGGCGGCCTGCTTGTCCTCACGCTC
Source organism: uncultured Alphaproteobacteria bacterium (assembly GCA_951812805.1). Classification (GTDB taxonomy): domain Bacteria; phylum Pseudomonadota; class Alphaproteobacteria; genus JASLMY01. The sequence continues at coordinate 131,587 of CATOSZ010000014.1, read as the reverse complement.
GGAATCGAGGGCGCGGCGCAGATCGAGGACCATGGCCTCGAGCGTCGCGCGTTCCTCGGCGGCCAGGCGCGCCGCCTGGGCCAGCGCCTCGTCATGCTCGATTCCCCGGGTCTGCGCGTCGGCCCTGAGGGTCGCGACCGTCGCCTCCAGCTCCGCCCGGTCCGCTTCCGCCCGGGCCGCCTGGCGGGCCAGGCTGTCGTCCTTGTCCAGGCGCGCGGCTTCCAGGTCCGCCCGCAGGCTGGCGATGGTTCCCTCCAGGTCGCGGTGTTCGCGCTCCGCCTCGCGCCGGGCCGCCTCGAGCCGCCGCTCGATCTCCAGCTCACCGTCGTGCAAGCGGCGGCGTAGCGCGAGGACGGTGTCCTGCAGCTCCGTCAGCCGGGCGGCACCCTGAGCGACTGCCAGTTCGACGCCGCGCTCACGCTCCCGGTTCATATTCTCCATGGCGTTGCGCAGGGCCCGGATCGTCGCCATCAACTGCTGGTTTTCACCGCGCGCGCGGGAGAGGTCCTCCAGCGGATCGCCAAGCGCCGCTTGCACCGTCTCGCCCTGCTCGGAATGGCCCAACACGCGCCGTCTCTCCCCGCTGCCTGCCATATACTAGGGCTCGCGGGCCGGCGGTTAAAGAGACGACCGTCACGTCCCGTGCGCGGCGCGGAATGCCCGCATGTGAAAGGCGGCCTGGTCGGGAGACTGCGTATAGTCGCGGCCGATCGGACAGGCGCGGCGCGCCCGGCAGGCCAGCGCCATGCAATCGGCCCCCGCCGGCGCATGGAGATGCGCCGCGCAGGCCGCGACGTCGTAGCCGTCGGGCCCGAACGCAGCGACCGGGCAGGCCGACAGGCAGGGCCGCTCGGCGCAGGTCTCGCAGGGATTGTCGCCCGCCGCCGGCAGGTCGAGGTCGAGCGGCATCGCGAAGGCCAGCGCGCCCCTGAGGCCCCACCAGAGCCCGTAGTCGGGATGGATGTCGATGCCGATGGGGGAGGCGTGGGTGCGGCCGGCCCGGCGCAGCCAGCGCTGGAAAGGCCGGAAGGGCCGCTCCCACGGAAACACGGGAAACGCGTCGTGCGCTTCGGCGAGCGGGGCGAGGCCATCGCGGCACCAGTCGTCCAGGCTCCGGCCGGCCGCCTGCGCGCTATAGGCGCGCCACATGTCGGCGCCGGCATTGCCGACCAGAACCAGGCTCCGAGGGGCGGTGCCGGGGGCGAGGTTCGGCACCTCGTCCGCCGCGACCGGCGCAAAGGCGCCAAGCGCCAGCAAACCCAGCTCGGCCAGATCGGTTCGCAGGGCGTCGAGGCTCACGGTGCTGGCCGACGTCAGTGGCGGGCGAGATGGGCATCGATCGCCTCGACCAGGATGACCTGGCTGGTGCGCGAGAGGCGTCGCCGCGCTGCTTGCAGGCGGCGGTGCAGCGCCTCGTCGAGGCGGATGGTGAGCGCGACCCGGCGCGCGTTCGACTCGCTCCGCTCCGCCAGCGAGCGCAAGGGCGTATCGCCCAGGCCCTGCGCCGTCTCGCCCAACAGCTCGCCGACGCCCGCATCGCCCACCGCCGCCGCCAGCGCCTCGGACGGTGAGTATTCTCCGCCCCGACCGGCGTCCGCGGCCTCGTCGCGCCAGACCGCGACCCGCCAGCCGTCGGCCAGCTGGAAATAATGCACACCGGCCTCGCCGACCGCCGGCGCCGTCCCGTGATGGCCGAGGTAGTCGGCGGCGCTCGTCACCGTCGTGACCAATGCGGAGGCCGGCACCGCGCCGCGCTCCAGGTCGTCGAGATAGGCTTCGAGCGCGCTCACCACCAGGCCCTGGAAGGAACAGCCGTAGCCCTGACAGATCTCGGCCAGCAGTTCATGCTGCTCGGGCAGCAGACGCAAGGTCAGGGCTTTGCGACGCCCCGCCCCGCCCAGGCCCGGCAGGCCGGCGATGTCGGCCGCCATCGGCGTCATCGGCGGGTCGATCCGCTCCGGCGGTGCGGCGATCGGCTCGATGCCGCGGCTCGGCGAGAGGCTGTCGGGAAGCTCCGGCACCGGGACCCGGGCCATGGGCGAGGGCGCCGTCGTGCGACCGCGCCAGCGCGGCTGGTCGGTCTGTGGCGCCCGCACGGTTTCGGCACGCAACTCCGGCCGTGTGAGATCGAAGCCCGAGCCGGAGCCGAGTTCGGCCCGGCGCTGGCGTTCCGCCTTGTAGGCCTGGCGGCCGGAGGAGATCAGTCCCGATGAAAGCCCGCTCGACGGCCGCATGCCGTTCTCGCCCTCGGCGGCCGGAGCGCCCGCCTCGGGCTCGGCCGTCTGCGGCATCGCCTCGATCGCCTCGGCCCGGGCCTTGTATTCCGCCCGCTCGTCGACCGTCAGCGGCGGTACCGTCGGCTCACCCGTCGGGGCGATCTTCCGGGCGATCAGCCCGACACTCAAAGCTGCGGCACCCTTGGCCATCGCTCGCCTCCCTCGCCGTTCGCGGTCCGTGCCATTTCCCTCAGGTATTGCGGCGGCCGAAGGTCGGCGCGCGCCGCTCGACACCACTGGGGGCGCCCTTGTTGTTGCGCCGGCGATCGGGGCCGAAATAGGTCGGCGTGCGGATCAACCGGCGCTGGGCGAAGAACTGCTCGGCGGTCGGCGTGGGATCGCGCTGCAAATCCGCCGGTGCGGTCGGCGGCACCGGCGCGTCCTCGGCCGGTGCTTCGGCTTGAGCCGGCGCCGACTCCTCGACGGGCGGCTCGGGAACGGCGGGCCGCTGCGGTTCGAAGATGCGCGGTGCCGGGGCCGGCGGAACGTATTCCGGTTCGGGCTCCGGTTCGGGCTCCGGCTCGGGCTGGGGCTCCGGTTCGGGCTCCGGCTCGGGCTGGGGTTCCGGTTCGGGCTCGGGTTCCGGAACAGGCTGAGGCTCGGCTGCCGCGGCCGCCATGACGGGGGCCGGTTCGGGTGTGGCGGCAGGTACCGCCGCCGGTGGTGGGGCGGCGGCTTCGACGGCCGGCGCCGGCGCGCTCGTTTCCAACTCGTCCATGCGTTCGATGCGGCTGGCGATGTAATCCCAGAGCGCGTTGACCTCCTGCGCCGACTTCGAGCCTTCGGACACTTCCATCACCGTGCGCCCGTCGGTCATCGAGGCGGCGAAATCCACCCGGTTGTGGATGATCGCCGGCGCGACCGTACCGTGCTGCGAGAGGGCCATCGCCGCCTCGGCGGTGATCTTGGCCCGGGCGGCGGCGCTGTTCAGCACGAAGATCATCGGCCGGCGGTGCGATTCCACGATGTCGATGGTGGCACCGACGGCGCGCAGGTCGTGCGGGCTCGGCCGGGTCGGGATCACCACGAGGTCGGCGTGGCGGACCACCTCGCCGATGGCCGAGGTCGCGGCGGGCGGCGTGTCCACGACGATCGTGCGGATGCCGAGGCCCTTCAACTCCTCGATGTCGTTGGCGATGTTGTCGACGTCGCTGACCTTCAACACCAGGCCCGTATCCTCGCGGGCATAGCGCCATTGCGCGAGCGAGCGCTGGGGATCGGTATCGATGACGGCGACCGGGCCGAGGCCGGACCTTTCAGCCTGAATGGCGATGTGGCCGGAAATCGTGGTTTTGCCGGAGCCGCCTTTCTGCGAGGCGAATACGAGGACCTTCGTGCCGGAGTGCATGATCGGAGTACTTTCCTTTTCGCAAATCTACAGGTTATGCGGGCGCATGCCGCAAGGGCGCGCCACCGGGGCGGGGTCGAGGGGAAGAATGAATCGTCGCATACAGGCCTCCATTCGGTAGCCCCGCTGCCGTTCCCCGGAAATGGCGCCGGGAGGAGTCGGCCGGTGGCTTTGCGCCCCGTCGTTTCCGACGGTTTGCCTTTTCGTGGAACCGGGCCCCGGGATCGGTGCGGGAGCACCGGGGGCCGAGCGGTCCGCACGGAATCTACGCGCCGTGCTTCGATGCGTAGATAAGGTGGGCCTCCATCACTTCAAGGCCCGAACGAAGGCTATCATGTGACGTCGCGCGGTGGCAAACCCGATATGGCGTCAAAAGGCGTCTCAGCCCCCCCCATTTGGGCCCGGGGCCGGACGTCAGGCGGCGGGATGGGTGGCGATCCAGTGGCGCGCGATGTCGACCCGCCGGGCCACCCAGACATCGTCGAAACCGGCGACGTAATCCAGGAAACGGCGCAGGCCGTGGGCGCGGGCCGGATGGCCGGCAAGGCGCATATGCAGCCCGACGGACATCATCTTGGGCGCGTCGGCGCCCTCCTCGCGCAGCAGGTCGAAGGCGTCGCGAAGCCAGGCGAAGAAATCGTCGCCCGTGCCCATGAACCCACGGATGAACTTGGTGTCGTTGTTGGTGAGCGTATAGGGCAGAATCAGATGGCTGCGCCCGCCATACTTTACCCAATAAGGAAGCTCGTCGTTGTAAGCATCTGAATCATAGATAAAACCACCTTCCTCCAACAATAAGCGGCGGGTGTTCAGGCTGGGGCCGTAGCGGCAGTACCAGCCTTCCGGCCGGTGGCCGACGGTACGTTGCAGCGACTCGACCGCGAGCTGGATGTGACGCCGTTCCTCCGCCTCCGAGAGGCGGTAATGCTCGACCCAGCGCCAGCCGTGACAGCAGACGTCATGACCGGCCTCGGCGATGGCGCGGGCGGCTTCCGGGTTGCGCTCCAGCGCCTGGGCGCAGCCGAACACGGTCAGCGGGAAGCCGTGCGCGGCGAAGAGGCGCATCAGACGCCAAAAGCCGACCCGGCTGCCATACTCGAACATCGATTCGGCGCCGAGATCACGCTCGCCGCGCGGTACCGGCGAGGTCGGCGATTCCGTCAAATTGGCTTCCGTGTAGGCATCGCCCTCCGGCACCGAGAGTTCCGAACCCTCCTCGTAGTTGATGACGAAGTTGATCGCGAGCCGCGCACCGCCCGGCCATTTCGGATCCGGCGGGTTGGCCCCGTAGCCGATGAAATCGCGTTCCGTGCCGTCCTGGCTCATAGCCCTACTCCCCACCGATGCCCTTGCCCGCGTGGCCGGGGCCCGCCATGCTGGCGGCCGGGCCCGCTTCCGGGTCGCATTCCAACCGAGGAGAGCCACCGGTGTCCAGCCACGAATTCTGCACCGTCGAACGCGACGGCCACCTGATGATCGTCACCCTCAACCGGCCGGAGCGGATGAACGCCCTGCACCCGCCCGCCGATTTCGAACTGACCAAGGTATTCGACGAGTTCGAGGCGGACCCCGATATCTGGATCGGCATCATCACCGGCGCCGGCGATCGCGCCTTCTGCGCCGGCAACGACCTGCGCTTCCAGGCCGAGGGCGGCGACATGACCCGGCCCGACACCGGCTTCGGCGGTTTCACCAAGCGCTTCGACCTGATCAAGCCGGTGATCGCTGCGGTCAACGGCGTGGCGATGGGCGGCGGTTTCGAGCTGGCGCTCGCCTGCGACATCATCGTCGCCGCCGAGAACGCCCGCTTCGCCCTGCCGGAGCCGCGCGTAGGCCTGGCGGCGCGCGGCGGCGGCCTCGCCCGCCTGCCCCGCCAGATCCCTTTGAAGAAGGCGATGGGCATGATCCTGACCGGCCGCCACGTGCCGGCCGCCGAGGGCCACGAGCTCGGCTTCGTCACAGCACTGGCGCCCGAGGGCGGCGCGCTCGAGGAGGCCAAACGTTGGGCGGGCCTGATCCTCGAATGCTCGCCGATGTCGATCCGCGCCTCCAAACAGGCCGTGGTGCGCGGCCTCGACATGGACACGCTGGAACAATCCTATTCCGAGATGTATCCCGCGATCGTCGAAATGGCGAAGAGCGAGGACTATGTCGAGGGACCGCTGGCCTTCTCCGAAAAGCGCAAACCCGACTGGAAGGGGCGCTGAGCCAAGGTCGTCTAATTTGATGGCAATGGGCGGGCGAAGTCCTGGCCCTGCCCGGTGACCGCTGTCATAATTTTCGCCGAGCGGGTCACATCGGCACCGCTCGACTTGGGAGGAATGGAACCATGTTCAAATTCGCCATCGGCGCGCTCGGCGCGCTCGCCATGTTGGCAGGCGGTCTGGCGACGAGCGAGGTGCAGGCCCGCTCGAAGACGCTCGACGCGGTGAAGGCGCGGGGCTCGCTGCTCTGTACCGGCCACAACGGCAGCTTTCTCGGCTTTGCCGAGGTCGACGACAAGGGGAACTGGAAGGGCCTCGACATCGACTTCTGCCGTGCGCTCGCCGTCGCCATCTTCGGCAGCGTCGACAAGCTGAAGATCGTCCCGCTCAGCTGGGCGCAGCGTTTCCCCTCGATCCAGTCGGGCGACGTCGACGTCATCATCAAGGCCACCGGCTGGACCATGGGCCGCGATACGGAGCTGGGCCTGCAGTTCTCCCGCCCCTATCTGCTGGGCGCGACGCAGATCATGGTGCACAAGGAACTGGGCCTGAAGGACGCCCGCGACCTCGAGGGCGCGACCGTCTGCGTCGCCGGCGGCACCAGCACCGAGCGGCTGGCGGCGAACTATCTCGCCTCCCTCAAGGTGAAGCACGAGTTCGTCACCTACGAGAAGACCGAGGAGTTGCGCAGCGCCTACTTCTCCAAGCGTTGTGACGCCTTCGTCGGTTGGGGCCCGAACCTGGCGGTGACCCGCTCCAAGGGGTCGGCCAATGCGGCCGACCATCAGATCCTGCCCGACGTGCTGGCGATGGAGCCGGAGTCGGCCGCCATGCGGCAGGGCGACGACGGCTGGGTCGACATCCTGAACTGGCTGTTCAGTTCGCTGATGCTGGCGGAGTTGAACGGCATCACCAGCGAGAACGTCGATGCGATGAAGGCCAATCCGCCGAACTCGACGATAGGCCGGCTGCTGGGTGTCACGCCCGGCATCGGCAAGCGGCTCGGCCTCGACGATTCCTGGGCCTACAACGTGATCAAGACCATGGGCAACTATGCGCAGATCTACGATCGCAACCTCGGCAAGGATTCGCCCTACAAGCTGCAGCGCGGCATCAACGCCCTCTACAACAAGGGCGGCGTGCTCTATCCGCTGATCCTCGATTGAGACGGGGGCGGGCGGCCGGGGCCCGAGCCCCGGCCGCCCGCCGCTTCCCATGCAGGGCCTGTTGCGTGACGAGAAAATTCGCGGCCGTCTGTTGCAGGCGGCCGTTCTCGCCGTCGTGCTGCTCTGCGTCGGTTCCTTCATTGTCACGGCGCGGCAGAACCTGCTCGACCAGGGCATCGCGACCGGCTTCGGTTTTCTCTTCCATTCGACCGGCTGGGACATCTCCTTCTCCCTGCTCGACTACACGATCGACGATCCCTATTGGTGGTTGTTGCTGATCGGCTTTCTCAACACGCTGATGCTGGGCCTGATCTGCATCGCGGTCGCCACCGTGCTCGGCACGCTGATCGGCGTCGCCCGCCTGTCCGAAAACTTCGTCCTCGGCAGCTTCGCCACCGTCTATGTCGAGATCTTCCGCAACGTGCCGCTGATCCTGCAGGGCTTCTTCTGGTACGCGGTGGTCACCCACCTGCCCTCGCCCCGCCGCGCGCTGTCGGTGTTCGACGCGGTCTTCCTCTCCTCCCGCGGGCTCTACGTGCCGGGGCTGAACGTCGCCTATTGGAGCGTGGCGCTCTGGGCGGTGCTGGCCGTCGGCATTGTCCTGCTCGCCAAACGGCTCGCCGGGCGCAGCGTCGGATTGACGCCGCTTCGGGTCGGCTGGGGCGCGATGGCGGCGATCCTCGTGCTCGGCGTCGCCATGGCCTTCGTGTTGACGCCGGCCGGCCAGCCGCTGATCGACGTTCCCTACCTCAAAGGTTTCAACTTCCGCGGCGGCCTGCGCATCACGCCCGAGTTCGCGGCGATCGCCATCGCCATCATCGTCTTCGGCGCCGCCTATATCGCCGAGATCGTGCGCGGCGGTTTCCTCTCCGTGCCGCGTGGCCAGCTGGAGGCGGCGGCGGCGATCGGCCTCGGCCGCTTCGCGATCTATTGGAAGGTTCGCATTCCGCTGGCCTTGCGCGCGATCATGCCACCGCTCGGCAACCAGTACGTCTTTTTGATGAAGGCGACCTCGATCGGCATCGCCATCGGCTTCACCGATCTCTTCATGATCACCTCGACCTCGATCAATCAGAGCGGCCAGACCATCGAGCTGCTGTTCATCATGATGATGCTGTTCCTGGTCATCAACTATTCGATCTCGACGCTGATGAACCTGGTGAACCGGCGGCTCGCCTTGCGGGGGTTCGACAATGACGATTGACGGCCCGCCGGCCGCGGCACGCACCGACTGGCTCGACTGGCTGCGCCGGCGGCTGTTCGCCGGACCGATCGACGTCATCGTGACGCTCGCCGGGCTCGGCCTCGTCGTCTGGTGGGGGCCGGCGCTGTTCAATTGGCTGTTCGTCGACGCGATCTGGCGCGAGGCCGGCTCCGAGGCCTGCGGCACGCCGGGCGCCGGGGCCTGCTGGGCGGTCATCGAGGCGCGCGGCCGGCTGATCCTCTTCGGCCTCTATCCCTTCGAGCAACATTGGCGCTCCGCCACCGCCTGCGCCGTCATCATCGCCGTCGCCGTGCTGTCCTGCATCCCGGCGGTCTGGACCCCGTTTCGCCTGTCCACGGTCTGGATCGTCGGCTTCTCCACCTTCTACATCCTGATGAGCGGGGGGATCTTCGGCCTCGCTTCCGTCGGCACCGAGCAATGGGGCGGTCTCGCCCTCACCCTCTTCATCTTCGCCTCGGTCTCGATCATCGGCATGCCGCTCTCGATCCTGCTGGCGCTCGCCCGGCGTTCCGAGCTGCCGGTGATCCGCTGGCTCGCCGCCTTCTCGATCGACCTGACGCGGTCCTTCCCGCTGCTCACCATCCTGTTCGCGGCGGCGCTGATCGTGCCCTTCGTGCTGCCGCAATGGCTGCAGGGCGACAAGCTCTACCGGATCATCGGCGCCTTCGCCTTCTTCTTCGCCTGTTACCAGGCGGAGATCATTCGCGGCGGGCTGCAGGCCATTCCGGCCGGCCAGTACGAGGCGGCGGAAAGCCTCGGCCTCGGCTATTGGCGCCGGGTCTGGCTGATCATGTTGCCGCAGGCCTTCCGCAACGCGCTGCCGCCGACCATCAACCAGTTCGTCATCACCTTCAAGGACACCTCGATCGTCATCATCATCGGCCTGTTCGAAGTGCTGGCCTCCGGCAACGCCGCCTTCGGCACCGCCAAATGGACCCACTCCTATGTCGAGGTCTATGTCTTCATCGCCCTCATCTACTTCGTCTTCGTCTTCAGCCTGTCGCGCTACGGTGCCTTCCTCGAGCGCCGCATGCGCATCGGCCACGACTAACCCCGGGAGCCCGCCCCCCATGACCACCGACAACATGACCACCGATGCTCTTCCCGCCGCCACCACGCACGATGCCGAGGCCGACCCGCGCAACGCCGACGTCAAGATCTGGCTGAACGGCGACCTGGTCCACCGCGACGCGGCCAAGGTCTCCGTCTTCGACAGCGGCTTCATGCTGGGCGACGGGGTGTGGGAGGGGCTGCGCCTGCACGGCGGCCGCTTCGCCTTCCTCGACGACCATCTCGCCCGCCTGTACGAGGGCGCGAAGGCGATCGACCTGGACATCGGCCTCACCAGGGCGGAAATGGCCGACGCCCTCTACGCGACGACCGCCGCCAACGACATGGTCGACGGCGCCCACGTCCGCCTGATGGTCACCCGCGGGCCGAAGAAGACGCCGTTCCAGGATCCGCGGTTTTCCATCTGGGGTCCGACCATCGTCATCATCCCGGAATTCAAGGTGGCGAGCGAGGCGGTGATCGAACGCGGCCTGAAACTGTTCACCGTGCACCAGCACCGCGGCCTGCCCGACACGCAAGACCCCAAGCTGAACTCGCATTCCAAGCTGAACTGCATCCTGGCGATGATCCAGGCGATCAAGGCCGGCTGCGACGAGGGGCTGATGCTCGACCCGCAGGGCTTCGTCTCGACCTGCAATTCGGTCAACTTCTTCATCGTCCGGCGCGGCGAGGTCTGGACCTCGACCGGCGACTACTGCCTGAACGGCATCACTCGGGCTAAAGTGATCCAGGTCTGCCGGGACGACGGCATCCCGGTGTTCGAGCGCAACTATTCCCTGGTCGACACCTACGGCGCCGACGAGGCCTTCGTCACCGGCACCTTCGGCGCCCAGACGCCGGTGGTCGAGATCGACGGCCGCGCCATCGGCAGCGGCGCGGCCGGACCGGTCTTCCACCGCATCCGCGCCCTCTACAAGGATCTCGTGCGCCGCGACTGCGGCCTGGCCTGAAGGGAACGGTGAGCGTCAGGCCGCGCCGTCCGGCAGTTGGACGAGCGCGCAGCCGTTGATCAGCCAGCGGCCGTCGTCCTGTTGCTGCATGGAATAGAGCGCCAGGACCACCTGCCCGTCCGGGCCGACCACGACGACCTCCTGGGTCGGTTGGCCGCGCCATTCGACCAGGTCGCGGAAGGTGAACGAGCGGGGCCGGTAGACCGGCCGGTAGCCCTGCTTGACCATGGTCATGAAGGTGTCGACATCGCCGAAGATGCCGCGGATCGTCGGCGAGGCTTGCGCGAAGGCGGCCGCACCGTCGTCGGCCTGGAAGGCGGTGATCTGCGCTTCGATGACCTGCCGGATGGCACCGGCCGCACCGTCCGGCAATTCCAGCGCGCGGGCCGGCGTGACGACGACGGCCAGCAGGAACATGACATAAGGAATGATGCGCAAGGCCATGGCGGCCGTCTCCCCATCGCGCTTGGCGGGGCCCTATGCTACGACAGGCGGCAGGCGAGAGCGAGGGCACGGCGCGGCGATGCGGTTCTTCTTCTATGGGACACTCCGGGACCCGGAATTGCTGGCAGCCGTGCTCGGCCACCGGCCACCACCACGCCGGCTCGGCCCCGCCCGGCTCGACGGCCATGCGACCCGCCGCGTGGCGGGCGAAAGCTACCCCTGCCTCGTCGCCTGCCCCGGCGGGCGGGTCGAGGGGTTGCTCGCCGACGGGCTGGACGCACACGACGCGGCCCGGATCGCCTTCTATGAGGGGCCTGAATATCGCCTGGTAAACCTGTTGGTCCGCCGGCCCGGCGGCGGCGGCGTGCTGGCCCGCACCTGCCTGCCGCGCACGCCCCTGCTCGACGACGGCACGGCGTGGCGTTACGCCGACTGGCAGCGCGAGCAACGCCCCGCCCAGCTCGCCCGCGCGCGACGCTGGATGAAGGGTGCGGCCACGGCTGTGCGGCCGGCGGCGCTGGACGGGCGCTGGCGGCGCCTCGACGTGGCCGCGGGCGGGAGCGTCGTCGGATGAGCAAGCCCCTGCTCGACGTCGTCGCCGTGCTGCTGACGCTTGCCGCCGTCTTCGGCTATCTCAATCATCACGTTCTCCGCCTGCCCTCGGCGATCGGCCTGGTGGTGATCGCGCTCGCCGCCTCGCTCGCGGCGCTCGGCCTGGATGCGCTGTTCCCGGCCCTCGGTCTCGGCGAGACGCTGCGCGCCTCGTTGCTCCGCATCGATTTCCAGGAAGCCTTGATGCAGGTGATGTTGAGCTTCCTGCTGTTCGCCGGCGCGCTGCATGTCGACCTCGGCCACCTGGCGGCACGCAAATGGGCCATCGCCTCGATGGCGAGTTTCGGCGTGCTGCTGTCGACCTTCCTGGTCGGCGGCGCCATGTGGGTGGTATTCGGCGTCCTCGGCCTCGACATCCCCTTCATCTATTGCCTGCTGTTCGGCGCACTGATCTCGCCGACCGACCCGGTCGCCGTGCTCGGCATCCTGAAGACCACGACGGTGCCCGCCAGCCTGGAAGCGAAGATCGCCGGCGAGAGCCTGTTCAACGACGGCGTCGGCGTGGTGATCTTCCTGATCCTGCTCGGCATCGCCACCGGTGGTGCCGACGGCGGGGTCGATCCGGCGGACATCGCCATCCTCTTCGTGCAGGAGGCGTTCGGCGGCGCCGTCCTCGGCCTGGTGCTGGGCGGCGTGGTCTTCGCCGCGATGCGCGGCATCGACGAGCACAACCTCGAGGTCATCATGACCCTGGCGCTGGTCATCGGCGGCTATCAGATCGCGCAGATGCTGCACGTCTCCGGCCCGATCGCCATGGTCTGCGCCGGCCTGCTGATCGGCAACCACGGCAGCCGCCTGGCGATGAGCGAGAAGACCCGCGAGCATCTGACCAGCTTCTGGACCCTGATCGACGAAATCCTCAACGCCGTGCTGTTCCTGCTGATCGGCCTGGAAGTCCTGCTGCTGCCCTTCTCCGGGCCCTATCTGCTGGCGATCCTCTGCGCCATCCCGATCGTGCTGGCCTCCCGCTTCACCGCGGTCTCGATCCCGATCAAGGCGTTGGGCGCGATGGGGGAATTCACCCAGGGCGCCATCCGGGTGCTGACCTGGGGTGGCCTGCGCGGCGGCATCTCGGTGGCCCTGGCCCTCAGCCTGCCGGACTCGGCGGCCAAGGAGGCGATCCTGGTGACCTGCTACGGGGTCGTCGTCTTCTCCATCATCGTGCAGGGTTTGACCATCGGGCCGCTGGTGCGCCGCATCGTGCCCCCCTCGGCGGAGGACGAGCGGCATGACGGACATTGAGCCCATGGACGCGGGCGCCATCGAGATCCTCGACCGGGAGGTGGTCTATCAGGGCTTTTCCCGGGTTCGGCGGCTGCGCCTGCGCCATCCCCTTTACGCCGGCGGCACCAGTGCCGAGCTCACCCGCGAGGTGATCGAACGCGGCCACGCGGTCACCGTCATTCCCTACGATCCGCGGCGGGACGAAGTGGTGATGATCGAGCAATTGCGCATCGGTGCGCTGGCCCGGGGCGATGCGGCGCCCTGGCTGCTGGAAGTCATCGCCGGCATCGTCGAAGAAGGCGAGGATCCCGCCGACGTCGCCCGGCGCGAGGCGAAGGAGGAGGCCGGGCTCGACCTCGCCGATGTGCGGGAGATCTACACCCACTACACCTCCCCCGGCATCATGACGGAGACCATCACCCTCTATCACGCCGAGATCGATGCCGGCGCCGCGGGTGGCCTGCACGGCCTGGCGGTGGAGGGCGAGGATATCCGCGTCCTGGTGTTGGGTTTCGATCAGGCGATGGCGGCGATCGAGGACGGGCGGATCAGCTCCGGCCCCGCGATCCTGGCACTGCAATGGCTGGCGCTGAACCGCATGGCCCTGCGCGCCGCCGCCGGCATCGAGGGATCGAGCGAATGAGCGGCGTTCTGCTGATCACCGGCGGCGGGCGCGGCATCGGCGCCGCCGTCGCGCGCGGCGCCGCGGCCCGTGGCTTTGCCGTCGCGGTCAACTACCGGAGCCGAAGCGATACGGCCGACGCGCTGGTCGCGGAGATCGAGGCGGCCGGCGGCCGGGCGATGGGAATCGCCGCCGACGTCGGGCGCGAGGCGGACATCGTCGCCATGTTCGCCGCCGTCGACGCGGCCCTCGGCCCACCGACGGCGCTGGTCAACAGCGCCGGCATCCATGGCGACCATCGCCTGACCCGTGATTTCGACGGGGCGGAGCTGACGGCGATGATGGCGACCAACGTCGTCGGCACCATGCTGTGTTGCCGCGAGGCGGTACGCCGTATGTCCACCGCGCACGGCGGGGCGGGCGGCACCATCGTCAACGTCTCCTCCATGGCGGCGACCATCGGCGGGCGGCCGGGCAAGAGCCATTACGGCACCACCAAGGGCGCCGTCGACGCCTATACCATCGGCCTCGCCAAGGAGGTCGCGGACGAGGGCATCCGGGTCAACGCCGTGCGCCCGGGCATGACCTACACGGACATGATCGCCAACGTCGCCGCCGACGCCCGCCTCGACGCCGCGATGGCCGGCACCATCCCGATGAAGCGCATCGCCGAGGTCGACGAGGTCGCCGACCCGATCCTCTACCTGCTGTCGGACGCGGCTTCCTTCATCACCGGCGCCCTGCTCGACATCTCGGGCGGCGGCTTCGCCCTCGCCGATCCGCAAGGTAGCAGCTAACCAGCGATCATGCGGCGCGCCAGGGCGGCGCCTTGCCGATCTCTTCCAGCAGGTAGTCGATGAAGGTTCTAACCTTCGCGGTCAGCACGTTCGATTGCGGATAGACCAGCCATAGGGCGACATCGTCCTCGACCTCGTAGCCCGGCAATACCTGGACGAGCGTGCCCTCGGCGATTTCGCGATGAACGCTCCAAAGCGAGTTCATCGAGATCCCGGCGCCGGCCATCGTCGCGATCTTCTGGCTCGCGCCGTCGTCGACGACCAGGCGACATCCCGCACCGCCGGGATCGAACCGGGCCACGGCGCCGTCCGGGCCCGTCAGCTGCCGCGGTGCTTGGTTCCGGAAGGCGATCAGCTCGTGTGTCGGCAACTCGCGCGGATGCGCCGGCATGCCGTTGCGCGCGACGTAGTCGGGCGAGGCGCAAAGGATACGTTCGTCGTCGGCGAGTTTCCGGGCCTTGAGGCTGCTGTCGGCCAGGACGGCACTGCGCAGCGCGAGATCGAAACTGCCCTCGATCGGATCGAACGGCGTGTCGCTGAGCCGCAGGTCGAGACCAAGGCCCGGATGCCGTCCAAGAAACTCAGGGACGAGCGGGGCGATGTAGCATTGGGCAAAACTACTCGGCGCGGCAAACCGTAGCGTACCGGTCACCATCGGGCTTTCGAGCCCCAGAGCCGCCCGCGCCGCCTGTTCCTGCAGCAACATCTCGCGGGCATAGGGCAGAAATTCCGCCCCCTCCCGCGACAAGGCTGCGCGTTTCGGAAAGTCCCGGACACCGATTACGGAAAGTCCTGGCCAGAGATTTCAGTAAGTCGCGGCCAGTGATTCCGGAAAGTCCCGGACAGCATCACGGGGCGATCTGAGTTCAGCTTTCGGGTGCGCCGTCTCGGCGTCTACCTCTTGGCTTTTGCCGGGAGGGGACATGCCCAGACGGAAGCAGACGAGACGAACGACGGTGAGAGATGCACGAACGATCCTGCGGCTGACGCATGACCAAGGCCTCTCGGCGCGAGAGGTGGCGGAACGGCTGAAGGTCTCCAAGACGACAGTGTCGACCTATTTGCTGCGGGCCCGCGAGGTCGGCCTTACCGCCTGGCCGCTGCCGGCGGAATACGAGGACGACGCGGTCCTGCAAGAGACGCTGTTCCGCCGCATGGGCCGGCCCCCGCGCGACAGGTGCGAGCCGCACTGGCCGACGGTCGCGGCCGAGCTGAAGCGCAAGGGGGTGACGCTGACCCTGCTCTGGCAGGAATACCGCGCCTCACATCCCGATGGCTACGGCTACACCTGGTTCTGCGAAGCCTTCACGGCGTTCAAGCGGCGCACCGGCGCCACCTGGCGCAACCGCCACGAGGCCGGTGCGGTCATGCAGACCGATTATGCCGGCCAGACGGTGGACATCGTCGACCCCGAGACCGGCGAGGTGCACGACGCGCAGATCTTCGTCGCCGTGCTGGGCGCTTCCTCGCTCACCTTCGCCACCGCCAGCCTGACCCAGCGCCTGCCCGACTGGGTCGCCGGACAATGCCGGGCGCTCGCCTACTTCGGCGGCGTGCCCAAGAGCATCGTCTGCGATAACCTCAAGGCCGGCGTCGCCAAGCCGCTCTGGTTCGAGCCGACCCTCAACCCGACCTTCGCCGCGCTCGCCGAGCACTACGACACCACCGTCCTGCCGACCCGGGTCCGCAAGCCGCGCGACAAGGCCAAGGTCGAAGTCGCCGTCCAGGTCGTCGAGCGCTGGATCCTGGCAAGACTGCGCAATACGCGCTTCTTCTCCCTCGACCAGCTCAACCGGGCGATCCGCGACCTCCTCGAGGAGCTCAACGAGCGGCCCATGCGCAACCTTGGAAAGAGCCGGCGCCAGATGTTCGAGGCCATCGAGCGCGAGGCCCTGGCACCCCTGCCGACGACGCCCTTCGAATATGCCGAATGGAAGACCGCCAAGGTCCATTCCGACTATCACGTCGACGTCGAGCGCAGCTTCTACTCCGTGCCGCACGGCCTGATCGGCCGCAAGGTCCAAGTCCGGCTCACTCACCGCACGGTCGAGATCTTCCACAACCACAAGCGCGTCGCCAGCCATCTCCGCCGCTCACCGCATGGCGGCCATGCCACGATCCCGGCCCACATGCCCAAGGCGCACCAGCGCTATGCCGAGCGAACGCCACAAAGCCTGATCGACCAGGCCAGCCGCATCGGCCCCAACGCCGCCCTCCTGGTCGAGCGGATGATCCGCGATCGGCCCCATCCCGAGCAAGGCTATCGCAGCGCCATGGGCGTCTTGTCGCTCGCCCGCCGATACGAACCGGAACGCGTCGAGGCCGCCTGCGCACGCGCGCTCACCATCAACACGACCAGCTACTCATCGCTCGCCGCCATCCTCAAGTCCGGCCTCGATCGCACACGCCCCGAGCGCGAACCGCTTCTGCCGCTGCCGCCACACACCAACATCCGCGGCCCCGGCTACTACCGATAACCAGGAGAAGACACCTCATGCTGACACACCCGACCCTCGACCAGATGCAGGCCCTCGGCTTCAAGGGCATGGCAGAGGCTTACCGCGACATGGCCGAGCGAGGCCAATCATCGGAATTGAACCGCGAGGACTGGCTCGCCCTCATGCTCGACCGCGAGGCCGCCACCCGCGCCGACAAGCGCCTCGCCAACCGCCTCAGACAGGCCAGGCTACGCTTCCCCGAGGCCTGCATCGAGGACATCGACTTCGCCGCCGAACGAGGCCTCGACCGCCGCGCCGTCCTCTCTCTCGCCCAGGGCGTCTGGCTCAAGGCACACGAGAACCTCATCGTCACCGGCCAGACCGGAACCGGCAAGACATGGCTCGCCTGTGCCATCGCCCATCAGGCCGCCAGGCTCGATCATTCCGTCCTCTACGTCCGCATGCCCAGGCTCTTCGAGGACCTCGCCATGGCCCGCCTCGACGGCCGGCTGCCCCGCCTGATCGACCGCCTCGCCCGGGTCCAGCTGCTCGTCCTCGACGACTGGGGAACCCATGGCCTGACCGACCGCCAGCGCCTCGATCTCCTGGAAATCTGCGAGGAACGATACCACCGACGCTCAACCCTCATCACCGCGCAGATCCCCGTGACCGCCTGGCACGACCTGATCGGCGAGGCCACCATCGCCGACGCCATCCTCGACCGCGTCATCCACAACGCCCACCGCATCGGCTTGAAAGGCGACAGCATGCGAAAGAAGAAATCGACGACCGACTTGACCCAGCCAACCACAACGGAAAACAATCCCGACTGACGGCAACAAGGCACCCGAAGCCAAACTCCCGGAACCGGCCGGGACTTTATGAAATCGGTGGCCAGGACTTACTGAAACCGCCGTCCGGAACTACCGAAATCCGCAACAAGGCCACCTTCCGGGTGGTGCGGTGCAGAAGATCCGCCCCCAGCGCGCCCTCCAGCTTGGCCAGCCGGGCGCTCGCCACCGCCGGCGCCATGCCGAGCGCTCGTCCGGCGGCACTGATATTCGACTTCTCCGCCGCTAGGACGAAGAGCCGTACACTGTCCGTGTCCATCCAATTATATCCGTTTACCGAATTCTGAAGCCCATATCATCCCATTTTTATCGAATTACAAGGTATTATATCCACGGCTGACAGTCGACACAAAGGACAGGGGAATCGCATTTGGAATTGCCTTGACGTGCGTGTTTGATCTTGAGGTATTGGCGCGAATCGATTCTACCCGGTCTTTTCACGGGTGGAGGTTGCGATGGAAGGCTTTCTGGAGTGCTTTGAGGGTCTCGAGGATCCGCGGACTGGCAATGCCGGGCGTCACGATCTGCTGGAGATCTTGACGATCGCCCTGTGCACGGTCCTCTCGGGCGGTCAGACGGCGGTCGACATGGCGATCTTCGCGCGTGAAAAGGAGGCGTTCCTGCGGGAATTTCTCGTACTCGAACATGGCGTGCCGAGCCACGACACCTTCAGCCGGGTGTTCCGGTTGCTGGATCCGGAGGCGTTCGGCGCCTGCTTCCAGCGCTTCATGGCGCGCTTTTCCGAGACCTGCCAAGGGGTCATTGCGATCGACGGCAAGGTGGTGCGGCGATCCTACGACAAGGCGAGCGGCACGTCGGCGCTGCATATGGTCTCGGCCTGGGGCTGTGATCAGCGGCTGGTGTTGGGGCAAGTCGCCACCGACGCCAAGTCCAACGAGATCACCGCCGTGCCGAAGCTGTTGAAACTATTGAGCCTCGAGGGGACGATCGTGACCGTGGACGCCCTCAATTGCCAGCGCGCCATCGCCAGCCAGATTATCGAGCAGGGGGGTGACTACGCCCTGGCGTTGAAGGGCAATCAAGGCACGCTGCATGACGACGTGAGAACCTTCCTCGACGATCCGAAAGCCGAAGCGACCACCACCGACACCACGGTCGATGGCGATCATGGCCGCATCGAGACCCGTGCCGCTCTCGTCTCCAGCCACGTCGAGTGGCTGCAAGAGCGCCATCATTGGCCGGGCCTGAAGGCGGTCGCCAAAGTCACCCGGACCCGCGAGTGCGCGGAGAAGACGTCGAGCGAAACCGCCTACTACCTGCTCAGCCAGCCGCTCGACGCCGAGCGCTTCAATCCCGTTGCCCGGGCGCACTGGGGGGTCGAAAACCGCCTGCACTGGTGCCTCGATGTCCAAATGAACGAAGACCAAGACAGAACCCGCAAGGACAATGGACCGCACAATCTCGCCGTCCTGCGCCACATGGCGCTCAATGTCATGCGAAAGGATCCACGAAAAGACTCGCTGCGCGCCAAGTTCAAAATCGCCGCTTGGAACAACGACTATCTCCTGTCACTCCTCGGCAAATTCTGAAATGCGATTGCCCTGCAAAGGACAGCGCAATGCAAAAGACCATCCTGATAACCGGTTCGACCGACGGCATCGGCCGGGAAACCGCCAAGCTGCTGATCGACGCCGGCCATCACGTGCTGCTGCACGGTCGCAATGCGGCAAAGCTGGATCAGGTCGAACAGACCTTTGCCGGACGTGGCCGGGTGGAACGTCATGTGGCCGACCTTTCGCGCATGGCGGCGGTGGAGGCGCTCGCCCGTGACGTCTCGGCACGACATTCGAGCCTCGACGTCCTGATCAACAACGCCGGTGTCTACGGCGTCGCGGATCCACGGACCGAAGACGGGCTCGACGTGCGGTTCGCCGTCAACACGATCGCCCCCTATCTGCTGACGCAACGGCTCCTGCCCGCGCTCGGGCCCTCGGGTCGCGTCGTCAATCTATCGTCCGCGGCACAGTCCCCGGTCGACCTGGCCGCCCTGGCCGGCGACGTCGATTTGTCGGACGGCGAGGCCTACGCACAAAGCAAGCTCGCGCTCACGATGTGGTCGCGCGACCTGGCGACCGTGCAAAAGGACCGGGGGCCGGTCGTCGTCGCGGTCAATCCCGGCTCACTGCTCGCCAGCAAGATGGTCAAGGAGGCTTACGGTGTCGCCGGCGGCGATCTCCGCATCGGTGCGGACATCCTCGCCAGGGCGGCTCTGGCGGACGAATTCGCGACGGCGTCGGGCCGGTATTTCGACAACGACGCGGGTCGCTTCGCCCCCCCGCATCCCGACGCCCTGGATCCCAAGAAATGCGCCCATGTCGTGCGGGTCGTCGAGGCGGTGCTGTCGCGAACGACCTGAGAGGCGCCCCGCTTGCCGCACCCTATCCGTGGCCGATGTAGTCCTTGCGCCCGCCGTCCACGGTGAGGACCTGGGCGGTGGTGAAGCCGGCCTCCGGGCTGGCGAGGAAGGCGACCGCGGCGGCGATGTCGTCCGGTGCGCCGACCCGGCCGACCATCGTCCGCTCCCGCATGCCGGCGACGCGGGTCGCGAACTCTTCCTCGCTTGCGCTGCCGCGGGTCATGTCGGTGACGATCCAGCCGGGACAGACGACGTTCACGGTGATGCCGGCCGGGCCGAGTTCCAAGGCGAAGCGCTTGGTCAGGACCACCACCTCGGCCTTCGTTGCGGCATAGAAGGTCGTGCCGGGCAATGCCGTGCCGATCGCGGCGTTGGAGGCGATGTTGACGATGCGGCCATAACCCTGCGCCGACATGCCCGCCATGGCCGCGCGGACGGTGTTGACGACCCCGTTGACGTTGACGCGGCGCATGCGCTCCAGCGCCGCTTCGTCAAAGGTTTCCAGGGTGCCGGGCACGGAGATGCCGGCATTGTTGACCAGGATGGTGGGCGGGCCCAGCTCCGCGGCCGCCCGTGCTACGAGGGCCTGCGCCTGCTCAGCCTCGCCGACGTCGGCACAGACGGCGATCGCCGAAGTGCCGTTCGCCTTCAATTCCGCCACCAGCGCCTCGGCGGGCGCGGCCTGGGCCGAATAGTTGACGCAGATCGCCGCCCCCTGATCGGCGAGGCGGCTGGAAATGGCGCGGCCGATACCGCGGGATCCGCCGGTGACGATCGCGACCTGCTGGCTTGGGGACATGGGCGGTTTCACTCCGAGGTTTGGCTGTTGCGCGCAGGCCCGACGGCCCGCAGCACGCTAGCATATTCGCGCCGCCCGCCGGCGCCCGGCCGCTCTCTTCACCGATTTGTCAGTCGTCGGATGGGCGACATGCACCGAATTCCCTTATAACAACGCTCGATTCACCCGCCTGCCGGCAAAGGAAGACCAACCGTGGAACGTAGGCTCACAGCCATCCTCGCCGCCGATGTCGTGGGCTATTCCAAGCTGATGGGGGCGGACCAGGCCGCGACGCTCGCCGCCCTGCGAAAACTGCGCAGCGGGCTGTTCACCCCCTGTGTGACCCGACACGGCGGCGAGATCGTCGAGAACATGGGCGACGGCTGGATCGTCTCCTTCGCCAGTGTCACCGATGCCGTGCAATGCGGCATCGCCGTGCAGGAGGGCCTGACCGAGACCCCTGAATTGCAATTGCGCATGGGCGTGCATCTCGGCGACGTGGTGCGGGAGGACGAGGACCTGTTCGGCGATGGCGTGAACGTCGCCGCACGCCTGCAGGCCGCCGCCGCGCCGGGCGGTATTCTGATCTCCGACGTCGTGCACCACAGTCTGGACGGGCAGGTCGCCGTCGCTTTCCACAAGACGACGCCGTTGAAGTTGAAGAACATCGAACGCGACGTCACCGCGTTCTCCTGGAACGACGTCCCGGCGGCGCCCGACGGCGACGACGGGACCGCGGCCGCGGCTGCCACCGCCCGACCACGAAGCATCAATCTCGGTTTCGAGGGCCTCGACATGAAGGCCGGTGACGATGACGCGCGGCTGTTGTGCGACGGCGTCAACGAGGCGATCCGCGCCGCCCTCGCCAACCAGGCCGGCATGGCGCTCGTCACCGAGACGGAACACGCCGACATGTTGGTGGAAGGCTCCCTGCAGGCGGTCGGCGCGCGCTACCGCGCCGTCATTCGCCTGGTCGACCGGAACGATTCCAAGCTGATCAAGTCCGAACGGTTCGACGGCGTCATCGCCGATCTGTTCGAGGCCGAAGACGATTTGGCGCTGCGCATGTGCACGTCGCTCCGGTTCGCCGCCTTCAATTACGAAGCCTCCGCCCTGGAAAATGCCGACCTGCCGGCGGACGAACAGGAAAGCAAACGCATCCGGGTCCGGGCCGGCGGCCTGCTGTCGGACCTGAAATACGAGGAATGGCTGGACGCCCGCCGCTCACTCGAAACCGTGCTGGCCCGCGATCCCGACGACGCCAGCGCGCTCGCCATGGCGGGGATGGCCTGCACGATCGAGCCGAACTGCGGCTGGCGAGCGCCGACCGCGGCGGACCGCGAACAGGCGATCGCCTATCTGCGCAAGGCGGTGCGCCTCAATCCACGCAGCGACTTCGCGCACGCCATGCTAGCGCTAGCGCTGCTGGAACTCGGCGAAGACCCGACCGGTGCGCTGTTCACCGCCGAACAGCTGATGACGATCGCCCCGCATTATGCGCAAGGCCAGATGGCCCATGCCGCGGCCCTGATTTACGGCGGCCGGATCGCGGAGGGCACGGACATCGCCCTGAAGGCGATCGAACCGCTGAAAGGCCTGCGGCTGTTTTCGCAGAACGCCGCGTATTTGATGCTCGGCCTGTTGCTCTCGCGCCGCCACGAGGAGGTCCTGGTCTGGGGCCAGATGGTGAACCAGAGAATAGAGGACGTGCCGCGGAACCTGTTGCTGATGATCAGCGCGGCGGCGCATGCCGGAAACGACGACGTGGTACGGCAGTGCGCGGATCGCCTGATCACGCGGCACGCCGACTTCACCCTGTCGGAAATGCGGATCTGGCCGTTGAAGCGGGACGGCGACTGGGCGCACATCGCCGCGGGATGGCACGCGGCCGGGCTACCCGAATAGGGCATGTGGCGTTTGGTTCCGGTCACAGCTTCGATGGTGCAAAGCTCGCACCCAAGCCACTTCTGATCGCAGCAGGTTTCCCACGCTTCCGAAGTCACCCAACCCAACATCCGCTTTCGCCAGGATTATGTCCGGATGAGTTCGACAAAAAACATTAAATAAATAATATAACAAGTGAACATATGACCCACGGCTGGAAATCGCGATGTCGGCAAGTTTCCTGTGATCGTGCCACGCTACGATACGTGTCACCCGCACATTGTCCGAGAACCTATGCTTGGAACCGGCCCATCTCGACATCGATTTCTTTGACCACCGCGATCAAGGTATCCGTGAACGCATCGGCACGCATCAATGTTGGTTGACTGCGGGCTTTTGCCAGGTTGGGCGGTATGACCCTGCGGGGTTCGAATGGACGATACCTCACCCTTGCAGCTTATGGCTTGAAATATCCAAAATATCCATTTTCCATAGAGAGCAGCAAACTGACGATAGGCTGGACGTGGCAAGAATTCTCTTCATTGAGGATCATGAAGTGATCCGCGAGATGATCGTGGAACGGCTATCTTTGCGCGGCCACGAGGTCGTGGCGTTCGATAACGCAATCGGCGTCGTTGATCGAACCCGATCTGCCGCACCGGACGTGGTCATTCTGGATATGAGCTTGCCCGAGGTGGACGGCTGGGAGGCGGTAGGGCTGCTCAAGGCGGCGGCGGATACCCGCGAGATCCCGGTTCTGGCTCTGACGGCGCATGCGATGAGCTGCGACCGCGACAAGGCGTTGGCGGCCGGTTGCGATGACTATGAGACGAAACCCGTGGACTTCGCTCGCCTCGACGAGAAGATCGCGCGACTGGTGGGCGGACGTTAGAATGCGACGTTGGCCCCGCCTTGGCCAGGTCCTGGCGGTACTGCTCGCGGTGCCTTGGCTTTTCGCTGGGTCAGCCACGGGGGTGGTGGGCAGCTCACCCGTCGTCGCCCAAGCCGCGACGGATAGTGCAGTCGAGGAACTATACCTTCGGCTGGATCGGGAGATGATGGACTTCATCGACCACCTGAACATCTACAACTTCCGTACCGGCGCCTTCCCCGAGCCCACTGGTGACAAATCTCACAAGTTTATCCGCGGGTTCGAAACGCACGATATTCAGCCGCGGTCTGCCGGCCGCTTCCGCCTCATCGGCAAAGTGCTCTGGGGAGATACCACAAACAATTTCTATGTCGGTATAGAGAACTGGGCCGCCTTGGAGGTCGAGGCCGGTGCCGAACGAATACAGATCCTGGCGCACGAGGCTGGAGATCATGTAAAGGCAGATATCGAGCGTAGGACTGCCGTGTCACCGCAGCGTGAAAATGAAACGATTCGGCGGAACATAGATTGGAGTCTGAGGCAGTATCTTATTGGACCAGGTAAGAAGTTGTTCATCAATTCCGCGAAAAACTACATGGTTAGCCATGAACTATTTCCCATGAATAGAACTACCAATAACCACTACACTAGCGTTGTAGACGTTGTAAAAATAATTATCCTGAAAGAAGAGGGTACGCGCGGCAAGGCACTCGTGCGTGTCGCCCTCATGAACTCCTGGAATGGCGGCCTATATGAATCGGATTCCGTCATTGATTTCGAGTGGCGTGAACGCAAATGGCGTATCGTTGGGCACTCGAGCGCGGCCGGAGTCAAATGGAACAGTGCGAGTACAAAAGACGTAGATCACAAAAGCAGCGCAAGTCAGAGTGTAAGGCCGACAATCAAAACGATTTCAGAGCTGGCGCTGCTTGCCGCCTTTCTCGCCTATCCACATCGCGAACGCCTGATTGCGTCCCTGAATCCGTACACCCACCTAGGTAATGTGACCAGCGATGGCGCGATCAATATCCGATCCATGCGCTTTCTTGGACAGCGCGGCAAAAATCGAGAAGTTGAGATCGATCTTCACATTGATGACGGGGATATCAAAGGTGGGTGGTTATCTAAGGTGCGTGTCTTCATCTCGGGTACGGATATCGATTTAACAATATCTGGTCACCACGAAGGCAACGAAATCGTCTGGTTGAATCCACCGGGTCTAGAAGGGGTTCAAGAGATCCTATTGATCATGAATGCCAATAACGACTATTCCGGCTCCGATGCGGCGAGGCTGGAACTTGCCCGCAAGATGTACCTCGGCGAGGCGATGTCCTGGCCCGATGGCAGTCTCGCGATGCCCATCGCGCGCGCCGCTGACAATGCGGGCTTCGCTGAATTCTGCGCGATCGTCCTGGACATGAGCGCCCAGCAATATCGGACCCGGATGGCGGCAATCCGAGCGCCACCGGAGATTGAGACGACCGACGCCGTCATCCGCCGCGTCGCCCGCGAGCCGGGCGCCCTGGCCGTGGTGACCCGGGCCGAGGCGCCACAACTGCCCGCGAAGGTCAGGGTATTGGCGACGATACGACCGGGCTTGGCAATCGAGGCATCGGCGATAACCCGCTCAACTCGTCCGTACGACGGCCGTTGGCGTTTCACTTCGACCATGCGTACCTCTTTTTCACAAACCAGCGGGACGTCCGTCTACGAGTTCGACATCTTCGATGGCAGGTTCGACGTTCATCTGGAAGGTCGAGGTAGCGAGTATTGGCTTGATGGCCAAGTCATCGGATCCGAGTTGATCTTCGACGGCTTGATCGAAAGATCTGGTAGCGAATCTGTCTGGTCTTACCCACGTAAATTCAAAGGGCGAGGCTCGATAAACGAGGGTGTCGTGAACATTGATACTGAAACTTACGGTCATAGTGGCTGGGAGGGCATTTATGACATGACGATTAGGTTTGAACGGCTATCCGAGTAACTGCGGAGTTAGATCGCTATCGGGAATGTTTGTGCTGTTTCCCACAGGGCTGTGCTTGCCCGCCTCGCCGGCAGGCGTGTGTATTGAAACCATCGGCCTCAGCGATGGTGTGTACGGGGAAGGAATCTCATGCGTCGGTATATGAGCGTTCGAAATGTACTGCTGTCGATCGGCATCGCCGGCGCACTTGTCGTTGTGCTGCTTGCAGGAGAACGCTGGCTGAGTGCTCGGCAGCGGATGGCGGGGGCGGAGGCCATTTTGGCGACGGAGGCCGCGCTGGACCACATCTCTGTACTTGACGCCGCCCTCGTGGCGGAGCGGTTGGTTACGGGCATTGCGCTCGCCCGGGCGGTGCCGGCCGGGGCGCGGGAGCACAAGGCGATTGCCGCATCACGTCGTGCCGTGGATGGGGCGCGAGCCACGGCTTTTGCTACGCTCCAACGATTCGATCAGGCGCACACTCTGGCCGCACGGCTCGATGAGGCGGGCGCCCACCTCGCGCGAACGCGAGACGCCGTCGACGAGGCGCTCGCCAAGCCCGCAACAGAGCGTGACAGGATTGTGGCTCGGGCCTGGCCAGCTACCATCGCCCGTCTGGTCGACCTCGACCGTCTCGTTGCCGACCGGCTGCGCTTTGGCAACCAATCGCGAAGCATAGAGCTCGCGGGGCTCCGCCGCTTGAAGCACGCCGCCATGGCAATGACAGAGTTCGCGCGACGCGAACAGGCACTTCTCGCCCGCGCGATCGCCGCCGAGGCGTTCCTGGTGTTGGGTGATGCCGAGCGGCTCGCCGGCTGGCGCGGGCAGTTTCAGCGGACCTGGGAAACCGTCGAGAACGTAACCCGCGATGCCGGCGAGGAAAGCCCGGTCGTTGCCGCCGTGGAGGCGGCCCGGCGCGGCTACTTCCATGATTTCGGGCAACTGCGCTATCCGGTGGTGCTCGCCGGCATGGAAGGAGCGCCCTACGGAACCACCGCCGCCAACTGGGTCTCGAAAAGCGACGAAGCCCTACACGCGCTGTCGTCGCTGGCCGAGTTGATCGGCCTCGAAACGCGTGCACGGGCTGAGGCCGTCGTCGCGGCCGGTCGACAAGAGATCATGTTCGCTTCCCTGGTTCTCGCACTGGCCATAATTATCACGGCTGTCGCCCTCTGGATTGTGTTTGGCTGGATCGTGCGTCCGCTCGACCGTATCGCCGGCAACATGACGGCCCTTGCCGAGGGAGCGCGCGACATCGAGGTTCCGGAGACCGGCCGTGCCGATGAAATTGGCGCGATGGCCCGCTCGGTGGCCGCCTTCAAACGCGCGGCCGATTCCCAGGCGGCCGAAATCCGGGCTGCCAACGAGGGGCTGGAAGCCCGTGTCGCCGAGCGAACCGCCGAACTGGCGCAAGCCCGCGACGAAGCGCTGGAGGCGAGCACGGCGAAGAGCCGTTTTCTCGCCAACATGAGCCACGAGCTGCGAACGCCCTTAACCGTCATCATCGGCTCCACCGAACTGCTGCTCGAGCGCGCCCAGGCGGCGGGGGAGACGACCGCCGAGCCGACGCTGGAGCACGTTCGCGCGTCTGGACAGCACCTCCTATCGCTGGTCGACGGGGTGCTGGATCTCTCACGGATCGAGGCGGGCAAGATGGAGGTGCGACACGACGCCTTCAATCTCCCAGGCATCGTCGAGGACGTTGCGGAGGCGGCCCGCCCTCTGGCCGTCAAGAACGGCAATCGACTGATTCTCGAGGTTGACCAGGCGGTCGGAGAATTTCGAAGTGACGAGCTCAAAGTACGCCAAGCGTTGTTCAACCTGCTCTCCAATGCCTCTAAGTTCACGCGCGATGGTGAAATCCGGGTGCGTCTGGCACCCGTTCCGGTCGACGGGAATGCAAGAGGGGTCAGAATCACCGTCTCCGACACCGGCATCGGCATGAGCGAGGATGAGATGGAACGGGTGTTCGACGCCTTTACCCAAGCGGATTCATCCACGACGCGGCGTCATGGCGGCAGCGGCCTCGGCCTTGCGATCACCCGCAACCTCTTGAACCTGCTGGGCGGCGAGGTCGATGTTGAGAGCTCTCCCGGCGTCGGCTCCAGCTTTCATCTCCGCTTGCCGCTCGGGAGGGAAACCGTCGCGCCATGCTGAGAACCACCAACGCTCGTCTTGCTGGCCTGCGGCACGAATTATTGGCGCCGGCGCACGCCATTCGAAGCCACGGCCGGGCCCTCAGATCGCAGGCCCGCCAAGCGCAACGCACCGATATCCTGCCTGAACTCGACCGTATCGCCGAGGCCGGCCAGGAGCTCTTCGCCCTGATCGACCGCCTGCTCGACACGGACGCCGGCGACGGGTATCTCGCTACGATGGAAGGCGGTACAGCCGAAGGGCGCCTCTGTCACGAGATTCGGACCCCTCTCACTGTCATCAAAGGCTATGCCGAGTTGCTTGTCGAACGGGCGGACGGCGCCTTCGCCGACGATTTGGCACTCATCATCGCCGAAGCCGGGCGGCTCTTTACCCAGCTCGACAGCATTGTCGAGCATCATCTGAACAGTGCGATGGCGCACCGCCTCAACCTGAGCCTTGGCGCCCGTCCGAGTGCCGACCCCGGTCCGACACGAGCGGGGACGGTGCTCGTCGTGGAGGACAACGCAAGCGCGCGGCAGCTGCTGGTCCGCTTCCTCGACCGCATGGGGCACGAGACGCGGACCGCTGCCGATGGACGCGGCGCGCTCGACGTGCTCGACGCCGAAGCGATCGATGTCGTCCTGCTGGACCTCATGCTGCCCGTGTTGAACGGCTTCGAGGTGTTGCTCCGGATCAAGGCGGAGCAGCGCTGGCGCGATATCCCCGTCATCATCGTTTCCGGCTTCGACGACGTCGCCGGCCTCGCCCGCTGCATCGAGGAGGGTGCCGAAGATTACCTGCCGAAGCCGTTTGATGAAGACGTGCTAGCCGCTCGTATTTCCGGAGTTATGCGGCGGCGCGCCGGGGAAGACACGACGGCGGATCGCGAAGTGGAGGTCACGCGCGACACCCGACTGGTACGCGAGATCAACCGGGTGCTGGAAGACGCGCGGGAGATCCGCGGCCGCGACAAGTACATCACCTCGCGACGCATTGCGGCCTTGCTGGCTCAGGGCGAACGCCATCGTTTCAAAGAGCCAACGTTGCGCAAGATCGTCGACTATCGGTATGCGCCCATGCGTAGACTCGGCCTGCTTCCCTAGTATCGCTTCCAGGGCGAACTGATCGCAGATGCAGTGGCCAACAGCTCGGGGCGGGTATTTTGTTGCCGGCCAGTTATCCATTGGCATTATCCAAATTCGCCATGAAGCATTTGATCCGTCAGCTACGGAGAGGGTGCAATGACGACATGCAGCCTATCTATTCGAGCCACTGCCGCCATGGACGCCTTGAACACGGCGAGGAGCACGCTCACATCAACTATTCTGGCGACGGTATTGGCGCTTGCAGCTGCCCCGGCAAGCGCCCATTGCCCGCATAACGGCAACGAAAACCACAAGCATTGCGACACTGGCGGCGGCGGCGGCGGCGGTGGTGGTGACACGAGCCTCGCGAATCCTGCGATCGCATTCGTCAACTCCGGTCTTTTTACCAGTGGCCAGATGCCGCTCATGGTCATGGATGCGGACGGTAGTAGCCAAACCGTGGTGTTGGACAGTCCCGGTGGCGGCTTTATCTCGTCGCCGTCGTGGTCGCCCGATGGAAAATTCCTCGCCTTGTCCGCATCTGACAACATCCTCGGATGCGGTGGTGTCGGGCTTGTCGAGCTTCTCGATGTCGGCACCAACCAGTGGAGTACGCCCATTTCCCTGGTACGCGTTGGCGGCGCCTGGGCGACACCCGCATTCAGCCCGGTCCAAGATGGCAACACCTACAAACTGGCCTATTTTGGTCGCGAGAACATCGTCCCGCTTCCCGGCGGAAGGGTCACCGAAGAACTCGTCATCGTGACCGTTACTGCGCCGGACATCGGTTCGGTCGCTGTGGGAACGCCGGTCAACATCTCCAATACCCCGGGCGTCGGTGAAACCGAGCCGAGCTGGTCACCCTCGGGCGACGAGATCGTAGTTGCTGCGCGGGACATCTCTGCGAACCCGGACGAGCCTTCAACATGGGTTCGCGACTACGCAATCTACAATGCCGATGGCAGCGGTAGGCCGACGAGCCTGCTGAGGGGGAATCCCGACTTTCCCGCCGAAACTGTGCATCGCACGGATTCAGCAGATTGGGCGAAGACCAATGAGGATATGATCCTGTTCAGCCTGCAATTGGTCGACGACGACTGGGATATCTGGTGCATCGAACGGGACACCATGGATGCCGTGAACGTCACCCAGCACCTAGATGACAGTGACCGTGCGGAACTGAACGATCTGCAACCGAGCTGGCTGCCTGATGACAGCGGCTTCGTGTTCTCGAGAGATTCCGGCGCCGAGATTGTCGAAATGACATTCGGCAACGGGTACGATCCGGCGAATGGTTGTCCCACGGATCAACAGTTGGCAGCCGCCACCGCCTCAGTTCTCGCGAAAGCCAAGGGCCGCAAAGACCTGATTTCGGCTGACTACTGGCGCAACGCGGCACCGTAACTCCTCGGTGGCGAGTTAGCCCGCGCCCGACGGAAAAACGCCGCCTGACGAGCCGGACTGACGGCGAGGCTGTCTGCCGGTTCGCCGTCGCCGCGGGACGGGGCGGCCGGGTGCTTCCGGTCAAACGCGATCCGCCTCAATCGGACCCGGCCTCGATCACCTCCGCCATGAAGTCGCGCACGGCGTCGAGGCAACGGGCGAATTCGGGATCGCGACCCGTCATCATGTGGCTGTCGCTGTCGAGGACGACCAACCGGGCGTTCGCAATCCGGGCCGCGAGAAGGCGGCCTTCCGCCAACGGCGCCACCGCGTCGCCGGCACAATGGATCACCAGCGTCGGACAGACGATGCGGTCGAGCTCCGCCGTGATATCGATACTGTCGAAGACCTCGCGGAAGCGGGCGATGTTCTCCGCCGGCCCGCAGGCGCGCTGAAAGTTGTTGAACCAGGCCGCCTCCTCCGCCGTGGCATCCGGCATGAACATCGACGTCATGGTCTGGCGGATCGCCGGATTGTCACGCCCCCAGGCCTGGCGGATCAGCGTGACGAGGGCCACGCTTTCGGCTTCCGCCTCGGGATCGCGCCGCTGTCGCCGGCCGCGGGCGTAACCGCCATAGAGGATCAGGTGCGATACCCGATCGGGGTTGCGGGCCGCATAGGCCGCGGCCACCGCCGCCCCCTGGGAATTCCCCCAAAGCGCGACCTTCTCGTGCCCGTAGAGATCGATGATCGTCGCGTAGTCGTCCACCATGCGTTCGAAACCGATCTCGACCCGGTCCCAATCGGACATGCCGTTGCCCCGTTGATCGTACCGGATCAGGCGGAAATTCTCCCCCAGCCCGGCGAGGTAGTTGCACCAGGCCGGATCGTCCCATTCACGCTCGAGATGGGTCATCCAGGCGCCGGCGATGACCAGCGGGTATCCCGATCCGACGGTCGTGTGGGCGAGGCTGATGTCATCGACGGCCATGCAATAACCGACCCGCGCCTGGTCGCCGGCGCCGAGCCGCTCGACGCCCGGTCCCTCGCCGGCCTCCAGAAGATAAGCCCGCACCGGCCTCTCTATGTTCTTCAGGGTTTGCGGCCCCAGATCGAAAAGCTTTCCCGGCGCGTTCGGCCCGAGCGCGTTGCGTACGCTTTCGGAGACGCAGATGCCGCCGGCAGGGGCCAATCCTTCCAGGCGGGCGGCCAGGTTGACGCCGTCGCCGAGAATGTCGCCCGCCCGTTCGATGACGTCGCCGATGTTGATGCCGATGCGAAACCGGATACCGCGATCCTCCGGCACACCGGCGTTGCGCGTCGCCATGGCCGCCTGAATGGCGACCGCGCAGGTGACGCCATCAAGCAAGCTCGTGAACTCGATCAGCACGCTGTCGCCGGCCGTATTGGCGATCCGCCCGTCATGAGCGGTGATGGCCGGGTCGACCACCTCGTCGCGGCATCGCCGCAGTTCGGCGACCGTTCCCGCCTCGTCCTGCCCGACCAGACGGCTGTAACCCACGACATCAGCGGCGACGATCGTGGCAAGCCTTCGTGTAGCGCTTGGATCGGTCATGTCCCCCTCCGGCAACCGGTCGGAGAACCTAGCGAAACGGCGGGCACTTCTCTACCACCGGGCACCGCCATGTGCGCTATCTCGCCCCCCGGTCGCTTTGCTACACTCGGCCCCATGAACGGGGAAACACAGCACAGGCTCGCGGCCATCGTCGCGGCGGACGTGGTCGGCTACAGCCGGCTGATTTCGGCCGACGAGGCCGGTACGCTCGCCGCCATGCGGGCCCATCGCGCGGAGCTTTGGGACATCGAGACGAAGGCCCGCGGCGGGCGGGTCGTCGGCACCGCGGGCGACAGCTTGCTGTTCGAATTTCCGAGCGCGGTCGCCGCCGTCGAATGCTGCGTCGCCATCCAGCGCGGCATGGCGGCGCGCAACGCCGGCACCGCCGAGGATCGGCGGATCCGGCTGCGCATCGGCGTCAATCTCGGCGAGGTGGTGGTCGACGGCGACGATATCCATGGCGACGGCGTGAACATCGCGGCCAGGCTCGAGGCCGAGGCGGAACCCGACGGGCTCTGCCTGTCCGACGACGTGGTCCGCCAGGTGCGTGGCCGCCTCGCCCTCGACTTCACCGGCGGCGACGAGCAGGCCTTGAAGAACATCGCCGTCCCCGTTCGGACCTGGCATTGGCGCGAAGACGCGGCCCCCGGCGCGGTAGACGACGGCCCGGACGAGACGCCGACGGCCCCGCCAGCGATCCCCGACAAGCCCTCGATCGCCGTGCTGCCCTTCAACAACATGTCCGGCGACCCGGAGCAGGAATATTTTTCCGACGGCATCTCCGAGGATCTGACGACCGCGCTCTCCCGCTTCGCCGGGCTGTTCGTCATCGCGCGGAATTCGGCCTTCCGCTACAAGGGCGAAACGGTCGACGTGAAGCGGGTCGGTCAGGAACTCGGCGTGCGCTACGTCCTCGAAGGCAGCATCCGCCACGCCGGCGATCGGGTCCGCGTCAACGCCCAGCTCATCGACGCGGAAGACGACCGGCATGTCTGGGCCGAACGCTACGACCGCCAGATCGACGACGTCTTCGAATTGCAGGACGACATCGTGGCGAGCATCGCGGCCGCGGTCGGCCCCGAGGTCACCCTGGCGGAGATCGAGCGGGTCCGAACCCGGCGCCCGAAGACCCTGGATGCCTGGGACCTCTACCTCAGGGCCATGTCGGCGTTTCACCGGATGACCAAGGACGACATCGTCGAGGCGATCGACCGGCTGGACCAGGCGATCGGGATCGAGGCCGACTTCGCCAACGCCTATGCCTTCAAAAGCCTCTGCCACGCTCACGACGGCATGTACGGCTGGGTCAAACCGGCGAGCATGGGCTTCACGATGGCGCTCTCGGCGGCCGAGGACGCCGTGCGCCTGGCGCCCGCGAACCCGGAAGCGCACTACGCCCTCGCCTTCGTGCTGAGCACCACCGGCAAGCCGGAGAGCGCCGTCACCGCGGCCCGGCGCGCCGTCGATCTCAACCCCAACTTCGCCGAGGCCTACGGCATCCTCGGTCTCGCGCTCACCTTTTCCGGCGACCTGGAGGGTGGCCTCGCCGCCTGCAAGCAGGCGATGCGCAGCAATCCGCGCGACGGGCGCGGGCGCTTGCTGTTGAACGGCATGGGGCACGCCTACTACATGCTGGGCGACTATGAGAACGCGATCGAGGTCTCCAACAGGCAGTTGCAGCTCGACAGTTCGAACTACGGAGCGCTGGTGACGCTCGCCGGCACCTATGCCCGGCTCGACCGCATGGACGACGCCCGCCGGCATGCCGAACAGCTGCTTCGCCTCATCCCGCGCTTCAATCTCCGGGCGCTCAGAAAGAACCCGATGTTCGTGCGGCCCGAACACATCGAAAAACTGGTCGAAGGCCTGCGGCTGGCCGGCGTGCCGGAGTGAGTGGCGCGCGACTTCAAAATTCGCGGAAAATCGGACATCATCCGGCCAACGCGAGGAGGCCATTGACCGGGACGCTCACCATCACAGCCACCGAAAGCACCCTCGGCGCCGCCGTCACCGACGTCGATCTGCGGGCGCTCGACGACGACACCTTCGGCGCCATCCGAGACGCCTGGCACCAGCACGCGGTGCTCGTCTTCCCCGAACAGCACTTGGACGACGAAGCGCACATCGCCTTCACGCGTCGCTTCGGTGCGCTGGAGCGCAACGTTACCGCCAACAACGTCGGCGACAACCCGGAGACCATCGTGCTCTCCAACGTGAAGCCGGACGGCAGCGTTTGGGCGCCGGAGAGCGATCACGGCCTCTTCCTCAAGGGTAATTCCTACTGGCACACCGACAGCTCGTTCAAGCGGGTGCCCTCCATGGCCTCGATCCTGCGCGCCGACCGGGTGCCGAGCCGGGGCGGCGAAACGGAATACGCCGACATGCGCGCGGCCTGGGACGACCTCGACGCGGCAACGCAGGCGCGGATCGACGGCAAGACCGTCGTGCACAGCTATGTCTGGAGCCAGAGCCAGGTCGGCGGCATGGCGTCGCTGAGTGAGGAGGAGTGGAATGCCGTCCCCCCGGTCGAGCATCCGGTGGTCCGAACGCACCCGGAGACGGCGCGCAAGGCGCTCTACATCGGCCGCCACGCGAGCCACATCAAGGGCGAAGAGGTCGAGGAAAGCCGCAGCCTGTTGAAATCCCTCTGCGAGGAGGCCTGCCGGCCGCCGCGGACCTACAAGCACAAATGGCGCCCGGGCGACCTGGTGATGTGGGACAACCGCTGCGTCCTGCATCGCGGCCACGGCTATCCGGGCGACCAGGCCCGCGTCATGGTGCGCACCACGCTCGCCGGCGAAGAGGGGAGCGAGGAGTGGAACCTCTAGCGCTCACCCGCGCGGCCATCGCCGAGACCCGCACGCGGATCAGCCCCTTCCTCCGACAGACCCCGACCGTCGAGATCGACGGTGCCGATATCGGCGTCGACGCCGGGCGCATCGTGGTGAAGCTCGAGCTGATGCAGCATTCCGGCTCGTTCAAGGTGCGGGGTGCCTTCGCCCACCTGACGGGTCGCGAGGTGCCGGCCGCCGGCGTGGTCGCGGCGTCGGGCGGCAACCACGGCGCCGCGGTCGCCTATGCCGCGATGCGCCGGGGCGTGCCGGCGCGCATCTTCGTGCCCACCGTCTCCTCCCCCGCCAAGATCGCCCGCATCCGCGACTATGGTGCCGAACTGGTGGTCGGCGGCGATTTCTACGCCGATGCACTGGCCGCCAGCCACGAGTGGATCGCGCAGTCCGGCGCCGTCGAGGTGCACGCCTTCGACCATCCGATGACCATCCTCGGCCAGGGCACGCTGGCGGCCGAGTTCGAGGAACAGGCCGGAGAACTCGACACGGTGATGATGGCCGTCGGCGGGGGCGGCCTGCTCGGCGGTGCGGCGGCCTGGCATCGGGGCGGCACGCGGCTGGTCGGGGTCGAACCGGTCGATGCGCCGACGTTGGACCGCGCGCTTGCGGCGGGCGAACCGGTCGACGCGCCGGCCGGCGGGATCGCCGCCGACAGCCTCGCGCCGCGCCGGGTCGGTGAATTGATGTTTCCGTTGGCCCGCGACTTCGCACAAGTCGCCCTGGTCGACGACGCGGCCATTGCGAAAGCCCGCGAGACGATCTGGAACCTGCTGCGCGTCGTCGTCGAACCGGGCGCCGCCGCCGCCTTCGCCGCGCTCGAAAGCGGGGCCTACAGACCGGCGGCCGGCGAACGCGTCGGCATCGTCGTCAGCGGCGGCAACTCGACCGCAGTCGACTTCACCCGCTGAGGGCTATTCCCGCTCGGTCGTCGGGTCGATCTGACGCCGGATCTCGGTCACCGTGGTGGCGGGGAAGCCGGAAATTTCCGCATGCTTGTGTATAACTGCCTCGTCCTCGGCGAGGTAGACGCAGAACGTCTTGTTGCCGGCAACGAAGGAATTCTGCCACTGGATCGCCGGCGCCAGCTCGCGCAGCGCCTCGTTCGACTTCGCGGCCGCACCGCGGAGCTCCTCGCGCTCCAGGCTGCCGACCTCGGGAATGTCTCGCTCGATCATGAACATCCGCATTGCTTTCGACTCCTCATCAATGGATTCCACGGCCAGATTCCTAGCATATGAGGCATCCAGGCGACAGCCGTCTCTTCTCGATGCAACTTCGATGTGCCGACCCCCACGCCACATGATTCTTCCACACCCGAATATGAAATTATATGTCAAACAAATGATCTATTGTACGAGTGCCCCTGTGCCCTGGCTGACGAAGGGAGGGTGTTCCATCTGGAGCCGAGCTTTCCAGGAATACCAAGGCGTCGATGGTGACGTCGATGATGGAGTGGCGCACCTATCACCAAGAAAATGCTAGGTTGCGCCGGGTATGCGATAGCTGACGGCTCAACCAACTGAGGCGAAAAGAGGGTTGGCGAGATGTGGTCGAGGCGAAAGAAACTCTTTGCCGTCCTCAGTGTCTTTACCTATGCCTTTTGCGCCTTGCTTCTCCTTTGCATTTTCCTCGGTGTTCTCTTCGTCAAGGAAAATGAGGCGATCGACCGTCTCAACACCTTGAACATCGGTCGATTGCTGTCCGTCACGGTGGAAGCGAGTCCTGTCGACCCTGCAAATGAAGGCGGTTTCGTTCATATTGCCGGTCAGGCTACGACACAAGAAACGCTGGCCGACGACCTCTTTCCCGTTAAAGCTCAAGCCTTGAGATTGACCCGCATCGTAGAGATGTACCAATGGCAGGAGTCGGTCCGCAAACGTTCGGGCAAGCCGAACACCTATAGCTACGAAAAGGACTGGCACAGGAACTGGATACCATCAGAACTCTTTACCGACCAGAACGGCCACGCGAACCCTAATTCCATGCCCTTTGGCAGCGCCGACCTCGTGGCCAAGACAATCACACTGGGCGATTTCGAACTCGGTGATGCCTTCAAACGGAAGATCGAGACCATCCTGTTTCCCGTAACGGCGGAGCATCTCGCGACGATGGATCCGGCCTTTGCTCAACGATTTACCTTGGCCGGTGGCATCCTCCATTCCGGTGATCCCGCGACCCCCCGTGTCGGCGATCTGCGGATTACCTTTCATTCTGCGCCGCCAGGGTCGATCACCGTCGTAGGCCAACAGCATGGCGAGCGGGTTGTACCAGGCGAGATGGGGGACGATAAAATCGCCCTGCTGGAACACGGGCTGGTTGGCCGAAGAGCTGTCTTCGGGGAAGCCGAAGACGACGCCCAAATGACGATCTGGATACTCCGGGCCCTTTGTTTCGCGGTCGCCTGGCCGGCTTTCTATTTTCTCTTGGGTCCCATCAAAACGGTCCGTCCCGGGAACGCTTTCGTCCGCTCA
Organism: uncultured Alphaproteobacteria bacterium; assembly: GCA_951812805.1. Taxonomy (GTDB): domain Bacteria; phylum Pseudomonadota; class Alphaproteobacteria; genus JASLMY01. The sequence goes on along the minus strand of CATOSZ010000014.1, from coordinate 94,983 downwards.
GGCCTATTCGCGCAATCGGGCCTCCTCGCCTTGGCGTCGGTCTTATTATTATGCGGGCTCATTTGGTTTCACAAGGCGCCCTTGATCGCTAGCCTGGTACTATTGCTTTTCGTCGCCAGTTGTGGAGGAAGTTGGGCACTGGTACGGCGCGTCAATCGACGGATGGAGCTGGTGGAATAAACCAGATTCTCATCAAATTGGCAATAATTAGTTTTTGATGAACACAAAAAAAACAACGGCCGACTTTGGGCTTTCGGTGTTCTCGCTGTTCTTCTGAGCCCCTCGTTCCTGGCCCATCAGCGCACGCTGGAGGGCACGCAGGGGCGCTCGAATGCGAGAGCCGGGCGACAGCCGTCCATTCTTGACGCGACGTTGATTTGCTGCACCCCTGTATATGTGCCCCTTTCCCGCGGAAAAGGTCTGCGGCTATCGCGAAGCTGCGAACGCGAGGGATCGGGTTACGGCGGCCACTTCATCGCTGAATGGAGCACCCGCTCGATATCGATGTAGTACTCGTCAGGAATTGAATAGACGATAATATAGGGATACTTCGGAACGGAGATTTCCCGTGTACCTTCTTCCCGGCCAAATCGACCAAGAAAAGGAAACTGTTCAAGTTGTTCGAGTACGGCGAAAACTGAAATGAGAACACGTTCGCAGGCGGAGGGGTTTCGTGGTTCCAGGTAGGCTCGGATTCGTCGGAGATCGTCTTTGGCATCGTCTCCGATTCTGACGTGCATCAGAATCCAAATTCTTTGCGCACAAAATCGAGCGGCGTGTAACTGACTTCGCCCTTTGCCTTTTTGGCAAGGGTCTCGCGGACCTTCGACCGAAACCATTCATCATGATCCGGTGCAGGTGGCTGATTGGACACGCCAATCAGCTCGTCGATATCCGCCTTATCCTGTACGTCGCTCATGGCATCATTCTATCACAGGCTTATGAAATTTTCCATCGGAGCCACCTTGGCAGGAACAACATCCTGTCTTTAGCCCTTAGCTATGCCGAAGCGTGTAAAACAATTAATCCTCCCTCACTCCTTCGCATAGGGATTGTTGCCGCGGCGCAGGTTCAGGCGCAGCGGGATGCCGTCGAGGCCGAAGGCGTCGCGCAGGCCGTTGGTGAGGAAGCGCATGTAGGAATCCGGTAATTCACCCGGCCGGTTGGCGAAGATGGCGAAGGTCGGTGGGCGGGCCTTCGGCTGGGTCATGTAGCGCATGCGGACCCGGCGCCCGCCGGCGGCAAGCGGCGGGGGGTGGCGGACCAGCATCTCCGCCAGCCATTGGTTCAAGGCCGCGGTCGGCAGGCGGGTACACCAACGCTCGTGCATCTTGACGATCGCGGCCAGCAGCTTGTCCACCCCCTCCCCCGTCAGGCCGGAGACCGGCTGGATCGCCACGCCGCGGGCCTGGGAGAGGGAACGTTGCACCCGATCCTTCGCCAGCCGCATCGCCGCCTGCCGGTCGTCGATCGTATCCCACTTCGAGAGGCCGACGACGAGGGCCCGGCCCTCGTCCAGCACCTGGCGGGCGATCACCAGGTCCTGGCGTTCCAGCGGTTGGCTGGCGTCGGTCAGCAGGACGACGACTTCCGCCAGTTCCATCGCGCGGATCGCATCGGCGCGGGACAGCTTCTCCAGCGGGTCGTCGACGCGGGCGCGGCGGCGCAGGCCGGCGGTATCGATCAGGCGGATGCGTCGCCCGGACCAGGTCCAGTCGATGGCGATGGCGTCGCGGGTGATTCCGGGCTCCGGCCCGGTCAGCATCCGGTCGCTGCCGAGCAGGTGATTGACCAGGGTCGACTTGCCGGCGTTCGGCCGGCCGAGGATGGCGAGGCGCAAAGGCGCATCGGGGTCGCGCGCCGCCGCGCTGTCGTCGACCAGGCCCGGCAGCATCGTTACCAGGGCGTCGTGCAGGTCGACCAGGCCGTCGCCGTGGGCGGCGGAGATCGCCACCGGTTCGCCGAGGCCCAGACCGTGCGCCTCGGCCAGCACGCTGACGACGTCGCGCCGCTCGGCCTTGTTGGCGATCAGCACTACGGGCGTGTCGTGGCGCTGCAGCCAGCGGGCGAAATGGGAGTCGAGCGGGACGATACCGGCCCGCACATCGATCACCATCAGCGCCAGGTCCGCCTCGACCAGCGCCGCCTCCGTCTGTTGCCGCATGCGGCCTTCGAGGCTGGCGTCGCTCTCGTCCTCCAGACCGGCGGTGTCGATGATGCGGAACGACAGCGGGCCGAGCCGGGCCTCGCCCTCGCGCCGGTCGCGGGTCAGGCCGGGGGTGTCGTCGACCAGGGCCAGGCGCTTGCCGACCAGGCGGTTGAACAGGGTCGACTTGCCGACGTTCGGCCGGCCGAGGATCGCGATGGTGTAGGGCATGATCTCAGCGGAGCGCCACGAGATTGGCGTCGTCGGTCAGGATGTAGAGGGTCGCGTCCGCCACGACGGGCGCCAGCAGCGCCTCGCCCGGCAGCTCCAGGCGGCCGATCACCTTGCCGGTATAGGGCGAGATGGCGATCGCCTGGCCATGGCTGGAGACCGCGACCAGCCGGTCGCCGCCGAGCACGGGACCGGCCCATTGCAGGGCATCGCCACTGCCGTCCTCGTCCTCGAAACGCTGCAGCTGCGTGACCCAGCGGATGCGGCCGTCGCGGCGCGAAATACAGAGCAGTTCGCTCTGCGTCGTCATCGCGAAGATGAAGTCGCCGGCGACCCAGGGCGTCTCCACGCCCTCGACGTCGATCTCCCAGATCCGGGCGCCGGTGCGCAGGTCGACGGCGACCATGCGGCCGGAATGGCTGACGGCGATGACCAGGCCGCGATCGATGATCGGCGCGCCGCGGATCTCCGCCAGCGAGGCCAGCGGCGTGAAGCGGGCGATGCGGAGCAGCTGGTCCTGCCAGACCGGCCGGCCGTTCTCGACCCGGAGTGCGAAAAGCTCGCCCGAGGAATAGGCCGAGACCATGATGCTGCCATCGACCGCAGGCGCGGCGCCGCCGATCAGCCCGGCCTCCTCGGCGATGCCCGAATGTTCCCACAACGGGCGGCCGTCGTCGGCGGCCAGCGCATGAGTGCGGTTGTCGACGCCGATGACGAAGACCCGGCCGTCGGCCGCCGCAGGGGGCACGCGAAACGGCGTGCCGAGGCGCTGATGCCAGAGCGCCTTGCCGCTCGCGCCGTCGAGGGCGACGACCTCGCCATAACCGGTGGCGGCGAAGATCCGGCCGTCGAGCCAGGCGATGCCGCCGCCGAGCGCGCCCTCGTCCTCTTCCTCCGGCGTCAGATCGATGTCCCAGAGCGGCTTGCCGCTGGCCGCCTCGAAGGCGCGCACCGTGCTCATGGCATCGAAGACGAAGATCCGGCCGTCGGCGACGATGGGTCGGCTCAGCAGGCGGGTTTCGTCCCCGGACCCCTCGCCCGCGTCGCGTCGCCAGGCGGTCGCCAGGTCGGCGCCCAGATCGAGGTGATGCATGGCGTGGTTGGAATAGCCGTCGGCATGGGGCCAGATCTCGTTGCGCCACGGCGCCGGCAGCTTGACCTCGAGATCGGAAATGCCCGGGTCCGGCTCCAGCGTCTGTTCGAGGCGCAGCACCGACACCCGCTGGCCGGGCAGCGGCGGCCCCTCGCTGGCGCCGACCCAGTCGGTGATGGTATCGCAGGCGCCGGTCGCGACCAGCACGCCGGCCGCCAGCAGCGCGCCTGTGACACCTCGGCGAAGCCTCGCCACCTCAACCCCCATCGGTCAACGCCGCCAGCAGCTGCTGCGCCCGTCCGCGCACGCCGTTCGGTGTTTCCGCATCATCGACCAGGCCTTGCAGGCCGTTGATCGCATCCTGTCGCCGGCCCTCCTTCAAGGCCAGGACCGCCTCCAGCTCGCGTGCCGAGTGACGCCAGGCGCCGTCGCCCTGCAGCAGCGGCGCCAACAGCGCCTCGACCTCGGCCGACGCGCCCTCGTCGATCAAGCGCGTCGCCGCCAGCAGGCGGGCGAGATCGCGGTAGACCGGCGAGATGTCGTCGTCGTCGGCCAGCCGCTTGTAGGCCAGCACCGCGCCCGAGGTATCGCCGTGCGCCGCGCGGGCCGCCGCTTCGCGCAGCCGGGCGATAATGCCGTAACCGCCGCCCGCCTCGTCGGCGAGGTTCGTGAAGGCGTTGATCGCGTCGCTTTCCTTCTCCGCCGCTAGCAGGGCTTGCGCCTCGAAATACTTGGCCGAGTTGTCCAGCCGCGCCTCGAGCGTGAAGTGCTGCCAGGCGGCGCGGCCGCCGGTGCCGAGGATAAGAGCGCCGACGACGATGTAGACGTAGATGCCGTAGCGCTTCCACATCTGGGAAAAGCGGTCCGTGCGAACCGCCTCGTCGACCTCTTGGAAGATGTCTGCCACGTCTCGATTCTCTCTTCGCTGCCGGCCGCGCCAACCTATCCGGGGCCGCCCGCGACGGCAAGCCGTCGCTCCAAAGCCATTGGCAAAGCCCGATACGCCTGTGAGATAAGAGAAACAAGCGGAAAATGCGAGCCCGAAAGGCAACGGTGATGGGCGAGTTCGAATGGCAACGTCTGCTCTACCTGGTGGCGGTCCTGGTTCTGGTCGGCCCCGGCGCCTGGTGGCTCTGGCGCGCCCACGGCAAATTCTGGCGTGACCTCGCCCTGTGGGGTGGCGTGATCGCGGCGGTGATCGTGCTGTATCTGGCGGTCGGACCGCGCTGAAGAGGTCAGGCCCCGGCGTCGATCCCGCGCTGATAGGTGGACGGCACCATTTCCGCCACCGCCTCGGCCCGTTTGGCGAGCCAGAAGGCCTGCGCGTCGGGCACGCTGGCGAAGGCGTCCGCGACGCCGAGCTTGCGGGCCGCATCCATCGGCCAGTTCGGGTTGTAGAGCAGCTCGCGCGCCAGCGCGACGAGATCGGCCCGACCCGATTGCAGGATCTCCTCCGCCTGGTCCGCATGGACGATCAGGCCGACCGCCATGCTCATGACCCCGCCCTCGGCCCGCAGCCGCTCGGCATAGGGCACCTGGTAGCCGTAGCCGACCGGGCCGGTGCCGACGACCGGCGCGCCACGCATGCCGCCCGAACTGCAGTCGACGACGTCGACGCCCAATTCCGCGACGATTCGGGCGAGCGCCACGCTCTCGTCCGGGCCCCACCCCGCGTCGTCCTCGACCGAAAGGCGGAGGAAGAGCGGCTTGGAGGCCGGCCAGTGTGCGCGTACGGCCTCGACGATTTCGATGCAGAAGCGCATGCGCCCCTGTTCCGAGCCTCCGTAATCATCGTTCCGCCGGTTCGAGAACGGCGAGAGGAATTGATGGACCAGGTAACCATGCGCGCCGTGGATCTCCAGCACGTCGAAGCCGGCCGCGTCGGCCCGCCGCGCCGCCTGGCCCCAGCGCTCGACCAGGTCCACGACTTCGCTACGGCTGAGCGCGCGGGGGACCGGATCGCTTTCCGGCGCGCTCAACGCCGAGGCCGAGACCAGCTCCCAGTCCTCCCAATCCTCGATTCCAGGGCTTTGCTGCAGCGGCCGCCCGCCCTCCCAGGGCCGGAAGCGACGCGCCTTGCGCCCGGAATGGCCGAGCTGGATCGCCGGCACCGCGTCGTGGCTTCGAATAAAGTCGACGCAGCGCTTCAGGCCCGGCACGAAAGCATCGTCCCAGAGCCCGAGGTCGCCGACCGTGCCGCAGCCGCGCCGCTCGACCTTGGTGCTTTCCATCATCACCAGGCCGGAGCCGCCGGCGGCATAGCGCCCGGCGTTCATCAGGTGCCAGTCGGTAGCGAACCCCTTCTCCGCGGCATACTGGTGCATGGGCGCGACGACGACCCGGTTCTTGAGGCGAACATCGCGAATTTGCAGCGGGGTGAAAAGCAGCGGTCGGGTCACGCGGAGACTCTCGTTCGTGACGCGTCGCGGCCGGATCTAGTGATGCGCGGCGGCGGGCGTGACGCCCTCTTTCAGCTGGAAACGGCGGCCGCAATAGGGGCAATCGATCGCCCGCTCGTCGCCCATGTTGAGATAGACGGCGGGATGGCCGAGAGCACCGCCCCCGCCGTCGCAACGCACGACCAGTTCCTCGACCTCCAGAGTCTCCGGCGCTTCCATCGCCCCCATCTCCCTCGATTCCTCAGCCCGCCTCGACATCGGCGGCAGCGCGGGCCGGATGATACGCGAAGCGAGGCGACAATCAACCGCCGCGGCCGGCCGCGGCGGCGAATGTTCCCATGGTTTCAATTGTTTCAATTGTTACCGGGTGACATCGGTCACAAGTCCGTGAGCATTCGGCGCCCATATCCCCTGCAGTAGAGAAGCCAATGCAAAGTGGGGATAGGACGATGACCGGAACCAAGCGGAATTTGAGCACCCAGTTTGCCGCCCTGTTGTTGAGCGGCGTCGCCTATGTCGCTCTGCCAGCCGCGGCCAACGCCCAGGACTACGACCCCAACCCGGCCTGGCCGCTTTGTGGCCGGCTGACGGAAGACCTGAACGAGACCTGGGACGCGGTGAACAATCCCGATTGCCCCGCCTACCGCCACGGCGATCCGGCCTATGCGGACCTCGACGCCGACGGGCGCATGAACTCGACCTTCGGGCCGCGGCTGCTGCATTCGGGCAACGACCGCTACGACTTCCACCGCGGCCTCGATATCTCGACGCCGATCGGCACCCCGGTCTTCGCGATCACCAACGGCGTCGTCCAGCACGCGGGCGAGCATTCCAGTTTCGACGATCCGATGATCCGGGTGCGTCACTTCCGGCCCGGCCACAACTCGTGCAGCAACGTCGGCTGCTACCACGCGATGTACCTGCACATGTCCGACTGGGTCGTCGCGGCGGACGAGGTCGTGGTCAAGGGCCAGCTGCTCGGCTACACCGGCGCCAGCTTCACCGGTTATGAGCACCTGCACTTCGAAATCCGCGACGCGCCGGCCTTCGACGCCTATTCCAGCTGGCAGCGCGACGCGATCCATCCGCTGAACGTGCTGCCCTACGACGACAACTCGCCGGTCGGCGTCACCATCGCCTCGGTCGATCAGAGCGATCCGAACAACCCGATCGTCGAGGTCACCGTCGACACCGCCCGCCAGGACGTGGTCCGCGTCGAGGTCGAGCTGCAGGACGCCCAGGGCACCCCCATTGCCCAGCCAGGCGATACGCCCAACTCGCTCGGCTACAACATCGAGCCCTCGTTCTTCGACATGGACGCCTGGAACTTCCAGTACACGCACAAGAATTCGAGCTCGGTCCCCTGGTCGAGCTACGACGCGGGCGGGGCGAACGAATGCCCCTACCACGCTGATCATCCCCCGAGCTACACCGCCAACGTGCACATGGACCAGGCCGATCCGAACGATTTCCAGGCCGGCCTCTTCAACGGCGCGCGGATCCGCACCGTGCGCCACAGCCAGAGCGACTATTGGCTGAACGTCACGTTCCTCGCCCTCCAGGGCCAGGCGAGCTGCATTACCGCGACCACCACCATGACCAACGGCGAAACCCAGGCGACGACCTGGGGCAGCTGCGGCGACCCGCCGCCACCCCCACCCCCACCCCCGCCGCCGCCGTCGAACACCGCGCCGGTCGCCGACGCCCAGAGCCTGCAGACCGACCGGGACGTCCCGCTCGACATCACCCTGACGGCGAGCGACGGCGACGGTGACACGCTCGACTACACGGTCGTCGCCGGCCCGGCGAACGGCAGCCTCACCGGCAGCGGTGCCAACCTGACCTACACGCCGAACGGCGGTTTCGAGGGCAACGACGACTTCACCTTCCAGGCCGACGACGGCCAGGGCGGCACCGACACGGCCGTGATCGCCATCCAGGTCAAGAAGCCGAAGGGCGGCGGGAATGGCGGCGGCGGCAATGGTGGCGGCGGTGGCGGTGGCGGCGGCGGCAAGGGCAAGAACAAGTAGCCTTGCCGTCCCCCTCGACCCCGATCGGGGCCTCGGCGACCCACCGCCGGGGCCCCGCGACGTTTGTCGGTCCCTCCCCCTTGCACCGGCGCCTTGGATAGCGTGGGCAATTCGCGATAGCTTGCGGCGGGAAAACGGGAGGCGGAGCCATGAACCTGGATCGCGAACGGCTGGCCGAACTGGTCGACGACGAGGGCGGCATCGTGCAGCGCACGCTGTTCGTCGCACCGGAGATCTTCCAGGCCGAGTTGCAACGCATCTTTCCCCGCACCTGGCTGCTGGTCGGGCACGAGAGCCAGATCCCGGAGCCGGAGGATTTCGTCGTCTCCCGCATGGGCACGGACTCGGTCATCCTGACCCGCAACAAGCAGGGCGAGATCCTGGTCTTTCTGAATTCCTGTCCGCACCGCGGCATGCGGGTCTGCCGCTACGACGCCGGCAACACGCGGGTCTTCACCTGCCCCTATCATGGCTGGAGCTTTTCCACCGACCGGGAGCGGGTGCGCGAGCCGGGCGCCATCGTCGGCCTGCCCCGCGCCGAGGAAGGCTACGGCAACAGCCTCGACCGGGAGGAATGGGGCCTCGCCCGCTGCCCGCGCGTGACCAGTTACAAGGGCACGATCTGGGCCAATTGGGACGCGGACGCCGTCAGCCTTGAGGACTATCTCGGCGACATGCGGTTCTATCTCGACGCCGTGCTCGATCATCGCGACGGGCGGCCCGGCGGCTCCATGGTGCTGGCCGGCGTGCAGAAGTGGCGGGTCGAGAGCAACTGGAAGCTCGCGGCGGAGAACTTTATCGGCGACCTCTATCACGAGATCAGCCACCAGTCGGCCGACCTCGCCAAAATCGGCCCGAGCGGTGGCAAAGGCCGGCGCGACGGCCAGCGCCCGCGCCTCGCCATCGGCTTTCCGGCACTGGGGCACGGCGTGCTCGGCTATACGCCGTACTACGAAGAACAGCCCTACAGCGCGACCTGGACCAACCACCCCGAGGTCGAAGCCTATTTCAAACAGGTCTACGAGGCCCGGGTCGCCAACCTCGGCGAGGCCATGCGGGTGCACTGTTCCGTCGGCACGATCTTCCCCAACCTCTCCTTCCACGCCAATCAGCCGCGCGGTTTCCTGGTGACCCACCCGATCGGCCCGACGACGATGGAGATGTGGCGCTATTACCTGGTGGACGCGGACGCACCGGACCATGTCAAGGCGGCGCTCCGGGCCTATGCGCTGCGCTATTCCGGGCCGGGCGGCATGACCGAACAGGACGACATGGAGAACTGGACGGAGGCGACCCAGGCGAGCGCCGGGTCGATCGCGCGGACCCGCGCCTACAACTACCAGCTCGGCCTCGGCAAGGAACGCCCGGTGCCGGGCCTGACCGGCGCCATCCAGAGCGGCAGCTATTCCGAGGCCAACGCGCGGCTGTTCTATCGCCGCTGGCGGGAGTTCATGGAGGAGCGAAGCTGGGACGCGCTGATGGCCGCGGCTGAGGCCGACGAGACGCGGATGGCGGCGCATGGCGACTGAACTGGACGCAGCACTCCGCCGCCTGCTGCTGCGCGAGGAGATCGAGGCCGTCCTGCACCACGAGGCCGACTTGCTGGACGCGCGCCGGTTCGAGGACTGGCTTGCCCTCTTTACCGAGGACGTCCGCATCTTCATGCCGCTCAGCCAGAACGTCGCGGTTCACGAGGGTCGCGCGGCGCACACCGCCGAGGGCATCGACAGCGCATGGATGGACGAGGGGATCGAAACGCTCCGCCAGCGGGTCGCCCAGCTCGCCACCAATGTCCATTGGGCGGAGGAGCCGGCCTCGCGTACCACCCATATGATTTCGAACCTGCAACTCACCGACATCCGGCCGGCCATCGGCGACGTCATGGAGGTCGATATCCGCTGCCGCTTCCTGGTGCACCGCAACCGCAACCAGGACGAGGCGACGACGCTGATCGGCAAGCGCAACGATGCGCTGCGCCGCGAGGGCGGCGACTGGCGCATCGCGCGGCGGGAAATCCAGCTCGACCAGAACGTGCTGCTGGTGAAGAATTTGTCGGTGTTTTTCTAGCGCCATGAACCCGGCACTGAAAGCGGTACTCTTCATCCTTGGCGGCGGCGGCGCCTTCTATGGGCTCCTGTTTCTGATAAGCCTGCCGATCATGGCAAGCGCGTCGGAGAACAGCATGCTGCATGCGATGTCGCGCAACGTCTACGCCACGCTCTATATCCCCATGCGAAATCTCTTGCCGCATGGCAGCGGGGTGCGCGAGGCGATCCACGACTACGAGCGCTGGGCCTGCGAGGGCGCCTCGGGTTGCGCGTTGAATTGACGGCGCTCGGCGCCGGGCTTGGCAGAACCTCCCAAGCCACGCATAATCGCGTCCATTCACAGGGAACAGGGAGGTACCCCATGAATCGTTACAGCTATGCCATCGCCATCGCCGCGGGCCTGTTGGCCGCGTCGGGCGCGGTGGAGACGGCGCTGGCGCAGAAAAGCGGCGGCGTTCTCAAACTCTATCACCGCGGCACCCCGCCGAGTGGCTCGATCCACGAGGAGGCGACAAACTCGACGCTGTCGCCCTACATGGGGGTCTTCAACAACCTGATCGTCTACGACCAGCACAAGGCGGTGAACAGCCTCGAGACCATCGTCCCCGACCTGGCCGAGAGCTGGGCCTGGAACGGCGATCACACCAAGCTGACCTTCAAGCTTCGCCAGGGCGTCACCTGGCACGACGGCAAGCCCTTCACATCCAAGGACGTGCAGTGCACCTGGGACAAGCTGCAAGGCAAGAGCAAGGCGAAGCTGCGCAAGAACCCGCGCAAGGCCTGGTACAAGAACCTCGACCATGTCTCCGTCAACGGCGACTACGAGGCGACGTTCCATCTGAAGCGTTCGCAGCCGGCCTTCGTCGCGCTGTTGGCGTCGGGCTATTCGCCGGTCTACCCGTGCCATGTGGCGCCCAAGAAGATGCGCACGGCGCCGATCGGCACCGGCCCCTTCAAGTTCGTCAGCCTGAAGCAGAACGAACATGTGAAGTTCACCAAGAACGAGAACTACTGGAAAGAGGGTCGTCCGTACCTGGATGGGCATGAGTGGACCATCATCAAGAGCCGGGCTACCCGCGTGCTCGCCTTCATCGCCGGCAAGTTCGACATGACCTTCAACGTGGACGTCACCATTCCGCTGCTGAAGGACGTGAAGTCGGAAGCACCGCACGCGGTCTGCGACCTGGTGACGACCAACGTCTCGACGAACCTGATCGTCAACCAGTTCCAACCGCCCTTCGACGACGCCAAAGTCCGCAAGGCCATGGTGCTGGCGATCGATCGCCAGGCTTTCATCGACATCCTGAGCGAGGGCAACTTCGTGCAGGGCGGCGCGATGATGCCGCCGCCGTCGGGTGTCTGGGGCATGCCGCCGGACGTGCTGGCCAAGGTCGCCGGCTACAACCCGGACATCGCCGGCAATCGGGCGCAGGCGCGGAAGATCATGGAAGGCCTCGGCTACGGCCCGGACAAACGGCTGAAGATCAAGGTTTCGACGCGCAACATCGCCGTCTACCGCGATCCCGCCGTCATCCTGATCGACCATCTGAAGGAGATCTACATCGACGCCGAGCTGGACACGGTGGAGACCTCCAACTGGCACGCCAAGGTGGCCCGCAAGGACTACCAGGTCGGCCTGAACCTGACCGGCATCGGCGTGGATGATCCCGACGCCAACTTCTATGAGAACTACTCCTGCGGTTCGCAGCGGAACTACACCGGGTACTGCAAGCCGGAAATGGAGAAGCTCTTCGAGCAGCAGTCGATGATGACCGATCAGGCTGCCCGCAAGAAGCTGGTCTGGGAGATCGACAAGAAGCTGCAGGAAGACGCGGCGCGGCCGATCATCAGCCACGGCAAGGCGGCGACCTGTCGCCAGCCCTACGTCAAGGGCTTCGTGACCCATGTGAACAGCCTGTACAACAACTGGCGCATGGAAGACGTCTGGCTGGACAAGTAGTCCGGTCGACGACGCGGCCAACGGCCGGGGTGTCGCTTTGATGCGGCACTCCGGCCGAACCGTGTTACTAAGCGGCGACGGACGTGCCGGGGGGCAGAAACGTCCGACGCATCGGCGGTGAGGGGAGCGGCGCCTTGTCAAGCTATCTCGTCAAGCGGTTTCTGTTGATGCTGCTCACGCTCGTGGGCATGTCGATCATTATCTTCGTGCTGTTGCGCCTGATGCCCGGCAACATCGCCGACATCATGTTCGACAGCGCGGGCTTCGTCGATCCGGCGGAAAAGGCGCAGATCGAAAAGGAGCTCGGCCTCGACCAGCCGATTCCAGTGCAGTACTACGACTGGATCCGCGGCCTGGTGGTCTGGGACCTCGGCTTCTCCTACGTCTCCGAGATGCCGGCGATCGACGAGATCGGCCCGCGCATCCCGATCACCGCCAAGCTCGCCGGCCTGGCCCTGTTCTTCTCGGTGCTCTTCGGTTTGCCCTTGGGCGTCATCAGCGCCGTGAAACAGGACTCCGCCCTCGACTACACACTGCGCTGCATCTCGTTGAGCGGTCTGTCCTTGCCCTCGTTCTGGCTGGCCCTGCTGATCTTGATGGCCTTCGTCCACTTCTTCGGTGAGATCCCGATCTATACCGATCCGCCGGACAACCTCTGGGATGAGTTGCTGCTCTATATGATCCCGGCCGCCGCGGTGGGCTTCCGGAGTTCGGCGCTGATCATGCGGCTCACCCGCTCCTCGATGCTGGAGGTGATGCGGCAGGACTATATCCGCACGGCGCGCTCCAAGGGCGCCAGCGACAACTCCATCAACTACCACCACGCCCTGAAGAACGCGGTGCTGCCGGTGACCACGATCATCGGCATCGAGGCCGCCTTCCTGATCGGCGGCCTGATCATCACCGAGACGGTGTTCAACATCCCTGGCGTCGCCCACTTCCTGGTCGAGGCGATCCTGATGCGCGACTACCCGATCGTGCAGAACCTGGTGATGCTGATCGCCGTCGTCACCGTGGTCATCAACTTTCTGGTCGACATGCTCTATGCCGTGCTCGACCCCCGGATCAAATACGCCGATTAAGGCGCGAGCGGAGCCATCCCCATGGTTGATATCGACCATCAAGCCGAACTGACCAAGGCCGGCGCCCACGTCACCGGGCGCTGGAGCAAGCTGATGTTCTTCGCCCGGCGCTATCCGCTGGGTGCCATCGGCGCGGTCATCGTCGTGATCTTCGTGCTCTCGGCGCTGTTCGCCGACGTGATCGCGCCGCGCGATCCGTTGCAGACCCTGGCGTCGGCCTCGTTGAAGGCGCCGAGTTCCGGCTTCGTCATGGGCGCCGACATGATGGGCCGCGACGTGCTGAGCCGGATCATCCACGGTGCGCGGATCTCACTCACCGTCGGTGTCGCCTCGATCCTGCTCGGCGGCTTCATCGGCGTGGTCGTCGGCCTGATGTCCGGCTACCTGCTCGGCTGGTTCGATCTCCTCATGCAGCGGCTGATCGACATCATGCAGGCCTTGCCGTTGCTGGTGCTCGCCCTGGTGATGGCCGCATCCCTCGGGCCGAGCCTCGAGAACACCATCATCGCCATATCCATACCCCTTGTACCCAACGTCGCCCGGGTGGTGCGATCATCGACCTTGTCGTTGCGCGAGATGCCCTTCGTCGAAGCGGCCCGCGCGGCCGGGATGAGCGAGTTTCGCGTCGCCGCCCGCCATGTTTTGCCGAACACGCTGGCGCCGCTGATCGTGTTGTTCACCGCGCAGCTCGGCTCGGCCATCCTGGTCGAGGCTTCGCTGTCGTTCCTCGGCCTCGGCGTGCCGGAGCCGCATCCCTCCTGGGGCCGGATGCTGTCGGAATCGGCGGCGGAATACGTTCGCGTCGCCCCCTGGCTGGTGATCTTCCCCGGCCTCGCCATCTCCCTCGCGGTGTTCGGCACCAACCTGTTCGGTGACGCGCTGCGCGACATTCTCGATCCCAGACAACGCAGCTAGCGGGGACCCGTAGCCAGACCATGTCAGAGCCAGCACACGCGCAAGAGAGTCCCGACAGGGCCGAGGAAAAGGCCCTCGAGGTCGAGGGCCTGCAAACCTACTTCTATACCCGCCAGGGCATCGTCAAGGCGGTGGAGGGCGTCAGCTTCGATCTCGCCAAGGGCGAGACGCTGGGCATCGTCGGGGAGAGCGGCTGCGGCAAGTCGATCACCGCGCTCTCGATCATGCGGCTGGTGCCGGATCCGCCGGGCCGCATCATCGGCGGCAAGGTCACGCTCGACGGCCGCGAGCTGCTCGCCCTCGACGAGAGCGAGATGCGCGACATCCGCGGCAACGACATCTCGATGATCTTCCAGGAGCCGATGACCTCGCTCAATCCGGTGCTGACCATCGGCTACCAGATCTCGGAAGCCCTGGTGCTGCACCAGGGCCTGACGAAGAAGCAGGCCCTGGACCGGGCCGTCGAAATGCTCGACCTGGTGAAAATCCCGGAGCCGCAGCAGCGGGCGAAGGAATATCCCCACCAACTCTCGGGCGGCATGCGCCAGCGCGCGATGATCGCCATGGCGGTGGCCTGCAATCCGAAGGTGCTGATCGCGGACGAGCCGACCACCGCCCTCGACGTCACGATCCAGGCGCAGATCCTCGACCTCATCGTCCGTTTGCAGGAACAGCTCGGCACCGCCGTCATCCTGATCACCCACGATCTCGGCGTGGTGGCGGAGACGACCAAGCGGGTCATCGTCATGTATGCGGGCCGCAAGGTCGAAGAGGCGGACGTCGTCACGCTGTTTTCCGAGCCGATGCATCCCTATACCCACGGCCTGATGGCCTCGGTCCCACGCCTCGCCATCATGAGCGGTGACGAAAGCCTGGCGACTGAGCGGCTGGAGGAGATCCCGGGCATCGTGCCGCCACTCAACAACCTGCCGGCCGGCTGTGCTTTCGCACCACGCTGCTCCTTCGCGGACGCGCAGTGCGAACAGGCCTATCCGCCTTACGAGGAGAAGCGGCCGGGCCACTGGGCCGCCTGCTGGCATTCGGAGCGTTTGTTCGGAGGGGGCCATGGCTGACGCGGCACAGGCGACGGGCGGTGCCGAGGCTCCGGTCCTCGACGTCATCGACCTGAAGAAACATTTTCCGGTGAAGAAGGGCCTGTTCGGCGGCGGCAACGCAAAGGTTCACGCCGTCGACGGCGTCAGCTTTCACATCAACCAGGGTGAAACCCTCGGCCTGGTGGGGGAAAGCGGCTGCGGCAAGTCGACGGTCGGGCGCACGGTGCTCCGCCTGCTCAACCCGACGGAGGGGACCATCAAGCTCTCCGGGCGCGACGTCACCCATCTCTCGAAGCAGGACATGCGCCCGGTGCGCCGGGAGATGCAGATCATCTTCCAGGACCCCTACTCCTCGCTGAATCCGCGGATGTCGGCGGGCGACATCGTGGGCGAGATGCTGCGCGTGCACGGCATGGGCAACGGGGAGGAACGGCGGACCCGGGTCGCCGAACTGTTCGAGCGGGTCGGCCTGCGCAAGGCGCAGATGGACAGCTTCCCGCACGAGTTTTCCGGCGGCCAGCGCCAGCGCATCGGCATCGCCCGGGCCCTCGCCCTGAACCCGAAGGTGATCATCGGCGACGAGCCGGTCTCCGCCCTTGACGTCTCGATCCAGGCCCAGGTGATCAACCTGCTGATGGACCTGCAGAAGGAATTCAACCTTTCCTACCTGTTCATCGCCCACGACCTGGCGGTGGTGGAGCACATCAGCCATCGCATCGCGGTGATGTACCTCGGCCGGATCGTCGAATACACCGACAAGAAGACCCTGTTCACCAACCCCAAACATCCCTACACCGAGGCCCTGCTCTCGGCGGTGCCGATCCCCGATCCCCGGCTGAAGCGCAAGAAGCTGGTCTTGGAAGGCGACGTGCCGAGCCCGATCAACCCGCCGTCCGGCTGCCATTTCCACACCCGCTGCCCCTATGCGGAGGAGCGTTGCCGGGTCGATTCGCCGGTGCTGCGCGAGGTCGCCCCCGGCCAGATGGTGGCCTGCCATCTGCGCTGAGGCCGGCGACCGTGCTTCGCCGCCTGAGGATGCTGTTACGCGACATCGCCGCCGCCCCGGGCCCCTCTGAGCAGCGGGAAACGCCAGACGATATAGAGGCCCGAGCCCGCGCCCTGCTGAAAGCCGGCGATTTCGCCGCCGCCGGCCGGGCCGCGGCGGAGATCGATTGGCCACCGAAGCGCTGTGCCCTGGAGATCGAGCTGGCGAAGGCGGCCTTTGCCGCCGGGAACGCCCAGTGGCGCGCGCTCGCCTCGGCGACTACGGAAACAGCGCGCCGGCTCGAAGAGGAGGACCCGTGGCACGACGCCGCCTCGGCGGAGCCGTTGCGCCGGTACTGGGCGGTGCGCGCGCTTGGCGAGCTGCACGAGGCGGACGGCAACCCCGCGCGGGCCGTCGGCGTCCTCGCCCTCTCGTCGCGCACGAGCGACGTGCTCTTCGAGATGGAGGCGATCTACCGGCGGGCGGCGTCGAGGGCAACACTTCGCGCGGCGCTGACGACCGAACTGGAGCGGTTGCGCCGAGGCCTCGCCGACGGTAGCGTGCCCGCCGCCGACGCACCCGAACATCTCCGCCGACCCGAGGGCGTGCGGCGCGCGATGGCGCGGCTGTGGGCGGTGCTGGGCGAGGAGGGCGAAGCGCGCCGCGACCTCGGCGCCCTGCCGGGCGATCCGGTGCTGGCCTGGCGCGAGCTTCGCGAGCAGATCAGCGAGATCCCCGAGACGGAACGAGCCCCCGCGCCTGAGGACGATGGCGACGCTATCGATTTCCGGGTCGTCCCGTTGGAAGAGATCGCCGCCGCCATCGCCGCGGGCGATCTGGCACTGGCCGCGCGGCTGGCCGAGTGTCACATCGACGACCGCCGCCGCCAGGCTTATCGCCGCGACGTGGCCCGCGCCTGCCTGGACCGGGGCGATGTTGCCGCCGCGAAAACCGTTCAGGCGCGCGTCGAGGATCGAGGGATCGCCAGGGCGCTCGCCGGTGAGATCGCGAGGGTCGGTGCCGGCGGCTCGCCGACGCCGCCCACCGGCGAGGTCCTGGCCGTCGTCATCGACAACGACCAGCCCGGCAACCCGGAGAAACAACGCCACGTCCGGGGCTTTCACGACCACGACCATGCGTTGGCCTGGGCGGAACGGCGGGTCCGCGCCTCGCTCGAACGCTACCGCCGTGATGCGTCAGCGTCTCCCGACGCCGTCCGCGCGGCCTGGGAACGGGGCGGCGAGGATGTGCGTGTCGACGGCCACCGGGTCGGCGCGGCGCGCATCGCCGACTTTGCCGCCCGGCCCGCCTCCGCCGAGGAGATGGATTTCGAGGCGTTGGCACCCCGCCTGTTCTGAAACGGAGACCGCGAATGCCGACCATGATGCTTGCCGCCCACGAACTGGCCCGGGCCTGCGCCAACCTGGCGGACGACAACGTCGCCACCGGCGAGGAGGTATTGATCGTCGCCAGCTCGGACCAGTATCCCGAGATCATCGAGGGCCTGGTGCTCGCCTGCGGCCGGGCCGGCGCCGGCAGCACCACCGTGGCGACGATCGCCGGGCCGGCGGAGATGGCCGACTTCCGCCATCCCGCCCCCGTCATCGCGGCGGTCGAGCGGGCCGATCTCACCATCGTCGCCACCAGCCTGCGCTTTCCCCGCGCCTATGACGACCTGAGCACCGCACTGTTCGCCGCCGGCAAGCGCCAGGTGCTGATCAACAACGCGCCGCCGGAAGACTTTTCCCGGGGCGCCGCGCTCGCCGATCCACTTGCCTTGCGCACCCGGACCCGGGCGCTCGCCCAGCGGGTCTCCGGCGCCCGCAAGGTCCGCATCACCTCGGCCAACGGCACCGATCTCACCGTCGGTATCTGCCGGCCGTGCCTGCCGCTCACCGGTCATGCGGAGAGCGACACGGGCTTCGGCTCGTTCCCCAGCGGTGAAGCCATGTCGTCGCCCGAGGAGGACACGGCCGAAGGCGTCTTCGTCGCCGACGGCTACGGCCAGGTCGTCTATCTCGACGGCGCGGGCCCGCAGCTCGGCCTGTTGGAGGATCCCATCCGCTTGCACTTCGCCGCCGGACGATTGACGAGCATCGAGGGCGAACAGGCGGCCAGGCGTCTGGAACGGGTCCTGGACGCCTCCGGCGGTCCGGAGGTACGACAGCTCGGCGAACTCGGCCTCGGCACCAATCCGCAAGCGCGCGCCATCGGCCATGTCGAGAACAAGTTCCGCCTCGGCACGGCACACATCGCGCTCGGCGACAATCACCTGATCGGCTGGCGCGCGGCGGCGACCTACGGCGGCACCATCCGGGCGAACCGGCATATCGACCTGGTTTCCGAGGGCATCGAAATCGAGATCGACGGAGTTCGGGTCGATCCCTGAGGCGGCGGACAGCGCGACGACGACCGGCGACCTCGACGGCGGCCGCTTCGACGTCGTCGTCATCGGCGGCGGCATCAACGGGGCGAGCGCCGCGCGTGAACTGGCCGCTGCGGGCTACGCCGTGCTGTTGGCCGAGAAGGACGACTTCGCCGGCGGGGCGAGCGGCCGTTCGACGCGGATGCTGCATTGCGGCTTGCGCTACTTCGAGACGCCGCGGCCCTTGCGCGATTTCCTGTTCCATCCGGCCCGCCTGCGAACGGCCCTGGCCATGGCACGAGCCTCGATGGAGACGCGGGCGGAACTGGCAGGCGACTCCGCCGCGCGGCTGACGCCCTATACGCTTTCGTTCCCAATCTGGCGCCAGGGACCCTACCGGCCCTGGCACCTGGACCTCGGCTTCCGCATTCTCGCCCGGCTCGGCCCGCCCGGCGTGCCGCTCGACTATCGCCGCCTGTCCGCGGCCGAAGCGCAGGCGTCGCTGCCGTTCGTCGAGCCCATGGGCGGCGGCGATCGCCTGCATTCCGTCGCCAGCTTCCGTGAATACATGTTTGACTGGCCGGAACGGTTCTGCATCGACGCCATCCTCGACGCCGAACGGATGGGTGCTACCGTGCGCAACCATACGGAGGCCCGGCTGGTCGCCCGCGACGGCGACGGCGTTTGGCAGATCGGTCTGCACGGCGCCGACGGCGACGCCCAGGTGACGGCATCCCTGGTGCTGAACATGGCCGGCCTGTGGATCGATTCCGTCAACCGGCGCGCCGAACCGTCGGCACGGCGTCTGGTCCTCGGCACCAAGGGCGCCCATATCGCGGTCCGCCTCCCCGAGGCGTTCCAAGGCCACGGCATCGCCACCGTCAACAGCCTGGGCGAGCCGCACTACTGCCTGCCGAGCCAGGGCGGCCTGCACCACATCGGCCCGACGGAGACGATTTATACCGGGGATCCGGACGACATCCGCGTCGACGCGGACGACGTCGCCTTCCTGCTGGCCGAGACGCGCCACGCGCTGCCCGGTCTGAAGCTGGACGAAGCCGATATCGTCCATGGCTGGGCCGGCGTGCGCCCCCTGACGGAGGATCCCGCCCACCCCAAGGGCAACCGCAGCCGGGAGATCCACGACCTCGCCGCCGACGGCCTGCCGGGCGTGCTGGCGATGACCGCCGGGCCGGTGATGAGCCATCGGTCCGCCGGGCGCGAGCTGACGTCCGCGGTCGCACGGCGGCTGGCGCCCAGCCGTCCACCGCAAACGCCGGACTACCGCCCGCGCCTGCCGGCGGACAATGCAAACGCCCCGGCCCTGGTCGCCGGCGACGAGACCACCCGCCTCACCCATCTCGGCCAGGCGGCGGTGGCGGAGCATGCCCGCGATCTCGCCGACATTCTCTTTGCCCGCACCGGCGTCGGCTACCGCCATGCCCTGGACGAGGCCACGGTCCGCCGCGCCGGCGAGGCGGTGGCGGCACACCTTGGCTGGAATGCGGCGGAGGTCGACCGGCAGACGGCACTGACCTTGCGGCGCATCGACAGGTATTATCGCCTTCCCCGGATCGACGAGAGTGGCAGATGAGCGACAAGGACCGACGGACACGGCAGGCGGCGGGGCTGCGCGCCAACCTTGCCCGCCGCAAGACCCAGGACCGCGCCCGGGCGGCGGACGACCCGATTGCCGCCACAATTGCGGGCGATAGTGCCACCGAGACCGACAAGGGGGACGCCAGCGCGATGACCACAGCACAGGCCACCATCGTGCCGCACCTGACCGTCAAGGGCGCGCGGCGGGCGATGGATTTCTACCAGCGCGCCTTCGGCGCCGAGGTCGTTTACGCCCTCGATATTCCCGACAGCGACCTGGTCATGCATGCGGAGCTGCGGATCCTGGGGCAACCGATCTATCTCTGCGACGAGAACCCGGATTCCGG
This sequence comes from uncultured Alphaproteobacteria bacterium, assembly GCA_951812805.1. Lineage (GTDB taxonomy): Bacteria > Pseudomonadota > Alphaproteobacteria > JASLMY01. The sequence continues at coordinate 74,728 of CATOSZ010000014.1, read as the reverse complement.
CGCGCTGGGACCCGACCCCTCGCGTCCCGCCGCGGTCACCGTTCACCTGCACGAGGTCGACGTCGATTCGCTTTATGACACGGCGCTGGCGGCGGGCGCGCGGGGCGACATGCCGCCCGACGACATGTTCTGGGGCGCGCGCTATGCCCGGCTGACCGATCCGTTCGGCCAGTCCTGGTCGCTCGCCCGGCATATTCGCGACGTGCCGCCCGAGGAACTGGCGGAACTCGCCCGGGCGGCCTTCGCGCGGGATTGAGGCAATTCCGTCCGCCCCCTTCCCTTTGCCCACGTCGCGGGAGTATAGAGCGCGGACAGGTGACATCTTCGGCGACAGCCGATCCGGCGAGATCATGGACAGTATTCGCATCATCGGTGGCCGGCCGCTCGAAGGGCGGATCCGGATCAGCGGGGCCAAGAACGCCGCCCTACCGCTGCTGGCGGCCGGGCTGCTGACGGACCGTCCGCTGATGCTCGGCAATCTGCCGCGCCTCGCCGATATCGAGACCATGCTGCAGCTGCTGGCCGGCCACGGCGTGGAGATCGACCTGGCGGAGAACGGCGAAGCCGGCCGGACCGCGATCCTGCGCACGCCCACGCTCGCCGATGATACCGCACCCTATGACATCGTCCGCAAGATGCGCGCCTCGATCCTGGTGCTGGGCCCGCTGCTGGCCCGCTGGCACCGCGCGCGGGTTTCGCTGCCCGGCGGCTGTGCGATCGGCAGCCGACCCGTCGACCTGCATATCGACGGGCTGCGCCGCATGGGCGCGGAGATCGATCTCGCCGACGGCTACGTCGCCGCCCGGGCGCCGGACGGCCTCATCGGCGCGACGATCCGCTTTCCGAGCGTTTCCGTCGGCGCCACGGAGAACCTGTTGATGGCGGCGACGCTGGCGCGCGGGCAGACCGTGCTGGAGAACGCCGCGCGCGAGCCGGAGATCACCGATCTCGCCAATTGCCTGGTTGCGATGGGCGCGCGAATCGACGGCATCGGCAGCGATCTTTTGACCGTCGACGGCGTCGAGGCGTTGGGCGCGGCCGAGCATCACGTCCTCCCCGATCGCATCGAATGCGCGACCTATGCCGCCGCCGTTGCCGTCACCGGCGGCGCCGTCGATCTCGCCGGCGGACGCCTGGACCTGATCGAGGCGACCGCGGGCGTCCTGCTCGATGCCGGCGTCGGGCTCGAGCAGCACGGCGACGACCTCAGGGTCTGGCGCAATGGGGCCAGCCTCAAGGGCGTGGATGTGACCACGCAACCCTATCCGGGATTCCCGACCGACATGCAGGCCCAGATTATGTCGCTGATGACCACGGCCGAGGGCGCCGCGGCAATCACCGAGACGATCTTCGAGAATCGTTTCATGCATGTGCAGGAATTGCGCCGCATGGGCGCGGATATCCTCGTCAAGGGCAGCACCGCCCTGGTCCGCGGCGTCCCGCGCCTCTCCGGCGCGCCGGTGATGGCGACGGATCTGCGCGCGTCCGTCTCCCTCGTGCTGGCCGGCCTGGGCGCGGAGGGTGAAACCCGGGTCAACCGCATCTATCATCTCGACCGCGGCTATGAACGGCTGGAGGCCAAGCTCGCGGCCTGCGGTGCCGAGATCGAGCGGGTGCCGGAGTAGATGCGGACATGAGCGAGAAACTGAAACTCCGCGCGGAGAGCCTGGACGACCTGGCGGTGATATCCGCCTGCCTGCAGGACGCGCTGACCTGCGTTTCGGACATGGCTTTCGTCGCTGACGAGAATCGCTTCGTCGTTATGCTTTCCCGCTTCATGTGGGAAGCGGTGGACCCCGACCCCGAGGTCGAAGGCCTGCGCATCCGCACCGGTCTGCATTTCGAGGCGGTCCAGGGGGTGGCGACGCAGGGGGTCGACCAGGAACACCGCCTGGGCCTGATCCCGCTGCTGGCCCTCACCGGCGAAACGGACGGAAACGGTATCGAGGTCACCCTGGAGTTCGGCGGCGGCGGCCGCCTGCGGGTCCGTGCCGAACGGCTCGAAGCCATCATGACCGATACCGGCAACTCCTGGCCGACGCCGAACCGGCCCGACCACAAGCTCGAACAGGACGCCTAGAGAACAGTCCCCCGGGGAACTTCAAGACCGCCATGGACGCCAACGAACCCATCGTCATCGCCGTGCCCAAGGGCCGCATCCTAAAGGAGTTGCGCCCGCTGCTCGACGCGGCGGGTGTGGAGCCGGAAGCCGCCTTCGACGACGGCGGCGCCCGCCAGCTACGCTTTGCCTGCGCGGAGCCCGGCGTCGAGATCGTCCGCGTCCGCTCCTTCGATGTCGCCACCTTCGTCGCCTTCGGCGGCGCGCAGCTCGGCGTGGCGGGCAACGACGTGTTGATGGAATTCGACTATCCGGAGATCTACGCCCCCCTCGACCTCGACATCGGCCATTGCCGCCTTGCGGTCGCGGCCCCGCAGGACCTCGCGTTGACCGACGATCCCCGGACCTGGAGCCATGTGCGCATCGCCACGAAGTATCCGCGACTGACCCGCCGCCACTTCGCCGCGCGCGGCGTGCAGGCGGAATGCATCTCGCTTTCGGGCGCCATGGAACTCGCCCCCTCCCTCGGGCTCTGCCGGCGCATCGTCGACCTGGTCTCCAGCGGCGACACGCTGCGCGCCAACGGCCTGGTGGAGATCGAGGAAATCGCGCGGATCAGCTCGCGGCTGATCGTCAACCGGGCGGCGATGAAGACCCGACCGGGCCGGCTCGGCGCCCTGGTCGACCGGTTCGAGGCGGCCCTTGATGCCGCTTAGATTGCAAACGGGCACGGCCGGGTTCGAGGCCGGCTTCCGCACCCTGCTCGGCGCCAAGCGCGAACAGGCACCCGACGTGCGCGCCGACGTCGAGGCGATCATCGCCCGGGTCCGGGCGGAGGGCGATGGGGCGGTTCACGAACTCACCCGGCGCTTCGACCGCATCGACCTGACGACGACCGGCAGCCGAGTGCCGGCGGCGGAGATCGAGACCGCGGCGGACAAGGCCGAGCCCTCGGTGCTGCAGGCATTGGAGGCGGCAGCGGCCCGTATTTACGACTATCACCGCCGCCAGCTGCCGGGCGACGACTTTTATGACGACGATTGCGGCAACCGGCTCGGCCATCGCTGGCGCCCGATTCCCGCCGTCGGCCTCTATGTGCCGGGCGGCCTCGCCGCCTATCCCTCCTCCCTGCTGATGAACGCCCTGCCGGCCCGGGTCGCCGGCGTGCCGCGACTGGTGATGGTGGTGCCGACGCCGGACGGCGATTGCTCACCCCTGCTGCTGGCCGCCGCCCGCATCGCCGGGATCGAGGAGATCCACCGGATCGGCGGCGCCCAAGCGGTCGCCGCGCTGGCCTACGGCACGGAGACGATTGACGCCGTCGACAAGATCGTCGGCCCCGGCAACGCCTGGGTGAGCGAGGCCAAACGCCAGGTCTTCGGCCATGTCGGCATCGACATGATCGCCGGCCCCTCGGAAATCCTGGTCGTCGCCGACGGCCTGAACGATCCCGACTGGATCGCCTGGGACCTGCTGAGCCAGGCGGAGCACGACACGGCCGCGCAGTCGATCCTGATCACCGACGATGCCGACTTCGCCGAACGCGTCGAGGCGCGAATCGCGGCGATCCTGGCCGAGCTGCCCCGCGCGGAGATCGCCGGCGAAAGCTGGGCGCGCCACGGCGCGGTGATCCTGGTCGATGACCTGCAAACGGAGGCGCCCGCATTGATCGATGCCATCGCACCCGAACATCTCGAACTTGCGGTGCTGGATCCAGAAGCGCTACTGGACGCGGTGACCAACGCCGGCGCGGTGTTCCTCGGCCGCTTCACGCCGGAGGCGATCGGCGACTATGTCGCGGGCCCGAACCATGTGCTGCCGACGGCGCGCAGCGCCCGGTTTTCCTCCGGCCTGACGGTGCTGGAGTTCGTCAAGCGCACCAGCCTGGTGCGCTGCACCGAGGACGGGCTCGCCGAGATCGGCCTGCATGCCGTGCGCCTGGCCGAGGCCGAAGGCCTGCACGCCCATGCCCGTTCCGTCGCCGCCCGCCTCGGCCCGCGCGAGGCCTCGTGATGAGCGCCGCCGCCCGTATCGCCCGCATCGCCCTGGACGAGAGTTCGCTCTCGCGCCGGACGCCGCATCTGGAGCAGGAGCGCAACGTCGCCGTCGCCGACCTGCTGCACGAAAACTATTTCCAGCCGCGCGAGCATACAGGCGGGCCCTACGCGGTGCGCCTCGGCATGCAGGAGAACCGACTGGCCATCGCAATCGCCGATGCGGACGACGTGCATGTCGGGCTGATCCTGCTCTCGCTCTCGCCGTTGCGCCGGGTGATCCGCGACTACACCATGGTCTGCGAGAGCTATTACGAGGCGCTGACGACCTCGCCCGGCCGCGTCGAGGCGATCGACGTCGGCCGCCGGGCGTTCCACGACGAAGGCTCGGAGATCCTGCGCCAACGCCTCGATGGCAAGGTGGAGCTGGATTTCGAGACCGCGCGGCGGCTCTTCACCCTGATCTGCGCGTTGCGAACGCGCGGATAATCACGCGAGCGGCTTGCAATTTGGCCGCCCTGTCCGCATCTTGTGCCCCGCGCAAGACAGCAAGAGACCTGGAGATAGGATGGCGAAAGAGGAATTGCTGGAGTTCCCCGGCACGGTGAATGAACTCCTGCCCAACGCGATGTTCCGCGTGACTCTGGAAAACGGCCACGAGGTTCTGGCCCATACGGCGGGCAAAATGCGCAAGCATCGCATCCGCGTGCTCGCCGGCGACAAGGTGCTGGTCGAGATGACACCCTACGACCTGACCAAGGGCCGCATCACCTATCGCTACAAGTAGCGCCGCCGCCGGCATGAGGGATGGGGCAACGGCACGCCTGGTGCTCGCCTCCGCCTCCCCCCGGCGCTTGGACCTGCTCGCCCGCGCCGCCATAACGCCGGACGAGGTCGTCGCCCCCGAGATCGACGAGACGCCCACTCGCGACGAAAGCGCCGCGGCGCTGGCCGCACGCCTGGCCGAGGCCAAGGCGCGTTGCATCGCCGGGCAGCGTCCGGGGGCCTTCGTGCTCGCCGCCGATACCGTCGTCGCCATGGGCCGGCGCATCCTGCCCAAGGCGGAGGACAGGGCGACGGCCGAAGCCTGTCTCGCGCGCCTCTCCGGCCGGCGACACCGGGTCGTGACCGGTGTCTCGCTGGTCGCGCCCGACGGGCGGATAGGCCGCCGCCGGGTCGTCTCCACCGTCACCTTCAAGCGTCTCGCGCCGCGCGAGGTCGTTTGGTATCTCGACACCGGCGACTGGCGCGGCAAGGCCGGCGGCTACGCCATCCAGGGCCCGGCCGAGGTCTTCGTGCGGGCGCTTTCCGGCTCCTACTCCAACGTCGTCGGCCTGCCGCTCGCCGAGACCTGGACGTTGCTCGGCGGGCTCGGCTATCCGGTCCCGCCCGAGAGCTGAGACGCCATGGCCCGGATCCTGGTCGAACACGGACCGCTCGAAACCCGCATCGCCCGGTTCGAGGACGACACCCTCGTCGAACTCGACATTCAGCCGTGCGATGAATTTGCCGTTCCGGGCGCGATCCTCGAGGGTCGTGTCCGCCGGGTCGTGCCGGCACTTTCCGCCGCCTTCGTCGATCTCGGCACCGGGCCCGACGGTTTCCTGCCGTTCGGCGGCGATGGGGCACCGGCCGAGGGGGCGAGGCTGACCCTCCAGGTGACCCGTCCCGCGCATGGCGACAAGGGACCGACGCTCACCCGGTCGTTGAGCCTGGTCGGCCATCGGTTGGCCCTGAACACCGACGCGAAGGAAGTCCAGATCTCCAAACGGATCGGCGACGCGGCGGAACGGGCCCGCCTGACGACCTGGGCGGAGGGCACCGGCATCGCCTTCACGATTAGGGCCCGCGCCGCCGAGGCCGATGCGGCGCTGCTGGAGGCGGAGGCGGGCGATCTCCTCGCGCGTCGCGACGCCGTTGTCGCCGGCGGCGGCGATCCGGGCGAGAACCGGGTAGCCCGGTTGCTGCGCGAGGCGGCGGGGGACGACGAGATCGTCTTCGACCAGCTCGACGACCTGGCCCTGGCGCGTGCCTGGTGCCGGAAATTGAGCCCGGCGGGTGAGACTCGCCTGCATCATCACACGGGGCCGGGACCCCTGCTCGACATCGAGGCGGAGATCGAGGCGGCGCTGGCGCGCGACGTGGCGTTGCCCGGCGGCGGCCGGCTGATCGTCGAGCCGACCCGGGCGCTGACGGCGATCGACGTCGACAGTGCCGGCGCCGATGGCGAGGGCGCGCGCGGCGGCACCGCCCGGCGGGTGAACCTCGAGGCGGCGCGGGAGATCCCGCGGCAACTGCGCTTGCGGGCCATCGCCGGCCTCGTCGTCGTCGACTTTCTCAATCCCGGCGGGCAGAAGGCGCGCCGCGCGGTGCTGAGCGCGCTGGAGGCGGGGCTGGCCCGCGATCCCGCGCCGACGCGGCACGCCGGCTTTTCACGTCTCGGGCTGGTCGAGATCGCGCGGACCCGAAACCGTCCCCCGCTGGCCGAGCGACTGTTGGAGCCGGGCGGCCGGCGGGCGAGCGCGCGGGCGCTGGCGGCGGCCATGGTCCGCGCGGCGGCGCGGGAACGGGTGCTGGGCGGCGGGCCCTTGCGTCTCGTCGCGGCGGCGGAGGTGATCGAGGCGATTTCCGACCCGGCGGCGGTGACGGACTATCTAGCCCACCGTCTCGGTCGGCCGGTGGTCCTGTTGCCCGAGCGGGACCCGGCGCGCGAGACTTGGCGCCTCGAGGCGGGAGAGGATCGATGAGCGCCAAGAAGAAGACCTGTACGATATGCGAGCGCGAGATGGTCGAGCGCTACCGCCCCTTCTGTTCGCGCCGCTGCGCCGACAAGGACCTCGCCGGCTGGTTCGGCGAGAGCTACCGGCTGACCGAACAGGCGCCGTTCGAGGAGATGGAACCCGAGGACATGGCCGCCCTGGAGGAGGCCCTGGCCGAAGCGCTCTCGCGGCGGGAAGAGGACATGACGTAGCCGGGGGGCTATGCTCGGGCAACGACATCGCCTGGACGAGGGAGGCCCATCATGAACATCCAGACCCCACAGACCGATACCGAGAGCGAGGCCCGCGGCAACGACCATGCCGGCGCCTTCGCCCGCTTTGCCGCCGACTTCCGGCTCGACGCGGTGCCGGCGGAGGTGGTCGCCAAGGCCAAGCTCTCGCTGCTGGACGCGCTCGGCATCGCTTTCGCCTCGGTCGGGCGCGACTATGCCGAGGCAATGGCCCGCGCGCTGGCTGAGGTCGGCGGCACCGGCGATTGCCCGGTGCTGGGCATGGACCTTCGCCTCGCCCCCCGGGACGCGGCACACCTGAACGGGACGCTGGTGCACGGCCTCGACTATGACGACACCCATTCGGGCGCCGTCGTGCATACCTCCGCCAGCGCCCTGCCGACGGCGCTCGCCGCGGCACGGGCCAGCGGCGCCGACGGGGCCCAGCTGCTTTCCGCCTTCATCATCGCTTCCGAGGTTTCGAGCCGGATCGGCCTCGCCGCCGGCGGCGGCTTCCACGAGCAGGGCTATCATCCAACGGGCGTCGTCGGCACCTTCGGCGCGACGCTGGCCGCAGGCTATCTGCATGGCCTGGACGAGGAGGCGCTGCGCGACGCCCAGGGCATCGCCCTGTCGATGGCGGCCGGATCGATGGAATTCCTGCAGGACGGCGCCTGGAACAAGCGTCAGCACCCGGGCTGGGCCAGCGTCTGCGGGTTGAGCGCGGTGGCCATGGCGCGGGCCGGGTTCTTCGGTGCGCGCAGCCCTTATGGCGGGCGGTACGGGCTCTATGCCCTCTATACCCCCGACGGCCGCGCCATCGAGTGGACCGTGCTGGATCGCGACCTCGGCCGGCGCTGGGAGATGACCGGCATCGCCTTCAAGCCCTACCCGGCCTGCCACATGACCCATGCCTTCGCCGACGCCGTCCTGGCCATCGCCGATACGCACGATATCGGGGCCGACGACGTCGCCTCGATCCATGCGCTGATCGCCGAGGGCGAAGTGCCGGTGGTCTGCGAGCCGGTGGCCAACAAGCAACGCCCGCAGAACGCCTATGAGGCACAGTTCAGCCTGCCCTATGTCATGGCCGCGACGCTCAGCCGCGGTCACTTCGGCCTGGCGGAGCTGGAGGCCGACGCGACGAACGATCCGGCCATCCTCGACCTCTGTTCGCGCACCACCTATGCCGTGGATCCGGACTCGGCCTATCCGACCTATTATTCGGGCGCCGTCGAGGTCACCACCAAGGATGGCCGCACGCTGCATCACCGCGAGCAGATCAACCGCGGCGCCGAGGACAATCCGGTGCCCGCCGAGGCGGTCTACGACAAGTTCCGCGCCAACGCCGGCCTGCGCTACGACGCCGCCCGGGTCGCCCGGATCATCGACGCCGTTGACGACCTGGAAGGCCTGGGCGACGTCCGCGACCTGGAAGCCCTGGTCTGCGGCACCGGGTAGGCTGACGGGGCGGGGCCTTTGATCGAAATCAAGGCGCCCGCCCGGCGGCGACCGTAAACCCAACTCACCCGCGTGAATGACGGGCGGTGGGCTGGGAGAGCGGCGGATGAAGTTCTTGTGGGGCGCGGCGATCGTCGCCTTTACGCTGCTGGCGCTCGCCATCGCGGGCGCGACGGACGATGCCGGCATGCGGATCCATGCCGGAATCTTCGTATTGGCCGGGATCCTGGGCCTCTTCGCGCTCGTGAAGATGCATTTCGACGAGGCGCCCGGCGGCACCGCACCACTCGTCTACAACGACGCCATCGTCAAGGCGGGCGTCATCGCCTCGACCTTCTGGGGCATCGTCGGCTTTTCGGCCGGCCTCGTGCTGGCTCTCCAGCTCGCTTGGCCGGCGCTGAACTTCGACATCGCCTGGCTGAACTTCGGGCGGCTGCGCCCGGTGCACACCTCGGCGGTGATCTTCGCCTTCGGCGGCAACGTGTTGCTGGCGACGTCGTTCCATGTCGTGCAACGGACCTGTCGGGCCCGCCTGGCGGGCGAAATCGCCCCCTGGTTCGTCTTCTGGGGCTATCAGCTGTTCCTGGTCCTCGCCGCCAGCGGCTATCTGCTCGGCATCACGCAATCGAAGGAATACGCCGAGCCGGAGTGGTACGTGGACATCTGGCTGACCCTGGTCTGGGTCGGCTACCTGCTGGTCTTTCTCGCCACGCTCTGGAAGCGGCAGGAGCCGCACATCTATGTCGCCAACTGGTTCTACCTCGCCTTCATCGTCACCGTGGCGGTGCTGCACGTGATCCACAACCTGTCGGTCCCGGTCGCCTGGACGGGGACCAAGAGCTATTCCCTCTTCGGCGGCGTGCAGGGGGCGCTGACCCAGTGGTGGTACGGCCACAACGCGGTGGGCTTCTTTCTCACCGCCGGCTTCCTCGCCATCATGTACTACTTCGTGCCCAAACGGGCGGAGCGGCCGGTCTATTCCTACCGCCTGTCCATCGTGCATTTCTGGTCGCTGACCTTCCTCTACATCTGGGCGGGACCGCATCACCTGCATTACACGGCGCTCCCCGACTGGGCGCAGACGCTGGGCATGGTCTTCTCGATCATGCTGTGGATGCCGAGTTGGGGCGGCATGATCAACGGTTTGATGACGCTGTCGGGCGCATGGGACAAGCTGCGGACCGATCCGGTCCTGCGCATCCTCGTCGTTTCCATCGCCTTCTACGGCATGAGCACCTTCGAAGGCCCGCTGATGTCCATCAAGGCGGTGAACGCGCTCAGCCACTATACGGACTGGACCATCGGGCATGTCCATTCGGGCGCACTCGGCTGGGTCGGCTTCGTCAGCTTCGGCGCGCTCTATGTGCTGACGCCCATACTGTGGAAGCGGCGCGACCTTTACTCCCTCACCCTGGTGAACGCGCATTTCTGGATCGCGACGCTCGGCATCGTCCTCTACATCACGGCGATGTGGGTCTCCGGCATCCTGCAGGGCCTGATGTGGCGGGCCTACGACGAGCTCGGCTTCCTCTCTTACTCCTTCGTCGAGACGGTCGAGGCGATGCATCCCTTCTATGTGATCCGCGCGGGCGGCGGTGCGCTGTTCGTGTTGGGCGCCCTGATCATGGCCTACAACCTGTGGCGTACGGCCCGCGGCGACGTCCGCGCGGCCGAGGCCGACAACCGCCCCGCCGCGCCGGCGGCGGCCACGGCCTGAGGAGGCGGCGATGTCCTTCCATCACAAAATCGAAAAGAACTCCCTGCTGATGGTCCTCGGCATTCTGCTGGTCATCTCGGTCGGCGGCGCGGTCGAAATCGCCCCGTTGTTCTATCTCGAGAACACGATCGAGAAGGTGAAGGGCATGCGGCCCTACACGCCGCTGGAACTGAAGGGACGCGATATCTACATCCGCGAGGGCTGCTACAACTGCCACAGCCAGATGATCCGTCCACTCCGCGACGAGGTGGAGCGCTACGGCCCCTATTCCCTCGCCGCCGAGAGCATGTACGACCATCCCTTCCAATGGGGTTCCAAGCGGACGGGACCGGACCTCGCCCGGGTCGGCGGGCGCTATAGCGACGAATGGCATGTAGCGCACATGATCGAGCCGCGCGCGGTGGTGCCGGAATCAATCATGCCCGGCTATCCCTTCCTGGCCACGACCCGGCTGCGGCCCGGCGAGATCGTCGCCCATCTCGAAGCCAACCGCATGGTCGGCGTGCCCTACGACGACGGGATGATCACCAACGCCGCGGCCGACCTGATCGCCCAGAGCGAACCGGACGGCGACGGCGTCGACGGCCTGCAGGCCCGCTATCCGGGCGCCCAGGCGCGTGACTTCGACGGCGATCCGGAGATCCTGTCCGAGATGGACGCCCTCGTCGCCTATCTGCAGATGCTCGGCACCCTGGTTCGTTTCGACGTCTACGACGCCGAAGCGAACGAACGTTGAGGAGACCCGGTCATGAGCCATGAAGCCGTTGCCGAATTCGCCCAGACCTGGGGCCTCGTCTATCTCATCGCGATGTTCGCCGTCGCACTCGCCTATGCGCTCTGGCCCGGCAATCGGGACAAGTTCAAGCGCGCCGCGCGCCTACCGCTCGAGGAGGATTGAGCCATGGCCGCGAACGACAACCGGCATCACGACGACGTCACCGGGACGGACACGACCGGCCACGAATGGGACGGCATCCGCGAGCTGGACACCCCGCTGCCGCGTTGGTGGCTTTGGGTCTTCTACGCCACCATCGTCTGGGCCCTTGGCTACGCCATCGCGATGCCGGCCGTGCCGCTGATCAGCTCGGCAACGCCAGGCGTGCTGGGATTTACCGAGCGGGGCCGCGTCGCCGCCGAACTGAAGGCGGTGGAGGAAAGCCGCGCGGGCCTGCGCGCCCGGCTCGCCGCCGCCAGCCCGAGCGCGGCGCGGGCCGACAGCGAGCTGCTCGCCTTCGCACAGGCCGGCGGCCGGTCGGCTTTCGCGGTCAACTGTTCGCAATGCCACGGCTCCGGCGCCGAGGGCCGGCCGGGCTATCCCAACCTGAACGACGACGACTGGCTATGGGGCGGCACGCCGGAGGCGATCCACGATTCCATCCGCTTCGGCATCCGCTCGGAGCATGACGAGGCCCGCAGCGGCGACATGCCCGGCTTCCTGACCGACGAAGTGCTCGGGCGGGGGCAAATCGACGCGGTGGCGGAATATGTCCTCTCCCTCTCCGAGGGCAGCACGGATGCGACCCTGGCCGCGGCGGGTAAACCGCTCTTCGCCGAGCATTGCACCGCCTGTCATGGCGACGCGGGCACCGGCAACAAGGAACTCGGCGCCCCGAACCTGGCCGATGCGATCTGGCTGCACGGTGCCGACAAGGCGGCGCTGGCGCGGACCATCGCGCGCGGGCGCAAGGGCGTGATGCCGGCCTGGGAAGGCCGTCTCGACGAGGTGACGATCAAGCAGCTCGCCCTCTATATCCACACGCTCGGCGGTGGCGAGTAGGCGATGGGCGGGCGCCCGCATGGATGCGAAGGCGAAAGAGGTCGAAACCCTGGACGTCGCGCCGGTCAATCGCGGCGACCAGCGCAGTCTCTATGCCAAACGCAAGAAGATCCATCCCAAACGGGCCCGGGGCGCCTTTCGCGGCCTGAAATGGGGGATCATGGCGGCCACCCTGGCGATCTATTACCTCGCACCCTGGCTGCGCTGGGACCGGGGACCGAATGCGCCGGATCAGGCCTTCCTGCTCGACCTGCCCGGGCGGCGCTTCTACTTCCTGTTCATCGAGATCTGGCCGCAGGAAGTCTATTACATCACCGGCCTGTTGATTCTGGCCGCGGTCGGGCTGTTCCTGGCGACCAGTCTGGTCGGTCGGGCCTGGTGCGGCTATGCCTGCCCGCAGACCGTGTGGACCGATCTCTTCATCGCCGTCGAACGGCTGGTGGAGGGCGACCGCTCGGCACGCATCCGCCTCGATCGCCAGCCCTGGCGCGGTGCCAAGTTGGCGAAGAAACTGGTCAAGCACCTGCTCTGGCTCGCCATCGCAGTGCTGACCGGCGGCGCCTGGGTGTTCTACTTCGCCGACGCGCCGACCCTGCTCGGCCAGCTGGTGGTGGGCGAGGCGCCCGCGGTCTCCTACCTCTTCATCGCCCTCATGGCCTTCACCACCTACATGCTGGGCGCCATCGCCCGCGAGCAGGTCTGCATCTACATGTGTCCCTGGCCGCGCATCCAGGCGGCCATGCAGGACGAGGAAACCTTCACCGTCACCTACCGCAGCGACCGGGGCGAGCCGCGCGGCCCCTACCGCAAGGGCGATGGCTTCGAGGGGCGGGGCCATTGCGTCGACTGCCGCCAGTGCGTGGCCGTCTGCCCGATGGGGATCGACATTCGCGACGGGCCGCAGCTCGAGTGCATCTCCTGCGCGCTATGTATCGATGCCTGCAACGAGGTGATGGGCCGGATCGATCTTCCGAAGGGTCTGATCGCCTATGACAACGGGGCCAACATACAGCGCCGGGATGCGGGCGAGGCCACGCGGTTCCGCCCGGTGCGCGCGCGAACGATCTTCTATGCGGTGGTGCTCGTGCTGGTGGGGGCGGTCATGCTGACGACGCTGGCGACACGGGCGACGGTCGAACTGAACGTGCAGGCCGACCGCAATCCCCTGTTCACGCGGCTGAGCGACGGCTCGATCCGCAACGCCTATACGCTGAAGATCCTGAACAAGCGGCCGGCCGCCGTCGTCTTCGACCTGGAGATCGAGGGGCTGGAGGGTGTCGACATCGACCTCGTCGGCGCCGACGTCTCGAACATCGCGGTACCGGCGGACCGTCTGGGGAGTTTCCGCCTGCTGTTGACCGTGCCCGCCGCCGCGGTGCGGGACGCCCGTACCCCGCTCGTCATCCGCGTCACCGACCGCGAGAGCCGAGAGGCCGCCACCAGCGACAGCCAATTCCGGGGACCCGAGTGATGACGACGCCCCGAAAACTCACCGGACGCCATGTGCTGTTCGCGCTGCTCGGCTTCTTCGGCGTGATGCTGACGGCGAACGGCGTGATGGTCTGGCAGGCGCTCGGCAGCTTCAGCGGCCAGGTGCGCGAGCATCCCTATGTCGAGGGGCTGGCGCACAACCGGGCGCTGGCCCGCGCGGAGGCGGAGCGGCGCCAGGGCTGGCGGGTCGAGCACTCGCTCGAGGAGTCCGGTCGCCTGCGCCTGGCGATCAGCGCCGACACGCGCACCGTTGCCGGCGTGACCGCACGGCTGTCCCGGCCCACCCATGACGGCGCCGACCGGATCCTTTCCCTCGACGCCGCGGGCCCGGGGCACTACACCGCGCGGCTCGACGACGTCGCGCGGGGGCAATGGCAGCTCCAGCTGAAAATCGTCGATTCGGCCGGCGAGGCGGTGCGGCGCGAAAAACGGCTGCATCTGCCATGAGCGAGAGCGCCCTCGACAGCCGCCCACCGGAAATCCTGCATTTCGTCGTCGACGGCATGCGCTGCGCCAGCTGCCTGAAAAGCGTCGAGGAGGGCGTGACCCGGGTTCCGGGCGTGCGCGGCGCGCGGGCCAATCTCACCACCGGCCGTCTGCGGGTCGAGGCCCGTCCGGGAGACGAGGTCGATCCGACGGCCGTGGTCGCCGCGCTGGCCCGGGACAACCGCCTGGCCCGGGTCTGGCGGCCCGACGCGCGGGAAGCCGTGGCGAACGACCGGCAGCGCGCGCTCACCCGCGCGGTCGCCGTCGCCGGCTTCGCCGCCGGCAACGTCATGCTGATCTCGGCCGCGATCTGGGCCGGCGAGGCGAGCGGCGACATGGGCGCCGCTACCCGCGATTTCCTGCACTGGGTTTCCGCCGCCATCACCCTGCCGGCGGTGGCGATCGCCGGGCGCCCGTTCTATCGCTCCGCCCTCGGCGCGCTGCGCGCCGGCGGCATGAACATGGACGTGCCGATCTCACTCGCGGTGCTCGCCGCCGCGGGCGTCAGCCTGGCCGAGACGGCGCTCGGCGGCGAACACGCCTTCTTCGATGCCGCGGTCACCCTGCTGTTCTTCCTCCTGCTCGGCCGCCTGCTGGACGAAGGCGCGCGCCGCCGGGCCAACCGGGCGGCGGAACAGATGACCCGCCTCGCCGCACGGGAGGCGATCCGCCTGACGCCCGATGGCGGGCGCGAGAGCGTCGCCATCGACGCGCTTTGCCCGGGCGACGTCATCCATGTCGCCCCCGGCGAGCGCATCCCGGCCGACGGCGCGGTGCGGAGCGGACAGGCAGACATCGACAGCAGCCTGCTGACCGGCGAAAGCCTGCCCTGCGCCGTCGGGCCCGGCGACCCGGTGCATGCCGGCACCCTCTGCCTCGACGCCCCCCTGCGGGTGCGCGTCTCCGCCAGCGGCGAGGGCACGTTGCTGGCCGACATCGTCCGACTGATGGAGGCGAGCGAACAGGGCCGCGCCCGCTATGTGCGGATCGCCGACCGGGTCGCCCGGATCTATGCCCCGGCCGTGCATCTGCTGGCCGGCGCGACGCTGTTGCTCTGGCTCGGGGCGCTGGGTGCCGACTGGCGCACCGCGGCGCTGACCGCGATCGCGGTGCTGATCGTCACCTGCCCCTGCGCCCTGGCGCTTGCCGTGCCGGTCGCGCAGGTGGTGGCGACCGGCGCGCTGTTCCGTCGTGGCATCCTGGTCAAGGCGGGCGATGCCCTCGAACGGCTGGGCGAGGTCGACCTCGTCGTCTTCGACAAAACCGGAACCCTGAGCGAAGGCCGCCCCCGCTTGCGGGCCGCGGATGGCCATCCCGCCGAAATCCTCCGCGCCGCGGCCCGCCTCGCCGCCGAGAGCCGGCACCCGCTGGCCCGCGCGCTCGCCCGTGAGGCCGCCGCACAGCTGGCCGTCACAGCGGTGCGTGAAACACCGGGCCGGGGCCTCGAAGCCGAACTCGACGGGCGGACCGCCCGGCTCGGCAGCCGCGCCTGGTGCGGCGTCGACGATCCGGACGAGGGCGCGGACGACGGCGCGGACGACGGGCCCGAACTCTGGTTCCGCTGGGGCGAAGCGATGCCGCATCGCTTCCGGTTCGAGGATCGGCTGCGCGTCGATGCCGCCGAAACCGTCGCGCGCCTGCGGGCCCGGGGCCTGGACGTCGCCCTGTTGTCCGGCGACCGGCCGGCGACGGTCGAACGGGTTGCCCGGGCGGTCGGCATCGATACCGTCGGCGCCGGCATGCGGCCGGACGAGAAGGTCGCCTGGCTGGAGCGCGCGGCGGCAGCCGGCCGGCGGGTGGCGATGGTCGGCGACGGCCTGAACGACGCGCCGGCCCTGCGGGCCGCCCATGTCTCCATCTCACCGGCCGAGGCGGCCGACATCGCGCGGGCGGCGGCCGACCTGGTTTTTCAGGGCGACCGGCTCGCCGCCGTGGTGCAGGCCCACGACATGGCGCGTCGCAGCGGGCGGATCGTCCGCTCGAGCTTCGCCGTCGCCTTCGCCTACAATGCGGTGGCCGTGCCGCTCGCCATGGCCGGGCTGGTGACGCCCCTGCTGGCGGCGGTGCTGATGTCCGCCTCGTCGCTGCTGGTGACGGCGAACGCCTTCCGCCTGCGCCGGGTCGCGCGGGAGGACCCGTCATGACCGTGCTGCTCTATCTCATTGCGGATTTCGGTAGTTCCGGACGGCGGTTTCAGTAAGTCCTGGCCACCGATTTCATAAAGTCCCGGCCGGTTCCGGGAGTTTGGCTTCGGGTGCCTTGTTGCCGTCAGTCGGGATTGTTTTCCGTTGTGGTTGGCTGGGTCAAGTCGGTCGTCGATTTCTTCTTTCGCATGCTGTCGCCTTTCAAGCCGATGCGGTGGGCGTTGTGGATGACGCGGTCGAGGATGGCGTCGGCGATGGTGGCCTCGCCGATCAGGTCGTGCCAGGCGGTCACGGGGATCTGCGCGGTGATGAGGGTTGAGCGTCGGTGGTATCGTTCCTCGCAGATTTCCAGGAGATCGAGGCGCTGGCGGTCGGTCAGGCCATGGGTTCCCCAGTCGTCGAGGACGAGCAGCTGGACCCGGGCGAGGCGGTCGATCAGGCGGGGCAGCCGGCCGTCGAGGCGGGCCATGGCGAGGTCCTCGAAGAGCCTGGGCATGCGGACGTAGAGGACGGAATGATCGAGCCTGGCGGCCTGATGGGCGATGGCACAGGCGAGCCATGTCTTGCCGGTTCCGGTCTGGCCGGTGACGATGAGGTTCTCGTGTGCCTTGAGCCAGACGCCCTGGGCGAGAGAGAGGACGGCGCGGCGGTCGAGGCCTCGTTCGGCGGCGAAGTCGATGTCCTCGATGCAGGCCTCGGGGAAGCGTAGCCTGGCCTGTCTGAGGCGGTTGGCGAGGCGCTTGTCGGCGCGGGTGGCGGCCTCGCGGTCGAGCATGAGGGCGAGCCAGTCCTCGCGGTTCAATTCCGATGATTGGCCTCGCTCGGCCATGTCGCGGTAAGCCTCTGCCATGCCCTTGAAGCCGAGGGCCTGCATCTGGTCGAGGGTCGGGTGTGTCAGCATGAGGTGTCTTCTCCTGGTTATCGGTAGTAGCCGGGGCCGCGGATGTTGGTGTGTGGCGGCAGCGGCAGAAGCGGTTCGCGCTCGGGGCGTGTGCGATCGAGGCCGGACTTGAGGATGGCGGCGAGCGATGAGTAGCTGGTCGTGTTGATGGTGAGCGCGCGTGCGCAGGCGGCCTCGACGCGTTCCGGTTCGTATCGGCGGGCGAGCGACAAGACGCCCATGGCGCTGCGATAGCCTTGCTCGGGATGGGGCCGATCGCGGATCATCCGCTCGACCAGGAGGGCGGCGTTGGGGCCGATGCGGCTGGCCTGGTCGATCAGGCTTTGTGGCGTTCGCTCGGCATAGCGCTGGTGCGCCTTGGGCATGTGGGCCGGGATCGTGGCATGGCCGCCATGCGGTGAGCGGCGGAGATGGCTGGCGACGCGCTTGTGGTTGTGGAAGATCTCGACCGTGCGGTGAGTGAGCCGGACTTGGACCTTGCGGCCGATCAGGCCGTGCGGCACGGAGTAGAAGCTGCGCTCGACGTCGACGTGATAGTCGGAATGGACCTTGGCGGTCTTCCATTCGGCATATTCGAAGGGCGTCGTCGGCAGGGGTGCCAGGGCCTCGCGCTCGATGGCCTCGAACATCTGGCGCCGGCTCTTTCCAAGGTTGCGCATGGGCCGCTCGTTGAGCTCCTCGAGGAGGTCGCGGATCGCCCGGTTGAGCTGGTCGAGGGAGAAGAAGCGCGTATTGCGCAGTCTTGCCAGGATCCAGCGCTCGACGACCTGGACGGCGACTTCGACCTTGGCCTTGTCGCGCGGCTTGCGGACCCGGGTCGGCAGGACGGTGGTGTCGTAGTGCTCGGCGAGCGCGGCGAAGGTCGGGTTGAGGGTCGGCTCGAACCAGAGCGGCTTGGCGACGCCGGCCTTGAGGTTATCGCAGACGATGCTCTTGGGCACGCCGCCGAAGTAGGCGAGCGCCCGGCATTGTCCGGCGACCCAGTCGGGCAGGCGCTGGGTCAGGCTGGCGGTGGCGAAGGTGAGCGAGGAAGCGCCCAGCACGGCGACGAAGATCTGCGCGTCGTGCACCTCGCCGGTCTCGGGGTCGACGATGTCCACCGTCTGGCCGGCATAATCGGTCTGCATGACCGCACCGGCCTCGTGGCGGTTGCGCCAGGTGGCGCCGGTGCGCCGCTTGAACGCCGTGAAGGCTTCGCAGAACCAGGTGTAGCCGTAGCCATCGGGATGTGAGGCGCGGTATTCCTGCCAGAGCAGGGTCAGCGTCACCCCCTTGCGCTTCAGCTCGGCCGCGACCGTCGGCCAGTGCGGCTCGCACCTGTCGCGCGGGGGCCGGCCCATGCGGCGGAACAGCGTCTCTTGCAGGACCGCGTCGTCCTCGTATTCCGCCGGCAGCGGCCAGGCGGTAAGGCCGACCTCGCGGGCCCGCAGCAAATAGGTCGACACTGTCGTCTTGGAGACCTTCAGCCGTTCCGCCACCTCTCGCGCCGAGAGGCCTTGGTCATGCGTCAGCCGCAGGATCGTTCGTGCATCTCTCACCGTCGTTCGTCTCGTCTGCTTCCGTCTGGGCATGTCCCCTCCCGGCAAAAGCCAAGAGGTAGACGCCGAGACGGCGCACCCGAAAGCTGAACTCAGATCGCCCCGTGATGCTGTCCGGGACTTTCCGGAATCACTGGCCGCGACTTACTGAAATCTCTGGCCAGGACTTTCCGTAATCGGTGTCCGGGACTTTCCGAAACGCGCATCTCATTCCCGTCGCGCTGTTTTTGGGCCTGCTGGCACTCGCCGGCTTTCTCTGGGCCTTGCGCAGCGGGCAGTACGACGACCTCGAGGGGGCGGCCGAGCGGATCCTGCTGGAGGACGAACCGCCGCGGGCGGCGAACAGGGATCATTCCTCCTCGGCCACCAAATCCCGGTAGGCATGCCAGGTCGCGTGGCCGATCAACGGGAAGGTCACGAGGAGGCCGACGAAACAGGTCGCCAGGCCGAAGCCGGTCAGCAACACGATCAGCCAGGCCCATAGCAGCATGGCGCGGGGATTGCGCCGCACCACGGCGATAGAGGTGATGATCGCCGTGACGACGTCGACCTCGCGAACCATCAGCAGGGGCGGCGAAATCGCCGAGATGATGAACACGATCCCCGCCAGCACGGCACCGGTCGCCGTGCCGACCAAGAGGAAGGCCAGCCCATCCAAACTGAAGATCAACCGCCCGACCCATTCGGCCAGCGGCGGATAGGCCGACATGCCGAAGAACAGGGCGAACAGCAGACTGGCGATCCGCACCCAGATCATCAGCACGCCCATCAATGCGACGCCCAGCAACAACAGCTGGCTCGGCCGCCGGGTCCGCACGAATAAAAGTCGCCCGATATCCAACGGTTCGCCTGTCTCGAGCCGCCGGCTGGTCTCATAAAGGCCGACCGCCAGCATCGGGCCCGCCAGCATGAAGCCGGCGCCGAGCGGCAGGATCAGCGCCGCCGCCTCCAGCTGCCAAAGGGCGAGCAACGCGGCCAGGCCGAACAGGGCGACCAATCCCCCCTGGAACAATCCGACGGTCGGGGCCCGGCGAAAATCCGTCCAACCCTGCGCCAACCAACGCCAGGGTGCCTCGTTGTCGACGACGCGGAGCGTGATCCCCGCGCCGGCCGGCGCCGCCTCGATACTCATCCCGGCTCCCCTTCCCGCGACCGATCCCGACAGCATCGCCGCCGACCGGCCGGGCCGCCTTGATCGCAATCAATCCGCGGCGAGCGCCGAAAGGCGCCACGGCCCGAAGACCGTGGCGCCCCGAGGTCGTCAGTTGGTGCAAAACAACCTCGCAACGGAGGACCTGGGTCCCCCATCCGCAATCTACGTCGCCGCGGCGAGGAAACCAATGCATCGGGGTACCAGGGGGAAGTGATCAGGGGAGCGGCAGCATATTGTCTATTTTTTAGGCGATGTCATCTTTCGGTGAAAATTTAGGCACTTCCGTCAAACAGGGAAATTTCATCGCGTTTACAAAGCCTTAGGTCGAAAAAACAAATCGAAATCAAACTGGCACGGTTCCTGCTGTTGTTTGTGCGGTGCAAAACAACCTCGCAATGGAGACACAACATCATGGTGAACTGGAAACGGCCCCTCGCCGCCACGGCGACCGCGGCCATCATGGCCCTCTCGGGCCTCGCGCTGCCGCCGGTGGCGAATGCCGCCGAGACGATCAAGGTCGGCGTGCTGCATTCGCTCTCGGGCACGATGGCGATCAGCGAGACGACCCTGAAGGACGTCATGCTCATGCTGATCGAGGAACAGAACAAGGCCGGCGGCCTGCTGGGTAAGAAACTCGAGCCGGTCGTCGTCGATCCGGCCTCGAACTGGCCGCTGTTCGCCGAGAAGGCCCGCGAGCTGATCTCGAAGGAGAAGGTCGACGTCACCTTCGGCTGCTGGACCTCGGTCTCCCGCAAGTCCGTGCTGCCGGTGTTCGAGGAGTTGAACGGCCTCCTGTTCTATCCCGTCCAGTACGAGGGCGAGGAGAGCAGCCGCAACGTCTTCTACACCGGCGCGGCGCCGAACCAGCAGGCGATCCCGGCGGTGGAGTATCTGATGAGCGAGGACGGCGGTGCCGCCAAGCGCTGGGTCCTGCTCGGCACGGACTACGTCTATCCGCGCACGACCAACAAGATCCTCCGCGCCTTCCTGACGTCGAAAGGCGTCGCGGAAAGCGACATCATGGAAGAGTACACGCCCTTCGGTCATTCCGACTGGCAGACCATCGTCGCCTCGGTGAAGCGCTTCGCCGCCGAAGGCAAGAAGACCGCCGTCGTCTCGACCATCAACGGTGACGCCAACGTGCCGTTCTACAAGGAGCTCGCCAACCAGGGCATCAAGGCGGAAGACATTCCCGTCGTCGCCTTCTCGGTCGGCGAGGAGGAGTTGGCCGGTATCGACACCGCCCCGCTGGTCGGCCATCTCGCTGCCTGGAACTACTTCATGTCGGTCGAAACGCCGGAGAACGAAGGCTTCATCGAGAAGTGGCAGGCCTTCATCAAGAGCGACAAGCGCGTGACCAACGATCCGATGGAAGCCCATGTCATCGGCTTCAAGATGTGGGTCCAGGCCGTCCAGCAGGCCGGCAC
The DNA here is from genome assembly GCA_951812805.1 of uncultured Alphaproteobacteria bacterium. GTDB lineage: Bacteria > Pseudomonadota > Alphaproteobacteria > JASLMY01. Next base: position 53,591 of record CATOSZ010000014.1, on the reverse strand, counting down.
CACGGACATCGACGCGGTGCGCCAGGCGATGTACGGCCAGGAGGTCAAGAACCTGACGGGCGGCGTTGCGGTGATGAACACCAACCATCACCTCTCCAAGCCCGTGCTGATCGGCGAGATCCAGGACGACGGCCAGATCGAGACCGTCTGGCAGACCGACGGCCTGGTCGTGGGCGACGCCTGGAGCGACTTCATCCCCGAGAGCGCCAAGCTCACCGCCAACTGGACCTATCCCTGGGTCTGCGGCAACTGCACGAAGCCCAAGTACCTGCCGATCAACTGATCGGCCGGTGGAGCCGGCGGGCGGGCGCGCCATCCCCGCCCTGCCCGCCGGCGCCCTTGTTTCCCCGAGACCTCCACGCGAGCTGTCAGAATATGTCCCGACGACGACCAACGGCCAGACGCTGCCTCGGACCGATCGTCCTGTTGCTCGCGCTTTGCTTCTCGCCCCTCACCGTCCACGCCGATGAACCGTTGGAGACCCTGGTCCAGGCCCTCGCCGCCAAGGGCTTCAAGGCCAAGACCAAGGCGGTCGAAGCGCTGGCCGCCAGCGGCGATGCCGCGGCCGCCCCAGTTCTCGAAGCCCTGCTCGCCGGCAAGCTTCACTATGTGAAGAAGGGCCGCCGGGTCGTCCGTATCGAGAAGCGGGACGGCGCCAAGGCGATGTTCGATCCGCTGGCCGGTACCGACCTCGGCCCGGCCAAGCGCAAGACCAAGAAGATCACCATCAACAACAAGCTGCGCCGCACCATCCGCGGCGCGCTCGGCGCGCTCACCTTGCTGAGCCCGTCGCCGACGGTTCGGCGGGACGCCGCCCGGGCCGTATTCCGCTCGCCCCGCGCCGATTCCCTCCCGCTGCTGGAGAAGGCGCTGGCGAAGGAGCTCGACGACGCGGTCGCGCACGAAATGCGCCGGGCCATCGCTGCGCTCCGGCTGACGGCGGGCGAGGACCTGGACGTGCGTCTCGCCGGCGCCCATGCCCTCGCCGATTTCCCGGATCCCCAGGTCCGCGACCTCCTCGCCCGGATCGCCAACGACGCGGCGACACCGGCCGCCCTGAAAGCGGCGAGCGAAGAGGGCCTCGCTGCGCTCAATCGCCGTTTGGAACTGCTTTCGTTGATCCAGAACCTGTTCCAGGGCATCTCCCTCGGCTCGGTCCTGCTGCTGGCGGCGATCGGCCTCGCCATCACCTTCGGCGTCATGGGGGTGATCAACATGGCGCATGGCGAGATGGTCATGCTCGGTGCCTACACCACCTTCGTCGTACAGCAGCTGTTCCGTGAGCATCTGCCGGCCTGGGACGCCTATTCCCTCGCCGTCGCCATCCCCGCCGCCTTCCTGGTCGGCGGCCTGTTCGGCATCGCCATCGAGCGGGGCATCATCCGCTGGCTCTACGGCCGGCCGTTGGAAACCCTGCTGGCGACCTGGGGCCTGAGCCTGATCCTCCAACAGCTGGTTCGCACCCTGTTCGGCCCGACCAACCGCGAGGTCGCCAATCCCGAATGGATGAGCGGCGCGCTGGAGATCACCGGCGGCCTCGCCTTCACCTGGAACCGGATCTGGATCATCGTCTTCGCCCTGGCGGTGATCCTGGCGCTGACGGCGCTGATGCGCTGGACCCGCTTCGGCCTCGACATGCGGGCGGTGACGCAGAACCGGCGCATGGCCGGCGCCGTCGGCATCCGCTCCGGCATGGTGGACGCGCTGACCTTCGGCCTCGGCTCCGGTATCGCCGGCATGGCGGGCGTCGCGTTGAGCCAGATCGACAACGTCAGCCCCAACCTCGGCCAGGGCTACATCATCGATTCCTTCCTCGTCGTCGTCTTCGGCGGGGTCGGCAACCTCTGGGGCACGCTGGTCGGCGCCCTCTCCCTCGGCATCGCCAACAAATTCCTCGAGCCCTGGGCCGGCGCCGTGCTGGCGAAAATCCTGATCCTGGTGGCCGTCATCCTGTTCATCCAGAAGCGCCCGCGCGGCCTGTTCGCCCTCAAGGGCCGCGCGGTGGAGAACTGAGGCGATGTTCAGCCGCGAAACCGTCCTCTTTTTGATCGCGCTCGGCCTCGCCACGGTGCTGGTCCCGCTCGCCAATCTCGCGCTCGCGCCCGAGAGCGTCGGCCACGTGCCGACCTATGTCGTCAGCCTGCTCGGAAAGTATCTCTGCTACGCGCTGCTCGCCATCTCCGTTGACCTGGTCTGGGGCTTTTGCGGCATCCTCAGCCTCGGCCACGGCGCCTTCTTCGCGCTCGGCGGCTATGTCATGGGCATGCACCTGATGCGCGGCATCGGCGATCGCGGCGTCTACGGCCACCCCACCCTGCCCGACTTCATGGTCTTTCTCGACTGGAAGGAACTGCCCTGGTACTGGCACGGCCTCGACATGTTCCCCCTCGCCGCCCTGCTGGTCTTTCTGGTGCCGGGCGCGCTCGCCTTCACGCTCGGCTGGTTCGCCTTCCGCAGCCGGGTGACCGGGGTCTATCTCTCGATCATCACCCAGGCCATGACCTTCGCCCTGATGCTCGCCTTCTTCCGCAACGACATGGGCTTCGGCGGCAACAACGGCATGACCGACTTCAAGGAGCTGCTGGGCTTCGACCTGCAGAGCGATGGGATGCGCAACGCGCTCTATGTCGCCTCCGCTCTAGCGCTCGGCTTCGGCTACCTGCTCTCGCGCGCCATCACCACCTCCAAGCTCGGCCGCCTGCTGGCCGGCATTCGCGACGCCGAGGCACGAACCCGCTTCCTCGGCTACCGGGTCGAGCACTACAAGCTCTTCGTCTTCACCGTCTCCGCCATGCTGGCCGGTCTCGCCGGCGCCCTCTACGTGCCGCAGGTCGGCATTATCAACCCGAGTGAGTTCGCGCCGGCCATTTCGATCGAGATCGTCATCTGGGTCGCCGTCGGGGGCCGTGGCACGCTCTGGGGCGCGGCGCTGGGCGCCTTCGCCATCAACTATGCCAAGACCTATTTCACCGGCGCGCTGCCGGACGCCTGGCTCTTCGTGCTGGGCGGACTGTTCATCGTCTCCACCCTGTTCCTGCCGAAGGGTATCGCCGGCCTGCTGCGCGCCGTCGCGGGCCGCTGGCCGAAACCGTCAGCCCGCCCGGCGTTGAAGCCGGCAACCGCGGAGGCCGGCGATGACTAATATCATCGGCGGCTCCGCGATGCGGGAGGAGCAGATCCTCTATCTCGACGGCATCACGGTCAGTTTCGACGGCTTCCGCGCCCTCGACAATCTGAGCCTGGTCTTCGACGTCGGGCAGCTGCGCGCGATCATCGGCCCCAACGGTGCCGGCAAGACGACCCTGATGGACGTCATCACCGGCCTCACCCGACCCGACAGCGGCGAGATCTTCTTCCAGGGCGACGTCGACCTCTCGAAACTGGACGAGGCGGCGATCGCCAACCTCGGCATCGGCCGCAAGTTCCAGAAGCCGACGGTGTTCGAAAGCCACAGCGTGTTCGACAACCTCGAGCTGGCCCTGAAGGCCGAGCGCGGGGTCTTCGCCACCCTCTTCGCCCGCCTGACGGCCACGCAGCGCGAGCGGATCGAGGCGGTGCTGGAGACCATCGCCCTCACCGACGTGCGCGACGAGATCGCCGGCACCCTCAGCCACGGCCAGAAGCAGTGGCTGGAGATCGGCATGCTGGTCATGCAGGAACCCGATCTGCTGCTGGTCGACGAGCCGGTCGCCGGCATGACCGACGCCGAGACGGCGCAGACCGCGACCCTGCTGAAGGAGATCGCCCGCACCCGCTCCGTCATCGTGGTCGAGCACGACATGGCCTTCGTCCGCGACCTGGAGGCCCCGGTCACCGTGCTGCACGAAGGCCGGGTGCTGGCCGAAGGCACGCTGGACGCAATGCAGAACGACGAGCGCGTCATCGATGTCTATCTGGGACGCTGAAGCATGCTGAAGGTCGACGCCATCGATCTGCACTACGGTGCCAGCCAGGCGCTGCGCCGGGTGACGCTGGACGCCGAGGTGGGGAAGGTCACCTGCGTCATGGGGCGGAACGGCGTCGGCAAGACCAGCCTGCTGCGCGCCATCGTCGGCCAGCAGCCGGTGAGCGGTGGGCGCATCGAATGGGAAGGCCGCGACATCACCCGCCAGGCGGCGCACAAGCGCGCGCGCGGCGGCATCGCCTATGTCCCCCAGGGCCGCGAGATCTTCCCTCGCCTGACCGTGGCAGAGAACCTGAAGACGGGCATCGCCTCGGCGCCGCGCGGCGCGCGATTCGTGCCGGACGAGGTCTATGAGCTGTTTCCCGTGCTGAACGACATGCTGGGCCGGCGCGGCGGCGACCTGTCGGGTGGACAACAGCAACAGCTCGCCATCGGCCGCGCGCTGGTCATGCGGCCCCGCCTGCTGGTCCTGGACGAGCCGACGGAGGGCATCCAGCCCTCAATCATCAAGGACATCGAGCGGGTGATCGTTCTGCTGCGGGAACGCGGAGACATGGCTATTCTGCTGGTCGAGCAGTATTTCGAGTTCGCCCGCGCATTGGCCGACAGCTTCCATGTCCTGGAACGGGGCGAAGTCGTCGCCCAGGGCCGGGGAGACGAGCTGGTGGAGGCCGATGTACGCCGATATCTCACCGTCTGAGCCGAGGGTGCCTGCCCGCGACGCGGAGCTGAACCGGTCCGACGGCCGGGTCCATGTCGGCTTCGCTTCGACGGGCCTGGCGACGCTCTATCAGCGCAGTCCCGGCCGGGTGCTGTTTCCCCATGTCGAGCGGGGCGACATCGACCAGGCCGTACTGTTGAACACCGCCGGCGGATTGACCGGCGGGGACCGCTGGTCGGCCGAACTCGACGTCGCCGACGGCGCCCGCGCGCTGTTCACCACGCAGGCCGCGGAACGGATCTACCGCGCGCTCGACGACGACGCGCGGGTGGAGACCAGGTTCAGCGTCGGAGCGGGCGCCTGGGCGGAGTGGCTGCCGCAGGAGACCATCGTGTTCGAGGGCGCCCGGCTGCGCCGCCGGCTGGAGATCGACCTCGCCGCCGAGGCGCGCCTGCTCGCCGTCGAAAGCCTGGTGTTCGGCCGTCTGGCCTCGGGGGAGCGGATCACCCGGGGCTTGCTGCACGATTCCTGGCGGGTCCGTCGCGCGGGCCGACTGGTCTGGGCCGACACCTTGTATCTGGAAGACGATATCGCCGCCGTCATGGCACGCGGCGCGACCTTCGCCGGCGCCCGGGCCATGGCGAGCGTGCTGCTGGCCGTCCCCGATGCCGAGCGCCATCTCGACGGTGTGCGCGAAATCGTCGGCGAGGCCGGCGGCGCCGGGCTGGTGTCCGGCCTCCTGCTCTGCCGTCTGCTGGATAGCGATCCCGCGGCCATGAAGCGGCGCCTGACGGCACTTATCGCCCGACTGCGCCGGGACGCCGGTGGGCTGCCCGCACGGCTGCCGCGCGTCTGGAACTGTTGACCGAAACCTCGAGGGAGGACCGCCGATGCATCTCACCCCGCGCGAGCGCGAGAAACTGCTGGTCTCCGTGGCCGCGATGGTCGCCCGCGGGCGGTTGGAACGCGGCGTCAAGCTGAACCACCCGGAGGCCGTGGCGCTGATCACCGACTATGTCGTCGAGGGCGCGCGCGACGGGCGGAGCGTGGCGGAGCTGATGGCCGGCGGCGCCGGGGTCCTCCGCCGCGACCAGGTGATGGAGGGCATCGCCGAAATGATTCACGACGTCCAGGTCGAGGCGACCTTCCCCGACGGCACCAAGCTCGTCACCGTCCACACGCCGATCCGCTAGGAGAACCGTCCATGATCCCCGGAGAAATCATCACGCCGGATGGCGACATCACCCTGAACGCCGGCGCGGAAGCGATCACGCTCACCGTCGCCAACACGGGCGACCGGCCCGTACAGGTCGGCAGCCACTACCATTTCGCCGAGACCAATGCCGCCCTCGACTTCGACCGGGCGGCGGCGCGCGGCCACCGGCTCGACATTCCGGCCGGTACCGCCGTCCGCTTCGAGCCGGGACAAAGCCGCGAGGTCGACCTGGTGCCCTATGGCGGCGCACGGCGCATCGTCGGCTTCAATTCGGCCGTGATGGGCCCACTGGACGAGGAGGGCTGAACCATGGCGCATGTCATCAGCCGCAAGGCCTATGCCGACATGTACGGCCCGACGGTGGGCGACAAGGTCCGCCTGGCCGACACCGAACTGTTCATCGAGGTGGAGGAGGACCGCACCCTTTACGGCGAGGAGGTCAAGTTCGGCGGCGGCAAGGTCATCCGCGACGGCATGGGTCAAAGCCAGGCGACGCGGGCGGACGGCGCCGTCGATACGGTCGTCACCAACGCGCTGATCCTCGACTGGTGGGGCGTGGTGAAGGCGGACGTCGGCATTCGGGACGGGCGCATCGTGGCCATCGGCAAGGCCGGTAATCCGGACGTACAGCCGGGCGTCGATATCGTCATCGGACCGGGCACGGAAGCGATCGCGGGCGAGGGCAAGATCCTGACCGCCGGCGGGCTCGACGTGCACATCCATTTCATCTGCCCCCAGCAGATCGACGAGGCGCTGCATTCCGGCATTACCACGATGATGGGCGGTGGCACCGGCCCGGCAACGGGGACCAACGCCACGACCTGTACGCCGGGCCCCTGGCACATCGCCCGCATGCTGCAGGCCGCCGACGGTTTCCCGATGAACCTCGGCTTCTTCGGCAAGGGCAACGCCAGCGAGGCCGCCGGCCTCGTCGAACAGGTCGAGGCCGGGGCCTGCGGCCTGAAGCTGCACGAGGATTGGGGTACCACGCCGGCGGCGATCGACTGCTGCCTGGGCGTTGCCGACGAGATGGACGTGCCGACGCTGATCCACACGGACACCCTGAACGAATCCGGTTTCGTCGAGAATACGATTCAGGCCTTCAAGGGCCGCACCATTCACGCCTTCCACACCGAAGGTGCGGGCGGCGGCCACGCGCCGGACATCATCAAGGTCTGCGGGCTTTCCAACGTGCTGCCGTCCTCGACCAATCCGACCCGGCCGTTCACGGTGAACACGGTGGACGAGCATCTGGACATGTTGATGGTCTGCCACCACCTGGACCCGCGCATCCCCGAGGACGTCGCCTTCGCCGAGAGCCGGATCCGCAAGGAAACCATCGCGGCGGAAGATATCCTGCACGACCTCGGCGCCTTCTCGATGATCGCCTCCGACAGCCAGGCCATGGGCCGGGTCGGCGAGGTCCTGATCCGCACCTGGCAGACCGCGGACAAGATGAAACGCCAGTTCGGCGCGCTCGCCGGCGAACGGGGCGACAACGACAACCTGCGCGCCCGGCGCTACATCGCCAAATACACCATCAACCCGGCGATCACCCACGGCATCGCGGCCCATGTCGGATCCGTCGAGGTCGGCAAGCTCGCCGATCTCTGTCTCTGGCAGCCGGCCTTCTTCGGGGTGAAGCCGGACCTGGTGCTGAAGGGCGGTTCGATCGCCGCCGCCGTGATGGGCGATCCCAACGCCTCGATCCCAACGCCGCAGCCGACCTACATGCGCCCGATGTTCGCCGCCTTCGGCGGAGCGCGGGCGGCGAGCGCGGTGAGCTTCGTCAGCCAGGCCGCGCAGGCGGCCGGCATCGACGGCCAACTCGGCCTGGCGAAGCCGACACTCGCGGTGGAAAACACGCGGGGCGGCATCTCCAAGGCCTCGATGAAGCTGAACGAACTGACGCCCGATATCGAGGTCGACCCCGAAACCTATGAAGTGCGCGCCGACGGCCGCCTGCTGACCTGCGAACCGGCCGAGGTCCTGGCCATGGCGCAGCGCTACTTCCTGTTCTGATGCGGCGCGCCATCCGACATGCGGGCGCGGGCGCCTGGCCGGCGGCAACGGCGGCGGGCCACTTGACCCTCGACTACGACACGCGCCATCGCCGCCGCCGGCGGCTCGAGACCGACGCCGGCGAGGCCGTATTGCTGGACCTGCCGAAGGCCGTCGCCATGGCCGACGGCGACGGCCTGGAACTGGCGGACGGCCATTGGCTGCTGGTCCGGGCGGCGGCGGAACCGGTGCTGGAGATCCGTGCCGCGTCAGCCGAACATCTCGCCCGCATCGCCTGGCACCTCGGCAATCGCCATCTCGCGACGGAGATCGGCGCGGGCGTGCTGCGGATCCGTCCCGATCACGTGATCGAGGAAATGGCCCGCGGCCTCGGCGCCGAAACCCGCGTGATCACGGCGCCGTTCCAGCCCGAGGGCGGTGCTTACGGCGGCGGCCACCATCATCATCATCACGATCACGACGACGATCATGACGCTTGAAACCCACACCCTGCTGCGCCTGCAAAGCTGGCTGTCGCCGGCCTTTCCGACCGGCGGCTACGCCTATTCCCATGGCCTGGAACAGGCGGTGGAGGCGGGCCGGGTGAACGATCTGGAGACGCTGATCGACTGGATCGACGCGGTCTTGCGCTTCGGCTCCGGCCGCCTCGACGCCAGCTTCCTCGCCGCGGCGTGGGAAACCTGCGACGACGAGGACGCGTTGCGGGGTCTGGCGGAACTCTCGGCCGCTATGCGGGGCAGCGCCGAACTCGGCCTGGAGACGACGGCCCAGGGCGCGGCATTCCTGGCGACGGTGCAGGCCGCCTGGCCGGATACCCGCCTCGCCCGCCTGATCGCCGACCTGGGTACGGCGGAAGTCCCGACGACGCTGCCGATCGCCGTCGGCATTGCCGCCGGCGTGCACGGCCTCGACGTCGTGGCCACGGTGCCGGCCTATCTGCAGGCCTTCGCCGCCAACCAGGTGCACGCCGCCCAACGGCTGATGGCGATCGGCCAGACCGATGGCCAGCGCGCCCTCGCCCGGCTGGAACCGGCCATCCACGACACGGCAGCAATTGCCCACGCCAGGCGGCCGGAGGATCTCGGCAGCGCGACCCTCATGGTCGATCTCTCATCCCTGCGTCACGAGACGCAATACACGAGGCTGTTCCGCTCATGACCCTCTCCCCCCTGCCCCACCCCTCGGCGGCCGGGCCGCTGCGCGTCGGCATCGGCGGCCCGGTCGGCTCCGGCAAGACGGCGCTGGTCGAAGCGCTCTGCAAGACGATGCGCGACGCACGCGAGCTGTTCGTCATCACCAACGACATCTACACCCGCGAGGACGAGCAGATCCTGGTCCGCGCCGGCGCCCTGCAGCCCGAGCGGATCCGCGGCGTCGAGACCGGCGGCTGCCCCCACACGGCGATCCGCGAAGACGCCTCGATGAACCTGGCGACCCTGGCGGAGATGGGCGCGTTGTTCCCGGCGGCCGAGCTGTGCCTGATCGAGTCGGGTGGCGACAACCTCGCCGCGACCTTCAGTCCCGAACTCGCCGACCTCACGATCTATGTCATCGACGTCTCCGCCGGTGAGAAGATTCCGCGCAAGGGCGGGCCGGGCATCACCCGCTCCGATCTCCTGGTGATCAACAAGACGGACCTTGCGCCCCTGGTCGGCGCCGACCTCGGCGTGATGGACCGCGATGCCCGACGCATGCGCGGCGAACGCCCCTTCCTCTTCACCAACCTGAAGGCCGGCGACGGCGTCGCCGAGATCGTCGCCTTCATCGAGCGTGACGGGGGGCTCGCGTGATCAGGCTCCGGCGACAATCGCCTGCTTGGGCCAGCTCAAGGTAAAGGTCGCACCCTCCCCCGGGCTCGAAGCGACGGAAATCCGGCCGCCATGGCGATCGGCCAGCTTGCGCACCAGGGCGAGACCGACGCCGCTGCCCTCGCGCGTATCGCGGCTCTGCAGCCTCTGGAACATGGTGAAAATACGCTCTTGATGCTCCGGCGGAATACCGGGGCCGTCGTCTGCGATGGCGATTTGGACCTGGTCAGCATCGTCCGAAATGGCGACGTCGACCCGACCGTTCGGACTGTCGTGGTGCTTGAGGGCGTTGTCGATCAGGTTTCGGATGCAGGTTGCAAAAGGCGTCGCATAGCCCTCGAAGGGATCGGCAGTGCCTGCCACCTCGACGACGAACCCCTCCGGCACGTCGATGGTGTTGATCGTCCCTTCGACGACAGGCTGCGCCTCGACCGTGCCCAAGGCGCTGGTCTCGCGTCCGGCGCGGGCATACTCGAGAAGATCGTCGAGCAACCGGTCCATCCGCTGAATGCGGCCATGCAGAAGATCCATGTGCTGGCGGGAATCGCCGCTTAGGCCCTCTCCCAGGTCCTCGTCGATCCACTTGGTCAAATTGTCGATCGCGCGCAGAGGCGAGCGCAGATCGTGCGAGGCCACATGGGTGAAATCGTCGAGGTCGCGATTGCGTTCCTCCAGTTCCTGGGTGCGCCGCTGCAGAAGGGCGGCGGCGGCGCGTTGTTCGGTGACGTCCCGCCCCTCGAAAAGGACGCCGGTCGGTCGGCCGATGTCGTCACGAAGCGGCTTGGCCGTAGCGTCGACGGCGATGTCGCCATGGCCAGAGACTTTCAGAACACACTCGAAACGGACGATGTCCCCCTCAGCCGCACTGGTGAGCGCCGCCTCGACCTCGCCTGCGTTTTCCCCTTCCCAGAAGGCGTCCCAGAACGGCATATCGCGGATCTGGGTCATGTCGCGGCCCGTCGCGGCGAGCAGGCTCTCGTTCACATCGAGCGTCCGCCCGTTCGGAGAGACCAGGGCGACATAGCCGATCGATTGCTCGCGAATCGACCTGCCGCGGACTTCGCTGTCGCGCAGCCGCGTTACATAGGCCGCCTCCACCCGCCGCCATCGCGACATCTGGAAGAGCGACACGATCGTCAACAGCATCGTCAGCAAGATGGCGCCGGCCGCGAACACCGCGACCAGGGTCGTCTCCTTCTCCCAAGCCGCCTCCTGGCGGCGGGAGACGACGGAGGTGGCGACGAAGAAGTTTTCGACTTCACGGTCGAAGCGTTTGAGGTCGCGGCGATAGGCCGGGTCCGCCAGCAACGTCTTCGCCATCGCCGCGTCGCCATTGGCCAAACGCTCGAGCGCGGTGGTTTCGTGCCGGGTCGGGCGCAGCGCGATCCAAGCGATATCGAGTTCACCGTCGGGATCGAGAACTTGGAGCGCCGCGCGCACGCGCGAAAATTCCTCGGTCAGCAGGACGTCGGAGCGCCGATGCCGGCCCCACCATTCGCTTTGACCGCTCTCACTGGCGGAACGCGCCGTGGCGGCGAGGGATTTGTGCAGGCTGGCGATCCGCGGGCGTGCCTCGAACAAATCGCGCTGCGCGGCGGTAATGGCGTTCAGCTTCTCGATCTCGGCCAGCAGCAGCCAGGTCGTCACGATGATCAGCAACGTGCCGATGAAGCCGACCGAGGCGGCGAGCGCCGTCGGCAGCTGGCGCCGATCCTCTTCATCGCCGAGGCGCTCGACAGTGAAGCCGACCACAGCCCAGATCGCCAGAATGGCAAGGCCGCGATTGACCAGCACTTTCCACCACGACGTTCCCCCCGCGTCCGGCGAATAGAGCAGGCCGACCAATGTCAGCAGGCTGCAAACGACGGCCGTCGCAACGACCCAGCGCAGCCGACCGGTCCGAATGGCGAGCAGAACGGCGAAGATATAGGGCACACCACCCGCCACGCCGAGCGGCGCGAGGTAGTCGAATGCCATAACCGTCACGACCATCAAGGCGATCAGCACGGCGAGCGTCGGCTGTCGCCCGCCCGCTCGTATGGGATCGGTCTCGGTCATTCCTCACCATCGATTGAGACGTCCAGGAACATCGATCCTGACCCAACATTGGTTAGCGGAAGGTTAGTCTATCGGCAAACTTTCGACCGACTGGACCGCGGTGGTCGCATCGGCTACCAGGGAACGAGGATAATACCGCGTTCGGGAGGATTCGATGATTCGCTTAGCCTCGACACTGCTGCTGGTCGGTCTGGTCGCCGCCTGTGCCTCCTCCAAGCCGCCCCCGCCCCCGCCGGCCCCCAAGCAGGCGCCGGTTGCCCGACCCGCGCCGCCGCCCGCACCGCCAAAACTGGCGCGCCACATTCCCGAGGCGGAGAGCGATATCGCCCGCACCTTCGATTCGGCCATCGTGGTGCTGCCCGGACGCGGCGGTGGCCAGTCGAGGGTGGCGAAGATGAACACAGACGCATTGCAATCCCACCTGTCCGGCGAACGCGGGCGCCGCTACCCGACGGTGCTGTACATGCACGGCTGCACCGGCCTGAAGAACCTGCCAGCACTCCGCGCCATGGCCCGGCGCGGATTTGCCGTCATCGCACCCGACAGCTTTGCGCGGCGGTTCCGGCCCAAGCAGTGCGACGCGCGGAACCGCCGGGGCGGGCGCAGCCGCTATGTCTTCGACTTCCGCCAGGCGGAGATCAACTATGCGCTCATCCGCATGCGGACCTTGCCGTGGATCGATGCCAAGAAGATGTTCCTGGTCGGCGCCAGCGAGGGCGGTCTGGCCGCCGCGCACCACCGCGGCGCCAGCTTCCGCGCCCGGGTCATCGCGGCGTGGACCTGCCATGGCTCGGCCCTGGTGCGAGGCCTGGCGGCCCCTGCGGACGAACCGGTGCTGGCCATGGTGCACGCCAACGATCCCTGGTACGTGCGTGGCCGCTCGCGCCGCCTGTCCGGTGATTGCGGGCGTTATTTCGGGGCGGAGCGGCCCCGCTCACGCTCGATCGTCATCCGCGAGGGCGCGCGTCACGACGTGCTGAGCGACCCCGCGGCCATCCCCCGGGTGCTGCGCTTCCTCGAGGACGAGCTGCGCCGCGCCGGCGCGACGGGCGCGTGAGGGGTTATCTCGGCACGAAGAACAGGCCGAGGAAGAGCAGCGAGGTCGACAGCGCGGCGATCTGAAGGCAGATCGTCGCCAGGCCGATACAGATACCGGCGACGGCGGCCAGGAGCTAACCCGCCATGTGGTCGATCGACCGCTCGGCGACGTCGCGAAAGGCCCCGGCCAGAATGTCGACGACGATCAGCGCGCGGGGACTCTTGGGCGTTGGCGGCATGATCGCTGTTCCCCGCCCTTAGGCCGGGACCGCCAGGGCGGCCGGCCGGGACGCCTCGGCCTGGATGACCGGCACCTCGGCGAACTCGTCGACGTCGGTGATCAGCATCTTGCCGGGCGTGTGGGTGATGCGAAACGGCAGGCCGGCGGCGATCACCGCGTTCTGCGGCGTCACGCCACAGGCCCAGAACACCGGCGTTTCCCCGGCCAGGATCTCGCTGGCGTCGCCCCAGTCGGGCCGGTCGATATCCTGGATGCCGATCGCCTCCGGCCGCCCGGCATGCACCGGGGCGCCGTGCGCCAGCGGATAGCGCGCCGAAATCTCTCCTGCTTTCGCCACCTCGTCCATGGCAATCGCCCGCATGGAGACGACGAGGCCGCCGCCGAACGGACCCGCCGGCGCGGCCGGGAGGTTCGTCCGATACATCGGCACGGTCAGGTTGCGCTCGATATGACGCAGCGGGATGCCGTCTTGCAGCAAGGCTCGCTCGAAGGTGAAGGAGCAGCCGAGCGCGAAGGCGATGAGGTCGTCCCGCCAATGGCGGGCGATGTCGGCGGGCTGTTCGGCCAGCGCGCCGTCGCGGTAGACGTTGTAGCCGGGCACGTCGGTGCGGATATCGATGTCGGCGCCGAGGGTGTGCATCATCGCATCGCCCGTCTCGGAGACGCCGACCAGCGGACAGGGTTTCGGATTGCGCTGGCAGAAGCGCATGAAATCGATGGCGTAGCGTTCGGGCAGGATCACCAGGTTGCATTGCAGCCGCCCCGGCGCCAGCCCGGCCGTGTGCCCATCGTAATCGCCCCGGCGGATTGCCCCGCGCACCGTCGCCACATCGGCGCGGCGCAGGTCCTGGTACTCGTCGTTCATCGTCCTCGTCCTCCGACCACTTCAACCGCGCCGGAGCGCGATGCCCTCGCGAATGATCCGGATCGTCTCCGTCCATTCCAGATGCAGCTCGATATCGGCGAGCGGCACCCACTTGGCACCCATGGCGTCGTCGCCGGGCCGCGGCGCGCCCGCGCGCCATTCCGCCGCCATGTCGACCAGCGTGTAATGGAAGTGCACGCGGCCCTCCTTGTCGTGCCGCATGGAATCGACGACGTCGACCAGGCCCAGCAGCTCGATCTCGACCCCGGTCTCTTCCATGACCTCGCGATGCGCGGCCTCGCGCACGGTTTCGCCGACTTCCTGGACGCCGCCCGGCAGGCTCCATTGCCCGATCCGGGGCGGCTTGCCGCGCTGGATCAACAGCACCTGTTCCGCCTTGTAGACGACGACGCCGACGCCGATCCAGGGCCGCTCGGGATAGGTTCTGTCCATGCTTATGGCTACTCCCCGTCCCCGGTCGCGGGATAGTGCCGGGCCATGTAGTCCTCGGTGAACTTGCCGCCGCGCCGGTCCGCCGCCAGCGCCGTGGAATCGCGCGCCTCGGGCGGGCCGTAGCCGCCGGCCCCGGGCGTCTCCACCACCACGGCCTGGTCGGGCCCGAAGCGGACGCCGGAGGGCTTGTCGTCCAGGGCTTCCTCGGCGCCATTGGCGCCGCGCAGGGCGAAGCGACCGGTCCCGCCGGCCTCGCCCCCGAAAATTCCCCACGGGTGATGGCGGAAGCGTTCGCCCATACCGGAAAATACGGTTTCGTGGCCGAGCGGTCGGATCACCCGGCGCAGGCCCATGCCGCCCCGGTACGTGCCGGCACCGCCCGAATCCGGGATCAGGCCGTAGCTTTCGACCATCAGCGGATATTCCATCTCGATCGCCTCGACCGGCAGGTTCGAGGTGTTGGTGATGTGGACCTGGACGCCGTCCTTGCCGTCCTTGGTCGCCCGTCCGCCGAAGCCGCCGCCGAGCGTCTCGAGATAGAGGTAGCTGCCGCCGCCCCGCGGATCCTCGCCGAAGAACACGGCCGTGGTGTTGGCGCCGTTCGCCGCCCCCACCGCCGCCTCCGGCAGGGCCTGGGCGAGCGCGCCGATCAGCACGTCGATGATGCGCTGGGAGGTATTCGCCCGCCCGGCCACGGCCGAGGGGAAGTTGGCGTTGACGATCGTGCCGGCGGGCGCCGTGATCTCGACGGAACGGATCAGGCCGTGGTTGTTCGGAATGTCCGGGTCAAGCATGCCTTTCAGCGTGTAATAGACCGCCGACTGGGTGGCGTTCATGGTGACGTTGACGTTGCCGCGGACCTGCGGCCCGGTGCCGGCGAAGTCGAAGCGGGCATCGTCGCCGGAGATCGTCACCGTGACCGCGATCGGAATATCGCTCGTCCCCATGCCGTCGTTGTCGAGCACGTCCTGGAAGGCGTAGGTGCCGTCGGGAATCTCGAGTATCGCGCTGCGCAGGCGCGCTTCCGTGCGCTCCAGGATCATCTCGAAGGCGGCCTCCAGCCGGTCGGGGCCGTGGCGCTCGACCAGCTCGGCCATCCGACGGGCGCCGAGACGGCAGGCGGCGATCTGCGCGTAGTAATCGCCGCGCCGTTCCTCCGGCACCCGGACGTTCAGCAGCAGGATATCGAGCATGTCCTGCACCAGCTCACCCCGGCGGAACAGCTTGACCACGGGGATGCGCAGGCCTTCCTGGTAGATCTCCGACATGCCGCCGGCCATGGATCCGGGCGCCATGCCACCGATGTCGGCATGGTGGGCGAGGTTGCAGACGAAGCCCAACAGACGCCCCTCGGCAAAGATCGGCATCGCCAGGTTGACGTCCGGCAGATGGGTACCGCCCGCCTGATAGGGATCGTTGGCGACGAAGATGTCGCCCTCCTCCACCTCCGCCAACGGAAACTTGGCGAGCAGGCATTCCATCAGCCCCAGCATGGAGGCGAGATGGATCGGCAGGGAATTCTCCGCCTGCACGATCAATCGGCCGGTGCGATCCATGATCGCCGTGGAATGATCGCGCCGCTCCTTGATATTGGTCGAGTAGGCCGCCTTGGTGATGGCGATATAGCTCTCGTCGGTGACGGAGCGCAGGCCGTTGTGCAGGATCTCCAGGGTGATGGGATCGATATCGGTATCGGTATCGCTCATGTGCCGACCTCCACGATCAGGTTCAGGGCCTCGTCGACGCGCAACCGGTCGCCCGGGTGCAACAGGGTGGTGGCGTCGAGCTGTTCGATCACCGCCGGTCCGGCCACCTCATGGCCGGGGCGGAGCGCCGTCCGTTCGATCACCTCGGCCTCGTGGGCCACGCCGTCGGCAAAGATCACCGGGCGATGGGACGCGACCGGTGCCGCCGGGTCCGCGGCCGGCGCGATCTCCGGCTCCGGCGGCCGCTCCAGCCGGCCGACGGCGCGGGCGCGGAAGTTGACGATTTCGATCGGATCTTCGGGATTGTGATAGCCGTAGCTCAACTCGTGCGCGGCGAAGAAATGGGCGGAAAGCGCCGCCACACCCGGTGCCGCCGCGTCCGCCGCGCCGATCTCCACCCCCAGCTCGTAGTTCTGGCCGATATAGCGCATGTCCAGGGTGACCCGAAGCTCCCGCGCGGCGGCCGGTACCGCCTCCGCGGCGAACCAGGCCTCGGCCCGGGCGGCGAGGTCGGCGAGAACGACGGCGATCTCGCCCTCGTTCTCAGGCTTAAGCGCGGTCAGGCTGCTAGCGACGAAACTCTCGCTCAGGTCCGAAACGACGAGGCCCTTGGCGCAGAGAATGCCCGGGGCCGGCGGCACGACGAAGCGGCCGACGCCGAGCGCCCGGGCCACGTCGCTCGCGTGCAGGGCGCCCGCACCGCCAAAGGGCAGCAGGACGAAGTCGCGCGGGTCGTGCCCGCGCTCGACCGAAATCGCCCGAAGCGCGCGGACCATGTTGGCGACGACGATGCCGATGACGCCTTCCGCCGTCCGCTCGACCGAAAGGCCGAGCCGTTCGGCCGCGGGCGCCAGCGAGGCCCGCGCGGCCGCGATATCCATCGCCATGCCGCCGCCCAGCAATCCGGCGGGCGAGAGGCGCCCCAACGCCAGGTTGGCGTCGGTCACCGTCGGCTCGGTCCCGCCCTGGCCGTAGCAGGCCGGGCCCGGCGCGGCGCCCGCGCTGCGCGGTCCGACCTTCATCAGGCCGTCGCGAGCGAACCAGGCGATGGAGCCGCCACCGGCCCCGACCGCGTTGATGTCGACGCTGGCGACGCGCGCCGGATAGCCCTCGATCCAGCGCTCGAAGGTCATCTCGGCCCTGCCCTGGCGGATCATGCAGACGTCGGCGCTTGTCCCACCCATGTCGAGAGTGACGACATTGGCCTCGCCCGCCAGGCCGGCGGCGTGAATGGCGCCGACGGCACCCGCCGCCGGGCCGGAGAGCGCGGTGCGGATCGGCAGCTCGCGCGCCCGGGCCGGCGACATCAGGCCGCCCGCCGACTGGTTGATGCCGAGGCTGGCGGACGGCGCGCGTCGGGCAAGCCCGGATTCGAACGCGCTCACGTAACCGGTCATCACCGGTTGCAAATAGGCGTTCAACACCGTGGTCGACAGCCGCTCGTATTCGCGAAACTCCGGCTGCACGTCGGAGGAGATGGAGATTTCCAGCGCCGGCAAGGCCGCCTGCAGCGCGTCCCGCAGCATCCGTTCATGCGCCGGATTGACGAAGGCGAAGAGGAAACAGATCGCCACCGAGGCGGCGCCGCTCTCGCGCACCGCCTCGACCACCCGGGTGATTTCGCCCTCCTCCAACGCGCGGTACACGCTGCCGTCGGCCAGCACGCGCTCCGCCGCTTCCAGGCGGAACTCGCGCGGGACCAGCGGCGGGGGATAGTCCTTTTGGAAGTCGAACATGTGCGGGCGGATCTGCCGGCCGATCTCCAGCAGGTCGCGAAAGCCCTGGGTGGTCACCAGCGCGACCCGTTTCCCGCGGCCCTGGATCAGGGCGTTGGTCGCGACCGTCGTGCCGTGGCTGAGACGGGCGACGTCGGCCAGATCGATGTCCTCGGCCGCCGCCAACGTCTCCAGCCCGGCGAGGACCGCGCGGGCGGGATCGTCGGGCGTCGACGGCGTCTTGTGCACGTGGGTGCGCCCGCTCGCGTCGTCATAGGCGTGAAAGTCCGTGAAGGTGCCGCCGACGTCGACACCGATGACCCAGGCCATCAGTCCTCCTTCCAGGCGTTGAAACGCCCGATCCAGTGATGGGAATAAAGCACGTCCGGGATCGGCTCGTCGAAGGCGCCGGCGAAGGCGTCGCGCCAGGCCTCGAGGCGCGCCTGGGTGATTTCCGCCCAGTCCTCGACGATGACCACGGGCAGGCCGTCGTATATCGGGTCCAGCACGCTGGTCTTGACGATGGGCACGCTCTTCAGCAGCAGCGCTTCCCAGGTGCGGTGGCAGTCGAGGCCGTTGCCGTGGGGCGAAGCCTCGAAGGCCGCCGCCTCGTGCCGGCGCCAGACCTCGTTGCGCGGCGCCTGGTTGGCCTCGAACCACATGAAGGGCTTGCCGCGCAGCGCGTCGAGCGCTTCCTGGCGGGCGAGCTGGCGTTTCCGCGCCTCGTCCGAGCGCAGGAAGGTATCCATGTTGAGATGGAAATTGGCATACACGCGGGCCGGTCGTTCGGCCAGCGGCGGGATCGTATCGCGGATCGCCCGCATGGTGAGCTGTTGGTTGCCGGCCCGGCTCGGCAGGCCCATGTCGCTCGAGGTGTTGTCGCCGCGCGGCTCCAGCTTGTGATAGTTGAGGCCGAGGGGCAGCTGGGTGATCCGGTCGCGGTGTTGGGCGCCGAGGTCGTCGTTCTGCAGGAACCAGTGCAGGATCTTGTCGCTGGCAAGAATCGCCTCATGCCCCGGCACCCGCGGCGTGACCGTATCGCAGCCCACGACCAGGACGATGCCGCCCGCGAGATCCGGCAGCACGTCGCGGGCGAAAGCGCCGACGTGCTTGGCGTTGACGTGAACGGTGGTGCCGCGGGGCAGCGGGCGGAACAATTCGGCCGGCGGCGTCGCCGTGCCTTCATGCCAGACGATGTCGCAAGCCTCGCGCATGACGGTGGAGGAGACGAAGAGGTTGTCTTCCTCGCCCACCTCGTCCGCCTCCGCAAACGCATAGAGCCGCGCGCGTCGTTTCCATGACGGGCTGGTCTTGATATAGAACCACTTGCGAAGCGGCCAGTAGTTGAAGAAGAAGATCAGGCCTGCCAGCACGAGTCCGGCCACCAGCAGGGCGGCGACGATCGAGATCATGGCGCTAACTTCTCCCGGCCTCGCCCCGGCCTTCCAGCGGCGCCCCGCGCCGCCATGAAATCCCTCGGCGATCTCGTCCTCGGGTACGACTTCGGCACCTCGTCCGTCAAGTCGGCGCTGTTCGACGCCGAGGGCCGCGTGGTCGCCCGCGCGCGGGAGGCCTATCCGCTGGCGCATCCCGCACCGGGCTGGGCCGAGCAGGATCCCGAGGACTGGTGGCGGGCGATGGCCCGGGCCACCCGAAGAATGCTGGATGACGCGGCAATTCCGCCGGAACGGGTCGCGGCACTAGGTATCGCCGCGCAGATGGGCGGCATGGTCCCCCTCGACGCGGCGGGCGCGCCCTTGCATCCGGCGTTGATCTGGCTCGACACCCGAAGCGCGCCCCAGGCCCGGCGTCTGGTCGCCGGCTGGCCCCGCATCCAGGGCTATGGCCTGGCCCGGTTGCTGCCCTGGCTGCGCCTGACGAACGGCGCGCCGAACCTTTCGGGCAAGGATCCGCTGTCGAAGATGCTGTGGCTGCGCGAGGAACGGCCGGAGATCTGGGCCCGCACCCGCCAGCTCGCCGACGTCAAGGACTACCTCGTCCGCCGGGCGACGGGCGAAGCGACGACGACAGCCGACGGCGCGCATCTCACCTGGCTGATGGACGCCCGGCTCGGCCGCTGGAACTGGTCGCCCGCGTTGCTGCGTCGCGCCGGCATCGACGACGACATGCTGGGTGAAATCCGCCTCGGCGGCGACATCGTCGGCACGCTGCGTGCCGAGGCGGCCGCGGAACTGGGCCTTGCCCCGGGGACCGCCGTCGTCGGCGGGGCGGGCGACGTGCTGGCCTCGGCCCTCGGCGCGGGCGCCACGACGGATGGTGCACTCTTCCTCTATTACGGCACCTCGTCCTGGTGGGGGGCGCCGCGCGCGCGGCCCAAGGTGGACGTCCTGCGCAACATCGGCACGCTTGCCGGCGCGGCGCGGGACCGCTACCTGCTGGTCGCAACCCAGGAAAGCGCCGGCGCGGCGGCGGCCTGGGCGGCCGGGATCCTGGGCTTCGGCGACGATCTCGCCGCCTTCGACGATGCCGCGGGCGGTGTCGAGACGACGTCCGGATCCCCCCTCTTCCTGCCCTGGCTGCAGGGCGAGCGCGTACCGGTCGACGATGCCGGGCTGACGGCGGGCTTTTATGGCCTAACGCTGGACGCCGGCCGGCCGCAGCTCGCCCGTGCGGTGCTGGAGGGGGTCGCCCTCAACAGCCGTTGGGCCTTGGACGCGCTGGCCAGGTCCCTCGCTTCCCCGCCCGCCGCCGCCCGCATCGTCGGCGGCGGCGCCGGAAGCGACCTCTGGTGTCAGATCACCGCCGACGTCACCGGCCTCACCCTCACCCGGCCGGCGCACCCGGACCTCGCCGGCTGCCGGGGCGTCGCCGGCCTTTCGGCCGCGGCGTTGGGCTGGCCGGACGCGTCGCCCGACGCCGTGGACAGGTTCGAGCCCGATTCCATCCGAAAGGCGATCCACGATGCCCGCTTCGCCCGCTTTCTCGCCGCGACCAGGGCCGCGACGCGGTGACGGGGCGACCTCAACGGAAGACGTAGATCGGGCTGCTCCAAGCCTGGAAGCCGTCTTCCGTGGTCACCCGGACCCATAGCGGATTGTCGCCCGTCTCGCTGAGCGGCACCTCGACCTCGCCGGCCAGCTCGCCGCCGGCCATTTCCTCCGGCAGGCGGAAGACCCGCATTCGCCGGGCGAGGCCGCCCGCGTCCAGCACCAGATCCTCGAGGCCGATCTCGGCCAGCGCCACTTCGGTGCCGACGTGATTGCCGGCGAGCTCGAGGCGGGCCTCGGCCCCCTCGTCGAGCCAGACGTCGAAGCCGCCGAAGTTGCCGGTGGTGATTGCCTCGAAGCGGACCAAATCGTGGCCCGAGACCTCCAACCGCCGCTCGTGATTCCAGGCATTGATCTTCGCCATATGGCGAATGCGGCAATTCCGGAAGCGGGCGGTGCCCCGCCAGGTCGATTGCCGGCCGCGACCGCGATACTCCGCCCCGCTCCAGATCACCCGGATGCGCTGGCCGAGATCACCCGCGCCGTGACCGCGCAGCGTCGCCACGCACTCGCGTCCGTTCAGCGCGTCGATCCGCTCGATCGGCGCGCCGCCCTCGGCCTTGACGGAGAGCCGGACCGCGCCGCCGGTCTGGACGATGTCGCCCATGATCGCGGCATCGACGGGGCGTCCCTCGATCGTGCCGTGCGCTTTTGGATCGCGCTCGAAGAGGGTGCCGCCCTCGGGGAAAGCGGCGCTCACCTCCAGGTGCAGGCGGTTGCCGGTGGTGCCGTAGTGATGGCGCCGGCGCAACGCCTCGAAGATGGCGTCGCGGTCCAGACGATCCGTCAGAAAGCAGGTCAACCCGCCATAGGCCCCGAAGGTGGCCGCGCCCGGATAGCTCGCGCCGGGGCGTCCTTTGTGGCCGTCCGAATTGCAGACGACGCCGACCCGGTGGCCGAGATCGAAGCAATCCTCGATCAGCCATTCGAAGGTGCCCCAGGCGGAATGGATTTCCATCGCCGTCTCGAAGCGACCGTCGTGTGCGTAGGAGATGTCCGCATAGCGACCACCGACATGGGCGTAGACCACGGCATCCTCGCCGTCGAGCGCCTCGAACAGCGCCACGGCGTTCGGCGCGTCGGTGTCGAGGTCGGAGCGGTCGGGGATCAGCGCATGGGAGGAACGGTGGATCTGCCGCCCCTCGGTGCGGAAATAGACGTTGCGATCGCCGCCGACGCCGGTGTTGCCGGACCACTCGAAGCCCGGAAAGGTGATGAATCGCCCGTCCTCGTGGAAGTCGGCCGAAAGCTCGTTCAGCTGGCGCCAGAACGCCTTGTTGATCTGGAAGTCGTTGGCCTGGTGGCTGCAGGCGTCGAGGAAGGAGCATTCGCGCCCGAAGGTGTAATACTCCCAGGCCGTGTTGATGCCGATGGATTCGCCGCTCTGTCCATGCAGGTCGGCCCAGTAGCCGCTGATCGGCCCCTCGACGATGCGCAGCGGATTGGTCACCGCCACCAGCTCCCCACTCTCGTCGTCGAACACGCGGACCACCAGGCGCCCCGGCGTGGTGAAGCTCAATGGCTCGATCGTGGTCGCCCGTTGTCCCGGCCCGTGCTCGATCACCTCAGGCAGGCCCTCGACCGGCTGATCAGCCTCCAGGCGAAGGCGCCGGGCGGCCTGCGGCGTCGGGTTGCCCCACAGGTCCTCAGCCTTGATGCCGAGATGGAAGCGCTCGCCCGGGCGGCGCAGCGTCGGCAACACGGCCCGCCAGAGGTGCGGCGGCCCCGGCACGATCGAGATGTGCGGCGTGTCCGGGATCGGCACGAAATGGCCGGTAGCACAGACATCGGCCAGCACCTTGAATTCGAAACCGCTCTCGACGAAGGTCTGCAGCTGCATGCCGGGCCCGCCGCCCGAGGTATCGCCGAAAACGATGGTGATGCGGTCGCCCTCGCGGATGAAGCCACCGCGCACGGCGACGTCGATACTCTTCAGGAAGGGACGCTGGCCGCCCCGGTCGCGATACTCGAGGCGCAGCGGATTGCCGTTGGAGGCGGAGACGGTGACATAGTTCGCCGCCGTCGGGTCGTGCGTCTGGAAGGCGCCCCAGTCGCCGAAATAGCGGAAGACGACACGGATCGCGCCGGTGTCGTCGAGGCCGTAGCGCCCGGCCGTATAGGTCAGGCGGAAGGTCTGCAGGCTGCGCGCCTCGAAGGCGCCCGTCGGTGTCATCTCGGCATGGCCGTAGAGCATCGCCGCGTCCGCCGGCTCCGCCGCCGGCCAGACCGCGCCCATCACTTCGAACTTCACCGGGCCGCCACCCATCGCACTCTCCTCCCCGTTTCCAGGCGCGAGGGTAGCGGCAGCGGGCGACAGCGGCTAGAACATTCCGCGAGACCGCAGCATGAAGGATCCCGCACCATGGCCAGCACGCCCGCATTCGCCGCCGCCGACCTCGCCGGCATCATTCCGCCGATCGCCACGCCCTTTAATGCCAAGGGCACCATCGACGAGCGGGCCTTCCGCGCACAGGTGAAATTCATGCTCGATGCCGGCGTGCACGGCGTCGCCGTCGGCGGCAGCACGGGCGAGGGCCATGCCCTGGACGGCGATGAAGCGACCCGACTGGTGAAAATCGCCGTCGAGACGGTGGACGGGCGCATTCCCGTCGTCGCCGGCATCATCGTCAATTCGACGCGGGAGGCGATCCTGCGCGGCCAGGCGGCGGAGAAAGCCGGCGCGGCGGCGTTGCAGATCACGCCGGTGCACTATGTCTTCCGGCCCGACGACGCGCACATGGAGGCGCATTTCCAGACCGTCGCCGAGGCCTGCAAGGCGCCCATCGTCATCTACAACGTAGTGCCCTGGAGCTATCTTTCGCCCGAGCTGCTGATCCGCATCATGCGCCGCGTGCCGGGCGTCGTCGGCG
Source organism: uncultured Alphaproteobacteria bacterium (assembly GCA_951812805.1). Classification (GTDB taxonomy): domain Bacteria; phylum Pseudomonadota; class Alphaproteobacteria; genus JASLMY01. Next base: position 30,026 of record CATOSZ010000014.1, on the reverse strand, counting down.
TCAAGCAGAGCGCCGGCGACCTCAAGCTGTTCGCCGACCTGATGCAGGCCGCACCGCGCGGCAGCCGCATCTTCAGCGCCGTCGACGCCTTGATGTATTCGTCCTTCCAGCTCGGCGCGCACGGTGCCATCGCGGCGATCCTGACGGCGGCCCCGCACGCCTCCGTCGCGCTGTGGGACGCGGTGAAGGCGGGCGACCACAAGACGGCGCTGGCCCTGCACGGCCGCCTGCTGAAGCTGTGGAACGCCATGCACGCGGACATGGAGCCCGGCTCCAACAACCTGCCGGCCGCGACCAAGCACGCGCTCACGCTGCAAGGCCTGAAAGGCGGCCTGCCCCGCGCCCCGATGCCCCCCGCCTCGCCCCGCCAATGCCGCAAAATCGAAGCCGCCCTGAAACCCCTCGTCTAACCCCACCCCTCCCCCCGCCAGCGCATCCCCATCCGCCGATCGCCACCCAGATCGAACACCGGAAAAGGGGTCAGGTCTTGTTTTTTGCCTAGACAATACTGATATATGCAACAAACAAGACCTGACCCCTTTTCCAAGCCGGGCTCGTAAGTGACTCGGGTCCGGAGGCGACGTCAGCGCGGTCAGGAGACCTCTGCGAGGCGGCGGCGGAGCTTGGCGAGTTCGGCTTCGAGGCCGGCGATCTTGTCGAGGAGGGGTTGGACGACGGGGCCGAGCTCGCTCTCGCTTACCCGGCGGGTGATGTGGCGCGGGCAGTTGACGTCCCAGGCGGTGACCTGGATGCGGATGGCTCGTTCCGGCCGGCCCTTGTAGGCCGCGTCGGCGAGGGTGTCGAGGAGGCCGGCGTCGTCCTCCACCACCTCCGCCCGGCCCCAGATCTTGATCCGCTGGCGGCGCGGATAGTCGATCAGGAACAGCATCACCCGGTCATTCTCATCGAGATTGCCGGCGGAAATGTACTGCCGGTTGCCGGCGAAGTCGGCGAAGGCGAGGGTTTGCGAATCGACGACCTTGAGAAACCCCGCCGGCCCGCCGCGATGCTGGACATAGGGCTGGCCGGCCGCGCTGGCGGTCGCAAAATAGAAGGAATCGCGCAGCGCCAGGAACGCCGCCAGGCCATCGTCGATGTCTCGGCGAAAGCCGCCCTCGGCCTCCAGCGTCGCGAAGGCCGGGCGTGAGCCCATGCGGCTCTGCAGCGCCTTCACCGCCGGGCTGAAGGCGACGTCGCTGGTCGGGCTCTCGTCGGTCATGATCGTGGTCTCCCCGTACAATCGGACCCGATGGCGGCCGGAACCGCAAGGGCTGAGGGGCGCCGCCCGCAGGCGACGCCCCTCGGGACACGAGGAGGGAGAGGACCGCCGCCGCGTCGACGGGGGGAGGGGCGAGCGCGGCGACGGCCGGAGAGAAAAGCCTCTCTGACCCCTATGTGGTCCCGCCTTGCGACCGCGAAAGGGCCGGATCAAGGCAATTTGATGGCGGGTGAAGACGGCATGCCGACCCGCCGGAATGCGGGCGAACGCCAATCGATTTGATCCGAAAAGCAACTTGACATCCGGTCATGAACTTCCGATATTTCTGTTATGATAGAAATTACGAACAATAATGATCTCCCCCCGCCGCTGGATCGCTTCGTGCTCTATTGGGGCGACATGGGGAGTGTGTGGGGAATCAGCCGGTCGGTCAGTCAGATCCATGCCCTGCTCTATGTGTCGGAGCGCCCGCTGACGGCGGAGGACATCGCGGCCACGCTGCGGCTGGCGCGTTCGAACGTCTCGACCTCGTTGAAGGAACTGCTGGCCTGGGACCTGATCCACCGGGTCCCGATGAAGGGCGATCGGCGCGACCATTTCGAGGCCGTGGCCGACGTCTGGGAGCTGGTCCGGCGGATCATCGCCGGGCGCAAGGAGCGCGAACTCGACCCCGCCGTCGCCGCGCTTCGACGCTGCGTGGCGGAGGCGCGGGAGGACGACGACGTCGGCCCGACCGCGCGCGCGCGGCTCGAGGCCATGCTCGACTTCACCACCCGGCTCGATCGCTGGTACGAACAGATGCACGCCGTGCCGCCGACGAAACTGGCGGCGATCCTCCGCCTCGGCGCCCGCATCGTCGACCTGCTGCCCCTCGGCAAGGCGAAGTAGGCGGAGGCGGGATCGATGCGAACGGCGCCGATCCCAACCCTCCCCGCCAGCCGCGAGGCGCTGCCCGACGCGCCCGCCGCACGCCCGGACGAGCGCTATCGCCGATTGCTCGGCCCCGCCGCCTGGGCCGAACTGCCGGCGGACGTGCGCGCCCGCTTCGCGCGCCGCCCGCGCGAGGGCGAGGCCTTCGTCTATGCCGGCCGCGTCCTGTGTGCCCGGCTCAGCCGTTGGGGCTGGTGGCTGGCCCAGTTCGGGCGCCTGCTCGGCGGCCCGCTCCGCCTCGACCGGGAGGGGGACCTCCCCTGCCTCGTCACGGTCGGTGAAGACGCCGACGACGGCCACCAGGCCTGGACCCTGCTGCATGCACGCCGGCGCGGCTTTCCCCAGGTCATCCATTCGGCAAAGCACTTCGCCGGGCCGAGCGGCCTCGAGGAGCATGTCGGTCGCGGCCTCGGCTTCAGCCTGCGCCTCACGGCGGCGCCCGACGGCCTGACCTTTCACGCGGAGCGCTACTTCCTCGCCCTTGCCGGTCGCCGGCTCTGGCTGCCCCGCTGGCTGTCGCCCGGCCGGCTGACGGTGCGCCATGTTTCGGTCGATTTTCGCCGCTTCATCTTCACATTGACCCTCGACAATGCGCGCCTCGGCCGCCTGGTCGAGCAGGTCATCGCCTTCGAGGAGGTCGTTCGATGATTCCCGACATGCTCTGGTATCTGATCCTGGCCCAGCTGGTCATGGGCCTGTTCGACACCGTCTATCACCATGAACTGACCGAGCGGATCGCCTGGCGCCCACGCCAGCGCGGTGAGCTGTGGCTGCACGGCGCGCGCAACGGCCTCTACGCGGTGCTGTTCGCGACGCTGGCCTGGTCGACGCCGCAGGGCGGCTTCGCGCTGGCCATGATCGCCCTGCTGGTGGTCGAGGTCCTGGTCACGCTCGCCGACTTCGTGGAGGAGGATCGCAGCCGCAAGCTGCCGGCGAGCGAGCGGATCGCCCACACCCTGCTCGCCGTCAACTACGGCGCCATTCTGGTCCTGCTGCTGCCGCTGCTTTGGCACTGGGCGGCGCGGCCGAGCATGCTCCTCGCGGCGAACCACGGGGCCTGGAGTGTCCTGCTGTGCCTCGCCGCCCTCGGCACCGCGCTTTCATGCCTGCGCGATTGCACCGCGGCCAGGCGGCTCCATCGCCTGCCGCCGGCGGGTGCCGCCGGCCTGATACCCGAGGCCGAGACGCCGTGGACGGTCCTCATCACCGGTGCGACCGGCTTCATCGGCCGGCGCCTGGTCGCAGCCCTGCAGGCGAGCGGTCACCGCGTCGTCGCCCTGGTGCGCGATCCGGCGGGGGGCACGCCGCTGCCCGCCCCGATCGAGATCGTGACCGACCTCGAGCAGATCGACGCCGCGCGCGGGATCGACGCCATCGTCAACCTGGCCGGTGAGCCGATCGGCGATTTCTGGTGGACACCGGCCAAACGCCGACGCATCCGGGAAAGCCGGGTCGAGACGACGCGGGCGGTTGTGGCGCTGGCCCGGCGCCTGGCGACGCCGCCCGCCGTGCTCGTCAGCGGTTCGGCCGTCGGCTGGTACGGCCTGCGCCGGACCCGCCGCCTGGACGAGACCTCGGGCGCCAAGCCGTCGTTCACTCACGAAATCTGCAAGGCCTGGGAACAGGCGGCACTGGCCGCGAAGCCGCTCGGCGTGCGCGTCGTGCTGCTGCGCATCGGCCTGGTGCTGGGGCTGGAAGGCGGCATTCTCAACCGCCTGCTGACGCCCTTCGAATTCGGCCTCGGCGGCCGCTTCGGCTCTGGCGCCCAATGGATGAGCTGGATCGACGCCGACGACCTGGTCCGCCTGATCGGCCATGCGCTGGCCCGGCCCTGTGTCCAGGGCCGCCTGAACGCCACCGCGCCGGAACCGGTCACCAACGCCGAATTCACCCGGACGCTGGCCCGCCAGTTGCACCGGCCGGCCTGGTTCGCGTTGCCCGCGCCGTTGCTGCGTCGCCTCGGCGGCGAGCTGGCGGAAGAGCTGTTCCTCGGCGGGCAGTATGTCGCCCCCCTCAACGCGCATGCGACCGGCTTTACCTTCCGCCATCCGACGCTGAAGAAGTCACTCCACCATCTGCTCGGCGCCGAGTGACCGGCTTGCCAGGCGGCGGCGTCGATGGGACGGTGCGGCCATGGAGCATCTGCAAAGCGTCTTCGGCCTGTTCGCCTTCCTCGCCCTCGCCTGGGGCGTGAGCGAGAACCGTCGCCATCCGGGCCTGTGGAAAGTGGCCGCGGCCGGACTGGGCTTGCAACTGGCACTCGCCGTCGTGCTGCTGAAACTGCCGCTGCTGACCGAGGCGCTCAGCCTGGTGAACGGCGTGGTCGGCGCGCTGCAGGCGGCGAGCGAGGCCGGCAGCACCCTGGTCTTCGGCTATCTCGGCGGCGGCCCCCTGCCCTTCGAGGAGAGCGCGCCCGGTGCTGCCTTCATCCTCGCCTTTCGCGCCCTGCCGCTGATTTTGGTGGTGAGCGCGCTCAGCGCCCTGTTGACCCACTGGCGTATTCTGCCCCTGGTGGTGCGTGGCTTCGCGGCGGTGCTGGAACGCACGCTCGGCGTCGGCGGTGCGGTCGGCCTTTCGGCCGCGGCCAACGTCTTCGTGGGCATGGTCGAGGCGCCCCTCGTCGTCCGGCCCTATCTCGCCCGGCTGTCGCGCAGCGAACTCTTCGTCGTCATGACCTGCGGCATGGCGACCATCGCCGGCACGGTGCTGGTGCTCTATGCAACGATCCTCTCCGCCAGCGTGCCGGGCATCGCCGGGCACCTGCTGGTCGCCTCGGTGATCAGCGCGCCGGCGGCGATCGCCATCGCCCGGTTGATGGTCCCGGGCGTAGTGGACGCGGCCGCCACGGCGGGCGATATCGCGCCCGATCCCGGCATCGGCGGCGCGATGGACGCGGTCACCAAGGGCACGGCCGACGGGCTGAAGCTGCTGGCCAACGTCGTCGCCATGCTGGTGGTCATGGTCGCGCTCGTACACCTGGTCAACGCGGTCCTGGCACTCGGGCCCGACGTCGCCGGCGAGGCGCTTCGCCTGGAACGGATGCTCGGCTGGATCATGGCGCCGGTGGCCTGGCTGATGGGCATACCCTGGGCCGAGGCGGCCGCCGCCGGCGCCCTGCTGGGCGTCAAGGTCGTGCTGAACGAGTTCATCGCCTACCTGCAGCTGGCCGCCGTTCCGGCCGACACGCTCGGCCCTCGCAGCCGGCTGATCGTGACCTACGCGCTTTGCGGCTTCGCGAATTTCGGCAGCCTCGGCATCATGATCGCCGGCCTCGCCACCATGGTGCCCGAGCGCCGCGCCGAGATCGCCGGCCTCGGCCTGAAAAGCATCCTCGCCGGCGTGCTCGCGACCTGCTCCACCGGCGCCGTCGTCGGCCTGCTCGAAACCGGCACCTAGGCGACCTTCACATCCCTCCATTCGCCCGGCGTCTGCGTCCGTATAGGGGTCAGGTCTTGTTTAGTGAATTCAGTCAAGATCTCTGTCCTAGTTCACGAAACAAGACCTGACCCCTATACGGGCACATGAGGCTTGGGTCGGTTGTCGCGGGGCGGTCGGGGAGGGTTAGAAAACCGAGGCGGTCTTTGCGTAGTCCCAGTAGAGGTCGCGGGCGCGCTGAGTTATCGGGCCGCGTTGGAGGTCGCGGTCTTCCACCTTGGTGATCGGCATGACCTTGCCGTAGTTGCCGGTGAGGAAGACCTCGTCGGCCTTCAGGACATCGTCGAACTTCAGGGTCTCCTCGCGCACCTCGATACCATCCTCGCTCAGCAGTTGGGCGACGCGCTGGCGGGTGATGCCGTCGAGGAAGGTGCCATTCGGATAGGGGGTCGCGGCCACCTCGTCCTTGACGATCCAGACGTTGGCGCTGGCCAGCTCCGCCACGTTGCCGTTCGGGTCCAGCATGATGCAATTGTCGAAGCCGCGCAGTTCCGCCTCGCGCAGCGCACGGGAGGAATTGGGATAGAGGCAGGAGGCCTTGGCGTCCGTCGGCGCCTGGTCGCGGGCCGGCCGGCGCAGGCTCGACAGACAGACGGAGATGCCGTTGAAGTCGGGCAGGGGCGAATCGTAAACTGCCAGCGTGAAGGTCGTGCTGTCGGCGTCCGGCACTAGGAACCCATCCGTCGCATACATCATCGGCCGGACGTAAAGTTCGCTCTCGCGCGGCATCCGCCGGATGCCCTCGAGGCAGAGCCGGATGATCTCCTCGGCGGAAATCTTCGGCTCCAGCAGCATTGCGCGGGCGGAGCGCAGCAGCCGCTCGCAATGCAGGTCCAGGTCGGGGGCGAGGCCACCGAAGGCCCGCGCGCCGTCGAAGACGATGGACGACAGCCAGGCCGCCTGGTCCATCGGACTGAGGATCTTGGGCGCTTCGTCGTGCCACACACCGTCGTGATAGAAGACACCCGCCATTCGCCCTCTCCCTCGCGTTCCCGTCATTGGGGCGGGGACCATAGCGCTGCCTGCCGGGCGATGCCAGGATCGGATTGTTTCCGTGACAATTTACCGCTAGAGGGACGTCCATGCTCGACCTCTTCCCGCTCGCCCGCCCCTTCCTGCATCGCCTGGACGCGGAGCGGGCGCATGGGCTGAGCTTGCGCGCGCTTCGCTGGGGTCTCGCAGGCGCCGCCGCGCCACCGCCGCCGGCGATCCTCCGCCAGACGGTCTGGGGTCTCGATGTCGCCTCGCCCCTCGGCCTCGCGGCGGGGGCGGACAAGAATGGGGAGGTGCCGGACCGGATGCTCGCGCTCGGTTTCGGCCTGGTCGAGGTCGGCACCCTCACGCCGCGGCCCCAACCGGGCAATCCGAAGCCGCGAATGTTTCGCCTCGGCCCCGACCGCGCGGTGATCAACCGCCTCGGCTTCAACAACGAGGGGTTGGAAGCGGGCGCCACGCGCCTGGAGCCGTTGGGCGCACGCGCGGGCCCGATCGGCATCAACGTCGGCGCCAACAAGGATGCCGCGGACCCGATCGCCGACTATGTCACCGGTGTCGAACGGATGGCGCCGCTCGCCGACTATCTCACGATCAACGTCTCCAGCCCGAACACGCCCGGCCTGCGCGACCTGCAGGCCCGCGCCCGGCTGGAAGAACTGGTGGACCGCGTGCTCGCCGCCCGGGCCGGGGCCGCCCGGCAGCCGCCGCTGCTGGTCAAGCTCGCGCCCGACCTCGACGATGTCGCCCTCGCCGAGGCGGCGGACGTCCTGGTCGACAAGGGCGTCGACGGCATCATCATGGGCAACACGACGATTGGGCAGCGCGAAGGCCTGTGGAGCCCGCTCGCCCACGAGGCCGGCGGCCTGAGCGGCCGTCCCCTGTTCGGCCTGGCGACGGAACGGCTGGCGCGTCTCTATCGCCTGACGGAAGGCCGTGTGCCCCTGGTCGGCGTCGGCGGCATCGATTCGCCGGAAACCGCATATGCCAAGATCCGCGCCGGTGCGACGCTGGTTCAGCTTTACACCGCCCTCGCCTTCCAGGGCCCGGGCCTCGTCACCCGCCTGAACACCGGCCTCGCCCACCGCCTGAAGCTCGACGGCTTCGCATCCGTGGCCGACGCGGTCGGCGTCGACGCGGCCGAAATCGCGCTCTAATCCCAAACCACGGCATGCCGCACGATGAACGGCGCCAGCGCGGCGGTGATCGCCTGCGACAAATCGGCGTCTTCCGATCCGGCGAGGCCGATCGTCGCCAGGGTACCGTGCACGGGATCGGCCGCGACCGTGACCGTGACGCCCCGGCCGGCCGCGGCGGCGAGTGGTGCCGTGATCTCCTCGTAGACCCGGCGGATCGCGTCCTGGCGCAGTGCCGGCTTGAAGATCTTGCCGACGCCGGTGAGCGGCAGCGCATCGATGATGAAGATGTTCACTGGATTGGCCGCCCGCTCGCCGATACGGGCGCGAACGAAGGCCTGAATTTCCTCCGCACCAGCGCTGGCGCCGGGGGCCAACTGCACGTAGGCGACGGGCAGCTCGCCCGAATGGGCGTCGGGCTTGCCCACGGCCGCCGCCGCCTCGACCGCCGGGTGGGCGTGCAGTACGTCGTCGATGATGCCGGGGTCGATGTTGTGACCGCCCCGGATGATCATATCCTTGGCCCGCCCGGTCAGGAACAGCTGGCCCGCCGCGTCCAAGCGCCCGAGGTCGCCCGAGTTCAACCAGCCGTCGGCCAGAACGACGCCGTCGTCATGGTCCGGATCGAGATAGCCTTGGATCACAGACGGGCCCCGGATTACCACGTTGCCGATCTCGTCCGCGGCGCAAAACCGTTCGATCCGCTCATCGTCCACCCTGGCCGTCCGCACCTCGCAATAAGGCATGGCGAAACCGACGCCCCCCTCCACGGGCGCGGTCGAGCGGGCCGGATAGGTGACGAAGGAGGTCGTCTCGGTCATGCCGAAAGCCTCGAACACCGGGCGGCCGATCAGCTCTGAAAACCCGCGCTGTACTTCGAGCGGCAGCGGCGCCCCGCTGGCCGCGGCCCAGCGCAGCGAGGAGATATCGGCACCCTCGACGGGGACGCCCAGGCCGGCGCCGAGAACCGTCGGCACGCCGGCAATGGCGGTCGCCCGGTGCCGCTCGACCAGGCGCCAGAGCGTCCCCAGCACTTTGGGATCGCGGAAACCGGCGGGCGAGGGCTGCAGCACGGTCGTCCCCTGCGCCGATGCGGCGAGACCCATGACCATGGCACCGCCCACATGGAAGAGCGGCAGCCCCGTCAGCAACACGTCATCGGCGCCGTAGCCCATGGCGAGGCCAGTGATCCAGCACTGCGCCGCGTGCATGAAATTCGTGTGGCGGGCGAGTTTGGGCGTGCCCGTGGTGCCGCCGGTATGGAAATAGGCGACGGTATCCTCGCCGCGGATCTCCCGCCCGCTCAGCAGCCGGTCGCCGGGCAGCCCGTCGGCCTCGGCGAAAGGATGCGTCCCGGTGCCACCCTCACCGCCGACGGTGACGACGGCCTTCAACTGCGGAAGCCTGGCCCGGACCGCTTCGATCTTGGCCCACAGCGCCTCGTCCAGCGCCGGCGCCGGCACCACCAGGATCCGCGTCCCGGCCGTCGCCAGGATTTCCGCGATCTGCCAGTCCTCCAGAAACGGATTGACCGGATTGACGATCCCCGCCGCCCCGCCGCCGAGCAAGGTGAAATAGGCCTCGGCCCGCAACGGCAGCAGAAACGACACGACCTCGTCCGGCCCGAGCCCCAGTTCGTGAAACAGGTTCGCGGCCCGACGGGCGCCCGCGACATAGTCCGCGAAGCTCACCACCCCGCAGGGCCCCGCCACATCGCCGGGCGTCGCAAACACGAAGGCTGCCCGCTCGCCGTGCCGCTCGGCCCTCGCGGCGATGACGCCCAGGGGATGCGGCGCATCCAGACGCGCGGCGATCGGCACGTCCTCGAGCGCACGGTAGTCGGCGGCGGATCGGATGGTGGGGTGCATGGCGGCCTCGCTCGACGCTCGGGTCAATTCTCGGTGAGGGGTGACGTGCGGCAGCCGCCGTTCTGTCACAATGGCACGGAATTCTACTTTCCAAGGGGGCCCCATGTCTCGACTTCTACTCGCCGCCGCGTTCGTGCTCTTCACCCTGCCGGTGCAAGCCGACAACGGCTATCCACATGCCGGCACCAACGTGATGGCCACCGGCCATTCCTTCAAAGCCCTGTGGGACAAGCTGGAGAAGGCCATCGGCGACAACAAGATGGGCCTGGTCTCACGGGCCAGCGCCTCCTTCGGTGCCTCGCGGCGCAAGGTAACGATCGCCGGCAACGCGGTCTTCGGGGTCTACCGCAACGACTTCGCCGTGCGCATGTTGAAGGCGAGCGTGCCGGCCGGGATCGAGGCGCCACTGCGCTTCTATCTGACGGAGAATGCGGACGGCACGGCGACGCTCACCTACCGCTCGCCCTCGGCCGTGTTCAAGCCCTACGGCAGCGCCGACCTCGACGCGATGGCGAAGGAACTGGACGCCATCTTCGCCGCCATTGCCGCCCAGGCCACGGCGCCCTGAGCTTGCGTCGCCACGACCGATCCGTAGACTCAGTCGCCTGAAGAATGGCGAGGAGACGCGCGATGTCGTTGGCGGAACAAAGAGCGGAATTCGAGTTCACCGCGTTCGGCGGGCCGGCCGGCGCAGAAGTGACCGGCCTCGACCTGTCAGTGCCGTTGGACGCGGCGGCCCGGGAAGCGATCCTGGAAGCCTTCCTCGCCCACCACGTGCTGGTATTTCGCGATCAGGACCTGACGCCCGAGGCGCAGCACGCGTTCACCTTGAACTTCGGCGAGCTGGAAAACCACGTCATCCGCCTCGCCGACGGCAAGCCGCCGCCTCTCGTCCATATAATCTCCAACCTGGACGCCGACGGCCAGCCGACGGCCAAGCCCTACAGCCACGGCAATTATTTTTGGCATACGGACAAGAGCTATCACGCCATCCCCTCGCTCGCGACGCTGCTGCATGCCCGCGAGGTACCACCGGCGGGCGGCGACACGCTCTTCGCCAACACCGCGCGCGCCTACGACCGTCTGGACGCGGCGACCAAGGCGCGCATCGCCGATCTCAGGGTCGAACACAGCTGGGAAGCGAGCCGGGCGAACACCGGCAACCGCCCGGCGACGGAAGAGGAAAAGCGCGAACGGCCGCCGGTCGTGCACCCGCTGGTGCGCACCCATCCGGAAAGCGGCGCCAAATGCCTCTACCTCGGTATGCACAGCTCCCACATCGTCGGCATGGACCACGAGGAGGGCCGCGCCCTGCTGGCCGAGCTGCAGGACCATGCGACCCGCGACGACCTGGTCTATGTCCACGAATGGCGACCGGGCGACCTGGTGATGTGGGACAACCGCTGCACGATGCACCGGGCCGACGCCAATTACGACATGGCCGCCCATCGCCGCGTGCTGCACCGCACCGTGGTCAAGGGCACCGCGGCCCCGGCCTGAGGGTCACGCGACCGGGCTGAACCCGCCGCGCACCTCATCGAGCCAGTAGAGCGCCCCTTCGGCGATCGAGAACCAGGCGCCGTGCAGGCGCAACGTGCCCGCGGCCTCACGCTCGGCGACGAAGGGGAAACGGCGAAGGTTTTCGAGGCTCAGCATAATAGCCGCGAACTCGAGGGCCCGCTGACGCGCCGCCTCGCTCTCCAAGCCGCTATCGGCCATCACCTCGGCCCGCATGACGTCGAGCAGGGCGACCCAGGCGCCGATGTAGCTACCGCCACCACCGGCCCCCTGCAGCGAGGCGGCGACGCCGCCGCACAAGCCATGGCCGAGGACGACGATGTCGCCGACCTCCAGCCCGCTCACGGCGAACTCCAAGGCCGCCGAGGTCCCGTGATAGCCCGTCGTCGAGTCCGGTGGCGGCACGAGGTTGGCGACGTTGCGCACGACGAAAAGCTCGCCGGGTGCGGCCGAAAAGATCGTCGCCGGATCCACCCGGCTGTCGGCACAGCCGACGATCATCGTCGTCGGCGCCTGGCCGCTGGCCAGCATTTCATAGCGAACGGACTCGCTCGGAAACCGCTCGCGCCGGAACCGTTCGTAGCCGGCGCGCAAGCCCGCCGGCATGGCCTCGCGCGCGTCGCCTTCCCCGTGCATGGATTTGCCCCCGACAGTGCCCCTATCAACCCGGGCTAGGTGCAAAGTTCGCGCGGCCGCGTCAAGGGGTGGGCGGAGAATTTTCCACGCGCGCGCCGGCGACGTAGGTCGCCGCCACCGCCCGGTCGTCGCCGAGCGTCATGAGCACGAAGAGCTCTTCCTCCAGGCGTGCTGCCCGTTCCATGCGATGCGCCATCGCCGGTGTCGCGCGGGCATCCAGGACGACGACGTCCGCCTCCGAGCCAGGCGTGAGGGCGCCGATCCTGTCCTCGAGGCCGAGGGCACGGGCGTTGCCCAACGTCGCCAGGTAGAAGGCCGTCAGCGGATCCAGGACCTGCCCCTGCAGTTGCAGCACCTTGTAGGCCTCGCCCAGCGTGGACAGCATGGAATAGCTGGTGCCGCCACCGACGTCCGTGGCGAGGCCGAGCCGCACGGGATCGGCGCCCCCCGCCGTGCGTGCCAGGTCGAACAGCCCGCTGCCGATGAAGAGGTTCGAGGTCGGACAGAACACCGCGACCGCGCGGCTCTCGGCAAGGCGGCGCAGCTCGCGGTCCGAGAGGTGGATGCAATGGCCGAGCAGGCTGCGCGGGCCCAGCAGACCGAAGCGTTCATAGACCTGGGTGTAATCCTCGGCCCAGGGATACAGCCGCGCCACCTCGACGATCTCGTCGCGATTCTCCGCCAGATGGGTCTGCATCCAGCAAGTCGGGTGCGCCGCCAACAGCGCGCCGGCGGCCTCGAGCTGCGCCTCGCTCGAGGTGATCGCGAACCGCGGCGTCACGGCATAGCCCTGCCGTCCCGTACCGTGCCAGCGGGCGATCAGGGCAGCGGACTCGTCATGGCCGGTTTGCGCCGTATCCATCAGCGCCGGCGGGGCGTGCCGGTCCATCAGCGACTTGCCGGCGATCATCCGGGTGCCCTGGCGATGCGATTCGGTGAAGAAGGCCTCCATCGCGCCTGCGTGCACGGTGCCGTAGACCGCGGCCGTGGTCGTGCCGTTGCGCAGCAGCTCGGCCAGGAAGAAGCGAGCGATGCGGGCGGCATGCTCCGTATCCGCGAAGCGCTGCTCCTCGACGAAGGTATAGGTCTCCAGCCACTCCAACAGCTGGGTCCCGAAGGAGGCGATGACCTGGGTCTGGGGGAAGTGGATGTGGGTGTCGATCAGTCCGGGCAGCAGCAGATGCGGGCGGTGATCGACCAGCGCCACGTCGCGCGCCGGGCCGGCCAATAACTCGGCGGCCGCGCCTGCCGCCTCGACCCGGCCGTCGCGGATCAGCAGCAGGCCGTCCTCGACATACTCGTGGCTCGCCGCCGGACCCACCGCGCCCGGATTGTCGCGAAAGCGCAGCAGGCGGCCGCGCAGGGCCAGCGGTTCAGCGGACACCGGCTTCGAACCAGGCGGCGAGTTGGCGACGCTCGGCGGCGGAGAGATCCGTAATGTTGCCGGGCGGCATGGCGTGACTGCGCGCCGCCTGCAAATAGATCTCCCGCGCATGGGCGCGGATCTCGCCATCGCTTTCGAGACGGACGTCGCGCGGCGCCGTGGCGAACCCTTCCCAGCTGGGTTCCGCCGCGTGACAGAGGGCGCAGCGCACCTCGACGATCTCGCGCACCGCCTCGAAATCAAGTGCCGCGGCCGCGGTTTCGTCCGAGGCCGCGTGCGGCGGATAGGTCGAGAGCCAGACGATCGCCGCGAAGGCCGCCGCCGCGACCGCCCAGGTCCACCAAGGCTTGGACCGGCCGGCGTGCAGGTTGTTGAAGAAGTGGCGGACGACGACGCCGATCACCAGCACGAAGGCGACGATCAACCAGTTCCAGCGCGTCGCGAAGGCCAGCGGATAATGCACCGACAGCATCAGGAAAATGACCGGCAGGGTCAGGTAGTTGTTGTGCGTCGAACGCTGTTTCGCCCGCGCACCCAACGCCGGATCCGGTGACCCACCGGCGAGCAGCGCCGCGACGATCTTCTTCTGGCCCGGGATGATGATCATGAAGACGTTGGCGGTCATGATCGTCGCGATCACGGCGCCCGCGTGAACGAAGGCGCCGCGCCCGGAGAACACCAGGGTGAAGCCCCAGGTGAGCGCGATGAAGAAGCCGAAGAGGATGGCGAAGGCGAGCGGGTCCCGGCCGACGAAGGCCCGGCAGAGCCCGTCGTAGACCGCCCAGCCGAGCGCCAGCGCCAGCACCGACAGGCCGATCGCCTGCCATGGCTCCAACGCCATCACGCCCGTGTCGATCAGGTAGAGCTCGGCGCCCGCGTAATAGACCACCGCCAGCATGGCGAAGCCGGAGAGCCAGGTGGCGTAGCTTTCCCACTTGAACCAGGTGAGCTGTTCCGGCATCGCCGCCGGTGCCACCAGGTACTTCTGCATGTGATAGAAGCCGCCGCCGTGCACCTGCCAGGTATCGCCGCCGACCCCGTCGGGCAGGCCGTCATGCTTCTTCAGGCTGAGGTCGAGGGCGATGAAGTAGAAGGAGGAGCCGATCCAGGCGACGGCCGCGATCACATGCAGCCAGCGCACGGCGAAACTCAGCCAATCCCAGAGGATCGGATCCAGTTCCACGGTTCCGGCTCCCCCTTCCCCAGGCGGCCCCCGCCTAGCTCTCCACGCCCGCCACGTACCAGTCCATCTTGTGCAAATCGCCATCGCCCAGCGCCTTGCCGGCCCCGAGACGGCTCTTGCCCTTGTTGTCGGTGATCGGGCCCTGGAAGGGGTCCCAGGTACCGGCGGTAATGCCGTCGCGGACCGCGTCCGCCGCCTTGCGCGCGGCTTCCGGCACCGCCTTGCTGTAGGGCGTCATCTGCACGATGTCTTCCTTCATGCCCCACCAGGTATCGCCCGAGGCCCAGCTGCCGTCGAGGGCCTGGCCGACCCGTTCGACATAGTACTTGCCCCAGTTGTTGGCGATCGCCGTCAGATGAGCGTTCGGCGCGAAGGCGGACATGTCGGAGGCCTGGCCGAAGGCGTGCAGGCCGCGCTGTTCGCAGGCCTGGAGGGCGGCGGGGCTGTCGGTATGCTGCGAGATGATGTCGGCGCCCTGGTCGATCAGCGCCTTGGCGGCATCCGCCTCCTTGGCCGGGTCGTACCAGGTGGAGACCCATAGCACCCGGGTCTTGAAGTTCGGGTTCACCTTGCGCGCCGCCAAGGTGAAAGCGTTGATGCCCATCACCACTTCGGGGATCGGGAAGGAGGCGATATAGCCCGCCACGCCGGTCTTCGACATGTGGCCGGCGATGGTGCCGCAGACCGCGCGGCCCTGATAGAAGCGGGCGTTGTAGGTGGCGACGTTCTTCGAACGCTTGTAGCCGGTCGCGTGCTCGAACTTCACCTTCTTGAACTGCTTGGCGACCTTGATGGTCGGGTTCATGTAGCCGAAGGAGGTGGTGAAGATCATGCCGTTGCCGGCCTTCGCCAGCTGGCGGAGCACCCGCTCCGAATCCGGGCCCTCGGCCACGTTCTCGACGAAGCTGGTCTTGATCTTGTCGCCGAGCGCCGCCTCCAGGTTCTTGCGCCCGACATCGTGGGCATAGGTCCAGCCATGGTCGCCGACCGGGCCGACATAGACGAAGCCGACGCCGAGCGGCGCGGCCTGGGCCGCACGGCCCAGCAACGGCAGGCTGGCGAGTGCGGCACCACCGGCCAGCAGGTCGCGTCTCTTGATCAAGGTCATTTCGGGTCTCCTCCCTCTTGGTCTCGTCTCTCGCTCAGGCACTCGCCCGGAACGGTTTCGCCAGACAGGCCGGCGCACCGGCCCGCGCGCCCGAACGGCGCAAAGAAATGATCGTCAGCACCGCGATCGTCGCCAGATAGGGCAGCATGGCGAGGAATTCCGGCTCCAGCAACGACAATCCGGCGGCCTTGGCATGCAACTCCAGCGTCATGACGCCGCCGAACAGATAGGCGCCCAGGAACAAACGCCAGGGCCGCCAGGACGCGAAGACGACGAGCGCGAGGGCGATCCAGCCGCGTCCGGCGGTCAGCTGGTCGGCCCAGAGCGGTGTGAGCACCAGCGAATAGCAGGAACCGGCAAGCCCGGCCATGGCGCCGCCGAACAGCACCGCCAGATAGCGCACGCCGATGACCGAATAGCCGATCGAGTGCGCCGCCTCGTCCGATTCGCCGACCGCCCGCAGGATCAGCCCCGCCCGGCTGCGGTTGAGAAACCAGACCACGAGCACCACGGCGAGCAGCGAGACATAGGCCAACGGATTGTGGCCGAACAGGATCCGGCCCCAGGCATCGTCCGCCAGCGACTCGGGGAAGAGGGTGCCGAGCCCTTCCACCGTCATGCCGACGAAGGGCGCGCCGACCAGGCTGGAGACGCCGACGCCGAAGATGGTCAGCGCCAGTCCCGTCGCCACCTGGTTGGCCGTCAGGGTCAGCGTCAGCACGCCGAAGATCAGTGCGGCGGCGGCCCCGGCCAGCATCGCCACCAGGGCGCCGAGCCAGGCGCTGCCCGTGGTCGCGGCGACGGCGAAGGCGGCGACGGCGCCGATCAGCATCATGCCCTCGAGACCGAGGTTCAGCACGCCGCTCTTCTCGACCACCAGTTCGCCCAAGGCCGCCAGCAGGATCGGCGTCGAGGCGCCGACCACGGTCATCAGGATGGCGATGGTGATTTCGGGCGTCATGCGCTGCCCTCCGCCGCAGCCGGACGGCCGAAGCGCAGCCGGTAGCGGACCAGGATATCCACCGCCAGCAGAAAGAACAGCATCATCGCCTGGAACATGCCGGTCGCCGCGTGCGGCAGGCCGGCCGCGGTCTGCGCCAGCTCGCCGCCGACGTAGGAGACGGCGAGGACGAGGCCCGCCAGGATGATGCCGAGCGCGTGCAGGCGGCCGAGGAAGGCGACGATGATCGCCGTGAAGCCGTAGCCGACGGGAAACTGCGGCACCATCTGCCCGTAGGGACCGGCCGCCTCGAAGGTGCCGGCGAGGCCGGCGAGGCCGCCGCCCGCCAGCAGGCAGAGCCAGACCGTCCGCTTGGCGTTGAAGCCGCCGTGCCGGGCCGCGGCCGGCGCCAGGCCGGCGAGCCGGACCTCGAAGCCGACGATGGTCCGGCCCATGACGATCCAGACGGCGAGCGCGATCAGCACCGAGATCGGCACGCCCAGGTGAATGTAGGAGTCCTCCATCACCATCGGCAGGGTCTGCCAGTCGGTGAACAGGCGGGACTGGGGAAAGTTGAAGCCCTCCGGATCCTTCCAGGGGCCGCGCATCAGGTAATAGAGCAGCTGGATCGCCACATAGGTCAGCATCAGGCTGGTCAGGATCTCGTTGACGCCGACCCGGGTCTTGAGGAAGGCCGGCACCGCCGCATAGAGCATACCGCCCGCGAGGCCCGCCAGGCACATCGCCGGCAGGATCCACACCCCCTCCATCTCCCAGGTGGCGAGCGCCACCCCCGTCGCGGCCAGTGCGCCGAAGACATACTGCCCCTCCGCGCCGATGTTCCACACGTTGGCGCGAAAACCGATCGCCAGCCCGACGGCGATGATGATGAGCGGAGCCGCCTTCACCCCCAGATCCGGCCAGTGCGATGGATCGATCACCGGCACGATGAAGATCTGATGGATCGCCGCCGGCCCGTCGAAGCCCATGATCTGGAACACCACGGCGCCCGCCACCATCGTCAGCAGCACCGCGAGCGGCGGGGTCGCCAGGCGCATGGCGCGGCTCGGCTCCCGCCGGGCTTCGAGCCTAGCGCGCATCGCCCTGCGCCTCCACGACTTCGCCGTGCACACCGCCCATCAGCAGGCCGATCTCCTCGATCGAGGTCTCCGCCACCGGGCGGATGGCCGAGAGGCGGCCTTCGTTGATGACGGCCAAATTGTCGGCCAGGCTCAACAGCTCGTCCAGGTCCTGCGAGATCACCACGATCGCGGCACCGCCGGCCGCGAGGTCGACCAGGGCCTGATGGATTTGCGCCGCGGCGCCCGCGTCCACGCCCCAGGTCGGTTGCGATACCACCAGGACCGAAGGCGCCTGCAGGATCTCCCGCCCCATGATGAACTTCTGCAGGTTGCCACCCGAGAGGCTGCCGGCGCTGGCGCCGGGCCCGGTCGTGCGCACCGAGAAATCACGGATCACCCGCTCGGTATAGGCCCGGGCCTCGGCGAACTTCACGAAGCCGGCGGCGACCAGGCCGAGGCGATGGCGCGCCGTCAGCACCGCGTTGTCGGCGAGGGAGAATTCCGGCACCGCGCCATGGCCGTTGCGTTCCTCCGGCACCGCGGCGAGGCCGAGGCGGCGGCGCGCGCCGGGGCCGAGGCGGCCGGCATCCGTGCCGTCGATACGGATCATCGCCGCCTTCGCGGCCAGGCTCTCGCCGGAGAGAGCCGCCAGCAGCTCGTTCTGGCCGTTGCCGGCGACCCCGGCGATGCCGAGGATCTCCCCCGCCCGGACGGTGAGCGAGACCTCGTCGAGGTCGACGCCGAAGGGCGGCTCACCCGGCAGGGACAATCCGCGCACGGTCATCCGCGCCTCGCCCGCCTCGTTCCCGGCGCGCCGCTCGACCTCTTTCAGGTCGGCACCGATCATCAGTTCCGCCATGCTCTTGGCGGTTTCGATCTTGGGATCGCACTCGGCCACCACCTCGCCACCGCGCAGGATCGTCGCCCGCTCGCAGAGCGCCTGGATCTCGTGCAGCTTGTGCGAGATGTAGAGGATCGAACAGCCTTCCGAGGCGAGCTGGCGCAGGATCTCGAACAGCCGCTCCACCTCCTGCGGGGTCAACACCGAGGTCGGCTCGTCCATGATCAGCAGCTTCGGCGTGCGAATCAGACTGCGTACGATTTCGATGCGCTGGCGTTCCCCGACCGAGAGGGTATGCACCTCGCGCATCGGGTCGAGAGGCAGGTGATAGGTCTCCAGGATCTCGTCGACGCGGGCGCTGAGCTCGGCCCGGCCCATCGCCTCGTCCATGCCGAGCGCGATGTTCTCCAGCACGGTCAGCGCATCGAACAGGGAAAAGTGCTGGAACACCATGCCGATGCCGAGACGCCGGGCCGCCTTCGGATTGGCGATGCGGACCGGCGCGCCGTCCCACAGAACCTCGCCCTCGTCGGCGGCCAGCACGCCGTAGATGATCTTCACCAGGGTCGATTTACCGGCCCCGTTCTCGCCGAGCAGGGCGTGAATCTCGCCCGGCTGGACCTCGAAGGCGACGTCGCGGTTGGCGACCACGCCCGGGAAGCGCTTGGTGACGCCGCTCAGCGCCAGGCGCGGTGCGACCCCGTTCACGCCGCCACCTCCGCCGCCGGCTCGGCCAGCAGGGCGACGGCGAGTTCCGCCGCGACCAGGGCCGAAATGACCTCGGGCCGCTTGTCGCGCAGCGCCTTGCCACCGATGGGCGAGATCAGGCGGGCGAGCGCCGTCTCGCCACCGCCCTGCGCCAGAAACCCCCGGGCGAAGCGGGCGCGTTTGGTATCCGAACCCAGCATGCCGACATAGGCCGCATCGCCCCGGCGCAAGGCCGCGCCGACGATGGCGTAGTCGAGCGCATGGGTGTGGCTCATCGCGACATAGGCGGTGCCCGCCGGCGCCGCGCGCACGACATCGACGGGCTCGGCGGCGGCGATGGCCTCGATTCCCGCCGGCAACCCGTCCAGCATGCCCGGCCGGCCGTCCACCGCGCGCACGGCGAAGGGCAGCGGGGCCAGCGCGCGCAGCAGCGTGCCGCCGACATGACCGATACCGAAGACATAAACGTCCGGCCGGCGCGCCCGCGCCGCCGCCTCCAGCGCCGTCAGCTCGTCGAGGACGGCGCCATCCGCCAGGCGGAGGGTCAACTCGACCCGGCCGCCGCAGCTTTGACCGAGCGCCGGGCCGAGTGCCAGGTCCATGGCACCCTCGACGCCCGCGTCGGCCAACAGCTCCCGCGCACGCAGAATCGCCAGCCATTCCAGCTTGCCGCCGCCGATGGTGCCGGCGATATCCTCCGCTCCGACCAGCATTCGCGCGCCGGCTTCCCGCGGTGCGGAACCCTGGGACTCCGTCACGGTCACCAGGATCGACGGGGTTCCCGCCACCAGCAGGGCGCGCAACCTGTCCGCCAGCCCGCTCACCGGGCCGCCTCGCGCAAGCGGTCGACGGCGGCCAGCACCCGTTCCGGCGTCGCCGGCGGGTCGAGCCGGGGACAGAGCGAATAGTCGGCAACACTCGCCACCGCATCCGAGAGCGCGTGCAGCACGGACATCGCCAGCATCAGCGGCGGCTCCCCCACCGCCTTCGAGCGATAGATCGTCTCCTCCCGGTTCTCCGAATCCTCGGCGAGATGGACGTTGAAGACGCGCGGCCGGTCGGAGGCGAGCGGGATCTTGTAGGTCGACGGCGCGTGGGTCCGCAGACGACCGGCATCGTCCCACCACAGCTCCTCCGTCGTCAGCCACCCCATGCCCTGCACGAACCCGCCCTCGATCTGTCCCCGGTCGATCGCCGGATTGAGGGAGCGGCCGACATCGTGAAGGATGTCGACCCGCTCAACCTGGTATTCCCCCGTGGCGGTATCGACCGCGACTTCCGCCGCCGCCGCCCCGTAGCTGAAATAGTAGAACGGCCGGCCGCGCCCCGCCACGCGGTCCCAATGGATCTTCGGCGTCTTGTAGAAGCCCGTCGCCGACAGCTGCACGCGGGCCATATAGGCCTGGCGGACCAGCTCGTCGAAGGCGATCTCCGCGTTGCCGACGCGCACCCGGCCCGGCAGAAAGCTCACCTGGTCGCGGGCGACGCCGTGGCTTTCGGCGGCGAAATCGGTCAGTCGGTCGCGAATCGCCCGTGCGGCGTTGCGCGCCGCCATGCCGTTCAGGTCGGAGCCGGAGGAGGCCGCGGTCGCCGAGGTGTTCGGCACCTTGTCCGTCGTCGTCGCGGTAATGCGGACCCGGTCGACGTCGATCTGGAACTCCTCCGCGACCACCTGGGCGACCTTCATATAGAGCCCCTGCCCCATCTCGGTGCCGCCGTGGTTCAGGCGCACGCTGCCGTCGGCATAGACATGCACCAGGGCGCCCGCCTGGTTGAAGTGGGTCGCCGTGAAGGAGATGCCGAACTTCACCGGGGTCAGCGCCAGGCCGCGCTTGATGACCGCGCTGTCGGCGTTGGCCCGGCGAAGTGCCGCACGGCGCGCCCAGTAGTCGGCGCGTTCCGCCAGCGCCGCCATCAGGCGGGGCGCGATATTGTCCTCGACCCGCTGATGATAGGGCGTCACCGCCCGCGCAGCGTCGCCGTAGACGTTTCGCGTCCGGATGGTCAGCGGATCCTCACCGAGGGCGAAGGCGACCTCCTCGATCACCCGTTCCGCCGCCAGCATGCCTTGCGGTCCACCGAAGCCGCGAAACGCCGTGTTGGACACCGTGTGGGTCATCAGCGGTTCGGAGGTCAGCCGCGCCGCCGGCCAGTGATAGCAGTTGTCGGCATGGAACAATGTCCGGTCCGTCACCGGGCCGGAGAGATCGGCGGAAAAGCCGCAGCGCGCGGCGAAGGTCATCTCGACGCCCAGCACGTTGCCCGCCGCGTCGAAGCCGACCTCGTAATCGACCTCCATGTCGTGGCGCTTGCCGGTCGCCACCATGTCGTCGTCCCGGTCCGGGCGCAGCTTCACCGGCCGGTCGAGCGTCACCGCCGCCAGCGCGGCGACGGCGGCGAACAGGTTCGATTGCGTCTCCTTGCCGCCGAAAGCCCCGCCCATGCGGCGCACCTCCACCGTCACCCGGTTGGAGGGCAGGCCAAGAACATGGGCGACCATGTGCTGTACCTCGCTCGGGTGCTGGGTCGAGGAGAAGACGGCGACCTCGCCGTCCTCCCCCGGCAGGGCCAGCGCAATGTGTCCTTCGAGATAGAAATGGTCCTGGCCGCCGATCGCCATGCGGCCGGCCAGGCGGCGTGGTGCCGCGGCGATTGCGGCATCGACGTCCCCCAGGGTGAGGGTCAGCGGCGCCGTCACCAGCTTTCCGCCGGCAGCCCGGGCGGCGTCGAGGTCGAGGATCGCCGGCAGCGGCACGATCTCCACCTCGGCCAGGCGGGCGGCGCGGCGGGCGGCATCGCGCGTCTCGGCGACGACGGCGAACAGGGGCTGGCCGTGGAACAGCACCTCGCCTGTGGCGAAGACCGGCTCGTCATGACGCCCGGTCGGGCTGATGTCGTTCGCGCCCGGAATATCGCTCGCCGTCAGCACGCCGAGCACGCCCGGCGCGGCTTTGACCGCGGCGAGGTCGAGCGAAACGATGCGGCCATGCGCGGCCTCGGCCAGGCCGAGGCAGGCATGCGCCAGGCCCGCCGGCGCCTGGATGTCGTCGCAATAGCGCGCCGCGCCCGTCACATGCAGGCGGGCGGAATCATGCGCCATGGCTTCGGCGACGCCACCGCGGATTTTCTCAGTCCTAGACATGGGCCAGCCTCACCGGCATCGCCGGCTCCGTCGTCTCGGCGAAGAAACGGCGCAACAGGTTGCCGGCGATCCGCGAACGATAGGCCCCGCTCGCCCGCCAATCGTCGATCGGCGCATAGTCCATGGCCAGCGCGGCGATCGCGGCATCCAGCACCGTCTCGTCCCAGGTGCGGCCCCGCATGGCGGCCTCGGCAACCGCCGCCCGCTTGGGCGTCGCCGCCATGCCGCCGAAGGCGATACGCGCCTCGACCACCACGCCGTCGACCAGATCGATCCGAAAGGCGCCGCAAAGCGCCGAAATATCCTCGTCCCGCCGCTTGGAGATCTTGTAGACGGCAAAGTGCGTCCCGGGCTTCGGACGCGGGATCGTCACGGCGGTGACGAACTCCCCCGGCGCCAGGTCCTGGCGGCCGTAGTCGAGGAAGAAGTCTTCCAGGGGCAGCTCCCGGACCTCACCGCGCGAGCGCAACTCCAGCCGGGCGCCGAGCGCGATCAACGGTGGCGGCATGTCGCCGATGGGCGAGCCGTTGGCGATGTTGCCGCCGATCGTGCCGGCGTTCCGCACCTGCGCGCCGCCGATCCGCGCCAGCAGCGCGTCCAACCCCGGTGCGAGACGGACGAGCGCCGGCCACGCCTGCGTATAGCTGACACCGGCCCCGAGGCGCAGACGCTCTGGACCCTCGTCGATCTCGCGCAGGGCCGCCACGCGGCCGATATGCACCATTGGCGTGATGTCGCGCAGCCCCTTGGTGACCCAAAGCCCGACATCGGTAGCGCCGGCGACGATGGTCGCCTCCGGCGTCGCCTGCAGGATGTCGGCCAGGGCATCGAGGCTGGCGGGCTGAACGAAGCCGCCGACCCGGACGGTGGCGCCATCCTCCAGGGCGTCGAGCTCCCCCGGCTCCACCGCCGGCAACACGGGCGGTCCCGTCAGCTCGTACATGCGGGCACCGGCCTCGACGATCGGCTGGTAGCCGGTGCACCGGCAGAGGTTGCCCTGCAGCGCGACCTCGACATCGCGCGCGCTCGCCGAAGCGGAAGCGTGGCGCAACGCACTCAAAGCCATGACGAAACCGGGGGTGCAAAACCCGCACTGGCTCGCGTGGCATTCGACCATGGCCTGCTGTACCGGTGTCAGCGTCCCGTCGGATGCCGCCAGATCCTCCACCGTCACCAGGTGACGCCCCTCCAGCATGCCGAGGAAGGCGATGCAGGCATTGACCGCCTCATAGCGCACGGCCCCCGCCTCGGCCCGGCCGAGCAGCACGGTACAGGCGCCGCAATCGCCCTCGGCACACCCCTCTTTGGTGCCGGTCAGGCCTTCCGTCTCACGCAACCAGTCGAGCACCGTGCGGGTCGCGGACTCCGCCGCCAGCTCGCGCACCCGGCCCCGATGCAGAAATCGTATCGCGCCGCGCGTGGACGTCATTCAGCTGCCCCGGTAGGTCGAATAGCCGAACGGCGAGATCAGCAGCGGGACATGGTAATGGCCGCCGGCCTCGGCGATGGCGAAGCGGATCGGCACCTGGTCGAGGAAGGGTGGATCGGCCACCGGCGCCCCGGTACCGCGGAAATAGTCCGCGACCTCGAACACCAGCTCGTAGCGCCCGGGCGCGAAGGTCTCACTGCTCAGCAAGGGTGCATGGGTGCGGCCGTCGGCGTTGGTCTCGCTCTCGACCAACAGGTGGGCGCCGTCCGTCGCCAAGCGGAACAGCCGCAGCGTGATGCCGCCCGCCGGCCGGCCCGCCATGGTATCGAGGACATGCGTCGTCAGCCGCCCACCGGCTTCGCCCGTCGCCATCGTCTCGCCCCTCTCCGTGCCGCCCCGTCAGTCTGCGGCAAGCCGCGGCAAATGCAAACGACTTTCAAAGCGCCGGCATTGCGGCGAGAATTGCCGCCAGGAGGCAGCGACACCCAATGAACGAGCAAGAGTATCCCCGCGACCTCGCCGGCTATGGCGCCCACCCGCCGGACCCCGAATGGCCGGGCGGCGCCAAAATCGCCGTGCAGTTCGTGATCAACTACGAGGAGGGCGCGGAGAACAACATCCTGCACGGCGACGCCGCGTCGGAAGCCTTCCTCTCCGAAATCGTCGGCGCGCAGCCCTGGCCGGGCCGGCGCCACATGAACATGGAGAGTTTCTACGAATACGGCGCCCGCGCGGGTTTCTGGCGCCTGCATCGCCTGTTCACGGAACGCAACGTGCCGGTGACCGTGTTCGGCGTCGCCATGGCGCTCTCCCGCGGGCCGGAACAGGTCGCGGCGATGCGGGCGGCGGACTGGGAAATCGCCAGCCACGGCCTGCGCTGGATCGACTATGGGGAATTCGACAGGGCGGGCGAGGCCGAGCATATGGCCGAGGCGCTGCGCCTGCACGAGGCTGCGACCGGCAGCCCACCGCTCGGCTGGTATACCGGGCGCTCGTCGGAACATACCAACGACCTGGTCGCGGAAAACGGCGGCTTCCTCTATGGCGCCGATAGCTATGCCGACGACCTGCCCTACTGGCTCCCCCATACGAACGGCCCGCAGTTGATGGTGCCCTATACGCTGGATGCCAACGACATGCGCTTCGCCACGCCGCAGGGCTTCAACGCCGGCACGCAGTTCCTCGACTATCTGCGGGACAGCTTCGACGTGCTTTATGCCGAGGGCGCGGCGGGACGGCCGAAGATGCTGTCGATCGGGCTGCACTGCCGTCTCGTCGGGCGGCCGGGCCGGACCGCCGCGCTCGCCCGCTTCCTCGACCATGTCCAGGCCCACGAGGGGGTCTGGCTCGCCCGGCGGATCGACATCGCACGGCACTGGCACCACCACCACGCGCCGGCCGGCCTGCAGCCGAGCGGCATGAACGAGGCGATGTTCACGGAACGCTTCGCCGACATCTTCGAACATACGCCCGAAATCGCCCGGGCCGCCCACCGGACCGGCCTCGACGCGGCCCACGATTCGGTCGAGGGCCTGCACGGCGCCCTGGTCGCCCACATGCGCGCCCTCGGCGACGCGGCCAAGCGACGGCTGATCGAGGCGCATCCCGATCTCGCCGGGCGCCTGGCGCTGGCCGGGGACCTGACCGCCAGTTCGAGCGACGAGCAGGCCTCCGCCGGGCTCGACCGCTTGACGATGGAGGAACGCAGCCGCTTCACCGCCCTGAACGAGGCCTACCGCGCGCGCTTCGGCTTCCCGTTCATCATGGCGGTGAAAGGGCGTGCGAAGGCCGAAATCATCGCGGCGTTCGAGCGCCGCCTCGCCCATGACGCGGACACGGAAACGGCGACCGCGCTGGCGGAGATCGAGCGCATCGCGCTGTTGCGGCTACAAGACCGCATGTGACGGTTCAGGCGCGCAAGCGTCGGGCCGGGCCCGGTGTCGGCCGCGCCTGGCTCACCGCTTCGAAGGCATGGGCGAGCGCAATCAGGCGAGGCTCCGACCAGGCGCCTGCGAAGAGCGAGAGGCCGAGCGGCAGGCCATGCAGCGCGCCCATGGGCACGGTGATCGCGGCATAGCCCGCGACCGCCGCCGGGGTCGAGCTGCCGCCCAGCCGATTGTCGCCGTTCACCAGATCGATGGCCCAGGGCGCCCCGGTCGTCGGCGCCGCGAGGGCGTCGAGACGATGCGCACGCAGCGCGGCATCGATGCCCTCGTCGCGGCTCAGCCGGCGGCAGGTGGCCAAGGCGTCGCGATAGGCGGGATCGTCGAGGCCGCCGGTCGCCTCGGCACGTATCAACAGTTCCTGGCCGAAGTAGGTCATGGCCCGCGCGGCGTGGGCCTCGTTGAAGGCGATCACCTCCGCCAGGCTGCGCACCGGCGCCTGCGGACCAAGACCGGCGAGATAGGCGTTCAGCCCGGCCTTGAACTCGGTGGCCAGGACGACGACCTCGGGCCCGCGGATGTCCTCGCGCGAGGGCAGGGATACGTCGTCGATCACCTCGGCACCGGCGGCCCGCAACGTCGCCAGCGCGGTCTCGAAGACCAGGTCCACGCCCTCGTGATAGCCGGCATAGGCGCGGGGGACGCCGATGCGCGCGCCCGCCAGTGCGCCCGGATCGAGGAAGGCCGTGTAGTCGGGGACCCGCCGGCGATCGGCCTCCGCCGTCGCCGGATCGGCCGGATCCGTGCCGGCGATGGCGGAGAGGAGGACCGCCGCGTCGGCCACACGCCTGGCCATCGGCCCGGCCGTGTCCTGGCTGGCGGCGATCGGGATGATGCCGGTGCGGGAGACCAGGCCGACGGTCGGCTTGATGCCGACGATGCCGTTCATCGCCGAGGGGCCGACGACGGAGCCATCCGTCTCCGTACCGATGGCACCCGCCGCGAAGCCGCGCGCCGCCGCGACGCCGGAGCCGGAGCTCGAGCCGCCCGGCGTTCGGTCCACCGCATGGGCGTTCCTCACTTGCCCACCCCGGCTGGACCAGCCACTGGACGAACGGGTCGAGCGGAAGTTGGCCCATTCACTGAGGTTGGTCTTGCCGAGCAGAACAGCGCCGGCCGCGCGCAACCGGGCGACCACATGGCTGTCGTGCAGTGCAACGGAGCCTTCGAGCGCGAGCGCGCCCGCGCTGGTCATCATCGCATCGGCCGTATCCAGATTGTCCTTCACCAGCAGCGGCACGCCGTGCAGCGGCCCGCGCACCCGGCCCGCCGCCCGTTCCCGGTCGAGGTCTTCGGCGATTGACCCGGCCTCGGGATTGAGAAAGGCCACGGCGTTGAAGTCGCCGTCCTCCGCCCCAATCGTCGCGACGACGTCCGCGACCAGCTCCACCGCGCTCACCCGGCCGGCGTCGAGCGCCGCGCCGAGGTCGCCGATCGAGGCCTCTCGCCAACCATCTGTCATCGCCACCCCTCCCCCTCGTTCGCTTTGCCCGCTAGCATGGCCGGGAACGCGGAAAAAGGGGAGGCCTGAGGAATGGCCGAATTGCAGGACAAGGTTGCCATCGTCACCGGCGCGGCAAGCGGTATCGGCCAGGCCACGGCCCGGCGCTTCGCCGAAGAAGGCGCGCGCGTCGTCCTGGCCGACATCGAGGACGAGATGGGCCGGCAACTCGCCCACGATCTCGGCGCCGAAGCGAGCTATGTGCACGCCGACGTCGCCAGCGAGGCCGAGGTGGAAGCGATGGTCGCCCATGCGGTCGCGACCTTCGGCGGCCTCGACGTCATCTACAACAACGCGGGCTTCAGCGGCGTGACCGGCGGGATCGAAGAGATCCCGGCGGACGGCTGGGCGCACACCATGGATGTCCTGTTGAAGGGCGTCTATTTCGGCATGAAGCACGCGGCCAAGGCCATGAAGGCGCGGGGCGGCGGGGCCATCGTCTCGACCGCCTCCATCGCCGGCATCACGACGGGCATCTCGGCACCGCACGTCTACAACGTCGCCAAGGCCGGCGTCATTCACATGACGAAGTCCGTCGCCGTCGAACTCGGCCCGCACGGCATTCGCGTGAACTGCGTTTGCCCGGGCTTCATCGCCACGCCGATTTTCGCCCGTTCCCTCGGCATGCCGAGCCAGATGGCGCAGGGCACGGTGGAAACGATCCGGCCCCTGTTCGACGACCTGCAGCCGATCCGCCGGGCCGGTCGGCCGGAAGATATCGCGGAGGCCGTCCTCTGGCTCGCTTCGGAGAAGGCTGGCTTCGTCACCGGCCACGCCCTGGTCGTCGACGGCGGCGTTACCGCCGGCACCAAATGGGAGCCGAGCAGCGAACGCGCCCGCATGCTGAAGGAAGCGATGGGCGCCGAGGATTGAGGGTTCACGACTTCCAAGCGGGGCTGACCGAGCCGATGCCCGCCGTGCTCGAAGGGCCTTGCCGGCAAGGCTATGAGGCTTCGATGCATGTCTAGACTCCCCGAACCCGAAGATGGCGCTCCCAAGCCCGGGCAGCTGGCCATCCTCATTATCGTCGTGAGCGCGATCACGGCTCTGCCCGCTGCATTTACCGAATTCCCCCCGTCCGTGGATTACGCCAACCATTTGGCCAGGTATCACATCGCTGCCGAATTCGACTCCGTCGATGCGTAACCGGGGCAAAAGGCCGGGCCTGGGGACGGGGGGATCTGGCCTGGGTATAGGGGTGAGTCTCAACGGCCACA
Source organism: uncultured Alphaproteobacteria bacterium (assembly GCA_951812805.1). Classification (GTDB taxonomy): domain Bacteria; phylum Pseudomonadota; class Alphaproteobacteria; genus JASLMY01. Next base: position 1,813 of record CATOSZ010000014.1, on the reverse strand, counting down.
TCTTGTGAGGCTTCCGCGTCAAGTGACCAGATATCGATGTTCGCGGCGGGAGGTCTGTGATTCGATCCCGTCATGGCCGAATCGCTTCCGGATCTCGACGATCTTGATGTCGCCGCCCTGAAGGCGCTGGTTCTGACGCTGCTTGAGGAGCAGGCGGCCCTGCGTGCCGAGAACGCGACATTGCGCGAAGAGATCCGCCGTCTCAAAGGCCTTTCCGGGCCACCGGATATCAAGCCGAGCGGCATGGACAAGCAGGCCGTATCCCGGGGCCGGACGGGGCGGAAGGCGGGACGGCGGGCCAAGAAGGGCCGGGTTCCCATCGACGAGAGGCGGATCGTCCGGGCCGCCGTGCCGGCGGGCTCGCGCTTCAAGGGCTATGAAGACTATCTGGTTCAGGACCTGCTCTGCCGGCCGAACACTGTCCTGTTACGCCGCGAGCGCTGGCTGACGCCCGAGGGGGCCACGATCGTGGCGCCGCTGCCGGCGGGGACGCGCGGCCACTTCGGCCCGGCGCTCAGGCGTTTCGTGCTGGCGCTCTATCATGGCGGCCAGACCAGCGCGGAGCGCTTGGCGCGGCTCTTGGACGACCTCGGCATCAAGATCTCCAAGCGCCAGGTGGTGCGGTTGTTGAACGAGGGCCATGACGGCTTCGTCGCCGAGGGCGAGGCGGTGCTGCGCGCCGGCCTGGAGACGGCGCCCTGGATCAGCGTCGACGATACCGGCGCCCGCCACGCCAACCGCAACGGGGTGACGAGCGGGATCGGCAACGACGCCTTCGCTTGGTTCGCCACGACGTTTTCCAAGAGCCGCTTGAACTTCCTGGAACGGCTGCGGGCCGGCCACGCGGACTATGTGCTCAATGCCGCCGCCTTCGCCTACATGGCCGAGCGCGACCTGGCCGCATCGGTGATCGCCCGTCTGGCCGAGGGCTGCCCGCGGCGCTTCACCAACGAAGATGCCTGGCTGGCCCACCTGGGGCGGCTCGCCATCACCGGGCACGGGGACGGGCGCGGGGCCGCGCGGACCGCCACCGAGGGGGCGCTGTGGGGCGCCATCGCCGCGCACGGCCTGCTCAGGGGCACGGCCGCGGGCGCCTGCGTCGTCCTGAGTGACGATGCTGGCCAGTTCAACGTCGGCCGCCACGCGCTCTGCTGGGTCCATGCGGAGCGCTTGATCCACAAGCTGATGACCTTCTCCCGGAGCCAGCGGCGCGAGAAGGAACACATCCAGGCACGGCTCTGGCAACTCTACGCCGATCTCAAAGCCTATCGCGAAAGGCCGGCGCCAGGACGGCGGGCCCACCTGGCATGCCGCTTCGATGCGCTCTTCGCGACCAAGACCGGATTCCTCCGCCTCGACCGGCTCCTGGCTCGCCTGCATGCCAACCGCGACGAACTGCTCGTCGTCCTCGACCGCCCGGAGGTCCCGCTCAACACCAACGGCGCGGAACGCGACATCCGCGCCATGGTCACAAGGCGAAAATTCTCCGGCGGCACACGCTCCGAGGACGGCAAGCAGGCCCGAGACACATTCCTCGGCCTCTACAAGACCTGCCAGAAACTTGGCCTCTCCTTCTGGGATTATCTCGGCGACCGCCTCAAGGTCCCCGGCGCCCCACCCGTGCCCCCACTGCCGATCCTCGTCAGACAACGCTGCATCGAAATGGCTTGACCGCCCGGGGTTTTGCCCCTGTTACGTCGATGCGCTTCAAAGATTTTATAATATCGAACTGGAATTTTACCCAAACATAAATCTGGGCCTGATTATGGCCAAAATCGTCTCTATATTTGGCGCCTACGAGGGAGGAATATCG
>CATOSZ010000013.1 GCA_951812805.1 uncultured Alphaproteobacteria bacterium | reverse complement strand
CACCACGCTCGCCTGCAACCTCACCCTGCAGATGGCCGAGGCCGGCGGCGCCCTCAACCTGGTCACCGTGGAAGACCCGGTGGAATACCGCATCCCCGGCGCGGTGCAGATCGCCGTGCCGACGGCGGGCGACGCGAGCGAGCGCCATGACCACTACCGCGCGGCCTTGATGCACTTCTGCCGTATCCACCCGGCCTCCGGCATGGTCTCGGAGATCCGCGACGCCGAGGCGGCGCGCCAGGTGCTGCAATTCATCGACACCGGACACCAGGTCTGGACCACGATCCATTGCGACAACGCCAACGCCATCCCCTTTAGGCTGCTCGACCTCGGCATCGCCGCCGCCGAGCTGGCCAAGCCCGGCAACATCGCGCTGTTCTGCAAGCAGACCCTGATCGCCGAGCTCTGCGCCGGGTGCGCCCTCGACGCGCCCGCCGACGGGCGAGACCCGCCTGATGGCGTTGGAGGCCTCGCCGGCGTGCGCTACCGCAACCCCAAGGGCTGCGAAAAATGCCGCCGCGCGGGCGGCCTCGCGGCGGTAGCCTGGAACGGCTACACCGGCCAGCGGGCGCTCGCCGAATACATCCAGCCCGACGCCGGCTACCTCGACCATATCCGTGGCGGCGACCCCCAGGCCGCCTGGCGCCACTGGCGCGATTCGCTGGGCGGTGTCCCGCTCACCGACAAGCTGCGCCGCGCCGTGCTCGACGGCCGCCTCGATCCCTTCGACGCGGTGATCAAGGGCGCCGGCCTGGAGGCCGGGGCGCCGTGTGCCGGGTCGCCGGCCGCCGGGTTGGGGCCGGGGGAACGGAGGGTGGCGCCATGAGACGCCTGTTCGCCCGCCCGTGGACCCGCCTGGTGCTCGGCCGCCGGGCCCGGGTCGACGCCTTCGCCACGCTGGCCGATCTGGCCGCGGCCGGCTTCGAGCTCGAGGCCGCGCTGGCGGTGCTGGCCGACGGCGCCGCCGGGCAGCGCCAGCACGCCCGCGCCCGGCTGTTCGCCGCCTGGCGCCGCGATCTGCTCTCGGGCCGCTTCCAAAGCCGTCTCGCCGACACGCTGCCCGCCGCCGAGAGTACCGTGTTCGCCGCTTACGGCCGGATCGAACCCGCCCGCCTGTTCGCCGCCGCCGCCCGCGTCGCCCGCCTGCGCGAGCGCCAGGTGCGGGCGATCGCCCAGGCCCTCGCCCCGCCGGTGGGCCTGGTCCTGTTCTCGCTCGCCCTCCTGTGGCTCGCCGCCGGGCACTTCATCCCGGAGATGGAACGCCTTGTGCCGCCCGAACACTGGCCCGGCGCCGCCGGTGCCGTCCGCGCCGCCGCCAGCTTCCTGTACGACCACACCACCGCGGTGCTCGTCTCGGGTGTCCTCGGCCTGGGGATATTGCTCCGGCTGCTGCACGCCTGGCGGGGAGCGGGGCGGACGCTCGCCGACCGCATGGCGCCGTTCTCGCTCGCCCGCACGCTCGCCGGCTCCGCCTTCTTCTTCACCGCGCTGGAGTTCCTCGCCGCCGGGCTCGACCTCAACGATCGGACCTTCGAGGACCTCAAACGCCACGCCTCGCCCTACGCCCGCCACCGGATCGGCACGATCCAGGCCCACATGGCGCGCGGCGCCGGCTTCGGGCGCGCCATGACGCTCGCCGGTCACGGCTTCCCCGATCCGGCGCTGATCCCCATCGTCGCCGCCCTCGACGGCGTCGCCGATGGCGCGGACCGCCTCGCCCGTTTCGCCGAGCGCTGGACGGAACGCGCAGACAGCCTGCGCGCCCGCGCCGCTGGGCTTGCCACCGGGCTGTTCGGGCTCGTCGCGCTCGCCACCGGCGTCGCCATCGACGCCCTGTTCACTCTGATGACCCTCGCCGGCGCCGTGCCGGCGGCACCTTGATCCCCAATCCCGGAAGGACATCGCCATGACCGTCTTCACCCCCACCGCACCCTACCGGCCCCGCCGCGCCTATCGCGGGCTCACGCTGTTCGGCGCGCTGCTGGGCCTCGCCATCGGCGCCTTCGCCATGATCACCATCGTCGGCGTCTATCAGAACGCGCAGGATCGCATGAAGCGCACTGCCACGCTCGAGCTGATCACGCACCTGCGCACCGCCGTGATGACGATCCACGCCACCACCGGAGACTACGGCACGGACCCGCTCAACGGGCTTCTCGAGATCCGCGGCCTGATCCCCGACAGCGCCAAGAAAACGAAGACGACGGGCTCGGGTAAAACTGCCACGAAGACCCCCGAGATTTACCACCCCTACGACGGCACCGTGGACGTGACCGGCAACAATCGCAACTTCAAGATCAAGCTCAACGACCTCGATCAGGAGGTCTGCGCCTCGATCATCGACGCCTATGTCGGCCGCGCGACCTCACGCTCCGGACTGAAGGCCCTCCAGGGGACGAGCGGTGGTCAAAAGAAGGGCACCGACATCAACAACGCCCTCGCCGCGACGGCCTGCACCGGCAACGACGACGCCAATCACGTCACCCTGACCTTCCAGTAGGTTCCGCGATGTCCCGAACCTCCTGCCTTCACGGCCCCTTCCGCCGCCGCCGGCGCGGCGCGGGCAGCCTGTTCGGCGCGCTGTTGTTGTTGAGCCTCGGCGCGCTCTGGCTGCTGCAGCACGAGAGCCGCGAGAGCCTGCTCTCGCGGCAGGACCTCGCGCGGACCCGGGGCGCGGTGCTGGCGCTCGGGCTCGAGGCCGCGCATCGGGCCGCGCAGGAGGACCAGGCGGGCCATGCCGGGCGGCTGGCCGGCCGGGGGCGCCGGGGTTACGAGCTGACCGGCGCCGAGCTCGCCGGGCACCTGCCGCCGGGTCTGCCCGGGGGCGGTGTCCGGCTCGGTATCATCGACGATGGCGCGGGCCTGCCGCTCGCCTATGCCGTCTTGCCCGCTCCCGGTCCCGACGCGGCGCTACCCCTGGAAGACTCGATCCGCGAGGGCGCGCTGGCCGCCGGGCTCCGAGAGCTCGCCAGAGCGGGCGCGCCGCATCCCATGGCGAGACATCTGACGCGCATCGAGGCGGCCCTCGGTGGGGCGCTGGGGCAGGGCAGCCTCTACGCCACGGCCGACCTGGCGTTGCCCGTTCAGGCGAGCCGGTTGTATCGGCGGCCCCAACCGGGGCGGCCGGAGCTCACGAAGATGGAGACGGATCTCGGGTTCGCCGATGGTGTCGGCATCTGGGGTGCCGGCAACGTCACGGCCCGCGCGGCGACGGCGAACGGCGTTACCGCGCACGGGCGCGGCGAGGCTGGCCGGGCCAGCGCCGGCGGAGAGGTCCTCGCCGCGACCCTCGAGACGCCCCTCCTTGGCGGCCCGGATCTGACCATCGACACCGACCTTGTCGTCGGCACCGGGCTCTATGGGCCGCGTGGCGAGATCGACCGGCTGAAGGTCGATACCTGCGAGGGTTGCCAATGACCGCCCGGCGAACACGGGCGCGCCGCGGGACGGGGCGGGCGGGGTGCCGGTTCAGGGGGCTCGGCCTGTTCGACGCGCTGTTGACCCTCGGCCTGCTGGCCATCGTGGCGCTGTCGGTCGGTGCGGTGCTCGACCACTACCACTATGAACACCGCACCGCGCGGGCGGCGGCGCGGATCGCCCTGCTGAGCGAGGCCGCCCACGACCATGCCGCCGACCCCGCCCGCTTCCAGGACCTGCTCGAACGCGCCCGGCGGGCGCCGGTCACCCTCCCCCTCGCCACGCTTCGCGACGCCGGCGCACTGCCCGCGGGCTTCCCCGACACCAGCGCCCTCGGCCGCGACCTCGCCGTCGCCATCCGCCGCATCGATGCGAACACGCTCGAACTGCTGGCCGGCGAGCGCCTGACCCCCGCCCAGGCCCGCGACGCGACCCCGCCGCCGCCGTCCGCCCTGCTGCGCCTGCCGCCCGCCAGCCGGATCGGCATCGTCGCGCCCGGAACGCCCGCCCGGCTCTCGGGTCCGGCGATCGGCGCGGATCTTGCCGGCTTCACCGCCCGCTTCCCCGACCGGGTCCGCCCCGGGGTTATCGCCACCCTGCGCCGCGTCGACCGCGCCACGGTCATCGGGCCCTGGCTACACCGCACCGCCGTCCCCCACCACCCGGAGGCCAACCGCATGGAGGCGACCCTCGACATGGCCGGCCACGACGTCCAGGGCGCCGGCGCTATCGCCGCCGAACGCCTGACCATTACGGACGTACTCCAAGCCGGGACGCTCACCATCAACCGCGATCTCGTCATCGGCCAGGCGCTCACGGCCGAAGGCGGCATCACGGCCTTGGGGACAATCACAGCCGGCGATGTCAGCGCCGATACGGTTTTCGTCACGGAAAAGGTCACCGCACCCAGAGGCACGATCTCCGATCTTACCGTCGGCGGATGCACCGGTTGTTGACGAGATATTCCCATGACACCGCTCCCTATACCCGTCCCCTGGCCTCATGCCGGCATCGCCTGGTCTGCTCCGGCCCTCGTCCTCGTCCTGGCCCTCGCGGCCAGTCCGGCGGCGCGAGCGGAACCGGGGGGTACGAGCCCCGCCACGACGGCGGCAGGCGAAAGCCGCCCGGACGGGACGGCCGTTCGGGACACGGCGGTGCTGCGGGCGGTGCGGCGGGCGGAGCGGGACCTCGCCCGGCTCGAAGGCGAGATCGCCCTGGCCCGTCGTCTGCGGACGGCGCAAGACGCGCTGCTCGCCTGGCATGACGCCAGGAGTGGGGAGCGCGCCGCGCACGCCCTGCCCCTTCGCCTGCCGGCCACGCTCTGCGCCCGGCCCCGGCTCGAGACGTTGTGCCGGGCGCTGCCGCACAGCTTCCAAGCTTATCCGGAACAGGGAACGCCATGATCGCTCTCGCCGCCTGGCTCACCGCCGCCGCCCTGCTGCTCACGCTCGCCCGCATCGCCCGCGACGACGCCCGGCGCTTCGTCGTCGACGTTCGCGTTATCCTGGCCCTGGTCCTTACCGGCCTCGCCTGGCGCCTGGCCCAGGGGCTCCAAAGCGGCGAGGCCGTGCTCACCGCCGGCTACTGGATACCGTCCCTGTTGGGCGGCGGGCTCGGCCTCGCCGCCGTGCTGGCGCCCAACGCGCTGGCTTGGCGCCTCGGCCGGAACCGCCCGCTGCACGACGGCGATACCCTGCTGCTCGGCGCCCTCGGCCTGGTCCTCGGGCCGCTGGGACTGGCCTGGACGCTGCTCGCCGGCAGCCTCTGTGCGCTGCTCCATCGGATTTGTCTGCAACGCCGCCGGCGCCGGCCGCTCACGCGCGGCCTGACCCCGCTCGGTCCCGGCCTCGCCGCCGGCGCCGCCCTGGTGATCGCCGTGCTGCACGTCTCCCCCGCGCTCGCCGGGGGCGACGATAGTACATCCGCCGCCCCCCTCGCCGCCACGGAGCTCCCAGCGCCGGCGACCACCACGCCGCGGCTCAAGGCGAGCGAACTGCCGGCGAAGGCCCCGCCTCGGGACGCTGGACGCGCCCCGGAAACCGAACCCCCGCCGCAAGCCAGGCGCAAGAAGAACTCCCCGCCATCCGTGACCGCCGCGCCTCTATCTCCTCCCGGCCCCTCCTCCGGGACAGCGACACGACAGGCCGGTAAGGGAAAGATGGCGGGGGCGGGGAAGGCCGGGAAGACCGGGAAGGAGACGACGGCGGCGGTCGAACGGGAATCGGGCGAAAGGGCCGGGAAGGGGAAGGCCAAGAGGACGAAGAGCGTGGGCGGCGCGGGCCTGGCGGGGGTCTCGCTCTCGCCGCGCCCGGAGGCGCCGCCGCGCTGGCATGTCCGGCCGGGGCGGGACGTCACCCTGGCGGGGGTGCTCGCGGGCTGGTCGCGCCGGGCCGGTTGGACGCTGGTGTGGAAGCCGGCGCGGCACTATGCCATCGGTGCCGCCGCCCACTTCGACGGCGCCTATCTCGACGCGGTGGACCGGCTGCTGGCCGGGCCGGGGACACGGCGCGCGTTGATCGCGCGGGCCTATCCCGCCAACAGGCACCTGGTGATCGAGGACGCGCGGGGTGGCGGCTCGTGAGCGCCGCCGTCGCCATCGCCCGGGGCCGCGCGATTTTGGCCCGCGCCCTCCGTCTCGCCGCCAGCCTTGGGCTGGCGGGCTGCGCCGGGTTTGGGACGCCCGCGCCGAGCGAGGCGCCGCCGGTAACCATCGTCCAGGAGGCCGAGCGGCGGATCGCGGCGGCCGCCGAGCGGGCCGAGGCCGCGCTCTCGCGGCTCGCCCGCCAGCAGGGCGCCGGCGCCGCGCCGCCAGCGGACGAGATCGCCGGCGCCGCCGTGCCGCCGGAACTGCTGGCCGAGGTCGAGCTCGACTGGACCGGGCCGCTGCCCGGCTACGGCTTCCGGGAAGCCGGCGCCCGGCCGCACCGGGCGCCGATCGTCACCCTGCCTGTGAATCGGCATGCAAAACTGACCCACTTTGGTGGGTTATGAGCGGTAAGAATTGACCCACCTGGAACGCTAGCATCCGCACGGAACAGTGCGGAGGAAAGAGCAGGTGGTATTGATGGAAAGCGTATTGAAGATCCGACGTTGGATATTACGGGAGGGTCGGAGTATCCGATCTGTATCTCGTCAGACTGGTTTGTCGCGGAACACGATTAAGAAGTATCTGAAGGACGGCGATCCACCGAGCTATCAGCGGCGCGTTTCACCCGTCCGGCGTAAGCTTAGCGATGGCTTCGCCAGCCGGCTTCGGGCGCTCTTTGAGCAGGACCTGGGGCGCCCGCGCCGTGAGCGCCGGACGGCCAAGAAGCTTTATGAGCAGCTTGTGTCGGAAGGCTATAGCGGATCCTACTCGACGGTTCAGAGGTTTGTCCGCGACCTGAAGCGTTCTGGCGCCGGATCGGGGGATGCGTTCATTCCGTTGCACTTTACGGCAGGTGACGCGCTCCAGTTTGACTGGAGCACGGAATACGCTGTCCTGGGCGGTGTCGAGCAGAAGGTAAAGGTTGCCCACTTCCGCCTATGTCATAGCCGCAAGCCCTTTGTTGTTGCCTATCCCAGCGAATCTCAGGAGATGGTGCTGGACGCCTTTGCACGGGCGATGTCTTTCTATGGCGGCGTACCGCGCCGGGTGATCATCGACAACCCCAAGACGATGGTAACCTATGTTTCGCGCTCTAAGGACCGTGTGTTCCATCCGCGCTTTCTGGCGTTGATGAACCACTATGTGATGGAACCGGTTGCTTGCACACCCGCGGCGGGGTGGGAGAAGGGTCAGATTGAGAACCAGGTTGGGTTCCTGCGGGGACAGCTGTTTGCGCCCAAGCCCGCCTTTGACGATCTGGATGCGCTGAACGGCTGGTTGCGTCTGCGCTGCGAGGAATTGGCGAATCGCGCCCACCCCGAACAATCGGATCGCAAGATCTCGGACGTGTTCGCAGACGAGTGCGCCGAACTGCGTCCCCTGGGCCGGGCTTTTGACGGCTATGTTGAGAAGGCCGCTCGTGTCCGCTCTACCTGTCTGGTCCAATATGCCACCAATCGCTATAGCGTCCCCTCCCGGTTCGCCGGGGAGCTTGTCTCTCTGCGCGCCTATGCGGATGTAGCGGGACAGAAATAATTAAGAATCATGTTCGGAAATATTTTTTCACGGTCGAAACCGTCTGGAAAATCGCCGTGATTTTGGGGGCATTCCGGCCTGGAAAATCGGCCACGATGCGTTGGTGATGGAGGCCTTTCATGAGACCCTGTAGATTTTCCAATTGATCCACCACCGGCCCCCGCGCACTGGTCGAATATCAGTGACCCCCTTACACCAGAGATCGAGCTTGAGGCGCAGCGTCTGACCGCCGCTCCAGCGCGTTAAAGGCAAGACAGTGACCTGCACACCCCACAATACGTCCGGCGGGACACCTGGATTAGATATCACGTGGGCATTGGTAATCCCGCCCGTGCCGAGATAGGTGGCGTCGGTGCCATTCCAGGCGCTGATCGGCACGCCGGTCCGCTCCACGAACCAGGTGCCGGCGAGCCTAATCGCCGCGGAATGTTTGACGCCCCAGCGGGGGATGGGGAGAGATCCCTGATCGGCGACGATCTTGCGCGAGATGACGACGCCGTTGAATTCGGCGTCCCCGGACTTCTGGATGCGCCAGCCGGATTTACCGGTCCGAAAATTAGAACTCTGAATGACGCCAGAAAGTTTCTCGCTACCGACCGCCCCGTCCCTGATCCCCTGCGAGCCGACGACGATAGAGCCGGCGCGGATGTGAGAGCTGGTAATGGAGTTAGCCGCGATCGCGTTCGCGGTTACGCTTCCGGGCATCAGAATATTCCCGTCGAGGCGTTTATCGATGCGTAGCCACGCGCGACCCGACCAGGCGCGGGTCTCTGCCCACGAGCCGCTCGGGTAATACAGTGTGACTGTATCTGAGACTATCGGAGCACCAGGCAACGCGAGACGAGCCTCCGCGCCAGACCATGCGGCGCGAAGAGCGCGGCGATAAAAGTCCCCCCGCGCGCGCTTTCCGGACGCGCCATCCTCGCCATCCTCGCCGTCCTTGCCGGGATTACCATCCTTGCCGTCGCGAGAGTACCGCGAGAACAGCGCGGGGGTGGAGAAATTACCCCAAGCGCCGGCGCGGCCCTGGCGGCTGGATACCCACTCGGAGGGGAGGTCGACGGTGACCCCCCGGGGATCGCGCGACCAGCCGTAGGGGAGATAGGAGTCTACGACACGGTCGCCCGTGGGCCGGGCGGGCGCGGTGGCGCCCGCCGTGCGGCGAAAGATGTATTCGGTCGACCGGGCGGCGCCGCGCGGTGGCGGCAGGGTGGCGGCGGCGTAGGCCGGTTCCGACTCCCGGCCGTGGGCGTCGACCGCCACGATGGCGAAGCGCCAGGTGCCGGCGGGCGGATCCTGGCTCTCCCAGGGACTGGCGGTGAGCAGGCCGTCGTGCAGCGGCGTCATGGCCGAGCGTGGGTCCCGCGCGCCCGGCGCGTACAGAATGCGGTATCCGACGACGGTGGGGGATGCGGCGTCGCGCCAGCCGAAGCGCCGGGTGCCGTCGGCGGCGGCCGCGACCGTGAAGGCCTCCGGCGCGGCGGGCGCCGGGCCGGCCACGCCGGCGGCCTTGAATTTGGCCACGAAGGGCGTGCCCGCCGGGGCGGCGTCGGAGCCGGGCGTCACCACCACGTCGATTTCGCCGCCGGCGCGGGCGATCCAGCTGGCGCTGGTCTCGCCGGCGGAGAGCCTGGCGACGACGCGCATCTCGCCGCCGTCGTCGGCGCGGATGGTGCCGCCACGCCAGTCGCCGGCCACGGAGAGTGTGGCGGTGATCTCCACCAAGTGGGCGCGGCCAACCTGGACGGGCGCCTCCGAGAAGCCGATGGCGAGCACACGCGGCGTCTCGCGGCGCAGGCGGGGCAGCGGCACCGCGAGGTCGGAGGTGGCGGCCCGGTGATAGGCGTCGACCTCGTCGATCGCCTCGAAGCGGGTCGTGCCGTCGGCGCGCGGCCGGACCGAGACGATCCGGACCTTGGCCGGCGGGCTGCCGGCCGGGTAGAGCCGCCAGAGGATGTCCAGGGGATCGTCGCCCGCCGCGCCCGGGGCGGCGGGCAGCGGCGCGGCCAACAGGACCTCGTCATCGCCCCCGCCGCCAGGACGAGCGACCAGGGTGGTGTGCAGGGCGCCGTCGGCGAGACGCAGGATTATGTAATCCTCGCCGGTGAGCTCGACGGGGCGGGAGAGACGCAGGCGGCGCTCGTTGCCGCCGAGCAGACGGCCGGCGAGGCCGCCGTCGATCAGGCCGTGGGTCAGCCTGACGACGTCGCCGCGCTGGATCAGCAGGCCCTCGTCGGCCATGTCCCAGGCGATGCGGCGGCGGTGATAGATCTGCCGCGCGGCCTGCAAATTGCATTCGGTGGCCGCCTGCGCACGCTTCGTCACGCCGGGCAGCGTGACGGTCACGCTACGGGCCGGCGCGCCACGCACGCCCGGCGCCAGGCGGCGGACGCTGTTCCACTGCCAGTCCAGGTCGGGTTCGACGTAGCGGCAGACGATCTCCTCGGCGCCCGTCGCCGCGGCCCAGTCGACCTCGAGGGAGCCGGCAAGGATGTTCTCGGGCGTGATCAGCGCGGTGACCGGCGTCCCCGCGGCCTCCCAGACCACGCCGAGCTTGCCGGCGGCCCAGCTCGGGCTGGCGCGGCCACAGCGCGCGATCAGGGTGAGGACCTGGGCCTGCGTCATGGCGCGGTCGATCGCGTAATCGCAGGCCAACCCCTGGGCCTCGCACCAGGCGCCCCAGCGCTTGAGGGCCGCGTCGTCGACCCGCGCGGGCGGCAGGCCGGCGCCGGCCTTGAGCTGGCCATCAACGAACACGCCGCGGGCGAACCAGCGGTAGATCCAGGCCGGGTTCGAGGTGACCCGGGGTGCGCTCCAGCGCCGGCCGTCCCAGACCGGGACCCTCTGGCTCACCATGGCGGATATTTTCTCCAGGCGGCCGGAGACCTGGCCGGAGGCGCGGAACTTGAGGCCGAGCCGGGTCTGACCGCTGTAATCGGCGCTATCCGGCTGATAGCCGCGTAGCGCGGTCCAATGCAGCCGGTCGATGACGTATTTACTGTCTTCCGGCGCCCGGAGACGCCGCAGGCGGACATGGTGGGCTTTGTCGGCGCCGGCATTCGTCAGGGTGAGAGCGATGGTCCGGCGATAGGGTGTCCGTTTGTCCCAGGCGAGGGTACGGCGGAGTGCGACCTTGCCGACATCGCCGCCCTCAGGCCAGTGCTCGATCTCGATCTCGACGGCGCGACGCCCAGGGTCGCCCTTCTTCGATAGAGTGAACAGCTGCCCGGCGATGTCGATGGCGGCACGGGCCGTGCCGGCGGGCAGCACGCGCTCGATCCAATCGGTAGCATCGAGCGCGGCGCCCTCGACGGTGTCGACGTTACCCGCGACCAGCGAGATCGTGCCGCCACCGCGCGCCCACTCGGTCTCGACGCCCTCGTAGACGGAGAGCGGTGTGTCGCCGTGACGGAGATCGCGGATCTCGAGGTTGCCGAAGCCGAAGTTGAAGATCTGGAAGAGGCCCTGTTCGACCCGACCGTCCGCGCCGGCGGCGAACTCGGCGTATTCACGGGCCCCGAGGTCGGGGAACATCCGGTGGGTACCGAGCACGAGGGGCAGGCGGGCGTAGAGGCGCGCCCGGTTGGCGCCGCCGGCCAGCGAATAGACCGCCTCGCCCGGCGCGCCGCCGCCCGGCGCGTCGGGCGAAGGCGGCGGGACGAGGGCGTTGGCGACCAGGGTGCCGCCGATCAGCACGGCGGCGCTGGCCGCACTGGCGGCGAACTGGCTGCCGAGCAAGGCGACGCCGGCCGGACCGCCGATATAGGCGGCGCCGGCGATGATGGCGATCTGCAGGGCGATGGCGAGGGCGTTGGAGTCGCCACCGGCGGGCACGACGCGCAGGGTCACGATGTCGCCGGGGCCGAGCCTCGCCGCTGGCCAGAGTGCGCGGGCGACCGGGCAGCCATTCAGGGCGATGGCGACGTGGCCCGGGTCCGCGCCCAGACGCCGCGCCTCCTGGGCGGCGAGGCTCGCCAGGGTCTCGTGGCCCCGGAGCGCCACACGCCGTGTCTCGCGGCCCTCGGCGGTCAGCGGATGGGGCCAGAGGTCGGCGACCGCGGCCTGTTCCGGGGCGGTGCAAGGGCCGGAAACGGGCGTTTCTCGCATCTTTACAGCCACCGGTACAGGCCTTGGATCTCGAGGCCACGGGCCGCCAGGCTGGCGGCGGGGTGCAGCACGGTGCCGACGCCCCGCTGACAGTGCAGCACCCAGGCGTCGCTTTCGATTCCGACGTGGAGGCCGATGTGGTGGCCGAGGCCGCGCCGCCGGCCGGCGGCGCGCATCAGCACGCCGTCGCCCTCTGTCGCTCTCTCGCCGTGGGCGAGGGGGCGGGCGTATTCAGTGGCGAGCGCGCCCACCTGGGCGTCGCGCCCGCGCACGCCCCGGGCGCGCGGCGGCGGCGACCAGTGCCGGGCGAAGCGCTCGGCCAGGACGAGAGCGACGAGATCGGCGCAGTCGAAGGCGCCTTCGATATAAGGTCGGCCGATGTAGGCCTCGCTCCAGTGTCGCGACGTGGCGGCGGCTTCAGACATCGATCCCTCCGTCGTCGGGCGAGGCGCTATCTTCGGGGCCGTCGGGGCCGTCGGGGCCGTCGTCGCCGTGGTCGCTCTCGCCCTGATCGTCGGACGGGCCCAAGGATCCAGGCGCTGGCGACGGCGGTGGGGGTGGTGGCGGCGGGTCGACGTCGACGTCGCCACCGCCACCGGTCGGGCCGTTGGCGGCCGTCGCCGCGCCGAACAGGCCGGGCGCGGTCTCGGGGTCGTACCGCACGGCGACCGCGTCGCGGTCCAGCAGCGGATCGTAGCCGAGCGTGACCGTCACCCGCTCGTCGTCGTAGCGCACGTGCAGGACGTCCAGCACCGCCTCCCATTCGATGGCGCGGCGCGCGGCGAGCACCAGCATTACCCGGCAGGTGGCGCCGGCGGCCCCACCCGCGCGCTCGATCCATTGCGTCAGATCGCGGCCGACGTTGTCGAGCACGAGTTCGGCCGAGGGGGCGCGGCCCTCGACGTCGTCGGCCAGGCGCAGCATGAAGCCGAGCGCATCGTAACGGTGCCGGCCGATCGTGATCGGTGTCGTGTGGGAGACCACGCGCACCGGGTCGGTTATCGCCGGGTGGCGGATCTCCAGGGCGGCCAGCACCACGTCGTCGGCGCCGAGGGTGGAGAGCGTGCGGCGGAATCGTGCTGTCGTCATATCCGGTCCGCCTCCAGGCCCTCGATTTCCAGGGCGGCCGCCCAGTAGCGTCTGTCCTGGGCGGGAGAGCGCGCGGCGTAGCGGATGGAGCCGGCGCCACCGCGCACCCGCGCCCGGCGAAGGACGCCATCGTGCGGGTCGTTCCAGGCGAACCAGCGGTGGGCGTGGCGCGCCGCCCAGACCCGGAAGCGCGCGAGATCGGCGTCGCTGTCGATATGGACCCGCACGATGCGCACCAGCAGCGCCGAGGTCGACCGGCGGGCCTGGCGCACCGCGCCGCTCTCGAACGTCGTGCGGCGGACGTCGACGTCCTGAACGACCTCATAGCCATCGGCCTCGACAACCGCGTATGCGGGCCACGCGGTCATCGGGCGCCGCCACGCCTCCCGATCGTCTCGACCATGCTCGCGATGGGGCCGCCGTTCAGGCCGTCCGTGACGACCAGATCGACCACCCATTGCCCGTCTTCGAAGCGCGCGGTGCGGCTCACCTCGCGCTGTGGCGTGCCCTGATTGCTGATGTTGATGACAGGGGCGGCCGGCGGCGGCACGGCGGGCGCGCGGGCCTTCGCTGCCGCGTTGCCGGCCGGTGCATCGCCGCGCGGCATCACTTCGTAGGCGACGGGGATCTGCTCGGGTCGCAGCCGGTCCACGAAGTGGCGCCCGCGCGGCGGGGCGAACAGCCCGGCCAGATCGTCCTTCACACTCTCGGGCAGCGTCAACGCCACCTCGGCCTTCAGGGCGAGGTCGAGGGGGAGGGCGCGCGGTACCTGGGCGAGGTTGTCGCGGTGGCGCGGGTCCCGCGCCGTCAGCACCTCCTCGCCCTTCTCCAGGATCGCCGGCTCCTCGCCGCCGCGTAAGCCGACGACCCCGCCGGCGTGCCAGCGCCGGGCCTGGGCGAAGATCGCGGGCGGAACGGCACGGCGCGTGCCGCCGGGGGCGCCGACGATGCCGCCGGCGTGGAATAGCCGGAAGTCGTGTGGCCCGACGCCGCCCGGGCTGTCAAACCCGACGCCGGAGTCGGCGATGGCGTTCCCGCCGCCGAACAGACTGCCGAGCATACTACCGAAGCCGCTCGCCAGCGGCCCGGTGATGTTCTGCCGGATGGCGGCCCGCGCCATCTCGGCGATGATGTGGTCGGCGAGATCGCTGACCTCGAGCTTGCCCGACGTCACGAAGCCGGTGAGTGCGTCCTCCATGCGCTTGGCGCCGTCGCCCACGGCGTCCTCGGCCCGCTGGCCGGCGTCCGTCGCCGCTTCGCCATAGTCTTTCAAGCCCCGAATCGCGCCGTCTTGCCAGTGCCGGGAGGCGCGCAGCCGGCGTTCAGCCTCTTCCTCGGCCGCCTCGATCGCCTTGTTTCGGTGCCCCTCTTCCTCGGCCGCCATATCGCGGCGGCGCTTGGTCTCGGCCTGGTCCAGCCGGCGGATCTTCTCGGCGGCGATACGCTCGACCTCGGCCCGCCGGGCGGCACGCTCTTCCCGCGCCGCGCCCACCCCGTCGAGCGCGGCGAGGGTCTCCGTCTTCCAGATCTCGATCTCGGCCCGCTCGCGCTGGTAGGCGGGCAGCAGGGCCAGCGCCTGGGCCTTCAGGTCCTCGAGCGCCGCCGTGCGCGCCCGCGTGGCGGCCTTGCCCTTCCGCGCGGTCTCTTCGGCATCACGGCCCTCCTCGGCCAACTGATCGAGTTGCCGGGCACCCGCCAACAAGCGCTCTTTCGTCGCCTGGCTCTCGGCCTTCCAGCGGCCCTCCGCGATCTCCCAAGCGGCGATCTGCTCCTGGCTCAACTTGCCGGTGAGCGCGATTTGCCGCTCGAGCTGGGCCAGCGCCTTCCCGGCCGCCTTGCTCGGGGCGGTGGCGGCATCTCGGTTGTAATGATCGAGCGTCGCGTCGGTGGTAAACGCGTCCGCCTTGGCGGCGGCCTCGGCGGCAATCTCGGCGCTGAATTTCTCCAGCTCTCGGCGCCACCTCTTTATCTGCGCCTCGATGTTCCGACGCGTGCTCCCGGCCATAGGTCCACCGAGCGCTGTCTCCGCGACGGAGATGTTGCCCTCCAGATCCGCTCGCGACAGATCGCCGCCCGGCGTCGCGAACCGGACCACCGCCGTGCCCGCCTTGGCCAGGCTCGCGGCAAGATCGAGCACGCCGCTCTCGGCGATCGCCACGCCGAGGTCCCAAATCGCGTTCTCCAGCCGGGTGATCGCCGCGTCGGCCCCCTCCATCGCTCCCGGCAGAGCCTCGGCGACCGAGGCGCGGAGCTCCCGCGCCAGCTTGGGCAACAGATCATCGGCGAGGATCTCGCCGCGTTGCAGCATCTCGCCGAGCTGCTTGGTGGTCACCCCCATGGCGCGCGCGGCCAGCTGGAAAGCGCCCGGCAGCCGCTCGCCGAGCTGACCACGGAGCTCCTCCGACGCGACCGTGCCCTTGGAAATCATCTGTTCCAGGGCCCGCAGCGCGCCCTGCTGTTGCTCGGCGGAAAGCCCCATCGCCCGGCCCGCCTCGGCCACCGCCGTGAAGATCTCCCGCGCCGCCTCGCCCTCGAGCGCCGTGCCCTTGGCCGCCGCCGCGAAGCCAGAATAGGCCGCCGCCGCGCCTTGGAAAGCGATCCCGAGCCGCTCGGCCTCGGCGCGCACGAAGGCCAGCTCCGCCGCGCCCGCCTCGGCACTGCCCGCCGCCGCGCGGAAGCGGAACTCGAGCCGTTCCATCGCCCGGCCTGTATCCACGATCTCCTTGGTGAGGCCAATCGCCGTCAGCGCCACGGCGACCGGTAACAGGCCGCGCAACGCGCCGGCGAAAGCCAGCGCGCTCCGGCCAGCGCCGCCCACGCCATCGCCCGCGCCCTTGGCTTTCTTGCCAAAGCCTTTGACTTTATCCCCGGCCTTCTTCGCCTTCCTGCCGAGGTCGTCGACTTCCGTGCCCGCCTTCCTGGCTTTCCTGCCGAGGCCGTCGACTTGGCTCGCGGCCCGGGACGCCCCGTCGCCGAGCCCGTCGATGTCCTTGCCGGTCCTCTTGGCCCGCTTGCCCGTCTTGCCGGCCGCCTCGCCGGTCTTCGCGAGATCGCGTCTCAGCGCCCTGATCTCGGCCGTCGCTTGATCGAGGTCCGCTTTGATCCGCAGCGCCAGATTGAGGTTTTTGCTCATCTGATCTCGATTCCCGGGTCGCGGGCCGCCAGCGCCGCCAGAGCGTCGCCGCCCGACGTGGCGGAGCGAGGCGAGCCGCCGCCGACCAATAGCGCCTCGGCCGCATCACCGGCGCTCTCGACCCTGCGAATCTCCGCCTCTTCCCAAAACAACAGCATCTGCCGCCAGGTCAGCCGCCGGCAGAGCGCGGCGTGGCCGCGTCCGTGGCCCGCGCGGATAAGCGCATCCAAGACCCGAGCGAGCCCCACGGTCCGGCCGCCAGATCGCCCGTCACGGCGCCCGCGACGACCCGGCGTATGAAAAAATGCAGGTTGGCGCCCCACATCGCCCCCGTCACCTCGCGGGCATCCTTGTCCGAGAGCGCCGCCAGCCAGGCGGCATCCCGCCCGCTGGCCAACGCGACCAGATCCAGCCAGAGTTCGCCATGCCGGCCCACGACCGCCTCCAGCGCCGCCAGATCGACGCCCGCGGTCGATTCCCCCTCGTCTTCGTCCGCCGCCGTCGCGGCCCGTCCGGCCAGGAGGGCCAGATCCCGGATCAGAGGCTCGCCCAGCGCCTGCGCCTTAAGTCCGTCCAAAAACCGGTATTCCGCGACCGTCAACGTGACCGCCTTGCCCGTTGCCGGGTCGGTGACCTCGACAGTGACATCGGGAAACAGCACTTTCATTTGCTCCGCCGGATCGGCGGGAGCGGTAGTCGCCGCCCGCCGGCGCGGGGTCTTGTTTCCAGTTGCCGCCATCACGCGTCGCCGTAAACGTAAAGGGCGGGCGAGCCGTCCGCCGGGTTAAGCACTTCCGCCGCGAGCTGGATCTGCTGCTCGCCGTCGCGCGACATCAGCGTCAGATCCCCCGCCGGCCGGACGGAGCACCGAGGCGCGTAGTAGTGCCGAGCGACGCCGTGCAGCGGGCAGTCCTCGACGTACCGCAGCGCGGCCAGCACGTCGCGCTCCCCGCAGGCCGCGAGCCCTCGGCCCACCGCGATGTGCGCGCGCGGCGCGGCCTTCACGCGGTAGGTCACGACGATGTCTGCGTCCTCCTTCATGATCTCGATGCGGCCGTGCTTCGCATCAACCCTGTAGTCGTGGTCCTTGTTCCACACCATGCCACCCTTTTTCGAGACGCGGATCGTATCTACCTCCCCAGCGTGCGCTTCGGCGAGCGTGTACCACCGGCCCTTGAGCACGGCGTGCTCCTCGTCGACGACGAGGACGTGATCGACGTCGGCCGCCTCGCCTTGCCCGAAAAATAGCGCCAGGTTATCGAGCGAGAGATCGTGCAGCGTGAAGTTAAGCGTGCGCGTCACCGAGCGCGGCTTATCCACCATCTTGCGCTCGGGCCCGGAGCCCGACATCACCACCACACGCTCCTCGGAGACGCTCAACGCGGCCGAGACCGTGTCGCCCAGATCGCGCGCCCCGGTCAGCCGCTCCGCGCCGTCCGCGCCGCTCTCGATCAGGTCGAGGTAGAGCCGGCCTTGACCGATCAGGATGTTGTCGTTGTGCTTTGAGATTGCCACGCCCGCCTCCTATTCGTCGTCCGCCGCGAAGACCGCCGCGGTCTTCGTCGCCCGCGCGGCGATCTCCGCCAGCGCGCCCGCTCGCCCACCCGGCTTCACGGCGTAGGGCAGCGCGATGCTTTCATCGTCGACGCCGGCCACCAGGGGCGCGAGCGCCTCGGCGAGCGGCGCCGCCGCCGCCTTCATCGCCGCCAAGTTCGGGGCGGCCTGGATCGCGGCGGCCATCCGTCCGACCTCGTGGAGCAGCAGGTGGACGCCATCCAGCGCCGTGCCGACCAGCGTGCCCTGGTCCCCGACGCTGGCGGCGATCTTCGTGCGCGCGGCCAGCCGCAGATCGTCGACCGTCGCCTCGATTCTGACGTCCGCCGCCTCCACGCCCATCTCCGCGAGCCAGTCGTCGATCTCCGAGAGTGGTGCCGCGCCGAGTACCGCGCCGTCCGATGCCTGCTTGATTAGCGCCATCAAACAATCTCCTTGTGGAAGTACGAGCCGCCCAGGCTCCGGGCGTAGACATAAGCGCCGCCGTGATCGCCGGCGCCGACATAGAGCAGCGCCAGTGCGACCTTCATCTGGCCGGTGCCCTGGAAGAGCGCCCGGGAGCCACCGCCCCAGCCGGCCTTCGTGGCGTGCTTGTAGCGCCAGCCCTGGTCCACGTCGCCCGCCCCGACCTTGATCGAGGCCGACATGTTATGCGAGGGGAAAAACACGATGTCGCCACTGTGCGACACGACGTTTATGAAACACGCCGCCTGGGTCGCGAACTCGCCCCGGCCCCAGCCGGAGAAGCCGCCCAACGCCCTTATCGAGAGCACATAAAGCTGGCTCGGCGGTCCGTCCGCCTGGCCGCCGGCGATCCCCACATTGAACAGCAGAACCCTGAACTGGCTGCCATGCCAGGGCGGGTCACCGTCGGGGCCGTTGGTCGCCTTCGCCAGATCGCCGCCGAAACCGATGTCCTTGGCGGCAAGCCTGTCGAGCGTCACCACTTCCAGTGTCCCTCTCTCCACCGCGCTCCCGCGGGCGAACGCCGCGAAGGGCGAGCCGTTGTGCGCGGCGATAATCGGCTTCGGCGCGTTGACCTCGCCGCCACAGAGGCCGGCCCAGGCATAGGTGTCCGAGATGAGGTTCGGGGCTACCGGCCGGCTCGCCGGCGCCTCCTTCCAGAACCTCTCGCGCTGGTCATCGATATAGGCCTTCTGCGCCTCGGCGGCGTCGATCAGGTTTGCGATCTTCTCTGCCGTGGCCATGTCAAGCTCCCTTCGTCGCGCCGGCGGCGATCGCCGTGTCGCGCGCCCGCCACCAGGCCGTCTGGGCCGAGACCAGCGCCGTGCCCGCTTCCGCCAGGCGGCCGAGCGTCGCCTCCGCCGCCTCCAGATACCCGTCCTTGTCCAGCGCCACGAGGTCCTCCGGCCGGAGCCAGACGACATCGCCCGCCGCGCGGGGCCGGCCGTCCCATATCAGCGGCTTGGCCAGAAGTGTCGGAGTCCGCTCAGCCACCGCGCCGCTGGCATTCGTGTAGGTTTTCGGCAGGCTGCTATTAGGCACAGTGGTCATCATCCATCTCCTTAAGCGCACCACCGCCCACCCAGTACGTCGCGGCGTAGACATCGCGCCAGATCGCCCTGCCTTCGGCTATCTCGGCGAGTTCGCCCCGGCGGAATTGGAGCGGCGCGGGCCGTGGCGGCGGCGGGCACACACACGTCCCGACTACTGGCGCCCAGCCGATCAGCGCCGCGCGGGTCGCCGCCAGCGCCGCCGACAGATCCTCCCTGCACCGCGCGCGGCGCCCACTCGAGTCGTTCGCGGCGCTCACGATCACGTAGACGGCGATCTCCGCCGTCACCCGCTGCACCGTGCTGGCCCGCCCGCCGACGCTGCCCCCGGTGCTCTCGGTGAGCGGTAGCACCGCCGCCAGCGGCGGGCGGAGCTTAGTGTCGTCGGCCACGGTGAGGGCGTCGAAAACTTCACGGAAGCCGCCGGTTAATGCGACGAACTCGTCCACGAACTCGGGTAGATCCTTCCCCGCGCCGCGCGCCTCCCGATAACACTTCCGCGTCAGCAGGCTCTCCAGGCGCCCGTGGACCGCCGCCGCGATTCCGAAGTCCATCTTCGCCGCCACGCTCACGCCACGGCCTCCGACAGCCGCCGCGCGACCGTATCCACGATCATCGCCTCGTCGCCTGAGTCCAGACCCAGGAACGGCCGCGCCGGGATCGCCGACCCCGGGTGCCGGACCTGTTTCACCGGATGCCGCGCACCGGGCCAGAACAGCGCCTTCTTCTGCCGGGCCCGGATCGTGCGCGGCTTGGTCCGGCCGCCGAACTGATGGATCGCCGCATATCCGACATTGGTGCCGACCTCGACGCCGTCGCGGCTCGCGTTGTGCGCGATCGAGCCGAGCAGGCGGCCCGTCATCACCAGGGTCTGGCCGCTCTCGCGCCTGGCCCGCCCGGAGATCGGCCAGGCCGCGCCCGACGGGCCCTGGCCGCGCTCGAAGCGGTGCTGTACCGAGGTCACGAGCCGGCCGCCGATCTCGTCGAACACCGGCCTCGGATCCGCCATCTCACGCACCAGGCGCATTAAGGCCCGGCCGGCCGCGGAATCGTCGTATTCGAGATCCAGCCTGACGCCCGCGCCCGCCATCAGCAGAACACCCGCGCCAGCCTGCCTTCGGTCATCACCGGCGTCGGGCCCGTGACTGTGAATCGGCATGCAAAACTGACCCACTTTGGTGGGTTATGAGCGGTAAGAATTGACCCACCTGGAACGCTAGCATCCGCACGGAACAGTGCGGAGGAAAGAGCAGGTGGTATTGATGGAAAGCGTATTGAAGATCCGACGTTGGATATTACGGGAGGGTCGGAGTATCCGATCTGTATCTCGTCAGACTGGTTTGTCGCGGAACACGATTAAGAAGTATCTGAAGGACGGCGATCCACCGAGCTATCAGCGGCGCGTTTCACCCGTCCGGCGTAAGCTTAGCGATGGCTTCGCCAGCCGGCTTCGGGCGCTCTTTGAGCAGGACCTGGGGCGCCCGCGCCGTGAGCGCCGGACGGCCAAGAAGCTTTATGAGCAGCTTGTGTCGGAAGGCTATAGCGGATCCTACTCGACGGTTCAGAGGTTTGTCCGCGACCTGAAGCGTTCTGGCGCCGGATCGGGGGATGCGTTCATTCCGTTGCACTTTACGGCAGGTGACGCGCTCCAGTTTGACTGGAGCACGGAATACGCTGTCCTGGGCGGTGTCGAGCAGAAGGTAAAGGTTGCCCACTTCCGCCTATGTCATAGCCGCAAGCCCTTTGTTGTTGCCTATCCCAGCGAATCTCAGGAGATGGTGCTGGACGCCTTTGCACGGGCGATGTCTTTCTATGGCGGCGTACCGCGCCGGGTGATCATCGACAACCCCAAGACGATGGTAACCTATGTTTCGCGCTCTAAGGACCGTGTGTTCCATCCGCGCTTTCTGGCGTTGATGAACCACTATGTGATGGAACCGGTTGCTTGCACACCCGCGGCGGGGTGGGAGAAGGGTCAGATTGAGAACCAGGTTGGGTTCCTGCGGGGACAGCTGTTTGCGCCCAAGCCCGCCTTTGACGATCTGGATGCGCTGAACGGCTGGTTGCGTCTGCGCTGCGAGGAATTGGCGAATCGCGCCCACCCCGAACAATCGGATCGCAAGATCTCGGACGTGTTCGCAGACGAGTGCGCCGAACTGCGTCCCCTGGGCCGGGCTTTTGACGGCTATGTTGAGAAGGCCGCTCGTGTCCGCTCTACCTGTCTGGTCCAATATGCCACCAATCGCTATAGCGTCCCCTCCCGGTTCGCCGGGGAGCTTGTCTCTCTGCGCGCCTATGCGGACCGGATCGTGGTTGTGTCAGGGCAGAATGTGATTGCCGAGCACAAGCGCCGCTTTACCCGCAACGCCAGCTATTTCGAGCCCTGGCATTACCTGCCCCTACTCGACCGCAAGCCCGGCGCGCTGAGAGATGGCGCGCCCTTTGTGGGTTGGCAATTGCCTGAGGCGATGCACCGGGTCAGGGCGCATTACATGGCCGGCAAAGGCGGGGACCGGGAGTTTGTCGATCTGCTCCTGCTGGCCCAGGATCACGGGATCGAGGTGGTCGAGATAGCCTGTGAACTGGCCGTGGAGCAGAACACGCTGCGCCTTCCGGCCATCATCAATCTGATCAACCAACTGGTGGAGCCGGTCATCGCGCCATGGGGCGAGAGCCACGCCTATCCGCAACTGACCTTGCGGCCCGAAGCGGACTGCAAGCGCTATGAGACGCTGTGCGTTGCCGGGGAGGCCGTCGCATGAAAGCTTTGATAGACCAACTGATCGCCCTGAGGCTGTATGGAATGGCGGCTTGCGCCGAAGCTTTGCTGGCCGCGCGCAAGCCGCCAAGTCTGACCACTGCGATAAAGCAACTGATCGACGCCGAGACTGTAGAGCGCCGGGTGCGCTCTATCCAGCACCAAATGCGGGCCTCGAAGTTCCCCCACCATAAGGACTTCGCCACTTTCGATTACGGCCTAGCCGCCGTCACCCAAGCGCAAATCGACCCCTTCTGCTCAGGGCAGTTCACCCAGGAGGCCCACAACCTCATTCTGGTGGGCGGAACCGGTACGGGCAAAACCCACATCGCCATTGCTCTGGGGACGCTGTTGATCAATCAGGGAAAGAAGGTCCGTTTCTTCAACGCCGTCGATCTGATCAATGCGCTGATCAAGGAACAGGCCGAAGGCAACGCCGGCAAGATCATCCGGCAACTGACGGCCATGGATTGCGTCATCATCGACGAACTGGGCTATATCCCATTCCCCAAATCCGGCGGTGCGCTCTTGTTCCACCTGATCAGCAAACTCTATGAGAAGACCAGCGTCATCATCACCACCAATCTGGAGTTCGGGGAATGGGTCTCCGTCTTCGGAGATGCAAAAATGACAACCGCGTTGCTGGATCGTGTAACGCATCACTGCGCAATCATCGAAACAGGCAACATGTCTTACCGCTTCGCACAAAGCAAACAGCGACGACAAAAGTAGCCGCCCTGTAAGCAAAGCCCCAGGCTGATCCGCTATATGGAGCCAATCAGCCTGGGGGCTTTCATCGCAAAGGCGGGCAAATCAAAACGGGTCCTGTACAGATTGTTCTGCAAAAGGGGTTTCGTAGCTGGGGCACAAGTCCGGGCCGATGGGGTGGATGAGCTGCCTCCGGCTGGTCCGGGCTCTCGCGATCGAAATCCATGAGGACTGGCTGGATGCCAACCGCTAGCTCAACATGATCCATCTCAAGGAGAGCAAAAGCGAACGCATCCAGAAAGCCGCCTGACGGCGGCTCGGCATGCCTGGCGCTCCGAGCAATCGAAATCTCCGCGCCAGGCATGCCGGTGGCCCTCATCGGCAGCCATGACAAACTTGCAGAACAGTCTGGACACTACTTCAAAAGCTCATTGCCACTTCAAGAACCCCACCTGATCCCCACGTTCCGCCGCCGGCCCGGTTGTCCCGGTGGGCCCACAGGCCCCTCCCACGCGGCTTCGCTCCGCGTAACGCAAAGCGCTACACGAAGCCGCGCGGGGCCCTCCCGTGGACTACCGGGACAACCTCCGTCGAAGCAAGGGGGGGGGTCAATTTTGCACGCCGATAGGGGGTCAGAATTAAATGCTGATTGACAGCCAGGCGGTGCATTCCGTCATCGGCACCTTCTGCGGGCTCTATTCCAACGGGCCGGAGCCCTACCAGGTGACCGGCGGCATCGCCGACGAGATCCTCGCCGACCTCGGTGCCGAGGGCGCGCTGAACCCGATCAGCGGCCGGCGCAACACCCGCATCGTGCAGTATGACGAGGTCGCGCTGGCCCGCTGGGTCGAACGGCGCGTGACCTCGGAAGCGCGGATCACGCCGATCCTGGGCGCCATGGCCCGCGCGGTCGAACGGGACGGGCGCCGCCTCACCGCCTTGCACCTGGCCACCCGGCACGGCGATCTCAGGGTCGCGGCGGAAGGCTTCGTCGACGCCTCGGGCGATGCGGTCGCAACCTGGCTCGCCGGCCTCGAATGCCGCGAGCCGGTGGCACCCGTGCACGGAACCCAGGTCTTCGTCCTGGAGGGGATCGACGAGGCGCGCGCGCCGCACCGCGACGAGATCGAGGCCCGCCTGAAGGAGACGGCCTCGGCGCACGGGCTGGTCCGGCTCGACGGTTTCGTCTTCGTGGTGCCCGGGACCGGCCGGGCGCTGGTCAATATGACCCATGTGAAGACGCCGCTGGACCCGGTCGGCGCGACGGCGGCGGCCCTTGCGGGCCGGGCCCAGGCCGACCGCGTGCTGGACTTCCTCCGGCAGGAGTTTCCCGCCGCCTTCGCCGCGGCGCGGGTGCGGATCTACGGCCAGCTCGGCATTCGCCAGACCCGCTGGATCGTCGGTGGCCATCAGCTCGGCGTCGAGGAGGTCCGCGCCGGCGCCCGCTTCGACGATGCGGTACTGCGGTGTTCCTGGCCGATCGAGCTGCACCACGACGAAACGGAAGCCTATTGGGAGGTCTTCGGCGACGACCATTTACACCAGGTGCCGCTGCGCAGCCTGTTGCCGCCGGAGGCGGACAATCTCGTCGCCGCCGGTCGCGTCGTCGACGGCGACGTCGCCGCGCTTTCCAGCGTCCGCGTCATGGGCCCCTGTATCGCCATGGGCGCGGCCGCCGCGCATACCCTCGATCTCGCCGGCGCGGGCTCGGTGCACCAGATCGACATCGCCCGCCTGCAGGACCGCCTGGCGGATAATCTCGTGCGCCAGGGTTAGAAGAAGACCCGCTCCGCGAACCAGTAGACGCCCAGCAGAAGGATGGGGAGGGAGAGGGCGCGGACCAGCCGCGGCGAGCGGCCAGGGCTTTCACCGCCCGGTGTCATCGCCCGATCCAGCGCCAGCAGAATCGGGAAGAGCACGGCGACGATGATCAGCTGGCCCGCCTCGACGCCGAGGTTAAAGCCGGCCAGCGCCAGGACCAGCTGATCTGCCGGCAGCTCGAAACCGGCGAGCACGCTGGCGAAGCCGAAGCCATGTAGCAGGCCGAGCGGGAAGGCGGTTCGCCAGCGGTTCGCCCCGTTCGTCGAGAAGAAATTCTCCGCCGCCGCCCAGACGATGGTGAGCGCGATGAGCGGCTCGACCCATTCGGCGGGCAACTGCACCAGGTCGAGGGCGGCGAGGCTGAGGGTGATCGAATGGGCCGCCGTGAATGCCGTGACGATGCCGACGAAGGGCCAGAAACGGCGCGCCCAGAGCAGCAGCGCCAGCAGGAAGGCGATGTGGTCGAAACCGATGGCGATATGCTCGATGCCGGAGACGAGATGGCGGGCGAGCGTGCGGTACCAGGCGGCCGGCGTGTCGAGGGTGGCGACCGCCCGGCCGGCGGTCAGCAGGTGCTGGTGCGGCTCGCCACCCTCCCGGACCACCAGGGCGAGGTGGCGGGCGTTCGGATCCAGCTCGTGAAACAGCGTCACCCGGTAGTCGAGCCGCGCGCCCGCCGGACAGCGCCAGGTCGCCGTCAGCAGGACGTGATCCTCGATATGGCGTGGCCGGTCCGAGGTGACCTTGCAGGCGGCGCCGTCGCTACCGGCGAGGCCCGCCTTGGCCAGCAGGTAGTCGCGCGCCCTGTCCGCCTCGGCGACGATGTCGCCATCCGTGGTTTCCCCATCGGCCGCGAGCGGGATACGAAGCGCCGCCTCCAGGTCCTTGCGATGGACGTCGACGACCTGGCGGATCCCGACCTCGGAGACGTCGAGCCGCGAGGTCGAGAGATTGGCGACATGCGCGCTCGCCCCGCCCGCGCCCAGCAGGAACAGGAGGAGCAGGGCGAGCGGCCAGAGGCCCGGTCGGGGCGGCCTATTCCGCCGCAACGGTCAGCGGCCCACCCCCGCCGATCTCGACGCCGGTGTCGTAGTCCTGCAGGCGCGGCAGGACCTTCTCGGCGAACAGCTGCATGTTCGCCTTCGCCACGTCGTGCGGCATGCCGCCATAGCTGAAGATGCCGATCATGCCGGCGGCGTCGACCCGGTTCACATACTCGATCAGCCGCTCGTAGACCCGGTCCGGCGTGCCCCAGACCTGCAGCTCCGACAGAAAGTCGACGAAGGCGTCGATGCCGTGCTTGGCGATATTGTTGGCGAGCGCGCCGTAATACTCATAGCCCGGCACATCGGCCAGGCCGGCGTTGTCGAACTCGTAGTGTTCGAGGGCCGAGCGGGAATAGCCGCGGATATACTTGGCCTGCATCTCGTCGGCGACGCCCTGGTCCTCGTGGCAGCCGATGAAGGTGGCGATGATCGGCTTCGGCGCCTCGACCCCGTTCATCTCGCGGTAGATCTCACGGTAGGCCTCCAGCTCCTGCACCGTTTTCTCCCACGGCTTCTGGGCGATGATCAGGATGCCGATGCCGAGGCGGGCCATGATGCGGGCGGATTCCGGACTGACGGCGGCGGCATAGACCCGGCCCTTGAAGCTCTGGAAGGGGAAGGGGCGGATCTCCTTGCGCGGCTGCTTGTAGAGTTCGCCGTCATACTCGATATAGCCGCGTTCCAGCGCCTCCAGGATCGCCTCGGAATGCTCGACGAAGCGCTGGCGGCTTTCGCCCATCTCCAGGCGGAAGCCGTCGAACTCGACCCGGCCGAGGCCGCGGCCGACACCCAGGATGACCCGTCCGTCGGAGACGTGGTCGAGCACGGAGATCTCCTCCGCGACGCGCACCGGGTCGTGCCAGGGCAGCACGATGACCATGGAGCCGAGCCCGACCCGCGTCGTCCGCCCCGCCATGTAGGTGAGGAACTGGGTCACGCTCGGGCACATGGTGTAGTTGTCGAAGTGGTGCTCCGCCGACCAGACGGAATCGAAGCCCAACGGCTCGGCCAGCTCCGCCATCGAGACCTCGTGGCGGTAAACCTCGCGGTCCGTCATGCCCTCGATCCGGTTCTGGAAAAAGGCGCTCATCCCGACATGCATGGCCTCAGCTCCCCGCGCCGTGCGGCAACCGCACGCTTTCGCCGCTGGCGAGCGACTCGGTGACCGCGTCGGTGAAGTCCATATAGTCGACGCCGGTGGCGAAGTCGGTGTGGCTCACCGCCTCCAGGCCGCGCACGGCGTTGCAGAACTCCTCTTCCACACGCCAGCCGCCCTGGTTCTTCTTGGCGATTTTCACCGGGCTCAGCCCCTTGGCACCGCGCTTACCGTATTCCAGCGCCATCGCCCCACCGTTCGGCTGGGCCAGGCGCAGCGTGCCCTCGGTGCCGAAGATCATCACCTCGCCCGCCATCGGCGCGTGGCCGAGCACGGTGGAGACGCAGAAACGCATCTGCCCGCCCTGGGCCAGCGTCGCGGTGACGTCGACATGGTCGGGAATGGTCATCGCGACCCGGTTCCCGTCCTCGTCCCGCCGGTGCGGGACCACCGCTTGGCCCATCGCGTGCAGGCGGCCGACCGGGCCGACCCAACGCATGATGGCCTCGTACCAGATGCCCATGCTCATGATGTTGTTGCCGCTCAAGACCCGGTCCTGGCGCCAGTGGACGGGCGAGTCGGCGTTGGGAAAGTCGCTGCCCTGCGTGATGCGGGCGTCGAGCGCGACCAGCTCGCCGATCCGGCCGGCGCCGATCATCTCGCGGATCGTCGCGTCGAAGGCCAGCGTGTGGGGGGCCGGCACGATCTGCGCCACCAGGCCCGGATGGCGCCAATGGGCGTCCAGCATCTCCCGCGCCTCGTCCCCGTCGCGGGCCATGCGGGCCTCGCACAGCACGTGCTTGCCGTGCTCCAGCGCCGCGACGGTCATGGGCGCGTGCATATAGGGCCAGGTGCCGATGCAGACGGCATCGACCGTCTCGTCCTCCAGCACCGCCATCCAATCCTCCGCGACGCCCGCGATCCCGAATTCCTCGGCGACGCGGGCGGCGGAGGCGGGCGTGCGGTTGGCGACGGTCACCAGCTCCACCCCCTTCTGGGTCTGAAAGCCCGGAATATGGCGCGAGCGCGTGTTGCCGCCGGCGCCGATCAGACCGATGCGGATTGTGTCCTGGCTCATGGTGCGCGTTTCGGAAAGTCCCGGACACCGATTACGGAAAGTCCTGGCCAGAGATTTCAGTAAGTCGCGGCCAGTGATTCCGGAAAGTCCCGGACAGCATCACGGGGCGATCTGAGTTCAGCTTTCGGGTGCGCCGTCTCGGCGTCTACCTCTTGGCTTTTGCCGGGAGGGGACATGCCCAGACGGAAGCAGACGAGACGAACGACGGTGAGAGATGCACGAACGATCCTGCGGCTGACGCATGACCAAGGCCTCTCGGCGCGAGAGGTGGCGGAACGGCTGAAGGTCTCCAAGACGACAGTGTCGACCTATTTGCTGCGGGCCCGCGAGGTCGGCCTTACCGCCTGGCCGCTGCCGGCGGAATACGAGGACGACGCGGTCCTGCAAGAGACGCTGTTCCGCCGCATGGGCCGGCCCCCGCGCGACAGGTGCGAGCCGCACTGGCCGACGGTCGCGGCCGAGCTGAAGCGCAAGGGGGTGACGCTGACCCTGCTCTGGCAGGAATACCGCGCCTCACATCCCGATGGCTACGGCTACACCTGGTTCTGCGAAGCCTTCACGGCGTTCAAGCGGCGCACCGGCGCCACCTGGCGCAACCGCCACGAGGCCGGTGCGGTCATGCAGACCGATTATGCCGGCCAGACGGTGGACATCGTCGACCCCGAGACCGGCGAGGTGCACGACGCGCAGATCTTCGTCGCCGTGCTGGGCGCTTCCTCGCTCACCTTCGCCACCGCCAGCCTGACCCAGCGCCTGCCCGACTGGGTCGCCGGACAATGCCGGGCGCTCGCCTACTTCGGCGGCGTGCCCAAGAGCATCGTCTGCGATAACCTCAAGGCCGGCGTCGCCAAGCCGCTCTGGTTCGAGCCGACCCTCAACCCGACCTTCGCCGCGCTCGCCGAGCACTACGACACCACCGTCCTGCCGACCCGGGTCCGCAAGCCGCGCGACAAGGCCAAGGTCGAAGTCGCCGTCCAGGTCGTCGAGCGCTGGATCCTGGCAAGACTGCGCAATACGCGCTTCTTCTCCCTCGACCAGCTCAACCGGGCGATCCGCGACCTCCTCGAGGAGCTCAACGAGCGGCCCATGCGCAACCTTGGAAAGAGCCGGCGCCAGATGTTCGAGGCCATCGAGCGCGAGGCCCTGGCACCCCTGCCGACGACGCCCTTCGAATATGCCGAATGGAAGACCGCCAAGGTCCATTCCGACTATCACGTCGACGTCGAGCGCAGCTTCTACTCCGTGCCGCACGGCCTGATCGGCCGCAAGGTCCAAGTCCGGCTCACTCACCGCACGGTCGAGATCTTCCACAACCACAAGCGCGTCGCCAGCCATCTCCGCCGCTCACCGCATGGCGGCCATGCCACGATCCCGGCCCACATGCCCAAGGCGCACCAGCGCTATGCCGAGCGAACGCCACAAAGCCTGATCGACCAGGCCAGCCGCATCGGCCCCAACGCCGCCCTCCTGGTCGAGCGGATGATCCGCGATCGGCCCCATCCCGAGCAAGGCTATCGCAGCGCCATGGGCGTCTTGTCGCTCGCCCGCCGATACGAACCGGAACGCGTCGAGGCCGCCTGCGCACGCGCGCTCACCATCAACACGACCAGCTACTCATCGCTCGCCGCCATCCTCAAGTCCGGCCTCGATCGCACACGCCCCGAGCGCGAACCGCTTCTGCCGCTGCCGCCACACACCAACATCCGCGGCCCCGGCTACTACCGATAACCAGGAGAAGACACCTCATGCTGACACACCCGACCCTCGACCAGATGCAGGCCCTCGGCTTCAAGGGCATGGCAGAGGCTTACCGCGACATGGCCGAGCGAGGCCAATCATCGGAATTGAACCGCGAGGACTGGCTCGCCCTCATGCTCGACCGCGAGGCCGCCACCCGCGCCGACAAGCGCCTCGCCAACCGCCTCAGACAGGCCAGGCTACGCTTCCCCGAGGCCTGCATCGAGGACATCGACTTCGCCGCCGAACGAGGCCTCGACCGCCGCGCCGTCCTCTCTCTCGCCCAGGGCGTCTGGCTCAAGGCACACGAGAACCTCATCGTCACCGGCCAGACCGGAACCGGCAAGACATGGCTCGCCTGTGCCATCGCCCATCAGGCCGCCAGGCTCGATCATTCCGTCCTCTACGTCCGCATGCCCAGGCTCTTCGAGGACCTCGCCATGGCCCGCCTCGACGGCCGGCTGCCCCGCCTGATCGACCGCCTCGCCCGGGTCCAGCTGCTCGTCCTCGACGACTGGGGAACCCATGGCCTGACCGACCGCCAGCGCCTCGATCTCCTGGAAATCTGCGAGGAACGATACCACCGACGCTCAACCCTCATCACCGCGCAGATCCCCGTGACCGCCTGGCACGACCTGATCGGCGAGGCCACCATCGCCGACGCCATCCTCGACCGCGTCATCCACAACGCCCACCGCATCGGCTTGAAAGGCGACAGCATGCGAAAGAAGAAATCGACGACCGACTTGACCCAGCCAACCACAACGGAAAACAATCCCGACTGACGGCAACAAGGCACCCGAAGCCAAACTCCCGGAACCGGCCGGGACTTTATGAAATCGGTGGCCAGGACTTACTGAAACCGCCGTCCGGAACTACCGAAATCCGCACTCATGGGCTGGGCCCTCCCTTCGATGTCGCGTTGCGGTCCCCTTGCTTGGCATGTCGCGCGCCCGCAAGCAACTGGCCCGTCTTTTCGAACCCGTGTTAGATTTGACCCGATCATCGTCGACGCAGGGAAGCGCGCCATGACCTATCACCGCATCGAGGTCACCCCCATCGCCGGCGCCCTCGGCGCCGAGATCGCCGGCGTCGACCTGTCGGCTCCGCTGGACAATTCGACCGCCGAGGAAATCCACCGGGCCTTTCTCGCCCACCATGTCGTCGTCTTCCGCGACCAGACCCTGACGCCCACCCAGCAGGTCGCCTTCGGCCGGCAGTTCGGCACGCCCAACGAATATCCCTTCGTCGAGGGGTTGGCGGAGGCGCCGGAGGTGATCGAGATCCTGAAGGCGGAGGGCGACACCCGCAATTTCGGCGGCCTCTGGCATTCCGATACCAGCTACCTGCCGCGCCCCCCGCTCGGCACCCTGCTCTATGCCCGCGAGGTGCCGGCGGCGGGCGGCGACACGCTGTTCGCCAACGCCCGCCTCGCCTACGAAACGCTGTCCGCCGGTATGCAGGCGCTACTCGCCGGCCTCCGCGGCGTCAATAGCGCGGCCTTGCGCTATGCCGGCGGCCGGCGCGACGCGGCGGCGGGCAACAGCGAGATGAAGGCCAAGGGGGTGGAACGGGCCGACGCGCTGGAGGCGATCCACCCGATCGTCCGCACCCATCCGGAGACGGGACAGAAATCGCTCTATCTGAACGGCGCCCACACGATGCGCTTCGAGGGCATGACGGAGGCCGAGAGCAAGCCGCTGATCGACTATCTCTGCGCCCACATCGCGCGGCCGGAATTCACCTGCCGGGTCCGCTGGGCGGCCGATACTTTGGTCGTCTGGGACAACCGCGCGACCCACCACTACGCCCTCAACGACTACCACGGCCACCGCCGCCGCATGCACCGTCTGACCATCGAGGGCGACGTTCCGAGATAACCTCACGCCAGATGGGCGCCGAATTCTTCGATGACGGTGCCGTAGACCTCGCGCTTGAAGGGGGCGCTGGCGGCGAGCAGTTCGGTGGCGGTCATCCAGCGCCATTGGTCGAATTCCGGTTCATCGACCTCGAGGACGCGGAGGTCGGCGTCGGTGCCGAGGAAGCGCAGGCAGAACCATTTTTGCGTCTGGCCGCGGAAACGGCCGTGCCAGACCTGGTCGGCGATCGGCTCGGGCAAGTCGTAGGGATGCCAGTCGCGGCTGACGGCGAGGATCTCGGCCCTTTCCGTGCCCGTCTCTTCCAACAGTTCGCGCCGGGCCGCGGCCTCCGGGGTTTCGCCCTCGTCGATGCCGCCTTGCGGCATTTGCCAGGCCTCGGCCACCTGGTCGATGCGCTGGCCGGCGAAGATCAGGCCGGCCGGATTGACCAGCATCAGGCCGACGCAGGGGCGGTAGGGGCGGTCCAGATAGGGCTGCATGGGGTGGGGCTACTCCTTGCGGGCGGCGCGGTGAACCGCGCTCAACGGGGCGAGCGCGATGCCGCGGGTCGCCAGCCGGTCGACCCACAGGCGCAGCCGGCGAATGGTGAGCGGGAAGGGAAAGCCGATGCCGATCGCGTGGCCGCGGTCCCGCGCCGTCTCCTCCAGCGCCGCGAGCGCCGCGTCGATCGCCTCGCGCTCGACCTTGTCGTCGATGAAATGGTCGTTGGCCAGACGGTCGAGGCCGACCACGCCCGCGAGTTCGTAGCCGAGCGCCTCGCCGCCGCGCCGGCTGTCGAGGAAGATCACCTCCCGCGCGGCGAGCGCCCGCAGCACCGGCGTCAGATGCTCGGCCGAGCGGGCGAAGCGGGCGCCCAGCTGGTTGGTGACGGCGACATAGCCCTGGAAACGGTCGAGAACCCAGTCGAGGCGTTCGATATTGGCCTCGGCCGGCAGGGTGGTCAGCAGGGTGTGCGGGCCCGGGTCGTTCTTCGGATAGCCATAGGGCTCCATCGGCACCTGCAGCACCGTTTCATGGCCCAGCGTGTGGGCCTGGTCGGCCCAGTCCTGCAGGTTGCGGCCATAGGGCGCGAAGGCGAGGGTGACCTCGGCCGGCAGCTGCTGGATCGCCGCCTTGGTATCGGCGCGGGAGAGGCCGAGGCCCCAGATGACGATGGCGACGAGAGGCTGTCCCGCCGGCGCCGTAAAAGCCTGGGCATGGCGCGCCCAGCGCGGTGCGTCCGCCGGCGGCGCAGCGGGCTTCGCCTCCGTCGGTGCGGGTGCGGGTGCAGGGGTGGATGGCGCCGGCGTCGGCGTGTCGATCGGGTCGGCCTGCGTCTCCGCGGTGGCGGCGGGCGGCGTCTCGGTCTCCGGCGGGGCCACCTCGACGACGACGGCGCCGCTGCCGGCGCGCGTCGTCGCCGTGTCGCCGGGTGCCACGTAACTCAGCTGCAACCAGAGCACGAGGCCACCGAAACCAAGACCGAGCAGCAGGATTGCGATCACGAGCGGCGAGGGCGCGCGCCGCCTGGGACGCCCGGGAGTCACCACCTCGGTACGTTTTCTCGACACGCGTTCCCTGCGCCCCGCCTCGGTTCAAAAAGTCCCGTTCCGGCGAGGCCGTGGCGCCCGCCGTCAGTTGCCCGTGCGCTCACCCAGGATGGTGATGCCGCGCAGCAGGTCGAGCGCATAGGCCAGCTGGAAGTCCTGCGGCGTTTCCTTGCCGGCGTTGACCTTGGTCTTGCCGTCGTCCTTCGCACCGTCTTTGCCCGTCGAGTCTTTGCCCGCCCCGTCCTTGCCGGTCGCGTCTTTCGCCGCGCCGGACGACTTCTTCTCGTCGTCCTTGTTCTCGATGCGCCCGCGCAGATCGGCCTCGCTGCGCCGTTTGCGGCCGTCGACGGAGGAGACCTCGGCCTGTTCCACTTCGATGTCCGGCTCGATCCCCTTGGCCTGGATCGAGCGGCCCGACGGCGTGTAGTAGAGCGCCGTGGTCATGCGGATGGCGCCGTGGCCCTGCAGCGGCACGATGGTCTGTACCGAGCCTTTGCCGAAACTCTTGGTGCCGAGCAGGATCGCGCGGCGATGGTCCTGCAACGCGCCGGCGACGATCTCCGAGGCGGAGGCCGAGCCGCCGTTGATCATGACGATCAGCGGCTTGCCGTCGGCCAGGTCGCCCTCGCGCGCGTTGAAGCGCTGCGCGTCCTGGTCGCGCCGGCCCCGGGTCGAGACGATTTCGCCCGCTGGTAGGAACGCGTCGGAGACGGCGACGGCCTGGTCCAGCAGGCCGCCCGGAT
>CATOSZ010000012.1 GCA_951812805.1 uncultured Alphaproteobacteria bacterium | reverse complement strand
AGACGCTCTGGCAGGGATTACAGGGCTTCGCAGAGCGGATCCGCGCCGAAACACCCCTCGATGGCTTGCGTCAACGACTGGCCGAACTCCGCGCCTTCGACGCCCGTCTGTGGCGTCTGATCGGGGAAGATCGGCCCGTGGACCCGCCCGGGGACAATTCCCCCAACGACGACAATGACTTGCCGGCCAATATGTCCGCCACGGGGGACCGATATGTCCGCCCTGGCGGACATCCGTGTCCGCCACCATTAGATGACAATACAAACCTAGTTCCTGATCAAGGAATACCGGTAAGCGGCGGCGAAGCGGCCGCCGGGCCGGCAAGGGACGAAGGGGGCGCGGCGGTGGCGGCTCACCGGCACCCGCCGGGGCGCGGCGGAGAGGAAGGGGGCCGGCACGGGGATGTGCCCCGGCCCCGGGTGTCGTGGGACAACCTGCTGGCGATCCTGCCGCCGGGCCTGCGCCATCGGCTGCCGCTCGATGAACATCCCTCCTGGTCCTCGTTGATCGACGCGGCGGGCGAGCACGCCGCCGAACTCGGCATCTCGCCCCATGCCTGGGGGGAGGCCTGCCGGGCAATGGGCCGGGAGGGGGCGGCGATGGCGGTGATCGTCGTCGCCGCCAAGCACCACCGGGGCGAGGTGCGCCGCCCCGGCGGCTACTTGCGCGCACTGACGGCGCGGGCCGGGACGGGGGAGCTGCATCTCGCCCGCTCCGTGTACGGCCTGCTCAACACAACCACGGGAAAGGAACAGAACCGATGACGAAGACCCACAACATTCACCCCTTCCCGCGCCCCCTGGCGCGGAATACACAACCCCCGGGCGGACTTCGCCGGTTGGCGGTGCTCTCGCGCAAGGGCGGGGCGGGCAAGACGACGCTGGCGGTCAATCTGGCGGTGGCGGCGCAAGCGCGCGGTCTCCCCTCGGCGGTGCTGGACGTGGACCCGCAGGCCTCGGCCAGCGCCTGGGCGGAGGTCCGTGGCGCCACATCGCCGGTGGTCCGGCATTGCCCGGCGCGTCATGTCGAGCGTGTGCTGGGCGAGGCGGCCGAGGACGGCATCGCCCTGGCGCTGATCGACACGGCGCCGCACGCGGAGGGGGCGGCGTTGACGGCGGCGCGGGCGGCCGATCTGGTGGTCATTCCCTGTCGCCCGGCGTTGTTCGACCTCTGTGCGGTCACCAGCAATTCTCATTTTGGCGATTTGCGTTGATTTTTTCCTATGCAAGGAGCCCGGTTTCTGATTCAAAGTGGCGATGAAGGTGCTCAAAGACCTGATATTGGAGTTGCGCTCGCTCTGCGGGTCCTTCCCGGACAAGCGGACGGGGAGCAACAGCCGCTATGACATGGCCGACTTCGGGCTTTCGGCCTTCTCGCTGTTCTTCATGCAGAGCCCCTCGTTCCTGTCCCATCAGCGCACGTTGGCGCGGGCGCACGGGCGCTCGAATTGTGAGAGCTTGTTCTCCATGTCGCGGATCCCGACGGACAACCAGATCCGGGCGATGCTGGACCCGGTGGTGCCGGACAGGCTCTATCCGCTCTTCTCGTCCCTGCTGGAACGTCTGGAGGCGGGCGGTGGGCTCGGCCCCTTCCGACGCCTGGACGGCCATCTCCTGGTCGCGCTCGACGGCACCGAATATTTCTGCTCGCGGAAGATCTCCTGCCCCAACTGCTCGCAGCGCAAGCGCAACGACGGGGCCGTGGAGTATCACCACAACATGGTCACGGCAGCGCTTGTCGCCCCGGGCCACGCCCGGGCGATACCGCTGGCTCCGGAGTTCGTCGTTCCCCAGGATGGCGGGGAGAAGCAGGACTGCGAGAGCCGGGCGACGCGGCGCTGGCTGGTCGCGCACGGGCCCGGCCTGGCCCGGCTGAAGCCGATCTATCTCGGCGACGATCTCTATTCCCGCCAGCCGATTTGCGAGGCCGTTCAAGCGGTTGGCGGCAACTTCCTGTTCGTCGCCAAGCCAGGCTCGCATCCGACGCTCCACGAATGGCTCGACGGCATCGAACTGCCGATCCACGAGGAACGGGTCAAGAAAGGCCGTGGCTTCCAGACCCATCGCTACCGTTGGCTCGCCGACGTGCCGATCCGCGACGGTAAGGACGCGCTCCGGGTCAACTGGCTCAACATCGAGATCGTCAACAAGGCCGGAAAGGTCACGTACCGCAACAGCTTCGTCACCGACATCGCTGTCGACCGGAGCAACGTCGCCGAACTCGCCGCCTGCGGGCGGGCCCGTTGGAAGATCGAGAACGAGACCTTCAACGTGTAACCGGGGCAAAAGGCCGGGCCTGGGGACGGGGGGATCTGGCCTGGGTATAGGGGTGAGTCTCAACGGCCACATCTTGTGAGGCTTCCGCGTCAAGTGACCAGATATCGATGTTCGCGGCGGGAGGTCTGTGATTCGATCCCGTCATGGCCGAATCGCTTCCGGATCTCGACGATCTTGATGTCGCCGCCCTGAAGGCGCTGGTTCTGACGCTGCTTGAGGAGCAGGCGGCCCTGCGTGCCGAGAACGCGACATTGCGCGAAGAGATCCGCCGTCTCAAAGGCCTTTCCGGGCCACCGGATATCAAGCCGAGCGGCATGGACAAGCAGGCCGTATCCCGGGGCCGGACGGGGCGGAAGGCGGGACGGCGGGCCAAGAAGGGCCGGGTTCCCATCGACGAGAGGCGGATCGTCCGGGCCGCCGTGCCGGCGGGCTCGCGCTTCAAGGGCTATGAAGACTATCTGGTTCAGGACCTGCTCTGCCGGCCGAACACTGTCCTGTTACGCCGCGAGCGCTGGCTGACGCCCGAGGGGGCCACGATCGTGGCGCCGCTGCCGGCGGGGACGCGCGGCCACTTCGGCCCGGCGCTCAGGCGTTTCGTGCTGGCGCTCTATCATGGCGGCCAGACCAGCGCGGAGCGCTTGGCGCGGCTCTTGGACGACCTCGGCATCAAGATCTCCAAGCGCCAGGTGGTGCGGTTGTTGAACGAGGGCCATGACGGCTTCGTCGCCGAGGGCGAGGCGGTGCTGCGCGCCGGCCTGGAGACGGCGCCCTGGATCAGCGTCGACGATACCGGCGCCCGCCACGCCAACCGCAACGGGGTGACGAGCGGGATCGGCAACGACGCCTTCGCTTGGTTCGCCACGACGTTTTCCAAGAGCCGCTTGAACTTCCTGGAACGGCTGCGGGCCGGCCACGCGGACTATGTGCTCAATGCCGCCGCCTTCGCCTACATGGCCGAGTGCGACCTGGCCGCATCGGTGATCGCCCGTCTGGCCGAGGGCTGCCCGCGGCGCTTCACCAACGAAGATGCCTGGCTGGCCCACCTGGGGCGGCTCGCCATCACCGGGCACGGGGACGGGCGCGGGGCCGCGCGGACCGCCACCGAGGGGGCGCTGTGGGGCGCCATCGCCGCGCACGGCCTGCTCAGGGGCACGGCCGCGGGCGCCTGCGTCGTCCTGAGTGACGATGCTGGCCAGTTCAACGTCGGCCGCCACGCGCTCTGCTGGGTCCATGCGGAGCGCTTGATCCACAAGCTGATGACCTTCTCCCGGAGCCAGCGGCGCGAGAAGGAACACATCCAGGCACGGCTCTGGCAACTCTACGCCGATCTCAAAGCCTATCGCGAAAGGCCGGCGCCAGGACGGCGGGCCCACCTGGCATGCCGCTTCGATGCGCTCTTCGCGACCAAGACCGGATTCCTCCGCCTCGACCGGCTCCTGGCTCGCCTGCATGCCAACCGCGACGAACTGCTCGTCGTCCTCGACCGCCCGGAGGTCCCGCTCAACACCAACGGCGCGGAACGCGACATCCGCGCCATGGTCACAAGGCGAAAATTCTCCGGCGGCACACGCTCCGAGGACGGCAAGCAGGCCCGAGACACATTCCTCGGCCTCTACAAGACCTGCCAGAAACTTGGCCTCTCCTTCTGGGATTATCTCGGCGACCGCCTCAAGGTCCCCGGCGCCCCACCCGTGCCCCCACTGCCGATCCTCGTCAGACAACGCTGCATCGAAATGGCTTGACCGCCCGGGGTTTTGCCCCTGTTACGGACTACAGATTTGCCGCACCCGTACTTCCCAAATTCAACATTCAAGTCCTGACCCCTTGCTTATGGCGGTCCCACCTCGATCACCCGGGGGAGATGCGGGAAGAATCGAAACTCTAGCAGCCTGTCGGACTTGAGCCGAGTTTCGAGATGAGATTCACTGTCACGGTCTGATTCTCTCCTGCGCGGTGATTTTGTGATGAGCAACTTTCGACAGGTTGACCGGGAGACCAGCTATCTTCTGCCGCCTTCGGTGGACGAATGGCTGCCTGATCGTCATCTGGCGCGCTTCGTGGTCGATGTGCTGGAGCAGCTGGATCTCTCTGCGTTCGTGAAGGCCTATCGTGGTTCGGGCTCGGCGGCGCATCACCCGAGCGTCCTGCTGGGCCTGCTGATCTACGGCTACGCGACGGGGGTGCATTCCAGCCGGAAGCTGGAGCGGGCGAGCTATGATTCGGTGGCCTTCCGCTTCATCGCGGCAAACGACCACCCCGACCACGACACGATCGCCACGTTCCGCCGTCGCTTCCTGCCGCTGATCGAGGGGCTGTTCGTGCAGGTTCTGCTGCTGGCGCGGCAGGCCGGCATGCTGCAACTGGGCACGGTGGCGCTGGACGGGACGAAGATCCATGCCGACGCGAGCCGGCACAGCGCCCTGTCGTGGCAGCGTGCGGGCGAGATCGAAGCCCGGCTGCGGGCCGAGGTGGCGGAGTTGATGGCGTTGGCGGAAGCGGCGGACCGGTCCGAGGTTCCCGACGGCATGAGCGTGCCGGAGGAGCTGGCACGGCGCGAGGACCGGCTGGCGGCGATCGCCGCGGCGAAGGCGGAGATCGAGGCGCGGGCGGCCGAGCGTCATGCGCGGGAGCAGGCGGAGTACGAAGAGAAGCTGGCAGCCCGCGAGGCGAAGGAAACGCGGACCGGCCGCAAGCCGGGCGGGCGGCCACCGAAGCCGCCGGAGCCGGGGCCACGGGCGAAGGACCAGGTCAACCTGACGGACCCGGACTCGCGCATCATGCCGGTGGCCGGCGGCGGCTTCGAGCAGTGCTACAACGCCCAGGCTGCGGTGGCCGCCGGCAGCCTGCTGGTGGTCAGCGCCGACGTGGTGCAGGCGGCGAACGACAAGCAGCAGATCGAACCGACGCTCGAAGCACTCGCCGGCCTGCCGGACGGGCTTGGCGAGGTCGAGACCCTGTTGGCGGACAGCGGCTACTTCAGCCAGGCCAACGTCGAGGCCTGCGGGGAAGCGGAGATCGCGCCGCTGATCGCGCTCGGCCGGGAGCACCACCATCTTTCCTGGCGGGACCGCTTCGCCGAGGCGCCGCCAGCGCCCGAGGATCCGACGCCGCTCGAGGCGATGTGCCATCGCCTGGCCACACCCGAGGGCCGGGCGCTCTAC
Source organism: uncultured Alphaproteobacteria bacterium (assembly GCA_951812805.1). Taxonomy (GTDB): domain Bacteria; phylum Pseudomonadota; class Alphaproteobacteria; genus JASLMY01. The sequence goes on along the minus strand of CATOSZ010000012.1, from coordinate 20,631 downwards.
GCGCTTCGCAAGCAGACGCCGGAGCCGGTGTTCGGCATCATCAAATCGGTGATGGGCTTGCGTCAGTTCAGCCTGCGCGGCCTCGACAAGGCGAAGGGGGAATGGACCTTGGCCACGCTCTCCTGGAACATCAAGCGGATGTTCGTCCTCAGCCACGCCTGAACGGGCGGGCCAACCCGCGTTCGCAACTTCATGGGGGTAAATCCATGACATCGACGCCCGCCAAGCCAATCTTACCAATCCTTGCATGCCCGAGTCCGACAGGCTGCTAGACTATATTTTCGCCCAAACCCCATCTTCTAACCTATCGACCTCATGCAACACATCGCCAATATCTTGTGCATGAATATCCAAACTTTGAAGCTTGCGAATTAGCTCAGTTCTGAGAAGAGGAACCTCCGTCGCCCATACCGGTCCGTCGACAACAGATAGATTGACCTTGGCCTCAAAGAGGCGGCCTACACGTTTAATCATTAGCGACATATCTTCATGACTCCCCACAATTGGTCAGAAACCGGAACCAGGATCAACTCTTTGATACTTAGGTTAAGATCGTCCAACAATTTCGGAACGCAGAGAGGGGTCACGCCAAAAGGGGTCAGCGCCAAAAGGGGTCAGGACTTGAATGTTGAATTTGCCCTTTGTCTCACGCCCGAATGATCTTCGAGAGGGCAGGGACTACAGATTTGCCGCACCCGTGCTTCTCGAATTCAACATTCAAGTCCTGACCCCTTTTGGCGTTACGAACCGGTCGGTCTTCGCTAGCTGAGCGACGATCCGCTATCCCGGGCCTAACCGAGCGCAAGCGGAAGACGTAGCTTCGCCGCGAGGCCGCCGAGGTGGGCGACGTCCAGGCGGATCTCGCCGCCGTAGAGTTCCGCCAGGTCGCGCACGATGGCGAGGCCGAGGCCGGAGCCGGCCACCGTTTCGTCCAGTCGTTCGCCCCGGGCCATGACCCGCTGCATGGCGTCCGGCGCCAGGCCGGGGCCGTCGTCCTCGATGGCGATTTCCAGGCGGTCGTCGCGGCGTGCGGCGCTGAGGCGGATGTCGTGCCGGCCCCATTTGGCGGCGTTCTCCAGCAGGTTGCCGATCATCTCCTCCAGGTCCTGCGCCTCGCCGCGGAAGGCGAGGTCGGCGGGGCAGTCGACGGCGATCTCGATGCCCTTGTCCCGGTGCAGGCGCTGAATCGCCCGGGCGAGGTCGGCGGCGACGGGGGCGACCTCGGCGCGGGCGCCCAACACGTCGGCGGTGGCGGCGGCGCGGGCCCGCATCAGGTGGTGGTCGACCTGGCGGCGCATCAGCGCCGTCTGCCGGGCGACCTGGTCGGCAAGCGGGCCGCCCGCCTCCGCCGCCTCGTTGCCGAGCACGCTCAACGGGGTTTTCAGGGCGTGCGCCAAATTGCCGACATGGGTTCGGGCGCGGGTGACGACCTCGGCGTTGTGGTCCAGCAGGGTGTTGATCTCGCCGGCCAGCGGGGCGATCTCGCGGGGGAAGTCGCCCTCCAGCCGGCGGGCCTTGCCGTCGCGGATGCGGACCAGCGCGCGGCGGATGCGGCGCAGCGGCAGCAGGCCGAAGCGGACCTGGATGACCATGGCGACGACCAGGCCGACCCCCATGACGCCGAGCGCCCAGGCCACCACCTGGTCGAAGCGGGCGATCGCCCGGCGGTTGTCGGCGAGGTCGGCGGCGACCTCGAAGCCGAGCGGCTGGTCCCTGTCGGGCAGCAGGATTTGCCGCCGGGCGACGCGCAGGGCCTGCCCCTCCGGCCCCTTGGCATGGTGCAACGTGAGGCCGTCGACCGTCTTCACCGCCGGGCCCGCCCGGAGCACCATGTCCCAGAGGGAGCGGGAACGCAGCGCCTCCGGCCCGGGACCGCCGATCTGCCAGTACCAGCCGGAATAGGGCGTGTCGAACTGGCTTTCCGCCAGCGGCCGGATCAGGATCGGCCGGCCCTGGGCGTTCGTGTCCGACCCGGCGGCCAACCCGTCGATCAACAGCGTCAGCCGATCGTCGAGGCTGCGCTCGACATGATCGCGGAAGAACATCGAGAGGATGATCCCGCCGATCACCAGGGCGGCCAGGCTCCACACCGCGGCGCCGGCGACCAGGCGAAAGGCGAGAGAGTTAGTCCGCATTTCTCACACTCTCCATGGCCTCAGTCGACCTGGGCCGAGTCGATTCGGCGAAGCGAGGCCCACCCTCGTCATGGCGAGTGAGCGAAGCAAGCGTGGCAATCCAGACCGTTTCGACGGCCTCGCCGCTACGGATGTGACGCTCACGCTGCCCTGGGTCGTCACGCTTCGCTCGCGACGACGGAGGAATCAACCCCACGCCCATACGCGCCCATAACGGGGCGGACCGTGCTCTAGTCCGCATCCCCGGGTGCCACCAGGCTGTAGCCGAGGCCGCGGGCCGTGTGGATCAGCTCGACCCCGAGTTTCTTGCGCAGGCGGCCGACGAAGACCTCGATGGTGTTGGAATCGCGGTCGAAGTTCTGGTCGTAGAGATGCTCGATCAGCTCGGTGCGGGAGACGACGCGGCCCTGGTGATGGGCGAGGTAGGCGAGCAGGCGGTATTCCAACGCGGTGAGCGGCAAGGACCGGCCGTGAACCGAGGCGCGCGCGCCCTTGGTGTCGATCAGCAGCGGGCCGCAGGCCACCTCGTTGCTGGCGAGGCCGGCGGCGCGGCGAACGAGGGCGCGGATACGGGCCAGCACCTCTTCCATGTGGAACGGCTTGGTGACGTAGTCGTCGGCGCCGGCGTCGATGCCGGCCACCTTTTCTCGCCAGCGGTCCCGCGCGGTCAGCACCAGGACCGGCATGTCGCGCCCGGCCTCGCGCCAGCGCTCCAGCACGCTGAGGCCGTCCAGCGTCGGCAGGCCGAGGTCGAGGATGACCGCGTCGTAGGGTTCCGTGTCGCCGAGGAAATGGCCCTCCTCACCGTCGTGCGCGGTGTCGACGACATAGCCGGCCTCGACCAGCGCCTCGCTCAGCTGGCGGGCGAGGTCGGGATCGTCCTCGACGACGAGCAGGCGCATCGCGACCCCGCCGCCTCAGCGCCGGCTGGCCGAGAGGATGCGGCCCGTGGCGGCGTCGGCCCGGATCACCCGGATCCGGTTGTCGCGCCCCCGCATCTTCAGGATATAGACGGCGCCCCGCCGGGAGCAGCGCATGTCGGCGTCCAGCAGGCGGCCCGGGAACTGACGGCGGACCCGGCGCAGGACGCGCTCCAGGCTGATGGTATCGCCGCAGCCCTGCGCCCGGCGCGGCGAACCGCGCCGATCGCTCGCCGCATTGTCGCCGCCGCCCGGGTTCCAATAGCCGCGCTGCGCCTGGACGTCCGGGGCGAGCCAGAACAGGGCGAACAGCAGCGCCAGGAGCGCCGGCAGAGCGCGGAGGGATCTCGTCTTCATGGCGCCTGTTCTACTCCCGCCTACCTGAACACCGCGTGAACGATGGCGCGTCCCTTGTCGTTTCCGCCACAAGTTAGCATAAAGCGGTCCTGGCCGGCTCGGCCGCGGAGGGTGACCATGATACGGGCGGACGATTATCTGGCGGCGGCGAGTGCCCGCGGCTTCGACTATTACACGGGCGTGCCGTGCTCGTTCCTGACACCGATGATCAACCGGGTGATCGGCGATCCGGCGACGCGCTATGTCGGCGCGGCGAGCGAGGGCGAGGCGGTGGCGATCGCCGCGGGGGCCTGGCTCGCCGGGCGGCGAACCACGGTGATGTGCCAGAACTCCGGCCTCGGCAACGCGGTCAATCCGCTGACCTCGCTCAATCACCCGTTCCGCATTCCGACCTTGATGATCGTCACCTGGCGGGGCGAGCCGGGCCTCGGCGACGAGCCACAGCACGAGCTGATGGGCGAGGTGACGGGATCCCTGCTGGATACCATCCGGGTGCCGCGCGCCGCGTTTCCCGCCGAGGGCGAGGCGATCGCGGGCGCGCTCGACGCCGCCTGCGCCGAGATGGCCGCGGGCGGCCTGCCCTACGCCTTCGTCATGGCCAAGGGCAGCGTCGAGGATACCGGCCTCGACGCGACACCGCCGCCGGCCGCGCCCACCGGCGCGGCGCGCGACCTGCGGCACGGTGGCCCGCCGCCCGCCCGTTACGCGGTGCTCGAACAGCTGCTGGCCAACGCGGGCGACGAGGTCGCCTTCATCGCCACGACGGGGAAGTGCGGGCGCGAGCTCTTCACGCTGGCCGATCGGGCGCAGCATCTCTACCAGGTCGGCTCGATGGGCTGCGCGCTGGGCATGGGGCTCGGCGTCGCCGGCAACGTCCGGCGGCCGGTGGTGGTGCTGGACGGCGACGGCGCCATGTTGATGAAGCTCGGCACGCTCGCCACCGTCGGGGCGGAGGCGCCGGAGAACCTGATCCACGTCGTGCTCGACAATGGCGTCCACGACTCGACCGGCGGCCAGCCGACGGTTTCGCCCGGGGTCGATTTCGCCGCCGCGGCGGTCGCCTGCGGCTACCGTACGGCGACGCGCCTCGACGACGCGGGTGCGGCGGGTACGGCGCTGGCTGCGGCCCTGGCGGCGCCCGGGCCGCATATGCTGCACGTCCGCGTGGCGCCCGGCTCGCTCGCCACGCTCGGCCGGCCGACGGTGAAACCGCCGGAGGTCGCGCGACGCTTCAAGGATTTCCTCGCCGGATGAGGTGCAACAAGAGCCTGCCCGGCCGGCCCGCTCCCCCGTCCCAACCACCCGTGGCGTGTACCCTTGGAGTGCCCTGGGGGGTGGTTTCGACGGGGGCGCGGGCCGGCCCGGCCAACCTAGCAGCCTGTCGGACTTGAGCCGAGTTTCGAGATGAGATTCACTGTCACGGTCTGATTCTCTCCTGCGCGGTGATTTTGTGATGAGCAACTTTCGACAGGTTGACCGGGAGACCAGCTATCTTCTGCCGCCTTCGGTGGACGAATGGCTGCCTGATCGTCATCTGGCGCGCTTCGTGGTCGATGTGCTGGAGCAGCTGGATCTCTCTGCGTTCGTGAAGGCCTATCGTGGTTCGGGCTCGGCGGCGCATCACCCGAGCGTCCTGCTGGGCCTGCTGATCTACGGCTACGCGACGGGGGTGCATTCCAGCCGGAAGCTGGAGCGGGCGAGCTATGATTCGGTGGCCTTCCGCTTCATCGCGGCAAACGACCACCCCGACCACGACACGATCGCCACGTTCCGCCGTCGCTTCCTGCCGCTGATCGAGGGGCTGTTCGTGCAGGTTCTGCTGCTGGCGCGGCAGGCCGGCATGCTGCAACTGGGCACGGTGGCGCTGGACGGGACGAAGATCCATGCCGACGCGAGCCGGCACAGCGCCCTGTCGTGGCAGCGTGCGGGCGAGATCGAAGCCCGGCTGCGGGCCGAGGTGGCGGAGTTGATGGCGTTGGCGGAAGCGGCGGACCGGTCCGAGGTTCCCGACGGCATGAGCGTGCCGGAGGAGCTGGCACGGCGCGAGGACCGGCTGGCGGCGATCGCCGCGGCGAAGGCGGAGATCGAGGCGCGGGCGGCCGAGCGTCATGCGCGGGAGCAGGCGGAGTACGAAGAGAAGCTGGCAGCCCGCGAGGCGAAGGAAACGCGGACCGGCCGCAAGCCGGGCGGGCGGCCACCGAAGCCGCCGGAGCCGGGGCCACGGGCGAAGGACCAGGTCAACCTGACGGACCCGGACTCGCGCATCATGCCGGTGGCCGGCGGCGGCTTCGAGCAGTGCTACAACGCCCAGGCTGCGGTGGCCGCCGGCAGCCTGCTGGTGGTCAGCGCCGACGTGGTGCAGGCGGCGAACGACAAGCAGCAGATCGAACCGACGCTCGAAGCACTCGCCGGCCTGCCGGACGGGCTTGGCGAGGTCGAGACCCTGTTGGCGGACAGCGGCTACTTCAGCCAGGCCAACGTCGAGGCCTGCGGGGAAGCGGAGATCGCGCCGCTGATCGCGCTCGGCCGGGAGCACCACCATCTTTCCTGGCGGGACCGCTTCGCCGAGGCGCCGCCAGCGCCCGAGGATCCGACGCCGCTCGAGGCGATGTGCCATCGCCTGGCCACACCCGAGGGCCGGGCGCTCTACGCGCTTCGCAAGCAGACGCCGGAGCCGGTGTTCGGCATCATCAAATCGGTGATGGGCTTGCGTCAGTTCAGCCTGCGCGGCCTCGACAAGGCGAAGGGGGAATGGACCTTGGCCACGCTCTCCTGGAACATCAAGCGGATGTTCGTCCTCAGCCACGCCTGAACGGGCGGGCCAACCCGCGTTCGCAACTTCATGGGGGTAAATCCATGACATCGACGCCCGCCAAGCCAATCTTACCAATCCTTGCATGCCCGAGTCCGACAGGCTGCTAGGAGACAGCAACCCATGATCGACCTATTCACGGCGGCGACGCCGAACGGCCAGAAGATCCACATCATGCTGGAGGAATGCGGCCTGGAATACCGCGAGCATTTCCTCGACATCGGCCGGGGCGACCAGTTCACGCCGGAGTTCCTGGCGATCAGCCCGAACAACAAGATCCCGGCGATCCGCGATTCCGACGGCCCCGACGGCGACCCCGTCACCGTCTTCGAGAGCGGCATGATCCTGCTCTACCTCGCCGAGAAGACCGGACGCTTCCTGCCGAGCGAGCCGCGTGCGCGGCTGGTGACGCTGGAATGGCTGTTCTGGCAGATGGGCGGCTTCGGCCCGATGCTGGGCCAGGCGCACCACTTCAACAAATACGCGCCGGAGCGGATCGAATACGCCATGAACCGCTACACCAAGGAGGCCGGCCGCCTCTACGGCGTGCTGGACCGCCGCCTGGCCGAGCACGAGCACGTCGCCGGTGACTATTCCATCGCCGACATGGCGATCTTCCCCTGGTGCCGCCTGCACGGCCGCCAGGGCCAGGACATCAATGATTTCCCCAACGTGAAGCGCTGGTTCGATCAGCTGTCCGCCCGCCCGGCGGTGGCCCGCGACATGGAGCGGCTGACCGACACCGCCGGCAAGTTCACGCCCGAAAGCTGGGCCAACCTGTTCGGCGACGTGCAGTACGGCAAGCGCTGAGCGTCCCGGCACCGGCTAGCGATCCGCCAAGGTTCCTCGCAAGCGCGTTTCCAGGGCCCGGCGATGGGCCCGATTGCGTCGGCGGGGTGGCAGCGCCTCCAGAGCCGCCAACGCCTCCCGGTAGGCTCGTTTGGCGGCTGGACCGCGCCCGGCGGCGGCGTAGATGTCGCCGCGGCGTGCGAGCCATTCGGGGCTGGCCACCAGCTTGGCCGGGAGACGGTCGAGCCACCGAAGCGCCGCCTCGGCCCGTCCCTCGGCCGCGGTAACCTCGATCGCCAGGTCGATCAGCGCGACCACCGGGCCGAGGCGGCGCACGCCTTCGTCGAGGCCCGCGAGCAGTTCCCCCCTGCGGTCCGGCCCCATCGCCCGCAGGATCCGGGCCCGTTCCAGGTAGCGGTCGGGCGAGGGGCGGGGCGCGGCGGCGACGACCGCGTCGAGATCCGCTACCGCCAGCGCCGGCTCGCCGAGCGCGTTCAACACCCGGGCGCGGAGCACCCGGCCATCGGCGCTCGCGGGTATCGCCGCCAGATAGGAATCGAGCAGGGCGCGGGCACGGGCGAATTTTCCCTGGTCGTGGCGGATCGCGGCCTCGCGAAAGTCGGCTTCCGCCAGCGTCGGCGCGAGACGCCGCACGATCGCGATATCGGCGAGGGCGGCGGGCCAGTCCTCGTGGTCGCGATGCAGCGCGGCACGTTTCAGATAGAGGCGCGCCTCCCCCGGCGCCGCGGCGATCCCGGCGTCGAGGCGGTGGATCCGGTCGACGAGATCCCCATGCGCGAGGGCGGGCGCCGGTGCGCCGAGCAGGCAAAGAAGCGCTGCTGCGAGGCGGGCGGCCGTCATCGCAGAACCTTGATCAGCGCGGCGATGTCCTCCTCACCCAAGCCCAAGGCCAGGGCGCGATCGAGCATCCCGGCGGCGAAGTCGGGGATCTCGGAATTGATGGCGACGTCGCGGGCCTGCGCCTGGACCGGGCGCAAGGCCTCGCGCCAGACCGCCAGCGTCGCGGTCGGCCGCTCGAAGTCCGCGTCGTGGATCGCCTGGACGACGCGTCGGGCCGGGGCCACGTCCGCCAGCAGGGCTGCCAGGTCGTCGACGCCGACGCCTTCCGCCTCGCACAGCCGGGCGCCGTGGGCGGCACCCAGAAAGAGGCCGTAGCGCACCGACAGCCAGCCGAGGTCGAGGACCGCCGCCGCGGCGACGTTCTCTCCGAGATAGCGGATGTCGCCGACCAGGCAGTCGAGAACCGGGCGGGCCCGGGTGTGCGCCGCTTCGGCCCCGGCCAGCAGGATGACGCCCTCGGGCGTCGCGATGATCTTCGGGCCGCCCTTGATCGCGCCGTCGAGGTAGCCGGCGCCCCGTTCCGCCATCCAGGCCGCGCTCGCCCGTGCCTCGCCCGGCGTGCCGGTGGTGAGCTGCACGATCGTCTTTCCCGCCAGCAGCGGCGCGACGTCCGCCGCCCCCAGCAACCGCGTCGTCGAGGCATAGCTGTCGATGCAGACCAGGATTACCTCGCTGGCGGCGACCGCCTCGGCGACGCTTGTGGCGCGCCGGGCGCCGGCCGCGACGAAAGGCGCGGTCTTTTCGGCCGACCGGTTCCACACGCAAAGCCCGTGTCCCGCCTGCTGGATCGCCCGGGCCAGCGCCGCGCCCATCAGGCCGAGGCCCATCACGGTGATATCGCTCATGCCGCTTACTCTTCCGTGCCGTTCACCCGGCGCTTCTGAAGATACTCCAGCCAGAGCTTTTCGCCGATCAGGCAGTCGTAGCCGCCGGGCCGCGCGCCGCGCGCGTCGGCCGCCCGCCAGAGGCGCGGGCTCGGAGAATAGGCGATTTCCAGCACCAGCTTGCGCCGCACCGCCTCGGCGAATTCGTGCCAGGCGTGGACCGGCAGCACGAAGGAGGCGGGCCCACCGGTCACGCAATGGCGGTAGTAGTCGTCGAGGTCGGCGAGATGGAAGTGGGTGTCGACACCCTCGCGGGTCAGCAGCGGCAGGCCGTTGATGGTGATCCCTCGGGCCACCGCGTCGTCGCGGGCCAGCGCCACGAAGCGGCCCTGGTTGTTCGGCCCGTCGCCGGAAACGTCGATGATGCGCCGGGTGCCGGCGAACCCGTTCCCGTCGAAACGAAGGGAGGTGTCGTCGAGCAGGCTGGAGATCGAAGTGCGCAGACGCTGCACCTTGCTCGGCTGGCCGAGCCTGGCGGCGACCCGCGCCAGGTCCGCCGCCCCCTCGACCAGGGTCCAGTCCAGCACCACGTGGCGCCAGCCGACGCTGCCCCATTCGATATAGGTAAGCGCGATGCGCCCCAGCTCGCCACGCTCAACCGCCCGCGCGACCTCCGGGCTGGCGAGCGCCTGGGCATAGCCCCGGCGCTGGATCGCCAGCTCGCGCGCGGTCATCGAATGGGATACGTCGACGGCGAGGATCAGCTCGACGTCGACCGGGACATCGTCGGCCGCGCGCGCGGATGGTGCGGCGAACAGGCAGGCGAACGCCAGCCATAGGACGCCGGGCCAACCGCCCCGGCCTGGTCGGTTCCGTTGAATTCCACCGCCTCCCACCGTGACGCCCCCCGCGCCGGCCGACAGTCTATCAGCAAAGTGTTCGCTTGCACGCCTCGCGCTCGCGCTCGTCGATCCGAGCGACCGTCACGGTGCGAGAAAACTTTCTTTGAACGGCAAAAATGCTGCTCTAAGCTGCCAAATGCCACCAATCGATAGCCGTAAGGCCCGCCATAAAGCCGGAGAACTTCCCTATAGCGTTGTTCAATATGATGAAATTGGAAGACCTTGGCAGACCGGACAAGGATTCGGCATTATGATCGTTGCAGATGAAGGCAATAGTATGCAGAAAGAACTGCAATTTCGCATGACAGAACGCAATCTGACGAACTGGGACGACGTACGGCTGTTTCTCGCCGTTTTACGGACGGGCAGCTTCTTCGCCGCGGCCGAGCGGCTGGATACCGATCCAACGACGGTCGGACGGCGCATTCGGAAAATGGAACGGGGGCTTGGCGTCGAGCTGTTCGAGCGCGGTCGCCGCGGGGTACGCCCGACCGGCGCGGCGCGGTTGATCCGCGCGTCGGCCGAAGCGGTCGAAGCCGAGGTCGCGGGCATCGCGCGCGGCGCCGCGGGCATCGATATGGAGAGGCGCGGCGTGGTGAGAATCACCGCCTCGGAAGGCGTCGGCTCGCTGTGGTTGGGGCCGCGCATTCTGGCCTTTCAGCGCGCCAACCCCGGCATCGAGATCTATATCGACTCGACCGCCGCGCTGCGCGATCTCGAGAAGGGCGAAGCCGATATCGCCATCCGCTACGGCCGTCCGGAGGCTTCGTCGCCGCGGGCCCGCAAGCTCGCCGACGTCGGTTTTCGCGCCTTCGCGTCCCGCGCCTATCTCCGCGAATACGGCATGCCGCGCGAGGTCGCCGATTTTCGCGACCACCAGTTCGTCGAATACGACCGGCCGTTGACCGGGCGGCTTTGGGAAAACTGGCGGCGCATCGTCGAGAGCGGCCGGGGCGTCGTCTTCAGCTCGAACGCCAGTCATGCGGCCGGCTGCGCCTGCAACAGCGGGTTCGGCATCGCGCTGTTGCCGCTTTTCGCCACCGAACTGCACAACGACATCGTCGAGATCCCGGTGACAATCGGCCCACCGATGGAGCTCTGGACGCTCACCGGCGAAGCGACCGGCGGCACGGCCCGGGTTCGCGCGGCGCTCGACTACATCCACAATCTGTTCGAAATCGATCGCTACCGGTTCTTCAGCGCCTGACCCGGCGCGTCGCCCCCTTCCCTGGCCGCGCCGCAGCCGACATACTCGGGCCCCGCCCCGGCGCGCCCGCGCCGATTGCCGAGACCGATTGAGGGAGTGCAGCGATGGACCTCGCGCTCAGCGACGAACAGAGGATGATCGTCGAGATGGTGCGCCGTTTCGTGGCCGAGGAAGTCGTGCCGCTGGAAGACGACCTGGACCCGGATGCCGACGAGCTGCCGGCGGAACTGCTGGCGCCGCTGATCGAGAAGACCAAGGCGATGGGGCTCTACGGTCTCGACACGCCGCCGGAATACGGCGGGCCGGACATCGACCTGGTGACCCGGTCCCTGATCGCCATCGAGTGCAGCCAGCATCGCGCCGGGCTCTATGCGCCCTGTTACTACGCCTTCGGCGGCGCCCGTCAGGCGCAGATGTTCGAGGCGACCGAGCCGCAGAAAGAGAAATACCTCTATCCCATGCTGGCCGGTGAGTTGAAGGCCTTCTTCGCGTTGTCGGAGCCTTCGGGCGGCAGCGACCCGGCGCGCGCCATCCAGACCCGTGCCGTGCGCGACGGCGACGACTGGGTGTTGAACGGCACCAAGCTTTGGATCTCCGGCGCCGATAGGGCCGACTACGGCCTGGTCTTCGCGCGCACCGGGGGGCCCGGGCGCGGCGGCGTTACCTGCTTCATCGTCGAAACCGACTGGCCCGGCTTCAAGGTCCGGCGCATCGTCCACACGCTGCGCAGCGCCAAATATGCGACGGAAATCCAGCTCGAGGATCTGCGCGTGCCGCACGAGAACATCCTGGGCGAAGAGGGCGGCGGCTTCGCGATCGCCAACGACCGGCTCTCGCGCCAGCGCGTGCCCTATGCGGCCGAGTGCCTGGGCGTCGCCATCAAGGCGCACGAGATGGCGGTGGAATATTCCCAGCTGCGCGAGACCTTCGGCGCCACCCTGTCGTCGCGCCAGGGCATCCAGTGGATGCTGGTGGAGAACGAGATCGACCTGCGCTCGGCCCGCCTGCTGGTGCTCGACGCCGCGGCCAAGGCCGACCGGGGCGAATCCTTCCGCACGGAAAGCGCGATCGCCAAGCTGGTCGCCGCCGAGGCCGGCGGCCGTGTGGTCGATCGCTCGATGCAGATCCACGGCGGCCTCGGCGTCGCCAAGGACCTGCCGCTGGAACGCTGGTACCGCGAGATCCGCATCCGCCGCATCGGCGAAGGGCCGAGCGAGGTGCAGAAGCACGTGATCGCCCGCGACATTCTCGGCGCCGGCCTCAGATGAGCGAGGACCCCTCCGCGCGCCTGCCGCTGCAGGAACTCCGCGTCCTCGACCTCGGGCAGATCTACAACGGTTCCTACGCCAGCTTCCTGCTGGCGCATGCCGGCGCGGACGTCGTCAAGGTCGAGCCGCCGGAGGGCGAGCCGCTGCGCGCGCGGGGCGGCGACCGGATCCCGCTGGCCTTCGCCATGCTGAACTCGAACAAGCGGGGCGTCGTCCTCGACCTGAAGACGGCGGCGGGGCGCGAGCTGCTGCTGCGCCTGGCGGGCGAGGCGGACGTGATGCTGGAGAACTTCGCGCCGGGCGCGCTCGACCGGCTCGGCATCGACGTCGAGGCACTGATGGCCCGCCACCCGCGGCTGATCTGCGCCTCGGGCTCGGGCTATGGCCTCAGCGGGCCGGACCGGGACAATCTGGCGATGGACCTGACGGTGCAGGCGATCGGCGGCGTCATGAGCATCAACGGCGAGGACGACGGCCCGCCGCTGAAGACCGGCCTCGCCATCTGCGACTTCCTCGGCGCCGTGCATCTTTACGCCGGCATCGTCACCGCCGTCGCCGAGCGGGCGGTAACCGGCCGGGGCCGCCGGGTCGAGGTGGCGATGCAGGAAGCGCTCTATCCCGCGCTCGCCTCCAACCTGACCTCGATGCACAACCAGGGCGGCCAACCGGTCCGGCGCGGCAATCGCCATCCGACCGGCGCCTCGGCGCCCTACAACGTCTACCCTTGTGCCGACGGCCATGTCGCGTTGCTCTCGGTGAAGGAGGTGCACTGGACCGCGCTGCTCGACGTCATCGGCCGGGGCGACTTGAAGGACGATGCCCGTTTCGCGACGCAACACCTGCGCGCCGCCAACGAGGCGGACATCGACGCGCTGCTGCTGCCCTGGTTCGCGCGCCGGAGCCGGGCCGAGATCGCCGCCGCCCTCAAGGCCGCCCGCGTTCCCGCCGCACCCGTGCGCAACCTGCCCGAGGTCACGGCGGACGCCCACATGCACGCCCGCGGCATGCTGCACGACGTAGCGCACCCGGTGCTGGGCCCGGTCACCCTGCCGGGCAGCCCGCTCCGCTTCCATGGCGCCGCGCGGCCGGAGATCCGCTTCGATCCCGTGCTGGGGGAGCATACGGGCGAGGTGCTCGGCGATTGGCTGGAACTCGACGGCGACGCGGTCCGCGCGCTCGGCGATGCGGGTGCGTTCGGGCCGGCGGGATAGGGCGGGTCAGTCGCCGAGCCGGGGGATGACCGTCTCGGCGAAGATCGACATCTGATCGAGCAACTCCTCGACGTCCGCCGCGGCGAAATAGAGGCCGCAGAGGTGGGTGACGCCGGCCGCCTTCAGGGCGAGGCACTTCTCCACCACCTGGTCCGGGCTGCCGACCAGATTGATGTCGACCGGCGAAAGCGCGGCTTGCTCCCGCAGGGTCGAGCGAGACAGCGAAACGACATGCTTGTACATCTGACTCGTCTCGAAGCGCTGGACGGCCTTGGCGGGGTCGGGGTCGACCTGGACTGTCAATCAGCATTTAATTCTGACCCCCTATCGGCGTGCAAAATTGACCCCCCCCCTTGCTTCGACGGAGGTTGTCCCGGTAGTCCACGGGAGGGCCCCGCGCGGCTTCGTGTAGCGCTTTGCGTTACGCGGAGCGAAGCCGCGTGGGAGGGGCCTGTGGGCCCACCGGGACAACCGGGCCGGCGGCGGAACGTGGGGATCAGGTGGGGTTCTTGAAGTGGCAATGAGCTTTTGAAGTAGTGTCCAGACTGTTCTGCAAGTTTGTCATGGCTGCCGATGAGGGCCACCGGCATGCCTGGCGCGGAGATTTCGATTGCTCGGAGCGCCAGGCATGCCGAGCCGCCGTCAGGCGGCTTTCTGGATGCGTTCGCTTTTGCTCTCCTTGAGTGTCAATCAGCATTTAATTCTGACCCCCTATCGGCGTGCAAAATTGACCCCCCCCCCTTGCTTCGACGGAGGTTGTCCCGGTAGTCCACGGGAGGGCCCCGCGCGGCTTCGTGTAGCGCTTTGCGTTACGCGGAGCGAAGCCGCGTGGGAGGGGCCTGTGGGCCCACCGGGACAACCGGGCCGGCGGCGGAACGTGGGGATCAGGTGGGGTTCTTGAAGTGGCAATGAGCTTTTGAAGTAGTGTCCAGACTGTTCTGCAAGTTTGTCATGGCTGCCGATGAGGGCCACCGGCATGCCTGGCGCGGAGATTTCGATTGCTCGGAGCGCCAGGCATGCCGAGCCGCCGTCAGGCGGCTTTCTGGATGCGTTCGCTTTTGCTCTCCTTGAGATGGATCATGTTGAGCTAGCGGTTGGCATCCAGCCAGTCCTCATGGATTTCGATCGCGAGAGCCCGGACCAGCCGGAGGCAGCTCATCCACCCCATCGGCCCGGACTTGTGCCCCAGCTACGAAACCCCTTTTGCAGAACAATCTGTACAGGACCCGTTTTGATTTGCCCGCCTTTGCGATGAAAGCCCCCAGGCTGATTGGCTCCATATAGCGGATCAGCCTGGGGCTTTGCTTACAGGGCGGCTACTTTTGTCGTCGCTGTTTGCTTTGTGCGAAGCGGTAAGACATGTTGCCTGTTTCGATGATTGCGCAGTGATGCGTTACACGATCCAGCAACGCGGTTGTCATTTTTGCATCTCCGAAGACGGAGACCCATTCCCCGAACTCCAGATTGGTGGTGATGATGACGCTGGTCTTCTCATAGAGTTTGCTGATCAGGTGGAACAAGAGCGCACCGCCGGATTTGGGGAATGGGATATAGCCCAGTTCGTCGATGATGACGCAATCCATGGCCGTCAGTTGCCGGATGATCTTGCCGGCGTTGCCTTCGGCCTGTTCCTTGATCAGCGCATTGATCAGATCGACGGCGTTGAAGAAACGGACCTTCTTTCCCTGATTGATCAACAGCGTCCCCAGAGCAATGGCGATGTGGGTTTTGCCCGTACCGGTTCCGCCCACCAGAATGAGGTTGTGGGCCTCCTGGGTGAACTGCCCTGAGCAGAAGGGGTCGATTTGCGCTTGGGTGACGGCGGCTAGGCCGTAATCGAAAGTGGCGAAGTCCTTATGGTGGGGGAACTTCGAGGCCCGCATTTGGTGCTGGATAGAGCGCACCCGGCGCTCTACAGTCTCGGCGTCGATCAGTTGCTTTATCGCAGTGGTCAGACTTGGCGGCTTGCGCGCGGCCAGCAAAGCTTCGGCGCAAGCCGCCATTCCATAGTACGCATCCGGCCAAGACCACGGTCGGCTCGGATTGACGGAGCGCGGCTGCGGGGAACGGATCAGGCGGCGATGTTGTTGGGTGTCGCGGCTTTCCAGTTCCAGGGCAGGAGTTGGTCGATCGCCTTTGCCGGATGGTCGTTGATGCGGCGCAGCACGTCTTCGAACCAGGCGCGAGGGTCGACGTCGTTGAGGCGGGCGGTTTCGATCAGGGTGTAGACGGCGGCGGCGCGCTCGGCGCCCCGGTCGGAACCGGCGAAGGTCCAGTTGCGCCGGCCGACGGCGATGCCCCGGAGCGCGCGCTCGGCGGCATTGTTGGTGAGGCAGATGCGACCGTCGGCCAGGAACGCCGTGAAGCTCGGCCAGCGCTTGAGCATGTAATCCATGGCCTTGGCGACGGCGCTGCCCGAGGACAGTTTGGCGCGTTCCGTCCGCATCCATTTCCCGAGGTCGTCGACCAGTGGGCGGACGCGGGCCCGGCGGATCCCGCGACGGCGCTCCGCCGTGTCGCCGTTGATCTCGGCCTCGATGGCGAAGATCTCGTCGATGCGGCGCACCGCGTCGCGGGCCATCGGCGCCCGGATCGCCTTGCCGAGATCGGCCAGCTCGAAGAACTTGCGCCGGCTGTGAGCCCAGCACGAGGCCTCGATAAGCGGCGCCGGTTGGCGTCCCTTCGCATAGAGGGCGTTGAAGCCGCTGTAGGCATCGGCCTGGAGGATGCCGGACCAGACCTCCAGATGACCCCGGGGATGCCGGCCGGCCCGATCCCGGGAGTAGAAGTAGAGCGCCGCCGGCGGGTCGCTGCCGGCGAAGGGACGGTCGTCGCGGACGTAGGTCCAGATCCTGCCCTTGACCGTCTTCTTCCTGGCCAGCACCGGCACCGGCGTCTCGTCGCCATGCAGCCGTTCGGCGGCCAGCACATGGGCCCGGATGCGCTCGTGCAACGGCCGAAGCGTGGCGCAGCAGGCGCCGACCCAATCCGCCAAGGTCGAGACGTCGAGCTCGATACCCTCGGCGGCGAAGGCCCGGCTCTGCCGGGTGAGCGGCAGGTGCATGGCGAACTTGTCGTTGAGGACCGTCGCCAGCAGGCCGGGACCGGCGCGCCCGCGCGGGATCGCGTGGTGCGGCGCCGGCGGCTGGCTGATCGTCTCGCAGGCCCGGCAGCTGAACTTCTCCCGCACCGTCTGCACCACCTTCCACTGGCGGGGCACCAGCTCCAGGCTCTCGGTGACGTCTTCCCCGAGCTTCACCAGCTTGTCGCCACCGCAGCAAGAGCAGAACTCGGGGCCGGGCAGCACGACCCGCTCGCGCGGCAGGTGGGCCGGCAGCGGCGCCCGCTTGGGCTTGCGTCGGGTGAAGCCGCGCACCGTCGTGCCGTCGTCGGCCTCGCCCGGGCCCGCGCTCTCGGCCGTCGCCGTCTCCAGCTCCTCAAGTTGCAGTTCCAGCTGCTCCAGCAGGTGGGCGCCACGCTCGGAGGAACGGCCATACTGCTCGCGGCGCAGCTTGGCGATCTGCAGCTTCAGATGTTCGACTTCCAGTTCGGCCCGCGTCCGTGCCGCCCGTTCCTCGGCCAGGGCGTCGCGCAGGCGGGCGTTCTCTTCGAGGACATCGGCGCTGGTCATGGGCGGGAGTGAATCAGACCCCGCGCCCGCCCGCCAGACCTATTGCGCCGACCGAGTCGATATGCCGCGCCTCAGCCCGCCCGCTCCGGACGCCGGGTCAAGCGCGGGTGACGCCAGTCGATCCCGTCCAGCATGTAGGCCAGCTGCGCCGAAGAGATCGCCACGGCGCCCCCGCCATGAGCCGCCGGCCAGACGAAGCGGCCGTGCTCCAAGCGCTTGGCATAAAGCGACATGCCCACCCCGTCGTGCCACAGGATCTTCAACAGATCGCCCCGACGGCCCCGGAAGACAAACAGGTCACCCGCATGCGGGTCCCGGCCCAACGCCTCCTGGACCTGCAAGGCCAGCGTGTTCATGCCGCGACGCATGTCCGTCACGCCCGAGGCCAGCCACACCCGCACATCGCCGCGAACCGGGATCATCGCCGCGCCAGGGCCGAGAACACCCGGCCAAGCGCCGAGGCGTCCACGCCCGCGTCCACCATCACCCGCGCGCCGCAGCCGAGCTCGATCGTCATTCGCCCCGACCCGACCGACGGAGCCGGCGCCGAGGGACCCCGCTCGTCCGCCACCACGGTCACCGGAACCAGGCCGCCGGCACCGCCCAGCAAACCCTCGCGGTAGAGCTTGCGCCAGGCGAACACCTGGTTCGCGTTCACATCGTGCCGACGCGCCACCACCGATGCCGACGCGCCCGGCTCCAGGCTCTCCAGGACAATCCGACGCTTCTCCGCCAAAGGCCAGCGACGCCGGGGCTGGGACGCCGTGCGCCTGTCGCCGGCAGGGAGATCTTCTTCGTCCACCATCAAACTCGTGCCCATCTTCAAACTCGTGGACACGAACGAAGTGCCCACTTCAGAAGAGGGGAGACTCGGAAATTACCGGAGCACCGACAAGGCGGTGCTCACCGGATGCGTACATTCCATACAGCCTCAGGGCGATCAGTTGGTCTATCAAAGCTTTCATGCGACGGCCTCCCCGGCAACGCACAGCGTCTCATAGCGCTTGCAGTCCGCTTCGGGCCGCAAGGTCAGTTGCGGATAGGCGTGGCTCTCGCCCCATGGCGCGATGACCGGCTCCACCAGTTGGTTGATCAGATTGATGATGGCCGGAAGGCGCAGCGTGTTCTGCTCCACGGCCAGTTCACAGGCTATCTCGACCACCTCGATCCCGTGATCCTGGGCCAGCAGGAGCAGATCGACAAACTCCCGGTCCCCGCCTTTGCCGGCCATGTAATGCGCCCTGACCCGGTGCATCGCCTCAGGCAATTGCCAACCCACAAAGGGCGCGCCATCTCTCAGCGCGCCGGGCTTGCGGTCGAGTAGGGGCAGGTAATGCCAGGGCTCGAAATAGCTGGCGTTGCGGGTAAAGCGGCGCTTGTGCTCGGCAATCACATTCTGCCCTGACACAACCACGATCCGGTCCGCATAGGCGCGCAGAGAGACAAGCTCCCCGGCGAACCGGGAGGGGACGCTATAGCGATTGGTGGCATATTGGACCAGACAGGTAGAGCGGACACGAGCGGCCTTCTCAACATAGCCGTCAAAAGCCCGGCCCAGGGGACGCAGTTCGGCGCACTCGTCTGCGAACACGTCCGAGATCTTGCGATCCGATTGTTCGGGGTGGGCGCGATTCGCCAATTCCTCGCAGCGCAGACGCAACCAGCCGTTCAGCGCATCCAGATCGTCAAAGGCGGGCTTGGGCGCAAACAGCTGTCCCCGCAGGAACCCAACCTGGTTCTCAATCTGACCCTTCTCCCACCCCGCCGCGGGTGTGCAAGCAACCGGTTCCATCACATAGTGGTTCATCAACGCCAGAAAGCGCGGATGGAACACACGGTCCTTAGAGCGCGAAACATAGGTTACCATCGTCTTGGGGTTGTCGATGATCACCCGGCGCGGTACGCCGCCATAGAAAGACATCGCCCGTGCAAAGGCGTCCAGCACCATCTCCTGAGATTCGCTGGGATAGGCAACAACAAAGGGCTTGCGGCTATGACATAGGCGGAAGTGCGGATTTCGGTAGTTCCGGACGGCGGTTTCAGTAAGTCCTGGCCACCGATTTCATAAAGTCCCGGCCGGTTCCGGGAGTTTGGCTTCGGGTGCCTTGTTGCCGTCAGTCGGGATTGTTTTCCGTTGTGGTTGGCTGGGTCAAGTCGGTCGTCGATTTCTTCTTTCGCATGCTGTCGCCTTTCAAGCCGATGCGGTGGGCGTTGTGGATGACGCGGTCGAGGATGGCATCGGCGATGGTGGCCTCGCCGATCAGGTCGTGCCAGGCGGTCACGGGGATCTGCGCGGTGATGAGGGTTGAGCGTCGGTGGTATCGTTCCTCGCAGATTTCCAGGAGATCGAGGCGCTGGCGGTCGGTCAGGCCATGGGTTCCCCAGTCGTCGAGGACGAGCAGCTGGACCCGGGCGAGGCGGTCGATCAGGCGGGGCAGCCGGCCGTCGAGGCGGGCCATGGCGAGGTCCTCGAAGAGCCTGGGCATGCGGACGTAGAGGACGGAATGATCGAGCCTGGCGGCCTGATGGGCGATGGCACAGGCGAGCCATGTCTTGCCGGTTCCGGTCTGGCCGGTGACGATGAGGTTCTCGTGTGCCTTGAGCCAGACGCCCTGGGCGAGAGAGAGGACGGCGCGGCGGTCGAGGCCTCGTTCGGCGGCGAAGTCGATGTCCTCGATGCAGGCCTCGGGGAAGCGTAGCCTGGCCTGTCTGAGGCGGTTGGCGAGGCGCTTGTCGGCGCGGGTGGCGGCCTCGCGGTCGAGCATGAGGGCGAGCCAGTCCTCGCGGTTCAATTCCGATGATTGGCCTCGCTCGGCCATGTCGCGGTAAGCCTCTGCCATGCCCTTGAAGCCGAGGGCCTGCATCTGGTCGAGGGTCGGGTGTGTCAGCATGAGGTGTCTTCTCCTGGTTATCGGTAGTAGCCGGGGCCGCGGATGTTGGTGTGTGGCGGCAGCGGCAGAAGCGGTTCGCGCTCGGGGCGTGTGCGATCGAGGCCGGACTTGAGGATGGCGGCGAGCGATGAGTAGCTGGTCGTGTTGATGGTGAGCGCGCGTGCGCAGGCGGCCTCGACGCGTTCCGGTTCGTATCGGCGGGCGAGCGACAAGACGCCCATGGCGCTGCGATAGCCTTGCTCGGGATGGGGCCGATCGCGGATCATCCGCTCGACCAGGAGGGCGGCGTTGGGGCCGATGCGGCTGGCCTGGTCGATCAGGCTTTGTGGCGTTCGCTCGGCATAGCGCTGGTGCGCCTTGGGCATGTGGGCCGGGATCGTGGCATGGCCGCCATGCGGTGAGCGGCGGAGATGGCTGGCGACGCGCTTGTGGTTGTGGAAGATCTCGACCGTGCGGTGAGTGAGCCGGACTTGGACCTTGCGGCCGATCAGGCCGTGCGGCACGGAGTAGAAGCTGCGCTCGACGTCGACGTGATAGTCGGAATGGACCTTGGCGGTCTTCCATTCGGCATATTCGAAGGGCGTCGTCGGCAGGGGTGCCAGGGCCTCGCGCTCGATGGCCTCGAACATCTGGCGCCGGCTCTTTCCAAGGTTGCGCATGGGCCGCTCGTTGAGCTCCTCGAGGAGGTCGCGGATCGCCCGGTTGAGCTGGTCGAGGGAGAAGAAGCGCGTATTGCGCAGTCTTGCCAGGATCCAGCGCTCGACGACCTGGACGGCGACTTCGACCTTGGCCTTGTCGCGCGGCTTGCGGACCCGGGTCGGCA
>CATOSZ010000011.1 GCA_951812805.1 uncultured Alphaproteobacteria bacterium | reverse complement strand
CAGGGGCAAAACCCCGGGCGGTCAAGCCATTTCGATGCAGCGTTGTCTGACGAGGATCGGCAGTGGGGGCACGGGTGGGGCGCGGGGACCTTGAGGCGGTCGCCGAGATAATCCCAGAAGGAGAGGCCAAGTTTCTGGCAGGTCTTGTAGAGGCCGAGGAATGTGTCTCGGGCCTGCTTGCCGTCCTCGGAGCGTGTGCCGCCGGAGAATTTTCGCCTTGTGACCATGGCGCGGATGTCGCGTTCCGCGCCGTTGGTGTTGAGCGGGACCTCCGGGCGGTCGAGGACGACGAGCAGTTCGTCGCGGTTGGCATGCAGGCGAGCCAGGAGCCGGTCGAGGCGGAGGAATCCGGTCTTGGTCGCGAAGAGCGCATCGAAGCGGCATGCCAGGTGGGCCCGCCGTCCTGGCGCCGGCCTTTCGCGATAGGCTTTGAGATCGGCGTAGAGTTGCCAGAGCCGTGCCTGGATGTGTTCCTTCTCGCGCCGCTGGCTCCGGGAGAAGGTCATCAGCTTGTGGATCAAGCGCTCCGCATGGACCCAGCAGAGCGCGTGGCGGCCGACGTTGAACTGGCCAGCATCGTCACTCAGGACGACGCAGGCGCCCGCGGCCGTGCCCCTGAGCAGGCCGTGCGCGGCGATGGCGCCCCACAGCGCCCCCTCGGTGGCGGTCCGCGCGGCCCCGCGCCCGTCCCCGTGCCCGGTGATGGCGAGCCGCCCCAGGTGGGCCAGCCAGGCATCTTCGTTGGTGAAGCGCCGCGGGCAGCCCTCGGCCAGACGGGCGATCACCGATGCGGCCAGGTCGCGCTCGGCCATGTAGGCGAAGGCGGCGGCATTGAGCACATAGTCCGCGTGGCCGGCCCGCAGCCGTTCCAGGAAGTTCAAGCGGCTCTTGGAAAACGTCGTGGCGAACCAAGCGAAGGCGTCGTTGCCGATCCCGCTCGTCACCCCGTTGCGGTTGGCGTGGCGGGCGCCGGTATCGTCGACGCTGATCCAGGGCGCCGTCTCCAGGCCGGCGCGCAGCACCGCCTCGCCCTCGGCGACGAAGCCGTCATGGCCCTCGTTCAACAACCGCACCACCTGGCGCTTGGAGATCTTGATGCCGAGGTCGTCCAAGAGCCGCGCCAAGCGCTCCGCGCTGGTCTGGCCGCCATGATAGAGCGCCAGCACGAAACGCCTGAGCGCCGGGCCGAAGTGGCCGCGCGTCCCCGCCGGCAGCGGCGCCACGATCGTGGCCCCCTCGGGCGTCAGCCAGCGCTCGCGGCGTAACAGGACAGTGTTCGGCCGGCAGAGCAGGTCCTGAACCAGATAGTCTTCATAGCCCTTGAAGCGCGAGCCCGCCGGCACGGCGGCCCGGACGATCCGCCTCTCGTCGATGGGAACCCGGCCCTTCTTGGCCCGCCGTCCCGCCTTCCGCCCCGTCCGGCCCCGGGATACGGCCTGCTTGTCCATGCCGCTCGGCTTGATATCCGGTGGCCCGGAAAGGCCTTTGAGACGGCGGATCTCTTCGCGCAATGTCGCGTTCTCGGCACGCAGGGCCGCCTGCTCCTCAAGCAGCGTCAGAACCAGCGCCTTCAGGGCGGCGACATCAAGATCGTCGAGATCCGGAAGCGATTCGGCCATGACGGGATCGAATCACAGACCTCCCGCCGCGAACATCGATATCTGGTCACTTGACGCGGAAGCCTCACAAGATGTGGCCGTTGAGACTCACCCCTATACCCAGGCCAGATCCCCCCGTCCCCAGGCCCGGCCTTTTGCCCCGGTTACGAAACGACGATGTCTCTAGGGATCGTTTTACAGAGTACGTAAGCTGGATTCGGGACAATTCTGATCGAATCACTGGTTTGCTTGACGGCATGAAGGCAGATATTGGTGAAAAGTACAAATGCAAAAGATGTCCAATGAACTTCATTGGGATGGTTCCGATTCAGGCGTTTGAATACATTTCTGCATATATTACGGGATACAGAAGAACATCACCATCTAACTTTTTCGGTATATTCATTTCGGGTCTAATTTTTTCCTGCGTCCGGTTGGAGACGGAACACTACATCTATAATTTGAGCCAAGCGATAAACAATCTTCCGATTTGGAAAGAATCGGATTTCGACGACTTTGGCCAGCTGATGAGTACATCGCATAACCAGCATCAACTTTATGTAAATTCCATTTCATGGGCAATCATTGACTGCCTCTGGCAGAAAAAGGATGGATGATCGATTATTTCTTGTCGAGATCTAGCTTGTGCGAATTAAACAGGATATTTGGATCAGCCATGAGGTGTGGTTGAGCTGTTGTCAGCTGAATCGACTGTTGTAGAAACATGCTTCTCGTCATACCTAACTGCTGACACGTAGCGTCAATACTGTCAATCCAAGCCTTTTCAAACATCGGGAGCGCAATGTCCCGAAATGTGTCGGGAACCGCTTCGACTGGTGGGCCACTTGGGTCTGGCCTTGTCACCATGAATGCCCGCCGCCTGCATGACGGACCGCACACGCCGCCAGGCGGTGGTCCGTGACATGCTCCATAGCAGTTTACGGCCCACCTCCCCCGGCTTCGCCTGGGCGGCGGCAATGCCGTGCACCGCATCGAGGCGCTGAATGAAGGGCGTTGGCACCGGAATTTGCCGAAAGTGGCGGCGCTTTTCGGCCCCGCGCTTCTTGAGGCTCCGCACGACGACCACGCCCTCATCCATGTCGACATTCAGCGCGGTGAGCGCCAGCGCCTCGCTAGCCCTGCACCCCGTCCAGAACAGCATTTCGCAATAGGTGCGGTCGGTTTCATCCGGCAGCACCGGCAGGGCAACCAGGAACCGCTCACGCTCGGCGGCACTCAGATACTTCCGCTCCCCGCCCGAAGTGAACAGGGTCAGGGCGCTGAAAACGGCATGGTCGTGCTTCATGGCGGCGGCTCCTTCCCCCGGCCTGCGCGGTGAAACAGAATAGGGATTTCCGTTCCATCTTCCGCACACCTCCAGCTTTTCTGCCGCCTGCGGGCCGAGCTTGGCACGTCCGATCTCCGCCATATGGCTCCTCAGATTAAGGGTTTGTTCAATGAAATCAAGATAAGAAACACACATCCCCAGGGGAATCGCATTTGGAATTGCCTTGACGTGCGTGTTTGATCTTGAGGTATTGGCGCGAATCGATTCTACCCGGTCTTTTCACGGGTGGAGGTTGCGATGGAAGGCTTTCTGGAGTGCTTTGAGGGTCTCGAGGATCCGCGGACTGGCAATGCCGGGCGTCACGATCTGCTGGAGATCTTGACGATCGCCCTGTGCACGGTCCTCTCGGGCGGTCAGACGGCGGTCGACATGGCGATCTTCGCGCGTGAAAAGGAGGCGTTCCTGCGGGAATTTCTCGTACTCGAACATGGCGTGCCGAGCCACGACACCTTCAGCCGGGTGTTCCGGTTGCTGGATCCGGAGGCGTTCGGCGCCTGCTTCCAGCGCTTCATGGCGCGCTTTTCCGAGACCTGCCAAGGGGTCATTGCGATCGACGGCAAGGTGGTGCGGCGATCCTACGACAAGGCGAGCGGCACGTCGGCGCTGCATATGGTCTCGGCCTGGGGCTGTGATCAGCGGCTGGTGTTGGGGCAAGTCGCCACCGACGCCAAGTCCAACGAGATCACCGCCGTGCCGAAGCTGTTGAAACTATTGAGCCTCGAGGGGACGATCGTGACCGTGGACGCCCTCAATTGCCAGCGCGCCATCGCCAGCCAGATTATCGAGCAGGGGGGTGACTACGCCCTGGCGTTGAAGGGCAATCAAGGCACGCTGCATGACGACGTGAGAACCTTCCTCGACGATCCGAAAGCCGAAGCGACCACCACCGACACCACGGTCGATGGCGATCATGGCCGCATCGAGACCCGTGCCGCTCTCGTCTCCAGCCACGTCGAGTGGCTGCAAGAGCGCCATCATTGGCCGGGCCTGAAGGCGGTCGCCAAAGTCACCCGGACCCGCGAGTGCGCGGAGAAGACGTCGAGCGAAACCGCCTACTACCTGCTCAGCCAGCCGCTCGACGCCGAGCGCTTCAATCCCGTTGCCCGGGCGCACTGGGGGGTCGAAAACCGCCTGCACTGGTGCCTCGATGTCCAAATGAACGAAGACCAAGACAGAACCCGCAAGGACAATGGACCGCACAATCTCGCCGTCCTGCGCCACATGGCGCTCAATGTCATGCGAAAGGATCCACGAAAAGACTCGCTGCGCGCCAAGTTCAAAATCGCCGCTTGGAACAACGACTATCTCCTGTCACTCCTCGGCAAATTCTGAAATGCGATTGCCCTGACACCGCATGCGCATGACGCCGACCTTCCTTCTCATGAAAAACGATGGCGCGCGGCTGGCCGGTGAGACCGAGCTTGTCCTCAACCTGACCAATGGCAGCTTCAAAATCTTCCGTGGCGACATGTTCACGCGGCGGCGGCGACAGGCTGAGAGAAAACAGGAACTGCTTGCAGCGCGTTCCCCGGCTGATGGCATAGGTCTCATTCAGCGCCTGGGTGAGATCGTCAGAGGCGAAGCCGCGCAGCTCGTGGATTTCGACATGCTCATTCTCATCCTTGAGCAGATGCCGCGCCAAATCCTTGGCTGCGCCGCGCTGATTGCCATGCAGGATCACTAGCTTTACCTGGCTTTGACGCCAAGCGCCTCAATCAAATGCGTGCGCATGTCGGCGATATGGGTGCAGGCCTCATTTATCCTGGCCGTCGTTTCCGGCGGTGCTTCCAGAACGCCGATGCGCGCGGCCTTCGCCAAATCGTTCATCGCCGTGAAGATGCCGGAACGACCCAACCCCGCCAGGAACATCGCCATGGTGACATGGTCGGCGCGGGGCTTGCGCACATATTTCCGCTTTGCCGCTTTGTCTTCCAGCAACCGCCAACGGATATAGGCCCCGAGCGGCCTGTCTCCGGCTTCCGCTTCCAGCTTCGCCCGTTCCTCATCAGTGAAACGGATGGAGAAGGCCCGCGTCTTCGGCTTGGCGGGCGCGGCGGGCTTAACCGCCGCCGTCTCTGCAAAGGCCTTCACGGGAGATTCCACGGCCCCAACGCCGCCCGCCCCGCTCATGGCGCAGGCTCCGAGAAATCCGCCCCGATACGCTCAAGTTCCTCGTTCCACGCCTCCAAAACCTCGAAAATCTGGTTCGAGGTGTCTCCGTCAAGGCACGCCAACTAATCTATCCCACAACTTGTCATTGAAGCCCTGGTCCGACCTGCCGCCGGGCCTTGGATATTTTTTTGCGCCGCGGCGAGTTTTTCGCCGCGAACGTGACTTTTGTCACTTTTGGTAAACACTCCACCGCCTATGTTTAACCCACGGGCGACGCGAGACGCCCGGCGAAATTCGGAAGAGCGAGGTTACCCGTCCCAATCGACCCTGTTTTCCGACCCAGACCCCAAGCGCCGGTCACCCCCTCCCGCCGGCGCCCCCCTGACCCGGCCGTCCCCCCTAGACGGTCGGGTCTCTGGGTTTTGGGGGCGGCGGCACCAGGCCCGACTTCCGCTTGACCCGACGGCGCCGCGCCCCCGATCATGACGCCATGTCCAGTCTCGCGATTTTCCAGGCAATGTCCGAACCGCCACCGCCGCACGATGGGGAGCGGGTGGTGCGCGGTTTCGAAGACCTCGACCGCGCGCTCGAAGGGGAGGATGTACTCGCGGCCCTGCAAGGCCCGGACGCCCGCGCCCTGCTGGCCGCCGTCTTCGGCAACAGCCCGTTCCTGACCCGCACCCTGCTGCGCGACGCCAAGGCGCTGCCCGATCTGCTGGGCCCGCCACCCGACGCCGCTTTTGCCGGGATTCTGGACGAGGTCGCGCAGATTCCCTTCGCCGAGGTCGATCCGATGGTGGCGCTGCGCGCCGCTAAACGGCGGGTGGCGTTGCTAGTGGCGTTGGCGGATCTCGCCGGGCACTGGGATGTCGACGCGGTCACCCGGGCGCTCAGCCGTTTCGCCGAAACGGCCCTGCAGGCCGCCGTTCGCGTGCTGCTGTTGCGGGCCGGCGCCAAGGGGGACCTGGACCTCGCCGACCCCGAACGGCCGGAGCGGGACAGCGGCCTCGCCCTCATCGCCATGGGCAAGTTCGGCGCCGGCGAGCTGAACTATTCGAGCGACATCGATTTCTCGATCTTCTTCGATGCCGGCGCCGTGCCCTACCGGGGGCGCGAGGATGCGCAGGCCTGCTTCGTCCGCCTGGCCAAGGACCTGGTGCGCCTGCTGCAGCAGGCGACCGGCGAGGGTTACGTCTTTCGCTGCGACCTGCGCCTGCGCCCGGATCCCGCGGCGACGCCCGCCGCCGTCTCCATGACCGCGGCCGAGCAGTATTACGAGAGCCTGGGCCAGAACTGGGAACGCGCCGCGATGATCAAGGCCCGCGCCATCGCCGGCGACACGAGCCTGGGCGAAGCCTTCCTCGAACGCCTGAAGCCCTTTATCTGGCGCCGTCATCTGGATTTCGCAGCGATCCAGGACATCCACTCGATCAAGCGGCAGATCCACGATCATCGCGGCCACGAGGCCATCGCCGTCGAGGGCCACAACATCAAGCTCGGCCGCGGCGGCATTCGCGACGTCGAGTTCTTCGTGCAGACCCAGCAGCTGATCGCCGGCGGCCGCGACGAGGGCTTGCGCAACCGCACCACTGCGGGCGCCATGGCGGCGCTCGCCGTGCGCGGCTGGATTGGCGAAGAGGTCGGCGAGGAGATGATGCGGGCCTATCGCTTTCACCGCATGGTGGAGCACCGCCTGCAGATGATCGCCGACGAGCAAACCCATTCCCTGCCGACGACGGCGGAGGGGATAGATCATGTCGCGCGGTTCGCGGGCTATGGCGAGAGCGAGGCCTTCCGCCACGACCTGCTGGGACACCTCGGCCGGGTGCAGCGTCACTATGCGGCCCTGTTCGAGGCGGCGCCGGCCCTCTCCGAGGGCGGCAACCTGGTCTTCACCGGCACCGACGACGACCCGGAGACCTTGGCGACCTTGGCCAGTATCGGCTACGCCCAGCCGGTCGGCATCTCCGCCACGGTGCGGGGCTGGCATCACGGCCGCTACCGCGCGATGCGGAGCGAGCGGTCGCGCGAGCTGCTGACCGATCTCATGCCGGTGCTGCTGCGCGCGCTCGCCCGGACCGGCAATCCCGACGCCACGCTCGCCCGCTTCGACCGCTTTCTCTATGGCCTGCCGGCCGGCGTGCAGCTTTTCAGCATGCTGAAGGCCTTTCCCCGGCTGTTGAACCTGTTGGCCGAGGTGATGGGTAGCGCGCCGCGCCTGGCCAACTACATCGCCATGAACGCCCAGGTGCTCGACACCGTGCTGGCGGAGGATTTCTACGCGCCGCCACCCTCCGTCACCGAGCTCTCGAAGGGTCTCGCGGGCGGCGTGCGCCTGGCCCGCGATTTCGAGGACGCGATGGATCGGGTGCGCCGTTTCGTCAAGGAACGCAAGTTCCAGGTCGGCATGCAGATCCTCTCCGGCTCCAGCGACGGGGTCCGGGCGGGGCCGTCCTACGCCGACCTCGCCGATTGCGCCGTCACCGCGCTGGTGCCGCAGGCCGAGGCCGCCTTCGCCGAGCGGCATGGCCGGGTCGTAGACAGCGCCCTCGCGGTCGTCGGCATGGGCAAGCTCGGCAGCCGCGAGATGAGCGCCGAGAGCGATCTCGACCTGCTGTTCATCTACGACGTCGAGGGCGAAGACTCATCGGACGGGGAACGACCGCTGGCGCCGGCGCATTATTTTTCCCGCCTGGCGCAGCGGATCCTCGCCGCGCTCACCGTGCAGACCTCGGAGGGCAAGCTCTACGAGGTCGACATGCGACTGCGCCCTTCGGGCAACAAGGGACCGGTGGCGACCCGCTTCGCGGGCTTTACCGCCTATCAGGCGGGCGAGGCCTGGACCTGGGAACATATGGCGCTGACCCGGGCCCGGGTAATCTGCGGGCCCGATGCTCTGAAGCGCCGGATCGAGGCCGAGATCCACGAGATCCTGTGCCGGCCGCGGAACCGGGCCGAAATCGCGCGCGATGTCGTTTCCATGCGCGAACGGCTGGTCAAGGACCGCGGCAGCGAGGATCCCTGGCGTCTGAAGCAGGTGCGCGGCGGCCTGATCGATATCGAGTTCACGGTGCAGTTTCTCCAGCTCGTTCACGCGGCCGAGCAGCCGGAGGTTCTCGAACGCCATACCGGCGCGGCGATCCGCAGGGCGGGGGCCCTCGGTCTGCTGGCGCCGGAGGCGGTCCAGGCGCTTTCCGCCACCTGGGATCTGCTGCACCGGCTGACCGGCCTGCTGCGCCTGGCCGTGGAAGGCGACGGCTTCACCCCGGACGAGGCGCCGGAAGACCTCCGGGCCAAGCTGACACACCTCGCACGGGCTGCGGACTTCGCCGTCCTGGAGGCCGACCTCCGCGCCCGCCAGGCCCAAGCGCATGCGGTCTATCGAAGCGTGGTCGAAGCGGCGGCGGGCTGACTCAGCCGCCGATCTCGATCTGCCAAAGATCGCGCCCGACCTCCTCCAGCCGGATCGGAATCTCCAGAAACCGCTGGATCACCTCGATGTTGGTTCGGGTATGCCGGCTCGGCCGCAGGGTCGTGAAGGCGCCGGCCCCCCCCAGCGCCATCGGCAGCAACAGCTGGTCGGCCAGATGCACGCCGACGGCCGCCGGGCTGGCGAGATAACGCTCGGCCTGGGTGGCGGCCTTGCTGGCCAGGCTCTCGGCCCCGATACCCTTCATGCCGAAACCGGTGACGACGTCCGAGACCGCCTCGAACGCCAGGGTCAGGAGCAGCACGTTGCCCGGGCCCGGCGTGGTCGTGTCGCGCACGACCGTGCGGCGCGCCTCCGGCCAGCCGAGCCGTTCGGCCACGACTTCCAGCTCGCGTGCCGCGATGCCGTCCGGCAGGTGGGCGATGACGGCTTCGGCCTCGTGGGCAGCGGGCGCACCGCGGTCCAGAAGACGGAGGGGGGCGAGACGCGCCGGCGGTCGGACATCGAGCTCGAAGCGGCCGCCGCCGGCCGGATAGAAGCCGCGATGGACGAGGCGGGCGTCGACCTCCGCGCCCATGCGGCGCAGCAACGGCAAGAAGGCCCGCGCGAGGAACTCGAACGGCGGGCTCGCCGGATTGTGGGTGCCGCCCTCCAGGACCAGGCGGGAGGGCGCGGTTGCGCCGAGCAGGGCCGGCAGCACGGTCTGGGCCACCAGGGTGGCGCTGCCGGCCGTGCCGACGGCGAAGTGATAGTCGCCGGCCCGCACCGGTCCCGGCCGGAAGCCGATGCTTGTGGCTCCGATACGGGCGCCGGAGACCTCCGCGCCGGATATTTCCGCCGCGGCGCGTAGCGCCGTCAGATGCTGGCGCATCAGGCCCGGCTTGGCCCGCTTGGCCCGGATGTTCTCCAACTCCAGCGGGCGTCCGGTGATGGCGCTGAGCGCGAGGGCGGTACGCAGGATCTGCCCACCGCCCTCGCCCCGGGCGCCGTCGATGCGAACGAGATCACCCATTGTGCCTATCCCTTCACGCAGACGACCTGGCGCAGCGTATGCACGACCTCCACCAGGTCCGCCTGGGCCGCCATCACCGCGTCGATCGGCTTGTAGGCGGCGGGCGATTCGTCGATCACGCTTTCGTCCTTGCGGCACTCGATCCCCGCCGTGGCGGCGACATGGGCGTCGAGACTGATGCGCCGCTTCGCTTCCGCGCGGCTCATCACCCGCCCGGCACCGTGCGAGCAGCTGTGGAAGCTGTCCGCATTGCCGAGGCCGCGGACGATATAGCTGCGCGCACCCATCGAGCCCGGGATGATCCCGAGGTCGCCGGCCCGCGCCCGGACCGCACCCTTGCGGGTGACGAAGACGTTCTGGCCGTAGTGATTCTCGCGTGCCACGTAGTTGTGGTGGCAGTTGATCGCCTCGATGCTGGCCTCGAACGGCCGGTCCAACACGGCCCGGGCCGCCTTCACGACGTTCGCCATCATCACCTGACGGTTGACGAAGGCGAAGCGCTGCGCCCACTCGACCGCCTCGACATAGTCGTCGAAATGCTCGGTCCCCTCCGCCAAATAGGCGAGGTCCTGGTCGGGCAGGTTGATGAACCAGCGGCGCATGTCCTGCTTGGCCAGTTCGATGAAGGTGCGGCCGATCGCGTTGCCGACCCCGCGGCTACCCGAATGCAGCATGAACCAGACCCGGTCGTCCTGATCGAGGCAGACCTCGATGAAGTGGTTGCCGGTCCCGAGCGTACCGAGATGGACGACATGGTTGGTCTTCTCCAGCTTCGGATACTTGGCCGTGACGGCGCGGAAGCCGGCCTCGAGGTCCGACCAGGCGGTCACGACCTCGCCCGGCACCTCACCCCAGGAACCGACGTCGCGGCTCCGGCGATCCGCGCTGCGGCCATGCGGCACCGCGGCCTCGATACCCGCACGCAGGTCACCCAGATGATCCGGCAGGTCGGACGCCGCGAGGTCGGTCCGCGCCGCCATCATGCCGCAACCGATATCGACGCCGACGGCGGCGGGAATGATCGCACCCTTGGTCGGGATCACGCTGCCGATCGTGGCGCCGCGCCCCTGATGCACGTCCGGCATCGCCGCCAGCCACTTGTAGACGAACGGCATGGCGGCGGCACGGCGCAGCTGCGCCTTGGCGCCGTCCTCGACGGGAACGCCCCGCGTCCACATCTTGACCGGCGTGCGGCCCTTCTCTGCGATGACGTCGTAGGTGCGCGTGTTCATGACATTCTCCTTGCGTTTGCCATGATATCGCAAGCCTCGTGCCAAGTCGGCACTGCGCTCGTGAGATGACTGCAGATCATTGAAATTATTGGATAATTTCGAATCTGATCAGTTCCGATGGCATAAATTCGTTCGCTGTCTTCGAAATTCATATAGCTATTTGTATCCAGTTTTATCTAAATTTATAGTGATGGAACCGAAAACTCTCCCTTCATCCCGGCCGAATGTCGTCATCGGCTTGCTCGGGACGGCGCTCGACAGCGGTCTCGGTGCCGAGCGTTGGGAGCGATGGCGTCCCTCCGTCGCCCTGGCGCAGCACGAGGATCTGTTGATCGATCGGTTCGAGCTGCTGGCAGGCGACAGCCACGAGACGCTGGCGCGGCAGGTGGCCGGCGATGTCGCCCGGGTCTCGCCCGAGACGGAGGTCCGGCTTCGTCGTCTCGACGTCGCCGATCCCTGGGATTTCGAGGAGGTCTTTGCCGCCTTGCTCGATTTCGCGGACGGCGCGGCGTTCGATCCGGAGGCGGAGGATTACCTCGTCCACATCACGACCGGCACCCACGTGGCGCAGATCTGCCTCTTCCTGCTGACCGAGGCGCGCTATTTTCCGGCCCGCCTGCTGCAGACGGCGCCGCCGCGGCGCCGCCGCGGCGCCGGTCCCGGGCGCTATTCGATCATCGATCTCGACCTGTCGAAATACGATGCGATCGCGGCCCGCTTCGGGACGGAACGGGCCGCGGACACCTCGTTCCTGAAGTCCGGTATCGAAACCCGCAATGCCGCCTTCAACCGCTTGATCGACGATATCGAGAAGGTCGCGATCCGCACGAGGGCGCCGGTCCTGTTGAGCGGGCCGACCGGCGCCGGCAAGTCCCGTCTCGCGCGCCGGATCTACGAGCTGAAGCGCCGCCGTGAGCAGGTCACGGGCCCCTTCGTCGAGATCAATTGCGCGACGCTGCGCGGCGACGGGGCCATGTCGGCGCTGTTCGGCCATCGCCGCGGCGCCTTCACCGGGGCGGTCGAGGACCGCGGCGGTCTGTTGCGCGCGGCGGACGGCGGCATGCTGTTCCTCGACGAGATCGGCGAACTCGGCACCGACGAGCAGGCGATGATCCTGCGCGCAGTCGAGGAGAAACGCTTCCTCCCCGTCGGCGCCGACCTGGAGGTGGAGAGCGACTTCCAGCTCATCGCCGGAAGCAATCGGGATCTGCGGGTCGAGGTCGCCCGGGGCCGCTTTCGCGAGGACCTGCTGGCGCGCCTGGCGCTCTGGACGTTCCGGCTGCCGGGCCTGGCGGAACGGCGCGAAGACATCGCCCCCAACCTCGACTACGAGCTCGCCGCCCACGCCGCGGCGACGGGCCGGCGCGTGACCTTCACCGCCGAGGCACGCAGCGCCTATCTCCGCTTCGCGACCGCGCCCGAGGCCACCTGGCGCGCCAACTTCCGCGATCTCGCCGCATCGCTCACCCGCATGGCCACCTTCGCCGACGACGGGCGGATCCGGCGCGAGGACGTCGAAGCGGAGATCGACCGCCTGCGCGCGGCCTGGCGCAATGAAACGGAGGACCCCGACCGGGACATACTGGACGACGTCCTCGGGGCGGCGGCGGCGGCGGCCCTCGACCTCTTTGAGCGGATGCAGCTCGCCCCCGTCCTCCGGGTCTGCCGCGCCTCCGCCAGCCTGAGTGCGGCGGGCCGCACTCTCTTTGCCGCCTCCCGTGCCCGCAAGGCTCGGCCCAACGACGCCGATCGGCTGCGCAAGTACCTGCTGCGCTTCGGCCTCGACTGGCAGGCCGTACGAGACGAGGGCGCACCGCCGCCCGCATGAGCGGCGAGGGTGATATCCTGTCGGGATCGAAGAGCGACGAGAGGGAAGCACCGCCATGACCCGTGCCATCACCATCGACCTGCTGGACGAAATCCAGGACGGCTTCAACACGCACGACGTCGCCGCCATCCTGTCCCACTTCGCCGAGGACTGTGAATGGCTGATGGCCCGCGGGCCCGCCGCGCCCGAAGGGCGGCGCTGTGTCGGCAAGGCGGAAATCGGCCAGGTGCTGAGCGAACGCTACGCCCAGATCCCCGACATGCGCTGGGAGGAGATGCGGCATTGGATCGTCGACGACACCAAGGCGCTCTCGGAATGGGTCGTGTGCGGCACGCCGGCGGGCGGTGCGGCGTTCGCATATCTCGGCTGCGATCTCTGGGAGTTTCGCGACGGCCTGGTGACCAAGAAGGACACCTACTGGAAGTTCATCGGCTAGATAACGTGCCATCGTTGCCGGCGGGGGCGAAGCCTGATTGAATCGCCTCACCACCGATCGAGGAAAACAGAACCATGCTGGAAACCCGCCCCCTCACCCCTCGGCTCGGCGTCGAGGTCCTGGGTGTCGATCCCCGCGCGGCGATCGACGGCGAGACGGCGGCGGCGATCCGTGCCGCCCTCGACGAGCACTCGGTGCTGCTGTTCCGGGACGCAGCCATGGACGACGAGACGCAGATCGAATTCTCCCGCGTCTTCGGCGACACGGAAGTGACCCTGAAGGCCAACCCGGCCGGCGGCACGCCGTTTGCCCGTCAGTCCAACCTCGACATCGAAAGCGGCGAGATCATCCCGCCCGAGGACCGCCGCATGCGCTATCAGAAGGGCAACTACATGTGGCACAGCGACAGCTCCTTCAAGGCGGTGCCGTCCTACTGCTCCATGCTGACCGCCCGGATCACTCCGCCCGAGGGCGGCAACACCGAAATCGCCAGCACCCGCCTCGGTTACGACACCCTCGACGCGGCGACGCGCGCGCGGATCGCCCCGCTGGAGGTCGAGCACGACATCGTCTATTCCCGCGGCCTCACGGGCAACGTTCTGACGACGGAGATGAAGGCGCAAACGCAAGCGGTCCGCCACCGGCTGGTCCGGATCAATCCCGCCAACGGCCGGCACTCGATGCTGATCGGGGCCCATGCCGCGCGCATCGTCGACATGGCCGAGGACGAGGGCCGGGCCCTGCTGGACGAACTGCTCGCCGCGACGACCCGGCCCGAACATTGCCTCAGCCACACCTGGCGCGACGGCGACACGGTGGTCTGGGACAACCGGGCCTGCGTGCATCGCGCCACCGCCTATGACACGGTCAAGTACCGCCGCCTGATGCAGCGGACCACAATCTCCGGTTCGCCCGCGACGATCCAAAGCCTCTGAAGAGGAGCGCCCATGCAAATCGGCCATTCCTTCCCGACGACGGAGATCGGCAACGACCCCGTCGTCATCCGCGACTATATCCAGGCGATCGAGGGGTTGGGCTACGACTACGTCACCCTCCTCGAGCATGTGGCGGGGGAGCGGAACCCGGTGGCCGACGATTGGCGCGCCTATTACACCCGTGACCGCGCCTTTCACGAGCCCTTCGCCCTGATGGGATTCTTCGCCGCGGCGACGACCCGGTTGCGCTTCAAGACGGCCATCCTGATCCTGCCGCAACGCCAGACCGTCCTGGTCGCCAAGCAGGCGGCCGAGGTCGACGTGCTGTCCGGTGGGCGGCTCGACCTCGGCGTCGGGCTCGGCTGGAACAAGGTCGAATTCGACATGCTGGGCGAGAGCTTCACCAACCGAAACCGACGGATGGAGGAGCAGATCCAGCTGCTGCGCCGGCTCTGGACCGAGGAACTGGTCGATTTCGAGGGTGAGTTCCACACCGTGCGCGACGCCGGCATCAACCCGCTGCCGGTGCAGCGGCCGATCCCACTCTGGATCGGCGCCTTCGCGGATGTCGCGGTCGCCCGGGCCGGACGGCTCGCCGACGGCTGGCTGCTGAACCCGCGCGACCGGCCCGACAACGAGGCGCAGGCCTCGATCAACCTGTTCCGCCGCGCTGCCGACGAGGCGGGACGCGACGGGGCGGCGCTCGGCCTCGACGTCACCATCTGGGCGCACCAGGGCGGGCCGGAGGAATGGCGAGCCCTGCACGACGGCTGGCAGGCCATGGGGGCGAGCCATCTGACCTTCCGCACCATGCAGTCGGAGTTCAACGACGCCGCCGGCCATCTCGCCGCCGCGGGCGATTTCATGCGCGCGATCGGCCGGGGCTGAGACGGCTCCGGCAGGCGGTTCGGGGGTGCGCCGCTTTCTCTACATCTCGCCGTTCTTTCCGCCCTTGGCTCGGACCGGCGCCTTCCGGCCGCTGAAGTTCGCGCGCCACCTGCCCGCCGAAGGCTGGTCGCCGGTGGTGTTGGCCGACCTCTGGCCGGGCGCCCGGATCGATGCGGCCCTGGCCGAGGCGGTGCCGGCGGGAATCGAGGTCATGCACGATTACGGGCCGAAGGCGGCCGCCGCTCACGCCGCGTCGGGCGTCGCGCCGCCGTTGCCGCGCGAAGCGGGCCGCCCGTCGCCGGCCCGCGCGCCGGGCCTGTTTCGCGGGCGGGAGTGGCTGCCGCTCGGCGAGGCGGCCATCGCCATCCCGCACGCGCTTCGCGCCGCCCGCCGGGTGCTGGCGGCGAGGCCGGTGGAGGCGATCATGGTCAACGCCGACCCGGTGGCCGCCCTCGTCGTCGGCGCCCGCCTGGCGGCGTCAAGCGGCCTGCCCTTCATCGCCGACCTGCGCGATCCCTGGGGCCCGTGTGTGCTGCGCCGTCCGCTTCGCCCCTGGACGACCCGGCTGGTGGAGGGGCTGGCCGAGCGCTACGTGGTGCGCCGCGCCGCGCGGGTCGTGCTCAATACCGAGACCACGCTCGCCGACTACCGGGCGCTTTACCGCGACCTGCCGGCGGCGCGCTTCACCTGTCTGCGCAACCACGGCGACGGCGCGCTGATCCGCTCCGGCCCGACCGCGGCGCCGGAATTTCCGCGGTTTACCCTGCTCTTCCTCGGCGGCTTCAGCCGCTTCGTCCGCCCGGAGCCACTGCTTGACCTGCTCGTCGCCCTCCAGGCCCGCGGACACGGGGCGGAAAGCGTTCGCCTCGCACTGACCGAGCGGTTGGACGAGGAGAGCGAACGCCGGGCGGCGGTGCTGGGCGTCGCCGGGATGATCGAGACCGTCGGCAACCTGCCCTACCGGGATGTCGGCAAGCTGATCGACGCGGCCGACGTCTTGACCCTGATCGCGCCGACCCGGCAGCGCATCCAGGCCAAGTTCTACGACTATGTCACCGGGGAACGGCCGATCCTGGCGATCGGCGCGGCGCATGACGAGCTGGATGGGATCCTGGCGCGGACCGCGTCCGGCCGGCGCTTTGCCCCGGACGCGACGGCGGCGATGGCCGACTGGGTCTGCGAGCACCTCGCCGGCGGCCGGCACCCGGTGATGGCGCGCGACGCGGCAGGCCTGGCAGAGGTGACCAGCGCCACGGCGGCCCGCCGGCTCGCGGCCCTGCTCGACGAGGTGACGGCACCATGAGACGCCTCGACGTCGTCTATACCTGGGTCGACGACAGCTTTCCCGGCTATGGTGAGGAGATGGCCCGCTGGCGCGGCACCACGCACGATCACAATCCGAACCGGACCCGCGACAACCTCGACCTGCTGAAGTACAGCCTGCGCGGCCTCGCCCGCCACGTGCCCTGGATCGGCCGGGTCCACCTCCTGAGCTGCCGGCCGCAGGTGCCAAGCTGGCTCGACGCCGGCGCGGCGGGCTTCTCCGTCGTGCACCACGACGAGATCATGGATCCGGCGATCCTGCCGACCTACAACTCCTTCGCGATCATCAGCCACCTGCACCAGATCCCCGGCCTCTCGGAACGTTTCCTCTATATCGAGGACGACATGCTGTTCGGCGCCGACGTGCCACTCGGTCATTTCGAGGCGGACGACGGTCGTATCGTGGTGCGCCGCCGCCTGGGCAAGACGGCGCGACCCGACCAGCGCGAAAACGAGGAGATCTCACCCTGGAACGCCGCGCTGGCCGAGGGCAACCACCTGCTGGACGAGGCCTTCGCGCCCCGGCCCCGCAACGTGGTGAGCCATGTGCCCTTGCTGGTCGACAAGGCGATCTGGGCGGAGATGCTGGCCCGCTTCCCCGAGGCGGTGCAACGCACGCGGGAGAGCCGCTTTCGCCATGCCGGCAACATCGCGCCCGAATATCTCTACCAGCACTATTTGTTAGAAAGCGGCGCCGGCCGCGCCGCGCCGCTGATCGAGACCTATGCCCGCACCCTCTACCACGGGCTCGGCAACAGCCTGGCCTACGCCCGCCTCGGCATGGCGACGATCGGCCTGCTGGCGCCCCGCACCATCGCCCTCAACGACAATTTCGACGACGACCCCGACCCGGCCGTCGTCGCGGCGATGCGCGCCTTTCTGGCCCGCCACTGGCCGACGCCCTCGCCATGGGAACGCCAGACGTAGAGAAGGTTCCGGCTACCGACCCTTCACCGTCATTCGGGCAACCCGGCCCGTTTCAGACTTTCGACGAGTTTCTCCGCGAAGGCCGGATCGGAGAACATCGGGTTCTTCCGCACGGCCCGCAACGAAAATCCGGGTATGTACTCCACGAGCCGAGCAACCGCCTGCCGCGCCTCGTCCTGCCGTCCGAGTTCCGCGTTTGCGCACGCGAGGGAAACCAACGCCCCGAAGAGCGAAGGATCATACTGCAACGCCCGGTGGGAGACTTCGATGGCCTTCTCGTTGTCGCCGAGGAAATAGTGGATATGGCCGAGGGCGTCGTACAGCCAGCTGCCGCGCTGATCCCGTGACGTGCTCTGAAGCCCCTTCTCACATGCCGCCAATCCTCCTTCCGGATCGCCGGCATGCACGAGCGCATGTCCCAGTACCGCATGGGCGCGCGCGAAATAGGGATTGAGCTCGACAGACCGTCGCGCCACGACGGCCGCCTCCCTTGCCCGTCCGGTACACAGAAGCATGAAGGCCTGAGCTTCGTTGGTCTCGGGACTGGTCGGGGAGAGGCGAACAGCGAGATCGGCGAAATGTTCGGCCGTTTGGTAGGCCGTATTCACCGGACGATGCCAACCTCGGGACGCGGCATGGGTCTCGCAGAGGCTGCGCAGCCCGTAGGCGGCGGCGAATTGGGGGTCGGCATCTACCGCTGCCTCAAGATGTACGATGGCCTTCGTGATGTCGTCTGCCGTCATGGCATAGTAGTGATCCACGGCCCTGAGGTAATGATCCCACGGTCCGAAAGCCTCTGCCGGCTTGCGGCCGATGCGAGAAATCTCCGCCAGAATGATCTCGGGTGCGAGTGTCGAAGCGATCCGGGCGACCACTTCATCCTGGAGGTCGAACAGGTCGCCCATCTCCCAATCCACCCTGTCGGCCCAGACATGCCCCAGGGTTTCGCAATCGACGAGCTGAACGTTCACTCGGATTCTACCGCCGATCTTGCGGACACTCCCCTCGAGGACATAGCGCACGGCGAGGTTGAGGCCGACGCGCCTTATATCCACCGCCCCGCCCCTTTGAGCGAAAGCCGAATTCCGCGCCGCGACGAACAGCCATTCGAAGCGGGAGAGGGCAGTGGTCAGATCCTCGGCAACGGCGTCGCAAAAATACTGCTGCTCCCTCTCTCCCGACAGCTCGTCGAGAGGCAGCACAGCGATCGAGGGTTTGTCGCGTTCGAGCGACGGCGGTGCAGGCATCGTTTCGACGGTATCCTGCCGGACGCGATACACCCGCACCGGATTGGCGATGTTCTTCACGTCCTGCAGCCCGAGATTCTCGAAGCTGGTGTCGAGCTTGCCATCGACCTGATCGAAGATCGTGCCGGATATGCAGATCCCATCCGGCTCGGAGATCGCCTCGAGGCGCGCGGCCACATTCACGCCGTCACCGTAGATGTCGCCCTGGGAGATGATGATATCGCCGAGATTGATACCGATCCGCAGCCGTATCGCGGTATCATCCTGGAGGTCGGCATTGCGCTTCACCACATTATTCTGAATCGCGATCGCACATTCGACTGCATCGACGGCGCTGTCGAAATCGATGAGCGCGCCGTCGCCCAGCAGTTTGACGATCCGTCCCCGATGGCCCGACACGGCCGGTTGGACGATCGTTTTGCGCAGCTCGATCAGCGCCGCGAGCGTCCCGGTCTCGTCCCGGCCCATCAAACGACTGTAGCCGACGACATCGAGCGCCATGACGGCGGCAAGTCGGCGCCTCACACGATCCAACGACATTGGAACTCGTCCTGCGTGATCCACATAGCTCAATGAGCGGGGGCCAAACCTATCGACAACGCCGAGGCGACCGCTTTCCGCGAGCGTATATGAGATGCCGCCGCACGAACAACCCATGGCATTGCGCCCAATTACAGGTTGTCCCGCACCGGGACCCGACGTCGTGGGAACGGCTATACGTCGTCAGAACGGAATCCAGGAATGCTTGCGGCCATAGTGCAGGTAGCCGACGCTGGCCCCAGCGCGCAGGCCGACGCCGGTGCGGATCGGGGCTAGGATGACCTGGCCGCTCTGCTGGTAGTTGAGCCCCAGACCGGCGACGAAATAGAAGCTGCCCTCGATCCCCGGATAGCGCTGGAAGAGCATCGCGTCGCTCTCCAGGTGATAGACCAGGGTGAAGACCTTGGAGGCGTTGCCGCCGAAGTCGAAGCCGATCGACGGTCCCTGCCAATAGACCTTGCGGCCGGACCCGACCTTGCGCCGCAGCTGGCCGTTGCCGTAGCGCAGGCCGACGCCGATGGCGCCGCTGATCTCCTCGCCGGCGATATAGGCGTTCGGCCGGCCGTGATCGGCGAAGACCTTTTCGATCACCTGGGCGAGACCCTTGGTCGTGCTGCCGAAGAAGCCCTGGGCGGCATCGACGATTTCCTCCGGACTGAAGGTCTCGTCCTCGTTTCCGCTCGACTGGGACTGGGCCGCAGCCATGGTCGGGGCCGCGAAAAACACGGCGAGGGCGAACAGATGGGCGAGGGGACGGCTGATCATGCCAGAAGCTCCGGTTTCCACCGCATGGCGGCGATTCGCCTGCACTTTACCCGGAATTAAGGCTTTTTTGCGCACCATCGGGAGAACCGAAGTGCGGCCGAGCCGCATCGACAGTCCCAGAGGCCCGACCATGGCCCAGGCCAAGAGCAAGAAAGACGCGCCGAGCAAGACGCCCCTGAAGGCGCGTCTCAAAGCCTGGTGGGACGGCGACGTCGCGTCGGAAAGCACCGTCGACGGCGTTTCCGTCGTCACGCCGCCGCCCAAGACGGCCGCGCCGCCGGAAGATGGCGATGGCTGGAGCGAGGAACGCCTCGCTGCCGCCGGCCTGATCTTCGGCGATGGCCGGATCGATCCGGTGGGCGAAGACTTCATCGACGCGATGATCCGCCCCCTCGGCATGAACGACACGATGAGCGTGCTGGAGTTCCCCGCCGGTTGCGGCGCGGCGACCCGGGCGGTCGCACGGATCACCGGCGCCTGGGTGACGGCGGTGGAGGAAGACGCGGTCCTGGCGACGGCCGCGGAGACCTTGGCGAAGAAGGCCGGCCTCGCGAAGAAGGCCGTTGTCGACAACAACACTCTCGAGGCGGCGCAGGTCCGCGACGGGTCCTGCGACGTGGCATTGTCGTTCGGCGGGCTGCAGAATCACGGCGACCGGCAGCGCGTGCTGGCCGCCATGGCCCGCGCCCTCAAGCCGTCGGGGCAGCTGGTGCTGACGGACTTCGCGCTCACCGAGGCGAAGGCCGGCGGTGCGGAGATCGAGGCCTGGATCGCCCGCGAGGCGACGGCGCGGGCGCCCGACACCGTGGCCGACCTCACCGCCCTCATCGAAGGCCTCGGCCTGGACGTGCGGGTCGCCGAGGACAAGGGCGCGGTCTACGCCGAGTTGGCCCGCACGGCATTGCGCGACTTCATGGCCGGCGCCGAGGAACGCGAGGTCCCGCCGGAGCTGCGGGCCTGGGTGATGCGGGAGATCGAGTTCTGGGCCCGACGCCTCGCCGCCCTGGAGGCGGGCGGCCTCGGCCTCTATCGCATCCACGCCATATCAAACGGCTGAGCCGGCATCTCAGGTCGCCCGGCCCGTCGGACGCGGCAGCGCGTTGGTCGCCAGCAGCCGCCGCATCACGGAGAGCGCCGCCTGCCGGCCCATACCCGGGCGCACGCCTGGATGATAGAGCAGGCGGATCGTCATCTCGTCCCAATCGGAAAAGCCGATGGTCCGACCCGGACGGCCGCGCGGCGCCAGCACGCTCGGAATCGCAGGCGTGGCGATAGCGCCGTTCCAATGGTTGTCGATGCCCAGCACATGCATGAATTCATGCTCGATACAGTCGAGGAAGGCATCGGAGACGTCCATGTGGGCGGTGTGCAAATCGCCGCCGTTGCCGAAGGTCCAGGTGGTGCAAACCGCGCCGCCGGCGCCGTTCTGGGTGACCACGTCGTCGTGCGGGAGTAGGCGGATGGTGAGATGCCCATGCCGCCGGCCGGCGAGCGGGGCGCGGGTGACGGGGAGGCCGGTCCATTGCGTGACGGTGCGCAGAGTACGATCGAGCGCATCCAGATGCCCGGTCCAATCGCCGCCCGCCAGGTCGACCTCGATACCCTGGGTCCAGCGCCGCGCCCAGGCCGGGCGGCGGATCCCGTCGCGGCCCTGGCGGGTGAGCGCCATGAGTTCGACGAAACGCAACAGATCCATGTCGTTCAGGGCGCGCGGTGCCCCCGGCCGCGCCGCCAGCGCCGGCCCGGCCAGAAGCCCGGAGGCGGCGAGAGCGGCGAGGAGGCGGCGGCGGGCGATCATCATCCGCCCGGCCCGTCCGCCATGTGGACGACACGCTGCGGGAAGGGAATCTCGATGCCCTCGGCGCGGAAGCGGGTGTCGATCTCGTAGCGCAGGTCGCTGGCGATGCGGATCCTGAACAGCGCCTCGTCGGTATAGCAGCGCAGCTCGAAATCGAGGCTGGAGGCGCCGAAATTCTGGAACAGGACGAACGGCTCCGGCCAGCCGAGCACGCGCTCGTGCGCGCGGGCGCAGTCCAGCAGGATGTCGCGGACCTTCTCGGTATCGCTGCCGTAGGCGACGCCGATGGCGACCTCGATGCGGCCGTAGCGGTCCTTGTGCGTCCAGTTGGTGACCGCGCCCGAGAGCAGGTCGGCGTTGGGAATGATGACGGAGGCGCGCTGGAAGGTCTCCAGTTCCGTCGCCCGCACATTGATCCGCTTGATGAAGCCCTCGTTGCCGCCGATCGATACCCAATCACCGACCTTGACCGGCCGTTCGATCAACAGGATCAGGCCGGAGACGAAGTTGTTGACGACGTTCTGCAAGCCAAAACCGATGCCGACGGAAAGCGCGCCGGCGATCAGCGCGATGTTGGAAAGGTCGACACCGACGGCGGAGATCGCCAGTGTCGCCGCGATCACCAGGCCGACATAGCCAAGCCCGGAGGAGAGCGAATTGCGCACGCCTGCGTCGAGGCGGGTTTGCGGGAGGACATGATCCGAGAGGCCGCGCTGCACGACCCGGGTGATCAGCAGGCCGACCAGGAAGACCAGAACGCCGACGGCGATGTCGGCGACGGAGAAGCTGACGCCGCCGACGGTGAAGCCGCTCAGCGCTTCGCCGATCCACAACCGGACATCTGCCCAGGGCACTCCCCAGAACGGCAGGATGGCGAGCAGTCCCGCCGGCACGACGACCAGGTCGAGAAGCGCCCGGACCCAGAACTTGACCAGTTGCCGTGTGCCGTGGCGAAGCGTCAGCGTCTCGACCACGAAGCGCGAACGCAGCGCCACGCCAATCAGTTCGCGCAGCAGGCCGCGCAGCAGAAACAGGCTGCCGACCAGCGC
The DNA here is from genome assembly GCA_951812805.1 of uncultured Alphaproteobacteria bacterium. Lineage (GTDB taxonomy): Bacteria > Pseudomonadota > Alphaproteobacteria > JASLMY01. Next base: position 15,218 of record CATOSZ010000011.1, on the reverse strand, counting down.
CGCGCTCACCAGCAGGTTCTGAATGATGAAGAAGCTGAGCGCGCTGTAGCCGAGCAACGCCGTGACGATACCGGCGAGCGCCAGGACGCGCACCAGAACGCGCAGGATCGTCCAGATCGGCAGCCAACCGCGCCGTGTCGGCAGTGCCTCCTCGCCCTCCGTCTGCACCGGTGCGGGTTGCATGCTCGGATCCGGCCGCCACAGCGCGGTTTGCACCAGGAGGATCAACATCGCGCCGTCGAGGCCGCCCGAAATCAACGCATAGACGGAAATCAACTCGTCCGAGGCCGGCGCATGGCCGAAGGGAATGCCGAGGACGATGTCGATGCAGAACAGGATTGCCAATATCGCGATGCGGCGGCAGATCGTCCGCCCGTTCGCCGGGTCGATCGGCAGCAGGCGCCAGCTCGGCAGTTCCGGCGCCAGCACGGCACGGGGCAGCGCCATCGCCAGGACCAGGACCAGCAGGCCGAAGCACAGCGCCACGACGCTGTCGGCGAACAGGCCGCCGATATGGGCGGAATCGCCGGTGACGCGGACGATGACGCCGAACAGCATGAGGGCCGGAATGATCCCGCGCGCCGCGCTTTCGGCAACGGCGGCGACCAGGCGGCGGCTGTAGCTCGGCTCGGGAAGCGCCGGGTTGCGGCCATAGGGCACCAGCAGGAGGCGCCGGGCGGTCCAACCGACGAGGACGGCGACCAGCACGATCAGCACGAAGGGCAAGGCCGACAGCTGGCGCGCCTCGGCATCGGCCTCATCGCGCCACCAGGTGACGGGGGAACGCAGGATCTCGAGGGCCCAGTCGCCGAGCTCGGGCAGGGCTGCCGTGAAGGTCGAGGGCAGCAGCGGATTGGGCTTGCCGGCCAGCAGGGTCGTCACCAGCTGATCGCGCAGCTGGGTCGACAACAGGCTCTCGTATTCCGTCGCCCGGGTGATCGCCAGATTGGCCTGGACGACCTCCGCCCGGGCCGCGGCCAATGCCACCGCGTTGGCGCGCCGCTGTTCCGCCACCTCCGCCGTCTCGGTCCCCTTGCCCTCCTCCGGCACCGGACCCAACGCCTCGGCCTGGTCTTCGAGCGCCTCGATGCGCGGCATCGCCTCGGTCCGCGCGCTCTGCGCTTGCTTGCGGACCTCCACGAGGATGTTTCTGTAATGCGCGACACCCTCCGGGCTCTGCCAGCGCTGCCGGGCGAAGCGTTCCGTTGCGTCGAGGCGCCGGTTCCATTCATCGGCAAGCTCGGTGAAGGGCCTCGGCTCGGCCTGTTGCGCCTGGACGACGGTGCCTGGCAGCAACAGCACGAGAACGAGGGCGGCCAGCCATCCAAGCGCGACGCTAGCCCGCATATTCCGCCCTCTCCCCGGCCTCAGCCGCCGCCCGCCGCCCGGGCATCGTCGCGGGTCAGCGCCTCGGCCATTTCGCGCAGGCGGACCCGCTGTATCTTGAAGCCGTTGGCGCTCTTGGTCGTCGGGAATTCCGCGACGGGGGCGATGCGGATCGGCACCTTGAAACGGGCGAGGCCGGCCCGGCAGTGTTCGATCAGCGCCGCTTCGTCGAAGGGCGCCCCCGGCTCCGTCATGACGAAACCGACGGGCCGGATGCCGTGCCCGGTGTCGGCGCCGACCACCTGGGCGCCGGCCACCCGGGGATGGGTCTGGAGATGGCTCTCGATCTCCGCCGGTGAAACCAGGAACCCGCCGAGCCGCAGCACGTCGCCCATGCGGGCGAGGTAGACGAAATGGTTGTCGGCCGTGGTGTAGCCGAGGTCGCCGGTGCGCATGAAGCCGTCGTCGGTGATCGCCTCCGCCGTCGCCGCCGGATTGCCGTAGTAGCCGGCCATCAAGCTCGGCCCGGCCAGCTCCAACTCGCCCTGTTCGCCGTGCGGCAGGATCTCGCCGCTGTCGGGATCGCGGGTCCGGCAGCGCCCCTCGGGTGAGGTCAGATAGCCGCCGCCCGGCCAGCGTTCCGCCGTCGGCGCCGTCGGATCCTGGCGGGCGAACAGCGCCTGCACCTCGCTCATGCCATAGAGCCCGACCAGGGTCAGGCCGCGGTCGAGCGCGCGCGCGGGGATATCGGCCAGCTCGGCGTTGAATACGGCATAACCCACGCCGCTGATCCGCCGCAGGATCGCGTCGTCCCGGGTGCAGCGCAGGATGCCGTCGATCATGTCGTCGGTGCCGTGCATGTGGCGGACGTCGTGCCGGGTCATCAGCTCGACCGCGTACTCGGCATCGAAGGCGTTCATCAGCACCAGCGGAATGCCGGCGGCCAGGCCGGCCGTCGCCATGTTGAAGCCGAAGACACCGCAAAGCGGCATCACCGACAGCATCGACCCCTCGGCACCGGCATAACCGAAGCTCACCGCCACCTCGTTCGCGTGACGGGTCAGGCCGGCATGGCTGTGCAGCACGAATTTGGGCTTCGAGGTGGTGCCGGAGGTAGTGAAGGTATTGACGCCCATCTCGGGCCGGGCGGCATCCAGGTCCAAGGGTGCCGATGCCATCACCTCGTCGAAGGAATGGCGCGGCAGATGCTGGATCGCCGGCGCCACCTCGGGTGCCGGCTCGCCTTCGTCGTAGACGATCAAGCGTTCCAGCCGGTCGAGCGCGGCGGCGTCGATGCCAGCCAGGATCGAGAGGAAGTCGATCGCCCGGAAGCCCGGCCACATGGCGAGGATGCGGGCACCGGAGCGTTCGAGGATGTCGGCGACTTCGACGGCGCGGAAGCGGGTGTTGATGGCGACGGTGACGGCGCCGAGCCGGGCGCAGCCGATCCAGAGCGCGAGATAGGCCGGCGAGTTCGGCAGCCAGAGCGCCACCCGGTCGCCGGGCCCGATGCCGAAGCCGCGCAACGCCCCGGCGGCGCGGCGCGGCATCTCGTCCAGCTCGCGGAAGCTGATGGCGCGGCCTTCGTAGTGGACGGCGACGGCCTCGCCGCGGCGTTGCGCATGTGCGGCGACCATGCCGCCGAGGGTGCCGTCGACGATCTCTCCTCCCGTCATCTCAGATCTCGCCTTTGACTTTCTTGAAGAACGTTTCGAGGTCCATATCGACGTTCACGATCTCCTCGCGCAGCCGGTTGCCGACCTCGTGGCTGGTCAGCCGCCACTCGGTCCCCTCGATCTCGGCGATGACGTCCACGGTGAAGCGGCGATAGTTCTCCAACGCGCCTTGCGGTCCCATGTGGTCGACCAGGATGGCGAAGGCCAGCTGGTGCGGGCCGCTGCCGTTATAGCCCCACTCGTAGCCGTCGGCGTGGAAGTCGCGCAGGTCGCGGCGTGGGCTCAAGGGGTTGCCGTCGACCGTGACCTCGGTGCCGCCGCCGTCGCGCTTGCCGCGATAGGTTTTCACGTGGCCGTCTCCCTTGCCGGTTGCGGGTGCCGATCCGATTATCGCCGCGCCGTCAAATTTTCCAACCCGAATGCATAGCGACGATACCGCCGGAAAGGTCGCGGTACTCGACCCGGGCGAGCCCGGCGCCCGCCAACATGGCGGCGAACGCCTGCTGGTCGGGAAACCGCCGAATGCTCTCGACCAGATAGACATAGGCTTCCCGGTCGCCGGTCAACAGCCGTCCCATGGCCGGAATCGCCCGGAAGGAATAGGCATCGTACAGCTCCTCGAGGCCTGGCAGCGCCAGACGGGAGAATTCGAGGCAGAGAAAGCGTCCCCCCGGCCGCAACACGCGGCGGGCCTCGCGCAGCACCGCGTCGATATCGGTGCAATTGCGGATCCCGAAGGAGATGGTGACCGCATCGAAGCTGTGCGGGGCGAAGGGCAGGCATTCGGCGTCGACCAGCGCCCGGGCGACGCGGCCCCGGTCACGCGCCCGGGCGCGCCCGCGGCCCGCCGCCAGCATCGCCTCGTTGATATCGGTCAGCACCACGTCGCCACCGCCCGCGTCGAGGAAACGCCGGGCCAGATCCCCGGTGCCGCCGGCCAGATCCAGCAGCCGCATGTCGGCGCGCGGGCGCAGCCAATTCATCAGCGCCCGCTTCCACAGCCGGTGGCAACCGAGCGACATGGCGTCGTTCATCACGTCATAGCGCGCCGCCACGGAATCGAAGACGCCACGCACCAGCGCGGGCTTCTCGCCCGCGGCCACGTCGGAAAAGCCGAAGGCGACGGTGTCGGTCGCGTCTCGGGTCTCGTTCATCGGGCGAGAATAGCCGATAAACTCCGCCGCCGCCGCCCTACTCCGCCGCGATACCCCGCCCGCGGAACTTGCCGTCCAGGCTTTCCATCAGCCGCTTCAACGGGATGATGCGGGCGTGGCCGCCGGTGGCGCCGTCGGGGAAGGAGAGGGCGATTTCGCAGGCCTCCAGGTAAAGGCCGATGTCGATGCCGGTATCCAGGCCCATGCGGTGGAAGAGGTAGATCAGGTCTTCCGTCGCGACGTTGCCGGTGGCACCCGGCGCGAAGGGGCAGCCGCCGAGGCCGGCGACGGAGCCGTCGAAAATCCGCAGGCCCGCCTCCAGTCCGGCCAGCACGTTGGCAACGCAGAAGCCCGCCGTATCGTGGCCGTGGAAGGCGAAGGTGGCGACGTCGCCGAAGCTCTTCAGGCATTCGGCGGTCAGCGCGCGGACATGGTCCGGCGTCGCCATGCCGGTGGTATCGCTCAAGACCAGTTCCATGCCCTGGCGGATGGAGACGATCCGCTCGATGTTGTCGAGCACGTCGCGCTCCGGCACCCGGCCGTCGAAGGGGCAGTCGAACGTGGTGGCGAGGCCGATCCGCATTTTCAGGCAGCCCTCGGCGTCGACCTCCTCCAGCAGGGATTGCAGGTCGTCCATGGACTGCGCGGTCGGCCGGCGGACGTTCGACATGTTGTGGGCATCCGACATGGAGATGACGAAGATGATCTCCTCGATCCCCGCGTCAATGGCCCGGATCGCACCCTTGGTGTTCGGCACCAGGGTCATGCGCCGCACGCCCGGCATCGGGCCGAGCATGGCGACCAGATCCTCGGCGTCCTTCATCTGCGGGATCGCCTTCGGCGAGATGAAGGAGCCGACCTCCATCCGGCCGACGCCCGCGCGGGCGAGCGCGTGGATCAACTCCGCCTTGCGCTCGGTCTCGATCCAGGTCGGCACCGACTGCACGCCGTCGCGCGGCCCCACTTCGACGATTTCGACGTCGGTCATGGCAAACTCTCCCAAGTCAATTCATTCCTCAGGCTTGTTGTACTCCGTTCGCGCTGTCTGCGCCAAGCCGTCCAGCCCTACTTCCCGCGCGATCGCCTTCAGCGCCGCGAGGCCCATCGACTGGTAAACGTAGGGGTCGTGCACCGCGGGGTCCTGTTCCGCCTCCAGCACCAGCCAGCCGCGATAGCCGGCGCGCGCGGCCGCGCGCAGGACCGGCGCGAAGTCGATAGCCCCCTCGCCGTCGCCCGGCACGGTGAAGAGGCCGCGGCGCACGCCGTCGAGGAAGGAGAGGCCGTCGGCCCGCACAGTTGCCAGCACGCGCGCGCGGACGTTCTTGATGTGGATATGGCCGATGCGCGCGCCGTGCTCACGGACCAGGGCCACCGGGTCGCCGCCGCCGGCGTAGCTGTGTCCGGTGTCGAGCAGCAACCGGGTCGCCGGGCCGGTATGGGCCATCAGCAGGACGATTTCTTCCGGCGTCTCGACCACCGTGCCCAGATGGTGGTGATAGGCGAGCGCGATGCCGCGGTCGGCCGCTTGTCGGGCCAGCGTCTCGATCCCGGCACCGAAGGCGGGCCAGTCCCCCGGCGCCAACCGGGGCTTGTCGTTCACCGGCGTGCCGGCGGCGTTGTGAATCGCGTTCGAGGTTTCGCAGACGATGACCACGGTGCTGCCGACCGCGGACAGCAGGTCGAGCACCGGTACGAGCGCCGCGGCCTCGGCCGCCGGGGAATTCACCAACAGGTTGAGCGAATGCCAGGCGGCGGCATAACGCAACCCCCGGCCGCCGAGTTCGCGCGTGATTCCCTCGGCCGTGGTCGGCAGCTTGTGGCCCTTTTCGATGCCGTCGAAGCCGATCCCCGCCGCCTCGTCTAAACAGCGCGCCAGCGGGATCTCGGCGCCGAGCGTGGGATCGTCGTCGTTCGACCAGGCGACGGGGTTGGTGCCGTAAAGGATCACGCCTCAGTGCCGCCGGCCGCGTTGCTCGACATAGGCCGCGTGGGCGGCATCGACCGCCGGACGCACGCTCACCTCGGGCACCGCCACGTCCCACCAATGACCGCCGGCCTCGCTGCCGGCGTCGGGATCGGTGTCGATGACGATGACGACCGGGCCCGTCGCCGACGTTGCCGCGCCGAGCGCCGCCTCCAGCCCGGCGATTCCGGCGACCTTGTGCGCCGCCGCCCCCAGGGCCCGGGCATGCGCCGCGAAATCGATCCCCGCCGGCACTTCATGGGTAGCGTCGTCGAGCAGGTTGTTGAACGCCGCGCCGCCGGTCGCGGCCTGCAGGCGGTTGATACAGCCGAAGCCGCGGTTGTCGGTGATGACGACGGTGATCTTCAGGCCCAGCATCACCGCCGTCGCCAGCTCGGAATTCATCATCATGTAGCTGCCGTCGCCCAGCACGCAGACGACGTCGCGCTCCGGTTCCGCCATCTTGATGCCCACGGCACCGGCGATCTCGTAGCCCATGCAGGAATAACCGTACTCCATGTGGTAGCTGCCCGGCCGGCCGGCGTTCCACAGCTTGTGCAATTCCCCCGGCATGGTGCCGGCGGCGCACATGACGACCGTGTCCGGCCCCGCGGCCCGCTGCACGGCGCCAATCACCTGCTGGTCGGTTGCAAGCGCGTTCTCGTCCGCGGCCGGCGCCGCGGTCAGGGGGGCGACCGCGGCGAACCATCCGGCCTTCAGCGCGGGATCCGGCGGCGCGAAGCGATGGCTGCCGAGGGCCCGGCGAAGCGTCTCGAGCCCGACGCGGGCATCGCTCTGCAACGGCATGGCGCCGTGCTTGACCGCGTCGTAGGCCTGGACGTTGAGGCTGACGAGGCGACGCGCCGGGTTGGCGAACAGGGTCCACGAGCCGGTGGTGAAGTCCTGGAACCGGGTGCCGACGCCGAGGACGAGGTCCGCGGCTTCGCACACCGCGTTGGCGGCGGTGCCGCCCGTCACCCCGACCGGCCCCAGGTTCAGGGGATGGTCCCAGGGCAACGCCGATTTGCCGGCCTGGCTTTCGACGACGGGGATCTGCAAGGCCTCGACGAACGCGGCGAGCGCCGGGCAGGCCTGCGAATAATGCACGCCGCCGCCGGCGACGACGACCGGCCGCGTCGCGGAACGAAGCGCGTCCGCAACCCGCGCCAGCTCGCCCTCGTCGGGGCGGGGCCGGCGGTGATGCCAGACCGTCGGTGTGAAGAAGGCTTCCGGCCAGTGATACGCCTCGGTCTGCACGTCCTGGCAGAAGGCCAGCGTCACGGGGCCGCAACCGGCCGGGTCGGTCATCGTCGCGAAGGCGCGGGGCAGCGCCGTCAACAGCTGTTCGGGCCGGGTGATGCGATCGAAATAGCGGCTGACCGGGCGGAAGCAATCGTTGACGCTGACGGTGCCGTCGCCGAAATCCTCGATCTGTTGCAGGACGGGGTCCGGGCCGCGGCCGGCGAAGACGTCGCCGGGCAGAAACAGCACCGGCAGGCGGTTCACATGCGCCAGCGCCGCGGCGGTGACCATGTTGGTGGCACCCGGCCCGATGGACGAGGTGACCGCCATGGCGCGGCGCCGGGCGAGCTGCTTGGCATAGGCGATCGCGGCATGGGCCATGCCCTGTTCGTTGTGGCCGCGCCAGGTCGCCAGCTCGTCGCGGCTGGCATGCAGCGCTTCGCCCAGGCCCGCGACGTTGCCATGGCCGAAGATCGCCCAGCAGCCGGCGATGAAGGCCTCGCCCGCCTCGGTCTTCTGGTTGACGAGATAGCGGACCAGGGCCTGCGCGGCGGTCAGTCGGATCGTGCTCATGGCGCTGTCCTCCTCTGCCCGCGACGCGCCGCCGGGTCAGGCGCCGTCCAGTTCCGGCCAGACGTCGCGGATGTGGTCGTGCAGACGCATCGTATGCTCGCGCACCAGGCGGGCCGCGAGATCGGCGTCGCGCCGCTCCAGCGCCTCGATGATGCCCATGTGGTCGGCAACGGAATGCATCGCCCGGTCGCTCTCCCCCATGGCGCGGCGGCGCACCGCATACATGTGCAGGAACAGGCCGTCGGCCATCTCGCGGATCATCTCGCACTTCGAGAGTTCGAGGATGCGCTGATGGAAGGCGATGTTGGCCTCGGAATATTCCGCGATGTCCGCCCGTGCCGCGGTGACGCTGTAGCCGGCGGCCAGGCGGCGCAGCGCCGACGTTTCCGTTTCGCTCGCCCGCTCGGTCGCCAGGCGGGCCGCCATGCTCTCCAGCGCGGCCCAGACGACGACCATCTCCAGGATCTCGGTCAGGTTCTTGCGCCGGATATAGACGCCGCGCCGGGCCTTGATCTCGACGAAGCCGCCCTGCTCCAGGCGGACCAGCGCCTCGCGGATCGGCGTGCGCGAGATGCCGAGCTGCTCGGCCATGGTCCGCTCGTCCAGGCGCAGATCCGTGTTCGGATCATAGATGTTCATCTTCACGATGGCATCGCGCAGGACCTCGTGGATGTGGTCCTTCAGCGTGAAGTTCGTCGCGACGGGCGAGAGCTCGAGGCTGTTCATGCCGCGCGCCCCGCCGCCCCGCGCGCCGCCCTATTCGGCCGCATCCGCCGCGCGCGGCGTGCCGACGGCACCCGACTCGACGATGCCCTGCAGCTCGGCGCCGCCATAGCCCAGAACCTCGGAGAGGATCTCGACCGTATGCTCGCCCAGCAGCGGCGAACGCGCGACCTCGACCGGGCTGTCCGACAGCTTGATCGGGCAGCCGACCGAGAGATAGGGCCCACGCTCAGGATGTTCGACCTCGACGATGGTGCCGGTGGCGCGCAGACCCTCGTCCTCGGCGATCTCCTTCATGCTCAGGATCGGGCCGACGGGGATGTCGAAGGGATTGCAGATCTCCATCACCTCGAACTTGGTCTTGGTCATGGTCCAGGCCTCGATCCGCTCGAACACCTCGTTCAGCTTGTCGAGCCGGGCGGGCGGGGTGGCGTAGCCCTCGTCGGTCTTCCATTCGGGCGCGCCGATGACGTCGCAGATCTTCTCCCAGGCCGCGGCCTGGGTGATGAAGTAGGTGTAGGCGTTGGGATCGGTTTCCCAGCCCTTGCACTTGAGGATGCGGCCCGGCTGGCCGCCACCGGAATCGTTGCCCGCCCGCGGCGTCGCCTCGCCGAAGGGAATGCCCTCGCCGAACTGGGAGTATTCCGTCAGCGGCCCCGCCGCCAGGCGCTGCTGGTCGCGCAGCTTGACCCGGCAGAGGTTGACGACGCCGTCCTGCATGGCGGCCAGGACCTTCTGCCCGCGCCCGGTCTTCTCGCGCTGGAACAGCGCGCTGACGATGCCGAGCGCCAGGTGCAGGCCGGTGCCGGAATCGCCGATCTGCGCCCCCGTCACCACCGGGAGGCCGTCGACGAAGCCCGTCGTCGAAGCGGCGCCGCCGGCGCATTGGGCGATGTTCTCGTAGACCTTGCAGTCTTCGTATTCGCCCGGACCGAAGCCCTTGACCGAGGCCATGATAATGCGCGGGTTGATCTCCTGGATCCGCTCCCAGCCGAAGCCCATGCGGTCGAGGGCGCCGGGCGCGAAGTTCTCCACCAGCACGTCGCAGGTCTCGATCAGGCGCGTGAGCACCTCCTTGCCGGTCTCGTGCTTCGAGTTCAACTCGATCGAGCGCTTGTTGTGGTTCAACATGGTGAAATAGAGGCTGTCGGCGCCGGGCACGTCGACCAGCTGTTTGCGGGTGGCGTCGCCGACGCCCGGCCGCTCCACCTTGATGACGTCGGCGCCGAGCCAGGCCAGCAGCTGGGTGCAGGTCGGGCCGGACTGGACGTGGGTGAAGTCGAGGATCTTGATACCGTCGAGGGCTTGCATCTTGCGCTCCTGCTCGAATGCGTATGGAAACGGCTACTTCTTGGCGACGACGCTTTGCGGGTTGAGGTTGCCGATGCGCCCGCTCTCGGTGCCGGCCTCGGGATCGATCACCGCGTTCACCAGGGTCGGCCGGCCGGAGTCCATGGCCGCCTTCACCGCCTGGCGCAACTCGTCCGGCGAGGTGGCCTGGACGCCGACGCCGCCGAAGGCTTCCATCATCCGGTCGTAGCGGGCGTCCTTGACGAAGACCGTGGTCGCCGCGTCCGTGCCGGCCGGGTTCACGTCCGTGCCCCGGTAGATGCCGCCGTTGTTGAAGACGACGACGCAGATCGGCAGCTCGTAGCGGCAGATCGTCTCGATCTCCATGCCGGAAAAGCCGAAGGCGCTGTCGCCCTCGATCGCCAGCACCGGACAGCCGGTCTCGACCGCCGCGGCGATCGCCTGGCCCATGCCGATGCCCATGACGCCCCAGGTGCCGACGTCGAGGCGCTTGCGCGGCTTGTACATGTCGATGATGGAGCGGGTGAAATCGAGGGTGTTGGCCCCCTCGTTCACCAGGATCGCGTCGGGCCGTTCCGCGATGGCGTCCTTCAGCACCCCGAGCGCGCCGTGGAAGTCCATCGGCACGTTGTTGTTCTGCAGGCGCGGCGCCATGCGGGCGATGTTGGTGTCCTTCTTGTCCCTGACGGCATCGGTCCAGGCGGCGGGCGGGGCCGTCCAGTCCGCACCCATGCCGTCCAGCAAGGCGGTAACGCAGGAGCCGATGTCGCCGACCACCGGCGCGGCGATCTCGACGTTGCTGTCCATCTCGCGCGGTTCGATGTCGATGTGGACGAAGCGCTTGGGCGCGTCGCCCCAGGTCCGCCCCTTGCCGTGGGAAAGCAGCCAGTTGAGCCGGGCGCCGATCAGCATGACGACGTCCGCCTCCTTCAGCACCAGCGAGCGGGCGGGCCCGGCGGACTGCGGATGGTCGTCCGGCAGCAGGCCCTTGGCCATGCTCATCGGCAGGTAGGGGATGCCGCTCCGCTCGACCAGCGCGCGGATGTCGTCGTCGGCCTGGGCATAGGCCGCGCCCTTGCCGAGGATGATCAGCGGCCGTTCCGCCCCCTTCAACACCTCGAGCGCGCGGGCCACCGAGTCGGGTGCCGGCAGCTGGCGCGGCGCCGGATCGATCACCTCGACCAGGGACTTCGCGCCGAGCTCGGCGTCCAGCACCTGGCCCAGCAGCTTCGCCGGCAGGTCGAGATAGACCCCGCCCGGCCGCCCGGAAACCGCCGCGCGAATGGCCCGGGCGACGCCGATGCCGATATCCTCGGCATGCAGGACCCGGTAGGCCGCCTTGCACAGCGTCTTGGCGATGGCGAGCTGGTCCATCTCCTCATAGTCGCCCTGCTGCAGGTCGACGATCTCGCGTTCGGACGAGCCGCTGATCAGGATCATCGGGAAACAGTTGGTCGTGGCGTGCGCCAGCGCGGTCAGGCCGTTGAGGAAGCCGGGCGCCGAGACGGTCATGCAGACGCCCGGCTTCTTGGTGAGAAAGCCGGCGATCGCGGCGGCATAGCCGGCGTGCTGTTCATGGCGGAAGGAGAGCACCCGCATGCCCTCGGCTTGCATGAAGCGGCCGAGGTCGGTGATCGGTATGCCGGGAACGTGATAGATCGTCTCGACGCCGTTCAACTTCAGCGCGTCGATAACCAGGTGAAACCCGTCCGTGAGTGCGCCACTCCCGGCGCCGTCGTCCTGTGCCGGGGCATCCGCCGTCGTCGACATTCGTTTCCCTCCCGTTTTTTCGTCTTCATCCGGCCGTCCTCGCGATCGAATTCGGCCATCTCGGTATCTGGCATACCAGATAATCTATACGCTAAGAGAGTTCGGCCCGCCGCGCAAGAGCAGGTTCGCGGCGACGGTGCTGTCAATGCTCGACGTCGGCCCTGGGCACGCCGATCACCCGGTTACCCACCATCTCTCGACCGTTGCAGGGCGTTGCGGTCGCGAATTTGTTGGGGACTCAGGGGTGTCAGGGCCTCATGGATGAGCCAGGGCATGATGGCATCATCGCGCAGGCCGACGAGAATTCAATTTTGATTATATAACGACGTCCTCCGCGCATCGACGGCGGCGGGAATCCACGTCTCGCGGGTCAGCTTGGCATGGTCGAGCTCGAAGCCGCCGCGACCGGCCAACTCAGCCAGAAAAATTCGTTGCACCCGGCCGTTGCCGTCAGGGAAAGGATGGATGGCGTTCAACTCCGCCATATAGACCGCGGCGCGGTAACTGAATGTTCTCTGGTCGATACCCTTCAGGTTGCCGTTGGCCACATCGGCGGAAAGGGACTTGAAGAACCCTGCCATTTGCGAGGTAACGAGGGGGCCTTCAGCAAAGCGAACATCCTGACCGGGTTCTTCTCCGACCTTGGTGAGCGTCTCGGCGCGGTATTGGCCGGCCCAGGGATAGATTGCGCCAAACAAGCCGCGATGGATCGCCTTCAGACCGGCATCGCTCACCGGCCATATATCGGGCAAATCATCAACGGCGGCGGCGGTCAGTTCCGCTTCGAGCTCGGCAAGTTTATCAGGATCCCGGACACCGAAATTGTTTATGAATGTATGCGTGCCGGGATAAGAATACCTGTCTTCGTAGGCGCTCATTCAGCCGCCAGAGGCGTATCCTCGTCGTCGGCGGGGATGATGCCGCGTTCACGCAGGCTTTCGATCATCATTTCCATGCGTTCTTGCCCGTGGATACCCTCGGCATCCATCTTATCCAGCAAAGCGCGACCTTCGGGGCTGACATGAAGCCCTTCCACGGCCATATTCGCCTCGTATTGCAGGCGACGATGGCGGGCAGCTTCGGCCTGTTTTCTCGTCAAGGTCATGGCTTCAATATAGCAACTTCGGCCGGCAACGTCATGAAGACAATGACTGTCGGGCCGCGCCTGGTTCCTGGAATCGTCCCGGTCGGCTCATGGCGGCCTGTCGGGGTGGTGACAGGACCGCACCGTCATGCGAGATGTAGCCCGCGAAGCGCCAGCCGCCGGGAGAGGGACACGCACATGGTTCAAGAAACGAATTCGCTGATCCTCTACGGCGTGCCGTTCTCGCAGCCGGTGCGCGCGGTCATGTGGCTCATGCTGTACAAGCGGCTGCCGTTTGAACTGTCGCTGATCAACCCGGGATCGAAGGGCGAGAGCGGGAGCCGCAACCCCGCCTATCTGGCGAAGAATCCCGGCGGCACCATTCCCATGATTGTCAATCAGCATTTAATTCTGACCCCCTATCGGCGTGCAAAATTGACCCCCCCCCCTTGCTTCGACGGAGGTTGTCCCGGTAGTCCACGGGAGGGCCCCGCGCGGCTTCGTGTAGCGCTTTGCGTTACGCGGAGCGAAGCCGCGTGGGAGGGGCCTGTGGGCCCACCGGGACAACCGGGCCGGCGGCGGAACGTGGGGATCAGGTGGGGTTCTTGAAGTGGCAATGAGCTTTTGAAGTAGTGTCCAGACTGTTCTGCAAGTTTGTCATGGCTGCCGATGAGGGCCACCGGCATGCCTGGCGCGGAGATTTCGATTGCTCGGAGCGCCAGGCATGCCGAGCCGCCGTCAGGCGGCTTTCTGGATGCGTTCGCTTTTGCTCTCCTTGAGATGGATCATGTTGAGCTAGCGGTTGGCATCCAGCCAGTCCTCATGGATTTCGATCGCGAGAGCCCGGACCAGCCGGAGGCAGCTCATCCACCCCATCGGCCCGGACTTGTGCCCCAGCTACGAAACCCCTTTTGCAGAACAATCTGTACAGGACCCGTTTTGATTTGCCCGCCTTTGCGATGAAAGCCCCCAGGCTGATTGGCTCCATATAGCGGATCAGCCTGGGGCTTTGCTTACAGGGCGGCTACTTTTGTCGTCGCTGTTTGCTTTGTGCGAAGCGGTAAGACATGTTGCCTGTTTCGATGATTGCGCAGTGATGCGTTACACGATCCAGCAACGCGGTTGTCATTTTTGCATCTCCGAAGACGGAGACCCATTCCCCGAACTCCAGATTGGTGGTGATGATGACGCTGGTCTTCTCATAGAGTTTGCTGATCAGGTGGAACAAGAGCGCACCGCCGGATTTGGGGAATGGGATATAGCCCAGTTCGTCGATGATGACGCAATCCATGGCCGTCAGTTGCCGGATGATCTTGCCGGCGTTGCCTTCGGCCTGTTCCTTGATCAGCGCATTGATCAGATCGACGGCGTTGAAGAAACGGACCTTCTTTCCCTGATTGATCAACAGCGTCCCCAGAGCAATGGCGATGTGGGTTTTGCCCGTACCGGTTCCGCCCACCAGAATGAGGTTGTGGGCCTCCTGGGTGAACTGCCCTGAGCAGAAGGGGTCGATTTGCGCTTGGGTGACGGCGGCTAGGCCGTAATCGAAAGTGGCGAAGTCCTTATGGTGGGAGAACTTCGAGGCCCGCATTTGGTGCTGGATAGAGCGCACCCGGCGCTCTACAGTCTCGGCGTCGATCAGTTGCTTTATCGCAGTGGTCAGACTTGGCGGCTTGCGCGCGGCCAGCAAAGCTTCGGCGCAAGCCGCCATTCCATACAGCCTCAGGGCGATCAGTTGGTCTATCTGTGAATCGGCATGCAAAACTGACCCACTTTGGTGGGTTATGAGCGGTAAGAATTGACCCACCTGGAACGCTAGCATCCGCACGGAACAGTGCGGAGGAAAGAGCAGGTGGTATTGATGGAAAGCGTATTGAAGATCCGACGTTGGATATTACGGGAGGGTCGGAGTATCCGATCTGTATCTCGTCAGACTGGTTTGTCGCGGAACACGATTAAGAAGTATCTGAAGGACGGCGATCCACCGAGCTATCAGCGGCGCGTTTCACCCGTCCGGCGTAAGCTTAGCGATGGCTTCGCCAGCCGGCTTCGGGCGCTCTTTGAGCAGGACCTGGGGCGCCCGCGCCGTGAGCGCCGGACGGCCAAGAAGCTTTATGAGCAGCTTGTGTCGGAAGGCTATAGCGGATCCTACTCGACGGTTCAGAGGTTTGTCCGCGACCTGAAGCGTTCTGGCGCCGGATCGGGGATGCGTTCATTCCGTTGCACTTTACGGCAGGTGACGCGCTCCAGTTTGACTGGAGCACGGAATACGCTGTCCTGGGCGGTGTCGAGCAGAAGGTAAAGGTTGCCCACTTCCGCCTATGTCATAGCCGCAAGCCCTTTGTTGTTGCCTATCCCAGCGAATCTCAGGAGATGGTGCTGGACGCCTTTGCACG
>CATOSZ010000010.1 GCA_951812805.1 uncultured Alphaproteobacteria bacterium | reverse complement strand
CGACAAACCAGTCTGACGAGATACAGATCGGATACTCCGACCCTCCCGTAATATCCAACGTCGGATCTTCAATACGCTTTCCATCAATACCACCTGCTCTTTCCTCCGCACTGTTCCGTGCGGATGCTAGCGTTCCAGGTGGGTCAATTCTTACCGCTCATAACCCACCAAAGTGGGTCAGTTTTGCATGCCGATTCACAGCCGATTTTCCAGGCCGGAATGCCCCCAAAATCACGGCGATTTTCCAGACGGTTTCGACCGTGAAAAAATATTTCCGAACATGATTCTTAATTATTTCTGTCCCGCTACACGCCGCACCGGGGCAGGCCGTCGCCCCCCGTATGGACGGGTGCGTGCATCCGGGCCAGACTGCGCGCGCAACGATACGAGGGAGAAGACGCCATGGACCGGGATGCATTGAAACAGGCCGCCGTCGCGGCGATCGAGGCGCGGCGCGACGAGCTGATCGAGATCGGCGAAACCATCCTGCGCAATCCCGAAACCGGCTTCCGCGAGGTCAAGACGGAAGCCCTGGTGGTCGAGAAGATGAAGAGCCTGGGGTTGGAGCCGCAGAGCGGCCTGGCCGTCACCGGTGTCAAGGCGCGCCTCAACAACGAGAACACCGGCCCGACCCTCGCCCTCATCGGCGAACTCGACAGCCTGATGATCTCCGACCATCCGCATGCCGATCCGAAGACCGGCGCGGCGCATGCCTGCGGCCACAACGCGCAGATCACCGGCATGCTGGGCGCCGCGATGGGCATCATCGACGGTGCCGTCGCCGAGCATCTGACCGGCAACATCGCCTTCGTCGCCGTTCCGGCGGAGGAGCTGATCGAGGTCGGCCACCGCCTGGACCTGCGCGCCAAAGGCGAAATCGAGTTCCTGACCGGCAAGGCGGAGTTCATCCGCCGCGGCCATTTCGACGACGTCGACCTGGCGCTGATGTGCCATACCAAGACCGACACGGTGGCGAGCCATGTCGCGCTCTCGTCCAACGGGCCCCTGATCAAGAAGATCCGCTTCATCGGCAAGGCGGCGCATGCGGGCGGGCGGCCGCAATACGGCATCAACGCCCTCAACGCCGCCAACCTGGCGATGACGGCGATCGCGCTGCTGCGTGAGACCTTCTTCGATTCCGACACCATCCGCATCCATCCGATCATCACCAAGGGCGGCGAGGCGGTGAGCGCGGTGCCCGCCGACGTCCACCTCGAAACCTTCATCCGCGGCCGGACCCTGGAAGGCATCGTCGATGCCAACGCCAAGGTCGACCGGGCGGTGAAGGGGGCGGCGATGGCGATCGGCGCCAAGGTCGAGATCGAGACCACGGCCGGCTACCTGCCGCAGACCAACAACGAGCGGATGACCGATATCTGGGGCGACAACGTGAAATCGCTCTATGGCGAGGACCAGTTCTATATCGAGCGTCACCGCACCGGCTCCACCGATATGGGCGACCTCGGCCACATCATGCCGGTGACCCACCCTTATATCTTCGGCGCCAGCGGCGTGGCGCATGCCAACGACTATCTGATGGTGGACAAGGACGCGGTCTATGTCGGCATGGCGAAGCTGCTGGCGATGACCGCGATCGACCTGCTGGCGGACGAGGCGGCGGTGGCGACCCGGATCCTCGACGAGCAGAAGCCGAAACTCTCGAAGGCGGACTATCTCGCCTTCAACCGCCGGATGATGGCGGTCGACCGGTACGCGGCGCCCGCCATCGAAGGCGGCATCGCCGATCGCGGCGCCAGCGACTCCGACACGGCCGACAAACTCTCGGCCGAATGACGACACTCGGCGACAGTTTGGTGCGGGCGGCGGCCCGCTGGCCGGAAAAGACCGCCCTCGTCTTCGAAGGCCGGCGCTGGCGTTTCGTTGAATGGAACCGGCAGGCCAACCGCGCCGCCCATGCCTTCGCCGCGCGCGGCATCGCCGCCGGCGACCGGGTCGCCTTCCTGACCTGGAACCTGCCGGAACAGGTCATCGCCTTCTTCGGGCTGCTGAAGCTCGGCGCGGTGCCGGTGCCGATCAACTACCGCCTGGCGGCGAACGAAGTGCGCTACATCGTCGAGGACTGCGGCGCCCGAATTCTGGTCTTCGAGGACAAGCTGCGCGCGGCGATCCAAAGCCTCGACGGCGGGCCCGAACGGATCGTCGTCGAGGGTGCTGCCGAAGGCGGTGAAAACACCTGGGCGGATTTCATCGCCCCCGCCGCCGAGCACGAACCGGCCGGCGGGCCCGGCCCGGACGACACCGCCTTCATCATGTACACCTCTGGCACCACGGGGCGGCCGAAGGGCGTGATGCGCAGCCACCGGGCGGAGCTCGCCGGCGGCGACATCATGGCCGAGGTCTGTGGTTTCACTCACGACGACCGGATCATCGACAACAAGCCACTGTTCCATATCGCGCAGCTGCAGCTGCAACTGCTGCCCTTCGTGGCGCGCGGTGCGACCAACGTGATGACGCGGGGCTTCGACGTCCCCGAGACGTTGGCCCTGGTCGAGAGCGAGCGGCTGACCTGCCTGCACGGCGTGCCGACGCAGCTGGTCGAGATGATGCAGGCCGACCTTTCCGGCCATGATCTTTCCAGCCTGCAGTGCGGTTTCTTCGGCGGGCAGAACCTGGCCGACGACGTCACGCGCAAGTGCGTGGCGCTGTTCCCGGGCCGCTTCCTCAACGTCTACGGCTCGACGGAGGCCCTGACCGTCACCACCTGCGACTATCGCCGTCACCCCGACCGCCTCGGCAGCGTCGGGCCGGCCGCGCCGGGGATGGAAGTGCGCGTTCTGCGGGCGGGCGCGGCGCCGGGCGCGGTCGAGGACCTCGCGGGACCGGGCGAGGTCGGTGAGCTGATCTGCCGCGGCCCGAGCCTGATGAGCGGTTATTTCGGCCTGCCGGAACGGACGGCGAGCGCACTCGCCGGCGGCTGGTATCACACGGGCGACGCGGCCCACGCCGAAGCGGACGGCTTCGTCACCGTGCTGGGTCGCATGGACCACACCATCAAGACCGGCGGCGAGAACGTGCATCCGAGCGAGGTGGAGAACCTGCTGTTCACCCATCCCGCCGTGGCCGACGCCGCCGTCGTCGGCCTGCCGAGCACCCGCTGGGGCCAGGCCGTGGTGGCGGCGATCCGGCCCGGCGACCCGGCGCTCACCCCCGAGGCGCTCGACGCCTTCTGCCGCGAAAGCCCGGACCTCGCGCGCTACAAGCGGCCCCGGCGCTATATCTTCCTCGACGAGATCCCCTCGAACTCGACCGGCAAGGTGGAGCGCGAGCGCTTGAAACAGCTGCTGGCCGAGCGCTTCGACGGCCCCCTGCCCTGACCTGGAGACGCGCCCGTGCGCCTGAGCTATGTCGCCCCCTTCAGCCGGCCCGAGCACCGCGCCCAGGCTACAGCCCATGCCGAACGGGCCGAAGCGCTCGGCTACGAGGCCGTGTGGATGCCGGAGGCCTTCGGCTCCGACGCCTTCACCTTGCTGGGCCTGATCGCCGGGCGCACCCGGCGGCTGCGGCTGGCGACGGGCATCGTCAATGTCTATTCCCGCACGCCCGCGCTGCTGGCCCAGTCCTTCGCCACCCTCGACGAGATCTCCGGCGGCCGGGCCATCGCCGGCCTCGGCACCAGCGGGCCGATCGTCATCCGCGACTGGCATGCGATGGCCTATGACAAGCCGCTGACGCGAACCCGCGAAACGGTGGAGATCCTGCGCCTGGCGCTCGCCGGGGAGCGGGTCGATTACGAAGGCGACTGCTTCACCATGCAGGGCTTCCGCCTGCTGATCCGGCCGGTGCAACGCACCCTGCCGATCTATCTCGCGACCTTGAAGCCGCGCGCCGTCCGGCAGACGGGCGCGATCGCCGACGGCTGGCTGCCGACCCACGTCTCGCTCCGCAATCTGGAGGCCGTCCGCGCGCCGCTCGTCGCCGGGGCCGAGGCGGCAGGACGGCCGGCGGGCGACGTCGACATGGCGGTGATGACCTTGGCAGTGGCGGATGCCGACGGGGAGGCTGCCCGCGCGCTCTGCCGCGAGCATCTCGCCTACTACATCGGCGGCATGGGCAGCTTCTATTCCGAGCTGATGACCGGCTATGGCTACGGCGTGGAAGCGGACGCCATCGTCGCCGCCTGGCGGGCGGACCGACGGGGCGAGGCCGCGGCGCTGGTCACCGACGAGATGCTGGCCGACCTGGTGATCGCCGGCAATCCGGCGGAGTGCCGTGCGGCGATCGAAGAACGGCAAGCCGCGGGGATTTCCCACATCGTCGCCTTTCCGCCGCACGGCGCCGACGGCGCGCAGGTGGCGGTGACGCTGGACGCTTTGGCGCCGGCTATTTCGAGCTGACGGTGATGGTAACGTTTGTCCTAAGGCTACCGGAGGTTTTGTGTGCCGCAACGCCGAGCCAAAACGGAGCGATTGCCCGCCGCAAGGGGCGGACAATCGCGGAGGAAGGCTCCGAACTGCCCGTCGCATTGACCGTCAGGGACAAGTCTGGAAGCAGGCGGTAGGATCGTGCGGTGATGGAATGACCTTGAGGCCAATGATACTCTCGCCAATCGCGGGGAAAGCATAGCCGCGAGTCTTGTTGTTGGTGATTGTGTTGTCAGTGCCAAGATCAGCCAGGCCGACATCGGCGACCTGTGCGTCTGGACCTTTCTCGAATATGCGATTGTTGTTGACCGTCGCGCCGCTGGTGGCGAAGAGAAAGATGCCGACATCGGCATTGCCGCCAACATTGTTCAAGCTGATGTCGAGGAGATCACCCGCTTCCAAAGCAAGCACGGCAGTGGCGACAAATTCCGACGGTCCTCCCCACTGGTTGCCAGATATATGATTTTTCGACACGGTCCCCGTGGCTCCGCGCGAGATTTGAACGGCGTTCGCCGCCAGATGATCCTGGGTCGCGGATTGGCCGACTATGTTGTGGCGAATTTCGCAGGAAACCATGCCGTCGCAGACAATGCCGGTCTTCTGATAGCTGCCGATCACATTGTGCGAAATGAGCACGTCTCGAGGTAGACCTTCGTCAGTCGGCGTGGACGACCTGACGTCGATGGCATTGCCTTCCTGGCAGCCGCTGGCCCCTTGGTTGATGTTCTCAACCGTCGAATGGGTGATGGAGCCTGAAGTATCTTCCAACTGTATGCCCATCAGGCGGTCGGGACTGGGGGCGGCATTACAAATGTTCGAAAGTTCGGTAGCGGAGATGATGATGTCCGTGAAGTGGGCGACATCCCCGCCGTTGCGAAGCACGGCACCCGTGAAATGACCATCCACCGGGTCGACGGCGCTGATCAAAAAACCCCGTCCATCGAAGGTGAAGCCGTTGGGCACCACGAGGGTTTCGTCGGTCGTGCAGTCATTGTCGAGATAGCGTGTTGTGTCGACATCGGTCCAACTACAGTCCGTTGCCGCCAGAGGCTGAGTGATGGCAACCAGAGCAAAAGCCGCCGATAAGGCGAGACTCGGTATGAGGTGAAAAGAGGGCATGGGGATCTCCTGACAATTGGCGTGGCTCGTGGTCGGCGACCGTGGCTTTACGTCCGACCCACCAGATGTCCGAGATCGTCGGTGATTAAACTGAAGATTTGATTAACGTTAATGCAATTGGTCCGCCGTCGTCGGAGATGGTCACTTGCCGGGCTGAACGACGACCGGTCTGCGGCGGGTGTCGCGTCGTACGAAGCAATCGACGCCCGCTTGACGGTACCGCCGACACCGACTTTGGGCGGCATCGCGGGAGATAAAATATTGCGCCACGACCCTGTAGAAGACTTCCTTGTTGCCGGTCTCATTGGCGATGATGGCAAGATCCTCGGCCGAGAGGGTGTTCGGATGTCTGGCAACCAGTCGTTTCTTCAGGAATTCCGCCTTCGCACGGTCACGGAAGTATCCGAGTTGGACTTGAAACCCGGCGGAAGGACCTGGATCAACTTTCGTGGCTTCTCGAAGACCGCTTGCGGACGTCGTTTGCGTCTTTGACCTGCTCGTGCCGGGTTTCGCGCTGGGGACGGGGACCTCGACCGCAGCCTTCCTGGCCTTGGTCGCCGCAGTGCCTGCTTCGAGCAGACGTTTCGCCTCGATCAGCTGCGCCGGCGTCATGCGCTCGGCGACCGCATCTCGCGATGTGCCAGCTCGGGTGCTGCCAGCGGCCGCAGCCCGTGCCCACCAAACATAGGCTTTGACGAAGTCGACCGGTTGTCCCCAGCCGTTGGCAAAAATATAGGCGAGGTTATTCTGGGCATCCCGATCGCCCTGCATAGCCGCTGCCTCGAACCAATAGACAGCCAGTGCCGGATCATGTTTGACGCCGACGCCCTGAGCGTAAAAGTTCCCAAGGTTGAATTGTGCGGTCATGTGGCCTTGCAGGGCGGCTTTGCGATACCATTCGGCGGCGGCTCGGGAATCTTGTGAGACGCCGCGCCCGGTTGAGTACATATGGCCAAGCAGAGTTTGAGCTTTTGCATCACCTGATTTGGCAAGCGGATGCAATTCTGCTTTGGCTAGCCCATAGTCACCGGAACGATAGGCGGCCAAGCCACTCTCGAAGTTGTCCGCCGCTTTGGCATGGTTGATAGTGGCTTGAGTAATTGCCGTCACCAGTCCGTACAAAAGGGGGAGCATCCAAAGCCGCAAAGAGAGGGTGAGCTTGCCCCGATTTCGTGGACATCCGATCCTTTGGGAAGGAGGAGCCCACGATGTCCCGAAAACGAGCACCGTATCCGCATGAGTTTCGCAGCCAGCTTGTCGATCTTGTCCGCGGCGGCCGGACGCCGGAGGAACTGAGCCGCGAGTTCGAGCCGACGGCGCAATCGATCCGTAACTGGGTGGCCGCCGCCGATGTGGCGGAAGGCCGTCGCACCGAAGTCCTGACCGGCAAGGAACACGAGGAGCTGAAGCGGCTTCGTCGTGAGAACAAGCGGCTCAGACAAGAGCGCGAGATACTTGCAAAAGCCGCGGCTTGGTTCGCACGGGAGACCGACGCGACCTCGGACGACTCTTCGCGTTCGTGAGTGCGTACCAAGCCATGTACCCAATCGCCATGATGTGCCGACTGCTCGAGGTCTCCACCAGCGGCTGGTACGAGTGGCGTCGGCGGCCGTCGAGCCGCCGGGAGATCGACGATGGGATCCTGACGGCGCGGATCACCGAGATCCACGCAGCCTCCGACGGCACCTACGGCGCGCCGCGGATCCATGCCGAGCTGCGTGACGAGGGCGTGGCCGTCGCCCGCAAGCGGGTGGCCCGATTGATGCGCGTGGCCGGTCTGTCGGGCGTCAGTCGGCGCCGGCGGCCCAAGACGACGGTGCGAAGTGAGGGCGTGCGCCCAGCACCGGACCTGGTCGATCGGGACTTCCGTGCCGAGGCGCCTGACGAACTCTGGGTCGCGGACATCACTTATGTCCCGACCGCGATGGGCTTCCTGTACCTGGCGATCGTCCTGGACGCCTTCAGCCGCCGCGTCGTCGGTTGGGCGATGGAGACGCACCTCGCCACCGCACTCGTCTTGCAGGCCCTCGATATGGCGGTCACGCGACGGCGGCCGAAAGGAAGGCCGATCCATCACTCCGACCAGGGTTCGCAGTACACCTCGATCGACTTCGGCACCCGTTGCCGCAAGTTCGGCGTCCGGCCCTCCATGGGCTCGGTCGGCGACTGCTACGACAACGCCATGGCCGAGAGCTTCTTCGCCACCCTCGAATGCGAGCTGATCGACCGGCGGCGGCTCGAAAACCCCGACCATGCGCGGCGCGAACTCTTCCAGTTCATCGAAGGCTGGTACAATCCCCGACGCCGGCATTCATCCATAGGATACATGTCGCCGATCAACTACGAGAGGAGCACAGCCCCCCGTCGCACAAATCTTTGACCGTCCACGAAACCGGGGGAACTCCACCCTGCCTTCTTAACCGGGCATTGGATCGCTTCGACGCCACGCCACCCCCACGGCCCCAGGCGGCGTTTTGAAGTCAGCCCGGGTTATACAACAACAATGCGGTTCGGTCATGACCATCACAGGTAGAAGCCTCGGACCTGCAACTTCCCTGCAACAGGTACCATTTGCGGACCTGCCCTTGGGTCGGTGCGCGTTTCCCCCTAATCTCCCGCCGCCGAACAACAGGACGCGGGAGCGGAAAACATGAAGGCGATGGTATGTCGGGCCTGGGGTCCGATCGACTCCTTGGAAATGGCGGAACTGCCGGAGCCCGTCGCCGGGGCGGGTGAGCTGGTCATCGAGGTCGAGGCGACCGCGGCCAACTACGCTGATGCGATCATGGTCGCCGGCAATTACCAGACCAAGCCGCCCTTTCCCTTCTCGCCCGGCCTGGAAACCGCGGGCACGGTCGCCGAGATCGGCCCGGGGGTCACCCGTTTCTCGCCCGGCGACCGGGTCATGGCGATTTTGGCCAATGGCGGCATGGCCGAACGGGCCCTCGCCACGGAAGCGGAATGCTTCCCCATCCCCGACGACATGGACTTCGTCGAGGCGGGTGCCTTCCCGGTTTCCTACCTCTCGAGCGACGTGGCGATCCGCTGGCAGGGCCGCCTGGCCGAAGGCGAGAGCATGCTGGTCCTCGGTGCCGCCGGCGGCGTCGGCATTACCGCGTGCGAAATCGGCAAGGCGATGGGCGCCCGGGTGCTGGCGGGCGCCAGCACGGCGGAAAAGCTGGCGGCGGCCGCCGACCACGGCGCTGACGACCTGATCAACTATGCCGAGGAGAACCTGAAGGAACGGGTGATGGCGCTGACCGACGGGCGCGGCGTCGACGTCGTCTTCGATCCGGTCGGCGGCGAGCTGTTCGATCCCGCGCTCTCGTGCCTGGCCTGGGGCGGGCGGATCCTGCTCGTCGGTTTCGTCGGCGGCATCCCGAAAATTCCGGCCAACCGGCTGTTGGTAAAGCACCGCTCGGCCATGGGCTCCGCCTTGCGCTATTTCCGCTGGTATGCGCCGGAGAAGCTGGAGAAGAGCGCGGCGGAACTGATGCACTGGTACGGCGAAGGCAAGCTGAAACCGCTGGTCTCCGAAACCTATCCCCTGGAAGAGTGCGCCGCGGCGATCCGCCGCCTGACCGAACGACAGGCCCTCGGCAAGGTCGTCGTGACGGTCAAGAGCTGACAGGGCGGGAACGGCAGAGATGGAGATCCGCACCGAGGACCACGGCCGCCACGTCATCGTGGTGACGATCCACAACCCGGACCGGCTGAACGCCATGACCCGGGCGATGATCGGCGATCTCGCCCGCCTGTGGGACGAGCTGGAGCGGTCGGACTATCGCTGCGTCGTGCTCACCGGCAGCGGCACCCGGGCCTTCTGCGTCGGGGCCGATCTCGGCGGCGATCTCAGCGCCACGGAAGACCTGGCACGCGACATCAACCGGGGCCTGTTGAAGACCACGCCCTTCCCCAAGCCGATCGTCGCCGCGGTCAACGGGGACTGCGTCGCCGGCGGGGTCGAGCTGATGCTGTCGACCGACATCCGCATCGCCGCCGAGACCGCACGCTTCGGCTTGCCCGAAGTGAAATGGTCGATCTATCCCTTCGGCGGTGCGACGGTGAAGTTGATCCAGCAGATCGGCTACGTCCATGCGATGGACCTGCTGTTGACGGCCCGGCTGATCGACGCGGCGACCGCCGCCCGCATCAACCTGGTGAACGAGGTGCTACCGGGCGAGCGGGTCATGGCGCAGGCCCTGGAGCGCGCGGACCGGATCGCCGCCAACAGCCCGGTCGCGGTGCAGGCGGTCCGCCGGCAGATCTCCGAGACCATTGCCGACCAGGCGATGAGCCGGGAGGCCCTGGACCAACGGCTCGGCGACGAGGTGCGCGCCAGCCCGGCCTTCCAGGAGGGCGTCGCCGCCTTCCTGGAGAAGCGCCAGCCGAGCTACGAATAGCGCGGCGCCGCCAGGATCGATTCGTCCTCGACCGCCATCGCCAACATCCAGTCGACGAAGGCCCGGACCTTGGCGTTGCCGGACGCGCCCGGCGGCAGGGCGACGTAGTAGGCGAAGCTCGCCGGCAGCGCGACCTCGAAGGGCTTGACCAGGCGGCCCTGGGCGAGGTCGGCGGTGGCGAGCGCGCTGCGCCCGAGCGCCACCCCCTGGCCCTCGACCGCGGCCTGGATGACCATGGAGCTGTCGGTATAGCCGGGCCCCCGGGTCGGATCGACCCCCGCCACGCCCGCCGCCATCAGCCAGGCGCGCCAGTCCTGCCGCATGTCGTCGTGCAGCAGCGTGTGATGGGCCAGGTCCTCCGGCCGGCGCAGCGGTGGGTCGCCGGCCAGCAGCGCCGGGCTGCACACCGGAAACAGATCCTCGTCCATCAGCTTGACGACCTCGACCCCCGGCCAGTCGCCGTTGCCCATGCGGATCGCCAGATCGACGTCGTGGCGGGCGAAGTCGACCAGCCGGTCGTCGGCGCTGATGCGCACGTCGATGTCGGGGTGGGCCGCGCGGAAATCGGCGAGGCGGGGCAACAGCCACTTGGCCACGAAGGAGGGAATGGCGCTTACCGTCAGGGGGCCGCGGGGATCGAGGACTTCCAGCCGCCGGGTCGCCTCGGCGATGGCGTCCAGCGCCGCGCGCACTGGTGCCAGGTACTGCTGGCCTTCGCGCGTGAGATAAATCGCCCGGGTCTCACGCAGGAACAACGTGACGCCGAGCCAAGCCTCCAGCGCCTTGACCTGGTGGCTGACCGCCCCCTGGGTCACCGCCAGCTCGTCCGCCGCCTTGGTGAAACTCAAGTGACGGGCCGCCGCCTCGAAGGCCCGAATGGCGTTGAGGGGCGGCAGGCGGCGGCGCGGGGTCGGATCATACATCAATTTTTCTCATCCATAGGATGAGAAACCATACGTTGTCCCGGCCCATGAATCCACTTAGATCTTCCCCATCAACACGGCGGAAATTCGCCGATTAGAGGAGGAAGCAACATGATCCGTTCCACCGCGATACCCATGACCTACTTTGACTTGTATGCAGGCCTCCGCGTCGTCGCGCATCTCGTCGCGACCTGGCATGACCGCTTTCGCCAGCGCCTGGTACTCGCCGAGTTGGAGCCGCGGATGCGCCGTGACGTCGGCCTGACGCCTGGTAAGGCGGCGCTGGAGGCGGCGAAACCCTTCTGGCGCCCCTGAGCCCGAATTCCCCCGCCCCGGACCGCGGGCCGCGCGACCCCTAAGTCAGCTGTCGCGGCCCGTCGGTTCGGGGCACCCCGATCAATTCCAGAGACGGTCCGTCGCCAGCTTCGCACCTTCCGCCATCGCCGCCAGCTTGGCCCAGACGACGGAGGGGACGACGGCGTTGTTCGGTCCGGCGAAGGTGGCGAAGCCGCAATCGGTGCCGGCGATGACCCGCTCGCGCCCGACGATACGGGCGTAGTTCTCGATCCGTTGCGCGATCAGGCGCGGATGCTCGACGAAGTTCGAGGTGCTGTCGACCACGCCCGGAATCAGGATCTGCTCGTCGGGGATCGTGGCCGCCGCCAGGTCCTCCCACTCATGGGCATGGCGCGGGTTGGCGCCCTCGAACAGCAGGGCCTGCGGCCGGGCCTTGAAGCAGGCGGGCAGCATGGCGGCCAAGGGCACGTCGTGGGTGTGCGGGCCTTCGTAGTTGCCCCAGCAGATATGCAGGCGCATCGCCTCCGGCGGGATTGCCGCCGTCGCATGGTTCAACGCCTCGACGTTGCGGTCGGCGATGCGCAGGAATTCCGCCTCCGACAACGCCGCATACTGGTTGTGCCGGGCCGAGCCCAGGTCCGGGGCGTCGATCTGCAGCAGGAAACCCGCCTTGTGGATCGCCTCGTATTCGACGCGCATGGCATTCGCCAGGGCTTCGACATAGGCGTCCTCGTCGCGGTAATGGATGTCGGGCACGAACTTGGTCAGCACACCGGGCGAGGCGGCGTTGACGAAGACCTCGTGCGGGCCTTCCGCCGCGCGGGCGGCGGCGAGGTTGTCGAGGTCCGCCTCGAGGGGCGCGAGATCGGCGTAGGAAATCGGCCCGACGCATACCGGCAGCGCGGCGCGGGTAAACCAGGTCGCCGCCCCCTGCGCCCGCTGCATCCGCTCGTGAAAGTCGGGATGCTCGACCAGGTCCGAGTGCGCGGCGTACTGCGGCACCTCCGCGTGCCGCTCCGCGGCCACGCCGACACCTGCAAGACGGTGGCGGACATAGAAGGTGTAGGAGATCTTCGAGACCTCGCCGTCGCACACGATGTCGACGCCCGCCTGCATCTGCCGTTCGACGATCTCGCGCACGGCCTCGCGGGTCCGCGTGGCCATGGCGTCCCGCTCGACCGGTTCGCCCCGCTCCCGCGCTTCCAGCAGGGGAAGCAGGTCGTCGGGACGCGGCAGGCTGCCGACGTGGGTGGTGAGGATCCGCTCGTCGCTGATACGCACCGGTTCAGGCGACCTTTTCCAGCGCTTCCGCCTCGATATCGAGCTGCAACACGTCGTTGAACCGGTTGAACGCACCGCAGAGCGAGATCCGCCAGGTCAACTCGACGATCTCCGCCTCGGAGAAATGCGCGCGCAACCGCTCGAACATGCCGTCGCGGACCCGGTTGAAGTCGTTGGTCACCTGGATGGCGTATTCGACCACCAGCTTGTCGACGTCGTCGAGTTCGGGATGGTCCGCATAGTCCAGCAGCCGCTCGACGCCCTCGCCGCTGACGCCCTGCACCTTCAGGAAGGGGCCGTGGTGGGCGACGCAATACTCGCAGGTGTTGACCTGGGAGACGGCGACGAGCGCGAGTTCCAGGTAGCGCCGGTTCAGCACGCCTTCCTTCTTCAGGTCGAGCAGCATGCCGAAGACATGCTCCAGCATCGGGCCGCGATGGGCCATGGCGCCGACCAGGCTGGCAAACGGCCCGTAGGTCGACATTTCCTCATAGAGCGGGCGCAGCTTTTCGGGAACTTCTTCGATTGCGACATAAGACACGCGAGCCATGATCGGATCTCCTCGAAACCGTGCTAGGGGGCTGGCGCGAGCTTAGCCCGGACGCTTCGCGCGATCCATCGCCTCGGCCCGCGTCTAGATCTGATGAATATCCACCGCGCCGTCGATCACGTCTTCCAGCAGCGTGATCTTCTTGCGCGCGATCCTGAGGTCCCCGTCGCGCCGGACCAGGCGGTAGTCGTACCAGCCGCCGCGCAGCTGCTTGCCCCAGCGCGTGTCGACCACCAGCACCAGGAACTTGGCCGAGACGTCGAGGCCGTTTGCGTCCTGGCCGGTGATGCGGACCGATTCGACCAGATGGCTGGTCCGGCTCGCCGGGGTTTCGGCATAGGCATCGCCCGACGCGATGCGCAGCACGCGGCCCTCGAGCCCGGCGCGGCCGACGATATAGATCATGTTGACCTGGAGTTCGGGATCGTCCCCCGTCGTCTCCTCGTCGATCCAGGCCGGCACCCAATAGACGCAATCCTCGAGGTAGAGGTCGAGCCATTCGCGCCACTGCTTGCGGTCGAGCAGGTCGGCTTCGAGGGCGAGGAGATCGCGAACCTCCTCGCGCAGCTGCACATCGAGGCTCATGCGCCCTGGCCGCCCGCGTCCATCATCGCCGCCCAGCGGCGGAAGAAGCCGTGATAGAGCGTCTCGTGATCCCAGCTGTCGGCGCTGGTCGCGGGCACCGCACCGAGATCCGCGGCGACGGCGTCCGCGCCGGCCAGACCTTGGGTGATGCCACGTTCCATATCGGTCCAGCGCGCGCCGCGGGCCTGGGCGCCGAACTGCACGTCCTCCAGCGCGGCCAGATCGTCGGGCGTCGCCATGCCGGTGACCATGAAGAAATCCTCGAACTTGCGCAGCCGGGCGGCGCGGGCCGCGTCGCTCTCGCCGCGGGGGGCGAGGCAATAGACGCGGACCTCGGTGCGGTCGCGGGCGAGCGGCCGGAACACCCTTATGTGGGTCGAGGCCTGGTCGAGCAGCAGCAGATTCGGGAAGATCATCAGGTTGCGCCCGCGCCGCAGCATCCAGTCGATCTTCTTCTCGTCGTGCATTTGCCGCAGCTTGGGCAGGGATTCGTAAAGCGGCGCCAGCTCCGGCTTGCCCCGTTCGGCCCAGATCAGATTGTGCCCGTCGCCGAGATCGTAGCTGCCGTTGCGGCCCTGCCCGGCGATCCGCCCCGCGTCGGTCGCCACGCCGCCGTAGTCGCCCGCCATGCTCTCCCGCTTGGCGACGGCGGCGGCGAACACCCGGTGCACCGTGCCGACGTGATAGCCGTCGACACCGTTCTCGGCCTGCAGTTTCCAATTGCCGCGGATCAGATAAGCCTGGTGGCCCGCCACCACCTCCATGCCGTCCGGCGACTGTTCCGCCATCAGATCAAGGAAGGGTGCGGCCTGGCCGAGATGGGCGGAGAGTTCGCCGGCATCGGGATCCAGCGCCCCGAAGACGAAGCCCTTGTAGCTGGCGATGCGGGCGAGCGGCGTCAGGCCATAGCGCGCCCGGGCGCCGCCGTCGGGAAAGCCGACCTTCTCGTTCTTGATCCGGGTACAGCGCCCCTCGGTGTCGAAGCACCAGCCGTGGAACCGACAGGCCAGCGTCTTCGCCGTGCCCCGCCGGCGGCTGGTCAGAATGGCACCGCGATGGGCGCAGGCGTTCAGGAACCCGCCGAGGCCGCCGTCCTTCTGCCGGATGACGAACACCGGCTGCCGGCCGATGTGGGTCGCGTAGTAGTCGCCGTGCGCCGGCACCTGGCTTTCATGACAGAGGTAGAGCCAGCTGCGCTCGAATATGCGCGCCATCTCCGCCTCGAAGATCCGCTCGTCCGTGTAGATGGCGCGATCGATGCGGAAGATGCCCTGGCCCGGGCGATCCTCGACGTGGGCGGCGTAGCCGTTGGCGGCACTCATGAAACCGTCTCTCTTCTTTTCCGCCCTCAGAAGTCGTTGCGGCGCAGGTGGTCGAGCACGGCCTCCAGCGGTTCGACGTCGCCGAACTTGGCGTCGATGTCGAACAGGTTCCAGGCCACCGCGCCGGCGATGCGGTCGCCGACCGCCTCGCGCACGACGATGGTGCGGAAACCGTCGGCGATGGCGTCCTCGCAGGAATTGCGCACGCAGGCCGAGGCGGTCACACCCGTGATCACCACCGTGTCGACGCCGGCGGCGCGCAACATGCCGGCGAGCGGCGTGCCGTGAAAGCCGCTCGCCCGTTTCTTGGTGATGACGATCTCGCCCGGCTGCGGCGCGATCCGCTCGTCGATGGCGACGGCGGGGCTGCCGGCGCTCAGCACCTCGGCGGGGATCTTCTTGTGCCAGAGGCCGGCATCGGTGACGGCGCCGTCGATCACCTCATACGCGGTGGTGGTGTAGATGATCGGCAGCCCCTTGGCGCGAAAGGCGTCCAGCAGGGCCTCGTGAGCGGGAATGATCTCGTCCATGCCGAGACAGGAAAAGGCGTGGTCGGGCCGCGTCCAGGCATTCGCCATGTCGATCACCAGCAGGGCCGGCTTGGCGCCCCAGCCGATGCGACGCTGGAAGCCCCGGCCCTGGTAAAGCTCGGAATTGGCACCGAAGACGGTCTCCAGGGCGGCGTCGATCTTGTCGCTCATGGCTCTCAGTCCTCCTGTTCGTCAGGCCGCGGCCGAGGGGCGTTCGGGATCCTCGGCCGCCAGGGCCGGGCGATCCAATATCATATCGGCGGCCTTCTCGGCGATCATGATGGTCGGCGCGTTGGTGTTGCCGGCGACCAGCGTCGGCATGATCGAGGCGTCGACGACGCGAAGGCCCTCGACGCCATGGACGCGCAACGCCGAGTCGACGACCGCCATCTCGTCGTCGCCCATCTTGGCCGTGCCGACCGGGTGGTAGATCGTCGTCGCCGCCGTGCGCACCCAGGCCTCGATCTCGCTATCGCTGTCGATGCCGGGGCCGGGCTCCGTCTCGGGGCCGCGGAAGCGGTCGAAGGCGGGCTGGGCGAGAAAATCACGCACCACGCGGACGCCGGCGACCAGCGTCGCCCGGTCCGTCTCGGCCGCGAGGTAGTTGGCCTGGATCCGCACCCGGGCCAGCGGGTCGGCGGAGGCCAGGCGGATCTCGCCCCGGCTTTCCGGCCGCAGCACGCAGACCCGGCAGGTGAAGCCCTCGCGCTCCAGCGGATCGCGCCGAAGCGCCGTCAACAGCGGCCAGCGGACCCGCGTCGTGCCGAGGCCCAGCAGCAGCACCAGCTGGATATCGGGGGCGGCCAGTTCAGGGCGGGTGCGCAAAAAGGCGCCGGTCTCGGCCGGGAACGTCGCGGCGGGCCCGGTACCGAACAGTCCGGCGCGCAGCATGGAGAGCGCGGCCCGGTCGAAACGGACCATCGAATGCAAGGTCACCGCCTCCGGGCAGAGATGGCGCACCATGACGTCGACATGGTCCTGCAAATTCCGTCCGACGCCCGGCAGGTGACGGCGGACCTCGATGCCGTGCCGGCCGAGCTCGTCAGAATCGCCGATGCCCGACAGCATGAGGAGCTGCGGCGAATTGATGGCACCACCGGCGAGGATCACTTCGCGCCGGGCCCGCACGATCTCGCGCCGGCCGCCCCTGGCGTATTCGACGCCGACGGCCCGCGCGCCCTCGAACAGCACGCGGGTCGCCTGGGCGCCGGTTATCAGCTCGAGGTTGCCGCGCTTGCGGGCGGGATGCAGGTAGGCGACCGCGGCGCTGCACCGCCGCCCGCCCCGGATGGTGAAATCATAGGTGCCGACGCCGTCCTGCTCGGCACCGTTGAAATCGTCCGTCGGCGGATGGCCCGCCTCGCCGCCGGCCCTGAGGAAGGCCTCGTACAGCGGATGGGAGAAGGCGCCCCGCCCGACGCCGAGCGGCCCGTCGGCGCCGTGAAAACCGTCGCGCCGGTCGGCATGACCCTCGGCCCGGCGGAAATAGGGCAGCACGTCTGAATAGGACCAGCCCCGGTTGCCGAGCTGCGCCCAGGTGTCGTAGTCGAGCCGGTGCCCGCGGATATAGATCATCGAGTTGATCGAGGAGGAGCCGCCGACCACCCGCCCGCGCGGCCAGAAGGTGCCCCGGCCGCCGAGTTCGGGGTCCGGCTCCGTCGTATAGCCCCAGCCGTGCAGCTTCGAGCGCAAAAGCTTGCCGGTGCCGAAGGGGATGTGGATCAGCGGGTTCCAGTCGGTCCCGCCAGCCTCCAACACGCAGACCCTGAGGTCCGCCCGCTCCCCCAACCGGCCGGCGAGCGTCGAGCCGGCCGAGCCGGAGCCGACGATCACATAGTCGAATTCCCGTTCCGCCACGCTTTACCCCTTCCCCCGAAGCCGCCGCCGCGCGATGTTAGCACGATGAGAAAATGGGGAGATGGGGAACCATGACGACGACGGGCGGCGCGCGCGACGCGCTGGAAGCGGGCCTCGCCCGCATCGAAGCGGAGAGCGAGCGACTCAACGCCTTCATCACCGTGGCGCCCGAGGCGGCACGGAGCGCCGCGGACGCGGCCGAGGGCCGCTGGCTCGGCCTGCTGCACGGCATGCCGATGGCGGTGAAGGACAATATCGAGACGGCGGGCCTCAAGACCACCAGCGGCTCGACCTTCTACGAGAACCACGTGCCGAACGACGACGCCCCCGTCGTCGCCCGCCTACGTCGGGCGGGCGCCGTGCTCGTCGGCAAGGCGACGCTGCACGAACTCTGCTTCGGCATCCGCTCCGTCAACCCGGTCTCCGGCCAGTGCCACAACCCCTGGAACACCGATCGGGTGCCGGGCGGCTCCAGCGGCGGCTCGGGCGCCGCGCTGGCGGCCGACCTGGTGCAGGGCGCGCTCGGCTCGGATACCGGCGGCTCGGTCCGGCTGCCGGCCTCGTTCTGCGGCGTCTCCGGCCTGCGCCCGACCGTCGGACGGGTGCCGAACCATGGCGCCTCCCCGGTCAGCGCCACCTACGACACCATCGGGCCGATGGCACGCTCGGTCCTCGACGTCGCCCGCATCCTCGCGGTCATCGCCGGACCGGACCGGCGCGATCCGATCTCGGTCGATCGGCCGCTGGAGAATTTCCTGCCCCGCCTCGGCGACGGCGTCGCCGGCCTGCGCATCGGCGTGCCGACGAATTTCTATTTCGAGGACGTGCCCGACGACATCGCCGGCCCGGTACAGGCCGCGTTGCGCGAGCTGGAGCGCCAGGGCGCGCGCCTCGTCGACGTCGAGGTGCCGGGCGCCTCGGAAACCCATATCCACGCCACCTTGATGATCTTTTCCGACGCCTGCGCCCACCATGCCGAGCGGCTGGCGAGCCGCCCGGAGGGTTTCAGCGACGACGTGCACGCCCGCATGATCAACGGCCACAAATTTACGGCCGTCGACTATGCCGGCGCCGTCCGCGCGCGGGAGGCCTGGCGCCGCACGCTGGCCGACCTGTTCGAGAAGGTCGACATCCTCGCCTCGCCGACGACGCCCGCCGACCCGCCGCCGGTGGTCGACGATCGTTCCCTGCTGGAAGCGACGCGGGACGCCACCCGCAATACCTATGCGGGCGGCCTCGGCGCGATCCCGGGACTGTCGGTGCCCTGCGGCTTTTCCGCCGCCGGCCTGCCGGTCGGCCTGCAGCTGGAAGCCGCCTGGTGGCGCGAGCCGCTGCTGCTACAGGCCGGTGCGGCCTACCAGGCGACGACCGAATGGCACCTGGCCCGCCCGCCCGCGTCATGAGCCGGACGATCCTGGTCCTCGACGACAACGAGCGGGCCCGCCGCCTGGCCGAGCTGATGCTGACCGAACTCGGCCACGAGGTCGTCGTCACCGGCACCGCCGCCCAGGCGCTCGAGGTGGTGGCGAGCGGTCGGCACATCGACCTGCTGTTTTCCGACGTCGTGCTGGGTGGCGAGATGAACGGGCCCGACGTCGCGGCTCAGGCGCGCGAGCGCCGGCCCGATCTTCCCGTTCTCTTCGCCTCCGGCCATACCCGGCGCGGCGTCGTCGCCAACGGGCTGTTGAGCGAGGACGCGCCCTTCATCGCCAAGCCCTACCGCCGCGCGGCGCTGGCCGAAAGCGTCGAACGGATGCTGGCGGACAAGAGACTGGACGAGGCCTGCTGAAACGGGTTTCCTGGGCGCCCGGACGAGAGGACACGACACATCATGGAGCGATCCTTCAAGAAGGAAGTCGAGCTGCTGAAGCTCGGCGACGGCGAGCGGTTCCACGGCGAGGGCATCCTGGCGGTGACCAAGGCGATGCTGCAGTCGGGCGTGTCCTATGTCGGCGGCTACCAGGGCGCGCCGGTCAGCCACATGATGGACGTCCTGGCCGATGCGGACGACATCCTGGACGACCTCGGTGTCCACACCGAGGTCTGCGCCAACGAGGCCGGCGCCGCCGCCATGCTCGGCGCCTCGATCAACTATCCGCTGCGCGGCGCCGTCACCTGGAAATCCGTCGTCGGCACCAACGTCGCCTCGGACGCGCTTTCCAACCTGGCCTCGGCCGGGGTCAAGGGCGGCGTCGTGGTCGTCGTCGGCGAGGACTATGGCGAAGGCTCCTCGATCATCCAGGAGCGCACCCACGCCTTCGCCATGAAGTCGCAGATCTGGCTGCTCGACCCCCGGCCGAGCCTGCCCAAGATGGTCGACATGGTCGAGCACGGCTTCCGCCTTTCCGAGGCGAGCCATACACCGGTGATGCTGGAGCTGCGCATCCGCGCCTGCCATGTGCACGGCAGCTTCGAGACCCGCGACAACCGGCGGCCCGAGCACAGCCGCAACAATGCCCTGCCGGGCCCCGATTTCGACGCGTCGCGGATCTGCCTGCCGCCCGCGACCTATGCCCAGGAACGGCACAAGATCGAGACCCGGGCACCGGCAGCCCTCGGCTACGTACGCGACAACCGCTTGAACGAGATGTTCCCCGGCGACCTCGACGATATCGGCATTATCGTCCAGGGCGGCCATTACAACGCGGCGCTGCGCGCCCTCGAACGGGTCGGCCTGGCCGACGCCTACGGCGAAAGCCGGGTGCCGATCTACTGCCTGAACGTCACCTATCCGCTGATCCGGGAGGAGTTCCAGGAGTTCTGCGCGGGAAAACGCGCCGTCCTGGTGATCGAGGAAGGCCAACCCGACTATATCGAGCAGGCGACCCACGTCTTCCTGCGCAAGGCCGACCTGCAGACCACCGTGGTCGGCAAGGCCGTGCTGCCGATGGCCGGCGAATACACCGCCGACGTGGTGCTGCAGGGCGTCACCGACTTCCTGGCCGAACATGCGCCGCCCGGCCTCGACGGGGACCGGATCGCAGCACCACTGGCAACGGCCCGTGCGCTGCAGAGCCGCGCGCGCGAGGCGCTGGGCGCGCCGGTGCCGACCCGCCCGCCCGGCTTCTGCACCGGCTGTCCCGAGCGCCCGGTGTTTTCCGCCATGAAGATCGTCGAGAAGCAGACCGGGCCGTTCCACGTTTCCGCCGACATCGGCTGCCATACCTTCTCGACGCTACCGCCCTTCAACATCGGCAACACGGTGCTCGGCTACGGCCTCGGCCTCGCCAGTTCCGCGGGCGTGGCGCCGGCCTTCGGCGACAAGCGGGTGATCTCGATCATGGGCGACGGCGGGTTCTGGCATAACGGCCTCACCAGCGGCGTCGCCAACGCGGTCTTCAACCAGGACGACAGCGTCCTGATCATCATGAAGAACGGCTACACCTCGGCCACCGGCGCGCAGCACATCCCCTCCACCGGCACCAACGCGAAGCTGGAACCGGTCGACATGGACATCACCAAGGCCCTGAAAGGCGTCGGCGTCACCTGGGTCAAGAGCGTCTACACCTACCATGTCTCGACCATGGTGAAGACGCTGGCCAAGGCGATGACCACCTCGCACAAGGGCCTGAAGGTGATCATCGCCGACGCGGAATGCATGCTCGCGGTCCAGCGCAAGAAGCGGCCGCTCGAAGCCCGGATGCTGCGCGAGGGCAAGCGGGTCGTGCGCACCCGCTACGGCGTGGACGAGGAGGTCTGCACCGGCGACCACGCCTGCGTCCGCCTGTCCGGTTGCCCGACGCTCACCATCCGGCCGAGCGCCGATCCCCTGAAGACCAAGCCCGTCGCCCATGTCGAGAACGGTTGCGTCGGCTGCGGCCTGTGCGGCGAGGTCGCCCATGCCGCGGCGCTCTGCCCCTCTTTCTACCGGGCCGACATCGTGCGCAACGCGACCCGCCTCGACCGTTGGATCGAACGGCTGAACGACAGGCTGCTCGGCTGGCTGCTGGCCCGCCGCGCGGACGGCTGAGGCGATGAGCGCCGCCCGATCCCGCCCCGTCACCGTGCTGGTCGCCGCGCTCGGCGGTGAGGGCGGCGGCGTGCTGACCAACTGGCTGGTCGCCGCGGCCGGCCGCGCCGGCCTGCCGGTCCAAAGCACCTCGATCCCCGGCGTCGCCCAGCGCACGGGGGCGACCACCTACTATGTCGAGATCTTTCCCGAGCCGTGGGAACGGCTGGAGCGCGAGCCGATCTTCTCCCTCACCCCCGGGCCGGGCGACGTCGACCTGATGATCGCCTCCGAAGCGCTGGAGGCCGGCCGGGCGATGGAGAACGGCTTCGTCTCGCCGGAGCGCACGACGCTCATCGCCTCGACCCACCGAATCTATGCGGTGGCGGAAAAGGCGCAGCTTTCCGATGGCCGCTACGACGCCCACACCCTGCTGGCGACGGCGGAGAGCCTGGCCCGCCAGCCCCTGCTGCGCGACTACCGCACGCTGGCGGAGGAGACGGGCAGCGTCGTCAACGCCGTGCTGCTAGGCGCCGTCGCCGCGTCCGGCCGCCTGCCGTTCGACGCCAGCCACCTGGAGGCGGCGATCCGCGAAGGCGGCGTCGCCATCGAGGCCAACCTCGCCGGCTTCGCCCGCGGCCGCGCCGTGGCGCTGGAGGCCGCCGGCCCCGCCACGCCGAGCGAGCCGGCCCTGCCGGCGCCCGAAACCCAAGGCCACCGCAACGTGCTGGAGGCGCTGCTTTCGAACGAGGCGGGTGGTGGCCAGAACGGGGGCTGGGACGGAGACGCGGGAGAAATGCGGCGCGCCGGCCTCGCCAAGGTGCTGGACTTCCAGGACCGGGAGCATGGCCGGCTCTACCTCGAACGGCTGGCGGCAGTACGCGGGGCCCTGCCCGAAGGCGCGGATCCGGCGGCGGTGACGGCACTGCTGGTCTCGCTCGCCCGCGGGCTCGCCAACTGGATGGCCTATGACGACATCATCCGCGTCGCCGAGCTGAAGACCCGCCTCGACCGCTTCGATCGGATCCGCGGCGAGGCCCGCGCCGGCAGCGACGAACCCCTGCGCGTTACCGACTATTTCCGCCCCGGCGCGGAGGAGGTCGCGGCGGTTCTGCCGCCGCTGCTGGCCCGTCCCCTGCTCGCCTGGGTGCGGCGCCGGCCCGCCCGTGCCGACCGGCGCATCGGCCTGAAGATCCGCACGACCTCGGCGCCCGGCTACCTGCTGCTGCGCGCGCTCGCCCGGCTGCGCGGGCTGCGCCGCCGCGGCCATCGCTTCCAGGTCGAGGACGCGGCGATCCGGCGCTGGTTGGACCAGGTCACCCGGGCCGCGGCGCTGGACGCAGACCTCGCCCGCGAGGTTGCGGAATGTGCCACGCTGATCCGCGGCTACGGCGAAACCCACGACCGCGGGCGGGAGCGATTCGAACGCATCCTCGAGCGCGTCGTCACGCCGGGCCTGGCCGACGGCGCCGGACTGGCCGAGGCCAGGCACGCCATCGCCGCCGCGCGCGGGGCCGCCGAGGCCGATCCCGAGGGCGAGGCGCTCGGCCATTTGATCGAGGCCCGGGCCGCCGAGTAAGCTCGCGCAAAGTATTGAGGAATGCGCCGGTGAAACGAATATTGATCGTCGACGACGAAGCGGATTTCCGCGAATTCATCGCCCGTGTCGCCCGCGGCCTCGGCTTCGAGGCGACCGCCGTCGGCTCCGGCGCGGAGTTTCGCGCCGTCTACGACGAGGTGGCGCCGGACGCCATCGTGCTCGACATCGTCATGCCGGAGGAGGACGGGATCGAACTGTTGAACTGGCTCGGCACCAAGGGATGCAAGGCCCGGGTCCTGATCGTCAGCGGCTACAACCCGCACTACCGCGAGATGGCGCAACTGCTGGGCGGGGTGAAGGGCCTCGACGTCGTCACCCTGCAAAAGCCGCTGGAACTCGAGGACCTGGAAGCGGCGCTCGGCTGACGCGGCGCGGGCGCCCCGGAACAAGGACAGATCAGCCATGGATTACCGCAAGCTCGGGCGGAGCGGCCTGAAGGTCTCCCCCGTCTGTCTCGGCGCGATGATGTTCGGCGGCCCGACGGACGACGCGACCAGCGCCCGCATCATCGCCCAGGGCCGCGAGGCGGGCGTCAACTTCCTCGACACCGCCGACGCCTACAATAAGGGCCGCTCGGAGGAGGTCGTCGGCCGCGCCATCGCGGGGGACCGCGACTGGTGGGTGGTCGCCACCAAGCTCGCCAATCCGAGCGGCGAGGGCCCGAACGGGCGCGGCCTCTCACGCAGCTGGATCATGCGCGCCTGCGAAAACAGCCTCCGCCGTCTCGGCACCGACGTCATCGACGTCTACTACTGGCACAAGGAAGACCCCTCGACCCCGCTGGAGGAAAGCGTCCGCGCGATGGAGGACCTGGTCCGCCAGGGCAAGATCCGCCATTTCGCCCTCTCCAACCACCGGGTCTGGCGCATGGCGGAGGTTTGCCGCCTGGCCGACGCCTGCGGCATCGACCGCCCGGTGGCGAGCCAGCCCTATTACAACGCCCTCAACCGCATGCCCGAGAGCGAGCATCTGCCGGCCTGCGCGGCGCTGGGCCTGGGCGTCGTGCCCTACAGCCCGCTCGCCCGCGGCGTGCTGACCGCGAAATACGATCCCGACGCCCCGCCGCCCGAGGACACGCGCGCCGGCCGCGCCGACCGGCGGATGATGGAAACCGAGTGGCGCCCCGAATCCCTGAGGATCGCCAGGACGCTGCAAGACCATGCGGCGGCGCGCGGCATGACGGCGGGCCAGTTCGCCTTCCTCTGGGTGCTGAACAACCGGATCTGCAGCTCCGTCATCGCCGGGCCGCGCACGGAAGCGCAATGGGCCGACTACCTCGGCGCGCTGGCGCACGACTTCACCGACGAAGACGAGGCACTGGTCGATTCGCTCGTGCCGCCTGGACATCCGTCGACGCCCGGCTATAACGACCCGGCCTACCCCTTGGAAGGACGGCTTCCGGGCGGGGTGGGTTGAGTTTTTTGGGTTTGCCTGGCCGGCCCGCGCCCCCGTCCCAACCACCCGTGGAAGGGTACCCTTGGGGTGGTTGGGACGGGGGCCCGGGCCGGCCAGGCAGCGTCCCGACAGGGACATCAAGAACACGGAGAAGCCGACAATGGTGGCGAACCTGGAGAGCACGGTCGAAAGCGGTGAAGTGGCGATGTCGATCGACCTCGACTGGCCCGAGATCCGCGACGGCGTGCGCAACGTCTGCGCCGAGTTCCCGGCCGAATACTGGCGCGAGAAGGACGAGGCCTCGGAATACCCGACGGAATTCGTCAACGCGCTGGCCGCCGCCGGCTGGCTCGCGGCCTTGATCCCGGAAGAATACGGCGGCGCCGGCCTGCCCGTGCGCGCCGCGGCGGTGATCCTGGAGACGATCCATCACGCCGGCTGCTCGGCCGCGGCCTGCCACGCCCAGATGTACATCATGGGCACCCTGTTGAAGCACGGCAACGAGGACCAGAAACGGCGCTACCTGCCGGGCATCGCGACGGGCGACATTCGCCTGCAGGCCTTCGGCGTCTCCGAGCCGACGACCGGCACCGACACCACCCAGCTGAAGACCCGCGCGGTGCGCAACGGCGACCATTACGTCGTCAACGGGCAGAAGATCTGGACCAGCCGCGCCTTGCAATCGGATCTGATGCTGCTGCTCGCCCGGACCACGCCGGCGGACGAGGTGAAGCGGCGCACCGACGGCATCTCGGTCTTTTTGGTGGATCTGCGCGAGGCGCGCGGCAACGGGGTCGAGATTACGCCGATCCCGACCATGATCAACCACAACACCAACCAGGTCTTCATCGACGATCTCAAGGTCCCGGCCGAGAACCTGATCGGCGAGGAGGGCCGCGGCTTCCGCTACATCCTCGACGGCATGAACGCCGAGCGGGTGCTGGTCGGCTCGGAAGCCTTGGGCGACGGCCGCTGGTTCGTCGACAAGGCGGTGGAATACGCCAACGACCGCGTGGTCTTCGGCAGCCCCATCGGCAAGAACCAGGGCATCCAGTTCCCGATCGCCCGCGCGCACGCCGAACTGGACGCGGCGGAACTGATGCTGCGCAAGGCCGCGGCGCTGTTCGATTCGGGGCGCGACTGCGGGGCGGAAGCCAACATGGGCAAGATGCTCGCCTCGGAAGCGGCCTGGCACGCGGGCGATACCTGCATGCAGACGTTCGGCGGGTTCGGCTTCGCGCGCGAGTTCGACATCGAGCGCAAATGGCGCGAGGTGCGGCTGTTCCAAACGGCGCCGATCTCGACGAATCTCATTCTGGGGTATATCGGGCAGCATGTGTTGGGGATGCCGCGGTCGTATTGATCTTGGTTGGCGCGGGGTGGCGCCCCTCGTCGCTCTCATTGTCCTTGATTCTGCCCGACCCGGCATGAGGTCGACGGCGGCGTGTGGCGGGCGTTTTTCGTTCGGTCTTTCCTGAAATTCGGGTATGCTGGGCGCAGATCGTCGGGGCTCGCCTCGGCGACACGGGTGGTTCGAAACGCCCTCACAGAGCGGTCTGACATGACCGCGATCCATGTCCCTTGGCCTGGCCCGGACTTCTCGCACTCTCCATGGCCTCAGCGGCGCTGTCGTCCCGACAGGGCAGGAGCGACGCGCCGTTCGATGTGGTTCATCGTACAAGCGCCGCGACGCACCCTGTCTGGACGACAGCGCCGCCCGAAGGGTCGACCTGGGCCGGCCGCTCGGCGAGGCGCGGTCCCTCGACGTAGCCCCGCTACGCCTTCGGCACCGCACCTCGCCGAATCGACTCGGCCCAGGTCGACTGAGGCCATGGAGAGTGCGAGAAGTCCGGGCTGCGGCCGGGGGGCGGCAGCGCATGTCCAAGGCTTCGGCCCAAAGGCTGTTGCGGCTGTCTCAGTGCGGCTTTTCGAACCCCCGGCCACCAGCCGCTTTTCGGCTGGTGGTCGCAAGGTTCCCCGGCCGAAGGAGACAGCGCCATGCCGCAAGACCAAACCGAATACACCGCCGAACCCGACCAAACCGCCCACGCCGCCCGCCTGCTGCGGGGGTATTTCGGCGATGACGCCCTGCTGGAAGCGTCGCGGCGCACGGTGCGGGCGATGGAGGAGGCGTCGGAAGGGGAACAGGCGCATTGGTGGGATGTGGTGGATTTCCTTGACAGCCCCCTGGCCCCGGGCAAAGTGGTCATCATGGGATGAAGGGAGACAACCGGTTCGCCCCGACGGAACCGGAAACGCAAACCGTGGATACCCGATTCATTATTCAACACTTGAAATAGGGCATTTTCGCCCTATATTCCATCCATGGCCGGGGCCGAGCTTCTTCGAAGACTTCGCAAGCTGGGGCGGACCCGTGGTGTCGCGGTCGGCTATGACGCGATCAAAGGCAAGGGCAGCCATGGCAAACTGCACTTCGACGACCAGTGGACGACGATGAAGGATCCGAGGAAGGACATCTCGCGCGGCCTGCTGGGGGCCATGCCGAAGGATCTCGGCCTGACCAAGGAGGACCTCCCGTGAGACTGTCGTTCCCCGCGAAATTCACGCCGGATGAGGACGGGCGCATTCTGATCACGTTCCGGGACTTTCCGCGCGCGGTCACCGACGGCGGGGACCGGGTGGAGGCGGCGGCGGAGGCGCTCGATCTGCTGCATTCCCTGCTCGGCTTCGCCATGCGCGACCGCGAGACCATCCCCCTGCCGTCCAAGGCGCGACGCGGCGAGGTGATGATCTCGCCGGATCTGGATGTGGCGCTGAAGGCCTCACTGCATATCGCCATGCAGCGGAACAACGTCACCATCGCCGAACTGACGCGACGGCTGGAGATCGACAACAAGGACGCCCAACGCCTGGTCGACCCGCGCCATGCGACCCGGACCCACCGCATGGGCCAGGCCATCCGCGCCGCCGGCGGCAACGTCGCGGTCGAACTGACGTAGGCTCGCGCCCGGCGCGTCGGGGTACACCCCAACCTCCATGTATTATGTAAAATAATTTTGGTTTTCCATAGACATTCAAACCCGATACGCCCATATTGGCCTCGGAAAGTCGTCCCATGACCCGAACCGTCACCGTAGGGTGCGCGTGCCCGGTTACGCCGGGCTAGGGCATGGGACGCATTCTTTCTATTGAAAATTCCAGATATTGCCGATCCTGGGCTCGAGAATGCGCCGCCATCGCGACGGCTCCTTTCGATCGTGACGGAATGAACGGGCAATCGCGCCGACACACATGTCCGCGAGTTGTATCAGCGGGTCGCTGACCGAATCGGCGAACTTCACCGACTCCACCCGCTCGCCCAATTGGCTGCGAAGATACTTTCTCATCGCCGCCCTGAACCGCTTATCGCCGGAGCCGTCGATAATCACGCGGGCATTGTCGAGAAGGCCCGCGTCATGGGTCATCATCTGCCTGACGAAGAATCTGTAGAAACGATCAGTATCGGCCTTCAAGGCTTTGGAATAAATCACCTCTTTGCGAACGACAATGGCCCTCACGGTGAACGGGCACCCACGCACCGCATTGAAGAAGGCATCCCGCATCTCATTGTTGTTCTTGTTGAATTTGAACTCGGGCTTTGGCTTCAGGCGTTTGGCGGTGGCTCGAATCACCGCGTCCGTCCGTCGTGCGGCGTCGCCGTCCGCGAAGATTACCATTGCCGCGGCGAACAAAGGCGTGGCGCCCGCTTCGACATCGAACCCCGGGTCGCCGCTTTCATCAATGAAAACAAGCATAGGGCGAGTATGATGGACAACAAGTCCATCGACAATACAAAGGCTCGGCATTCGAGCGCCAAGTCGGCGGAAACCCGGCGCGTGCCAGCCCCACACCCCCACACCCGAACAACCTTGAGCCGCACGCCCCGCCCGGGCAAAGTGCCGCTCAGCATCCTCACACGCCCCCGCCCGGATCCGCTCCCGCGCGCGGGTCGCGTCGTTCCCGGGAAGGACCCCCAAGAGCCATGACCTCCACCTCCACCACCACCACGCCCCAGACCATGACCGGCGGCCAGGCCGTCGCGCGCGCCCTGTTGGACCACGGTGTCGATACCGTCTTCGGCATTCCCGGCATCCAGCTCGACAACCTGTTCGATGCCTTCTACGAGCTGCGCAACAACCTGCGCGTCGTGCACACCCGGCACGAACAGGGCGCCGCCTTCATGGCCATGGGCTATGCGCAGGCGAGCGGGCGGACCGGG
This sequence comes from uncultured Alphaproteobacteria bacterium, assembly GCA_951812805.1. Classification (GTDB taxonomy): domain Bacteria; phylum Pseudomonadota; class Alphaproteobacteria; genus JASLMY01. Next base: position 56,837 of record CATOSZ010000010.1, on the reverse strand, counting down.
GTTTTCGCCGTGGTGCCCGGGCCCGGGCTGTTGAACAGCCTGACCGCCGTGGCGACCGGGGCCTCAGCCAACCTGCCGATGCTGGGCATCACCGGGCAGATCCCGTCCTACCAGATCGGCCAGGGCTACGGCATCGCGCACGAGCTGAAGGACCAGCTCGCCGTCACCCGCGGCGTCATCGACTGGGCGGAGCGGGCCGAGCATCCGGCCCAAGTGCCGGCCCTGCTGGCCGACGCCTTCCAGCACATGCATTCCGGGCGCAAACAGCCGGCCGTGTTCGAAATGGCGCCGGACCTGCTGGGCCAGAGCGCGCCCGTGCAGCCGGCGGCCCCGCTGGCGCCGCACCCCGCCCCGGTGCCGGAGGCAGCCCTGGTGGCCCGGGCGGCGGAACGGCTGGCGGCGGCGAAACGGCCGTTGATCCTGGTCGGCGGCGGCATCGTCGATGCGGAGGCGGCGGTGTTGGCGGTCGCCGAACGCCTGGGCGCGCCCGTGGTGATGAGCCCGAACGCGCGCGGCAGCCTGCCGGACAGCCACCCGCTCGCCTTCACCATGATGCCGGGGCAGGACGCCTGGGCGGCCTGCGACACCGCCCTCATCGTCGGCACGCGGTTTACCAATCAGGCGCTCGCCTGGGGCCGGGAGGGCGAGGTCGAGACCATCCGCATCGACATCGATCCGATGCAGATCACCAAGCCGCGCCGGGCCGACATCTCCCTCGTCACCTCCGCCGAGGTCGGCTTGGGTGCCCTGGACGCCGCACTTGCCGAGGCCGGCGTCGAAGCGCGTGGCATCTGGCCGGAGGCGGAGACGGCGCGGGCCGAGATGCAGGCGAAACTGGCGGAGATGGAACCGCTCGCCGGGCTGACGGGCGCGCTGCGCCGGGCCCTGCCGGCGGACGGCCTGGTCTTCGCCGACGTCACCCGGTTCACCGTCTACGCCCGTTTCGCCATGGCGATGCACGAGCCCCGCAGTTTCTTCATGCCGGGTTTCCAGGCGACGCTCGGCTGGTCCTATCCCGCAGCACTCGGCGCCAAGGTGGCACGGCCCGATCGCAAGGTCGTGGCGCTCTGCGGCGACGGCGGCTTCATGTTCACGGTGCAGGAACTGGCGACCGCGGTGCATCACGACATCCCGGTGACCGCCGTGGTCTTCAACAACCAGGCCTACGGCAACGTCAAGACGATCCAGCGCAACAGCTATGGCGGGCGGCACATCGCCGTCGACCTCACCAACCCGGACTTCGTCGCCATGGCCCGGGCCTACGGCATGCGCGCCGACCTCGCCGAAACCCCGGAGGCCTTCGAAGAGACGCTGGCCAGCCACCTGGCCGACGAAAAGCCGAGCCTGATCGAAATCCCCGTCGGCGAAATGCCCAACGTCTGGTCCCTCGTCCGCCGCCCGCCCTCGGCGGGGGTGAGCCGTTGAGGCTTGTCGGTATGGGCCAGGACGAGCTACAGTCGATGAGCTGACGGGAATGGAAGGATACCCATGAAACGTGTGTGGCCGGTGCGGAAGGCGCGGGCGCGGTTCGGCGAGCTGCTGAACGCCGCCGCGACGGACGGCCCGCAGATCATCAGCCGAAGGGGTGTGGAGACAGCCGTGCTGGTGCCGCTCGAAGAATGGCAACGACTGACCCGGGCGGCAAAACCGACGTTGAAGGAACTCCTTCTGGCACCAGGGGCACGGACGGAGAATCTCGCGCCGCGCCGCGGCCGAATTCGACGCCGACCCATCCCCGAGTTCGACGATTGACCCGCGAGCTTCGCGACGTTCCCGTCCAGATCGTCAACCCGTTCGAGACACCTTAACGCCCCGCACGCCGCCGCCGGATCGCGTCCTCGTAGACGGTGAGCAGTTTGGGTACCACCGCCGTCACGTCGTGGCGCATCGCCTCCTCGCGGCCCCAAGCGCCGAGCGCGGCGCGGGCGTCGGGGTCTTCGATCAGGTCGGCGAGCCTGTCGCGCAGCTCGCTCGCGTCACCGGGCGCCGCCAGGTAGCCGGCGCCGGGGCCGGTCAGGACGCTGGCGAAACCGGCGTTGCGGGCGGCGACGACGGGCGTACCGCTCGCCATCGCCTCGACCAGGACGATGCCGAAGCTTTCGCCGTGGGTCGCCGGCGCGCAGAAGATGTCGGCCGTCGCGTACCACCGCAGCTTGTCGGCCTCGTCGACGCGGCCGACCAGCTCGACCTCGTCGAGGCCGTGCTCGGCGATGAAGGCTTCCACCGCCGGCCGGTCCTCGCCGTCGCCGGCGATCACCAGGCGGACCGGCGCGCCCTCGCCGGCCAGGCGGCGGAAGGCCTCCAGCAGGACGAAGACGCCCTTGCGGGCTTCCAGCCGGCTTAGATAAAGGATGGTGACCCGGCCGTCCGCGCCGTGGCCCGGCATGCGCTCCTGCGGCGCCCGGTAGCGTGAATAGTCGATTGTCGGCGGCAGCAAGGCCACCTCGCGCCCCGGCACCCGGGCGAGGTGCGCGGCCGGCGAGGGCGAGACGGCGAGCGCCCGGTCCAAACGGCGCAGCAGATACTGGCTGAACAGCCAAAACACCTGCTTGGTCATGCGGCCGCTGAAGCTGTCGGGCGGGGTGTCGTGGAAGGTGGCGACTCGGGCCGTGGCCACAGGCGTGCGGCGGAACAGCTGGAAGGCCATGAAGGGCGTCCAGATCGTGTGGAAATGCACCACGTCGAAATTCTCCGCCGCCAGCACCGCGGCGGCGCGCTGCTTCTCCGCCCGGTCCATCAGGGAGAGCTCGAACGACGTCTCGTTGAAGGTGACCGGGCGCGAATCGCCGAAATGCAGGATCGGCACCGGACCCGCATAGTCTTCGTCCGCCGGGCCCGGGGCGAGGATGCGCACCTCGTGGCCGAGGCCCGCCATATGGGCGGCGCAGTCGAGGATATGCGCCTGCACGCCGCCCGGCCGGTGGATGTCGTAGGGACAGACGATGCCGATCTTCACGCGCTCAGCCCCCCGCTCATTTCAGGCCGCGCAGGATTTCGACCTGGGTAAAGACGAAGTCGAGGGCGGAATAGGCGAGCAGCCAGACCAGCACCCATTCCAACTCACCGAAGAGTCCGGCGCCGAGCACGATCAGCGGCAGCAGCGGATCGATACCGCTGACGAAGGGAAAAAGGCCGTCGACGACGCGCGCCAGCGGCCCGGGCGCCCCCCCTTGCGACGCCGCGTCCGCCTTGGCCTCGTAGGGGTTGCCGGCGCCCATGTCCTGTTCGACGTAGACCCGCGAGAGCCGCGCGGCCACCGCCAGCAGGGCCGCCGCCAGGGCGAGGCCCGGCGCGGCGCCGAGCGGCCACCAGCCCTCGACCGCGCCCGGCGCCACCAGCAGGCCGATCGAGAGGTACATCGCCACCCGGTAGACCACATCGGTGATGAAGTCGGCGTATTGGCCGCGCCGGCTGGTCGTGGCGGTGATACGCGCGATGTTACCGTCGACGCAGTCGAGCACGGAGAACACGACGGCGACGGCTGCCAGCCAGACGACACCGCCGGTGAGTGCGACGATGGGCAGGGCCAGCGCCAGCAGGCAGGAGACGGCGGTGACCGTCGTCGCACCGATGCCGAGGGCCACCAGCGGCGGCGTCAGCAGGAACGAGAGCGGGCGGTACAGCAGCACCGCGCCCCATTCGCCGCGCAACTCCTCCCCCGACTTCGCGGCCTTGTAGGCGGCGACGACGTCGGCGAGGCGGGGGGTGGCGGTCGGGGGCATGGCGTCACCGGGCTGGCGGGCGGGTGGGGTTTCGCCTCAGGGCGCGATCCGCTCACGCACCGGGGCGCCGGTCTCCAGATCCTCGCCGTGGAAATCGACGTGGCGAACCTCGGCGAAGGCGCTTTCGCCGTCAAGCGTCACATAGACCAGCCGCAACAGCGCCGGCCGCCCGGCAAGCGTCATTTCCGCCCGCGCCCGGCCCTCGTCGTCGAGGGAGAGCCGGAAACGCCGCCCCTCCAGCGCCGCGACGCGAACGAGAAACTGCCCCGGCCGGGCCGGGTCAGGATCCGTGTCGACACCGTAAGCGAAGTTGCGTTCCAGCCAGTTCAGCTTCCGGCGCTTGCCCGACGTGTTGTAGCGCAGCCAGTAGACCTCCACCGGGCGCTTGGGATCGAGCCTGCCGTCGGTGCCGAGGCGAGCGTCATAGACCACCGTGTTGGCGTTCATCGAGCGCTGGATGAAAAACAGCCGCCGCTCGGAGGCCGGCGGCAGCGGATAGTCGGGATGGGCGCCTGGCGGACGCAGGTTCTCCTCCGCCCGGAGCCCGGGGCCGAGCAGCAGCAGCGCCGCCAACAGCGCCGTCAGGCGCCAGGGAGAAGAAACCTTCATCGCTCCGTCACTTGGGCATGGGGGCGGTGATGTCAAGCCGGCGCGATTGGTCTTAGAATGCGCCCGCCCGCCGCCGCCCCGGAGACCCGCGCGATGGAACTGAGCCACGACCGCATCCTCACCACCCATGTCGGCAGCCTGCCGCGCCCGGAATCCCTGCGGCAGATGCTCGTCGCCCGCGAGGCGGGGGAGACGGTCGATCACGCGGCCATCGAGGCCGAGATCGCCGCCGCCGTCGACGCCACCGTCGCCCGGCAAGTCGCGCTCGGCATCGACGCGGTGAGCGACGGCGAAATGGGCAAGATCAGCTATGCGACCTATGTGAAGGACCGCTATGCCGGCTTTGGCGGCGAAAGCCGGCTGAAGGGTGCCCAGGACCTGCGCGACTATCTCGATTATGCCCGCTACCTGGTGAAGATCGGCGGCACCATCCCCTCGGCGAGCGGGCCGTGCTGCGTCGGCGAGGTCGCGCTCGCCGATCCCGAACCGCTGCGGCGCGATCTCGACCGCTTCGCGGGCGCCGTGGCGGCCCATTCCCCGGTGGACGGCTTCCTCAACGCCGCCTCGCCCGGCGTCGTCACCGTCTTCCTCGACAATCGCCACTACACCAGCCACGACGCCTATCTCGAGGCGCTGGCCGGCGTGCTGGCCGACGAGTACCGGCAAATCGTCGAGGCGGGTTTCGTCCTGCAGATCGACTGTCCCGACCTTGCGATGGGCCGGCACCTGGCGCACAGCGATCTGGATCTCGCCGCCTTCCGCCGGATCGCCGCGCGCCATATCGAGGTGCTGAACGCCGCGACGGCGGGCCTGCCGGCCGACCGGCTGCGCCTGCATCTCTGCTGGGGCAACTACGAGGGGCCGCACCATCACGACGTGGCGTTGGCCGACATCATCGACCTGGTCTATGCGGCCCGGCCGATGGCGCTTTCGATCGAGGCCTCGAACCCCCGCCATGCCCACGAATGGGCGGTATTCCGCGACCACCCTCTGCCCGACGACAAGGTGCTGGTCCCGGGCGTGGTCGACAGCACCTCGAACTTCATCGAGCACCCGGACCTGGTGGCCGAGCGGATCCGCCGCTTCGCCGAGGTGGTCGGGCGCGAACGTATCATCGCCGGCACCGACTGTGGCTTCGCCACCTTCGCCGGCTATCCCAACGTCTTTCCCGACATCGTCTGGGCCAAGCTGGAAAGCCTGGTCGAGGGCGCGCGGCGGGCGAGCGAAACACTCTGGTAGATCATTCGAGGGAGAAGATCATGGGCAGGCTCGACGGCAAGGTGGCATTGGTCAGCGGCGGCGCGCGGGGCATCGGCGCGGCATCGGCGACGGCATTGGCGGCGGCGGGGGCGCGGGTGGTACTGACCGACCTGCTGGAAGCCGAAGGCGCGGAGACCGCGGCGGCGATCCGCGCCGCCGGCGGGAGTGCCCGTTTCGTGCGCCACGACGTCACGGTGGAGGACGAATGGGCCGCCATCGTCGACGACGTGATCGCGACCGAAGGCGGCTTGCACGTCCTCTTCAACAACGCCGGCATCTTCGCCGCCTCGGCGATCGAGGATACGAGCATCGAGGACTGGCGGCGCATGCAGGCGGTGAACCTGGAGGGGGTCTTCCTCGGCGCCAAGCATGGCATACGGGTGATGAAGGACTGCTGTCCGGAGGGCGGGACCACCGGCTCGATCATCAACACCTCGTCGATCGCCGGCATCATCGGCTCGCCCCTGAGTGCGGCCTATTCCATGTCGAAGGGCGGCGTGCGGCTGTTCACCAAGTCGCTGGCCCTGGAATGCGCCTTTCTCGGCTACAACATCCGGGTGAACTCGGTACATCCGGGCATCATCGATACCGACATGATGAAGCAGGTCGCCCAAAAGACCATCCGCCTCGGCCGCCACCAGACCTTCGAGCAGGCCTGGGAAAGCCTCACCCAGCGCCAGCCGATCGGCCGGATGGGAACGGTGGACGACATCGCCAACGGCGTGGTCTATCTGGCGAGCGACGAGTCCAACCTCATGAACGGGGCGGAACTGGTGCTCGACGGCGGCATCACCGCGTCGTGACGTCGCGCTTGCGATGTCCGGGCCGCGATCACACGTGGCGATAAGGACGGTGTACAGGGAGGGCAGCGCGGATGGCGGGTGACGAGGAGGCCTCCTCCCTCGGGGGACGGGTCAAGCGCTATGCCCAGGTCTCGACGGCGGTCGGCGGTCTCGCCGCACGGCTGGCCGGCGAACGATTTCTCGGCATCAAGCTCGACCGGCCGGAGCATGCGCGCGAGTTGAAGACGGCGCTCGGCGGCCTGAAAGGGCCGTTGATGAAGGTGGCGCAGATCATGGCCACCGTGCCCGAGGCCCTGCCGCAGGAATATGTGCAGGAGCTGATCCAGCTGCAGTCGAACGCGCCCTCGATGGGCTGGCTGTTCGTGCGCCGGCGCATGGCGGCGGAGCTGGGGCCCGACTGGGCCGGTCGTTTCGACGCCTTCGAGCGCGAGGCCTCGGCCGCCGCCTCCCTCGGTCAGGTGCACCGGGCCAGCTTGGACGGCCGCGACCTCGCGGCCAAGCTGCAATACCCCGACATGAGCTCGGCGGTGGAGGCGGACCTGCGGCAGCTGAAGCTGATCTTTGCGATCTATCACCGCTACGACAAAACCATCGACACCGGCCAGGTGCACGAGGAGATCGCCGCCCGCCTGCGCGAGGAACTCGACTACCACCTGGAAGCGCGGCATATGTCGCTCTACCGCGAGATGCTGAAGACCGCCGACGGCGTGCACGTCCCCGACGTGGTGCCGGAGCTTTCGACCCGCCGCCTGCTGACCATGACCTGGCTCGACGGCGAGCGGCTGCTGGAATTCAAGGACGCCGACATCCAGGTGCGCAACGCCATCGCCACCAACATGTTCCACGCCTGGTACGTCCCCTTCTACAACTACGGCGTCATCCACGGCGACCCGCACCTCGGCAACTATTCCGCCCGGCCGGACCACGGCATCAACCTGCTGGATTTCGGCTGCGTGCGCATCTTCCAGGCCAAGTTCGTGCGCGGCGTCATCGACCTCTACAACGCGATTTCGCGCGACGACCGGGAACTGGCGGTGCACGCCTACGAAACCTGGGGCTTCGGCGGCCTGACCAACGAGATCATCGACACCCTGAACATGTGGGCGAACTTCGTCTACGCGCCGCTGCTGGAGGATCGCGTTCGCCGCATCCAGGAGTTCGAGTCCGGTGGCGTCTACGGCCGCGAGGTGGCGGAAAAGGTGCACAAGAAGCTGCGCGAGCTGGGCGGCGTGACGCCGCCGCGCGAGTTCGTCTTCATGGACCGCGCGGCGATCGGCCTCGGCGGCGTCTTCATGCACCTGCGCGCGGAGGTCAACTGGCACCAGCTGTTCCACGAGCTGATCGCCGGTTTCGACGAGAAGCGCCTGCACCGCCGCCAGACGGCGATGCTGAAGAAACACGAGGTGCCGCTGCCCTGACTCAGGGTGCCTCGGCCAGTTCCAGCATAACGTCCAGCAATAGATTGGCGCCGGCCTCGAGGTCTTCGGGCGCGGTGTGTTCGGCCGGGTTGTGGCTGATGCCGGCGATGGAGGGCACGAAGATCATGCCGGCCGGCGCGATCCGGGCCAGCATCTGGGCGTCGTGACCAGCGCCCGACGGCATGCGGCGGTGGCTGTGGCCGCGCGCTTCGGCGGCGCGGGCGACGGAATCGACGATTGCCGCGTCGAAGGCCACCGGCTCGAAACGGGCGAGGCTGCGGCTTTCGAGGCCGAGGTCGGCGGCCGCGGCGATCTCGTCGGCCGCCCGGGCAACGCGGGCCTCGGCCTCCTGCAGGCGCGCCTCGTCGGTGTTGCGCAGGTCGACGGTGAGCCGCGCGCGGCCCGGCACGACGTTGACCAGGTTCGGCGCCGGCTCGATCTCGCCGACGGTGCCGACCTGCTCGGCGACGATGTCGGCGACCGCGACGGCCAGACGGGCGGCGGCGAGGCCGGCGTCCCGGCGCAGGCGCATCGGCGTGGTGCCGGCATGATTGGCCTGGCCCTGGAAGACATACTCGCGCCAGCTGATGCCCTGCACGCCCTCGACCGCGCCGATGCGGATCCCCTCCGCTTCCAGGATCGGGCCCTGTTCGATGTGCAGCTCGATGAAGGCGGCGGGCTTGATGGCCCCCGGCGTCGCGCCGCCCGCATAGCCGATGCGGGTGAGCTCGTCGCCGAGGCGCAGGCCGGCCGTGTCCCGGGTGTCGAGAGCGTCCGACAGGCTCATGCCGCCGACATGGACGAGGGAGCCCATCATGTCCGGGTGGAAGCGGGCGCCCTCCTCGTTGGTGAAGGCGGCGACGACCAGCGGCTTGTCGGTGGTGACCGCATGGTCGTTCAGGCAGGTCACGACCTCGAGCCCGGCCAGCACGCCATAGGCGCCGTCGAGCATGCCACCCGCGCGCACGCTGTCGATGTGGGAGCCGGTCATAACCGGTGCCGTGATCTCCGCCCCCTCGCGCCAGCCGAAGATGTTGCCGATGGCATCGATCTCGACGTCCAGGCCGAGAGCCCACATCCAGTCGACCAGCAGGTCGCGGCCCGCACGGTCGGCATCGCTCAACGCCAAGCGCCCGACCCCGCCGCCCTCCAGCGCACCGACCGCGCCCAGCTCCCGGATCCGTCCCGCCAGCCGCGCATAGTCGATCGATAATCCCCGCCCGTTCATGTCACGTCCTCGGCTCTCCGCCGCCCATCGCGGCGCGGTTGCGGCATAATGCGCCGGAGCGTCGAAGCGGGGAAAGGGTGAAATCATGATCAGCGAAAAACGCCGACCGGAACTGCGCCGCAGCTGGCTGTTCCTGCCGGGCGCGGAGCGTGAGGTGCTGCTGGCCGCACCGGCGAGCGGCGGCGACGTGCTGATCCAGGAGTTCGAGGACTTCACCCCGCCGGCGCGGCGGGGTGAGGCGCGGGCGATGTCGGCCGAGGTGCTGGCGAGTTGGAAGCAGGCCGGCGTGCTGGCCGCGGTCCGGGTCAACCCGCTGGACGAGGACGGGCTGTTGGATCTGGAGGCGGCGATGGCCGGCGCGCCGGACCTGGTCTTCCTGCCGAAGGTGGAGCGGCCCGATCACATGAGCGAGCTGGACCGCCAGGTCGGGCGGCTGGAGCGCACGCACGGCCTCCCGGTCGGATCGACAGAGCTGGTCCCGAACGTCGAGACGGCGGCTGGCTTCCTGCGATTGGGCGATATCCTCGAGGCGAGCGGGCGGATCCACGCCGTGATCGCCGGCGGCGAGGACATGGGCGCGGACCTCGGCGTCGAGCGAAGCCGCGACTCGTCCGAGATGGCGCATATCCGCGCGCACCTGCATCTCATCGCCCGGGGCCACGGCAAGGTCGCGGTCGACGCCCCCTACACCTGGACCGATCTGGAGGGCTGCGAGGCCGACACCCGGGCCGCCCGCAAGCTCGGCTACGTCGCCAAGACCGCCGTGCACCCGCCGCACTGTGCGGTGATCAACGCCCAGCTGACGCCCAGCGCCGAAGACGCGGCCACCGCGCGCCGGATCGTCCAGGCCTGTGAATCGGCATGCAAAACTGACCCACTTTGGTGGGTTATGAGCGGTAAGAATTGACCCACCTGGAACGCTAGCATCCGCACGGAACAGTGCGGAGGAAAGAGCAGGTGGTATTGATGGAAAGCGTATTGAAGATCCGACGTTGGATATTACGGGAGGGTCGGAGTATCCGATCTGTATCTCGTCAGACTGGTTTGTCGCGGAACACGATTAAGAAGTATCTGAAGGACGGCGATCCACCGAGCTATCAGCGGCGCGTTTCACCCGTCCGGCGTAAGCTTAGCGATGGCTTCGCCAGCCGGCTTCGGGCGCTCTTTGAGCAGGACCTGGGGCGCCCGCGCCGTGAGCGCCGGACGGCCAAGAAGCTTTATGAGCAGCTTGTGTCGGAAGGCTATAGCGGATCCTACTCGACGGTTCAGAGGTTTGTCCGCGACCTGAAGCGTTCTGGCGCCGGATCGGGGGATGCGTTCATTCCGTTGCACTTTACGGCAGGTGACGCGCTCCAGTTTGACTGGAGCACGGAATACGCTGTCCTGGGCGGTGTCGAGCAGAAGGTAAAGGTTGCCCACTTCCGCCTATGTCATAGCCGCAAGCCCTTTGTTGTTGCCTATCCCAGCGAATCTCAGGAGATGGTGCTGGACGCCTTTGCACGGGCGATGTCTTTCTATGGCGGCGTACCGCGCCGGGTGATCATCGACAACCCCAAGACGATGGTAACCTATGTTTCGCGCTCTAAGGACCGTGTGTTCCATCCGCGCTTTCTGGCGTTGATGAACCACTATGTGATGGAACCGGTTGCTTGCACACCCGCGGCGGGGTGGGAGAAGGGTCAGATTGAGAACCAGGTTGGGTTCCTGCGGGGACAGCTGTTTGCGCCCAAGCCCGCCTTTGACGATCTGGATGCGCTGAACGGCTGGTTGCGTCTGCGCTGCGAGGAATTGGCGAATCGCGCCCACCCCGAACAATCGGATCGCAAGATCTCGGACGTGTTCGCAGACGAGTGCGCCGAACTGCGTCCCCTGGGCCGGGCTTTTGACGGCTATGTTGAGAAGGCCGCTCGTGTCCGCTCTACCTGTCTGGTCCAATATGCCACCAATCGCTATAGCGTCCCCTCCCGGTTCGCCGGGGAGCTTGTCTCTCTGCGCGCCTATGCGGACCGGATCGTGGTTGTGTCAGGGCAGAATGTGATTGCCGAGCACAAGCGCCGCTTTACCCGCAACGCCAGCTATTTCGAGCCCTGGCATTACCTGCCCCTACTCGACCGCAAGCCCGGCGCGCTGAGAGATGGCGCGCCCTTTGTGGGTTGGCAATTGCCTGAGGCGATGCACCGGGTCAGGGCGCATTACATGGCCGGCAAAGGCGGGGACCGGGAGTTTGTCGATCTGCTCCTGCTGGCCCAGGATCACGGGATCGAGGTGGTCGAGATAGCCTGTGAACTGGCCGTGGAGCAGAACACGCTGCGCCTTCCGGCCATCATCAATCTGATCAACCAACTGGTGGAGCCGGTCATCGCGCCATGGGGCGAGAGCCACGCCTATCCGCAACTGACCTTGCGGCCCGAAGCGGACTGCAAGCGCTATGAGACGCTGTGCGTTGCCGGGGAGGCCGTCGCATGAAAGCTTTGATAGACCAACTGATCGCCCTGAGGCTGTATGGAATGGCGGCTTGCGCCGAAGCTTTGCTGGCCGCGCGCAAGCCGCCAAGTCTGACCACTGCGATAAAGCAACTGATCGACGCCGAGACTGTAGAGCGCCGGGTGCGCTCTATCCAGCACCAAATGCGGGCCTCGAAGTTCCCCCACCATAAGGACTTCGCCACTTTCGATTACGGCCTAGCCGCCGTCACCCAAGCGCAAATCGACCCCTTCTGCTCAGGGCAGTTCACCCAGGAGGCCCACAACCTCATTCTGGTGGGCGGAACCGGTACGGGCAAAACCCACATCGCCATTGCTCTGGGGACGCTGTTGATCAATCAGGGAAAGAAGGTCCGTTTCTTCAACGCCGTCGATCTGATCAATGCGCTGATCAAGGAACAGGCCGAAGGCAACGCCGGCAAGATCATCCGGCAACTGACGGCCATGGATTGCGTCATCATCGACGAACTGGGCTATATCCCATTCCCCAAATCCGGCGGTGCGCTCTTGTTCCACCTGATCAGCAAACTCTATGAGAAGACCAGCGTCATCATCACCACCAATCTGGAGTTCGGGGAATGGGTCTCCGTCTTCGGAGATGCAAAAATGACAACCGCGTTGCTGGATCGTGTAACGCATCACTGCGCAATCATCGAAACAGGCAACATGTCTTACCGCTTCGCACAAAGCAAACAGCGACGACAAAAGTAGCCGCCCTGTAAGCAAAGCCCCAGGCTGATCCGCTATATGGAGCCAATCAGCCTGGGGGCTTTCATCGCAAAGGCGGGCAAATCAAAACGGGTCCTGTACAGATTGTTCTGCAAAAGGGGTTTCGTAGCTGGGGCACAAGTCCGGGCCGATGGGGTGGATGAGCTGCCTCCGGCTGGTCCGGGCTCTCGCGATCGAAATCCATGAGGACTGGCTGGATGCCAACCGCTAGCTCAACATGATCCATCTCAAGGAGAGCAAAAGCGAACGCATCCAGAAAGCTGCCTGACGGCGGCTCGGCATGCCTGGCGCTCCGAGCAATCGAAATCTCCGCGCCAGGCATGCCGGTGGCCCTCATCGGCAGCCATGACAAACTTGCAGAACAGTCTGGACACTACTTCAAAAGCTCATTGCCACTTCAAGAACCCCACCTGATCCCCACGTTCCGCCGCCGGCCCGGTTGTCCCGGTGGGCCCACAGGCCCCTCCCACGCGGCTTCGCTCCGCGTAACGCAAAGCGCTACACGAAGCCGCGCGGGGCCCTCCCGTGGACTACCGGGACAACCTCCGTCGAAGCAAGGGGGGGGGTCAATTTTGCACGCCGATAGGGGGTCAGAATTAAATGCTGATTGACACCCTCTCGGTAAAGCCGCCGGTCACCGGGCCGCTTTGCCGATGGGTCCAGGCTAACTATAGTCCGCCGGCTGGACAACGGGGAGACGGGCGCATGGGCCAGGTTCGCAATATCCTCTTCATCATGTGCGATCAGCTCCGCGCCGACTATCTCGGCTGCGAGGGCCATCCCCATCTGGAGACGCCGCATATCGACGCCCTGGCGGAGCGCGGCGTGCGCTTTACCCGGGCCTATTGCCAATCGCCGGTCTGCGGGCCGAGCCGGATGAGCTTCTATACCGGGCGCTATATGTTCAGCCATGGCGCCAACTGGAACAACTTTCCCCTGCGCGTCGACGAATGGACCATGGCGGACTACCTCCGCCCGCTGGGGATGCGGGTGGTCCTCGTCGGCAAGACCCACATGAAAGGCGACGACGGCGCGCTGGCCCGCCTGGGCGTGGCGCGGGACGGCGAGATCGGCCGCTTCGTCTCCGAGTGCGGCTTCGAGGCGGTGGAGCGCGACGACGGCCTGCATCCCGACCAGAGCCACGATCCCGACCTCGCCTACAACCGCTATCTCCGCGGCCTCGGCTGGGAGGGCGACAATCTCTGGCACACGGTGGCGAATTCGGCCGCGGGGCCGGACGGCGAGATCCTCAGCGGCTGGCATATGCGCAACGCCCGCCTGCCGGCCCGGGTGCCGGAGGAGCACTCCGAAACCGCCTATATGACCGACCGGGCGATGGATTTTATCCGCGCGTGCGGCGAGGCGCCCTGGTGCCTGCATCTCTCCTACATCAAGCCACACTGGCCCTATATGGCGCCGGCGCCCTACAACGACATGTATTCGGCCAACCAGGTCCTGCCCGCCAACCGCCACCCCAAGGAGCGCGAGGATCCCCACCCGGTGCACGCCGCCTTCATGGGCCATGACGACAGCGTTGCCTTCCAAAAGGAGGAGGTGCGCCATCACGTCATTCCGACCTACATGGGCCTGATCAAGCAGATCGACGACCATATCGGCCGGCTGACGGCCTTTCTGCGGACGGAGGGCCGTCTCGACGACACGATGATCGTCTTCACCGCCGACCATGGCGACTATCTGGGCGACCATTGGCTCGGCGAGAAGGAGCTGTTCCACGAGCCGGTCGCCCGCGTGCCGATGATCGTCGTCGATCCGGACGCCCGGGCGGAAGCGACCCGGGGCGTCGCCGACCCGCGCCTGGTGGAGGGAATAGATGTGCTGCCGACCTTCGTCGAGGCGATGGGCGGGCCGCCGGCCCCGCACCGCCTGGAGGGCCGCTCGTTGCTCCCGCTGCTGCGCGACGGCGGCGTTGTCGAGAACTGGCGCGAGGCGGCGATCAGCGAGGCCGACTATTCGATCCGCAAGGCGCGCCTGGCGCTCGACGTGGCGCCGGGGGACGCACGCGCCTTCATGGTGCGGACCGAGCGCTGGAAATACTGCCACTATGAAGGCTTCGCGCCGCAGCTCTTCGATCTGGCCGAGGACCCGGGCGAACTCACCGACCTCGCCGGCGATCCGGCGTACGGCGCCGTGCGGGCGGAGATGCACGAACGGCTCTTCGCCTGGCTCAGGACGCGGCGCACGCGGGTCACCCTCTCGGACGACGAGGTCGCCGCGCGCACGGGCAAGGGCCGCCAGCGTGGCTATCTGATCGGTGTGTGGTAACGGCGGTTAGCGCTTGCGGGCACCGCCGACGACTTGCAGGCCCATGCCGGAGAGACCCGGCAGGGACACGAACAGGCGGTCGCACAAAATTGCACCCTGGACGATGGCGCGAATGCCGGGCAGGTAGCCGAAGATCCGGTTGAAGACCAGCACGTCGGTGTTGGCGAAGAGGCAGAAGCCAAAGGCACCGAGGGATCGCCAGCACTCCGGCTCCAGACCGACCTGCCGTAGCACGGGTACCGTATCCCGGTGGCGTAGCGGCTGTTCCGTTCCCTCGTCGAGCAATGACGAGACCCTGTAGATTCCGCTTCTCAGCCAACGCCACAGGAAAAAGTCGTCCAGCGGTTCGAGAAAATAGAACCGACCACCAGGTTTGAGGATACGTGCGACTTCCCGGAACAGGGCCAGCCGGTCCGGCACATGATGAATGCCGCCGCGCATGAAGACATGATCAAAACTCGCGGAGGCGAGTGGCATGCAGGTCGCATCGCCCTGCAGGAAAACATGGCCAGCCTCGGCGTGCCGGGCACGCGCCATCGCCAGCATCGACTGCGAGACGTCGAGGCCGATACCCTCTCGCACCCGGTCCCCCAACATGGCCAAAGTTTCTCCGGCACCGCAACAGATCTCGGCGACCCGGCCAAGCTCGCCGGGTCCGATGGCGGCCAGCAGGGCCGAATTGAGAAAATCGTCGTAGGCTTCGACCGGCAGCTCCTTGCGGCTCTCGTGATAGGACGCTTGCACCTGCTCATAGTGCGCCTGCTGTATCCGTCCGTCCTGTGAAATTACCGCGTCGGCGAACAATGGTATGCCGTGGGGTGAGATTTCGTACCCGGGACCGTAATCGGAGGCCAAAAGACGATTGCCGTGGCGGTGCAAGGGCCCTCCTGTCGCAGGGCAACGCAAGCGCGGCAATGCCTTGTCGATAGCTTCGAATTCCAGCTCGACGACCACGCGTTTTCAGGCCTCCAAAGGCTCGCCTCGCGACGAAGCTTCGAAGCGAGAGCCACGCCAACGTATACTTTACCCTAAAGGCGATTCGCCGGCACACCGGAAGCCGCGCGAGGTAGCGAGCCGCTGGAGACTCCGCATGGAAGGCAAGCACGTAGCGATCACCGGCATAGGTGGCTTCATCGGTTCACACCTGGCGGCGGCGGCGCGTCGCGCCGGTGCCGCGCGACTTGTGGGCATCGACAATCTCGCCTACGGCAGTCGCGACAATCTGAGCGGGACGCTCGGCGACCGCGAAAACCGCCTGGTCGTCCGTGACATTCGTGAGATCGACACCCTCGAATGGGCCGAGATCCTCGAGGGTGTCGACGTGCTCTTCCATCTCGCCGCCGAGAAGCACAACCAGTCGCGCGACGATCCCGAACGCGTGTTGGAGGTGAATGTCGTGGCGACCCGGCGGCTGTTCGCCGCGGCGCGGGCGGCGGGCGTTCGCAAGCTCGTCTTCGCCTCCTCCCTCTATGCCCACGGTCGCCGCGGGCCGCCTGCCATGCGCGAAGACGAGCGCCCCCTGCCGGACACCACCTACGGCACGTCAAAGCTCGCCGGCGAACATCTCCTGGCGGAGCTGTCCGACGCGGCGATGCGGCATGCCATTTTGCGTTTCTTCTTCGTCTATGGCCCGCGGCAGTTTGCCGGCTCCGGCTATCGTTCGGTCATTATTCGCAACTTCGAACGCATCCTCCGGGGCGAAGCGCCGGTGATCCTGGGCGATGGGGAACAGTCGCTCGACTATGTCTTCGTCGACGACGCGGTCGCCGCCCTGCTCGCCGCCGCGGGCGAGGATCGCGACGGCGGGCCTTACAACATCGCGTCGGGTCGTGCGGTGTCCATCAACGAGCTGACGGAGGTGATGCTTCGCGTCGCCGGCAGCACGCTGCGCCCCGTGTATGGACCGGCGGACGAAACGGCCGGCAGCCACCGGGCGGGCACGAACGATCTCGCGGCGGAACGCCTCGACTGGCGTCCCCGGATCGCCTTGGAGGATGGACTGGCCCGGGTCCACGCATGGATGGCGAAGCGGACCGGGGACGATGGACGATGACGGACGCCGAGCGGTCCGAAATGCCCGACCTGAGTGTCGTCGCACCGTGCTACAACGAGAGTTACAACGTCGACGCGCTGACCGATCGCCTCTTGCGGACGGCATCGCGGCACGGTTTCACAATGCAAATCGTGTTGGTGAACGACGCGAGTTCCGACGATACCGGTGCCAAGATCGATGCGCTCGCCGCGCGGCATCACGAAGTCACCGCCCTCCACCATTCCGGCAATCGCGGCCTGACGGCGGGTTGGGACAGCGGTCTTGCCGCGGCACGGGGCGCCTTCACCTGTTTTATCGATGCCGATTTGCAGAACGCGCCGGAGGATGTCTGGCGGCTGTATCGGGAGCTCGACGGGGGTGCGGCCGATATGGTGCAGGGCGTGCGCAGTTCCATCGGCCGCCTGCGCGATGGACGCTACCTGCTGAGTCGGGGTCTGAACGTCATGCTCAACGCGTTGTTCTCGATGCGGGCGGTGGACAACAAGTCGGGCTTTGTCATGGCGGCGACGGAAACCATGCGGGAAGTCCTGCAGCGCCGCTATCGCTATCACTACTTCCACACCTTTATCCGCATTGCCGCGGAAGCGCGCGGATATACGGTGCGTGAGGTCGAGACGCTGTTCGAAAGCCGGAACCAGGGTCAATCCTACATCGCCAGTTTTCCCCTCGGCACCATCGCCAAAGTATTCCTGGACCTCGCCAAGGGTCTCGACGAGTTCCGCTTGCGCCGCACACCGGTCGAGGGGCTGGGCACGTTCCTGGACCGCCATCCGCCAACGCGCCCGCCGGAGGTTTACCGGGGCTGGCGGCGGCTCCGGCTCGAGCTGTTCTGGCACAGCATGCCCCTGCACAAGTGGCTGCTCACCCGGCGCACAAGGCGCATCTACAACGAACTCGCCGCCAGCCAATGGCTCTCGCCTGCAGCGTGCCGGGCCCTGCAGGAGGAACGCCTGCGGCGATTGATCCGTCATGTCTATCTTCATGTGCCCTTCTATCGCGACGCCATGCGGGACCTGGCACTCCGCCCTGCCGACATCGCCGGTATCGAGGATCTCGCCAAGCTGCCGTTGCTCTCGAAGGACGACGTGCGCCGGGATCTCTATTTCGATCTGTTCAGCGATACCCACCGCAAGGGCGATATGCACCGGATCGCTACCAGCGGTTCGACGGGGGAACCTTTCGTCACCTTTGCCGACCGGACGCAGTTGGAGTACCGCTGGGCCAGCACACTGCGTGCACTGGAATGGACCGGCTGGCGCTTCGGCGATCGGCAGGCCCGGTTGTGGCACCAGACCCTGGGTATGTCATGGACGCAGCAACTGCGGGAACGGCTTGATGCCTGGTTCATGCGCCGTCTCTTCATCCCGGCCTATGAGATCGGCCCCTCGAACGTCGATGCGCTGCTCGCGCGTCTGGAGGCGCACCGTCCGGTGCTGATCGACGGCTATGCGGAAAGCTTCAACCTGCTTTCGGCCTACGTCCGCAACCGCCGGGGCAAGCGGCCCTCGCCGCGCGCGATCATGACGTCGGCGCAGGTGATGCCGCCCCAGGTGCGCGCCGGGATCGAGGAGATGTTCGATACCCGGGTGTTCGACAAGTACGGCAGCCGTGAATTCTCGGGCATCGCCTACGAGTGCGACGCCCACGACGGCCATCACGTCATGGCCGAGAGCTACATCGTCGAAATTCTGAAGGACGGCCGGCCGGCGCTGCCGGGCGAGACCGGCGAGGTGGTGGTCACCGATCTCAACAATTTCTCCGTACCGTTGATCCGTTATCGCATCGGCGATCTCGCCACCGCCATGGACGAGAACGAGCCCTGTGCCTGCGGCCGCGGGCTGCCGCGCATCGGCGACATTCAGGGCCGCGCCCAAGCGGTCGTCGTCTGTCGTGACGGCACCTGGCTACCCGGTACCTTTTTTGCCCATTTCTTCAAGGACTACGACTATATCGTTCGCCAGTATCAGGTGGTGCAGGAGCGGAGCGGGCGCCTGCGCCTGCTGATCGTCAAGGGCCCGCAATACAGCGATGCGCGTTTTGACGAGGTGCTCGCCCTGCTGCGGGACTATGTCGGGACCGACACCGAACTCGCGGTCGAGCCGGTCGCGGAGATTCCGCTCGGCCCGACCGGCAAGCGCAACAGCGTCGTCTCTGAACTCGAGATCGATTTTCAGAGACCCGGCTTCGGTGCCGAGATGCCATGACGCGAGAGGCTTTGCGCAGTTTCGCTGCGACACGGGCGGGCGCGACGGCATTGCTCGGCGTCAAGTTGGCGCTCACGGCCGGTGTCCTGTATCTGATTTTCCGTTTGTTCCCGCTTGAGGACATCGCTGCGCGCATCGCCGGGGCCGCGCCCGGCTGGCTGACGGTGGCCTTTCTGTTGATCCTGGGCCAGGCGGTCCTGGCGATCTGGCGCTGGCGCATCGTATTGGACGCCTTGGCGGCGGAGGCGCCACGCTGGCGCCATCTCGCATTGCTGCACGGCCTCGGCGTCTTCTTCTCGCAAGTCTTGCCCTCTACGATCAGCGGAGATGCCGTGCGCGGTGGGCTGCTGTCCCGCCGCTTGGCCCTGGGGACGGCCTTCGCCTCGGTGGCGCTCGACCGGGTGGCGGGCCTGATCGGCCTGTTCGTCGTCGTCGTGCCGAGTTCGCTGCTGGCCTTCGCCATCGTGTCGCCGCGCCAGCCGATCCTGCTCTGGCCGCCCACGCTCGCGGTGGCCGGCCTCGTGACGCTCGGCTTGTTACACGCCTATGCCCACCATATTGTGGGCTTCGGCGCGTTTGCCCGCCGTCTCGCGACACTGCTCGGCGGCCTGAGGGTTCTCTCGCCCGGCAAGGCTTCGGGCCGGAGGGTCATGGCGCTTTCCCTCGCGATCCATGTCGTGACCATTCCCGTTTTCCTCGCCCTCATGTTTGCGTTCGGTGGCGCGGCCGATCTGCTCTGGGTGCTGGCGGGCGTCCTGCCGAGCGCGATGTTGATATCGGCGGTGCCGATTACCTTCGGGGGTTGGGGGTTGCGCGAGGGGGCGCTGATTTCGGGCTTCGCGCTTCTCGGGCTTCCCGCAGAGCTGCCGCTCTCGGCCTCGGTCCTGTTTGGTCTCAGTCAGGTCGCGATCGGACTCGTCGCCTGTCTCATCTGGCTCGTTGCGAGCCGCATCGGCACGCCGGCGCCGCCGTCATGAACCAGCAAACGGTGAAGGCGACCTCCGGTCCGGCCGTCGTTGCAGGGATTCTGTTGCTGCTGCTGGTCGTGCTTTCGCCGCTCGCGGTGGTCGAAGTCCCACCACTGGTCGACTATCCCAACCACCTGGCGAGGGCCTACATCACGGCGAGCATCGCCGAAGACCCCGCTTTGGCGGCCAACTACCGGATCGATTGGGCCCTGCGACCGAGCCTGGCGATGGATGTGATCCTGCCGCCGTTGATCGCCTACTTGCCGCTTCGGATCGCTTCGCTCGTTCCCGTCGCGGGGATTTTCGTGCTCTGGGTTTGCGGGGCGGTTCTCCTGCATCGGGTGCTGTTCGGCAGATGGGCCTTTTGGCCGGCGCTTTCGGTACTCTTCCTCTACAACGCGCCGTTGGCCTGGGGATTTCTCTCCTTCCTCTTTACCGGCGGAATAGTGCTGCTCGCCTTCACGGGGTGGATCGCCAGCGCCGGCCGGCCTGGTTGGCCGCGGCGTATCGCCCTGCTCGTCGTGGCGCTTTTCGTTTTTCTCGGCCACCTCGTGGCCTTCGGCCTCTTCGCTCTGCTGGTGGGCTGCTACGAACTCGGGCGGTTGGCGCGACAGGAGACACGCACCGGATCGGGCGTGGTGAAGGACGTCGTCGCCAATATCGCGATGCTCCCCCTACCTCTGCTGTTGATGCTGCAGGTTGGACCCTCGCGCCTGTCCGTGGAGACGATATACGGCGACGTGGCGAAGAAGCTCGAAGCCCTGTTTTCGCCAGTTCTGCAGTATGGCTTCAGGATCGACTTGCCGTTGTTCTTGGCCGTCGTCTTGGTCTTGGGGCTCGCCCTGACGACGGGGCGGCTGAAGATTGCGCCGGCGCTTCGTGTTCCGTTGGCGGGGGTGACGCTGGTTGCGCTCGTCATGCCGTTCCAGCTGTTCGGCGTCGCCTACATGGATATCCGCCTGCCGTTTGTGGTCTTCATACTGCTCGTCGCCGGCACACGGATCGTGCCGGCACGGCCTTTCGAGGCGCGCGCACTGATAGCGGTCTTCTGCGCTCTCCTGGCCTGCCGGGTTTGGGTAACCCATACGGCGTGGCGCGTCTATGATGTCGACTATCGCAGCTTCATCGAACTGGCCCGGGTGATCGAGCCGGGCGCCCGGCTGTTGACCGCGACAGGCCCGGTACCGCGCAACGACTTCCGAGATGCTCTGGATACCCACATCGCCGCTTTTGCGGTGATCGAGTCCCGGGTCTTTCTGCCGGACCTCTTTACGGGCGTTACGATCCTCAGACCGCACCCGGACCTTGTCCGCCTCGACGCTTCGGTTACGTTGCCGGCTCCGCTTCCATTGCTTCGCGCCGAGTATCGGCGAAGTTGTCGGAGCGAGGCCTCCCCTCCACCCGATTTGCCCTCCTACCTCGTGCATTGGCAGCGCAATTTCCACTATCTCGCGGTATTTCAGCAGCGCGCGGCACATCCGGTGGTCGGCCTGCCGCTGCAGCTGCTTGCGGAAGGGCCTGCCGTGGCGATCTACCGGATATCCGACGACTGTGCCGCACTCTCGGCCTTGAAGACCCACCAGCGGTTCAGCGCGAAGGTCAGCGAGGGCACCGCGACGACGATCGTCGCCAGCGCAATGCGGTAGTCCCAAATCAGCATGTGCACGACCACATGGACGATGCTTTGGCTCAGAAGCAGGCCGGCGAGCGCCGTCGGCAGGAAGCGGGAAAGATGGTGCGCGTGCCGGCCCGCGCGGCCGAACGTCCAGCGATGGTTGCCAAGATAATTGAAGCCGACGGAGACTGCGAAACCGGCGAGGTTTGCCGATCGCGGCGCCAGCAGATCGCTTTCCACCATGACCAGCACGACGAGGACATGGATGAGCGTCGCCGTCGCGCCGATGACGCCGAAACGGAACAGCTGTCGGGAGAGCTGGCGATGGCGGGCGAACAGGGCCGCGATCACACCGGTGCCTCGTTCCCGGGATCGGCCTCCGCCTCGGGCGGGCGATATTCGGCGACGAGATAGAGCGGGCGGCCCTTCGTCTCGTTGAAGATCCGGCCGAGATACTCGCCGACGATGCCGATGGTCATCAGCTGCAGTCCGCCGAGGATCAGCATCACCACCATCAACGAGGGATAGCCGGCGACCTCGTTGCCCCAGATCAGCGTCTCGACGACGATGTAGATGCCGTAGACGAAGGCGAGGAACGCCGTGGAGATGCCGACATAGGTCGCGATCTTCAGCGGGCCGATGGTAAAGCCGGTGATGCCTTCCAGCGAAAAGTTCCAAAGCTGCCAGTAGTTCCACTTGCTGCGACCGGCCCGCCGCGCCTCGCGGTGATAGCCCACCTCCTTCTGGCGGAAACCAACCCAGGCGAACAGGCCCTTCATAATGCGGTGGTGTTCACGCAGGTCGAGCAGCGCGTCCAGCGCCCGGCGGCTGATCAGCCGGAAGTCGCCCGTGTCGGCCGGTATCCGCACCCGGCCGCCGATGCGCGCCATCAGGGCATAGAAACCGCGCGCCGTCGCCTTCTTCAGAAGGCTCTCGCCGCTGCGCGACAGGCGTTTCGCATAGACGATGTCGTGGCCGGCGCGCCACTCGCCGATCAGCTCAGGGATCAGTTCGGGCGGGTCCTGCAGGTCGGCGTCGATGACGATCGCCGCCGCACCGCGCGCATGGTCCAGCCCGGCGGTGAGCGCCACCTCCTTGCCGAAGTTGCGGCTGAGCTCGAGGATCGCGACGCGGGGATCGCCGCCGCGCAAATCCTCCATGACGGCCAGCGTGGCGTCCCGGCTGCCGTCGTCGACATAGACGATCTCGAAATCGAAGGGCAGCGGCGCCAGGGCGGCGACCAGTCGCTCGTGAAAACGCGCCAGCACCTCCGCCTCGTCATGCGCCGGCACGACGATGGAGACCAGCTCGCGGTTCGATGTCTCTTCGCCCGACGCGGGGGGCATGGGCCGGTATCCCATCTGTTGGCGACGACTCACCCGGCTATGCTAACCCGCCTCGTCGCGATCGGCCACGACCTCCAGCAGACGGAAGCCCGGCGCCAGGGGACCCGGCAGGGCGATCGGGCGGAGCCAGGCGGGTGGCGTCCCCGCCTCGATCCGGGCGAACAGCGTATCGCCCGCATTGCCCTGGCGGTAGTCGTTCGCCTCCTCCGTGCCGAGACAGACCAGCACCAGGTCGACACCGCGCCGGCTGAGAATCGCGCGGGCCTCGGCGGGCGGCAGGCGGCCGAGCGCGCGGATCGCAGCCATGATACCGCCGGGATTGCGATGGTTGGGCGTCGCGATCACTTCGTGCTGCGTGCGGTAGAGCAGTTCCGGGCCGAAGTTGATGAAGCTCAGGATACGCCGCGGCCGGTCGTTGAGGGCCGGCTCCCGGCCGAGCCAGCGGCTCATCTCGGTGAGCGGACATCCCGGCCCGCTGCCCGCCGTCACCAGGGGGGTGCGCGGCAGCAGCGAGCCGAGGAAGAGGAAGCCGAAGATGAAGACGACGACCAGCATCGCCCGGACCGCCGTCAGGCCCAGCGAGCGGGTCACCGACAGCCGTGTGAGCAACGTCGTCAAAAGGCCCGCCCAGCCGATCACGACGACATACTGGGCGAAGCCGGTCCAGCGCTGCTGGCTGATGGCAAGCGCGACATAGACCAGGGCGAAGCCGGCCAGCAGCAGCCACATCCGCCGCCGCTCGCCGCTCTCCGCGCGGCCCCGCCAGAGCAGAAAGGGGATCGCCAACAGCGCCGGGCCCAGATGGAAGAGGAAGCGCGAGATCGAGCCCTGGAGATCGCCGAGGTCGAGCAGCGGCGCGAACTCGGCGATGAAATTGAACCATTGGCGGACCACCTCGGGATCGACGTCGGCCAGCGGCCCCTCGTAGAACCGCGGCAGCAGGAGCCGCATGGCGACGACGACGAAAAGGGCAGCGGCCAGCGCGACGACGATCCGCCCGCCGATCCGCCGGCAGAACCCGAACCGGGCGTCCGCGAGGGCGAGCAGACCGGCCGCGAGGCCGGTCAGCGCGAGGAGGACGAGGTGCACGACGGAGGGCGCGTCGTAGACGACAATGGTATAGCCCGCGAAGCCGTGCTCCAACGGCAGGCTGAGCGCGAACCCCGCCGTCAGGCCCGCCGAGAACACCGCGATGCGCCGTGCGAAGTCGGCACGGACGGCAATCCAGGTCGTGCCGAAGGCGGCCAGCAGGGCGGCGATCGCAACCAGGGATTCGAGGCTGATCCACAGGCTGAGCGTCGCGGGCAGGGCGGCCTGGAGCATGTCGCGCGACGTGGCGCCGGTTCGCAACGCCCGCAGGCCGGCGCCGAGCAGCCAGACGAACAGCAGGGCCAGGAAGGCATGATGGTCCGGCCGGGCGACCGAAGCGATATGGACGATGAAAAGCTGGAAGGCGAAGAGAATGCCGAGATAGACCAGGCCCGTATCGTCGAACAGTGGGCGCACCGCCCACATCAACACGATGAGCGACAGCAGGTGCAGGACCGGCCCGATGAAGACGGCCCAGAAATGCAGCGCCGAGTCGAAGTCGGTGAAGGGCAGCAACAGAACCGCACCGCCGAGCAATAGGGCGTCGAACGGGCGCGGCCAGTACAAGACGTCGCCCGCCGGCGGATTGCCGCGCGGGACCGAATGGTCGAACCAGTCGCCGGTCTCGACGAATTGTTTGGCGCGCAAAAGGTGCGTATAGCCGTCGAGGCCGATGAACTTGCCGTCGAGCGCGACCATGCCGTCGCGGACATGGTTCAGCCCCTGCACGGTGAGGACGAGCAGGACCGGAAAGGCGAGCAGAAGCAGCCAGCGGCGCACCGGTTTGCCCCGGGCTTCGATCGCCCCGCTCCCCGCGCCGCCGGGCCTCAGCTTCCGCTGAAGCTCGCCTGCCGCCGTTCCATCTTGGCGGCGACGCCTTCGACCGCGTCTTTCGAAGCGTAGACCTCGGTGACCAGGGCATCGGTCTCGCCGCGGTCCAGATCGAAATAGAAGGCCGCCTGTTGCAGCATGATCGCCTTCATGGTGCGCAGCGACATCGGCGCGTTGCGCGACAGCCGATCGATCACCTCGGCGGCCGTCGCCTCCAGCGCATCGGCCGGACAGGCCCGGGCGATGACGCCCAAATCACAGAGGCGCCCGCCATTCAACGGCTCGCCCAGCAGCAGCAGCTCCCGCGTCGTCACGGCGCCCGCCGTCTCCATCAGTTTCTTGGTCAGGAACCAGGTCGTCGCCACGCCCAGCTGCGCGAGCGGCATGGCGAAGGGTGCCGTCTCGTCGGCGATGACGAAATCGCAATGCAGCGCCAGCTCGCAGCCGCCGGCGATGGCCGGGCCCTGGACCACGGCGACGACGGGCAGGGGATAGTTCTGCACGGCGGTGAACATGGCCTCGATGCGGTCCGCCTCGCCCGGCTCGACACCCGAGGTCGAAAGCTGCAGGCCGGCGCTGAACACGGTGCCCTCGGCCCGCAACACGGCGAGGCGTTCGTCCGCCTCCGGCGCGCGTTCGAAGACGCTGCGGAGTTCCGCCATCATCTCGGGATTGATGGCATTGCGCTTCTCCGGCCGCGCCATCGTTACCACCCGCGCCGCGCCCTGGCGTTCGACCCTGATCAAGCTCATCCCGTCACTCTCCTCGTCCGTCGGTTTCCGACCCTGGGAATCGCCTCTCGCCCGGGACCTGTCAAGTCGCCGGCCTCAATAGTCGAACAGCGCGTGCGGCAACCACATCGCGACCTCGGGAAACATCATCAGAAGGGCAACGGCCAGCAGCTGCAACAACACGAAGGGGATGATGCCGAGGTAGATCTGCTTCATCTCGACCTCCGGCGGCGCCGCGCTCTTCATATAGAACAGCGCAATGCCCATCGGCGGGGTGAGAAAACTGGTTTGCAGGTTCACCGCGATCAGCATGGAAAACCAGTAGATGACGTCGCCCTGGGGCAGGTGGGCGCCGAAGTCGAGCCGCTCGACGATCGGGGCGAAGACCGGCACGACGACCAGCAGGATCTCCAGCACGTCGAAGAAGAACCCCATCAGGAAGATGGTCGCCATCAGCACGACCATCACGGTCCAGGGGCCGAGCCGGTCGGGATCGATCAGCTCGAGGATCACCTCGTCCCCGCCGAGGATGCGGAAGACGTAGGAAAAACAGGTCGCCCCGATCAGCAGCATGAAGATCATGCCGATCATCAGGGCGGAGCGTTGCAGCGCCTCGTTCAGGACCCGGCGTGAGAGCCGGCCGCGCCAGGCGGCGATGAGAATGGTGCCGACGACGCCGACCGCGGCCGACTCGGTGATGGTGGCGATGCCGGCGAAGATCGAGCCGAGCACCAGGAAGATCAGCACCGCGGGCGGCAGCAGGCCGCCCGCCACCATGGCCGCCACCTCGCCCGCGGGGCGATCCTCGTCGCGCGCCAGCCGCGGGGCCAGGTGCGGGCGAACGGTAGAAATCGCGAGGATGTAGGCGAGATAGAGGGCCGACAGCATCAGCCCCGGGAACAAGGCCGAGGCGAACAGCACGCCCTCGGAGATCGCCAGCATGTCCGACATGAAGACCAGCAGGATCGAGGGCGGGATCAGAATGCCGAGGGTCGAGGAGGCGGCGATCGTCCCGGTCGCCAGCGCCGGGTGATAGCCGAGCCGCAGCATGGTCGGCAGCGCGATGATCGTCATCATTACCACCGAGGCACCGACGATGCCGGTGATCGCCGCCATGATCGTGCTCATTACCGTGATCGACAGCGCGAGGCCGCCCGGCACCCGGCGCAGCAGGTATTGCAGGGTGCGCAGCAGGTCGGCGGCGATCTCGCTCCGCTCCAGCATCACGCCCATGAAGATGAAGCAGGGCACCGCGATCAGGGCCAAATTCTCCGCCGGCGCCCAGATCCGCGCCACCATGTTGAGGAACTCGATGGGCTGGAACAGGCCCAGCGTCCAGCCGATGCCGGCAAAGATCAGCGCCAGCCCGCCGAGGATGTAGGCCACGGGCAGGCTGGTGAACATCAACACCGCCAGGCAGACGAACATCGCCAGCGGCAGCAGGAAGAGCAGCACGGCGCGCGCCTCTAGCGGCGGCGCGAGGCGTCAGCGCAGCATGATCTGGTGGGCGTACTGGTCGCCGTCGGTCACTGTGATCTGCGTGAAGCCGAGCATGCGGGCGAGGTCGAAGAAGGTGAAGAGGTCCTGCACGGCGAGGTCCTGGAACAGGTCGCTCTTGCGGGCCCGGGCGGTCAGTTGCGCCAGCACCGCACGGGCCCGGTAGAGGGTGCGGAAACTCTCCCCGTCCAGGCCGACGATGATCAGCTTTTGCGCTTCCCCGCCCTTGGCGTACATGGCGAAGCGCGGCGGATAGTCCCGCTTCGCCTGCAGTGCCGTCTGGGCGACGATGAAGCCGATGCGCAATTGCCGCTCCGCCTCCTCCAGCACCTGGGCACGGGCCTCATAGGTCTCCGTACTGGTGACCGGGGGATAGTAGTAGCCGGCGTGGCGGTCCTTGGCCTGAACGGCGCCGCCGGCGAGGGCCGCCAGCAGCAGGGTGGCGAGAACGATACGCATGAAGGCCTCCCGGGCGCGCGGGCCCCGCTTGATTCCGGGGCTCATTATGCGGGCCGGGCGGGCGGCCCGGCAACACCCACGCGCGGGAGCTCTGGAACACCGGGCAACCTCGGATATACTCGCCGGCAACCGGGGGCCGAGGCCCCGCTTCGGGGCAACGGCCTGCCATGTCCTTCGAGAAGATCGCCCTGGTCGCGAGCGACGCGCCGGAAGCCGAGGCGGCGCTGGCCGAGCTGTCCGCGCGCCATGCCGCCGTCCCGCCGGAGGAGGCCGAGGTCGTCGTGGCGCTCGGCGGCGACGGCTTCATGCTGAAGACCCTGCACGAGAACACCGGCCGGGACGTGCCGATCTACGGCATGAACCTCGGCTCGGTCGGCTTCCTGATGAACGAGTATCGCCCCGACGCGCTGGCCGAACGGCTGGACGGGGCCGAGATGGCCTTGCTGCATCCCCTGCGCATGTTCGCCCGTGATATCGAGGGGGCGGTGACCGAGGCCCTGGCGATCAACGAGGTCTCGCTGTTCCGCCAGACCCAGCAGGCGGCCAAGATCCGCATCGCCATCGACGGCCGCACCCGGCTGGAAGCGCTGGTCTGCGACGGCGTGATGGTGGCGACGCCCGCCGGCTCCACCGCCTACAACGTCTCCGCCTACGGGCCGATCCTGCCGCTGGAGGCGGGGATCCTGGCGCTGACGCCGATCAGCGCCTTCCGGCCCCGGCGCTGGCGCGGCGCCCTGCTGCCCCGCGTCGCCCGGGTCGATTTCGAAATCCTGAACCCGCCCAAACGCCCCGTCAGCGCCGTCGCCGACAGTTTCGAGGTGCGCGACGTCGTCCATGTCGAGGTCGTCGAGGACCGCGAGATCGGCTTCCAGGTGCTGTTCGATCCCGAACACGGGCTGGAGGAACGAATCCTCCGCGAACAGTTCATCGACTGACCCGTCGCGGCCGCTATTCCGGGAAGCCCGCCTTCCGCAGGCCGTCGATCAAATGCTCGGAATCGGCCGGGCGGCGGAACTTGATCGTCGGCGCGTACTTGGCGAGGGTGAAGTCCGGGTTCTTCGCCAGCACGGCATCGACCTGCGCCTTGGCCTCGGCCGCGTCGCCGAGCTGGGCATGGCTCGCCGCGAGATAGCGTCGGTCCCAGATCGCGAGTTTGGCAATGCGGTTCAATGTCGTGACGGCGCCGGCGTAGTCCTTCTCCAGATACTGCACGGCCGAGAGGGCGGAGGCGTACCAGCCCGGAAAATGCGGGTTGCGCCGTATCGCGTCCTCGATCCAGCGCCGCGCCTCGGCCATCTCACCCGAGGTGGTCAGCATCTGGCCGTAGCTCGCCATCAGGTCGCCGTCGTTGGGGTTGAGTTCGAGCGCCCGCTTGCCGTGGGTGAGCGCCTTGTCGAACTGGCCGCGGGCCTGCGCGATCTTTGATTTCAGCCGGTGGATGCCCTCGTTCTCCCCCAGCTTTTCCTGCGCCGTCGCGAGATGGGCGTCGGCGCGGGCCAGCGGCGCCTCGCCCGTCGTCGTCCATTGCGCGCGCACCTCGATGTATTGCGTCCAGGCGAGGCCGACGTGGGCATCGCCGAGATCGGGATCGAGGGCGACGGACTTCGCCAGCAGCCCGCGGGCCTCCCGGTTCGCGTCGGGGGTCAGCTTGTGGAAGACCTCCTTGCCCTTGAGGAAATAGTCGTAAGCGGCGAAATCCTTGATCGGCTTGGCGGCGAGGCGGATCGCCGCGCTCTTCCAAATCGTCTCGCCGAGCGCGGTGACCGCGGCCTGGACGATTTCGTCCTGCACCAGGAACAGGTCGTCCACCTTGCGGTCGTATTTCTCGCTCCAGACCTGGGCTTCGCTTTCCGCCTCGATCAGCCGCACGGTGACGCGCAGCCGGTCGCCGGCGCGCTGCATGCCGCCGCTCATGACATGGCCGACGCCGAGGGCGCGGCCGATTTCCCGTGGCGTCTTGCTGCCGTCGCGGTAGCGGGCGGCCGAATCGGGTGAGATCACGAAGAGTTCGCCGAAGCGGGCCAGCCCCGCCGTGATGTCCTCCGATATGGCGCCGGCGAGGCCGTCCTGCGCCGCATCGCCGGAACGGTTCTCCAGCGGCAGGACCACCACCGAGGGCTTGTCGGGCACGGCCAGCACGGTCGGGTCCGTCGTTTGCGAGGCTTGCGTCCACCACCATCCGACACCGCCACCGATCAGCACGAGGGCGAGGCCCAAGGCCGCTGCCAATGGTACCAGGGTGCGCCGGTGGCGGCGTTCAATCGCCTGGATTTCGGTCATCCGGCTGGAGGCTTTTTCATCCATCAGCACCCGGCAGACGGCGATCGGCTGGGCGATGTTCTTGGCCTCCCGCTCGCCCAGGGATTCGAAGTTGAGGTCGAGCTTGCCCCGGACCTGGGCATGGGTCGCCTCCGAGAGCAGGATCCCGCCCGGATCGGCCATCGCCTCCAGGCGGGCGGCGACGTTGACGCCGTCGCCGTGGATGTCGTCGCCGTCGACGATGATGTCGCCGATGTTGACGCCGATGCGGAAGACGATCCGCTGGTTTTCCGCCAGGCCGTCGTTGCGCAACGACATGCCGCCCTGCATCTCGACGGCGAACAGCACGGCGTCGACGACGCTCGTGAATTCCATCAGCAGGCCGTCGCCCATCAGCTTGACGATACGGCCGCGGTACTGCATGGCCTTCGGCTCGACCAGTTCGGCGATATGACGTTTGATCGCGGCGACGGTGCCGGCTTCGTCCAGACCGACCAGCCGGCTGTAGCCGACCACGTCGGCCGCCAGAATGGTCGAGAGACGTCGCTCGACGCTGGTGTCGGTCATCCGCGCTGCTCCGCGTCCATGTCGCGCGAAGCATAGCGATTAAGACTCTGAAAATCCCCGGCGCCGTCGCCAAGCTGGAACTTTCTTTCAGCCCTTCATCTTAGGCAAACCGCGACAGCGCGAAGGGTGCCAGCAGGTCGGGGCGAAGCCCCTCGATCACGAAGCGGGCTAGAAGATCCGCGACGACCGGCGCGATGGCCCAGCCGTGTCCGCACCAGCCCGTGGCGAACCACAGGTTTTCGCATCCCGGCGCCCGGTCGATCACCGGGATCTGGTCCAGCGAGACGCTTTCCAGATGGCCCGCGTCGGCGGTCTCGATCTCGATGCCGGCGAGCGTGGGATAGGTCGCGACGGCCTCCGCGACATTGGCGGCGATGGCGTCGGGCAGCGCGGTGCCGACGTGGCTCTCCCGGTCATAATGGCCGCGGTGCCCGCCGGAGATCATCAGGCGGTTGCCCGCTTCCGGCTTCAGCGACAGCGTCCGGCTGGCATGCCCGACGACATGGCGCACGGGCATGTCCGCGAGCGGGCGGCTGAGCAGGACCTGGAACGCCTCGCTCCAGACCGGAAAGGCGGCCCGCGGGCCGAGCAGGTCGCCGACGGACCAGTTCGACAGCACGATGACGCCACGCGCCGCTTCGACGACTTCGCCCGCCGCCGTGCGAATGCCCGTGGCCCGCGCGTCGTCGTCGATGATCTCGACCACCTCCACGGCTTCCCGGATCCGGGCGCCGGCGCGCCCGGCGGCGGCGGCGTAGGCCCGGGTGGTGCGGGTGTGGTCGGACGCGCCGTCGCCCGGGCAGAAGATCGCCCCCAACGTCGCCGCTTCGACGTGCGGCTCCAGCGCGCGGAGCTGGCGGGCGTCCAGGACATGGGTTTCGATGCCCGCCCGGTTCTGCATCGCCGCCTGCGCGCGGGCGGCGGGCACGTCCTGTTCGCGGCGGGTCAGCCTGAGGTTGCCGGTACGCTCGAACAGGCCGTCGCATTGCAGGATCTCGTGCAAGCTTTCCCAAAGCGGAAAGGCCGCCCGCATCAACGGCAACTCGCGGTGATCGCGCCCGTTGGCCCGCACGCCGCGCCGCCCCGGGCCGCCCGAAGCACCGGACGCGATCGCCTTTCGCTCCAAAACCGATACCTCGGCCCCGGCGCGGGCCAAATGCCATGCCGTCGCCATGCCGTAGACCCCACCGCCGACGATGACGAATTCGGCCATACCGTCCCTCCTGCCCGCTCGATCTCCGTTGCGCGCATCATCCGCCCGGCGCCTGTCCTGGACAAGCCGCCCTTTGGTATGCTGCCAGCGTGTAGCGCGTGACCATCGAGGGGGGCTCGATCGGATGGAGAAAGTTATCGCCGGGAGCGACGCGGGGAACTGCGGCGACGCGGTTCGCAGGGTCCGATAATGGCCGGGGATGAGTTCGAGCGGACCATGGGCCGCGTCCGCCTCGGTGCGCGCATCGTCCAGTGGGGCGCCGCTATCATCGGGCTGGCGCAGGCCGGCCCGGACCTCGCCGCCGAGTACGTTACCGGCGAGGGGGCGAGCAATCTCGACATGTCGCTCGTCGTCGCCGGCGCGAGCGTCCTGGTCTTCGGCCTCGCCGCGTTCGTCGCCCGGATGACGGCGCGGGCTGGCGGGCTGCGGGCGGCCGAGAGAACGGTCGAGGCCGGTCTCGGCGATTCGCTCGTCGTGCTCAGCGTCGATTCGGACGGCCACCGCGAACACCGACGGGTCGTCAGTGCGGACCGGTGGGCCGATCCGTTGCCTCTCAGCCCTCTGGCGGATGTGGTCGCCGAGAGGCTCGGCGGCGGGGCCGCCGCCTGGTCGATCACCGTCTTCTGCTGGCTGTTCGGGGCGGTGATCATTCTGGGCCTCGCCGGTGTCCAGCACGGGGCTGTGCCCGGCCCGGGCGAAATCGTCGCGATGCTGGCGATGACCCTGGTCGCCGCGATGATCGTCGGCTTTCGGGCGTGCACGACGCTGTCCAGCCGTGAATCGGCCATCCACAAGGATCTCGGCTGCCTCGGGCTTCGCCGCCGTCGCAGCCTGCCGTACGGCGAGATCGAGGGCGTGACGGTCGAACACCGGGTGACCTATGCCGACACGGCGAGCGGTACGGACCGCTCGAACAGCGGCCCCATGCACAGCTTCAAGGTCCTGCTGGTCGGCGCGCATGCGGACGAGCTCGGCGCCTACGACAACGCCTTCGAGGCGCGCGGCCGGGCGCGCCAGCTGGCGGCCTATATGGGCAAGCCCTACATCGAGGCGGTGGTCGACGACCTCGACGCGCTGCCATTGATGGAGGAAGAGCCCTGAGCCATCACGCTTCCGCAAATGGGCTCCGAAGCTGCGCGGATCCGGGTATAGTGCGGCGCGGTGAAGCGAAGAGGGAGCAAGCCGATGCGAATGCCAGCGCCGGAGGAAAGCGCCTTCGCCCAGCGCGAGGCCCTGGTCGACGAGCTTCGCGCCCTCACCCGGCCCGAGAACGTCGTGGTCGACGAAACCGCCCTGCGCGCCTACGAATCGGACGGCCTCACCGCCTATCGCCAGCGCCCGCTGCTGGTGGTGCTGCCGGAGACGACGGCGGAGGTCTCGGCGATCCTGGCGCTCTGCGACCGGCGCGGGATCAAGGTGGTGCCGCGCGGCGCCGGCACCTCGCTCTCGGGCGGCGCCCTGCCGCTCGCCGACGGGATCATCCTCGGCCTCGGCAAGTTCAAGCAGATCCTGGAGGTCGACTATCCCAACCGGGTGGCCTGCGTGCAGCCGGGCGTCACCAACCTCGCCATCACCCAGGCCGTCGAGGCGGAAGGCTTCTACTACGCGCCCGATCCCTCCAGCCAGATCGCCTGCACCATCGGCGGCAACGTCGCCGAGAATTCGGGCGGCGTGCATTGCCTGAAGTACGGGCTGACGACGAATAACATCCTCGGCCTCGAGGTCGTGCTGATGAACGGCGAGGTGCTGCGTCTCGGCGGCAAGCATCTGGATTCCGAGGGCTATGACCTGCTCGGCCTGCTGACCGGGTCGGAGGGGCTGCTCGGCGTCATCACCGAGGTCACGGTGCGCATCCTGCGCCGCCCGGAGACGGCGGCGGCCCTGCTGATCGGCTTCCCCTCGAACGAGGACGCGGCGGAATGCGTCGGCCGCATCATCGCAGGCGGCATCATTCCGGGCGGGCTGGAGATGATGGACCGTGACGCGATCCATGCGGCCGAGGCGTTCTGCAACGCCGGCTATCCCCTCGACGTCGAAAGTCTGCTGATCGTCGAACTCGACGGACCCGCAATCGAGGTCGAACACCTGACCGAAACGGTGCGCGACATCGCCGAGGCTTGCGGGGCCGCCAGCCTGCGGGTCTCCGGCAGCGAGGAGGAACGCCTGCGCTTCTGGGCCGGCCGCAAGGCCGCGTTCCCCGCGGTCGGGCGCATCAGCCCGGACTATTACTGCATGGACGGCACCATCCCGCGCCGCCAGCTGCCGCTCGTGTTGAAGCGGATGGCGGAAATGAGCACGAAGTACGGCCTGCGCGTCGCCAACGTCTT
The DNA here is from genome assembly GCA_951812805.1 of uncultured Alphaproteobacteria bacterium. Taxonomy (GTDB): domain Bacteria; phylum Pseudomonadota; class Alphaproteobacteria; genus JASLMY01. The sequence goes on along the minus strand of CATOSZ010000010.1, from coordinate 23,143 downwards.
CCACGCGGGCGACGGCAACCTGCATCCGCTGATCCTCTATGACGCGAACCAGGCGGACGAGCTGGAACGGGCGGAGGCCTTCGGCGCGGAGATCCTGAAGCTTTGCGTCGAGGTCGGCGGCGTGCTGACCGGCGAGCACGGGGTCGGGGTCGAGAAACGCGACCTGATGGGGGAGATGTTCACCGAGACGGATCTCGACCAGCAGATGCGGGTCAAATGCGCCTTCGATCCGGAGAGCCGCCTCAACCCCGGCAAGGTGTTCCCGCAGCTGCGCCGCTGCGCCGAACTCGGCCGCATGCACGTGAGCGGCGGCCAGCTGCCGTTCCCCGAGCTGCCGCGCTTCTGATGGGCGAGATCCTGAAACCGGCGAGCGCGGAGGACGTGCGCGAGGCGGTCCTATGGGCGCTCGCGGCCGAGGCGCCGCTGGCGTTTCGCGCGGCGGGCTCGAAGGCCGGGCTCGGCCGGCCGCCGGGCGACGAGAGCCCTATCCTGGACCTCTCGGCGCTCGCCGGCGTCGAGATCTACGAGCCGGACGAGTTGGTCCTGCGCGCCGGCCCGGCGACCCCCATGGACGAGATCGAAGGCCTGCTGGCGCAGAACGGCCAGCAGCTCGCCTTCGAGCCGGGCGATCTCTCGCGCCTGCTGGGGGCCGAGGCGCGGCCGACGCTGGGCGGTGTGCTGGCCTGCAACCAGTCGGGTCCGCGCCGCATCCGGGCCGGCGCCGCCCGCGATCATTTCCTCGGCTTCCAGGCGGTGACCGGGCGCGGCGACATCGTCCGTTCCGGCGGTCGCGTCATGAAAAACGTCACCGGCTACGACCTCTCGAAGCTGCTGGCCGGCAGCTACGGCACGCTCGCCGCGATGACGGAGGTGACGATCAAGGTGCTGCCGGCGCCGGAAAAGCTGCGCACCGTGCTGGTGCAGGGGCTCGACGACGCGGCGGCGATCACCCTGCTGGCGGAGATCGCCGGCGGCCCGCACGAGGCGAGCGGCCTCGCCCATCTGCCGGCCGCCGCTGCGGCGCGCTCCGCGGTCGGTTATGTCGCCGGCGCCGGGACCGGCGTCACCGCGGCCCGGATCGAGGGGCCCGAGCCCTCCGTGCTGCATCGCTGCGCGGTCCTGCGCGAGGTCATGGGCCGGCACGGCGCGGTCGAGGAACTGCACGGCTCGAACTCCAACCGCTTTTGGCGGGAGCTGGCCGATGTCGGCGAGTTGATCGGACCGGACGACAGCGTGGTCTGGCGCCTGTCGGTAACGCCGGGCGCCGCGCCCGCCATCGCCGGCGCGCTGCTGGCGGCGGGCGGGGGCGAGGCAATCTACGATTGGGCGGGGGGTCTGGTCTGGCTCGCCCTGCCGGGCGCGGACGACGCGGCGCACGATCGGGTTCGCGGCGCGGTGGGCGGGGCTGGTCATGCCACGCTGATCCGGGCGCCGGCGGCGGTGCGCGGCCGGGTGCCGGTCTTCCAGCCGCAACCCGAACCGCTCGCCCGCTTGACGCAACGGATCAAGCAGAGCTTCGATCCGGCAGGCATTCTCAATCCCGGCCGCATGTACGAGGGGGTGTGAGTGCGATGCAGACGAACTTCTCTTTGGCCCAGCTCGCCGATCCGAAGATCCAGACCGCCGATAGCATCCTGCGCAGCTGCGTGCATTGCGGCTTCTGCACGGCGACCTGCCCGACCTATGTGCTGCTCGGCGACGAGCTCGACAGTCCGCGCGGGCGGATCTACCTGATCAAGAACATGCTGGAGGACGGCGGGCCGGCGCCGGTGGAGGTGGCCCGCCATCTCGATCGCTGTCTCGGTTGCCTCTCCTGCATGACCACCTGTCCCTCGGGCGTCGACTACATGCACCTGGTCGATCACGCCCGCGCCCATGTCGAGACGACTCATCGCCGCCCGCTCGCCGAACGGGCGTTGCGCGGCCTGCTGGCCCACGTGCTGGCCTCGCCGACGTTGTTCCGCCTCGGGCTCGGCATGGCGGGCCTGGCACGCCCGCTCGCGGGTCTGTTGCCCGCCGGCCTCGCCCGGCTGATGGCGATGGCGCCGGCGGAGATGGCGCCGCCTTCCGCGGTGGATCGGCCGGGCACCCACCCGGCCGAAGGGCCGGCGCGCCTGCGGGTCGCACTGTTGAACGGCTGCGCCCAGCGGGTGCTGGCGCCCGAGATCAACGAGGCGACGGTGCGGCTGCTGACGCGCCTCGGGGCCGAGGTCGTGGTGGCGCCGGGGGCCGGCTGCTGCGGCGCGCTCACCCATCACATGGGCAAGGAGGACGCGGCACGGGCGGCGGCCCGCGCCAACATCCACGCCTGGATCCGGCAGCGCGACGAGCACGGCCTCGACGCCATCGTTATCAATACGTCGGGCTGCGGCACGACGGTGAAAGACTATGGCTTCATGTTCCGCGACGAGCCGCGCCTGGCCGAGCAGGCGGCCTGGGTGGCCGACAACGCCCTCGACGTCACGGAGCTGGTCGATCGCCTGGGCCTGCCGGCCGACGCCAAGGGACCTGAGCTCGCCGTCGCCTATCATTCCGCCTGCTCCCTCCAGCATGGCCAGAAGGTGACGGCACTGCCGCAGGCGCTGCTGGCCGAGGCCGGTTACGAGGTGCGTGGTATCGGGGAAAGCCACCTTTGCTGCGGCTCGGCGGGCACCTACAACATGCTGCAGCCCGACCTCGCCGATCAGCTGCGCGCGCGCAAGGTCGCCAATATCGAGGCGGCGGCACCCCAGGCCGTCGCCGCCGGCAATCTCGGCTGCATGATGCAGATCGCCGGCGGCACCGCGCTGCCGGTGGTGCACACGGTCGAACTGCTGGACTGGGCGACGGGTGGCCCGGCGCCCCGCGCCCTCGCCGGTCACGTTTGAGCGAGGCTAGTTTGGCACCGCGGGAGCCGATGCTATGTTTCCAACCATGAAACCGCTACGCACCCTTGTCCTGGCGTTGCTCTTGGGCGTGGCCCTGGGGCTGTCGCCGCCCGCGGCGCGGGCCGATCAGAACGACCCCAATCTCGAACGCCTGTTCGCGGAGTTGCGCAAGACCGACGACAAGCTGCTGGCCTTGCGCATCGAGGCGGAGATCTGGCGGACCTGGCACGTCTCCGGCTCCGCGACGGTCGATCTGTTGATGCAGCGCGGCCTCGTCGCGATGAGCGCCAACAAGTTCGACGAGGCCTACACCCACCTCTCCAGCGTCGTCGAACTGGCGCCCGAATTCTCGGAGGGCTGGAACAAGCGGGCGACGGTGCTGTTCCTGATGCAGCGCTACGAGGATTCGATGCGCGTTTCGGAAAGTCCCGGACACCGATTACGGAAAGTCCTGGCCAGAGATTTCAGTAAGTCGCGGCCAGTGATTCCGGAAAGTCCCGGACAGCATCACGGGGCGATCTGAGTTCAGCTTTCGGGTGCGCCGTCTCGGCGTCTACCTCTTGGCTTTTGCCGGGAGGGGACATGCCCAGACGGAAGCAGACGAGACGAACGACGGTGAGAGATGCACGAACGATCCTGCGGCTGACGCATGACCAAGGCCTCTCGGCGCGAGAGGTGGCGGAACGGCTGAAGGTCTCCAAGACGACAGTGTCGACCTATTTGCTGCGGGCCCGCGAGGTCGGCCTTACCGCCTGGCCGCTGCCGGCGGAATACGAGGACGACGCGGTCCTGCAAGAGACGCTGTTCCGCCGCATGGGCCGGCCCCCGCGCGACAGGTGCGAGCCGCACTGGCCGACGGTCGCGGCCGAGCTGAAGCGCAAGGGGGTGACGCTGACCCTGCTCTGGCAGGAATACCGCGCCTCACATCCCGATGGCTACGGCTACACCTGGTTCTGCGAAGCCTTCACGGCGTTCAAGCGGCGCACCGGCGCCACCTGGCGCAACCGCCACGAGGCCGGTGCGGTCATGCAGACCGATTATGCCGGCCAGACGGTGGACATCGTCGACCCCGAGACCGGCGAGGTGCACGACGCGCAGATCTTCGTCGCCGTGCTGGGCGCTTCCTCGCTCACCTTCGCCACCGCCAGCCTGACCCAGCGCCTGCCCGACTGGGTCGCCGGACAATGCCGGGCGCTCGCCTACTTCGGCGGCGTGCCCAAGAGCATCGTCTGCGATAACCTCAAGGCCGGCGTCGCCAAGCCGCTCTGGTTCGAGCCGACCCTCAACCCGACCTTTAGTCCGCGTGGCCGGCCCGCAGCCGTTCCAGGAAGTTCAAGCGGCTCTTGGAAAACGTCGTGGCGAACCAAGCGAAGGCGTCGTTGCCGATCCCGCTCGTCACCCCGTTGCGGTTGGCGTGGCGGGCGCCGGTATCGTCGACGCTGATCCAGGGCGCCGTCTCCAGGCCGGCGCGCAGCACCGCCTCGCCCTCGGCGACGAAGCCGTCATGGCCCTCGTTCAACAACCGCACCACCTGGCGCTTGGAGATCTTGATGCCGAGGTCGTCCAAGAGCCGCGCCAAGCGCTCCGCGCTGGTCTGGCCGCCATGATAGAGCGCCAGCACGAAACGCCTGAGCGCCGGGCCGAAGTGGCCGCGCGTCCCCGCCGGCAGCGGCGCCACGATCGTGGCCCCCTCGGGCGTCAGCCAGCGCTCGCGGCGTAACAGGACAGTGTTCGGCCGGCAGAGCAGGTCCTGAACCAGATAGTCTTCATAGCCCTTGAAGCGCGAGCCCGCCGGCACGGCGGCCCGGACGATCCGCCTCTCGTCGATGGGAACCCGGCCCTTCTTGGCCCGCCGTCCCGCCTTCCGCCCCGTCCGGCCCCGGGATACGGCCTGCTTGTCCATGCCGCTCGGCTTGATATCCGGTGGCCCGGAAAGGCCTTTGAGACGGCGGATCTCTTCGCGCAATGTCGCGTTCTCGGCACGCAGGGCCGCCTGCTCCTCAAGCAGCGTCAGAACCAGCGCCTTCAGGGCGGCGACATCAAGATCGTCGAGATCCGGAAGCGATTCGGCCATGACGGGATCGAATCACAGACCTCCCGCCGCGAACATCGATATCTGGTCACTTGACGCGGAAGCCTCACAAGATGTGGCCGTTGAGACTCACCCCTATACCCAGGCCAGATCCCCCCGTCCCCAGGCCCGGCCTTTTGCCCCGGTTACGCCGATACGAACCGGAACGCGTCGAGGCCGCCTGCGCACGCGCGCTCACCATCAACACGACCAGCTACTCATCGCTCGCCGCCATCCTCAAGTCCGGCCTCGATCGCACACGCCCCGAGCGCGAACCGCTTCTGCCGCTGCCGCCACACACCAACATCCGCGGCCCCGGCTACTACCGATAACCAGGAGAAGACACCTCATGCTGACACACCCGACCCTCGACCAGATGCAGGCCCTCGGCTTCAAGGGCATGGCAGAGGCTTACCGCGACATGGCCGAGCGAGGCCAATCATCGGAATTGAACCGCGAGGACTGGCTCGCCCTCATGCTCGACCGCGAGGCCGCCACCCGCGCCGACAAGCGCCTCGCCAACCGCCTCAGACAGGCCAGGCTACGCTTCCCCGAGGCCTGCATCGAGGACATCGACTTCGCCGCCGAACGAGGCCTCGACCGCCGCGCCGTCCTCTCTCTCGCCCAGGGCGTCTGGCTCAAGGCACACGAGAACCTCATCGTCACCGGCCAGACCGGAACCGGCAAGACATGGCTCGCCTGTGCCATCGCCCATCAGGCCGCCAGGCTCGATCATTCCGTCCTCTACGTCCGCATGCCCAGGCTCTTCGAGGACCTCGCCATGGCCCGCCTCGACGGCCGGCTGCCCCGCCTGATCGACCGCCTCGCCCGGGTCCAGCTGCTCGTCCTCGACGACTGGGGAACCCATGGCCTGACCGACCGCCAGCGCCTCGATCTCCTGGAAATCTGCGAGGAACGATACCACCGACGCTCAACCCTCATCACCGCGCAGATCCCCGTGACCGCCTGGCACGACCTGATCGGCGAGGCCACCATCGCCGACGCCATCCTCGACCGCGTCATCCACAACGCCCACCGCATCGGCTTGAAAGGCGACAGCATGCGAAAGAAGAAATCGACGACCGACTTGACCCAGCCAACCACAACGGAAAACAATCCCGACTGACGGCAACAAGGCACCCGAAGCCAAACTCCCGGAACCGGCCGGGACTTTATGAAATCGGTGGCCAGGACTTACTGAAACCGCCGTCCGGAACTACCGAAATCCGCAGATTCGATCCTCGACGTCGACAAGACCCTGACGCTGGAGCCGCGCCACTTCGGCGCGCTGAGCGGCCTGGGCCTGATCCACGGCCAGCTCGGCGACGATGCCAAGGCCCTGGAGAATTTCGAACGCGCGGTCGCGGTCAATCCCCACATGCCGCAGATCCAGGCGCATATCCGCCGTTTGAAGACGAAGGTCCGGGGCAAGAAGCTGTAAGGCGGTGGGCGACGCGAGAGGATGACAGGGTAGCATCACAAGACCTTCACCAAAATTTACTTAAAGAAATTGTATAGATATAGTATCGTTCACCTTATATTTTGACGGCGGATATCGATGGGCACCATGATGTATCGTCTCATGCATCGGACAACAGGGACCGGAACACCGTGGTTCTGTGCCGCGTTCATTGTTTTGATGGGCCTGCCGTTTCTCGCCGAGGCCGGAAATGGCGGACTGTCCCGGCTGAAAGATGCCTCGTCGGAGTCTCATCCATCCGGCCCGGTCCTATCCGATAGGATCGCCGCACGTGTCAGGGAAGCGGTTTCGAAGCGATTTCGGGCCCATGCCTCCCGAGACCCGGTGTCGGTCGACCGCCGTGAGTCGTTCGACCGCGTTCGCTTCGACGCCCGAGGCCGGGTGCAGGTCTACCTTCATTGGTCGCCGGGTTCGGACGGCATCGACGCGTTGCTTCGACGACTGGGCGCCGAGCGCGAAATCATCGATGTCGACCGGCGGATCGCGCAGGTCTGGCTCCCGGTGAATAGGCTCGAAGCGCTGGCGGGCGCATCGCAGGTCGACCGTATTTCGGCGCCCAGCTACGCCATGGCCCGTCAAGGCAGCACCGTCAGCGAGGGCGATGCGATTATACTGGCGAACCAGCTGCGCGCGTTCGGCATAACCGGGCAAGGTGCCAAGGTCGGGATCATTTCCGATGGTGGCAATTCCATCGGCGTCGCCCAGGCCAGCGGAGATCTACCGGCCGCGATCGTGACCTATGGCAGTTGCCAGCCACGTCCCTCGGACGGACCGAGCTGCGATCCGGGTTGGAGTTGCGACGAGGGAACTGCGATGGCGGAGATCGTGCACGATATCGCACCGGACGCTTCGATCGCGATCGCAGCGGTCGAAACAGACCTCGAGTTCATCCAGCGCCTCGACCAGTTGAGGAACGACTTCGGCGCCGACGTCATCGTCGACGACCTGGTCTTCTTCGGCGAGCCGTTCTTCGAAGACGGGAGTATCGCCCAGGCGGTAGATGCCATCACCGACGATGTCGTCTATGTGACGTCGGCCGGGAACCAAGCTCAGGGGCATTACGAGGAGCTCTCTATTTCCACGCCGGTCGGCGGAAATCTGCAGGGTCTCTTTCACAACTTCGGGGCACGGGCCGGCACCATCAGCGATGTGTCCATGGCCATTCCGGTACCGCCGGGGAGTTTCGTCGGCGCCGTGCTGCAATGGGCCGATCCTTATGGAGCTTCGGGGAACGACTTCGATATGGGGTTCCTGAACGCCTCCGAAAGCGACCTGCTCTGTCCCACGTGTCTGAGCGCGGCCTTCCAGGACGGAGACGACGACCCGTTGGAAGCCGTGTGTTACTACAATGGTTCACAGAGCGTGGTTACGGCCAATCTGGTCATCGAAAAGTTTCTCGGTCTGGAACGTCACCTCGAACTGGCGGTTTTCGGCGACCCGAGCCAATACAACGATCCGTCGGGCAGCGTCGTCGGTCACGCGGCATTGCCCGATGTGCTCGCCGTCGGGGCGATCGATGCGGGCGATCCCGGTCACAACACCATCGAGCCTTTCAGTTCGAGGGGGCCGTCGATCATTCGGCTTCCTGGCTTCCAGTCTCGCCAGAAGCCGGATATTGCCGCCATCGACGGCGTCTCGGTGACCGGTGCCGGCAACTTTCCCTCGATCTTCTTCGGAACATCGGCCGCAGCCCCCCATGTTGCCGCGGTGGTCGCGCTACTGCATCAACTGGACCCGCAGGCGACACCGGGAACCATCCGTACGGCGCTCGACCAAAGCGCAGTCGATCTCGGTACCGTCGGGAACGATTCGTCGTTCGGTGCGGGCCGAGTCGACGCGCTTGCCGCCGCCGACCACCTGAGCGGGGATGCCGATGGAGATGGCCGTGGCGCCTTCCGCGACAATTGTCCGGATATCGGCAATCCCGACCAGGCGGACCACGACGGCGACGGATCCGGAAATGTCTGCGATAGCGACGATGACAATGACGGCATGCCCGATGCGTTCGAGCAGATGCATCAGCTCAACCCGTTCTTCGCCGGTGACGCCGCCGAGGATGCCGATGACGACGGCCTGACCAATCTGGCCGAATTTCAAGGCGGCACGAACCCCCGGGATCCAGGGGACCCGCCGAACCTCGATCTCGACGACGACGGCCTGACGAATGACGAGGAAGAAATCCTCGGCACCGATCCGGAGAACGCCGATACGGATGGTGACGGTCTCGAGGACGGCGCCGAAGTCGCCAACGGTCGCAATCCGCTCGTCAACGAGCCGATTGCCATCTTCGGGATCTTGCCTCTGCTGCTCGACGATACGCCCTGAACCGCTGGGGCGGCCTACACGTCGTCGCACACCGGGCGAGGCTTCAAAGCGACTTGACGATATCGTCGACCATCTTCTTGGCGTCGGCGAACAGCATCATCGTGCTCTCGGCATAGAACAGGTCGTTGTCGATACCGGCATAGCCCGGCGAGAGCGAGCGTTTCACGAACAGCACCGTGCGCGACTTGTCGACGTCGAGGATCGGCATACCGGCGATCGGGCTTTGCGGATCCGTGCGGGCGGCCGGGTTGGTGACGTCGTTGGCGCCGATCACGAAGGAGACGTCGGTCGAGGAGAAGTCGGCGTTGATCTCCTCCAGCTCCGCCACCTCGTCGTAGGGCACGTTGGCCTCGGCCAGCAGCACGTTCATGTGGCCCGGCATGCGGCCCGCGACGGGATGAATGGCGTAGCGCACCTTGACCCCGTTCGCCTTAAGCGCGTCGGCCATCTCGCGCACGGAATGCTGCGCCTGCGCGACCGCCATGCCGTAGCCGGGCACGATGATGACGGAGCCGGCGTTCTTCATGATGAAGGCGGCATCCTCGGCGCTGCCGGGCCTGACCGGCCGGTCGGAGCGGATCGCGCCCGCCGCGGAGGTATCGCCGCCGAAGCCGCCCAGCACCACGTTGACGATGGAGCGGTTCATCGCCTTGCACATGATGTAGCTGAGAATGGCGCCCGAGGAGCCGACCAGCGCGCCGGTGATGATCAGCGCCGTGTTCTCCAGCGTGAAGCCGATACCGGCCGCCGCCCAGCCGGAATAGGAATTCAGCATCGAGACGATCACCGGCATGTCGGCGCCGCCCACCGGTATGATCAGCAGGAAGCCGATGGCGAAGGCCAGGCCCGTCATGATCCAGAACAGCACCGGCGAGGGTTCGGCCGCGAAGCCGATCAACAGGCCGATGATGACCAAGCCGATCAGCGCGTTCAGCGGATGCTGGCCCGGAAAGACGATCGGGTTGCCGGTCATGATGCCCTTCAGCTTGGCGAAGGCGATGACCGAGCCCGAGAAGGTGATGGCGCCGATCGCCACGCCGAGCCCCATCTCGATCCGGCTGGCGAGCTTCAGGACACCTTCGGCATCGACGATGCCGTAGGCGGCGGGGTTGTAGAAGGCGGCGGCGGCGACCATCACGGCGGCCATGCCGACCAGGCTGTGGAAGGCGGCGACCAGTTCCGGCATCGCCGTCATCTTGATGCGCAGCGCGATCATCGTGCCGACGCCGCCACCGAGCACGATGCCGCCGAGGATCCAGCCATAGGAGACGACGTCGGGGCGCACCACCGTGGTGGCGATCGCGATGGCCATGCCGACGATGCCGTAGATGTTGCCCTTGCGGGAGGATTCGGGCGAGGAGAGGCCGCGCAGCGCCATGATGAACAGCACGGAAGCGACCAGGTAGGCGAGCGCCGTCAAATTTTCCGACATGGCGGCGCTACTTCTTCTTGTACATGGCCAGCATGCGCTGGGTGACCACGAAGCCGCCGAAGATGTTCACAGAGGCGAGCACGATGGCGATGAAGCCCATCACCTTGGAAAAGCTGACGTCGGCCGGGCCGGCGGCGATCAGCGCGCCGACGATGATGACGGAGGAGATCGCGTTGGTGACGCTCATCAACGGGGTGTGCAGGGCGGGCGTGACGCTCCAGACCACGTAGTAGCCGACGAAGATCGCCAGCACGAAGATCGCCAGGCGGAAGATGAAGGGGTCGATGCCGGTCGCCGCGTCCATCGCCGTTACTCCGCCGCTTCGCGCTTCAGGCTCGGATGCACGACCTCGCCGCCGCGCGCGACCAGGGTACCTTGGACCAGCTCGTCCTCCCAATCGATGGTCAACGCGCCGGTCTCCGCCTCGATCATCGGGGAGAGGAAATTGAACAGGTTGCGCGCGTAGAGGGCCGAGGCGTCGACCGCCAGGCGGCTCGCCACGTTGGGGTGGGCGACGATGGCGACGCCGTCGACGCGCTTGTCGACGCCCGCCTCCGAGAGGGCGCAGTTGCCGCCGGTTTCCACCGCGAGATCGACGATGACGGAGCCGGGCCGCATGCTGGCGACCATGGCCTCGTCGATCAGGAGAGGCGCGCGCCGGCCCGGAATCTGCGCCGTGGTGATGACGATGTCCTGTTTGGCGATGGTCTCCGCCACCAGGGCGGCCTGCTTGGCCTTGTAGGCATCGCTCATCTCGCGGGCGTAGCCGCCCGCGGTCTCCGCGTCGCGGCTTTCCTCGTCCTCCACCATGACGAAGTTCGCGCCGAGGCTTTCGACCTGCTCCTTCGCCACCGGGCGGACGTCGGTGGCGGAGACGACGGCGCCGAGGCGCCGCGCCGTGGCGATCGCCTGCAGGCCGGCGACACCGGCACCCATGACGAAGACCTTGGCCGGCGCGATGGTGCCCGCCGCCGTCATCATCATCGGCAGCGCCCGGCCGAACACCTCGCAGGCGTCGAGCACCGCCTTGTAGCCGGCGAGGTTGGCCTGGGAGGACAGCACGTCCATGTTCTGCGCCCGGGTGATGCGCGGCATCAGCTCCATGGCGAAGGCGGAAAGGCCGGCCTTCGCATAGGCCTCGACCGAGGCCGGCTGGCCGAGCGGGTTCAACATGCCGATCAGCACGGCGCCGGACGGCAGGCCGGACAGCTCGTCCTCTCCGTCTTCCCCGGCTTCGAGGGGGCGGCGCACCTTGGCGATGACGTCGGCACCGGCATAGAGCGCATCGAGATCGGCGGCGATCTCGGCGCCGGCCCGGCGGTAGTCGTCGTCGGGATAGTTGGCGGCGCGGCCGGCCTCGCGCTCGATGCGGACCTCGACGCCGATCTTGATGAACTTGCCGACGGTTTCAGGCGTCGCGGCGACACGCGCTTCGTGGGGGCGGCGTTCCCTCGGTACGACGAGCTTCATCTCTCAGACATCCTCGCGCCGGGCATTGACCACCCGGTCATTGTTGTCCATACCGATCGAGAAGCATCGAAGGCCGGCTACGGCCGGTTTCATCTTCCCCCACGCGGGTATGACGCTAGACCAGGAAGGTCGCCATGAGAATTAACAATATCGCGACGAAAACCGTACTCCACAGCATCAGCTTGCAGAAGCTGTTCCACGTACCCGTCTTGGCCTGGTAGTCCAGTTTCGCCTGTGCGTCGTCGACCATCTCGTCTGTCCCCCGCTTCACGGATCGGCGCGAAATATAACAAGGCTGGCCTGGGGATCAATGCCCCCAGGCCGTGCGCCTGCGTCCAATTGACGCTGCCCGATGCCGATCATTCGGCCGCCTTCGGCTGATGGCCGACGGAATCGCGATATTTCGACAGTTCCTCCTCCCCCATGAACTGCTTTTCCCAGGCCATGATCTGGTCGAAGCCGGCGAAGGTGTGGAAATCGCCCATGGGATGGTCGGCGAACTGTTCGGCGAAGGCCTTCTCGGCCAGCGGGCCGTCGGTCTTCATCTCTATCGCCAGGTCGTAGACCGCCAGCATCGTCGCGCGCAGCACCGCGCCCGGTGCGATGGTGATGGCGATGCCGAGGTCCTGCATCTCCTCCTGGCTGAAACGGGGCGAGATGCCGGTCATGTTGTACATCACGGGTCCCTCGACCTCGGTGCAGACGCGGCGCACCTCGTCGACATCGACCGGCCCCTCGACGAAGGCGACGTCGGCGCCGGCGGCGAGATAGGCGTTGGCCCGATGAATCGCATCGTCCAGGGTGCCGCCATGGGCGCCGCGGGCATCGGTGCGGGCGATGACGACGAAGTCCGGATCGACCTCGTTGCGGGCGAAATCGGCCGCCTTGTATTTGCCGCAGGCCTCCTCGATCGGGATCACCTGGCGGCCGGCGACGTGGCCGCAGCGCTTGGGCGCCACCTGGTCCTCGATGTGGATCGCCGCGACGCCGGTCTGGATGTATTCCTTCACCGTGCGGATGACGTTGATGGCGTTGCCGTAGCCGGTATCGCTGTCGGCGATGACGGGAACGTCGGTGGCGTTGGCGATGGCGCGGGCGTTCAGATGCATCTCGTTCATCGTCGTCAGCCCGACGTCGGGCATGCCGAGCAGCGAGAGCGAGGTGCCGTAGCCGCTCATGTAGATTGCTGGAAAGCCGACCGAATTCAGGATCCGGCCGCTCAACGCGTTGTAGCAGCCGGGCACGAACAGGGTCTTGCCCTCGGCCATGAGTTCGCGAAGTCGGGTGGTCATTTTCATCGGGCGTCTCCTTGCGTTGGTTGTTGTCTTTGTGGCCCGGCCGGCCCGCGCCCCCGTCCCAACCACCCGTGGGAGTGTACCCTTGGGGTGGTTGGGACGGGGGCGCGGGCCGGCCGGGCGCGCCTTCAAGGCGTCATCATAAAAACCTACGGCCGCAGCCAATCGTGCCGAGCCATGTGTCGTTCCTCGAACGCCTCGAAGTCGGCGTCGTAGCCCAGCGTGACGTCGATATCGTCGAGGCCGTTCAGCATGCGGTACTTGTCGAAGGCGTCGATCTCGAAGCCGTGCGTCGCGCCGTCGGGGGTGGTCACGGTCTGCGCCTCGAGGTCGAGGGTGATCTCGGCGCCGGGCGTGCTGTGCATCTGACCGCGCAAGTCGTCGCAGATCTCGCGGGCGAGGCGCACCGGCAGGACGCCGTTCTTCATGCAGTTGTTGTAGTGGATGTCGCCGAAGCTGGGGGCGACGACCGCGCGGAAGCCGTTGGCGACGAGCGCGAAGACGGCCGCCTCGCGGGACGAGCCGCACCCCCAGTTGATGTCGGCGACGACGATCCGCGCCCCACGGAAGGCGCCCTGGTTGTAGATGAAGTCCGCCCGTTCCCCGCCGGCACCGTCGAAGCGCAGGTCGTGGAACAGCACGCGGGCGTAGTTGTCGTCGTCGTCTGGCGAAATCCTGAGGAAGCGGGCCGGGATGATCTGGTCGGTATCGCAGTTGGCGATGTCGATCGGCAGGGCGGAGGCGGTGAAGGTGGTGAAGGCGTCCATGGTTCAGCCCTCCTCGACCAGGCGGCGCACGTCGGTGAAGCGGCCGGTGACCGCGGCGGCGGCGGCCATCGCCGGGCCGACCAGATGGGTCCGGCTGCCCGGGCCCTGGCGGCCGCGGAAGTTACGGTTGGAGGTCGAGGCGGAGCGTTCCCCCGCCGCGACCAGGTCGCCGTTCATGCCGACGCACATGGAACAGCCGGGCAGGCGCCACTCGAAGCCGGCCCGGGTGAAGACCTCGTCCAATCCTTCCGCCTCCGCCTGCGCCTTCACCAGGCCGGAGCCGGGGACGACCATCGCCGGCACCACCGTCTTGCGGCCTTTTGCGATGGCGGCGGCGGCGCGCAGATCCTCGATCCGGCTGTTGGTGCAGGAGCCGATGAAAACCCGGTCGACGGCGATCTCCTCGACCGGTGTGCCGGGAACCAGACCCATGTAGTCGAGCGCGGCGGCCATCGCCTGGCGCCGGTCGGCGTCCTCCCCCTCGGCCGGATCGGGGATGCGCCCGGTCACCGGCACCGCGTCCTGCGGGCTGTTGCCCCAGGTCACCATCGGCGCGATGGCATCGCCGTCGATCGTCACCTCCCGGTCGAAAACCGCGCCCTCGTCGCTCGGCAGGCCCCGCCAGTGGGCGACGGCGCGATCCCAGGCCGCGCCCTCGGGCGCGAAGGGACGGCCGGCGACATAGTCGAGGGTGGCGTCGTCCGGCGCGACGATGCCGGTGCGCGAGCCGGCCTCGATCGTCATGTTGCAGAGCGTCATCCGTCCCTCGAGGCTGAGGCCGCGGATCGCCGAGCCCGCATATTCGATGGCATAGCCGGCGCCGCCCGCAGCCGAGATGGTGCGGATGATCTCGATGATGACGTCCTTGGCGACCACGCCCGGGCCGAGCTGGCCGTCGACGGTGATGCGCATGGTCTTCGGCCGGCGCTGCCAGATCGCCTGGGTCGCCATGACATGGGCCACCTCGCTGGCGCCGATGCCGAAGCTGATGGCGCCGAGCGCACCGTGCGTCGAGGTGTGGCTGTCGCCGCAGACCAGGGTGATGCCGGGCAGCGTGATGCCCTGTTCGGGGCCGACGACATGGGCGATGCCCTGGCGGCGGTCGCCCCAGGGGAAGAGCTGGATGCCGAATTCGGCGCAGTTGTCGTCGATCGCCTGGGTGATTTCGCGGGCGCGGGGATCTTCGATTGCTTCGAGGGAGGCGGTGTGCGTCGGCGTGTAATGGTCCGGCGTGGCGAAGGTCTGGCGCGGCCGCTTCACCTTGCGGCCCTGCTTGCGCAAGGTGCGGAAGCCGGCGAAGGAGCCGTCGTGGCAGAGGTGGCGGTCGATATAGAGCAGGGTCTGCCCGTCGTCCCGCGCGACAATGGCGTGCGCGTCCCAGATCTTTTCGAATAGCGTCTTGGCCAAAATTCTTTTCCTCCCCGCTGCCGGCCAAGGTATACGACGCTCCGGCCTCCGGGGAAAATCCCTACGATGTACGATCTCGCGATCATTGGCGGCGGTATCAACGGTTGCGGCATCGCCCGGGACGCGGCGGGGCGTGGTCTCTCCGTGCTGCTGGTCGAGCGCGACGACCTCGCGAGCGGCACCTCCTCGGCCTCGACCAAGCTGATCCACGGCGGTCTGCGCTATCTGGAACACTACGAGTTCCGCCTGGTGCGCGAGTCCCTCTCGGAGCGCGAGGTGCTCTGGGCCGTGGCACCGCACCTGGTCCGCCCGATGCGTTTCGTGCTGCCGCACCACCGGGGCCTGCGGCCGGCCTGGCTCATTCGGCTCGGCCTCTTTCTCTACGACCATATCGGCGGGCGGCGCCTGTTGCCGCCCTCGCGCGCGCTGGACCTCGCCCGCGATCCCGCGGGCCGGCCGCTGGCCGACGCCTTCGCCCGGGGCTTCGAATACTCCGACTGCTGGGTCGACGATGCCCGCCTTGTCGTGCTGAACGCCGTCGACGCGGCCGAGAAGGGGGCCGACATCCGCGTGCGCCAGCCGCTCGAGGCGGCCCGTCGCGAGGACGGCCACTGGCACCTCGACGGCGGCTTCGGCGAGGCCCGCGCCCGGGTCCTGGTCAACGCGGCCGGCCCCTGGGTCGCCGAGGTGCTGGCCGGCCGCATCGGCGGCAACCGGCGGGCCGGCGTGCGCCTCGTCAAGGGCAGCCACATCGTCGTCCCGGCGGTGCTGCCCGAGGGGCCGGCCTATATCTTCCAGAACGCGGACGGCCGCATCGTCTTCGCCATTCCCTACGAGCGCGACTTCACCCTGATCGGCACCACGGACGTCGACATCACCGGCGACCCGGCCGCCGCCGCCATCACCGAGGCCGAGGTCGATTATCTCTGCGCCGCGGTGAACGCGTACCTGAAGCGGCCCGTCGCCCCCGCCGACGTGGTCCACAGCTTCGCCGGCGTGCGCCCGCTGGACGACGACGGCGGCGCCAGCGCCCAGTCGGCGAGCCGCGATTACCGCCTGGAGGTCGAACGCCCGCCCGACGGCGGCACCTTGCTGAACGTCTTCGGCGGCAAGATCACCACCTATCGCCGCCTCGCCGAGGACGCGATGGTCCGGCTGGCGCCGGATTTCCCGGCGCTGCCGGCGGCCTGGACCCGGCATGCGACGCTGCCGGGCGGCGACGTCGCCGTCGACGGCCTCGACGCCCTGGCCGCCCGCCTGCGGGCCCGCGCCCCCGACCTCGCGCCCGAAACGGCGCTGCGGCTGGCACGAAGCTACGGCACCCGCGCCGAAACGCTGGTCGAGGCGCCGGGCGAGATCCTCGGTGCCGACCTCTCGGTTCGCGAGGCGCGCCATCTGGTGGACCGGGAATGGGCGCGAACCGCCGACGACATTCTCTGGCGGCGCAGCAAGCTCGGCCTCCGCTTCACGCCGGCGGAACGGGCTCGGCTGGAGGCCTGGCTCGCGGCGGCGGCTTGACCCTCAATTCCGAATGCCGACCGGTTGTTCGGGCGGCGTGAAGGAGAGGTGGTCGCCGAAGTGCAGCACGCGGCCGCGGGCCTCCGCGATGTCGTTCGGGTGCAGCGTGACGCTCGCGGACTCGAGGCGGACGTGGTCGGGGCGGGCGGCGACCCATTCGTCGGCCGGCAGCAGGGTGCTCGCCAGGCGGTTCAGGCCCCGGTTGAAATAATGGTGCGGCAGGCAGACCCGGGCCCGGGTCCGTTCCAGGATCTCGTCGACCTGGTCATAGGTCAGGACGTGACGTGATGCGTCCACCGGCAGCAAAGCGACGTCGACCTCGCCGATCGCGCGCCAGACGCTCTCGGGCGGATCGGCGCGGTTGTCGCCCCAATGCATGATGCGCAGGCCGCCCGCCTCGATGATCAGGATGTTGTTGTCGAAGCTGCGCGGATTGTCCGGCGGGCGCACGGTGAAACCGCGCGCTTCGAGATAGGCGCCCACATCGTAGAGGCAGCCGGAGAAGTCGGAGACGTGCTTGTCGGCGATCCCACGGATGGTGACGTCGGCGAAGCGGAACTCGCCGGCGATGCGATCGAGCAGCATCGAGGCCGACAGCAGGTGCAAGGCGTCGTGATCGAAATGCGCATGGGTCGACAGGCCGATGTCGACCTCCACCGTCGGCAGGCGGTGGAGATACCACTGGCCTTCGGCACCACCCGGCAGGTTGCGCCAGGGGTCGATGAACAGGGTCAGCCCCGCCGGCGTGGTGATGCGGAAGGCCGAGCCGCCGAAGAAATCGAAGGTGACCCGGCCCGGCGCCGGGGCGATCGGGCCCCGGTCCTGCAGCGCCATCACATGGTTGTGGTTCTCCTCCTGCTTCCAGGCCCAGGGACCGGTGTCCTGTTCACTCATTCTCAGGCGCCGCCGGCGAGTTCGGCGATCTTCTCGTAGAGGGCCACGGGAATGGTCGTGCCCTCCTTCTCCACCCGGGTGCGGGCGGCGATGCGCCGGTCGCCCGGCAACCGGGCGTCGTGGTCCTCGGTGATGCGGTTGAAGAAGCGCTCGATGCGCCAGGCGAAACCGTCGCCGCCGAGGCGGCTGGGGTCGATGGCGATGACGCATTCGCCGCAGGGCGAGGGGCCGCCGAAATCGTTCTGCTCGGCGACCTCGTAGCCGAAGTTGCCGCCCGTCAGGCCGGCCGCCAGGATTTCCACCATCATGGCGATCGAGGCGCCCTTGTAGCCGCCGAAGGCGAGCTGCACGCCGCCCTCCAGGATGGCGTTCGGGTCGCCCGTCGGGTTGCCGTCGGAATCCAGGCCGGCGGTCTCCGGCACGCTGTGGCCGTCGCGGGCGGCCAGCATGATCTCGCCCCGGGCGAGCGCCGCCGAGGCCTGGTCCCAGCACATCGGCGGGCCGTCCGCACGCGGACAGGCGAAGGCCATCGGGTCGGTGCCGTAGAGCGGCGTGCGCCCGCCCCAGGGCGGGATGTAGCTTTTCGAATTGACGAAGCCGATGGCCATCAGGTCGGCCTCGGCCAGGGGCTCGATGTCGGGCCAGACGGCGGCGAAGTGGTAGGAATCGCGGATGCCCAGCACGGCGATGCCCTGGGCCCGGGTCTTCTCGATCAGCATGGCGCGCCCGGCCCGCATCGCCGGCGGCGCGAAGCCGCCCTTGGCGTCGACCGCGACCATGCCCGGCGCCACGTCCTCGACCACCGGGACGGCGTTGCCGTCGGCCCGGCCGTTCACCAGGCTGGAGACATAACCCGGAATGCGGAACAGGCCGTGGCTGGCGCAGGCGTTCAGCTCCGCCGAGGTGACGACCCCGGCGACGGCGGCGGCATTCTCGTCCGAGGCCCCGTTGTTGGCGAGCGCGCGGGTCGCGAGATCGCGCACCTCCTCGATTCTCAAGGTCTTGGTCATCTGGCCTCTCCCGTTGTCGTTTTCGCCGCCCGCCGGGTCGCCAGGGACAGCACATGGCGGTTGCCCCGGCTCCAGGTGACGTTGAGGGTGTATTTGGCGATCCGCCAGCCCGCGTCGGTGCGGACCAGCTCGTGCGTGTAGTAGCCGCCGACGGTATAGCTGTCGTCGCCGCGGTGATTGATCAGGAAATGCTCGGCCCGCATGTAGGCGGTACAGGTCGCCGCATCGCCGCGGATGTCGTGCACCAGGTTGGTCATCATATGCTGTGTCGCGTCGCAGCCGTCGATGGTCGAGGCGACGAGCGCGACCCATTCCGCCGCCGGCCCCTCGAAGACCTCGCGCACGCCGAAGGAGCGGAAGTCGGCGACCATGTCGACCGTGAAGACGTCGCTCATCAGCGCCCAGTCGCGCTGGTCGATCGCCGTGGCGTAGCGGTGCACGACGTCGGCGATTTCGGCGCGGTCCATCAACTCGCGCAGCGGGTCGATCATGCGGCGGCCCCCCGGTCCGCCAGCAGCGGGCGGACGTCCTCGGCGAAGCGGGCGATCTGGCCGTCGATCTCCGCGGCCGGCGAGACCATGTCGAGGACGACGTGGCGCACGCCGAGGTCGTGGAACGCGGCGATCCGCGCCGCCACCTCCTCCGGCCGGCCGAGCGCCACGTAGCGTTCCGTCGCCCGGCGGAAATCCATCTTGTAGCGTTGCGTCAGCTCCCCCGCCGCCACGTCGAGCGCGGCCTCATGGCTCCCGTCGATGCGGCAGAACAGGCTGACGGCGAGGCCGAAACCCTCGAGGTCGCGCCCGGCCGCCTCGCCCGCGGCGTGGATGACGTCGAGGCCGTCCTTGAACATCTCGGGCGTCACGACATAGGGGAACCAGCCGTCGCCCAGGCGGCCGGCCCGGCGCAGCGCGCCCTCCGCCCGCCCGCCGCACCACACCGGCGGCCCACCCGGCCGCCCGGGCGGCGGCTCGATCCGGACCTCGGGGAACTGGTGAAAGCGGCCGTCGAGCGCGGTCGGCGCCCCGGTCCAGAGCGCCTTGAGGGCGGGAATCGCCTCGGAAAGTCGCGCGCCGCGTTCGCCGACGGGCACGCCGCTGGCCGCGTATTCGTTGGGAAACTCACCGCCGACGCCGACCCCGAAAATCAGCCGGCCGGCCGCCATCAGGTCGAGGGAGGCGATCTGCTTGGCCATCAGGAAGGGGTGGCGCAGCGGCGCCAGATAGACCCCGCAGCCGAGGTTCAACCGGTCGCTCAGCACCGCGACCTGGGAAAGCTGGACGACGATGTCCAGCATCGGCACCGGCCCTTCGACGTGATCGCCGAGCCAGAGCGTTTCATAGCCCTTCGCCTCCAGCAGGGCGACCCAGGGGCGGATGGTGTCGGGCATCAGGCTCGGGATCGAAACCCCGAAGCTGAGGCCGGCGGGCAGCGGTGTCGACTGAACGTGGGACATGAAACGGGGATCCTCCCCTCGCCTTGCCATCGAGGGGAGGATCCTGCCGCGCACGCCCCGCAGGCGCAAGGCGCGGCCGCCGCGCGGTTCGGAGGCTCTACGAACCGCGTCGGAAAGATTGCGTGAACCAGGTCTCGATCTCGGGCCAGCAGGCGATCGTGATGCCGGCGGAGATCGCCACGGCGATGCTTGTGACGAAAACGACCTCGAACATATTCCCTTCTCCCATTGTCCCTATCCCTTTTCGTCTCAATGCGCAGGCGCGCGGGCCGGGCGTTCCGGCACGGCGACGTCCCATTCCGCCTCCAGCCGGGTGACTTCGCGCTGCAGCGCGCGGGCGACGGCGGGACGGCCCCCGTCGCCGGCATGCATCCAGATGACGTCGAGCGCATGGTTCGCCGCCCGCCCCAGCAGGGCGAAACCGACCAGCGCCCCGCCGCTGCGGGCGAGAAACAGGCCGCCGGTTGCCGGTGTGCTACCGGCGCTGCACAGCCGGGCGAGCACGGCATCCGCCGCGTCGAGCCGGATCTGATCGCGGCAGGACCGCGCGGCGGCGCGCATATAGCGGGCGGCCTGGCTGAAATCGGTGCTTTCGCGGGCGAAACGGACCCTGATCTCGTCGCTCGCCGTCTGTGTGATGGTGTTCATCTGAACGTCTCCCCTCCGTCGTCCCTGGGAAATGACGACCGCCGTGTTTCAGTTCAACGCGACGGGACGGGGAGAAAGGTTTCACTTGTTTCGATCCGGCGACAGACGATGGGCTAGAATGACGCCATGTCGACACGCGGGTTGCCCCTTCTCCTGGTTCTGATTCTGCTCACCGCGGCGCCGGCGCGCGCGCAGAACGCGGGCGAGGCGCGGGTGTTGAGCGGGGATACCTTTGCAATCGGCGAAACGGTGATCCGGCTCTATGGCGTCGATGCGCCGGAGCCACGCCAGACCTGCAAGCGCGACGGCGTGCTCTGGCGCTGCGGGGCGGAGGCGACGGGCGCCTTGCGCGGTATCATCGGTACGCGGCCCGTGCGTTGCGAGGAATGGGACCGGGACCGCTACGGCCGGGTTGTTTCGGTCTGCCATGTCGGCGAGGTGGATCTCGGCGCGGCGATGGTCGCCACGGGCATGGCGCTCGCCTATGCCAAGTTCTCCGAGGCTTACGGTGAGCGGGAGGCGGCGGCGAAGGCGGCCGGCCGTGGCATGTGGGCCGGGCGCTTCGTCGCGCCCTGGGACTGGCGGCGGGGCGAGCGGCTCGAGTGAGGCCGCGGATCGTCCATCATCCGGGCTATCTGGCACCGCTGCCCCGCGGCCATCGCTTTCCGATGGACAAGTTCGCCCGCCTGCGGGCGGTGCTGGCGGATAACGGCGTCGCCGAAGCGGAGCGGCCCGATCCCGCGCCGCGAGACTGGCTCGCGCTCGCCCATGATCCGGCCTATGTCGCGGCGATCCTCGAACAGACGGCGGGGCCGGAGATCATGCGGCGGATCGGCTTGCCGCTCTCGCCGGCGCTGGCGCAGCGCTCGCGTCTCGCGGTGGCGGGGACGGTGCTGGCCGGGCGCTTGGCCCTGGCGGACGGCATCGCCTGCAATACGGCGGGCGGCAGCCATCACGCCGGCTTCGCCCACGGCGCCGGGTTCTGCGTCTTCAACGATGTCGCCGTCGCCGCGCGGGTCCTGCTCGCCGAGGGCCGGGTGGCCCGGGTTCTCGTCGTCGATCTCGACGTGCATCAGGGCGACGGTACGGCGGAGATCCTGGCCGGTGATTCGGCCGTCTTCACCTTCTCGATGCATTGCGAGCGGAACTATCCCGTGCGCAAGCAGAAAAGCGATCTGGACGTCGGCCTCGACGAGGGGGTCGGCGACGCGGCTTATCTGGCGCTGCTGGCCCGCCATTTGCCGGCGCTGCTGGCCCGCGTGCTGCCGGATCTGGTGTTCTACAACGCGGGCGTGGACCCGCACGGCGACGATCGCCTGGGCAAGCTGGCGCTCAGCGATGCGGGGCTGCTGGCGCGCGAGCGGTTGGTGGTCGGTGCCTGCCGGCGGGCGGGCGTGCCGCTCGCCACCGTGGTCGGTGGCGGCTACGGGGCCGATGTCGATGCGCTGGCGCGGCGCCATGCCCTGGTCCACCGGGCGGCGCGCGAGGCCTTTGAATAAAGCCCGGGCAAACGCGCATCATCGCTTGTTCCCGCCGGGCGGGCCCCGCTATAGTCCGCCCTCAACACCGGGCCGATTGGACGGCCGATCGGTTGTCGCGGAGGGAGCTAGTCGAATGCGCGGATTTAGGCGGTTGGTGATGGCGGGCGTTGCCACGGTGGCGCTGCTTGGGATGACGGGCGCCGCGGGCGCGCACGACTGGCAGGCTCATCTCTATGTGCCGAACATGACCTCGGACACGGTCGCGGTGATCGACACCCGCACCCATGCCGTGATCGACCGGATCGCCGTCGGCAAGACCCCGCATCAGGTCTCGGTCTCCCTCGAGACGCATCGCCTGATCGCCTCCAACACCGCGGACGACACCGTCTCGATCGTCGACCTCGACAGCCGCGACGTGGTGGCGACGCTGGCGCTCGACGCGGCGCCCGAGCATATGGCGATGGCGCCCGGCGGCCGCACGGTGGCGATCGGCAACATCGCGGCCGGTACCGTCAGCCTCGTCGATATCGGCCAGGCGCGGGAGACGGCGCGGATCGACGGGCTGGTACAGCCGCACGACATCACCTTCTCGGCCGACGGCAGCCGCCTTTATGTCGCCAACCTCGGCGCCGAGCATGTCAGCGTGGTCGACGTCGCCTCGGCCCGGGTGATCGGCGAGATCAAGGTCGGCGAAGGCGCAGCGGTCGCGAGCCGCGGCGGCGTCGAGGAATATCAGGGCATCGTTTCGGTCACGCCGACGATCGACGGCCGCCTGGGCTTCGCCGCCCATGGCGAGAGCGGCAAGCTCGCCGTGGTCGACCTCGCCAGCGGCGAAAAGCTCGCCTCCCTGCAGCTGGGCGCCGAGCCGTGGCGGGCCTTCGCCTCGCCCGACGGGCGCTACATGGTGGTGCCGAACAACGGCGACGCCACCGTCTCGATCATCGACGTCGCGCACCGGGCGGTCGTCGCGACGCTCGCCGGCGGGCACGACATGACCGGCGTCAACTTCTCCGACGACGGCGCCG
>CATOSZ010000009.1:72500-522412 GCA_951812805.1 uncultured Alphaproteobacteria bacterium | reverse complement strand
TTCCCGTGAACGCCGATCTCGCCGGCCGGATCATCATCGCCCGGCGCCAGGCGGCGGGCGACGTCGCCGCCCTCGCGCTCGCCAACGCCATCGCCGTCGCGGTGTGGGAACGTGAACTCGATATCGCCGACGCGGGCGTTCTCGACACCGTTACCGGCGACCTCGGCCTCGACGGCCCGGCCTTGCGCGATGCGGCCGACGGCGCGGCGGTGGCCACGGAATACGACGCCAACACCGAGGCGGCGCTCACCGCCCAGGTCTTCGGCGTGCCCTGGCTGATCGTCGACGACGTGCCCTATTGGGGCCAGGACCGCTACGACTTCATCCAGGCCGCCCTCACCACCGCCTGAGCGCGCCACCCCGCCGCCGGGCCTTCCGTCCCCGGCGACCAGCGCCTTTCGAAACGACTGTGACACTCGGCGGCTTGGGCACGCCCGACACCGGCTGAGCATCATCGGTGCGAGGCGCCGACGACGCCGGCAATCGTGATGCGGCCCTGCCGAGGCATTTTCGCTCCGGATCAGATCTGAACCCATGGGTCCGCACGTCCGACAGATGTGTCGCACGTCGCCGCTCAACCCAAGTCGACAGCTATCGAAGTGCGATTGTTGAAAGATGTTCTGCACTCGTTCTTGTATGATATAAAGTTTAAGAATAACGCGCTGCCACGAAGAGTGAACTTGCCTGTGCGGGATTGGGGTGGTGACACACCGATTCCTGTACTCGAGGAATAGAGAATGAAAGACCACCGGAAGCCGCGACGACGGAGGAATGACCTAACGACGAACCGACACGTTGTATTGTGGGGAGGTGGCATCACCTCACTATTTTTGATTGTTGGCGGTATGCATAGAGTCATTGACCCATCGCCTGCCAGGGGCGGCGCGTACTATGGTGAAGGCCATGCGATTCTCTCGGGTATCGTAGCCATCTGCGGTGGCGTCCTGGGCCTCTGGCTCACCGTGTGGCAGCTTCGGCGTCTCGCGCGGGCGGCGCGGGACGGGTCGGCGAAGGATCCGCGGGGCGTACCGACGGAAGAGGGCCCGGAATTGGATCAAGCGATCGATCGCCAGGCGCGAAACCGGCGTCGGGTCAATCAGTGGCTATTCATCCTCTTCGGTGGCGCCGCGGCGCTGGCCTGCCTGGTGACGGCGGCCACCGGCCACTTCGTACTCTTCACGCCGGACGACACGACCGAGGCGCCGTTGGGTGCAACGGCGCGTGGGCTTGCCGGTGCCCTCGGCGTGCTGCTCGTCTGTCTCTGCTGGTTCACGGCGCGCGATCTGTGCCGTCCGTCCAGCAAGTCGTGACAACTATGCGTTCAATGCGTCGAAGACCTTCGGGACAAATTGGCTCGGCAGGCTTTGAGAGCGACCATTTAAAGGGAGCCGTCTTCGCGTGTTGGGGTGGCAGTACGCCGAGTCTACAGTACGCATCCGGTGAGCACCGCCTTGTCGGTGCTCCGGTAATTTCCGAGTCTCCCCTCTTCTGAAGTGGGCACTTCGTTCGTGTCCACGAGTTTGAAGATGGGTACGAGTTTGATGGTGGACGAAGAAGATCTCCCTGCCGGCGACAGGCGCACGGCGTCCCAGCCCCGGCGTCGCTGGCCTTTGGCGGAGAAGCGTCGGATTGTCCTGGAGAGCCTGGAGCCGGGCGCGTCGGCATCGGTGGTGGCGCGTCGGCACGATGTGAACGCGAACCAGGTGTTCGCCTGGCGCAAGCTCTACCGCGAGGGTTTGCTGGGCGGTGCCGGCGGCCTGGTTCCGGTGACCGTGGTGGCGGACGAGCGGGGTCCCTCGGCGCCGGCTCCGTCGGTCGGGTCGGGGCGAATGACGATCGAGCTCGGCTGCGGCGCGCGGGTGATGGTGGACGCGGGCGTGGACGCCTCGGCGCTTGGCCGGGTGTTCTCGGCCCTGGCGCGGCGATGATCCCGGTTCGCGGCGATGTGCGGGTGTGGCTGGCCTCGGGCGTGACGGACATGCGTCGCGGCATGAACACGCTGGCCTTGCAGGTCCAGGAGGCGTTGGGCCGGGACCCGCATGCGGGTGACCTGTTTGTCTTCCGGGGCCGTCGGGGCGATCTGTTGAAGATCCTGTGGCACGACGGGGTGGGCATGTCGCTTTATGCCAAGCGCTTGGAGCACGGCCGCTTCGTCTGGCCGGCGGCTCATGGCGGGGGCGCCGTGGCGATCTCTTCGGCGCAGCTGGCCTACATGCTGGACGGGATCGACTGGCGTCACCCGCGCTTGACCCGGCGTCCGGAGCGGGCGGGCTGAGGCGCGGCATATCGACTCGGTCGGCGCAATAGGTCTGGCGGGCGGGCGCGGGGTCTGATTCACTCCCGCCCATGACCAGCGCCGATGTCCTCGAAGAGAACGCCCGCCTGCGCGACGCCCTGGCCGAGGAACGGGCGGCACGGACGCGGGCCGAACTGGAAGTCGAACATCTGAAGCTGCAGATCGCCAAGCTGCGCCGCGAGCAGTATGGCCGTTCCTCCGAGCGTGGCGCCCACCTGCTGGAGCAGCTGGAACTGCAACTTGAGGAGCTGGAGACGGCGACGGCCGAGAGCGCGGGCCCGGGCGAGGCCGACGACGGCACGACGGTGCGCGGCTTCACCCGACGCAAGCCCAAGCGGGCGCCGCTGCCGGCCCACCTGCCGCGCGAGCGGGTCGTGCTGCCCGGCCCCGAGTTCTGCTCTTGCTGCGGTGGCGACAAGCTGGTGAAGCTCGGGGAAGACGTCACCGAGAGCCTGGAGCTGGTGCCCCGCCAGTGGAAGGTGGTGCAGACGGTGCGGGAGAAGTTCAGCTGCCGGGCCTGCGAGACGATCAGCCAGCCGCCGGCGCCGCACCACGCGATCCCGCGCGGGCGCGCCGGTCCCGGCCTGCTGGCGACGGTCCTCAACGACAAGTTCGCCATGCACCTGCCGCTCACCCGGCAGAGCCGGGCCTTCGCCGCCGAGGGTATCGAGCTCGACGTCTCGACCTTGGCGGATTGGGTCGGCGCCTGCTGCGCCACGCTTCGGCCGTTGCACGAGCGCATCCGGGCCCATGTGCTGGCCGCCGAACGGCTGCATGGCGACGAGACGCCGGTGCCGGTGCTGGCCAGGAAGAAGACGGTCAAGGGCAGGATCTGGACCTACGTCCGCGACGACCGTCCCTTCGCCGGCAGCGACCCGCCGGCGGCGCTCTACTTCTACTCCCGGGATCGGGCCGGCCGGCATCCCCGGGGTCATCTGGAGGTCTGGTCCGGCATCCTCCAGGCCGATGCCTACAGCGGCTTCAACGCCCTCTATGCGAAGGGACGCCAACCGGCGCCGCTTATCGAGGCCTCGTGCTGGGCTCACAGCCGGCGCAAGTTCTTCGAGCTGGCCGATCTCGGCAAGGCGATCCGGGCGCCGATGGCCCGCGACGCGGTGCGCCGCATCGACGAGATCTTCGCCATCGAGGCCGAGATCAACGGCGACACGGCGGAGCGCCGTCGCGGGATCCGCCGGGCCCGCGTCCGCCCACTGGTCGACGACCTCGGGAAATGGATGCGGACGGAACGCGCCAAACTGTCCTCGGGCAGCGCCGTCGCCAAGGCCATGGATTACATGCTCAAGCGCTGGCCGAGCTTCACGGCGTTCCTGGCCGACGGTCGCATCTGCCTCACCAACAATGCCGCCGAGCGCGCGCTCCGGGGCATCGCCGTCGGCCGGCGCAACTGGACCTTCGCCGGTTCCGACCGGGGCGCCGAGCGCGCCGCCGCCGTCTACACCCTGATCGAAACCGCCCGCCTCAACGACGTCGACCCTCGCGCCTGGTTCGAAGACGTGCTGCGCCGCATCAACGACCATCCGGCAAAGGCGATCGACCAACTCCTGCCCTGGAACTGGAAAGCCGCGACACCCAACAACATCGCCGCCTGATCCGTTCCCCGCAGCCGCGCTCCGTCAATCCGAGCCGACCGTGGTCTTGGCCGGATGCGTACAGTCTACAACTCACGGAATGAAGAATGGATAAACCTCGAGATCTACGACGGAAAAAGAAGGATCTGACGACGAATCGACACGTTGTGTTTTGGGGTGGGGGAATTGTTTCTTTAGTCCTCATTCTTGCTGGCACACATAGGCTGGCAGATCCTTCTCCACCAACCGTAGGATCTTACCACGGCGAGGGCTATACGATATTTTCGGCCATCGTAGCCATCTGCGGTGGCGCCCTGACCCTCTGGCTTACCGTGTGGCAGCTTCGGCGTCTTGCGCGGGCGGCGCGGGACGGGTCGGCGAAGGATCCGCGGGCCGTACCGATGGAAGAGGACCGGGAGTTGGATCAAGCCATCGACCGACAGGCGTGGAACCGGCGCCGGGTCAATCAGTGGCTGTTCATCGCCTTCGGTGGCGTCGCGGCGCTGGCCTGCCTGGTGACGGCGGCGACCGGCCATCTCTTGCTTTTCACGCCCGACGGCACGACGGAATCGCCTCTGGGCGCGGCGATGCGTGGGCTCGCCGCGGCGATCGGGCTGCTGCTGGTCTGTCCCTGCTGGTTTACGTGGCGTGATCTGCGCCGGCCGGGCGGCGCGCTGTAAGGGTCCCGCCTACAGCGCGTCGAAGAACATCAGGGCCATCAGGGCCGCACTGGCCGCCTATGGGCATCGAGACGGGGACGTCATGGTCGAAGTCGACGGCGGCCAGAGCAACGGTGAGGAATTCAAGATCGATACCGTGCCGGTCCGGATCATCTTGGGCGACAGTGGCACACTCATCGTCGACACTTACGCTCTGTACATCGACGGGGAGCTGGTGCGCACCATGTCGGTGCCGGAGCGTTTCGTCCTCTTCGACCTGGAACTCGAGGTCGGCATGCACGATGCGACCCTGCGCGGCATTCCCGCTCCGGATCAGATCGGAACTTACGGCATCGTGTTCCTGGAAGACGTGACGAACGTCGGTGGCGATCTGGTTGCGAATGTCGAGAGGCACTTTACATTCACCGTTGTGCCCCCCGAAACTTAGGAGGCTGCTGGCGTCGCTCAAAGTGAAGCTGCTCTTTTGGGTTGGGGTGGCGATACACCGATGCTTGTACTCACGGAATAGAGTATGGAAAACCATCAGAAGCCGCGCCGGAAGAAGAATGACCCAACGACGAACCGACACGTTGTGTTCTGGGCTGGCGGGATCATCTCACTAGCAGCCTGTCGGACTTGAGCCGAGTTTCGAGATGAGATTCACTGTCACGGTCTGATTCTCTCCTGCGCGGTGATTTTGTGATGAGCAACTTTCGACAGGTTGACCGGGAGACCAGCTATCTTCTGCCGCCTTCGGTGGACGAATGGCTGCCTGATCGTCATCTGGCGCGCTTCGTGGTCGATGTGCTGGAGCAGCTGGATCTCTCTGCGTTCGTGAAGGCCTATCGTGGTTCGGGCTCGGCGGCGCATCACCCGAGCGTCCTGCTGGGCCTGCTGATCTACGGCTACGCGACGGGGGTGCATTCCAGCCGGAAGCTGGAGCGGGCGAGCTATGATTCGGTGGCCTTCCGCTTCATCGCGGCAAACGACCACCCCGACCACGACACGATCGCCACGTTCCGCCGTCGCTTCCTGCCGCTGATCGAGGGGCTGTTCGTGCAGGTTCTGCTGCTGGCGCGGCAGGCCGGCATGCTGCAACTGGGCACGGTGGCGCTGGACGGGACGAAGATCCATGCCGACGCGAGCCGGCACAGCGCCCTGTCGTGGCAGCGTGCGGGCGAGATCGAAGCCCGGCTGCGGGCCGAGGTGGCGGAGTTGATGGCGTTGGCGGAAGCGGCGGACCGGTCCGAGGTTCCCGACGGCATGAGCGTGCCGGAGGAGCTGGCACGGCGCGAGGACCGGCTGGCGGCGATCGCCGCGGCGAAGGCGGAGATCGAGGCGCGGGCGGCCGAGCGTCATGCGCGGGAGCAGGCGGAGTACGAAGAGAAGCTGGCAGCCCGCGAGGCGAAGGAAACGCGGACCGGCCGCAAGCCGGGCGGGCGGCCACCGAAGCCGCCGGAGCCGGGGCCACGGGCGAAGGACCAGGTCAACCTGACGGACCCGGACTCGCGCATCATGCCGGTGGCCGGCGGCGGCTTCGAGCAGTGCTACAACGCCCAGGCTGCGGTGGCCGCCGGCAGCCTGCTGGTGGTCAGCGCCGACGTGGTGCAGGCGGCGAACGACAAGC
This sequence comes from uncultured Alphaproteobacteria bacterium, assembly GCA_951812805.1. GTDB lineage: Bacteria > Pseudomonadota > Alphaproteobacteria > JASLMY01. Next base: position 516,241 of record CATOSZ010000009.1, on the reverse strand, counting down.
AGCAGATCGAACCGACGCTCGAAGCACTCGCCGGCCTGCCGGACGGGCTTGGCGAGGTCGAGACCCTGTTGGCGGACAGCGGCTACTTCAGCCAGGCCAACGTCGAGGCCTGCGGGGAAGCGGAGATCGCGCCGCTGATCGCGCTCGGCCGGGAGCACCACCATCTTTCCTGGCGGGACCGCTTCGCCGAGGCGCCGCCAGCGCCCGAGGATCCGACGCCGCTCGAGGCGATGTGCCATCGCCTGGCCACACCCGAGGGCCGGGCGCTCTACGCGCTTCGCAAGCAGACGCCGGAGCCGGTGTTCGGCATCATCAAATCGGTGATGGGCTTGCGTCAGTTCAGCCTGCGCGGCCTCGACAAGGCGAAGGGGGAATGGACCTTGGCCACGCTCTCCTGGAACATCAAGCGGATGTTCGTCCTCAGCCACGCCTGAACGGGCGGGCCAACCCGCGTTCGCAACTTCATGGGGGTAAATCCATGACATCGACGCCCGCCAAGCCAATCTTACCAATCCTTGCATGCCCGAGTCCGACAGGCTGCTAGTTTTGATTCTTGCCGGCGCGAATAGGGTCATTGATCCCTCACCTGCCAGGGGAGGCGCGTATTATGGTGAAGGCCATGCGATTCTTTCGGGTATCGTAGCCATCTGCGGTGGCGCCCTGACTCTCTGGCTCACCGTATGGCAGCTTCGGCGTCTCGCACGGGCGGCGCGGGACGGGTCGGCGAAGGATCCACGGGCCGTGCCGACGGAAGACGACCCGGAGTTGGATCAAGTCATCGACCGTCAGGTGCGGAACCGGCGCCGGGTCAATCAGTGGCTGTTCATCATCTTCGGTGGCGCCGCGGCGCTGGCCTGTCTGGTGACGGCGGTGAGCGGCCATCTCGTGCTCTTCACGCCCGACGGCGCGACGGAACCGCCCTTGGGTGCGATGGCGCGCGGGCTCGCCGCGGCGATAGGCTTGCTGCTGGTCTGTCTCTGCTGGTTTTCGGGGCGCAATCTGCGCCGTCCAAGGTAATCCCATCTTCGCGGGTTGGAGCGGAAATGCGCCGATGCTACAACTTACGGAATGAAGAATGGATATGTCTCAAGATCAACGACCGAAGAAGAAGGATCTAACGACGAATCGACATGTCGTATTTTGGGGTGGAGGAATAGTTTCAACGGTTCTGATCGTTGGCGGTGCGTACAGTGTTATAGATCCATCACCGACAGGTGTCGGGCCCTATTATGGTCGGGGTCATGCCATCTTCGGCGGTGTCTTTATGTTTTTGCTCGGCGTACTGACTCTCTTTCTTTCCATACGTCAGCTTCGGCGTCTCGCGCGAGCGGCGCGGGACGGGTCGGCGAAGGATCCGCGGGCCGTGCCGACGGAAGAGGACCGGGAATTGGATGAAGCCATCGACCGTCAGGTGCGGAACCGGCGGCGGGTCAATCAGTGGCTGTTCATCGCCTTCGGTGGCGCCGCGGCGCTGGCCTGTCTTGTGACGGCGACGACCGGCCATCTCGTGCTCTTCGCGCCAGACGGCACGACGGAACCGCCCTTGGGTGCGATGGCGCGCGGCTTCGCCGCGGCGGTCGGCCTGTTGCTGGTCTGTCTCTGCTGGTTTACGGGGCGCGATCTGTGCCGTCCAAGGTAATTCAATCTTCGCAGGTTGGGGCGGAAATGCGCCGATGCTACAACTTACGGAATGAAGAATGGATATGTCTCAAGATCAACGACCGAAAAAAAACGATCTTACGAAGAACCGGCATGTGGTATTTTGGGGTTGCGGTTCTGTCTCCCTATTCTTGATAGTATTCGGCGTATTCAGAACGATAGATCCATCTCCGTCCGGCGTTGGACCCTATTACGGTCGGACTTATACGATCTCCGGCGGCATTTCCATGTTCCTGGCAGCAATTCTCATTTTGGCGATTTGCGTTGATTTTTTCCTATGCAAGGAGCCCGGTTTCTGATTCAAAGTGGCGATGAAGGTGCTCAAAGACCTGATATTGGAGTTGCGCTCGCTCTGCGGGTCCTTCCCGGACAAGCGGACGGGGAGCAACAGCCGCTATGACATGGCCGACTTCGGGCTTTCGGCCTTCTCGCTGTTCTTCATGCAGAGCCCCTCGTTCCTGTCCCATCAGCGCACGTTGGCGCGGGCGCACGGGCGCTCGAATTGTGAGAGCTTGTTCTCCATGTCGCGGATCCCGACGGACAACCAGATCCGGGCGATGCTGGACCCGGTGGTGCCGGACAGGCTCTATCCGCTCTTCTCGTCCCTGCTGGAACGTCTGGAGGCGGGCGGTGGGCTCGGCCCCTTCCGACGCCTGGACGGCCATCTCCTGGTCGCGCTCGACGGCACAGAATATTTCTGCTCGCGGAAGATCTCCTGCCCCAACTGCTCGCAGCGCAAGCGCAACGACGGGGCCGTGGAGTATCACCACAACATGGTCACGGCAGCGCTTGTCGCCCCGGGCCACGCCCGGGCGATACCGCTGGCTCCGGAGTTCGTCGTTCCCCAGGATGGCGGGGAGAAGCAGGACTGCGAAAGCCGGGCGACGCGGCGCTGGCTGGTCGCGCACGGGCCCGGCCTGGCCCGGCTGAAGCCGATCTATCTCGGCGACGATCTCTATTCCCGCCAGCCGATTTGCGAGGCCGTTCAAGCGGTTGGCGGCAACTTCCTGTTCGTCGCCAAGCCAGGCTCGCATCCGACGCTCCACGAATGGCTCGACGGCATCGAACTGCCGATCCACGAGGAACGGGTCAAGAAAGGCCGTGGCTTCCAGACCCATCGCTACCGTTGGCTCGCCGACGTGCCGATCCGCGACGGTAAGGACGCGCTCCGGGTCAACTGGCTCAACATCGAGATCGTCAACAAGGCCGGAAAGGTCACGTACCGCAACAGCTTCGTCACCGACATCGCTGTCGACCGGAGCAACGTCGCCGAACTCGCCGCCTGCGGGCGGGCCCGTTGGAAGATCGAGAACGAGACCTTCAACGTGCTCAAGAACAACGGCTACAATCTCGAGCACAACTTCGGACATGGCAAACAGAACCTCTCGGCCCTGCTCGCCACCATGAACCTCTTCGCCTTCGCCTGCCACGGCGTGTGCGAGATCCTCGAAGCCGTCTGGGAAAAGGCCCGCGGCGCCCTTGGCTCACGTCGGCGCTTCTTCGAACACTTACGCACCATTACCAGCTACATCGTCTTCCCCTCCTGGGCGGCCCTCGTGCGGACCCTCATCACTGGGCAGCCACCGCCTGCCAGAGCCAGCCTCTGAACCGAAACCGAACCCCAAGCGAGTATCACCCAGGAGACAGAAACAAGAGCCATAATGAGAACTGCTGATGTTCCTGGTGGGAACCCTGACCCTCTGGCTTACCGTGTGGCAGCTTCGGCGTCTCGCGCGGGCGGCGCGGGACGGGTCGGCGAAGGATCCGCGGGCCGTGCCGATGGAAGAGGAGCCGGAGTTGGATCAAGCCATCGACCGCCAGGCGCGGAACCGGCGGCGGGTCAATCAGTGGCTGTTCATCGTCTTCGGTGGCGCCGCGGCGTTGGCCTGTCTGGTGACGGCGGTGAGTGGCCATCTCGTGCTCTTCACGCCGGACGGCACGACGGAGCCGCCCCTGGGTGCGATGGCGCGCGGGCTCGCTGCGGCGATCGGGCTGCTGCTGGCCTGTCTCTGCTGGTTTACCGGGCGCGATCTGCGCCGGCCGGGCGGCGCGCCGTAAGGGTCCCGCCTACAGCGCGTCGAAGAATTTCAGGATCATCAGGATCAGCGCACCCACCAGCAGGCCCCACAGGCCGCCGGCGATGGCGATGACGCGGGCGGCCATCGGGCGCCATTCGCGGATATAGCCGACCCACATCAGCAGGGCGCAGAACACGGCCGCCGGGGCCGCCAGGATCAGCAGCACCATGCTCTGCTTGCCGAGGATGGCGAGCAGCGCGGCGATCGCCGCGACACCGGCGATCAGCACGGTATAGTTGATGATATCGTCGATGCCGACGCCGGTCTTGGCCCGTTTCACCGGGGCCTTCTCGACCTCTTCTTCCTCGCCGATGTTCTTCTTCAGATACGGCCGATCCTTCATCACCGCCTCCCGCTTCACACCGCGTGAACGATACCCCAAAGCGGCCCGAACCGGTAGAGGGTTGAAGTGTCGGGCAGATTTTTTCCCCGCCCCTGCGGCAGCGCGGCAACGGGGGATCGGAGGGACTGGGGGCCGGTTGGTCCGCTCAGAACCGGTCGGCGCGGAACGGTGTGGGATCGACCGCCGGTTGGCGGCCCGCCATCAGGTCGGCGATCATCCGTCCCGTCACCGCTGCTTGCGTCAGCCCCAGGTGGCCATGGCCGAAGGCGAGGCAGACGTTGGCATGGCGCGGCGAGCGGGAGATCACGGGCAGCGAATCCGGCATCGAGGGTCGGCGTCCCATCCAGCGGGCGGCATCGGTGTCCTGCAGGCCGGGCATCAGCCGCTTGGCCTTGGTCAGGATGGCGTCGGCGCGGGCGTAGTTCGGCTCCGCGTGGACGCCGGCGAATTCCACGGTGCCGCCGCAACGCAGGCCCTCGGCCATCGGCGTGACGGCGAAGCCCTGGCCGCCGAACAGCATCGGGATGCGGACGTCGATGCCCGGATCGGGCAGCATCACGTGATAGCCCCGTTCCGTATCCAGCGGCACGTTGGCGCCGAGACGCCGGGCCAGCGGGCGGGAATAGGCGCCGGCCGCGACCACCACCGCGTCGCAGGCATGGCGGCCGTCGTCGGTGACGACATGGGTCGGCCCGTCCGCGCCGATGTCGAAATCGACGACCTCGTGCCCGACGAACTGGCCGCCCCGATCACTGAACAGCGCGAAAAGCGCCTGGCTCATCGCCAGTGGGTTGAGGCTGTGTCCCGCGTCCGGCACGAAGACGGCGCCGCCCATGTCCGGGGCCAGCGCCGGCACCATCTGGCGCAACTCGTTGCGGTCCAGCACTTCGATGGGCACGCCGTGGGTACGGCGCAGCTCGATCCCGAACTGCATGTCGGTCCATTCGGCCGCGTTGCTCGCGACATAGAGCGCGCCGGCGCGCGCCAGCAGATCGCTCGCGCCGGCCTCCTCCAGCAGGGGCAGGTAATCGTCGAGGGCGGCGAGGTTGATCGAGGCCAGCGCGCCGGAGATGCGGGTGACCTCCTCGCGGCCGGTATGGCGCATCATGCGCATCAGCCAGGGCGCGATCTGCGCCGCATAGCCCCAGCGGATCGTCAGCGGGCCGAGCGGGTCCATCAGCATGCCCGGCACCTTGGCGGTAATCCCCGGCATGCCCACCGGCAGGATCGAGCCGAGCGCGACGACCCCGCCGTTACCGTAGGAGGCGCCCTCGCCGGGCCCGCCGCGGTCGAACATGGTGACCCGGTAGCCGCTTCGTTGCAGGTAGAGGGCGCTCGCCAGGCCGACCAGGCCGGCGCCGACGACGGCGATATGTTGGCCTTCGGGCAGGGGTTTCATGGCCGCGTTCCTCCTCAGGCCGCCGGGAAGCGCTGGAAGCGATGGTCGCCGTCGCGGCCGATTTGCGCGACCAGGTTCAGCTCCCAGGCGAGATAGGCGCGCATCCGATCCTCCGGGTTGCCGCCCATCTGATAGGGCTTCAGCCAGGTATCGTCGCGCTCGTCGGCGAGGTTGGTCAGCCCCTCTTCGAGCGCCTGCCCCGCCGCCCGCCAGGCCGCCGTGCCGCCGTCGAGCACCAGGATCGGCCGGGAGGTCAGTTCGGAGGCCTCGGGTGCGGCCAGGGTGGCGACGATGCCGTCGGGCGAGGTCAGCACGATCGGCCCGGTGCCCGGCAGCGTCGGAAAGGACTTGGGAAAGCGCGCGCGCACCGCCCAATGGGCGCCCGGCACATGGCCCGCTTCATACTCGGGGCTGGTCGCCAGGTCGACGACGACGGCGCCGTCGTCCGCCGCCAGCAGGTCCGCCAGTGCCGCCGGCGTCACCGTCTCCCCGGCGGCGAGCGCGATGGACGGCATGCGGCGCGGCCAGGGCCCGCTCTCCAGCGTCTGGCCCTCGAACGGTGCCGCCAGCACCCGCACCTCGCCCCAGCCGAGCTGGACCAGCCAGCTCGCCGTCATGTAGGCGCGGACCAGCCCGTCGTCGACCAGGACGATGCGGCTGCCCAGCGTGGCGGCCCAGGTCTCCGTCTCCTGCACCAGCTGGCCGCCCGGCGCATGGCCGGAACCCGGCAGATGCCCCGCCTCGTATTCCGCGCTGGTGCGGACGTCGAGGACATAGAGGGACCGCGTCTCCGCCTCCGCCCGCCACGTTGCCAGTTCCCCATGATCGATGGTTTGCACGCCGAAGCGCTTGGTGACGGTCTCGATCGTCTCCTCGCGGCCCGCGGCACTGTCGGCGCCCGGCCGGCCGAACAGCCGGTCCTGGCCGTGCTCCAGCGCGTAGCCGGCGAGATGCCAGCCCATCGTGCCGTTCTCCAACGCCAGCACCGGGTTGGGGATGCCGGCGTTGATCAGCGACTGCGCGCCGATGATCGAGCGGGTCCGCCCGGCGCAGTTCACCACCACCGTGGTCGCGGGATCCGGCGCCAGGTCGCGCACCCGGTAGGCCAGCTCCGCCCCCGGCACGTCGATGCCGCCCGGGATGTTCATCACCTGGTATTCGTCGAGCGGCCGGCTGTCGAGGACGACGAAGTTCTCGGCCCCGTCCATCATGCCCTTCAGGGCGTCGGCGCTGATGTGCGGCGTGCCGTATTCATGCTCGACATACTCGCCGAAGGCCTTCGAGGGGACGTGCACGCCGCTGAACAGCTCGAAGCCCGCCGCCGCCCAGCCGGGCGCGCCGCCGTCCAGGATGGCGACGTCGGTGTAGCCGAAATCGTCGAGCAGGCGGGCGGCCCGTTCGCTCAACCCCGTCGCGTCGTCGACCAGGACGATCGGCGTTGCCTTGCGCGGCACCATGTCCATGACCATGACCTCGAAACGGCTCAACGGCACGGGCGCCGCGTAGAAGGGATGGCCCTGGGAATGGGCGCCCTCCTCGCGCACGTCGAGGATCGCCAGCTCTCCGCCGGCGGCGAGGCGGGACTTGACGTCCGCCGGTGTGATGGTGGCCGTCATGGCGCCCCCTCCCGAAACTCGTTGCTGTGTCGGGGAGAGTTTAGCCGTGCGGGGCGAGACATCAACACGAGCCTGTTGTTAAGCTCCACGGAGGCAGCGTCAGGGGGATGAAAAGCGATGGACAATTATCCGGTACGCGACGACATCACCGCCAGCCAGCACCGCGCCTGGGCCAGGATCGCCGGCCCCGGCACCTGGTGGAGCGGTGCCGAACGGGTCGCGATCGCGGCAGAGGCGCGGCACGCGGCCGACTGCGCGCTCTGCGCTGCGCGGCGGGAGGCGCTCTCGCCCCGCGCGGTCGCCGGCGAACACGAACATCTGGGCGCGCTGTCGGCCCCGGCGGTGGAGGCGGTCCACGCCATCCGCACCGATCCCGGCCGGTTGACCCGTGACTGGCACGATTCGGTCCTGGCCGACGGTATGTCGGTCGAGCGTTACGTCGAACTCGCCGGCGTCGTCGTAACCGTGGTCATGGTCGACAGCTTCCATCTGGCGCTCGGCCGCCCCGCGCCGGACCTGCCGAAGCCCGTCGCCGGCCGGCCGAGCGAACATCGCCCGGCGGGCGCCCGGGTCGCGCACCACTGGGTACCGACGCTCGCCCCCGACGACGTGACGGCGGCCGACCCGGACCTCTATGCGGGCGGGCGCGGCGCCAACATCCACCGCGCGCTCAGCCTGGTGCCGGCGGAGGTCATCGGCTTCTTCGACCTGGGCGAGGCGCATTATCTCGACGTGCCGAAAATCCGCCACGGCGCGCCGCTGGAGCGCGCCATCGATCGGGCGCAGATCGAACTGCTGGCGGGCCGGGTCTCCGCCCTCAACCAGTGCGTCTACTGAACCACCAGCCATGTGGCGATGCTCCGTGAGAGTGGCCAGCAGACCGGTGACGACTACGACCTCGGTGCCGTGAACGGCGGGCGGGGCGATGGCGGCGTCATCGCCGGCGCCGCCCTCGTCGCCTTCGCGGAAGCCGTCGTGGCCGGCGTGGCCGGGGACATCCAGTCGGCGCGGCGCGCCGTGATCCAAGCGTTGGGGCCGGCGGCGATGGTCGATGCGGCGGCGGTGATCGCCCAGTTCAACGCCATCGACCGGGTCGCCGACGCGACCGGCACGCCGCTGGAGCCGGCCAAGGCCGAGGCGACCGCCGACTTCCGCCCCGGTCTCGGCATCAACGATTTCCCGAGTGCTGAGGGGAAGATCTGACGGTGCTGATCGCGCTCGACTGGGGGCTGACGCGTTTTCGCGCCTACCTGATGGATGGGGCGGGCGCCATCGTCGAACGGCGCGAGGCCGAGGCCGGCGTGCTGGCCTTGGCCGGGGGCGACTTCGCCGCGGCGCTGGACGATACGCTCGACGGCTGGCCGGCGGCGCCGGTCGTCGCGGCGGGCATGATCACCAGCCGCCAGGGCTGGGTCGAGACGCCCTATCTCGAATGCCCGGCCGGCGCCGGCGAGCTGGCCCGCGCGCTCACCCGGCACGAGGCGGGCGGGCGCACGATCCACTTCGTCCCCGGCCTGACCGTGCGGGCGGCCGGCGGCGTGCCGGACGTGATGCGGGGGGAGGAGGTGCAGATCGTCGGCGCGCTTCCCGCCGGGGAGGGCGATGACACGGAAGCCCTCTTCCTGCTGCCCGGCACCCATTCCAAATGGGCCCGGGCCGAGGCGGGCCGCGTGCGGGGCTTCGCCAGCTTCATGACCGGGGAGATCTTCGCGGTGCTGCGCGATCATTCGATCCTCGGCCGCATGATGACCGAGGGCGCAACGGACGGGGACGCCTTCGCCCGCGGCCTCGACGACGCCTGGCGCGAGGACCGCGCCGGCGGCCTGCTGCACCGGGTTTTCGGCACCCGGTCGCTGGCCCTGTTCGACGAACTGACGGAGGCGCAAACCGCCGACTACCTCTCCGGCCTGCTGATCGGAACGGAGGTCGCCGACGGCCTCGCCATGGCCGCGACACGCACGGTCACCATCGTCGGCACGCCGGCGCTCGCCGCCCGCTACGAGACGGCGCTTCGCCGCCGCGGCGCCGCCGTGCGCCTGGCCGCCGACGACATCGCCGCTACGGGCCTGTTCGCCATCGCGCGGGCCGGCGGTCTGAGCGCGGCGGCCAGCTGACCCTTGCGCCATCCTGAGCTGCCTCTGCCCGGCGGAAGCGATGGCGACGATCGGTTTCATCCGAACCAAAATTCCCCACAGCTTGCCCGGGCCGATCGAAAGCACCCGGCGTCACGCGGACCTGGCGACGGTGCCCCTTCGGAAGCCTTCGCGGCGTAGCGGCGGGCGCCTACGGCCACCATTCGCAGGCATCGCGATCGGCTTCGAGGAAGACGACGGCGGCGATCGGGCGGACATCTTCGGGGAGTGTGGGAAGGAGGCTGGCGATCACGCCGCGCGATCTGTCCCGAGGGAGATCGTTCGCTCGTCCGATCACATTGGGCAGGTCTCGAACAGGCAACAGTCCGGCAAGAGCAGTGAGGGCGTTGGCCTTGAAATAGTCATTAGCGATTGCGCTTGCGGCGTCCCATGCCTGTTGCACGGCGCTAGCCGTCTCCGTTCCGTCGAGCAGGGGGGCAAGAGCGGTGAGGGCGTGGGCCTTGGAAGAGTCGTCAGCGATTGCGCTTGCGGCGTCCCCTGCCTGTTGCACGGCGCTTGCCCTCTCCGTTCCGTCGAGCAGGGGGGCAAGAGCGGTGAGGGCGTGGGCCTTGAATTCGTCGTCAGCGCTTGCGCTTGCGGCGTTCCGCGCCTGTTGCACGGCGCTCGCCCTCTCCGATCCGTCGAGCAGGGGGGCAAGAGCGGTGAGGGCGTGGGCCTTCAAATAGTCGTCAGCGATTTCGCTTGCGGCGTCTCGCGCCTGTTGCACGGCGCTCGCCCTCTCCGTTCCATCGAGCAGGGGGGCAAGAGCGGTGAGGGCGTGGACCTTGGGGTGGTCGTCAGCGATTGCGCTTGCGGCGTCCCATGCCCGTTGCACGGCGCTCGCCCTCTCCGATCCGTCGAGCAGGGGGGCAAGAGCGGTGAGGGCCTGGGCCTTGGCAAAATGCTCTGTCATCGAGTCTGCGATGGTCAGGGCCTCTGATCGACCTTGTTCAGAGAGATGGGGAAACACGGCATCCAGAGCTTCGGCACGCTGCCTGTCATTGGAATACAACCCAATCTGCGTGAGGATCTGATGCTCGGAGAGGATCCTCTGCTCCGGGGGAAGCTTGATTAACTCTCCCAATAATTCGGGCGGCATGTTGTCCCCGAGGGTGCGGATCGACGACAGGATCAGGGCGAGGCGGATCAGCAGGCCGAAATTGGTGACGTTCTCCGCCGTCGGCGTGAAGGGAACGTCCAGGCGGCTCGCGACGGTGCTTCGCACCCGGTCGAGGTCGGCGACGTAGACGGCATAGTGGCCGTCGCGCAGATAGCGAAAGTCCTTCCACTTGGCCGCCGTCAGGGCCCGGAGCGCGGCGAGTTCGGGGTCGGCTTCCAGCAGGTGCGTCACATAGTGGTCTGCCAGGTAGTCGCCGAAGCGGCCCTGCTCGATGTCGCGCGTCGGCAGGCGCGGCGCGGCCAGGAATTCCGCGCCCCACTTAAGATAGGCCTCGCTTGCGACGTCGATGATCTCCCCGTCCAGTTCGCACCAGTAGTCCTCGTTCAACCGGGTCCGGCCGCCGAAGAAGTCAGCCAGGCGCGGGTGGTTGAAGACATAGCCGCGCCGCCGCCCGTCGCCGCGCAGGAAGGAATCGAAGGGGCGCAGCAGGCGGTGCACCGTCACCCCGACGTCGTCGAGGCCGGCATGGCGCAACAGGGCCTTCAGCTCGCGCTCATTCAGCGGCCCGCGGGCCTGGCCGAGCAGGGCGAGGGCGGTGAGCAGCGGGCGGGTCAGCACCGTGTCCTCGAAGCGGCTGTCGCGTTCCCACTTGGCCGCCTGCCGCGCCACCCACTTGTCGAAATAGCCGGCGAGGCCAGGCCGGACCTCCGCCAGGTTCGCGAGGGTGAAGCGGGTATAGCGGGGCGAGGCCTCCCAGATCTCGTGCACGTAGAGGCCGACCAGCAGGGGGTCGCCCTCGGTCAGGGGGACCAGGCGGTCGGCGATCTGGGCGACGTCGGGATCCGCGGCGGCGGGGGCGTGCAGGCTCGCCAGCACGTCTAGGATGCCGTCGCGGTCCAGCGGCGGGAGGTCGAGGTGGTCGGCGTGGCCGCGCCAGTGAAGCGCCTCCGCCCAGGCCTCGGCCGTGTCGTGGCCGCTTTCCAGCCGGGCCGAGACGACGAAGCGCAGGCCCGGGACCGGCTCGCGCGGGAAGAGCGCGAAGACGGGATCGCGCTCCCGCGCCGGCATCTCGTCCAGGCCGTCGAGCACCAGGGTCAACGGGCCGTGCGCGGCCATGTCGTACTCGCGCCAGAGCCGGGCGATATGGTCGCGGTAGGCTTCCGGCGGGTCCTGTGCGGCGGGAGTTTCCCGCGCCCAGTTCATGTGGGCGCCGATCTCGCCGGCGAGCGCGGGGAACAGGATCTCCGGCTTGGCGGTGCCCATGTCGGCGCGCAGCGGAAAGAAGACCAGGCCGTGCCCATCGGGCAGCTGGGCGACCCAGCGGGCGAGAAACGCCGTCTTGCCGCGCCCCGCCGGTGCGGTAAGCAGCAGGCGGTCGTGCCGTGCCTCGCCCGCCGCGTACCAGGCGTTGAGGTCGAGCATCGCCGCCGCCCGCCCGCCGAAGGCCACCGGACGGCCGGGCGTGCCGAGATAATGTTCGAGAAAGCCCTGCACCAGGGCGCGGTAGCCGGGCGGCCCGCGCGTCGCCGCGTCGACCAGCCGCGCCATCGCGGCCGCCATGCGCCCCTGGTCGCGCCGGGCGTAGTGGTCCCAGAACAGCCACTGCTCGCGCAAGGCCGCATCCAGCCGGTCGAGGAAGCGTTGCACGCTGTCGCGCCGGACCCGCGGCCGGCCGCTCGCGAACTGTTCCCGGTAGGCCCGCGCGATGACGGCGGCATCGGGCGTCCGGGTGGCGGAAAACAACTTGGCGAGTTCCGCGCCGACGTCGGCCCGGGCGAGGAAGGGGGCATCGAAGAAGTCACGGACCAGCCGGGGATGGCGCGCCTCGAAATCGGCCAGCGCCTCGGCCAGCGCGTCGGCGAAGGCGCGGCGTCGCCCCGTCTCGCGCAGACGGCGGGCGAGGGCGCCGAGGCTGCCCTCCATCGTCCGGCCGACCAGCCAGCCGACAAAGCCGCTGGCGATCGTCGACCCGAGCGAAAACGGTTCCGCCATGCCGCCCTTCCGTACCGCGCGATTCTCTCACCCGGAATGCTTTCACGATCAGCTTATGTTCGCAATTCTTGCGTTGTCGGGACATGGGACCGTTGGTCACGAGATGCCGTCGATCTCATGGCGGAGCGTTGCCTTGGTTCTCGCGGTCGTCAAGGACGCGCCGAAGGCGCGCCAGCGAAGCTGGTCGGGGATCCTTGACGACCGCGAGAACCAAGGCACCATGGCCATCATGAAATCAATGGCGGGAACCGACGGATCTTCGATGTCGGCCGCGTCAGGTCGGCTCGAGGGGGTCTGGACGGCGGGGGCTTGCGACCCCGATCCGTCCAAGGCGTCTTCGGCGCCGGACTACTCGCGCCGCCGCTGCGCCAACCGTTCGCGGAAATAGGGATAGTCCATCGCCCGGCCGAGGCCGCGGCGAAAGCCTTCCAGGCGGATGGCGTGGCCCGCGGGGACGTTGGCGAGGTTGACCTCCGGGCCGAAGCGTTCGATCAGCTCGACCGCCTGGCCGGGGAACCGCGCCTCGTCGATCTCGATGAAGGCGACGTCGAACCAGTCTCGGTCGCGCAGCGCGTCGAGGGCTTCGGGTGCCGCCTGTTCCAGCATGTCGAGTTCGCCCTGCTCGAGGATGATATGCCCCGCGCCGGCCCCGCGCGCGGCGGCGACGACGCGGTCCAACTCGTCGAGTTCGAGCGGCGTGTCGGGATGCTTGCGGCCGAACTCGAAGACCACCTCCAGGCCGGCTGCGCGCAGCCGCTCGATCGCCGCCAGCCGTTCGTCATCGGTGAGCGGCACGTAGTTCTCCGAAACCTCGATCCCGCCGATGCCGAGATGGCGCAGGCGGGCGATCAGGCCGTCGATGTCGTTCTCCAGCCAGGCATATTCGAATAGCAGGCCGCCGGCGAAGGTCTCGATCCCCGCCTCGTCGTAAAGCTGGACCACGTCGCGGAGATAGTCGTCCGGCATCAAAACCGCGTTCAGCGCCCAGATCTTGGCGATGTCGATATGGCGCCCCGCCGCCTCCAGCAGATCGGCCAGGCCGCGCCGGCCGGTCCAGCCCTTGGCGTCGGGGCCGTAGTCGATGACGATGGTCCGCCCCCGGCGGGTCGCCCGGTCGTCGCGCGGATGATCGAAACGCAGCATGGATCTCTCCCCGGCCTTGTTCTCGCGTGGCACGAGCCCGGCCCTATCATATACTGCCCGCTGGCGAATCCTTGACGCCGGGGAGGAGGGACGCATTACCCGATTTCGAGCGTGGATCGTTTTGGCCTGCCTGGGCGTGCAGGCGGCGGTGTTGGCGCTGCAGGCGGTGCCCGCACGGGCTGGCGAGATCGCCCCGCCGGACGTTTATCAGAGCGTCATGGTCATTCAGGGCGAGCTCGAGCATCTGCGCCGGGCGAGCGGCAAGGCGCGCGATACGCGGCCCGCGATCACGGTGCGCGACGCCGCCCCGCGCGAGGTCTTCTTTCAGGCGATCACGCTGTGGGTGAAGGCCGACCGGCTTTGCAACGAGCATCGCCGCGGCGGCGCGCATTATGCGATCCGCATCGAAATCGCCCCGCCGCGATCCGTCAGCCCGCGCGATGTCTGGAAGCTCACCCAGAATACCCGTGGCCGGTTGAGCTGCGTGCGCCGCGTGCTCGACCTCGACTTCGACGTCGCCCCACCGCCGCGCGACGCGACGAAGACGCCGAGCGACGTCTTCCGGGCGATCGCGCAGGCCAACCGGCAGATCAACCTGCTGCTCCGCCATCCCTTTGCACCCGGCGACGTCTTCGCCATGGTGATGCTGGCGGAGGATTATCTCGGCGAAACCCTGGACCGGCTAACGCCGGGCTGGCGGACGCAGGCGCCCCGGCCGGTGGCGCCGGTGGCGGCCAAGAGCCAGGCCGACGTGCTGCGCGAGCTCACCCGCTGTTTCGCCATCGCGCGGCGCATCGCGCGTAAGTCGGGCCTCGAGATGATCGTCTTCAAGCCGGATTTCTCGCACGGGGTGGAGGCGAGCGACGCCTTCGACATGGCCGCCCTGGTGTTCTCCGAGGTGCGCTATTTCGCGGCCAAGGCGGGCATCGCCAAGCGCTTCAAGATCCGCCCGCGGACGACGAAGACGACGGCCGACGTGCATGCCCGGGTCCTCCTGCTGAAACGCCTGTTGGGCCGCTTCGAGAAGCACGCGGAGACGCATGCCGGGTGGCATGCCGCCGGGTCCGGATAAGCGACGGGCGGCCCAGATGAAATCCCAGAGCGTTGCCCGCTTCATCGCCGACAAGCTGCGCGACCGTTCGACCTATGTCGTGGCGTTGGTGGTCGGCACGATCATCAATCTCTACGGCCAGTTTCTGCTGCCCTGGTTTCGCGGCAGCTTCAACCCACCGACGGATTTCCTGATCGAATTCGAGATCCGCCCGGAGATCACCGTGTTCTCGGTCTTTCTCGGCTTTGCCTTCCCGTTCTGCGTCGGGCTCTATTCGGCCGTCACCGCGCGCTGGAAGAACCGGCATCTCGAGGTGCTGTTCAGCCTGCCGGAGAACAGCCCCGATCCGATGCTGCGGGTCGGTGCCGACGGCATCCTGGTGCAGGCCGGAAGCCGCACCCGCGTCTTCCTGGCGGCGCACCGCATCGACCATGCGGCCGACCTGCTCGGGGCCGAGCTCTGGGCAGGAATCGCGGCGGGCGAGGCGGCGGAACGCAGCGTTCTGCATCTGGGGGCGGAGGGCGTGCCCTATGTCGTGACGCACGCGCCGGCGGGCGGCGGCGACATCAACCTCTATCTCTGCCGCCTGCCCGAGCCGGCGCCCGGCGACGTTTGACCTTTCGACGGCCAGACCCTATGTTCCCGGCCATGAACGCCCAGGCGACACGCTCGAGGCTCGGCCTCCGACTTACCAGCCCGGCTCTCTGAGGAGGGCCGGGGAGCTATTGTCGTGTCACGCCGCGTTCCGCGCGGCGTCCCTGAGGGCAACCGGTCAAAACTTTCACATTCCCCAGAACACGAACGACCGGTTCGACCCGCGTTAGCCAAAGGGCGAGCAGATGACCCCCCGATATCCGGGACCCGCGAAGCGACGATGTGGCGCCATGCCGGCGCCCCGCTCCGCCTGCCCGCCCGCCGGAACCAGGAGTTAGCCGTCATGGCCAAGATGCCCGTTCATAAATATCGCGCCTTTCCCTCGATCGACCTGCCGAACCGGCAGTGGCCGACGAGAGTGCTCGACAAGGCCCCCGTGTGGTGCAGCGTCGACCTGCGCGACGGCAACCAGGCCCTGGTCGAGCCGATGGGCCGCCACAAGAAGATCAAGTTCTTCGAGCATCTGATCGAACTCGGCTTCAAGGAGATCGAGGTCGGCTTCCCCGCCGCCTCCGACACCGATTTCGACTTCGCCCGCCACATCATCGAGAGCGGTATGGTCCCCGACGACGTCCATATCCAGGTCCTCACGCAAGCGCGCGAGGAGCTGATCCGCCGCACCTACCAGGCGGTGGAGGGCGCGAAGAACGTGATCATCCATCTCTATAACTCGACGTCGACGCTGCAGCGCCGGGTGGTCTTCGATTCCGACCAGCAAGGCGTGAAGCAGATCGCCGTCGACGGCGCCGTGCTGTGCAAGGAGCTGGCCCCGCGGCTGGAGGCCGGCGGCACCCGGGTGCGCTTCGAATATTCGCCCGAGAGCTTCACCGGCACCGAGCTCGACTACGCGATCGACGTCTGCCACGCGGTACAGGACGTCTGGCAGCCGACGGCCGAGGAGCCGATGATCTTCAACCTGCCGGCGACGGTGGAGATGGCCTCGCCCAACTATTACGCCGACCAGATCGAGTGGATGCACACCCACTTCAAGGAACGCGAGAAGATCATCCTCAGCCTGCATCCGCATAACGACCGGGGCACGGCGGTGGCGGCGACGGAGCTGGGCGTGCTGGCCGGCGCCGACCGGATCGAGGGCACGCTGTTCGGCAACGGCGAGCGGACCGGCAACGTCGACGTCGTCACCCTGGCGCTGAACATGTTCAGCCAGGGCCTCGACCCCAACCTGGACTTCACCCGGATCAACGAATCCATCGAGGTCGCGGAATACTGCAACCAGCTGCCGGTGCCCGATCGCCATCCCTATGCGGGCGAGTTGGTCTACACCGCCTTCTCCGGCTCGCACCAGGACGCGATCAAGAAGGGCATGACCGCGATGGAGAAGTCCAACAGCGAGGTCTGGGAGGTGCCTTACCTGCCGATCGACCCGCACGACGTCGGCCGCGACTATGAGGCGATCATCCGCGTCAACAGCCAGTCCGGCAAGGGCGGCGTCGCCTACATCCTGCAGACCGATTTCGGCATCGACCTGCCGCGCGAGCTGCAGGTGGAGTTTTCCAAGGTGGTCCAGCAGATCACCGACGAGAGCGGCAAGGAGATCACCGCCGACCAGATCTGGTCGACCTTCCGGGCGACCTATCTGGACGCCAAGGCGCCCTACGAGCTGGTCGACTACCGGCTGAACACGGACCCGCACCGCACCGAGGTGATCAACTGCACGTCCTCGATCCGCCAGGGCGACGCGGCGCGGGATATCACGGGCTCCGGCAACGGCCCGATCGACGCCTTCGTCGACTCGCTGAAGCGCGAGTGCGGCATCGAGGCCCGCTTCCTGGACTATCACCAGGCCGCACTCGGCTCCGGCTCCGACGTGGAGGCCATCTGCTACATCAAGATGGCCGGCGAAGACGGCCGCGAGGCGCACGGCGTCGGCATCCACCCGAACACGGTAACCGCCTCCATCCGCGCCATCGTCAGCGCGGTGAACCGGATGTCGAACGGGGGATAATTACGCCAGCATGTTGGGGAACCGCTCCGTCCTCCGAGCGAGGACGGGGCGGTTTCTCGATGCACCCTACCGATCCGTCCGGATAAAACTCTCGCCGACGGTAATGTGCAAACGCTTGTCTCGTCGCCTATGCGCGAGCTCGTACTCGGCGACGACGAGCGACAGCGCACCGAAGAGCCTCGGCCTCGCTCTTCTCATGTGGATGCGACTCATATAATCGAGCGATCGTGAAATCAGATTAGGGCCTCGTCGGAGTCGGCTTAGCTATCCCCGGTTCACGTCAAGTGATCGAGCGGCAGCGGCGCACCTGCTTTGAGAGTCTCAATCGCAATGTTACTGCGTACCTCCCGCACGATTGCGAGCTCTAGAAGCTTGTCGACAAGGAATCTTTTGTAGTGTTCAAGATCAGGCACTACCACCTCTAAGAAGTAATCCGCTTCGCCAGACACCAAGTGACACGATATGATTTCTGGCATTGCGATGATTGTATCTTGAAATTCCAGGGCTTTGTCATTGGCGTGTCCCTCAATTTTCACACCAATAAAGACGGAAAACCCTAACCCGACCTGCTCGCGCTGTAACGCCGCGCGGTAGCCTTCGATGTAGCCGGTTTCCTCTAATCGCTTCACACGTCTGAGGCAGGGAGAGGGCGACAGGCCGATACGATCCGCAAGCTCGACATTGGTCAATCGACCATTCGCTTGGAGTTCAAAAATGATGCGTCCGTCGATAGGGTCTAGATCTTGTTGTGGCATAATATATCAATATCCTTTAGTTTTGAGGTTGATCATTGCGAGATTGAAGGATATTGTGGCATATTTCGCAATGACATGTCAAGACGTTCCAAGGCACTCTCCATACGTACCGGCCATGACGGCAAGTGTCATACCAAGCTATGGAGTGAACGAAATGGATGAGTGCAACAGCGTCGTTATATCGGTCATTGACACTCCAAAGCTCGGTCCACCGCCCGGCTACTCAAATGTTATTGTTGTAAACAGTTCGCGGTTGGTTTTTATTGCAGGCCAAGCTGCATATGATGATGTAGGTAATATTATTGGTGTTGGAGACTTTGCTGCTCAAGTGAAGCAAGTGTTTCTCAATCTGAAAATCGCACTTGAAGCCGCTGAGTGTTCCATCGCCAATCTCGTCAAGATGACTGTCTTCCTGCGCGATATCCAGGATTTGCTTACCTATCGGCAGGCGCGTGATAAGTTCCTATCATCGGTATCTCCACAGTCACAACCGGCTGTGACACTTGTCGAAGTCTCTCGCCTTTACAGCGACGAGCTGTTGATCGAAATCGAAGCGGTGGCTGCTATCTAGAATGAGAATTGCGAAACAGGCAGAACGGAGCTACGTGCCGATATGAAAAGTTTCGATAGTCACGTCTTTCTGCGTAACTTCTCGACGGCATGGAATCATCACGACCTCACTGGCATTGCCGAGACATTCACATCGGATGCGATTTTTGAAGCATCTTTTGGTCCAGACGTGTCAATCAGCATTTAATTCTGACCCCCTATCGGCGTGCAAAATTGACCCCCCCCCTTGCTTCGACGGAGGTTGTCCCGGTAGTCCACGGGAGGGCCCCGCGCGGCTTCGTGTAGCGCTTTGCGTTACGCGGAGCGAAGCCGCGTGGGAGGGGCCTGTGGGCCCACCGGGACAACCGAGCCGCCGTCAGGCGGCTTTCTGGATGCGTTCGCTTTTGCTCTCCTTGAGATGGATCATGTTGAGCTAGCGGTTGGCATCCAGCCAGTCCTCATGGATTTCGATCGCGAGAGCCCGGACCAGCCGGAGGCAGCTCATCCACCCCATCGGCCCGGACTTGTGCCCCAGCTACGAAACCCCTTTTGCAGAACAATCTGTGAGCTTGCCCCGATTTCGTGGACATCCGATCCTTTGGGAAGGAGGAGCCCACGATGTCCCGAAAACGAGCACCGTATCCGCATGAGTTTCGCAGCCAGCTTGTCGATCTTGTCCGCGGCGGCCGGACGCCGGAGGAACTGAGCCGCGAGTTCGAGCCGACGGCGCAATCGATCCGTAACTGGGTGGCCGCCGCCGATGTGGCGGAAGGCCGTCGCACCGAAGTCCTGACCGGCAAGGAACACGAGGAGCTGAAGCGGCTTCGTCGTGAGAACAAGCGGCTCAGACAAGAGCGCGAGATACTTGCAAAAGCCGCGGCTTGGTTCGCACGGGAGACCGACGCGACCTCGGACGACTCTTCGCGTTCGTGAGTGCGTACCAAGCCATGTACCCAATCGCCATGATGTGCCGACTGCTCGAGGTCTCCACCAGCGGCTGGTACGAGTGGCGTCGGCGGCCGTCGAGCCGCCGGGAGATCGACGATGGGATCCTGACGGCGCGGATCACCGAGATCCACGCAGCCTCCGACGGCACCTACGGCGCGCCGCGGATCCATGCCGAGCTGCGTGACGAGGGCGTGGCCGTCGCCCGCAAGCGGGTGGCCCGATTGATGCGCGTGGCCGGTCTGTCGGGCGTCAGTCGGCGCCGGCGGCCCAAGACGACGGTGCGAAGTGAGGGCGTGCGCCCAGCACCGGACCTGGTCGATCGGGACTTCCGTGCCGAGGCGCCTGACGAACTCTGGGTCGCGGACATCACTTATGTCCCGACCGCGATGGGCTTCCTGTACCTGGCGATCGTCCTGGACGCCTTCAGCCGCCGCGTCGTCGGTTGGGCGATGGAGACGCACCTCGCCACCGCACTCGTCTTGCAGGCCCTCGATATGGCGGTCACGCGACGGCGGCCGAAAGGAAGGCCGATCCATCACTCCGACCAGGGTTCGCAGTACACCTCGATCGACTTCGGCACCCGTTGCCGCAAGTTCGGCGTCCGGCCCTCCATGGGCTCGGTCGGCGACTGCTACGACAACGCCATGGCCGAGAGCTTCTTCGCCACCCTCGAATGCGAGCTGATCGACCGGCGGCGGCTCGAAAACCCCGACCATGCGCGGCGCGAACTCTTCCAGTTCATCGAAGGCTGGTACAATCCCCGACGCCGGCATTCATCCATAGGATACATGTCGCCGATCAACTACGAGAGGAGCACAGCCCCCCGTCGCACAAATCTTTGACCGTCCACGAAACCGGGGGAACTCCACTGTACAGGACCCGTTTTGATTTGCCCGCCTTTGCGATGAAAGCCCCCAGGCTGATTGGCTCCATATAGCGGATCAGCCTGGGGCTTTGCTTACAGGGCGGCTACTTTTGTCGTCGCTGTTTGCTTTGTGCGAAGCGGTAAGACATGTTGCCTGTTTCGATGATTGCGCAGTGATGCGTTACACGATCCAGCAACGCGGTTGTCATTTTTGCATCTCCGAAGACGGAGACCCATTCCCCGAACTCCAGATTGGTGGTGATGATGACGCTGGTCTTCTCATAGAGTTTGCTGATCAGGTGGAACAAGAGCGCACCGCCGGATTTGGGGAATGGGATATAGCCCAGTTCGTCGATGATGACGCAATCCATGGCCGTCAGTTGCCGGATGATCTTGCCGGCGTTGCCTTCGGCCTGTTCCTTGATCAGCGCATTGATCAGATCGACGGCGTTGAAGAAACGGACCTTCTTTCCCTGATTGATCAACAGCGTCCCCAGAGCAATGGCGATGTGGGTTTTGCCCGTACCGGTTCCGCCCACCAGAATGAGGTTGTGGGCCTCCTGGGTGAACTGCCCTGAGCAGAAGGGGTCGATTTGCGCTTGGGTGACGGCGGCTAGGCCGTAATCGAAAGTGGCGAAGTCCTTATGGTGGGGGAACTTCGAGGCCCGCATTTGGTGCTGGATAGAGCGCACCCGGCGCTCTACAGTCTCGGCGTCGATCAGTTGCTTTATCGCAGTGGTCAGACTTGGCGGCTTGCGCGCGGCCAGCAAAGCTTCGGCGCAAGCCGCCATTCCATACAGCCTCAGGGCGATCAGTTGGTCTATCAAAGCTTTCATGCGACGGCCTCCCCGGCAACGCACAGCGTCTCATAGCGCTTGCAGTCCGCTTCGGGCCGCAAGGTCAGTTGCGGATAGGCGTGGCTCTCGCCCCATGGCGCGATGACCGGCTCCACCAGTTGGTTGATCAGATTGATGATGGCCGGAAGGCGCAGCGTGTTCTGCTCCACGGCCAGTTCACAGGCTATCTCGACCACCTCGATCCCGTGATCCTGGGCCAGCAGGAGCA
Organism: uncultured Alphaproteobacteria bacterium; assembly: GCA_951812805.1. GTDB lineage: Bacteria > Pseudomonadota > Alphaproteobacteria > JASLMY01. The sequence continues at coordinate 494,906 of CATOSZ010000009.1, read as the reverse complement.
GATCGACAAACTCCCGGTCCCCGCCTTTGCCGGCCATGTAATGCGCCCTGACCCGGTGCATCGCCTCAGGCAATTGCCAACCCACAAAGGGCGCGCCATCTCTCAGCGCGCCGGGCTTGCGGTCGAGTAGGGGCAGGTAATGCCAGGGCTCGAAATAGCTGGCGTTGCGGGTAAAGCGGCGCTTGTGCTCGGCAATCACATTCTGCCCTGACACAACCACGATCCGGTCCGCATAGGCGCGCAGAGAGACAAGCTCCCCGGCGAACCGGGAGGGGACGCTATAGCGATTGGTGGCATATTGGACCAGACAGGTAGAGCGGACACGAGCGGCCTTCTCAACATAGCCGTCAAAAGCCCGGCCCAGGGGACGCAGTTCGGCGCACTCGTCTGCGAACACGTCCGAGATCTTGCGATCCGATTGTTCGGGGTGGGCGCGATTCGCCAATTCCTCGCAGCGCAGACGCAACCAGCCGTTCAGCGCATCCAGATCGTCAAAGGCGGGCTTGGGCGCAAACAGCTGTCCCCGCAGGAACCCAACCTGGTTCTCAATCTGACCCTTCTCCCACCCCGCCGCGGGTGTGCAAGCAACCGGTTCCATCACATAGTGGTTCATCAACGCCAGAAAGCGCGGATGGAACACACGGTCCTTAGAGCGCGAAACATAGGTTACCATCGTCTTGGGGTTGTCGATGATCACCCGGCGCGGTACGCCGCCATAGAAAGTAACAGGGGCAAAACCCCGGGCGGTCAAGCCATTTCGATGCAGCGTTGTCTGACGAGGATCGGCAGTGGGGGCACGGGTGGGGCGCCGGGGACCTTGAGGCGGTCGCCGAGATAATCCCAGAAGGAGAGGCCAAGTTTCTGGCAGGTCTTGTAGAGGCCGAGGAATGTGTCTCGGGCCTGCTTGCCGTCCTCGGAGCGTGTGCCGCCGGAGAATTTTCGCCTTGTGACCATGGCGCGGATGTCGCGTTCCGCGCCGTTGGTGTTGAGCGGGACCTCCGGGCGGTCGAGGACGACGAGCAGTTCGTCGCGGTTGGCATGCAGGCGAGCCAGGAGCCGGTCGAGGCGGAGGAATCCGGTCTTGGTCGCGAAGAGCGCATCGAAGCGGCATGCCAGGTGGGCCCGCCGTCCTGGCGCCGGCCTTTCGCGATAGGCTTTGAGATCGGCGTAGAGTTGCCAGAGCCGTGCCTGGATGTGTTCCTTCTCGCGCCGCTGGCTCCGGGAGAAGGTCATCAGCTTGTGGATCAAGCGCTCCGCATGGACCCAGCAGAGCGCGTGGCGGCCGACGTTGAACTGGCCAGCATCGTCACTCAGGACGACGCAGGCGCCCGCGGCCGTGCCCCTGAGCAGGCCGTGCGCGGCGATGGCGCCCCACAGCGCCCCCTCGGTGGCGGTCCGCGCGGCCCCGCGCCCGTCCCCGTGCCCGGTGATGGCGAGCCGCCCCAGGTGGGCCAGCCAGGCATCTTCGTTGGTGAAGCGCCGCGGGCAGCCCTCGGCCAGACGGGCGATCACCGATGCGGCCAGGTCGCGCTCGGCCATGTAGGCGAAGGCGGCGGCATTGAGCACATAGTCCGCGTGGCCGGCCCGCAGCCGTTCCAGGAAGTTCAAGCGGCTCTTGGAAAACGTCGTGGCGAACCAAGCGAAGGCGTCGTTGCCGATCCCGCTCGTCACCCCGTTGCGGTTGGCGTGGCGGGCGCCGGTATCGTCGACGCTGATCCAGGGCGCCGTCTCCAGGCCGGCGCGCAGCACCGCCTCGCCCTCGGCGACGAAGCCGTCATGGCCCTCGTTCAACAACCGCACCACCTGGCGCTTGGAGATCTTGATGCCGAGGTCGTCCAAGAGCCGCGCCAAGCGCTCCGCGCTGGTCTGGCCGCCATGATAGAGCGCCAGCACGAAACGCCTGAGCGCCGGGCCGAAGTGGCCGCGCGTCCCCGCCGGCAGCGGCGCCACGATCGTGGCCCCCTCGGGCGTCAGCCAGCGCTCGCGGCGTAACAGGACAGTGTTCGGCCGGCAGAGCAGGTCCTGAACCAGATAGTCTTCATAGCCCTTGAAGCGCGAGCCCGCCGGCACGGCGGCCCGGACGATCCGCCTCTCGTCGATGGGAACCCGGCCCTTCTTGGCCCGCCGTCCCGCCTTCCGCCCCGTCCGGCCCCGGGATACGGCCTGCTTGTCCATGCCGCTCGGCTTGATATCCGGTGGCCCGGAAAGGCCTTTGAGACGGCGGATCTCTTCGCGCAATGTCGCGTTCTCGGCACGCAGGGCCGCCTGCTCCTCAAGCAGCGTCAGAACCAGCGCCTTCAGGGCGGCGACATCAAGATCGTCGAGATCCGGAAGCGATTCGGCCATGACGGGATCGAATCACAGACCTCCCGCCGCGAACATCGATATCTGGTCACTTGACGCGGAAGCCTCACAAGATGTGGCCGTTGAGACTCACCCCTATACCCAGGCCAGATCCCCCCGTCCCCAGGCCCGGCCTTTTGCCCCGGTTACCATAGAAAGACATCGCCCGTGCAAAGGCGTCCAGCACCATCTCCTGAGATTCGCTGGGATAGGCAACAACAAAGGGCTTGCGGCTATGACATAGGCGGAAGTGGGCAACCTTTACCTTCTGCTCGACACCGCCCAGGACAGCGTATTCCGTGCTCCAGTCAAACTGGAGCGCGTCACCTGCCGTAAAGTGCAACGGAATGAACGCATCCCCCGATCCGGCGCCAGAACGCTTCAGGTCGCGGACAAACCTCTGAACCGTCGAGTAGGATCCGCTATAGCCTTCCGACACAAGCTGCTCATAAAGCTTCTTGGCCGTCCGGCGCTCACGGCGCGGGCGCCCCAGGTCCTGCTCAAAGAGCGCCCGAAGCCGGCTGGCGAAGCCATCGCTAAGCTTACGCCGGACGGGTGAAACGCGCCGCTGATAGCTCGGTGGATCGCCGTCCTTCAGATACTTCTTAATCGTGTTCCGCGACAAACCAGTCTGACGAGATACAGATCGGATACTCCGACCCTCCCGTAATATCCAACGTCGGATCTTCAATACGCTTTCCATCAATACCACCTGCTCTTTCCTCCGCACTGTTCCGTGCGGATGCTAGCGTTCCAGGTGGGTCAATTCTTACCGCTCATAACCCACCAAAGTGGGTCAGTTTTGCATGCCGATTCACACCCCTACGGCTGGTCGCGCGATCCCCGGGGGGTCACCGTCGACCTCCCCTCCGAGTGGGTATCCAGCCGCCAGGGCCGCGCCGGCGCTTGGGGTAATTTCTCCACCCCCGCGCTGTTCTCGCGGTACTCTCGCGACGGCAAGGATGGTAATCCCGGCAAGGACGGCGAGGATGGCGAGGATGGCGCGTCCGGAAAGCGCGCGCGGGGGGACTTTTATCGCCGCGCTCTTCGCGCCGCATGGTCTGGCGCGGAGGCTCGTCTCGCGTTGCCTGGTGCTCCGATAGTCTCAGATACAGTCACACTGTATTACCCGAGCGGCTCGTGGGCAGAGACCCGCGCCTGGTCGGGTCGCGCGTGGCTACGCATCGATAAACGCCTCGACGGGAATATTCTGATGCCCGGAAGCGTAACCGCGAACGCGATCGCGGCTAACTCCATTACCAGCTCTCACATCCGCGCCGGCTCTATCGTCGTCGGCTCGCAGGGGATCAGGGACGGGGCGGTCGGTAGCGAGAAACTTTCTGGCGTCATTCAGAGTTCTAATTTTCGGACCGGTAAATCCGGCTGGCGCATCCAGAAGTCCGGGGACGCCGAATTCAACGGCGTCGTCATCTCGCGCAAGATCGTCGCCGATCAGGGATCTCTCCCCATCCCCCGCTGGGGCGTCAAACATTCCGCGGCGATTAGGCTCGCCGGCACCTGGTTCGTGGAGCGGACCGGCGTGCCGATCAGCGCCTGGAATGGCACCGACGCCACCTATCTCGGCACGGGCGGGATTACCAATGCCCACGTGATATCTAATCCAGGTGTCCCGCCGGACGTATTGTGGGGTGTGCAGGTCACTGTCTTGCCTTTAACGCGCTGGAGCGGCGGTCAGACGCTGCGCCTCAAGCTCGATCTCTGGTGTAAGGGGGTCACTGATATTCGACCAGTGCGCGGGGGCCGGTGGTGGATCAATTGGAAAATCTACAGGGTCTCATGAAAGGCCTCCATCACCAACGCATCGTGGCCGATTTTCCAGGCCGGAATGCCCCCAAAATCACGGCGATTTTCCAGACGGTTTCGACCGTGAAAAAATATTTCCGAACATGATTCTTAATTATTTCTGTCCCGCTACAAACACCTCGACATCGTGGCTCAACGCCTTGGCCCGGGCCCCTTCGGTGTAGAGCCGCGGCGTCGCTGTCATGTAGAGACGCTTGTTCGCCCGGATCCGCGCGCCGTCATGAACCAGGACGAAGGGTGAGGTCGTATCGCCGGGCCGCTCGATGCCGGTCGTCCGGTGCGCCTCGTCGCACAGGACCAGATCGAACGCCGGGGCGCCCCCGTCCTGCGCGGCCTGGACGATGGCAAGCGACTGATAGGTCGAAAACACCACCGTCATCGCCTCGCAATCCGGTGTTCGCAACGCCTCCGATATCTCGGCCGCATCGGTGGAGACGGGAACCTCCAGTTCTTGAAGGGCGGCATCCTCGTCGTTGCGTCCCGCACGCGTATCGGAACAGATGCCGATATAACGATGCGCGACGCCCTTCTGCATCGCCCACTCGCGCATGGATTGCTGGAACAGCGAGATCGATGGCACCAGATACAGTACCCGCCCGCCAATGCCGGCGAGGCTCTCGGCGACAGCGAGCGCGGTAAACGTCTTGCCCGTGCCGCAAGCCATGATCAGCTTGCCGCGATCATGATCTCCGAGGCCACTGACCGCGGCGTCATGGGCCGCCTGCTGATGCGGGCGCAAGCGAAAAGGCTCGCGGCGGATCGACAGCGCCTCCGGTTCCTCTCGCGCAAGGTCAGGCCAGTCAATGCACCGTTCGGCGAGGTCGGCGAAACGTAGTATTTGACATCCGGGCTCGAGCCATGCCACGGTTTTGACAGCGTTTGGTCCCCAGTCGGCGCCGGTATCGACGACAAGACGGGCCGTGAACGGCGGGCGGGCCGAGGCCGAGATGAACGAATCCAGATGGGCCTTCGCTATCCGCGTGTTTGGCGCGTGGCATTTGCATTGGATGGCGCAGAAGCCGCCGCCGCGCTCTTCGGCGACGAGGTCGATGCCGATATCGCCGCCCTCGAAATCCGCCCGCGATGCCGTCCATTCCGACCACAGCCAAACATCTGCAAAGCGATCGCGATAAAGTGGATCCTCGGCGAAGAAACGCCGCATCAACCGTTCGAATAGCCGGCCCTTGTGAACCTCGGAACCGGCGGTTTCGCGGATATGGTTCAGTACGCGCTGAAAATCTCCGCTCATGAGGGTTCTCCCGGAGGCTGCCGCCGGCCTGCCCCGGTCCATGGATTGACAACTTCGAGGCCGGTATGGTGGAACTCACTCACGAGGCTCTTGCAAAACCCCGGAAACGCCGTGAATTTCCCGCCGTCACGGCTGGTTTTGAGGGGTCCGCCTCTCCTTTTTGGTATGTTTAGTCTGCAAAGAACCAACGACCAGAAGAAGTTGCGAACCATGCCTCTTGGAGAGATGCTATCCGACTATTGGCGCACCAGTCAAGGTCATGTCCGGGTTCACTACATATGAGACGACGAGGTCTTCTTGGCTGTGATCTGTCGAAGGTACTCCTCGGGGGTTTTGCCTTTCAAGGCTCCATGAGGCCTGAAGGTGTTGTAGATGTTGGCGAACTTGTCGATCTGTGGGTTTAGTTTGTCGAGCTGGTCCTCGATGTCATGGCAGGCGTAGAACTCGTAGCGCCATGCGCCGTTGGCTCGCTCGACGCCGCCATTGAGCTGCGGCGTCCTCGGCGGCAAGACATAGACGGGGATCTTTCGGCTCTCGCAGGCGGCCTCGAACTCGGCCATGAACTCGGATCCACCGTCGACCTGGATGGCCTTCACGGGGAAGGGCAGGTCGGCCACGAGTTTGTCGAGGAAGCTCTCGGCGTTCCTGGCGGTCGCTCTGCGGAAGGCCTTGGCACAGGTGAAGCGGCTGACGGGATCGTAGGCGGTGAACTGCTTGACCGTGCGCTCGCCGGCCGGCGTGATGCTCAAGGTGTCGAGCTGGACCAGATCGCCGGGGGCCGTTGCCTTCATCCCCTTCGGCAAACGCTTGGCGTGTGGGCGCTTGGCTCTCTTGCCCTTGGCGCGTCGTCGCGCCACGGGCACCGGCACAACGACGCCGCGCGCGACCAGATGGGCGAGCATGCGACCAACGGTGCTGTCCGACAAGGTGAAGCCCTCTCGGCGCAGCAGCGGTCCGAGCTTGGCCTTGCCCCACATCGGGAAGTCGCGGCGCAGCCGTTCAAGCCGACGCAGCACCGCACTCGACCACTCTCGGCGACGACGGCGGCGAGGCGCGCGCGAGCGCGGCTCCAACCGCTCGTCCCAGCGATAGAGCGTGCTACGCGGCACGCCCACCGCCTGGGCCGCCGCCTCGGCCGTCAAGCCGTCACGCCGGGCCCGATGCCAACGCCGTCCTCCAACCCCTGATAACATGTCGGGGCAGGCCAAAAACCTGCATGGGGTTCTCCTTCAAGCTGTTGGTCTCGCAACTCACAGCTTCGGAGATCCCCGCCTCTGCCGCCAGAGGCGCGTCTCACATCTATCTGAACCTAGTCAGGTCATCTTTGGCAATCGAGGCAAAGGCAAGACGGCGGGCCGGATATCGATTGGTCGAGGATGTCCGCTACAACGAACGCGGCGCCGCCGAACGGGTCAACGGCTGGATCAAGGACGACTTCGGCGCCAAGACGGTGCGGGTCCGGGGAGCGGCGTGCGAGATCGCGCGATGCTCTTGTTAACATACGCTGGCGGATTGAGAGTGTCCGAGGTCATAGGACTGGAGCTACACGATCTCGGCGACAATCTGGAAACCGTGCACGTCATGGGAAAGGGACGGCGAGAGAGAGTGCTTCCGCTGTGGCGGATCGCACGACCGGTGCTGAGAGAGTGGCTCGCAATCCGGCCGAATGGCTCCGACCGCCACTTGTTCCTGAACTGCCGCGGTACAGCCATGACCCGACATGGCTTCGCACACCGCCTGAAAGTCCATGTCGCGACAGCCAAAGACCGAGTGCCGTCGCTCGCCGACAAACGCATCAGCCCACACGTGCTCCGGCACACTTGCGCATTGCACACGCTGAACGCCGTGAACAGTGATCTTCGCAAAGTGTCGATGTGGCTGGGCCACGCCAGCTTGAAATCAACCGAAGCTTACGTGCGGGGCGATCCCATCGAGCGGCTTGAGGCACTCTCCGGCAGAGTTCCGCCGCAACTCAGGAAGGGCACGTTCAGGCGGCCATCCGATCCGTTGATGACCCTGCTCGGCGATCTCAAGCGTCCATGAACTATGGAGAGTACATTGGCCCTGAAGGCCCTGAAGATCGGGGCTTTGGGGCCGTAACTCTCCATAGTGATCGTGTCAACATAGGGATCTCTATGGTGAGCTCACCATAGAGATCCGAAGTGCAGTACCTCTGATTTTTTGAAGGGAAGGGCGAGGCGTCCCGCCCTTCGGCGCGCAGCTTGCGGTGGCGGCGGCGGACCATGTCGAGCAGGTGTTTTTCCGAGCCGTCGCGCCAGACGGCTTTCACCACGTTGATCTCGTGGGCGATATTGGCCCGAATGTGGTCCTGGACGCCGGGCCATTCCACCTCGCCGAGATCGGCGTGCACGACGACGATCCGCTCGTGCGGCACGAGGGAGGAGACGACGGCGTACATGGCCTGGCTATCCTTGCCACCTGAATGGTTGAGGACGAAGACGGCGCCGGCGGCGAGGCTCTCGTGGAATGACGTCCCTATCGGTAAGTGTGGCTCAATCGGGTGGGGATGTGAGGTGGGCGTGGTGGCGTGGCTCATGGTGGATCGTCTCCGAGGTGGATGTCGAGGGAAGAGGGCTCGCCACCGGTCTCCAGGCGGCTCCCCGGCCCCGCTCGGGCTCCCCTCCGGTGGTCGTTGAAGCGGTAATCGGGATTATCTCGACGACGGCTCGAGGCGCCGGCCGGGAAGCGGGTTTCGGGCGGGAAGCCCAGGTCCGCCCCTCTACAACCCGATGCTCAACCCCCGGCTGATTTCCTGTTCCTGGCGGAGCGTCTGTTCCTCGCGCGGCCCATGGCGCTCGACGGCGTAGACGATGTCCCGGTCGAGTTTGTTCCGGGTTTCTCCGCGCCGGGCGGGATCGGGATCGTCGAGCCCGGCGGCGGTCTTCGGGATATCGGCGGCGAAGTAGGTGGCGCTCATGACATGGCCCTGGCGGTCTTCGAGCTCGCCGTGGGCCGCGTGCAGCAGGGTGGCCAGCGGCGCCGCCGCGCGGCGCAGCCGGTCCGTGGCGGGCCGATCGTGGTCGTCGAGGTGATGGGCGTAGATGTTATGGCTTTCGAGGATCCGGTTGGCCCGTGCCAGAACCTGGACGGACGAGGCCCGCCACTCGTCGTAACGCGGCAGCTCGGCAAGCAGGGTTCCGGCTTGGCGCGCGGCCTGTTGGCCCTTCTCGCCGGCGGCGCGGTGAGCCTCCAGGCCGGAGGCGATCTCGTCGATATGGGCGAGTACCGCCTGGCGGTCGTCGACATGGGGATGGTCGGCGCGCGGGCCATGGTGTTCGACGAGGCTGGCGAGATGGACGTCGAACAGGCGGTAGTGGTTCCGTAGCGTGTCGGGGCCTTCGGCGAAGCCCCGTTCGAGGGCGTAGGTGTTCATGATATCCCCCACCGCCCGGTTCCAGGGATCGTGGGGATCGCTGTTGGCGACGGCGAGCAGGAGGGGCAGAAGCCTGGGACGGAGATCTTGCTCGGGCGGCCCTGTGTCGTGGCGGGCGATGTGGCGGGCCCCGTCGGGATCGGCGAGCGCGGCGTGGACGTCTCGGATCAGATCCAGGGCCTGGCGTTTCCAGGCGGCATAGCCGGCGGTGGTGGGGAGATAGTGCCCGGCCTGGCGGGCCGAGGTTTGGAGCGCCTGGAAGCGTTCGCTCAGCCGGGCGGCGTGCGCGGGCATTTGGCCGACCCGGGCAGCGGCATCACGATCACGCCCGGCGGCGGCGAGGAGGCCCTGGAGGGTCTCGCGGTGGGCGGCGGTGAGACCGGGCTGGTCGACGAGGTCGCGCACCCGCGCGAGCAGCGGCACGTGGCCGTTCGTCTCGAAGATATGCCGTTCCTCGCGCTCCGCGGCTTCCAGAAGCGCGTTCCACTCGCCCGCCAGGGCGGCGTAGCGCTCTTCCGCCGAGGGCCCGGGCGGCTCGACGGGGGCCGGCTCGACGGGCGGCGCGGCGGGCGCCGGCACCTCGTTCCGGGGCGCCTCCGGGTCCGGGCCCGATATCGGGCGGCCGTCCCGGTAGCCTTGCAGCACGGTTTCGATTCGCGGGCGAAGGGCATCGGGCAGGTCGGCGAGCGCCAGGAGAGCCTCGTAGCGGGCGATCACGGCCTCGTGGCCCGGATAGACGTAAGGGGAGAGGCCCGCGGCCGTCGCCGCCTGGACGTGGGCCCTGACGGCGCGCTGGGTCTCCTGAAGGCGCTGGCGGGTCTCCGGCGAAATGGCCGGCTCACCCATCGGCTCCGGTGGCGCCCCGGGGTCGATCCCGGGTTCCCCGCCGATCTCCTGGCGCCGTTCGTCGTCCGCTGCCGTCCGCCCGGTATTCCCTGGTTCTTGCGTCATCTCGTGCCTCCTGGTCTCGCTATCCATTGCCCGCGTGGCGGCCTCGGTGGTGGCCGCTTCGATGACGTCGTCACGGAAGCCCGCCGCCCGTTCGTATTGCAACTCGAACGCCCGCAGCGCCTGGGGCGCCAACCGGGGCCAGGCGGCGCGCAGCGCGGCGAAGTCGCGCCCGCCCTCGCGGAACGGCGCGAGTTCGCCGAGCAGGCGCCGGTGGCGCGCCAGCAGCGCGCCGAAGCCCGGTTCCCGCACGATGTCGTCGCCCTCCCCCGCCCGGCGCGCCCGGTAGCGTTCGTAGCCGGCGGCGAGCGAGGCGAGCTCGCCGTCGAGCCGGCCGGCCGCCGCGCCATGGCGCCAGAGCACGGCGCGCTGGCGGACCTGCCGGTCGAGCCGGGCGACGACGTTGCCCTCCGCGGTCTGGGGCCGGGGCCGGGGTCCGGCCTCGTCGCCGGGGCGCCTCTCCCCCGCAGGGGGTTCCACGAAGAGGTCGCGTTGCGCTTCCGAGAGATGGTCCGAGGCGGCCTCCTTCTCGCCGCCGCGCGACCAGAGCCGGGCCAGATGGGCGCGGACCTCGGCCGCGCTGACCGGTTGGTCGCGGGCATCCTCGGCCCGGTCCTCGAGAATGCGCTGATTGAGCGGCTGGCGGTTGACGTAGATGTCCAGGCGTTCGCGGTGACGGGTGGCGGCGGGATAGATCGTCTCGCGCGCCGGCGCCGCGTCGGCCAGCAGGAAGGCCCGGTCCACGGTCAAGCCCTGGGCCGCGGCGATGGTCAGCGCATAGCCGTGATCGAGCCGGACCTGGCCCCGGTAGTCGCGGATCTCGTCGTGGCGGAAGGCGACCTTGCGGCCGTTCTCCAGATGCCCCTCGATAAAGGCGGCGGGGCGGCCGCCGCCCGCTTGCGGCACGGCGCGCACGGTATCGACGATGACGACGGTGCCGTTGAAGAGCTGTTTGTCCCACTGTGTCGCGCCGATCCGCAGCCGGTCCCCCGGCGCGATCTCCAACACCGCCGTGTTGTCCCGTGTGCCGCCCCCGGTCCCGCCCCGTGCGCTGCCCCCAGCACCGCCCGCGACCTCGACGACGACGCCCGGCGCGCGGTCCGGCCCGAGCAGCCGCTCGCGCATCAGGGCCGAGGGGGCGCGGCGCTCGGCATGGCTGCGGGCCAGCACCACGGTGGCGGCCCCGGGATGGCGCGCCACATGCCCCGCCCAGTCGGCGACCAGCCGTTCCAGGGTGGCGGTCTCGTCGTGGCCGAGATGGAAGCGCCCGCGCGCGTGCAATGCCTCGATCGCCGTTTCCGCCGCGCCGTCACGGAAGGCTTCGGAAACGGCGACCTGCCACGGCGTGATCTCGGGCTTGTCGTCCCGCGCCTCCCAGGCGGCGATGGTTGCCGCCGCCTCGGCCGTCGGCATCATGGCGGCGCGCAGGCGGGCGGTCTCGACGTTTAGCCCGTGCCCCTGGACCAGAACATCCTCGATATCGGCCTTCTGGCGGCGGATCTTGTCGACCCGCACCGAGCCGACGGCCTCGCGCGCCAGGCGCAGCCCCGGCCCGGCCTCCACGGGCTGCTGCTGTTGGGTGTCGCCGGCCAGCACCAGGGCGGCGCCGGTGGCCTCGGCGAGGCGCAGGACGTGATGCATCTGCCGGGTCGACAGGAGCCCCGCCTCGTCCAGCACGATGACGGTATCGGCGTCGACGGTAAGCGCGCCCCGCGCCGCCAGCTTCAACATCTTGTCGACCGCGAAGGGCCGGGCGCCGAGATCGTCGCCGAGCGCCACGGCGGTGCGCCAGGCAATCGCGGCGGGGAGGATGGTGCGGCCCTGTTCGCGGTGCAGGTCGGCGAGCGGGCGCAGCGTGGTGGTCTTGCCACTCCCCGCCGCGCCCTCGACGATGGCGATCCGCCCGGCCCCGGCGAGATGACGGATGGCGCGGCTCTGTTCCCCGCTCAAGGGATAGCCCTGTTCGCCGAGCCGGGCGAGCTTGGCCTCGATGGCGGCTTGCCCGACTCCGCCGGTGCTGTCCCGGGCCAACCGTGCGGCGGTGTCGCGGACGGCCCGTTCCATCTCCAGCGTGCTCCGTGTCGAGTAGCGCCGGGTATGGGCCATGCCGGCGCGGGCCTCGGCGCTGGTCTGGGGCTTTTCGAGCGCCACCACGCGGGAATCACGGAGCAGCCGCTGCACGGCGGTGGAGATCGCCGCGGGCGAGCCGGTGGTGGCGCTGGCGATGGCGACGGCCTCGACCAGGTCGGGCAGACGGAACACCGCCTCCTGGCGCGTCAATTCCCCCGGCAGGGCCTCGAGCTCGGCGGCGAGCGCGCGCAGCCGCGCTTCGTCCCCCGCCGCCTCCGGCTCCGGCGTCACCGCCGTTTGGGCCGCCTGGAGCGCTTCCACCGTCACCCCGAGGAATTGTGCCTCCTCGCGCCAGCGCTGGCAGTCGTCCCCGGTGGTGACGCCATGGTGTTTGCGGGCGCGCGTGATCAAGGTCGCCCGCTGCATGCCCCGCGCATCGCCGGTGGCGGCGATGCCGAGCTCGCCGGCCAGCGCCACGATCTGGCGCCGCCGCTTGGACCAGTGCGCAAGCAGGCTGTTCCAGTGCTCGGCGATCTCCTCGCCCACCTTGACCCGGGTGAAGCGCCCGCCCTCGTCGTGGCGCTCCATGGCGACGCCGAGTTCGCGTTGCAGGCCATGCGCCAGATGCGCCCGAAAGAGCGCGCCGGCGGCCTTGCCCCAGGCATAGACGGGATACTGGTGGTGGGCGCGGAACCTGCCGTCGGAATGGGTGCGGGCGATGTTGAAGATCGGGCAATGGACATGCAGCTGGGGATCGTTCTCGCGACTGGTGCGGTGCAGGAAGGTGGCGCCCATGAGGTCGGCGGCGTGGATCTCGATTTCACCGTTGACTCGCAGCCGCGTCGTGGCGCAGTGCCGCAGCACGGTCTCTTGCAGGGCGACCCGTGCCGCCTCGACGGCGAGCGCCTCGATCGTCTCGCGGGTCTCGGGCGGGGAGAGGGCCCAGAGCGCGGAGATGGACTTGTCGGCGGAGAAGGTCATGTCGAAGCCGGGGGAGCGGTCCGGCGAGCCGGCGTTACGGGTGAGCGCGGTGAGCCCGTCGGGCGAGAAGCCGGCGTGCAGGCGCTCGAAGTCGCGGGGGTCGATGGCGCCCTTGTCCTGGAGGTCGAACATCCCGGTGGGATTGACCCAGGCCCCGTTCGGCTCCTTGCCGGCGATGTAGTACTCGGCGGGCGACCGGTGGGAGGCCTGGCTCTGGAGGTAGTAGGCGGCGCTCGCCATCTGACCGATGGAGTTCATCGCGGCCGTCCCTGGGATCTGGGGGACGGGCTCGCGAGACGTCCATGACCAGCGGGTTCGAGCGCCCCGGCACTTCGGTTTGGCCAGCGGAACATCCTATGCGGAGCGCACGACAACCCGTTTATCCCTGTACAAACTTTTTGTACGCTGTACAAGATTCTTGTACGTGTACAAAGTTCTTGTACCGGTACAAACTTCTTGTACGGATATGTACAAATTCTTTGTGCGGTGTACAAGATTCTTGTACAGGCATGTACAAACTGTTTGTACGACGTGAATTTCTTGCGCGGCGCTGTACAAGATTTTTGTACAAGAGACATAAACCCTCACACGGCGATGTACAAGAATCTTGTACCGTACAAACATCTTGTACGACGATGTACAAAATTCTTGTACGGTACAAACATCTTGTACAATTCTGTACAAACTCTTTGTACGGTGTACAAACTTCTTGTACGGACATGTACAAGTTTTTTGGTAACAGGGGCAAAACCCCGGGCGGTCAAGCCATTTCGATGCAGCGTTGTCTGACGAGGATCGGCAGTGGGGGCACGGGTGGGGCGCCGGGGACCTTGAGGCGGTCGCCGAGATAATCCCAGAAGGAGAGGCCAAGTTTCTGGCAGGTCTTGTAGAGGCCGAGGAATGTGTCTCGGGCCTGCTTGCCGTCCTCGGAGCGTGTGCCGCCGGAGAATTTTCGCCTTGTGACCATGGCGCGGATGTCGCGTTCCGCGCCGTTGGTGTTGAGCGGGACCTCCGGGCGGTCGAGGACGACGAGCAGTTCGTCGCGGTTGGCATGCAGGCGAGCCAGGAGCCGGTCGAGGCGGAGGAATCCGGTCTTGGTCGCGAAGAGCGCATCGAAGCGGCATGCCAGGTGGGCCCGCCGTCCTGGCGCCGGCCTTTCGCGATAGGCTTTGAGATCGGCGTAGAGTTGCCAGAGCCGTGCCTGGATGTGTTCCTTCTCGCGCCGCTGGCTCCGGGAGAAGGTCATCAGCTTGTGGATCAAGCGCTCCGCATGGACCCAGCAGAGCGCGTGGCGGCCGACGTTGAACTGGCCAGCATCGTCACTCAGGACGACGCAGGCGCCCGCGGCCGTGCCCCTGAGCAGGCCGTGCGCGGCGATGGCGCCCCACAGCGCCCCCTCGGTGGCGGTCCGCGCGGCCCCGCGCCCGTCCCCGTGCCCGGTGATGGCGAGCCGCCCCAGGTGGGCCAGCCAGGCATCTTCGTTGGTGAAGCGCCGCGGGCAGCCCTCGGCCAGACGGGCGATCACCGATGCGGCCAGGTCGCGCTCGGCCATGTAGGCGAAGGCGGCGGCATTGAGCACATAGTCCGCGTGGCCGGCCCGCAGCCGTTCCAGGAAGTTCAAGCGGCTCTTGGAAAACGTCGTGGCGAACCAAGCGAAGGCGTCGTTGCCGATCCCGCTCGTCACCCCGTTGCGGTTGGCGTGGCGGGCGCCGGTATCGTCGACGCTGATCCAGGGCGCCGTCTCCAGGCCGGCGCGCAGCACCGCCTCGCCCTCGGCGACGAAGCCGTCATGGCCCTCGTTCAACAACCGCACCACCTGGCGCTTGGAGATCTTGATGCCGAGGTCGTCCAAGAGCCGCGCCAAGCGCTCCGCGCTGGTCTGGCCGCCATGATAGAGCGCCAGCACGAAACGCCTGAGCGCCGGGCCGAAGTGGCCGCGCGTCCCCGCCGGCAGCGGCGCCACGATCGTGGCCCCCTCGGGCGTCAGCCAGCGCTCGCGGCGTAACAGGACAGTGTTCGGCCGGCAGAGCAGGTCCTGAACCAGATAGTCTTCATAGCCCTTGAAGCGCGAGCCCGCCGGCACGGCGGCCCGGACGATCCGCCTCTCGTCGATGGGAACCCGGCCCTTCTTGGCCCGCCGTCCCGCCTTCCGCCCCGTCCGGCCCCGGGATACGGCCTGCTTGTCCATGCCGCTCGGCTTGATATCCGGTGGCCCGGAAAGGCCTTTGAGACGGCGGATCTCTTCGCGCAATGTCGCGTTCTCGGCACGCAGGGCCGCCTGCTCCTCAAGCAGCGTCAGAACCAGCGCCTTCAGGGCGGCGACATCAAGATCGTCGAGATCCGGAAGCGATTCGGCCATGACGGGATCGAATCACAGACCTCCCGCCGCGAACATCGATATCTGGTCACTTGACGCGGAAGCCTCACAAGATGTGGCCGTTGAGACTCACCCCTATACCCAGGCCAGATCCCCCCGTCCCCAGGCCCGGCCTTTTGCCCCGGTTACGTTTTTTGTACGGCGTTACGTCCTTCTCTTTCAAAATAACATCCCGCACTTCGAGTGCAAGTGTATGACGCCGCTATACGTACGAAAATGCGAGATGGTCCAGGATTTGAGTGCGGGACGGGGAGGTGGCATCGCGGCGCGACGCGGAGCCAGAACGGTGGCCGTCAGGAGCGAGGCGGCGCCGTGACGGCGGTCGATGGAAAGCGGCGTCGGGTCTGGCGAGGCGGCATCCCGGGCCAGGGCGCGGCGCTCTCGGGGGCGGGTTCCGCCGCCGGGCTCCGGCCAAAAAAGAAGCCCCGGGACCGCGACGGTGCGCGATCCCGGGGCCGGGTCTCGGAGGGAAGGGCCTCAGGCGTCGAGGCTCATGACGGGGATGCCGAGGCTGCGCGCGCGATCGATGAAGTTCTCGGTGATGCCGGAGCCGGAGCAGGCGAGGATGCCGATCGGGAGCAGCTCGAGCAGGGTCTCGTTGCGGCGGAAGGGCGCGGCGCGGCCGTGGGCGTCGAAGTCGGGGGCGAAGCGGACCTGGTCGATGCCGCGCTTGTCCGCCCAGCTGGCGGCGATGCGGTCGGCGCCGAGGCGGTGGCCGCCGTGGAGCAGCACCATGTCGGGATGCTTGGCGTGGATCTTGTCGAGGGCGTCCCAGAGCGCGTTGGGGTCGCTGACGTCGTGGCTGCCGGGGGCGAGCGCGATCAGCGTGCCGTCGGGCAGGTGGCGGGCGGTCTTGGCGTTCTCGCGGGCGCGGAGATAGTCGCGGGCCTCGATCGAGGCGGCGGTCAGCGCGCGGTCCTGGCTGTTGTGCGAGCCGGTGCGGGGGCGCCAGGGGGTGCCGGTGGTCGCCTGGTAGGGCGCGGCGGCGGCATCGCGCAGGGTCTCGAAGGCGCGGGCGCGCTGCTCGAGCTTGTGGGCGGACTGGATGGCGGTCTCGAGGTTGCGGGCGCGGACCTCGGAGCCGTCCTGCTGGCGTTGCAGGTCGCGGATCTCGGGCGTGAGCTTGTCGACCTGGCGGTCGAGGCGCTGCATCTGGGCGTGGAACAGGTTGACGTAGCCCCAGAGCAGGGCCTCGGCCTCGTCGTGCAGCTGGTAGCCGGGCTCGCAGATGCCGGCGAGGAGGGTCTGGAGGGCGTCGAGGGCGGCGTTACGGGCGCTCTCGGGGTCGTGGATCTCGCGGGGGTCGGGCTCGCCGGGCGCCGGGGCGGCGGCGAACAGGCGGGCGCTCTCGCAGATGGCGGCGGTGCTCGAGATGGCGTTATCGGTGGCGGTGTCGAAGCTGTGCATCGTGTTCATGGGATCTCTCCATTAGGTGCTCACGGAACGGTGTGTTCCGTTTGGATGTTCTGTTGGGTCACGCGCGCGCAGCGAAGCCACGGGGGCCTCGGGTTGGTGCCCTGGACGGGCGCGCGATGGTGCGGGTGCACGGAACGGAGCGCAGCGGAGTGGAGGAACCACGGTCGCGCGTCCGTCCACGCGCTGTCGTTTGCCGGCCCCCGCCGTAACGGAGCGCAGCGCAGTGAAGGACCCCGCAGGGGTTGGCGGCGTGAGCACGTGTGGCACAATAGAAGATCCAAACGGACGGAGTGTTGTTGATGAAGGGCTCCGTCCCCCGCTGCCTGCCGGTGGCACGCCGGTTGGAATTAAGGCGCGGGCGGCGCCGCGCGCTGCCGAGGATGGTGGTGCGGAGACCGGGGGCCAGGGGGCGGCGTTATCGGGGGCGGATTCCGCCGCCGGGCTCCGGCCAAAAAGAAGCCCCGGGACCGCGACGGTGTGCGATCCCGGGGCCGGGTCTCGGTGGGAAGGGCCTCAGGTGTAGGGGCTGATGATGGGGATGCCGAGGTGTCGGGCACGATCGGTGAAGTTCTCGGTGATGCCGGTGCCGGGGCAGGCGAGGATGCAAATTGGGAGCAGCTCGAGCATGACCTTATTCCGGGGGTCCGGAAGGGGGCGGCTGCGGGCACCGTAGCAGCTGCCCTCGAAGGGGATATGGTTGACGTCGTTCATGCTGGTCCAGCTGGTCGCGAGGTAATCGGCGCCGCGTGCTAGATAGAAGCCGTCGCCGTGGAGTAGCACCATGTCGGGATGCTTGGCGTGGATCTCGTCGAGGGCGTCCCAGAGCGGCCAGGGGTTGCTGACGCCGTAGCTGCCGGGGGCGAGCGCGATGCGGGTGCCTTCGGGTACGTTGGGGACGTGGTAGAAGTGGAACGGATTCATGGGATCTCTCCATTAGGTGCTCACGGAACGGTGTGTTCCGTTTGGATGTTCTGTTGGGTCACGCGCGCGCAGCGAAGCCACGGGGGCCTCGGGTTGGTGCCCTGGACGGGCGCGCGATGGTGCGGGTGCACGGAACGGAGCGCAGCGGAGTGGAGGAACCACGGTCGCGCGTCCGTCCACGCGCTGTCGTTTGCCGGCCCC
This sequence comes from uncultured Alphaproteobacteria bacterium, assembly GCA_951812805.1. Taxonomy (GTDB): domain Bacteria; phylum Pseudomonadota; class Alphaproteobacteria; genus JASLMY01. The sequence continues at coordinate 477,182 of CATOSZ010000009.1, read as the reverse complement.
CGCCGTAACGGAGCGCAGCGGAGTGAAGGACCCCGCAGGGGTTGGCGGCGTGAGCACGTGTGGCACAATAGAAGATCCAAACGGACGGAGTGTTGTTGATGAAGGGCTCCGTCCCCCGCTGTCTGTCCGCGGCACGCTGGTGGGGAATGACGCGCGAGCGGCGGGAATCGAGGCTGCCGGTGGGGAGCAAAAAGCAAGCCCCGGGACCGCGCGAGGGGGCGGTCCCGGGGCCGTGGGCGCTGACTGGCGGGGGGAGGACCGCCAGCCAGCGCCCGCGAGCGGCGCCAAGCGCTCAGAACGGGATATCGTCGGCGGGCACATCGCCGCTGGCGGTCGCCGGGGCGGCGGCCCCAGGCGCGCGTTTTTCCAAGAACTGCACCCGCCCGCCCGGCGCGATCAGGACCTCCGTCGTGTAGCGGTCCGTGGTCTCGCCGTCCTTGCGCCAGCGCCGGGTCTGCAACTTGCCCTGGACGTAGACCAGGCGGCCCTTGACGCCGTGCTTCCGCAACATCTCGACGACGCCGTCCTGGAAGGTGACGACGCGGTGCCACTCGGTGCGGTCCACGACCTCGCCGGTGTTACGATTGACGTAGCTCTCGTCGCTGGCGATGGAAAGCGTGGCGACCTGGCGGCCGCCCTGGGTGGCGGTGACACTGACGTCGGCGCCGAGACGGCCGATGATCTGGGCTTGGTTCAATCCGAAAGACATGATGGACCTCGTCTGTTCAAGGGTGTGATGGGGAGGATCCCCGGTTCGGTGGGTACGTCTTGGCGGGCGCGGGTCCCTCTCCGGTCCCCGTTCCCGTCATTGTTCTCTTTCTGCTCTCCTACTCCCCGGCGACGGCGGCCAGTGGCCCCGGCGCGCCGTCGAGCACCTGGCGGATCGCGCCGGGGGCAAGGCCGAGTTCGGCGAGCAGGTCCTCCGGCAGGCTGGGGATGTCGAGGAACGCGGTGTCGTCGCTGTCATGGTGATCGAACATAGTCTGGGTCTCCCGTCTGGGGGTTGTGGATCGAGACGTCCGCGCCGGCCGTTCTCCTGGCCTTGCTTCGCCTCACCCCCTCTTCCTGCCCTTCACTCCTGGCAGGCAGGCGGGGCCGGGCCCGGCCCCGGGCGGGACGCGCGGTCCTGGCCACGGCCATGATTTCCGAGGCGCTCAGGGCTGGATCCGGTCACGGAGCTGTTCGGCGAGCCGTGCGGGGCCGAGGGCGATCAGCGCATCGTTGAAGTCGCCCGCTTCGGGCAGCAGCAGGACGGTCTCGACGCCCGCCCCCGTCATGCGATCTTGCAGACGCTCGGCGGCGGCCCGCCCGGCGGCATCGTTGTCGGCGGCGATCAGCAGGCGCGTGACCTGAGGTGGCGACCGGAAGGCGGCGAGGCCGGGGGCGGAGAGCGCGGCGGCGGCGTCGAGCTGGGGGAAGCATTGCACCAGCGAAAGCGTGCTCTCGATCCCCTCGCCGACCAGCAGCTGGGCGGAACGCGTGGCGCCGGTGGCATGGAAATACACGGCATGGCCGTGCACGGGGCCGAGCGCCTTGCGGTGATGTTGGAGCGGGGCCTTGGCGGGCCGCCGGGCATCGAGCCAGGTACGGTGGAGGGCCTGGAAGCCCCCATCGGGCCCGGCGACGGCGGCGAGGAGGGCGGGCAGACGGCCGCGCCGGCCCTGCTCGCGCCAGGCGAGGGCCGGATGATGGCGGAGGGTCTCGAAGTCGTGCCGGGCGAGCCCCCGGGCGTTGAGATAGGCGGCGGCGGGGCTGCCGGCAAGCGGCCGGGCGGCGGTCCAGAGCCGCCGCGCGGTCTGGAGAGCGAGCGGGCCGCCGGGACGGGCGTGGGCGGCCCAACGCGGGTGCCGCACGGGGTCGGGCGGCAGGGCGAGGAAGGCGCGGGCCGCGCGGAGCGCACTGGCGAGATCGCCGCCGGTACGGTGGCGGATGATATCGAGCAGGTCGCCATGGAGATCCTGGGCGGCGTCGGTCCACTTCCCCGGCGTGCCGGGCGGCGCGAGACGGACGTAGAGCGAGCGGCCGGGGGTATCGTCGAGGTCGCCGACGATCCACCAGCGGCCCTCGCGGCGGCCGTGCGGCAGGTAGTGGCGGCAGACCGCCTCGGCCTGATCGCCGAGTCGGGCGACGATTCTGGCGATGGATTCGCGGCGCGGGTGCTGTGTCATGGGGCAACCTCCCGGGCGGAACTGGCGGCGGGCCTCTCCCGCCGCCGCCGTTCGCTCGCCCCTGCCCGGCTGACCTCGGCCTCCCTGCGCCTCGGGGCCCTGCTGGCGTGGCGGTCCCCCGCGCGGGATGGTATGTGGGGCATGGGAGGCTATCGACGGGAGAGCAGAGCATGGCCGTGGGGCAGATCGAGAGACCCCGGCGTTATCTGGTGCTGTGGTCGGGCGGCCTGGATTCGACCTGGTCGCTCTGGACGTTGCTGCGCGAGACGCACGGCGAGGTCCATGCCCACCACGTCATCAAGCGCTCGCGCACCGACGACGGCCGGGAGGCGTCTTGGGGCTGGGCCTATGAGCGGGCGGCGGTGCGGCGGATGCGGCCGTGGCTGGCGGCGCACGCGCGGCCCTTGGTCTATTCGGAAAGCGAGATCGACCTGACGGCGTTCCGGGCCTTCGCGCGGGACACGGTGACGGCGGTGTTTCTGGGGGCGCAGGCGGCGCTGACGGCGGGCTTCGGCCCGGAGGACGTGTTGGTCATGGGCGCCAACGGGGACGAGGACCGGAGCAACGACGACGATCCGGCGGTGCGCTGGCGGACGGCGTTCCGGAGCTTGACCTGGCGTTCGGTCGTGCAAGCGGTCTACCAGGCGGACCGGACGCCGGAGGTGACCTGGTTGATGCCGGCGCCGACGCGGGCGCGGCAAGTGGCGGATCTGTCCGATGCGCTGGCGGCGATGACCGCGTCGTGCCGCCGGCCCCGGCGGGTGGCGGGGCCGGCGGAATCGTTCGTGGCCTGCGGCGTGTGCGTGACCTGCCAGGCGGTGGCGCCGCATCTGGTGGGGGTGGCCGGCAGGGACGCGGCGGCGGGGTGTAAGGTGGCACCGTGATCCGCCGGTGGCTGTCATGCGCCGGCTGTCACGCGGCCCGGGCGGCCGCCGTGGCGTGGGTTCGGGCCGGCCAGCGGTCGAGCAGGCGGCCGAGTGCGGCCACGCCGGGGACGAACAGGCGGGTGCGCCAGGAGACGATTTCTCCGGGTTGTGCTGCGTCCCCGCCCCGCCAACGGCATTGGCGGGACGGGTGAAGGGGGATGGCGGCGGCAATGGCGCTTCAGCCGGTTCGGCGCAGGAAGGCGGGGATCGCCAGCGGATCCTCGTCCGGGTCGCCGGCAGCCGTGCCGGAGGGGCGTGCCGCCTGGCTGTCCGGCCCGCCGCGCGCCGCATCATCGAAGCCCACGGCGTACACGATCACCCTGGCGCCGCCGTTGGCGGTGGGTATCCGGTCGAGCGCCTCGATCTCGGCCGCGAGGTCCGGCGGCAGGACGTCGCCCGCCGCCGGGAGCGCGGGGGGCGTGGCCGGGGCCGTATCCTTGCCCCCGCCTCCTCGAGACGGGCTGGGGTTATCCGATGCCTGTTCGGCGGCCGCCGCGCGGCCGGCGGGGGCGGTCTCTTGCGTTTGAGGGTCTTCATGGTCGTCCTTTCCGGTGTCGTCGGCCCCGGCGGAAGGGGCCCCGGCGGAATCGAAGGCGCGGAAGCCGGGCAAGCTCCAGGCGGCGATGGCCTGGCGCGCGGTGGCATCGAGCCCGGCGGGCATCTCGCCGCCGCCGGCGAAGGCGCGGGCCAGGACGGTGGCGAGCGTGGCCTTCTTTTCCTTGGCGTAGGCCGTCGCCCAGGACTGACCCAGGGTGGCGGCGGCGATGTCGAGCAGCCGCGCCTTGGTGACGCGGGCGAAGAACATCTCCGCCGTCGGGCGGAGGTGGTCGGCGAAGTCGATGTCGAGCCGGGCGACGGTGGCTTCGAGCTCGGGCCGGGCGTCGGCCTCGAAGGCGAGCTGGCCCTTGAGCGTGTGTGCCACGGCGGCGGCGAACAGCGCCTGCTTGTCGCCTTGCGGCAAGGCCCGGAAGGCCGTGAAGCTCGCGCCGTCGTCCTCGATGGCACACCAGTCCAGCGGCAGACCCCCGGCCTGTTTGGCCAACATCGCCTCGCCGGGGCTCCAGGCGGCGAAGGTGTCGTCGTCGTAACGGTTGGTGGGCCGCATCGCGGTCTCGTGGAACCCGATATCGAGGGCGTGTTCGCAATACTGTTGGGCAAACGCGGCGCGCGCCGCCTGGAACACGGCCAGATCGAAGGCGGCCTCGAAGTCCCGGGCCAGATGGGCTTTGATCAGGCTCGCGCGGATGGCGCGAAGATCATCGGCCAGCCCGGCCCCGACGCCGGCGGCTTTCAGCGCCGCCGCGCGCGGATCGGTGCGGGGCACGGCGCCGGAGATCTGCCCGCCCCCGCCGCCAGGGGCGGCATCGCCGGGCAACAGGGCCTGAAGCGCGGCGTCGTCCTCGGGCTTGACCAGACCGGGGACGAGTTTCGCTTCGCCGCCATGGCCGACGGTGACGATGCAGCCGGCGACGGCCTGGATCCCGTCCGGCCAGACGGCGCGGGCCTCGACGGCCGCGTGGATCGCGTCGCGCCGCTCTTCGAGGCACGCCAGTTCTTGGGCCTCTCCGGCGCTCGGTTCGTCGCCCCCGAGGGCTTCGAGCAGCGCGTCTTCCCGGGCGTCCAGGCGGTCGAGCTCTTCGGCCTCGTCCTCCGTCGCCGCGCCGGGCTCGGGCTGGACCCCGGTGAAGGCCTGGCGGTCCTCCCAGCCGAACTCGAGGCGCGCTTCGACCCAGGCCCACTGGCCGCGCAGGGCCAGGGCCGTGGCGTCGAGCTTGGCCATGGCGAGCTTGCGCAGCAGAGCGGTGTCGGTGAGCCAGGCATCGTGGCGACGGTCGTCGGCGAACAGGTCGCGTTCGACATTCCCGCCGGCGGCCCGGTAGGCCTCGAGGCCGACGAAGCGGACGAGATCGCTTCCCGCCGGGATCCGGTCCTCGGTCAGCAGTTCCCTTATCTGCCAGGCCCGGGGCCGGTAGCCTTGCGCGCTCAATTGTTCCCAGGCCGCCATTTGGCGCCCGGTATCGGGGTTGATCGTGAAGCCGGCAAGGGTCTCCATATCGATCTCTTCGGCCCGGTAGGCCGCCAGCAGCGTCGGCGCCACGCCGCCCAACCGCAGGCGTTGTTGAACCAGGCGTTCGGAGACGCCGAAGCGGGCGGCGATGGCGGGAACGGTGGCGCCGGCTCCGGCGAGCGCGGCGAAGGCCTCGACCTGGTCGGCCGGGTGCATGGCGGCCCGCGCGCTGTTCTCGGCGAGCGACAGTTCGGCCGCGACAGCGGCGTTGTCGATGGAAAGACAGCGCACGGTGAAATCGGCCTCGATGGCGCCTTCGGCGGCGAGCGCTTGCAGGGCGGCGAGGCGGCGACCGCCGGCGGTGACGGCATAGCGGCCCCCGCCGTCCGACCCGGCCCCGAGAGGACGGACAACCAGGTTCTCCAGCAGCCCGTGGGCGGCGAGGGAGGCCTTCAGTTCGCTATCGGCGCCGGCCCCGGCGGGGGTCTTGCGCACGTTCTCGGGCGCCAGCTCCAGCTGGTCGAGGGGGATCTCGTAGGTCTTGGCGGCGATGGCCGGGGGAACGGCGGGGTCGTGACGGGCGGCGATGTCGGATGGGGTCATGGTGGTATGTTCTCCAAGGGGATGTGGCGGTCGAGCGAAGCGGGCGGCCGGATCGGGTCTCTTCCCGGCCCGGCGCCGCCCGGCCCTACACACCCCGGCCCCGGCTCGGCTCTTTCTCCTGGCGGCGTGGGGGTGGATGGTGTCGTCGAGCGATCGAGGGCGCGGCGCGGTGCGCTATCGGCGGCCTGGGAGCGCTACCAGCGGGCGGTGGGGTGGTTGTTCAGGGGGGCAGACGCCGACGGCGAAATGCCCGCCGGTGGGCCTGTACGGGCCGGGAAGTGGTGGGACAGTAAATTACGGGAAGGATGCCGGGCGGAATGCGCGGCGGGGCGGCCTCAGACGGGGAGCAGGCGCAACGCGGCGAGAACGATGCCGCCGATGGCGACCGTGGTGGTGAACAACATGCCGGCGTTCCACTTCAGAAGATCGAGCTTCAGGCTGGAAATGCTGGCCTTGGTCTCGAGGCGGAGTTTCTCGACGTCCGCGCGGACTTCCTCGATTCGAGCGTTGGTTTCCAGTCGGAGGCGGTCGTTATCGGCCTTGGTTTCCATGCGGAGTCGATCGATATCGGCCCTGGTCTCCAGGCGGAGGCGTTCGACATCCGCGCGGACATTCTCGATTTCGCCGCGGACGCTCGCGATTTCACCCTTGGTCTCCTGACGCAGGGCTTCGATGACGGCGTTCGTCTCCAGATGCAGGGCCTGCATGTCGGCCTTGGTTTCGATCCGGAGTTTTTCGACATCGCCGCGAACCGCTTCGATTTCAGCCTTGGTTTCCAGGCGCAGGGTCTCGATTTCGCCGCGAACTGTCTCGATTTCGCCGCGTACCGTCTCGATATCGGCCTTGGTCGCGAGATTATGGCGGATCAGGTTGTGTTGCTGGGAGACCACGACCTCGGCCTGCGGCTCCGGCATGCCGGCTTCCTTCAGCTGGCGCACGGCCGCGTGGGTGTCGTAGATGCTTTCGGCACTGTCGCTCATGGGCATAACATAGCCTCTCCAATGGCTCTTGGGAACGATACGTTTCAGCGGCGATAGGCGAATGACCTCTCCCCGCGCTCCCCCATCGCCCCGCCGTCCTCTTACTCCCGCCGGTGCGCAAGCGGGCTGGTGCCGGGTGCGGCGGATCGGTTGCCGGCTGGAGGCCACTCAGCGCGCGAGCCGCTTTCCCGCCGCCAGTCCCAGGGTGCGACTGTCAATCAGCATTTAATTCTGACCCCCTATCGGCGTGCAAAATTGACCCCCCCCCCTTGCTTCGACGGAGGTTGTCCCGGTAGTCCACGGGAGGGCCCCGCGCGGCTTCGTGTAGCGCTTTGCGTTACGCGGAGCGAAGCCGCGTGGGAGGGGCCTGTGGGCCCACCGGGACAACCGGGCCGGCGGCGGAACGTGGGGATCAGGTGGGGTTCTTGAAGTGGCAATGAGCTTTTGAAGTAGTGTCCAGACTGTTCTGCAAGTTTGTCATGGCTGCCGATGAGGGCCACCGGCATGCCTGGCGCGGAGATTTCGATTGCTCGGAGCGCCAGGCATGCCGAGCCGCCGTCAGGCGGCTTTCTGGATGCGTTCGCTTTTGCTCTCCTTGAGATGGATCATGTTGAGCTAGCGGTTGGCATCCAGCCAGTCCTCATGGATTTCGATCGCGAGAGCCCGGACCAGCCGGAGGCAGCTCATCCACCCCATCGGCCCGGACTTGTGCCCCAGCTACGAAACCCCTTTTGCAGAACAATCTGTACAGGACCCGTTTTGATTTGCCCGCCTTTGCGATGAAAGCCCCCAGGCTGATTGGCTCCATATAGCGGATCAGCCTGGGGCTTTGCTTACAGGGCGGCTACTTTTGTCGTCGCTGTTTGCTTTGTGCGAAGCGGTAAGACATGTTGCCTGTTTCGATGATTGCGCAGTGATGCGTTACACGATCCAGCAACGCGGTTGTCATTTTTGCATCTCCGAAGACGGAGACCCATTCCCCGAACTCCAGATTGGTGGTGGTGATGACGCTGGTCTTCTCATAGAGTTTGCTGATCAGGTGGAACAAGAGCGCACCGCCGGATTTGGGGAATGGGATATAGCCCAGTTCGTCGATGATGACGCAATCCATGGCCGTCAGTTGCCGGATGATCTTGCCGGCGTTGCCTTCGGCCTGTTCCTTGATCAGCGCATTGATCAGATCGACGGCGTTGAAGAAACGGACCTTCTTTCCCTGATTGATCAACAGCGTCCCCAGAGCAATGGCGATGTGGGTTTTGCCCGTACCGGTTCCGCCCACCAGAATGAGGTTGTGGGCCTCCTGGGTGAACTGCCCTGAGCAGAAGGGGTCGATTTGCGCTTGGGTGACGGCGGCTAGGCCGTAATCGAAAGTGGCGAAGTCCTTATGGTGGGGGAACTTCGAGGCCCGCATTTGGTGCTGGATAGAGCGCACCCGGCGCTCTACAGTCTCGGCGTCGATCAGTTGCTTTATCGCAGTGGTCAGACTTGGCGGCTTGCGCGCGGCCAGCAAAGCTTCGGCGCAAGCCGCCATTCCATACAGCCTCAGGGCGATCAGTTGGTCTATCAAAGCTTTCATGCGACGGCCTCCCCGGCAACGCACAGCGTCTCATAGCGCTTGCAGTCCGCTTCGGGCCGCAAGGTCAGTTGCGGATAGGCGTGGCTCTCGCCCCATGGCGCGATGACCGGCTCCACCAGTTGGTTGATCAGATTGATGATGGCCGGAAGGCGCAGCGTGTTCTGCTCCACGGCCAGTTCACAGGCTATCTCGACCACCTCGATCCCGTGATCCTGGGCCAGCAGGAGCAGATCGACAAACTCCCGGTCCCCGCCTTTGCCGGCCATGTAATGCGCCCTGACCCGGTGCATCGCCTCAGGCAATTGCCAACCCACAAAGGGCGCGCCATCTCTCAGCGCGCCGGGCTTGCGGTCGAGTAGGGGCAGGTAATGCCAGGGCTCGAAATAGCTGGCGTTGCGGGTAAAGCGGCGCTTGTGCTCGGCAATCACATTCTGCCCTGACACAACCACGATCCGGTCCGCATAGGCGCGCAGAGAGACAAGCTCCCCGGCGAACCGGGAGGGGACGCTATAGCGATTGGTGGCATATTGGACCAGACAGGTAGAGCGGACACGAGCGGCCTTCTCAACATAGCCGTCAAAAGCCCGGCCCAGGGGACGCAGTTCGGCGCACTCGTCTGCGAACACGTCCGAGATCTTGCGATCCGATTGTTCGGGGTGGGCGCGATTCGCCAATTCCTCGCAGCGCAGACGCAACCAGCCGTTCAGCGCATCCAGATCGTCAAAGGCGGGCTTGGGCGCAAACAGCTGTCCCCGCAGGAACCCAACCTGGTTCTCAATCTGACCCTTCTCCCACCCCGCCGCGGGTGTGCAAGCAACCGGTTCCATCACATAGTGGTTCATCAACGCCAGAAAGCGCGGATGGAACACACGGTCCTTAGAGCGCGAAACATAGGTTACCATCGTCTTGGGGTTGTCGATGATCACCCGGCGCGGTACGCCGCCATAGAAAGACATCGCCCGTGCAAAGGCGTCCAGCACCATCTCCTGAGATTCGCTGGGATAGGCAACAACAAAGGGCTTGCGGCTATGACATAGGCGGAAGTGGGCAACCTTTACCTTCTGCTCGACACCGCCCAGGACAGCGTATTCCGTGCTCCAGTCAAACTGGAGCGCGTCACCTGCCGTAAAGTGCAACGGAATGAACGCATCCCCCGATCCGGCGCCAGAACGCTTCAGGTCGCGGACAAACCTCTGAACCGTCGAGTAGGATCCGCTATAGCCTTCCGACACAAGCTGCTCATAAAGCTTCTTGGCCGTCCGGCGCTCACGGCGCGGGCGCCCCAGGTCCTGCTCAAAGAGCGCCCGAAGCCGGCTGGCGAAGCCATCGCTAAGCTTACGCCGGACGGGTGAAACGCGCCGCTGATAGCTCGGTGGATCGCCGTCCTTCAGATACTTCTTAATCGTGTTCCGCGACAAACCAGTCTGACGAGATACAGATCGGATACTCCGACCCTCCCGTAATATCCAACGTCGGATCTTCAATACGCTTTCCATCAATACCACCTGCTCTTTCCTCCGCACTGTTCCGTGCGGATGCTAGCGTTCCAGGTGGGTCAATTCTTACCGCTCATAACCCACCAAAGTGGGTCAGTTTTGCATGCCGATTCACAATCCTGCTTCTTTCCGAGGCCAGCGCACCGCGACCACCAGACCCGGCGTTGGTCTCGCTCATCGGTCAGGCGCATTTGTGGGCGAGGGAATTGATGGATGGCACGGCCGTATCGGTGACCGACCTCGCTTCACGGCAGGGCGTCAACAAGGGAGATGTCAGCCGCATCCTGCCCTTGGCTTATCTCGCCCCGGACATCGTCAAGGCCATACTCGATGGTAGCCAGCCCGTCGAACTCACCGCCTCGCGGCTGAAGCGGCTCCGCCATCTGCCCGAAAGCTGGGTGGAGCAGCGCGCCATGCTCGGATTCTCCTGAGCGCAACCGCCTATACCATCGAAAACGTTGGCTACGGAAACGGGCCCCGAGAGACACTCTCGGAAAATGCCGCCAAATGGCCCGAATACGGCGTCTCACAGCCAACGAATAGCTGGCATATACCGCGCAAGCCTTTGATTTTTCAAAGTTATATCCGAGGGTACGAAACCACCCCGGTTCGCCCCGGAGCGGGTGGTGGTGTCGGCACCATTCCCGGTACCGGTCTCGGGTCTTTCTAGCCGGTTTTCCCTGTTCAGCAGGGAAAATACAGGGAGAATCGCTAATCTGCCCTGGATTCGCGAACTCTAGACAGTATAATCTCATGAATCCACGGGATAAATATGCAGATTTCCCTACTCCGGTGAACAGGGAATACTTCTCGGATAACAGGGAACCTGCAGGGAAACATCGTTGCCCAGTCGTAAGCGCTCCGAGAATGCACGGTTTGCTTCAGGCGTCCGCATCCAGAGCCAGAAAATCGACGTCCTCGCCCTGTCCCTTGCTCATCACGTCGAACAGCCGTTCGCGGAATACCGAGGCATGCTCGGCCATCGCCACGACCAGCCCCGCCCGATCCTTGTTGGAGATGATGTCTATGATTCCCCGGTGCTGACCGTTGATTCTCGAGATCTGCAGTACGATCTCGCCTGTGCTGTATTGTTCCTTTTGATATACGAAGAACGAAATTCGGCGCGCCAGATTGTGCAGGTCAGCCGAGAATTGCATGATGAACTGGTTCCCAGTCGCCTGTGCAATTCGGCGATGAAACTCACTGTTTGTTTCCGTAATGTTCAGCAGCTTTCGGTTCGCCGCCGTCTCTTCATAGCGATCCTGAATTTCAGAGAGATCGGTGGCCAGCATTTCGTCTTCCAAGTTGCAACTGGACGCCACCATGCGTTCGCACATCACATATGCAGTCAACAGATCCATGGTGTGCTTGAGGTCCATGCCGGCGACGAAGGCACCGCGATTGCTTTTCACCTCGACGAGGCCTTCGGCGATGAGGCGATTGAGCGCTTCGCGGACCGGCGTGCGCGAAAGCGAGAACCGCTCGAACAGCATTTTTTCATCGAGCCGCTCGCCCGGCGACAAAGTCAGATCCAGGATCCGGTCGCGAAGAAATCCCGTTGCCGCATCGGTGAGGGAGGCGCCGCTGCCGACCGGCGTGCCGTTCCCCTGTTTCGTAGGTTTCGACGTCTTGCCGGAGGGCTTGGCCATACCTGTCGTTCGCCTGGGTGGCGCCTATTTCCCCGCGGGTTCCTCCGCGTAATGCTCGGCCATGAATATCTCGCCGAACTTGCCGCTGGCAACGTCTTTCTCCAAATCCTCCGCGGCCCTTTCTCCGGGCGCGCCATAGCCGCCCCCGCCGGCCGTGATCACGCTGATGCGCGCCGAGGGTCCGACACGCAGCGCCGAGGGTTTGTTTGCCAGGCGATCGACGTTCCCATCGTCATGCAGAATAGCGAACCGCCCCGTCGCCGCCGGTCCCCCGCCGAAGATACCCCAGGGAGAATTGACGAAACGCTCACCTTGACCGGAGAAGGTGGTTTCGTGGCCGAGGGGACGATAGTCGCGCCGCAGGCCCAGTCCGCCACGATATCGGCCGGCACCACCCGACTCTTTCACCAGCTCGTAGCGTTCGATCATCAGTGGATATTCGCTCTCGAGCGCCTCGATCGGCAGGTTGGAGGTGTTCGTCATATGGACTGCGCGTTTCGGAAAGTCCCGGACACCGATTACGGAAAGTCCTGGCCAGAGATTTCAGTAAGTCGCGGCCAGTGATTCCGGAAAGTCCCGGACAGCATCACGGGGCGATCTGAGTTCAGCTTTCGGGTGCGCCGTCTCGGCGTCTACCTCTTGGCTTTTGCCGGGAGGGGACATGCCCAGACGGAAGCAGACGAGACGAACGACGGTGAGAGATGCACGAACGATCCTGCGGCTGACGCATGACCAAGGCCTCTCGGCGCGAGAGGTGGCGGAACGGCTGAAGGTCTCCAAGACGACAGTGTCGACCTATTTGCTGCGGGCCCGCGAGGTCGGCCTTACCGCCTGGCCGCTGCCGGCGGAATACGAGGACGACGCGGTCCTGCAAGAGACGCTGTTCCGCCGCATGGGCCGGCCCCCGCGCGACAGGTGCGAGCCGCACTGGCCGACGGTCGCGGCCGAGCTGAAGCGCAAGGGGGTGACGCTGACCCTGCTCTGGCAGGAATACCGCGCCTCACATCCCGATGGCTACGGCTACACCTGGTTCTGCGAAGCCTTCACGGCGTTCAAGCGGCGCACCGGCGCCACCTGGCGCAACCGCCACGAGGCCGGTGCGGTCATGCAGACCGATTATGCCGGCCAGACGGTGGACATCGTCGACCCCGAGACCGGCGAGGTGCACGACGCGCAGATCTTCGTCGCCGTGCTGGGCGCTTCCTCGCTCACCTTCGCCACCGCCAGCCTGACCCAGCGCCTGCCCGACTGGGTCGCCGGACAATGCCGGGCGCTCGCCTACTTCGGCGGCGTGCCCAAGAGCATCGTCTGCGATAACCTCAAGGCCGGCGTCGCCAAGCCGCTCTGGTTCGAGCCGACCCTCAACCCGACCTTCGCCGCGCTCGCCGAGCACTACGACACCACCGTCCTGCCGACCCGGGTCCGCAAGCCGCGCGACAAGGCCAAGGTCGAAGTCGCCGTCCAGGTCGTCGAGCGCTGGATCCTGGCAAGACTGCGCAATACGCGCTTCTTCTCCCTCGACCAGCTCAACCGGGCGATCCGCGACCTCCTCGAGGAGCTCAACGAGCGGCCCATGCGCAACCTTGGAAAGAGCCGGCGCCAGATGTTCGAGGCCATCGAGCGCGAGGCCCTGGCACCCCTGCCGACGACGCCCTTCGAATATGCCGAATGGAAGACCGCCAAGGTCCATTCCGACTATCACGTCGACGTCGAGCGCAGCTTCTACTCCGTGCCGCACGGCCTGATCGGCCGCAAGGTCCAAGTCCGGCTCACTCACCGCACGGTCGAGATCTTCCACAACCACAAGCGCGTCGCCAGCCATCTCCGCCGCTCACCGCATGGCGGCCATGCCACGATCCCGGCCCACATGCCCAAGGCGCACCAGCGCTATGCCGAGCGAACGCCACAAAGCCTGATCGACCAGGCCAGCCGCATCGGCCCCAACGCCGCCCTCCTGGTCGAGCGGATGATCCGCGATCGGCCCCATCCCGAGCAAGGCTATCGCAGCGCCATGGGCGTCTTGTCGCTCGCCCGCCGATACGAACCGGAACGCGTCGAGGCCGCCTGCGCACGCGCGCTCACCATCAACACGACCAGCTACTCATCGCTCGCCGCCATCCTCAAGTCCGGCCTCGATCGCACACGCCCCGAGCGCGAACCGCTTCTGCCGCTGCCGCCACACACCAACATCCGCGGCCCCGGCTACTACCGATAACCAGGAGAAGACACCTCATGCTGACACACCCGACCCTCGACCAGATGCAGGCCCTCGGCTTCAAGGGCATGGCAGAGGCTTACCGCGACATGGCCGAGCGAGGCCAATCATCGGAATTGAACCGCGAGGACTGGCTCGCCCTCATGCTCGACCGCGAGGCCGCCACCCGCGCCGACAAGCGCCTCGCCAACCGCCTCAGACAGGCCAGGCTACGCTTCCCCGAGGCCTGCATCGAGGACATCGACTTCGCCGCCGAACGAGGCCTCGACCGCCGCGCCGTCCTCTCTCTCGCCCAGGGCGTCTGGCTCAAGGCACACGAGAACCTCATCGTCACCGGCCAGACCGGAACCGGCAAGACATGGCTCGCCTGTGCCATCGCCCATCAGGCCGCCAGGCTCGATCATTCCGTCCTCTACGTCCGCATGCCCAGGCTCTTCGAGGACCTCGCCATGGCCCGCCTCGACGGCCGGCTGCCCCGCCTGATCGACCGCCTCGCCCGGGTCCAGCTGCTCGTCCTCGACGACTGGGGAACCCATGGCCTGACCGACCGCCAGCGCCTCGATCTCCTGGAAATCTGCGAGGAACGATACCACCGACGCTCAACCCTCATCACCGCGCAGATCCCCGTGACCGCCTGGCACGACCTGATCGGCGAGGCCACCATCGCCGACGCCATCCTCGACCGCGTCATCCACAACGCCCACCGCATCGGCTTGAAAGGCGACAGCATGCGAAAGAAGAAATCGACGACCGACTTGACCCAGCCAACCACAACGGAAAACAATCCCGACTGACGGCAACAAGGCACCCGAAGCCAAACTCCCGGAACCGGCCGGGACTTTATGAAATCGGTGGCCAGGACTTACTGAAACCGCCGTCCGGAACTACCGAAATCCGCATATGGACCTGCACGCCGTCCGTACCGTCCTTGTACGAGCGGCCTCCGGCACCACCGCCGAGGGTCTCCAGGTAGACGTAGTACTTGCCATCGGCGCCGCGGCCGAAGAACGCGGCGGAGGTGTTGGCGCCGTTGCCGGCGGCGATGATTCGATCCGGATAGGCAGGCGCGAGCGCGCCGAAGATCGCGTCGACGATGCGTTGCCCGGTCTGCGCGCGGGCGGCGGAGGCGGCGGGGAAAGCCGCGTTGACGACTGTTCCTTCGGGCGCCTTTATCGTGACCGGATCCAGCATGCCGTGGTTCTGCGGGCAGTCGGGATCGAGTAGAACCTTGAGACAATAGAGGCAGGCGGCCTGCAAGCCGGCCATGGTGACGTTGATATTGCCCTCGACCTGGGGATCGGTGCCGGTGAAGTCGAACTCGATCTCGTCCCCGGTGACCGTGATCGTGACCTTGATCTTGATATCGTGGCTGGAAACGCCGTCGTCGTCGATGATGTCTTCGAACGCGTAGACGCCGTCGGGCAGGTCGGAGATCGCCGCCCGCGTGCGGCGGACGACCGCGCCGATGATCGTCTCGCAACCTTCGCGCAGACGGTCCATGCCCCATTTTTCGATCAGCGCCCCGCAGCGGCGAATGCCCAGCTGGTTGGCGGCGATCTGCGCGTTGTAGTCGCCCTGGCGCTCCTCCGGGACACGGACGTTCAGCAGGATCATGTCCATGACGTCGCGCACCAAGCGGCCGCGATCAAAGATGCGGATCGGCGGGATGCGCAGGCCTTCCTGATAGATCTCGGTCATCGCGCCGGCCATGGAGCCGGGCGACATGCCGCCCATGTCGGCATGATGGGCGATGTTGCAGGCGAACATCGCCAGTTCGCCGTCCCGGAAGATCGGCGCGGCGATGGCGACGTCGGGCAGATGCGATCCGCGTCCGACGAAAGGGTCGTTCGACAGAAACATGTCGCCTGGCTGCACGCCGCTTTTGCCGTACTTTTCAAGCACGACCTCGACCAGGCCGAGCATGGAGGCGAGGTGCAACGGCATGCTCTCGCCCTGCACGACGACGCGCCCATCGGCGTCGAACAATGCCGTGGAATGATCCCGTCGTTCCTTGATGTTGGTCGAGTAGGCGCTTTTCATCAACGCGATATACATCTCGTCCGCGATGCTGATCATCGCATTGCGCAGCAACTCGGCGTCGATGGGGGATATGGCCAAGAGGGTCACTCCGTGATTGTGACGATGAGATTGCCCCATTCGTCGACGTCGCAAACATCACCGGGAAAGATCAGAACGGTCGTGTCCATCTGCTCGATGATCGCCGGGCCGACGAGGTGCTGGCCGGCCACCAGCGCTTCGCGATCGAAGACTGGTGTATCGTGCCACTGGCCGAGCGTGAACATCGTCTCGCGATACTCCGTCGGCGCCGCCGCCTCTGCGTTGAGCAGGCGGGGCAAGGTCGGATGGTCCGGATCGCCCTGCGCCTTCAATGCGACGTTAACGATCTGGATAGGCTCGTCGGGCGCGGCGAAGCCGTAGTTGGCCTCGTGGGCGGTGTGAAAGGCCCGTTCGGCGGTGGCGATCAGGGGCTCGTCGTCAACGTCGAATTCGATGGGCAGCGATATCTCGTAATTCTGCCCGAAGTAGCGGACGCCGATGGACCATTGTTTGCGGCGACGATCGACGGGGATGTCCTCCTCCTGGAACCAGCTCTCGACCCGGCTCTCCAACTGGTCCATGCATTCCCGCAAGGTGGTGACGCCCGACGCATTCAGAGGCGAGAGGATCGTCGTCACATACTCGGCCGTCAGGGCGGCGTTCATCGCTCCTTCGGCACAGAGAATTCCCGGGCTCGGCGGGACGACCACCCGGGACATGCCGAGATCGCGGGCGACGTCGACGGCGTGCAGCGCACCAGCACCGCCATAGACGAACAGGGTGAAGTCGCGGGGGTCATGCCCGCGTTCGACCGAAATCGAGCGGATGGCTTTGACCATCGTTGCGCAGGCGACCTTCACAATTCCTATCGCGGCTTCGTCGGCAGAAACCCCGAGGGTTTCGGACAGGCCCTCGATTGCGATCCGAGAAAGCGATTTGTCGATCGCCATCTGCCCACCCAGAAGAGCCTCGCCGTTCAGCCGGCCGAGCAGGACATTGGCGTCCGTTACCGTCGCCGCCTCGCCGCCGAAACCGTAGCAGGCGGGGCCGGGCACGGCGCCGGCGCTCTTCGGGCCGACCTTCAGGAAGCCGTCGCGGTCGATCCAGGCGATCGAGCCGCCGCCGGCCCCGACCGCATTGACGTCGAGGGCCGGGATGCGGACAGGGAATCCCGCCAGGTCGCGCTCGTTGACTTCCAGCGGCACGCCGTCCAGCAGCAGCGCGACATCGGCGCTGGTGCCGCCGACGTCGAGAGTGATGATGTCCTTGAAACCCGCCACCACGGCGCGGCGAGATGCCCCCTGGACCCCGGCGGCCGGGCCGGAAAGCGAGGCGCGCACCGGAAGCCGCCGCGCCATTCGGACCGACATTAAGCCACCGGAACTTTGCGAGATCTTGACCTTCGGCCGAATGCCGAGATCATTCACCCGATGCGTGAGACGATCCAGGTAAGAACCGACGATCGTGATCAGGGCGCCGTTGAGCACGGCGGTCGAAAACCGCTCGTACTCGCGAAACTCCGGATACACGGACGAGGAGGTCAGAACGGTGACGTCGTCGGGCAGAACGCCGCCCAGAAGCCGCGCTGCCCGCTCCTCGTCCTCGGGAAACGCATAGGCGTGCAGGAAACAGACGACGACGCAATCGACGCCTTCATCGGCCAGGGTTCGGCCGGCGGCGACGACGGCCGCTTCGTCGAGGGGAACATGCACCGTTCCGTCCACCAACCGGCGCTGCGGGACTTCGAGGCGAAGGGCGCGCGCGACCAGCGGCTCGGGGTAGTCGCGATGAATGTCATAGACGGTCGGTCGCGTCTGGCGGCCGATCTCCAGCAAGTCACGGAACCCCTCCGAGGTCACCAGGGCGACGGTGCCGCACTTTCGTTGGATGAGCGCATTGGTTCCCACGGTGGTGCCATGGGCGACCTGGGTGACATCGGCGGCGGCAAGTCCGTGACCTTCCAGAATCTGCCGCAGGCCGTCCACGATGGCACGCTCCGGCGCCTCGGGGGTCGACGCGAGCTTGTGCAGGATCAGGGGACTGCCGTCGTCCCGATTGACGGCGATATCGGTGAAGGTCCCGCCGACGTCGACGCCGACATACATCAGCCCTCCCTCCTCGAGGTTTGCGACGCCGAATGCCAGAAGCGTTTCTGGATATGTCGTGCGACCTTCTCGGCATCTTCGCCAACCCCGTAGAGAATCCCGGACTTCCGTTTCGTCATCCAGTTCAGACCGCAGAAGTACAGACCCTCGACGCCGGTGGCGCCGTCATCGGTGATCGGATAGCCGAGGTCGTCGGTGATGGGGAAATCGATCCAGGAGAAGTCGAACGCGAACCCGGTCGCCCATACGATCGAACCGATACCGGCTGCCGCCAGATCGAGCGTGCGGATCTTTTCCAGCGGCGGATCGACGGTCGTCGGCCCGCCAAACATTTCGTCCGCGCTCGGCGGCGGGGCGTCGATGCCCGACGAGGCGATGTATTCGTCGACTTTGGCCATGAAATCGTCGGCGAACGCATCTGCCGCGCCGATGTCGCGAACCAAGGTGTCGGCGAACCGAACCGTCTCGCCGTCGACCTCGGCGCATTGGCCGAGCAGCGTGACGCCCCGGCGTCGAAAGTCGTGCAGGCTGACGGAGGCGCCGCGGTCACGTCCCGTGAGATGGGGGTCGCCGACGAAGCGATGGGTCGGGCTCTCCAGCATGTTGGGTGTGCGATCGAGAAATCCCATGTCGCGCTGCCAGGCGATGCAGTCGCGCCCGCGGTAGCGTCGCGGCAGCCGTCCGGCGGCGCCGACCGAGAGAAAGACCCGTCGGCCGTCGCGCAGCATGTCCTCGACGACCTGTCCACCGGTCTGGCCGGAACCGACCACCAAGACGGCACCGTCCGGCAACTGGCCCGGGCTCTTGTAGTCTTCCGCATGGAGCTGTGTGACGCGCGACGGCAAGGCGCCGGCGAAGGGGGGAACTTTCGGATGCTGGAACGTCGCCGTGGCCACCACGACGATTTCGGTGCAAATCGGGCCGGCACTGGTCTCGATGCGGAAATCGCCTGCGCCGCCGGCGATGCGAGTCACCTCGACGCCCTCCTGCACCGGTGGTGCGAATCCTGCAGCCCATTCCTTCAGGTAGGCGACGAATTCGTCGCGCGGCATGAAGCCGTCTGGGTCGCTCCCCTCATAGGGTCGGCCGGGCAGATTGACGGTCCAATTGGGCGTGACCAGGCAGAACGAGTCCCACCGTTGCGCTTGCCAGGCATGAGCGATGCCGCCGCGATCGAGGATCACATGCGGCAGCCCAGATTTGGCCAGGTAATAGCTGACCGATAGGCCACCCTGACCCGCACCGACGATGACGATTGGTTCGAAGCGCGTCATCCCCGAGCCGCCGTTCACTCGGTCGTCCAGCGATCGACGTCGCCACGACCGAACTTGACGACATCGAGCGGCGGTGGAGAGGCACCCGCATGGCTCAGCATATGGTGCACCTGTCCGCGATGATGAATCTGATGCTCGAACAGATTGGTCAGGCATAGTCGAAGCGGGAGCGAGAAGTACTCCGGCGGAACCAGCCCGACGGTCGTGAACGAAAGGTCGCCGTCGAGTGCCGAGGGATCGAGCGCCTCGCAGAAGCCGACATACCAGGCATCGTTGGCGCGGTGGGCGTCGGCCAGTGCCGCGAAGTCGTCGTACAACACCTCGTCCAGACGAGTGTAGGTCGTCGGTTTCTTTTCCAACCGTTCGCGATAGATCAGGTCCGAGAGCAGGATGTGGTTCATCGTGTTGTGCGCCGAGCCGAAAAAGGCGCCGCGTTCGGCCTTGCGGTCCGCGTCGTCCAGATCGGCCAGGCCGTTGTAGATGCGATCGTTGGCCCAGGCGTTGTAGCGCGCGGCGGTGGGGAGATCCAACAGCATGAAATTCGTCCTTCCGCCAAGCCCTTAGGCATCGGGCCCATGCGCGCGCACCTCATACTCGACAGGATCCGGCACAGCGCCTTCGATATACATATGCGCGAATTTATCTGTAATTTTTTGCAAGTCAGGGCTTGCAACGAAACGATCGTAGGCAGCCCGGTCCGTCCAAAGCGTAAAGGCGATGCGCTGCGCTTCGTTCGGCGTGGCGAGTAACATCGCGCGCACGAACCCGTCGTGTCCGGTCATGGTTGGTACGGCGAAACTCTCGAACAACTCGCGATCCTCGCCCCAGCATTCCGGCCGGCAGTTCCAGTAGGCCATCCGTACAAACATGCGTCGATCCCCCTAGCTATGACCGCCCCGCGACCGCAAGGAAAATATACTGGAAATATATTTTCCTTGCAAGCCTGCATTTTGTCGCTTAGCCTTCGACCTGGGTTTGCTCCGTCTCGGATCGGAGGGACGGTCAGCAGCAGCTTGGGAGGCGGAATCGCCATGGGTGAGCTGGTTTACGGCCAATACGACCAAGAGCAATTGGATCTGGAATACGATATGCGCCGGCGCTGCCCGCATTTCGCGGAAACCTTCGCGGCGGCCGAGCGGCATAACCAGCGGGTGGTCGGCAACTTCGATTGCCGGATCGACGTCGCTTTCGGCGACGCGCCGGGCGAGAAGCTGGATATCTGGCCGGGCCGCGGCAACTCGCCGATCATGCTTTTCATCCATGGCGGCTATTGGAAAGCCTTCGACAAGGACATGTTTCGTTTCGTGGCGGAGCGCTTCGTCGAGGCGGGCGCTTGCGTAGTCCTGAACAACTACGACCTTTGCCCGAACGTCACCATGGACGAGATCACCCGCCAGAACCGGGAGGCCCTGGCCTGGATCTACAAGAACGCGGCCTCGATCGGCGGCGACGCGGGCCGCATCCATGTCACGGGTCATTCGGCAGGCGGGCATCTGACGGGGATGTTGATGGCGACGCCGTGGGCCGACTACGGCCTGCCCTTCGACGTGGTCAACGGCGCGGTTCCGCTCAGCGGCCTGTTCGATCTCGAGCCATTGCGCCGGTCCTACCTAAACGCCGACCTCCACATGGACGAGGCGGAAACCCGGCGCAACAGCCCGATACACAATCTGCCGGACTGGATGCCGCCGACCGTCGTCGCGGTCGGCGGCGGCGAGACGGACGAGTTTCGCCGGCAGTCGCGGATCTATGTCGATGCCTGCCGGGCCAAGGGTTTCCCGGTCAGCTATCTCGAGGTCGATGACTGCGACCACGTCCATGTCGCGGGCGAGTACAGAAATCGGTTGAGCCCCCTGACGGCCGCGCTGTTTGCCCAGATGGGCCTTTAGGGGCGCCGCCGGGCGCACACGATCACCGACAATTCATGATGTGGAGACGGAAGATGTCCAAACAGATCAAGTATTCGAACCCCTTGCTGCTGACCGCGGCGTCCGCGGTCGTTGCGGCGACGCTGTTGGCGGGGCCGGCTGTCCTGGCGCAGGAAATTGCCTGGGACATGCCGAACGAATATGGCGAAACCTCGGTCTCGGGCGAGGCGGACAAGATCTTCGCCGAGATCCTGAAGAAGAAGACCGGCGGCAAGATCGTCATCACGAACCACTTCGGTGGTTCTCTCGGCTACAAGTCCAAGGGCCATTGGGCCGCCGTCGAGGATGGCGCGGTGCCTATCGCCAGCACCTATACCGGCGTTTTTGCCGGCTTCGATCCGATCTTCCTGCTGAACAACTTGCCCTTCATGGCGACCAACCCTAAGGCCGCCCGCGCCCTCCTCGACGCGGCGAAGCCCTGGTATCAGGAAGCCTTCGCCAAGGGCGGGCAGATGTTGCTGCTGACGGAGCCGTGGACGCCCGTCGGCATCTGGGCGAAGAGGAAGGTCGCCAGTTCCGCGGACATGAAGAACCTGAAGATCCGCACCTACGACAAGAACGGCACGATCACGCTCAAGGAAATCGGCGCGGCGGCCATTCAGATGAGCTGGGCGGACGTGGTGCCGGCGCTGTCGACCGGAACGATCGAGGCCGTGCTGACGTCGGCGGAAGGCGGTCTCTCCGCCAAGTTCTACGAGTACCTGAACCACTTCCACTATGTGAACTTCACCATGGGCTCCAACATGGTGCACATGAACAAGGCGGTGTTCGACGGGCTGTCCAAGGACCTGCAGGCGAAGGTGTTGGAGGCCGCGAAGGAAGCCGAGGACGTGTTGTGGTCCCGCATCGGCGCGCGGATCGAAAACAATGTGAAGCGCCTGAAGGACAATGGCGTCACGCCGGTGAACGATCTGCCCGGCCCCTTCATGGCGGATCTGCAAAAGGCCGGCGACGTCGCCGTCGCGGAATGGCGGGCGAAAGTCGGCGAAGCCGAGGCCGACAAGATCATCGCCACCTACAAGGCCAAGCTGGCCCAATGATCGATCGCGTTTGAACGTGCCGTGGGTGGCCCCGGTCCCCGATCGGGGCCACCCGTTCAAGCCGACGAAGTGGACGAATAGCGGGCCATGAAACGGTTTCACGCCACAATTCTCTGGGTGTCACGAGCTGGCGCCTATGTCGCGGTATTCGTCCTTTTGGCGATGACGACATTGATCCTGACCGAAATCGTCCTGCGAACCGGATATTCCAAGTCCACGCATATGCTGGATGAACTCGTCGGCTACGGAATTGCCGCCATGAGTTTTCTGGCGCTCGGCCATGCCCTCGAGACCGGCTCCCTCATCCGAATGAATCTTCTGCTCGTCCGTCTGGACGCCAACTCACGACTGCGGCTCGTCCTGGAGCTCTTGTCGACGCTGTTCGGTCTGATCGCCATCGGCGTCGCCATCTTTTTCTTTGCCCGCAACGTACTGCGCAGCTACGAGCGTGGTTACGTCAGCGAGACCGTCGCCGAGGTGCCCTTGTGGATGCCGGAAGGCGTGCTCCTGGTGGGGCTGGTCGTCTTCTGGTTCCAACTGTTGTCCTATGCGATCCGTGTCGCCGGGCGCAGGGTCAATCTCTCGTCCGAACGGGCGGCGGAGTTCGGCTTTGAGTAGCCGCCGCCACCGGCAGGCTCCGTCGATGGTCGTCCAGTAGGCTGCCCGATGGAAGCTCTCGGCGCCGCACTCCTGGTCTTCGTATTTCTGGTCTTCTATCTCGGCGTAGGGACCTGGATCTTCGTCGCTCTTCTGATGGTGGCGTTGACGTCGCTGACCCTGATCATGGGCATGCCGATCGAGCGCGTCGGCGCGATCATGAAGGGCACGATGTGGCGGACCGCCAGCACCTGGGAACTGGCGGCGGTACCGATCTTCGTCGTCATGGGCGAGCTGATCTTCCGTACCGACATCTCCGAGCGGCTGTTTCGCGGGCTGGCGCCCTGGGTCAGTTTCATCCCGGGCCGCCTGCTGCATTGCAATATCGCCGGGTGCACGCTGTTCGCGGCGGTCAGTGGGTCGTCGACGGCGACGACGGCGACGGTCGGCAAGATCACCGGGGCCGCGCTCGCCGATCGATCCTACAGCGACAGCTTGGCCATCGGGTCGCTGGCGGGTGCCGGCAGCCTCGGCCTCATGATCCCGCCCTCGATCTCGATGATCATCTTCGGCGTCCTGGCGGAGGAATCCATCGCCCATCTGTTCGCAGCCGGTGTCTTCCCGGGCCTGTTGATCGCCGGACTTTACTCCCTCTACATCGCGCTTCGTTGCACCATCACGCCGAGCCTGTCCCCCAGCGACGGCATCACCTACACCTGGGGGGACCGCTTGCGCTCGCTGCTCGACCTGGCGCCGGTGATGATCTTGATCTTCATCATATTGGGCGGGATCTACACCGGTGTCGCCACGCCGTCGGAAGCCGCGGCACTGGGTTTCGTTGCGGCGCTGGTCCTGACGGCGGTCATGCGTCAGTTGACCTGGAAGGTCTTCATGGAGTCGATGCTGGGATCGGTGCGCATCAGCTGCATGGTCCTCACGATCCTGGTGGCGGCGGCCTTCATGTCGTCCGCCATGGCCTACCTCCATGTGCCGCATGAAATCGCCAAGGGCATCGCCTTTCTGGACCTCGGGCCCATCGGTTTGATCGTCCTGCTCGGCGTCTTCTACGTCCTGCTCGGCATGTTCCTGGACGGCCTGTCCATCATGGTCATGACCCTGCCGATCACCCTGCCGCTGATCACGGCGGCGGGATACGATCCGGTCTGGTTCGGCGTCTTCCTGGTGGTGATGATCGAACTCGGCCTGATCACGCCGCCGATCGGCTTCAACCTATTCGTCATCCAGGGCTTGACGGGACGCGCGATCGGAGTGATCGCCAGGGCGGCTTTCCCCTTCTTCCTGTTGATGGCGCTTGCCGCCGTGATCATTACCGCGTTCCCGGAGATCGCCCTCTGGCTGCCGAAGGTGCTGTTCGGATAGCTGTTCGATCGTAAGCCTACGTCCGTATGCCCTGGCGACTTTCCCCGCGACGCGTCTAACCTTCAGCAGCGTGACCGTTCAGACGAAGACGGCCCCGAACTCGACGCTTTCCGCCGCCAGCGTATGCCAGAATGCCCAACCGTAGGAACGCTCGACATAGACGACGAAATCGTCCGCCGCGCGACGGTACAGCGTCAGGTCGACGGAATGGTGGCTGCCGGTCTGGATCACATGGCCCGGGCCATGGCGCGGCCGGTCGAAGTCCACGGGCGCGAGCTTGCGCGCCACCTCGCACGCCTGGGTGCCTGTGATGCGGAAGGCCGTGCGGGCATGGCTGAGATCGGTGACGGTTCCCGTGGCGGGCGCGACGGCGGTGCGGAGGGTTTCCCCGAGGCCGCCGTCCGCCACCTCGACGAGCCAACGGCCGAAGGCGATCGTCATGGCGACCAGGTCGTCGGTGGCGACCACGTCGCCCGGCCGCGGTGCGATCCGCAATCCCGTGGCCCGGTCTGCGGTCTCGATATATGCCTCGAGGGTGTGCGGCCAGGCAGCGGCGACGAACAGGCCGGCGATCCTGTGTTCCTCGATCGAAAGTCCGGGTCCGCGAATGATCTGAGGTTCGCCGGCGATACTCGAGCCATGGGCCAACATGTCGTTCCTCACTCCGTCCCGATCCACGATCAGTCCTTCATCCGCGTGCCGTCCGGGTCGTGGAAATGTGGGCTCACGACATCCACTTCCAGGTGCCGGCGATGCACCGGATCGGCGGCATACATGACCTCGCCCCGGCGCGCGTCGCCGCCCTTCACCAGGGCGAGTGCGATTTCCTTCCCGAGCGCGGGAGAGAAAGTCGTCGACGAAATGAAGCCTTGCGACGGCCCGGGGTTCCCCGCCGGCCCGCTCACCACATGGGCCCCGGCGCGCAGCGGTTCGCCGGCGCGCGAGACGAGGCCGACGATCTCGTAGCGCTCCGGGTCGAGCAGGCCGTCCCGGTTGGCAAGCGCCGAGCCGAAATACGGCTTGCGCTTGGACAGCATGCCGGCGAGGCCGACATGGTGCGGCGAGATCCGGCCGTCCATCTCGCCGCCCGCGATATGGCCCTTCTCGATTCTGAGCGTCCCCAGCGCCTCGGTGCCGTAGGGCATGATGCCGTGTGCCGCGCCCACCTCGAGGACGCGCCGCCAGGCGGCGAGGCCGTATCCGGCGCCACAGAATATCTCGTAGGCGAGCTCGCCGGAGAACGACAGCCGCGCGACGATGACCGGAACGCCCGCGATGCTCGAGCGGCGGACCGCCATGAACGGTAAGGCGTCGCCGGAGACGTCCGTCTCGTCGAGCAGGTCGGCCAGCACGTCCCGGGCCCGGGGCCCGGCCAGCGACATGCTGGCCCAGTGGCTCGTTGTCGAAGTGACGTTTACCTGGAGGTTGGGCCAGGCGACGTTCAGCAGGCGTTCCAGATGCTGCATTACCGGGGCGGCGGCGCCGGTGGTCGTCGTCATCAGGTAGGCGGTTTCGTCCAAGCGCCACGTTGTGCCATCGTCCAACAACATGCCGTCGTCCCGCAGCATGACCCCGTAGCGCGCTTTGCCGACGGCCAGGGTCTTGAAGCCGTTCGAATAGACGCGGTTCAGGAACTTGCCTGCGTCGGGACCTTGTATGTCGATCTTGCCGAGCGTCGAGACGTCGCAGACGCCGACCTGTTCGCGGACATTGCCAGCCTCGCGAATATAGGCCTCGCGGAGCGTTTCTCCCGCCCGCAGATATGCCCGCGGCCGAAGCCAGGGCCCGACTGGGGACATGACGGCGCCATTGGCGACGTGCCAGTCGTGCATCGGCGTCCGCCGTTCCGCCTGAAAATGCGCACCGGTGTGCCGGCCGGCCAGCGCCCCGAGCGTGACCGGTGTATAGGGCGCGCGAAACCGCGTTGTGCCGACTTCCGCGCTGCCGCCGGCCCGGCCCTCGGCCATCAAGGCGATCGCGTTGACGTTTGATGTCTTGCCCTGGTCCGTCGCCATGCCGAGCGTCGTGTAGCGTTTCAGGTGCTCCACCGAAACATAGCCCTCTCGCCGGGCCAGTTCGACGTCGCTCGCGGCGACATCGTTCTGCAGGTCGACGAAGGCCTTGCCGCGTCCCCGGATGGCGGGGATGACCAGCGGTTGGTAACCGGTAAGTTCCTCCGAGACCTCGATATCGGGCGTGGCCGTCGGCTCGAGGCCCACAGCCCGGGCCGCCCGATCCCCGGCATCGGCGCCCTCCGCCAGACAGCCGGCGGTCTCCAGGGTTCCGGCCATGGCGCCCGCGGCGATCCACCCGGTCGAGGGCGCCCCCGGCAGGAACGATTGCAGTCTTGCATCGAATGTCGGCGGCCCGCCCATCTGGCTCGCCAGGTGCACCCGGGGCGTCCAGCCGCCCGATACCGCCAGGCAGTCGACGTCCAGGCGTCGGACCGTACCGCTACCCCCGACTCCGCCGATATCGAGCGCTGAAAGGGAGCGCCCGCCGTGGGTTCCCCGCACGACGGATCCAGCAATCAGCTCGACTCCGGCGTCATGCGCTGCGCGACGGCAAGCCTCCGGTATCTCCGCCCGTGCGTCGATGACCGCGGTGAGCGGCGCACCAGCGGCGGACAGATCCCGGACGACGCCATAGGCGCTGTCGTTGTTCGTAAAAAGGGCGACTTTGCGGCCGCAGGCGACGCCATGGCGATACGCATAGAGGCGCACCGCATCCGCCAGCATGACGCCTGGACGATCATTGCCGGGAAAGACCAGCGGCCGTTCCACCGCGCCGGCGCAGAGGACCACGTGCCGGGCCCGGACGATCCAGTAGCGCTGGCGCGGCGACGACCCGTCCGTCGTGGCCAGGTGATCCGTAACCCGCTCGACGGCCCCCAGTGTCTGATGATCGTAGTAGCCGAAGACGGTGGTGCGCGGCAGGCGGGTCGCCCCGAGCGCGTCGAGTTCGGCGATGCTGCGTGCCAGCCAGGCCCCAGCAGGTTCACCGTCGATGCGGGTTCGGCTTCCCCGGAGCGCGCCGCCCGGCGCCGCCGCGTCGTCGGCCAGGGTGACCCGCGCGCCCGAGCGGGCCGCCTGGAGGGCCGCCGCGATACCGGCGGGCCCGCCGCCGACGATAAGGACGTCGCAAAAATGGTTGCGGCGGTCGTAGCAATCTGGATCCGCGCCCGTCGGCGGCGCCCCCAGACCGGCGGCCCGGCGGATGAAGGGTTCGAAGAGCATCCAGGACCGCTTGGTGGGGCCCATGAACGTCTTGTAGTAGAAGCCGGCGACCAGCATCGGCGCGAGGGGACGGGTCGCGGCCAGCAGGTCCAATCCCAACGACGGCCAGCGGTTCTGACTGCGTGCGACCAGCCCCTCGAACAGTTCGGTCGTCGTCGCTGGAATATTCGGTTCCGCCCGGGACCCTTCGCCCAGCGTCATCAGCGCATTGGGCTCTTCCGTGCCCGCCGACAGGATGCCGCGCGGCCGGTGATACTTGAAGCTTCGCCCGACCAGGGTCACGCCGTTCGCGATCAGGGCCGAGGCCAGCGTATCGCCCGCGAACCCGTCCAGCCGCTTGCCGTCAAACGTGAAGGACAGCGCGGTCGCGCGGTCGACTAGGCCGCCGTCGGCAAGGCGATAGCCGCTCATCGCGGATCCTTCGCTTCATGACGGGCGCGCCAAGGCCCTTCCAGCAGGACCGAGAGGATCTCATGCGTCTCGGTGTTGCGCGTGACCCGCAGCCAGTGACGGCAGCCATGGGCGTGCTGCCAGTATTCCTCATGCGGCCCGCGGGGATTCTTCCGCCCCCAGACATAGGCCGCCCAGGCGTCGGCCTCGGCATCGAGCGCCGGCATGACGCGGCTCGCGTCGCCGCAATAGGTGAACTCCCTGGCGTCGCGTTCGCCGCAGCAGGGACAGAGAATACGCACGGCGCTCTCTCCTCAGTGATGACCGGGGTAGGGGCCGCGCCCCTTCTCGTCCAGGGCGTAGCCGTTTCGGAACCGGTCGAGGCGGAAGGGGGCGTTCAGGGCGTGCGGCTCGTCCCTGGCGATGGTCCAGGCGAAGGTCCAGCCGGACGCGGGCGTCGCCTTGAAGCCCTCGTAGCACCAGCCGCAGTTCAGATAGAGACCGTCCAGCGGTCCCTTGGTGATGATCGGTTGGCCGTCCATGCTCATGTCCATCAGCCCGCCCCAGTGGCGCAGCAGGCGAACGCGCGAGAAGCACGGGAACATCGCGACGGCGGCGGAGACCACGTCTTCCACCACGGGAAGGTTGCCGCGTTGGGCGTAGGAGTTGTAGCCGTCGAGATCTCCGCCGAAGACCAGTCCGCCCTTGTCGGACTGCGAGATATAGAGGTGCCCCGCGCCGAAGGTCACGACCGTATCCAGGGCGGGTTTCAGACCTTCGGATACGAAGGCTTGCAGGACGTGCGACTCGATCGGCAGTTTCTCGATCCCCGCCAATGCCATGACCTGGCTGGTCGACCCGGCGACGGCGACGGCGACCTTGCGGGCACGGATTTCGCCTCGCCGGGTGACGACGCCGGTGATCCTGTCGCCCTCGCGCAGGAAGCCCTCGATCTCGCAATTCTCGACGATATCGACGCCCTGGCGGTCGGCCGCGCGGGCATAGCCCCAGGCGACGGCGTCGTGGCGCGCGGTGCCGCCGCGGCGTTGCAGCAGGCCGCCGACGACCGGGAAACGGGCGCCGGGCGAGGTGTCGAGGTTGGGAACCAGCCGCGTGACGCCGTCGGTGTCCAGCATTTCGGCGTCGACGCCGTTCAGCATCATCGAGTTGGCCCGTCGCGTGAAGACGTCCAGCTGCGAGGGCGCATGCGCCAGGTTCAAGACGCCACGCGAAGAGAACATCACGTTATAGTTCAGCTCGTGACTCAAACCCTCCCAGCGCTTCAGGGACGATTCGTAGAAGGGTACCGTCTGATCGAGCATGTAGTTGGAGCGTACGAGCGTCGTGTTGCGGCCGACGTTGCCCGACCCGATCCAGCCCTTTTCGAGGACCGCCACGTCGGTGATCCCGTGTTCCTTCGCCAGATAGTACGCGGTCGCGAGCCCGTGACCACCACCGCCGACCACGACGACGTCGTATTCGGGTCGCGGCTCCGCCTTCCGCCAGGCGGGCCGCCAATGGCGATGCCTGGTGAGGGAATTGAGCACCAGGGAAAATATGGAATACTTGGCCACTGGTGTGAATCGGCATGCAAAACTGACCCACTTTGGTGGGTTATGAGCGGTAAGAATTGACCCACCTGGAACGCTAGCATCCGCACGGAACAGTGCGGAGGAAAGAGCAGGTGGTATTGATGGAAAGCGTATTGAAGATCCGACGTTGGATATTACGGGAGGGTCGGAGTATCCGATCTGTATCTCGTCAGACTGGTTTGTCGCGGAACACGATTAAGAAGTATCTGAAGGACGGCGATCCACCGAGCTATCAGCGGCGCGTTTCACCCGTCCGGCGTAAGCTTAGCGATGGCTTCGCCAGCCGGCTTCGGGCGCTCTTTGAGCAGGACCTGGGGCGCCCGCGCCGTGAGCGCCGGACGGCCAAGAAGCTTTATGAGCAGCTTGTGTCGGAAGGCTATAGCGGATCCTACTCGACGGTTCAGAGGTTTGTCCGCGACCTGAAGCGTTCTGGCGCCGGATCGGGGGATGCGTTCATTCCGTTGCACTTTACGGCAGGTGACGCGCTCCAGTTTGACTGGAGCACGGAATACGCTGTCCTGGGCGGTGTCGAGCAGAAGGTAAAGGTTGCCCACTTCCGCCTATGTCATAGCCGCAAGCCCTTTGTTGTTGCCTATCCCAGCGAATCTCAGGAGATGGTGCTGGACGCCTTTGCACGGGCGATGTCTTTCTATGGCGGCGTACCGCGCCGGGTGATCATCGACAACCCCAAGACGATGGTAACCTATGTTTCGCGCTCTAAGGACCGTGTGTTCCATCCGCGCTTTCTGGCGTTGATGAACCACTATGTGATGGAACCGGTTGCTTGCACACCCGCGGCGGGGTGGGAGAAGGGTCAGATTGAGAACCAGGTTGGGTTCCTGCGGGGACAGCTGTTTGCGCCCAAGCCCGCCTTTGACGATCTGGATGCGCTGAACGGCTGGTTGCGTCTGCGCTGCGAGGAATTGGCGAATCGCGCCCACCCCGAACAATCGGATCGCAAGATCTCGGACGTGTTCGCAGACGAGTGCGCCGAACTGCGTCCCCTGGGCCGGGCTTTTGACGGCTATGTTGAGAAGGCCGCTCGTGTCCGCTCTACCTGTCTGGTCCAATATGCCACCAATCGCTATAGCGTCCCCTCCCGGTTCGCCGGGGAGCTTGTCTCTCTGCGCGCCTATGCGGACCGGATCGTGGTTGTGTCAGGGCAGAATGTGATTGCCGAGCACAAGCGCCGCTTTACCCGCAACGCCAGCTATTTCGAGCCCTGGCATTACCTGCCCCTACTCGACCGCAAGCCCGGCGCGCTGAGAGATGGCGCGCCCTTTGTGGGTTGGCAATTGCCTGAGGCGATGCACCGGGTCAGGGCGCATTACATGGCCGGCAAAGGCGGGGACCGGGAGTTTGTCGATCTGCTCCTGCTGGCCCAGGATCACGGGATCGAGGTGGTCGAGATAGCCTGTGAACTGGCCGTGGAGCAGAACACGCTGCGCCTTCCGGCCATCATCAATCTGATCAACCAACTGGTGGAGCCGGTCATCGCGCCATGGGGCGAGAGCCACGCCTATCCGCAACTGACCTTGCGGCCCGAAGCGGACTGCAAGCGCTATGAGACGCTGTGCGTTGCCGGGGAGGCCGTCGCATGAAAGCTTTGATAGACCAACTGATCGCCCTGAGGCTGTATGGAATGGCGGCTTGCGCCGAAGCTTTGCTGGCCGCGCGCAAGCCGCCAAGTCTGACCACTGCGATAAAGCAACTGATCGACGCCGAGACTGTAGAGCGCCGGGTGCGCTCTATCCAGCACCAAATGCGGGCCTCGAAGTTCCCCCACCATAAGGACTTCGCCACTTTCGATTACGGCCTAGCCGCCGTCACCCAAGCGCAAATCGACCCCTTCTGCTCAGGGCAGTTCACCCAGGAGGCCCACAACCTCATTCTGGTGGGCGGAACCGGTACGGGCAAAACCCACATCGCCATTGCTCTGGGGACGCTGTTGATCAATCAGGGAAAGAAGGTCCGTTTCTTCAACGCCGTCGATCTGATCAATGCGCTGATCAAGGAACAGGCCGAAGGCAACGCCGGCAAGATCATCCGGCAACTGACGGCCATGGATTGCGTCATCATCGACGAACTGGGCTATATCCCATTCCCCAAATCCGGCGGTGCGCTCTTGTTCCACCTGATCAGCAAACTCTATGAGAAGACCAGCGTCATCATCACCACCAATCTGGAGTTCGGGGAATGGGTCTCCGTCTTCGGAGATGCAAAAATGACAACCGCGTTGCTGGATCGTGTAAGGCATCACTGCGCAATCATCGAAACAGGCAACATGTCTTACCGCTTCGCACAAAGCAAACAGCGACGACAAAAGTAGCCGCCCTGTAAGCAAAGCCCCAGGCTGATCCGCTATATGGAGCCAATCAGCCTGGGGGCTTTCATCGCAAAGGCGGGCAAATCAAAAGTACGCATCCGGTGAGCACCGCCTTGTCGGTGCTCCGGTAATTTCCGAGTCTCCCCTCTTCTGAAGTGGGCACTTCGTTCGTGTCCACGAGTTTGAAGATGGGCACGAGTTTGATGGTGGACGAAGAAGATCTCCCTGCCGGCGACAGGCGCACGGCGTCCCAGCCCCGGCGTCGCTGGCCTTTGGCGGAGAAGCGTCGGATTGTCCTGGAGAGCCTGGAGCCGGGCGCGTCGGCATCGGTGGTGGCGCGTCGGCACGATGTGAACGCGAACCAGGTGTTCGCCTGGCGCAAGCTCTACCGCGAGGGTTTGCTGGGCGGTGCCGGCGGCCTGGTTCCGGTGACCGTGGTGGCGGACGAGCGGGGTCCCTCGGCGCCGGCTCCGTCGGTCGGGTCGGGGCGAATGACGATCGAGCTCGGCTGCGGCGCGCGGGTGATGGTGGACGCGGGCGTGGACGCCTCGGCGCTTGGCCGGGTGTTCTCGGCCCTGGCGCGGCGATGATCCCGGTTCGCGGCGATGTGCGGGTGTGGCTGGCCTCGGGCGTGACGGACATGCGTCGCGGCATGAACACGCTGGCCTTGCAGGTCCAGGAGGCGTTGGGCCGGGACCCGCATGCGGGTGACCTGTTTGTCTTCCGGGGCCGTCGGGGCGATCTGTTGAAGATCCTGTGGCACGACGGGGTGGGCATGTCGCTTTATGCCAAGCGCTTGGAGCACGGCCGCTTCGTCTGGCCGGCGGCTCATGGCGGGGGCGCCGTGGCGATCTCTTCGGCGCAGCTGGCCTACATGCTGGACGGGATCGACTGGCGTCACCCGCGCTTGACCCGGCGTCCGGAGCGGGCGGGCTGAGGCGCGGCATATCGACTCGGTCGGCGCAATAGGTCTGGCGGGCGGGCGCGGGGTCTGATTCACTCCCGCCCATGACCAGCGCCGATGTCCTCGAAGAGAACGCCCGCCTGCGCGACGCCCTGGCCGAGGAACGGGCGGCACGGACGCGGGCCGAACTGGAAGTCGAACATCTGAAGCTGCAGATCGCCAAGCTGCGCCGCGAGCAGTATGGCCGTTCCTCCGAGCGTGGCGCCCACCTGCTGGAGCAGCTGGAACTGCAACTTGAGGAGCTGGAGACGGCGACGGCCGAGAGCGCGGGCCCGGGCGAGGCCGACGACGGCACGACGGTGCGCGGCTTCACCCGACGCAAGCCCAAGCGGGCGCCGCTGCCGGCCCACCTGCCGCGCGAGCGGGTCGTGCTGCCCGGCCCCGAGTTCTGCTCTTGCTGCGGTGGCGACAAGCTGGTGAAGCTCGGGGAAGACGTCACCGAGAGCCTGGAGCTGGTGCCCCGCCAGTGGAAGGTGGTGCAGACGGTGCGGGAGAAGTTCAGCTGCCGGGCCTGCGAGACGATCAGCCAGCCGCCGGCGCCGCACCACGCGATCCCGCGCGGGCGCGCCGGTCCCGGCCTGCTGGCGACGGTCCTCAACGACAAGTTCGCCATGCACCTGCCGCTCACCCGGCAGAGCCGGGCCTTCGCCGCCGAGGGTATCGAGCTCGACGTCTCGACCTTGGCGGATTGGGTCGGCGCCTGCTGCGCCACGCTTCGGCCGTTGCACGAGCGCATCCGGGCCCATGTGCTGGCCGCCGAACGGCTGCATGGCGACGAGACGCCGGTGCCGGTGCTGGCCAGGAAGAAGACGGTCAAGGGCAGGATCTGGACCTACGTCCGCGACGACCGTCCCTTCGCCGGCAGCGACCCGCCGGCGGCGCTCTACTTCTACTCCCGGGATCGGGCCGGCCGGCATCCCCGGGGTCATCTGGAGGTCTGGTCCGGCATCCTCCAGGCCGATGCCTACAGCGGCTTCAACGCCCTCTATGCGAAGGGACGCCAACCGGCGCCGCTTATCGAGGCCTCGTGCTGGGCTCACAGCCGGCGCAAGTTCTTCGAGCTGGCCGATCTCGGCAAGGCGATCCGGGCGCCGATGGCCCGCGACGCGGTGCGCCGCATCGACGAGATCTTCGCCATCGAGGCCGAGATCAACGGCGACACGGCGGAGCGCCGTCGCGGGATCCGCCGGGCCCGCGTCCGCCCACTGGTCGACGACCTCGGGAAATGGATGCGGACGGAACGCGCCAAACTGTCCTCGGGCAGCGCCGTCGCCAAGGCCATGGATTACATGCTCAAGCGCTGGCCGAGCTTCACGGCGTTCCTGGCCGACGGTCGCATCTGCCTCACCAACAATGCCGCCGAGCGCGCGCTCCGGGGCATCGCCGTCGGCCGGCGCAACTGGACCTTCGCCGGTTCCGACCGGGGCGCCGAGCGCGCCGCCGCCGTCTACACCCTGATCGAAACCGCCCGCCTCAACGACGTCGACCCTCGCGCCTGGTTCGAAGACGTGCTGCGCCGCATCAACGACCATCCGGCAAAGGCGATCGACCAACTCCTGCCCTGGAACTGGAAAGCCGCGACACCCAACAACATCGCCGCCTGATCCGTTCCCCGCAGCCGCGCTCCGTCAATCCGAGCCGACCGTGGTCTTGGCCGGATGCGTACAATCAAAACGGGTCCTGTACAGATTGTTCTGCAAAAGGGGTTTCGTAGCTGGGGCACAAGTCCGGGCCGATGGGGTGGATGAGCTGCCTCCGGCTGGTCCGGGCTCTCGCGATCGAAATCCATGAGGACTGGCTGGATGCCAACCGCTAGCTCAACATGATCCATCTCAAGGAGAGCAAAAGCGAACGCATCCAGAAAGCCGCCTGACGGCGGCTCGGCATGCCTGGCGCTCCGAGCAATCGAAATCTCCGCGCCAGGCATGCCGGTGGCCCTCATCGGCAGCCATGACAAACTTGCAGAACAGTCTGGACACTACTTCAAAAGCTCATTGCCACTTCAAGAACCCCACCTGATCCCCACGTTCCGCCGCCGGCCCGGTTGTCCCGGTGGGCCCACAGGCCCCTCCCACGCGGCTTCGCTCCGCGTAACGCAAAGCGCTACACGAAGCCGCGCGGGGCCCTCCCGTGGACTACCGGGACAACCTCCGTCGAAGCAAGGGGGGGGGTCAATTTTGCACGCCGATAGGGGGTCAGAATTAAATGCTGATTGACACTCAAAGGACTGGACTTCGAAAGCACGGCAAGCATTGCTGTCCCTGACGCGTGACGGGAACGGCCCCGGGACGCGGCGCCTCGACCGGATCGCCGGCGGGGCTGTGGGTGGTGGGAGCGTCGCGATCCCCGCGATGCCCGAAACGATGGAGACCGCCACCCATGACCAAGCTCAACGATACGCAACTCGTCATCCTCTCGTCCGCCGCCGAGCGCGCCGACGGCGCCATCCTTCCGGTGCCGGGCACCATCACCGTGAAGCCAGAGACGGTGCGCCGCACACTGAAGCGCCTTTTGAAATCGGGCCACGTGGCGGAATGCCCCGCCGGGAACGGCGCCGAGGTCTGGCGGACGGGCTCTGATGGCGAACGCATGACCCTGATCCTCGCCGACGGCGGTCGACGGGCAATCGGTGTCGAGGCCGAAGCCCCATCTGACGGCAATGGTCCGGCATCGGAGGATGATCGACCCCGCCGAGATACGAAGCAGAGCCGTCTGATCGATCTCCTATCCCGCGCCGAAGGCAGCACGATTGCGGAGGCGATGGAAGCCATCGGCTGGCAAGCGCACTCTGTCCGTGGCGCGATCAGCGGCACGCTGAAGAAGAAGCTCGGCTTGGGCGTCATTTCCGAGACCATCGAAGGACGTGGGCGCGTCTATCGGGTCGTTGCGTGCGCCTGATCGGTGCCCCATGGCGGAACGCAAGACGCGTGAAGAGCTGGCGAGGGAGATCGCCGCATTGGCCAATCTCCCTCGCACTGAGCTGAGCGGTCGATGGGAGCAGCTATTCGATCGATCCGTTCCGAAGGGGATGAGCCGTCGCCTGATCTTGCTCGCCGTCGCGTACGAGCTGCAGGCCAGGCACTTCGGCCGGCAGTCTGCCGCGGCGCGCCGACAACTTCGTGATGCGGCTCGATCCAAAACCGGGGAGAAGGATCCGGCGTCGATGGCGAAGGCGGCATCCGTATCCGTTGGCAGTCGCTTCGTTCGCGAGTGGAATGGGCGGAACCATGTCGTCGATGCCGTCGAAGGTGGTTTCCTCTGGAACGGGCGGACCTATCGATCGCTCTCCGCGGTGGCGAAGGCGATCACGGGCGCGCAGTGGTCCGGCCCGCGCTTCTTCGGGCTCGTCACGAGGGGGACGGCCTGATGCGGCTGCGCTGCGCGATCTACACCCGGAAGTCGACTGAGGAGGGGTTGGAGCAAGACTTCAACTCGCTCGACGCTCAACGAGAGGCCTGCGAAGCTTTCATCGCCAGTCAGGTCGGCGAGGGGTGGCAGGCGATCCCGATGCGGTACGACGATGGAGGCTTCAGCGGCGGCAACATGGAACGGCCGGCCGTGAAGCGGCTGCTCGAAGATATCGAGGCCGGCCATGTCAACATCGTCGTCACCTACAAGGTGGACCGTCTCAGCAGATCGCTTTCCGACTTCGCCAAGCTGGTCGATGTCTTCGACCGGCATGCGGTCTCGTTCGTCTCGGTGACTCAGCAGTTCAATACGACGACGTCGATGGGGCGCCTCACGCTGAACGTGCTGCTCTCCTTCGCCCAGTTCGAGCGGGAGGTCACGGCCGAGCGGATCCGCGACAAGATCGCCGCCTCGATGAAGAAGGGGATGTGGATGGGCGGCCTTGTGCCGCTCGGCTACGACGCGATCGACCGGAAGCTCGTCGTCAATCCGAAGGAGGCCGAGACGGTCAAGATTTTGTTCCGACTGTATCTGGAGCAGGGCACCGTGATGAAGACGATGGAGATCGCGAACGCGATGGGTCTCAGAACCAAGGCGCGAGGCCCCAACAATCAGAAGCGGCCAGGGTACATGCCGTTCACCTCCGGCCATCTCCACAAGCTGCTGCAGAACCCGATCTACGTCGGCGAGATCCGACACAAGGGCAACATCTATCCAGGTCTGCACGACGCCATCGTCGACCGCGCGACCTGGGACGCGGTGCAAGAGCAGTTCGAACGCAACACGGCGAAGCGGAAACAGGCCGCGAACCAGCCGTCGCGCCATCTCTTCAAGGGGCGCCTATTCGATCCAATGGGCCGGCCGATGGCGCCGACCCATGCTCAGAAGAAGGGCAAGCGGTACCGTTACTAAATGTCACGCCAGGACAAGGATGCACCAGTGCCGTGCGAGGACCTTTGGCGCATTCGGGCAGAGACCATCGAAGATGCGATCCTGCGACGGCTTGCCGAATTCTTGCGTGACCCGATCCGGTTGATGACATCGCTTGATTCAATCGACGCCGATCCAAAGGAGATGCATGACCGTGCGACGGCCCTAGCCAATAGAATCTCCCCTCCGAACTTCAGCGAAGAACTGAACCAAGACATAGAGTGGGTCCTGCGAGTCGATGCCGGGACGGACGCATTCATGATTGTCGTCGACCGTGAGGCCTTGGCTATACGATTACTCGGTCGTGGGCATGATGTAGTCATCGAACTCGATCCGCCGACGGCCGAGGTCACGATATTCACCCAGATACGACGCCGTGGCGTCGAGAAGAAGATCCTGCTTCTTTCCGAGGCCAGCGCACCGCGACCACCAGACCCGGCGTTGGTCTCGCTCATCGGTCAGGCGCATTTGTGGGCGAGGGAATTGATGGATGGCACGGCCGTATCGGTGACCGACCTCGCTTCACGGCACGGCGTCAACAAGGGAGACGTCAGCCGCATCCTGCCCCTGGCTTATCTCGCCCCCGACATCGTCAAGGCCATACTCGATGGCGGCCAGCCCGTCGAACTCACCGCCTCGCGGCTGAAGCGGCTCCGCCATCTGCCTGAATGCTGGACTGAACAGCGCGCCATGCTCGGATTCTCCTGAGCGCAACCGCCTATACCATCGAAAACGTTGGCTACGGAAACGGGCCCCGAGAGACACTCTCGGAAAATGCCGCCAAATGGCCCGAATAAGGCGTCTCACAGCCAACGAATAGCTGGCATATACCGCGCAAGTCTTTGATTTTTCGAAGTTATATCCGAGACCGGGAAACCACCCCGGTTCGCCCGGGAGCGGGTGGTGGAGCCGAGGGGAATCGAACCCCTGACCTCTAGAGTGCGATTCTAGCGCTCTCCCAACTGAGCTACGGCCCCGTCGCGTCGGGCGCCGCCGGGTGTGGCGACGTTGGGGGGCATATAGGCGGCGGTCGGAAGAGCTGTCAAGGGCAGGCCCGCGGGAATCGGTCGGTCATTGGGCGACCGAGAAGGTCCATTGGACAGATTGCTTCAAGACCTTGCCGAGCGCGTCGTCGAAAGCATTGATGATCGCGCTCATAGACGTGTCGGCCGCCGGGATGACGGCTTCGAAACTCTGGTTGCCGATGATGTTGCGTCGCGGCTGTTTGATCAGCTTCATGTTGAGGCGGACACGGACCCGCGGCGGGCCGCCCGCGGGATCGTATTCGGCCTGGAACTCGCGCAGCTCGCTCTTCAGATTGTAATCGGAGCGCAACCCGATCGCCTGGCGGCCGACGGCGACGATACGCCCGCTGTTCTCGAAACTCTCGACCAACAGGGTCTGCACCATGCGCGGCGCCCGCTCGGTCCATTGCACGCCGGCGAAATAGTCGAGCCGCATCGGCCCCTCGCGCAGCGCGATGCGGCTGATGTTGAGGCCCCCCGCGGCCAGGGGCTCCTCCACCACCAGCTGGTAGGGCACGGACTGGATCTGCAGGTTGAACTTGCTCTTGGGCGTTAGGGTGTAGAGGACCGGCGGCGGCCCACTGCCGGGCAAAAAGCCCTCGCAGGCGGCCAGCAGGCCGGCCGCGACGACGATGATCAGGGCGCGCGCGAGGCCCGCCCGCTTGGCCTGGGGCTTTGTCATCGCGCTTCCACGCCTCCCTTCTGCCGGCCGAACAGGAACTGCGCCGGATCCTTGCCGATCTCGTCGACCAGGCGCGTGGAGCTGCTGACCAGCACGCGCGCCTCCTCGATGAATTTGGTGAGCTCGACCAGGCCGTCCGAGGCGAAGACGTCGATCGCCTCCCGGTTCTTGCTCACCACGTCCTCGACCTGCCGCGTGAGGCGATCGAGGCTTTGTGCGGAGGCATTGATGGAGGCCAGCAGCGGGCGCAGGTCGGTCTCGACCACCGCGTCGACGGTGCCGAGCGTGCCGCGGGTGACGGCGAGCGTCGCGCTCACCTCCTCGATCGCCTCCTTGAAAGCGGGCACCAGGGCGCGCAGTTCCGCCGAGGCAGCCGAAAGATCGGTCGTCATCCGGTTGACGTTGTCGATGGTCGCCTCGATCGCCGGGCCCTTGTTGGCGACATGGCCGCTCACCACCTCGATGTTCTCCAGGATGTTGGTGAAATGGGTGAGGTTCTTGTCGTTCACCACCTTGGCGCCCTGGTTGACCAGGAGGGCGATGCGGTCGATCAGCTCCGGCGCGCCGGCGAACAGCTCCTGGATCGCCGAGGGGGTGGAGGGAATGACCGGCACCTCGCCGTCGCGTTCCGGCGGCCAGAGCATCTTCTTGGCGGCACTGCCGCCCGACAGCTGGATGTAGGAGACGCCGGTGATGCCCTGGAACTCGAGGCTGGCGACCGTGTCCTCGCGCACCGGGGTGTCGGACGCGACCTCAATGCGGACCAGCACGCGTTCGAGGTTATCGCGGTCGATCTTGATCCGCGTGACCTCGCCGACCCGGATGCCGTTGAAGCGGACGTCACCGCCGACCGACAGCCCGGTCACCGCATTGTCGAAGGCGATGGCATAGGTCGCCACCTCCCGGTCGATGTCGATCTTGGCGAGCCAGATGACGAAGCCGAAAATGCCGGCGACCACGGCCAGCACGAAGCAGCCGATGACGACATGGTTTGCCCGCGTTTCCATAGGCCCGCCGCCTCAGCTCGCCGTGCCGCCGGCCGCCACGCTGGTGGCGGCGAGGGAGTCCTGCGCCGCCCGGGCGCGGGGACCGTGAAAATACTCGTGCACCCAGGGGTGCTCCACCTGCAGCATCTCCGACATCGGCCCCACCACCAGCACGCGTTTCTCCGCCAACACGGCGATACGATCGCAGACAGCATAGAGCGTGTCGAGGTCGTGCGTCACCATCACCACCGTCAGGCCGAGGTTGCGCTGCAGGCGGCGGATCAACTGGTCGAAGGCCGCCGCCCCGATCGGATCGAGGCCGGCCGTCGGCTCGTCCAGGAAGATAAGGTCGGGATCGAGTGCCAGGGCGCGAGCCAGCCCGGCGCGCTTGCGCATGCCGCCCGACAGCTCGGAGGGGTATTTCGAACCGGCGTCCGGCGGCAGGCCGGCCATGGCGATCTTCAGTGCCGCCAGGTCGTCCATCAGCGGCTGCGACAGATCGAGATGCTCGCGCATCGGCACCTGGACGTTCTGCGCGACGGTGAGCGAGCTGAACAGCGCGCCGTCCTGGAACAAAAGGCCCCAGCGGGTCTCGACCCGTTGTCGTTCTTTCGCCCCCGCCTTGCCCATGTCGGTACCGAAGACTTCGATGCGTCCCGCCGCTGGACGGATCAGCCCGACGATGGTGCGCAACAGCACCGATTTGCCGGTGCCCGAACCGCCGACGATGGCCAGGATTTCGGCCTTGCGGACCTCGAGGTCCAGGCCGTCGTGCACCACCTGGCTGCCGAACTGGTTGCGGATGCCCTCGACCCGGATGACGGGCGGTTCGGCCATGCCTTAGACCCCCACCTTGGCGAAGAAGATCGAGAACATCGCGTCGGCGACGATCACCAGGAAGAGGGAGGTCACCACCGCCCGCGTCGTTTGCCGGCCGACGCTCTCGGCGCTGCCGGAGACCCGGAAACCCTCGAGGCAACCGACCACGGCGATGATGATGCCGAACACCGGTGCCTTGATCATGCCGGTCCAGAAGCTCCAGATCCCGACCGCGTCGCCGAGCCGTTCGAGATAGACCGTCGGCGCGATGTCCAGGACGGCCCAGCACATGATGCCGCCGCCGAGCAGCCCCATCATGTCGGCGAAGAAGGCGAGCAGCGGCATCGTGATGGCGAGTGCCAACAGGCGCGGCAGCACCAGCACCTCCATCGGGTCGAGGCCGAGGGTGCGCATGGCGTCGACCTCTTCGTGCACCATCATCGAGCCGATGGCGGCGGCGAAGGCACTGCCCGAACGGCCGGCGACGACGATGGCGGTCAGCAGGATGCCGATCTCGCGCAGCACCGAGATGGCGATCAGGTTGACGACGAAGATCTCCGCCCCGAAGCGCTGCAGCACGACGGCGCCCTGGTAGGCCAGCACCACGCCGATCAGGAACGACAGCAGGCCGACGATCGGCAGCGCGTTGAAGCCGACATGTTCCATGTGGCTAACGAGCGCGGTGAAGCGCAGGCGATGGGGCCGTACCAGGGTGCCGGCGAGGACGACCATCACGCGGCCGAAAAAGCCGACGACCTGGCGCATTTCCTCCACCGCCTCGAGCGTGCCGGCCCCGAGGCGGGCCAAAATCTCGACCAGGGATCCCGATGGTTTGGGCGGGACTTCGGCCGGGCGGTCGGCGGCGGCGACCTGTTCCAGCATCACTTTGTGTTCGGGCCGCACGCCCGCGTACTCGATGACGATGCCCGCCTCGCCGAAACTTTTGATGACGCGGTGCAGCAGCCAGGCGCCGGCGGTGTCCAACCGCTCCACCGCGGTGATGTCGAAGGTGACGTTGCGGGTCGCGGGCGGGTGAACGTTGCGCAGGCGGCGCTCCAGCCCGCCGGCGTGGCGCACGTCCCAGGCGCCGCCCGCCTCGAAGATCAGGCGGTCGCCTTCACCGTTCTTCTCCTCCAGCCAGAAGGCTTCGGCCACTGTCGTCCCCCGCACGCACAAGCCTGCGAACGTCGCACGGCCCCGGGCCGGGTTCAAGCGGCGAGGCGGTGCGCCGTATCGCGAATGACGTCCCAGGCGGCGACGAGATGGGCTGCCGTCGTCGTCGTTTGGCCGACCGAGACGCGGATGACGTAGTCGCCCGCAAAGACGGTCTGCGTGAGGTAGATCCGCCCATCGTCGTTGAGGGTGGTGAGCAGGCGGCGATTGAGGGCGTCGAGGTCGGCTGCCGGCACGCCCGCCGGCCGGTAGCGAAAGCAGAAGAGCGCCAGCTTGGCCGGCTGCACCAGTTCGAAGTCCGCCGCGTCCTCGATCCAGCCGGCGAAGTCCTCGGCGAGCGCGATGTGCCGGCGGACCATCTCCTGCAGGCCTTCAACGCCGTAGCTGCGGATGACGAACCAGAGCTTGAGCGCCCGGAAGCGGCGGCCGAGCGGCACGCTCCAGTCGCGGTAGTCGATGACCTCGCCCTGGCGCTGGCTGCGCAGATATTCGGGCAGGATGGTGAGGGTGCGGACCAGCGAATCGGGTTCGCGCACGAAATGGGCCGAACAGTCGAAGTTGGTCAGCAGCCATTTGTGCGGATTGAAGACGAAGCTGTCGACCGCCTCGATGCCCTCGATCATCCAGCGGGTCTCCGGCAGGATCAGGGCGCTGCCGGCCCAGGCCGCGTCGACATGAAGGTAGAGTTCGCGCGCGCGGCAGATCTCGCCGAGGGGACGGAGTGGATCGACGCCGCCGGTTCCCGTGGTGCCGAGCGTGGCGACGACGCAGATCGGGGTCAACCCGTCCGCGACGTCGGCCTCGATCTGTGCGGCCAGCGCATCGGCCCGCATCGCTCCCGTCGCGTCGACCGGGATCTTACGGCAGTGCGCGGCCCCGATGCCGGCGATCTTCGCCGCCTTTTCGATCGAGGAATGGGTCTCGGCCGAGCCATAGAGCGTGAGCCCGCCCTGGCCGGCGAGCCCGGCCGCGTTGCCCTGCCAGTCGAGCGCCCGCTCCCGCGCGGTGAGGATGGCGCAAAGCGTCGCGGTCGAGGCGGAATCCTGGATGACGCCGGCCCAGCCCTCGCCGAGGCCGAGCATCTGGCCTAGCCAGTCGAGCATCCTGGTTTCCATCTCCGTCGCCGCCGGCGAGGTCTCCCAAATCATGCACTGGGCGCCGAGCGTCGCCGTCGCCATTTCCGCCAGCACCGAGGGCGGACTGGCGTTGGCCGGGAAATAGGCGAGGAAGTTCGGGTGCTGCCAATGGGTGATGCCGGGCAGCACGTCGCGCTTGAAGTCGGCGAAAATCGTTTCCATCGCCTCGCCCTGTTCGGGCGGTACGTCGGGCAGTTTCGCGGCGATCTCGCCGGGCGCGACCTGGGCGCGGACCGGATAGTCCTCGACCGTCTCCAGATAGTCGGCCATCCAGTCGACCATCTCGTGGGCATGGCGGCGGAAGTCGTCGATGTTCATGGGCAGGCCCGCCTTTCTCACACTCTCCACGGCCTCAGCGGCGCTGTCGGCCCGACAGGGAAGGAGCGCTGCGCCGCGCGATGTGGTGCATCGTACAAGCAGTGCGACGCCCCCTGCCGGGCCGACAGCGCCGCCCGGAGGGTCGACCTGGGCCGGCCGCTCGGCGAGGCGCGGTCCCTCGACGTAATACCACTACGCCTTCGGGCCCGCACCTCGCCGAATCGCCTCGGCCCAGGTCGACTGAGGCCATGGAGAGTGTGAGAAAGGCGGGCTGGCACCGGACGGTGGGAGGGGAGGGCGGCTTTGTGCCATGCTGCGGCATCGAAGCGAAGTGCAAAGGCGGCCAACCCATGACCCAGGACCTTCCCGTTCCCGTCGTCATCGATCCCGAGACCGCCGAATGGTCTGTCGACGGCTTTCCCATGCTGCTGATTCCGCGCCATTACTGGGTGCAGATCATGTCCGAGATCGAGGGCCGGATCGGCGTGGCGGCGGCGGAAACCCTCTATTTCGAGGGCACCTACAAGGCGGCCTACGTGTGGTGCGAGACGGAGGCGGTGACGCACGGTCTTACCGGCATCGAGGTCTTCGCCCATTACCTGAAACGGATGACGGAGCGGGGCTGGGGCA
The DNA here is from genome assembly GCA_951812805.1 of uncultured Alphaproteobacteria bacterium. GTDB lineage: Bacteria > Pseudomonadota > Alphaproteobacteria > JASLMY01. Next base: position 433,564 of record CATOSZ010000009.1, on the reverse strand, counting down.
AGCTGGCGATCGAGGCGGTCGACGCCGAAGCGGGCACGGCACGGATCCGTCTGGCGCATTCCGCCGTCGGCCTCGGCCATGGCGCGGACGCCGGGCGCAACGTCTGCCACCAGTTCAACGGCGCCTTCTGCGGGGCGATGGAGTTCGTCGCCGCCGCGGCCGGACGGACCCTCGACCTCGAAAGCCGCGAGGTCGCCTGTATCGCCAACGGGGCCGAGCAGTGCCGGTTCGAGGTTGGGCCGGCGGGTGATTCCACGTAGAACTCCCCGCCATGGTCAGGGGAACGGGGAGGTGCGGGTGAGCGGCTACCGGGAGATCCACAGGGGCGCCGTCGCCTCCTGGGAATGCGACATCATGGGCCACATGAACGTACAGTTCTATACGGCCCGCCTGGTCGAGGGGCTGGCCCATATCGCCCGTGCGCTCGCCCTCGAGCCCGGCGAATTGACGCTTGGCCATACCCGGATCCAGCACAAACGGGAACTGCGCGCCGGCGAGCCGTTTCGCATCGAGGCGGCGGTGCAGAACGTCGAGGCCGGCACCATGGACCTGCACGCCCGGCTGATCGCCGAGGCGGATGGGGCCGTCGGCGCCGACTATAGCGTGCAGGTGAACTGCCCGCCGGATCTGCTTGCGCCGGAGGATCTCGTCGTGCGGCGCGCCGACACGCCCCGGCCGTCCGCCGCCGGCATGCCGTCCGAGCCGACGGCGGCCGGTCTGCACGAGCCCTTCCTGGCTGCCCGCGGCACGGCGGAAGCCTGGCAGATGGACGCCGGCGGCCACCTCGCGCCCGGCTATACCGTCGCCATCGTGATGAGCGCCATCGGCGCGCTTCGCCACAAGCTCGAGCTGGGGCCGCGCCAGCTGGGCGATGCGCGCATCGGCACCGCCGCGCTGGAGTATGACTTCCGCTACCTGGCGCCGATCCGGGCCGGCGAGATCTATTCCGACTGGTGCGGCATGCTGGCGCTCGGGCCCAAGACCTTCCGCTTCGGCCACCGGATCGAGAACGACAGCACCGGCGAGACGGCGGCGCTGGTCGAGGTGGTGAACGTCATGTTCGACCTGGACGAACGCCGCGCCCTCGCGATGCCGGAACGCCAGCGACACCTGGCGGAAGCGTTGATCATCCCCTGGCCGCCCGAAACGCACGGTTGAAGATAGTGTCGAAGACTGTGGGGAAACGCACTTTCGTCAAGCCAGGGTAGCGGGTAACCTCGTGTGGCTTGGATGAGGTGGGGACGTTGAGAGATGAAACCGGTAAAGGGGTTCAGGTTTCGCGATAGGCCGGCCGAGGATACGGGCGGTGAGGTGCTTCGCGGGTTTCAGCTGCATCATCTGCCGTCCGCCGGTCGCGATGCGCCGACGAACGAGGCGCGGCCGGCAGACCACCGGCGTGGCGCGGCGCGGGCCCGGCGGAATTGGCGGGTGGTCGAGGGCGGCGGTGCCAGCGAAATGGATCGGGACCGGGAATTCGCCCGCGAGCTGATCGAGCTGGTCCAGGACGTCAACGAAGCCTTCGACCGGGCCCAGAAGATGGGCCTGCAGGTCGAGCCGCGGATCGCCACGACGGTACGCAACGTCTCGGCCGACGGCGTCGCCGGTCACCGGCTGGCCGTCAGCCTTTCCCGCAAGCTCTGTTAGTGCGCGACCTGCCCGAAACACACTACGCGTAACAGGGGCAAAACCCCGGGCGGTCAAGCCATTTCGATGCAGCGTTGTCTGACGAGGATCGGCAGTGGGGGCACGGGTGGGGCGCCGGGGACCTTGAGGCGGTCGCCGAGATAATCCCAGAAGGAGAGGCCAAGTTTCTGGCAGGTCTTGTAGAGGCCGAGGAATGTGTCTCGGGCCTGCTTGCCGTCCTCGGAGCGTGTGCCGCCGGAGAATTTTCGCCTTGTGACCATGGCGCGGATGTCGCGTTCCGCGCCGTTGGTGTTGAGCGGGACCTCCGGGCGGTCGAGGACGACGAGCAGTTCGTCGCGGTTGGCATGCAGGCGAGCCAGGAGCCGGTCGAGGCGGAGGAATCCGGTCTTGGTCGCGAAGAGCGCATCGAAGCGGCATGCCAGGTGGGCCCGCCGTCCTGGCGCCGGCCTTTCGCGATAGGCTTTGAGATCGGCGTAGAGTTGCCAGAGCCGTGCCTGGATGTGTTCCTTCTCGCGCCGCTGGCTCCGGGAGAAGGTCATCAGCTTGTGGATCAAGCGCTCCGCATGGACCCAGCAGAGCGCGTGGCGGCCGACGTTGAACTGGCCAGCATCGTCACTCAGGACGACGCAGGCGCCCGCGGCCGTGCCCCTGAGCAGGCCGTGCGCGGCGATGGCGCCCCACAGCGCCCCCTCGGTGGCGGTCCGCGCGGCCCCGCGCCCGTCCCCGTGCCCGGTGATGGCGAGCCGCCCCAGGTGGGCCAGCCAGGCATCTTCGTTGGTGAAGCGCCGCGGGCAGCCCTCGGCCAGACGGGCGATCACCGATGCGGCCAGGTCGCGCTCGGCCATGTAGGCGAAGGCGGCGGCATTGAGCACATAGTCCGCGTGGCCGGCCCGCAGCCGTTCCAGGAAGTTCAAGCGGCTCTTGGAAAACGTCGTGGCGAACCAAGCGAAGGCGTCGTTGCCGATCCCGCTCGTCACCCCGTTGCGGTTGGCGTGGCGGGCGCCGGTATCGTCGACGCTGATCCAGGGCGCCGTCTCCAGGCCGGCGCGCAGCACCGCCTCGCCCTCGGCGACGAAGCCGTCATGGCCCTCGTTCAACAACCGCACCACCTGGCGCTTGGAGATCTTGATGCCGAGGTCGTCCAAGAGCCGCGCCAAGCGCTCCGCGCTGGTCTGGCCGCCATGATAGAGCGCCAGCACGAAACGCCTGAGCGCCGGGCCGAAGTGGCCGCGCGTCCCCGCCGGCAGCGGCGCCACGATCGTGGCCCCCTCGGGCGTCAGCCAGCGCTCGCGGCGTAACAGGACAGTGTTCGGCCGGCAGAGCAGGTCCTGAACCAGATAGTCTTCATAGCCCTTGAAGCGCGAGCCCGCCGGCACGGCGGCCCGGACGATCCGCCTCTCGTCGATGGGAACCCGGCCCTTCTTGGCCCGCCGTCCCGCCTTCCGCCCCGTCCGGCCCCGGGATACGGCCTGCTTGTCCATGCCGCTCGGCTTGATATCCGGTGGCCCGGAAAGGCCTTTGAGACGGCGGATCTCTTCGCGCAATGTCGCGTTCTCGGCACGCAGGGCCGCCTGCTCCTCAAGCAGCGTCAGAACCAGCGCCTTCAGGGCGGCGACATCAAGATCGTCGAGATCCGGAAGCGATTCGGCCATGACGGGATCGAATCACAGACCTCCCGCCGCGAACATCGATATCTGGTCACTTGACGCGGAAGCCTCACAAGATGTGGCCGTTGAGACTCACCCCTATACCCAGGCCAGATCCCCCCGTCCCCAGGCCCGGCCTTTTGCCCCGGTTACCACTACGCGACGACCAGCGACGGCCTTTCCATCGCCTATCAGGTTTGGGGCGAGGGGCCGGAGAACCTGCTGCTCGTGCCGGGCATCATCACGCACCTCGAAGCCCAGTTGGAGATTCCGGGCTTCCTCGACTTCGCCGGCGGTCTTGCCCGGCATTTCCGCCTGATCCGCTTCGACAAGCGCGGCAACGGCATGTCCGACCGGGTGAGCGGCGCGCCGACGATCGACGAGCGGTCTCGCGACATCGAGGCCGTGCTGGATGCGAGCGGGACGGAACGGGCGGCCATCGCCGGGTTCTCCGAGGGTTCCGCCGTCAGTCTCGTCTTCGCCGCGCGCCAGCCCGAGCGGGTCGGCAAGCTGGTCATCGGCGGTGGCTTTTCCCAGGGTCGCCTGGCTTGGGGCGACAAGGACCTGGCGCAGCACGAGGCCGACCTGGCCTCGATCCGGGAGAACTGGGGACGGCCGGGAGTGCCGCACTATTTTTCCCGCTTCGGCCCGCCGCTCGACGATGTCGAAGGGCAGGCGGCCTATGCCCGCTATTGCCGGCTCTGCGCGACGCCCTCGACCATCGCCGCGCTGACCGACATGAATTGCCGGATCGACGTCAGCGACCTGCTACCCTTCATTCGCCAGCCGACCCTGGTGTTGCGCCGTGAGTTCGAGCCGATCACCCGCGAGCGCTGTCGGGATCTGGTCGAGCGCATTCCCAATACCGAGTATCGAGAGCTGCCCGGCTCCGAGCATCCGCCTTACCGCGGCGATACCGGGGCCTATGTCGATGCGATCCGCGATTTCGTGCTGGGCGGACGCGCCGAAGCCGCGCCGGTGGTCGGGCGGCGGGTCCTGGCGACCATCCTGTTCACCGATCTCGTCGGCTCGACCGCGGCGCAGGCCCGGCTCGGCGACGCGGCGTTTCGCGCCCTGCTCGACCGTCACGACGCCCTCACCGGCGAGGCGGTGCGCCGTCACGGCGGGCGCCATGTGAACGCGACCGGCGACGGGCTGCTGGCGACCTTCGAGACGCCGACCGACGCGATTGCCTGCGCCCTGGCGATCCGCGCACGCCTGGGCAGAATCGAGCTTCCCGTCCGCGCCGGTGTGCACACGGGCGAGATCGAACTGCGCGGCGAGGACATCAGCGGTATCAACGTCAACGTCGCCGCGCGGATCGCCGATGGGGCCGAGGCCGGCGAGGTGCTGGCCTCCGATCTCACGCGCCAGCTGATGATCGGCTCGCCCATCGCCTTCGAAGCGCGGGGCGAGCGTGAGTTGAAAGGCGTGCCTGGCCGCTGGCCGCTGTTCGCCGCCGCCGGGGGCTGAGCATGGCCCTCGTCGTCGGCGGCATCTGGCACGAGACAAATACCTTCTCGCCGGTCCCGACCGACCTCGACGCCTTCCGCCGCTTTCAATATGTCGAGGGGGCGGCGATTTCCGAAGCGCTGGGCGACACCAATTCGGAAATCGGCGGCATGCTGCGGGCGGCGGCGGAGCTGGGCCTGGAGGTCGTGGCGACGGTGCAGGCGGGCGCCGTGCCTCGGGCCTGGTCGCCCGGGCCGCGCTCGACGCGCTGATCGAGGTGATCTGCCGCGCGGTGCGGGAGACGAGGAACGTCGACGGTGTCGTGCTGGCCCTGCACGGCGCCATGGTCGCCGAAGGCCTGGACGAGGCGGATGCCCATGTGCTGGCCGCCGTGCGCGAGGCCTTGGGCCCCGACAAGCCGATCGTCGCCAGCTTCGATTCCCACGCCAACCTCACGGCCGGTTTCGTTGCCGGCGCCGACCTGCTGGTCGGCTACGACACTCTGCCGCATGTCGACATGCGCGCGCGCGGGGCGGAGGCCATGGGGCTGATGCACCGGATCCTGCGGGGCGGCCGGCCGCCGCATATGGCGTTCCGCAAGCTGCCCCTGCTCTCGACGCCGGACCGTCAGGCGACGGGGGAAAGCCCGATGCGCGAGGTCATGGCGCTCTGCCACGAGCTTGAGGCGGCGGCGGACGTCTGGTGCGCGAGCGCGGTGCTCGGCTTTCCTTATGCCGATATCCCGCACCTCGGGATGGCGAGCCTGGCCTATGCGGACAGCCGGGCGCGCGCGGAGGAGGTGGCCGAGGCGATCGCGGCGGAGATCTGGGCCCGGCGCGAGGCGTTCCGCCCGGCGCTGTCCGGCCCGGCGGCGGCGGTTGCGCGGGCCCTCGCCGCGCCCCGCGGTCCGGTCGTGCTGATCGAACCCTCGGACAACGTCGCCGGCGGCGCGCCCGGCGACGGCACGGGCCTGCTGGCGGCGCTGGCACGGGCGCCGGCATTGGCCGGCCGCGCGGCGTCGATCGCGATCTGGGATCCTGCGGCGGTGGCGGCGGCGCGGGACGTCGGCCTCGGCGGCCACTTCGAAGGCGCGGTCGGCGGCCGGACCCTGGCGCTCGCCGGCGCGCCGGTGGAGATCGCGGGCCGTGTCGGCTTTCTCGGCCCCGTCGTCTATCGCCGGGACCGGGACTATTTCCGGGGGCAGGAGATCGACCTCGGCGAGGTCGCCCGGATCGAGGTCGGAGGCCTGCATGTCATTCTGACGACGGAGCGGTTGATGCCCTTCGACACCATGCACCTGCGCGCCGTCGGGTTGGTGCCGGAAGCGCTGGACCTGATCGCCATGAAGTGCGGCTCGATGTGGCGCGTCGCCTTCGGCGATATCGCGGCGGAGGGCATCTATGTGGACACGCCCGGGGTCTGCACCTCGAACCTCGCGTTGATGCCCTATACGCGGCTCGCGCGGCCGATGTATCCCCTCGATCCGGAAGCATGCCGGTGAGCTGGCGCGACCTGAGCCAGCGGGAACTGGACGACGCCTACGACCAGTCGGTCTGGGCCGCCAACCGGGATGCGGTGCTCGCCCGTTACGCCGGCGCCAGCGCGGCCGCACGCGAACGCCTCGGTTCGCCGGAACGCTTCGCCTATGGCTCGGGCCCGCGCGAGGGCCTGGATGTCTTTCGTTCGTCGAAGCCGAAGGCGCCCATCGTCCTCTTCGTGCATGGCGGTGCCTGGCGGACCGGCATGGCGCATGACCACGCCTTTCCGGCGCCCTGCATCACCGGGGCCGGCGCCCACTATGTCGTGCCGGACTTCGATTGGGTGCAGGACCGGGGCGGCGACCTGCTGGCGATCGCGGAACAGATCCGCCGGGCCGTCGAATGGACCCTGGCGAATGCCGCCCGTTTCGACGGCGACCCGGACCGGGTGTACCTGGTGGGCCATTCCTCGGGCGCGCACATGGCGGCGGTGATTCTGGCGAGCGAGGGCCTCGCCGGCCGTTTCCGGGGTGCGTTGCTGGTAAGCGGCATCTACGACCTGGCGGCACCCCGCCGTTCGGCCCGCAGTGCCTATGTCGCCTTCACGGACGAGATGGAACGGGCGCTCAGCCCGGCGCGTCACTTGCCCCGCATCCAGGCACCCCTGGTGCTGGCCCACGGTGAGGCGGAATCGCCGGAGTTCGTGCGCCAGACCCGCGACTTTCACGCAGCCCTGGCCGCGGCCGGCAAGCCGGCGCGCTTGCTGGAGGCGGCGGGGCGGAACCATTTCGAAGTCCTGGAAAGCCTGGCCGCGCCCGAGGGCCTGCTGGGCCGGGCGCTCAGCGACCTGAGGGGAGGGGAGACGCCATGAAGACGAGCCATATCCCCGGCCAACCCGCCCTCGCCGTCGACCATGCCGGGGCGGGGGAGTTGCTGGTGCTGCTGCACGGTATCGGGGGCAACCGGACGAATTGGACGGACCAGGTCCGGGCCTTTTCGCCGCATTTCCAGACGGTCGCCTGGGACGCGCGCGGTTACAAGGGGTCAGGTCTTGTTTCTTGCCTTCATGACTACTCAAAGATGTATGCAAGAAACAAGACCTGACCCCTCGCACGCGCTCGTCGCCACCTTCCCCGGCTTCAAGCGGTTGGACGAGGCCGAACGCCAGCGCTTCGTCGCGCTGCGCCTGCACCCGCTGACCGAGGGCGGCAAGCAGCCCCGCGACATCGCCCCCACGGTCGCCGCCACGCTGATCGGACCCGAGGCCGACAGACGCCACTTCGATCGCTTGGTCGAGAGCATGGGCGCGCTGCACCTGGAGAGCTACATCAAGACGCTGGTCGCGACGACGACCTACGAGGAGGCCTTGGAACTGGAAACGGTCGCGGTCCCGACCCTGTTGATCTTCGGCGAGAACGACAGCCTCACCCCGCCCAATGTCGGCCGCACCATGGCCGCGCGCATCGCCGGCAGCCGCTTCGTCGAGGTGCCCCGCTCCGGCCACCTGATCAACATCGAGGAGGCGCAGATCTTCAACGCCCGGGTGCTGGAGTTTCTGCGTGGGTTTGGGTGACGAGGTTTTCGAGAGCCTGCCGACGCTGCGGGAACTGCTGTCCTCGGGTCCGGGGGTAGATCACGTTTTCGTTGGATCGACGATTCGGCACTCATTTGGGTGATTGCCGAATCCCGGGGACTCATTATTATCATTTCGCTGGTTTCGCCAGCCTGGTTTCGCGAATTCATGGAAATTTCGGGTTTCATGTTAAGAGTATTGCTGCTCACCATAGCCGTAATGGCATCCAGCACGGGCCAGGCCCGAGAGGGATTTGGTGGCTATCATGCGCTGGTGATCGGTAATAACGACTACGAGCATTTGACCCCGTTGGAGACGGCAGTCAATGACGCAACGGCTGTCGCCCGTATATTGAGGGTCAAGTATGATTTCGATGTGACGCTGCTTCTCAACGCGACAAGGGATCAGATTCTCTCGGCTGTGAACGTCTTGAGAGCGACGCTCGCCGTGCAGGATAGACTGCTGATTTACTATGCGGGCCATGGCGTTCTGGACCGTATAACGGATACCGGCTACTGGCTGCCGGTGGATGCCAAACCGGAAGACGACACCAGATGGATTGCCAATGAATCGTTGACCCGGCATTTTCGCGCCATGTCGGCGCGTCATGTATTGGTCGTGGCCGATTCCTGTTACTCGGGATCTCTGGTTCGCGGGGATCAAAGCGCTCCCAGGGTCAACGTCGAACGCAGCAAGTGGTTGGAGAGAATTTCGAGATCGCGGGCACGGCTCGCGTTGGTATCGGGGGCTTTGGAGCCCGTACTCGACGGCGGGGGTGGCGACCATTCGGTCTTTGCCAAGGCGTTCCTCGGTACGCTGCAGGACAATGACGAGGTGATCACCGGACAGGATCTGGCCCGGAAGGTCGCGCAAGAGGTTGTGCTGGCGGCGGACCAGACGCCGCAGTACTCGAACATTCGAAAGGCCGGCCACGAGGGCGGGGACTTCATCTTCGTTCCCAAGGGCTCCACGGTGATCATCGTTACACCGCCCGAGCCGCAAGAGCGTACCGCACTCGATCCGGTGGCGCTCGACCTCGAATTCTGGCGGTCCATCAAGGGCAGCAAGAGCATCGCCAATTACGAGGCGTATCTGGAGCGATTTCCCGACGGGACGTTTGTCGAGTTGGCGAAAAATCAGGTGGCGTCGTTGCAGAAGAATGGCGGCATCGAGGATGGTAAACTCGAAACAGAAGCGAGAGACCGTCAACTCGATGCCGAGGCATTCGTGCGGTCCGATGAGAAGCGCTTTGTTGATCTTCTGGCACGATATGACTACAGGAATGGGATCTTCGAGGTGGGCGTGAATGACGATGCAACTGTAGTTTCAATCGAAAAACTGGAAGTCGTCAGGGAAAGTGACGATCATGCCACCATCAGGGTTCTGGTCTATCTATATGCGCCGAGCCTCAATTCCTCGCGATGGGCAACGCTTCACCTACAGCGTCGATCGAATACGAAATTCGAAATCGTCGGGCATGAGTAGAAGGGCGTGTCCGTTTCTATGGTATTTGCATACGGATGGGGTCAAGTCTTGCTTTTTGCATTTATGATCACTGAAAGATGTATGCAAAAAGCAAGACTTGACCCCATACAGCGGCTCGAACATCGAGGAGGCGGAGATCTTCAACGCCCGGGTGCTGGAGTTCCTGCGTGGGCCCGGCTGATACGACCGAGAAACGGTCCGGAGTAGCCAACGGGTCGACGTTCGAGCATGCTGCAACGAAGTCGGGTCCTGCGTGTCCCTTCACCTGTCGTTCTCAACAGCGGTAAAGATCTCATGACGAGTTCCGGTCCGGGCGAGAAGGTTCGCTCCCTCCACGACGCCTACACCTCCGGCGATCCGAACGTCACCTCGGCCGTCTACGACGCCTGGTCGGGGGAGTATGAGACGCACATGAGCGGCGTCGGCTATACCCATCCGGCCATGGTGGCGGCCATCTTCGCCCGCTATCAGCCGGCCGGCGACGCGCCGATCCTCGATGCCGGCGCGGGCACCGGCCTTATGGGCGTGCTGCTGCCGGCGCTCGGCTATGGCGAGATCGATGGTTTCGACGCCTCGCCCGGCATGCTGGCCCTTGCCGCCGAAAAGGGCATCTACCGGGACCTGAAGCTCGGCCTGCTGGGCGAGCGGCTGGACTACAGGGACGACAGCTATGGCGGCGCCACGGCCTCGGGCGTGTTCACCGAAGGCCACGCGCCGCTCGACGGCCTCGATGAATTGGTCCGCATCGTTCGACCGGGCGGCCACATCGCGATTTCCGTCGCGCGCATCTATCTCGGCGCGCAAATCGAGGCCAAGGCCCGACAGTTGGAGGACGCCGGCAAGTGGCGCCCGGCCGGCACGTCGAACCTCTACGACTCGACGCCGCTCGACGCCGAAGCAATTCCGGCGCAGGTCCATGCGTTCGAGGTGTTGCGCTGAGGCCTAACCGATCTGCAGCCAGATCAGCAGGCCGGAGACGGTGACGACCGAGAGGATCGTCGAGGCGATGATGGCGGAAGAGGCGCGTTCGACGTAGACGTCGTATTGTTGCGCCAATACGAAGACCAGGGCGCCCGCCGGTAGGGCGGCCAGGACGATCGCCGCCTCCGCCCAGATCGGCGCGACGTCGAAAACCCATTTGACCAAGATGAAGGTCAATACCGGTTGCAGGACGAGCTTCAGGCCGACCAGCCACGAAACCTCGCCGAGCCCCGCCGACAGGCGCCGCCCGACCAGCGAGAGGCCGAGCGCAAACAGCGCCGCCGGCCCGGCCGCGGCGGCCAGCAGGTCGAGATAGTTGCCGATCGGCGTCGGGATCGGCACCGACAACACCGAGGCGAGAATGCCGAGGAAGGGGGCGACCAGCAACGGGTTGCGCACCAGGGTGCCCGCGACCTCGCCGCAAATGCCGAGGAGGGAGGGCCCCTTGGCGCGCACCGTCTCCAGGGCGGCGATCGCGCCGCCGATCAGCACCGTGTTGGCGACCAACGTGCCGACGATCGCCGGCAGGGCGCCCTCGGGGCCGAAAGCCGTCAGGAACAAGGGCACGCCCATATAGGCCGTATTGGCGAAAACGGCCGTCAAGCCATGCATGGCGAGGCGCGGGGTGTCGTGGCGGAAGATGACGCGTCCGCCGACCAGGGCCACGACGAGCGTTAGGGCCGTGCCGCCCATGAAGGCGGCGATGAAGGGCCAGTTCAGGATATCCACGATGGGCGCGCGCGCCGTGAAGACGAACAGGACGGGCGGCAGCGCGAAGTAATAGACGAAGCGATTGAGCGCGGCGGCCGATTGCTCGCCGAGGATGCCGAGGCGCCCGGCCAGGAAGCCGGTCAGCACGATGGCGAACACCGGAAAGGCGACTTCGACGAGAGTAGACACCCGACCCCCCAATGACCGCATCATGCTCGCCGGCCCGTCGGGCCGACCAGCTCCGCACCTTTGTCAGGTTCGCACGGAGAGATCAATCGTGTTGCGGCGAAAGCGGCGATTTTGCCCCGCCGCGCGCCATCGGGCATAAGGTCGGCGAAACGACAGCCGAGGACGATGCCATGACCACCCCGAAATCCGCCGTATACCGTTCCTTCCTCTTCGCGCCCGGCAACCATCCGCGCAAGGTCGAAAAGGTCTTCGATGCCGGCGCCGACGCGGTGATCCTGGACCTGGAGGATGCGGTGGCCAACGCCGAGAAGCCGGCGACGCGGGCGACGGTCGCAGATGCGCTCGCCCGGCCCCGGCCTTGCCTCGGCTATGTCCGCGTGAACGCGCTGGAAACGCCCTTCGCCTTCGAAGATTTCATGGCCGTGGTGGGCGCGAACCTCGACGGCATCGTCCTGCCCAAGGCCGAGAGTGCGGCGGACCTGCTGGCCGCGGACTGGCTGCTCGCGAACCTCGAACGCCGGCACGGCCTGGACGAGGGCGCGGTCGACCTGATCCCGATCATCGAGACCGCGAAGGGCCTGGCCGCGGCCCGGGAGATGGCGACGGCCGGCACCCGGGTGCGCCGTTTCGCCTTCGGCGCCGGCGACTATACCCGCGACCTCGGCCTGACCTGGACCTTCGGCGAGGCGGAGCTGCTGCCGGCGCGTTCGGAAGTCGTGCTGGCCTCGCGCCTCGGCGGGATCGAGCCGCCGATCGATACGGTCTTCATCCACATCCGCGAGGCGGAACATTTCCGCGCCTCCGCCGACTGCGCCCTCGGCCTCGGCTTCCAGGGCAAGATGTGCATCCACCCGAACCAGGTGGCCGATACCAACGCCGCCTTCTCGCCCGACAGGAGCGAGGTCGAATGGTCGAAGCGCATCGTCGACGAGTTCGAGAAGGCGGAGGCGGCCGGTTCCGCCTCGATCCAGATCGACGGCTATTTCGTCGACTATCCGATCGTGGAGAAGGCGGTTGCCACGCTGGCCAAGGCCCGCGCGATCGAGGCCAAGGACTGACGAAGCGTTCGGCGCGCTACAACGCGCGGTTCGGTCGCGGCTCGTGGTGATAGGCGAATTCGAAGCAGGCGAGCAGCATGTCGATCGCCTCGCCGTCGCGGGACAGCGGCAGGACGATGCGGGCGTAACCTTGCACGGTATTGGAACGGACGGGGCGGAGCGAACTGTAGTGCGCCGCCGCCGCGCACGCGGAGTGCCAATAGCCGTGCAGGGATTCTTCCAGGTTCTCGATCTCGCCGAGTTCAGAGAAGCGCAGCCCGGTCCGATCCTCGCCGAAGCCTTGCGTCACCCCGGTCCCCCACAGGCGGAAGCGGAAATCTTCGAGACGGGGCGCCGTATCGACCAGGACGACGTTGCTGAGGAAGCCGAGCATCTCGCCGGGCTCGATGTCGCGGCGGGCCGGCAATCGCTCAGCCGCGCCTTTCGCCTGCCAATAGTCATGGCAACGACGCAGCAACGGCTCGTCGATCTGGTCCGGGTCGAACATCTGTTTCGGCCGCTTGTCGATCCGCCGTCGACGCCTCGGGCGACGGCGGTGTTTGAGGGCCCCCAGCGCAGAGTTTAGTCCGAAATTCTTACACGCTCCACGAATTGGTGCCCTCGCCAGGATGGCGGCGGCCCGATAAGCTCCGCCCGGCTCAATTGCGGGGGAGAGGAAACATGGCGGAACTGGACGGCAAGGTGGCCCTGATCACCGGCGCACAGCAGGGCATCGGCGCGGCGATCGCGCGGGCCTTCGCGGCGGCGGGGGCGGATGTGGTGGTCAACTACCTCGACGACAAGGCGGGGGCCGAGGCGGTCGCGACCGCGGTTCGCGCGTGCGGCCGGCGGGCCGAGCTGGTCCCGGGCGACGTGCGCGAGGATGCGGCGATCGAAGCGATGCTGGCGGCGGCCGACGCGCTCGGCGGGATCGATATCCTGGTCAACAACGCGGCCGTGTTTCCCCGGGTCGAGTTCCTGGAGATGACGGCGGCGGACTGGGACGGCCTGATGGGCATCAACCTCCGGGCGCCGTTCCTGCTGTCCGTGGCGGCGGCGCGGCGGATGGTCCGGGCCGGCACGGCGGGGGCGATCCTCAACCTGTCCTCGGGCGCGGCGTTTCGCGGCTCGCCCCGCGGGGTGCATTACGTGACCTCCAAGGCGGGCATCCTCGGCCTCACGCGGGCCACCGCGCGCGAACTCGCCGGCCACGGCGTCCGCGTCAACGCCATCGCGCCCGGCCTGACCGATACGGCGCAGCCGCGCTACGGCATGGACGAGGCGGAGATCGCCGACGTCGCCGCCGGCCTGCCGCTCGCCGGGCTCAGCCTGCCGGAGGATATCGCCGACCTGGCGGTCTTCCTCTGCTCCGAAGCGGCGCGGCGTATCACCGGGCAATGCGTGCATGTGAACGGCGGCGACTATTTGACCTGATCGCGGGGCATCGTGCTCGTGGCGACACCGTCATAGAGGTCTGAGAGGGAGTCCGCTGCCGCCTTGAGGTCGGCCTTCAACGAATCGGCACCCGGGCCGGCCAGCCGGCCCGAGAGGCCGAGGGCGACGAGGTTCCGCGTCGGCTTGTGTTCGCTGTCGAAGACCGGGGCGGCGAAGACGGTGACGCCCTCGATGAAGTGGCCGGGATCGATGCCGATACCTCTCTCTCTTGCGTCCGCGATGGCGGCCCGCCAGGCGGCTGGGGCCGGCGGGTTCTGCCAGGCGAGCGCATCGAAGCCGCGCGCCAGCTCGTCCTCGTCCAGGTCGCCGTGCGCCGCGAGCGAGAGGCCGACGGCGCTCACCAACGCCGGGAACCGGTTGCCGACCGTCACGTTGATGGAAAAGTCCGCCGTCTCCTGGGACTTGGCGACCACCATGACGCGCTCCGGCCCCTCCAGCCAGGTGGCGGCGGTGGTCACGCCATGCGCATCGGCGAGGCTGTCCAGGATCGGCTGCACGGCCTGCAGGAAGGCGCTGCCCGCTTCCATGTCGCGGGCGAGGCGCAGCAGCGTCGGGCCGAGGCGATAGCGCTTGCTGCGGGGATCGACCACGACCATGCCTTCGTAGGCGAGCGTGCGCAGGATATGCAGGCAGGTGCTCGGCACGATGTCGAGCGCCCGGGCGATCTCCTGCACACCGGCCGGCGCGCCTGCCCGGCCGAGATGGCGCAGAATCCGCACGGCACGTAGCACCGGCACCACCGGCTTGGCGAGATGTCTTGGATCGATCTCCACGGCGTGCCTTTCGGGACTCGGTTCGTTGTTGTCATATGACAACAATTATTCTCTATTGACAACAAAAAACGACCTGGGCTAGCAGCCTGTCGGACTTGAGCCGAGTTTCGAGATGAGATTCACTGTCACGGTCTGATTCTCTCCTGCGCGGTGATTTTGTGATGAGCAACTTTCGACAGGTTGACCGGGAGACCAGCTATCTTCTGCCGCCTTCGGTGGACGAATGGCTGCCTGATCGTCATCTGGCGCGCTTCGTGGTCGATGTGCTGGAGCAGCTGGATCTCTCTGCGTTCGTGAAGGCCTATCGTGGTTCGGGCTCGGCGGCGCATCACCCGAGCGTCCTGCTGGGCCTGCTGATCTACGGCTACGCGACGGGGGTGCATTCCAGCCGGAAGCTGGAGCGGGCGAGCTATGATTCGGTGGCCTTCCGCTTCATCGCGGCAAACGACCACCCCGACCACGACACGATCGCCACGTTCCGCCGTCGCTTCCTGCCGCTGATCGAGGGGCTGTTCGTGCAGGTTCTGCTGCTGGCGCGGCAGGCCGGCATGCTGCAACTGGGCACGGTGGCGCTGGACGGGACGAAGATCCATGCCGACGCGAGCCGGCACAGCGCCCTGTCGTGGCAGCGTGCGGGCGAGATCGAAGCCCGGCTGCGGGCCGAGGTGGCGGAGTTGATGGCGTTGGCGGAAGCGGCGGACCGGTCCGAGGTTCCCGACGGCATGAGCGTGCCGGAGGAGCTGGCACGGCGCGAGGACCGGCTGGCGGCGATCGCCGCGGCGAAGGCGGAGATCGAGGCGCGGGCGGCCGAGCGTCATGCGCGGGAGCAGGCGGAGTACGAAGAGAAGCTGGCAGCCCGCGAGGCGAAGGAAACGCGGACCGGCCGCAAGCCGGGCGGGCGGCCACCGAAGCCGCCGGAGCCGGGGCCACGGGCGAAGGACCAGGTCAACCTGACGGACCCGGACTCGCGCATCATGCCGGTGGCCGGCGGCGGCTTCGAGCAGTGCTACAACGCCCAGGCTGCGGTGGCCGCCGGCAGCCTGCTGGTGGTCAGCGCCGACGTGGTGCAGGCGGCGAACGACAAGCAGCAGATCGAACCGACGCTCGAAGCACTCGCCGGCCTGCCGGACGGGCTTGGCGAGGTCGAGACCCTGTTGGCGGACAGCGGCTACTTCAGCCAGGCCAACGTCGAGGCCTGCGGGGAAGCGGAGATCGCGCCGCTGATCGCGCTCGGCCGGGAGCACCACCATCTTTCCTGGCGGGACCGCTTCGCCGAGGCGCCGCCAGCGCCCGAGGATCCGACGCCGCTCGAGGCGATGTGCCATCGCCTGGCCACACCCGAGGGCCGGGCGCTCTACGCGCTTCGCAAGCAGACGCCGGAGCCGGTGTTCGGCATCATCAAATCGGTGATGGGCTTGCGTCAGTTCAGCCTGCGCGGCCTCGACAAGGCGAAGGGGGAATGGACCTTGGCCACGCTCTCCTGGAACATCAAGCGGATGTTCGTCCTCAGCCACGCCTGAACGGGCGGGCCAACCCGCGTTCGCAACTTCATGGGGGTAAATCCATGACATCGACGCCCGCCAAGCCAATCTTACCAATCCTTGCATGCCCGAGTCCGACAGGCTGCTAGAGACTGTGCCCGGGGACGTGCGAACAACGGGGAAACGGTCATGCGCGATGACGCTCCGGTCCAGGACTGGACCACCGACTTCGACATTTACGATGAGGACTACACCCGCGATCCGGCACCGGTCTGGCGCGAGTTGCAGTCGAAATGTCCGATCGCCCACACCGGGCGTTGGGGCGGCATGTGGATGGCGACGACCTACGACGATTGCCAGGCGCTGGTGCGGGAGACGTCGATCCTGTCCAACCGGCAGGTCTCGATCGCGCCGATGGCCGAGGACAAGGACCTGCTGGGCGACTATAACAGCCACCTCAATCCGCCGATCACGATGGACCCGCCGGAACAAACGCCGTGGCGCCGGCTGATCCTACCGTTCTTCACCATGTCGGCGGTCGAGGCGCATCGCCCGTTTACCGAGGCGCTGTGCCACGAGTTGATCGACGCCTTCATCGATAAGGGCCACTGCGATGCCGCCGCCGACTACGCCCAGCGGCTCACGCCCCGGGTCATCGGCCACATGCTGGGGATCGACCCGGCGCGCAGCGACGAGTTCGTCGGCTGGGTGCGCGGCCTGATCGAGTTCGGCTTCGACGATATCGAGCTTCGGCGCGAGAGCAGCCGCGCGATGAAAGATTTCTTCCAGGAGATGATCGCCGAACGACGCGAGGCGCCGCGCGACGACTATATCTCCCGCCTGCTGGTGGCGGAGATCGACGGCGCGCCGCTGGCCGACGCCATGATCGTCAACCTCTGCGTCCTGCTGCTCTCCGCCGGCATCGACACGACCTGGAGTTCGCTCGGCTCGTCGCTGCTGCACTTCGCCACCCATGCCGAAGACCGCCGGCGCCTGGCGCGCGAGGAGGATCTCTTCCCCGCGGCGGTGGAGGAGATGCTGCGCTTTCATGCGCCGGTCTCCGTCGGTCGCATCGCGATGGAAGACTTCGAGGTCGGCGGCCACTGCATCCAGCGGGGCGAGCGGGTGATGTTGAACCTGCCCGCCGCCAACCGGGATCCCGCGCATTTCGAGCGGCCGGACGAGGTCGTCCTCGACCGCGAGCGCAACCGCCACGTCGCCTTCGGCATCGGCCATCACCGCTGCGCCGGCTCCAACCTCGCGCGCATGGAAATGGAGGTGGCGCTCAGGGTCTGGTTCCAGCGCATACCGGAGTTCGAGTTGAGCGATTCCGAAGGCGTCACCTGGTCGCCCGGCCAGGTCCGCGGCGCCCGCAGCGTCCCCGTCCGCTTCTAGCCTGCGCTTGACAGGTCCGCCGGCCCGGGCAGAGTGGGCCGGCGTGGAGCGCGGGAGGCGGAAGCATGACGGCGGACCTGATCGTCACCAACGGCAAGGTCGTTACCCTCGACCCCGAGGACCGCATCGTCCGGGCCCTGGCGGTGCGCGGGGAAGCAATCACCGCGCTCGGCCGCGACGATGAGATCGAGGCCCTGGCGGGCCCCGATACACGGCGGATCGACGCCGCCGGACGCGCGGTGGTTCCCGGCCTGATCGACGGTCATGCCCACATGGACCGTGAGGGGCTGAAGGAACGCCTGCCGAGCCTCGCCGGCTGCGGTTCGGTTGCCGGCATCTGCGCGCGCATCGCCGCTTTAGCCCGGGCCACGCCGAAGGGCGAGTGGATCGTCACCATGCCGATCGGCCTGCCGCCGTTCTACGAGGACGTGCCCGGCCTCCTCGCCGAAAACCGCTGGCCGACGCGGCATGACCTTGACGCGGTCGCACCCGACCATCCGGTCTATATCCGTGCGATCTGGGGTCATTGGCGCAACACGCTGCCGCTGGTCTCCATCGCCAATTCCCGTGCGCTCGACGCGGCCGGCATCGGCCGGGCCACCATGCCGCCCGCACCTTCGATCCAGATCGACCGCGATCACGCCACCGGGGAGCCGACGGGCATCCTCTACGAGTTCACCTTCAAGCCGCTGGTCGAGAAGACCCTGATGGCCTGCATCCCGCAATTCGCCCGGGAGGACCGCGTCGAGGGGCTGCGCCGCTCCATGGCGGTCTACAATTCCTTCGGCACGACCAGCGTGTTCGAGGGGCACGGCATCGCCGCCGAGGTGCTGGCCGCCTACCAGGCACTCCGCGCCGAGGGGCCGCCGGCGGTACGTGCGCAACTGATGGCGAGCCCGGCCTGGCCCTCAGCGGATCCGGCCGACATTCGCCGCCTGCTGGCCGACTGGGGCCGCCATCTCGCCGGGCGGGGCCTGGGCGACGCCTATCTGCGCTTCGCCGGCCTCTATACCGAAAGCGACTATAGCGAGGAAAACCGCCTGCGGGCCCTGCAGGGCCCCTATACCGGCTGGGCCGGCTTTAACTTCAACGCCGCCCTGCCGAAAGAGGTAATGGTCGAGATGCTGGTCGAATGCGCCCGCCTCGGCATTCGCGCCGGCTCCTTCGACGCGGACATCCTCGACGTCTACGAGGCCGTCGACAAGCAGGTGGGCATCGGCGGCAAACGCTGGTTGATCGAGCACATCGGCATGTTCGACGCGGACGAGATCGCCCGCATCCGCGATCTCGGCCTGGTCTGCCAGGCCTATTCGAACCGCTGGATCTGGCAGGAGGGCGAGGTGCTGCGCGCCGAACACGGCGAGGCCGCGGGCAGCCGCGTGCTGCCGATGCGCGACCTGATCGATGCGGGCGTTCATGTTTCGCTGGCGACCGACAACGTGCCGCCGAGCCTGTTCCACCCCATCCATCACGTCACCGCCCGCCTTCCGCGCTACGGCGACCGGCCGCTCGGCCCCGACCAGGCGATCAGCCGCGCGGAAGCCCTGGCCGCGGCGAGCCGCGAAGGCGCCTGGCTGAGTTTCGAGGAAGACTTCAAGGGCACGCTGGAAGTCGGCAAGGCCGCCGACCTGGCGATCCTGGATAGCGATCCGCTGACCTGCGCGGAAGATGCGCTGCCGGAGATCGCCGCGGCGGTGACGGTCGTCGGTGGGAGGGTGACGCGGGGGTGAGGCTGTCGGTTTGGTGGGATGGGATCATGGCGGGAGGCCGGTTGGCGCGCTGCGCGAGGTGTACGTCCACCGCGCGTAGTGGTGTTTCCGTTTTCCGCGAAGCTGTGATTTTCAGAGATCTTCTTCATGGTGTCCTGGTTGTCCGTGGCTTGCTCTAGTTCTGTCTTGCGTCTGAAAATAGCTTTTCAAGCTCCCCGCGCTGCTCTTCATGTTTTACGGGGTTCTCCGTCTTAAGCTTGTTCAGGTTGATCAGCTTCCAGCGCACGGCTGGGAGTTCCGCTGCCTTCGGTACATTGATGGCATCGAAATCCGGTGCGCCGTCATGCAGGCTCAGCAGGAATGTACGGGCTGGGTTATCGAGGCGGGTGCGCAGATCGGCAAATAGCCGTGCGCGGGTGTCGGTGAGAGCGGCGAGGTCGACAGGCGTCCGCGTCATTCCCTCAAATTCCCGCGCATAGGGCTGATCGAGTGCGATCGGGTTGGGGTTCAGGAGCTCGTGTGCCGGACGCGGCGAGCTCGCGATGTAAATGAGGAAGGTTCGGAACAGAGCGTCGGTCAGGCCTTCGTTTTGATACAGCAGATGCACATCGAACAGGTCGCGCGGATGCTGGCGATCGACTGCGGCATGCAGCTTGCCGCCGAACAGGTCCTCGAACGAGACGACTTTGATTTCCGCGAAGCCGAATTCTTCCTCGACGGCGTCGGTGACGGTGCGGTGCTCCGGTTCGTGGAGGACGCCGCGTGCTACTGGCGAGGTTTCGATCTTGATCCGAGCTCTACCCTGCCAGACCTGAATGCGGGTGGCACCATCGCCCGCAATACGACGTGCCTCACCGAGGTGGAGGGCGCGATTGATACGTTCTGTGATGCGGTCGAGGGCCGCGCAGATTTCGGTAAGGCTCTGGTCGCGATCTTGGATCGGCAGGTAAGCCAGGTCGATATCGACCGACAGGCGTGGCAGATCACGATAGAACATGTTGATCGCCGTGCCGCCCTTGAGTGCGAAGCATTCCTCCTCCGCGACATAGGGCAGGACGCGTACCAGCATCGCTGCCTGGGCGGCATATAGCTCACGTACCATTGCCGGTCGCTCGTGTGGTGGCGAATTCAGGCGGCACCATAATTCGATAGCGCGGATGTATCTTCCCACCCTTGATGAGCGCGCGGTCGCCAGAGCCCAGGTTGTAGTCCTCTGGGTCGAGGCGCCTGCGCCAGGCATGCCCGTGGCGGTCGGCGAAAACGAAGAACAAACGCTTGACCTTGATCTTCTTGCAGCTGTGTAAAAGCGCCGTCAGCAACTTCGGGCGCAGGGTCGTCGTACCTTCGAAGATCATGTCGAGGTTATGAAAGCTCTCCCGTGTGGGGAGTTCGTCGAGCGCTTCGAAAATTGCCCGCTCGGGTCCGGACATGTGCAGAGACCAGTTCCAGGGCAGATCGGGGAGGCCGTCGTCCCGAGCGTCTGCGCTTGTCAGGCCGAGGGTGGGATCGGCGAAGAGCGAGAGACGGCGTGTGGCGAGCTTGGCGTCGAGCGGTAGTTTATGCAGCCAGTTCGGGATGCCTTTGCCGTAGATCCAGATTGTGCCGGTCGTATCGAGCGATAGGTAATGGGCATGGCCTTGCAGGCCGAGCGCGGTCGAACCACCGACGTGGATCTCGTAGCCCATGATGTGCTGGATCGAAAGCAGGCAAATCTTCCAGTCGATCGTGTTGCGCTGTGCGGCCTGCGGGAGCGGGCGGCGGAACACCCCGCGTTCCAGTCGCTCCAGCCAGCCGCGTTTGACGTAGTCGCGGAAGCTCTCATAGGCGATCCGTTGATTGGTCAGCCATTTGGCATCGACGAGGTATCCGGCAGGGACTGCCTCCAATAGTTTCTTTAGGTTTTCTGATCTTTCAACATTCATAGCACCGATATTTTCATATTTTCAAAGCAATGGCCAACTGATACTTTGAAGAATTCCTTATTTGAGCGTCATAAGCCCATAAATCAGAGCATACGTGGAGGATAGAGATGACGCGTTGGACGTGGCGAGCGCCTGTAGGCTTACTTTCTGTCGATGCTACACTGCTGCCATCAAGATAATCATCGCGCGCCGATGGGAATTCCGGGCATGAGATTGAGGAAACCCCAGATCGACCTCCGCGACCGCTCGGTGAGAGGCGCGCTCGCCGCCGGTCCCAGGCCCTATTGGCAGGTCCTGGATCGACGTTCGCATCTCGGCTACCTCAGGACCCGGTCGCAAGGGATCTGGATCGCGCGTTTCGTCCGTGGCCGGCGTAAATTCGCCGACCAGCGTCTGGGGGTTGCGGACGACCGGGAGGCCGCGGACGGGATTGGCGTTTTGAGCTTTGCCCAAGCCGAGAGAGCGGCCTGGAATTGGTATGCGGCACAAATGATAATGTAAGCGGGCGAGCCGATCGACGACAGTCCCTTCAACAAGGCCGGCGCGGCTTGTGGTTGCTTGTAGGGCGCGGGCGCGGCGGGCTGACCCGCCTCGGACCCGGGCCCGGCATGCCGCCCTATCTTGGATCTGATACGCTGCCGGCAACGGAGGGCGTGCTTTGTCGGCCAGTATCGGCGGGTGGCTGGAGAATCTGGGGCTCGGCAAATACGCCGAGACCTTTGCCGACAACGATATCGACCTCGAGATCCTCCCCGACCTTTCCGACGAGGAGCTGAGAGAACTCGGTCTTTCGTTGGGTCATCGCAAACGGTTGGCGCGCGCGCTTGCGGATCTCCCGTCGGTGGACGGGGCCGCCGTCGCCACGGTCGGGCCGTCCGCGCCGGCAACACCGTCCCAGGAGGCCGAGCGGCGACAGCTCACGGTGATGTTCGTCGACCTGGTGGGATCGACCGAATTGTCCGGCCGGCTCGATCCCGAGGATCTCCGGGACCTCATGCAACGCTACCAGACGGCCGTCGCCGCGGTCATCGAGCGGAACGACGGCTATCTGGCGAACTGGTTGGGCGACGGTGTTCTCGCCTATTTCGGTTGGCCGAGTTCCGGGGAAGACCAGGCGATGCAAGCCGTCCGGGCGGGGCTCGATGCCGTGGCCGCGGTCGGCCGGCTGCCGCTTGGCGAAGGTTCGGGCGAGCTGCTGGCCGCGCGCGTCGGCATCGCGACCGGGCAGGTCGTCGTCGGCGAGCTGGAGGCG
Source organism: uncultured Alphaproteobacteria bacterium (assembly GCA_951812805.1). Lineage (GTDB taxonomy): Bacteria > Pseudomonadota > Alphaproteobacteria > JASLMY01. The sequence continues at coordinate 411,381 of CATOSZ010000009.1, read as the reverse complement.
GGCGCCGTCGGGCCGGAACAAATGGTGACGGGCGAAACCCCCAATCTGGCCGCCCGTTTGCAGGGCGTCGCCGAGCCCGGCGGCGTGGTCATCGGCCCGACGACGCGTGCCATCGTCGGCGGCGTCTTCGACCTCGACGATCTCGGTCCCCAAGCGCTGAAGGGTTTCGAGGGACCGATCGAGGCGTGGGCCGTGCGGGCCGAGCGCGCCATCGAGAGCCGGTTCGACGCGCCGGATCGGCGGCTGACGGCCTTCATCGGACGCACGCACGAGGTCGGGATGCTGCTGGACCGCTGGAGCCAGGCGTGCGCGGGCGAGGGGCAGGTCGTGCTGATCTCGGGCGAGCCCGGCATCGGCAAGTCCCGCATCGTCCGCGCCTTCCGCGACCGGATCGAGGGCGACGGGCACGCCGGCACGCTTTATCAGTGTTCGCCGAACCATGTGAACTCCGCACTCTATCCGGCGATCCGGCAGCTCGAACGCGCCGCCGGCATCGCGGCGGGCGAGGCGCCCGGGGCGAACCTCGACCGTCTGGAGGCGCATCTGCGGCATGTGATGGGGGATAATCCGGAGGCCGCCCCCTTGATGGCGGCCCTGCTGTCGATACCGGCCACGGCACGCTATGGCGCGCTGGAGATGACGGCGGCGCAGCAGCGGATGGCGACGCTGCGGGCGCTGCAAGACCAGATTCTCGCTCGCGCGCGTGCCGGGCCGGTCCTCTTCGTGTTGGAAGACGCCCATTGGATCGATCCGACGACCCAGGACTTCATTGCTGAAATCGTTCCTCGCCTCACGGATCGGCCCGTCTTGCTGCTGATCACCCACCGGCCGGAGTGGTCGGGCCCGTTCCACGGCCAGGGCCATGTGACGACGTTGAACCTCGCCCGCCTCTCGCGTGCCCAGGTGGTGACGATGGTCCGCGATGTCGCCGGGCCGGCGCTGACGGACGAGGCCATCGCCCGCGTCGTCGAGCGCACGGACGGGGTGCCGCTCTTCGTCGAGGAACTCACGAAGGCGATCGCGGAAGTCGGCGTCGACATTGCCGACGCGGAAATTCCGGTCACGCTGCAAGGCTCGTTGATGGCCCGCCTCGACCGGCTGGGACCGGCGAAGGAGATCGCCCAGATCGGCGCGGTGATCGGCCGCGAGTTCGGACGTGGGCTGATCGCGGAAGTCGCCGACCGGGACATCGATCTCGACGCCGGCCTCGATTCCCTGGTCGACTCCCAGCTCATCTTCCGCGCCGGCCAGGACGAGGGCGAAGCCTACGTCTTCAAGCACGCGCTCGTTCAAGACATCGCGTACGAAAGCCTGCTGCGCCAGCGCCGGCACGCCCTGCATCTGGCGATCGCGGGCGCCCTTTCGAAGGACGACGGTCCCGGGGTCAGCCCCGAGGTTCTGGCGCGACACTATGAACGGGGCGGCGACGGCGCGCAGGCCCTCGAATGGTGGGAGCGGGCGGGTGACGGGGCCGCGGCCCGCTCGGCACAGCCGGAGGCCGCGGCGCACTACGAGGCAGCGCTACGGCTGATGCGCGGCGCGGGGACGTCGAGCGATACAGCGCGGGAATGCCGCCTGCTGCTGCGCCTCGGGCAGGCCCAGGTCGGTGCCTTCGGTGCCGGCTTTCCAACGACCATGGCGACCTATGACCGCGCCGCGGCCCTGGCGGCGTCCGCCGATGACGCCGAGCTACGCATGCTGGCGCTGTATGGCCAATACCAAAGCCAGATCATTGCCGGCAACTACGTCGAGGCCCGGGGAATCGCGGACGACATGGCCGGGTTGGCCGAACGTCACGGCGCGGCGTGGATGCGCGCCGTTCCCGCCCGACCCCAGGCCTCGACGCTGTATCAGATGGGCGATCTGCGCGCGGCCCGGGCGATCCTCGATCCGATCGTCGACTTTGTGGAGGACCTGTCGGCGCAGCTGCCGGCGGGCTTCGCGCAGGACCCGCTCCTTCACAGTCCCGCGGTGCTCGCCCACATCGAATGGGCGCTCGGCGAGGGCGAAGCGGCCTTCCAGCGCTCGGCCCGGCTCGTCGAGGGCATCGCCGGCCAGACCCGCAATCCCAACACGATAGCGGCGGTCATGATCTACGACATGTACTTGAGCGCCTTCGCGCGGGACGCGGTGAAAACGCGCGCCGGCGCCGCGCGCGTGCAGCGCTATACCCAACGCACCGGCGGCATGTACTGGGCGGTGGCAAGCGATATCGGGTATGGCATCGCGGACGTGTTGGAGGGGCGGCCGGAAGCCGGGATCGCCAAGCTGACGAACGCCATCGATCGCTATGTGGCGAGCGGCGCGGGGCAGTTCCTGTCGTTCCATCTGCTCTATCTCGCCGAAGCCCACCATCGGAACTGTGAGCCGGACGAGGCATTGCGGATCCTCGACCAGGTTCGCGAGCGCATCGAAGTCACCAGCCAGCTCTTCTTCGAACCGGAGATGTATCGCCTCCGCGGCGTCGTGCTGGAAGGGACCGGTCGGTCGGAGGAGGCAATGGCGGCATATGAAGCCGCGGTCGCCATCGCCGAACGACAGGGCAATGTGCCGTGGCGCGATTCCGCCGCGGAGGCCTCGGCAGCTCTCGGGACGAGGAATTGAGCGCTGTCGAGACTTCTTTTGCTTACCAGTCCATGTCCCGGCGATTCCGGGCCCGTCACGCCTCGCCGCGCTGGCGGTCGAGCTGCAGGCGGGCCATGAAGGGCAAGAAGGGGTGGACGCCGAGGGCCAGCATCTGCGCCTCGTCGAGGCTCGCGAGGGCTGCGCGCTCCTCGGGCGAGAGGGCGGTTTCGCGGCCATAGTCCGCCGGCGCCGCGAGATAGCGGGACCGGGCCTCTGCGTCCGTTGCCAGGGCGTGCAGCAGGCCGCTCAAGACGACACGCTCGGCGGCGACTTCGGGATAGTGCGGCGGTGTTTGCGGGCCCGCCGGCGGCGTCCACCAGGCGAGCGTCGCATAGTTGTGGTGCCAGGAGGGGTCGAGGGAGACCAGGTCCGGCCTGCGTTCCCCCAGCATGCCGGCGCCGACGGCCCAGCAGCGCAGCTCGATGTTGCCGGTCGCATCGAGGCGGGCGGGGTCGAGCGAGAGCAGCCAGCGCAGGTTGCCCGTCGCCAACTCCGCCATCAGCTTGGTGTCGAATTCGAGGTCCGGCTGGCCGTAGCGGTCCGTGCCGGGGAAATGCGAGAGGCCGCCGCTCGCCACCACCACGGCGCGGAGGCCGAGGGCGGCGATGCCGCGCCCCAGCGCCTGGCCGAGAGCGTAGCACCGTTCGATGGTGGGCTGCGGCGGCAAATAGGCATTGACGAAGAGCGGCAGGATCGGTCCCGCGTGGCCGAGGAAATCGAGCGGAATGCCGAAGGCGTAGTCGAGCGCGGCGGCGGAGGAAAAGGCGGGATCGAAGCCCTCCGCCTGCAAGTGCCGCAGCAGCGCGCCCGCCGCCTCGTGCGCCACGGGATAGGCATAGTCGCGCCCGGCGAAGCTGCCTTTGGCTTCGGCCCCGCGGTGCAGCATGAAGGCCGGCACGCAATGCAGCAGGAACTGGTTCGCATGGTCGTTGGCGATGACGACGGTGAGATCGGGTTCCAGCGCCCGCAGCCGTCGCCCGTTCTCCAGCGCGAGGCTGCGGATGCGTTCGACGGTCGCCCGATCCTCGCTTTCCGGCAGGGTGAAGAACTGCGGTGCGTGCGCCATGAAGACGCCGCCGGGAATCGCGGTGGTGGCGGTCACGTCCGGCCCCGCCGTTCCGGATAGAGGTCGGCCAGCCCCGCCGTGCTCGCCGGGCAGGTGCCGCGCTCGGTGATGAGCGCGGTCACCAGGCGCGCCGGGGTGACGTCGAAGGCGTGGTTGGCGGCCGGCGTTTCCTCGGGCGCGAGGGCGACGCGGACCAGCTCGCCCGAGGCGTCGCGGCCGGTGAAGTGGGTGACCTCCTCGGCCGCCCGTTCCTCGATCGGCACCGTGCCGACGCCGGTGGCGAGATCCCAGTCGATGGTCGAATAGGGCAGGGCGACGTAGAACGGGACCTGGTTGTCATGGGCGGCCAGCGCCTTCAGATAGGTGCCGATCTTGTTGCAGACGTCGCCGTTCGCCGCCGTGCGGTCGGTGCCGGTGATACAGAGGTCCACGTGGCCCGCCTGCATCAGATGGCCGCCGGCGTTGTCGACGACCAGGGTGTGCGGCACGCCGTGACTCTTCAACTCCCAGGTCGTCAGGCTGGCGCCCTGGTTGCGCGGGCGGGTTTCGTCGACCCAGACATGCACCGGGATGCCCGCGTCGTGCGCCCGGTAGATCGGCGCCAGCGCCGTGCCCCAGTCGACGGTCGCCAGCCAGCCCGCGTTGCAATGGGTCAGGATCTCGACCCGGCCGCTTTCGCCCTTGGCGCGCCAGGCCTCGGCGATGAAGTCCTGGCCGTGGCGCCCGATCGCGGCACAGGTTTCGACATCGTCCTCGGCGATGGCGTCGGCGCGGGCCCAGGCGGCGTCGAGCCGCTCGGCCTCCGGCAACGGCAGAAGCGCCGCCGACATTTCGGCCAGCGCCCAGGCCAGGTTGACCGCCGTCGGGCGGGCCTGGAAGAGGGCCTCGCTCGCCGCAGCGATGGCCGCGTCGCTTCTCTCGCGGTCGAGCGCCAGGCAGAGCCCATAAGCCGCCGTTGCCCCGATCAAGGGCGCGCCGCGGACCACCATGTCGCGGATCGCCGACACCGCGTCGTCCAGGTGCTGCAGGCGCCGGGTGCGAAACTCGTGCGGCAGCACGGTCTGGTCGATGACCGCGACGGTCATGCTGTCGCCCTCGCGCCAGATGCTGCGGTAGTGCGTGCCGTCGACCTTCATGCCCTTCGCCCTCCGTCTCCGCAAATACCTGTTGCCAAAACCGCAATAAGGTGGCTTATTGTTGTTTAGGCAACGAAATCGCGACATTCACATCGAAGCCCCGACCATGCCCCCACTCGACCAGCGCGAATCCGCGGATCGCAACATCGGCTTTCTGCTACACGATGTCGCGCGTCTGATGCGCACGGACTACGACCGCAAGATGCGCCATCTGGGGCTAACGCGGTCCCAGTGGTGGGTGCTGACCTATCTATATTTCAACGAGGGCATTACGCAAACGGAGCTTTCGGGCCTGCTCGACATCGAGCGGGCGACGCTTGGCCGTCTGCTCGATCGCCTGGGCGAAAAGGGCTGGATCGAGCGCCGTTCCGATCCCAACGACCGGCGGGTCAAGCGGGTCTACTTGACGGGCGAGGTGGAAACGTTGATGCAGACCATGCGGGCGATGGCGGCGGAGGTGCGCGGCCAGGCGTTCGTGGGTATCGATGCGACCGAACAGGAAACGCTGATCGGTCTTCTGGTGCATATAAAGGGAAATCTGCTCGGCGGGCCGAATGTGGCCGCGGGCGAGCCTGTGAGCAAGAAGGAGGACGGCGGCCATGGCTGAGCAGGCCGCGAAGAAGAGCGAAGCCCCCGTTGCGGCGGTCGAGGACAAGGCGGAGGGCGCCGCGGCGCCCGCACCGGCCCCGGAGAGCGGCGCGTCCGCGACCTCTTCCGAAGGTCCGGTCGCGACGCCGGCCCGTTCACGCCGCAAGTTTCGCCATTCCTTGCGATTTTTCCGCCCGCTGATCCGGCTGGTGTTGATGGTGATCCTGCCGGTGTGCGCGGCGGTCTGGGGCGCCCTCGTCTGGGGCGAGAGCATGCGCTGGGTGACGACGGAGAACGCCTATGTGAAGGCCGACGTCATCGCGATCAGCGCCGACGTCAAGGGACGGATTATCGACATCGACGTGCGCGAGAACGAGCGGGTGAGCGGCGGCCAGGTGTTGTTCCGCCTCGACCCCCGCCCCTTCGAGATCGAGATCCAGGAGGCCAAGGCGGAACTCGACCGCGTGCGCGCCGAAGTCGACTCGATGCGCGCCGCCTATCGTTCGGGCAACCGTGAGGTCGAGCAGCTGCGCGAGCGCGTGCGCTTTCTCGACGGTGAGCACAAGCGCCAGCAGACGCTCACCCGTCGCGGTGTCGGCACCAACGTCAAGCTGGACGAGGCGCAGCATCTGACCGAGATGGCGAAGCGCCAGGTCGAGACCATGCGCGAACGCAACCAGATGCTGCTGGCCGAACTCGGCGGCAACGTGAACATCAAGGTGGGAGAACATCCGAAGTTCCTGCGCGCGCTGGCCGCGCTCGACCGGGCCGAGCTCGATTTCGCGCGGACCAACGTGCTGGCACCCTCGGACGGTATCGTCGGCAACATCAATCTGCAGGCCGGCGAATATGTCGAGGACGGCGATGCGCTGTTTTCCCTCGTGCAGATCGATCGGCCCTGGATCGAGGCCAACCTGAAAGAGACGCAGCTGACCCATGTGACGCTCGGCCAGTCGGTGGATTTCACCATCGATTCCTATCCCGATGTTTCCTGGAAGGGGAAAGTCGCCTCGATCGCGCCGGCGACGGGGGCCGAGTTTTCCCTGCTGCCGCCGCAGAATGCGTCGGGCAACTGGGTCAAGGTGGTCCAGCGCATCCCGGTCCGTATCGAGTTCGAGGCGCAGGAAGGCCTGCCGAAGCTGCGGGCCGGCATGACCGTCACCGTCGATATCGACACCGAACGCGATCGCAGCACGCCGACGATGGCGCGCGAACTGGCCGAATGGCTCGGCATCGAGGGCTGGGTGCCGGACGGTTGGTACGCCAAGCTCGAGGGGCTGTAACGCGCGGGGCGGGCCTGGCGTCGGGAGGATAGCCCTGGGTCGCGCAAGCGAGGTCAGATGGTCGACACGCCCGCCTATGCCGAGCTCGCCGTTGCCAGCAACTTCAGCTTTCTCGAAGGGGCGTCGCACCCGGAGGAACTGATGGTGAGCGCCGCCGCCCTCGGGCTGGCGGCCGTCGCGATCACCGACCGCAACAGCCTCGCGGGCGTGGTCAGGGCCCATGTCGCGGCCGACAAGGCGGGCATCCGCCTGCTCGTCGGCGCCCGCCTCGATTTCTCCGCCGGCGAGGGCGACGAGACGATCGTCCTCTCGCTGCTGGCCTTTCCTGAAGACCGGGCCGCCTACGGCCGGCTCTCGCGCCTGATCACGCTCGGTCGCCGGCGCGCGCCCAAAGGGGCATGCCACCTCTATCCAGGCGACCTCGCCGCCCACGACGCGGGCCTGCTGCTCGTCGTGCTGCCGCCCGATCCTCTGGACGAGGCTTTCGCCGACCGGCTGGCGGCGATCGCGCGGCGCCGGCGGGGCGATTGCTATCTGGCGGCCTGGCATCGCTACCGGGGCGACGACGCGGCGCGGCTGGCCCGGCTGGCGGCGCTGGCCGAGCGGTGTGGCGCGCCTCTCGTCGCCTGCAACGACGTGCGCTATCACGTTGCCGGGCGCCGCGCGCTCGGCGACGTGCTGACCGCGATCCGCCATCGCACGACGGTGGCCGAGGCCGGCTGGCGTCTCGCCGCCAACGCCGAGCGCCACCTGAAACCGGCGGCGGAGATGGCCCGCCTGTTCGCCGCCCACCCGGACGCGATCCGGCGCAGCGTGGACATCGCCGCGCGTTGTCGCTTTCGCTTGGACGAGCTCAGCTACGACTATCCGAGCGAGCCGGTGCCGGCGGGGGAGACGGCGCAGTCCGCCCTCCAGCGGCTGACCTGGGCGGGGGCCGAGATGCGTTATGGGGCCGAGGTCCCGGAACGGGTCCAGGCCACGCTGGCGCACGAGTTGCAATTGATCGGCGAGCTGGACTACGCGCCCTATTTCCTGACGGTGCACGACCTGGTGCGTTTCGCGAAAGGGCGCGGCATCCTCTGCCAGGGCCGCGGGTCCGACGCCAATTCCGCCGTCTGTTATTGCCTGGAGATCACCGCCGTCGATCCGAGCCGCCTGGACCTGCTGTTCGAACGCTTCATCAGCGCCGAGCGGGGGGAGCCGCCGGATATCGACATCGACTTCGCGCACGAGCGGCGCGAGGAGGTCATCCAGTACGTCTACGAGAAGTACGGCCGGGACCGGGCCGGCCTCGCCGCCACGGTGATCAGCTACCGGGGCCGCAGCGCCATCCGCGAGGTCGGCAAGGCCATGGGACTGTCGGAGGATGTGGTCGGCGCGCTCGCCCGCAACCTCTGGGGCCGCGGGCGCGAGGCGGTGGAGGAGAGCGAGCGGGTCCGCGAACTCGGCCTCGATCCCGACGAGCCGGTGCTGGCCATGACCCTGCGGCTGGCGGGCGAGCTCATCGGCTTTCCCCGCCATCTCTCGCAGCATGTCGGCGGCTTCGTCATCACCGCCGGTCCCCTCTCGGAGGTCGTACCGGTCGAGAACGCGGCGATGGAGGACCGCACCGTCATCGAGTGGGACAAGGACGACCTCGATGCCCTCGGCATCCTGAAGATCGACCTGCTCGGCCTCGGCATGCTGACCTGCATCGACAAGGGGCTGGCGCTGCTTCGCCGCCACCACGATCTCGACCTCGATTTGGCCCGGGTGCCGGCGGAGGATCCGGCGGTCTACGACATGCTGTGTGCGGATTTCGGTAGTTCCGGACGGCGGTTTCAGTAAGTCCTGGCCACCGATTTCATAAAGTCCCGGCCGGTTCCGGGAGTTTGGCTTCGGGTGCCTTGTTGCCGTCAGTCGGGATTGTTTTCCGTTGTGGTTGGCTGGGTCAAGTCGGTCGTCGATTTCTTCTTTCGCATGCTGTCGCCTTTCAAGCCGATGCGGTGGGCGTTGTGGATGACGCGGTCGAGGATGGCGTCGGCGATGGTGGCCTCGCCGATCAGGTCGTGCCAGGCGGTCACGGGGATCTGCGCGGTGATGAGGGTTGAGCGTCGGTGGTATCGTTCCTCGCAGATTTCCAGGAGATCGAGGCGCTGGCGGTCGGTCAGGCCATGGGTTCCCCAGTCGTCGAGGACGAGCAGCTGGACCCGGGCGAGGCGGTCGATCAGGCGGGGCAGCCGGCCGTCGAGGCGGGCCATGGCGAGGTCCTCGAAGAGCCTGGGCATGCGGACGTAGAGGACGGAATGATCGAGCCTGGCGGCCTGATGGGCGATGGCACAGGCGAGCCATGTCTTGCCGGTTCCGGTCTGGCCGGTGACGATGAGGTTCTCGTGTGCCTTGAGCCAGACGCCCTGGGCGAGAGAGAGGACGGCGCGGCGGTCGAGGCCTCGTTCGGCGGCGAAGTCGATGTCCTCGATGCAGGCCTCGGGGAAGCGTAGCCTGGCCTGTCTGAGGCGGTTGGCGAGGCGCTTGTCGGCGCGGGTGGCGGCCTCGCGGTCGAGCATGAGGGCGAGCCAGTCCTCGCGGTTCAATTCCGATGATTGGCCTCGCTCGGCCATGTCGCGGTAAGCCTCTGCCATGCCCTTGAAGCCGAGGGCCTGCATCTGGTCGAGGGTCGGGTGTGTCAGCATGAGGTGTCTTCTCCTGGTTATCGGTAGTAGCCGGGGCCGCGGATGTTGGTGTGTGGCGGCAGCGGCAGAAGCGGTTCGCGCTCGGGGCGTGTGCGATCGAGGCCGGACTTGAGGATGGCGGCGAGCGATGAGTAGCTGGTCGTGTTGATGGTGAGCGCGCGTGCGCAGGCGGCCTCGACGCGTTCCGGTTCGTATCGGCGGGCGAGCGACAAGACGCCCATGGCGCTGCGATAGCCTTGCTCGGGATGGGGCCGATCGCGGATCATCCGCTCGACCAGGAGGGCGGCGTTGGGGCCGATGCGGCTGGCCTGGTCGATCAGGCTTTGTGGCGTTCGCTCGGCATAGCGCTGGTGCGCCTTGGGCATGTGGGCCGGGATCGTGGCATGGCCGCCATGCGGTGAGCGGCGGAGATGGCTGGCGACGCGCTTGTGGTTGTGGAAGATCTCGACCGTGCGGTGAGTGAGCCGGACTTGGACCTTGCGGCCGATCAGGCCGTGCGGCACGGAGTAGAAGCTGCGCTCGACGTCGACGTGATAGTCGGAATGGACCTTGGCGGTCTTCCATTCGGCATATTCGAAGGGCGTCGTCGGCAGGGGTGCCAGGGCCTCGCGCTCGATGGCCTCGAACATCTGGCGCCGGCTCTTTCCAAGGTTGCGCATGGGCCGCTCGTTGAGCTCCTCGAGGAGGTCGCGGATCGCCCGGTTGAGCTGGTCGAGGGAGAAGAAGCGCGTATTGCGCAGTCTTGCCAGGATCCAGCGCTCGACGACCTGGACGGCGACTTCGACCTTGGCCTTGTCGCGCGGCTTGCGGACCCGGGTCGGCAGGACGGTGGTGTCGTAGTGCTCGGCGAGCGCGGCGAAGGTCGGGTTGAGGGTCGGCTCGAACCAGAGCGGCTTGGCGACGCCGGCCTTGAGGTTATCGCAGACGATGCTCTTGGGCACGCCGCCGAAGTAGGCGAGCGCCCGGCATTGTCCGGCGACCCAGTCGGGCAGGCGCTGGGTCAGGCTGGCGGTGGCGAAGGTGAGCGAGGAAGCGCCCAGCACGGCGACGAAGATCTGCGCGTCGTGCACCTCGCCGGTCTCGGGGTCGACGATGTCCACCGTCTGGCCGGCATAATCGGTCTGCATGACCGCACCGGCCTCGTGGCGGTTGCGCCAGGTGGCGCCGGTGCGCCGCTTGAACGCCGTGAAGGCTTCGCAGAACCAGGTGTAGCCGTAGCCATCGGGATGTGAGGCGCGGTATTCCTGCCAGAGCAGGGTCAGCGTCACCCCCTTGCGCTTCAGCTCGGCCGCGACCGTCGGCCAGTGCGGCTCGCACCTGTCGCGCGGGGGCCGGCCCATGCGGCGGAACAGCGTCTCTTGCAGGACCGCGTCGTCCTCGTATTCCGCCGGCAGCGGCCAGGCGGTAAGGCCGACCTCGCGGGCCCGCAGCAAATAGGTCGACACTGTCGTCTTGGAGACCTTCAGCCGTTCCGCCACCTCTCGCGCCGAGAGGCCTTGGTCATGCGTCAGCCGCAGGATCGTTCGTGCATCTCTCACCGTCGTTCGTCTCGTCTGCTTCCGTCTGGGCATGTCCCCTCCCGGCAAAAGCCAAGAGGTAGACGCCGAGACGGCGCACCCGAAAGCTGAACTCAGATCGCCCCGTGATGCTGTCCGGGACTTTCCGGAATCACTGGCCGCGACTTACTGAAATCTCTGGCCAGGACTTTCCGTAATCGGTGTCCGGGACTTTCCGAAACGCGCATGCTGTGCCGGGCCGACTCGATCGGCGTCTTCCAGGTCGAAAGCCGGGCGCAGATGACCATGCTGCCGCGCCTGCGCCCGCGCGACTTCTACGACCTGGTGGTCGAGGTGGCGATCGTGCGCCCGGGCCCGATCCAGGGCGACATGGTGCATCCCTACCTGCGCCGCCGCGCCGGCAAGGAACCGGTCCATTTTCCCTCGCCGGAGCTGGAGGCCGTGCTCGGCAAGACCCTCGGCGTGCCGCTATTCCAGGAGCAGGCGATGCGCATCGCCATCGTCGCCGCCGGCTTCACCCCGAGCGAGGCGGACCAGCTGCGCCGTGCCATGGCCACCTTCCGGCGCACCGGTACCATCCACGGCTTCGAAGCGAAGATGATCGAGGGCATGGTGGCGCGCGGCTACGACCGCGACTTCGCCAGCCGCTGCTTCAAGCAGATCGAGGGCTTCGGCGAATACGGCTTCCCGGAAAGCCACGCGGCGAGTTTCGCCCTGCTGGTCTACGTCTCCGCCTGGCTGAAATGCCACTATCCCGCCGCCTTCGCCTGTGCCCTGCTGAACAGCCAGCCGATGGGCTTCTACGCCCCGGCCCAGCTCGTCCGCGACGCGGCCGAGCACGGGGTGGAGGTGCGGCCCGTGGACGTCGGCCACTCGCACTGGGACAACACGCTCGAGGACCGGCCGGACCAGGGCCCGGCGCTTCGCCTCGGCTTCCGCCAGGTGAAGGGCCTGCGGGAGGAGGAGATGACCCGCCTCCTCGATAGCCGCGGTGCCGGCTGGGACGACGTCGCCGGGCTGCACGCCCGGGCCGGGCTGCGGATCGCGACGATTGAGCGTCTCGCCCGCGCCGACGCCTTCCGCTCCCTCGGCCTCGACCGGCGGCGTGCGCTCTGGGAAGCCAAGGCGCTGGAGCGGGCGCCGCTACCGCTCTTCGAACACGCCGATGCCCGCCTGGCCGCCGACGGCAGCGGCGAATTGCTGCCGGAGATGCCGGCGGGCCAGCAGGTGATCGAGGATTACCGCGCCTTGCGCCTCTCCCTGAAGGCGCATCCGCTGTCCTTCCTTCGCCGGGCGCTCGGCGAGACGGGCGTGGTGACGGCCACGGTGCTGGCCGAACTGCCGGCGCGCAAACGGGTGAAGGTCGCCGGCCTGGTCCTGGTCCGCCAGCGCCCAGGCAGCGCCCAGGGGGTGATCTTTGCCACGCTGGAGGACGAGACGGGCGTCGCCAACGTCATCATCCGCCCACCCGTGTTCGAGCAATACCGCCGCATCGTCCTCGGCGCCCGCCTGCTGCAGGCCGAGGGCCGGGTCGAGCGCGAGGGCATCGTCGTCCACGTCCTGGCCGAACGCCTGGTCGACCGCTCCGACCTGCTGGAACGCCTGGCCGAGAGCGGCACGGCAAGCCCGCCGCTGGAGCCCCCGGTCGCCCCGGCCGACGTCGTCAAACACCCGATGTCCGACCCCCGCACGGCCCTGCCGGGTGGGCGCAACTTCCGCTGAGGGGCTATTCCGGCAGGCCGAGGGCGCGCAGCGTTTCCAGACGCTGCTCGACCGCGCGGTCCGATCACTCCGGCAGGCCGGCGGCGCGCAGCGCGTCGAGGAAGCGGTTGCGTTCGGCCTCGGACCTGTAGTTATGGGTCCGCGATGCATCCGCTGTCGTGAAGCCCGGCGCGACCTGCAGCAGCGCCCGGGCTTCGGCGCGGGCCTCTTCCAGCGATCCGGCCTGGACGTGGGCGGCGATCAGCTGGGTCGTCGGCGGCGGCACGACCCGGCCGCCCAACCGCTTGCGATGTTCGGTGAGCGCCGCGATGGCCTTGTCGAACTGGCCGGCGGCCCGGTAGTTGGCGCCCAGGAAATACAGCATGGGCAGACTGTCGGGACTCATCCGCATGGCCTGCTTGACCTCATCGATGCCGTCTTCCGGCCGGCCGACATGTCCCAACAGACGGCCGTAGGTCGCGCGCATCAACGAGTCGTTGGGCGCGGCCTCCATCGCCGTCTCGATGGCCCGCAAGGCGTCGTCATGGCGGCCCTTGCGGGCATAGACCTCGCTCAAACTGGCCCAGGCCGGGCCGAACGTCGGGTCGAGTGCCACCGCCTTCTCGGCCAGCCCCCGGGCCGCCTCCAGGTCCGCCCCCGGCGAGGTGCCATGCAGTGACGGGTTGCCGTAGCGCAGGACATGCACATAGGCGGCGCCGGCGTAACCGCCCGCGAAGTCGGGGTCGATCGCGATCGCCCTGACGAACATGTCCAGCGCCGCCGAAAGATTCTCTGGCGTGGGCGGAATGCGCTTCGCGCGGCCCTGAATGTAGAGATCATAGGCCTCGAGGTCGGGCGTGTAGGCGCGCGCGACGCGGTTCAACGATCCCGTCTTCAGCCGCTGCGAGAGCGCTTCGACGACCCGCTCGGCGATATCGTCCTGGATGGCGAAGACGTCCCGGGGGTCGCGGTCGTAGCGTTCGGCCCAGACCTGGACGCCGGCGGCCGCGTCGATCAGCTTCACGGTGATGCGAAGCCGATCGCCGGCGCGGCGGACACCGCCCTCCAGGATATGCCCGACACCGAGGTCACGGCCGACGACGCTCGCCTCGAGGACCGCCCCCGCATAGCGCCTGGTCGCCGAACTCGGGGCAACGAACAGACCGGCGACCTTGGAGAGATCGGTCGTGACGTCCTCCGTGATCCCGGCGGCGAAATAGTCCTGCGACGCGTCGTCGGAGCCGTTGGTGAACGGCAACACGGCGATGGACGGCCCCTCGCGCCGCGCCTGGCTCGCGTCCGAGCGTTCCCACGGTGCCACGGCCTCGTTCCAGGGCTGAAGCCAGAGCAAGGCCGCTAGGGCAACCGCCGTCAGGGCGCCGCCGATCGCCATCGCCTTCCAACGCTTCGCACCCGGCGGCGGTGCCTCGATCGGCGTCGTCAGCCCTCGCGCCTTGTCGTTCATCTCGACCGCGAAGGCGCGGACGGGGCGGGCGATGTTCTTCATCTCCCGCTCGCCGAGATCGTTGAGATCGAGATCGAGACGGTCGCGCACCTGGTCCCGCGCCGCCCGCGAGAGGCAGATGCCACCCGGCTCGGCCATTGCTTCCAGCCGGGCGGCGATGTTCACGCCGTCGCCATAGAGATCGTCGCCCTCGACGACGACATCGCCGACATTGATGCCCATGCGGAACCGGAGGCGCCGATGCGCCGGCACGGCTTCGTTCCGCTCGCCCATCGCGCATTGGACGTCGACCGCGAACCGTACGGCCTCGACCACGCTTGGAAACTCCAGCAGTTCGCCGTCGCCCATGAGCTTGACGCTGCGCCCGTGATGCTGGGCGGCCTTGGGCACGAACAAGGCGGCCCGGTGTGCTTTCAGATCGGCGAGCGTGCCGGTCTCGTCTTCCCCCATCAGTCGGGAGTAGCCGACGACATCGGCGGCGAGGATGGCCGCGAGGCGACGTTGCACACGTTCTTCCGCCATGTGACGTGACCAACTCCAAAGCCGATGAAACGACGCGGGCTAGCGGGCGAACATCTCGCGCAGCCAGGTGCCGATCTCGGCGGTGACGAAATCGCCTTCCGGCAGCACGGCGGTCATGATCGTGCAGCCATGCATCAGGCCCGTCCACTCCCGGTGCAGGCATTCGACGCCCGCCGCTTCCATCCGGCGCGCATAGTCCGCCGCCTCGTCGCGCAGGGGATCGAAGCCACAGTTCATCACATAGGCCGGTGCCAGGCCGGAGAGGTCCGCGGCCAGGCCGGGCGAGGCGCGAAGATCGGCGCGGTCGTCCGGCCCGTTCAGGTACCAGTCGAGATAGAACATGAGCCGGTCGCGCGGCAGGATCGGATCGTCCGCGAAGGTCTGATGGCTGGGGCTGCTGCAATGGAGATCGGTCGCGGGATAGATCAGGACCTGCGCCAGCGGCGCCGGCGTTCCCGCCCAATGGGTCTGCTGTGCGACCATGGCGGCGAGGTTGCCGCCGGCGCTGTCACCGGCGACGGCGATGCGGTCCACGTCCCCGCCGAGCGTCATGGCGTGGCCGACCAGCCAGCGCCAGGCGGCCAGGCAATCCTCGACGCCGGCGGGAAACTTGTGCTCCGGCGCCAGGCGGTAATCGACCGCGACGACGATGCAATCGGCGGCGAGTGCCAGCTTGCCGCAGAAGGCATCGTGGGTTTCGAGGTCGCCCTGGATCCAGCCGCCGCCGTGGAAGTAACAGATCACGGGGCGAGGGCCCGCCGCCTCCGGCCGCGAGGCATAAAGCCGGGCCGGCAGTTCGCCCGCCGGCCCCGGGATCGTGAGGTTCTGCTTGCGCGCCAGCGGTGGGTGCGGCTTTTCCCAGAGGGCGATCATGTTGCGCATCTGCGCGCGCGCCTCCACCGGCGTCGGCACATAGCCCGGCACGCGGAGTGCGGTGGCGATATCAGCCACCACCTGGGCCTTCGCCGTCATCACCCGCTCACCCGAGCGCCGCCGCCGTCCCAGCAACCAGATCGGGGCCGCCCAGGACGGCATGTCGGCCATGCGCAGGCGGGCGCGGAGTGCGGCGGATGCGGGCATGGGCGTTTCTCCGGTTCCGGCCCCTCAGGCGCAGGCGTCGTAGCGTTCGGCGGCGATCTCTGCGCAGACCTCGATATCCTCGGCCAGCAGATGGCGCTGGGCGACAAGGTCCTCGGCCGCGGCCCGGACCCGGCGGAGATAGTCGTCGCGACTAGCATAGCGCTCGGCGATCGAAGGCCGGGGATCGCCCGCGGCCTCCCGTGCGGCCCGGTCCTTGGCCAGCGGCAGGGTCAGGCCGACATATTCCAGGATCTGGCCGCCGCCGCCACTGTCTGGATGGCGCACGTTGAAGCCGGTGTGGGTGGCGACGGCGACGGAAACGTCGGGCATGGCGATGCCGGCGACCTCGTTGCCGTCCGCGTCGACGTCGGCGACGAGGCAGGGATAGGCCGCGCCGTCCCGCGTCGCCGGCAGGGCAGGGATGCCGCGCTCGGCCAGTTCGCCGAGGTCGAGCGGGTAGATCCACGGCAGCGCCGCCGGATCCGGGCGGGCGAGCGCCGGGATGGCCGCCAGCTTGGCCGCCACCGCCTCCCGCGTCGCCGCCGTGCCGTCGCTCTGGCGGGGCATCACGCTTGCCGGCGGTTCGGTCCCGTCCCGGATCCAGTCACGCAGGTTGGTGAGCGCGGCGCGCAGCAGCGGGCGGTAGTCGACGACGTTGAAATGGTTCGAGCCGTGGGTACCGAACGGGCTCTGGTCCGTGAAGGGCAGCACGCCCGGCGAATGCTGGGTCGAAGCGAAGAGATAGCGCCGCACCTCGTCCGCCGGCGGCTCGACGTCGCCGCCGTCCGCGAGCGAGAGATGCGAGAGTGAGGCATCGCCCCGCCAGTATTCCGCCGAGGTGTCGGTATAGAAGATCTTCGCCATGCCGCCCTTGGTGCGCTGGCGGTCGAGCAGCCCGGCGGTGCGCCCGGTGCGGGGGTCCTTCTGCGCCGCGTCGGCGAAGGGGAAGAGGTGGCCAAAGCTCGGCGTCGGCTGGACCGAGGGCTGGCCGCGGCGGTGATTGAACTCGCCCCGCCGGCCACCGGCGATATGCACCAGAATACCGTCGAAGACCTGGCCGCCCGCCTCGTCGATATTCAGGCCGCGCTCGATGAAGCTGCGCAGGAAGCGCCCGCACTGCGAGATCCCCTGGGCGACGGCGTGGTCGATGTCGCCGGCGATGGGCGAGGCGGCGTCCCCCTTCAGCCAGGCGCCGAGGTCGCGGAGCGCCAGCAGCCCGGTGCCCGGCACCGGACATTCGGCGGGCGCATAGAGGATGTCGTAGACCTTGCCCGGCTCGAAGCCGCCGTCGAGGTGGATATGACTGGGATCGGCGACCCGAGCGCCGTTGTCCTCGCGGGCGAAGCGCCAGTTTTCGCGCGGGATCTCGCGCGCCTCGCCCCAGATGCCGTCGCGGACCAGCAAGCGGGCCTCGCCCTCTTCGCCCTCGCGGGCGGGGATGGCCTGGTGGTTGCCGATGGCGCCGACATGGTGGTCGGTCAGCGGATAGTCGGCGCGGCGCTGGTTCGGCTGGATGCGCAGTTGCATCGGCGCGTCGGCGTTGAGCGCGCTCTGCGGTATCCGCGGCGCCTCCAGCCCCATGCGCGGGCCCGGCTTGGGCACGTCCCACTGCCACCCGACCCAGGCCAGCGTCCAGCCATGGCGCTGCAGGAACCCGTCGCCCGCCTGGATCTCGTCCGTCGGCATGAGATCGAAGGGCGCCCGGTTCATATTGCGCTGCAGGACCCGGTTGCCGCGGTTCGGCACCTCCAGCAGCAGCGTCCGGTTGCCGCCGGAGAGTGGGCGCAGGATCGTGACGTCGCCCGCATAGCGCACCCGGCCGTCCGCGTCGCGCGGCGCCAGGGGAAGATCGACGATGCCCGCGTTCGCCGCATGCTCGGGATCAACCGCATAGGTCGCCACGCCGTCGATCCGCTCGTAGGCACCGCCGCCCTCGAAGACGCGGCCGTCGAGATAGGGCTCCCGTCGGGTGATCTGGAAGGTCTCGAGGCTCATGGACGCTCTCCCTGGCGGCACGAATTGTCAGGGGACCATGGAAGCCGCAGACCGGGCCCGCGTCAAGCGAGGGTGCACATCACGACGCAGGACCGAAGACTCCACGACGACCCCATCACCGACAGCTCCGCCACCACCGTCATCGCAGTCGCCGGTATGGCCCACGGCGAAAAGGGTCAGGTCTTGTTTGGTGAAGTCAGCCATCGCTCGACGGCGACTGGAATTCACCAAACAAGACCTGACCCTGTACTGTGACCTTATTCTGGACCCTGTTCGGGGTGACGGCAAT
The DNA here is from genome assembly GCA_951812805.1 of uncultured Alphaproteobacteria bacterium. Taxonomy (GTDB): domain Bacteria; phylum Pseudomonadota; class Alphaproteobacteria; genus JASLMY01. Next base: position 393,442 of record CATOSZ010000009.1, on the reverse strand, counting down.
CGAGTGTCGTGGAGGGGGTGGGGTTAGTTGGTTCCCGCGAAGCCCGGATGCTGACGATAGGTGACGTGGGCGAGCCAGCCGGCATCGACCGGCAGGCTGACGCCGGTGATCGCCCGGGCCGCGTCCGAGCAGAGGAAGTGGATCGCATCGGCGATTTCCGCCGGCGCCACCATCCGACCCAACGACGACTGGCGTTCCATCATCGTCGGGTCCCGGTGGCCCGAAGCAATCCGGGCCCGCATCTGTTCCGTCAGCACATAGCCCGGCATCACCGCGTTGACCCGGATGCCCTTCGGCCCGAGATCGGAGGCCAGGATCGCCGTCAGTCGATCGATCGCCGCCTTGCCGGGGCCATAGGCATGCAGCGGGAACGCGGCGACGGCCGAGGTCGAGGAGATATTGACGATGGAGCCGCCGCCCCCTCGGGCCGCCATGGTCCGGGCGAAGGCGCGGGCACAAAGCAGGCTGCCACGATAGTTCACCGCCCAGAGGCGGTCATGCTCCGCCATGTCGAGGCTTTCGATCTCGGAAATGTTCTGCAGCAGCCCGGCGGAGTTGACCAGGACCTCGGCCTCGCCGGCCGCCTCGGCGAGCGTGTCGACGGAGGCGTCGAGAGCGACGTCGACGTCGTGAACGCGGGCCTGGCCGCCGTCGGCCTCGATCTCGGCCACGACCTCTTCGGCAGCGCCCGGATTGATATCGGCGACGACGACCCGGTCGCCGGCGGCGGCGAACCGCAGGGCCGTGGCGCGGCCGATGCCGCTGGCGCCGCCGGTTACCACGACCATTCTGTTTTCACCCATACCTGTTCTCCCCTCGCGTGCCAGCAATTGTTTGCACGGGAACCGTACACAGGGTAGCAGGGGATCCGGTGGGTAGGGGCGGGCCGTTCCGGACCCGGTACGTGAAAGAGGACGGAGTTCCATGAACAACGCTGAATTGATCGTCGCGATCCTCAAGGCCGCCGGTGTCAGCCACGGCTTTGGCATTCCGAGCGGCAACGTGCTGCCGTTGATCGAGGCGATGCGGACCGGCGGTATCGAATATGTGCTGACGGCGCACGAGGGCTCGGCCGGCTTCGCCGCCGACGTCATGGGGCGGCAGACCGGCGCGCCCGGCTTCTGCCTGGCGACGCTCGGGCCCGGCGCGACCAACCTGGCGACGGGCGTGGGCGACGCCTTCCTCGACCGCTCGCCGATGATCGCGATCACCTGCACGCTGAATTCGTACCAGCTCGGCCGGCGCCTGCAGATGCTGATCGACCATCACGCCCTCTTCAAGCCGATCACCAAGGCGACCCTGCCGCTCGATTTCAACAATGTGGCCGAGACGGTGACCCGCGCGGTCGAACTGGCGATGACCGAGCCACGCGGCCCCGTGCACCTCGACCTGCCGGAAGACGTCTCCCTGGCCCCGGCCAAGCGGGCCGTCGTGCCCGAGCGGATCGACATCCACCGCCGCCCCGCGCCGCAAGCCGCGTCGATCGCCAAGGCGGCGGGATTGCTGTCGGCGGCGAAACGACCGCTCGCCGTCATCGGCTCCAACGCCATGCGCATGACGGACCCGGATTTGTTGCGCCGCGTGGTCGAGCATTTCAACCTGCCCTTCCTCACCACCACCATGGCCAAGGGCCTGATCGATGATGCCCATCCGCTGGCGCTCGGCTGCATCGAGCGGTCCTGCCGGCAGGTGCAGCGCCGCTTCGTCGCCGGCGCCGACCTGATGGTCGGCCTCGGCTACGACACGATCGAGGTCGAGTACGAGGCCTGGCTCGGCGGTGTGCCGTTGTTGCAGGTCGACATGGAGCCGGTCGACGTCGACGCCACCGTCACGGTCGCCGGCGAGGTGACCGGGGCGCTCGACGCCGGCCTCACCTCGTTGCTGGAACTGCCGGGGGAGGTGGCCCACTGGCGGGACGACGAGCTCGAGGCCCAGCGGGCGTTGTTCCAGTCGACGCTGCGCCCGGAGAGCACCGGTTTCACGCCGCACGAGGCGATCGACATCGTGCGCGACGTGTTGCCGGGCGAGGGCGTGCTGGCCTTCGACGTCGGCGCCCATACCCATCAGATCGCCAGCCAGTGGCAGGCACCCGCGCCGCGCCGCTTCCTCATCACCAACGGCTGGTCGTCGATGGGCTTCGGCCTGCCCGCCGCCATCGCCGCCAAGATCGCGGAGCCGGAACGCCCCGTGGTCTGCGTGCTGGGCGACGGTTGCTTCCAGATGACCTGCGGCGAGCTGGCGACGGCCAAGCGGCTGGGCCTCTCGCTGCCGGTCGTGGTGCTGGACGATCGCTGGCTCAGCCTCATTCAGATCAAGCAGGCGCGCCGCCAGTTCGGCATCTATGGCTCCAACGTCCAGGAAGAGGAATACCGCGATCCACCGGAGCATTATTTCGGCGTCCCGGCGCACGGTGTGCGCGACGGCGCGGCGCTCCGCGTGGCCCTGACGGCGGCCCTGGCGGCCGACGGCCCGACGGTGATCGAGGCGATCGTCAACGCCGATCACTACATGGAAACGGTGTTCGACTAGGGGCGGGAGGCAACGTCATGGCCGTGCGACCTCGCATCGCCCTCATCGGCACCGGTGGCACGATCTCCTTTGCCGGGCGCGACGGCCTCGACGTCTTCGAATACATGGAGTTCGGCCGGCGCCAGACGGTGGCGGAAATCCTCGCCCGCTTTCCCGAGGTCGAGGCGGCGGCGGAACTGGAGCTGGTCGACCACGCCCAGCTTTCGAGTTCCGGCGTCACGCCCGGCGATTGGCTGGCGCTGGTCGCGCGGATCCACGAGATCGCCGCGCGGGCCGAACCGCCGGACGGCATCGTGCTGACCCACGGTACCGCGACCCTGGAGGAGACGGCCTATTTCCTCCATCTCACCCTGAAGTGCGACGTCCCCGTCGTGCTGGTCGGCGCGCAACGGCCCTCGAGCGCGCTCGGCACCGATGCCGGTGCCAACCTGCTGGGGGCGATCCGCCTGGCCGGCAGCGCCGAAGCGCGCGGCATGGGAGTCCTGGTGTTGCTGAACGACGAGATCCAGGCGGCGCGGGAAGTCTCCAAGACCTCGACCTTCCGGCTGGAGACTTTCCGCAGTCCCGACCTCGGCATGCTCGGCTATGTCGACGGCGACGGACGGGTCGCCCTCTACCGGGCGCCGGCCCGCCCGCACACCGCGGCGACGCCGTTCGATGTCACGCGCGTCGGCGACCTGCCGCGGGTCGATATCGCCTACAGCTATGCCGGCGCGCCGCCGACGGCGGTGGAGGCTTTCGTGGCCGCCGGCGCCGAGGCCGTGGTCATGGCGTCCCTGGCGCCGGGCATGCCGGCGACGACGCAGATGGACGCGGTGACGGCGGCGCGGGCGGCGGGTGTGCTGGTGATCTATTCCAGCCGCGTCGGCAGCGGCCGGGTGTTGCGGCGGACCTCGATGGTCGAGGCCGGCATCGTCGCCGCCGACAACCTCAATCCGCAGAAGGCGCGGGTACTGGCCATGCTGGCGCTCCGCGAGACCCGCGAACCCGACGCGTTGCAGGCGATCTTCGACACCTATTGAGTGGCCTGGCGTCAGGCCAGATGGTTCAGGGCCAGGTCGAACAGATCGAAATTGCGGGCCGTCGCCGACCAGTCCGTCGGCCGGTTGACGATCAGCGGTACCGTCTGTTCGCTGATCCCGCCGTGCGAGCGGAGCGGCGCGTCGAGGCCGGAGAGATCATGCTCCGCCGCCGCGGTGCCGAGCACGACGCCCTTTTCCGAGACGACGACGATATCGCCGATGCGATCCGGCGGCAGCTCGAAGCGGGCCGCCGCCTCGGCGCCGGTGAGCGCGGCCTCGATGCCCTCGAGCGCGCCGAGACGGGCCGGCAGGTCGCCGCCGCCCGCCGTCGCATAGATGGTGGCGAAGGAGCCGAGCGCGCCGTGATGCGCCACATAGGGATCGGTGATGGGCAGGATGACCCGAACCGCGCCGGCCCCCAGCCAGTCGTCGAGCAGGTCCTGCAGGTAGATCACGTTCGGCTGGCCGTCGGCCCCGTGCTTGGCGTTCATGCCGTGATCGGCGGTGATGGCGATGGTGGCGCCGAGCGCGTCGAGGCGGGCGAGGTAGCCGTCCATCATGGCGTAGAAGGCGTTGGCCTCCTCGGTGCCGGGCGCGTGCTTGTGCTGCACATAGTCGGTGGTCGAGAGATACATGACGTCCGGGCGTACCGTCTCCAGCAGATGGACGCCGGTGGCGAAGACGAACGCGCTCAAGTCCGCGGAATAGACCGAGGGCAGCGGCAGGCCGACCTTGGCCAGCACGTCGCCCAGGCCGTGTTCCGCCTCGCTCGCCCGGTCGGCATGCTCGGCCGAAAGGCAAATCGCCTTGCCGGGACCGATCTCCAGGCCGTGGCCCAGCAGACGGCGAAGCTTGTCCTTCGCGGTCACCGCCGCGACCCGCGCGCCCCGCTCGGCAAAGGCGGCGAGGATCGTGCCGGTGCGCAGCAGGGCCGGGTCGTTCATCATCACCGCTTCCCCCGTCGCGGGATCGAGGAAGTAGTTGCCGGCGATGCCGTGCACGGCCGGCGGCGCGCCGGTGACGATCGAGAGATTGTTCGGGTTGGTGAAACTCGGCACCACACAGCGGGCCAGCAGGTCCGTGCCCTCGGCCCGGGCGCGGGCCATGAAGGGCATCCGGCCCGCGGCAATGGCGAGGTCCAGGTAATCCGGCTCGCAACCATCGACACAGACGGCGACGAGCGGGGCGTTCGGCCACGCATAGTCGCGGCCGTTCACGGTGATCTTTTCGTGCGCGGTCATACCGTCTCGTCCTCATGGCGGGGCATCCGCGCACAAGCTACCAGCGATGAGGGCATCGGTCCACGTGCGCGCGCGTTGGTGATGGTCCGCCGGGCCGCCGGCGTTAATGAAGACTTGATATTGTCACCCCAGTATGTCGGGATGTTTCCATCGCCGTGTGGGCAGCGGCGGATCCGGCGCGATGCTTCAAGGGTGCAGTGACAATCGATGAACCATCCCATTCCCTCCGATGAGCCGGAGCCGATTTCCGCCCTTGCGAGCTACCGGATCCTCGACACGCCGCCCGAGGCGGTGTTCGACGCCTTGACGCGGATGCTGGCCGCCCGAACCGGGGCGCCCATATCCTTGATTTCGCTGATCGACGAGACCCGGCAATGGTTCAAGTCGCGACACGGTATCGGTGTCGAGCAAACGCCGAGGGAGCTGGCGTTCTGTGCCCATGCCATCATGGGGACGGACGTCATGGTGGTGGAGGACGCGACGCGTGACCCGCGTTTCAGCGACAACGCGCTCGTTGTCGGCGAGCCGGGAATCAGGTTCTATGCGGGCGCACCGTTGCGAACCAAGGACGGTTTCAACCTCGGCACCGTCAACGTTGTCGACCTGAAGCCGCGCACCCTTGGCGCCGACGAGCGTGTCATGTTGGAGGATATGGCGCGGATCATCGTCGAGATCCTCGAGCTGCGCCGCGAGGCGAATTCCGTCGTGCACGACGAGCGTGCCGTTGCCCGGGTCGCCGCGCAGTCGTCACTGGAAAACGCCCGCGAACTCCAGGCGAGCGAAGCCCGCTTGCGGGACATCACGTCCAATGTTCCGGGCGTGGTCTATCAGTTTCGCATCGATTGCGATGGCCAGCCCTCGTTTCCCTATGTCAGCGAGTCCATCCGCGATCTTTTCGGCCTCGATCCCGCCGAGGTCGTTCGCGACGCCGATACCTGGTTCGACGTGATCCACCCGGACGATCGCCCGGACCTCGACGCCTCGATTCTGCAATCCCATGCCTCGCTCGAACCCTGGTTCTGGGAAGGTCGGGCGGTACGATCCGGTGGTGATGTCGGCTGGTACCGGGGTTCGTCCACGCCGAGGAAGATGGATGACGGCGCGGTCGTCTGGAATGGTCTGGTTTTCGACATCACCGCGCTGCGGCAGGCCGAGCAGGGACTGCGCCAGGCGCAGAAGATGGAAGCCGTCGGTCAGCTGACCGGCGGCGTCGCGCATGATTTCAACAATTTGCTCGCCGTTATCAGCGGCAACGTCGAGCTGCTGGCCGACGAGCCGGACGCCGACACGCGGGCGCTGGCGGCGATCAAGCGGGCGGCGGACCGCGGCGCCGAGCTGACGCAGCGGCTGCTGGCGTTTTCGCGCCGCCAGCCCTTGCGTCCCCGCACCCTCGATATCGGCGAGCTGACCGGCAAGCTGACGGGATTCCTGGTCCGCACGCTGGGCGAGACGGTCGAGGTCGAGACCGTGGCGCCGGGCGATCTTTGGCGCGCCGAGGCCGATCCGGGCCAGGTCGAAAACACGCTGTTGAACCTGGCGCTCAATGCGCGGGACGCGATGGAGGGCGTCGGTCGAATGGTCGTCAAATGCGCCAACGTCCATCTCGGATCCGACGACGTCGTGGCAAACGGCGAGCTGCCCGCGGGCGACTATGTCTCGATTTCCGTTACCGACAACGGCGCGGGAATGTCGTCGGACGTGCGCGCCCGGGCCTTCGAGCCGTTCTTCACGACCAAGGATATCGGCCAGGGCAGCGGCCTCGGCCTCTCGATGGTCTACGGCTTCGCCAAGCAGTCGGGCGGCCACGTCATGCTGGAGAGCGCCCTCGGCGTCGGCACGACGGTGACGCTATTCCTCCCCCGCGCCGAGGCCGAAGCGCGGCGTCGCGAGGACGTCGGCCCGGGCGAAACGCCGACCGGCCATGGTGAAACGATTCTGATCGTCGAGGATGATGGCGATGTACGCGCGCTCGGCATTGCGATGGTCGAAAGTCTCGGCTACCGCGCGATCGCGGTGAGCGACGCGCCCTCGGCCGAATTGGCCCTGGCCGGTGATATGCGGATCTCTTTGATGCTGACCGACGTCGTCCTACCCCGCGGCATGAGCGGGTTGGAACTCGCGCGTCGGGTCCGGCAGTCTCATCCCACGCTCGGCATCGTCTTCATGTCCGGCTACACCGCGGATGTGGTCCAGCTGGACGAGTCGATCGATGCAGGCGACGTGCTTCTGAATAAACCTTTCCAGCGATGGCAATTGGCGGAAGCGTTGCGCGACGCGTTGGGCTGAGCCTCGAGGACCCGTTTGCCCGCCGTCTCAAGGGCTGTCCAGATTTTCCGACGAGATCGGTGTCGGCGAGGCCAGACGCCCCACGTCCGCTGGCGTCGTACCGTGGGCAGCGGCGAGGATGGCGCCGGCCGCGGCGGCACAATGGAGGGCGCCGCATTCGCCACCGCCGAGGCCGGTGGCGTTCCAGGCTTGCGTCAGGTCCGCGACGCCTTCGCCGGCGAGCGCGCGCAGACGGCCAGCGGTGATCTCGCGGCAGGGGCAGACAAGGGTGTCGTCCGTCGCCGCGAGGGCGATGTCGAGGGGCAAAGGGAAGGCCTGGGCCAGCCCCTTGTTCAACAGACGCCGGGTCTCGATCCGGGTCATCCAGAAGCGCAATGTGCCGACGGTCACCGGATAGCCGAGGTCGATCAGGGCGGCGAAGGCGGCGATGGTCCCGCTCGCCTCCGCCACGGGCAGAATCGCGCCCTGTCCGCGCGCCGCACCGGCGAGGTAGATCGGCGCGCCGGTAACGCCGCCCGTATCCTCGAGCACCGCGCGCCAGCCGCCGTCGGCTTCCGTCGGCGCGAACCGCGCGCCGGCCAGTGCCGCCAGCCGATCATCGGGCCGCCAGCCGAAGCCGGTGACGATGGCGTCGCAGGGCACCGCAAACTCCTCGCCGGCCTCGTCGCGACAGTGCAGCGCTTCGATTGTGTCCTCGCCCATCACGGCGAGCGGTCGGACCCCGCGCCGGAGGGGGACGCGTCGGAACCGCAGCGCCGCCAGGTCGCCGAGCAGGTCGGCGAAGACCATCCAGTCGGTGGCGAGATGGTGGCTTGCGCGAAGGATGCCGCCTTTCGGGCCGGTGTCGAGTACGGCGGCGGGGGTGACGCCGTTGGCGGCGTGGCGTGCGGCCACCCGGTAGAGCATGGGACCCGTGCCGACGAAGACCGGCCGGCGGGCGACGGCGCGGCCGCGCGAAAGTTCCGCCAGGGCCCGGCTCGAACCGACGACACCCGGGCGCGACCATCCGGCGAACGGCAGCAGCACTTCGCTCGCCCCCGTCGCCAGGATGAGGGCATCGAACGGCAACCGCGCCACCTCGTCGCCGTGCCGGACCTCCAGATGCCCGTCGGCGACGCCGGTCGCCACGGTCTCGGGCCTGTAGTCGAGCTTCTCGGCGAGGCCGGCGAAGGCACGGCGGAGCGAGGCATCCCGGTCGCCGAGCCGGGCCTGGCCAAGCCGGCCGAGCCGCCCCGGCCGGCCGCCCGGCGCCGTGCCGGCATCGATCAGCACCGGCTTCAAGCGCACGCCGGTCAGCACCTCCGCCGCGCGCAGGCCGGCGGGCCCGGCACCGACGACGATGACCTTTTCGTCCCGGTTCGGCTCCACCGCCGGGCCCCTCTACCAGACGTTGGCTTCGACGACGGCATGCCCGAGGGCGATCCGTTCGAAGCCGAACCGGGTGAGGTCGATGGCACGGTAGGCGCCGTGGACGATCAGCTCGGAGATCGCCCGACCGGCGGCGGGCGATTGTTGCAGGCCGTGGCCGCTGAAGCCCGTGCAGAACAGCAGGTTGGCGATTTCGGGATGGCCTCCCAGGATGGCGTTCTGGTCGAAGCTGTTGAAGTCATAGTGACCGGCCCAGGCGCCGGTCAGTTTGATCGCCTCGAACGCGGGCACGCGGTTCGCCAGGACCGGCCAGGTCACCGCCTCGAAGGTGGTGTAGTCGACCTCCATGTCTTCCGCGTCGCTGTCGGGGTCCTGGTCCTCGGGCGGTGACATCGAGGTGACGAACTGCCGGCCTTCCGGGCGGAAGGCGACGCCGCTCGGATCGATGGTGAGCGGCAGGCCGGAAAGATCTTCCTTGCAGTCGAAGACGTAGACGTAGCGCTTGCGCGGCCGGACCGGCAGGTCGACGCCCATCAGCGCCGCCAGCGCGCCCGAGCGCGACCCGGCCGACAACACCACCGTGCCCGCGGCCACCTCGCCGCCCCGGGCGAGCTGCACGCCGGCCAGCCGGTCTCCCTCGCGCGTGAAGCCGACGACCTCGTCGTCGGTGAAGGTCGCGCCGAGGGATATCGCCTTACGCCGGAAGCCTTGCAGCAGCGTGTTGGGATCGATCCAGCCTTCGTTCGCATGGCCGAAGACGGCGGCACCGAGGCCGTCCGGGTTCAACCAGGGGAAGCGCAGGGCGAGGTCGCCGGCTTCCAGGAAGGTCACGGCCGCGCCCTGGCTGCGCTGCATCTCGAAATTCTGCCGCAACCTGTCGGCGCCCGCCGCGGTCGCGGTCGAAAGATAGCCCTGTTCGCGAAACGTCACCTCGACCCGCTCACCGTCGACGGCCAGTACCTCGGGTGCGATCCTGGCGAACTCGGCGCCGAACATCGACATGGCGATGTTCTCTTCGGTGGTGAACTGTTGGCGGATGCCGCCCATGCTGCGCGCGGTCGCCGAGGTGTCGTAGGTCGAGTCACGCTCCACCACGAGGATGGAGCCGTCGAACACATCGCTCGCGGCCAGGAAATAGGCCGCCGAACTGCCCATGACCCCGCCGCCGACGATGACGACGTCATAACCCGCGTCCATGCCCGTCTCCCATTTTCGCGCACTCTATCGACATCGGCGGCGCGATACCATCACGCCCCGGCGACGACGTCCGGGCGTGCAAAACGCGCCAACTCGCATATGTATGGCGCATGACCCTGTTCTGGACCATTGCCGCGGCGCTCTCGCTGGCCATCTGGCTCTACCTGCTCGCCTTCAGGGGCGGCTTCTGGCGCTGTGGCGAGCGGCTCGGCACCGCGCCGGCACCCGCAGCCTGGCCCGCCGTCGTCGCCATCGTGCCCGCCCGCGACGAGGCGGCGTCGATCGGCGAGGCGATGTCCGCGCTCCTCGCGCAGGACTATCCCGGCCCCTTCCGGGTCGTCCTGGTCGACGACGAAAGCCGCGACGGCACCGCCGCAATAGCCCGGGCCCGGGCGCGTGAGCTGGACGCCGAGGCGCGGCTGACGGTGATTTCGACGCGTCCGCGCCCCGCCGGATGGGTCGGCAAGGTCTGGGCGATGGCGAGTGGCCTCGCCCATGCCGACGAGGCCGGATGGGACGCGGACTATCTGCTTTTCACCGATGCGGACATCCATCATCCACCCGGCAACCTGCGCCGCCTGGTGGCGACGGCGACGGCGCGGGATCTGGACCTGGTATCGCTGATGGTACGCCTGGCCCGCGAGGGGGCCGCACAACGCCTATTGATCCCGGCCTTCGTATACTTCTTCCAGAAGCTCTATCCCTTTCCTTGGGTCAATCGGGGCAGGGCGGCGGCGGCGGCGGGCGGTTGCATGCTGGTCTCGCGGGCGCGTCTTCGCCAGGCCGGCGGGCTGGAGGCGATATCAGACGCCTTGATCGACGACTGCGCACTCGCCCGCGCCATCCGCCAGGCCGGCGGGCGGCTCTGGCTCGGCCTGGCCGACGATACCCGTTCGTTGCGTCCCTATGAGGGGCTCGGCGGGGTCTGGCAGATGGTTGCCCGTTCGGCCTACACGCAACTCGGCCATTCGCCAGCGCGGCTGCTGGGCACGATTCTGGGCATGCTGTTCACCTATGTCGCCGGGCCATTCGCGGTTCTCGCCTGGCCCTGGCATGGCGAGGGAAGCGCGCTCGCCCTCGGCCTGGCGGCCTGGGCCGCCATGGTGGTCTCGTTCCGGCCGACCTTGCGGCTTTATGGCGAAGCCTGGTTGCTCGGGGTGCTGTTGCCGCTTGCGGGAATTCTCTATCTGCTGATGACGATGGAGTCGGCGCTGTCGCACCACCGGGGTCGCGGCGGCGTGTGGAAGGGCCGGATCGGCGCCGGTGCGACGAAGGATTGAAGCTTGCATGCGCGGGCCTCAACCGTTAACCAGCAACGTTTAATCGACCCTTGGGGGCCCGGGTGACGGCACAAGACGGCACAAGGAGGATCGGCGGCGCCTTGGCGTCGGGCGCGGGGGCGTTGCCCGTGGCGGCGGATGCGCGCGCCCATGTGCACGATATCGTCAAGCGCGCCGGATCGTCCTTTTTCTGGGCCATGCGTTCGCTGGAGCGTGACCGGCGCGAAGCGGTCTATGCCATCTACGCCTATTGCCGCGAGGTCGACGATATCGCCGACGAGGCGGCCCCCGTCGATGACAAGATGGCCCGCCTCGCCGCCTGGCGCGAGGAGATCGCCGCCGTCTATCGCGGTGCGCCGGCGACACCGATCGGCCAGGCGCTCGCCGCTGCCGTGGTTGCGCACGGTCTGCCGCGCGACGAGTTCCTGCTGCTGATCGATGCGGTGGAGATCGATGCCCAGGGTCGCGAATCGGCACCGGACCTGGCGGAGCTGGAAACCTATTGCCGGGGTGTTGCCGGTGCCGTGGGCATGCTGCTGATTCGCATCTTCGGCGCCAAGGGTGCCGACGCGGAAGCCTTTGCCGTTGCGCTCGGCGAAGCCTTGCAACTCACCAATATCCTGCGCGACGTCGTTGAGGATGCCGGCGAAGAGCGGATCTACCTGCCGCGCGACTGGTTGGAAGAGGCGGGCGTGAACCTTGATCTCGGCCCGCCCACCACCATCTTGGACCAGGAGGGCCTGGCGGAGACCTGCAAAAAGGTGGCCGCCCGGGCCCATGAGCGTTTCGCGGAAGCGGAACGTCACCTCGCCCGTTGCGATCGCCGCCAGTTGCGGGCGGCGCTGATCATGCGGGATGTCTACCACCGCCTGCTGCTGCGCCTGGAGGCGCGGGGCTGGCACCGACTCGACGAGCCCGTGCGCGTTGGGAAACTGGAGAAGATCGGTATTCTGTTGCGCCGCCTGATCGCATAGTCACGTTTGCACAGGGCGAACCATGTTACCCTGATCACGGGCAGTCACATGATCGCAACATGCCTGTAAGCGAGTCTTGAGCCCAAGGCGCCGTCATAGTATGCAGAGGCCGCCTTGAGAGCGTTCCGCCGCGTCACGAACAGCGGCGCGTTTGGAAACTGTATCCGGGTGCGACGACGTTGGACAAAGACTTGATTCCCACCGAGAGCACGGACTTCGAATACGGCGTCGACCGTCGGGTGACGGAGGCGGCGGAAGCGTTGCTGGCGTTGCAGAAGGACGATGGCCACTGGGTTTTCGAACTCGAGGCGGATTCGACCATTCCCTCCGAATACATCTTCCTCAAGCACTTCCTCGACGAGGTCGACGAAGAGCTGGAGGCGAAGATCGCCAACTACCTGCGCGCGGCCCAGGCCGACCATGGCGGCTGGCCGCTGTTCGAGAATGGCGCCTTTGAGCTTTCGGCGACGGTCAAGGTCTATTTCGCGCTGAAGCTGGTCGGTGATTCGCCCGATGCGCCGCACATGGTGTGCGCGCGCGAGGCGGTGCTGGCGCACGGCGGGGCCGAGGCGGCCAATGTCTTCACCCGCTTCTCCCTCGCCCTCTTCGGCCAGGTGCCGTGGCGCGCGGTCCCGTTCATGCCGATCGAGATCATGCTGCTGCCGCGCTGGTTCCCCTTCCATCTCTCGAAGGTGAGCTACTGGTCGCGCACGGTGATCGTTCCCTTGCTGATCATCATGGCCTGCAAGCCCCGGGCGCGAAATACCAAGGGCGTGCATGTCCGCGAGCTGTTCCGCACCCCGCCCGAGGAGGTGGAGCGCTACAACACCAATCCGACCGGCGACATCGTCGGCAAGCTGTTCCTGGCCGCCGACACCGCGATCCGCAGGTTCGAGCCGTTTTTCCCCAAGGGCAGCCGGCAGAAGGCGATCCGCCGCGCGATCGAATTCATCACCCCGCGGCTCAACGGCGAGGACGGCCTCGGCGGGATCTTCCCGGCCATGGCCAACGCGGTGATGGCGATGGACGCGCTCGGCTACGCCAAGGACCATCCCGACCTGGTGGTCGCCAAGCGCAGCGTCGACAAGCTGCTGACCATGCAGGGCGACAAGGGCTATTGCCAGCCCTGCCTGTCGCCGATCTGGGATACCACGCTTGCGCTGCACGCCGTGCTCGAAGCCGACGTGCCGGCGGAGGACGAGCGGATCATGGCCGCCTTCGACTGGATGCTGGAACGCCAGATCCTGGACGTCGAGGGCGACTGGGCGATGAAGCGGGCCGGCCTGCGCCCGGGCGGCTGGGCCTTCGAGTATTGGAACGACTATTACCCGGACGTCGACGACACCGCCGTCATCGTCATGGCGATGGACCGCACGGGCGATGCCCGCTACGCGGATGCGATCGATCGGGCGACCGAGTGGATCATCGGCATGCAGTCGAAGAACGGCGGCTGGGGCGCCTTCGACGTCGACAACACCTATCGCTACCTCGAGCATATCCCCTTCGCCGACCATGGCGCCCTGCTCGACCCGCCGACGGCGGACGTCACCGCGCGCTGCATCCAGATGCTGGGCCAGCTCGGCTACGACCGAAGTCATCCGACGGTGCGCCGCGGCATCGACTACCTGATGCGCGAGCAGGAACGGGACGGTTCCTGGTTCGGCCGTTGGGGCGTGAACCACGTCTACGGCACCTGGTCGGTGCTCTGCGCCTTCGAGGCGCTCGGCGAGGACATGCGCGCCTCGCACATCCGCCGTGCCGTCACCTGGATGCTGCAGCGCCAGAAGGAAGACGGCGGCTGGGGCGAGGACTGCGCGACCTATACGCCGGGCCAACGCCACCTGATGAAGATCAGCACCCCCTCGCAGACGGCCTGGGCCCTGCTCGGCCTGATGGCGGCGGGCGAGGCGGAGCACGAGGCGGTCCGCCGCGGTGTCGACTACCTGTTGCGCGCCGAGCGTGACGACGAGGGCAAATGGGTCGAAAGCCTCTATACCGGCACCGGCTTTCCGCGCGTCTTCTACCTGCGCTATCACGGCTACAGCGCCTACTTCCCGCTCTGGGCTTTGGCGCGCTATCGCAGCCTGATGCGCGCGCGCGAGGATACCCGACAGTACGGGACCTGATGCGCCTGGGCCTGGTCTGTGGCCTGGCGCGCGAGGCACGACATTTCCGAGCCCTCGATCCCGGCAAGCATCATGACATGATCATCCGCGCGGCCCCTGGCGCCCGCGCGGCGCCCGCGGCCGGCGAACTGGTGGCCGAGGGTGCCGAAGCCTTGCTCAGTGTCGGATACGCCGGCGGCCTGTCGCCGCAGCTTCGGCCTGGCGACCTGATCCTGGCCGACGCCGTCGTCACGCCCGAGGGCCCGCGCCTCGCGACCGACGAGAGTTGGCGGGCCTGGCTCTCGGAATTGCACGGCGTCACGGGCGCCATTGCGGCCAGCGACACCGTGGTCGCCACGCTGCCGGCCAAGACCGCGCTCTACCGGGCCACCGGCGCCCTTGCCGTCGATATGGAAAGCCTGCATGTCGCCCGCGTGGCGGCCACCGCCGACATTCCCTTCATGGCGATCCGGGTGGTGCTGGATCCCTGGGACCGGGCCTTGCCGGCATCGGCGCTCGCTGGCACGGACGGTGCGGGCGAAACGCGATTGGCGCCGCTGCTGGCGAGCCTGGCCCGCCGGCCGTGGGAGATCGTCGATCTGTTGCGCCTGGCCCGCGATGCCCGGTTGGCCGATTCGAGCCTAAGCCGCGTTGGACGAGCCGGAGCGGCGCTCCTGCCCCTCGGCTGACTGGCCGAGCGCTTCCGCCACCACCGCCTCGAAGGGGTATTCGGCCGGCCGTTGGCGGTCGAGCTCGATCTCCGGCGCCATCGGTCCTTCCGTCTTCGGACCGAAGAGGGCGACGCGGGCCGCCTTCAGGGGATGGCGTACGGTATCGTTCACCGCCGTCGCCTCGTAGCCGCAATGGACCATGCAGTCGGCGCACTTCTCATAGTTGCCGGTGCCGTACTTCTCCCACTCCGTCTCTTCCATCAGCTCGGCGAACGTCGAAACGTAGCCCTCGTTCAACAGATAGCAGGGCCGCTGCCAGCCGAAGACGTTGCGCGTCGGGTTGCCCCACGGCGTGCACTGGTAGGACTGGTTGCCGGCGAGGAAGTCGAGGAACAGGCTCGATTGGCTGAATCGCCACTTCTTGCCCTGGCCGAGACGGAAGACCTCGCGGAACAGCTCCTTGGCGCCGCGGCGCTTGAGGAAATGTTCCTGGTCGGGGGCCCGCTCGTAGGAATAGCCGGGCGAGATGGTCACGCCCTCGACGCCGAGTTCGGTGGCGAAGTCGAGGAACTCGGCGACCTTCGGGGCCGACACGCCGTCGAACAGCGTGGTGTTCACGTTCACCCGGAAGCCCCGGTCGCGGACCATCTTTATCGCCTTCACCGCCCGATCGAACACGCCTTCCTGGTCGACGGCCCGGTCATGCTCTTCCTCCAATCCGTCGAGATGGATCGAGAAGGTGAGATAGGGCGAGGGCGTGAACTGGTCGATCTTCTTCTCCAGCAGCAGCGCATTCGTGCAGAGATAGATGAACCGCTTGTCGGCGATCATGCGCTGTACGATTTCCGTCATCTCGCGATGCAGCAGCGGCTCGCCGCCGGCAATGGAGACGATCGGCGCGCCGCATTCCCGCGCCGCCTCGACACAGGCATCCGCGCTCAGGCGCTGGTTCAGAATGGGATCGGGATAGTCGATCTTGCCGCAGCCGGGGCAGGCGAGATTGCAGCGGAACAACGGCTCCAGCATCAGCACGAGGGGATAGCGTTCCCGCCGCGTGAGGCGCTGTTTCATGATGTAGGCGCCGACGCGCACTTGCTGACGAACGGGTACGGGCATCGTGGATCCACCTGAGGCTGGATCGGCCGGCAGGCGGCCGAATCGATAAGCTTGTCGATTGACCGGCAATATGGTGTGCGGGTTGCGCCGCGTCCAGGGAAAACCTCAGCTTTTGCCGTTCTCGTCCGTCCCTGCGACGGATTGTCCGCCTCCCGCCGCCGGTGCGACCCGCAACAGCACGCCGTCGACGCCCACGACCTCGACCTGCTGGCCGGCCGGCAGGTCCGGTCCTTCGATCCGCCACATGGTGTCATCGACATGCAGCTTGCCGCGCCCGTTCTCCACCGCCTCGGCCAATGTGAAGGTACGCCCGACATACTGCTGGCCGCGCCGGTTCAGCTCCGGCCGGTCGGTTTCGATCGGCTTCTTCGCGAGATAGAGGCGGGCCAGCACGACGCTGATCACCGACAGGACGGCGAACAACAAAAATTGATAGCGCCAGTCCATGTCCGGCACCAGCAGGACGATGAAACCGGTGATGCCGGCGGCGATGCCCATCCACAACAGGAAGACGCCGGGCGCCAGCATTTCGCCACCCAGCAGGACGACGCCGAGGATCCACCAGTGCCAGTGATCGATGCCGAGGAGAAAGGCGGCGAGCTGTTCCATGGCGTAGCGCCTCAGTCGGCTTCGTTAGGCAGCGGTTTCGACCAGACCTCGGCCGCCGAGGATCCACTGGCCGGCACCGAGCCCGCGGCGCGCATGCCCGGGCGCGCGGCGGAGACGGAGCCCGGCGTCGGGCTGGCGGGACGCGGGGAACGGGGGCGTTCCGCGCCGTTGCCGCCACCGCCACCGCCGTCGTCGCCGTCGTTCCAGGCCTGCTTGGCGATCTCGGCGATGCCGCCGATGGCGCCGATGACGCTGGAGGCCTCCAGCGGCATGAACAGGATCTTCTGGTTCGGCGAGGTCGCGAACTTGCCGAGCGCGTCGACATATTTCTGTGCGACGAAATAGTTGATCGCCTGGACGTCGCCGCCGGCGATTGCCTCGGAAACCATGTTGGTCGCCCGCGCCTCCGCCTCGGCCTCGCGTTCCCGCGCCTCGGCGTCGCGGAAGGCGGCCTCGCGACGGCCCTCCGCGGCCAGGATGGCGCCCTGCTTCTCGCCCTCGGCCCGCAGGATTTCGGCCTGCCGCTCGCCCTCCGCTTCCAGGATGGAGGCGCGCTTGTCCCGCTCCGCCTTCATCTGGCGGGCCATGGAGTCGACCAGGTCGCGCGGCGGTGCGATGTCCTTGATCTCGATCCGGGTCACCTTCACGCCCCAGGGTGTCGTCGCCTCGTCGACCACGGTCAGCAGCCGGGCATTGATCTCGTCGCGCTTCGAGAGCAACTCGTCCAGGTCCATCGAGCCCATCACGGTCCGGATATTGGTCATCGTCAGGTTGAGCGAGGCGACCTCCAGCTGGCGGACCTCATAGGCCGCCTTCGGGGCGTCGAGCACCTGGAAGAAAACCACGCCGTCGACCGCGACCATGGCGTTGTCCTTGGTGATGACCTCCTGGGTCGGCACGTCGAGGACCTGTTCCATCATGTTCATCTTGGCGCCGATGACATCGACGAAAGGAATGATGAAGTGCAGGCCCGGAACCAAGGTCCGGGTATAGCGCCCAAACCGCTCGACCGTGAATTCGAAGCCCTGCGGCACCCGCTTTACCGCAGTGAACAGCAGCAAGATGGCCAGCAATACCACCACGACCACGAAGGCCGTGAGACCGATCGACTCGAAAAGCATCTCTTCCATCTGCGACCCCCGTCACGCCGAGACCACAAGCTCGGCTTTCCATAATTGTCATGGCCTCAATATGGCACGCCCAGGTGAGGGAGCAACCGGAACAACCGGTCGCAATTCCGACTGCCCATGCCCCGGTCCGTCATCTCTCTTCATCGGCCCGCCGTGCCTCGGGCCCGTCGAGATCTTGATGCGGGCCCGCGTCCTCCAACGTCATGCGCGTGATATCGACGCCCCAAACCGCGGTCGTCTCCTGAAGCCAAGCGGCGAGCGATTCGGCAAAGGCCTCACGATTTCTGACAAAGATCATCCGTTCCACCGTTGCCATCGCGGCCACCAGGTCGTGCTGAGCCTGGGTGCGGATGCTCGCCTCCAAATCATTCACCTCGTAGGCCGCTTTGGGCACGTCGACGATACGGCAAACCAGCGCGGCTTGCAGGGGGATTCGGTACCGGTCCGAGGTTTCGACGTCGATCCGAGACAGATCCACCGTCCACGGCTCCACCGGCAGCTCGACGCCGACCCGCTCGGCGAACGGGATGATCATGTGAAATCCGGGCCCGAGGGTTCGATGATAGCGGCCGAACCGCTCGATGGTGCGAGCGACGCCCGGAGGCACGCGGCATACCCCCGCGAACAGGAAGGTGCCGTTAAATACGACGAGGATCGCGACCAGGACCAGATAGCTGGACGATATGTCGGGCATGATTCCTCGTCGGCCGAATGCGTGGTGGAGGAGCGAGAGTAGGCCAAGGGCAACCATACGGACAGTCGGAAATATCAGCGGCGATTCCGGACGCGTGCACCGATAGGCCCAAGGCGGCCAATCCGGCATAATGCCGCCGGACCGAGAGACGGGGTTGGATCATGCCGGCACGTGGAACGCCGACGGCGGAAGAGGTCAAGGCGGCGGCCCGGGGGTTCGGCGCCGACCTCGTCGGTATCGCCAGCGCGCGGATGCTGAACGCCTTTCCGCCGGACCCGAGCGTGCCGCAAACGCCCGAGCGCATCTCGCCCTACGTGAAAAGCGTCGTCGTCATCGCGCAGCACATTCCGGCCGCCGTGTTCCGGGCCAAGCAGATGGTCGCGGTGCAGTACATGGACATGATCGTCATGCGGCGGATGGACAAGATCGCCGCCCGCGTCGCCCGTCACCTGGAAGAGGCCGGCTGGCCGAGCTTCATCACCGCCGCGCAGGAAACCGACTGGAACATGAAAAGGGCGAGCTACGACTACCTCTCGACCCGGCACCTGGGCGTCGAGGCGGGCATCGGCACCCTCGGCCTGGAGGTCAACATCCTCAGCCCCGAATACGGCCCGCGGCTCTACCTCACCGGCGTGCTGACCGAGCTGGAGCTGGCGGCGGACGGGCCGATGACGGAACAGGTCTGCATCGGCGAGGGCTGCTCGCGCTGCCTGCATGCCTGTCCGGGCGACGCGGTCGGCCACTTCGATATCGACAAGCCCGGCTGCGCCGAGTTCGCGCAGGAATTCGGCTACATGACGGTAACGCGGCTGCTGCAACAGTTCGCCGAGGCCGGGCCGGAGGAGAAACGGGCGATGCTGACGAGCCGCGGCCTCTTCGGCTTCTGGCAGGGCTTCCTGCGCGTCGTCGGTTCCTTCGGCGACTGCCCGCGTTGTTTGGCGGTCTGTCCGGTCGGCACCGACTATCACGCCT
The DNA here is from genome assembly GCA_951812805.1 of uncultured Alphaproteobacteria bacterium. Classification (GTDB taxonomy): domain Bacteria; phylum Pseudomonadota; class Alphaproteobacteria; genus JASLMY01. The sequence goes on along the minus strand of CATOSZ010000009.1, from coordinate 374,248 downwards.
TCCTCGCCCAGGACCAGAAGAAGATCCCGGAGTGGACGGAAGAGAAACAGGCGCGGGGCGAGGCGATGAAGCAGGCGCGCCGCGCCGGTGACGAGGTGGCCGGCCTTGATCCGTGGAACATCCGCTGGGTCGGCCCCGAGGGCTACACGGGCAAGACGGCAAAGGCGGTGCGCGAGGCCTTTCGCGCGGAACAGAAGGCCAAGGCCGAAGCGGCGGGCGAATAGGCGAGACAATGGACCAGGTATACCGGGAGCCGCTGACGGCGGCGCGGATCAAGCAACAGGCCCGGGATTTCGGTGCCGATATCGTCGGCATCGCCGATGGCAAGGCGATGGACGCCCACCCGCCGGATCCGGCACGCCCGCGCCGGCCGAGCGACATCTCCGACTACGATGCCGGACACGCCATCGTCCTCGGCAAGCGGCTGCTGGCCGGGCCGACGCGGCTGAAACGCTGGAACGAGCGGCACAAGTTTTACAACGACGAGGTCACCCTTTCGTTCATGGAGGAAGCGGCGCTCGAGCTGGCGCTCTGGCTCGAGGGCTGCGGCTATCCCGCCCTGATCATCCCGCCGACCCATGTCGACCCCTGGCTTTATTTCGACGATCCGGCGGAGCATCTGACGCCGCTGTTGTCGGCGAGCCATGCGGCGGTCGAGGCGGGGCTCGGCACGCTCGGCCTGAACGGCCAGTTGCTGACGCCGGAGTTCGGGCCGCGCCTGATGGTGACCATCGTGCTCGCCACCCTCGATGACGGGGTCGAGGTCGACCGGCCGAGGGACACCGCACTCTGCCTCGGCCCCGAGTGCGGGCGCTGCCTCAGCGCCTGTCCGGGCGACGTCGTCGGCCATTGGACGCGGGACTGGGCGGCCTGCGATCGCTATCGCTCGCCGCACGGTTTCGCCGAGGTCGCCGACTTCCTCGGCCAGGTGCTGGACGCCCCGGACACGGATGCGCAGAAGCGTCTCGTCCGTTCGGAGGAAAGCTTCAACATCTGGCAGAGCACGTTGCGCGGCGCGGGCGTCGTCACCGGCTGCCGGCGCTGCCAGGACGTCTGCCCGGTCGGAGCCGACTACGAGGCCATGCTGGCCGATGCGTTGGCCGAGATCCCGGAGGACACGGCGGCGAAACGCGAACGCCTCGCCGCGATGGCCCGGGCGGAGGCGGCAGGCGAAATGCCGGCGGCCCACGACGCCGAGCGCCGCTGGATCGGTCGCCTAAAAGCTTGAGAGACGCCGCCATGCCCCTGACCCTGCCGCGAGACCCGGACGAAATCGCCCGCATCCAGCAGGCACGCAAGCGCGTCGCCGTCGAACGGGCCCTCGCGTCCCCCTTCCACCGGGAGCGTATTCCCGCCGATATCCGCCTCGATGCCCTCGACGAGCCGGAGGAATGGTCGCGTATCCCGATCCTCGACAAGGATATGCTGCGCGCCATTCCGCCGGAGCGGTTTCTCGACCACTTCTGTATCGCGCCGCGCGGCGAGATCGCGGAACTCTGGCGCTCCGGCGGGTCGACCGGCGTGCCGCTGTTCTATCCCCGCACTTTCGAGGACATGCGTTACGGCGTCCTCTCCTTTGCCCGGGTCCTGCAGTGCATCGGTGCGGGCGGCGAGGATCTGGCGCATGTCTCCTTCCCCCTCGGCATCCATCCCGTCGGCCAGGTGATGGCGCGGGCGGCGCAGTCGCTCGGCATCGGTGCGACCTGGGCCGGTGCCGGCACCTCGACCCCGTCGCGGGCGCAGATCGGGCTCATCGGCCAGCTCCGCCCGACCCTGTGGATGGGCATGAGCAGCTATGGCCTGCATCTCGCCAATCTGGCGGAGACGATGGACGTCGACCTCGCCGCGGGCTCGGTCCGCCATCTGGTCTGTTCCGCCGAGCAGGTGACGGCGGCGAAGCGGCGGCGGATCGAGGCCCTCTGGGGCGCCGAACTGTGGGACTGCTTCGGCATGACCGAGGCCGGCATGATGGGCTGCGAGAGTGCGGCGCACGACGGCTTCCACATCTGGACCGACATGTATGGAATCGAGGTCCTGGACGAGACCTCGGGCGAGCCGGTGCCCGAGGGCGTGCCGGGCACCCTGGTGGTAACGCCGCTTTGGACCAACAACGCGACGCCGTTTCTGCGCTGGAATTCGGGCGACATCGTCACCTGGCGCCGGGCCGAGGCGTCGTCCGGACCCTTCGGCGTCTTTCCGATTCTGAAGCACACCCACCGCACGGCCGGTTTCTTCAAGATCCGCGGCGTCAACATGAACCACACGGAGTTCGAGGATTTCATGTTCGCCAACGACGCCGTCGCCGACTTCCGGGTGGAGCTGACCGGCGACGGCGGTCTGGAAACCCTCACCGTCGGTATCGAGGTCCGCGAGGCGCACGCCTCGGCGGACATCGCGGACGCCGTGCGGCGCGACATACGCACGACATTCGAGGTCAGCGCCGAGATCGACCTGCTGCCACGCGGCACCCTGGCCAGCGAATTCGAACAGAGCGTCAAGGCGCAGCGCTTCGTCGACAAGCGGAACTGAGCCGGCGGCTACGTCCGTCCGCCGCGCCGGCGCCGACGGGGTCGATCGCCCGTCGCCGACGCCTTGGCCTCCGGCAGGCGGACTGCGCGGGCCAGGTTCGGATAGGGGGCCGTGCCGTGGGGAAAGGCCATGGCGGCGACGAAGTGGGCCTGGAAGTCCGCGGCGACGGCCGTCTCGACCTTTTCGATGCCGCGGGCCAGTTCCTCGACTTCGCGGCGCAGCGCCCGGTTGACCAGTGCGATGCGCGCCCCGGTGCCGGCGGCATTGCCGGCGGCGGTGACCTTGTCGGGAGCGCAGTCGGGGATCATGCCGAGGACCATGGCGTGCAGCGGATCGATATGGCTGCCGAAGGCGCCGGCCAGGACGACGCGGTCGACCGTCTCGACCGCCATGCGGTCCATCAGCAGGCGGGCGCCGGCATAAAGGGCGCCCTTGGCCAGCTGGATCGCCCGGATGTCGTTCTGGGTAACGCGGATCTCGGGCGGCCCGTCGGCCAGGCGGTAGCTGAAGGTGCGCCCGTCCGCCTCGATCCGCTCGCTCCGGGCCGCCATCGCCCCGTCGATAACGCCGTCGGCGCCGAGAATGCCGGCGAGGAACATCTCGGCGATCGCCTCGATGATGCCGGACCCGCAGATGCCGGTGATGCCGGTCCGCCTGGTTGCCTCGGCGAAGCCGGCGTCGTCGGACCAGGCCTCGACACCGACGACGCGGTATCTGGCCTCGAGTGTTTCGCGATCGATGCGGACCCGCTCGATCGCGCCGGGTGCGGCGCGCTGGCCGGCGGAAATCTGTGCGCCCTCGAAGGCGGGGCCGGTCGGCGAGGAACAGGCGAGCAGCCGGCCCCGGTTGCCGAGCAGGATTTCCGCGTTGGTGCCGACGTCGACGATCAGGGTCATCTCGTCGCCGAGATGCGGACCTTCGGCGAGCGCCACCGCGGCGGCGTCGGCGCCGACATGGCCGGCGATGCAGGGCAGCGCGTAGAGCATGGCACCCGGGGCCAGCGCCAGGTCGAGGCTGCGGGCCGGCGCTTCGAAGGCGTCGGCCAGCGCCAGCGCGAAGGGCGCGCCGCCGAGCTCGACCGGATCGATGCCGAGGAAGAGGTGGTGCATCACCGGATTACCGACGATCGCCACCTCCAGGATGTCACTGGCGTCGGCCCCGGCCTCGGCCGCGACCTCGGCCAGCAGGTCGGCCAGGCAGGCGCGGACGGCCGCCGTCATCTCCGCCGCCCCGCCCGGGTTCATCATCGAATAGGAGACCCGGCTCATCAGGTCCTCGCCGAAGCGGATCTGCGGGTTCATGGCACCCGCCGCCGCGACCACCTCGCCGGTGGCGAGGTCGGTGAGATGCGCGGCGACGGTGGTCGAGCCGATGTCGACGGCGGCACCGAGCGCACGCTCCCGCAGGCCGGGCCAGAGCGCGACGATACGCCGGCCCTCGCGGACAGCGGCGGTGACCTTCCAGTCCCCGGCCCGTAGCGTCGTCTGCAACGTCGGCAGGAGGGCGGAATCGGCCTCCAGCGCCGTCAATTCCCCCAGCTTCCACTGCGTGGCGAGGGCCTCGATCAGCCGTTCGAGGTCGCCGCTCGGCGTGGCGATATCGGGTTCCTCGACCTCGACATAGTGCAGGCGGACGACGGGATCGACGGCGATCTCGCGCTCGTCAGGTCGCTTGCGCACGACCTGGCGGTGGACCTGGGCCTCGGGCGGCACGTCGGCCACGACGTCGCCGCGGAGTGCTGCCTGGCAGCCGAGCCTGAAGGGCGGATCGATTCCCCGCCGCACCCGGCAGCGGGCCTCCGCCTCGCCCTCCGCATCGACGTGATCGGCCGCGGAGGCGATGCCGTGCTTGGCGAACGCGCCCTCGCCGATGCGCACCCGGCAGCGCCCGCAGATGGCCCGTCCGCCGCACACAGAATCGAGATCGACGCCCAGGCTTCGCGCCGCCGCCAACAGGTCCGTGCCGAGCGGAAAGCGCCCGCGCCGCCCCGACGGCGTGAACACCACGAGCGCGTCGTCCGCCATCACGCTACCCGTCGACCGGGTCAGGCGCGCCGGCGCCGCCGCGCGTCGCGGCGGGCGCGGCGGTCGTCGCCCTCGGCGGCCGGCTCACGGTACTTGGCGAGCCAGCGCCGGCAGTCGGCGTCATGTCCCATCAGCACGTCCGCCCCCATGATCGAGGTCAGTTCCTCGCCATGCAGCGGGTTCATGATGGCGCTGGTCATGCCGGCGCCGATCGCCATCGCCAGGAAGGTGCCGTTCATCGCATGCCGGTTCGGCAGGCCGAAGCTGACGTTGGAGGCCCCGCAGGTCGAGTTGACGCCGAGCTCCTCGCGCAGCCGGCGGATGATGCGGAAGGCCTGGACGCCGGCGAGGCCGAGGGCGCCGACCGGCATGACCAGCGGATCGACCACCACGTCCTGCGGCTTGATGCCGTAGTCCTGGGCCCGCTCGACGATTTTCTTCGCCACCTCGAAACGGACGTCCGGATCCTCGGAGATGCCGGTTTCGTCGTTGGAGATGGCGACCACGGCGGCATCGTGCTTCTTCACCAGGGGCAGCACGCTTTCCAGCCGCTCCTCCTCGCCGGTCACCGAGTTCACCAGCGGCCGGCCCTGATAGACCGCGAGGCCCGCCTCCAACGCCTCGACGATGGAACTGTCGATCGACAGCGGCACGTCGACCAGGCCCTGCACCAGCTGGATGCAGTCGGCCAGGATGCGCGGTTCGTCGGCCAGGGGAATGCCGGCGTTGACGTCCAGCATGTGGGCGCCGGCCGCGACCTGGGCCAAAGCGTCCGCCTCGACCATGGAATAGTCGCCCTCGGCCATGGCGGCCGACAGCTTCTTGCGCCCGGTCGGGTTGATCCGCTCGCCGATGATGCAGAAGGGCGCATCGAAGCCGATGACCATTTCCCGCGTGGCGGAGGAGACGACGGTCCGGCTCATGCCACCGCTCCCGCGTCCTGGCCGATGCCGGCCGCCCGGGCGTCGGCCAACCAGGCGGCCGTCTTCGCCATGCCGCCGAAGGGAAAGACGTGCACGGCCCGGATCAGGCAGTCGGGGTCGTCGGCCTTGTGGCGGGCGATACGCCGGAGCATCTCGTCCGGCGTTCTGACGGTGAGCAGCCGTGTGAGATTGCCCATCTGGCGGGTCAGCACCCGAAGCGAGGGCCCGACGCCGCAGGTCTTGGCGTAGGTCAGCAGGGTCTTCACGCTCGCCGGGCCGGCGAGACCCAGGTGGATCGGCAATACGTTGCCGGCGGCCCGCATCTCACGCTCCCAGTCGATGACCACGTCGGCATCGAAGCTGAACTGCGTTACCACATACATGTCGAGGTCGTGCCGCGCGGCGAAGTCGTTCTTCCAGAGCAGCGCGTCGCGAGCGTCCCCCGGCGGGATATCGGGCGAGCCTTCGGGATGGCCGGCGACGGCGATGCGCCGGATGCCGTGCGCCGGCAGCAGGCCGCTCGCCAGCAGCTGCATCGAATCGTCGAAGGCGCCCGCGACCTGCCGGCCGCCGCCGGCGACGACCATCACCTCGTCGACCGCGACCTCGTCCGCCAGGCGCGCGAGAAGAGCGTCGAGGGCACGTGGGCCGGCGATGAAGCGGGCCGGGAGATGGGGCACCGGCACCATGCCGTCCGCCTTCAGTCGCTTGGCGGTGAGGATCGTCTCGCTGACGTCGGCGCCCGGCAGGAAGGTCACATTGACCCGCGTGCCGAGCGGCAGCAGGGCGGCGAAATCGTCTATTCCCGAGGCCTGGCGTGGCGTGGTTTCGCTCGAGGCGCCCGCCAATAGCAGGGCGATCTCGGCGAGGGAGGCGGTGGTGGGCGGCGCGGCGGCCGTATCGAAGGCATTGAAGGCGATGACCATGGCGTTACTCCTCGGCACTGGCCTGTCCGCCGGCCATCATCAGGGCGGACAGGCGTTGCGTGTCGTATTCGGCCTCGAGCCGGGCGTGCGCCGCCTCGGCCTCGGCCTCGATGTCGTCGCCGCAGGGGATCGGCTCGCCGCGGCGCCATTGCTCCAGATAGGCATCGGTGCCGAACATGTCGGCCCGCATCGCCGCCTCGTCGATCGCCTCCTGGAAGCGGGGGGCGAGCTGGCGGCGCGCCTGCTTGCGCCCGGCCTTGACGATGACCTGGGCGGGAATGTCGCGCCAGAAGACGATGGTGAGCTGGGCCACGGACTTTTTTCCTTCGACGTCAGGCCGCGCCGGCGGTGAGGAACGGCTCGAGCTCCCCATAGCCGGTACGGCGATAGGCATAGTCGAGCGCGAGCGTGTCGGCCGCGGCCCGTGCCTTCGCCTCCAGCGCGGGATCGACGATCTGCGCCAGGTAGACGACGCGGGTGTAGTTGGAGAAGTACATGTCGCGCATGTCCGGATGGCGGTCGAGGCCCAGGCCCTCGACGATCAGGGTATCGAAGTGGCGCACCATGTAGTCGGTCAGATAGAAACTGCCGAGCTCTTCCTCGGCCAGGTCCTCGAACGCGGCCTGCCCGGCATAGAAGGCGTAGCAGTGCGGCCCCGGGATCCGCTCCGCCCCTTCTTCCGCGACGACGGCGTCGAGATCGCCGCCGGTCCCGCAGTCCGCATAGGCGACCAGGACCCGTTCGCCGTCCCGGCGTTCCGCCCGGATCTTGGCGCGGACCGCCTCGGCGATCCGTTCGGGCCGGTTGTGCAAGCCCGCCGGCACCGCCGTCACGCGCAAATGCCCGAGGCCGTTGGTGCGGACGATCGCCAGCACCTCGCGGGCGAGCGCGCCGCAGGTCACGACCAGGGTCGGCCGCGGCCCTCGGGCCGTATCCTCGCGGAGCCCGGTCATCGACGTACCCGTCGCCCCGCCGCCGCTCAGGCGCCGGCGACGGCCTGCAGGGCGTTCGCCTGGTTGTGGCGCCGCGCCATGACGTCCTGCGCCGTTTCCACCGCCACGGCGGCATCGCGGCAATAGGCGTCGGCTCCGATCGCTTCGGCGAAGGCCTCGTTCAGAGGGGCGCCGCCGACCAGCACGGCGTATTTGTCGCGCAGGCCCCGGGCCGCCAGCTCCTCGATCACCACCTTCATGTAAGGCATGGTGGTGGTCAGCAGGGCCGACATGCCGAGGATGTCGGGCTCATGCTCCTCCAACGCGGCGAGGTAGCTCTCGACCGGGTTGTTGATGCCGATATCGATCACCTCGAAACCGGCGCCTTCCATCATCATCGAGACCAGGTTCTTGCCGATGTCGTGGATGTCGCCCTTGACGGTGCCGATCACCATTTTGCCGACCTGCGCCGCGCCGGTTTCGGCCAGCAGCGGGCGGAGGATGCCCATGCCGCCCTTCATGGCGTTGGCCGCGAGCAGCACTTCGGGCACGAAGAGGATGCCGTCGCGGAAGTCGACGCCGACGATCCGCATGCCTTCCACCAGGGCCTCCGTCAGCACCTGATAGGGCATCCAGCCCCGCTCCAGCAGAATGTTCACCCCCTCCATGACCTCGTCCTTGAGGCCGTCATAGAGGTCGTCGTGCATTTGCTGCACGAGTTCGTCGTTGTCGAGTTCCCGGAGGTCCAGATCGTCTTCGTCGGCCATCACACCCACTCCTTCGGTGTAGAGAAGCGAATTCGCCGGCAAGGCGCCCGGCGATGCGGTACCAACTGCAAAAACCCTTATTCCATTTAGACTTGGCCGATTCCCGGAACTGGCTTTGGCGCGACTTTTTTCATCCCGTTTGCGACCTTCGCCGTTCACGGTATCGTTTTTCATCGCACCGGGACCGCCATCGGCCCGTGCGGACGGTACAGGCCGTCACGAGGCGGCTCGGAGCGATCGGCCGCACGAGCGGGCGATGCTATGATTTCACCGATTCGTGACGAGACGAATGCCCATCGGCAAAGGTTTCCGGGATGCTTTCTCGATGTCGATCGGCGTCACCCACGAGGCGCGGGAGCCCCTGGCGATGAGTGCGGATCCGCCCGGCATGAGCGGTACGACGAAGCCGTCCCTCGACAAGGACCTGAACAAATTCGTCCGTGTCGAGACGGCCGCCCGGGTAACCACGAGCCGCATTGTCCCGCATGGTTTTGCGCTGGTCTTCCTCGGCTCGGCCGCGCTGGTGGCCGCCGTCCATTCGGGTATCGCCAGCGATAGTGCGCCGGTCATCTTCGCCGCGATCCTCGGCGGCTACATGGCGTTGAACATCGGCGCCAACGATGTCGCCAACAACGTCGGGCCGGCTGTCGGCTCGCGCGCCCTGTCAATGTTCGGCGCGCTTCTGATCGCCGCTATCTTCGAAAGCGCCGGGGTGTCAATCAGCATTTAATTCTGACCCCCTATCGGCGTGCAAAATTGACCCCCCCCTTGCTTCGACGGAGGTTGTCCCGGTAGTCCACGGGAGGGCCCCGCGCGGCTTCGTGTAGCGCTTTGCGTTACGCGGAGCGAAGCCGCGTGGGAGGGGCCTGTGGGCCCACCGGGACAACCGGGCCGGCGGCGGAACGTGGGGATCAGGTGGGGTTCTTGAAGTGGCAATGAGCTTTTGAAGTAGTGTCCAGACTGTTCTGCAAGTTTGTCATGGCTGCCGATGAGGGCCACCGGCATGCCTGGCGCGGAGATTTCGATTGCTCGGAGCGCCAGGCATGCCGAGCCGCCGTCAGGCGGCTTTCTGGATGCGTTCGCTTTTGCTCTCCTTGAGATGGATCATGTTGAGCTAGCGGTTGGCATCCAGCCAGTCCTCATGGATTTCGATCGCGAGAGCCCGGACCAGCCGGAGGCAGCTCATCCACCCCATCGGCCCGGACTTGTGCCCCAGCTACGAAACCCCTTTTGCAGAACAATCTGTACAGGACCCGTTTTGATTTGCCCGCCTTTGCGATGAAAGCCCCCAGGCTGATTGGCTCCATATAGCGGATCAGCCTGGGGCTTTGCTTACAGGGCGGCTACTTTTGTCGTCGCTGTTTGCTTTGTGCGAAGCGGTAAGACATGTTGCCTGTTTCGATGATTGCGCAGTGATGCGTTACACGATCCAGCAACGCGGTTGTCATTTTTGCATCTCCGAAGACGGAGACCCATTCCCCGAACTCCAGATTGGTGGTGATGATGACGCTGGTCTTCTCATAGAGTTTGCTGATCAGGTGGAACAAGAGCGCACCGCCGGATTTGGGGAATGGGATATAGCCCAGTTCGTCGATGATGACGCAATCCATGGCCGTCAGTTGCCGGATGATCTTGCCGGCGTTGCCTTCGGCCTGTTCCTTGATCAGCGCATTGATCAGATCGACGGCGTTGAAGAAACGGACCTTCTTTCCCTGATTGATCAACAGCGTCCCCAGAGCAATGGCGATGTGGGTTTTGCCCGTACCGGTTCCGCCCACCAGAATGAGGTTGTGGGCCTCCTGGGTGAACTGCCCTGAGCAGAAGGGGTCGATTTGCGCTTGGGTGACGGCGGCTAGGCCGTAATCGAAAGTGGCGAAGTCCTTATGGTGGGGGAACTTCGAGGCCCGCATTTGGTGCTGGATAGAGCGCACCCGGCGCTCTACAGTCTCGGCGTCGATCAGTTGCTTTATCGCAGTGGTCAGACTTGGCGGCTTGCGCGCGGCCAGCAAAGCTTCGGCGCAAGCCGCCATTCCATACAGCCTCAGGGCGATCAGTTGGTCTATCAAAGCTTTCATGCGACGGCCTCCCCGGCAACGCACAGCGTCTCATAGCGCTTGCAGTCCGCTTCGGGCCGCAAGGTCAGTTGCGGATAGGCGTGGCTCTCGCCCCATGGCGCGATGACCGGCTCCACCAGTTGGTTGATCAGATTGATGATGGCCGGAAGGCGCAGCGTGTTCTGCTCCACGGCCAGTTCACAGGCTATCTCGACCACCTCGATCCCGTGATCCTGGGCCAGCAGGAGCAGATCGACAAACTCCCGGTCCCCGCCTTTGCCGGCCATGTAATGCGCCCTGACCCGGTGCATCGCCTCAGGCAATTGCCAACCCACAAAGGGCGCGCCATCTCTCAGCGCGCCGGGCTTGCGGTCGAGTAGGGGCAGGTAATGCCAGGGCTCGAAATAGCTGGCGTTGCGGGTAAAGCGGCGCTTGTGCTCGGCAATCACATTCTGCCCTGACACAACCACGATCCGGTCCGCATAGGCGCGCAGAGAGACAAGCTCCCCGGCGAACCGGGAGGGGACGCTATAGCGATTGGTGGCATATTGGACCAGACAGGTAGAGCGGACACGAGCGGCCTTCTCAACATAGCCGTCAAAAGCCCGGCCCAGGGGACGCAGTTCGGCGCACTCGTCTGCGAACACGTCCGAGATCTTGCGATCCGATTGTTCGGGGTGGGCGCGATTCGCCAATTCCTCGCAGCGCAGACGCAACCAGCCGTTCAGCGCATCCAGATCGTCAAAGGCGGGCTTGGGCGCAAACAGCTGTCCCCGCAGGAACCCAACCTGGTTCTCAATCTGACCCTTCTCCCACCCCGCCGCGGGTGTGCAAGCAACCGGTTCCATCACATAGTGGTTCATCAACGCCAGAAAGCGCGGATGGAACACACGGTCCTTAGAGCGCGAAACATAGGTTACCATCGTCTTGGGGTTGTCGATGATCACCCGGCGCGGTACGCCGCCATAGAAAGACATCGCCCGTGCAAAGGCGTCCAGCACCATCTCCTGAGATTCGCTGGGATAGGCAACAACAAAGGGCTTGCGGCTATGACATAGGCGGAAGTGGGCAACCTTTACCTTCTGCTCGACACCGCCCAGGACAGCGTATTCCGTGCTCCAGTCAAACTGGAGCGCGTCACCTGCCGTAAAGTGCAACGGAATGAACGCATCCCCCGATCCGGCGCCAGAACGCTTCAGGTCGCGGACAAACCTCTGAACCGTCGAGTAGGATCCGCTATAGCCTTCCGACACAAGCTGCTCATAAAGCTTCTTGGCCGTCCGGCGCTCACGGCGCGGGCGCCCCAGGTCCTGCTCAAAGAGCGCCCGAAGCCGGCTGGCGAAGCCATCGCTAAGCTTACGCCGGACGGGTGAAACGCGCCGCTGATAGCTCGGTGGATCGCCGTCCTTCAGATACTTCTTAATCGTGTTCCGCGACAAACCAGTCTGACGAGATACAGATCGGATACTCCGACCCTCCCGTAATATCCAACGTCGGATCTTCAATACGCTTTCCATCAATACCACCTGCTCTTTCCTCCGCACTGTTCCGTGCGGATGCTAGCGTTCCAGGTGGGTCAATTCTTACCGCTCATAACCCACCAAAGTGGGTCAGTTTTGCATGCCGATTCACAGTCGGGTTCAGCATCAAGGTGATATCGCGGTGGCGGTGCTGAAAGTCGGCCATGCGGGGCATGAACCATTGCGTCGCGAAGGCGGGCGACATGGTGATCTGCACCGGCCGGTCCCGCTCGGCGCGGCGCAGGCTTTCGATCCCGCGCTGAATCATGGTGAAGCCGGCCGCCAGGTCGCGGGCCAGCCGCTGGCCGTCCGCGGTCAGCGCGCTTCGCCGGCCCTGCCGCACCACGAGCGTGGCGCCGAGCCGTGTCTCCAATGCCCGCACCTGCTGGCCGACGGCGGCATGGCTGACGTTCAGCGCCCGCGCCGCCCGGGTGTAACTGCCGTGTTCGGCAACGGCGGAGAAGGCGCGCAAACTCGTCAGCGAGGGCAGGTCCAGCCAATCCATGCGAAAGAATAACTTTCATACCGGAAAAATTTCAAGATGGCCTTCGGCTAGGATGTAGCCAATGATGACAACAGAAAATTTGAAAGCCTATCGTCTTGGTCTGGACTTCGGATCAAACCGAGACTTTCAGTCTGGGGGTTGGGGACGACATGACGAACGACGACGAACGGCACGAAGGGGGCTGTTTCTGCGGCGCGGTGCGGTATGCCTTTCGGGGACCGCCCGAGTGGTCCGCCCATTGCCACTGCCGGTCCTGCCAGTGGGCGACCGGCGCGGGCTTCGCGACCTGGTGCGCCACGGCCAAGAGCAACTTCGAGGTGACGGCGGGACGGATCAAAGTCGCCGAGACCTCGCCCGGCATCGAGCGGGGCTTCTGCGGCGATTGCGGCACCTCGCTCACCTACATGGCGCGCCGCGTGTTGGAGGGGCAGGACTGGACCGACCAGGCCTGGTTCCTGGCCCCGACGCTCGACGATCCGTCGATCGCGGCGCCGAGCGGGCATGTCTACGTCTCGCACCAGCAGCCCTGGGTGAAGCTGGACGACGGCCTGCCGCGTTTCGAGGAATTTTGAGTGGCTTTACGACAAGGGGGACGACGATGAGTGAGAGCCATACCTACGCCTGCCGGGATTATCCGGGCATGGAAAGCTGCCCCGGCAGCTTCACCGCCGAGACGCGTGACGAGGTCTGGCAGCTGATGGAGCTGCACGCCCGCCACGCGCACGACGAAGATCCCACGGCCTGGAGCCGCGAGGATCGCGACTATCTCGCGACCCTGATCAAGCCGGCTTAAGCCGCGCCGCCGAGCCGGCGGACGGCGCCGAGCAGCGCTTCGGCGTTGCGCAAAGCGGCGCCGGCGGCGAGGCACATCTGCGGCAACAACAACCATTCGAGGGTCCAGGCGGCGCCGGAGCGTTCCTGTTCATGCACCAGGGCCTGGTGCATGCCGGCGATTTGGGTGGCATTGGCACGGGCCAGCGTCACCAGCGTCTCCGCCCGCACCGGATTGCGTTTGTGCGCCATAGAGGAGGAGCCGCCGGTGGCGGCGAATTCGACCTCGGCGATTTCGTTCTGCGCCATGAGCGCGAGGTCCTGGCCGAGCTTGCCGAGCGCGCCGGTCAGTCGGGATAGTGCGTCGGCATAATCCAGGATCCGCCGCCGGTCGGTATGCCAGCAGCCACCCGGATCGGCGAGGTCCAGCCGCGCCGCGACCCGGCGGCGCACCTCGGCCCCGTGTGGCGCCAACTCGGCGAGCGTGCCGGTCGGCCCGGCGAGCTGTAGGCACTGCAGGTCTTCGCCGCCGGCGGCGAGCCGTTCGGCGATGCGGGCGAGCGGGCCGGCCCAGGCGTCGATCCGATCGCGGACCCGGATCGGCCGCGCCGCCTGCATGCGGGTGCGCGCCATCAAAGGCGCGTCGCCGAACGTGACCTGCAGTTCCTCGAGGGCCGCCCCGACGCGGTCGAGCCGGGCCTGCAGAAGCGTGTTCACCGCCCGCAGGCGGAGCACCAGGCTGGTATCGATCACGTCCTGGCTGGTGGCGCCGAGGTGGACGTGTTCGCGGTCCGCGGGATCGACGGCCCCGCGCAACTGGCGGACCAGCTCGGCGACGACGACGCCGTCCTCCGCCGTTGCGGTGCCGAGCCGTTCGAAATCCGGTGCGAGGCCGTCGCAGGCGGCGGTGATCCGGGCCGCGGCGTCCGCCGGTACCAGACCGACCTCGGCGCAGGCATGGGCCAGGGCCGCTTCGAAGGCGAGCATCGCGCGGACGTCCGCCTCGGCCGAGAACAGCGCCGCAACCTCCCCGTCGCCCAACATGGACGCGAGAATCGGCCCGGTCGCCACGCTATAGGACATGATAGCCGCCCGTGGTGCCGCGGGGGGTCACTTCGGCAGCTTGCCCCGCTTGGTCGCCATGTCGGTGAACTTGCCGAGCGCGCCGGTCATCTTGGCGAAGACCTTGTCGCGATTGGTAATGCCATAGCGTTTGGCCAGCCAGGCCGGATCCGTATAGGCGAGCTTGACGGTGCCGTCCGCGTCCTGCCAGGCGAGCGCCTTCAGCGGCAGGTCGAGGCCGATCGCCGGGTTGGCGGTCATCAGCGGCGTGCCGATCTTCGGCGTGCCGAAAATCATCACCGTCGTCGGCGCCAGCTCCATATCGACGCTGCGGGCGCCCTTGGCATGATCGATGCGGGCGAAAACCTTGATGCCGGCGCGGGTGAGCGCGATGCCCAGACGGTCCAGCGTCTTGGTGACGGAAAAATCGCTGGGCTTGACGATCAGCCCGTCGCCCGCGGCCAGCGCCGGTCCGGCCGACGGCAACAACAAGAGGCACAGGGCGAGGGCGAGAGGGAGGGTCGAAGTCCGCGGTGTCATGGCTGTCTTCCTTGGTTTCTCAGAGGGGGTTGGATCCGGCGTTTCGCCATAGCCAATAACATATCCGATGCCTGTTCGCCGATCACGATGGGAAGGCTCCGACGCTGCGAACCCGCCTCAAGTGCCGCGACGGCAGAGCGCGATGAGGTCGAGCGCCTCGTCCAGGTCGTCGACCCGGTAGAACAGGTCGTCCAGCGACCAGCGTTCGAGGAAGCTGCGATCCGCCGTCGCCGGCCGGCGCTTTTCCGGCAGGCCGAGGCCGCGTTTCAGGCCCCGCCAGTGCCGGCCGGCCCAGGCGTCGAGCCGGCGCGTGCCCTGGACCAGCGGGTTCGGATGGATGCGGGCCTTCTCCCGCGCCCGGCCGACCCGGCGGGCCTCGATCCCGTGCAACTCGGGCGTCGCGAACAGACCCTCGATCTCGACCTCGGCGAAATGCGGGCCGATCAGCCGGGCGAGGCCGTCCGCGCTGTATTCGGTGACGTGGAACGCGTTCCAGGGCTGCATGCCGGGGTCGAGGCGCAGCACCCGGTTCGGCGTGGTGAAGACGGCCCGCCCGCCCGGCACCAGCACGCGGGTGATTTCCGCCAGATACGGCGCGACATCGACGACATGTTCGATCACCTGGAAGCTGGTGACCAGGTCGAAGCTGGCGTCGGCGAAGGGCAGGGCGCCGCCGTCGACCACCTGGAACGCCAGGTTGTCGCCGGCGAAGCGCGCCTCGGCCATCGCCACGGCCTCGTCCGAGACGTCGACGCCGGTGACCCGGGCCGCGGCAGGGCAATCGCATTTCAGAATTTGCCGAGGAGTGACAGGAGATAGTCGTTGTTCCAAGCGGCGATTTTGAACTTGGCGCGCAGCGAGTCTTTTCGTGGATCCTTTCGCATGACATTGAGCGCCATGTGGCGCAGGACGGCGAGATTGTGCGGTCCATTGTCCTTGCGGGTTCTGTCTTGGTCTTCGTTCATTTGGACATCGAGGCACCAGTGCAGGCGGTTTTCGACCCCCCAGTGCGCCCGGGCAACGGGATTGAAGCGCTCGGCGTCGAGCGGCTGGCTGAGCAGGTAGTAGGCGGTTTCGCTCGACGTCTTCTCCGCGCACTCGCGGGTCCGGGTGACTTTGGCGACCGCCTTCAGGCCCGGCCAATGATGGCGCTCTTGCAGCCACTCGACGTGGCTGGAGACGAGAGCGGCACGGGTCTCGATGCGGCCATGATCGCCATCGACCGTGGTGTCGGTGGTGGTCGCTTCGGCTTTCGGATCGTCGAGGAAGGTTCTCACGTCGTCATGCAGCGTGCCTTGATTGCCCTTCAACGCCAGGGCGTAGTCACCCCCCTGCTCGATAATCTGGCTGGCGATGGCGCGCTGGCAATTGAGGGCGTCCACGGTCACGATCGTCCCCTCGAGGCTCAATAGTTTCAACAGCTTCGGCACGGCGGTGATCTCGTTGGACTTGGCGTCGGTGGCGACTTGCCCCAACACCAGCCGCTGATCACAGCCCCAGGCCGAGACCATATGCAGCGCCGACGTGCCGCTCGCCTTGTCGTAGGATCGCCGCACCACCTTGCCGTCGATCGCAATGACCCCTTGGCAGGTCTCGGAAAAGCGCGCCATGAAGCGCTGGAAGCAGGCGCCGAACGCCTCCGGATCCAGCAACCGGAACACCCGGCTGAAGGTGTCGTGGCTCGGCACGCCATGTTCGAGTACGAGAAATTCCCGCAGGAACGCCTCCTTTTCACGCGCGAAGATCGCCATGTCGACCGCCGTCTGACCGCCCGAGAGGACCGTGCACAGGGCGATCGTCAAGATCTCCAGCAGATCGTGACGCCCGGCATTGCCAGTCCGCGGATCCTCGAGACCCTCAAAGCACTCCAGAAAGCCTTCCATCGCAACCTCCACCCGTGAAAAGACCGGGTAGAATCGATTCGCGCCAATACCTCAAGATCAAACACGCACGTCAAGGCAATTCCAAATGCGATTCCCCTGCGGGCCGCGGTGCCCGCGATGGCGGCGCTGCCGTAGCCGTTGTTGCAGCCGACGTCGAGCACGCGCAGCCCGGCCGCCAACCCGGCCGCCCGCGCGTAGGCCTTGGTGTGGATCAGGCCGAGACAATACTGCTGCGCCGTCTCGTACTCGAGCGGGACCAGCGGATGGCTTTCCGACTGGAACAGCAGATTGGCGTCCGAAGTGGACATCGTCGTTTCCCCCGATCCCTCAATCCGAACGGGCCGTCGCGGTCCCGTCCTCGTCCACCTCCAGGCGATCGTCGAGCACGACGCCATAGTCCCGCTCGGCCGCGTCCCGCGTTACCAGGCCGGCGCGGACGTCGGCCGCGACCCGGGCCGTATCGCGGGTCCCCGCCTCGCCGATGCCGCCGCCGCCCGGCATCTCGACGATCAGGCGGTCGCCGGCGGGGATGGTCTGGAAGCCCTTGTGGCGAAGCTCGGTGCCGGAGGCGAGCCGGACCCGGCCGTTGGCGCCGGGGGCACCGCCGTCGCGGCCGCGGGCGGGATGATGGACCCGCTCGAAGGAGGCGAAGATGCCGAAGGGCGCCGCCTCGCGGCTGGAGATCTCCATCACCTGGCCGAGGCCACCGCGCTCGCGCCCGGGGCCGCCCGAATCCGTGCGCAGGTCCTTGCGCCAGATCACCAGGGGCGTGATCGCCTCGGTGATTTCGATCGGCACGTTGCGCACGCCGCTCGGGAAGGGGGTGGCCGAGAG
The DNA here is from genome assembly GCA_951812805.1 of uncultured Alphaproteobacteria bacterium. Lineage (GTDB taxonomy): Bacteria > Pseudomonadota > Alphaproteobacteria > JASLMY01. The sequence continues at coordinate 356,978 of CATOSZ010000009.1, read as the reverse complement.
GCCGTCCTGGGCCGGGCGCGCGCCGGCGCCGCCCGAATGAAAGCTGGTGACCATGAAGGGCGTGGCGCTTCCGTCGGACAGCCCGGTCATGCCGTGCCCGGCGCCGAGCTTCACGTTCCACAGGTTCGAGGTGCCCTCCGCCGGCACCCGGCCCGGTACCGCCTGGTTGAGGCAGCCGAAGACCACGTCGGGCAGCATGTGACCGATGGTCGAGCGGGCGACGACCGCGGCAGGCGGCGGCGCGTTGACGATGGTGTTCTCCGGCGCGGTAACCCGGATCGGCGCCAGCGAGCCCGCGTTGTTGGGGATGGCCGGCGCGACGGCGCATTTAACGCCGAACGCCGTATAGGCCTCGGTGTAGCACATCGGGCAGTTGATGCCGCGGTCCGAAACCGGGGAGGAGCCGTCGAAGTCGACCAGGATCTCGCCGCCGCCGATCGTCACCGTCGCCACCAGGTCGATCGGGGAATCGTATCCGTCGATCCGCATTTCGTCGCGCCACCGGCCTTGCGGCAGCGCGTCGATCGCGGCTTCCATCGCCCGCTGGCTCGCCTCGATGATATGGCCGCCGAGGGCGTCGAGGACGGGCAAGTCGTATTCCGCCATCATCGCCCGCAGCCGGTCCGAGCCGATCTCGTTGCAGGCGATGAGGGCGTAGATGTCGCCCTCGACCTGTTCGGGCTCGCGCACGTTGTGGCGGACCAGGTTGAGCAGCCATTCCTCGACCCGGCCCTCCCGCATCACCGGCGTGATCGGCACGTAGAGGCCTTCGTGGAAGACCTGCCGGCTGTCCGGCGAGAGGCCGATGCCGCCGATGTCGACGACATGGGTCGTGCTGGCGAAGAGTGCGACCAGGCGGTCGTCCACGAAGGTCGGCGAGACCAGCGTGAAGTCGTGCAGGTGGCCGGTGCCCTTCCAGGGATCGTTGGTGATGTAGGCATCGCCCGGCCGCATCTCGCGGGCCGGGAAGACGTCGAGGAAATGCACCACGGCGCGGGCCATGGAGTTCACATGGCCGGGCGTGCCGGTCACCGCCTGGGCCAGCATGCGGCCCTCGGGATCGAAGACGCCGGCGGAAATGTCGCCGGCCTCGCGGGCCGAGGTCGAGAAGGCGGTGCGGACCAGCGTCTGCGCCTGTTCCTCGACCACGGCCAGCAGGCGGTTCCACATCACCTGGCGGCGAATGTCGGTGAGGCCTTCGTTGCTCATGCGGCCTGCCCCTCTCTCTCGATGACGATTTGTGCCAGCGAATTGATCGTCGCGGCGAAGCCGGCCGGCACCACCGTCGTCGTCTGTTCCTCGACGATCACCGCCGGCCCGGCGAGCCGCATGCCCGGCGCGAGGGCGGTGCGGTCGTGGATCGTCGCCTCGACCGCCGCCTCGGCCAGCGGGTCGAACAGCATCCGACTGCCGGAAGGCGGTGGCGCGGCGATGGACGGGGTCGGCGGGGCCGCCTGGATCTCGTCCCGCCGGGTCGCGAGGGAGAGGGTCCAGGTCAGGATCTCGACCTCGAGTTTCGGAATGACGCGACCGAACAGGTCGCGGTAGCGGGCCTCGAACAGCTCGTGCAACAGCTCCCGGTCACCCGCGCCGTAGTCGCGCTCGGGCAGTTCGACGGTGATCTCGTGCCCCTGGCCCCGGTAGCGCATGAAGGCGATGCGCAGCGCTTCCAGCGGGGCGTCCGGCGCGCCGAGGCGCACGACCGCCTCGGCCTCGGCCTGCATCTCGGCGAACAGGTCGTTCACCATCGCCGCGTCGAAGGCGGCGAGGCGGGCGAGCCGGGTCCGCACCACCTCGTAGCCGATGGGCGCGCGCAGGAAGCCGTAGGCCGAGCCGACACCGGCACCGGCGGGTACGACGATACGTTCGATGCCGAGCTTTTCCGCCAGGCGGGCGGCGTGCAGGGGGGCGGCACCACCGAAGGCGATCAGCACCCGCCCGCCGACGTCCTTGCCGTGCTCCACCGCATGCACCCGCGCGGCGTTGGCCATGGTCTCGTCGACGATCTCGGCGATGCCGGCCGCCGCGGTCTCCAGCGGCAGGGACAGCGGTTCCGCGACATCCCGGCTGATGGCGCCGGCGGCCGCGTCCGCGTCGAGGGCGATATGGCCGCCTGCGAAATTCTCCGGGTCGATCCGCCCCAGCGCCACGTCCGCGTCGGTCACCGTCGGTGCCTCGCCGCCCTGGCCGTAGGCGGCCGGGCCCGGATCGGCGCCGGCGCTGTCCGGGCCGACGGTGATGCGGCGCAGCGCATCGATCCTGGCGATCGAACCGCCGCCGGCGCCGATCTCCACCATGTCGATCACCGGGATGCGCAGCGGCAGGCCGCTGCCCTTCAGGAAGCGGTAGGCGCGGGCGACCTCGAAGCTGCGGGAATGCTGTGGGCGGTAGTCGTCGATCAAGGTCAGCTTCGCCGTCGTCCCGCCCATGTCGAACGACAGCGCTCGGGCCGCCCCGTTCTCCGCCGCCACGTCGCGGGCCAGGATGACGCCGCCGGCCGGACCCGACTCGACCAGGCGGATCGGCAGGGCGCGCGCCGTCTCCACCGTGGTGACGCCGCCGCTCGACATCATCATCAACAGCGGTGCGGCCAGGCCCATCGCCGCCAGCCCTGCCTCCAGCCGGCCGAGATAGCCCGCCATCAGGGGCTGTACGTAGGCGTTGGCGATCGCCGTCGACATCCGCTCGTACTCGCGGATTTCCGGGCAGACCTCGGCCGAGCGGGTGATCGCGAGATCGGGCATTGCCTGCGCGAGGATCTCGGCGCAGCGCACCTCGTGCGCATCGTCGACATAGCTGTGCAGGAAGCAGATCGCCACCGCCTCGATGTTCTCGGCTTGCAGGACCGGCAGCAGGTCGCGCACCGCCTGCTCGTCGAGCGGCAGCAGCACCTCGCCGTCGGCGGCCCGGCGTTCCGGCACGGTCAGGCGCAGCTCGCGCGGGACCAGGGGCGGCGGGCGCTCCATATAGAGGTCGTACTGCTCGAAGCGGTGCTCGTAGGCGATTTCGACCGAATCGCGGAAGCCCTCGGTGGTAATCAGCGCGGTTCGCGCACCCTTGCGTTCGATGAGCGCATTGGTCGCCAGCGTGGTGCCGTGAATGACCAGGGCCACGGCGCCGGGTGCCACCGCGGCCTCGCCCAACAGGCGGCCGACGCCTTCCAGCACCGCGACCTCCGGGGCGTCGGGCGTGGTCGGCACCTTGAGGCTGACGTCGCCGTCGGCCGTCTCCAGCACCAGGTCGGTGAAGGTGCCGCCGATATCGACGGCCATGCGGGGCGCTGGGGACACGGGCAACCTCGGGGGAAGATGAACGGGACGGCCGGGATAGTGGGCGAAGGCGAGGGACGTTGCAATCCAGTGCGGCCATGGCGTTGGCGTTGGAATTCGAGCGACGATATGGTGCCGTCGAGGTCAGGGAAGGTTCGAACCATGGACATGCGGCCGACGCCGGTTCAGGCGGAACTGATCGACCGCGCACGGGTGCTGGCGGAGGAGCGTTTCGCGCCGCGGGCCGCCGCGCTCGACCGCGAGGCTCGCTTTCCCTTCGAGGACTATGACGACCTGCGCGAGGCCGGGTTTCTCGGCCTCTGCGTGCCGGCGGAATTCGGCGGCCTCGGCGCCGACCTCGAAACCTATTGCCTGGTCTCCGAGCAGATTGCGCGCGGCAATGCCTCGACCGCGCTCACCTTCAACATGCACTGCCTGACGATGTTGATGATGGGCGAGATGGCGGATGCGCACGAGATGAGCGCGGAAAAGCGCGCCCGGCACGAGGCGCTGCGCGCCCAGCATTTCCGCGAGGTGGTCGAGACCGGCGTCTACTACGGCCAGCCCCATTCCGAACCCGTGGAAGAGGGCGAGACGGACCGGGTCTTCACCGTCGGCGGCCGGCGTTTCGGCACCACGGCGGACAAGGTCGAGGGCGGCTACCGGCTGAACGGGCGCAAGTTCTTCGTCTCCCTCTCCGACGCGGCACCCTATTTCGCGACGCCCGCGGTCCTCAATGTCGACGGCCCCTTCGTCGAGCGGACGCTGTACCTGAAAGTCCCGCGCGAGGCGCCGGGCGTCACCTTCACCGGGGAATGGGATCCGATCGGCATGCGGGCGACGGTCAGCCGGGCGATGCTCCTGGAGGACGTGTTCGTGCCCGACGAAGCGGAGATCCTGCCGCCGGGCGTCTTCGGCGGCCTCTACCTCACCTCGGCGCACGGGCCGCTGCTGTTCTCCGCCACCTTCCTCGGCATCATGGGCCAGGCCTACGACCTCACGCTCGACTATCTGACCGGCGGGCTGGCCGGCGCGCCGGCCAAGGAAGCGGTCGGCCCGGTGATGGGCAACGCGCTCGCCGACATGCTGTTCAAAGTAGAGAGCGCGCGGGCGCTCTACTATCGCTCGATCTCGGAAGCGCGGCTGACGCCGGACCACGAGATCCGCCAGCGCGCCCGCGCCGCCCATGTGATGATCCAGCGGGGCGTGGTCGAGGTGGCGCAGGAGGCGATCCGCGTCTGCGGCGGGCGCGCGCTGTTGAAGCAATTTCCGCTGGAGCGGCTGCTGCGCGATGCCCAGGCCGCGTCCGTCATGCGCCCCTGGACCCGCGAGATCGCCACCCAGGCCGCCTGGGAAAGCGCCCTGCACGCGGCGGAGAAACGCAACGCCACGTCATAGAGAAGGATGACAGCACGATGATGACAATCGACATGGCCGACGGCCGACAGTCGGAAGGTTACCTCGCCCGGCCCGAGGGCGCGGGTCCCTGGCCCGGCGTCGTGATCCTGGCGGAGATCTACAACGCCAACGACTGGGTCCGCGCGGTGGCCGACGGCTATGCGGAGCGGGGCTACCTGGCGCTGGCGCCGGACCTCTATTGGCGCCAGGATCCGGGGCGCTATTTCGAGTACACGCCGGAGGGTCAGGCCGAGGGCCGGGCGCTCGGCTTCGCCATGGATTTGGACGCCTTTACCGGTGACATGGCGGACTATGCTCGGGCCCTCCGCGCGGACAACGACTGTTCGGGCCGGGTCGGCACGGTCGGCTTCTGCCTCGGCGGCAAGCTGGTCTATCTCGCCTGCGCGCGCGATCTGGTCGATGCCGGCGTCGCCTATTACGGCGTGCAGCTCGACCAGCACCTGGACGAGGCGCCGGGCCTGGCGCGCCCGCTGCTGATGCATTTCGCCGAACTCGACGGCCATGTGCCGCTCGACACCGTCGACGCCGTGCGGGCGGCGCTGGCGGGCAAGCCGGCGGTCGATATCCACCTCTATGAGGGGGCCGATCACGGCTTCAATCGCTTCGGCTATCCGCCCTTCCACGAGGCCGCGGCGGCCCTGGCGCTGGAGCGCACGCACGCCTTCCTCGGGGCGCATCTCGGGTAAGGCCGCCGCCGTCTTGCGAAACGACGGTGGGAATGAGATACGCAGGCGCGAAAACCACATCGCCCAAGAGGAACCCCATGGACGTTTTCGAAGCCATCCAGAGCCGCCGTTCGATGCGCGCCTTCACCGACGAGCCGGTCTCGCGCGACACCGTGATGAAGATCCTGGAGATCTCGCAACGCTCGCCGAGCGGGACCAACACCCAGCCCTGGCATGTCCACGTCTGCGCCGGCGCCGTCCGCCAGGCGATCACCGACGACGTGCTGACGCTCGCCCGCGCGGGCAAGGCCGACAGCTACGAGCAGCACGACTACTATCCCGCGAAGTGGGCCGACGTGCACCGCGACCGGCGCCGCGGCGTCGGCTGGTCGCTCTATGGTCTGCTGGGGATCCAGAAGGGTGACCGCGAGGCGAGCGCGCGGCAGGGCGCGCGCAACTTCGAGTTCTTCGATGCTCCCGTCGGCCTGTTCATCACCACGGACGCGTATTTGACGCGCGGCAGCTGGTCGGACGCGGGCATGTACATCCAGACCATCATGCTGGCCGCGCGCGGCTTCGGCCTGCATACCTGCCCGCAGGCCGCCTGGATCCAGTTCCAGGCGCCGATCTTCCGTCACCTGCAGATCCCCGACGACCAGGTCCTGGTCTCCGGCATGTCGCTCGGCCACGCTGATCCCGACGCGATCGAAAACACGCTGATCAGCGATCGCGAAGACGTCGCCAACGTCGCCCACCTGCACGGTTTCGAGGATGCGGACGAGAGCGTGGCGGCGGCGGAGTAACGTTTCGTCTCACTCGGATCCCGGCCGAGTGCGCCAACGCTGGCGATCTTCCAGAGTTGCGAATAGCTGACGCAGCATGCCGAGGCGTTCAGAGTGTTTTGGGGTCAGGTCTTGTTTTTTGCCTCGGGCAAGCCGATGCAAAAAACAAGACCTGACCCCTTTTCCACGTTTTTCACGCACCGGCACGGTTTCGAGGATGCGGACGAGAGCGTGGCGGCGGCGGAGTGAATTGACGCCTCAATAACTCCGCGGCAGGCCGAGACGTTCGCCCAGGAAGTTCTTGACCATTTCGTTGGAGATCGGGCTGAACGGGCCGAGGCGGGCATCGCGGAACAGGCGTTCCATTGGGGATTCCTCGACCAGGCCGTGGCCGGCGAGGATGCGCAGGCAGCGGTCGGTGGCGCGGATCGCCACCTCGCTCGCCGCCAGCTTGGCCATCGCCGCGGTGCCGGCGCACTCCCGCCCGTTCGCCTGCAACCAAGCGGCTTTGTCGGTCAGCAGGCGGATCTGTTCGAGCTCCGTCGCCACCTCGGCAAGCGGGTGCTGGACCGCCTGGAAGGCGCCGATCGGCCGCCCGAAGGCGCTCCGCTCGCCGGCGTATTGCACGGTAAGGTCGAGGGACGCCTGGGTGATGCCGACATAGATCGCCGCGGCGAGCGTGCGTTCCTCGTCGAGCGAGGAGAGCAGGTGGTACCAGCCCCGCCCGCGGGTGCCGAGGACCGCGTCGCCGGGCGCCCGGGCATCGTCGAGGAAGACCTCCGAGGTGCAGGCCGCCCGCATCGCCATCAGCTCCAGCCGGCGCACGGTTACGCCCGCCTGGTCGCGCGGACAGAGCACGAGGGAGAGGCCGCGCGCCCGCTTGCCCTCCGGCGCCGGGTCGGTCCGGCAGAGCACCAGGATCGCGTCCGCGTCGTCGGCGAGCGAGGTGTAGAGCTTCTGACCGTTCAGCCGCCAGCCACCGTCGTCCTCTTCGCCCCGCGTCGTCAGGCCGAGGACGTCGGTGCCGCCCGCGGGTTCGGTCATGGCGAACGCCATCAGGAAATCGCCTTGGACCAGGCGCGGCAGGTAATGGGCCTTCTGTTCCGCCGTGCCGTGCTCGAGGAAGGCGCGGGCGGTCATTGCGACCAGGACCCAGTCGACGGCGAGGGAGGGAAAGCGGCGCGAGATCTCCTCGCACAACACCACGCCCTGGGTGAGGTCGCCGCCGCCGCCGCCATAGTCTTCCGGCACCGTGAGGCCGAGCCAGCCGAGCGCGCCGAGCCGGTGCCAGAGCTCGCGCGGGATGCGGCGCGCCCGGTCCATCTCGCGGATGCGCGCTTCGGGCAGCTCGTCGGCGAAGAAACGGCGAACCGCGTCGCGCAGCGGCTCGTGTTCCTCGGGCGCGTCGAAGTTCATGCCTCTTCATCCTTCTCTTCCGCCGTTTGGAACAGCACGCCCGGCGCCATCAGGCCGCGGGGATCGAGCGTCGCCTTCAGGCTCCGCAGCAACGCCCGCATCTCCGGCGCCAAGCGTTCCTCATAGGGATAGTAGCGGCCGAGCTGCAAATGCTCCGCTCCCGCCCGGCGCATCGCCGCGCCAAGCTCGGCGCGCAGGGCATGGGCGGCCGCACGCGCCTCGGGCCGGGCCGGGGCCGCGCCATGGTCGCGGACCTGGTCCGCGGTCGCATGGCGCCGGTGAAAGCGGTTCAGGGCATCGGGCCAGAACAGTTGCGGCTCCAGGATCAGCGCGTCGCCGCTGGTAACCGTGAGGGTGGAGACGCGGATCGCATGCCGGGCCATCTCGCCGCCGTGCCGGGCGAGCGTCTCGGCGACCGCCGTCGCCCCAGCGTCGGCATCGCCGAGACGGAAGACCCCGTGCACGGGCAGCCAGCGCTCCCCCGCCGGGCCCAACAGGGCTTTGATCGGACGAAAGGGCCGCGCGCGGGTGACCCGGGGAATCACATCCGGAACGGCGCGGCCGCCGGCCAGAAGCGCGATCTCACCCGCCCGCGCCAGGCGGGCGAGCGCCGTCGCCTCGTCGTCGCCTTCCACCACCAGATGCAGGGAGTGGGAGAGTTCGGCGACGTCGGCACGGCCTCGGCGCAGCAGGCGGGCGGCGGCGGCGAGGCCGGCCGGCCGGCGCGCCACCTCGGCGACGATCTCCGCCCCCTCCATGACGCCGAAGCCGGCACGGGCGAGGTTGGCATGGGCCGCGGGATCGAAGCCGAAACATTCCGCGAGTCCCGGCTGCCCGGTGAGCCGGACCTGGACGGCCAACAGCTCCGCCATCGTCGCGAAGTCGAAGGAGGCGAAGACGCAGGCCGGCGGCACCGGAACGAGGCGCAGGCAGGCCTCCGCCTTCAGGCCGAAGGCGCCGCAATCGCCGAGGAACAGGCCGGTGGCGTCGGGCCCGCTCACCGCCGGGTGGGGCCGGCCGGCGTCGCCCTGGCCGGTCCGCAGCACCTCGCCGTTCGCCAACACGACCGTGAGGCCGAGGACGCTGGCGTCGGAGAAGCCATGCCGGGCGGAGCCGAAGAAGGCGGCCCGCTGCGAGAGCGCACCACCGATCGTCGCCCGGTAGCCGGAGAGCGGGCCGAAGAACGGCACGCGCAGGCCGTGCGGTGCCATGGCCTCGAACAGCGCCGCCCAGGTGCAACCCGCCTCGACCCGGACCCAGCGGTTCACCGGATCGATCTCGACGACGCGGTCCATGGCGGTGAGGTCGAAGACCACGCTTTCCGCGCGGGCGGGCACCACGCCGCCGGTATAGGAGTGACCGCCGCCGCGCGGCACGACCGGGTGGCCGTGCGACGTCGTGACGGCGACCGCCCGGGCCAGCGTGTCGAGGTCGCCGGGCCGCACCACGGCCAACGCGCCCGCGCCGTCGCCACCGGCGATGTCGACGGCATGGTCGGCGACGACCTCGGCTCCATCGTCGACGCGGTCGTCGCCCAGGCAGGCGCGCAGAGCGTGAAGCAGGTCGTCCTCGCCCATCGCCCCGAACCCCCATTATGCCGCTGGCGAGTGTAGCCCCGTAGGTGCGGCTTCGACTATCCTCCGCCGGGCCTGGGGGCTTGAGGAAACGGATAGGATGAGCGACGAGCCGAAGACGATTGCGCTGCGCGTGCCCGATACCTATCGGCCCCTCACCGTGTCGAGCGGGGTTCGGGCCTCCGCCCTCAGCTATCCGAAGCGGGTAGCGCTGCGCCACGGCGGGCAGACGCGCGACTACACCGAGCTGGTCGCCAGGGTCGATCGATTGGCGCACGCGGTGGGCGCCCAGCTCGGACTGGCGCCGGGGGACCATGCCGGCGTCTATGCCCCCAACTGCATCGAATACCTGGAGGTCGCCCTGGCGCTGCCCGATGCGGGGATGCCGGTGGCGACGCTGTCCCACCGCTTGGGGGCCGGCGAACTGGGCGGAATCGTCGACGACGCCTGTATTCGCGTGCTGTTCGTCCATCCCGATTGCCTGGACGCGGCCCGCGCCGCCCGCTTCACCGGGCCGCCGCCCCGCCTCGTCGTCTTCGGGCCGGACTATGAAACGCTTCTGTCCACCGCCGACACCGCGCCCTATGCGCCGATCGCCGGCGAGTGGGACGTCTTTTCCATCCCCTTCACCTCCGGCACCACCGGCAAGCCCAAAGGGGTGCTGCTGCCGCATCGCGCGCGCGCCCTTTTGTTCCATGCCATGGCTGTCGAGTATGGCTGTTTCGGGCCGGAGGATTCCTTCCTCGCCATCGCCCCCTTCGCGCACGGCGCCGGCCTCGCCTTCGCGCTGGCACCGATTTTCTTCGGCGGCACGACGGAGCTGGTGGCCGAGTTCGATGCCGCGGACGTCGTCGCCCGCCTCGCCGAGGGCGGCTTTACCGGCGTCTTCATGGTGCCGACGCACCTGCACCAGATTTTCGCCCTCGATACGGCGCTCCTGGCCGCCAACCGCGAGGTGGCGCTGAAGAGCCTGATCTCCAACGCCGCCGCCCTGCCGCAGCGGATGAAATCGCGGATCATCGGCCAATGGGGCGAGGGGTTGCTGCACGAGACCTACGGCTCGACCGAGATCGGCATCGCCTGCAACATCCGGCCGGTCGACCAATTGCGCAAGCAGGGCAGCGTCGGCCTCGCCTTTCCCGACTGCCGGGTGCGTCTGCTGGACGAGGCGGGGCGCGAGGTCGCCCCCCGCGAGGTCGGCGAGCTCTATACGAACTCCCCCTTCATCTGCAACGGCTATTGGCAGGATGGGCGGGCCGTGGCGCTGCCGCTTCGCGACGGCTGGTTCAGCGCCGGCGACCTCGCCACCCGGGACGAGGAGGGCTACATCCACATCGTCGACCGCAAGGGCGACATGGTGGTTTCCGGCGGCATCAACATCTATCCCCGCCAGATCGAGGAAGTGCTCTACCGCCACGCCGACGTGGTCGAGGTCGCCGTCGTCGGCGTGCCCGACGAGGCCTGGGGCGAGCGGCTGCGCGCCCACGTCGTGCTCAGGTCTGGCGCGAGGGCGGACGGCGCGGCGCTCGAGACGCTCTGCCGGGGCGAGCTCTCGGGTTACAAGGTCCCGCGCGAGTTCGTCTTCACCGAGGCCCTGCCGAAGAACGCCGCCGGCAAGATCCTCAAGCGCGAACTCAGGGCCGCCATCTTGACGCCCGACGAGACGGGCCGATACCGTGCCGCGCCGACAGTCGAACCCGATCCCCCAGCGGAGGCCAAGCCCTTGAGCGCACGCGCGATATATCCGAAGCATTTCCCCTGGTTCGATTATTCCCGCTATTCCTTCTCCCTCGCCGTCGCCACGGGCGACAACGTCTATGTCTCCGGCCATACGGCATCCGAGTTCGATCCTGAGAGCAAGCGGATGGTCATCCGCGGCGACCTGGCGGCGCAGACGCGGACCGCTTACGCCAAGATCGGCGCCATCCTGGAGGGGGCCGGCAAGACCCACGGCGATATCGTTCGGATGGTGGAATACGTCCGCACGGATGCAATTGAACGCTACGAGCAGGCGGCGGGTGTCCGCGCGGAGGTCTTCGGTGCGCACCGCCCGGCGGTGAACACGGTGCCGGTGAAGGCGCTGCTGCGCCCCGACGCGGAGATCGAGCTGGAGGCGACCGTCGGTCCGGTCGGCGAGGAGACGCGTTTTTCCACCGGCCTTCCGGGCGCGCGGGAAAGTGCGGGCGTCGTCTATCTGCCGACGGTGCAGGCGACGGACGCGGCCGGCAACATCATCGGCCAGGGCGACATCGTGGCGCAGACCGAGGTGATCTTCGAAAAGGCGTCGCGCATGCTGAGTGCGCTCGGCATCGGCTTTCGCAACGTGGTGAAGACGCTCGACTATCTGACACCGGAGGGATTGGCCGAGTACCGCTATACCGGTGCGGTGCGCAAGGCCCATCTGGGGCCGGTCTACCCCGCCTCGGCCGGCATCCTGATGCCGCGCCTGCTGCATCGCGACGCGTTGATCCAGTACGACTTCATCGCCAGCCGTGATGCGCCCATCGCCGTCAATCCCGGCTGGGACCGCTATGCCAAGCTGACCTACAGCCCCGGCGTCAAGGCCGGCAAGCTGCTGTTCCTCTCCGGCCAGGCGGCCCTGGATCCGGCAAGCGAGCGCATGCTGTTCGACGGCGACGTGGTCGCGCAGGCGGAATACACCTACGCCAATATCCTGCGCGTCGTGGAGGCCGCCGGCGGGCGGGCGGAACATCTCGCCAAGACCATCGAGTATGTGACGCCGTCGGCCCTGCCCCGCTACCGGGAGGTGGCGGCGGTCCGCGCCAAGCTGCTGCGCGAGCCTTATCCGTCTTCGACCGGCATCATCTGCGATTCTCTGTTGCGGCCGGAGATGATGATCGAAGTCGATCCGCATGCCGTGCTCTGGTAGGCGCCCATGGCCTTGTTGAGCGCGGCGGTGAAGGCCTGGATCGGGCGCGAGGTGCATTACCCCGCGGTCGAGGAAATCGGGCGCGCCTCGATCCGCTATTTCGCGCGGGCGCTCGGCGACGACAACCCGCTCTATCGCGACGACGCCTTCGCCCGCGAACAGGGCTATGAAAGCCTGGTCGCACCGCCGACCCTGGTGGTCGAAACCTGCCAGTACGCCGACCGCGCACCGGACGAAAACGGCTACGCTGGGCACCATTGGGATCTGCCGGTCACCGGCTGCCGGATGATTCGCGCCGGCAACGCCTACGAATTCACCCGTCCGGTCCTGCCGAGCGATCGGATCTCCGTCACCTGGACGCTGGAGGATATCGTCGAGCGGACCTCCTCGAAGGGGGGCAGCCTGCTGTTCGTCACCTCGGTCGCCCGCCACCGCGACGGCGCGGGCGACCTGCTCGCCGTGAACCGGGAGATGCTGGTCTATCAGCCGCTGGAGGCCGGCGAATGAGCGCGCAGGGCCCCGGCGATGCGTTGTCGCCGCTCGAACGGCACTTTTCCGCGTCTGATCTGGTGCTCTATGGCGCCGCCACCTGGGATTGGCACCGCCTGCATTACGACCAGGCCTTCGCGTCCGAAATGGGCCTGGACGCGCCGATCATCGACGGCCAGATTTACGGTGCCCTCTTCGCCAAGCAGGCGATGGACGAGTTCGGTCCAAAAGCCTTCGTCCGTCGCCTGGAATTTCGCATGCGAAACATGGCCTTCGCCGGCGACACGCTCGTCGCCCGGGGCGAGGTGACGGAACGCCGGGCGGAAGAAACGCGCGAAGTTCTCAGCCTGAACCAACGCCTGCTTCGCGGCGAGACGGTCATTGCCCAGGCGACGACCGAGGTATCGCTGCCGGCCCGGACCATTTGTCGTTAACGTGACGTTAAGACACTAAAGGGCAACCTTCAGTTGCTCTGTTCGTTTGCATCGGTGTGGGGGCCGAGGGTTGGAGATCGGTATCGCGAGTGCGTTTCTGTTGCTGGGGTTGGGCCTCGCGGTGGGCCTGCCCGTCGGCGCCTGGTGGCGCGCGCGCAGCGACAGGCGCGGGACGGAGGCGGCAGGTCCCGCGCAGGATATGCTGCTGCGCGCGATCAATTCGCTTTCCGAGGTCTTCGTACTTTGGGACAGGGACGACCGATTGGTGGTCTGCAATCAGCAGTTCCAGGAGCTGAATGCCCAGTTGCCGCACCTTTTGGTTCCGGGTGTATCGTTTAAAGAATATATTGAAACTCGTGTTAGATATGGCCTTGTCGCCGAGGCGATCGGCAATGAGGACGACTGGTTGGCGCGCCGTCTCGCCCGCCACGCGGCCCCCGGCGCCCCCTTCGAGATGCATCTGCCGGACGATCGTTGGCACTTGCTGCACGAGGTGCGAACCGAGGACGGTGGCGTCGTCACCATCGGCGTCGACATCACGGAACAGAAACGACTGGCCGAAGACCTCTCGGCGCAGCGCGCCCTGTTGCAAAGCGTGCTCGACAACATCAGCCAGGGACTGACCGCCTTCGATGGCGACCTCCGCCTCACCGCCTATAACGAGGCGGCGGTCGATATTCTCGACTTGCCGGCCGAATTGACCAAGCCGGGGACGTCGCTTGTCGATATCTACCGCTTCAACGCGGCACGGGGCGAATACGGCGAGGGCGACGTCGAGGAGCTGATCGCGGAACGCTTGGCCATCGCCCGACGACACGGGGCACATCACTTCGAGAGGATCCGTCCCGACGGCCGGGTGATCGAGATCATGGGCAATCCGTTGCCGGACGGCGGGATCGTCAGCACCTACAGCGACATCAGCCAGGCACGGGCCAACGAGGCGCAGCTGCGCCAGGCGCAGAAGATGGAGGCGGTGGGCCAGCTGACGGGCGGGATCGCGCACGATTTCAATAACCTCCTGGCCGTCATTCAGGGCAACCTCGGCCTGTTGGAGCGCCAGCTCGACCAAGCTGACCCGCGGTACGGCCTGATTGCGCCGGCGCTCCGCGCGGTGCGGCGTGGCGCCTCGCTCACGCACCGTCTGCTGGCGTTTTCACGAAATCAGACCCTCGACGTGCGGACGACCGATATCGGCGAGCTGATAGGCCAGCTGCACGAGCTTCTCGCCCGCAGTCTTGGCGAGGACATCGAGATCGAATGCCGTTTGCCGGAGGACTTGTGGCCGGTGGAGATCGATCCGGCGCAGCTGGAACAGGCGCTGATAAATCTCGCCAACAATGCCCGCGACGCCATGGGGTCGGGGGGGCGGCTGGTGATTGCGGCGGGCAACCTCGCCGGCGCGACGGATATGGTCGAGATCTCGGTCAGCGACGAGGGCACGGGCATACCGGCCGACCTGTGTGAAAGAATTTTCGAGCCCTTCTTCACGACGAAGCCGGTCGGCGAGGGCAGTGGTCTCGGCCTCTCCATGGTCTATGGGTTCATCGAACAGTCGGGCGGCACCCTGTCGGTCGAGAGCGAGGTCGGCCAGGGCACGCGCTTTACCATGCTCCTGCCGCGCGGCCATTTCGGCGGCACGGCGAGCGAGGCGCGGACGACGGTGAAGACCGACGGAGGGGCCGGCCGAACCGTCCTGGTGGTCGAGGACGACGACGACTTGCGGCGCCTGGTCGCTTCGATGCTCACCGGCCTCGGCTACGAGGTGGCGGAAGCGGGTGACGGCGCGCAGGCGCTGGGCCGTCTCGCGGACATCGACGATCTGGACCTGGTCTTGAGCGACGTCGTGCTGCCGGGTGGCGTTAACGGCCCGGACCTCGTACGGAAGATCCGGGTTACCCACCCGCAGGCGTGCGCGCTGTTCATGTCCGGCTATCCGGAGGGGGCGCTGGATCGCCATGGTCGGGTGGAGCCGGGCATGCGCCTGCTCACCAAACCGTTCGAGCTGGAGGACCTGGCCGCCGAAGTGCGCGACGCGTTGCAGGCCCGTGCGGCGCCGATCGCGCGGACGGCCTGAGGCGGGTTTGCCGCCCGTCGCCCAGGGGTGGTAAATTCGCCGAGAGCTATATCCTGGGAGACTTCCATCATGAGCCTGCAAGCCGCAACGGCACCGGCGCTGAGCCGCGACGAACATGCGAAGGACATGGCCGCCTATCTCGAGGCCGGCATGGCCAGGGCCGAGGCGATCGGCAACAAGGGGCCGATCCGCTTCGATGCCTCGGGTGATCTGCATCCCGACATCCGGGCGGCCTATTGGCGCCACGGCTACTACGTCTTCGAAGGCGTCGTCGATGCGGCGGAGGTGGCGGCGCTGCGCCGTGATGCCAACGAGATGCTGGAACGTGCGCCGGTCCGCCCGGGCGCCGAACTCGATGCCAAGGGACGGCCCGCGCTCGGCCGCGATCAGGCCCGGGAAACCTACACCTTCATCAAGCCGCTTTCCGATCCCTGGGGTGGGACGGAGCTGTTGAACGGCCGGCATCCGAGCCGCATGACCGAGCCGGTGCCGGACGGCGACGCGCCGGAGGACGTGGTCTATCTGATGTACGGCATGTGCCAGTCGATGCCCTCGGGCCTGCGGGTCTATGGCCATCCGAAGCTGCTGGCGGTGGCGCAGGCGATCAACGGGCCGGATTTCGTGCCCTACAACGATGCCATCTTCGTCAAGCAGCCCGGCCTCGGCGGTTCCGTCGCCTGGCACCAGGACGGCGTGACCCATTGGGACAATCCAGCCTGGGACGAGGGCATCCACGGCTTCAATTTCCAGGTCCAGCTCTATGAGACGACGGCGGCGAACTGTCTGTGGGTGGTGCCGGCGACGCACAAGGGCGGCCGGGTCGACATCAAGGCCAAGGTGGCGGCCAACGGCGGCAGCGACCGGCTGCCGGACGCGGTGCCGCTGATCTGCGCGCCGGGCGACGTCACCATCGTCAACCGGCAGATGCTGCATGGCTCCTTCGCCAACACCTCGCCGGACATTCGGATCTCCCTCACCTTCGGCTTTCACCGCCGCGCCTCCGTGCTCGGCCAGCGTGGCGCCCTGAAGATGAGTGCCGATCAGGTCTACGACGAAACCCGCATCGAGGAACGCTCGGCCGTCATTGCCGTGGCGATCGACGCGCGGCGGCTAGACCGGCCGGACGAGACGTCCTTCGCCTACCAGCCCTTCGCCGGCCGGGAGGCGGAGTTCGCCTTCAACGACGAGACCTGGGACCGGGTGATCCGCGACTACAACACCAGGGATCTGGCGATCTGATCCCTCAGACCGGCGTCAACCAACCGCGCCGGTCCGGTGTCCGGCCATGGACGAGGTCGAAGAATGCGGCTTGCAGGCGGCGGGTGAGCGGGCCGGGTACCCCGGCGCCGATCGGGGCGCCGTCGATCGAATTCACCGGCGTCACCTCCCAGGCGGTACCGCAGAAGAAGACTTCCGTGGCGGCGTGAAACTCGCTGCGGTCGACCTCGCGCTCGACCACCTCGATATCGAGATCCTCGCGCAGGAGGTGGATCACCGCGTCGCGGGTGATGCTTTCGAGGATGTCGCTGGTGACGGAGGGGGTGATGGCGATGCCGTCGCGCAGCAGAAAGACGCACATGCCCTCGCCCTCGGAAACCTTGCCGTGCCCGGTCAGCATGAGGGAGGCCTCGTAGCCGTCGCGCGCCGCCTGCACGCTGGCGAGACGGGCGTTGCCGTAGTTCGCCGTCGACTTCGCGCGGGCCGGCATCGCGGCATCGGCGATCCGCCGCCAGGACGAGATCTGCGCCCGGCAGCCGCGCTCGACCAGCGGGGACGAGCCCCGCGGGACGGCGACGATGGAGGTGCCGATCGGCCCGGTCGCGCCGGAACCGCCCCAGCCCGAGACATAGGCCATCTGGCGGACATGCACCGCCTCGCGGAAGCCGTTGCGGCGCATCAGCTCGAGGGTGGCCTCCGCCATCGCCTCGCCCGACACGATTTCGGCAAAGCCCATGATCCGCTGTGTCAGCTCCAGCCTGGCCATGTGCGCGTCCAGGCGAAAGAGGTTGAGTTGCCCCGCCTCCGCGTTCCAGTAGCCGCGCGCGCCCTCGAAGGCGCCGGCGCCGTATTTGACCAGGGGTTCGAACACATGCACGCGGGCCTCGTCCCAGGCGACGAATTCGCCGTTCTGATAGACGGTGAGCCCGGAATAGTCCGGCCCGGCGGCAGGTGCCATCAGACGACCTTGCGTTCCCTGAGGGCGGCGATGTCGTCGGCGCCGAAGCCGGCCTGCGCCAACACCTCGTCCGTGTGGGCACCGATCGAGGGGGCGAAGTCGCGAATGCCGCCCGGCGTCTCGGACAGTTTGATCGGCACGCCCGCCTGGGTCACCTTGCCGGCGACGGGATGCTCCAGCTCCAGCGACATTTGCCGGGCCTTGACGTGGGGATCGTCGAACACCTCGGGCACGTCGTAGACCATGCCGACGCAGACGTCGGCCTTGGTCAGCATGTCGAACCATTCGGCGCGGGTCTTGGTGCGGAACATCGGCTCCAGTTCCGCCCGGGCCTCCTCGTGGGCCGGGCCGGCGAAGTCGGCGAACTCGCCGTCCTTCATCGCGCAGGCCTTCAGGTGCGGCTTGCCGACCGCGTCGCAGAAGTTGCCCCACAGCCAGGGCTCGGTGCAGGCGATGGTGATCAGCTTGTCGTCCTTGGTTTCGTAGGAGCCGTAGTAGGCGTGATTGCCGGCGAAGACGCCCTTGCCGCGTTCCGGCACGATGCCGTCGGCCAGATAGTCGCGCACGTTCGGCGTCGCCGCCATCAGGGCGACGGTGGTGTCGAGATAGGAAACGTCGACATGCTGGCCCTTGCCGGTGCGCTCGCGGGCGAAGAGGGCGAACATGATGCCGAGCGCCCCGTGCATGGAGGCGCCGGCGAAGTCGGCCACCAGGTTGAGCGGGATCGCCGGGCGTCGCCCGGGTTCGCCGAACAGGTTCAAGGCGCCGGCGAGCGAGAGGTAGTTGAGGTCGTGCGCCGGGAAGCTCTTGTAGGGCCCGTCCTGGCCGAAGCCGGAGAGCGAGCAATAGACCAGCCGGGGATTGATCTTCGACAGGGTCTCGTAGTCGCCGCCGAGCCTGGCCATGACGCCCGGGCGAAAGCCTTCGACGAGGACGTCGTAGTCGGCCACCAGCTTGTGCAGGACCGCCTGGTCTTCCTCGCTCTTCAGGTTGAGGGTCAGGCTCTTCTTGTTGCGGTTGGTATAGCTGGTGGCGAGGCGCCGGGCCTGGTCCGGCCCGGGCGAGGCGCCGGAGCCCGGATGAATGCCGCCCGGCGGCGTTTCCAGCTTCAGGACCTCCGCGCCCATGTCGGCGAGCATCATGGAGCAATAGGCGCCGGGGCCGACGCGGATGAGTTCGAGGACGCGGATACCTTCCAGCGGTCCGGGCATGGGGCTTCTCCTTCCGGGCTATCGTCGTGATCTCTGCCGACTCTTCCCCAGGCGCCGTACAGAATCAATCCGCGCGGGCGGCCACGAATTCCGCTAGGCTTCGCCGAGCGATGAAACCGGGAGCCCGCAGGCCATGAACGATGCCCTTTCGAACCAGGATGCGCTGAAGAAGTCGGGCGCCGAGCACGTCTTCATGCATTCCGCCCCTTATGGCGCGTTGGCACACGACGCGGCCAAGAAGATCCTCGTCGAGGGCGACGGCATCTGGGTCACCGACGTCGACGGCAATCGCTACATCGACGCCCTCGCCGGGCTCTGGCTGGTGAACGTCGGCCATGGCCGGGCCGAAATCGGCGAGGCGATCGGCCGGCAGGCCTCGTCGCTCGCCTATGCCAGCTCGACCGCGGCGACGACCATCCCGGCCATTCAATTGGCCGCCCTGGCGCCCGGCGACCAGAACACGGCCTTCTTCTGCTCCGGCGGCTCGGAAGCGATCGAAAGCGCGATCAAGATCGCCCGCCAGTACCACTATCACCGCGGCCAGCCGAAGCGGCAGAAGATCATCGGCAGGCGCGGCTCCTACCACGGCGGCACCTATGCCGCGATGAGCGTGTCCGGCACCCGACCGACCAGCGATCCCTACCACAGCCCGTTCATGCCGGGCGTGCTGCATGCCTCGCCGCCGTCCTGCTATCGCTGCGACTTCCGCGCCACCTTTCCGGCCTGCGATCTGCTCTGTGCCGACCAGATCGGGCAGATGATCGCTTACGAAAATCCGGAGACGGTGGCCGCGGTGATCGCCGAGCCGATCAGCGCCTCCAACGGCATCGTGGTGCCGCCGGAAGGCTACTGGCCGCGCCTGCGTGAGATCTGCGATACGCACGGCGTGCTGCTGATCACGGACGAGGTCATCAACGGCTTCGGGCGCACCGGGCGGATGTTTGCGAGTGAGCATTTCGGCGTCGCCGGCGACCTGCTGACCATGGCCAAGGGGCTGACCAGCGGCTATGTGCCGATGGGCGGCGTCATGTGCCGGCCGCATGTGGTCGAGGCCTTTGCCGACGAGAACACGCTTTCGCACCTGCTGACCTACGGCGGGCATCCGGTCGCCGCCGCCGCGGCGCTGGCCAATCTCGACATCATCGAGCGCGAGGATTTGGTCGGCAACGCCGAACGCATGGGCGCCCGCCTGCTGGCCGGGCTGGAGGACCTGCGTGCCAAGCATCCGAACGTCGGCGACGTCCGCGGCCTCGGCCTCATCGCCGGCCTGGAAGTGGTCCGGGACCGGGATACCCGCGAGAAGTTCGACGAGAAGGGTCCGGAGCTGAAGGCGCTTTCCGACGGTTTGCGCAACCGCGGCCTGCTGACCCGCGCGGGCACGATCCTCAACCTTTGCCCGCCGCTGTGCATCACCGCGGACGAGGTCGACCAGATCGTCGACATCGTCGACGGCGCGCTCTCGGACCTGGAGGCGGCCTCGGGTTAACCGGACTTCAGATCGTCGCCGTCCGCTTCGATCTCGGCGCGGCGTTCCGGCTCGATCTGCCAGCTCATGCAGGGCCGCGTGCCGGCCTGAAGGCGCATGAACCACCAGGCGAGCCAGCCCCTGACGCCCTTCGGGGCAGGCGATGTTTCGGGTGTCCGCTCCTCAGCCATGGCCCGCCCCTCAGCCATGGCCGAAGGCCGCGCCGTCGAAATCGTAGCGGGAACTGCAGAACTCGCAGGTGACGTCGAGGCGGCCGTCGACGGTCAGATCCTCGATCGCCTCGGCCGACAGCGCCTCCAGCACGCGTTCCGCCCGCTCGCGGCTGCAGCGGCAGCCGAAGGCCAGCGGCTGGGTGTCGAACACGCGCACGCCGTCCTCGTGATAGAGCCGGTAGAGCAACTCGTCCGGGCCGAGGTCGGGATCGGTCAGTTCCGCCTCGCCCACCGTCGCCATCAAGGTGACGGTACGCCGCCAGTCCTCCTCCGAAACGGAACGGTCCGGTTCCGCCCCGCGCGCCATCATCGCCGGATCGCCCTCCGGCAGGCGTTGCACCATGATGGCGCCGGCCCGCCAGGCCTCGCCCACGTCGGCCATGGCGATGTGGATCGCGGTCTGCACCTGTTCGGAATCGCGAAAGTATTTGTGGGCGCATTCGGCGAGCGTGGCGCCCTCCAGGGGCACGATGCCCTGGTAGCGTTCCGTGTCGTCGCCCTGGTCGACGGTGAAGGCGAGGTAGCCGCCGCCCATCAGGCGCGGCACCGTGAAGCGCTCACCGTCGGTCCCGGCGATCAGACGATCGAGCGCCTCGGTGTCGAACTGCGCATAGCCGCGCAGCCGGCCCTCGCTGGTGCAGTCGACCACCAGCATGCGGACGATGCCGTCGCCCTTGGCCTGCAGCGAGAAGACGCCGTCGTACTTCAGCGCGCCGGCGAGGATCGCGGCGAGCGCGATACCCTCGCCCAGCAGGCGGGCGATTGGCGGCGGATAGGCGTGGCGGCGGACGATCTCGTCCACCGTCGGGCCGAGACGGATCAGCCGGCCGCGCACGCCGGCCGCCTCCACCTGGAAGGGGCGGATCAGATCGTCGTCGCGCATGGCCGAACCTCTAACCGAGACACCAGGAGAGGATGCCCTTCTGCGCGTGCAGCCGGTTTTCCGCCTGGTCCCAGACCACGGAGCGGGGACCGTCGATGACCTCGGCGGTCACCTCCTCGCCCCGGTGCGCCGGCAGGCAGTGCATGAAGACCGCGTCGTCGCGCGCCAGCGCCATGGTTCGCTCGTTGATCTGATAGGGCGCCAGCAGGTTGTGGCGGTCGGTGCTGTCGCCGTCGTGCATCGAGACCCAGGTATCGGTGACGACGCAGTCGGTGTCGTTCAGCGCCGTCTCCAGGTCGCCGGTCACCGTGACGTCGGCGCCGGCGTCCCGGGCGCGGGCCAGCACCTCGGTGGCGGGCCGCAGTTCCTCCGGCGTCGCCAGGCGCAGGGCATAGCCGAAGCGCGCCGCGCCCTGGATCCAGGTGTCGGCGACGTTGTTGCCATCGCCCGCCCAGGTCACCGTCTTGCCGGCGATGGTGCCGCGATGCTCCTCGTAGGTCATGACATCGGCCATCAGCTGGCAGGGATGGGTGGCGTCGGTCAGGCCGTTGATCACCGGCACGGTGGCGTTGGCGATCATCTCGTCCAGGATTTCCGGCGCGTGGGTGCGGATCATGATGATATCGACATAGCGCGAGAGCACGCGGGCGGTGTCCGCCACGCTCTCGCCTCGGCCGAGCTGCATGTCGGCGGCGTTGGCCACCAGC
Source organism: uncultured Alphaproteobacteria bacterium (assembly GCA_951812805.1). Lineage (GTDB taxonomy): Bacteria > Pseudomonadota > Alphaproteobacteria > JASLMY01. The sequence goes on along the minus strand of CATOSZ010000009.1, from coordinate 335,291 downwards.
GTCTGCCCGCCCAACTGGCGCATCGCCACGTCGAAGCTGATCCGCGTGCGGGTCGAGGGCTTGTCGAACACCATGGCGAGCAGCCGGCCCTCCATGGGCCGGCTGTCGTCCACCGCCGCCTTGCCCCGCTCGCCGCGGGCGGACTTGCGGGCCTTCGCCTCGTCGAGGATGTCGCGCAAGGTGTCGCCCGACAGCGCCTCGATGTCGACGAAGTGACGGATCTCGCTCATGACGCGAGCTTCTCGCAGACCCGCTCCAGGGCGCCGATCACCTCGTCGATATGGCTCTCGTCGATGGTGAGCGGCGGCAGGAAACGCACGACATTGTCGCCCGCCGGCACCGTCAGCACACCTTCGTCGCGCAGGGCGTTGACCACGTCCATGTTGGTGGGCTTGGTCTTGAAGCCGATGAACAGGCCCTGCGAGCGGATATCCTCGATGATGCTGTCGTTGCGCTGGCGCAGCTCCTCCAGCCGCGCGGTGAGCTTCGAGCCGAGCTCCTGCACGCGTTCCATGAAGCCTTCCTCCAGCAACACGTCGAGCACGGCGTTGCCGGCGGCGACGACCATCGGATTGCCGCCGTAGGTCGAGCCGTGGCTGCCCGCGACCATGCCCTTGGCCGCCTCGCTGGTTGCCATGCAGGCGCCGATCGGCATGCCGCCGCCGAGCGCTTTGGCCAGCGTGACGATGTCCGGCTTGGCCCCGGTCCATTCATGCGCCAGCAGCTTGCCGGTCCGGCCCATGCCGCTTTGCACCTCGTCCAGGATCAGCAGCAGGCCATGCTCGTCGCAGATCGCGCGCAGGCCCTCCAGCATGCCGTCGGGCAGGATGTTGATGCCGCCCTCGCCCTGCACCGGCTCGACCAGGATCGCCGCCGTCTCGTTGGTGACCGCGGCGCGGACCGCGTCCAGGTCGTCGAAGGGGACATGGTCGAAGCCCTCGACCTTGGGGCCGAAGCCGTCGAGGATCTTCGCCTGGCCGGTCGCCGCCATGGTGGCGAGCGTGCGGCCGTGGAAGGCGTTCTCGAAGGTGATCACGCGATAGCGCTCGGGATGGCCGTTCACGTGATGATACTTCCGGGCCATCTTGATGGCGCATTCGTTCGCCTCGGCGCCGGAATTGCCGAAGAACACGACGTCCGCGAAGCTGTTCTCGCACAGCCGTTCGGCCAGGCGTTCCTGGCCCGGGATTCGGTAGAGATTGGAGACGTGCATCAGCTCACCGGCCTGGCGCTGGACCTCGGCGACCAGGTGCGGATGGCTGTGGCCGAGACAGACCACGGCGATCCCGGTGGCGAAATCGAGATAGCGTCGACCCTGGTCGTCCCAGAGGTAGGCGCCCTCGCCCTTGGTGAACGCAACGTCCACCCGGGCATATGTCGGCATCACGGCTGGTGAAACCATCTCTTCGCTCCAATCAAAAATGCGGCGCCTGGGGGCGCCGCAAAGCCTACGGGAACCGGTAAATAAGCGGCCCCGGGGGGCGGATGTCAACCTTTGTGGCGCGGAACGCCGGGGGTGGGCCAAAATGCTCCACCCCCGGACCCGGTCGGCGATCAGGCGAGATCGAAGCGATCCAGGTTCATCACCTTGGCCCAGGCGGCGACGAAATCCTGTACGAAGCGCGCCTCGCCGTCCGCCGCGCCGTAGACCTCGGCCAGTGCGCGAAGCTCGGAGTTCGAGCCGAAGATCAGATCGACACGGGTGCCGGTCCACTTCACCTCGCCGCTCGCGCGGTCCCGGCCTTCGAACAGCCCCGTGTCCTCGCTCATCGGCGCCCAGGTGACGCCCATGTCGAGCAGGTTGCGGAAGAAGTCGTTGCTGAGCTGTCCCGGCCGCGCGGTGAAGACGCCGTGCGAAGCGCCGTCGTGATTGGCGCCGAGGACCCTGAGGCCGCCGATCAGCACCGTCATCTCCGGCGCCGTCAGGGTCAGCAGTTGCGCCCGGTCGAGCAACAGCGCCTCCGCCGTGACGGTATAGCGGGCCTTCTGGTAGTTGCGGAAACCGTCCGCCGCCGGTTCGAGCACGGCGAAGGACTCGACGTCCGTCTCCTCGGCCCGCGCGTCCATCCGTCCGGGCGTGAAGGGTACCGCGACCGCATGGCCGGCCGCTTGCGCCGCCCGCTCGATGGCGGCCCCGCCGGCGAGCACGATGAGATCGGCGAGGGAGACCCGCTTGCCGTCGGACGCGCCCGCGTTGAACCGTTGGGCGATCGCCTCCAGCCGCGCCAGCACGTCCGCCAGCTGGTCGGGTTGGTTGACCTCCCAGTCCTTCTGCGGTGCCAGGCGCAGGCGCGCGCCGTTCGCCCCGCCGCGTTTGTCCGAGCCCCGGTAGGTCGAGGCGGAGGCCCAGGCCGTCGCGACCAGGGCCGCGACGTCGAGGCCGGCATCGAGGATCTCGGCCTTCAGCGCGGTGACGTCCGCGTCGTCGATCGGCGTGTGGTCGAGCGGCGGAATCGGGTCCTGCCAGACGAACTCCTCCGCCGGCACCTCGGGGCCGAGGTGGCGGGCGCGCGGGCCCATGTCGCGGTGGGTCAGCTTGAACCAGGCCCGGGCGAAGGCGTCGGCGAACTGCTCCGGGTTCTCGTGGAAGCGCCGGGAGATCGGCTCGTAGATCGGGTCCATCCGCAGGGCCAGGTCGGCGGTGGTCATGATCGGTGCGTGCCGCGCGGCGGGATCATGGGCGTCCGGCACGCTGTCGGCGCCGGCACCCTCGCGGGGCGCCCATTGCTGCGCGCCCGCGGGGCTTTTCACCAGCTCCCACTCATGGCCGAACAGGACGTCGAAGTAGCCGTTGTCCCAGCGGATCGGATCGGTCGTCCAGGCGCCTTCGATGCCGCTGGTGATGGTGTCGACGCCCTTGCCGGTGGCGAAACCGCTCTTCCAGCCGAGACCCTGGTCTTGAATCGGCGCGCCCTCGGGTTCCGGGCCGACCAGGGCGGCGTCGCCGGCGCCGTGGCACTTGCCGAAGGTATGGCCGCCGGCGATCAGCGCCACCGTCTCCTCGTCGTCCATCGCCATGCGGGCGAAGGTGTCGCGAATGTCGCGGGCCGAGGCGAGGGGATCGGGATTGCCGTTCGGGCCTTCCGGATTGACGTAGATCAGGCCCATCTGCACGGCGGCCAACGGCGCCTCGAGGTCCCGCTCGCCCTCATAGCGGGCATCGCCCAGCCATTCGGTCTCCCGGCCCCAGTAGATGTCGGCTTCCGGCGCCCAGACGTCCTCGCGCCCGCCGGCGAAGCCGAAGGTCTCGAAGCCCATCGATTCCAGCGCGCAGTTGCCGGCGAGGATCATCAGGTCGGCCCAGGAGATCGAGCTGCCGTACTTCTGCTTGACCGGCCAGAGCAGCAGGCGCGCCTTGTCGAGATTGGTGTTGTCGGGCCAGCTGTTGAGGGGGGCGAAACGCAATGTGCCGCTTCCCGCGCCGCCGCGCCCATCGGCGGTGCGATAGGTGCCGGCGCTGTGCCAGGCCATGCGAATGAAGAGGGGGCCGTAGTGGCCGTAGTCCGCCGGCCACCACTCCTGCGAGGTGGTCATCAAATCGAAGATGTCCCGCTTCACCGCCGCCAGGTCCAGGCTCTCGAAGGCCGCGGCATAGTCGAAATCCGCACCCATGGGATCGCCGAGGGCGGAATGCTGGTGGAGAATGTCGAGCCGTAGCCGATCGGGCCACCACTCCGGGTTCGAGGTGCCGCCGCCGGCCGCCTGCTTCTGTCCGTGGCCCGTCACCGGGCATGTGCCTTGCGTCATGATGCTCTCCCGCTCTCTGCTTGCGTGACGGGACGCCTCCGCGCGCGCCGTCGATGGAATGAAGATAGGGGCGGCACATAGATAATAAAAATCGTTTGTAATTATGGTTTTGATCGGCAAATCCGATAAAATAGCCGCATGAACACGCGGGATCTCGAATATCTGGTCGCGCTGGCGGAGGAGCTGCACTTCGGCCGCGCCGCACAGCGCTGTCACGCGAGCCAGCCGGCCTTGAGCGGTCAGTTGGCCAAGCTGGAGGCGCGGCTCGGCGTGCAGCTTTTCGAACGCAACCGCCGCCGGGTCCGGCTGACCGGCATCGGCGCCGAGGTTCTGGACCGCGCGCGGACGATCCTCCGCCTGGTCGAGGAGATGGCGGATGTCGCCCAGGCGCACCGCGATCCGCTGGTCGGCGCCTGCGCCCTCGGCATGCCGCCGACCATCGGGCCCTACCTGACGCCGCGCCTGCTGCCGGCGGTGAAGCGCTATCTGCCGGACCTCCGCCTCGACCTGATCGAGGATTTCACCGACTCGCTGGAGGACCGGCTGGCGGCAGGGCGGCTCGACCTGGCGATCCTGGCGACGACGCCGGCGCGGCCCGGGCTCTTGGAAACTCCGCTCTATGAGGAGCCGTTCTGGGTGGCCTTGCCGAACGGCCATGCGCTCGCGGCGGCGGACGATGTCGACCTCGCCGATATCGCGGCCCGCGAGCTGTTGTTGCTGTCCGACGGGCATTGCCTGCGCGACCAGGTCTACGCGGCCTGCAACCTCGATGGCATCCGCAGCGACGACGAGGCCGGCCCGCGGACCCAGAACACCAGCCTGTCGACGCTGCTCGCGCTGGTCGGCGCGGGCGAGGGGGTGACGCTGGTCCCCGCGACCAGCCTGGCCGAGGCCTGGACCACGGATGGCGGCATCTCCGTCCGGCGTGAGCGGAGCGGCACGGTCGGGCGATCCGTCCGCCTGGTCCACCGCGACGGCTATGCCCGCCCGGCGTTGGCGGAACGGCTGGCGGACATCGTCGCCGGCATCCTGCCGGACACCGTCCACCCGCAACGGCGCTGAGGGCCGCGCACTCTTGTTGCCACTCCCCGGATCGACGACACTCGCGGCCGAAGAGACACGAGGGAGAACAGCGCCATGCCGCACATCGACGGAGCGCGCCTGCTGGCGGACTTGAAGCACCTGCGGACCATCGGCGGCGAATGGCCGGGCGTCGTGCGGCCGGCCTTCAGCGCCAAGGACATGGAGGCCCGGCACTGGCTCGCCGCGCGCTACGAGGAAGCCGGGCTCGACGTCGCCATCGACGGGGTCGGCAACGTGCTCGGCCGTTCGCGCAAGCCCGGCAAGGCGCTGCTGATCGGCTCCCACTCCGACACGCAGCCGACCGGCGGTTGGCTCGACGGTGCGCTCGGCGTCGTCTATGGGCTGGAGGTCGCCCGCGCCCTGGCCGAGGATCCGGCGACCGCCGATCTCGCGGTCGACGCCATCGATTGGCAGGACTGTGAATCGGCATGCAAAACTGACCCACTTTGGTGGGTTATGAGCGGTAAGAATTGACCCACCTGGAACGCTAGCATCCGCACGGAACAGTGCGGAGGAAAGAGCAGGTGGTATTGATGGAAAGCGTATTGAAGATCCGACGTTGGATATTACGGGAGGGTCGGAGTATCCGATCTGTATCTCGTCAGACTGGTTTGTCGCGGAACACGATTAAGAAGTATCTGAAGGACGGCGATCCACCGAGCTATCAGCGGCGCGTTTCACCCGTCCGGCGTAAGCTTAGCGATGGCTTCGCCAGCCGGCTTCGGGCGCTCTTTGAGCAGGACCTGGGGCGCCCGCGCCGTGAGCGCCGGACGGCCAAGAAGCTTTATGAGCAGCTTGTGTCGGAAGGCTATAGCGGATCCTACTCGACGGTTCAGAGGTTTGTCCGCGACCTGAAGCGTTCTGGCGCCGGATCGGGGGATGCGTTCATTCCGTTGCACTTTACGGCAGGTGACGCGCTCCAGTTTGACTGGAGCACGGAATACGCTGTCCTGGGCGGTGTCGAGCAGAAGGTAAAGGTTGCCCACTTCCGCCTATGTCATAGCCGCAAGCCCTTTGTTGTTGCCTATCCCAGCGAATCTCAGGAGATGGTGCTGGACGCCTTTGCACGGGCGATGTCTTTCTATGGCGGCGTACCGCGCCGGGTGATCATCGACAACCCCAAGACGATGGTAACCTATGTTTCGCGCTCTAAGGACCGTGTGTTCCATCCGCGCTTTCTGGCGTTGATGAACCACTATGTGATGGAACCGGTTGCTTGCACACCCGCGGCGGGGTGGGAGAAGGGTCAGATTGAGAACCAGGTTGGGTTCCTGCGGGGACAGCTGTTTGCGCCCAAGCCCGCCTTTGACGATCTGGATGCGCTGAACGGCTGGTTGCGTCTGCGCTGCGAGGAATTGGCGAATCGCGCCCACCCCGAACAATCGGATCGCAAGATCTCGGACGTGTTCGCAGACGAGTGCGCCGAACTGCGTCCCCTGGGCCGGGCTTTTGACGGCTATGTTGAGAAGGCCGCTCGTGTCCGCTCTACCTGTCTGGTCCAATATGCCACCAATCGCTATAGCGTCCCCTCCCGGTTCGCCGGGGAGCTTGTCTCTCTGCGCGCCTATGCGGACCGGATCGTGGTTGTGTCAGGGCAGAATGTGATTGCCGAGCACAAGCGCCGCTTTACCCGCAACGCCAGCTATTTCGAGCCCTGGCATTACCTGCCCCTACTCGACCGCAAGCCCGGCGCGCTGAGAGATGGCGCGCCCTTTGTGGGTTGGCAATTGCCTGAGGCGATGCACCGGGTCAGGGCGCATTACATGGCCGGCAAAGGCGGGGACCGGGAGTTTGTCGATCTGCTCCTGCTGGCCCAGGATCACGGGATCGAGGTGGTCGAGATAGCCTGTGAACTGGCCGTGGAGCAGAACACGCTGCGCCTTCCGGCCATCATCAATCTGATCAACCAACTGGTGGAGCCGGTCATCGCGCCATGGGGCGAGAGCCACGCCTATCCGCAACTGACCTTGCGGCCCGAAGCGGACTGCAAGCGCTATGAGACGCTGTGCGTTGCCGGGGAGGCCGTCGCATGAAAGCTTTGATAGACCAACTGATCGCCCTGAGGCTGTATGGAATGGCGGCTTGCGCCGAAGCTTTGCTGGCCGCGCGCAAGCCGCCAAGTCTGACCACTGCGATAAAGCAACTGATCGACGCCGAGACTGTAGAGCGCCGGGTGCGCTCTATCCAGCACCAAATGCGGGCCTCGAAGTTCCCCCACCATAAGGACTTCGCCACTTTCGATTACGGCCTAGCCGCCGTCACCCAAGCGCAAATCGACCCCTTCTGCTCAGGGCAGTTCACCCAGGAGGCCCACAACCTCATTCTGGTGGGCGGAACCGGTACGGGCAAAACCCACATCGCCATTGCTCTGGGGACGCTGTTGATCAATCAGGGAAAGAAGGTCCGTTTCTTCAACGCCGTCGATCTGATCAATGCGCTGATCAAGGAACAGGCCGAAGGCAACGCCGGCAAGATCATCCGGCAACTGACGGCCATGGATTGCGTCATCATCGACGAACTGGGCTATATCCCATTCCCCAAATCCGGCGGTGCGCTCTTGTTCCACCTGATCAGCAAACTCTATGAGAAGACCAGCGTCATCATCACCACCAATCTGGAGTTCGGGGAATGGGTCTCCGTCTTCGGAGATGCAAAAATGACAACCGCGTTGCTGGATCGTGTAACGCATCACTGCGCAATCATCGAAACAGGCAACATGTCTTACCGCTTCGCACAAAGCAAACAGCGACGACAAAAGTAGCCGCCCTGTAAGCAAAGCCCCAGGCTGATCCGCTATATGGAGCCAATCAGCCTGGGGGCTTTCATCGCAAAGGCGGGCAAATCAAAACGGGTCCTGTACAGATTGTTCTGCAAAAGGGGTTTCGTAGCTGGGGCACAAGTCCGGGCCGATGGGGTGGATGAGCTGCCTCCGGCTGGTCCGGGCTCTCGCGATCGAAATCCATGAGGACTGGCTGGATGCCAACCGCTAGCTCAACATGATCCATCTCAAGGAGAGCAAAAGCGAACGCATCCAGAAAGCCGCCTGACGGCGGCTCGGCATGCCTGGCGCTCCGAGCAATCGAAATCTCCGCGCCAGGCATGCCGGTGGCCCTCATCGGCAGCCATGACAAACTTGCAGAACAGTCTGGACACTACTTCAAAAGCTCATTGCCACTTCAAGAACCCCACCTGATCCCCACGTTCCGCCGCCGGCCCGGTTGTCCCGGTGGGCCCACAGGCCCCTCCCACGCGGCTTCGCTCCGCGTAACGCAAAGCGCTACACGAAGCCGCGCGGGGCCCTCCCGTGGACTACCGGGACAACCTCCGTCGAAGCAAGGGGGGGGGTCAATTTTGCACGCCGATAGGGGGTCAGAATTAAATGCTGATTGACAGCGTGGTGACCTACACCTACGACGTGTCGCTCGAGCAGCCGGTACGCCATCACGATCCGGCCCAGGCCGATGATGTCGAAGGGTCGGTGACCTTGGCGGGTGTGGGCTTCGTCGCGACGGACTCGGACAACGACACAACCGACGTCATCACCACCGACGACGATGCCATCGATGTCGTGATTTATGACGACATCCCGGTGGCCGAAGACGCACAGACCGTGGAAATGGTTTACGAGGCGGATCTCGGCTCCAGCAGCCCGAGTGGTGAAGATCTCCAGGAAAGTGAGGGTTTCCAGCCGATCGCTTCGGGCACGGTCTCCTTCGCGTTCGGCGCCGACGGCCCGGGCGGGATCACGGACCTGTCCTTCGTCTCCTCCAGCGACCCCGAAGCCGGCGATCCGGCCGTGGGCCCGCTGACCAGCGGTGGCGAAGGCCTGGTCTACAGCCAGTCGGCGGACCTGAACGGCAAGGTGACCCTGACCGCCAGTCGCGAGACGGGTGGCGAGGACGTCTTCACCCTGTCGCTCGACGCCGACGGCAATTACGTCTTCGAGCAGCTGCGGGCGATCGATCATCCCGACCTGGATGAAGCCTTCTCCGACGATCCGCTGGATCTGAACTTCAGCTACACGATCGCCGATGACGACGGCGACTCCGCCGGCGGTGCGATCACCGTTCAGGTGAAGGACGACGCGCCGTTCAACTTCCAGACCGCCTCGGCCGATACGATCGTCCTCGACGAAAGCGCGGCTGGCGTGGATCCCGACGGACCGGGCGATGCAGCCGCAGGCACGAGTTCGGCCACGGCGAACTTCGCGAACAACTTCTTCGCCATCGTCGGTGTCGACACGCCGGGCAGCACGTCCTATGCGCTCGACCTCGACGGCACCGACGTTGCCAGTGGGCTCTTCGCGCTCGGCACGGCCGGGGCGCAGGGCGACGCGATTTTGTTGAACCAGGCCAGCAACGGTGACATCGTCGGTGCGGTCGCCGGGTCGAGCACGCCGCACTTCACCATCTCCGTCGATAGCGATGGCGAGGTTACCTTCACCCAGTCGCAGAACATCTGGCATGCGACCGACTCGGACGACGACGACAAGGCGACGCTAACCTTGTCGGATCCGACGGCCCTGACGATTTCGCAGACCGTGACAGATTTCGACGGTGACAGCTCGACCGCGTCGATCAACCTCGGCTCCGGTGTCTTCTCGATCGAGGACGACGGGCCGGATGCGGTGGCGCTCGGCGTGCTGGGCGATGCTCTGGTGCTCGACGAGACGCGGCCCGAGGGCACGGACAGCGACGGCGCCTCGGCGCCGGGCGGTCTCGCCTCCACGACGGCGGACTTCTCGGACAACTTCCAGACGACGATCGACTACGGCACCGATGGCGAGGGCAGCGTCGACTACTCCCTGACGCTCTCCGGCGCCAACGTCGGCTCGGGTCTCTTCTCCTTCGATCCGCAGGGCGGCAAGGGCGACGAGATCGTGCTGAACCTCGTCGGCGACGATGTCGTCGGCACGGCCAACGGTACGCCGCACTTCACGATTAGTGTCGATAGCGACGGTGAGATCACCTTCAGCCAGTCGGAAAACATCTGGCACGACGACGACGGTGATCACGACGACGCGGAGACGCTGACGCTCTCGGGCGACGACTATCTGCGCATCGAGCAGACGGTGAGCGATGCCGACGGCGACAGCGACAGCGATTTCGTCGACCTCGGCAGCGGTGTCTTCACCATCCAGGACGACGGCCCGACGGCGGCGGTAAACACTCAAGCCACGCCCGACGCCCTGGTCGTGGACGAGAGTGCCGCCGACGGCTCCGATCCCGACAGTGCCGACGGCGTCCAGGCCGAAGGGACGTCCGTGGATACGGCGGAGTTCGCGGACAACTTCCTGACCTCCGGTGTGCATGGTACGGACGGCCCGGGCAACGAGCGTTACGCCCTCGTCCTGACCAGCGCCTCGGTCGCCTCGGGCCTGTTCGCGCTCGATATCACGGATATCGATCCGGCCGGTGGCCTCGGTAAGGGGCAGGAAATCATCCTGACCCAGGACGCCACCTCGGGCGTGATCTCGGGTACGGCCGGTGCCAGCGGCTCGGAGATCTTCACCATCGAGATCGGCGAAACCTCGGGCACGGTGACGCTGACGCAAAAGGCCAACCTCTGGCATGAAGACACGACGAGTGACGATGCCCCGGAAACTCTGGCGTTGGCCGCCAACACCCTGTTGGTCGAACAGACGGTGAGCGATGCGGACGGTGACGAGGACTCGATCTCGATCGACGTCAGCGACGGCGTCTTCGCCTTCGAGGACGACGGGCCGACGATCGGCGTCGCCATCGAAAGCAGCGCCGATCTGAATGTCGCCGAAGACTCGATCAACGACACCGCCTCGGTGGTTCTCGACATCGACTTCGGCACCGACGGCGGTTCGGTCGCGGCGAGCTTCGGCTCGGCCATCGATCCGGAAGCTGAAGACAGTGCCGACAATCCGTTGACCCTGACCTCCGGCGGCGTGGGCGTCGAGGTCGTGTCCGACAACAATGGTGGTCTGATCGGTCAACTCGTCTCTGACGGCACCGATGTCTTCACTCTCGTCTTCAACGACGGTGGCGACGGGACCGGGACCTACACGTTCAACCTGCTCGGCACTTTGGATCATCCCGACGGCGATCCCGACCTGACGGATACGACGGCGGTCAGCGAGACCGACGCCGACGACCAGATCCAACTGAACTTCACCATCACCGCCACCGATGGCGACGGTGATAGCGAGAGCCAGGCGGTGACCGTCACCATCGACGACGACGGGCCTGTCGACTTCACGCCGGATGCGACGGCAGTCATCAACCGGGCCGGATCGTCGGACATGGCCGAGCTCAACGTCTTCGAGAGTGTGGGCGCGGATGGCCTCGGTGCGGCGACGTTCGTCAACATCAATACCGATGTGACGGACAACCAGCTGTTCGACGCCAACGGTACGGCTGTCACGTTGTTCGAAGGCGGCGCCCCGGTGTTCTTGTATGGGTTCGGGACGGATACGTTGATCGCCTCGACTTCGGACTCCGGTGCGGGCGGGACACCGGGTGGTGTACCGCAACCGGATTGGGTTTTCCGGGTATCGCTCGATGCCGACGATCAGGTCGAGGTGGACGACAAGTACACGGTGGAGTTGTTCCAGAAACTCGACGACAACTCGGGCCTCGACTTCAACAATCTGCTTGGTCTCTCCAATTCGGCCAGGGCGTTCCACGTCGTCGAAGGCACCGACCCGGTTGGTGGGCCAGACGAGGATCTGATCTTGACCGCTATCAACGCGACGACGGTCAATGCCTCCAGCCAAAGTATCTTCCCGCAAGGTTCGGTGGGTGTTGGAAACCAGGCGGTCAACAATGGAGAAGGCCTGCGTCTGGACTTTGTCGAAGGCCAGACGGCTACCGATGGCGCGCTCAGCGACATCGACTTCACTGGCGGCCATACGTCCGTCAATGGCGTCAGCCTGCAGGCCGGCCAGTTCCTGGGCGCGGGTGGTTTCACCGAAGCGACGATCACGGTGTCGCTTTGGAGTGTTCGGGCGGCCGATTTGACGCTCGGTGCTTCCACGAACTTCGATCAGACCGCTGCGATCAGTGACGCGGTGAACGTCGCCTTCGTGCAGGCCAATGGGGTCGACATCGATCCGGCGCGGATCACCATTGACGGCAACTCGGTGACGATCACGGGTGTTACGGAACTCGAGCCGATCGAAGTATTCGGTGTCGAAGCCTTCAATCGGGTCGAAGCCCTGAACGACGGCAGCCCCGGGCGGCTCGACTTCGGCGCCTTCGGAGCCGGTACGTCCGAGGCCGGTGACAACCTCGATCTGTCCTTTGGCGTACAGCTCGCGGATGCGGATGGCGATACGGTCATTACCGAGGATCTGAACGTGCAGATCCAGCCCGAGGCCACGGTGGACGGTGCCACGATCATCGGCGGTGCTGCGGCCGACCTCCTGATCGGCAGTGACGGCAACGACACCTTCATCGGCAACGGTGGCGACGATACGCTGACCGGCGGCGAGAACGCGGATACCGGTAGCGACCTCTTCGTCTTCGACGAGACGGCGGTCGGCGGTACCACGACGATCACCGATTTCGATATCGACGATCTCGCCGGTGGCGATGTCGACACCATCGATCTCGATGCGCTGTTCGACGAGCTCGATGTCACCGAGGACTTCGGTGCCAGTCGTGAGGACAATGTCGTCACGCAGGTCGTGAATACCGATGACGTCGAGGTGACGATCCAGAACGAGGGCGGCGCCACGGTCGGCAATTTCAAGATCGTGCTGGAAGACGTCGGCGTCAGCCCGGATCTCGCTCAGATCGAAGATCAGATCGTCAACGACGACGGTAACGTCTGATAAGCAACCCGGACCGACCGGTCTCCCTCGGGGGACCGGTCGATTTTCTTCGAGGAACACGCCGTCCCACCCCGGGGCGGCGTTTTCTCGTTGGCCGTACGCGCCTTTGTTGCCCAATTACAACGCGCAATCGCGCCCATGGTGGGAGGCGAGGCAAGGTCTAATTTGTAAGCCTTTGGCAGATAAGCATTTATTCGATGTTGACGAAGCATGGCGCCGACTGCATCCGGCTTGAATTCCGCTAGCAGCCTGTCGGACTCGGGCATGCAAGGATTGGTAAGATTGGCTTGGCGGGCGTCGATGTCATGGATTTACCCCCATGAAGTTGCGAACGCGGGTTGGCCCGCCCGTTCAGGCGTGGCTGAGGACGAACATCCGCTTGATGTTCCAGGAGAGCGTGGCCAAGGTCCATTCCCCCTTCGCCTTGTCGAGGCCGCGCAGGCTGAACTGACGCAAGCCCATCACCGATTTGATGATGCCGAACACCGGCTCCGGCGTCTGCTTGCGAAGCGCGTAGAGCGCCCGGCCCTCGGGTGTGGCCAGGCGATGGCACATCGCCTCGAGCGGCGTCGGATCCTCGGGCGCTGGCGGCGCCTCGGCGAAGCGGTCCCGCCAGGAAAGATGGTGGTGCTCCCGGCCGAGCGCGATCAGCGGCGCGATCTCCGCTTCCCCGCAGGCCTCGACGTTGGCCTGGCTGAAGTAGCCGCTGTCCGCCAACAGGGTCTCGACCTCGCCAAGCCCGTCCGGCAGGCCGGCGAGTGCTTCGAGCGTCGGTTCGATCTGCTGCTTGTCGTTCGCCGCCTGCACCACGTCGGCGCTGACCACCAGCAGGCTGCCGGCGGCCACCGCAGCCTGGGCGTTGTAGCACTGCTCGAAGCCGCCGCCGGCCACCGGCATGATGCGCGAGTCCGGGTCCGTCAGGTTGACCTGGTCCTTCGCCCGTGGCCCCGGCTCCGGCGGCTTCGGTGGCCGCCCGCCCGGCTTGCGGCCGGTCCGCGTTTCCTTCGCCTCGCGGGCTGCCAGCTTCTCTTCGTACTCCGCCTGCTCCCGCGCATGACGCTCGGCCGCCCGCGCCTCGATCTCCGCCTTCGCCGCGGCGATCGCCGCCAGCCGGTCCTCGCGCCGTGCCAGCTCCTCCGGCACGCTCATGCCGTCGGGAACCTCGGACCGGTCCGCCGCTTCCGCCAACGCCATCAACTCCGCCACCTCGGCCCGCAGCCGGGCTTCGATCTCGCCCGCACGCTGCCACGACAGGGCGCTGTGCCGGCTCGCGTCGGCATGGATCTTCGTCCCGTCCAGCGCCACCGTGCCCAGTTGCAGCATGCCGGCCTGCCGCGCCAGCAGCAGAACCTGCACGAACAGCCCCTCGATCAGCGGCAGGAAGCGACGGCGGAACGTGGCGATCGTGTCGTGGTCGGGGTGGTCGTTTGCCGCGATGAAGCGGAAGGCCACCGAATCATAGCTCGCCCGCTCCAGCTTCCGGCTGGAATGCACCCCCGTCGCGTAGCCGTAGATCAGCAGGCCCAGCAGGACGCTCGGGTGATGCGCCGCCGAGCCCGAACCACGATAGGCCTTCACGAACGCAGAGAGATCCAGCTGCTCCAGCACATCGACCACGAAGCGCGCCAGATGACGATCAGGCAGCCATTCGTCCACCGAAGGCGGCAGAAGATAGCTGGTCTCCCGGTCAACCTGTCGAAAGTTGCTCATCACAAAATCACCGCGCAGGAGAGAATCAGACCGTGACAGTGAATCTCATCTCGAAACTCGGCTCAAGTCCGACAGGCTGCTAGTGTTTCGATATGCTAGGCCCGCATCCGTACCAGGGGATCGTGCTGTTCGGCGTGATCCTCCCGTTCCGCTTCGAAAGGCCTTTCAGCAAGGCTGTGGTGGCGGGAATCGCGGGGGCGGTGGGGCCAAAGGCCCTTGGGCGTGGTTAGATTGACGTGGGGCGTCGGACATGAAGCATCTGGGCCGTAATCGCATGGAAACAAAGACGAGTTTTGGTCGCATCGGCGGGCTGCTTCTCGGCGCCGCCGCTTGTGCGCTCATTCCCTTCGCCAGCCAGGCCGGCTCGCTCAGCGATACGGTGCAGATGGCGATCGCCACCCACCCGGAGGTGGAGGAGGCGACATCGAACCGGCGGGCGACGCAGGCGGAGTTGCGCGAGGTGCGCGGCCTCTACTACCCCCGTCTGGACGTACGCGCCGCGTCGGGGCCGGAATGGACCGAGAATTCGACCAGTTCGCCGAACGGCCGCTGGCTGTGGCGGAACGAGAGTGCGTTGACCCTAAGCCAGCTGCTGTTCGACGGCTTCGCCCGCGAAGGCGAGGTCGACGTGCGGGCGAGCCGGGTGGACGCGGCCAGCCACCGGGTGCGGGAGCGTTCGGAAGTTATCGCGCTCAACACCATCCAGGCCTATCTCGACGTGCTGCGTAACGACGAGATCGTCCAGCTCAACATGGACAACGTGCAGGTGCACGAGGATATCATCGCCGACGTGCGCCGCCTGGTCGAGGACGGCGCCAAGGGCGTCGGTGATCTTCAGCAGTCGGAGGCGCGTCTGGCGGCGGCCAAGGACGCGTTCATTCGCGCGGAAAAGGACCGTGAGGACGCGGTTGCCGGCTTCATTCGCCTTACCGGCGAGGAGCCGCGCGACCTGGTGCGCCCGCAGCTTTCCGACGAGGTGCTGCCGCCGAGCATCGAAGCGGCGGTGCAGCAAGCTCTCAACAACAATCCCGCCGTGCGGGCCGTGGCGGCCGAAATCGACGTCGCCCACGGCGAGCGTCGCGTGGTGGAAGGCGACTTCTACCCGACCCTGCGGCTCGAGGTTCAAGGCTCCGCCAACAACAATCTCGACGGTGTCGAGGGCGAGAACAACGATTTCACCGCCCTGCTGCGCTTCGAGCTGAACATCTTCAAGGGCGGCATCGACGAGGCCCGCCGCATGGAAACGGTGGAGCGGATCGGCGAGGCGCGGGCCCGCGTGCTTAGCCTGCAGCGCATCATCGAGGAGCAGGTTCGTCTCGCCTAGATTGCGACTGAATCGGCCAAGAAGGAAAGCGTCGTGCTGAACGACCAGGTGCTCTCCAATTCGCAGGTGGTCTCGACCTACCGGCAGGAGTTCGAGATCGGCCAGCGTGACCTCTTGGACCTTCTGGACGGCGAGAACGAGCTGTTCCTCTCGCGCACCCGCTTGACCACGGCGGACTTTACCGCGCTCTTCGGCAAGTACAGCATATTGTCCGACACGGGTGAGCTTTTGAACGCGCTCGACATGAAAGTGCCGGAGGAAGCGGCGACCGGGTTCCGCAAGGGCGCCGCCGTCGACCCGGACTGGAAGCCCGGCCGAGGCCTGACCAAGAAATAGCCCGATCGATGCGCCGGCGAACCGGCGCGGCTCCGCGTCGGCGGGGCTTCGGAGTTCTCGACGCTCGCCCGGATCGTATGGGCTGGATCCTGCGGGTGGCGTTCGCATTGGGGAGGCCTGGATAGCGCGATGAGCGAGTCCATTCACGTCCTCCTGATCTCGCGTCGCGCGGCGCTCGCCCAATCCCTCGAAAAGGCGCTCGGCGGCGACGACTTCCAGGTCACCGCCATCTCCGATATCGAACAGGCGCGCGAAACCGCCGGCCAGGGCCGTCCTGACGTCGTGGTCTTGGCGCTCGGCACCTCGGATGCGACCGGGCTGCGGGCGGCACGTCGCCTGGCGGGCGAACTATCGGCGTTGCCCCTGGTCGTCGTCGCCGAAGAGGGGGACGACGACCTGGCCCTCAAGCTGGTGCAGGCCGGCGCCGAGGATCACATCTCAGGCGCCGACGTGGCGGCGGGCCGTTTCGCCCATTTGCTGCGCCGTGCGGTGGAGCGGTATCGCCAGGGCCGCGCCCGGCGCGAACGTGCCGCGAGCGACGCGGCCGAGAGTGCGGCCACCGGTGTGCTCGATCGCCTGCAGATGGGCGTGATGATGCTCGATGCGCGGGGCCGCGTCCTGATGACCAATGCCAAGGCGCGCGGCATCATCGCCGATGCCGACGGTCTGATGGTCGGCCTCGACGGCGTCTTCCGTGCCGCCGACGGCGACGAGACGCGGGCCTTGCTCGAGCTGGTGCGCAGTACCATCGCCGGCACGATCGCGGAGGATGCGAGTTGCGCGCTGACGATTTCCCGGCCCTCGATGCGCCAGGCCCTGAATATCCTGGTGACGCCGCTCTCGGGCCGTCGCCGTCAGAGCGAAAACAATGGTGCCGCGATCTTCATCTCCGATCCCGAACAGGGCATCGCGCTCGACGAAGACGTTCTGCGCGGCCTCTATAGCCTCACCCGGGTCGAGGCGCGCCTCGCCCTCGGCATCGCCCGGGGTCTGCAGGTCGACGAACTCGCGGCCGACACCAAGGTCTCGATCCACACCGTGCGTTCACAGCTAAAGCAGGTCTTCCGCAAGACCGCGACCAACCGCCAGGCGGAGCTGGTCAAGTTGTTGCTGACCGGCCCGGCGGCGATCAGCGCCGAGGCGCCGGACGCCCCCGACGCTTGACGCGCCAGAGCCTGCTCTAGGCGGCGACCACCGCCTCCTCGCCGGCGATGGTGGTGCGGTGCATGATGCGGCGCTCCTCCGGATCGTGCGGCGTCACCAGGTGCATGGTGCAGCGGTTGTCCCAGATCACCATGTCGTTCGTCTCCCAGCGGTGGCGATAGACGAAGCGGTCCTGTTCGGCAAAGGTCGCCAGTTCCTCGATGAAGGCGGTGGCGTCGGATTCGCTCATGCCTTCGACCTGGTCGTTGTAGATCGGGCTGATATAGAGGGATTTGCGTCCGGTGACCGGATGGCGGCGGACCATCGGCTGCCAGACCGGCGGCATGGCAGCCCGTTCTTCCGCGCTCAGCGGTTTCAGCTTGGCGAAGGCGTGCAGATAGCCGAAGTCATGCCGCGCGCGCCTGCCCTCGACCTGGTTGCGGAGCGCCGGCGGCAGGGCGTCCAGCACCGCGTACATATTGATGAAGCAGGTTTGGCCGCCGGTCCGGCTCACCTCGACCCCGCGCAGGACGGAGCCCATGGAGGGCACCTCGCGGAAGCTGCTGTCCGTATGCCAGCGCCGTGCCTGGGCGAGCTGTTCGACCACAGGGTTGCCGGGGCGCATCATCTTGCCGTCGTCGTCGACGTTGGCGACCCGGAAGATCTCCGGCGCGCGGGTGGAACGGATGATCTTCTGGTGATGTACCTCCAGATCGCCGAAGCCGCGGCTGAAGGCGATTTGCTGTTCATCCGTGATGTCCTGGTCGGGAAAGACCAGGATCAGATTGTCCATCCAGGCCTGGTGGACGGCCTGGCGGGTCGCCTCGGGCAGGGGCCGGGTGAGGTCGAGGCCGCGCACCTCGGCGCCGATCGCCGGATGCAGCTTGCGGATTTCGATGTCCATGGCGTTCACGATGCAACCTCCCTTCAGCTTCACGCGTCGACGAATTCGAAGCCCATGGTACGGGCGTGATAATAGATGCCGCCATCCTGGATGATCAGGAACAAGGCCTGTTCCGAGCCCTCGTTGTGGTGCGAGTGGACCGAGACCGGCGGCGTCACCGTCGTCGCCCAGGGGGCCCAGTCCTTGCGCCGGCCGTCGATCATGGAGAAACAGCCCTCGCCCCGGATGACCAGGGACACGGCGACGGAATTGTGCCGGTGCGGGCGCTGTGTCACGCCCGGCGGCAGCGAGTTCATCGCCGCCGTCAGGGTCGGCAGGACATTGCGGCTCGCCTCCTGCCCCTCGGAGGAGAAGATCAGCGCCGAGCCGGCGATTTCCTCGCCCCGGCCGATGTCGTAGATCAGTTCGATCTGCCGCGCGATTTCGTCGGCCGGATAATGCACGACCGCCGTCGGCGCATCGCCCGGCGCCGGCGCCCGCGCGTTCTCCAGCGCGAACTGCGGTTCGTTGTCGACGATCCACAGCACCGCGTCGTCGCCTTCCGCCCGGTAATCGGTCTCAACGCCGCCCGGCAGCAGGATGACGTCGCCCGGACCCCAGGCGACGCGCTCACCGGCGCAGGCGACCTCGCCCGTGCCCGTCATGACATAGACGATGACGCCGCTGGAGTTGAAGCGTGTCGCCAGCGTCTCGCCTGCCCGCACGCGGGCATAGCGCGCCATCACCAGGGGCGAGGTCGCGGGAAAGGCCGATTGCATCTCAGCGGCAAGGTCGCAGGGGATCAGCCCCGTCCCCGTCGCGGGATCGAGGGCGCGGCGCGGTTCCTCGGTGAAGACGTGGTCGGGCACCTCGGGCAACTGCACGTCGAAGCCGTTGCCGGTGTTGAAGAACCGGGCGCGGGCTTCCGCCGGGCTCCGCGGGTTGGCGGCGCGCTGCGGCGGCAGGTCCGCGATGGACGTCACGGGCTTCTCTTCGAGCATGCGTTTCGGCTCCTCCTGGACAGCTTTCCGAACGTTCGTTTGATTTTGTCATGGATCCGGGGGCGAGGAAACCGGAGGCGCCGGCGCCGTGACAAATGCGCGTCATGTCGTGCTCACGCGGCACGAACGCCTCGAACCTGTTAGGAAAGGAGGCTACCGGGGCAATGTCGATCCGTTGCCGGCCGGCCTTTCTCGATTTTCACTTCAGGAAGAACTGTGCACGCTCAGGCGAGACGACATTTCGCGCCCTTCCTGCGGTGGTGGGATCGCCTGCCGGGTAACGTCCGCGGTGCGCTCTGGATGTTGTTGGCCGGGGTCGGCTTCACCGGCATGGCCGTGTGCATCAAGATCGCCGCGCAAACGATGCCGATCTTCGAGATCGTGGCCCTGCGCGCCGTCTTCGCTTTCCTCGTCATATCGCCGGCGGTCCTGCGGGCGCCGCGGGGAACGTTGCGCACCGATCGCCCGGGCGCCCATATCGTGCGCAGCCTGTTCGGCGTCTGCGGCATCGTCACGATGATGTTGGCGCTGGCGCACCTGGAGTTGACCCTGGCGACGACGCTCGGCTTTACCCGGACGCTGTTCATGATCGTGCTGGCGGCGCTGTTTCTGGGGGAGATCGTCCGCTGGCGACGGACGCTGGCGACCTGCATCGGCTTCATCGGCGTCGTCGTCTGCGTACAGCCGGGTGCGGCCGGCTTCGATCCCTGGACCCTGGTCGGTGCGCTCGCCGCGGTGTTCTCGGCCGGCGTGACGACGATGATCAAGCGCCTGACCTCGACCGAACCGCCGCTCCGCATCCTGGTCTGGTCCTACGTCATCATCGGGCTGATCGCGGCGGTGCCGGCGGCGGTGGTCTGGAAGACCCCGACGCTTTACGAACTCGCGATCATCGCACTCATGGGCCTGTTCTCCGCCTGGGGACAGAGCTGCATGGTGAACAGCCTGCGGGTCGGCGAGGCCACCGCGGTCGCCCCGTTCGAATACAGCCGCCTGCTGTTCGCCGCCCTGGTCGGCATGCTGTTCTTCGCGGAACGGCCGACGCTGGAAACGCTGCTCGGCGCCGCCCTCATCGTCGCCAGCACCCTCTACATCGCGATCCGCGAGGCGCGCCTGCGAAAATAGGCGGGTCGGCTCAGACCGTTTCGTAGACCCGGCGCCAGGTCTCGATCGCCTTGATATGGGCGTCCACCGTGGTCAGGTCTGCCCCCATGGTGACGACCGAGATGTGGCTGCCGCCGGCCTCGCGCCAGGTGGCGATATCGCCCGGCCACTGGTTGTCGCCGCGGCGATAGTCCTGGATCGATTCGAAGCCGAAGTCCGCCGCGTCGCGACCTAATTCGCTGAGCCTGGCCATCATCTTCGCCTTCAGTTGGACCGCCTGTTCCTGTGCCCGGCCGGCAAAGAGGAAGCCGTCGCCGATGCGGCAGGCCCGCTCGTAGGCCGCCTCGGAGAAGCCGCCGAGCCAGATCGGGATCTGCCGTTTTGGCCGCGGCAGGATGCCGGCGCGCTCGATGCGGTGGTCGGCGTCCTCGTGGTCGATCACGTCCTCGGCCCACAGCTTGCGCAGCAGCTCGATCTGCAACTCCTGGCGCTTGCCCCGGCGGCGGAAATGCCCCGGCACCTCCAGCCCGTCGTACTCCACCCAGTTCCAGCCGATGCCGACACAGAGGCGGAGGCGTTCGCCGGAGAACAGATCGACGTCCGCGGCTTGCTTGGCGAAGAGCGCCGTCTGGCGCTGCGGCAGGATGATGACACCGGTCGCGAGGCCGATCCGCTCCGTCACGCCGGCGAGATAGGCGTAGGTCACCAGCGGCTCGTGGAACGGGTCGTTTTCCTTGTAGGGACCGGTCAGCGCCGGCTCGCGCCCCGCATGCTCCGCGCCCAGCACATGGTCGTAGATCACGATGTGATCGTAGCCGAGCGCCTCGGCCGCCTGGGCAAAGGCCTTCACCGCGCCCGGGTCGCCGCCGAGCTCGATCTGGGGATAAACGACGCCTGCTTTCATGGGAGGGCTCCTCGTTCGGGGGTCAAAAGGGTCGGCGGGCCTTAAGCGCCGTCGCCAGGGTGCCGTCGTCGAGATAATCGAGCTCGCCGCCGACGGGAACGCCGTGGGCGAGGCGGGAGACCTCGACACCGCTGGCTTTCAAGCGGTCGGTGACATAGTGCGCCGTGGTCTGGCCGTCGACGGTAGCACCGGTGGCGAGAATGACCTCGCGCACCTCGTCCGCCCCGGCGCGGGCGACCAGCGGTCCGATGCGCAGATCGTCCGGTCCGATGCCGTCCAGTGCCGAAAGCGTTCCGCCCAGCACGTGGTAGCGGCCGCGAAAGACGCCGGCGCGCTCCAGCGCCCAGAGGTCCGCGACTTCCTCGACGACGCAGATCAGGCTCTTGTCGCGGGCCGGGTCGGCGCAGATCGCGCAGGGATCGCTGGTGTCGAGATTGCCGCAGAGCCCGCAGTCGCCGACCCGCGTCGCCGCCAGGCTCAGCGCCTCGGCCAGCGGCAGCATCAGCGCCTCGCGCCGCTTCAACAGGTGCAGCGCCGCGCGCCGGGCCGAGCGCGGGCCCAATCCCGGCAGGCGGGCCAGCAGCTGGATCAGGCGATCGATTTCCGGGCCGGTCATGCCGGGCCCCCGCGCGTCCCGCTCCCGTGTCGCCGTATGACGCCGCCCGAGATCAAAACGGCAGTTTCATGCCGGGGGGCAGCTGCAGGCCGCCGGTCAGCTTGCCCATTTCCTCCGCCAAGCGGGCGTCGAGGCGCGTCTTCGCGTCGTTGTGCGCCGCGACCACGAGGTCGGAGAGCATTTCGGCCGCACCCGGCTCCAGTAGGCTCGGATCGCAGCGCATGCCGCGCATCTGGCCCTTGCCGTCGAGGGTGACGGTGACCATGTCGGCACCGGCGGTGCCGGCGATCTCCAACTCGGCTAGCTTGGCCTGCATCTCCTCCATCTTGCCCTGCATTTCCTGCGCCTGACGCAGCATCTGGCCGAGATTTTTCATGCGCTGGAAGCGTCCTCTTCGCTTGTCGGATCCATGTCGTCCGGCGCCGGGGCGGCACCGATGTCGCGCACCGCAGTGATGCGGGCGCCGGGAAAGGTATCGAGCACGGCGCGGACCGCGGGATGGTCCGCCGCCTCGGCGACGCGGCTCGCCTGCGCGGCGTCGGCCCGCTCGGCGAGTGTCGGCAGGGCCTCGGCCTCGGGCGCGAGTTCGACGCGCCAGTCCCGTCCGGTCAGCGCGCGCAGCCGATCGCGGAGGCCGGCGGCGAGATCACCGCCGACGTCGCCGGCCGGCTGCAGGACCAGGTGCCCCGGTTCGAACGAGACCAGGCGGACGTTGTTGTGCAGCCAGGCGGCAAGCGTGCCTTCACGGCGCTGGGTCGCCAGGGCGACCAGGGCTTCGTAGCTTTCGACCTCGTCGCCGGGCGTCGGCGCGGGCGCCGTCTCGGGCGCGGCCACCGGTTCGGGCGCTCTGGCGGCTTCCCCCGCCGGCATCGACCGGGCCCGCGGGGTCGGCGCCGCGGCGGCGAGCGCGCTCGTCGTCGCGCCGCCGGTGGAGGGTGGCGCGCTCGGCGTCGCCGCCGGCGCTGCGGCGGGGGCGCCATCGGCGAGCTGGCGGGCGAGCTCGCCCGGTGTGGGCAGCTGGGCACCGTAGGCGATCCGCACCAGCACCATTTCCGTCGCCGAAATCGCGATCGGCGCTTGGCGGACCTCGCCGATGCCCTTCAGCAGCATCTGCCAGGCCCGTGCCAGAACCGGCATGGAGAGAGCGTCGGCGATCTCGCGCCCGCGCGTGCGCTCCAGCTCCGCCGCGCCCGGTTCGCTCTCCGCGCCCGGGACGACCTTCAGCCGGGTCAGCAAGTGGCTGAGTTCCAGCAGGTCCTGCAAGACCACCAGCGGATCGACGCCGAGGTCGTACTGCGCGCGCAGGGCCGCAAGCGCGCCGGCGATGTCGCCCCGCATCAGGATCTCGAACAGGTCGAAGACCCGGCCGCGATCGGCGAGGCCGAGCATGTCCCGGGTCTGTTCCGCCGTGACGGCGCCCTGGCCATGGGCGATCGCCTGGTCCAGCAGGCTCAACGCGTCGCGTACCGAGCCGTCGCCCGCCTGGGCCAGCAGGGCCAGCGCCTCGGCCTCGATCTCGGCGCCTTCCTTCTCGGCGATGGCGGCGAGGTGGCGCGCCAGCACGTCGGCCTCGACCCGGCGCAGATCGAAACGCTGGCAGCGCGAGAGCACGGTGATCGGGATCTTGCGCACTTCCGTCGTCGCGAAGATGAAGATGACGCGCGGCGGCGGCTCCTCCAGCGTCTTCAACAGGGCGTTGAAGGCGTTGCGCGAGAGCATGTGCACTTCGTCGATGATGTAGATCTTGTTGCGCGCGCTGACCGGCAGGTAGCGCACGCCATCCAGCAACTCGCGGATGTTGTCGACGCCGGTGTTGGAGGCCGCGTCCATCTCCAGCACGTCGACATGGCGCGATTCGGCGATCGCCACGCAGGGCTCGCAGACCCCGCAGGGCGCGATGGTGGGCCCGCCGTTGCCGTCGGGGCCGACACAGTTCAGGGCCCGGGCGATGACCCGCGCGGTCGAGGTCTTGCCGACGCCGCGCACCCCGGTCAACACGAAGGCGTGGGCGATCCGCTCCCGCGCCATGGCGTTGGAGAGGGTGCGGACCATGGCCTCCTGGCCGATCATCTCCTCGAAGGTCTGGGGGCGGTACTTGCGCGCCAGCACCTGATAGGCCGGTGGCGTGCCGTCGCCGTCGTTGTCGGTGCTGATATCGCTCATCGGCGCCAGCGCTCGCTCCCCCCAAGCGTGCCCGCGGGCGCCTCGGCCCGAGGCGCGGACCGGCCGGGCAATCCCGGACGGCTGGTCCGCCCGGGACGTTTCCCCGACGGCGATGCCGTCCCGGGACGTAAAAGTGGGAGATTGGCTCAGGCGACCCGAACCGCGCTCGTTACGGCTGCTTCCTCTCGGACCTGACCGGGTTGGCGAGTGGTTCGTCCACCACCAACCTCCCGCCGGCAATATAGCAACTTCTCCGCCGCGCGAAACAGGCGGGAAGACGAAATCTCCTGTTATTCTGGACGGGCGGAAACGGGAGGCGAAGACCAATGAACGAAGCACCTGATATGACGGCGTCGATGCGGCTCGACGGCCAGGTCGCCCTGGTGACCGGCGCCGGCCGGGGTATCGGGCGGGCCGCCGCCCTTGCCCTGGCAGGCGCCGGCGCGGAGGTCCTCGCACTCAGCCGGACGGCGGGCGAGGTCGAGGCTTTGGCCGACGAGATCCGGACGGCCGGTGGACAGGCCCGGGGGGTCGCCTGCGACATCACCGACGACGCGGCGCTGGACGCCGTCTTCGCCGGGCTGGATCGGCTCGACATCCTGGTCAACAACGCCGGCACCAACGTGCCGGCGGGCCTGCTGGAGATCGAGGACGAGACGCTCGACCGCATGCTGGCGTTGAACGTGCGCGCACTGGTGCGGGCGAGCCGGGCCGCGGCGCGCCTCATGGTGCCGTGCGGGCGGGGCGTGATCATCAACGTCTCCTCCACCTTCGGCAAGGTCGGGCGAGCCGGCATGAGCGCCTATTCCGGCTCCAAGCACTTCGTCGAGGGCTTCACCAAATCGACCGCGCTGGAATTGGCGCAAAGCGGCGTGCGCGTCGTCGGCATCGGCCCGACCGCGACGGAGACGCCGATGACCGCCGCCCGCCTGGCCGATCCCGTGGCCGGCGGCGCCCTGCTCTCCGGCATTCCCATGGGGCGCTTCGGCCAGGTCGAGGACATGGTCGGCGCTATTCTGTTCCTGGCCTCCGACGCGGCCGGCCTGATCACCGGCACGACGATCATGATCGACGGCGGCTGGACGGCGCAGTAACCTACGCCCCGTGTTACCCCCGCAATCTGGATTTCCCGCCCCATGCTGAACGGCCCGCGCGCCTCCCTGCTCGCCTTGACCTCGGGCCGGCT
The DNA here is from genome assembly GCA_951812805.1 of uncultured Alphaproteobacteria bacterium. Taxonomy (GTDB): domain Bacteria; phylum Pseudomonadota; class Alphaproteobacteria; genus JASLMY01. The sequence goes on along the minus strand of CATOSZ010000009.1, from coordinate 310,287 downwards.
GTTTCATGGCTGGGTGGTGGTCGCCGTCTGTTCGCTGGTGGTATTTGCCACCGGGCCGGGGCAATCGCACCTGATCGGCCTGTTCTTTGAGCCGATTTCGAACGAATTGGGCCTCTCGCGCACGGCGCTGGCCTTGGCCTACGGGTTGGCGACGCTGTGCGCGGCCCTTCTGCTGCCTCGTCTCGGCCGGCTGGTCGACGCCAAGGGGCCGGTGGTGGTGCTGGGGGTGTTGGCGTTCGGGCTCGGCCTCGCCTGCCTGCTGTTCAGCCAGGCCAGTGGTTGGATCGCGCTCGCCCTCGGCTTCGCGGCGTTGCGTTTCCTCAGCCAGGGCGGGCTGACGCTCGCCAGCGCCAATCTCGTGGTGCGCTGGTTTCGCCGCCGGCGCGGCTTCGCCCTCGGCCTGATGACGCTCGGCTTTCCGATCTCGGTCGCGCTGCATGCGCCGCTGGCCCAGGCCCTGATCGACGGCGTCGGCTGGCGGCAGAGCTGGCTCTGGCTCGGCCTCGCCACCTGGCTCCTGCTGCTGCCCGTCATCGTGCTGCTGCTGCACAACCAGCCGGAGGACGTCGGCCTAAACCCGGACGGCGACGCCCGGCCGGCGGGCGACACCCAGGCGACGCTGGCGGGCGAAAGCCTGGCCGAGGTGCTGCGCACGCCGGCTTTCTACGTCATCGCGGCGACGCTCTGTTCCCATTCGATGCTGCTGACGGCCCTGCATGTGGAAAATACCGGCATTCTCGCCGCCCACGGCCTCGACCGACAGACCGCGGCCAACATGTTCGTCGTCACCGGGCTGGTCGCGGCGGCGGGCATGCCGGTGGTCGGCTGGCTGCTCGATCGGGTCGCGACCAAGACGATGCTGCTGACGGCGCCCGTGATCATGGCCTCGGCCCTGCTGGCGCCGACCTTCGTCACGGGCACGGGGGGCGCTGTCGGCTACGCGGTCGTCTTCGGCCTGGCCAACGCCGTCTCGATGCCATTCATGGGCTATATGTGGCCGCGTTTCTTCGGGCGCCGGCATCTCGGCCAGATCCAGGGCACCGGCCAGATGATCATCGTCATCGGCGCCTCCCTCGGACCGCTCCCGCTCGGTCTGGCGCTGGATCATTGGGGCGGCTACGACGAGGTGCTGCGCCTGCTCGCCGGGCTCTCGGTGCTCTGCGCCCTGGCGATCCCGTTCCTGCGTGCGCCGCGGTATTAGAGATAGAGCCGGGGGCTGGCGTCCAGACCGTCGAGGATCTGCCGTCGATTGCTTTCCCATCGCGCCAGGGTTTCGGGCGCGACGTTCAATCGGCGAAGACCGCGGAAGGCGCGGCGATGCTGGGCGATGCAATGGCGAAGATCACTGTGTCGGGCGTGGCGTTGGCGGCGAAGATCGAGGCCGATGACGTGCGGCACGCTTTTACGGTCCAGAATGCGGGGGCCGAAGGCGGTGCAATGCTCGAAGACCACGTCGTCGATATCGTCGTGGATCCGTCGGCGCAGCCCGCGCCGGGCCGGCATGTCCGACGCTTCTAGAATATCGAGCAGAGGCCAGGCGAAGCCCAATTCCAACTCGGCGACCCCCAGGCCATAGACGTCGTGCGTCCGCCGACGTCCAAGCCAGGCGAAACGCCCGTCCGGCGCGCGGAAGAGGTCGAGCAGACGTTCGAATGTCGCTGCGTCCAGGGTGTCCATAACGGCGTAGATGTCGTCGCGGAATCGTTGAAAGCCGCGCCCGTATACGAACTCACGGTCGAATCCGTTGTGGTGGATCGCCTGCCGCAGCCAGGGCTGGTGCCACCAGCTTCGCGGATCGTCGGGGTCGAAACCCCGATGGGTCATACCGATCCAGGCGTGGTCGCTTCGCACACGGAGGTCGAGGCTATGGATAAACTCGTGGATATAGGGTCGGTACCGCGTTGCCACCGGGTTGTTGCCACGCCCTTTCACCTGGACGAGGTCACGTCCCCAGGCGACTTCGAGGGTGACGCAGGGCTTGTCTTCGGGCGAGCGGAGGGAAAGGATTTCCGATCCCGGATCGGTGTTTCGCCAGTAGTTGGCGGCGCAATGGCGCATCACGCGACCTTCGCGCTCGAAGGCGGCCTCGCTGTCGAGCAGGGCGATGCGAAAGCCGTCGGGGAACGACAGTACGGATGTTCCTCCTTCGCCATTGCGGGCGAGGGCGTGGCGTCGCGCCTGACGGGTTGCGTCGCGCGCCTGCGGCAGAGACACGCGATCCAGGCCGCGGCGTAGCTTTTCACCGTCCCGGGATTCCAGGAAGGAGACGATCTCGCCGAGTTCCGAAAGGAAGAGACGCCCGTTGTTCGCGTACAGGCAGAGCCACTGCAGGCCGAGGCTTTCCGCCGTCGCCCCATTGGAAAGCTGCGCATCGAGCCACGCGGGGACAGGCCAACGGTACCTTCGCACCATGCCGTCCGGCAGACGCACGACTATCCAGGGCCGAGGTCCGAGCCGGGCATGCGTTTCGAAACTCAGCACGTCGGCCACGGGTTCGAGGTGCTTCAAGGCCCAGCGACGTGCCGTACGCATGACCCAGCTGCGCACGACCGGTCCGACCCGGTCGCCGCAGGCGGCGCGCAATGCGCGGTCGAGCTGCTCGGTGTTGACGATGTTGCGCGACATTTCTGTCGTCTCCTGGCGTTGAAGCCCGGGATCGATGTCCAGCCCGTCGTGGGTCGGAGGCCCGGAGCTCCGCTATCTATTGCGCGCTGCTGCCATGACGCCGGCGGCGTCTTGGCTGATCCGGCATTTCGTGCCGTCGCCGCGGACAACAAAAAACCCTCCCAAGGGCGTCGCCCGGGGAGGGTTGTTCCGTCGCCGGAATTTCGTCGTGGGTTACGACGGACGGGGACGGGCCTCCGAGGGCGCGTAGGGGCAGTGCGACGATGGCGTCGCCGGGGCGATGTCGCCCGGCGCGTCGTCGCGCGTCCCGTATGTCCTCGAAAGCCAAAGCATCGTTTCGGTCCTCGTCCACAGCCGCGCCGGTTCGGCGCGGGGAGGCGGCTTATGACGGATCGCGCCATTGGTGTCAAGAGACTGTCCAGGTTCACTACATATGAGACGACGAGGTCTTCTTGGCTGTGATCTGTCGAAGGTACTCCTCGGGGGTTTTGCCTTTCAAGGCTCCATGAGGCCTGAAGGTGTTGTAGATGTTGGCGAACTTGTCGATCTGTGGGTTTAGTTTGTCGAGCTGGTCCTCGATGTCATGGCAGGCGTAGAACTCGTAGCGCCATGCGCCGTTGGCTCGCTCGACGCCGCCATTGAGCTGCGGCGTCCTCGGCGGCAAGACATAGACGGGGATCTTTCGGCTCTCGCAGGCGGCCTCGAACTCGGCCATGAACTCGGATCCACCGTCGACCTGGATGGCCTTCACGGGGAAGGGCAGGTCGGCCACGAGTTTGTCGAGGAAGCTCTCGGCGTTCCTGGCGGTCGCTCTGCGGAAGGCCTTGGCACAGGTGAAGCGGCTGACGGGATCGTAGGCGGTGAACTGCTTGACCGTGCGCTCGCCGGCCGGCGTGATGCTCAAGGTGTCGAGCTGGACCAGATCGCCGGGGGCCGTTGCCTTCATCCCCTTCGGCAAACGCTTGGCGTGTGGGCGCTTGGCTCTCTTGCCCTTGGCGCGTCGTCGCGCCACGGGCACCGGCACAACGACGCCGCGCGCGACCAGATGGGCGAGCATGCGACCAACGGTGCTGTCCGACAAGGTGAAGCCCTCTCGGCGCAGCAGCGGTCCGAGCTTGGCCTTGCCCCACATCGGGAAGTCGCGGCGCAGCCGTTCAAGCCGACGCAGCACCGCACTCGACCACTCTCGGCGACGACGGCGGCGAGGCGCGCGCGAGCGCGGCTCCAACCGCTCGTCCCAGCGATAGAGCGTGCTACGCGGCACGCCCACCGCCTGGGCCGCCGCCTCGGCCGTCAAGCCGTCACGCCGGGCCCGATGCCAACGCCGGACGGCGTCGCGTCTGAACGCTACGCATTTAGTGTCGGGCTCCGCGTTCAGACGCGACGCCGTCCTCCAACCCCTGATAACATGTCGGGGCAGGCCAAAAACCTGCATGGGGATCTCCTTCAAGCTGTTGGTCTCGCAACTCACAGCTTCGGAGATCCCCGCCTCTGCCGCCAGAGGCGCGTCTCACATCTATCTGAACCTAGTCAGAGACTTTTGTCGCATCGTGATGCGTTGCCAGCGCCGCCGGGGTCGGTTCTGATGTGGCGGAGGCCGGATGGGCCGGCCGGGGGACACGACGATGGGCATGGGCGCGTGGGCGGCGCTGGTTCTGGTCTCGCTCGCCGCGGGCGCGCTGCAGGGGGCGACGGGCTTCGGCTATGCCTTGCTGGTCATCGCCTTCTATCTGGCGATCCTCGACTCGATCGCCGCCGTGCAGCTCACCATCGTGCTCTCGCTGGCGATCTCGCTGTTCCTGGTGCCGGGGATCCGCCGGTGGATCGCCGTTCGCCTGCTCGGCCGGCTGATGGCGGGCGCCCTGCTCGGGTTGCCGATCGGCATGTCGCTCTATCGCACGGCCGACCTGGCGCTGATGAAGTTCGCCGTCGCCCTGCTGATCCTGGGCATGGCGGCCCGCCTGCTGTTTGCGCGCGAGCCGGCCGGCGAGGGCCTGGGCATCGAGGACATTCGCCTGCGCCCGGTCGTCGACGTCGCCGTCGGCGCGCTGGGCGGCGTGCTGGCGACCAGCCTCGGCATGCCGGGCCCGCCGATCCTGCTCTACCTGACGGCGATCGGCGCGCACCGCGACGTCATCCGGGCCACCACGCTCGCCTACCTGATCCTGGCCTATGTCGCGGCGCTGGCGATCCAGGGCGCCGTTGTCGGCATCGCGCCCGAGGTCTGGACGCAATCGGCGGTGTTGCTGCCGGTCGCCGTCGCCGGCGCCTTCATCGGTCTGCGGGTCGCCCGCCACCTCGGCCAGGCCATGTTCCGCCGCCTGGTGCTCTGGGCCCTGGTCGTCGCCGCGCTCTACAGCCCAGCAGTTCTCATTATGGCTCTTGTTTCTGTCTCCTGGGTGATACTCGCTTGGGGTTCGGTTTCGGTTCAGAGGCTGGCTCTGGCAGGCGGTGGCTGCCCAGTGATGAGGGTCCGCACGAGGGCCGCCCAGGAGGGGAAGACGATGTAGCTGGTAATGGTGCGTAAGTGTTCGAAGAAGCGCCGACGTGAGCCAAGGGCGCCGCGGGCCTTTTCCCAGACGGCTTCGAGGATCTCGCACACGCCGTGGCAGGCGAAGGCGAAGAGGTTCATGGTGGCGAGCAGGGCCGAGAGGTTCTGTTTGCCATGTCCGAAGTTGTGCTCGAGATTGTAGCCGTTGTTCTTGAGCACGTTGAAGGTCTCGTTCTCGATCTTCCAACGGGCCCGCCCGCAGGCGGCGAGTTCGGCGACGTTGCTCCGGTCGACAGCGATGTCGGTGACGAAGCTGTTGCGGTACGTGACCTTTCCGGCCTTGTTGACGATCTCGATGTTGAGCCAGTTGACCCGGAGCGCGTCCTTACCGTCGCGGATCGGCACGTCGGCGAGCCAACGGTAGCGATGGGTCTGGAAGCCACGGCCTTTCTTGACCCGTTCCTCGTGGATCGGCAGTTCGATGCCGTCGAGCCATTCGTGGAGCGTCGGATGCGAGCCTGGCTTGGCGACGAACAGGAAGTTGCCGCCAACCGCTTGAACGGCCTCGCAAATCGGCTGGCGGGAATAGAGATCGTCGCCGAGATAGATCGGCTTCAGCCGGGCCAGGCCGGGCCCGTGCGCGACCAGCCAGCGCCGCGTCGCCCGGCTTTCGCAGTCCTGCTTCTCCCCGCCATCCTGGGGAACGACGAACTCCGGAGCCAGCGGTATCGCCCGGGCGTGGCCCGGGGCGACAAGCGCTGCCGTGACCATGTTGTGGTGATACTCCACGGCCCCGTCGTTGCGCTTGCGCTGCGAGCAGTTGGGGCAGGAGATCTTCCGCGAGCAGAAATATTCGGTGCCGTCGAGCGCGACCAGGAGATGGCCGTCCAGGCGTCGGAAGGGGCCGAGCCCACCGCCCGCCTCCAGACGTTCCAGCAGGGACGAGAAGAGCGGATAGAGCCTGTCCGGCACCACCGGGTCCAGCATCGCCCGGATCTGGTTGTCCGTCGGGATCCGCGACATGGAGAACAAGCTCTCACAATTCGAGCGCCCGTGCGCCCGCGCCAACGTGCGCTGATGGGACAGGAACGAGGGGCTCTGCATGAAGAACAGCGAGAAGGCCGAAAGCCCGAAGTCGGCCATGTCATAGCGGCTGTTGCTCCCCGTCCGCTTGTCCGGGAAGGACCCGCAGAGCGAGCGCAACTCCAATATCAGGTCTTTGAGCACCTTCATCGCCACTTTGAATCAGAAACCGGGCTCCTTGCATAGGAAAAAATCAACGCAAATCGCCAAAATGAGAATTGCTGGTGAGAAATGCGGGCTAGGCGATCGCCGGCGCCTGTTGCCCACCGACCACGGCAAGCCCGAGGTCGGCATCCGGCTCGAGGCCGTCGTCGTCCTCGGAGACGACGATCTGGTTGCGCCCCCCGGCCTTCGCGACGTAGAGCGCCTTGTCCGCCGCGTCGCTGAGGGCGGTCGGGCCCGGGTGGCTCCGCGTGTCGGCGACGCCGCAGCTGAAGGTGCAGGCGAAGGTCTCGATCTCCGAGACATACTCGATGGCCGCGAATTCCTCGCGCAAACGATCGAGCAGGCGCCGGGCGGCATCGGCCGGCAAGCCCGGCAGCACGGCCAGGAACTCCTCGCCGCCGACCCGGCCGACGATGTCCGTCGCCCGCAGGTTCTGGCGCAGGTAGCGGGCGAGACTCTTGATCACCAGGTCGCCGATGGCATGGCCGTAGGTGTCGTTCACGCGCTTGAACAGGTCGATGTCGAAGATCGCCAGGCTGAGCACGTTGCCGTTCACCCGGGCCCGGTCGACCTCCAGCGAGATCCGCTTTTTCGAGGTCGAATGGTTCAGCAGTCCCGTCAGGCTGTCGCGGTAGAGGTTGGCGCGCAGCTTGCGGAAGCGCTGGGCGCGGAGCGACACGGAGCGAATCAGGCGGGCCGGATCGATCGGCTTGGTGAGAAAATCGTCGCCGCCGCGCCGCATGGCATCCAGCTGCTTGTCGATTCGCTGCTCGCCGGAAAGGAAGACGATCGGAATCGAATCGTAGACCTCGTCCTGGCGGATCACGGCGGCCAGTTCCTCGCCGTCGCAGCCGGGCATGTTCAAATCCATCAGGATCAGTTGCGGCTGAAACTCGGAAAGCGCGGCGAGCGCGCGCATCGGCTCGGTCACCGAGAGGGTGACCATGCCGGCCGCCTTCAGCACCGTCGAGGTGATGCGGGCGACGGCGGCGGAATCATCGACGATCATGATGCGCAATGGCTCGACATCCGCCGGCGCCGTCAGACGGTCGAGGGTATCGACCAGGATCATCGGGTTGACCGGGCGGCCGAGAAAGGCGCCGCAGCCGGCCCGCACCGAGGCCAGGCGCTGGTCGAGATTCGCGTAGTTGCCGACGAAAATCGCCGGATAGCCTCGTGCACCGTTGTGCTCGCCCAGATGTTCCAGGGTCGGGGCCAGCAGCTCCTGCGCGGTGTTGGCGATCACCGCGGCGACGGGTTGTTCGCCACCGTCGTCGGCGAAGTCGTCGGGTCCGCGGCCGGCGAGGACGCCGAAGCCGAAATTCTCCAACAACCTGGTGTGCATGGAGTCGTCGCCCGGATCGTCGACATAGAGGTGGACGAGCTTGGCGCCCCGTCGCGGTTGTCTGCCGTCACTCGACATCCTGGCTTCTCCCACATCGCCGCCGCCGTGGACGGCCGCGAGGACTACAGTGGTAAGCCAATCGATTTAAGCATCGGTTAATCCGCCGCGGCGCGGGGACTCGGAACCAGGAAAACCGCCAGCAGGACGAGGGCGCCCGCCAGCATTTGGGTCATGCCGAGCCGCTCGCCGAAGGCGATCCAGCCGACGACGAACATGGTCGGCAGCTCGATGCCGCCGGTAATCGCCGTCCGCCCGGTGCCGGCGATCGGCGCCGCGTGGGAATAGAGCAGTTGCGGCAGCGTCGCGGTAAGCGCCGCCAGGCCCAGCGCCGCGAGCCAGCCGCCGCCGCTCGCCGGCAGTAGGGCCGTAGGGTCGGCTGTCAGGGTCAGCGGTACCAGGCCGACCGCGGCCCCCAGCATGGCGCTCGCCATCCGTTCGGCGACGGAAAGTTTCGCCACCATCCCGGTCAGCACGACGATGGCGAGGGCGAAGAAGATCGGCGCCGGCAGGCTCAGCAGCAGCGGCAGGAACGCCCCGCGCGGCACCGCGCCCGGCGCCAGCGCGATCAGCGCGGCGGCGAGCACCAGCGCCGCGGCGAGCAGGCCACGCCGGGTGAACGCCTGGCCGAGCAGGAGACGGGCGAAGAGCATCGCGAACAGCGGATAGGACATATAGATCACACCGGCACTCGCTACAGGGGCGTGGCGAATAGCGTGCAGATAGGCGAGCCAGGCGATCCCCATGGCGGCGGCGACCCCCGCCAGCAGCGCCGCCTGGCGCCACTTCTCCCGTTGCCGGGGCAGAAACGGCAGCATGACCAGGGCCGAGAGCAGATAACGATAAAGGCCGATCGCCTCCGAGGCGACGCCGTCCGCCATCAAGGCCCGCGCAAACAGCGGTACCAGGCCGAAGCAGACCGAGGCCACCGCCACGAGAAGCGTGGCGACGATGACGCCGCGGGCGGGATCGGGGGTGGGAGAGCTGCGCATCCCACGCCATTAACCGGACGTGGCCTGGCTGGCAACTGGCTATAGTGAACGAAGGGTCGTCATCACTGGGGAGGGGAAAGATGCGTTTGGCAAACAAGGTCGCGGTGGTCACCGGCGGCGGCTCCGGCATCGGCCGGGCCACCGCGCTGCGGTTCGCGGCGGAGGGGGGCGCCGTGCTATTGGTCGAGCGGAACGGCGAGGGCGCGGCGGAGACGGCGCGTCTCGGCGCCGATCTCGCGGGCGCGCTCGAGGTATTGGTCGTCGACGTTGCCGAGGCGACGGCACCCGCCGCCATCATGGCGGCCTGTCGCGAGCGCCTGGGCCCGGTCGACATCTTGATCAACAACGCCGGCATCGGCGGCGCGCATGCGGTGCACGAGACGGACGACGCGGAACTCGACCGCTTTCTCGACATCAACCTGCGCGCCGTCTTTCGCGTCACCCGGGAAGCGGTCGGCGAGATGCGGGGGCGGGGCGGCGCGATTGTGCATCTCGCCTCGGTGTTCGGCCAGCGCGGCTTTCCCGCCAGTTCGATCTACTCGGCGACCAAAGCGGCCTTGATCGGCCTCACCCACAACATGGCGGCCGATTACGGTCGGGACGGCATCCGGGTGAATGCGCTGGCGCCCGGGTTCATCGAGACCGGAATGACGCGGGCACGGATGGCGGACAATCCCTGGTTCGTCGACGCCATGACCGGGTCGACGCCGCTCGGCCGGCACGGCCAGCCGGAGGAGATCGCCGCGGCCGCACTGTTTCTCTGTTCCGAGGATGCGTCTTTCGTGACCGGTCAGGTCCTCGCCGTCGACGGCGGCTGGAGCACGACCAAGTACCGCCCGCCGGCGGAAGCCTGATCAGGCCGCGCCGGCCATCTCGTCGACCGCGCCGGTGAGTTCGGCGAGCAGGGCACGGCCATCCTCGCCGCCATCGCCCGTCAATTCGTTGGCGATGATGTTCGCGAGGTGGTCGAGATGCGTCTCGGTGAGGGCGAGAACCTCGGGTGTCACGCTGTCGACCGATTTCACCAGGCGGCACGCGCTATCGGCGATGTCGGTCACCAGCTGATAGCCGAAGGTAGCGGCATAGCCCTTGATATTGTGGGCGCCCGTGTAGATGTCGTGCGCGACCTCCATGCGCGACTCGGGCGGCGCGGCGCGGGTCCGCTCCAACGCGGCCTTCGCCTGGTCGAGGTCCTCCCCGACCCAGGCGCCGAAGTTCTGCTGGATTTCGGCCAGCGCAGCCTCGGCCGCGGCGATCGCATCTTCGTCGCCGCCGGCGCCCGAAGCATAGCCTTGTCCACCCGAATACAGTGTCGCGGTGTCCGCCGTCATATCCAAGGCCCCTTTGCACCGATGGTTGTCCGCTCGAGCGGTGCTCACCGCCAACGCGAACTATGGGCGAAAAGGCCTTAACGAGACGTTAAGCCGGACCCGGCCGCCGGGGGCCGAGCGGGTTACACCCGCTCGATCACCATGGCGATGCCCTGGCCGACGCCGATGCACATGGTGCAGAGCGCGCGCTTGCCGCCCGTCTCCTCCAAGGCATTGAGCGCCGTGGTGACGAGACGCGCGCCGCTCATGCCGAGCGGATGGCCGAGTGCGATGGCCCCGCCGTTCGGGTTCACGTGGCCCGCGTCGTCCGGCAGGCCGAGCTGGCGGGTCACCGCCAGGCCCTGGGCGGCGAAGGCCTCGTTCAGCTCGACCACGTCGATGTCGTCGATGTCGAGACCGAGGCGGGCCAGCAGCTTCTGGCTCGCCGGCGCCGGGCCGATGCCCATGACGCGGGGCGGCACGCCGGCCGTCGCCATGCCGAGGATGCGGGCGCGCGGCTCCAGGCCGTGTTCCTTCAGGCCGCGTTCGCTGCTGAGCAGGATGGCGCAGGCCCCGTCGTTGACGCCCGAGGCGTTGCCGGCGGTCACCGAGCCACCCTCGCGGAACGGCGCCGGCAGCTTGGCGAGCGCTTCCAAGGTGGTCGTCGGGCGGGGATGCTCGTCCGCCTCCACGACGATTTCGTCGCCCCGGCGCTGCGGGATCCGCACCGGCGTGATCTCCCGCGCGAAGAAGCCGCGTTCCTGCGCGGCGCCGGCGCGCTGCTGGCTGCGCTGGGCGAAGGCGTCCTGGTCGGCGCGGGAGACCTGATAGGCCTCCGCCACGTTTTCCGCCGTCTCCGGCATGGAATCGACACCATACTGCTTCTTCATCATCGGGTTGACGAAGCGCCAGCCGATCGTCGTGTCGAAGATCTCGTTCGAGCGCGAGAAGGCGGTGTCCGCCTTGCCCATGACGAAGGGCGCGCGCGACATGCTCTCGACCCCGCCCGAAAGCGCCAGGTCCACCTCGCCCGTCTTGATCGCGCGGGCCACATAGCCGGTCGCGTCCATGCCCGAGCCGCAGAGCCGGTTGACCGTCGCGCCCGGCACGTCCTCCGGCAGGCCGGCCAGCAGGGCCGACATGCGCGCGACGTTGCGATTGTCCTCGCCCGCCTGGTTGGCGCAGCCGTAGACCACCTCGTCGAGCTGGCGCCAGTCGACGGTGTCGTTGCGCGCCATCAGCGCCTTGATCGGAATGGCACCCAGGTCGTCGGTCCGTACCTTGGCCAACGCGCCGCCATAGCGGCCGATGGGCGTGCGGATGGCGTCACAGATATAGGCTTCGCTCATGGGGTCGTCCCTCCCGGTTTCGTCGTGTTCCTCGCGCCCGTTTTACCACGCCCGCGCCCCGCTGCCACCCGCCCCGCTTGCGGCCATTGGCAGCCGGCGCCACGATCGCCGATAATCGCCACTGATTTGGTGGGGAGTGACACGATGAGCGGTGACTTCGTCTGGCATCCGGACCCGCAAGCGGTGGACCGGAGCAACATGATGGCCTTCATGCGCGCGCATGGGCTGGAGAGCTACGCCGAACTGGTACGGCGCTCCGACGCGGATCCGGACTGGTTCTGGAACGCCATCATCGAGGCGCTCGGCACACCGTTCGCCACGCCCTACGACACGGTGCTCGACCTTTCCGACGGCAAGGCCTGGCCGAAATGGTGCGTCGGCGGGGAGACCAACTTCTCGCTGGCCTGCGTGACCCGGCATCGGGGCAGCGGCATTTCGAGCCTGCCGGCCGTGGTCTGGGAAGCGGAGACCGGCGAGGTCCGGCAATGGAGCTTCGCCGAACTCGACGCCGAGGTCTGCCGCCTGGCCGAGGGCCTGAAATCGCTCGGCCTCGGGCGGGGCGACGTCATCGGCCTGTTCCTGCCGATGAGCCTGGAAGTCGTCGCCGCCTTCTTCGCCATCGCCCATATCGGCGCGGTGGTGGTGCCGCTGTTCAGCGGCTTCGGCCCGGACGCCATCGCCACCCGTCTGAACGACGCGGAAGCCAAGGCCGTGATCACCGCCGACGGCAGCCGGCGGCGCGGCCAGATCATCGACATGAAGGCGATCATGGACCAGGCGGCCGAAAAGGTGCCGAGCCTCGCCCATGTCGTCGTCGCCGACTATCTGGGCGCCGACTGGCAACCGACCGGGCCGCGCGACGTCGCCTGGCGGGAATTGGTCGAGGGCCGGGCGACCCGGACCGAACCGGTGGCGATGCCGGCCGACGACCCGGCCGTGCTGATCTACACCTCCGGTACCACCGGCAAGCCCAAGGGCACCATCGTCACCCACTGCGGCATGGCCGTGAAGCCGACCCTGGACTTCTACCTGCACGCCGATATCAAGGCCGGCGACCGGTTGCTTTGGATTACCGACTTCGGCTGGGCGGTCGGGCCGCTGATCAGCGCCGCCGCCGCCGCCATCGGCGCCACCCTGGTGCTGGCCGAAGGCGGCCCCGACTATCCGGATCCGGGTCGCATGTGGCGGCTTTGCGAGGCGCACGGCGTCACCCACCTCGGCACGGCACCGACCTCGATCCGCACGCTGATGCGGCACGGGGCCGAGGAGGCGACAAAACGTGATCTCTCCAAGCTGCGCCTGGTCATTTCCACCGGTGAGCCCTGGACGGACGAAGCCTGGCATTGGACCTTCGAGCATGTCTGCAAGCGCACGGCGCCGATCATCAACTGGTCCGGCGGCACGGAGATCGGCGGCGGCATCATCGCCGGCAACCTGCTGACGCCGATGAAGCCCTGTTCCTTCGCCGGCTCCATCCCCGGCATGGCCGCCGACATCGTCGACGAGAACGGCGCCAGCGTCGGCCCGGGCGAGGTCGGCGAGCTGGTCCTGCGCCTGCCCTCGATGGGCCTGAGCCGCGGCCTGTGGAAGGACCCGGAGCGCTATATCGAGACCTATTGGGAGATGTTCGGCGATCTCTGGCGCCAGGGCGACTGGGCCAGCCGCGATGCGGACGGCATGTGGTACGTGCATGGCCGCTCGGACGACACCTTGAAGATTTCCGGCAAGCGCACCGGTCCGGCGGAGATCGAGGGTCTGCTGATGGCGACGGGCCGGGTGAGCGAGGCGGCCGTCATCGGCCTGCCGGACGAGTTGCGGGGCCAGGCGGTCGGCTGCATCTGCGTGCCGGCGCCGGGCGTCGCCGGCGACGACGCGTTGGCCGCCGACCTGGTCGAGGCCGTGGTCGACGGCATGGGCCGGTCCTTCCGGCCGAGCCGGCTGATCTTCGTCGACGACCTGCCGAAGACCCGCTCGATGAAGATCATGCGCCGGGTGGTGCGCGCCATCGTCATCGGCGAGGCACCGGGCGACCTCTCCTCCCTCTCCAACCCGGAGGCGATCGACTCGTTGAAACAGGCGCTCGAGGCCTAACCAGCCCTGGGCACCACCAGGGCGTCGAGGGCGACGATACCGTCGGGCCGGGCGAGGACCGGGTTGAGGTCGATGCTTTCCACCGTCGCCCGATTCTCCGCGGCGAACACCGAGAGGCGGGCCAGCGCCTCGGCCAGGGCCTCGAGGTCCGCGCCGGCCTGGCCGCGTACGCCCTCCAGCATGGCGTAGCCCTGAACCTCGCGGATCATGCGGCGTCCCTCGTCGATGCCGAAGGGGGCGACGCGGAAGGTGACGTCGCGCAGCACCTCGACGAAGATGCCGCCGAGGCCGAAGGCGACGACGGGGCCGAACACCGGGTCCGTGCTGGTGCCGAGGATGCATTCGACCCCGCCGGACAACATCGGCGCCACCATGACGCCGTCGATTGCGGCCGCCGGTGCATGGGCGCGGGCGGCGGCCAGGATCTCGTCGTGCGCCTGGGCGACCGCGTCGGCGCCCTCGATCCCGACGCGCACGCCGCCGACCTCCGACTTGTGCTGGATGTCCGGCGAGACGATCTTCAACACGACACGGCCACCGAGTTCGGCGGCGGCGGCGACAGCGTCCCCGGCGCTTCGGACCAGGCGGCTTTCGGCGACCGGAATGCCCGCGTCGCGCAGCAGGGCGGCGGCCTCGACCTCGTTCAGTATCCCGCCCGGCGCAGGACGGGCGCTCGCCGGCAGGGCGGGCGGCGCTTCCGCGACCGGCCGCGCGAAGCTTTCGTGGAAGTCCGCCAGCACGCCGATCATCTCGACCGCCTTGCTCGGATCCTCGATATGGATGACTTCGCGCTCCTCCAGCAGGGCCTTGTCCTCGGCCTGCACCATGACGGAGGCGACCAGCAGGGCGTCGGCGTGCTGGTCCAGGGTGCCGAACAAAACCTCGCGGATCTGCGCCATCAGCCGCTCGTTGTAGCCGACGGAGCTTAGGAACAGCAGGGTCGAATCGACGCCGCCGGTCTCCAGCATGACCTCCAGGTTGCGGCGCAGCAGCCCCATGTCGTTCAGCGCCTGCGCCGTGGTGTCGACCGGATTGCGCACGGCGGCGAAGGGCATCAGGGCCTTCAGTTCGTCCTGTGCGGCCTGCGGCAGCGGCGGGACGTCCAGGCCGGCGACCTCCGCCGCGTCCGAGGCCATGACGCCGGCCCCGCCCGACAGCGTGACGACGCCGAGCCGCCGGCCCTTGGGATAACGCCCGGTGGAACAGGCGGCCGACACCTCCAGCAGCTCGGCCAGGGAATGCACCCGGTAGGCGCCGTACTGTCGATAGACCGAGTCGAAAATGGCGTCGGCACCCGCCAGCGAGGCGGTGTGGCTGCTGGCGGCGACGGCGCCCACTTCGCTGGCGCCGACCTTCAGCACGACGACCGCCTTGCCGGCCCGGCGCGCCGTCTCCAGCGCCTGGATCAGCCGGTCCGGGTTCTGGCAGCCCTCCATATAGATGGTCAGGACTTCGGTTTGCGGGTCCTCGGCGGCGAACAGCATGCAGTCGGCGACGTCGACGTCGCACTCGTTGCCGGTGGTCATCCAGCCGCGCACGCCGAGGCCGCGCTCGCGCGCCAGCACCAGAGTGTGGGAGCCGACGGCGCCCGATTGGCTCATGATCGTGATGTTGCCCTCGCGCGGCCAGCCATGGTCGAACATCGAGGAGAAGGTACCGATCGCCCGGTCCTTCACGTTCAGCATGCCCATGCAGTTGGGCCCGACCAGGCGGATACCCGTCTCGGCCGCGATCTCCGAGAGCCGGCGTTGCGCCGCCTCGCCCGCTTCGTCCATCTCGGCGAAGCCCGAGCTGAAGATGACCGCGCCCTTGACGCCGGCCTCGGCACAGGCGGCGATCTGGTCGACGACGAACTTCGCGGGCACGGAGACGATGGCGAGGTCGATCGGCGCCCCCACCTCGCGCACGTCGGCATAGGCCTGGAGGCCCTGGATCTCGCCGCCCTTGGGGTTGATCGGATAGATCGGCCCCTGATAGCCCGACTGCTTCATGTAATAGATCGGCCGGCCGCCGAATTTGTAGATGTCGTCAGAGGCGCCGACGATCGCCATGCTCGCCGGATCGAACAGTGGCTTCAGCGTTTCGTAACTCGAACTGGACACGGGACGCCCCCCTCCCTGGAAATCGGTCGGCGGAGGATAGTCCAGGCCCCGCAAGCGCGGAAGCCCTATTCGCGTTTGATAGGCACGGACGGGGACGACACGCCCGCTGCCGTACCGCCGTCCAATTTGAGTGCCGTCGATTCATACCCAAATGGGCGATGCGCCCAGCGCGCGCGACTCCTAGGTTCGTCTCGGGGCCGGGAAACCGGAGCGTTGGGGAGGCCAGTCTGGACGGTGGAGTGATGCCGTGCCGAGAGATCTGTCGACGCCCGAGCTATTGGCGGAAATACATGCCTGCGCTGTGTTCCCGGAGACTTGGCCGGTGGCGCTGGCCCGGCTGCGCGACGGCTACGGGGGGCTGGTCGCCGGACGGGTCGTCCTCGACGGCACGGGCCGCGTGCTCGAAAGCCCACACGCGCCGGAGCATGCTCGGATCGATTCCCGCCTGCCGGGTCGAGCGCACCGGCCGGTCGGCACCGTATTCACGCGCGGCCCCTCGCGCCGGACATCCGCCGGCGCCCCGTCATCCGGATATTTGCTCGGCCTTGTGGCCGAACGCGGTGTCGCCGAGACCGTGCTGGTCTACGTCACGCGCGACGCCCCCTCAGGCGGGTTCAGCCGGGCGGAGCGGGCCGATCTCGCCCGTCTCGCCCCGCATTTTCGCCACGCGCTGACCGGCGCCCGGCGCCGCGGCGAAGATACCTTGATCCGCCGTGCCGCCGACGCGCTGATGGACCGTGCGGCGGTCGGCCTCGTCGTCGTCGATGGCAACTTGCGTATCGTCAAGACCAATCCCCGGGCCGAGGCGCTGATGGAAGCGACCCGGGACCTCGGCGTGCGGGAGGGTCGGCTGAACGGCGCCGTCGAACGGGCGCTCGGCGCCGCGCGGCGGGAGCGGGGCGACGAAGCCGGCATCGCCATGACCTTGCCGCGTTCGAACGGCGCCCGCCCCTTGGAGCTGTTGATCGTACCGCTGGACGCGGACGGTGACGGCGGCGCGCTGGTCCTGATCGGCGCGGCCGAGCAGCGCCCGGTCATGATGGCCGAGATTCTGCGCCGATTGCACGGCCTCTCGCCCGCCGAGGCCGAGCTGGCGGCGGGCCTGGCCTCCGGCCTCAGCCTGGCGGAATTCGCCGAGGAAACCGAGCGCAGCATCGAAACCGCGCGCAAGACCCTGAAACGGGTCTTCGCCAAGACCGATACCGGCCGCCAGGGCGAACTGATCCAGCGCCTGCTGACCGGGCCGGCCGGCCTGGCGACGGACCTGCGCGCCCTGCACTGAGGGCGATTTCAGAAGCTCGAGTTCGGCTCTTCCAGGAAGGCGAGTTCTTCGGGCGTGCTCGTGCGGCCCAGGATCTCGTTGCGGTGGGGAAAGCGGCCAAAGCGGGCGATGATTTCATGGTGGCGCAGGGCGAACTCGTACTGACGATCGCCGGCCTCGCTGCCCCGCTGCGCGCCGAACAGCGCGAGGGACCGTTCCTGGTCGGCGAGGTCCTCGCTGTGCTCGAAGGGCAGGTAGAAAAAGCTCCGCACCGCGCGGGGAAAGCTTTCGTGGCCGCCCGCCTCGATCGCCCGGCCGGCCACGGCCCGGGCGCGCGCATCACTCGCCCAGGCGGCCGGCGTGCCGCGAAAGATGTGGCGGGAAAACTGGTCGAGGACCAGCAGCGTCGCCAACGCCCCGTCGGGCGTTTCCGCCCAATGGTCGAGGTCGCCCCGATGGATGGCCTCGTGCGTCGCCTGAAACCGCAGGGCGATCTCCCGGTCGAAGTCGGCGGGATCGAGGTTCTCGTCCTTGCCGAACCAGCGCAGTTGCGGCTCTCCCCAATCCTCGCCCACGGGCGGGCCGAACCAGAAATCGAGCACTTCGTCGATGCTTCGCACGCCTTGGGCACGAAGCTCGCATTCGCGGGCGTAGCCTTCGATCCGCAAGCGCCAATCGTCAGGATAGGGTGTCGCCCGCATGGTGGCCCGCGAGATCAGCGCGCTCGACAGCGCGGCGGTGAAGACCGCCTCGTCGCGCTCGACATGGCGCGCCTCGACCCGAAGCGTCAGCGAGGCGCGGCCGAGCTTCTCGACGAAAACGGCGAGGTCGACCCGGTCGCCGGCCCGCACGGGACCGGTGAAGTCGAACTTCATCCCGACCATGGGTGTGTTGCGGTCGAGCGCCTCGCTCATCCGCCACCAGTTCTGGTCGAGCACCGCCTCCCACCAGTACTGGGTGGCCTCGATGGCGAAGTCGACGAGCGCGCTGGTGTAGCCGATCTGCGCCGTGTCCGTGTCGCCCCAATGCACGCGGCGGCGCACGGTGACCGGCACCCGCGCCCGCGTGCCGTCGTCGCGCGCGCGGCTCCACAACCAGGGCATGACGTCTTGTTTCATGCCCCGGGGTTTACAGCCTCACGTAATCGAAATCCACCGGCTGGCCGTTGATGCCGCGGGCCGGCGGGGCGAGCCAGCCGGCGAACTTGCCGGGCTCGGTGACGCCTTGCATCAGGGATGCGACGAAGGCCTCGTCCGCCGGCGTCGGCAGCCAGGCCTCGCGGCCGGCGTTCCATTCGGCCTCCGAGACGATGCGGCCCTCCGGCGTTACATGCAGGTCGGCGAAGGCGCCGATCTGCCGGTGGAAGGCGCGGTGCGGCAGGCGCAGCTCGAAGTCGATGCCGTGGTCGCGCAGGATCTTGTTCCAGCGCTGGACGCCCCGGTCGCAGTCCTTCACATAGTCGTCGCGCAGCCGCTCGTTGAGGGCGTTGAGCGCCGATTCCTCCCGCGCCACCAGATCGTCGCCCTCGTGCCGGATGACGGAATAGAGCGCGTCGTTCAGCCGGTGGTCGTCGTCGATCCGGGTCTCCTGATAGCGGCCCTTGATGCCCATCGTGTAGTAGGTGGCCGCGTTGGTCGACAGCTCCGAGCCGAACAGGTCGATCGAGACGGAGAAATGGAAGTTGAGATAGCGCTGCAGGGTCGCGAGGTCGACGGCGCCGAAGGGTCGGACGTCCTCGGTGTCGTGCGCGCGCATCAGCTCCGCCGTCCGCTGCACGACCCGGCCGACGCCGCTCTCGCCGACGAACATGTGGTGGGCTTCCTCCGTCAACATGAAACGGCAGGTCCGCGAGAGCGGGTCGAAACCGCTCTCCGCCAGGCTGGCGAGCTGATACTTGCCGTCCCGGTCCGTGAAATAGGTGAACATGAAGAAGGAGAGCCAGTCGGGCGTCTTCTCGTTGAAGGCGCCGAGGATACGGGGATGGTCCTCGTCGCCGCTGCGCCGCTCCAGCATGCCCTCGGCCTCTTCGCGGCCGTCGCGGCCGAAGTGGGCGTGCAGCAGATAGACCATGGCCCAGAGGTGGCGGCCCTCCTCGACATTGACCTGGAACAGGTTGCGCAGGTCGTAGAGCGAGGGCGCGGTGTGGCCGAGATGGCGCTGCTGCTCGACCGAGGCGGGCTCGGTGTCGCCTTGCGTGACGATCAGCCGGCGCAGCGTGCCGCGCAGCTCGCCCGGGACCTCCTGCCAGGCGGGCTTGCCCTTCTCGTCGCCGAAGTTGACCCGCCGGTCGTCTTCCGCCGGCGCGAGGAAGATGCCCCAGCGATAGTCCGGCATCAGCACATGGCCGAAGTTGGCCCAGCCGTCCTTTTCGACGCTGATCGCCGTGCGCAGAAAGACTTCCTTGTCCTGGAACTCGTCCGGGCCCATTTCGGCCCACCAGGACTGGAAGCCCGGCTGCCAGGCCTCCAGCGCGCGCTGCAGGCGCCGGTTGTCCGAGAGGTCGACGTTGTTGGGAATGCGTTCCTGGTAATCGATACCCATGCTGTCATGTCCTCTTCATGTCGTAGCCGGCCCGCTGGCCGCTGCCGTAGCGCGACAGGGCGCCCGCCTCGCCGACCGCGTTGGGGCGCTGGAAGATCCAGTTCTGCCAGGCGGAGAGCCGGGCGAAGATCTTCGATTCCATGGTTTCCGGCCCGGGAAAGCGCAGGCTCGCCTCCATGCCGGTCAGCGCGTCGGGCGAGAAAGCGGCCCGCTCCTCGATGGCGATGCGCACCTCGTCCTCCCAGTCGATGTCGTCGGGGGCGAAAGTGACGAGGCCGAGCGCTTCGGCCTCCGCACCCTCCAGCTCTTGCTCGCGCGCCGCCTCGATACCGGCGATCGCCGCGTCGTCGTCGAGGAAGCGGGTCGCCAGGCGGGACAGGCCGTTGACGCCCGGATAACGCCCGAAATTCGCCGCCGTCGCCCGCAACGTCGCCGGCGGGCGGTTGTCGCCTTCGAAGGCGCCGTCCAGCATGTAGCCCCGGTCGCTCGCCAGCACGAGTTCCAGCAGGGTGCCGGCAAAGCAGCTGCCCGGTTCGACCAGCGCGAAGAGGGAGCGGGCGGAAACGTCGAGGCGTTTCAGCACCCGGCCCCAGAACAGGGTGATCTCCCGCGCCAGCCAGTGCCCGGCATTGGCCGCGAGAAACTCGTCGTGCGCGGTGACCAGGGCGCCGTCCCCCGCGCTGCGCAGGATCCAGAGGCCAACCTCGGGTGCGTTGAGGCGAAGATGCAGGATGGCGTCGTCCAGTTCGCGGGCCAGCGCCAGGGGCCAAAAGGCGACGCCCAGGTCGCGCATCGCCGTCGCGTCGGCGGGCGGTCCCTCGGCCGGGCCCTTGACCAGGAATTCCGCCGTCCGGGCCTCGGCATCGAGCCGAACGTCCAGATATTCATAAGAAAGGCCGTCCGCGCTCTCCCGCCGGGCGAGCGGGGTGAGCGCGACCCCTTCCGCCGCGTCCGGCCGGTCGGAGCTGGCCACCGCCTCGGCGATGCGCGCCGCCGTCGCCTCTTCCAGCTTGCTCTTCGGGGCCACGACGTCGACCAGCCGCCAATCGACCGCGCGCTTGCCGCGGACGCCCTCCTCCAGGGTGCAGAAGACGTCGGCCCGGTCGCGCCGGACCCGGCGCTTGTCGACCAGGCGGGTGAGCCCGCCGGTGCCCGGCAGCACGGCCAGCAGCGGGACCTCCGGCAGGGCGACGGAGGTGTTGCCGTCGTCGGCCATGACGATCTCGTCGCAGGCGAGCGCCAGTTCATAGCCGCCGCCCGCCGCCGGCCCGGCGATTTCGCAGATGTAGCGCTGGCCGGACTGGGCGCTCGATTGCTCGATGCCGTTGCGGGTCTCGTTGGTGAACTTGCAGAAGTTCACCTTGTGGGCGTGGTCGGAGCCGGCCAGCATGCGGATATTGGCGCCGGCCGAGAACACCCGGTCCTTGCCGGACTCGAGCACGACCGCCTTCACTTGCGGATGCTCGAAGCGCAGGCGCTGCACCGCGTCGGCGAGCTCGATGTCGACGCCGAGGTCGTAGGTATTGAGCTTCAGCTCATAGCCCGTGGCGAGGCCGCCGTCCTCGGCGACGTCCATCGTTAGCCGGGCGACGGGTCCGTCCACCGAAAGTCGCCAATGACGCCAAGCCTCCGGGCTGGTGCGAAAGTCGATCATAGGGTCGATCCCTCCCAGGTCGCGACATGCAATATAATGCAGCTACCAGCCTGTCAATGCATAATATCGCTTATTCCGCCGCCGCCGGCGATGTCGCCTGCGCGGTGAAGATGGAGCCGTAGCCGACCTCGTCCCAGTTCGGCGGTACCGGGCAGGGCCGGGGATCGAGGTGGGCGAGGCGGGCAGGCTCCCCGCGCACGATTTCGCCGGTATGCCGCGTCGGCGTCGGTGCCGGCATCCAGGCGAAGGCGTCGGCCGAGCTGTAGACGTTCAACAGCAGCGGCCGGGGCCGCGCACTGTCGTTGGCGCCGCTGGCGTGAAGGGTACGGCAGTTGATGGCGACCAGGGTGCCGGCGCGGCCGGTGAGCGGCCGGGCGCAGTCCATGTCCACCCCTGCCATGTCGGCCTCGGTGACCGACCCGCGCCAGCCGCCGTCCGTGTCTGTATGGCTGAACAGCTCCCCCTCGTGGCTGCCGGCGATGGCGACGAGCGGGCCGTCCTCGGGCCCGACGTCGCTCAAATAGACGCCCAGCGTGACGGGGCTGTAGTTGGTATGCGGCCAGGCGGGAATGTCCTGATGCCATTTCACGACTTCGCCGTAGCCGGGCCACTTGTAGTTCAGCTTGGCACTGTGGAATTTCACGTCCGGCCCGACCAGGTCCGCCGCGATATCGGCGAGCGGCCCGGGCCCGGCGAAGGTCCAGAGATCGGGGTGCTGGTCGACCGCCGCCCGCAGCCGTCTGAGGTGCGGCACCCGTGCGCTGTGGCCGGGCCCGATATCGAAGGCCTCCGTCGACTGCGCGACCGCGCCGCTCCGGGCCACCATCTCCTCGGACACGGCCTGGAGCCGGGCGAGCCAGCCCTCGTCGATCACCCCGTCGACGGCGACGACGCCGTCGCGGAAATAGGCCTCCCGATCGCTTTGGTTCAGCACCCGCGCGGACGCGGTAAGAATGTCTTCCGGCAGCACGTTCGTCTCCTCTTCGATGGGCGATCAGTATAGCAGGTGCCGGTTGGAACGCGTGCTCCTCGCGACAGGTCGCACCCGCGACATCGCGGCCAGCAGGGACGTGCAATCGGGCATTCATCCGCCCGCGCCGGTGCCCCACCCCCGGACGACGCTCGCACCATCTGCTCTCGAGGGGTCAGGTCTTGTTTCTTGCATTCATTAGAATAGTGCGCAGAATGCAAGAAACAAGACCTGACCCCTTTCGGTGTGACCCCTTTCGGTGGTTGCCGCGCATCCTCCGCTACTCCGGGATGCCGACGTCCTTCAGGGCGGCCGCCATTGCCGTGCCGACCTCGTCTCTCCCGGTCTGGCGGATGAACGACAGCGTCAGGCTCGGGCGTCGCGCCAGCAACCGCGCGGCGCCGGCCGCCGCCGCCTCGGATCTGCCCAGGCGGCAGAGCGCCGCGAGGCCGACGAGCTCGGCCCAGAACCTCGGGTTCGCGCCATGCGTCGCCAGTTCCGCCGCCTGCACGCAGTCTTCGTAGCGCTCGAGCATGAAACTATTGAAGGCGACGGTCGCGTGGATGGCCGCGATATGCGGATCCTTCGGGCTGAGTTGCATGACGATGTCGATCTCGGCCAACGAGGCGTCGTGGTCCCCCTTGCCATGCAGGCACTGCGCATACTCGAAGTGCGCCGGGACCGAGTTCGGATTGATCCGGATCGCTTCCTCGCAATAGCGCAGGGCCAGGTCATGCTCGTCGCGAACCGAATGGAGGCGGCCGAGCGCGTAGTTCGCGGCGCAGTTGCCCGGGTCGAGGCTGAGTGCCGTGCTCAGCATCCGGCCGGACGTTTCCAACAGCTCGTCCCGGTTCTCGGGCGCAAAGAACCACGCCAGTCGGGTCCTCATGTGGGCAGCCAGCGCATGGGCATCGACGAAGTTCGGGTCCGAGGCTACCGACGCATCGAAGAAGCCGATCGCGGCGCGAAAATCCTCCTCCGAACCGGAGGGGAAAAGCGCGAGGCCGCGCTGGTACAATCCCCAGGCGTCGAGATTCTCGGGCGGGACCCGTCGCGCCCGCTCGATCTCGATCTGTCCGATTTCCGGCGCGATCGTGCCGACGATTGCCTCCGTCACCTCGTCCAGGACTTCAAAGACGTCGTCGACCTTGCCCTCGAACCGCTCCGCCCAGATGTGCGCGCCCGTCGCCGCATCGATCAGCTGTGCCGCCACCCGGATCCGCTGTCCGGACTGGCGCAGGCTTCCCCCCAGCAGATAGCGCACCGCGAGATCGCGGGCGATATCCCTCGGGTCCGCAGGGTGGTTGCGGTAGGCGGCGGTCGAATTCCGCGAGACGACGAAGAGCCAGCCGAACTTCGAGAGCCCGGCGCTGATGTCCTCGACAATGCCGTCGGCGAAGAATTCCTGGTCCGCGTCGCCGGCCCGGCACTCGAAGGGCAGCACGGCGATCGAGGGTTTCTCCGTCGGGGTTGGAGGTCCCTCGTCCCGGGCAGCCCGTCGCGGCGAGGGGGCTTCGGCGCGCCAGTGCCAGACATGGACCGGGGCGGCGATGTTCTTCAACGCAACGTCGCCGCCATCGTGGAAGTCGCTCTCCAGCTTGCCGCGGATCTGTCGCATCACATTGTCGGAGATGCAGATCCCGTCCGGCGCCGCCAGCGCCTCGAGGCGGGCGGCGATGTTGACGCCGTCGCCCAGAATATCGTCGCCCTCGACGACGATCTCACCGAGATTGACGCCGATGCGAAGCCGCATCCGCCGGTCGTCCTCGATGTCGTCGTTGCGCACCGTCATGGCGCGCTGGACGGCGAGCGAACATTCGACGGCCGCCACCGCGCTCTGAAACTCGATCAGCAAGCTGTCCCCGGCCGTCCCGACGACCCGGCCGCCATGGGCCTCGGTCGTCGGGTCCCACAGTTCCGCGCGGTGCGCCTTCATCGCGGCGAGCGTGCCCGCCTCGTCGGCAGCGACGAGCCGGCTGTAGCCGACGACGTCGGCGGCAACGATGACGGAAAGTCGGCGTTGAAGAGGCTCGGACATGACCGAAGTGTAGCGGAGTCCATTCGGCGGCGGAAACGCGTGTGGCATAGTCTCGATATCGGAATCGTCGGGAGGCAAGGCGCGTGGCTTGGTCGTTGAAGGGTGAATTGGTGGCGAACTGCAACTGCGCGGTGTTCTGTCCCTGTGTCGTATCGCTCGGCCGGCATCCGCCGACGGAGGGCTATTGCCAGGCCTGGTTCGGCGTGCGCATCGACGAGGGCCATTTCGACGGCGCCGATCTTTCCGGCTTGAACGTCGCGTTGCTGCTGGATATTCCCGGCCTGATGTGGCGCGGCAACTACACCATGGCCGGCTATATCGACGAGCGGGCGAGCGGGGCGGCCTTCGACGGCCTGGTCGAGGTCTTCACCGGGCGGGCCGAAGGGTCGACCTTCCTGTTCGAGCTTCTGGTCGGCAACGTGCTCGGCTTCGAACGCTCGCCCATCGACTACGTCACCGACGGCAAGCTGCGCAGCCTGCGCGTCGGACAGCACATCCTGGGAGACGTCGCGCCGATCGAGGGGCGGGATCCCACGCAGCCGGTGCAGATCACGAATTCGGAGTACTGGCCCGGTCCCGACATCACCGTCGCCAGGGCCGAACGCGGCCGGGTCCGCGCCTTCGGCCGGATGTGGAACTTCGACGGGTTAAGCGCCGAGATCATGCCGATCGACTGGCAGGGGTGACGCGAAGCGGGCGGCGAAACGGGCGCCGCCGCGACCCGGGCGCGGCCCTCAGACGTCGATGCCGAGATGGAACAGGCAGTCGCCCCGTTCCGTGCGCCCGGGGATGCGCTTGCACACCACCAGACCGCCCTGTTCGAAATGCACTTCGGCCGGCGCCCGCCACGGCGTCTCAGGCGTATAGATCCAGCCGGCGAGATCGCCCGGAGCGACGGTGTCGCCGAGTTCGACGGCGGGATCGAACAGCCCGTCCTCACTGGCATAGCAGAAAAAGGAGAAATCGGGCGCGGTCAGGATCCGCGTCGCGGTTTCGGGCGCCGCCGGGATGTCTTCGCGCAGAATGGCAAGCTCTGCGAGCACGCGCCGGACGCCGTCTTCGCAGATCCGCGCATAGGCGTGGGTGACGGTGCCGCTGCCGCCGACCTCCGTGCCCATCGCGACGACGCCTTGCCGCAAGGCGGCGCCGGAGCTGTTGCCGGCGGCATGACTGCCCGGCATCGACAGGGCGTAGGGCGCGCCGAACACCGAGCCCAGTCGGCGCCGGAACAAGGTTTCTTCTTCGCTTTCGCCCGTGGAGATGATCGACATCGGCAGATACATCAAGGAGGAGCCGCCACTGTGCAGGTCGAGCGAATAGTCCGCCAGCGCCATCAGCACCGTCTCGACATAGTCGGCGATCGCCAGGGTCGGCGAGCCGGCGGCATCGCCGGGGTAGACGCGGTTCAAATTGAGATCGTCGATCGGCGACGTCCGGAGGCCGGCCTTGGCGGCGGAGAAGTTCGCCATCGGAAAGATGATCACGCGGCCCTGGATCTGTTTCGCCTCGAGCGACGCGGCCAGACGGCAGAGGGCTACCTGCCCCTCGTACTCGTCGCCGTGGGTCCCCGACATCAACAGCGCGGTCGGTCCCTCGCCGCCCTTGACGCAGACGATTGGCAGGGGAAGCCAGCCGTAGGCCGAGCGATGCACGGAATGGGGCAGGCGGACGAAACCGCACTGCTTTCCCGGCGCCTCGAAATCGATCGTCGTGATCAGCCGTGTCTCGGTTTCGCTCATGTCGCTTTCCTTTGCCGCCGCCCGCCCGCCGAAGCCGACGTGTCTTTGCGATGCACCTTCCCGATGCGGGGCCCGGTGCGCGACGTCGCGTGTCACCGGCGCGACCGACGCGACGGCCACGCCCGGCCGTCGTGGGCCTGTCAGTCTAGCGAAGCCGCCCCCCCGCTCAAGTCGCCCCGGGACGATCACGCGGCACGACATCAAAGGGGTCAGGTCTTGCTTTTTGCATTCATTAGGGTTATCTAGGCAAAAAGCAAGACCTGACCCCTCTATGGGCTGGGCGGCAGCGCGAGCCTGTCGGCATGGCGCGCGTCGTCGTCGTTCCAAAAAAGCGAGACACCGCCGAAGCGCGGGGGGTATGAATACGGCCGAGCGCGGCGGGGGAGCGGATGGCGATGGATACGGCGGCACCAGCATCGAGCCTGTGGGCAGCGACCGCCAGGCCGGCGCCCGAAACGCCGCCGCTCATCGGTGAACGGCGGGCCGACGTGGCCGTCGTCGGTGCCGGCTATACCGGGCTGTCGGCGGCGATCCATCTCGCGCGCGCCGGCACCGACGTCGTCGTGCTGGAGGCGCGCCAGCCGGGCTTCGGCGCGTCGGGACGCAACCATGGCCAGGTGATCCCGACACTCGGTGCACATGGCCCCGACGACCTGGTCCGTCGGCTCGGCCCCGAAAAGGGCGAGCGGATGAACGACTGGATCGCCGGCACCGCCGACCTGGTGTTCGGCCTGATCGAAGAGTTCGACATCGATTGCGACGCGTTGCAGGTCGGCTGGCTGATGCCGGTCGACTCGCCCGCCCGCCAGGCCTATGTCGAAGGCCGGCACGACCAGTGGGCGGCACGCGGCGCCCAGGTCCGCATGCTGGACCGCCGGGAGACGGCCGAGATGGTCGGCAGCACCGCCTACTACGGGGCCTGGCTGCACGAGCGCGGCGGCAACATCCATCCGCTGAGCTATACCCACGGCCTCGCCCGCGCGGCGCTGGCCTCGGGCGCGGCCGTGCATGGCGAGACGCCGGCGACCCGCCTGCTGCCGCGGCGCGGCGGCGGCTGGCGGGTCGAGACCCCCGCGGGCGCGGTCGAGGCCGAGGCGGTGATCCTGGCGACCAACGCCTATTCCGACGCGCTCTACCCCGGCATCAAGGAGAGCGTGGTGCCCTTCCGCCTGTTCTTGGGCGCGACCCGGCCGCTCTCCGACAATGTGCGCAAGAGCGTGCTGCCCGGGCGCCAGAGCCTGTCGGACAGCCGCGGCGTGCTCTGGCCGTTCCGCTACGACCGCGACGGGCGCCTGGTCACCGGCGGCGATCATGTCCTGCCGCTGTTCAGCCGTGAGCAGTCGAGCCGCGCGGTGATCGAGCGGATCCGCCACAACTTTCCCCAGGTCGGCAACGTCGAGGTCGAGTATGTCTGGGACGGCAAGGTGGCGATGACGATGGACCGCATGCCCCGCTATCTGGAGCCGGCGCCGGGCCTGTTTGCGGGCCTCGGCTATAATGGGCGCGGGATCGCGCTGGCGACGGCGATGGGCAAGCTGCTGGCCGAACGGGTCCGGGGCCTGGACGAGGCGGAAATGCCGATCGCCAAGCAAAAGCCGGGCGGCGTGCCGTTGCACGGCCTCGCCGTGCCGCTCGCCAGGCTGGCGCTGATCCCCTACTTCTTGCGCGACTTCCGTGCCGCCTTCAGCCGAGAGAAACGATCATGAGTTTATCCGAAGCCCAATCCCCGCCCGCGGCCAAGCCGCGGCCGACCCGGCGGATCGCCGGCTGGCTCGCCGAGCTGACCCCGGCCGCTCTGCCGCCGGCGACACGCGAGGCGGTCCGCCTGGCCGTGCTCGACACACTGGCCGCCGGGCGCCACGGGCGGGAACGGGCCTGGTCGGGCGCCGTCAGGGACTGGCTCGACGACTATCCCCCGGCCCCCGGCCAGGGCGGCCTCGCCACCTTCTGGGGCGATGCGGCGCCCGCCTACCGGCCGGCCGACGCGGCGATGGCCAACGCGGTGGCGGCGCATGCCTTCGAGCTCGACGATTTCCACACCGCCAAGCTGCACCCCGGCGCCGTCGTCATCCCGGCCGCCCTGGCGCTGGCGGAGGCGCGCGGGGCGTCGGGCGCGCTGCTCGAATGCGCCATCGCCGCCGGCTACGAGGTGATGATCCGCACCTGCCTCGCCCTCGATCCTTCGGCGGCGCGGCTGCGGGGCTGGCACCTGACCGGCGTTTCCGGGCCGCTGGGCGCGGCGGCGGCGGGTGCGGTGCTGATGGACCTGGATGCGGAGAAGACGGCCTGGGCCCTCGGCCTCGCGGGCACCCAGGGCGCCGGCCTCTTCGCCTTCAATGCCGACGGTGCCATGAGCAAGCGGCTGCATCCGGGCTTCGCCGCCCGCGCCGGATTGACGGCGGTGGCACTGGCGGCGCGCGGCGTCACCGGACCGACGCAGATCTTCGAGGCCGAGGACGGCGGCCTGCTGGCAACCCACTCCGACGTCACCCACCCCGACGCCCTGACCGAAGACCTGGGCCTCGTCTGGCGGACGGACGAGACCGCCTTCAAGCCCTATTCGTGCTGCGGCAGCCTGCATGCCTATGTCGACGCCGCCCTCGAACTTCGCGCCGAACTCGGCGGCGCGCCGCCGGCGGATGCACCCATCACCGCCGGCCTCGCCCGGGTGGTCGAGGTGCAATGCGGCTACGACTACGACCCCGGCACGGAATTGAACGGCCAGATGAGCGCGCGCTACTGCATCGCCGCGGCGTTGGAGGACGGCCAGGTGTTGCCGCCGCAATTCGACGGCGCCCGCATGGCCGCGCCCGACACGGTGGCCCGGGCGCAGAACTTGCGCCTGGTGCACGACCCGGCGCTGGACGCGATCTATCCGGCCAACTTCTGCGGCTGGGTCGAGGTCGGCGGCAAGCGGGTCTATGTCAACGACCCCTCCGGCTCGACCGCCAATCCGGCGCGCGCCGACGCGCTGCGCGGCAAGGTACGCGGTCTGCTGGCCGACCTGTTGCCGGCCCCGGCGATCGCCGATCTCGAGACGGCGACGGCGCATTTCGACACCTCCCGGGCCGGCGAGCTTCTCGCCCCGCTCGCCCGCTACGAAGGCTGACCCGTCATGGAAATCGACAATCACTACGCCGACCGGGACTTCGACCGCGCCGATACCCGGCGGCGGGACGCGGAATGGCTGGCGGCCCGCCTGGCCGAGCCGGCAACGCGGATCCATCCGGTCTGGCGTGGCCGCTGCATGGTCGAAGCGTCGGACGCCAGCCTGCCCGCCACGGTCCCATCGACCCGGGTCACGGACGAGACGGCGGAACATCTGATCTTCCTCGGGATCGAGGACGACGTCGCCCGTTTCGCTTTGCCGCTCGAGGATCTGGCACCCCTCGGCATGGCGGAGGAGGCGTTCCAGGACGTGCGCGACCTGGCGCCCGAGCTGTCGCGACGCGACGGGGCCGTGCTCGCCTATGCCCGGGGCCTCGCCCATTGGCACCGCACCCACAGGTTCTGCGGCATCTGCGGCGCGCCCTCACGCGCCGAGCGGGCCGGCCACATGCGCCGCTGCACCAACGCGGACTGCGGGCGCATGCACTTTCCCCGCACCGATCCCGCTGTCATTACCCTGGTGCACGACGGCCCGCGCTGCCTGCTGGCCCGGCGCAGCACCTGGGGCTTCAACCGCCGTTCGACCATTGCCGGCTTCGTCGAGATCGGCGAGATGTTGGAGGACGCGGTGCGCCGCGAAATCATGGAGGAGGTCGGTGTCGAGGTGACGGACGTCAGCTATCACTCCTCCCAGCCCTGGCCGTTTCCCTGCTCCCTCATGCTCGGCTTCACCGCCCGGGCGACGACGACGGAGATCACCGTCGACGGCGAGGAGATCGTCGCGGCCGCCTGGTACACCCGCGAGGAGATCGCCGAACAGACCGCGTCCGGCGAACTGACTCTGCCGCCGTTCGACTCGATCAGCCACCGCCTGGTGACCGACTGGATCGAGAAAGGAGTGGATTAAGGCGCCGCCTTCGCGGCCGCCTCGACCCGCCGGGCGATCTCCGCGTGCCAGGGCTTGCGGAAGTGGTCGTCGATGGCGTGGCCGATGTCGTCGAAGCTGGTAAGCGTCACGTCGTAGCCCGCCTCGCGAAATTCTTTCAGGCTGCCCTCCGCCCATTCGTGCGGCACGACCTTGTCGTCACGCCCGTGAAAAGCGCGCACCGGCAGGCGCGGCGGGGCGTCGCGTTTCGGAATTCCGCCGGCGAACGTGCCGGCGGCGGGAATTGCCGCTGCGAAGTGTTCCGGGTGATAGGCGGCAAGCGCCCAGGCGGTCGAGCCGCCCTGGCTGAAACCGGTGACGATCGGCTTGCCCGCGGTCGGATAGCGTTGGGTGACGGCCCGGGTGAAGGCGGCCGTGCGATCGCTCGCCCGGCGTATCTCGCCGAGGAAGGAGTCCCAGTCGTCGGGGAAGGAGAACCAGGACCGGCCGATCAGGTGAAAGCGCTCCCCGCTCGGAACGACGATGCGGGCCTTGAAGTCGAAGCGCCGGGCGCTGATGACGCCGATCGTCGGAAAGCCGCCGAGCGGGTGTAGCAGCAACACCATCGGCAAGCGCTCGTCCGCCTGGGCGCCGCCGACATAGGTCACCCGGTAGGGCACACTCCCCCAGCTCTCGCCGAGGTCGAGCGAGCGGGTGAGCGGATCGAACCAGGTGAACAGCAGGATCGCGACCAGGACACTCGCCAGCCCGCCGGTAACGTAAAGGCCGATCCGTCGCCCGCGGCGCTGCGGCGCGTCGCTCTCCGCGGTGATGGCGGGCAGATGGGCTTCCAGCGCCGTGGTGAAGGCCTCGCGCGCGGCATCGTCGGCGAAGGCGGCCCGCGGGATCGTCACCGCCTGGTTGTGGGGCAGCGCGATGAAGAGGTGACGCTTGGCCAGCACCAGGCCCTCGATGCCGGCCCAGGCGGTGACCGTATGGCTCGGCCCGATGATCTGGTACAGGCCGTCGTCGCGGATCGCCACGCGGATATCGATCGGGCCGAGGGCGGCCATCTGACGGCGCTGCCACCAGGTCCCGAACAGGACCAGGACGAGGATGGTAACGATCACCGGCAGGGCGGTATCGGTCAGGAAGCTGATGAGGTCGAAGGCCCAGACCTCCTCGCGGAACCAGAACAGGAGGCCGGCGAGGGCGAGGACGACGCCCGAGGTGACGAGGCCGCCCTTGCGGCCGAGCTTGCGCGGCCGGTGCGCCAAGTGGCCCTGGTAGGCGAGCAGATCGCCCGGTGCCAGGCGATACTCGATCTCCATCGCGTCCACGGCCTCAGAGCGCGGGGGTGACCTTGCGGACCTCGACCCGGCCGTCCGCATCGGCCTGGATCATGCCGAGGCCGGAGGGGCCGAGATGCACCGCGTCGCCGTCCACGCCGTCGGCGATTTCCACCCAGCCGCGCAGCACGGCGCCGCGCCCGCCCGTCAATTCCGCCAGGCCGCCATCGGCGACGCCGATGTCCGCGGCCAGCGCCGGCGCGAGGCGGAAGATGCGCCGGGCGCCGTCGAAGATCTCCTCGTTGGCGGGCGCCAGGCGAACGACGCGCCGGGCCGCGCGCAGCGCCTCGCGCCGGGCCGCCGTCGCCGCCGCGTCGGCCGCACCGGCCGCGTCGAGCACCACGCCGTAACGCGCCTCGGCCTCGCCGGCGGTGAAATAGCCCTCGGCGATATCCTCGGCGACGCGGTCCAGGGCCCGCTCGAGCGGGTCGCCGGCGCCACCGCCACCCGAGGATTCGATGCGCACGATGTCGCCGGCGCCGAGCGGGAAGCCCGAGACCTTGCCCGGCACCGGCGAGGGCTCGACCGTTTCGCCGTCGCGCACCACGGTAAAGCGGTTGCCCGCACCCGGCCCGCCGCCGTCGACGCCGCCGGGCGGCAGGGTGTTCTTCTCCGAGAGGACGGAGAGCACGGCGCCCTCGTACAGCACGCGGATATCGCGCCGCAGGCCGAAACCGCCCCGGTCGCGCCCGTCGCCGCCCTGGCCTTCGCGCAGTTCGCAGCGCTCGACCCTGAGCGGAAACAGCGACTCGACCACCTCGGACGAGTTGATCGAATTGAAGTCGCCCTCCGAGAAGTAGCGCACGGCGTTGTTGCCGTCGCCGAAGGCCGAGGCGCCGGTGCCGCCGGCCGGCCATTCATAGAGCATGTAGATACCCTCGCGGTCCGGGTTGGGACCGGAGACGTAGACGTGGTTGCCGCCGCCCTTGTTGTCGCCGATCGCCTTTTCCGGCACCGCCTGGCTCATCGCCGCGGTCACCACCGTGTCCATCAGGGCCTTGCACTCGACCATGCCGCCGCACGGCGCGGGATAGCGCGCGTTGATGAAGCTGCGCTCGGGCGCGATCACGGTGATCGGCGCGAAGGCGCCGTGGTTGATCGGCGTCAGGGGGTCGAGGAAGGATTTGACGATGGTGCCGACGGCGTTCAAGGCCATCGCCGGGCCGACGTTGGTCGGCCCGTTGGTTGTGTGCCTGGCATGGCGTTGATCTAGGAGATGGAAGTTCTCTACGGGCCGTGACGACCGGAACCGTTAGCTGAAGGCAACTGCGTCGCCGCGAGGTGGGGTGGGGAGGAAGCCGGAGGCAAAATCCGGAGCGGACGAACAGAAACCGGATATCAGGCCGGTGCGATGGGGTAAGCCAGCAATGGATGGCGATGCCCGATAGTCGTTCGGACATCGCATTGGTAAATCCGGCCGCGACCGGCGGAAAGATCAAGGTTTTACCCAGGGAGATCTCCAGCGCTCTCGGGGGAACCGAGTAGCGACCCGGCGACGGGGAGCGACGGCGGTGGAGAAGTCAGCCGAGGCCATAGTAGGGGCCGCGAGGCGCCGAAGGGCCGAATCCGAATAGCAAGGAGCAGTCTGGACCAACTCGATGAGCATGGAGCGGCAGCAAGGCGGTGGCTATCAATTGGACCTTTTCGACGAGGCCCTGATGAAGGCGCTGCGCCCCGAGGCCCCTGGTGACGGCGGAACCGGAACTGGAGCCTGCGAGGTGCCACAAGTGCGCACGGCGTTGGACCGGCAACGAGCCTTGACGCAAGACCTGATGGAACGGGTGGTGAGTTCCGCCAACCTGAACCAAGCCTACAAGCGGGTGAAGGCGAACAAGGGGTCGGCGGGCGTGGATGGGATGACCATCCAAGACCTGCGGCTCTGGCTCGTCGATCACAAGGACGCGCTGGTGGCGGCGTTGTCGCGAGGCGACTATCGGCCCCAACCGGTGAAGGGGGTCTCGATCCCCAAGCCGGGAGGCGGGATGCGGCAATTGGGCATCCCGACGGTGCTGGATCGTCTGGTTCAGCAAGCCATCCTGCACGTCCTTCAGCCGATCCTCGATCCGGGTTTCTCGGCTTCGAGTTTCGGCTTCCGTCCGGGCCGGAGCGCTCACGATGCTCTGGCCCAAGCGGGTAAGTACGTTGCCGAAGGCCGCGGGATTGTGGTCGACCTGGATCTGGAGGCGTTCTTCGACCGGGTCAATCACGACATTCTGATGTCCCGACTGGCTGGGCGGATTGGCGACAAGCGCCTGCTGCGCACCATCCGTCGCTTTCTGCAAGCGGGGATGATGCAGACCGGCGTCTGCATCCGGCGCCATGAGGGCACGCCGCAAGGCGGCCCGCTGTCGCCGCTGCTGGCCAATCTTCTACTGGACGATCTGGACCGGATGCTGGAGGCGCGGGGCCATAGCTTCTGCCGTTATGCCGACGACGTGAACATCTACGTTCGCACTCGAGCGGCGGGCGAGCGGGTGATGGCCTCGGTCGCCGAATTCCTCCAAGGCAGGTTGCATCTGCGGGTCAACCAGGAGAAAAGTGCCGTCGCTCCGGCCGGGGACCGCAAGTTCCTCGGCCACCGGCTGTTGTCGGATGGATCGCTCGGCATCGCGCCGCAAAGCCTGCGGCGGGCGAAGCAACGGGTTCGCGAGATCCCCCGGCGCAACCGGGGCATCAGCCTCGCGCGCATGGTCGGCGAACTCAACGGCTTCCTCGCCGGCTGGGTGACGTACTTCCGCCATGCCCGTTGCGCGAGCCAGCTTCGGCGTCTCGACGGCTGGATCCGTCGAAAACTGCGCTGTGTCCGGCTCAAGCAATGCAAGCGCACCAAGGCGCAAGCGGACTTCCTGCGAAGCCTCGGGGTGCCCGAGCGGCGGGCCTGGATCTTGGCTCTCTCCGGCAAGGGCTGGTGGCGCAAGTCCCTCAGCTATCAAGCCACCGAAGCCATGACCCTGGCTTGGTTCGAAGGCCAGGGGCTTGTCCCTATGACCGATAGGTATCTCGCGTTACAACTGACCGGAAACCGCCGTGGTACGTAGAACGTATGCCCGGTGGTGTGGGAGGAGGGGCGCCGAGAGGACCCCTCCTACCCGATTGCGGCGAAGTGCCGGTGAAGTCGGCGGTGATCTCGTCGCCCTGGATGGTCAGCGTTAGGCGGGTGACCAGGGGATCGGGGTTGTGGCCGTCGCTCTCGATATAGCCCTCGGCCCGGTAGACGCCGTCGGGGCAGTCGCGGATGCGGGCCCGCATCAAGACTTCCGATTTCTCGAAGATGCTTTCGACGTCGCGCATCAGGTTCGGGCCGAAGCGCGCGAACAGCCGCTCGACATGCTCGGCCGCCTTACGGCAGGTGCCGAGCATGGTGTTGAAGTCGCCGCGCCGTTCGCGCTGGTTGCGCATGTTGTTGAACATCAGCTCGAGGAAGGCGGTGTTCATCTCGCCCTTCGAGCAGATTTTCGTCGGCTCGACCCGGATGCCTTCCTGGATAATCTCGTTGACCCGACCGGAGAGCGAGCCGGGCGTCATCCCACCGACGTCGCCCCAGTGGCAGCGCGCCGCGGCGAACATCACCAGGGTACCTGCATGGAAAATCGGATAGAGCATCAGCACGTCGTTCAGATGGGTGCCGCCGGTGTAGGGGTCGTTGTGGAAGAAGATGTCGCCCTCGTGGATGTCGCCTTCGAAGGCCCGCGCGACCTCGCGGGTCGAGTAGGGCACGGGAAAGATGTGCAGCGGGTGATCGTCGAGGGACTGCGCCACCTGACGGCCGTCGGCACTCATCAGGCCGCAGGAAAAGTCGTGCCCTTCGTATATGATCGAGGAGTAGGAGGCGTGGATGATGTTCGCCCGCATCTCGTTGACGACGGCGACGAGGGATTCGCGGATCAGTTCCAGGCGGACGGGATCTTCCATTCGACGGGGCCTCGCATCGGCTTATGTTTGGTCCATCCTAACGCGAAGGACGGGCTATGGGGAGGGAGAGTGACAACATGACCAAGGCGTTTCCGGTCTGGCGTTCGATGATGTTCGTGCCGGCCAACATTCCGCGCTTCGTCGAGAAGGCGCACACGCGCGGCGCCGATGCCTATATCGTCGACCTGGAGGACAGCGTCGTCGAGGCGGAGAAGGCCGCCGCGCGGGGCATCGTGCAGGACGTCGCCGCGACCGTCGGCCAGGCGGGCGCCGACGTCATCGTCCGCATCAACCGGCCCTGGCGCCACGCCGTGCGCGACCTGGAGGCCGCCGTCTCGCCCGGCGTGCACACCATCGCCATGCCGAAGGTCGGTGACGCCGGTCACGTCCAGGCGATCGCCGAGATCTGCGACGAGCTGGAGGCGGAACGCGGCATGACGCCCGGCCATACCAAGCTCTGGGCCCTGGTTGAGACCGCGGCCGGCCTGTTCAACGCGCGGGAGATCGCCGGGGCGCACGACCGGTTGATCGGCCTCTCGCTCGGCAGCGAGGACTTCGCCCTCGATATCGGCATGGCGCCGGATGTCGACGGCCTCTATCCGCCGACCATGGAATGCGTCTATGCCGCCCGCGCCGCCGGGATCATGCCGCTCGGCTTCCTCGGTTCGATCGCCGGCTTCGGCGACATCGAGGCGTTCCGCGCGCTGATCCAGCGCTCGCGCGCGCTCGGCTTCGTCGCGTCTTCCTGCATCCATCCGGCACAGGTCCCGGTGTTGAACGAGCTCTACGGGCCGAGCGCCGAAGAGGTCGACTGGGCGCACCGCGTCATCGACGGCTTCGCCGAGGCCGAGGCGGACGGGCGTGGTTCCTTCCAGCTCGACGGCAAGATGATCGACATTCCGATCGTGGTCCGCGCCGAACGCCTGATGGCCCGCCACGACGCCCTCAAAACCCGCGCGGCCCGCGCCGCCGCCATGACGGAGGCCTCCCGATGACCGATACCGCCACCGCCCCACGCCCGTCCGGCTATGCCGCCAACCCCGATTACGACGTGCATTTAGAGCCCTGTCCGAAACGCATCCGGGTCTTTCTCGGCGGCCAGGCGATCGCCGATTCGCTCCAGGTGATGCGCATGCACGAAACCCGGCACCTGCCGGTCTACTATTTCCCGCGCGACGACGTGCGCCTCGATCTCCTGCGGCGGACGGACCATGCCTCGTTCTGCCCCTACAAGGGGGAAGCGAGCTATTGGACGGTGGACGCCGGCGCCAACCAGGCCGAGAACGCGGTCTGGAGCTATGAAGCGCCGTTTCCCGAGACAACGGAGATCCGCGACTACATGGCGTTCTACTGGAACCGGATGGAACGCTGGATGGAAGAGGACGAAGAGGTTTTCGTTCACGCCCGCGATCCCTATGTCCGCCTGGACGTCGTGCGTAGCCATCGCCCGGTGGAGGTGCATCACTTCGGCCGAACCCTCGCCCGCAGCGAGAACGCCCTCTTCCTCTTCGAGACCGGTCTGCCGACCCGCTACTATCTGCCGCTGGCGGATGTCGACGCGGCGGTCCTGGAGGCGGTGGCGACGACGAGCCTGTGTCCCTACAAGGGCGAGGCGCGCTATTGGGACCTGGTCGACGGCGAGCGGCGCGAGGCGGACGCGGTCTGGAGCTATTCGGATCCCCTGTCCGAATGCGCGGCCATCGCCGATCATCTGTGCTTCTATCAGGAACGGATGGAGGCGATCCTGGTCGACGGCCAACCGGTCGAGCGCCCGGTTACGAAGTGGTCGAAGGCGGGCTGACTATCCCCCGAGCTCCTTGCCCCGGCGGGTTGCCGCGTCGACGGCGCGGTCCAGCAAGGGCGAGAGGCCGTCGGCGGCCATCAGGACGTCCAGCGCGGCGGCGGTGGTGCCGCCGGGGCTGGTGACGTTGACCCGGAGTTGGGCCGGATCCTCCGCAGCCGTGCGGGCGAGTTCGCCGGACCCGGCGACGGTCTCCAGGGCCAGCTTGGCCGACAGCTCCGCCGGCAGGCCGACCGCCTCGCCGGCCTTGGCCAGGCATTCGATCAGGTGGAAGACATAGGCGGGGCCGCTGCCGCTCACCGCGGTCACGGCATCCATCAGGCCCTCGTCGTCGAGCCAGGCGGTTTCGCCCGCCGCCGCCATCAAGCGGCCCGCGACCTCGCGCTGGGCCGCGGTCGCGTTGGCATTGGCGCACAGCACGCTCATCCCCCGGCCGACGGCCGCCGGCGTGTTCGGCATGACCCGGACGATCGCCGCGCCGGCGCCGAGCGAGCCTTCGAAAAATCCGATCGTCGTGCCGGCGGCGATGGAAACGAACAGGGTCGCCGGGCTGGGATAGCGGGCATAGAGCGGCACGACCTCGCCCATCACCTGCGGCTTCACGGCGAAGATCACCACGTCGGGAACGAAACCGGCGGCGACATCGTCGACGCCGTCGACCATGGCGACGCCCGGTACCGCGGCGACCCGGCTCGGATCGGCGGCGGGCTCGACCACGACGACGTCCGCGGCGGCGGTGCCCTGGGCCAGCCAGCCCGTCAGCAGCGCCCCGCCCATCTTGCCGCAGCCGACCAGAAGCAGCTTCGCCATCGTCTCACGCCTCGCCCATGGTTTCGAACATCGCGGCCGCGACCGCCTCTTCCGCGCTTCTGCCGCCCCAGAGCACGAACTGAAAGGCGGGATAATAGCGCTCACACTCGGAGATCGCGATCTCGATCAAGCGTTCGATCTGCCCTGCTGTAGCGAAGGGATCTTCGACCGTCAGCAGGACATGGCGAAACATCGGAATGCTTTCCTCGGACCAGAGATCGAAATGGCCGAGCCACAGCCGTTCGTTCACCAGGGCCAACAGGGCGCAGATCTCGCCGCGCTTGCGTGGCGGAACGCGCACGTCATAAGCGCAGGCGACCTGCAGACCGCCGTAATGTGGATTGTGGGAAAATCCCAGGTGGTAATCGCACCAGCCCCCGGCAATGCAGACCGAAAGCTCGTCGTTGGTCTGCCGCTCGAACTGCCACTCGTTCGCGACGACGATCTCCTCGACCACGTCGAGTGGATTGTCGGCCAGCTCGATCAGCTGATTGGTTTCCATACTCTCGCCGACGCCTCCCCCGGAAGTCAGCCCGCCGCCCGCGAGTGCCGTCATCGGAATCCGTCAGCCGCGGCAATTCGACGTCAATTGCCACCGTTTACGAAATGTTTCCAGATGTTGTGCGACTCGCAAATCACCCCGCTAGTTGTTGTAAGGTGCCAGATGCAGGGATTCGGCGCAAGCCTGTATACGCTACAATTGTTTCGGATCGAAACAGCACGAAAATCAAGGGATTACAGGTCATGACAGAGAGTGGAAACCGCCCGGTAGTGGATGGCGACGAAATCCTGGACGGCATTCTTCGCTGGGTCGGTATCGAGAGTCCGACGCATGATTCGGCCGCCGTCAACCGGATGGTCGATCATGTCGAGGGCGAACTCGCCCGCCTCGGCGCCGCACTCGAGCGTACGCCCGGGCGCGACGGCTACGGCGATATCCTGAGCGGGCGTTCGCCCTGGGGTGGCGACGGGCCGGGTATCCTGTTTCTCGCCCATCTCGACACGGTTCACCCGATGGGCTCGCTCGCCGACATCAACCCGATCCGCCGCGATGGCGACAAGGTGCACGGGCCCGGCATCTACGACATGAAGGCGGGTGGCTATCTCGGCTATTACGCCTATCAGCACCTGGTGCGCGAGGGCCGGCAATCGCGCCTGCCCATCACCTTCCTGTTCATCCCCGAGGAGGAGATCGGCAGCCCGACCAGCCGCGCCCGGATCGAGGCGGAGGCCAAGCGCAACAAATACGTCCTGGTGGCGGAGCCGGCGCGCGACGGCGGCAAAATCGTCACCGGGCGCAAGGGGGTGGCGCGATTCGATCTCGAGATCACCGGCCAGTCGGCCCATTCAGGATCCCGCCCCCAGGACGGGCGCAGCGCGGTGCGGGAGATGGCGCACCAGATCCTGGCGATCGAGGCGATGACGGATTTCGCGGCGGGCGTGACCACCAACGTCGGCTTCGTCGAGGGCGGCACCACGGTGAACGTCGTGCCGCACCGGGCACGGGCGGAGATCGACATGCGCGTGCCGACGCCGGAACTCGGCGAGGAGATGTGCCGGCGGATGCTGAACCTGAAGCCGGTCGACCCGGATGTCGAGGTGCGCGTCACCGGCGGCATGAACCGGCCGCCCTTCGTCAAGGACGCGGGCATCACCGCCCTGTTCGAGCATGCCCACGGCCTGGCAGCCGAGATCGGTTTCGAGCTGGCGGACACCTATACCGGCGGCGGCAGCGACGGCAACTTCACGGCCGCCCTCGGCGTCCCGACCCTGGACGGCCTGGGCGCCGACGGCGCGGGCGCCCACGCCGACTGGGAATACATCACCTATTCGAGCCTGGAGGAGCGGGCGGCCCTGATGATCCGCCTGTTCGAGACGCTGGAATAGGTTCAGCGGCGGATTTCGCAGGTCAGGCGCCAATCGACCGCGCCCGCCGCGGCGCGCTTGTCGTAGCTGACGCGCTTGCTCTTGGCCTTGGCCCGGGCCGCCGCCTCGAGCCCGGCGCGCAGCTCCGCGTCCAGGTCCTCCAGCGAAAGCTCGATCATCAGCGGTTCCTTCGGCTTGCGCGCCGCGGGCCGGCGACGAGCCGGCGTTTCGGCGGTCGTATCACCGCCGCCGCTGAAAATATTGTCCCAGCCGCTGCGATATTCGTCGGTGGAAACGCTGGAGAAATAGCTGATCGGCCGCCCCCCGCCGCCGCCACCCGACGACTTGGAACTCGTCCCGGAGTCGCTCGACGAGGATGAATCGCTGGTGGAGGACGAATCGCTCGAGGCGGACGAATCGCTGGAGGTGGACGAGTCGCTGGAGGTGGACCCGCTATCGCTGGTGGTTGTCTTGCTCGGGGTAGTGCTCGTGGTATCGCTCATGGTTCCAGACCGTCTTCGGCATCGATTTTCATGTGGAGGGGACCGAACCGGTCCCGGCGGCGCCGAAACTATCGCCGGCGCCCCCCCGCCTGCAAGAAAAAATCGTTGTTCTTAGTAGTGATCGAACATGATCTGGATTTCGCTCGGGTCGGTGCTGCGCGTCAGCGCCAGCATCAACAGGATGCGCGCCTTCTGCGGCGTCAGGTTATCGGCGGTGATGCAATCGGCGACGCGCAGGGTCGACATTTCCGGCACCCGGCCGCTGCCGGCCCGGCTGCCCTCGACGATGACGGCGCCCGCGGCGCGGGCCCGTTCCACCGCCTCGAACTGTTCCGGCGTCACGTAGCCGGGGGCGAAGGCCGCCAGCACCAGGCCCCGCGCCCCGGCCGCCACCGCCGCGTCGATCAGGGCGCCGTCGGCGCCGGCGTAGGACGGCACGATGTCGACCCGGGGCAGCTCGGCCTGGCCGTCGAATTCGACGTCGGGTACCCCCCGGCGCTCGCTCCGCCGATAGAAGACGATTTGGTCGTTGTCCGCATGGCCGAGCGCGCCGAAATCCGGGCTGCGGAAAGTGTGCAACTTCAATGTCGAGGTCTTGGTCGCATCCCGCGCGGCGTGGATCTCGTCGTTGAACGCCACCAGCACGCCGCGGCCACGGCTGGCGGCGGTCCCGGCGACGCGCACTGCATTGACGATATTGGGCCAGGCATCGGTGCCGAGACCGCTGGCCGGGCGTTGCGCGCCCGTGACGACGACCGGAATGTCGAGGGTGACGGTGAGGTTGAGGAAATAGGCCGTCTCTTCCAGGGTCGCCGTGCCATGGGTGACGACGATGCCGTCGGGCCGCGGATCGGCCGCACCCAGGTCCTGGATCGTGCGGTGCAGGCGGCGCCATTCACGCGGGCCGACCGCGGGACTGATCAGCGGCCCGAAGGCGACGGGCGTGACCTCGGCGATGTCCTCCAGTTCCGGCACCCGGGCGAGCAAGTCCTCGCTCGACAGCAGGATGCCCTGTTCGGCGTAGCGGATCATGTCGAGGCTGTCGCGACCCACCGAGGCGATGGTGCCGCCGGTGCCGATGAAGGCAATACGCGGTTTTCGGCTCATTGTCGTTTCCTTCCTCCCCCGGCCGCCACCCGGCGCCGGTCCCGTCCTAGAAATAGAAGAAGCCGATGACATAGCAGCCCATGAGGCCGAAACCGAGGCTGAAGACCAGGCGGCCAAGGATCTGGTAGGCGGTCGCGTCGACGAGGCGGACGGCCCAGCCTCGTTTCGCCCGCGCGGCGCGGGCGGCGATATTGTCGAAGACAAAGAAGGGGAACAGGCAGAGCAGGGCGGGCCAGAACAGTGCCAAGCCGAGGATGAAGGGGAGCGGCTGCCACTTCACCGCCTCGCCTTCGGCGCCGTCCGCGACCTCGCCCGGCTCGGGCCCGGCCCGGCGCGCCAGCGCGAACCGCAGAAGCGATGCCGGAATGCCGAGGACGGCGGCGGTCAGCGTGCCGACAAGGGCGGCCTCCGCGTAGCTGTAGCCGAGAATTTCCATAGAGCCCCGAGACGCATGCGTGCGCCGACAACCTCGCCAATGACACG
Organism: uncultured Alphaproteobacteria bacterium; assembly: GCA_951812805.1. Classification (GTDB taxonomy): domain Bacteria; phylum Pseudomonadota; class Alphaproteobacteria; genus JASLMY01. The sequence goes on along the minus strand of CATOSZ010000009.1, from coordinate 268,670 downwards.
CCCGAATGCAATCCCGCCGCCCGTTGCCCAGCAGTTCTCATTATGGCTCTTGTTTCTGTCTCCTGGGTGATACTCGCTTGGGGTTCGGTTTCGGTTCAGAGGCTGGCTCTGGCAGGCGGTGGCTGCCCAGTGATGAGGGTCCGCACGAGGGCCGCCCAGGAGGGGAAGACGATGTAGCTGGTAATGGTGCGTAAGTGTTCGAAGAAGCGCCGACGTGAGCCAAGGGCGCCGCGGGCCTTTTCCCAGACGGCTTCGAGGATCTCGCACACGCCGTGGCAGGCGAAGGCGAAGAGGTTCATGGTGGCGAGCAGGGCCGAGAGGTTCTGTTTGCCATGTCCGAAGTTGTGCTCGAGATTGTAGCCGTTGTTCTTGAGCACGTTGAAGGTCTCGTTCTCGATCTTCCAACGGGCCCGCCCGCAGGCGGCGAGTTCGGCGACGTTGCTCCGGTCGACAGCGATGTCGGTGACGAAGCTGTTGCGGTACGTGACCTTTCCGGCCTTGTTGACGATCTCGATGTTGAGCCAGTTGACCCGGAGCGCGTCCTTACCGTCGCGGATCGGCACGTCGGCGAGCCAACGGTAGCGATGGGTCTGGAAGCCACGGCCTTTCTTGACCCGTTCCTCGTGGATCGGCAGTTCGATGCCGTCGAGCCATTCGTGGAGCGTCGGATGCGAGCCTGGCTTGGCGACGAACAGGAAGTTGCCGCCAACCGCTTGAACGGCCTCGCAAATCGGCTGGCGGGAATAGAGATCGTCGCCGAGATAGATCGGCTTCAGCCGGGCCAGGCCGGGCCCGTGCGCGACCAGCCAGCGCCGCGTCGCCCGGCTTTCGCAGTCCTGCTTCTCCCCGCCATCCTGGGGAACGACGAACTCCGGAGCCAGCGGTATCGCCCGGGCGTGGCCCGGGGCGACAAGCGCTGCCGTGACCATGTTGTGGTGATACTCCACGGCCCCGTCGTTGCGCTTGCGCTGCGAGCAGTTGGGGCAGGAGATCTTCCGCGAGCAGAAATATTCGGTGCCGTCGAGCGCGACCAGGAGATGGCCGTCCAGGCGTCGGAAGGGGCCGAGCCCACCGCCCGCCTCCAGACGTTCCAGCAGGGACGAGAAGAGCGGATAGAGCCTGTCCGGCACCACCGGGTCCAGCATCGCCCGGATCTGGTTGTCCGTCGGGATCCGCGACATGGAGAACAAGCTCTCACAATTCGAGCGCCCGTGCGCCCGCGCCAACGTGCGCTGATGGGACAGGAACGAGGGGCTCTGCATGAAGAACAGCGAGAAGGCCGAAAGCCCGAAGTCGGCCATGTCATAGCGGCTGTTGCTCCCCGTCCGCTTGTCCGGGAAGGACCCGCAGAGCGAGCGCAACTCCAATATCAGGTCTTTGAGCACCTTCATCGCCACTTTGAATCAGAAACCGGGCTCCTTGCATAGGAAAAAATCAACGCAAATCGCCAAAATGAGAATTGCTGCCCGTTGCCCTCACTCGGTCAGCGCCTTGCCGACCCAGACCGCGAGATCGTCCAGCTCGAAGGGCTTGCCGATGATGGGCGCCCGGGGGAAGGCCGCGTCGCCTTGGTCCCGCATCGCCGTCGGGTAGCCCGACATGAAGAGCGACTTCACCCCCGGATAGCGTCCGTGCACGACCTCCGAGACCTGGAGCCCACTCAAACCGTCGGGTAGCACGACGTCGGTCAGCAGCAGGTCGAGGTGCGGTGCGTCGGCCAGCACGCGCAACGCGGCCACACCGCTGCCCGCATCCAGCACGTTGTAGCCGAGGCTGGCGAGGAACGTGGCGACGACGGCGCGCAGGTCATCGTCGTCCTCGACGATCATGATGGTCTTCTCGTGCGTCTCCAGGTCGACGCTCGAAGAGATCGCGGCGTCCTCCGCACGCTCCTCGCCACGGGGCAGCAACAGCGACATGCTGGTGCCGATATCCGGCTCGCTCTCCACGATGATGTGGCCCAGGGACTGCTTGATGAAACCATAGACCATGGAAAGACCGAGACCGGTGCCCTGACCGACATCCTTGGTGGTGAAGAAGGGCTCGAAGATCTGTTCCTGGACGCTCGGCGGCATGCCGATGCCGCTGTCGGAAACGGTGATGGCGACGAAGTCCCGGCCGTCGTCTTCACCCAGCTCGCCGATATCCTTGTCGGCGTTGGCGACGTCGATGGTGAGGCGTCCACCTGCCGGCATCGCATCGCGCGCATTGTTGGCGAGGTTGACGATCGCCTGCTCCAACAGTCCTTCGTCCGCCGCGCACGGCCAGGTCCCGGGCCGAATGTCGACGTCGAGGGTTATGTCCTCGCCGAGCGCGCGGCGCAGCAGATCGTCCAGTCCGTCGAACAGCGATTCCACGTCGACCGCCTGCACGTCGAGGGTCTGGCGCCGCGAAAAAGCCAGCAGGCGATGGGTGAGGGAGGCGCCGCGGCGCACGGCCCGAAGCGCCGGCGCCGTCAGTTCCTTCAGGGGCGAGGTCGCGCCCACACGACGGTCGAGCAGGGTGATATTGCCCTGGATGATGGCGAGCAGGTTGTTGAAGTCGTGCGCCACGCCGCCGGTCAGCTGACCGACCGCTTCCATCTTCTGCGCCTGACGCAGCTGCGCCTCGCGGCGGCGCTGCTCGGTGACGTCGCGCACGGCGATCGCGATGCCGCCTTCGGGCAGGCGCGCCTCGCGGATCGCGATATCGCGGCCGGCACGGTGATAATAGAGGGTTTCTCCAGGATCGCTGTGGCGCGCTAGGCGTTCCGCGAACCAGCCCTCGGGATCCGTGTCCGGTTCCGCGGCGGCGACATCGGGCAAACTCAGTCGCAGGATTTCCGCGAAGGGACGTCCCGGCTCGAGATAGGACGCCGTGATTCGCGTCAGCTCATGGAACTGGTTGTTGCAGGCGACGAAGCGGTCTTCCGCATCGAACACCGCCAGCCCCTCCTCCAGGCCTTCCGTTGCGTTCAGCAGTTGCTCGCGGGCCCGTTCCTGCTGCCACTTCTCCGTATTGTCGACGTTGACGACGGCCAGCGCCCGGTTCTCGCCCGCCGCATCGAGGATAGGGATCGAGATCTTGGTGACGGGACGGGTGACGCCGTCGGGATAGGCGATCTCCATCTCCGCGCTTCGCCGTTCGCCGTGCCGGGCCGCCTCCGCGTCGAAGCGGGCGAGACGCCGACCATCTTCGTCCGGCATGACATCGAGCAATCGCTTGCCGATCGCCGTCTCGCGGGGGACGCCGAACCATTGTTCGAACACCCGGTTGACGAAGAGGTAGCGGTCGTCGTTGCCCTTCACGGCGACCAGGTCCGGCAGGCTGTCCATCAAGGATTGCAGCAGATCGTGGCTTTGCTCCAGCTCGCGGCGGCGTCGCTCGACCTCGCTGATATCGACGTCAGAGATCAGCACGCTGCCGTCGGGTAACCGGTACTTCCGGACCAGATACTCGCATCCCCCCCGGTTGGCCTCGAAACTCTCGAAGGTCTGTTCGCAATCGTCGTGGAAGATCATGCGTTCCGCGAGCCAGGCTTCCGGATCGCCGACCGCTTCCGGCGCCGAGCCCGCGCGTGCCATGGTGCCCAGCACCTCACGAACGGTGGCACCCGGGACGACGATGTCCCGCGCGGCCCCGGCGGATTGGCGATAGTGATCGTTGCAGACGACGAGCCTTTGATCGGGATCGTAGAGGGCCAGGCCCTCCGAGAGATACTCGATGGCGTCGAGGAAACGGCGGTTGACCTCCTGCGCGCGGCGGATCTCGGAGATGTCGAGCGCCACGGTCACGACACTGGTGACGGCCCCCTCTTCGTCGAGCACGGGCGCTAGATTGGCCAGCAGCGAGCGGCCCTCACGGCTGCCCGAATCCTGGATTTCGAAGCCATGCACCGTTTCGCCCGTCTCGACGACATGCCGCGTCCGCTCGCGTAGGGCGGTGGCGGCGGCCTGGTCGAAGACGTCCGCGATGCCACGTCGTGTGAAATTCTCGATATCCAGTCCTTTGGCGGCAGCCAGAGTGCTGTTGACCAGGATGTAGCGACCCGACGGATCCGTCACCGAGAGATCCGCGGGTACCGCGTTGATCACGGCCCGCAACCGACGCTCCAGCACTTGGCGTTCCGCTTCGACCTGTTTGCGGGCGGTGATGTCGACCAGAGTGTTCGCAAAGCGCCACTCGCCCTCCCACAGCACCCGCTGGGCGGACAGATGCAACCACACGGGCGAGCCGTCCTTGCGGACCCCCTCCACTTCGTATTCGAGCGGCGTATCGGCACCCTCGCGCCGCATTCGGCGGTACCGGGCGAGGCGGTCGCGTTCGCCCTCGGCGATGAGTTCCTCGACCCCCGGCAGGGCCAGGACCTCGTCGACGCTGTCGTAGCCGAAGATACGGGCCAGGGCGGCATTGGCGAAGACCATGCGGGCGTCGTCGAAGATGGCGATGCCGTGCCGGCCGCCCTCGAACAGGCGGCGGAAGTTTTCCTCGCTCTCGGCCAGGGCCTTCTCCTGGCGCTTGAGGGCGGTGATGTCCGTAGCGCCGCCCCGGAAGCCGAGAAACGTGCCGTCGGGCCCGTATTTGGGCAGGCCGCTGACACGGACCCATCTATCGCCGCCGAGATCGGAGAGACGTTCGACGTTGCGGTAAGAGCGGCGGCACAGCATGGCTTCGATCTCGCCGTCGGCGACATCCTCGCCATGATGAACGACGGCGAGTTCCATCCGCGTCTTGCCGAGAAAATCGTCTCCGCATCGGCCATACAGGGGAAGCGATGGGCTGAAGAAGGTGTAGTGCAGCTCGGCGTCCGTCTCGAAATACCAATCGGCGGAAACGTCCGCGAAGTCCTGGAAGCGCTGCTCGCTCTGGCGCAGCGAGACCTCGGCCGCCTTGCGATCGGTGATGTCGATGGCGAAGGATATGCAGCCGACCACGGCACCGTCGTCGCCGAACCGGGGCAGATAAGTGATCTGCACGTCGCGCGTCACGCCGTCGGGATAGGTCAGGCGGTCGTCGAATTCCATGGTCTCGCCGCGCATGACCGTCTCGAGGCGAGGGCGCAAGCGGGAGAGGGCGTCGGGGCTGACGACCTCGTCGACGTGCCGACCGACGATGCGGTCCCGCCGTCGGGCATACCAGGTCTCACTGACGTTGTTGGCGAACGTAAACCGCAGGTCCGTGTCCAGCTGGGTGATCATCGCCGGCACATGGTTGGTGACGAGACGCAGTTCCATCTCACGCTCCGCCAGCTCACGCGTCCGGGCGCGCACGCGATTCTCCAACTCGTCGCGATGGCGGCGAAGTCGCTCCTCCATCCGTTTGCGGGCGGTGATGTCGATCGACGTCGTGACCGTACCACCGTCGGGCAGCTTTTCGTCGAAGGCGAGCAGCCAGCGCCCGCCGGGACGGCGGATCTCGAATCCTTCACCGCCCCGGCGATAGTGATCGATGCGGGCCGCGATCCATTCGTCCGCCCGGCCGGCGGCGTCGGGGATCAGGCCCGCGTCGATCAGCATGTGCAGATGTTCCCCGAACGGGATGCCCGGCGCCAGCGCTCGTTCCACAGCGGGAGTCCGCCCACCCCGGAAGCCACCGGCGACGACCAGCCGCTCTTCGGCGTCCCACAGCGCAAAGGTTTCGGACAGGTTCTCGATCGCACCGAACAGGCTGTCGCGCACGTGTTGCAGGCGGTGCGCTTCCTCCATCTCGCGCGTGACGTCGCGTCCCGTCCCCCGGTAGCCGAGAAATCCTCCGTCCGGGCCGTGAATCGGCAGGCCGCTGGAACTACTCCAGTGCGGGCGGCCGTCCGCGCCGGTGAAGCGGAAGCGAAAATCCTTGAAGGACCGTTGCGCGGCAAGATCCCGTGCATGGGCCTCTATCGAGTGGCCTTCGACCACCTCTTCGATCAGATCCAGGCGACGGCGCCCGTGAAAAACGTCCGGAGCGTAGCCCTCCGCGCGTCGTGAAGAGGGCGCGATGTGGGTGACACGGTGCGTCTCGTCCGACTCCCAGAACCAGTCGGCGGCGGCATCGGCGAAGTCCGCCATCCATTCCAGCCGATCCAGATCCTCCAGCGGCACGATCGCGGCGCGCGGCCTGCCGTGGTTCTCGACCACGACGCGGTGGCCGTCCTGTGCGGCCTGTTTCAGGATCTGGGCGAAATTGGCCCGGACTTTCGACGCCGCCATCACGTTCATTGCGACCTCCAGGTCTGAATTTGTACAAATCCAGGACAGGGTGGCCAATGATGGTGACCAAAAGGTTAACGGACAGGCACGAGGCTTCAGCCGGAGCGAACCTCCGTCACCGCTTCGCGGCCGAGCGTCAGCAGCTGCAGCGCGCCGCCATCGGTCTCGAAGCTGGTGATGGAGCCGTTGTCCGGCCGGAAGACCACGACCTCGTCGTCTCCCCGCGCGGCGCCGACGGCGACGTTGATCGCGATGTAGTGGCTGAAGACGACGCTCTCGCGCTCCAGGCCCAGAAGATAGTCGATGACGCCCTGGCGCCAGGCCGCGAGTTCGGGGGTGACGACGCTCCAGCCGCCGGCCATCACGGAATCGAGCCAGGCCCGGCGAACCTGCAGGTCGTTCGAGCCGAGCGGAATTTCCGTGACCTCCGGCGCCACCGTCGGCTCGAAGCCCCAATGCCGGGCCAACGGCAGGGCGGTCTCGCGCGCCCGTTTCAGCGGGCTGGTGACGAGGTGCATGGGGCCCTTGGTCGCCATCGCCGCCGCCGCCGCCTCGGCCTGGGCCCGCCCGGTATCGTCCAGGCCCGGGTCGAGGTCGGCATCGAAACCGGCCGCCGCCTTGCCGTGGCGGATCAGGTGAATGCGGGGCATGGCGCTCTCCTCGACACGGGCCCAGGGGATCGGGCGGCCGGAGTATGCCGGGCCGTTCGCCCGCGAGGCAAGCCGCGCCCTTGACCCTGCGCGCACGCGGGCGCCACACTCGGGCTTGCACGGAGAGGTCGGAACGCCATGAACGAGATGTCGCGCATTTCCACAGACGCCACCATCCTGGATGCGCCGGAGGATCGGTTTCCCATCGACCTCTCGCGCCGGATCACCAGCGTGCGCGACCTGTTCTACGCGGCGGCGAAGAACCAATGGGATCCGCGCCGCGACATCGCCTGGGACAGCTTCGAGAAGGCGAACTATACCGAGGAACAGCTGTGGGCCGCCCGCAACGCCTGGTCCCGCCGGGCCTGGCTGGAATACGGCGCCATTTCCGAGAGCCCGGCGATCCAGATCCGCTTCGCCCGCGAAGGACGGGAGAGCGATCTCGGCCTGTTCTTCACCATCCGCTCGCAGGAAGAGGCGCGCCACGCCGAGGTCTGCTATCTCTTCGCCGAGGCCTGCGGCGGCTATATCGAGGCCCCGCCGCTGCGCGAGTACGAGAGCAACGTGGAGACGCACGGCGTCCGCAAGATGGCGCTGGACCCCGATGGCCTGCTGGAGGCGTTGATCGCCGCGCTCGTCTGCGCCGCGGAAGAGGTCGCCTTCGACGTCTTCAAGCACCTGAGCGAGATCACGACCGATCCCATCGCGCGGGCCTGCTGCCGCGGTATCACCCGCGACGAGGTGCGCCATTGCGCCTTCGGCTGGCACTACATGGCCAAGCGCATCCCCGAGATGGGCCCGGACGAGTTGCGAAAGATCGAGAAGGCGGTCGCCATCATGATCCAGAACGTGGAGATGAACGGCTATCACAGCGCCTGGCTGGCACAGGACGACGGCGAGGCGACCCGCTTCGACATGGAGTGCGACCGCATCACCTGGGAGGCCGGCCTCGGCTCCACCGTCGAGGAAGCCGAGAAGCCGATCTTCATCGCCACGGTGAAACGGATCCGCGAGCAGATGCGGGAGTGGGGCTGCGAACTGCCGGAGTTCCACCACCCGCGCACCGGCACGATCTGAGCCGGGCGATGGCGGCCTATCACTCGAAGCTGCTGATCGAACGGCGCTTTCCCGTCCGGCTCGGCCAGCAGGTCGCGGACCTGCAGCAGGCCTACGAGGACGAGAAGGCGGCGCATTGGAATCCGGTGAGCGACATTCCCTGGGCCGACCTAAACACCGCCGCCCTCGATTCCGAATTGCGCGAAGCGGCCCGGGTGATGTGGAGCCGGCGCCTGTGGGCCGCCTGGGGCTATCTTTCGGAAACACCGGCGACCTTGATCCGGCTCTGCCTGGAACTCGACCGGCCGATCTCGCCGAAGTTCTTCCTCACCGTGCGCAATACCCAGGAAGCCTGCCAGATCGACGCCCTGCAGAAACTGGCCGAAGCGCACGGCGGCACCCTGCCGGCACCGACGACGCTGGCTTATGGCGAGATCCTGAACCGCGACCTCAGCCAGGTCGTGCTGCACGCCGACACCACCATCGACGGCTTCATGCTGGCGCATGGTGCCGTCAAGATCGGGGCCGAGGCGGAGCTCTTCGCCGCCCATGCCGCCGCCACGACGGAACCGGTAGCGGCCCGCGCCCTCGCCCTCGTCGCGGCGGACAAGCGTCGCCATGCCGACTTCGGCTGGGCCTTCGCGCACGACCGCGCGGCCGCCTGGGGGGCGGCGGAACGTGCCGACGCCGGACGTCAGGTCGCGGCGGTGATGACCGATATCGTATTCGGCGGCTTCCTCACGCCTTTCACCGCGCCCGACGGCGTGGCCGAGGCGGAGCGGGCGGCGGAACGGCGGGCGGGCGAGGCCGGCCTCGGCGCGGCGAGCGAGTTGGTCCAGCGCGACACGCTCGCGACCTGGCGCCGCGGGGTCGCGGAAACCCTGGCCGCCTGGGACATCACGCTCCCCGCGCCATGATCGATCCGGCGCTCGAACCCCTCTATGCCCTGAAGGGCGCCTCCGCGACCCGTGCGCGCGCCTACACCGCCCTCGAGGCGCGGAGCGCGGCGCTGCGGGACCGCGCTGACCTCGTGCGCGATGTCGCCTACGGTCCGGGACCGCGCCAGCGGCTCGACGTCTTCACCCGGGACGGCATCGGTGCGCCGATCTTCGTGTTCGTCCATGGCGGCTATTGGCGGGCGCTGGAGAAGGAGATCTTCCTCGCCCTCGCCGCGCCGTTCGCCGCCAGGGGCTGGGTCGCGATCAACCTGGAATACGGCCTGCGGCCCGAGTTCGCATTCCGCGAGATCGTCGACCAGGTAACGGAAGCCGTCGCCTTCATCGCCACCCGGTCCGGCCGCTGGGGCGGCGATGGCGGGCGGATCGTCCTGGCCGGCCATTCCGCCGGCGGCCATATGGTCGCCTGGGCGGCCGCCAAGCCCAGCCTGCCGATCCGCGCGGTGGCGCCGATCAGCGGCATCTTCGACCTCGAGCCGTTGCTCCACACCTCGATCAACGCGGACCTCGGCCTGGACGCGGCGACCGCCCGGGCGCTGAGCCCGCAGCACCGGCTGCCCGCGGTCATGCCGCCGACGCTCGCGCTGGTCGGCGGCGGCGAGACGGAGGGGTTCAAGGCGCAGACCCGGAACTATGCCGCCGCCCTGCGGGCAGCGGGCCACCCGGCCGAGGACCACGCCGCCGGCGACTACGACCACTTCACCATCTGCGAGGCCCTGGCCGATCCCGACAGCGACGTCTTCGCCCGCCTCGCGGCATTTGCCGAAGCGGCCGTCTAACGCCGGAGCGACAATGCGATGTTGAACGGCACCAGGGCCAGCAGGGTATAGAGCGCCGAGCCCCAGGCGAGCATGGCAACCGAGGCACCGCCGTCGATCAGCCAGCCCATGCTGGCCGGTGCCAGCGCGCTGCCGAGCGACGACAGCACGGCGGCGATCGAGCGGATGGCGCCGAGGTGGGCGACGCCGTAGATCTCCGCCCACATGGCGTTGATCACGGTGAAGGAGGCGCCGGACCCGGCGCCCAGCAGGGCCAGGTAGACCAGGGCGCCGGCCTCGTGCTGCACCGCGGCCAGGATCGCCGCCGAGGCCGCCAGCGGCAGCAGATAGACCCGGGCCAGCCGCCGGGCGGTCCAGCGATCGACCAGCGGTCCCAGCAGTACGGCGGTGAACGCCTTGGCGACGGCATAGCCGATGAAGCAGGTGGCGATCCAGGCCAGGCTCCACTCCCGCGCCTCGGCCAGATGGGCCTGGTGAAAGATCAACCCAGTGGAGACGTAGGACGGCGCCAGCAGGGCCGGCAGCATTAGATAGAAACGCCCGTCGCGCAGCATCTCGCCCCGGCTCCACTGCCGGCCGACATAGTGTCGCTCGCCCCGGTTTTGCGGCGCGCCCATCCGGCCGACCGCGCCGGCCAGCAGCAGATAGATCACCGGAATCAGCACGAGCAGCAGGTAGCCGGCATAGACGCCCCAGGTCGCGCGCCAGCCGATCGCCGCGATCAGCGCCACCGCGAGCAGCGGCAGCAAGCCCTCGCCGAGCGGCTGGCCGAAGGAAATGACGCCGACCGCCTTGCCCCGGTCCGCGTCGAAGGCGCGCAAGGTTCCGGTCACCGAGGTGTGCGACATCAGGCCCTGCCCGCAGAGGCGCAGCAGATAGAAGGCGATGGCCACCGCCCAGACTGCCGGCGTCCAGGCCATGGTCAGGCAGGCGAGGATCATGCCGGCGGAGACGGCGATCGCCAGCGGGCGCAGCGGCACCACGTCGATCAGCCGGCCGAACCAGATCATGGTCAGGCCGCTCAGCAGCGTCGCCACGGAATAGATCGTCCCGACATCGCCGTGGCTGAGGTCGAAGGCGCCGCGCACCTCGCCCATATAGAGGGAGACGAAAAAGGTCTGACCGAAGCTCGCCGAGGCGGAGAGCAGCAGGCCGAAACAGAGAAACCGCGCATTCGCCCGGAAGAAAGCGAGATAGCTCACGGGCGCCCGTCTTGATACCAGCGGAGCGGCGGCGGCAGCGCGCGGAAGGCATATTCGATATGAACGACCCGGCGGCGATGCCCGCCGTCGGTACGGTCCGAGCGGTGCAGGACGAGCGGCCGCAGGGCCAACGCGTCACCCGCCGCGGCGCCCATCAGCCGGCCGCCCCGCTCCCGGATCAAGCGCGCTTGGTCCGCTTTGGCGATGCGGCCGAGCCTGTGGCTTCCCGGCACGACGCGGAGCGCGCCGGACGCCTCGTCCGCCGGATCCAGATGCAACCGCAGCGCCATCATCTCCTCCAGAACCGCGATCGGCGCCAGCACATGCGGCACACCCCGCTTTACCGACCAGCCGTGGAAGCCCGGCGCCTCGCCCCGTTCGGCAACGGCGATCGCCAGGTCCTGATGCCAGCGGATCGCCCAGTCGCCGCCGGTGCCGCCCTTGTCGAACAGGATCGCGCGCACCGGCCGCCAGCTCCGTTTTCCCGGGAGCAGCGCCCGCAGCCGGGCCGATGACGCCAGCGTCGCCAGCCTCGGCAGGGCGGTCAGCAGGTTGCGGACCCCGGCCGAACGCCCGGACGAGGCCAGGGCTTCGAGGTCCGTATTCAGCTCTGCGATTTCGCCGGCCGACAGGATCCCCGGGTGGAGCCGGACGCCGTCCCGCTCGAGGTCGTCCACCGGGACCGCACCGACGAACGTCAGTCGCCGCTCGCCATCATCAGCTTGTGGGTCTCGTGGCCGGCCATCATGCGCAGCGGATTGTAGGTGATGACCGTCTCGCCGCGCTGGTTCTTGATTTCGTTAAAGGTGCGCACGATCGCCCGGCCGCCCTTGCTGGTCGGGCGGATCTCCAGCACCTCGACCTCGACGTGAATGGTATCACCGGCGAAGGTCGGGCCCTTCACGTCCAGCTCCATGTTCAGGAAGGCGAGGCCGGTGTGCTGCATGGTCGACTGCACCAGCAAACCCTCGGCGAAGCAATAGGCGAGCGCGCCGGGCGCCACCCGGCCCTGCATCGGCCCGTGTTCCTTCAAATACTCCATGTCGGTGAACAGCACTTCCAGCATTCCGGTACAGCCGATGAAGTTGACGATGTCCGCCTCCGTCACCGTGCGGCCGACGGTGCGGAACTTCTGTCCCACCTCGATGTCGTCCCAAAACAGGCCGAGGCCGACATATTCCAGTTCCGCCATGGTTCAGTCTCCCGCTTCCTTCAGTTCCTGGGCCTCGTCGTCGATCAATGCGCCCGAGGCCGCCATTTCGGTGATCGTGGCCTCGTCGTAGCCGAGTTCGCGCAACAGCTCGCGGCCGTGTTCGCCGAAGCGGGGCGCGTGGGTGCGGATCTTGGCCGGCGTCTTGTCGAACTTGACCGGGGGACGGACCAGCACGGTCTCCCCTTCGCTCGGATGCTGGTGCGTCTCGAACATGCCGACCGCCTGCAAATGGGGATCGTCCATCAGGTCCTCGATGTCGGTCACCGGCATTGAGGGGATGCCCTTCTCCTCGCAGACCGCGACCCATTCCGCCGTGGTCCGCTCCGGCGTGCACTCGCCGACGAAGCCATAGAGCTCGTCGACACTGGCGATGCGCGCGCGGTAGGTGGCGAAACGCGGATCCTCCATCAGTTCCGGCCGGCCGACGGCGTCGAAGAAGCCCTGCCACTGCTTGTCCGAGTAGGGCAGTATGCAGACGAAGCCGTCCTTGGTCTCGAACGGCCGGCGTGCCGGCGTCACCACGCGCTGATAGCCGAGCTTGCCGATCGGCGGGCGGTAGGCGACGCCGTTCAGATGCTCCACCAGGTTGAAGGAGACGAGGGTCTCCAGCATCGGCACCTCGACGAACTGGCCTTCGCCCGTGCGCAGCTTGTGCACCAGGGCCATGCCGACCGACTGGCTGAGCGTCAGGCCGACGATCTTGTCGGCGATCGCGCTCGGCACATAGCGGGCCTGGCCGTCCTGGCGACGGAACAGGCTGGCGAGGCCGGACGAGGCCTGGATCGCGTCGTCATAGGCCGGTTTCGCCTTGTAGGGTCCGTCCTGGCCGAAGCCGTAGGCGCCGACGTAGATAATGTCCGGCTTGATCGCCGAGACCGCCTCGTAGCCGAAGCCGAGCCGCTCGATCGCCGCGGGGCGCATGTTGTGCACGAAGACGTCGGCGGTCGGGATCAGTTTGCGCAGCGCCTCCTTGGCGCTTTCCTGCTTCAGGTCGATCGCCAGACTGCGCTTGTTGCGGTTGGCGTTGAGGTAGATGCCGCCCATGCCCGCGTTGCGCACCGTGCCCATGTTGCGGGCGATGTCGCCGGTGGGCGGTGCCTCCACCTTGATGACGTCGGCGCCCATGTCGCCCAGAATCTGGGTGCCGTAGGGGCCGAGCAGCACCGTGGTGACGTCGATGACGCGAATTCCGTCGAGGGGACCTGGCACGTCTCTTTCTCCCGTCTTGTCTGGTCAGTAGGATCGCGGCAGGTCGAGGACCCGCTCGGCGATGTAGTTCAGGATCATTTCACGGCTGACCGGGGCGATGCGGGCGATGAAGATCTCCCGCATGTAGCGCTCCACGTCGAATTCCTTGGCGTAGCCCATGCCGCCATGGGTCAGCACCGCCGTCTCGCAGGCCGAGAAGCCGGCCTCGGCGCCGAGATACTTGGCCGCGTTGGCTTCCGCCCCGCATTCCTCGCCCGCGTCATAGAGCGCGGCCGCCTTGAAGGCCATCAGCTCGGCCGCCGCCAGTTCCGCCCAGGCCTTGGCGAGCGGGTGCTGGATCGCCTGGTTCTGGCCGATCGGGCGGCCGAAAACCTCGCGCTCGCGGGCGTATTGCACCGCGCGCTCCAGCGCCACCTGGCCGATGCCGACCGCCTCGACGCCGACCAGCACCCGTTCGGGGTTGAGGCCGTGCAGCAGATAGCGAAAACCCTTGCCTTCTTCGCCCACCAGGTCCTCGCCTGGGATCGGCAGGCCGTCGATGAAGACCGCGTTGGTGTCGACCGCCATGCGGCCCATCTTGTCGATCTCCTGCACCTCGCAATAGTCGCGGTTGAGGTCGGTGTAGAACAGCGAGAGGCCGTCGGTCGGGCGGGCGCAGTCTTCCTTCGCGGTCGTGCGGGCCAGCAGCAGGATCTTGTTGGCGGTCTGCGCCGTCGAGGTCCAGAGCTTGCGGCCGTTCGCGACCCAGCCGTTGCCGTTGCGCTCCGCCTTGGTTTCGATGCTGGCGGTGTTCAGGCCGGCGTTCGGCTCGGTGACGCCGAAGCAGGTCCGGTCCTCGCCCCGGATCAGCGCCGGCAGATGTCGCGAGCGCTGCTCGTCGTTGCCGAAGACGACGACCGGCATGGGCCCGAAGATGTTGATATGGATCGCCGAACAGCCGGAAAGCGCGGCGCCGGAACGGGCCACGGTCTGCATCATCAGGGCCGCCTCGGTCACGCCCAGGCCGGCGCCGCCGAACTCCTCCGGCATGGCGATGCCGAGCCAGCCGCCGTCCGCCATGTCCTTGACGAAGGCCTCGGGAAACTCGCCGGCCTGGTCCTGCCGGCGCCAGTATTCGGCATCGTAACTCTGGCAGATCTTTTCGACCGCGTCGCGGATCGATTCCTGTTCGGGCGTGAAGGCGAAGTCCATCGGCGGAGCATCCTCGCGGATCTGGGGAAAGGGGTTTCAGGACGGCGCCAATCTAACCGATGTTCGAAACGCTTGCATAGGTTTCCTTCGCCGCGGCGTGCCGGTCTATAACCCCTTCGCAACGCAGGCGAGGGAGCGAAGCGATGAGATTGCAGGACAAGGTGGCCCTGGTGACCGGCGCGGGCGGCGGGCTGGGTGGCGCGATCGCCCGGCGTTTCGCCGCCGAGGGCGCGAGCGTGCTGTGTGCGGACCGGGATCTGGAGCGTGCCGAAGCGATCGCCCGCGAGATCACCGAGTCGGGTGGCCTGGCCGCCGCACACCGGGCCGACGTCGCGTTGGCGGCGGAATGTGAGGACCAAGTGGCGGAGACCGTGCGCCGCTTCGGGCGCATCGACATCGCCGTCAACAACGCAGGCGTCAGCCTGCACCGCCTCGCCCTCGACACCAGCCTGGCGGAGTGGCAACGGGTGCTCGACATCAATCTCACCGGCTCCTTCCTCACCGCCCAGGCGGCGGCCCGGCGGATGGTTGCGCAAGGCGGCGGGCGCATCGTGCAGATCGGCTCGATCTCGGGCCAGCGCGCCAACATGGGCGGCATCGCTTATGGCGCCTCGAAGGCGGCGGCAATGCATCTCTGCAAGGCGCTGGCGGTCGAACTCTCGGGACAGGGCGTCATGGTGAACGCCATCGCGCCCGGCCCGATTGAAACCGGCTTGAGCCACCATGGCCCGACCCGGCGGCAGGGCTACCTGGACCGCATTCCCACCGGCGCATACGGCACGCCGGAGGCAGTCGCCGACGCGGCGCTGTACCTCGCCGGCGACGAATGCCGCTGGGTCACCGGCCATGTGCTGAACGTCGACGGCGGCTACGGCGCCGCGGGTCTTTCCTATGACGCGAGCGAGGTCGGCACGGGGGGCAGGGCAATCGCATTTCAGAATTTGCCGAGGAGTGACAGGAGATAGTCGTTGTTCCAAGCGGCGATTTTGAACTTGGCGCGCAGCGAGTCTTTTCGTGGATCCTTTCGCATGACATTGAGCGCCATGTGGCGCAGGACGGCGAGATTGTGCGGTCCATTGTCCTTGCGGGTTCTGTCTTGGTCTTCGTTCATTTGGACATCGAGGCACCAGTGCAGGCGGTTTTCGACCCCCCAGTGCGCCCGGGCAACGGGATTGAAGCGCTCGGCGTCGAGCGGCTGGCTGAGCAGGTAGTAGGCGGTTTCGCTCGACGTCTTCTCCGCGCACTCGCGGGTCCGGGTGACTTTGGCGACCGCCTTCAGGCCCGGCCAATGATGGCGCTCTTGCAGCCACTCGACGTGGCTGGAGACGAGAGCGGCACGGGTCTCGATGCGGCCATGATCGCCATCGACCGTGGTGTCGGTGGTGGTCGCTTCGGCTTTCGGATCGTCGAGGAAGGTTCTCACGTCGTCATGCAGCGTGCCTTGATTGCCCTTCAACGCCAGGGCGTAGTCACCCCCCTGCTCGATAATCTGGCTGGCGATGGCGCGCTGGCAATTGAGGGCGTCCACGGTCACGATCGTCCCCTCGAGGCTCAATAGTTTCAACAGCTTCGGCACGGCGGTGATCTCGTTGGACTTGGCGTCGGTGGCGACTTGCCCCAACACCAGCCGCTGATCACAGCCCCAGGCCGAGACCATATGCAGCGCCGACGTGCCGCTCGCCTTGTCGTAGGATCGCCGCACCACCTTGCCGTCGATCGCAATGACCCCTTGGCAGGTCTCGGAAAAGCGCGCCATGAAGCGCTGGAAGCAGGCGCCGAACGCCTCCGGATCCAGCAACCGGAACACCCGGCTGAAGGTGTCGTGGCTCGGCACGCCATGTTCGAGTACGAGAAATTCCCGCAGGAACGCCTCCTTTTCACGCGCGAAGATCGCCATGTCGACCGCCGTCTGACCGCCCGAGAGGACCGTGCACAGGGCGATCGTCAAGATCTCCAGCAGATCGTGACGCCCGGCATTGCCAGTCCGCGGATCCTCGAGACCCTCAAAGCACTCCAGAAAGCCTTCCATCGCAACCTCCACCCGTGAAAAGACCGGGTAGAATCGATTCGCGCCAATACCTCAAGATCAAACACGCACGTCAAGGCAATTCCAAATGCGATTCCCCTGGCCGAGAAGGGCTTCGAGAAGATCGGCCATCAGGGCACCTACAACGCCAATCCGCTATCGGCGGCGGCGGGGACGACGGCCCTGCCGATCATTCGCGACGGCGATGCCTGCGAGCGGGCCAACACCTCGGGTGCGCTGCTCAGGCGGCGCTGGAACGAGGTGATTGCCGAGGCCGGACTGCCCTGGGCCTGTCACGGCTCCTTCTCCAGCTTCTACCTGTTCCTCAACCCCCAGGGCCTGGAGATCGATCCGGCGAGCTTCGACGCGGCCGAATACGGGGCCGAGATCTTCAAGGCCAAGAGCCCGCTGGTCACCAAGCTGCGGCTCGCCCTGCTGCTGGAGGGGATCGACGTCAACGGCAAGCCCGGTGGTTCCGTCTCCGCGGCGCACGAGGTGGCCGACATCGAGCATGCGGCGGGCGCACTCGCCCGGGCGATCGACTGGCTACGGGCGGAGGGCGATCTCGCTTGAGGCGGCGGGTGCGGCCAGCAACAGGACGATGCCGGCGACGGTGAGGCCGACGGCCAGGATCTGGCGCCGGTCGAGGCGGACCGGATCCGGCAGGAAGAGGCCCATGGCGAGGGTGAACAGCGGATAGGTCGCGACCAACGGTGCCACCACCACGACCGGGCCGAGGGAGAGGGCCTGGTACATCGCCAGCACGGCAAAACCGTTGGCAAGGCCGGCGGCGACGAACCAAGCGACACCGGGACGGCGGTAGCCGCGTGGCCTGCCGCCGACGCGCAGACAGACGATGGTGACGATGACCAGGGCGGACACGGTGTAGCTGATCCAGGTTGCGGCGAAGGCGCTCGGCCACAGCGCCAGGCCCGACTTGATCGCCGGCTGCAACGCGCCGCGCACCGCGGCACCGAGCAACGGCAGGACGACCACCCAGAGCGGCCAGCCCCCGCCGGCGCCCGGCCGCCAGCCGATCATCGTCGCGCCCAGCACGACCAGGGCCAAAGCCATCACCTGGGCCGGGCCCGGCAGTTCCCCCAGCAGCACTGCAGCGAAAGCAACGGCGAAGGCAGGCGTCAGGTTGCCCAAGGCGCCGGAGAGTTCCGGGCCCATGCGACGATTCGATTCGAAGACGAGAAAGGTGACGATCGCCGGGTAGAGCAGGCCGACCCCGGCGAACAGGCCCGCGGCCCCCCAGTGCCATGCCGCCCCGTCGACCATCGCCGGCGCCAGCACCCAGAACAGCAGGGCGGCGCTCGGCACGCTGATCGAAGCGCCGAGCATCGCCGGCAGATGGGCGAGGCCGAGGCGTACGAGGATCAAGCCGAGGGCGAACAGCAATGCCGCGACCAGGGCCCAGAGCCAGGCCGCGAGGGGCGCCGCTGCGTCCGTCCAGAGATTTTCGCTGAGGAGGTTCACGGGCGTCGCTTGCCACCCGGCGGCAGGTTGGCACGATTGGCATGCTCCGCCTCGACCATCGCGTCCGCCGTGCGCGGGCGATACTCCCGCTCACCGAACAGGGAATGCAGGACTCCGCCGATCAGGATGCCGATGACGACAAAGCCGAAGCGGATCAAACGGCGACGACTCGGCCGGGGAAAATGTTGCAGAGCGAGCGCAAACAGGGTCATGGGGGGCCGTAAGCAGCCCTTCGGTCACGAAGCGCGGCGGCGTATCGATACCGGATCGCGTGCCCGCGGAACCGACGTGTGGTCAGCTGCCCAATCTGCCGGCGATGCGGCTGTCGACACTCTCGAAGTAGTTGTTCATTTCGGTACCGATGGCGAAGATCGTCGACAGGATGGCGATCGAAATACCAACGATGATCAGGCCGTATTCGATGCCCGCAGCGCCCGAGTCGTCACGCCATAAGCGGCGCAGAGGGGCCAGCGAGGAGGTCACACGGATATGTGCCGCCCGGCTCACATCGTCAACGGAGGCCAGCATCGCTTTCGCGAAAAATCGGCCGGTATCGCCTCTCGAGGCTTGCCCGCCATCACCGCAGCTGTCACGGCTCATGGGCATCTCCCAACAAAATCTGCGCCTCGATCCGCTTCGCGTGCCGGCCCCGTTCTCGCGTTCTAGGGCACGCGGGGGCGAGACGAACGCGCCCTCGTCCTCAAATGGTACACCGGATACAGGTAAAAGTCCATCGATCCGGCACTCCCGCGTCACGAGGCGAGAGCGGCGAGGTCCGGCAACGGGCGGGCCAGTTCCGGCTGCTCCGCCAGCCGTGCCTCGACCGCCTGGGCGATGCCGAGCAACGCGGAATCGCCATACCTTTTTCCGCAGATTTGCAGGCCGAACGGTGTTCCGGTCGGGTCCAGTCCGCAGGGGATGGAGACCGCCGGATGGGCCGTGACGGTGATGCCGTAGGACAGGCCGAGCCAGTGAAAATAGGTCCGCAACTCTTCCCCGTCGATATGCGTCGGATAACGCTCGGTATAGGGAAAGGGCGGTACCGCGGCCATGGGCGAGAGCAACGCGTCGTAATCGTCCATGAAGCCGACGAATCGGCGGTAAAGCGCTGTCTGCGCCGCCTGAGCCCGGGCCGCGTCGGCGAATTCGTAGCCCATCGCCTGTTCCACGTTGGCAACGATATTGGGGCCCAGGATGTCGCGATGTTCGCGGTAGTGGGTTCCGTGCGCGATCAGGAACTGGGTGGCGCGCAGGATTTCGAAGACCTCGTTCGCGTCCTCCAGCGGCGGGTCCCGCCACACCACCTCACCGAAGGCGGGCGCGATCGCCTCGACGGCGTTGCGGAAGGTTTCCCGGATGCGGCTGTCGACCGGGGCGAAGCCGAGGTCCTCGCTGACCACGACGCGCAGGCGAGAGAGGTCGGTCTCCGGCGGCCGGGCAAGCAGGGCGGGATCCGTCGGGAACGAGAGCGGATCGCCCGGATCATGCGCCGCCATGGCGGCAAACAACAGCGCGGTGTCCGCCACGTCGCGACCCATCGGCCCCTGGACCGAAAGCGAGGACCAGCCGAGCGGGCGGCGGTCGACCGGCACCAGGCCCGGGGTGGGGCGAAAGCCGACGACGCCCGAATAGGCCGCCGGCGTGCGCAGCGAGCCACCGGTGTCCGAGCCGTTGGCGAGCGGCACCATCGAACAGGCGAGCGCCACGCCCGAACCGCCGGAGGAGCCGCCACAGGTCCGCATCGGATCGAACGGGTTGCCGGTCGGCCCGTGCACCGGGTTGTTGGTGTTGGCGCCGGCTCCGAACTCGGGCACGTTGGTCTTGCCGACGACGATGGCGCCGGCACGGCGCACCGCGGCGACGCCCCGTTCGTCCGCCTCGGGGACGTTGTCGGCATAGATCGGCGAGCCGAAGGTGGTCCGCAGCCCCTCGGTCAGCTGCAGATCCTTGATGCCGATCGGCAGGCCGTGCAGCGGGCCGAGCGCGTCGCCCGCCATGACCGCCGCCTCGGCGGCCCGCGCCTCGTCGCCTGCGCGTTCCCAGCAGGTCGAGGTAATGGCGTTCAGCTTCGGATTGACCGCATCGACGCGGGCCCGGCAGGCGGCCAGAAGTTCGACCGGCGAGAGGCGCTTGGCGCCGATCATGCGGCGCAGCTGGACGGCGGACAAATCACAGAGTTCGGTCATGTGGCATCTCCCCGTCGCTCGAAGAAGGGTTGGATCATCCGTTGCGGCTCGTCCGTGGAAAAGGCTTCGACCAGGGAGTCGATGCCCGCCTGTATGGCGTCGTCGATGCTCATCACCTCCCAGTCGGCGACCAGCGCCTTCTGCAGGCGGACGGCCCGCGGGGCGGCGGCCAGCAGATCGTCGATCCAGCGGCCAACCTTGGCGTCGAACTCGTCCGCGGGCGCGACCTCCTCGACCAGGCCCATCGCCAGGGCCTCGGCGGCGGAATAGTTCCGCGCCAGCAGCACGATCTCCCGCGCCTTGCCCCAGCCGACGAGCCGCGGCAGCAGACAGGCCTCGACCACGCTCGGCAGGCCGACCCGGGTTTCGGGCATCGAAAAGACCGCGGTGTCGATCGCGACACGGCCGTCGCAGGCCGCGGCGATCTCGAGGCCGGCACCGAGGCAATAGCCGTTCACCCGCGCCAGCACCGGCACCGGCAAGTCGCGGATCGCCTTGCAGACCAGGTGAACGCGCGTGATGAAGGGCCGCGCCGTCTCCTGGGTGAGGGCGGCCAGCTCGTCCAGATTGGCGCCGCCCATGAAGGACTTCTCGCCGGCCCCGGTGAGGACGACCATGCGCAGGGCGTCGTCGCCGGCCAGATCCTCGAAGGCCACGCGCAGCTGGTCCATCAAATCCGAGGTCAACGAATTCAGCTTGGCCCGATGATCCAGCGTGACCCGGGCGATCCGACCGCCGGCGCGTTCCTCGATTTCGACCTCGACCTTCACGTCGTCTGCGCGCATCGCCGTTCCCTCGATTGTCAAATCCCTCGCCTTCCTTACTGACGCCCGGGCGGCGGAATTGCAAGTCGGCGCGACCGACCCGCGCCGAAACCCGCCAACAGTGCGCCTTTCACGCTTGTGTCGCGCTGAAATCCAACAAAATCGGGCGTTTGCGGCAGTTTCTAGTGTACAATTGACGCAAGCCCTACTATATGTAGTGCCCTTACAGGGACCGATTCGGTTCGGGGAACGACTGACAAAAGGGGCTAAACAGCATGAGCAGAGCCGCATTCATCGAGAACGTCGCCAAGAAGGGTGACCTCAGCAAGGCCGAGGCCAAGCGCGTGGTCGACCTGGTCCTGGGCGAAATGGAAGCCGGGCTGAAGAAGTCGAAGAAGGAAGGCAAGTACACCATCGGCAACTTCGGCACCTTCACCATCACCAAGCGTCCCGCGCGGAAGGGCCGCAATCCGCAGACCGGCGAAGCGATCAAGATCAAGGCCTCCAAGGTCCTGAAGTTCCGCCCCGCCGCACAGCTGAAGAAGGCGGCCGGCACCTGATCATGGAGTGAGCTCTCCGACGAGTTCGGTGGAACCCGCCTCCTTCGGAAGGCGGGTTCTTTCGTTTCTGCACCCGAGGGACTCGCCGCGCAAGGCCGTTTGCGGCAAGATCCGGCAACGGTGGGAAACGAGGCGGAGGACATCATGGACCGGTTGCTGCCCCTGGCGGGGGAAATCGCCACACGATTGAAGGCGCGCGGCGAAAGCGTGGCGGTCGCGGAATCCTCCACCGGCGGTCTGGTCTCGGCGGCGCTGCTTTCGGTACCGGGCGCCTCGGCCTATTTTCGCGGCGGCGGGGTGATCTATACCGCGCGCGCCCGTTGGAGCCTGCTGGACGTTACCAAGGAAAACATGGCGGTGGTCGAGCGCGCCTCGACCGAGCCCTATGCCCGGCTGCTGGCAGCCCGCGTCAAGCACAAGCTCGGCTCGGACTGGGCGCTGGGCGAGACGGGGGCGACGGGGCCGACCGGCAATCGCTACGGCGACGCGGCGGGCCACACCTGCGTCGCCGTCGACGGTCCGGTGACCTTCTGCCGCACCGTCGAGACCGGGCTCGACGACCGGGCCGAGAACATGCGGCTGTTCGGCCTCGCCCTGCTCGAAGGCTTTCTCGAAAGCCTGGATAAGGCCTGAGGAGCGCGCGATGGAGATCCTGCCGTCGGGTGATGCCTGCGGGGCGGAGATACGCGGCGTCGACCTCGCGGGCCCGCTGGACGAGGCGACGCGGGCGGCGATCCTGCAAGCCCTCGTCGCGCATGGCATGATCGTCTTCCGTGACCAGGACGTCCCGGCGACACGGCAGGTCGAACTGACCGAGATGCTCGGTGAGGCCGATCTCTATTCCCTCTCGGAATACTGCCTGGCGGATCAGCCGGAGGTGCTGCTGGTCTCCAACATCCAGGAGGATGGGCGCAATATCGGCCTGGCCGATGCCGGCACCACCTGGCATACGGATTCCTCCTACCTCGAGATCCCGCCCTTCGCGACCCTGCTGCACGCCATCGAGGTGCCGGTGGACGGCGAGGGGCGAGTGCTGGGCGATACCCTCTTCGCCAGCGCGGCGATGGCCTACGACCTGCTGGAGCCGGATCTAAAACAGCGCCTGGACGGCCTGCAGGCGATCCATTCCTACGAGGCCAAGCATCGGGCCCGGGCGCGGCTCGGCCGCTCCGACCGCAACCCGCCCAAGGCCGAGGAAAGCGAGCGTCTCGCCCCGGTCCTCCATCCGATTGTGCGCCGCCATCCCGTCTCCGGGCGCCCGGCGCTCTTCGTCACGGCCGGCGAATGCACCGCCATTCCCGGCATCGAGGAGGCGGAAGCCCTGGCCCTGATCGACCGGCTGACCATGCTGGTCACCGACGGGCGCACGATCCATCGCCATCACTGGCGCCGCGGCGACTTCGTCGTCTGGGACAACTGCCAACTGCAGCACCTGGCGATCAAGGACTATGCCCTGCCCCAACGGCGCCTGATGCACCGCACCCAGGTCAAGGGTACGAAGCCGGCATAGGCCGTGTCCCAGGCGGGCGGATTTGCCGCCGCCAATTCCGCCTGAAATTTCCACACCGACAATTGACATCGGGGCCGTGCTCGCCAATCTATGTGAATGTAAACAACATTCACATGAGGGAGAGATGGAACTCGCGACAAGAATAGACGACCTCGGCAAACCGGCCTGGATCGGCCTGCTGATCGTCAGCTTCGTCATCTGGTGGCCTGCGGGCCTGGCCCTACTGGCCTTTCTGATCTGGAGTGGACGCATGGGATGTGGCAACGGGCGCGGTGAGCGCCATTGGAACGACGCGCGGACGCGCATTCGCGACGCCTGGTGGCACGGTGTGCGCCGCAAGGCCCCCTCGAGCGGCAATGCCGCATTCGATGAATACCGCAACGACATGTTGGATCGCCTGGAGGCGGAACAGCGCGAGTTCAGGGCCTTCCTCAATCGCCTGCGCATGGCCCGCGACAAGTCGGAGTTCGACCAGTTCATGTCGGAGCGGGAGCCGGGCGAAGGCCCCGATACCGCCCGGGCCTGAGCCGACGACAAGGACGACCGCGCGCCCTCCCCCCCCCAGCGCGGTCGAACGAGCCGGCGCCGGACTCCTCCCGGCGCCGGTACTCGTTGGTCTTCGCGCTTCGAGGGGTCCGAAGCGGCTCCTCAGAGCGCGTTCAGCTTCTCGAGATTGGTTCGCTTCAACTCGTCCTCCGTCAGGCCGAGGTCGTAGGCGGGGGAGAGAATCAGCTCCGCCGCCGCGACCCGGATCTCGACATAGGGCGAGATGTGTTCGTGATAGGGCCCCCAGCCTTCCGCGAAGGCCGCCCGCATGACCTCGTCCGCGTCCTCCTTGCGCACCGCATGCCCCGTACCCTTGACGCGGACCGCCTTGCGGGTGACGACGTCGATGAAGACGACCTCGACGGCCGGCCGCGCCCGCAGGTTGGCGAGCGTGTTCGGCGAACGGATGTTGCCGAAGACGAGACGATCGGCAGCCAGCACTGAAAAGGTCGCCTTGGGCGAGACCGCCGGCGTTCCGTCCTCGTTCACCGTCGCCACCATGCCGGCGCTATGGTCGCGGATCAGCTTTTGCATTTCATCCGTCAGCATTGTCGGTCCTCCCGTCGCTTGCGCCCTATCCGAACCATGACAACATGGGGGCGCCATGCAAGCGATCAAATGGCCAATGGCGGGAAAATCGTTGCGACCATTCAGGCCCGCCACGTCGATCGGCAACGGCAAAGCCGCTATAGAGGACGGCGAGGCGGGGACGGGGCGAACATGAAATTCGGCATCTTCGGCGGCGTGCGCACGGCCGGGCCCGGCGCGGAGGGCTATCAGAGCGGCTACCAGGCCTATGTCGACATGGTCGTCGAGGCCGAGCGGCTCGGCTATCACGCGAGTTTTCTGGTCGAGCATCATTTTACCGGCTCGGGCCAGGTGTCCGCCTCGCTGAACCTGCTGACCTTCCTCGCCGCCCGGACCAGCCGCATTCGCCTCGGCACCGCCGTCCTGGTCCTGCCCTGGCACGACCCGGTGCTGGTTGCCGAGCAGGCCGCGACCCTCGACCTGCTGTCGAACGGACGGTTCGATTTCGGCGTCGGCAAGGGCTATCGCTTCGCCGAGTTCGCCGGCTTCCGCATCGCAATCGACGAGGCCGGGCCCCGCTTCGAGGAGGCGATGGCCGTCATCCGCCGCGCCTGGAACGGCGAGGGGCGCTTCTCCCACCGGGGCACCTACTGGAGCTACGACGACATCGTGGTCGAGCCGGCCCCCGTGCAACGACCGCACCCGCCCTTCTGGCTTGCCGCCGGGCGTCCGGAAAGCCTGGAGGCCGCTGCCCGGGGCGGCTTCAACCTGCTGCTCGACCAGTTCCAGACCTTCTCGGTCACGGCCGAGCGGCTCGCCGTCTACCGCCGCGCGCGGGCGGCGGCCGGCCTGCCGGTCGATCCGACGGGGGCGGCCGTCGCCCGCCATCTCGCGATCGCCCGTACGCCCGGAGAACGCGCCGCCGCCCTCGAACGCCGCATGAAGGCACAGGCGGTGATGAACGCGCACGGCACGTCGGCCGACGGGGGCCGGCGTTCGAGTATGGTCTCCGATGCCGATCTGCTGAAGGCGGCCGAGGAAGGCGTCCTGCTCGGCCCGCCGGAGGAGATCGTCGAACGTCTTCGCTGGCTGGCGGCCGAAGGCGTCGGCTATGTTCTGCTCAACACCGCGTCGGTAGACGACCTGCGCGTCTTCGCCGACGAGGTCATGCCGGCGTTCGCCTGACGCGGCCAGGAGGTCCGGGCATGGAAAGTTTCGATTATGTGATCGTCGGCGCGGGTGCTGCCGGCTCGGTGCTGGCCGGACGGTTGAGCGAGGATGCCGGCACCAGCGTCTGCGTGCTGGAAGCGGGCGGGCCGGACCGCCATCCCTATATTTCGATTCCGGCCGGCTTCGTGAAAACCCTCTATGGCGACCGCTTCGTCTGGGGCTTCGAGAGCGAACCTTCGGCGGCGCTCGGCGGGCGTTCGCTGGCCTTGCCCCAGGGCAAGGTGGTCGGCGGCTCCAGCTCGATCAACGGTCTGGTCTACAATCGGGGGCAGGTGGCGGACTTCGACAGCTGGGCGCAGATGGGCAACCGGGGCTGGGGTTTCGAGGATCTGCTGCCTTATTTCAAACGCTCCGAACGGCGTATCGGCCCCGGCGACGACGGGGTGCGCGGGCGCGACGGCGCGCTGCCGATTACCGACATCGACTGGATCAATCCGCTGTCCGAGGCCTTCATCGAGGCCGCCGTCGCCATGGGGATTCCGCGCAACCCCGACTACAACTCGGGCCGCCAGTTCGGCACCGGCTATTTCCAGCGCTACATCCACCAGGGCAAACGCGTCAGCGCCGCCAAGGCGTTCTTGCATCCCGCGCTGAAACGCCCGGGCGTGAAGCTGGTAACCCGCGCCCGCGTGACGGGCCTGGAACTCGACGGGCGGCGGGTGACGGGCGTGCGCTACCGGGATGCGGGCGGAGGAGAGCATGTCGTCGGCGCACGGCGGGAAGTGATCAGTTCGGCCGGCGCCGTCAACTCGCCCCGCCTGCTGCAGCTTTCCGGCATCGGCGAGCCGTCGCATCTCGACGCCATCGGCGTGCCGGTGCGCCACGCGCTCGCCGGCGTCGGCGAAAACCTGCGCGACCATTATTCCGTACGCCTGTGTGCGCGAGCACGGAACGTCCGCACGATCAACGAATACGCCCGCTGGCCGCGCCTGGGGCTGGAGGTCGCCAAGTGGCTCGCCGGCAAGCCGAGTGTGCTGGCGCTCTGTCCAACGATCGGTTTCGTCCACGCCAAGTCGCACCCCGGCGTCGAAGACAGCGATCTTCGCATCCTGTTCACGCCGGGCAGCTACGAGGAAGGCAAGGTCTATGTGCTGGAGGGCGCGCCCGGCATGACCTGCGGCGCCGCCCAACCCCGGCCTGAGAGTTCGGGCCACGTCAGTATTCGCAGCGCCGATCCGGCGGAGGCGCCGATCGTGCAGCCGAATTATCTGGCCGCCGAAGCCGACCAGCGCATCACGCTCGCCGGGGTGCGCTTCGTCCGCGCCCTCTTCCACAGTCCGCAGCTCGCCCCCTTCTTCGATCACGAGACCCTGCCGGGACCGGAGGTCGAGAGCGACGACGAACTGCTCGACTATGCCCGCCGGCGCGGCAACACCGGCTTTCACCTGGTCGGCACCTGCCGCATGGGTCCGGCCGACGACGCGCGCAGCGTTGTCGACGACGAATTGCGGGTGCGGGGATTGGAGGGACTGCGGGTGATCGACGCCTCGATCATGCCGATGCTGCCGTCGGCCAACACCTTCGCCGCGACCCTCGCCATCGCCGAAAAGGGCGCGGACCTGATCCGCGGCCGCCGGGCGTCCGGCGGCGACTGATCGTTTGCGGCAGCGCGGGCGCGTTAGAGTATGCTCTAACCTTCGGCCGCGTCCATCAGGGCATCGACGTCTTCGAGATGTACGATGTTGGGCTCGGGCAGCTGGATCCAGCCCTCGCCGCGCAACCGGGTGAAGGTGCGGCTGACCGTCTCGATAGTGAGGCCTAAATGGTCCGCGATGTCGCCCCGGCCCATCGGCAGGGTGAGCGGCGTCGCCGACTGGCCGAGCCGGTGGGCACGCCGGGAGTAGGCCAGCAGAAAACTCGCGATCTTCTCGACCGGCGTCTTGCGGCCGAGCAGCAGCATGTGTTCCTGCAGACGGTCGACCTCGGTCCAGGCCTGCGCGTTTCGGAAAGTCCCGGACACCGATTACGGAAAGTCCTGGCCAGAGATTTCAGTAAGTCGCGGCCAGTGATTCCGGAAAGTCCCGGACAGCATCACGGGGCGATCTGAGTTCAGCTTTCGGGTGCGCCGTCTCGGCGTCTACCTCTTGGCTTTTGCCGGGAGGGGACATGCCCAGACGGAAGCAGACGAGACGAACGACGGTGAGAGATGCACGAACGATCCTGCGGCTGACGCATGACCAAGGCCTCTCGGCGCGAGAGGTGGCGGAACGGCTGAAGGTCTCCAAGACGACAGTGTCGACCTATTTGCTGCGGGCCCGCGAGGTCGGCCTTACCGCCTGGCCGCTGCCGGCGGAATACGAGGACGACGCGGTCCTGCAAGAGACGCTGTTCCGCCGCATGGGCCGGCCCCCGCGCGACAGGTGCGAGCCGCACTGGCCGACGGTCGCGGCCGAGCTGAAGCGCAAGGGGGTGACGCTGACCCTGCTCTGGCAGGAATACCGCGCCTCACATCCCGATGGCTACGGCTACACCTGGTTCTGCGAAGCCTTCACGGCGTTCAAGCGGCGCACCGGCGCCACCTGGCGCAACCGCCACGAGGCCGGTGCGGTCATGCAGACCGATTATGCCGGCCAGACGGTGGACATCGTCGACCCCGAGACCGGCGAGGTGCACGACGCGCAGATCTTCGTCGCCGTGCTGGGCGCTTCCTCGCTCACCTTCGCCACCGCCAGCCTGACCCAGCGCCTGCCCGACTGGGTCGCCGGACAATGCCGGGCGCTCGCCTACTTCGGCGGCGTGCCCAAGAGCATCGTCTGCGATAACCTCAAGGCCGGCGTCGCCAAGCCGCTCTGGTTCGAGCCGACCCTCAACCCGACCTTCGCCGCGCTCGCCGAGCACTACGACACCACCGTCCTGCCGACCCGGGTCCGCAAGCCGCGCGACAAGGCCAAGGTCGAAGTCGCCGTCCAGGTCGTCGAGCGCTGGATCCTGGCAAGACTGCGCAATACGCGCTTCTTCTCCCTCGACCAGCTCAACCGGGCGATCCGCGACCTCCTCGAGGAGCTCAACGAGCGGCCCATGCGCAACCTTGGAAAGAGCCGGCGCCAGATGTTCGAGGCCATCGAGCGCGAGGCCCTGGCACCCCTGCCGACGACGCCCTTCGAATATGCCGAATGGAAGACCGCCAAGGTCCATTCCGACTATCACGTCGACGTCGAGCGCAGCTTCTACTCCGTGCCGCACGGCCTGATCGGCCGCAAGGTCCAAGTCCGGCTCACTCACCGCACGGTCGAGATCTTCCACAACCACAAGCGCGTCGCCAGCCATCTCCGCCGCTCACCGCATGGCGGCCATGCCACGATCCCGGCCCACATGCCCAAGGCGCACCAGCGCTATGCCGAGCGAACGCCACAAAGCCTGATCGACCAGGCCAGCCGCATCGGCCCCAACGCCGCCCTCCTGGTCGAGCGGATGATCCGCGATCGGCCCCATCCCGAGCAAGGCTATCGCAGCGCCATGGGCGTCTTGTCGCTCGCCCGCCGATACGAACCGGAACGCGTCGAGGCCGCCTGCGCACGCGCGCTCACCATCAACACGACCAGCTACTCATCGCTCGCCGCCATCCTCAAGTCCGGCCTCGATCGCACACGCCCCGAGCGCGAACCGCTTCTGCCGCTGCCGCCACACACCAACATCCGCGGCCCCGGCTACTACCGATAACCAGGAGAAGACACCTCATGCTGACACACCCGACCCTCGACCAGATGCAGGCCCTCGGCTTCAAGGGCATGGCAGAGGCTTACCGCGACATGGCCGAGCGAGGCCAATCATCGGAATTGAACCGCGAGGACTGGCTCGCCCTCATGCTCGACCGCGAGGCCGCCACCCGCGCCGACAAGCGCCTCGCCAACCGCCTCAGACAGGCCAGGCTACGCTTCCCCGAGGCCTGCATCGAGGACATCGACTTCGCCGCCGAACGAGGCCTCGACCGCCGCGCCGTCCTCTCTCTCGCCCAGGGCGTCTGGCTCAAGGCACACGAGAACCTCATCGTCACCGGCCAGACCGGAACCGGCAAGACATGGCTCGCCTGTGCCATCGCCCATCAGGCCGCCAGGCTCGATCATTCCGTCCTCTACGTCCGCATGCCCAGGCTCTTCGAGGACCTCGCCATGGCCCGCCTCGACGGCCGGCTGCCCCGCCTGATCGACCGCCTCGCCCGGGTCCAGCTGCTCGTCCTCGACGACTGGGGAACCCATGGCCTGACCGACCGCCAGCGCCTCGATCTCCTGGAAATCTGCGAGGAACGATACCACCGACGCTCAACCCTCATCACCGCGCAGATCCCCGTGACCGCCTGGCACGACCTGATCGGCGAGGCCACCATCGCCGACGCCATCCTCGACCGCGTCATCCACAACGCCCACCGCATCGGCTTGAAAGGCGACAGCATGCGAAAGAAGAAATCGACGACCGACTTGACCCAGCCAACCACAACGGAAAACAATCCCGACTGACGGCAACAAGGCACCCGAAGCCAAACTCCCGGAACCGGCCGGGACTTTATGAAATCGGTGGCCAGGACTTACTGAAACCGCCGTCCGGAACTACCGAAATCCGCACCAGGCCATCTCCAGCAGCTTGCGTTGCAGGCTGGCGTGGGCGTCGATGAAGGGGTCGAGGCGCGCGCGCGGATAGTGACAGACGGAGATCTTCGTCACCGCCTCGGCGCCGTAGGGATAGCGGTCGCCGGTCACGGCGCCAAAATACTCGCCCGACAGCACGAAGGCCATCACCTGGCGCCGACCGTCGGCGAGCAGGGTGACCAACCGGACGCAGCCGCCGGTCAGGTTGTAGACGGAGTTCGCCTCGTCCTCGTGGGCGAAGATCTCGGTGCCGGCCGTGTATTCCTCCAGGCGGCGGAAGGTCGCGAGTTCGCCGAGCTCACGGTCGCCGAGCGCGGCACAGAAAGCAAAGCCCCGCGCCTCGCAAGCCTCGCAGGCCGCAAGCGACCCCTTGCCGCTCTGACGCGGTACGGCCTCAGGATTGCCACCGTCGCGGTCCGCCACTATCCGACACCTCGCATGCCTGTCCTCGTCGCGTCCATGTCTCTTCCTACTCCATCTCCTCCGCCCTGGGAAACCGCGCTGTCGCCTCGACGACGTTGAGGTCGAGATGATTGCGCATGAAGCGGCGGCCGGCATCGTCCACCGGCGCATGATCCCATCCGGTCCGCCGCCCGCGGGAGAGGGCGTCGTGAACCAGCAAACGGCGGCGCTGGCTCTTCCGTACATCGTCGGCGAGACGCTCGAGGTCCCAGCGCGCCGCGACCGTCGCGCGCATTACGGCGAGGACCTCGCTGGCCGCCGGATCGTCGGCGCGATTGTGGCATTCCTGGGGATCGGTGGCGAGATCGAACAGCTGGTCCGGATCGCCGGGCGCCCGGACGAACTTCCAGTCGCCCTCGCGCCACATCACCATCGGCGCCACCGCACCCTCGGCCATGTACTCCGCCGGCACGGGCCGGCCGGCACCGCCCGGCACCAGCGCCATCAGGTCGCGCGGGCCGTCGCCACCGGCGAGGGCCACCAGGGTATCGCCGACATCGAGCAGCGAGACCGGCGTCTCGACCCGCGCGGGTGGCGGGCCACCCGGCACCGCGAGCCACAGCGGCACCCGGGCGGAGGCTTCGTGAAACGACATCTTGAACCAGAGGCCGTGCTCGCCCAGCAGGTCGCCGTGATCGGCGAGGAAGAGCACCGCCGTGTCCTCGGCAAAGCCGCACTCAGCCAGGGTCGCCAGGATCGCGCCTATGCAATCGTCGAGATAGGCGATATTGGCGGCATAGGCGCGGCGCGCCGCCCGCACATGGGCCTCGGTGAGCGGGAAGCTGGCGCTGTCGGCGACGGCGGCGAGACGGCGCGAATGAGGATCGTCGGCCGGCGCCGCCACCTCCGGCATCGCCACGGACTCCGCCGGCACCCGCGCCATGTATTCCGGGCGCGCCACATAGGGGTCGTGCGGATGGGTGAAGCTCGCGACCAGGGTGAAGGGGCGGTCGTCCGCTCGCCGGGCCAGCTGGTGCAGGCGCTGGCGGGTACGGAACGTCACCTCGTCGTCGAACTCCAGCTGGTTGGTGGTTTGTGCCGTGCCGGCGTGCTGGACCGAGCCGAGGTTGTGATACCACCAGTCGATCCGCGCGTCGGGCCGCGACCAATCGGGCGTCCAGCCGAAGTCGGCGGGATAGATGTCGGTCGT
Source organism: uncultured Alphaproteobacteria bacterium (assembly GCA_951812805.1). Taxonomy (GTDB): domain Bacteria; phylum Pseudomonadota; class Alphaproteobacteria; genus JASLMY01. Next base: position 237,220 of record CATOSZ010000009.1, on the reverse strand, counting down.
CAGCCGTTCCTCGAAGCCATGCAGCTGGTCGGGACCGACGAAGTGCATCTTGCCGGCGAGGATCGTGCGGTGGCCAAGCGCGCGCAGGCGGTGGGCGAAGGTCGGGATCGCGGCCGGCAGTTCCGCCGCGTTGTCGTAGACGCCACTTTCCGAGGGCAGCAGGCCGGTCATGAAGGCGGCGCGAGAGGGCGTGCAGAGCGGGCTCGCGCAATAGGCCGCCTCGAAGCGGACCGCGCGGTCGTGCAGGGCTTGCAGATGTGGTGCCGGAATCCAGGGCGCCGGTCCGCCCGCCATCAGCGTGCCCGCCAGCTGGTCGACCATGAGGACCAGCAGGTTCATCGCCGCTCAGCCGCTGGCGGGGCGTGGATCGGCCGGATGGTCCGGCGCCGCGAGGCCCGTGGGCCGGGGCCAGAGCACGGGCCAGAGCGCGCTGTCCAGCGGGCCGCCCGGCGTCAACTTCGGATCGTAGAGCATGTTCTGGATCTTCGGCCGGGGATAATAGGTCGCGTCGTCGCCGGCGAAGCGCACGACATAGGCCCGCCGGCGGGTATCGTCCGTGCTGTTGCCGGGCGCCCAGTGCACGGTCAGGCCGTGATGGAGGGTGCAGTCGCCCGGTTCCATCTCGAACTGCGCGAACGCCAACTCGCCCCGCATCGCCTCGATGTCGGGAAGCCGCGGCAGGTCCTCACCATACGCCTCGTTGTCGTCGAAGCTCTCGGCCCTGAACCGTTTGCCCCAGAGATGCGAGCCCTTGACGTATTCGACCGCGCCGCTGGCCTTGGTCACGGGATCGAGCGCCAGCCACAGCGTACAGACCTGGGCCCCGCCGACCGGCCAGAACGGCTGGTCGTGGTGCCAGATGGTCGGCTGGCTGGTCCCGGGCTCCTTCACCAGGAGCTGGTCGAAGAACAGGTTGGCCTTGGCCGAGCCCATTACCGTCGCCGCGATCTCGGCCGCGGGCGAGCCCAGCAGGAACTCGCGGAACTGCGGTTTGTGCGCCCACACGAAGGTATCGCCGAAGAAGAAGCCGCTGCCGCCCCGGTTGATGTCCTTGCACATCGGGCTCGGCTCGGCCATGTCCGCCTCGACCCCGTCCCGCAGCAGTTCCACCCAGGCCGGGTCGAACAGGCCCTTCAACAGGGCGATGCCGTCCCGCTGGAAGGCCTCGATCTCATCGGCGCGGATCGCCCGCGGCAGCGCGTCTTTCATCGTTCCGTCATCCTCCGGCCCCAGGCGACGGCGTCGGCCATCGCGTCGTCGGCTCGTTGCACCCGGCCGACCCAGAAGAGAAAGCCGTGATTGACGCCGTCGCGCCGGGTGACCTCCGTCGCGACGCCCTCGGCGCGCAGCCGCTCACCATAGTTTTCGGCCTCGTCGCGCAAGGGATCGTATTCGGCGCTCATGACATAGGCGGGCGGCAGACCGGCCAGGCTTTCGGCGCGCGAGGGGGCGACCAGCGGATTGTCCGCCTCGCCCGCATCGTTCAGATAGTGGTCCCAGAACCAACGCATGGTCTTCGTCGTCAGGCCGTAGCCTTCGCCGTTTTCGACGTAGGAGGGCGTGCCGGGATCGATATAGTCGGTCACCGGATAGAGCAGCATCTGGCCGGCGGGTGTCGGCCCGCCCTCGTCGCGCAGGCGCTGTGCCGTCACCGCGACCATGGTGCCGCCGGCGCTGTCACCGGCGATCAGCATGCGGGCCGCGTCCGCGCCGAGCGCCTCGGCATTCGCCGCCGCCCAGCGGGTCGCCGCCAGGCAGTCGTCCGGGCCGGCGGGAAACTTGTGCTCCGGCGCCAGGCGATAGTCGACGGAGACCAGCACCGCGTCGATGCCCGCCGCCAGATGCCGGCACATGCCGTCGTGGGTGTCGAGGCTGCAGAGCACGAAGCCGCTGCCGTGATAGAAGACGATGAGCGGTCGCGGTCCCGCCGCCGGGCCCGCCGGCCGGTAGATCCGCAGGCGCAGGGGGCCGCCCGGCCCGTCGATATCCCGCTCCGAAACGTCGGCCATGTCCGGCCCCGGGGCCATCAGGGCGACGCGGCCCTCGTACTGGCGGCGGGCTTCCTCGACCGGCAGGGTCGAGGTGTCGGGCACGCCCGTACCCTTGTCGAGCAGGGCCTGGATCTGCGGATCGACCGGCATGGCGGCGCCCCGGAACCTAGCGCCCGGCGCCGGCGTGACCGCCGACGTCGTGATGGTGAGTTTTACAAGGCATGACGATCCTCCCCGCAATGGCGGGGGAAATCTAGCGTGCCGACGCGAGGCCGTCGATAGGGTGTGTCAGCGTCGTCGCGGCATGCGGGCCATGCCGCCGCCGCGCGGCAGCTTGTCGTCCGCATCGAACAGTTCGGCCAGCTTGTCCATCATGACGCCGCCCAGCTGTTCCGCGTCGACGATGGTGACGGCGCGGCGGTAGTAGCGGGTAACGTCGTGGCCGATGCCGATGGCGATGAGCTCGACCGGCGACGACGTTTCGATCCACTCGATCACCTGGCGGAGGTGTTTTTCCAGGTAGTTGCCGGCGTTGACCGACAGCGTGCTGTCGTCGACCGGCGCGCCGTCGGAAATCACCATCAGGATGCGGCGCTGTTCGGTGCGGGCGAGCAGTCGCTCGTGCGCCCAGATCAATGCCTCACCGTCGATGTTCTCCTTCAACAGCCCCTCGCGCATCATCAGGCCGAGGGAGCGGCGCGCGCGGCGCCAGGGCGAATCGGCGGACTTGTAGACGATGTGGCGCAGGTCGTTCAGCCGGCCCGGATTGGCGGGCTTGCCCTCGCGCAGCCAGCGTTCCCGGCTCTGCCCGCCCTTCCAGGCACGCGTCGTGAAGCCCAGGATCTCGACCTTCACCGCGCAGCGCTCCAGCGTGCGGGCGAGGATATCGGCGCACATCGCCGCAACGGTGATCGGCCGGCCGCGCATCGAGCCCGAATTGTCCAGCAACAGCGTGACGACGGTATCGCGGAAGTCGGTATCGCGCTCGACCTTGTAGGAGAGCGCGTTCATCGGATTGACCACGACGCGGGCGAGCTTGCCGGCGTCGAGCAGGCCTTCCTCCAGGTCGAACTCCCAGGACCGGTTCTGCTTCGCCATCAGGCGGCGCTGCAGCCGGTTGGCGAGGCGGGCAACGACCCCCTGCATGTGATGGAGCTGCTGGTCGAGGTAGAGGCGCAGGCGGCCCAACTCCTCCGCATCGCAGAGGTCGGCGGCGTCGATCACCTCGTCGTATTCGGCGCTGAAGGCGTGATAGGCCGGCTCGTTCTGCCCGGGTACGGCATCGCCCGGGCGCCACTGGCGGCGCCCGCGACCCGGATCCTCGCTGCCCATGGAGGTCATGGAATCGTCGGCGTCCATGCTCTCGGCATCGGACGAGTCGTCCATCTGGCCTTCCATGGAATCGGCCTGCTGCGGATCGCCGTCCTCGGCGCCGCCGTCGGCCCCCTCGCCCTCGCCCTCGCCGCCGCCCTCGGGCTGCTGCTCGGGATCGGCGTCGGGATTGTCCTCGTACTCGTCGGACTCCTCGTAGTCTTCTTCGCCGAGATTGAGGTCGGCGATGAGCTTGCGGGTCAGCCGCGCGAAGGTCGCCTGGTCGCGGATCGAGCCGGCGATCTCGTCCAGCTCCTCACCGGCGACGCCCTCGATCATCTCGCGCATGCCCTCGACCATGGCCTCCGCGTCGGCCGGCGGCGCCTTGCCGGTCAGCCGTTCGCGCACCAGCATGCCGACCACTTCCGGCAGCAGCGCCTCGCCCGGATCGGTGATTGAGGCATAGCCGCGCGCCCGGCAGCGTTCCTCGAGCATCGCGTCGAGGTTGGACGAAACGCCGCGCATCCGATTGGCGCCGATCGCCTCGACACGAGCCTGCTCGGCGGCTTCGAAGACGGCGCGCGGGATCGCCGATTGCGGGCGAAAGCGGCTGTGCGTGCCGTCGTCATGGTGCCGGGTCCAGAGCGCCAGCGCATCACCGGCGCCGCGGACCTGTGCAACCTCCGCCGCCGGCAGGGCCCGCGACGGCAACGGCAGGCGTCCACGGCCGCCGCGCGCGGCGGCGCCCTCGGCACCGAAGCTCACTTCCATTTCCGAATCGTCGGCAATCGCCCGCGTCGCGGCGGTGACGGCGCGCTTGAACGGTTCGACCGGGCTTTCGGGGTTACTCATGGCCGGGGATCAGGCCAGATCGGCGTTCGCCGCCGACTCCGGCAACTCCTCGCCCATGCAACGCTGATAATACTCGGCGATGATCGAGCGCTCGACCTCGTCGCAGCGGTTGAGGAAGCTCAAGCGGAAGCCGAGCCCGACATCGTCGAAGATCTCCGCGTTCTGCGCCCAGGTCAGCACCGTACGCGGCGACATCACGGTCGAGATGTCGCCGTTGATGAAGCCGGAGCGGCTGAGCTCGGCGACGGCGACCATGGCCTCGACAGTCTTGCGGCCGGTCTCGGTGTCGTAGCTCTTGGCCTTGGCGCAGATGATGTTCTGCTCCATCTCCGCCGGCAGATAGTTCAGCGTCGTGACGATGCTCCAGCGGTCCATCTGGCCCTGGTTGATCTGCTGCGTGCCGTGATAGAGGCCCGTCGTATCGCCCAGGCCCACCGTATTCGTCGTCGAGAATAGGCGGAACGAGGGATGCGGGCGGATCACCCGGTTCTGGTCGAGCAGGGTCAGCTTGCCTTCCACCTCGAGGATGCGCTGGATCACGAACATCACGTCGGCACGGCCGGCGTCATACTCGTCGAAGACCAGGGCGCAGGGATGTTGCAACGCCCAAGGCAGGATGCCCTCGCGGAACTCCGTCACCTGCTGGCCGTCCTTCAAGACGATCGCGTCCTTGCCGATCAGGTCGATACGACTGATGTGGCTGTCCAGGTTCACGCGAATGCACGGCCAGTTCAGGCGGGCGGCGACCTGTTCGATATGGGTCGACTTTCCGGTACCGTGATAGCCCTGGATCATCACCCGCCGGTTGTGCGCGAAACCGGCCAGGATGGCGAGCGTGGTATCGCGGTCGAAGCGATAGTCCGGGTCGAAGTCCGGCACCAGTTCGCTGGGTTCGGAAAAGGCCGGCACCACCATCTTGCTGTCGACGTCGAAGGCTTCCTTCACATCGACCGTGGTATCCGGGGCATCCGGGAGTTCCGTCGTCGCCGCGTCCGCGGCCTCAATCGCCGTCATGTGACTTAGTCCTGCTCCAGGTTTTGTTTGAGTTGAACGCGAGACCCGCGCTCAGCCGACGCCGTTCGATTTCAGGAAGGTGTACGCCTCGTTGATCGCCTTGAAACGTTCTTCCACCGACGTGTCGCCACCGTTGGCATCGGGGTGAAACCGTTTGACCAGCTGCTTATACCGCATTTTGATCTGTTGCAAGTCGACACCGGGCTCGAGATCGAGGGCCGCCAGCGCGCGGAGCGTTTCGCCGCTCAATCCCTGGCGTTCGGGCGGCGTCGGGTCCGCCTCGTCCTCGCCGAAGAATCCGAACGGATCGCGCGCGCCGTTCGCCATCGCCGCACCCGGCCCCGAGCCGAGCTTCCAGGTCGGCCGATGTCCGATGACGGCGTCCTTGCGAAACCGCTCGATCTCCGCCTCGCTCATGCCCTGGAAGTAGTCCCAGGACTTGTTGTAGTCGCGCACGTGCTCCAGGCAGAACCAGTACCAGCCGCTCTCTTCGCTGCGCCGGCGCGGCGCCCGGTATTCTCCCGCCTCCCGGCAGCCCACCTGCTCGCACAGGCGAAGTTCCGGCGCCGAGGCTTCCGCCTCCGGCAACCGGGCGAGAGGGATATCGCGACCGCGCTTACGCATGAACCGAAGTATGGTTAGTGGCGCCCGCCGGCGCAACCGTCGTCGAAGCGGATAGAAACCGCAGATTTCCGCGACAATGTCGCACAGTGTCGGACCGGATATCGAACCTTACACGCCAATTTTCACGCATAGCATTGTACATGACCACTTGACTCTACTTAAAGTTACAATACTATCTTTCTATGAGTGCATAATTGCCGGTAATGCCATGCAAAATACGAGTGACGAGGATACCGCCCCCATGAGCAGTCTCGTCTGCAAAAACATTCGAATTGATGGACGTCGCACCAGTATCAAGCTCGAGGCGTCGATGTGGCACGCGCTCGCCGACATTTCGGCGCGGACCGACCGCCGCCTCGATGAAATCTTCAGCGAGGTCGCCGGCCGCGAGGCGCCCGGCACCTTCACCTCGGCGATGCGTGTCTACATCCTGGAGTTCTACCGCACGGCCGAACGCCAGGCGCGGGAACGGGCGGAACGCGCCGGCGCGGCGCGCGCGCCCGAGATCGAGGCGCGCGCGTGGTCCGACCTCGTGTCATGAGGCGGCGCGCGGCCGCACCCTGAGCCGCGTGACCTGGTTGCGTTCGCGCGCCAGCACGTCGAAGTCGCAGCCGGCGATCTCGAAGCTGTCGCCGACGTCGGGAATGCGCCGGGCTTCGTGGATGACCAGGCCGGCGACGGTCGCCGCCTCCTCGTCGGGCAGTTCCCAATCGGCATGGCGGTTGAGGTCGCGCACGGTCACCGTCCCCTCGACCACATAGCCGCCGGACGGATCGCGCCGGATGGCGCCCTGGGCGATATCGTCGTGCTCGTCCACGATGTCGCCGACGATCTCCTCGAGGATATCCTCCAGCGTCACCAGTCCCTGAAGCGCGCCATATTCGTCGACCACCAGCGCGAAGTGCGCGCGCCGCTCGCGAAAGGCGTTCAGCTGGCCAATCAGCGGCGTCGTATCGGGCACGAACCAGGGCGGCCGGGCCAGCCGGACGACGTCCGCCGCGCCGATGGCGTCGCCCCGCTGGTGCAAGGCCGCCAGCAGATCCTTGGCGTGCAGCACGCCGATGATGTTCTCCGGATCGTCGCGCCAGAGCGGGATCCGCGTGAAGGGGCTCGCCAACACCTCGTCGACGATGGCCTGCACCGGCTGGTCCGCGTCGATCATGGTGATCGCCGTTCGATGCACCATGATCTCGTCGACCTGGACGTCGGGCAGATCGAGGATCCCGCCGAGCATGTCCCGGTCGGTCTTCTCCATCCGGCCCTCGCTGATATGCAGGTCGACGGCGCCCATCAGCTCTTCGCTCGGGCTCAACAGATGGCCGCCAGCGCCGATCCTGACACCGACCAGACGCAGCAGCAGGCGCACGATCGCCTGCACCACGCGGACCAGCGGGCCGAACAGCGCCACCACCAACCGGATCAGCGGCGCCACGCGAAGCGCCGAGCGATTGGCGTTGTGGATGGCGTAGGTCTTGGGCATGACCTCGGCGAAGATCAGCACCGCCGCGGTCATGACGGCCGTCGCATAGGCGACGCCGGCATCCCCGAACACGGTGATCAGCAAGCTGGTCGCCAGGGCCGACGCCAGAATGTTCACCAGGTTATTGCCGAGCAGGATCGCCCCGATCAACCGTTCGCGCCCCTCCATCAGGCGCAGAACCAGCTCGGCCCGGCGATTGCCCTTCTTCGCGAGATGCAGCATCTGCGCCCGCGAGGCGGCGGTCAGTGCCGTCTCCGAGCCCGAGAACAGGGCCGAGAGAAACAGCAGCAAGACGATACCGGCAAGCCAGAGCAGGAGTTCCAGGTCCATGGCGTCGCTCAACGCTCCTCCCGCGCCATCGCCGGCGCCAGGGCCGAGGCCAGATAGGCGTCGAGCTCGTTTCGCGCGACGTCGCGGGCCACGAAGCTGTCGCCGATGGCGCGCGCCAGCACGAACGTCAGCCGGCCGTCACGCACTTTCTTGTCCTGGCGCATATGCGCGACGAGATTGTCGCGATGCGCCGGCCCGAGACCGGCATCGCCCGCCCGCGTCGGCAGGCCGATGCTGGCCAGATGACGGCGCGCCCGGTCCGCGTCCTGTCCCGAACAATGGCCGAGGCGGGCGGAAAACTCGAACGCCATCACCATGCCGATCGCCACCGCCTCGCCGTGCAGCAGGCGGTCGGAGAACCCGGTTTCCGCCTCCAACGCATGGCCGAAGGTATGGCCGAGGTTGAGCAGCGCGCGCACGCCGCCCTCGCGTTCGTCCCGGGCGACGAAGCCCGCCTTGGCCCGGCAGCTGACCTCGACCGCATGTGCCCTGAGCTCGCCGTCGCCGGCCAGAAGGTCCCGGCCATGGCGTTCCAGCCACTCGAAGAAATCGGCATCGCCCAGCAGGCCGTATTTCACCACCTCGCCATAGCCGGCCAGCAGTTCGCGCCGCGGCAGGCTTTCGAGCAGACCGACGTCGGCCAGCACGAGGCGGGGCTGATGGAAGGCGCCGATCAGGTTCTTGCCCCGGCTCGCGTTGATCGCGGTCTTGCCGCCGACGGCACTGTCGACCTGCGAGAGCAGGGTGGTCGGGATCTGCACGAAGTCGATACCGCGGCGCAGCAGGCTCGCCGCGAAACCGGCGAGGTCGCCGATCACCCCGCCGCCGAAGGCGATCAGGACGTCGTCGCGCGCCACTTCCAGTTCGATCAAGCGCTCCAGCAACCCCTCCAACTGCGCGAAACTCTTGGTGGCTTCGCCCGGCGGCAAGAGGATCGGCAGACTTTTGATGCCCGCCGCCGCCAGCCCGTCCTCGAGCGCGCCCAGATGCAGCGCCGCGACCGCCTCGTCGGCCACGATCGCGACCCGGGGCCGGCGCAACACGGGCCCGATGAGCGCGCCGGCACGCGCCAGCAGGTCCGTGCCGATGACGATGTCATAGGCCCGCGCGCCGAGCTCGACGGTGAGGCGTCTATCCACGGTCATTCGCGCGCGCCTCCCCCAAGGCTTCGACGATCGCCTCGACGACCCGGGCATGCGGCCCATCGGAGCTGTCGATGATGTGGTCGGCCTCGCCATAGATCGGATAGCGTCGTTCCATCAGCTCCCGCATGGTCTCTTCCGGATCGGCGGTCTGCAGCAGCGGGCGGTTCTGGCGTCGGCGAACGCGGCGCATCAGCGTCTCGAGGTCGGCCCGCAACCAGACGGAGACGCCGTCGCGTTGGATCGCCTCGCGGGTACGCTCGCTCATGAAGGCGCCGCCTCCGGTCGCCACCACATGTGGCGGGCCCTGCAGCAAACGGGCAATCACGCGTTCCTCCCCTTGGCGGAATTCCGCTTCGCCGAAGCGTTCGAAAATTTCCGAGATCGTGCAGCCGGCCGCCGCCTCGATCTCGTCGTCGGCATCGACGAAGGGCAGGCCCAGACGCTGGGCGAGGCGTCGCCCGATCGCACTCTTGCCGGCGCCCATGATGCCGACGAGGACGATCGAACCACCGGCCCCCGCGGGCGCCTCACGCGATGTGTTGGAGGAAGCGCTCATCGATGGCGGCAATCGTATAGCTCTTGGATATGCGGCAATGCCACGGGCGCCAGCCGTTGTCAGCTCGTGTGTCGAGGGATACACTGCCCAAATTCCGCCATGATTTCAATCTAATCACGCGTGCGGTTGCGATTCGTCGGTCCCGGACCGGTGCAAGAGGCCGCGCGTATCAGGGGCAAGGGGCCGACGATGCCCTGGGATCGATGAAGAAACTCTGGCTGGCCGCGACCCTGCTGATCGTTTTCGCCTTCGCCGGCGTGGCCGTTTACGTGACCTTTTGGGAAATCCCGCCGCCGACGGCACGCATCGAGGTCGATGTCTCCAATGACCGCTTCGCGAAGTAGGCGCGTCGCCGGCGTGGTCCTCGCGGGCCTGCTGGCGGGCCTGGCGTCGATGGCGGTGGCGCAACAGGACAGGCAACGCCTCGGCGCGCCCGTTCAGCTTCGCCCGCCAGGGGAGGCGACACGCCCGGCGCCAGCGCGTACCGACCCGCTTCCGCCGACGAACGACGCGTCCCGTGACAACGCGTCCGGCGGCGACATCGAGGGCCGCCGCCTGCCGGGCCGGAAGGCCAGGCGGGGTGGCGGCGCATCCGCAACGGGCGTCCAGGTCCAACGGCTGCGCGCCGTCGATCCCGCCGCCATCGGCCTGCTGTCCGAGGCGGACGGCGGCCTCGGCGCCGACATGTGGGCGGGCAGCCGTCTCGATACCATCGTCGCGCTGCTGGCCCGGTTGCCGGTAGAGGGCACATCGCCCGTCATGCACGACCTCGCCCGCCGCCTGCTGCTGACCGGCGCGCGGGTCCCCGAAGGCGAGACGGCCAGCGGATCGGACCTGCTGTTGGCCCGCCTCGACCGTCTGGCCGCCGCGGGACGGAACCGCGAGGTCAAGGCCCTGCTGGACCGCGCACCGCCGGGCCTGGAGACGCCGGCTCTGCTCGCCGCCCGGATCGACGGCCTGTGGCTCGCGGACGACCGTGAAGGCGCGTGCGCCATGGCCTTCAACATGATCGAGCGTTCGAACGAAACGCGCTGGCTGAAGCCGGCCGCCTTCTGTCACGCGCTGGACGGTGATGTCGATCGGGTCGCCCTGTTCGAGGAATTGTTGCTGGAAGCCCTGCCCGAGACGGAGGATCCCGCCTTCTATGCCTTGCTGGGCGCGGCCAGCGGACGGGGCGGCGAGCCGCTGGTCAGTCTGCCCTCGCCGACGCCGCTGCATCTGGCGATGCTGCGGACCGTCGATTGGCCGCTGCCGGCCGACGCTGTGGCCGACGCGGGGGTGCCGCTCGCCCGTCATTTGGTGGAAAGCCGGACGGCGCCAGAAGCGGTGCGACTGGAGGCGGCGGAACGGGCCGCGGCAACCCGCAGGCTGGCGATCTCGCGGCTGCGCGAACTCTACGCGCTTGCCCGTTTCGAGCCCGGCGAGCGCGAAGACGGCGTGGCCTGGGCCCAGGCCAACCCGGGCGCCCGGGCCAACGCCCTGCTCTATCAGCTCGCCCGGGCCCGCAAACGCCCCCTCGAACGCGCGGGCGTCATTGCCGACGCGCTTCGCCCGTTGCGCGGCTCGGACCGTTTCACCGTCGTGGCGCGGGCCAATAAGACGGCGCTGATGACGCTTCGCCCGGTATCTGGATTGATTCCGTTCGCGCCGGAACTCGCGCGCGCCCTGCTCGTCTCGGGCGAGCCGGAGTTGGCGCTCGGCTGGTACCGGCTGGTCGAGGCCGGCGGCGATGTCGCCCGGGAACTCGCCTGGCGCTCGCTCTGGCCGGTCATGCTGGTCGCGGGCGATGGACTCTCGCTGCCGTTCGATCCCGCCCGCTTCGCCGTCTGGCTGACCCCGGACGGTGCGGCGCCGACGCCGGAGCGGCTGGAACGTGCCGCTCTGCTCTTGACGGTACTGGAGGCCATGGGGCACACCGTGCCGGAAGCCACATGGACGCCGCTCTATGGACACGCCGGGGCCGCGTCGCAACAGGTGGCCTCGGCGGCGCTGTTGCGCGGCCTTGCCCGCGCGAGTGCCGCGGGCCGGCGCGGGGAAGCCGTTCTGTTGGCGTTGATCGCGCTTGGCCCGTCGGGGCCGGCGGGCGCCGGGGCGGCGACGCTGGCCGCCGTGATCGACGCCTTTCGTCGGCTCGGCTTCGAGGCGGAAGCGCGGGCGGTCGCGCTCGAGGCCATCGTGGCACAGGCGTATTGAGGGCCGCGGGCCCCGGAGGAGACACATCGTGAGCTTGGCAGTGACGGAACGCTGGAGCGAGGCCTTTCTCGAGATGCTGGCGGCGGAGCGGGGTGCGGCGCTCAATACCATCGAGGCCTATCGTCGCGACCTCACCGCCTTCGCCGAGCATCTCGGTCGCGACATCACGGCGGCGGACAAGGAAGACGTCCGCGCCTATCTCGCGGCACTGGCGGAAAGCGGCATGGCGACGTCGACCGCGGCCAGGCGGCTGTCGGCGTTGCGCCAGTTCTTTCGCTTCCTCCTGGGCGAAGGCGTGCGCGAGGACGATCCCACCAGCGGCATCGACGGGCCGCGCCGCGGTCGGGCCCTGCCGAAAATTCTCAGCGAGGAAGAGGTCGAGCGGTTGCTGGAGGCGGCGCGCGACTACCCGGGACCGGAAGGTGTGCGCTTCGTCGCGTTGATGGAAATTCTATATGCGACGGGCCTCCGGGTCAGCGAACTGGTCTCGCTGCCCTATCCCTCGGCGACGCCGGAGCGGCCCTTCCTGATGATCCGCGGCAAGGGCGGCCGCGAGCGGATGGTGCCGCTGAGCGAACCCGCCCGCGAGGCGCTCGTCGCCTACGAAGCGGTGCGCAAGCACTTCATGAAGCGGGCCGACGACCACAAATGGCTGTTCCCCTCGCGGGCCAAGGGCGGGCATTTGACGCGCCAGCGCTTCGCCCAGCTGATCAGCGAGCTGGCGACCCGGGCCGGCGTCGATCGCCGCCGCGTCTCGCCCCACAGCCTGCGCCATGCCTTCGCCAGCCATCTGCTGGCGCGCGGCGCCGATCTGCGTTCGGTGCAGCGGATGCTCGGCCATGCCGATATCTCGACGACGCAGATCTACACCCATGTTCTGGAGGATCGCCTGCGCGATCTGGTGGAACAGCACCACCCGCTCGCGGGCTGACGGCACCGGACGGGCGCGGCCATGGCCCTGGATATCGCGCTCGCGGCCATCCCCTATCCCGACATCGATCCGGTGCTGATCTGGATCGGCCCCGTCGCCATTCGCTGGTACGCGCTCGCCTACGCCGCCGGGTTGTTCCTCGGTTGGCGCTATGTGCTGGAGCTCAATCGCCGGCGGGTCCAGGTGCTCGACGATCGTGGCGTCGACGATCTCCTGCTCTGGATGACTTTCGGCGTCGTGCTCGGCGGGCGGATCGGCTATGTCGCCTTCTACAAACCGGGCTACTACCTGGACAATCCGCTGGAGGCGCTGCAGGTCTGGCAGGGCGGCATGTCGTTCCATGGCGGCCTGCTCGGCGTCGCCGTGGCGCTCTGGCTGTTCGCGGCGCGACGCGGGGTCGAGAGGCTGCGGCTGGCCGATCTGGTCATGCCGGCGGTCCCTCTAGGCCTGTTCTTCGGCCGCCTCGCCAACTTCATCAACGGCGAACTCTATGGCCGGACCAGCGACGTCGCCTGGGCCATGGTGTTTCCCCACGGCGGCCCCGAGCCGCGCCATCCGAGCCAGCTCTACGAAGCCGCGCTCGAGGGCCTGGTGCTGTTCTGCCTGCTCTCCTGGCTCGCCTGGCGGGGCCGGCTGTTCGAGCGTCCGGGCCTGGCGACGGGCCTCTTCCTGATCGGCTACGCGATGGCGCGCGGCGTCGTCGAGCTGGCCCGCGAGCCGGACGCCCATCTCGACCTCCTGTTCGCCGGAGTCACCATGGGCCAGCTGCTGTCCCTGCCGATGGGGCTGGCGGGTATAGCGCTCGTCGCCTATGCGTTGCGTCGCCGAAACCAGCCCGGAGACGCGGCGTGAGCCGGGCCGCAGATGCATTGCGCCGCCTGATCCGCCACGAGGGACCGGTCCCCGTTTCCCGCTTCATGGCCGAGGCGATGGCCCATCCCGAGCACGGCTACTACACGAGCCGGACGCCGATCGGGTCCGCGGGCGACTTCACCACCGCGCCGGAGATCTCGCAGATGTTCGGCGAACTGATCGGCCTCTGGATGCTCGACCTCTGGCGCCGGGCAGGCGCGCCCGCGCCGTTCTGCCTGGTCGAACTCGGGCCCGGTCGCGGCACCCTGCTGTCCGACGCACTGCGCGCCGCCGGTCTCGATCCGGCCTTCGCGGCCGCGATGGACCTCCATTTGGTCGAGATCAATCCCGGGCTTCGCGCCGCCCAGGGGACAGCCCTCGCGGATTACGCGCCGCGATGGCACGACAGCCTGGCGACAGTTCCCCCGGGCCCGGCCATCATCCTCGCCAACGAATTCCTCGACGCCCTGCCGGTGCGCCAGTTCGTCCGTGCCGCCACCGGCTGGCACGAACGGATGGTCGACGTCGCCGGTGACGACTTCACCTTCCGCGCCGCCGCCACGCCCTTGCCGACCGGACGGGACGAAACGACAGATGGCACTTGCGCGGACGGCGCGATCATCGAACTCGGCCCGGCCCGCGAGGCGATCGCGGCGGAGATCGCACACCGGATCGCCGAAGCGGGTCTCGCCGCCCTCGTCGTCGACTACGGCCCCGCGAACGGGATGCCGGGCGATAGCTTGCGGGCCGTGAAGGCACATCGCGAACACTCGGCCCTGGCCGATATCGGGGAGGCGGACTTGAGCGCCGACGTCGATTTCTCGGCACTAGCCCGCGCCGCCCGCGCCGAGGGGGCCGCTGTCCGGGGTCCGGTCGGCCAGGGGGATTGGCTCCGCGCCCTCGGCATCGAGGCCCGCGCCGAGCGGCTTGCGGCCGGTGCCGGCGGGCCGGCGGTGGCGGCGGCGGTCCACCGGCTCTGCGATCCGGGGGAAATGGGCACCCGGTTCCAGGTTCTCGCCCTCGGCGCGCCGGGCGGCCCGATCCCGGCCGGCTTCGGAGAACCGGCGACATGACGGCCCTGCACGCGATCACCACGGCGAACCTCGGCGCCCTGCCCGGCGTCCGCCACGGCTTTTTCACCCGCCGGGGCGGCGTCAGCGGCGGCCTCTACGACGGTCTCAACTGCGGTTTCGGCTCCGACGACGATGCGACGGCGGTGGCGGAAAACCGCCGCCGGATCGAAGCCGACATGCAGGCCCACCACGGCCCGCTGACCGTGCACCAGGTCCACGGCACGACGGTCGCCGCCGTCGCCGGACCCTGGCCGGAGGACGGGCCGCCCCGCGCCGACGCGCTCGTCACCGCCACGCCCGGCCTCGCCATCGGCGTGCTGGCGGCCGACTGCACGCCGGTCCTGCTGGCAGATCCGGCGGCCGGCGTCGTCGCGGCGGCACACGCCGGCTGGAAGGGTGCGCTCGCCGGGGTTACCGACGCGGCGCTCGCCGCCATGGCCGACCTCGGCGCGGAAGCGGGCCGGGTCCATGCCGCCGTCGGGCCGTGCATCGCGCAGGCGAGCTACGAGGTCGGCGCCGAACTGCGCGATCGTTTCCTCGAGCACGACGCGGAGAACGCGGCGTTCTTCGCGGCCGGGGCCCGGGCAGCCCACTTCCAGTTCGACCTCGAAGGCTATGTCGCGGCACGGCTGCACGCCGCCGGTGTCGGCAGCCTCGAATGCGTCCATCGCGACACCTATGCGGAGGATGGGCTGTTCTACAGTTACCGCCGGGCGACGCACCGGGGCGAGGGCGACTATGGCCGGGGGCTTTCGGCGATCATGCTGGCGCCATGAGGGGGAGTGGCCACGATGCCCTATATGATCATTTTCGCCGTGCTGCTCCTCCTCGGTATGCTGGCGAGTTGTTTTTTCTAGGCTGCATCCCCATGTCCGCCGGGGCGCGCGCCCCGGGAGGATCCGAAGGATCGACGAGGATAACCCGTAGATGAGTGAAGGATCTCCCGAACAGCGGCTTTCCGTGGTGATCATCGGCGCCGGCCCGGCCGGTTTGACCGCGGCGCATGATCTGACGCTCGCCGGACACGACGTCACCGTGCTCGAGCGCGACGGCGAATATGTCGGCGGCATCTCCAAGACGGTGCGCCGCAACGGCTACCACTTCGACATCGGCGGCCACCGTTTTTTTTCGAAGGCGCAGGAAGTCGAGGATTTCTGGCGCCGCATTCTGCCCGACGACTTTCTCGACCGGCCGCGCAAATCGCGGATCTTCTACAAGGGCCAGCTGTTCAGCTATCCGCTGAAACCAATGGACGCGCTGACCAAGCTCGGCCTTTTCGAATCGATCCGCTGCGTCGCCTCCTACGGTTTAGTCCGCCTGAAACCCAACCCCGATCCGCGCAACTTCGAGGAATGGGTGACCAACCAGTTCGGCCGCCGGCTGTTCTCGATCTTCTTCAAGACCTACACGGAGAAGGTCTGGGGCATGAAGTGCACCGAGATCTCGGCCGACTGGGCGGCGCAACGGATCAAGGGCCTGTCGATGAGCAAGGCCATCCTGAACGCCCTCTACACCCCCAAGGCGAAGAATCGCGGCGAGGTGATCAAGACCCTGCTCGACAGCTTCCGCTATCCTCGTCGCGGGCCCGGCATGATGTGGGAACGGGCGGCCGAGCTGGTCGCGGAGCGCGGCGGGCGCGTGGTGATGGACCGCACCGTCACCGCCTGCATCCACGACGGCGAAAGCGGGCGGTGGCGGATCTGGGCCGAGGACGGGGCCGGCGCCGCGCATTCCTACGAGGCCGATCACGTCATCAGCTCCATGGCGATGCGCGAGCTGGTCGCCGCGCTCGACCCCGCGCCGGCACCCGAGATGCGCGCCGCCGCCGACGCCCTGCGCTACCGCGATTTTCTCGTCGTTGCGCTGGTGATCAACGAGCGCGAACAGTTCGACGACAACTGGATCTACATCCACGAGCCGCACGTGAAGGTCGGCCGCATCCAGAACTTCGCCTCCTGGTCGCCGGAAATGGTGCCGGAGGCGGGCCGCAACTGCTACGGCCTCGAATATTTCTGCTTCGAGGGCGACAGCCTCTGGGACTCGGAGGACGCCGACCTGGTGGACCTCGCGCGGCGCGAGCTCGTCACCCTCGGCCTCGCCCGGGCCGAGGACATTCTCGACGGCCATGTCGTGCGCCAGGAGAAGGCCTATCCGGTCTACGACGAGGCCTATCAGGAGAATGTCGACCGGGTCCGTGCCGGAATCGAGACCGGCTATCCGAACCTGCACCTGGTCGGGCGCAACGGCATGCACAAGTACAACAACCAGGATCACGCCATTATGACGGCGATGCTGACCGTGCAGAACATCCTGGCGGGCGAGCCGCTGTACGACGTCTGGCAGGTCAACCAGGACGCCGAGTATCACGAGGCGGGCGAGGCGGGTGCCGAAACCGGCCTCGGGGCCACGGGCGAACGGATGGTGCCGCGCCGCGTCTCGTCGTCCTGACGGAAAAAAAGGGAGGGCTGGCGGCCATGGACATGCGCCCGTCGAGGGAGGATCACGCGTTCCGCGCCATGGTGCGGGGGTTTCTCGCCGAGGCGCTGACGCCGGATTTGCGCGAGGCCGGGCGCAAGCGCACCAGCCTGTGGCAGGACATCGACAGCGCCATGGCCTGGCAGCGCATCCTGCATGCCCGCGGCTGGGCGGCACCGGACTGGCCCGAAGCCCACGGCGGCACCGGCTGGTCGCTCGGCCAACGCTACATCTTCGCCCAGGAATGCGCCCGCGCCGAGGCGCCCGCGCTGATCCCGATGAGCCTGCGGATGTGCGGCCCGATGCTGATCGGCTATGGCACCGACGCGCAGAAGGCGCATTGGCTGCCCCGCATCCTGTCCGGCGCCGACATCTGGTGCCAGGGCTATTCGGAACCGGGCTCGGGCTCGGACCTCGCCTCGCTGCAGACCCGCGCCGTGGCGGCGGGGGACGACTATGTCGTCAACGGCACCAAGATCTGGACCAGCTACGCCCAGCACGCGAACATGATGTTCGCCCTCGTCCGCACCGCCACCGAGGGCAAGAAGCAGGAAGGCATCAGCTTCCTGCTGATCGATATGACCAGCCCCGGCATCACCGTGAAGCCGATCGTCAACATCGCCGGTGTGCATGAATTGAACCAGGTGTTCTTCGATGATGTGCGGGTCCCGCGCGAGAACCGCGTCGGAGAAGAGAACGACGGCTGGTCCGTCGCCAAATACCTGTTGGAGTTCGAACGTTTCTCCATGGGCTCGGTCGACCTGCGCCGCACGCTCACCAAGATCGAAGCCCTGGCGGAAACGACCCGGTCCGACGGGCGGCGCCTGGCGAACGACGCCGGCTTTCGTCGCCAGATCAGCGAACTGTCGATCGCGACGACGGCGATCGAGGTTTCGGAGCAGCGCGTGCTCGCCAACCTCGGCGCCGGCAAACCGCCGGGCGCCGTCTCCTCCCTGCTGAACGCGCAGAACGCGGAGACGATGCAACAGGCCGACATGCTGGGCGTCGAGGTCGCCGCCTATTACGCCGCCGCCCTGCAACCGGGCGCGCTGGAGCTCGGCTACAACGCCTCCCCCATCGGGCCGGAACTCGGCCTGACGCTGATGCCGACTTATCTTTCCAATCGGATGAAGACGATCGCCGGCGGCTCTTCGGAAATACAGCGCAACATCGTCGCCAAGGCGATCCTGGGTGTCAATCAGCATTTAATTCTGACCCCCTATCGGCGTGCAAAATTGACCCCCCCCTTGCTTCGACGGAGGTTGTCCCGGTAGTCCACGGGAGGGCCCCGCGCGGCTTCGTGTAGCGCTTTGCGTTACGCGGAGCGAAGCCGCGTGGGAGGGGCCTGTGGGCCCACCGGGACAACCGGGCCGGCGGCGGAACGTGGGGATCAGGTGGGGTTCTTGAAGTGGCAATGAGCTTTTGAAGTAGTGTCCAGACTGTTCTGCAAGTTTGTCATGGCTGCCGATGAGGGCCACCGGCATGCCTGGCGCGGAGATTTCGATTGCTCGGAGCGCCAGGCATGCCGAGCCGCCGTCAGGCGGCTTTCTGGATGCGTTCGCTTTTGCTCTCCTTGAGATGGATCATGTTGAGCTAGCGGTTGGCATCCAGCCAGTCCTCATGGATTTCGATCGCGAGAGCCCGGACCAGCCGGAGGCAGCTCATCCACCCCATCGGCCCGGACTTGTGCCCCAGCTACGAAACCCCTTTTGCAGAACAATCTGTACAGGACCCGTTTTGATTTGCCCGCCTTTGCGATGAAAGCCCCCAGGCTGATTGGCTCCATATAGCGGATCAGCCTGGGGCTTTGCTTACAGGGCGGCTACTTTTGTCGTCGCTGTTTGCTTTGTGCGAAGCGGTAAGACATGTTGCCTGTTTCGATGATTGCGCAGTGATGCGTTACACGATCCAGCAACGCGGTTGTCATTTTTGCATCTCCGAAGACGGAGACCCATTCCCCGAACTCCAGATTGGTGGTGATGATGACGCTGGTCTTCTCATAGAGTTTGCTGATCAGGTGGAACAAGAGCGCACCGCCGGATTTGGGGAATGGGATATAGCCCAGTTCGTCGATGATGACGCAATCCATGGCCGTCAGTTGCCGGATGATCTTGCCGGCGTTGCCTTCGGCCTGTTCCTTGATCAGCGCATTGATCAGATCGACGGCGTTGAAGAAACGGACCTTCTTTCCCTGATTGATCAACAGCGTCCCCAGAGCAATGGCGATGTGGGTTTTGCCCGTACCGGTTCCGCCCACCAGAATGAGGTTGTGGGCCTCCTGGGTGAACTGCCCTGAGCAGAAGGGGTCGATTTGCGCTTGGGTGACGGCGGCTAGCAGCCTGTCGGACTCGGGCATGCAAGGATTGGTAAGATTGGCTTGGCGGGCGTCGATGTCATGGATTTACCCCCATGAAGTTGCGAACGCGGGTTGGCCCGCCCGTTCAGGCGTGGCTGAGGACGAACATCCGCTTGATGTTCCAGGAGAGCGTGGCCAAGGTCCATTCCCCCTTCGCCTTGTCGAGGCCGCGCAGGCTGAACTGACGCAAGCCCATCACCGATTTGATGATGCCGAACACCGGCTCCGGCGTCTGCTTGCGAAGCGCGTAGAGCGCCCGGCCCTCGGGTGTGGCCAGGCGATGGCACATCGCCTCGAGCGGCGTCGGATCCTCGGGCGCTGGCGGCGCCTCGGCGAAGCGGTCCCGCCAGGAAAGATGGTGGTGCTCCCGGCCGAGCGCGATCAGCGGCGCGATCTCCGCTTCCCCGCAGGCCTCGACGTTGGCCTGGCTGAAGTAGCCGCTGTCCGCCAACAGGGTCTCGACCTCGCCAAGCCCGTCCGGCAGGCCGGCGAGTGCTTCGAGCGTCGGTTCGATCTGCTGCTTGTCGTTCGCCGCCTGCACCACGTCGGCGCTGACCACCAGCAGGCTGCCGGCGGCCACCGCAGCCTGGGCGTTGTAGCACTGCTCGAAGCCGCCGCCGGCCACCGGCATGATGCGCGAGTCCGGGTCCGTCAGGTTGACCTGGTCCTTCGCCCGTGGCCCCGGCTCCGGCGGCTTCGGTGGCCGCCCGCCCGGCTTGCGGCCGGTCCGCGTTTCCTTCGCCTCGCGGGCTGCCAGCTTCTCTTCGTACTCCGCCTGCTCCCGCGCATGACGCTCGGCCGCCCGCGCCTCGATCTCCGCCTTCGCCGCGGCGATCGCCGCCAGCCGGTCCTCGCGCCGTGCCAGCTCCTCCGGCACGCTCATGCCGTCGGGAACCTCGGACCGGTCCGCCGCTTCCGCCAACGCCATCAACTCCGCCACCTCGGCCCGCAGCCGGGCTTCGATCTCGCCCGCACGCTGCCACGACAGGGCGCTGTGCCGGCTCGCGTCGGCATGGATCTTCGTCCCGTCCAGCGCCACCGTGCCCAGTTGCAGCATGCCGGCCTGCCGCGCCAGCAGCAGAACCTGCACGAACAGCCCCTCGATCAGCGGCAGGAAGCGACGGCGGAACGTGGCGATCGTGTCGTGGTCGGGGTGGTCGTTTGCCGCGATGAAGCGGAAGGCCACCGAATCATAGCTCGCCCGCTCCAGCTTCCGGCTGGAATGCACCCCCGTCGCGTAGCCGTAGATCAGCAGGCCCAGCAGGACGCTCGGGTGATGCGCCGCCGAGCCCGAACCACGATAGGCCTTCACGAACGCAGAGAGATCCAGCTGCTCCAGCACATCGACCACGAAGCGCGCCAGATGACGATCAGGCAGCCATTCGTCCACCGAAGGCGGCAGAAGATAGCTGGTCTCCCGGTCAACCTGTCGAAAGTTGCTCATCACAAAATCACCGCGCAGGAGAGAATCAGACCGTGACAGTGAATCTCATCTCGAAACTCGGCTCAAGTCCGACAGGCTGCTAGGCCGTAATCGAAAGTGGCGAAGTCCTTATGGTGGGGGAACTTCGAGGCCCGCATTTGGTGCTGGATAGAGCGCACCCGGCGCTCTACAGTCTCGGCGTCGATCAGTTGCTTTATCGCAGTGGTCAGACTTGGCGGCTTGCGCGCGGCCAGCAAAGCTTCGGCGCAAGCCGCCATTCCATACAGCCTCAGGGCGATCAGTTGGTCTATCAAAGCTTTCATGCGACGGCCTCCCCGGCAACGCACAGCGTCTCATAGCGCTTGCAGTCCGCTTCGGGCCGCAAGGTCAGTTGCGGATAGGCGTGGCTCTCGCCCCATGGCGCGATGACCGGCTCCACCAGTTGGTTGATCAGATTGATGATGGCCGGAAGGCGCAGCGTGTTCTGCTCCACGGCCAGTTCACAGGCTATCTCGACCACCTCGATCCCGTGATCCTGGGCCAGCAGGAGCAGATCGACAAACTCCCGGTCCCCGCCTTTGCCGGCCATGTAATGCGCCCTGACCCGGTGCATCGCCTCAGGCAATTGCCAACCCACAAAGGGCGCGCCATCTCTCAGCGCGCCGGGCTTGCGGTCGAGTAGGGGCAGGTAATGCCAGGGCTCGAAATAGCTGGCGTTGCGGGTAAAGCGGCGCTTGTGCTCGGCAATCACATTCTGCCCTGACACAACCACGATCCGGTCCGCATAGGCGCGCAGAGAGACAAGCTCCCCGGCGAACCGGGAGGGGACGCTATAGCGATTGGTGGCATATTGGACCAGACAGGTAGAGCGGACACGAGCGGCCTTCTCAACATAGCCGTCAAAAGCCCGGCCCAGGGGACGCAGTTCGGCGCACTCGTCTGCGAACACGTCCGAGATCTTGCGATCCGATTGTTCGGGGTGGGCGCGATTCGCCAATTCCTCGCAGCGCAGACGCAACCAGCCGTTCAGCGCATCCAGATCGTCAAAGGCGGGCTTGGGCGCAAACAGCTGTCCCCGCAGGAACCCAACCTGGTTCTCAATCTGACCCTTCTCCCACCCCGCCGCGGGTGTGCAAGCAACCGGTTCCATCACATAGTGGTTCATCAACGCCAGAAAGCGCGGATGGAACACACGGTCCTTAGAGCGCGAAACATAGGTTACCATCGTCTTGGGGTTGTCGATGATCACCCGGCGCGGTACGCCGCCATAGAAAGACATCGCCCGTGCAAAGGCGTCCAGCACCATCTCCTGAGATTCGCTGGGATAGGCAACAACAAAGGGCTTGCGGCTATGACATAGGCGGAAGTGGGCAACCTTTACCTTCTGCTCGACACCGCCCAGGACAGCGTATTCCGTGCTCCAGTCAAACTGGAGCGCGTCACCTGCCGTAAAGTGCAACGGAATGAACGCATCCCCCGATCCGGCGCCAGAACGCTTCAGGTCGCGGACAAACCTCTGAACCGTCGAGTAGGATCCGCTATAGCCTTCCGACACAAGCTGCTCATAAAGCTTCTTGGCCGTCCGGCGCTCACGGCGCGGGCGCCCCAGGTCCTGCTCAAAGAGCGCCCGAAGCCGGCTGGCGAAGCCATCGCTAAGCTTACGCCGGACGGGTGAAACGCGCCGCTGATAGCTCGGTGGATCGCCGTCCTTCAGATACTTCTTAATCGTGTTCCGCGACAAACCAGTCTGACGAGATACAGATCGGATACTCCGACCCTCCCGTAATATCCAACGTCGGATCTTCAATACGCTTTCCATCAATACCACCTGCTCTTTCCTCCGCACTGTTCCGTGCGGATGCTAGCGTTCCAGGTGGGTCAATTCTTACCGCTCATAACCCACCAAAGTGGGTCAGTTTTGCATGCCGATTCACAGCGATGGCGAAGGGAATGAAATGGATCTGCACGTCCGGCGTCTCCAGCTCCGCCCGGGTGCGCACGAAGGCGAGGACCGGCGCCGAGGGCAGGTTGAGGAAGCCGCGCCGGGTCGCCGCATAGCGCAGCGCCTGCCAGGCGAGGCCGAGGCCGGCGATGCGGTCGTTCCAGACCACGCCCTTGGCGGTGATGCGCCATTGCATGCGCGGGGCCAGGTGGTCGCGCAGGTTCTCGCCGACGCCGGGAAGCGCATGGCGCACCGGGATGCCGAGTGGTTGGAGGACCTGCGGCCGGCCGATGCCGGAGAGTTCGAGGAGCTGCGGCGAGTTGATGGCGCCGCCGCAGCTGATCACTTCGCCCCGGGCCCGGGCTTCGCGCCGCTCGCCATGCTTGCGGTAGGCGACGCCGGTACAGCGCCGGCCGTCGAACAGCAGTTCCTGGGCCCAGGCCTCGGTCTCGATCTCCAGGTTCGGCCAGCGCCGGGCCGGGCGCAGGTAGCAGTGCGCCGCGCTCATCCGCCGGCCGTTGCGGATGGTCGCCTGGGTCTTGGTGATGCCTTCCTGGCTGGCACCGTTGTAATCGGGATTGCGCGGCAGGCCGACCTCGGCACCGGCGGCGAAGAGGGCGTCGTAGAGCGGACTTTCATCGACCGCCTCGCTGACGTGCAACGGCCCGTCCGCGCCGCGCAAGTCATCGCCGCCCGGCTCGTAGGTTTCCATGCGGCGGAAGATCGGCGCGACGTCGGCGAAGCTCCAGCCCCGGTTGCCGAGTTGCGCCCAGCCGTCGTAGTCGCGCGGCTGGCCGCGGACATAGACCAGGCCGTTGATGGCGGACGAGCCGCCGAGCAGCCGGCCGCGCGGGACCGGCACCGGCTTGAAGGCGGTCGCCTCTTCCGGTTCCGACTCGTAGCACCAGTTGGCTTGCGGATTGTCGATCAGCTTGCCGTAGCTGGTCGGGATCCGGCTTAGGAAATGGCCGGCGGGTCCGGCCTCCA
The DNA here is from genome assembly GCA_951812805.1 of uncultured Alphaproteobacteria bacterium. Taxonomy (GTDB): domain Bacteria; phylum Pseudomonadota; class Alphaproteobacteria; genus JASLMY01. Next base: position 213,685 of record CATOSZ010000009.1, on the reverse strand, counting down.
GCAGCAGCACCCGGTGGCGCCCGCTCTCCGCCAGGCGGTGGCCGAGCGCCGCGCCGGCCGAGCCGCCGCCGACGACGATGAAATCGAATTCCGCCATGAACCGCGCCTCCCCGCCGCTTCGATGCTACGCTCTCGCCCGTCGTGATTCCAACCGAGGGCCCCGCCATGTCGAACCCCCGCGTCCCCTACCGGATGTCGAGCGAACGTGCGCCGTTGACCCCTTTGGGCGGCAAGCCGCTGATGGTCCATGTCGTGGTCAACGTCGAATACTGGCCCTTCGACCAGGCGATGCCGCGGGCCGCCCTGCCGGCGCCGCACGGCAAGTCGCCGATCCCGGACGTCGGCAACTTCGCCTGGGTGGAGTACGGCATGCGCACCGGCCTGCCGCGCTTCCTGCGCCTGCTGGGGGAACGCGGCCTGCCCGCCTCCACCTTCATGAACGCGGCCTGCGCCGACGTCTACCCGAGTGCGGCCGAGGCGATGGTGACGGCGGGCTGGGAATTCGTCGGCCACGGCTGGGTGCAACGCAGCCTGCAGTTCGAGGACGACGAGAAGGCGGTGATCGAGAAATCGCTCGCCCGGCTCGAGGCGCTCACCGGCAAGAAGACGCGCGGTTGGTTCGGCCCCGGCTCGGGCGAGAGCTTCGACACGCCGGACCTGCTGTGCGCGGCGGGGATCGACTGGCTCTCCGACTGGTTCGTCGACGACCTGCCCTGCTGGATGCAGACCGTGCACGGGCCGCTGCTGGCGATGCCCTATACCATCGAGCTCAACGACGTGCCCTTGTATGTCGTGCAGCAGCAGCCCTCGGACGAGATGTTGCGCCGGTTGGAAATGACGCTCCGCGTGTTCGACGTCGAGTGCGCAAGCCAGCCCCGCGTCCTGACGATCGCGCTGCATCCCCATGTCATGGGCGTGCCGCACCGCTGCGATGTCCTGGCCCGGGTGCTGGACATGTTGATGACACGCGACGACACCGTCTTCGTCACCGGCAGCGAGATCGCCGACTGGTACACCGCCCAGGACGCCGGCGATGGCGAATAGCCCGGAAATCTCCGGTTTCGAGGCGTTATCGCCTTTGCTGCGCGGCCAACTGTCGGATTTGATCGTCGACCGCCGGGGTCGCGATGACGACTCCTATATGCGGACCGAGGACATCACCGGCCAGGTTGTTCCGGGCGCGCCCTACGCGCTGGTGCCGGGCGGCCTCCGCCCTGTGCCGGCCGAGACGCCCGACACGCCGACACCCACCCCGGTCGAACCGCCGCATGCGCTGATCCAAGGCGCATGGCACCGCGATGGGGCACGGGCCTCGGGCGAGGCCTCGATCCTCGGCACGCTCGACGATTTTGTCCTGCCGGCCGGCGTCGAACGGGTGGCGGTCCCGCTGGTGACGGCGCGCGCCGAGTGGGTCGCCTTCTACGACAGCCGCCTGCTGGCGCACGGCGACATCGTTCGCTTCCCGGCCGACGCCGAACTGCCGGTGACCATCACCGCCGTCGGCGCGACCTATGTGGACGGCTATTTGATGCGGCCCGAGCTCGGCGGTGGGACCTACCTCGAAGTGCACGACCGCCCGCATTTCCACATGCCGGTCGGCGAGGCGTCGGGGGGTGGTTTCCTACTCGGCAAGCCGGTGGGCGGCGATGAATACAAGGTGACGGCGTTCCGCATCCCGCCCGGCCACGGCATCGTGACGGGCCCGGGCGCGATCCACAACGACGCCCACCTGATCGGCCGCTTCGTGGTGATCTATTCCCTGACGCCCGACTTCTCGACGGCGATCCTCAGGCGCGCCGACGGCACTCTCGCGGCGTTCGATCTGGTTGCATCGTCGGCAGAGCCCTGACGGCCGCCCCGACCCGGCCCGCGGCGAGGGCCAGGTCGTACTGGCTTTGCAGGTTCATCCAGAACTGGGGATCCATGGCGAACCAGTGGCCGAGCCGCAATGCGGTATCGCCCGTTACGGCGCGCCGGCCGTCAATGATCTGGCTGAGCCGGTTCGCCGGAACCTCGATCTGCCGGGCGAGTTCACTCGCTGTGATCCCGATCTCGTCCAGTTCGCCCTCGAGGATTTCTCCGGGATGGACGGCGCGTGCCAACATGATCGTCTCCTCGAAGTTCAGTGATAATCGACAATCTCGACGTCGTTGTCGACTACTGCCCCCGGCTCAACTCCTCGTCGTCCTCGTCCGCCGGGGTGCCGCCGCCCGAGGAAAACAAGCCGAAGATCTTGTCGACCAGCTTGCCGGCATCGACGTCGATGGTGACGGAGAAGGGGCTCTCGTCCTCTTCCGCCGCCGCCACTGTCGAGGCCGTGCGGCGTAGCGGGCGGGCAGGGCGGCCGGCGTGGGCCTTGGTCATGACGTCGGCCCAGATGATCGCCGCCCAGCCGCCGCCGGAGACGTCGTGCATCGGCTTGCCGCTGTCGTTGCCGAGCCAGACGCCGGCCACCAGATCCGCGGTGTAACCGACGAACCAGGCGTCGCGGTTGTCCTGCGTGGTGCCGGTCTTGCCGGCGGCGGGACGCTTCAGGCGGGCCCGGGTGCCGGAGCCTTCAGCGATCACCGCGCCCAGCATGTCGTGCATCTGGGCGACCCTGCGGCCGTCGACCAGGCGGCCGGGACCGGTGCCCTTGCGAGCGTAGAGGCGGCGGCCGCGGGCGTCGCGGATTTCGACGATGCCGTGCGGGATGACGCCGTGGCCGCCGTTCGCCAGCACCGCGTAGGCCCGCGTCAGCTCCAGCAGGCCGACCTCGTTGACGCCCAGCGCCAGCGAGGGATGCGGCTTCAGCGGCGAGCGGATGCCCATGCGCCGGGCCGTGGCGATGACCCGTTTTCGCCCAGCCCGCTCGGAGACGCGGACCGCCACCGTGTTGATCGAGCGGGCCAGCGCCTCGCGCAAGGTGACGCGACCGTATTGCTTGTTCTTGTAGTTGCGCGGGCGCCAGCCCTGGACCGTGATCGGCCGGTCCTCGATGATGCTGTCGGGGCCGAGGCCGGAGGCCAGGCCGGCCAGGTAGACGAAGGGCTTGAAGGCGCTGCCTGGCTGGCGGCGGGCCTGGACGGCGCGGTTGAATTGGCTTTTCTCGTAGTCGCGCCCGCCGACCATGGCGCGCACCGCCCCCTCGGGCGTCAACGCGACGACGGCACCCTGGCCCATGCGGTGCTTGGTCCCGGCCCGCGCCAGCGTATCGCCGATCGCCCTGTAGGCGGCGTTCTGCACCTTGGAATCGATGGTCGTCTGGATGGTGAGGTCGCCCTCGGGATGGCCGATCAGGTCCGGCAGGCGTTCCAAAATCCAGTCGGCGAAATAGCGGTTGGCCGGCGCCCGGCGCGGCTTCGGCCGGATGTTGCGTTTCTTGGCGGACGCGGCCCGCGCCTTGTCGATATAGCCGCTCGCGACCATGGCATCGAGGACGACGGCGGCCCGGGCCCGCGCGCCCTTCGGGTTGCGGGTCGGTGCCAGGGTCGAGGGGGCCTTCAACAGGCCGGCCAGCAGGGCCGCCTCGGCGAGGCCGATCTCGCGGGCCGAGCGGCCGAAGTACTTCCGGCTCGCCGCCTCGACCCCGTAGGTCCCGGCGCCGAGATAGACCCGCGAGAGATAGAGCGCCAGGATCTCGTCCTTGGTGAACTGGTATTCGAGCCAGAGCGCCAGCAACGCCTCCTGGATTTTGCGCTTCAGGGTCCGGTCCGGCGTCAGGAACACGTTCTTCGCCAGCTGCTGGGTGATGGTGGAGCCGCCCTGCACGACCCGGCCGGCCCGGAGATTGACCAACATGGCCCGCGCGAGGCCGAGGGGGTCGAGGCCGAAGTGGCTACGGAAACGGCGGTCCTCGATCGCCATGACGGCTTGCGGCAGGACCTTCGGCAAGGCCGAGACCGCGATGCGTTCGCCGTAGAGATCACCGTAGGTCGCCAGTTCGCTGCCGTCGATCGCCACCAGCGTCACCATCGGCCGCTGGCTCGCCGCGCGCAGCTTCTCGACATCGGGCAGGTCGTGCGAATACCACACGATCAGGCCGAACACCGCGATCACCAGGAAGAGGGCGACCCGCCAGGACACCCGCAGGGCGCCGCGCAGCACGCGGCGTTGCCAGCCGCTGTCCGCCACCTGGCCGTCCGCCGGCGGGGTGGCGCGGCGCGGCTTCGGCTTTGCTTTCGGCTTTGCCCCCGCCTTCGCCCCGGCCTTCGTCGGTTTCTTTTTGTCTCCGGCCATCGGCCCGCGTCCGCCGGCCCGGCCTTCAGACGTCCAGGTTGGCGACGTTCAGCGCGTTCGACTGAATGAACTCGCGCCGGGGCTCGACCACATCGCCCATCAGGGTCGAGAAGACTTCGTCCGCCTCGTCCAGTTCCTTGATCTGTACGCGCAGCAGGGTCCGCGCCTCGGGATCCAGCGTGGTCATCCAGAGCTGGTCCGGGTTCATCTCGCCCAGGCCCTTGTAACGCTGGATGTTGAGGCCGCGCCGGCCGAGCTCCAGGATCGTCTCCAGCAGATCCGTCGGCGCGGGGATCGTGATCTCGTCGTCCTTGCGCGCGAGGATGGCCGGGCGCTGGAATACCGCCTGCAGCTCGGGCGCCAGCGCATCGAGACGCCGGGCCTCGGCCGAGCGGATGAGTTGCGCGTCGATCAGATTGTGCGAGGTCACGCCCCGCAGGGTGCGGGAAAGGCGGAAGCCGCCTTCGGGCGCCAGCGCGCCTTCCCAGCCGCGTTCGAACTCCGGCGCCAGGCCGTTCAGGCGCCGGGCCAGGAAATCGGCCGCGGCGGCGGCCTGCGCCTCGTCCTCCAGGATCGAAGGCGTCAGCACGCCCAGAATAGCGGCCTGCTCGACGATCGCCTTGTCGTAGCGTTGCGCTACGGCGCCCAGCAGGCTGCGCACCCGTCCCGCTTCGTGCACCAGGCTCACCAGGTCCTCGCCCGCCCGTTGGCTGCCGTCGTGCAAGGTCAGCACGGCGCCCGAGGTGCCCTCGTCGATCAGATAGGCGTCGAGTTCACGGTCGTCCTTCAGATAGCGGTGCGAACCGGCATTGCCCCGCCAGACCTTGTAGAGCGGCGGCTGTGCCACATAGAGATGGCCGTTGGTGATGAGTTCCGGCATCTGGCGATAGAAGAAGGTCAGCAGCAACGTGCGGATATGGGCGCCGTCGACATCGGCGTCCGTCATGATCACCACCTTGTGGTAGCGCAGTTTCTCGACGTTGAAGTCGTCGCGTCCGATACCGGTGCCGAGCGCCGTGATCAAGGTGGCGATCTCGTTCGAGGACAGCATCTTGTCGAAGCGCGCCCGTTCCACGTTCAGGATCTTGCCGCGCAGCGGCAGCACCGCCTGGTTGCGCCGCTCGCGCCCCTGTTTGGCCGAGCCGCCGGCCGAGTCGCCCTCGACCAGGAACAGCTCCGACTTGGCGGGATCGCGTTCCTCGCAGTCGGCGAGCTTGCCGGGCAGCGAGCTTATGTCGAGGGCGCCCTTGCGCCGGGTGAGCTCCCGCGCCTTGCGGGCCGCCTCGCGGGCCACCGCCGCGTCCACCACTTTGGAGACGATCAGCCGCATCTCTTTCGGATGCTCCTCGAACCACTGGTCGAGCTTCTCCGAGACGACGCTTTCGACCACCGGGCGGACCTCGGAGGAGACCAGCTTGTCCTTGGTCTGGGAGGAGAACTTCGGGTCGGGCACCTTGACCGAAAGCACGCAGGTCAGCCCCTCGCGGCAATCGTCGCCGGAGACCTGGACCTTGTCGCGCTTGCCGCCGCCGGCCTTCTCCACGTTGGCGTTGACGGTGCGGGTCAGCGCCGCGCGCAGGCCGGCCAGATGCGTGCCGCCGTCGCGCTGGGGAATGTTGTTGGTGAAGCAGAGGACGTTCTCGTGGTAGCTGTCGTTCCATTCCAGCGCCACCTCGACGGTGATGTCGTCGCGCTCGGCGGCAATGGAGATCGGCGGTTCGTGCGCCGCCGTCTTGGTCCGGTCGAGATACTCGACGAAGGCGCGGATTCCGCCCTCGTAAAGGAAGACGACTTCCTTCGGTTCGACGCCGCGTTCGTCGATCAGTTCGATGCGGACGCCCGAGTTGAGGAACGACAGCTCGCGCAGGCGGTGCTCCAGCGTCGCAAAGTCGAAATCGATGTTGCCGAAGGTATCGGTCGAGGGCAGGAAGGTGAGTTCGGTGCCGCTCTCCGCGCCCGCCTCGCCGACGACCTGGAGCGGTTCGTCGGCGACCCCGTCGTGGAAGACGATCCGGTGCGCCTTGCCAGCCCGCTTGATGTCCAGCGTCAATTCCCGCGAGAGGGCGTTCACCACGGAGACGCCGACGCCGTGCAGGCCGCCCGACACCTTGTAGGAATTCTGGTCGAACTTACCGCCGGCGTGTAGCTGGGTCATGATGACCTCGGCGGCGGAGATGCCCTCCTCCTCGTGGATGTCGGTCGGGATGCCGCGACCATTGTCGGAGACGGTCACCGAGCCCTCGGGATTGAGGCGCACGCGCACCACGTCACAATGCCCGGCCAACGCCTCGTCGATGGCGTTGTCGACCACCTCGTAGACCATGTGGTGCAGGCCCGAGCCGTCCTCCGTATCGCCGATATACATGCCCGGGCGCTTGCGCACGGCGTCGAGGCCCTTCAGGACCTTGATCGAATCCGCGCCGTATTCTTCGGCGCCGCTCGCCGCGTCGTCGCTACCGTTTCCGTTGCCGGGCTCGTTCGGATCACTCAATGGCTGGGTCCTTGTTCCTCGAGGCGCGCCGCCTCGACCGTGAAGAATTGTGCCCGGTTCCGTAGCGGGCGGAAAAGCTCGACATCCGTACCGGTGAACCAGGCCTGGCCGCCGAGGCCGAGGATCTCGTCCATCAGGCCTTGCCGCCGGGCCTCGTCCAGGTGGGCCGCCACCTCGTCCAGCAGCAGGATCGGCGCGCGGCCCTGGCGCGCCGCCTCGACCCGGGCGTTGGCCAGCACGATCGCCAGCAGCAGCGCCTTCTGTTCACCCGTCGAACAGAGCGCCGCCGGCACCCCCTTGCCCCGGTGGCGGACGGCGAAATCGCTCAAGTGCGGGCCGAGCGCGGCACCACCGCTCTCGCGGTCCCGTGGGCGGGCCTGCGCCAGGCCCTCTGCCAGCCGACCCTCGACCTCGACCGCCGGCGCTTCCGCGATCCAGCCCTCGACGCCGCCCTGGACGGTGACCTCGGCCTGCGGCAGGTCGTCCGGCCGGGCGCCGAGCGCGGCATCGAGCCTGGCCACCGCATCGAGACGGGCGACGGCGACGGCGACGCCGTGCGCCGCCATCTCGCTTTCCAGGGCATCGAGCCAGGCCGTGTCGCCGCGGCCTTCGCGCAGCAGGCGCGAGCGTTCGCGCATCGCCCGTTCGTAGTCGGAGACCCGGCGCGCGTGGCCGGGATCGGAGCCGTGCACCAGCCGGTCGAGGAAACGCCGGCGCGGGCCCGGCCCTTCCTGAAACAGCCGGTCCATCTGCGGTGTCAGCCATTGCACGCCGAAATGATCGGGCAGGCGCTGGGCGCCGGGTACCGTGGCGCCGTCGATCCGCACCACGCGACGCTCCCGCCCGCCATGCCCCTCGATGCCGGTGCCGACGTCGAGGCCGCCCTCGGGCGTGGTCAGGCGGCAGGCGACGGCCCAGCCGCTGGTTCCGCCGAAGCGCGTCACTTCGCCCAGCCGGGACCGGCGCAGGCCGCGGCCGGGGGCGAGGAAACTGATCGCCTCCAACAGGTTCGTCTTGCCGGCGCCGTTCGGCCCGGTCAGCACCACGCAGCGGCCGTCGAGATCGAGGGCGAGCGTATCGTAGCAGCGGAAATCGGTCAGACGGATACGGGCGAGCGCAACGTGCGCTTCCGCCCCGGCCGCCTGCCTCTCGCCCGTCTCCGGCATTGCCAACAGCGTGGCCGCGGCCGTCAAACCCGCATCGGCATCAGCACGTAGAGCGCGCTGGCGTCCTCGGCGTCCTGGATGATGGTCGGCGAGCCGGAGTCGGCCAGGCGGAAGCTGGCGTTGTCGCCGTCGATCTGCTCGGCGATGTCCATGAGATAGCGGGCGTTGAAGCCGATCTCCATGTCGCCGCCGGCAAAGCTCACGGGCATCTCCTCGGTGGCGCTGCCGGCCTCCGGGCTGTTGGCCGAGAGGGTCAGCTTGTCGGCGCCGAGGGCGAATTTCACGGCGCGCGACTTCTCCGAGGAGATCGTCGCCACCCGGTCGACGGCTGTCACCAACTCGCGCCCGTCGACCTCCAGCAGCTTGTCGTTGCCCTCGGGGATGACGCGTTCGTAATCGGGGAAGGTGCCGTCGATCAGCTTCGAGGTCAGGACCGTGCTCTCGATGGCGAAGCGGATCCGGGTCTCGCTGAGCGAGACGTCGACGTTGCCGTCGTTGTCCTCCAGCAGCTTGACCACTTCCAGCACGGCCTTGCGCGGGATGATGACGTCGGCCATGCCGCGCGCGCCTTCCGGCATCGGCAGCTCGACCCGCGCCAGGCGGTGGCCATCGGTCGCGACGGCGCGCATCACGGCGACGCCGTCCAATTCTTTTGCGTGCAGGAAGATGCCGTTCAGGTAATAGCGCGTCTCTTCCGTCGAGATGGCGAAGCGGGTTTTTTCGATCAGCCGTTTCAGGTCACCGGCCTGGATCTGGAAACGATGCGGCAGCTCATCGTCCGACATCGCCGGAAAATCCTCCCGCGGCAGGCAAGAGAGCGCGAAACTCGCGCGCCCGGCGGCGAGCGCCAGGCGGCCGTCGTCGCTCGCGGCGTCCAGCATGACCTGGGCCCCGTCGGGCAGCTTGCGCGCGATGTCGTAGAGCATGTGCGCCGATACCGTGGTCGCGCCCGCGGTCATGATATCGGCCGGCGCCTCCTCGACGATGGCGATGTCGAGGTCGGTCGTCGTCAGGCGCAGCCGTTCCCCCTCCGCCGAAAGCAGGACGTTGGAGAGAATCGGTATCGTGTTGCGTCGTTCCACCACGCTCTGCACATGACCGAGGGAGCGAAGGAGGGTGCCGCGTTCAATCGTCAGCTTCATCGTATTCCATTGCATAACAGTGGGTTGACCCATCGCGGCGGCGAGTTCGCCACCCGATGCGCGGCCCGCTCGCCGACAGAGCCGGACGGATTGCGAACCGCCCGCGACTCTAGCAGAGCCCGCTCGCCACCGCACCCTTTTGCAGGGCCGCAGCGTGCAATCAAAGTGGCGTCGCAGGCGCGAAAATCAAGCGTCGCGCAGTAGCCGCGCGAGCAGCCGATGGGTCGTCGCGCCGATCCCGGGCGCCTCGCTCGCGCGCGGTCCGGCGACGTTCAGCACGCGGGGCCGGTGGCGTCGGAGAAAGCCGAGAATGCGCCGCGCCGCGCGCGTGCCACAGGGGTCGACGACGAGGAGGGGCCGGCCGTGGCGCCCTGCCGCCAGCACGGTCCAGCGGGTACCGCCCCGGGCCGGGCCGGCGGTGAGAATCAAGGTCGCATCGCTGTCGCGCGCATTGAGGCGGGTGCGCATGGCAACATGCCGCGAGGGCGCCTCGCGCAGGCGGTAGCGGTCCGGGATGACGCCATCCTCCGCCCAGCGCCCGCCGGGGCACCAGCCGCCATGTGCCAGCCCGCACCCCATCGCCGCGTCGAGGGCGGCGCGGTCGACGCCGCTTTGCCCGCCGGAGACGATTTTGTCCGGCCCGTGGTATACCGGGCGCCGACGAGGAAAACGTCTACCGGGAGGGTGCGCCATGAGCGTCACGATCTACCACAATGCCCGCTGCGGCAAGTCGCGCCAGACGCTCGCCCTGCTGCGCGAGAAGGGCGTTGAGCCGGACATCGTCGAGTATCTGAAAACGCCGCCGAGCGCGGCGGCCCTCGACCGGATCCTGAAGCAGCTCGACATGCAGCCGCGCGAACTGATGCGGCGCAAGGAGAAGGCATACGGCGAGAACAACCTGGCCGACGAGAGCCTGAAACGTCGCGAGCTGATCAGGGCGATGGTGGAAAACCCGATCCTGATCGAACGGCCGATCGTGCTCGCCGGCGACAAGGCGGCGCTCGGCCGGCCGCCGGAGAACGTGCTGGCGATTTTGTGAGAGCGGGAAACGACGCCGAAAAAGGAGTGATGGGGATGGAATTGAACGACGTGATGCGGATGACCTTTTCCGCCCGGGATTTCACCGACGAGGACGTGCCGGATGCGGTGCTGCACGAGATCCTCGACACGGCCCGCTTCGCGCCGAGTGGTGGCAACCGGCAGGGCAACCGGGTGATCATCGTGCGCGATCCCAAAACCCGCGAGGGGCTGGCGAAGTGCGCCGAACCGGCGGCCAAGCGCTATACCGCCCAGGTCAAGGCGGGGGAGAGCCCGTGGAACTCGATCCTGCCGACCACGGTGACGGCGGAAATCGCCGCGGCGACGCCGCCGGTCGACCGCCTGGTCGATTCCTTTCGCCTGGCGCCCGTCGTCCTGGTTTTCGTCGTCGACCTCAAGGTTGTCGCCTCCATGGACAAGGAGCTGGACCGGGTCGGCGTCATCAGCGGCGCCTCGATCTATCCCTTCGTGTGGAACGTCCTGCTATGCGCGCGCCAGGCCGGTTATGGCGGGACCATCACCACGCTCGCCGTGGCGGAGGAGCCGGCGGTGCAATCCCTGCTTTCCATTCCGGGCGACCATGCGGTCGCCGCGGTCGTGCCGCTCGGCCGGCCGAAGAAGCTGCTGACCAAATTGCGTCGCAATCCGGTCGAGGACATTGCCGTCCGCGAGCGGTTCGACGGCGCGCCGTTTGAAATCTGATGGGGCTTGGCCCCGCACCGTCCCGTCACGCGGACGTCACCTGGATTTTCGGTCCCGCCGGTCTGCGTTGTGACGTGACATCGAAGAGGGCATAGACTGCCGGCCGGGCGGCGGTGCGCTGCCGGGTGAGCGAGGAAGAGGTGGCTTCATGTCGACGGTGTTGATCGAGAATTGCCGGCTGCTGGACCCGGCGGCGGGCGAGGCGGTGGAGGGCGCGAACGTCCTGGTCGAGGACGAGCGGATCGTCGAGATCTCGACCAAGCGCATTCGGGCCGGACGGGTGCGCCGCCTGAAGGCCGAGGGGCGGACGCTGATCCCGGGCCTGATCGACGCCCATGTCCACGTTATCGCCACCGGCCTCGATCTCGGCGCCATCGACCAGGACAGCGCCATGCTGACCGGCGCCCGCGCGCGGCTGATCATGGAAGCGATGCTGAACCGGGGCTTCACCTCGGTGCGCGACGCGGGCGGTGCCGACTGGGGGCTCGCCAAAGCGGTGGAGGCCGGGCTCATCAAGGGGCCGCGCCTGTTCTATGCCGGCCATGCGCTGAGCCAGACTGGCGGGCATGGCGATTTCCGCCCGCTCACCTGGTCAGGCGACGGCTGCCCGGCCTGTGCCGGCGCCAGCTTCGCGGTCATCGCCGACGGCGTCGATGCGGTGCGCAAGGCGGCGCGGGAGGAACTTCGCCGCGGCGCCACCCAGATCAAGATCATGGCCTCGGGCGGTGTCGCCTCGCCAACCGATCCGATCTGGAACCTGCAGTATTCGGAGGAGGAGATCGAGGCGGCGGTCTGGGAGGCCAAGAGCTGGAAGACCTACGTCATGGCGCACGCCTATACGCCGGAAGCGATCCACCGCGCCGTCCGTCTCGGCGTGCGCTCGATCGAGCATGGCAATCTGATCGACGAGGACACCGCGCAGCTGATGGCCAGCCGGGGCGCCTTCCTGGTGCCGACGCTCGCGACCTATGACGCGCTGGCGCGGGACGGCGAAAAACTCGGCTTCCCCGCCGCCTCCATCGCCAAGATCGAGGATGTGCGCACCGCCGGCCTGCGCGGCCTGGAAATCGCCGATGCGGCCGGCGTGCAGATCGGCTACGGCACCGACCTGCTCGGCGCCTGCCACGAGGATCAGTCGAACGAGTTCACCATCCGCGCCCGCGTGCAATCCCCGTTGGAGGTATTGCGCGGCGCCACCTCGATCAACGCCCGCCTGGTCCAGCGCGAGGGCGAACTCGGCTGTATCCGGGAAGGGGCGATCGCCGACCTGCTGCTGGTCGACAGCGATCCTTTGCGCGACCTGCGCCTGCTGCAGGGCCAGGGCCGGCACCTCGACCTCATCATGGCGCACGGCCGCGTGCACAAATCGACGCTCGACTAGGAGGCCGGCGCATGGCAAAACTCGAGAACGCGATGATATCCGCCGCCCAGCCCGAGGCGGCCGAGGCCGGGGCGCGGGTGCTGCAACGGGGCGGCAACGCCGTCGACGCGGCGATGGCCTGCGCCCTGGTGCAGGGCGTGGTCGATCCGCAGATGTGCGGCATCGCCGGTTTCGGCTCGCTGCAGGTCCACCTGCCGGGCCAGGGCGTGCACGAATGTATCGACTTCCACGGCAAGACGCCGGCCGCCGCCACGCCGGATATGTGGGAAAAGCGCGTCATCTCCGAGACCCGCGACGGCTTCGGCTTCATCCTGGAGGGCCGGGTGAACGAGGTCGGCCATCAGTCGATCACCGTGCCGGGCAGCCTGAAGGCCTACCACGAAGCGCAGAGCGAGTGGGGCACCTGGGACTGGGCCGACATCGTTCAGCCGGCGATCGAGGAGGCTGACCGCGGTTTCGTCATCCGCCCGCATGTCTACAACTGGTGGACCGAGCCGGGCCTCTTCGGCCGGCTGGAGACGACGGATCGCCTGCGCCATACCGAGGATGGGCGGCGGATCTATTTCCGTCCCGACGGCACCCTGAAACGACCGGGGGAGCGGGTCGAGAACCCCGACATGGCGCGCACCCTGCGCCGGATCGCCGAGGGCGGCGCCGAGGTCTTCTACACCGGCGATATCGCGGAGGAGATCGTCGCCGACATGCGCGCCAACGGCGGCCTGTTGAGCGCCGAGGACCTGGCCGCCTTCCGCACCACCCGGGTCCAGCCGATGCGCGGCAGCTACCGCGGCTTCGAGGTGGCGACGAACCAGCCGCCGGGCGGCGGCATCATGCTGTTGCAAATGCTGAACACGTTGGAGGCCTTCGACCTCGCCGCCATGGGCCACAACTCGGCCGACTACATCCGGACCGTGGCGGAAGCCATGAAGCTCGCCACCATCGACAAGGAAGCGCGGGTCGGCGATCCCGCCTTCGTCGACGTGCCGGTCGCCGAGTTGACCGACAAGGCCTATGCGGCCGCGCTCGCCACGCGCATCCGGGCGGGCGAAAAGGCGCATGTCCCCCGGCTGCAGGGGCCGCAGGAATCGAAGCAGACGACCCAGGTCTCGGTCATCGACCGCGACGGCAATGCGGTGTCGATGACCCACTCGCTCGGCATGCCGTCGGGCGTCATCACGCCGGGGCTCGGCTTCATGTACAACGGCTGCATGGCGGTGTTCGATCCGCGCCAGGGCCGCGCCGGCTCCATCGCGCCCGGCAAGAGCCGCTTCAGCGCCATGTGCCCCTCGATGGTCTTCCGCGACGGCGAGGCGCGGCTGGTCATCGGCGCGCCCGGCGGCACGCAGATCGTCATGGGGGTGATGCAGGCGATGTTGAACGTGTTGGAGTTCGACATGCCGATCGTCGACGCCATCGTGCAGCCGCGCTTCTCCGCGACCAGCGACATCATCGACGTCTCCAACCGCATTCCGCGCTATGTGACAGATGTGCTGGCCGCGGACGGCTACGAGATCCAACGCAGCCATTTGAGCTATCCCTTCGCCGGCGTGCACGGCATCCGCATCGACGGCGGCCGCCCGACCGGCTTCGCCGACCCGAACCACGACGGGATGGCGCTGCTGGTTTAGCGCGGCGCTCTCAGGTTCAAGAGTTCTCGTCGGCCTCGGCCAACAGTTCGCGAATGAAGCCCGTCGCCCAATTGGGGTCGAAGGATCCGAACTTCTGGAAGCGGATTCGCCCCGCCTTGTCGATGATGGCCATCTCCGGCGTGCCGCGGGTGGCGTAGCGGATCATACTGTCGGGCAGGCGATTGCCGGGGCTCAGGTTGTCGACCGCCACGGCGTGTTGCATGCCCTTTTCCGCGACATATTCCTTCAGGCGTTCGGGCGTCTGGTAGGTATGGCCCTCAAAGACCGTGTGGATGGAGATGAGGGTCAGCTTTTCGGCGGCGATCTCGTCGGCAAAAATTCTTTCCCACTCCCCCATCAGGGGGATGGAGAAGCGATTGCAGCCGGGGCACCAGAGCTGAAAGAAATCGATCACCACCACCTGGTCCTTCAGGTCGGCGAGGCTCGCCTCCGGCCCGCGGATCCATTCCGAGACGACCCATTCCGGCGCCGGCTTGGCCTCGGCCGCGGTGAAGGGCCCGCGCTGGTAGCGCGCCTCGGCAAAACCGTCCAGGACCGGGAGGGCGAAGAGCCCCAGGGCCAGAAGAACACCCGTCAATATCCGCAAAACCGCCTCCTCGTGTGGCCGTCGCCAAGGGCTTGGATGCCCGGAAGTCTGCCAGTTGGCCGGCGGCAAGACGATTCACGTTGCGGTGAAGTCCACGGGACTTTCGGGCGTTATAGACGGAATACCGCAGTGTCGGGCACTTGATCTGCCGTGGTCGGGCCTGCCCGTTCAACTGTAACAGGGGCAAAACCCCGGGCGGTCAAGCCATTTCGATGCAGCGTTGTCTGACGAGGATCGGCAGTGGGGGCACGGGTGGGGCGCCGGGGACCTTGAGGCGGTCGCCGAGATAATCCCAGAAGGAGAGGCCAAGTTTCTGGCAGGTCTTGTAGAGGCCGAGGAATGTGTCTCGGGCCTGCTTGCCGTCCTCGGAGCGTGTGCCGCCGGAGAATTTTCGCCTTGTGACCATGGCGCGGATGTCGCGTTCCGCGCCGTTGGTGTTGAGCGGGACCTCCGGGCGGTCGAGGACGACGAGCAGTTCGTCGCGGTTGGCATGCAGGCGAGCCAGGAGCCGGTCGAGGCGGAGGAATCCGGTCTTGGTCGCGAAGAGCGCATCGAAGCGGCATGCCAGGTGGGCCCGCCGTCCTGGCGCCGGCCTTTCGCGATAGGCTTTGAGATCGGCGTAGAGTTGCCAGAGCCGTGCCTGGATGTGTTCCTTCTCGCGCCGCTGGCTCCGGGAGAAGGTCATCAGCTTGTGGATCAAGCGCTCCGCATGGACCCAGCAGAGCGCGTGGCGGCCGACGTTGAACTGGCCAGCATCGTCACTCAGGACGACGCAGGCGCCCGCGGCCGTGCCCCTGAGCAGGCCGTGCGCGGCGATGGCGCCCCACAGCGCCCCCTCGGTGGCGGTCCGCGCGGCCCCGCGCCCGTCCCCGTGCCCGGTGATGGCGAGCCGCCCCAGGTGGGCCAGCCAGGCATCTTCGTTGGTGAAGCGCCGCGGGCAGCCCTCGGCCAGACGGGCGATCACCGATGCGGCCAGGTCGCGCTCGGCCATGTAGGCGAAGGCGGCGGCATTGAGCACATAGTCCGCGTGGCCGGCCCGCAGCCGTTCCAGGAAGTTCAAGCGGCTCTTGGAAAACGTCGTGGCGAACCAAGCGAAGGCGTCGTTGCCGATCCCGCTCGTCACCCCGTTGCGGTTGGCGTGGCGGGCGCCGGTATCGTCGACGCTGATCCAGGGCGCCGTCTCCAGGCCGGCGCGCAGCACCGCCTCGCCCTCGGCGACGAAGCCGTCATGGCCCTCGTTCAACAACCGCACCACCTGGCGCTTGGAGATCTTGATGCCGAGGTCGTCCAAGAGCCGCGCCAAGCGCTCCGCGCTGGTCTGGCCGCCATGATAGAGCGCCAGCACGAAACGCCTGAGCGCCGGGCCGAAGTGGCCGCGCGTCCCCGCCGGCAGCGGCGCCACGATCGTGGCCCCCTCGGGCGTCAGCCAGCGCTCGCGGCGTAACAGGACAGTGTTCGGCCGGCAGAGCAGGTCCTGAACCAGATAGTCTTCATAGCCCTTGAAGCGCGAGCCCGCCGGCACGGCGGCCCGGACGATCCGCCTCTCGTCGATGGGAACCCGGCCCTTCTTGGCCCGCCGTCCCGCCTTCCGCCCCGTCCGGCCCCGGGATACGGCCTGCTTGTCCATGCCGCTCGGCTTGATATCCGGTGGCCCGGAAAGGCCTTTGAGACGGCGGATCTCTTCGCGCAATGTCGCGTTCTCGGCACGCAGGGCCGCCTGCTCCTCAAGCAGCGTCAGAACCAGCGCCTTCAGGGCGGCGACATCAAGATCGTCGAGATCCGGAAGCGATTCGGCCATGACGGGATCGAATCACAGACCTCCCGCCGCGAACATCGATATCTGGTCACTTGACGCGGAAGCCTCACAAGATGTGGCCGTTGAGACTCACCCCTATACCCAGGCCAGATCCCCCCGTCCCCAGGCCCGGCCTTTTGCCCCGGTTACGTTCAACTTGCCGTCGCCGTCGCCGTCGCCGGTGCGTCGGTGAGGAGATGAATGAGTGCTCTGTCACTGTAAAGCACCGTAAATACCGTGAAACTATATCCTTTAATGCGCTTCTATTGTTTGATGTCATCAAATTTCTTTATTGTCGATCAGGTCACCGTCCGGTCTCCATTCGAACTTGGGCCGTATGCTTCGTTAAGGCCGTTTTCTGGATTTGGCGGGGGACCAAAGGGCGGGCGTGGACTGCGATCACGTCCAATGCCGAGGAGCAAGCATGCCACGGGCAGAATGAATCCTACACCAAAATTCAGCCACAACCAAAGAGATGAGGCGAGCTTAGGGAGCATGTACCATCGCCAATGATGGATGCCGGGAGATCCATACAACTCTTCAAAGAGTTTCGCGGCCTCTTTATCTTCCTTTTCCTCGATTGACGGCCTTCTTTCACCGAAGGCCGTCAAGTAACCTTTATAAGTGTGTTTTATTACTTTGTGCTTACTAAAATTAACAGGATCCTTTTCCTTCGTGTGATAATCTATCGCAAGCATTCGAAGTCTAAAGGCGGCATCCGATCGTTCGTAGTAGAGGCGGGCATATTCCGTGCTTAGCAATGAAAGCGAAACGCCTACACAAGATATTACGATCAGGAGAAGTTTTCTTACCCGAGGATTCGCTGCGCTGATTGCATAACTCACCGCAGCTCCGGATATGGCAAGGATGACCGCAGTCAACTCGAATCGTGCCGCATCATAATGTCTGGCCCAGTGCGCCATTTCGGTTGAGGCATGCAACAAGACAGTTTCAGGACTGCTCATCCCTATCAGCTCCACTTGTCATATCACTTGAAAAATGTGGATTAGCATAACTCAAACCTTATCATTCGATGCAGCCAAAACCATGATGTTTATTTGTAGATGTTCAGAAAGGCGGGTTTGAACCGATTGTTTCAGCAATACAAAAGTTTCATGAATAATCAGCATCGGTCTACGTGATCGGCCAATCGTCGAAGCGCGCTTGCGGCGGTCCATGCTCAAGCGGGTCCGTCTCGCTGCGCTGTCGCGGAACGAACGTGGCTATCGAGCAGGCGCGCGACGAAGGCGTGTCGAACCCCAAAGACATCAGGGAACGACTCGATCCTTGCCTCACGGCCCCGTATTGCTCGCTCTGAGTTCGACGAAGTTGGAGTTGTAGGTCTGGGAGCCGGCGGGTGAGGAGATGTCGGCGGTGACCGAATTGGCGGCGCCGGCGCTGTCGATGCCGTCTTCGTCCCGGCTGAACCAGGCGCCTTCCTTCATCGATACGCAGCCGGGCGCGATGTCGCGGGTGACCCGCGCCGTCAGTTCGCTGGCGCCGAAGCCGTTGAAGACCCGCACGCGCTGGCCGTCGCTGATGCCGCGCGGCGCGGCGTCGTCGGGATGGACCCAGAGGTCGTCCGGGTCGACCCGGGCAAGCTTCTCCTGGTTGCCGTGGATCGAATGGGTGCGGGCGCGCGACTTCGAGCTGAACATGCGCAGCGGCTGCTCGGCCGGCGCCTCGCCATGGGGGATCCAGCTCGGGATCGGCGGCACGATGCCGAGGCCGTGCGGATCCGGGTTCGCCGCGAGGGACGAGGAATAAATCTCGATCCGGCCCGATGGCGTCGAGAAGGGGTGTGCCGCGCCTTCGCGGATCTGCCGTGCGAAGGCGACCGCGTCCTCGGGTGCGGGGGCCGGCAGCCGGGCGACGCCCGCCTCGGTGAAGGCGTCGAAATCGGGAATGACCCGGGCGGTGCATTGGCGCAGCCAGTCGTCCTCGTCCTGCTCGTTGTAGCCCTCGATCCCGAGGCGTTCCGCCAGGGCGGCGAAGATGTCGATGTCGTTGCGGCATTCGTACATCGGCTCGATCGCCTGCTTCATGTAGATCGCATAATGCCCGGCGCCGGCCCAGGGCACATGGACGTCGTTCCGTTCCCAGAAGGTGGTGGCGGGCAGCACGATGTCCGCATGGCGCACCGTGGGGGTGAGGAAATGGTCCTGGCCGACGATGAACTCGACGCCGTCGAGGTTGTCGGCGATCTTTCCGGCGTTCGGGCACTGGTTGAAGATGCAGCCGCCGGCGGCATAGATCAGCTTGATGTCGGCGGGGTGGCCGCCCGCCGTACCGCGGGCCAGCAGGTCGGCCAGCAGCGGCGTCGCCACCTCCGAGCGGATCGGATTGGCGCCGCCCGGCAGGCTGGAGATGTCGCCGAAGCCCGTCGCCCCGTTGGAGGTGCCGGTATTGCCGCCGGGCCGCCCGATGTTGCCGGTGACGGCGGCGAGCGCATAGGCGGCGCGGTGGAACTGCTCGCCAAACGCGGTGCGGCCGGGGCCGTAGCCGCCCTGGATCGCCGCCGGGCCGGCGGTGGCGAAGTCGATCGCCAGGCGGCGCAGCACGTCCGCCGGCACGCCGGTGATCGGCTCGGCCCACTCGGGCGTCTTGGCCTGGCCGTCCACCTCGCCCATCAGATAGGCCCGGTAGGAGGCGCCCGCCGGCGCATCGGCCGGCAGCGTCGCCTCGTCGAAGCCCTGGACGTGGGCGTCGAGGAAGGCCTGGTCGTGCAGCCCTTCCGCGGTGATGACCTGGGCCATGGCGATGAGTGCGGCGGCGTCCGTCGAGGGGCGGATGAAGATATGCTCGTCCGCCAGCTGCCGGCTGGTGCGATGGCGCCGGGGATCGACGCAGATGATACGGGTGCCCTGGGCCTTGGCGTGCTTCAGGTAGCTCATGGTGCCGGTGCCGAAGGTGCCGTCGCCGGGCGACCAGCCCCACATGAGGATCAGCTTGGAATTCTCGTAGTCCGTCGGCTCCCGCCCCGCCGCCTTGTAATGCACGTCCAGTCCGAAGGTGTGGCGGATGGCGAAGATCTCAGCCTCGCACGACATCGAGGACCAGAGGTTGGTACAGCCGCCGAACATGTGCAGAAAGCGCTTGGCCGCGCTGCGCCCGTGCAGGATGGAGGTGGAGCCGGAGCGCGAGCCGTCGAGGATCGCGGAATTGCCGTACGTCTCGCGCACGCGGCGAAGCTGGGCCGCGACCTCGTCCAGCGCCTCGTCCCAGCCGATGCGCGTGAACGCGCCGGAGCCGCGCGGGCCGGTGCGCCGCATCGGGTATTGCAGCCGGTCGGGGTGGTAGATCCGTTCGATCTGGCCGATGCCGCGCGCGCAGGCGGGCAGCGGCGGATGGGCGGGATCGAAGGGCCGGGCATCGGTGCTGATGCGGGCGATGCGACCGTCCACCACGTGGGCATTGACGACGCAACGGCCGCCACAATTGTGCCCACAAGTGCTGGTAACCACGGTTTCCCCGGGCCGCCCCGTCGGGCGCGGCGCCTCATAGAGTGTTTGGCCGAGCATGTGTGATCACCTCTACCCTGGACAATGCGCCGCCATACTCGTCCACCCGTCCCGCAATCGCAACATTGCCGGGGCCGGGTCGGATTTGCTAGCGTCGTGGCCATGATGAAAACAACGCGAATTGCTTGCCTGGCGCTGCTCGCGCTCGTCTGCTTCGCCACCGGGCCGAGCCGTGCGTCCAACTTCGATTTCGGCCGCTACCATGCGCTGGTCATCGGCAACAACGAGTACGTCAATCTGCCGCGCCTGGAAACCGCGGTGCACGATGCGGAGACGGTCGCCGGCCTGCTCGAAGGACGCTACGGCTTCGACGTGAAGCTGCTGCGCAACGCCACCAAGGACGACATCCTGCGCGCGGTGAACGACTACCGGGCCGAACTGACGGAGAAGGACAATCTCCTGATCTATTACGCCGGGCACGGCTATCTCGACCGCCAGACCGGCACTGGCTACTGGCAGCCGGTCGATGCGGAGGCGGAGGATGATCTGGAGTGGATCGCCAACGGCGAGCTGACCCGACGCCTGAACGCCATGTCTGCGCGCCATGTGATGGTGATCGCCGACAGTTGCTATTCCGGTACCTTGGTGCGTACCGCCTCCTCGAAGCTCGCGACGGGGGCGGAGCGGGACGAATGGCTGCGCCGCGTGGCCGAGAAGCGCTCGCGCACCGCCATCGTCTCCGGCGGGCTGGAGCCGGTGATGGACGCGGGCGGCGGGAGCCATTCGGTCTTTGCCGCCGCCCTGATCGCGTCGCTCAGCGAAAACGACAAACCGCTCGAGGGGCAGGAGCTGTTTCGCCGCGTGAGCCGCCCCGTCGTCGTCAACTCGGACCAGACCCCGCAATATTCCGATATCCGCCGCGCCGGTCACGAAGGCGGCGAGTTCATCTTCCTGCCGAAGACCACAGCCCGGCCCGGGCCCGTTTCGGGTGGCGAGAAGGCCCCCCCGGCATCCGCCCGCGGCAACGAGGGCGCGCTCGATCTGGCGTTCTGGTCGGAGATCAAGGACGAGGCGGATCCGGCGCTTTTCCAGGCCTATCTCGACGAGTTTCCGAACGGCACGTTTGCGGCGCTGGCCAAGCGACGGATCGCCAAGCTGGGCCAGGGGACCGGTGGCGTGTCTGGTGGAAGCGGCGCCGACGAGCGGAAGGTCGCGGTCGGAACGTTCCCGAAGGCACCGGGCGAGAGTTTCCGCGATTGCGAGGAATGCCCGGAAATGGTCGTCCTGCCCGCCGGCACCTTCGCCATGGGATCGCCGACGACCGAGAAGGACCGTTTCGGCGGCGAAGGGCCCCGGCACCCGGTGAACATTGCCAAACCGTTCGCGGTCGGCCGCTTCGAAGTGACCCGCAAGCAGTTCGTCCATTTCATCCGCGAAACCGGACATGTCCCGGAGAGCGGCTGCCGGGCCTGGGACGCGGACAAGAACAAGTGGCGAACCAACAAGAAGAAAAGCTGGAAGGATCCGGGGTTCGCCTACACCGAGGATCATCCGCAAAACTGCATTAGCTGGCATGACGCGCAAGCCTATGTCGATTGGTTATCGCGGCGGACCGGCAAGCCCTACCGGTTGCTGAGCGAGGCGGAGTGGGAATATGCGGCGCGCGGCGGGGCCGAGGCGCGCCGCTACTGGGGTAAGGATCGCGACGACGAAGAGGTCTGCACTTATGCGAACGGGGCGGATGCGGCGACGGATTTCGAGTTTCGCTATCAGACCTGCTCCGACGGCATCGGCCGGCAGACGGCCGCGGTCGGCGGCTTCAAGCCAAACGCCTTCGGCCTGCACGATATGATCGGCAATGTCTGGGAGTGGGTCGAGGACTGCTGGAACGACGGCTATGACGGCGCGCCCGACCACGGCGGCGTGTGGACCACGGGCGATTGTTCACGCCGGGCACTGCGCGGCGGCTCGTGGGGTACGGATGGGCGCTTCCTGCGCGCCGCCGTCCGCCTCGGCTTCAAGACCGAAAACCGCAACGTCAATCTCGGGTTCCGGGTCGCCCGGACGCTCTGATTATTTCCCGAGGAGCGGGGCGAGCCCGTCGGCGATGAGCTCCGCCCGCCTAGCGTTGCCCGCTGCCGACATATGCAGCACGTCGGCGAAATAGTCGGCCTTGTCGTTCATCTCGGCCTGGATGTCGATCAGCAGCGTCTCCGTTTCCGCCGCGATATCGCGGATGGCGCGGGTCTGGGTCGCCAGAGCCTCCTGCCAGAGCGGATTATCCGCCTTAAGTGGGTGCCCGGCAAAGTCGCTCGCCTGGGTTACCAGCACCGCTTTCATACCGTGGGCCCGCGCGACGGCGACCAGGGTGCGCGGATTGGCGCGAAAGGCTCTGTCCGATCCACCGTTCCAGTTGTCCGCGGCCGTGCCGGATTTCGGGTGCCAGGCGACATCGTGCAGGTGCGGGTCGCGGCGCTGGCGGTGGCCAAGCAGTTTGGCGACCTCGTCGAGCAGCCGGCTGGCCCGCCAGAGCGGGCGTTCCGGCATGAGCCAGCTGCGCTGGGCGTGGCCATAGTCGGTCTCGAAGCCGGCATACAGAATTCGGTTCCAGGCATCGTTGAAGCCGACATAGAAGATCGCGATGTCCGGCTTCAGATGGGCGATGCGTAACGCCAGTAGGGCGATGATATTGGCCGTGCCGTAACCGCCCAACCCTGCGTTGATCACTTCGACCGGCCGGTCGAGGCGCTTGCGCAGCAGGTGCTCCAGCTGGCGGGGATAGGCGTCCGCTTCGGCGACCCGGGTGCCGTAGGTGGAGGAGCCGCCGAGCGCCACGATACGGAGGCCGGCCGCCTCGGTTTCGTAGAGGTCGGGGCCGCGGAAACCTTGTTCGGTGTGATCACCATGCGCCGGGCTGGCGACATAGGTCGCATAGGGGTGCGGCAGGAACAGGGAGGACCAGTTGGTCGTCTTGTGCCGCTTTTCATCGCCTATGGCGTCGATGACGTCGTAGATCCGGATGCCACCCTCGAACAGGCCGAAGATCAGCAACCAGGCAATCGCCGTGAACAAAAGGTTCTTCCGCATCCGTCGTTGCCACTTTGTTGCTCACCGGGTCGGGCGAATGTGGAGCAAGGCCGGCCGGATTTCCACTGGCGCGAGGGCATTATACCAATCGACAATGATCAGAACCCGATGGCCCATGATCTTCGTCCGATGGATTTGATTCTGTCCGGCTGTGCGATGAGGTTGTTCCAGGCCTTGCAGCAATGATCGGTGATGTCGTCCAGCAGTTCTCATTATGGCTCTTGTTTCTGTCTCCTGGGTGATACTCGCTTGGGGTTCGGTTTCGGTTCAGAGGCTGGCTCTGGCAGGCGGTGGCTGCCCAGTGATGAGGGTCCGCACGAGGGCCGCCCAGGAGGGGAAGACGATGTAGCTGGTAATGGTGCGTAAGTGTTCGAAGAAGCGCCGACGTGAGCCAAGGGCGCCGCGGGCCTTTTCCCAGACGGCTTCGAGGATCTCGCACACGCCGTGGCAGGCGAAGGCGAAGAGGTTCATGGTGGCGAGCAGGGCCGAGAGGTTCTGTTTGCCATGTCCGAAGTTGTGCTCGAGATTGTAGCCGTTGTTCTTGAGCACGTTGAAGGTCTCGTTCTCGATCTTCCAACGGGCCCGCCCGCAGGCGGCGAGTTCGGCGACGTTGCTCCGGTCGACAGCGATGTCGGTGACGAAGCTGTTGCGGTACGTGACCTTTCCGGCCTTGTTGACGATCTCGATGTTGAGCCAGTTGACCCGGAGCGCGTCCTTACCGTCGCGGATCGGCACGTCGGCGAGCCAACGGTAGCGATGGGTCTGGAAGCCACGGCCTTTCTTGACCCGTTCCTCGTGGATCGGCAGTTCGATGCCGTCGAGCCATTCGTGGAGCGTCGGATGCGAGCCTGGCTTGGCGACGAACAGGAAGTTGCCGCCAACCGCTTGAACGGCCTCGCAAATCGGCTGGCGGGAATAGAGATCGTCGCCGAGATAGATCGGCTTCAGCCGGGCCAGGCCGGGCCCGTGCGCGACCAGCCAGCGCCGCGTCGCCCGGCTTTCGCAGTCCTGCTTCTCCCCGCCATCCTGGGGAACGACGAACTCCGGAGCCAGCGGTATCGCCCGGGCGTGGCCCGGGGCGACAAGCGCTGCCGTGACCATGTTGTGGTGATACTCCACGGCCCCGTCGTTGCGCTTGCGCTGCGAGCAGTTGGGGCAGGAGATCTTCCGCGAGCAGAAATATTCGGTGCCGTCGAGCGCGACCAGGAGATGGCCGTCCAGGCGTCGGAAGGGGCCGAGCCCACCGCCCGCCTCCAGACGTTCCAGCAGGGACGAGAAGAGCGGATAGAGCCTGTCCGGCACCACCGGGTCCAGCATCGCCCGGATCTGGTTGTCCGTCGGGATCCGCGACATGGAGAACAAGCTCTCACAATTCGAGCGCCCGTGCGCCCGCGCCAACGTGCGCTGATGGGACAGGAACGAGGGGCTCTGCATGAAGAACAGCGAGAAGGCCGAAAGCCCGAAGTCGGCCATGTCATAGCGGCTGTTGCTCCCCGTCCGCTTGTCCGGGAAGGACCCGCAGAGCGAGCGCAACTCCAATATCAGGTCTTTGAGCACCTTCATCGCCACTTTGAATCAGAAACCGGGCTCCTTGCATAGGAAAAAATCAACGCAAATCGCCAAAATGAGAATTGCTGGATGTCGTCCTGGTCTTCGAAGACGATGTCGGAGAGCCAGTTGTTTCGGATGTACTGCCAGACGTTCTCGGCAGGATTGAGTTCGGGCGATCTCGGCGGCAGCGGCAGGAGGGTTATGTTGGCCGGGACGTCGAGCCGTTTCGTGGTGTGCCAGCCGGCCCGGTCGAGCAGCATCAAGGCATGGGCTCCGGGTTGAACCTGGACGGAGATTTCCTCCAGATGCTGCTGCATGGCGGCGGTGTTGCAGCGTTGCTGGACGATGGCGGCGCCGGTGCCGCGCTCGGGGCAGATGGCGCCGAAGATATAGGCCGACTTGGTGCGCTGATCGTGCGGGGTGCGTGGCCGTGTGCCGCGCCGGGCCCAGCGCCGGGCATGCTTGTTCTTCTGTCCGACGCGGGTTTCATCCTGCCACCAGATCTCTATCCCGGTGCCGTCGGGGAGTGCTTTGCGAGCCCGCGCGACCAGCTCGGGGAATTTTTTTTGAAGTCCTCGATCACCCCCGGCTCCTGGGCGTGATGGCGCGGCCGCATCGTCATCCTGGCGAAGCCCATCGCCTTCAGCTCCCGGCTCACCGTCCGCTGGTCGAGCGTGATCGCGAAGCTCTCGCCGATCCAGTCGACCAGATCCGCTAGCCGCCAGCGCATGACGCCGTCGCGCGCCGGATCCGGTCCCGCTTCCACCCGGGCCGCCAAGGCGTCCCGTTGCGCCGGGTCCAGTTTCTTCGCCGCGCCCGGCGCCTTGCGGTCGATCAGGCCGGCCGGGCCCTCCGCGTTGAAACGCAGCACCCAGTCACGGATCACCTGAAGGCCGACGTCCCCCGTCCGCGCGGCCTCCGTCCGACTCCCGCCCTCGTAGATCACAGCAAGCGAAAGCAAGCGCCGGATCTGTTTAGCATCCCTCGATCCCTTGGCCAGACGTCGCAACGCCGCCGCATCGAAATCCTCGCGCAAGGCAATACCCCGACCCATGGTGATCCCCCTCTTCCGAATCACCACAATTGAGTCAGAAATCAGCCAGCAAGGGAATCCAACCGCGAGTTGACATCAATGTCGACTGGTATTATCCGATGCCGGCAGCACCTTCTCCGAGAAATGCAGCGACGGCGGTGGCCAGCATTTCGGCTCTGGTCTCCGCCAGCATATGGCCGCCGTCCTGCAATTCCAGCAAGCGCGCCTGCGGCAGGGCCTCGGCGATCTCGCGGGCGAACCAGGGCGGCATCAACTGATCATCGCGGGCCGTGGTGACCAGGCAGGGATGGTCGATGGCGGAGAGCAGGGGCCGGGCGTCGAAGGCGAGTATGGCTTCCAGCCGATCGCTGATCGCGTCGGCGTCCTGGGGCGCGGCGGTGGCGGCCTGGCGCGCGAAGCCGTCGGCATGCCGGCGGCGATGGTCGGGCGGATACAGCAGGCTGGCGTTGAAGCGGGCATAGTCCGGCGGTGCCAGGGCCCGGGCGGCGGCGACGCGCAGCCGCTGCATCGACGTCAGAAAATCGTCGCCGTGGCTCCAGGGCGCGGCCAGGACCAAGCGCCGGATTCGCGATCCATGTGTCGAGGCCAAGGACAGCCCGATGCCGCAGCCGGTCGAATGGCAGAACAGGTCGGCCTGCGCGATGTCGAGCGCGTCGAGCAGGCCGGCAACCTCGCCCGCCCGTGCCGCCATGCCGCCGGCCTCAGGACCGGACAGCGGGGCGCTTCGCCCGGTGCCGCGCTGGTCGTAGCGGATGACCAGATGACTGTCGGCCAGGATCCGGACGAAGGGTTCGACGCCGATCGGACCGCCGCTTTGCGGCAGCAACAACACCAACGGCGGGCCCGCGCCGGCCAGGCTGTAATGGAGGTCGCCGCCGTCGACGGGGCCATGGGCATGGTTCGGTTCCTTGTCGATTGTGGCGGTGGCGGACCTCAGGGGCGGAACTGCAACGCCCGCGGCCCCAGGCGGCCCGGCTGGGAGACCACCTGGTAGGCGGTTTCGACTCAGGCGCAGACCAGGCCGCGGGTATCGCGGGGATCGATCATCTCCTCCATCTGGAAGCGGTTGAGCGGGCCGAGGGGGCCGCGCGCGCTTTCGATGCGGGCGTCGATCTCGGCCCGCAGCGCCACGGGGTCGGCCGCCTCGGCGAGCTGGCGCTTGTAAGCCGCCTCGATGCCGCCCTCGGGCGGGATGCCGCCGGCGTCGGCGGCCGGCCAGACGACGCGCATCGAAGGCCGGGCGAGCGGGGTTGCGTAGTTGTTGCCGGCGACGCCGAAGCTGCGCCGCGCGATGACCGTGAAGATCGGCACCTTGATCTGGGCGAAGGCGACCATCCATTCACCGCCCTTGCGGATCGTGCCGGCGATTTCATGCTCCAGCCCGACGGCGAAGCCCGGATTGTCGACCAGGTTCAGGATCGGGATGTGGAAGACGTCGCAGAGGTCGATATGGCGGCGCAGCTTGTCGCAGCCGTCCGCGGTCAGCGCGCCGCCGTTCTCGTGCCGGCTGTCGGAGGCGATGACGCCGAGTGTATGTCCGTTGAAGCGGACGAAGCCGGTGATCTGGTCCATACCCCAGAGCGGGCCGATCTCGAAGAAGGAGTCCCGATCGGCCATCAGGCGGATCGCCTTGCGCATGTCGAAGGTCGCCGTGCGCTTGCGGGGGATCAGGGTGAACAGCTCCTCCTCGCGGCGGTCCACCGGATCGCCGGGATCGGCGGGCAGCACGGGCGGCGCGTCATGCACGCTCGCCGGCAGGTAGGAGAGGAACCGCCGGGTCATGGCGAAGGCCTCTTCCTCGCTCTCCGCCAGGTTGTCGACGGCGCCGTTGCGGCAATGGATATGCCAGCCGCCGAGATCTTCCTTGGTGATGTCGTAGCCCATGGCGTGCGAGACCACCGGTGGGCCGGCGACGAAAAGCTGGGCGATGTCGCGCACCATGACGGAGAAATGGCCGAGCACCGCTTTGGCCGCGCCGATGCCGACGACGCTGCCGAGCAGCAGGTTGACCACGGGCACGGTCGAAAGCTGCTCGGCATAGAGCTCGGAGCCGAGATGCGCGGGCAGGAAGGAACCGCCGCCACCGACCACGCGCGGCCGGCCGGCCTGGATGGCGCCGGTGCTCTCCTTGGCCTCGCTTGCGCCGGCGCTGTCCTGCTTCGGCACCATGGTCGCGACGCTGCCGCCGCCCGACGAGCCGTCGAGCAGGCGGATGGAGGGCGCGCGCAGCTCCAGCGACAGCATGTCGAGATGGCGGCTCTTGTTCGAAATGGCACCGTCCGCATGGCCGCCCCGGCTGGTGAAGTCGTCGGCGCAGAGCACCGCCGTGCGCCCGTCGATGCGGCCCCAGCCACCGACATGATTGGCCGGCGTGAAGGCGGCGATGTTGCCCTCGTCGTCATAGGTGGCGAAGCCGGCGGCGCTGCCGATCTCGTGGAAGCTGCCATCGTCCAGCAGGCGGTCGATCCGCTCGCGGCAGGTGAGCTTGCCGCGATTGCGCTGGCGTACCACACCAGGCTCCTGCGACGCAGCGGCCAGCCGCTCCTGCGCCAGGCGCTGCAAGGTCGCCACTTCCGCCAGCACCGGGGCCCAGGTTTCCTGCGGGTCGCGCGCGGCGAGGTCGCGTTCCGCGTCGCCCGCCTCCGGCGTGATCGCCGCCACCACCTGGCCGGCGGCTACCGCCTCCCCCTCGGCGAGGGGGCGAAGCGCGGTGACGATGCCGGAACAGGGTGCCGGCACCGCGGCTTCCATTTTCATGGCGCTGATCACCATTACCGTCTCGCCGACGGCGACGCGCGTACCCTCGGCGAGGTCGAATTGCAGCACGCTGCCCGCCATCGGGCATTCGACACCGTGCGCGCCGGCGGAAACCTCGACGTCGGGAGCGCTCGCCACCTCGGCCGACCGGGCGCGGCCGGCGCCGGGCCCGATCAGGGCGGCGGCGCGGTCCTCCAGGAAGTCGAGCGTCTCGCCACGTGCCGTCGCCGGCCCCGCCGCCGCCAGTTCCGGCCGCTCCGCCAGCAGGCTGGTGCGCGCATCGCCGGCGCGCAGGCTGGCGTCTTCGAGAATGGCGGCGAGTTGCGCGAGGTTGTTCGGCAGGCCGGCGATGTGAAACTCGGCGAGCGCGGCACCGGCGCGATGAATTGCATCGGCGAGTGTCGTGCCGGCCGGGCTGGTGCAGATCAACTTGGCCAGCAGCGGATCGAACACGGCCGGCGGCGCATAGCCGAGATAGCCGCAGCCGTCGACCCGGATGCCGGGCCCCGAAGGCTCCTTGTAGCCGGTGATGGTCCCGGCGCCCCGTGCCACCACACGAAGCTGCACCGCATGGCCGCGCGGCTGGCCGACGGCGCTCTGGTCGGTGAGGCCGAGCGCGGGAAGCGTATCGCCACCGGCAATGCGGAACTGGCTCGCAACCAGGTCGATGCCGGTTATCTGCTCGCTCACCGTATGCTCGACCTGGATGCGGGGGTTGCACTCGATGAAGTAATGCGCGCCCTCTTCCGGCGAGACCAGGAATTCCACCGTGCCGGCGTTCACATAGTCGGCCGTGCGGGCGAGCCGGACGGCATCGTCCAGGATGCGCTGGCGCAGCGCCGGCGCCAGCCCGCTGGCGGGGGCGATTTCGACGACCTTCTGGTTACGGATCTGCACGGAACAGTCCCGCTCCCACAAATGCAACGTGCTGCCGGCGCCGTCGGCCAGGATCTGCACCTCGATATGGCGTGGCCGCTCGATCCGTTTCTCGAGGAACGACGTGCCGTCGCCGAAGGCCTGGGCCGCTTCGCTCTGGCAGCGCTCGAAGGCTTCCGCCATCGCGGCGCCGTTTTCGACGACGCGCATGCCGCGCCCGCCACCGCCCGCCGCCGCCTTCACCATGACCGGATAGCCGATCGCCTCCGCTGCGCCCTCGGCCGCCTCGGCGGTGGCCAGCGCGTCGTCGCTGCCGGGCACGACGGGAACCCCGTTGGCGGCGGCATGGGCGCGGGCCTGAACCTTATCGCCGAACAGGCGGAGCGCGGCCGGCGACGGTCCGACGAAGACCAGACCGGCGGCGGCGCACCGGGCGGCGAAGTCGGCATTCTCGGCGAGGAAACCGTAACCCGGATGGACGCAGTCGCAGCCCGCGGAGACGGCCGCCTCGATCAGGGCTTCGCCGTCGAGATAGGCGGCGATCCCGTCGCCGGGAAGCGCCACGGCCTCGCTCGCCGCCCTCGTGTGCAGCGAATGCGTGTCGAGCGGCGGATACACCGCGACCGAGTCCATGCCGAGGGACGCGGCCGCCCGGGCGATACGAATGGCGATCTCGCCCCGGTTGGCGATCAGGACGCGGTTCAACGATGCCATGGACGAGACCTCCGTTTCCCTGTGCTTTGGCGGCGCGAAGTCTATGCCAGCCGCCGCACGACCGGAACAGGGGCCGCGTTATTGTGGGCGATAGACGTCCGCCGCGTCGCCGTCGCCGCGCAGCACGGCGAGAAAGCGCGGTGCGACTTCGGCGATCGAAAAGCGTCGGGCATGCGCTACTAGCGGGGCTGGATCGGGGGGGGTCGCCAGGGTCGCCAGGATCGCCTCGGCCATGGCGGCGGGGTCGCGGACCGGCACCAGCCGGCCGTATTCGCCCTCACGCAGGATCTCGCGGGGGCCGCCGGGACACAGCGTCGCGACCACCGGCGTCCCGGCGGCAAGCGCCTCGACCAGGACATTGCCGAACCCCTCCCAGCGCGCGCTGTGCACGAAGAGGTCGGCCCGCGCGAGGACGGCATGGGGATTGGCGAGGAAGCCCGGGAAGGCCACCGCGTCGGCGAGGCCGAGTTCGGCGGCAAGCGCCCGCAGCGGTGCGAGGTCCGGCCCCTCGCCGAGGATCACCAGGCGGGCCGGCAGCTGTTCGCGGACCCGGGCCAACGCCCGGATCGGCGTCTCGTAGTCCTTGGTAAAGCCGAGGCGGCCGGCGCCGACCAAGACCGGGCCGGCCTTTTCGTCGAGCCAGGGATGGCCGGCCGCCGCGCCGGCGAGGCTTTCCATCTCGGGCTCGTATACCGGATTGGGCACGACGCGGATCCGCTCGGGGCGGACGACGCGGTGGCGGACCAGGTCGGCGGCGCTGCCGGCCGAATTGACCAGGACCGCGTCGGCCAGCCGGTAATTCAGCCGCATCCGCGGCAGGCGAAGCGGGCGCTTGTAGCGCCAGCCCTTCAGCTCGAACTCGGTGAGCGTCGTCTCCTGGTGCACGACGACCCGGGCTCGGAGGCCCGACAGCCGCGTGACCCAGGGTGCCGTCGTGTTGGCGCCGAACACGGTGGAGAGGATGTGGCTCGGCCGCGCACGGCGCAGATAATTGTGGAAGGCGAGCGCCGGAAGCCGTCCCGTCTCGCCCCCCAGGCTGACCACCTGGATGCCGTCGGGCACGACGTCGAGGAACGAGCCGATGCCCTTGGTGATGACGATTTCCGCGTCGAGGCCGAGATCGGTGAAACCGCGTGCCAGGTTG
The DNA here is from genome assembly GCA_951812805.1 of uncultured Alphaproteobacteria bacterium. GTDB lineage: Bacteria > Pseudomonadota > Alphaproteobacteria > JASLMY01. Next base: position 182,873 of record CATOSZ010000009.1, on the reverse strand, counting down.
ATCATCACCCGTCCCGCCCCACCGCTGCGCAACGCGGGCAGGAAGAGGGCGATCTTGCCGACCTCCCGGGTCATGATCGCCGAACCCGGCTACCGTTCGGACGGCAGATTCTGGAACTGCTGGGCGACCCGGGTCGTCGCCTCGCCCTCGCCCTCGCCGTCGTCGTCGAGTCCCCCGGTCACGAACCGCAAGTCGGCGAGCGCTAGCGCATATTCCAGATTGGCGTCGACGATCTGGCGTCGGACCCGCGCAATCTTGGAAAGCGTGGCGAGATCGGCACCCGGGCCGTTGACGCCTTCGCGCCCTTTGTCCGTCGCGATTCCGTCGAGCAGGTCGAGGGTCTGGCGCGCCAATTCGTAGGCGCCGCCGGCGAGGCGCAGGCGTTCCAGAATAGTCTGCACATCCGTCTTGAGGTCACGCAGGCGGCGGGTGAGGTCGACGCGCACCTGGTTTTCCGCGGCGCGTGCCACGCCGAGACGACCTTCGGCGGCCGTATTCTGCAGACTGTGGGCGAGCTTCACACGAACGCCCGTCTGTTCGAGCACCAGGTCGACTTGCGGCAACAGACCGTTCTCCGCGGCGGCGACGCGAATATCCTCCGAACTCGCCCGTTGGCGCAGCATCAGGATGTCCGCACGGTTCTCGACCGCACCCTTTATCAGCACGTCCTCGTCCGGCCCGCCGGAGTCGGGAAGGAGGACGACGCGCGGAAACGATCCCGCGGCATCCGGCAGATCGGCGACGCTCGCCGTTTCCTGGCCAAGCGCAATGGCGAGCGTGCGCCGGGTCACCAGCCAGGCGACCCGCGCCTGGCCGATTTCGAGGCGGCGCAACGCCAGGTCCGCTTTCGCCTCCTGCGCGGCGAGCGGCGCCAGTTCACCGCGGCTGACCAGCTGCGCGGTGGTCTCCGCCGAATCCGCGACATGTCCGGCCAGCCGTCGGACGATCTCGAACCGTTTCTGTGCGGCGAGCGTCTGCCAATGGGCACGCACGGCGGAGTGAAGCAGGCCGCGCCTTTCATGCCGGGCGCGGAACTGAGTGGCCATGATGTCGGAACGCGCCGCCCGCTCGCCCGCCGCCGCGTGCTTGCCCGAGCCTTTGAGCAATGGCCATGTGATCGTGATGAACGGCGCGGTCTGCGTCTCCGCCAGGACCTGCTCCGAATCCTCGCCGATACTGTTGAAGACGGTGAAGCCCGGGCGCACGACGATGCCATTGCGGAACTGCTTCGAAACGCCGAAGCGACCGCCGTAAATGGATACGGTGTCGGTATCGTTGAGAAGGAAGCCGCCTTCGTCCTTGACGACCTCACGCCGTTCGAAGGACCCCTCGGCGAAGCCACGCCAGTCGAACCTACCGGACTCGATGTCGGCGCGGGCGCGGCTCTCGCCGATCGCGCTTTGCTGGCTTTCGAGGGCGGGATGGGCGGTGAGGACCAGGTCGACCACCTGCTCCAGCGCCAGCGGTGCGCCGAGCACGCCGGTCGCAGGGGCGGCGAACAGTCCGGCGAGCAGCGCCAGGCGGGTGAGCGATGCCATGCCTCAACCCTCGCTCACGATTTGCCCGTCGACCATTTTGACCACCCTGTCGGCGCTCCGGAACAGTCGTGGATCGTGGGTCACCATCAAAATCGCCGTCTTCTCCTCGACCGCGCGCCGGCGCAGCATGGCGATCACCTGGCCGCCCATCTCGCTGTCGAGGGCGGCGGTCGGCTCGTCCGCCAGGATCAGGCGGGGATGGTTGATCAACGCCCGGGCGATGGCGATTCGTTGCTTCTGCCCGGTGGAGAGTTTCGCCGGCTTGGTATCGGCGAACTCGCTCAGGCCAAGCTCCTCCAGCAGGGCGAGGGGCCGCTCGCGAAAGTCGCGCCGCTTGTAACGCTCCGGCAGCAGGCGCATGGCGAGGCGCAGGGTCTCGATGGCGGTGAGGGATTCGAACAGGTTATGGTCCTGAAATATGAAGCCGATGGTGCGGCGCATGCGCTCCATCTTGCTCTGGCCGAGGCCTTTCAGTTCGGCGCCGTCGAGGCGGATCGAACCTTCCTGTACCGCCCGCAGCGCGCCGATCAGCGACAGCAGGGTCGTTTTGCCCGAGCCCGAAGGGCCCGTCAGCACGACGAAATCTCCGGGTGCCAGGGCCAGGTCGATGTCGCGCAGGACCTTGCGGCCGGCACGGTTCGACTTGAAGGCGTAGTCGACGCCCGTGACCTCGACGGCCGGTGGCCCGGCCGGAGCCGGGGCCGTGGGCGGCGGTGCCGCCGGCATCGAGAACGCGGGCTCGAGAGACACGTGTTCGACCTCTCCTCGGCCAAATGGCCGCTAGAACAGTTCGGCCGGATCTGCCTGGGCGACGCGACGCATCGCCAGCAATCCGGCCAGGATCGACATCACCACGGTCAATATGCCGATCGCCCCGGTGCGCCACCACGTATGGCGCATGATCAGGGCCGTCAGATCCTGAATGACCTCATAGGCGACGTAACTCATTCCGAGCGCCAGCGCAAACCCGACGAGGGAGAGCAGCAAAGCCTGTTGCAGGATGATGCGGGCGAGAAATCCACGGGTGAAGCCCATGGCTTTCAAGGTGGCGTACTGGGCCTGCTGGTCGGCGATCTCGTTGTAGAGAATCTGGTAGCAGGTGATCAGGCCGATCACCAGGCCGGCGAGCAGGCCGATGCCGAAGATGATGCCGATCGGGGCGGCCCGGATGGTGAAGAGAAACTCGCGGTCCCGCAGCGATTCGGGCGTCAGCGCGGTAATTTCCCCCGGTGCCAGCGCCTCGATCGCGCGCCGGGTTTCCTCGAGCGGCGCGCCGTCGCTGAGGCGGATCACGCCGAGGATCGGATCGGCGTTGGGTTGCAACGCGAGCCAGTTGCCCTCGCTCATCACCACCGCGCCGTCGCTGATGACGTTGGGGCCGATCGAGACCTCGCCCGCCACCCGGAACGGCTGGCGGTCGAGCAGGATCTCCCGCCCCGGCGTGATCTCGCCGTAGATGTCGCGGCTGCGCCGATCGAACAGGACGGTACGGGCGAGCTTCATGGTCGTGGCGACCTGCTTCAGGTCGCCGATTGCTAGCGGGGCGTGGTCGGGCGGAAACGCGTAGACGACGATGCGCCGGCTCGCCTGGCCGGCCTGCTGGGCGAGGCCGACGTTGCCCTTGTAGATCCGGCTCACGACCTCGACGCCGGGCAGGGCGGCGATCTGGTTGAGGCGGATGGGATCCAGCTCCTGCCATTTGTTGAGGTTGGTCTGGTTGGCGTGCATGGCGACGATGTCGCCGCGGACCAGGGTGGCGAGGTTGGCCTGGCTGTCCAGCACGCCGAAGAAGAAGCCGGCCTCGACGAACATGATGACGACGGCGACGGCCATGCCGGCGGCGGCGGCGGCGAAACGGCGACGGTTGTGGGTCAGGATGCGCCCGCCGAGGCCGGCGACGAGATGACGGATGGCCATGCTCAGAACAGCTCCGCCGGATCGGCCCGGCGCAGCCGGTGCAAGGTCAGGGCGGCCGAGGCGAGACACATCGCAAGCGCCATGGCGCCGACGGCCGCGATCAGGGTGCCGTCCATCTGCATCGGCAGGTGGCTCGCCTCGCTGACGAGCTGGAACGCCGCGTAGCCGATCCCCCAGGCCGGGAGGAAGCCGAGCAGGGCGAAGAGCGCGGTCTGCGTCACGCCCACACCGAGTACGAAGCGCCGGCCGAAGCCGATCGCCTTCAGGGTGGCGAATTCGCCCATCCGGTTGCCGATCTCGGTCGAGATCACCTGGAAGAGGATGACGACGCCGACGATGAAGCCGATGATCATGCCCGTCTGGAACATCAGGCCGACCGGCCGGTCGGAGGTGAAATAATTGCGCTCCCGCTCGATCAGTTCGGCCCGGGTGAGCACACGGACATCGCTCGGCAGGACATCCGCCAGCTGCGCCTTGGCGGCCGCGGGATCGCTCCCCGGTGCCAGGCGAAGCAGCCCGAGCGTGATATGCCGGCCGGAGCGGCGGATCAGCCGGGCGAAAGTGTCGTTGCGCGTGATCGCCGCCCCCTCGGCATAGAAGAAGGCGCCGAGTTCGAACTGGCCGACGACGCCGACCTCACGGTTGTTCACCAAAGCTTCGGCGCCGACGGCGATGTCGCCATAGTCGCGATGGCTGAAGGCGTCGACCAGGACGGACCGGTTCTGCGCGAGCTTGGCGAGCCCGTCCTGGAGGGCGGGCAGGGCGATGAAGCTCGCGTCGTCGTCGATGCCGACCAGCAATAGTGTGGAGCGCCGGCCGCTCTCCGGCTCGGTCCAGCGGCTGCCCTTGATCGAGATGTTGAAGCTGTCCGTCACTTCAGGCACGGCGCGTGCCTGGGTCAGGCGCACCCGGTCGAACCGCGGTGCCGCGCGGAGATACTGATAGTCGGTCGAGACCACCGCCAGATCGAAGGCGAAAAACTCGAACAGCAGGGTCGCAGCGCGCCGGGCCGCGTCGAGGAAGCCGATCTGCAGGAACAGGAGGAAGATCGCGAAGCAGATTCCCGTCGCCGCCACGGCCGTGCGGGCCGGGCGCTGCGAAAGGTTGCGCCACGACAGCACCAGGCAGGCACGCGATAATCCGCCCCCCGAGGTCAACCCAGATTTTCCTTCCACAGTCTCGGTCCCAGCCCGCCTCAGCGCGCGATGGTGACCTGTACCTCCATGCCGACGACCTTCCCCGCGATCTCGGAACTATCCAGCTTGATCAGGACCTTGGCAAGTTTGCTGTCGGTGTTGACGATGCGCTCGATCCGCTCGACCACGCCGGTGAGCGGCGCCGGCAAAGCCGAGCTCTTGGCGCTGGCTTTCATGCCGGGCTCGATCTTCAAGACGTCGCCTTCGTAGACGTCGGCGGTGACATACATGTTGTCGAGATCGGCCAGCAAAATTGCCGGGTCGCCCCGCAGGTGTTCGCCGACCCGCTTGCGAACCTCGAGGATGGTGCCGTCGCCCGGTGCCGTCAGCTCGGCCGCCCGCAGCCGGGCGGTCGCCGCCTCGAGACGGGCTTCCGCTGACTTGATCTTGAAGGGCAGTTCGTTGCGCAGGGTCTTGAGGCGCGCGCGCTCCAGCACGATGCCGCGTTTCGTCTCCGCGACGTCGTATTCGCGGCGTTGCAGCTCGCGCTCGACGATCGCATTCGGGCCGAGCTTGCGATACTGCGCCAGTTCCGCCGCGGCCCGCTCGTGGCGCTTTCGGGCGTTGTTGACGACCAGCTTCTGCACCTCGATCGCATCTATGCCCGTGCGCTCCGCCGCCTCGCGCTCGATGGCGGCGAGGGCGCGCTCGGTTTCCAGCAAGGCCTTGTTGCCGAGCACCATCAACACGTCGCCACGTTTCACCCGGTCGTCGGGTGCGACCAGGATCTCGCCCACCGGGCTGCCGGGCGTGCCGGAGAGGCCGACGATGCCGTTCTTCGGTGTCAGCCGGCCGATGGCGCCGAGTTCCCCCTGGGCCTGGGCGGCGAGCGGCCAGCTCAACAGCAGGGCCAGGAGCAGGCCGCCGGCACGCGCCGAAAGAGGTGCGAACGTCATGAAATCACCACTCGATATTCCGCCTGTCTTCACCGACGCCCCTCAGCCGGCATTGTCCTTGTCGCCGAGCCGGTCGATCTGGCGCTGCATTTCCGCCAGTTGCCGGCGCAGCGCCGAGAGATCGTCGCCCGCAGCGTCCGCCGCCGGTTCCGGCTTCGGCTCGGGCTCGGGCGCCGCGCGCGCCTCGCCCTGGGGTTGGAACATGCGCATGGCCTGCTCGAACAACGCCAGGTTCTGGCGTCCCATCTCCTCGAACTGGCGCATGGGGGAGTTGCCGCCGAGCGCCGAGGTCATTTCCTCGCGCATGCGCTGCTGGTTCTCGGCGAAGGTACGCATGGTCATTTCCAGATAGTTGGGCAGCATCCCCTGCAGCCCGTCGCCATAGCAGCCGATCAGCTCGCGCAGGAAGCCGATGGGCAGCAGGTTCTCGCCCTTGTTCTCCTGCTCGACGATGATCTGCGTCAGCACCGAGCGGGTCAGATCCTCGTCGGTCTTGGCGTCGACGACGACGAAGTCCGTGCCCTCGCGCACCATCTCCGCCAGCTGGTCGAGCGTGACGTAGCTGCTCGTCCGGGTGTTGTAGAGACGACGGTTGGCGTATTTCTTGATGCGGACCAGCCCGTCCGCCGTTTGCGACGCTTTCGCCACGACTTCGATCCCTCGGATGCGGGCCGCCGGCCCCCTGGGCGAAGACACTATTGCGTCGCTTTGCGGCGCCGCGCAAGGATTTGTTGCGCCGCCGAAGACGCCGCCCGTGCGCCGCGATATGATCGGGTCATGGATTCTCCCCCCGACATCGACGCGTTGGCCCGGCGCTACCTCGATCTCTGGGATCGCCAGGCGGCCCATCTCGCGAGTGCGCCGGCGAGCGCCGCCCTGCTCGCCGCGCTCGCCCGACGCTCGGGCGATGCCGCGACCGGGGACGAATCCGGCGGTGACGGCGGCGAGGACGGCGCTTAGCCATGCGGGCGCTGGCGCCCCGTCCCCTCGCCCTCCACATGGCGGCGGCGAGCGCGAACGGTCTCTCCGCCCTGGCCGCACTGCCGGCCGCCCGCGCCGGGCTGATGCCCTGGGCGCCGGCGCTGGCGGGGGAAGGTGAGGCGCTGGCGGGCGTGCTGGCCGAGGCGCCGGCCGACGCCCTGGCGGCGGCCGTCGTGCGGGCGACGCAGGACCGGTTGGCGCGCTTCATGGCCGGCGTCGCCGCCTATCACGCCCACCCCTATCGCCGTACGCTGGCACCGCCGGCGGTGCTCTGGCAGGAGGGCACGACGCGCCTGCTGGACTATCCGCCCGAGGGACCGGCGGCGGGACCGGCGCTGCTGATCGTACCCTCCCTCATCAACCGTTATTACGTGCTGGACCTGATGGCGGAGGCGAGCCTGGCGCGCTGGCTCGCCGCCGCCGGACACCGGGTTCTGATCGTCGACTGGGACGCCCCCGGCGCGGCGGAGCGGGACTTCGGCATCGACGACTATGTCGCCGGACGGCTGGCGCGGTTGCTCGACGCGGCGCTTCGCCATTTGGCGCGCCCGCCGGTGCTGGCGGGCTATTGTCTCGGTGGGACGCTGGCGACGGCGCTTGCCTGCCGGCGGGGGGGAGAGATTTCGGGCCTGGCCCTGCTGGCGGCGCCCTGGGATTTCCATGCGGGCCGGGCCGGCGCCGACACCCTGTTCACGACGATGGCCGGCGCGGTTCCGGGCCTGCTCGCGGCGTTCGGCGAGTTGCCGGTGGATATCCTGCAAGCCCTCTTCGCCGCCCTCGATCCCGATCTCGCCGGGCGCAAGTTCCGTCGCTTCGCCGCCCTCGATCCCGCGAGCCCGCAGGCGCAGCGTTTCGTCGCGCTGGAGGACTGGTTGAACGACGGCGTGCCCGTCGCCGCGCCGGCGGCGCACGCGTGTCTCGCCGATTGGTATGGCGCCAACCTGCCGGCGCAGGGCGCCTGGCGGGTGGCCGGCACGCCGGTGGATCCCGCCACCCTCGATCTGCCGGCCTTCGTCGCCGTGCCGGCACACGACCGGATCGTGCCGCCCACCTCGGCGGCGGCGATCCTGCCGGCCCTGCCGCGAGCCCAGGTCGTTCGGCCCCGCGCCGGCCACATCGGCATGATGGTCGGTAGCCGGGCCGAGACGGAGCTGTGGTCGCCGCTCCGCGCCTGGCTCGAAGCGCTTGCCTGAGGCGGCCGTCCGACCCTATATTGTGCAGTGCACAAATTCAGGCGCGGCGGCGCTGTTTCCAGATCGATGGGGAGATTAAAGGCATGAGCGAGATCGTCATCGCGGGCGCGGCCCGTACGCCCGTTGGCTCGTTCAACGGGGCGCTCGCCTCGATGCCGGCGCACGACCTCGGCACCGTGGTGATCGCGGAAGCGTTGGCCCGCGCCGGCGTCGCGCCGGAGGCGGTCTCGGAGGTGATCATGGGGCAGATCCTGACCGCCGGTCAGGGCCAGAACCCGGCCCGCCAGGCCGCGATCGCCGCCGGTTTGCCGAACGAGGTGCCGGCCTGGGGCGTCAACATGGTCTGCGGCTCCGGCCTGCGCACGGTGGCACTCGGCGCCCAGGCGATCGCAAACGGTGACAGCGACGTCGTCGTCGCCGGCGGGCAGGAGAGCATGAGCCTCGCGCCACACGTCGGGCATTTGCGAAACGGCGCGCGGATGGGCGATATGTCCTTCGTCGACAGCATGATCCGCGACGGCCTGTGGGACGCCTTCAACGGCTATCACATGGGCAACACGGCGGAGAACGTCGCCGCCAAATGGCAGATCACCCGCGACGAGCAGGACGCCTTTGCGCTGTCCTCCCTCGCGAAAGCCTCGACGGCGCAACGCGAGGGCCGCTTCGCCGAGCAGATCGTCGCCGTGACCGTGCCGGGCCGGCGCGGCGATAGAATCGTCGAGGCGGACGAATACATCCGCCACGACGCCGACGAAGCCAGCCTCGCCAAGCTGCGCCCGGCCTTCCAGAAGGACGGCACGGTGACGGCCGGGAACGCGTCCGGCATCAACGACGGCGCCGCGGCCGTGGTGCTGACGACGGCCGCGCGGGCCGAGGCGTCGGGGATCGAGCCGCTCGGCCGCATCGTTTCCTGGGCGCAGTCGGGGGTCGACCCGGCGATCATGGGCTCGGGCCCCATTCCGGCCAGCCGCAAGGCGCTGGAGAAGGCCGGCTGGAGCGCCGACGACCTCGACCTGGTGGAAGCGAACGAGGCCTTCGCCGCGCAAGCCTGCGCCGTCAACAAGGACCTCGGCTGGGACACGGCCAAGGTCAACGTGAACGGCGGGGCGATCGCCATCGGTCACCCGATCGGCGCTTCCGGCACCCGGATCCTGGTGACCCTGCTGCACGAGATGCGCCGCCGCGACGCCAAAAAGGGCCTCGCCACCCTGTGCATCGGCGGCGGCATGGGCATCGCCATGTGCCTCGCCCGCGAGTAGTTGCGCGAGCCCTCCCGCCACCCCGCCGCCCCTTCGGCCCACCCCGTACCCTGCCGATCCCCCGGCGTCGCCTATCGCCGACTCCGAAAGGGGTCAGGTCATGTTTGTTGAATTGTATTGCGACTTCTAATGAATTCAACAAACAAGACCTGACCCCTTTGATACCAGTGCGGGCCGGGGTCGAGCGTTGGGGGCGTCGAGGCGAGGGGTTGGAGAGGCGTGGTTATTCGGCGGCGGCGGGGGGTGGGTCGAAGGCGGTGACGGCCGGGGGCTCGCCCGTGATGCGTTCGACCTCGACCAGGGCGGAATGGGCGCTCGGGCCCTGGGCAAGGCGCGAGGTGCCCTTGTCGAGGGTGAGGACGTTGGCGTTGCCGTGCTTGTCGAGGCTGCCGATCTCGCCCGGCGTCTCGGGGTCGTACCAGGCCCCGGTCGAGAGCTGGACGACGCCCGCGCGGATCCCGTCGCTCAGCACCGCGCCGGCCAGCACCTGGCCGCGATCGTTGAAGACGCGGACGACGTCGCCCTCGGCGATCCCCCGCGCCGCGGCGTCGGCCCGGTTCAGGACGATCGGTTCGCGATCCGCGACCTTGCCGGCCCGGCTGACGGCGCACTGGTCGAGTTGGCTGTGCAGGCGCCCGCCCGGCTGGCTGGACAGCATATGGAGGGGATGGCGCGCCGCCGCCGCCGCACCCAGCCATTCCGTCGGCGTCAGCCAGGTCGGCATGCCCGGGCAATCGTCGTAGCCGAAGCTCTCAATCGTCGGTGAGTGGATCTCCAGCTTGCCGCTCGGCGTCCGCAGGGGATGCGCCTCGGGATCGGCGCGGAACGCGGCAAACAGCACATGCGGCGTCTCCGCCTCCGGGCTTTCGGTATGGCCGGTTCGCCAGAAGGTCTCGAAGTCGGGCCAGCTGACTCCGGCGCCGGCGGCCTGCTGGCGCGTTACCTCGTAGAGATGCTCGATCCAGCCCATCTCGTCGCGGCCTTCGTCGTAGGCCTCGGCGAAACCCAGCCGTTCCGCGAGGCCGGCGAAGATGTCGAAATCGTTGCGCGCCTCGCCCACCGGCTCAATCGCCTGCTGCATGGCGAAGAGATAGCGATCACGCTGGCCGCCGCCGACGTCGTTGCGCTCGAGGCTGGTGGTGGCCGGCAGCACGATGTCGGCATGGCGCGCCGTCGCGGTCCACCAGGGCTCGTGCACCACGATCGTCTCGGGCCGGCGCCAGGCCTCGACCAGGCGATTGAGGTCCTGGTGGTGGTGGAACGGATTGCCGCCGCACCAGTAGACCAGACGGATGTCGGGATAGCGCCGTGCGGCGCCGTTGAAGTCGTAGGCGCCGCCCGGATCCAGCAACATGTCGGCGATCCGCGCGACGGGGATCGAGTTGCGCACCTGGTTTTCCGGACGCGGCAGGGTCGGCAGGCCGACCGGGCGCCGCACTCCGCCCATGCCGGCGATCGAACCGTAGCCGAGACCGAAGCCGCCGCCCGGCAGGCCGATCTGCCCCAGCATCGCGGCGAGCGTGATCAGCATCCAGAACGGCTGCTCGCCGTGATCGCCGCGCTGGAGCGACCAGCTCGCGGTCACCATGGTCCGCGTCGCCGCCATGCGCCGGGCGAGGTCGCGGATCGCCGGCGCCTCGAGGCCGGTGAGGGCGGCGGCCCATGCGGCGTCCTTGGGCTGACCGTCGTTGCGCCCCAGCAGGTAGGCCTCGAAACGGTCGTAGCCGTGGCAATGGCTGGCGAGAAAATCCCGGTCCGCCAGCCCCTCGCTCGCCAGCGTGTGGGCGAGGCCGAGCATCAGCGCCGTATCCGTATTGGGCCGGATCGCCAGCCATTCCGGCTCGACCGTCTCGCTCATGTCGGCGCGGACCGGTGAGACGTTGACGAAACGGCAGCCGGCCGCGTGCGCGCGGGCGAGATAGCCGCCCAGGCGATGCTCGCCGACGCCGCGGGTGCCGACTTGGTCGTTCCGCATCGGCAGGCCGCCGAAGGCGACGACGAGGCCGCATTCGGCGATGATGCTCTCCCAGGAGGTGATCGGCCCGGCCGTCGCCGCCGCGTCGCCGGTGACGTGCGGCACGATGGCGAGCGCGGCGGCGACGGAATAGCTACCCATCTGTCCGACATAGCCGCCGTGGAAGCCCATGAAGCGTTGCAGCACCGTCTTCGAATGATGCAGCTGTCCGGCGCTGGCCCAGCCGTAGGAGCCGGCGAAGATCGCCTCGTTGCCGTGCGCCGCCTTGACGCGGGCGAGTTCGTCGGCGACCAGGTCCAGCGCGCGATCCCAGGAGACCGGCACGTAGGGATCCGCCCCGCGGCCGGCCCGCGAGTCGGGGCCGCGCTCGAGGAAGCCTTGGCGCACGTGGGGACGGTCGATGCGGCTGCGGTGATAGACCGATTCCGGCATCGCTTGGAGAATGTCCGAAGGCTCCGGATCGTCGGCGAAGGGTTCGGCGGCGACGAACCGGCCGTTTTCGACGACGGCTTCGAAGGCCCCCCATTGCGCCATGTGGCGTCGCCGCGTCACGTTCGCCTCGGATGTCATGCGGTGCACTCCTGGTTGCCTCGCCGTCACTTGGCCTGTGTCCCGGGGTCTGTCAACCGCGGATCGACCAGGAAGCGGGCGATTTCCGCCGCCGCCTCGCGCCAGTTGTCCTCGCCCGTGCGGCCCGAGGCCTTGCGCGGCACCAGGTCGTGATTGCCGTCGGCCAGCCAATGGACGCGGAGCGCCGGTGAAAGGTCGTAGCCCGCGACCGTCGCCGCCGGCCCCATGGGATCGCGGGTGCCTTGCAGGATCAGGCCCGGCGTGCGCAGGCAGCCGAGGTGGGCGGTGCGCGGCTTCTCCGGCTTGCCCGGCGGGTGGAAGGGATAGCCGAGGCAGACCAGGCCGCGCACGCCGAGCTCGTCGGCTGCCAGGCTCGCCATGCGGCCGCCCATCGACTTGCCGCCGATCACCAGCCGGGCCGGGTCCAGCTCGGCGGCGACCCGGGCCCAGGTCTCCAGCAGCACTGGCTGGCGGTCCGGTGGGCGCTTCGTTCCCTCCGCCCGCCGGCGCGTCATGTAGGGAAACTCGAAGCGGGCGACGCGGACGCCTGCCTCGGCGGCGATGCGCGCGGCGAACCAGGTCATGAAGGGGCTGTCCATCGGCGCGCCTGCGCCATGGGCGAGCGCCAGCGTCAGCGGTGCCGTCGCCGGGCCGTCGAAAAGATAGTCTATCGTCGTCATGGTGCGGTCCCCGGTTTGGCCCCGCGGTATCGGCGAGGTTGAAATCGCCTCCGTCGATGTCTATTCCTGGCGGGCGAATCGAATGCGAAGGATGCCTCGAAAATGCCCCTGCGTGCGATGGCGATTGTCGGTGCCCTGTTGCTCGCGCTGGCGGCCTGTGTCTCGCCGCCCGCCGCCCCCCAGTATCCGGATCTCAGCTATAGCCACAAGGCGCCGCTTGCGCTCGACGTGCGCGAGATCTTGATCGAGGAGCGCTACGAGCCGCCGCTCACCCGTCCCAACGTCGAGCACGAGTTTCCCGTGACCCCGGCCGAAGGTCTCGCGAGCTGGGGCCGCGACCGGTTGAAGGCGGTGGGCCGGGCCGGGGCCGCGCGCATGATCATCGAGGTGGCGTCGGTGAAGGTCCGGCGCCTGCCGACCAAGTCCACGATAGGCGGTCTGTTGACGCGGGAGGAGGCGCACGAACTGACCGCCGAGATCCAGGCCCGCCTGATCGTCGGCGACGAGGGGCTGGTCGGCTCGCCCTTCGCGCTCGCCACGGTGACGGGGCGGCGCACCCTGCTGGAAGACCTCACCATCAACCAGCGCGACGACGCCTATTACGACTTCACCCGCGAGCTGGTCGACGCCTTCGATGCCGAGATGGAGCAGAGCCTGCGCCGGCATCTGGGCGACCTGCTGCGTTGAACCGTCCCACCCGTTCTTTTTTCCGGCCGCGAGGAGCCGCCCGATGACCGATACCGCCGTCTCACCGCTGGCGCCCGCCGGCTTTCCCGAGCTGCCCGACGTCGCCGGTGTGGAACTCGCGACCGTCGCCGCCGGCCTGCGCTACAAGGGCCGGCCCGACATGCTGTTGGCCCGCCTCGCCGCCGGGACCCGCGTCGCCGGTGTACTGACGCAAAGCAGCATGCCCGGCGCCCCGGTCGACTGGTGCCGCAAGCAGCTGCCCAAGGGCCGGGCCCGTGCGCTGCTGGTGAATGCCGGCAACGCCAACGTCTTCACCGGCCGTGCCGGCATCCAGGCCGTAACGGCGGCGGCGGCCGGGGTCGCCGAGACGCTTGGCTGTCCGCGCGGCCAGGTCATGGTCGCGTCCACCGGTGTCATCGGTGAACGGCTGGAGCCCGCCGCCGTGGTCAAGGCGTTGCCGCGCCTCGCCAAGGCCTTGAAGCCGAATGCCTGGCGTGCCGCGGCCGACGCGATCCGCACCACCGATACCTTCGCCAAGGCGGCGGGCGCTACGGCGATGATCGACGGCAAACCGGTCGCCATCGCCGGCATCGCCAAGGGCAGCGGCATGATCGCGCCGGACATGGCGACCATGCTGTCCTTCATCTTCACCGACGCGGCACTGCCGGCCGACGTGCTGCGCGGCCTCCTGAAGCCGATCAACGAGCGTAGCTTCAACGCCATCACCGTCGACAGCGACACCTCGACCAGCGATACGGTCCTGCTGTTCGCGACCGGGGCGGCGAAGGCGGGCAAGGGCATCGAGAAGGCCGGCGACCGCCGCCTCGCCGATTTCAAGGCCAAGCTGGAAATGGTGATGGGCGACCTCGCCCGCCAGATCGTGCGCGACGGCGAAGGCGCGACGAAGCTGATCGAAGTCGCCGTCACCGGCGCCGCCTCGGCCAAGTCCGCCAAGCGCATCGCGCTCGCCATCGGCAACTCGCCGCTCGTCAAGACCGCGATTGCCGGGGAGGACGCGAACTGGGGCCGCATCGTCATGGCCGTCGGCAAGTCGGCGGAACGGGCGGACCGCGACCGCCTGGCGATCCGCATCGGCGGCGTGCTGGTCGCCGACGAGGGCTATGTCCATCCCGATTACCGCGAGGCCGACATCGTGCCGCACATGAAGGGCGACGAGATCACAATCGAGGTCGACGTCGGCGTCGGCCGCGGAAAGGCGACGATCTGGACCTGCGACCTCACGCACGGCTACATCTCGATCAACGCCGACTATCGTTCCTGATGGCGGGGGGCGAAACGCGGGTGGTGCTGGTCGCCGCCGCGGCACTGGTCGACATCGACGGCCGGGTGTTGATGCAGCGCCGTCCCGAGGGCAAGGCGATGGCCGGCCTGTGGGAATTCCCGGGCGGCAAGGTCGAGGCGGGCGAGACGCCGGAGGCCTGCCTGATCCGCGAGCTGAAGGAGGAGCTGGACCTCGACGTCACCGTCGCCTGCCTGGCGCCGCTGACCTTCGCCAGCCACGCCTACGAGGATTTTCACCTGTTGATGCCGCTCTATGTCTGCCGGCGCTGGGAGGGCCGCGCGCGGCCGCGCGAGGATCAGGCGATCCGCTGGGTCCGGCCCCTGAAGATGGCCGGGCTGCCGATGCCGCCGGCCGACGTGCCGCTGGTAGCGATGCTCAGGGATTTGCTCTGAGGCCCGCGGATGGCGCAGGCTGGCCGTCCCGGAGTTTCGAGGGAGGGCGAAGAAGCGCCATGACCGAAGTCGAATGGGCCAATCTGAAGGCGCACGAGCTGCGCCGTCTGGCGGACGAGGACGCGGTGGTGTTGTTGCCGGTTGGCGCGATCGAGCAGCACGGGCCGCACCTGCCGGTGCAGGTCGACACCCGGCTGGCAGGCGAGGTGTCGGTGCGGGCGGCGCGCAAGGCCAGTGCCACGCGGCCCGCCCTCACCCTGCCGGTGGTCTGGCACGGGCTTTCCGAACATCACATGGTCTTCGGCGGCACCGTCACGCTGGAGTTCGACGCCTTCCATCAGGTGCTGCGCGGCATCGCCCGCTCCGTCGCCCGGCACGGCTTTTCCAAGATCCTCATCGTCAACGGCCATGGCGGCAACCACATCGCCTGCCAGACCATCGCCCAGGAGCTGCACCTGGAGTTCGGCGCCATGGTCGTCGCCGCGACCTATTGGCACGAGGCGGCGAAACGCTTCGCCCCCCTGCTGGAGGACCAGGACAACGTGCAGCACGCTTGCGAGGCCGAGACCTCGATGATGCTGGCCCTGGTCCCGCACCTGGTCGACGATTCCGACCTCGCCGGTGCCCGCGGCGGCGAGGAGGGCTGGTTCCTTTCCAAGGGGGAGAGCGCCTTCCGCTGGCACAACCTCGCGCAGATCACCCACAACGGCACCATCGGCGATCCCGCCAAGGCCACGGCGGAAAAGGGCGAAAAGCTGCTGGAGGCGGCAGGCGACGCGCTTTCGGACCTGATCTGCGACCCCGAAACCTGGGCGGAGGCCCGCGACCTGCGCGGCCCCGCGACCGGCGGCGTGCCCTTCCGGCGCGGGTGAACGCCTTGGCCGAACCGCGCGAGATCCACGGCGGCTGCCATTGCGGCAACATCGGCTTCGTCTTCACCTGGCCGGGCGGCCCGACGATCCCGGTGCGCGCCTGCGGCTGCGCCTTCTGCCAGAAACACGGCGCCGTCTGGACCTCCCACCCCGACGGCGCCGTCCGCCTCGACGTCACGGACGAGGCACAGCTCAACCGCTACCGCTTCGGCACGGCCACGGCGGATTTTCACGTCTGCCGCACCTGCGGCGTCGCCCCGATCGTCACCAGCGCGCACGACGGCGACCTCTACGCGGTGGTCAACGTGAAAACCTTCGAGGACGTCGACGCGGCCGACCTCGACATGTCGCCAGCCGACTTCGACGGCGAGAGCGTCGACGATCGGCTGGCGCGGCGGAAGCGGAACTGGACGCCGGTCGTGCTTCCAAAGGCCGAGTCGTAAGCTGGCCAGGTTTCAGGCGTCCTCGGAAAACGTCCGAATACGCCGCGTCAGGGTCCCAACCGTCGTTGAAGGCGGGCCACTCGCATTTCCCTCTTCGACGCGGCGCGCCAATTGTCGCTCTGCCCGCTCTTCGGCGATGGCAACTCTCGTGACCAGATCGTCGCAGTCTGGGGTCTTCCCGGCATCGGGATCGTATTCGGGGCGCAGCAAGCCGAACCTCTTTTGAAGATCCCGGCGGCCGTCGGGGGCATCGAAGTCGACCTCATGCAAGATCAGCCAGAGCTCAAAACACGGATTTGAGTAGGCGACGCCTACATTCGAGCTTTCACAGTTCTGTATCGCTTCGCGGTAGAGGGGATGATCATCACGGTCGAAAACGGCCCATACCTCGTCCCCTTCCTCGAAAGAGTCCTTCTTTTTCCGGCTCCTCGGACGCAGGCCGTTTTCAGTCGCATATTCGACGGCCTGCTTTGCAATCGTCATCGGCACGCCAACCCCCGGAACCGTTTCGATGACGATCAGTGAATTGGCAAGGCTGCGCCCAAGCGCGCGGAAATATGCCGGCTCGGTGTTCATGCCTTCACAAAACAGGGTGTATTTGCGTTTTGGTTCCCGGCTAGGGCGTGCACGTCGCAGGTCGCGCCCTTTGTTCCTCGCCATGGCCTAAAGGTCCGACAGGATATCGGATATTGGCCCGGAGAACGGCACGGCCCCATATCTCCCTTGCAGATATCCCTTTTCGATATTGTCGTCCTTTCTCGTTCGTATATCAGTCAAGGGGTAGATATGAGTTGCGCCCGTATTGTCCTTCTCGGTGAACCAAATCTGATCACGGCGTAGAAATGGCGAGCGAAGCAGGTTCGTATCATGCGTGGTTGCAATCAGTTGAGCGCCATGAGGGTTTGTATCAGGCGATGAAAATAATGCGATCACCGCCTCGCAGGCCTGTGTGTGCAGGCTTGCATCGAGCTCGTCGACCAGAAGGACCGTTCCTTCATCGAGTGCATGAAACACTTTGCTGAGTAGATTCAATAACCTCCTCGTCCCGGCGCTTTCGCGTTCAAGTTCGAAGAATACAGATTCTCCATCATCACTTTGGTGTGCGAGTTGTATTGTGCGATCCACAAGGAAATTCAGAGAATTACGGAATTGGACCCTATCCTGATTGTCCCCAATCCTGAGTATGAGGTTTCTGCCGACATTTTCTTCCATTTCAGTCAGGTCTTTCTCATTGTATCGAAAACCTTTAACGCCCGTACCGATGCGAGAAAGAAAGGTGATGACGCGGGGATCCGGGTCATCGTTGGACATGGATCGGGAAAGAGCTGCCCCCTCCACGGCATGCCGTGTATCGATGCGCATTGATAACAAGTGTTTCGAAGTTCGTTTTAGTATTTTGTGGTCATTCTGCGATGCCGCCGAAAGAAACAAACTGTTGTTTCGTGTAAACTCGGAAATGGCTCGATTCCTGCCACTCAAGGATCGGCCAAACTTGAAGGATTGACCCTCTCTTTCAAATAGAGTGACGCGACGATTCTTTGGATACATATAGAGCCATTCCGACGTGAATGCATCCGCATCAGTACTGAAGCCATAGCCATACCTGACGGATTCAATCGAAAAATCGATTTCATACGTCGATGGCTTGGCAGCATGGGATTTGCCAAGCGCGAACGGATGGCGAGGCACCCCACCCCCAGGCTCACCCTGCCTGTGAGAGGTATCAATGCAAGACCGGGCAAAATCTAAAGCATGGAGATAATTGCTCTTCCCCGATGCGTTCGCGCCATAAATAATCGCCACAGGCAATACATACCCCGTTGGCGAGACGCTGGAGGCTATCAGGCCCGATGGATCGTCCCGCAGACTCGAACTGACGAGGGAGATTTCGCCCTCGTCTCGGATCGAGAGATGGTTGCAGGCGGAGAATCGCAAGAGCATCGCGTTCGTCCCAAATGTCAAGTACTTCGCGTTTCACGGCAATATTTGCAGAAATCCGCAAATTGTCCAGTGAAAGTGCGGCTAATACCAATCGACAATGATCAGAACCCGATGGCCCATGATCTTCGTCCGATGGATTTGATTCTGTCCGGCTGTGCGATGAGGTTGTTCCAGGCCTTGCAGCAATGATCGGTGATGTCGTCCTGGTCTTCGAAGACGATGTCGGAGAGCCAGTTGTTTCGGATGTACTGCCAGACGTTCTCGGCAGGATTGAGTTCGGGCGATCTCGGCGGCAGCGGCAGGAGGGTTATGTTGGCCGGGACGTCGAGCCGTTTCGTGGTGTGCCAGCCGGCCCGGTCGAGCAGCATCAAGGCATGGGCTCCGGGTTGAACCTGGACGGAGATTTCCTCCAGATGCTGCTGCATGGCGGCGGTGTTGCAGCGTTGCTGGACGATGGCGGCGCCGGTGCCGCGCTCGGGGCAGATGGCGCCGAAGATATAGGCCGACTTGGTGCGCTGATCGTGCGGGGTGCGTGGCCGTGTGCCGCGCCGGGCCCAGCGCCGGGCATGCTTGTTCTTCTGTCCGACGCGGGTTTCATCCTGCCACCAGATCTCTATCCCGGTGCCGTCGGGGAGTGCTTTGCGAGCCCGCGCGACCAGCTCGGGGAATTTTTTTTGAAGTCCTCAATCACCCCCGGCTCCTGGGCGTGATGGCGCGGCCGCATCGTCATCCTGGCGAAGCCCATCGCCTTCAGCTCCCGGCTCACCGTCCGCTGGTCGAGCGTGATCGCGAAGCTCTCGCCGATCCAGTCGACCAGATCCGCTAGCCGCCAGCGCATGACGCCGTCGCGCGCCGGATCCGGTCCCGCTTCCACCCGGGCCGCCAAGGCGTCCCGTTGCGCCGGGTCCAGTTTCTTCGCCGCGCCCGGCGCCTTGCGGTCGATCAGGCCGGCCGGGCCCTCCGCGTTGAAACGCAGCACCCAGTCACGGATCACCTGAAGGCCGACGTCCCCCGTCCGCGCGGCCTCCGTCCGACTCCCGCCCTCGTAGATCACAGCAAGCGAAAGCAAGCGCCGGATCTGTTTAGCATCCCTCGATCCCTTGGCCAGACGTCGCAACGCCGCCGCATCGAAATCCTCGCGCAAGGCAATACCCCGACCCATGGTGATCCCCCTCTTCCGAATCACCACAATTGAGTCAGAAATCAGCCAGCAAGGGAATCCAACCGCGAGTTGACATCAATGTCGACTGGTATAATGGGCAGATATTAGACGTCAGCGAGAAACTTCAAGGCGTCGCCGCCCCTCACCACGCATCGATCATCGGTCGCTTTTTGCCCTCGCGCGGTACCGGCGGGCGGATCGAGGCCAGCAGTGACGTCAGCCAGGTGCGGGTTTCGGCCGGATCGATGGCGTCGTCGATGTTGAAGCTGGTGGTCCGGGCGAGCGCCTTGCCCTCGACGTAGGACTTCTCGACCATCGCCTCGTAGTATTCGCGCCGCTTCTCCGGGTCCTCTATCGCTTCCAGTTCCGCGCGGTAGCCGAGTTTGACCTGGCCTTCGAGGCCCATGGGGCCGAATTCGCCGGTCGGCCAGGAGACGGTGAAATAGGGCGCGTCGAAGTTGCCGCCGGCCATGGCGATGGCGCCGAGGCCGTAGGCCTTGCGCAGGATCACCGTGAAATAAGGCACGGAGAGATTGTTGCCGGTGACGAACATGCGCGCCGCGTGGCGGACCAGCGCCGTCTTCTCCACCTCCGGGCCGACCATGATGCCGGGCGTATCGCAGAAATGCAGGATCGGGATGTCGAAGGCATCGCAGAGCTGCATGAACCGCGCCGCCTTGTCCGCCCCGTCGCTGTCGATGGCGCCGCCGAGGTAATAGGGGTCGTTGGCGATGATGCCGATGGCGCGGCCCTCGATGCGGGCGAGGCTGGTGACCATGGTGCGCCCGAAGCCTTCGCGCAACTCCAGCACGCTGTCCTCGTCCGCCAAAGTCTCGATCACCCGCCGGATCTGGTAGACCCGCAGCCGGTTCTCCGGCACCAGGTGGCGCATCGCGCGTTGGTCGGGCGCGGTCCACGCGGCGAGCGGGCCCTGGAAATAGGCGAGGTAGCGCTTCGCCACCTCGACCGCCTCGACCTCGTCCGCGACGGGGATGTCGACCACGCCGTTCGGCACCTGGTCGGCCATGGGGCCGATCTCCTCCGGCGTGAAGACGCCGAGGCCGCCGCCCTCGACCATCGCCGGGCCGCCCATGCCGAGGTTGGTGTCGGCCGTGGCGATGATGACGTCGCAGCAGCCCATCAGCGCCGCGTTGCCGGCGAAGCAACGGCCCGCGACGATGCCGACGATCGGCACCAGGCCGGAGAGGCGGCCGAAGTGATGGAAGGTGTTCTGGCCGACGAAGCCGCCATAGTCGCTCTCCCCCGGCCGGCCGCCGCCGCCCTCGCCGAACAGCACCAGCGGCATGCGCCCGCGCTCCGCCACATCCAGGATCCGGTCGGTCTTCCAGTGGTTGTGCACGCCCTGGGTACCGGCGAAAACCGTGTAGTCGTAGGCCATGATCGCTGCTCGCGCCGCTGGATCCTCGAACAGCGCGCCGTTGACCCGGCCGATGCCGGTGACCAGGCCGTCCGCCGGGCTGCGCTGCAGCAGATCGTCGAAATCGCGGCGCTGACGCTGGGCGGCCAGCACCAGCGGGCCGTATTCGACGAAGCTGCCGGGATCGACCAGCTGGTCGACGTTTTCCCGTGCCGTGCGATGATTGGTCTTGCGCCGCCGTTCGACCGCGTGCGGCCGGTTCTCGTCCCGCGTCAAGGCCCGCCGGGCCAGCACCTCGGCGAGGTCGGGACGGATGGCGTCGAGGTCGACCTCCTCCTCCTCGGTGCCGACCGCGTCGTCCGTGTCGGACGGGCTTAACACCGCCAGCACCTGGCCTTCCCAGAGCGTGTCGCCCGGGCCCGCCTGGATCCGGGTGACGGTGCCCGCCGCCTCCGCCGTCACGATATGTTCCATCTTCATCGCTTCCAGCACCGCGACCTCGGCGCCCCGGGCGACCTGGTCGCCGACGGCGACGGAGACGTCGACCACCGTTCCCTGCAAGGGCACGCGGACCGCCAGCAGGCCATCGCCCGGGTCTTCGTCCATTTCCCGCCTGCCGGAGGTTGCACCCCGCTCCGCCTGGCCGTAGGCCAGCACGGCCAGGGGATCGACCGTATCGACCTTGGCGCCGGCATGCGCCGCCGGCGTCGTCGCCTCCGGCCCGGCGCTCGCCAGACCGGCGACGATGTCCGCCGCCGCCGTCTCGACGAAACCGGTGTCGACCGTACCGGCGCGCACCGCGTCGTTCTCCAGCAGGGCGGCCAGAAAATCGGCGTTGGTCGGCGCGCCCGCGACGTGCAGCTCGGAAAGCGCGCGCCGGCCCTTGGCTAGGACCTCCGCCAGACCGCCGTCGCTATGGACAATCAACTTGGCGAGCAGGGAATCGTAGGCCGGATTGGTGGCGTAGCCGACATAGCCGTAGCCATCGACCCGGACGCCGCGTCCCGCCGGCATTTCATAGGCGGTGAGGGTGCCGCCGCCCGGCCGCGCCTCGCCCTCGGCCGTCATGCTCTCGGTGTTCAGACGCAACTGCATCGCCATGCCGCGCGGGCGCGGCGGGCCGGCTCGCCCAGGCCGAGCTCGCCGAGCCTGGCACCGCCGGCGACGCGAAGCTGCAGGGCGACCAGGTCCAGGCCCGTTACCTCTTCCGTTACCGTGTGTTCGACCTGAAGGCGGGGGTTGGCCTCGATGAAGACGTGTGCGCCGCTCTCCGTGTCGAGCAGGAATTCGATCGTGCCGAGGCCCGAATAGCCGGCCGTCCGGCCGAGCGTCAGTGCATCGGCCAGCAGGGCCTCGCGGGTGGCGGCCGCCAGGTTCGGGGCCGGCGCGATCTCGACGATCTTCTGGCGGCGGCGTTGCAGGGTGCAGTCGCGTTCCCAGACATGGCCGACATCGCGGCCGTCGCCCAGGATCTGCACCTCGATATGGCGCGCCCTGCGGAGCAGCTTCTCGGCATAGAGCGCGCCGTTGCCGAACGCGCCCTCGGCCTCGGAGCGACAGCGCGCATAAGCCTCGTCGAGGGCCGCCGCGTCGGTGACTGGGCGCATGCCGCGCCCGCCGCCGCCGGCGACCGCCTTGATCATGATGGCGCCATGCTCGCCGAGGAAGGCGCGGATGGCTTCGAGGTCGCTCGGCGCGGCGGTGCCGGGCAGCACCGCCACCCCTTCCGCCGCCGCCAGGGCACGGGCGGCGTGCTTGTCGCCGAACAGGCGCAAGGTCTCCGCGCGCGGGCCGACGAAGGTGATGCCGGCGGCCTGGCATTGCTCGGCGAAATCGGCGTTCTCCGCCAGGAAGCCATAGCCCGGATGGATCGCGTCGGCGCCCGCGGCCAGGGCGGCGGCGATGATCGCCTCGCCGTCGAGATAGGCGGCGACGCCGCGTCCCGGCAGCTCGCGTACCTCGTCGGCCATGCGGGCGTGCAGGCTGGCGGTGTCGTCGGCCGGATGGACGGCGATGGTGGGCAGCGCCAGCTCGGCGGCGGCGCGGCAGATGCGGATCGCGATCTCGCCGCGATTGGCGACGAGCAGTTTGCCGAAGTTCATCGGGAATTCCTTGCAGGGTGGGAAGGGAAGGGCGGGTGGGATCAGCTCGTATCGTCGGGCCGCCGGCGGACCAGCTCGCTCAACCGATACTGCAGCACGACCTCGTCGTTCTGGTTGATCACTTCGGTCAGGTTCTCGACGATGCCTTGGGCGGGACGGCTGCGCGAGGCGCGCATGGCGGTGATGGTCACCCGGGTGCGCAGCCGGTCGCCCGCCATCACGGGCTTCAGGATCTCCAGGTCGCCGAGCGCCAGCCCGACGATCGGCTCGATCTCGAAGAAGCCGGATTCGTGCGCGAGCTTCTGGCCGACGGCCAGCGTGTGCAGGGCGGAGGCCGTCAGGCCACCGGCGAACGAGGCCGCCGCCGCGTCGTCGTCGATGTGATAGCGCTGCGGATCCCACTCCCCGGCGAAGGCCTTGATCGCCTCGGGGGCCATTTCAATGGCGCGCGGCGATTCGAAGATCTCACCGACGGTTGCATCCTCGAAGTACTTCATGCCCGTCATCGCCGGGTCGGCGCCATGCGGATTTCGGCGATCGTCACGTTCTCCGGCTGGTCGAGGGAGAAGACGATCGCGCGGGCGATGCTTTCGACGTTCAGCAGCGAGGGGAAGGCGTCGTAGAACGCGTCCGCCTGGGCGGTATCGCCGCGCCAGCGGGTCGCGGCGAACTCGCTGCGCGCCGTGCCGGGAAGGATTTCCGTCACCTTCAACGGCGTTGCCGCGTAGTCGTGGCGCAGCGCCCGGGCGAGGCCGTGCGCGCCCGCCTTGGCGGCGATATAGGCGCCGTCGTCGGCGAAGGGCTCGACGGCCGAAAGCGAGGAGACGATAACGATCTGGCCGCGCCCGCGGGCCAGCATGCCGGGGACCACGGCCCGGGTCACCCGGATGACGCCGTTCACGTTGACTTCGATCGTCGCCACCCAGTCTTCGACGTCGCCCTCGTCGAAGCGCGCGCGGCCGCCGACGTCGGCGCCGGCGTTGTTGATCAGCACGTCGATGTCGCGCCATTCGGCCGGCAGATCGTCGACCAGCCGGGCGGTGGCCGGGCCGTCGTTCACGTCCAGGGTGACGGGCAGGAAGGCCTCGCCCAGCTCGGCACGCAGAGCATCCAGCCGGTCCGCCCGCCGCGCCGCGCCGATCACGCGGCGACCGCCGGCGACCAGTTGGCGCGCCGTCTCCGCCCCGATCCCCGCCGAGGCGCCGGTCAGCAGGACGATTTCGCCCATGTCGTTCTCCATCCCCTGGTCGGCCCGGGATCACGGCGTTATGGTGCCGCCCGAACCCGGTCACGGTGAGGGAAGAGAGACGATGGCGGGCGGCAAAGTCAAGCTGGCCTACGAGGTCAACGCGGACGCACACCAGATGCTGGAAACCATCGCCGAGCGTTATCAGCTCCCCGACGCTTCCAAGGCGTTGCGCTGTCTGCTCGACTATGCGGCGACGGACGGCGACTGGGACGAGATCTTCGCCAAGGTCCGCTGCCGGCGGTGCATGTGATGGCAAGCGGCGAGGTCACGGCGCGGATCTGGCGCGGCGGCACCGAGGGGCACTTCCAGGAGTTCCGGCTCGGCTATCGCCACGACCAGACGGTGCTCGATCTGGTGACCGAGGTGCAGCGCCGCCACGATCCCAGTCTCGCCTACCGCTTCGCCTGCCGGGTCGGCATGTGCGGCTCCTGCGCCATGACGGTGTCGGGCCGGCCGCGCTGGACCTGCCGGACCCTGGTCGCCGACGTCGTCGACAAGGGGGCGGTGACGCTGGCGCCGCTCACCAACCTGCCGGTGATCCGCGACCTGGTGGCCGACATGACGCCGTTCTTCGAGAAATGGCGCAAGGCCGGCGGCCGCTTCGAGGCGGGCGAGACGCCGGCCGAGGCCTTCTCCACTATCACGCATGACGATCCGGCGCGCCGGGCGGTCGACGCCGGGATCGAATGCATCAACTGCGGGGTCTGCTACGCCGCCTGCGACGTGGTGCGGATGCGGGACGACTATGTCGGACCCGCCGCGCTGAACCGGGCCTGGACCCTGGTGAACGACGCGCGCGATGCCGGCGGGCCCGCCCGCCTGGCCCAGGTCGCCGAGGGCGGCTGCCTCGCCTGCCACACCCGACAGCGCTGCGCGCAATATTGTCCCAAGGGCCTGAACCCGACGGAGGCCATCGCCGGGCTGAAGCGCCGGGTCACCGCCGCCGCCCTCAAGGGCGAGTTGTGAGCGCTCGGCTCGACGTCTGGCTGTGGCTCGCGCACCGGGCGAGCGGCGCGCTGCTGGCGCCGCTGATCGTCGCCCATCTGGTCACCATCGTCATTGCCGTCCAGGGCGGCCTCGACGCGGCCGAGATCGTCGCCCGCACCCGGGGCAGCGTGTTCTGGGGTGGCTTCTACTTCCTCTTCGTCGCCGCGGCGGCTTTGCATGCCGGCCTCGGCGTGCGCAGCTTCGTGGCGGAACACGCGCGCCTCTCGAACGGGCCGGCGACGGCGATCGGCGTCGTGCTTGGCCTGGTGCTGCTGGTCATGGGCGGGCGGGCCGTCGCCGGGCTGGTGCTCTGATGCGCGGGCGCGAGGATGCCGGCTATTGGGCGAGCCTGACCCAACGGGTGAGTGGTGTGCTGCTCGCGCTCTTCCTGCCGGCGCATTTCTGGGTTCTGGGCTTGGCGATCGAGTCCGAAGCCCGGCTCGACGGCTTCCTGCGCTGGACGGACTCGCCCCTGGTCAAGCTCGCCGAAGCAGGGCTGGTCGTGCTGCTGACCCTGCATTTAGTGGGCGGCCTGCGGCTGTTGATGATCGAATTCCTGCCCTGGCGCGACTGGCAGGGCCGCTTGATCGCGGCGGGCGGCGGGCTATCGCTTGCCGTCGGGTTGCTCTTTCTGGTGGGGGCCTTCTGATGGAACGGCTGCAGACCGATATTCTGATCCTCGGCACCGGCGGGGCCGGCCTGCTCGCAGCACTGCATGCCTTCGATGCCGATTCCACCCTCGACATCACGCTCGCGGTGAAGGGGCTGATGGGCAAGTGCGGTTGTACCCGCATGGTGCAGGGCGGCTACAACGTGGCGATCGATCCGCGCGACTCGATCGAGCGGCATTTCATGGACACCATCCGCGGCGGCTCCTGGCTGCCGAACCAGGACCTGGCCTGGCGTCTGGTGACCAGCGCGCCCGCCCGGGTGCTGGAGCTGGAAAACCAGCACGGCTGTTTCTTCGACCGCAATCCCGACGGCAGCGTGCATGGCAAGCCCTTCGCCGGGCAGACCTTCGACCGCACCATCCACAAGGGCGACCAGACCGGGATCGAGATCATCAACCGGCTGATGGAACAGACGCTGGCCCGCCCGATCCGCCGGCTGGAGGAGCATCGCGCGGTAAGCCTCGTGCCGAGCGCGGACGGCGCCCGCATTGCCGGCGTGCTGCTGGTCGAGATGGCGAGCGGGGCGCTCCGCTATGTCGAGGCCCGCGCAGTGCTGCTGGCGACCGGCGGCGGGCCGACCATGTACCGCTATCACACGCCGTCGGGCGACAAGGCCTGCGACGGCATGGCGATGGCGTTGCGCGCCGGCTTGCCCCTGCGGGACATGGAGATGGTGCAGTTCCACCCGACCGGCCTGCTGGCCGGCGAGGACACGCGGCTGACCGGCACGGTGCTGGAGGAAGGCTTGCGTGGTTCCGGCGGCCATCTGCTGAACGGGGCGGAAGAACGCTTCATGCTCGACTACGATCCGCGGGCTGAGCGGGCGACCCGCGATCTCGTCTCCCGGGCGATCTACGACCAGATACGCCGGGGCCACACCACGCCGGCGGGCGGCGTCTACATCTCGATGAAGCCACTGGACCCGGCGGACGTGCGCCGGCAGTTCAAGGGCATGGTCGAGCGTTGTGCCGACGTCGGCTTCGATCTCGCCGCCGGCCTGGTCGAGGTGGTGCCGACGGCGCATTACATGATGGGCGGCATCGAAGTCGGCCTCGACTGCGAAACCGGCCTCGCGGGCCTCTATTGCGCGGGCGAGGACGCGGGCGGGGTGCATGGCTCCAACCGCCTGGGCGGCAACGGGGTCGCCAATTCCACGGTCTATGGCGGCATCGCCGGCGAGGTGATGGCGGCGGCGCTGCGGGGCGAAGACGGCGCACGCACCGCGACGGACGAGGCGGCGTTGGCGGCGGCGGCGGAACGGGTGCTCTACCCCTTCGGCCAGCCGGCCGGCGACCTGAACGAGATCCGCCTCGGCCTGCTGGATCTGATGTGGGACGAGGCGGGTATAATCCGCGACGCGGACAGCCTGGCGCGGGCGGCGGCCGGCCTGGCCGAGCTGCGCGGCCGGCTGGAGGCGAGCGGCCTCGGCGACCAGAACCCGGCCTTCAACCTCACCTGGCACGACTGGCTGAACCTGGACTCGCAACTCGAGGTCTCCGGCGCCATCGTCGCCGCGGCACTGGCACGGGAGAATTCCCGGGGCGCGCATTTTCGCGAGGACTTCCCGGAGGAAGGCGCGTTGGAGACGTCGGCCTATACGCGGGTATGCTTGGCGGCGGGCGGCCTCGAAACCGAGAGCGTGCCGGTCGCATTCACGCGGGTGCGCCCGGGGGAGAGCCTGATCCCGGAAGAAATGGTCGCCGAATGACGAAGAGAGAGGGTGGAGAATGAGCGATATCATTGCCATTGACCGGGTCGAGGGCGCGGCGGCGGAGATCATGCGCCGCGCCTCGATTCAGATTCCCCGCGACTACAAGGACGGCATCAAGGTCATGGTCGAGGAGGAGACGAGCGAGCTCGGCCGCTTCGTCCTGCAATCGATGCTGGAGAACTGGGAGGCGGCCGAGGACGACCAGCGGCCGATGTGCGCCGATACGGGCTTGCCGCGCTATTACGTGAAGGCCGGCAACGAGGCCCGGGTCGAGGGCGGCTTCGTCGCCCTGGAAGCGGCCCTGCGCCGGGCGACGGCGGAGACGACGCAGTCGATCCCGCTGCGCCCCAACCGGGTCCATCCTTTGAGCCGGGTCGACCACAACAACAACGTCGGCATCCACGCGCCGGAAATCCAATACGCCTTCGAGCCGGATGGCGACTGGCTCGACATCACCACGGTGCACAAGGGCGGCCTCTTCGGTACCGACTACCGCATGCTGTTCCCGGGCGACGGCATCGACGGCATCAAGCGGTTCTTCCTCGACGTGATGCTGCAGCACGGCCGGCGCGGCCTGGCCTGCCAGCCGGCGATCGTCGGCATCGGGCTTGGCGGCGGCAAGGACACCTGCATGCGCCTCGGCAAGGAGGCTGCCTGCCTGCGCATTGTTGGTGAGCCGAACCCGGACCCGGAAATCGCGGCGCTGGAGGCGGAGTTGACCGTGCTCGGCAACGAGATCGGCCTGGGGCCGATGGGCTATGCCGGCCGTTCCATGGTGATCGATTGCCATATCGAGGTCGGCTTTACCCATACCGGCGCCATGCCGATGAGCGTGCACAGCTTTTGCCTCTCCTCGCGCCGCGCGACGGCGAGGCTGTTTCCCTCGGGCGAGGTCGAATATCGGACGGACCCGCAATGGTTCACCCCGTTCTATCGGCGGGAGGGCGTCCAATGAGCGGTCTGCGCGAGGTACGCCTGACGACGCCGATCACGGACGAGGATGTCGCCGGGCTACGCCAGGGCGACATCGTCTTCCTCGACGGTGCGGTCTATACGGCGCGGGAAGGGGCCTACAAGCGGGTGGTCGAGAACGGCATTGCCTTGCCCGTCGACATCGCCGCCCATTCCAACGTGAATTTCCATTGCTCGCCGGCCGCCAGTGTCGGCGCGGATGGCTCCTATTCCGTGGGTGCGGTGACGGCGACCGCCAGCTTCCGCTTCGCCAAATGGATCGAAGGCTGGTTCGAGGCATCGAGTGCCAAGATGATCATCGGCAAGGGCGGCATGTCGGAGGAAATCTACCGCGACATCTTCGTGCCCCGCGGCGCGGTCTATCTGACCACCGTCGGCTATGGCACCGGCGCCCTGCTGGGACGCGGCATCCGCGAGGTGGTCGACGCCGTCTGGCTGGACGACCTCGGCATCGCGCAGGCGATCTGGATCTTCAAAATCGAGAAGTTCGGCCCCTTCATCGTCGACAGCGACGGGGAAGGCACCAGCCTGTTCGCCAAGTCGAACCGCGAAATCGAGAGCCGGCTCGACGGTCTTTACGACGGCCTGAAACCGGCGATCCTCTCGCGCTACGGCGAGACGACGGCGCGCGACGACGAGGTGATCTGAGGCGCGCGACGCATGGTTTACGGCCCTTCATCAGGGTTAATCGAACATTAAGAATTGCCCCCTAGGATCACCGGGTTGTCGCGTGTAACCCCTGGGTGGTCCGGGACGAATTCGCCAGGGGCGCGACACGACGTTGGAACGAACGACGGAATGTTTGCGCAATGGCCTGCACATCGGGCGTCTTTGGCCGCTTCGGCCTGGTCGGTGCCGTAACCCTGCTGTCGACGATCCTCGGCGCCACGGCGGTACCCGCCGAGGAGAAGCCGGGAACGCTGACGGACCTCTCTCTGGAAGAGCTGCTGCGGGTCGAGGTCACCTCGGTCAGCCGTGAGCGTGAGCCGCTGCAGCGCGCCGCCGCCGCCGTTTATGTCATCGACGCCGAGGACATTCGCCGTTCCGGTGCGACCAGCATCCCCGACGTGCTGCGCATGGCGCCGGGCGTCCAGGTGGCCCGGGTCGAGAGCAACAGCTGGGCGATTTCGATCCGGGGATTCAACGAACAGTTCTCCAACAAGCTGCTCGTGCTGATCGACGGCCGCTCGGTCTACACGCCGTTGTTCTCGGGCGTGCTCTGGGACATTCACAACGTACCGCTGGACAACATCGAGCGTATCGAAGTGATCCGGGGCCCGGGCGCCAGCCTGTGGGGCGCCAACGCCGTGCACGGCATCATCAACATCATTACCAAGACGGCCGCCGACGTGCAGGGCGGCTTTGCACGTCTGGCCGGCGGCAACGAAGAGCGGGGCCACGTCACGCTTCGCCACGGCGGCGCGCTCGGCGACTTCGGCCATTACAGCGTTCACGCCAGCGGCTTCGCACGCGACGGCGGCGCCGACCCGGTGAGCGGCGACGAGCAGGCGGGGGACTGGCAGAACCTCGACCTCGGCGTGCGTGCCGACCTCGACTTCGGCGACGACCGGATCATGCTGACCGGCGGGGCCTTCCTGGGCGAGGTCGAGTCGCGGTTCAACCAGTTCAACACGGCGGCGCCGGGCTTCTTCAGTTCCGAGTCCCAGGATATGACCCGGGCCGGGATGCATCTGCATGGCCGGTGGAGCCGTACGCTCGGGGCTGGTTCCGAGATGGCGCTGCAGGGCTACTACCAGTATTGGAACGCCGGCAATGCGATCGCTCCGATCGAACGCCATACCCTCGACGTGGACTTCCAGCATGCCTTCGACTGGGGCGGAATGCAGCGCATTACCTGGGGCGCCGCCGTGCGCGGCACGATGAGCGATGTCGACAGCTCGCCTGAGATCGATTTCAACGACGTGCCCCGCTACGACTATTCCTTGAGCGCCTTTCTGCAGGATCGTATCGCCCTGGTGCCCGACGAGCTCGACCTCATCGTCGGCAGCAAGCTCGAGTATGACAGCTTCGGCGGCTTCGAGGCCCAGCCGAGCCTGCGCATGGCCTGGTCGCCGGCGGGCCGCGGCACGCTCTGGGGTGCCGTGTCCCGCGCGGTGCGCACGCCCTCGCAGGCGGAACAGGACGCGGACCTGATCGCCAATGTGATCCCGGCCTTCACGCCGCTCAATCCGGGACCGCTGCCGGTGCTGGCGACCATCGATCGGAACGGCGGCTTCGATTCCGAGGAACTGATCACCTTCGAGGCCGGCTGGCGTGGCCAGCTGTCGCCCACCTTCGGCCTCGATCTGGCGGCGTTCTATACCCTCTACGACGATATTCGCGGCAGCGAGGTTCTGGCACCGCGGATGACGACGATCAACGGCGTTACCTTCCTCGAGACGCCGACCCGGCTCGTCAACAACGTCGAAGGCCATGGCTACGGCCTCGAACTGGTCGCCAACTGGCAGGTCGTGCCGACCTGGCGGCTGCAATCGACCTATAGCTATCTCCGTATCGATCTCGAAGCCGATGGGCCCGGCGCCGTGCCGCTCTCCTTCGAGGTGCCGGAGGATTCGAGCCCGCGCCATCAGGCCGGTCTACGCTCCCACTGGGATATCACGGCCAACCTCGCCCTCGACGCGCAACTGAAATACGTCGGCCGGCTCCGCTCGCTCGACGTCGACGACTATGTCGATCTCGATCTGCGGCTGGCCTGGCGGCCGAGCGAGGACCTGGAACTCGGCCTGGTCGGGCGCGGGCTGCTGCACGGGCGGCGAATGGAGTTTGCAACACCGACGTTCCGCGCCTTCAGCGCGGTCGACCAGGAACGTTCGATCCACGGTTATCTGACGGTGCGCTTCTAGTGGCGGGGGCCGGCAGCATCGGGCGGGGGCCGCCGCTCCTTCGGGCCCGGCGGATGTTGTTGGCCTTGCTGTTGACCTTCGTACCGCTCGCCGCGGCCCAGGCGGCCGAGATCGATGCTGCCGGTCTCAAGGTCGCCTTCATCTACAACTTCGCCAAGTTCACGCAATGGCCGGAACGAAGCGATCCGGCAGGCGCGAGGGAGATGCGGTTCTGCCAGTTGACCGGCGGCAAAGGGCTGCCGATGGACCGTCTCGCGGGCAAGTCGATCGACGGCAAGCCCGTCTCGGTACGACGCCTGAGCGGCCCGACGCAGGTCACGGGCTGTCACCTGCTGTTCGTCGCCGGGCAGACGGCGGCAGGCCTGGTCGATATCCACAAGCTCGCCCGGTTGCGTGGTGTCCTGGTGATCGGTGACGGCGGTAGTTTCGCCCGCGAGGGCGGGATGATCGGCCTGGTCCAGCGCGGCAACAAATTCGCCTTTCATTTGAACAGCGCGGCGGCATCGGCGGCCCGCATCCGGTTCAGCTCCAAACTGATGCGGCTTGCCGAAGTGGTTCACCATCACGACAGCGTCCCAAAGGGAGGCGGGAAATGACCCCGGGCCTTTCGATCAAATGGAAAGTCCGCCTGGCGATGCTGGCGTTCCTCGGCTTGCTGCTCGGCCTCGTCACTCTGGTGCTGGTCGTCAACGGCTACCGGACCGCGCGGGCGGAAGCCGAAGATCGTCTGGCGAGCTTCGGTCGGCTGATGGCCGCCAACACCTCGGCCGCCCTGGTCTTCGTCGATACCGATGCGGCCAACGAAGTGCTGGCGAGCGCTACGGCCGAGGAAAGCATCGCGAAGGCCTGCCTTTACGATTCGAGTGCCGGGCTCTTCGCCAGCTACCGGGCGGCGGGTATCGCCGGCGATTGCCGGCCGCTGCTCGAGGACCCGGCCGCACCCTTGCCACGCTTCGCCCGGGCCGAAGGCGCGTTGCGCTATTGGGCGCCGGTGGTCCTGGATGGCGAACGGGTCGGTTTCCTGGAAGTGACCGCCAGTCTGGCCATCGTGAACCGAGGGTTTCACGCCTTTCTGCTTTCCCTGGTCCTGATCCTGTCGGCCGTCGCGGTGCTGGCGCTGGTGATTTCCATGCGGTTCGAGAAGATCATCCTGGCGCCGATCCACGCGTTGGCCGAAGCGATGGGCCGAATTTCGCGCGATCGCGACTATTCGCGCCGCGTCACCAAACGCGCCGACGACGAGCTCGGCATTCTGGTCGAGCGTTTCAACGACATGCTCGACGAGGTGGCGGCCCGCGATGCGGCCCTCCTGGAGCATCAATCGCATCTCGAAACCGCCGTGGCCCGGCGCACGGCCGAGCTGTTGGACAGCAAGGAGGCGGCGGAGGCCGCGAACCACGCGAAGTCGGACTTCCTCGCCACCATGAGCCACGAGATCCGCACCCCGCTGAACGGGGTCCTCGGCATGGCGGAACTTTTGACGCGGACCGAACTCGACGCCGCGCAACGCCAGTATGTCGACACGGTGATCGAGGCGGGCAAGACCTTGATGGGGGTGATCAACGACACCCTCGACTATTCCAAAATCGAGTCCGGCAAGCTCAGCCTGGAACGTAGCGACGTCGACCTCGTCGGTCTTTGCGACTCGATCGCCGGTTCGCTCGCCGCGACCAGCCTCGCGAAGGGGATCGATCTCGCGCTGGTGCTGGATGGGGACGTACCGGAGCGTCTGATCGGTGACGGCGCGCGGCTCGGCCAGGTGCTGTTGAACCTGATGGGGAACGCAGTGAAGTTCACCGACGCGGGCGGTGTGCGGCTTTCCATTTCCCGTGTCGCCTCGGATAGGCCCGCCTTGCGGTTCGAGGTCGAGGACAGCGGCATCGGCATCGGCGCGGAGGCGCAGGCGCGGATTTTCGATCGCTTTACCCAGGCCGATTCGTCGACGACGCGGCGGTTCGGCGGGACCGGGCTGGGATTGGCGATCTGCAAGCGGCTGGTCGAGGCCATGGGTGGCGAGATCGGCGTCGCAAGCACGCCGGGCGCCGGTAGCCGCTTCTGGTTCACCGTTCCGATCGACCGGGACGCCCCGGCACGATCGTGGATCGCCGACCTGCCGGAAGTCGCGCGCGATTTCCACGTGCTTCTGCTGGCGCCCCCCGGCATCGCCTGCACCGCGCTCACCGATCAGTTTGCCGGTCTGGGTTTCCATGTGTCCTCGGTGGATCACGCCGACACCCTAAGGGAGACGTCATGCGACCTTCTCGTCGTGTCCGATGCGCTGGCACCGGCGGGGGACGAGGTCTGGCGCCGACTGGTCGAGGGTGCCGCATCGGGCGCGGTACTGGCGACCCGTCCGGGCGCGCCGCGGGAAGGCTTCGAAGGCCTGGGCGGCAGGCCGTTGCATCTGCCGCTTTCGCCCGGGCCGTTTCGCGACCTGCTGCGTGCCAAGCTGGCGCCGCCGGCAGCCCCTCGCGCGCCCGGGCCGGCGCCGACGGACACGACATCACCCGCTCGGGCGCTGCGCGTGCTGGCGGCCGAAGACAATCGCATCAATCAGCTGCTGGTCACCACGGTGCTCGGCCGTGCCGGTCACCAGGTGGAGATCGCGGAGAACGGCGAAGTCGCGTTGGCGAAACTGGCGACCGCGGACTACGACCTGATTCTGATGGATATGCAGATGCCGGTGCTCGACGGGCTCGAGGCGACACGGCGCATCCGGGCCCAGGGCGGTGCGCTCGCCGAGGTGCCGATCATCGCCATGACCGCCAACGCCATGTCCGGGGACCAGGAAACCTGCTTGCAGGCCGGCATGAACGACTATGTCGCCAAGCCCTTCGACCAGGCGGAACTGTTCGCCAAGATCGCCTTCTGGACGAATTCCGCGAGCGAAGCTCCGGACCGCGAACCGCCGGCGCGGGAGGGTGATCGCGCGGCCTCATGAAATCGTGTGTGGGTTTGATTCTGCCGACGTCCGGCCATGGTGCAGGCTCGGGATCCTGATCAAAGGAGGACATCCCATGCCAAAAACCCTGGTCCTTGCTTCCCTGATCGTCTTCTCCCTCGCTGCTTGCGATACGACACGGGAAAGCTGGCTCGCCGGTCTCTGCAACGATGCGGGACATCAATCGGGTACCGCCGAACATGATGCCTGTATCAGCAGTCGCGCCGCCGCCGATGCGCATGCCGACAACTACTTCGCCAAGTACCACAGCCGACAATAACGTTCCGCTGCTCGCTTCCGCTTGACAGGCCCGCCTTCGGCGCGGGAGCATCGCCGTTGCGACCTTGTTGCCCTCGCGATGAATTGACGTGGAAGGAGCACGAGCATGCGTATCGGATCGTTTGTTGTTTCCCTCGCCGGCTGGTTGGCGATACCCCTCGCCGCGGCCAGCGCGGCACCGCAGGCGTTGGGCCTGGTGGCCATGGACCGGCCGGTGCCGCTTCGTTGCGAAGCCGGCCTTTGCCAGGCGGAATTCACCAGCTTCTGCTTGCAGAAAGCCCGCGCGTTTCCGGGCAAGGGGACCGTCTACGAGGTGGCCGAGACCGGTGGCCTCACCCTCCGAGTCACGGAACCCGGCGGCCGGGTGCGCGAGATCGACGCGGCGGCGCATGTGAGGATAAGCACGCCGCGTGCCGGACATGCGGCGGTCACCATCTCCCTTCCCGAGGCGGTGTTGGCGGAACTCGGTGGCCGTCGGGCGGCCATCGCCATCGGACCCAGGGTGACCTTGACGCCACGTGCCCATATCGGCGATCCGGATCCGCAGAGTTCCACGGAACTCGCGGAGGCGACGGGATCGCGCCGCGCGCTCGGCGCCGACCTGGTCGACGGCGCCGGCACGGTCGAACGAGTTCGCGGTCTGACGGCCCTGGTCAATACGGTGCCCCGGGTGATCGATCGCCGTCCGGACGCGGAGGCGCGGTTGTGGAGCGAGGCGATGCGTCGCGGGCTGGACCGGGTGTCGCCGGCACGGCTTCGTGTCGCGGCCCGGGAATACGAGCGTTGCTGGGACGACCGGGTCGTGCGTCTCGGCGGTTACTCGGCGAACGAGTGCCTGCGCCGCCGACACGACGAGTTAATGAACGTCGAGGTCAAGCGCTACTGGAAGGCCTCCGATCCGGGAAGTTGAACCGGACGGCGTCGGGCGCAGGCGCCGTCGAGATCTGTGACGCCGGGACTTTAACCGGATTTTCACGCCGCGCGTCGCAACATGCCGCCTCGAACTTTCCGGGGCGGCGGGTTGTACCATGCAAGCCCATACGACGACCGATCTGCTTTGGCTGCTGTTCTGTGCGGTTCTGATCTTTTGCATGCAGGCCGGCTTCTGTTGCCTGGAAAGCGGGCTCGTCCGCGCCAAGAACAGCATCAACGTCGCCATCAAGAACATGGCCGACTTCTGTATCGCCGGCATGCTGTTCTGGGCAGTCGGTTTCGGCCTCATGTTCGGGGCTTCGCGGATGGGCCTCGTCGGCACCTCCCACTTCTTCTTCGACGGCGGCCAGGACGCCTGGCTGACGACATTCTTTCTGTTCCAGCTGATGTTCTGCGGTGCGGCGACGACGATCATCTCCGGCGCGGTGGCCGAACGTTTGCGCTTCGCCGGCTATCTGGTCATCGCGGCCTTGGTTTCAGGACTGCTCTACCCGGTCTTCGGCGGCTGGGTGTGGAACGGCGTCGACACGGGCGTCACCGGTGGTTGGCTGAGGAGCCTCGGCTTTCTGGACTTCGCCGGCGCGACGGTCGTGCATGCGCTCGGCGGCTGGGTCGCCCTGGCGGCGATTCTCGTGCTCGGCCCCCGGCTCGGCCGGTTCGATCCCGAACAACCGCCGATCCGCGGACAGAGCATGCCGACGGCGGCGCTCGGTGTCCTGCTGCTGTGGGTCGGCTGGTGCGGTTTCAACGGCGGCAGCACGCTGGCGATGAGCGACGCCGTGCCATCGATTTTGGTCAACACCATGCTGGCCGGAATCTTCGGCGGCAGCACCGCGATGGTCCTGTCGTGGCGACTGTTCGGCCGGCCGGATGTCGCCTATATCCTGAGCGGCTCCCTCGCCGGGCTGGTCGCGATCACCGCGGGTCCGGACATGGTCGCGTCCTGGGCTGCGGCACTGATCGGCATCGGCGGCGGCGTGTGCTTCTGCGGTGCAACCTCGCTGCTCCAGCGTTGGCGGATCGACGATGCGATCGGCGCGGTTCCGGTACACTGCGCCGGGGGTATTTGGGGTTGCCTGTCGCTCGCCCTGTTGGGGGATCCATCGCGGTTTCCCGGCGGCGCCGGCCGCCTGGAGCAGTTGGCGGTGCAAGGTCTCGGCGTCGCCGTCGCGTTCGTCTGGGGCTTTGGATTGAGCTACCTCCTGCTGCGCGCGATCAATCGATACTTTCCCTTGCGGGTGAGCGCGGAGGCGGAATTCATCGGCTTGAACGTGGCCGAGCACGACGCGCGCGACGATCTCTTCGATCTGCTGGACACGATGGAAACGCAGCGCCGCCGGAACGATTTCTCCGAACGCGTCGATGTCGAGCCGCACACGGAAGTCGGCCGGATCGCGGCGCAGTACAATCGCGTGTTGGACCAGGTCAACGCGGAGGCGCGGGAGCACGAGGCGGCGTTGCGGGCCTTGCACCGGGAGGCCGGCACGCTGGAACTCGCCCGGCGCATCGCCCACAGGATGAACGACGGCTCCGACTTCGACGCGGTGATCCGCTACAGCCTCGCGGAAATCTGCACCTGGACGGGATGGGAGATCGGCGGTCTTTATCTTCGCGACGAGGAACAGGGCGGCATTCCCCAGCGCACCGATCTCTGGCATGACGCCGATCCCGTGCGGTTCTCGGCCCTGGTCGAGGCGCTCGGCCGCTCGGATGCGCAGTCCGCCCTGGAACTGCCGGGTCGTGTCCTGCGCGAGGGGACGGCGCAATGGTCGCTCGATCTCCGCTTCGAAGACGGCTACGCGACGTTGGGCTTCGATGCGGTGGGGATGCCGCGCGCGGTGTTCGATTTTCCCGTTTTCGTCGACGGCGACGTTGCCGCGGTGCTCGAATTCTATTGTACCGAGGACAGTCTCCCGGACGCCTATATCTTCGATCTGATGGCCCATGTCGCGGATCAGCTGGGCCCGCTGATCGCGCGATGGCGACGTCCCGAGATGCCTGCTGTGGGAGATGGTGTGCCGCCATCGCATCGGTCGCCGAAATCGCCGATGAAACATGCGCTCGCCATGGCGGAACCGCCGACCCGGGCTTTGCCGCCGGGCGAGTGACCATACGCAGCGTCCCTCTTGGCGCAGCAATCGCTTTCCGCCAGAGTCCGGACCGGTCCAACGGTTTGGGGAGAAAGCGATGGCCTTCGAAGCGGAAATCGAGGAGCTGGAACGGCGCCGGGCGAAGGCGCGGGCCATGGGCTCGGCCCGACGATTGCAACAGTTCGCCGACGACGGTCTGCTGAACGTCCGCCAGCGTCTCGATCATCTGTTGGATGACGGCAGCTTCGTCGAAAGCGGGCTGCTGGCCCTGCCCGCCCGCGTCGAGGATCATGATCGCGCGCCCGCCGACGGCTCGGTCGATGGCTTCGGCAAAATCGAGGGCCGGCCGGTCCTGGTCAATGCCGCCGACTTCTCCGCCATGGGTTCTTCCAGTGCCGAAATCAACGGCATCAAGAAGCAGAAGATGCAGGCGACGGCCATCGCCAACGGGGTGCCGCTGATCTTCCTTTGCGAATGCTCCGGCGCCCGCATGCCGGACGTCATGGGCGGCACCGGTATCCACAAAACCGGCGAATACTTCAACCTCAGCCGCGAGCGTGTCGTGCCGCAGGCCGCCGCCGTGCTCGGTTCGTCCTATGGCGGCGGGACCTGGCGGGCCGTCACCTCGGACTTCTGCGTCATGCGCAAGGGGGCGATCATGGCCGTCTCCAGCGTCAACGTCACCTCGGTGGCGATCTCGGAGGCGGAGGATCCCGAGGACCTCGGCGGCTGGCGCATGCAGACGGAGGTGACCGGCCAGGCGGACCTGGCGGTCGACACGGACGAGGCCGCGCTCGACGCGGTGCGGCGCTTCCTCTCCTACCTGCCGAGCCATCATGGCGAGGCGCCGCCCCGCGCGCCGGTGCCGCCCGGCTCGGGAGAGCAGGCCGACGCGTTACTGCGGATCCTGCCGGAGAGCCGGGCCAAGGTGTACGACGTCCGCAAGGTGATCGCGGCGATCGTCGACGCGGACAGCTTCTTTCCCCTGAAGGAACGCTATTCCCGCGTCGTCACCACCGGCCTGGCGCGGATCGACGGCCGGGCCGTGGCCATCATCGCCACCAACCCGATGTTCAAGGGCGGCGCGCTCGACGCGGACGCCTGCGACAAGGCGATGAACCTGATCGTGCTGGCCGACAGCTTCAACCTGCCGATCATCACCTTCGCCGACACGCCCGGCTTCCTGGTCGGCACGGTGGGGGAGCGGCTGAAGCTTCCCGGCAAGATCATGAACTACATGCAGGCCCTGCACATGGCGACGGTGCCCAAGCTGTCTGTCGTCATGCGCAAGTCCTACGGCCAGGCCCACCTCAACATGGGCGCGGGCGTGTGCGATGAAATGGCGCTCTGGTATACCGCCGACGTCAGCTTCATGGATCCCGAGGTCGGCGTGAACGTGGTCTACCGCCTTCGCCCCGAGGACGATCCCGAGCGCTACCGCGAGCTCAGCGAATACCTCGCCCGCGACACCGACGCGTACAGCCTGGCGGCGAGCTACCGGGCGCAGACGGTGATCGATCCGCGCGAGACCCGCGACTGGCTGACGCGTATGCTGGAACTGCACGAGCGGCGCCTGACCAAGGGTGTCGGCGAACACAAGATGCGGACCTGGCCGACGACCTTCTGAGCGGGCGGCGGCCGGCGGCTGAGAGGGAAAGGCCAGGCGATGGACGACTATTACGATCTCGGCGGCTTCGACCGGGCCGTTTCGACGACCTCGCCGCAGGCCCGGCTCTGGTTTTCCCGCGGGCTTTTGTGGTGCTACGCCTTCAGTTTCGAGGAGGCGGCGCGTTGCTTCGACCGGGCGATCGAGGCCGATCCCGACTGCGCCATGGCCTACTGGGGCCTCGGCTTTGCCGTCGGACCCTACTACAACAAGCAGTGGAATCGCTTCGACGACCTCGACCTGCGCCGGACGCTGGCCAGAAGCCATGCCGCGACCGGGGAGGCGCTGGCTCGCCTCGCGTATGCGAGCCCGGTGGAGCGGGCCTTGATCGAGGCGCTGTCCCGCCGCTTTCCCGCCGCCGCGCCGCCGGACGATTTCGACGTCTGGAACGACGATTATGCCGACGCCATGCGCGAGGTCTATCGCGCCTTTCCCGACGACGCCGACGTCGCGGTGATCTTCGCCGACGCCATGATGAACCGCACGCCCTGGGCGCTCTGGGATCTGGAAACCGGGGAACCGGCACCGGGCGCCGACACGCTGGAGGCGATCGAGGTCGTCGAGGGCAAGATGCGGGCCATGGAGGCGGCGGGCGAGCCGCCCCATCTCGGCCTGCTGCACCTTTATATTCACCTGATGGAGATGTCGCCGCGCCCGGAACAGGCGCTCAGGGCCGCCGACATCCTGGGGACGCTGGCGCCCGACGCCGGTCATCTACTGCACATGCCGACGCACATCTACGCCCAGTGCGGCGACTACTACAATGTGGTCGCCTCGAACTCGGCGGCGATCCGGGCCGATCGCAAAATGCTGGCACGCGAGGGCAAGATGAACTTCCAGGCGCTCTCGCGGGCGCACAACCTCCACTTCAAGCTTTACGGCGCGATGTTCGCCGGGCAGTACACGGCGGCCCGGGAGGCGGCGGAAGGCCTGCTCGACAACATTCCCGAGGCGTTGCTCAGGGTCGAGTCGCCCCCCATGGCCGACTGGCTCGAAGGCTATGTGGCGATGAACATCCATGCCCGCATCCGCTTCGGCAAATGGCGGGAGATCCTCGCCCTCGACCTGCCGGTGGACCGGGAGCTCTACTGCACGACGACGGCCCTGCTGCACTATGCCAAGGGGCTGGCGCATGCGGTCCTCGGCGATGTCGCGGCGGCGGACGAAGAGCGCGCGCGCTTCACGGCCGCGGTTGCCCGGGTGCCGGCGAGCCGCACGGTCTTCAACAACAGCTGCCGGGATATTCTGGCCGTCGCGGCGGAAATGCTGGCCGGCGAAATCGCGTATCGCAAGGGCGAGCACGAACCGGCCTTCGCGCATCTGCGCCATGCCGCCGCGCTCGCCGACGACATGCCTTATGACGAGCCCTGGGGCTGGATGCAGCCGGCCCGCCATGCGCTGGGCGCCCTGCTGCTGGAGCAGGGCCGCGTCGAGGAGGCGGAGGCGATCTACCGCGCCGATCTCGGTCTCGACGACACGCTCATCCGGGCCTGCCAGCATCTCGACAATGTCTGGAGCCTGCATGGCCTGCACGAATGCCTGCGACGCCAGGGCCGGACGGCGGAGGCGGAGCTGATCGCCCCCCGCCTGGCCATGGCGGAAGCCCGCGCCGACGTGCCGATCAAGGCGTCCTGCCTCTGTCGACTGCAAGTCGCAGCCTGACCGCCCCCATGCCCGACGCCACCGAACGCCGCCTCGCCGCGATCCTCGCCGCCGACGTTGTCGGCTATTCGCGGTTGATGGAGGCCGACGAGGCCGGCACCCACACGCGCCTGAAGTCGTATCGCGAAACCCTCTGGCGGCCCGCCGTGGCGCGGCACGGCGGCCGGGTCGTCGGCACCAGCGGCGACGGTCTGTTGGTTGAATTTCCCAGTGCCGTCGCGGCGCTCGCCTGCGCGCTCGACGTCCAGCGCGGCATGGCGGAAGACGAGGCGATGCGCCTGCGCATCGGCGTCAACATCGGCGAGGTCATCGTCGACGGTGACGACATCTTCGGCGACGGCGTCAATATCGCGGCGCGTCTGGAAGCGCTCTCGGCGCCGGGCGGCATCGCCATTTCCGCCAATGTCCACGAACAGGTCCAGGGCAAACTCGATGTCGACTTCGAGGACGGGGGCGAGCACACAGTCAAGAACATCTCGCGGCCGATCCGGGTCTGGCGCTGGACCGATGGCGCGCGGACGGCGGCGGTGGCCGGGCCGAGTGCGCTGCCGGACCGGCCGGGAATCGTCGTCCTGCCGTTCGACAACATGTCGGGCGACGGCGAGCAGGAATATTTTTCCGACGGCATCACCGAGGACATCACGACGGAGCTGTCGCGCTTCGCCGAACTCGACGTCATCGCCTGCAACACCGCCTTCACCTACAAGGGACGGGAGGTGAACCTGGTCGAGGTCGCGCGCGAACTCGGCGTTCACTTCGTCCTGGAGGGCAGCGTGCGGAAGGCCGGGCAACGGGTCCGGATCACCGCCCAGCTCATCGACGGCGCGGACGGCACGCACCTCTGGGCGGAACGCTACGACGGCACCATCGAGGAGATTTTCGACCTGCAGGACGAGGTCACGGCCCGGGTGGCGAGCGCGATCATGCCGCACATCACGGATGCGGCATTGGCCCGGATGCGCCGCGGCGACCTGGTCTTCGACGAGGCCCACGACCTGGCCTGGCGCGCCTGGGACGAAGTCGAGAATGGGTTGCGCGAAGCCAGCCCCGAACGGACGCGGGTGGGCCGGGACATGGCGCGACGGGCTTTGGCGCTGAACGAACGTTGTCTCCATGCCCACGCGACCATCTGCTATTCGGCGTATCTTGAGCATCTATTCCAGTGGTCGGATCGGCCGGACGAACTGTTGGAGGAACTGGCGCAAGCGGCAGAGACCTTTGTTCTATTGTTTCCGAATGCCCATACGGCCTTCCTGTACCGGGGTATCGCCAACATGACGGCGCGGCGAAACGCGGTGGCGCGCACGGATCTACGCCATAGCCTGACGCTCAATTCGAACGAAGCCATAACACTCTCCGTCCTGGCCTATGCCGAGGCCAAACTCGGTAACACGGACGAGGCCAAGGCAAACGCATTCAAGGCGATCCGGTTGAACCCGAAGGACGTGTGGACCGGAACCGCCTATCTCGCGTTGGCTCAGACCGCATTCGCCGAGGACGACGAGGAATTCCGAAACTGGGCCGAAGAAGCGATCCGCGCGCAGCCGAACGCGCCGATCCGCCGCGCCCTCATGGTGGCCTATGCCGGTGAAAGAGGTGACGCGGCGCTTGCGCGCCAACACCGCGGGCATCTCGAACAGATCGCGCCGAACTTCATCGCCAGCCTGATCGATGGGCGTCTCCGGGTCTTCGACAGTGACGCCAGTCAGGCGAAGCTGGCGTCAGCACTGGAGACGGCCTTGGCTCTCGATTAAACCGCGCGGCTGAGCATGCCGCCATTGGAGGCGGCGCGGGGTACCAGGGCACGGACCAGGTCCTTCATGTCGAGCATGCCGACCGGGGTGCCGTCGCGCAGCACTGCATAGGCGTGTGCCGTGTCGCCGCCGGAAATGGCGATGACGCTTTCCAGCGTGTCGTCGTAGCCGACCTCGCCCGCCGCGTCCGCCGGCACCCGGCCGTCGAGCGGCGTCATCACCGAGCGGACGCGCAGCACGCGGGCCCGGTTGATGTCGGAGACGAAGTCCTCGATGTAGGGGTCGGCCGGGTTCAGCAGGATGTGCTGCGGCTCGCTCTGCTGCACGACATAGCCGTCCTTCAGGATGACCAGGTGATCGGCGAGCTTCAGGGCCTCGTCCAGGTCGTGGGTGATGAAGACGATGGTCTTGTGCAGATCCTGCTGCAATTCCAGCAGCAGGCCTTGCATGTCGGTGCGGATCAGCGGATCGAGGGCCGAGAAGGCCTCGTCCATCAGCATGATCGGCGCATTCGAGGTGAGCGCGCGGGCGATGCCGACGCGCTGCTGCATGCCGCCCGAAAGCTGGTGGGGATAGTGCCCTTCGAACCCGGTGAGGCCGACCCGGTCGAGCCAGGTCGTGGCCGCCGCATCGGCTGCCGCCGCGCTTTCGCCGCGCACGCGCAGTGCCATGCCGGCGTTCTCCAGCACCGTGCGGTGCGGCAGCAGGGCGAACTTCTGGAAGACCATCGACATTTGCATTTGGCGGAGCTGGCGCAACTCCTCCTCGCCATAGCTGGTGACGTCGATGCCGTCGACCAGGATCTCACCCTCCGTCGGCTCGATCAGCCGGTTGAGATGGCGGATCAGCGTCGACTTGCCAGAGCCGGAGAGGCCCATGATGACGGTGATCTCGCCATCGCCGATGTCGATCGAGATGTCCTTCAGGCCGAGCACGTGGCCATGCCGTTCCAGCATCTCCGTCTTGCCCAGGCCCGCCTTGGCCTGGTCGAGGACGGAAGCCGGATCGGTGCCGAAGATCTTGTAGAGGTTGCGAATGCGGACCTTGGGTTTGTCGCTCATCTGCCGGCCTTCCTAACTCTTTTGCGACGCGTTGATGCGCGATAGGGATGCTTTCGAGACCCGGTCGAGGATCACCGCCAGCAGCACGATGCAGACGCCCGAGACCAGGCCGACGCCCAGCTCCAGGTTGCGGATGCCGCGCAGCACCAGCACGCCGAGGCCGGGCGCCGAGACCAGCGACGCGATCACCACCATGGCCAGCGCCATCATGATGGTCTGGTTCACGCCGGCCATGATGTTGGGCAAGGCCAGCGGGATCTCGACCCCGAACAGCTTCTGTCGGGCGTTCATGCCGAAAGCGTCCGCCGCTTCGATCACGTCGCGATCGACCAGGCGGATGCCGAGGTCGGTGAGGCGGATCAC
Organism: uncultured Alphaproteobacteria bacterium; assembly: GCA_951812805.1. GTDB lineage: Bacteria > Pseudomonadota > Alphaproteobacteria > JASLMY01. Next base: position 139,185 of record CATOSZ010000009.1, on the reverse strand, counting down.
CGGCACGATCGCATAGAGGATGATGGCGATGCCGTAGAGCTTGGATTCCGTGATCGAGAACAGGAAGATCAAGGGGATCAAATAGACGAAGGACGGCAGGGTCTGCAGCATGTCCAGGATCGGGATCATGCCCCGCTGGAGGCCATCGCTCTTCGACATGGCAATGCCGATCGGCACGCCGAACAGCACGCTCAGCACCGTACAGACGAAGATGATCGAGAGGGTCTGGACCGAATAGGAATAATGATCGATGAAGCTCAGAAAGAGGAACGAGACGGCGACGAAGAGCGTCACCCCGAGGGATCGGGAAACCGCGAAGACGGCGACCAGAATCAGCGGGAGCAGCACCCACCAGGGGATCGCGCCGAACAGAAACAGCGAGCCGTCGAGCAGCCAGCTCAACGGCTGGGTCAGCGGGTCGAGAACGAATTGCAGCGCCGCCTTCACGTCGAGGAAGGCCTGTTCGACGCCGCTGGTCATGTCGCGGGTGCGCGGCACGGCCTTGCAGGCGGCGTGCAGATTGTCGAGCGAGGGGAAGGGCACGTCGTACCAGGCGGTGTCGAGCTCGCCGCCCTTGGCCTTTGCCAGCAGCTCGCTCATGGTCATCGGGCCGTCCTTGGCGCCGTCGTCGCACCACGCGCGCAGGCCCATGCCGTCAAACAGACCTTCATAGGTCGCCATCGCCGTCACCCTTCCGCCGGTTGGAGCCGAAGAACGGCCTGGCGGGGGGCGCCGGCGGACACCCCCCGAGGCTTCGTCGCGTCCCCGCCTACTTCAGCAGCGGGGCGAGCTTCTTCTTGGCGTCGGCGCTGAGCCAGCCGCCCCACACGTTCTTGTACTTGTTCAGGAAGTAGACCGCCGTCTCGTCGGGCGAGGCCTTGTTCTCTTCCTGCCAGGCGAGAACTTCACCCATGATCGCGTTGGTGAACGTGACCTTGGTCATCAGCGCCTCGATCTCCGGTTGGCGCTTGGCGAAGTCGGTGGTGACCGCGGTCAGCACCGTCGCCGTCGGATAGGCGGATTTGCCGGGCGTGGTGCAATCCTTCTTCTGATTGCAGCTGTGGATGTCGGCCACGTACGGGCCCATGTCGACCTTTACCATCGGGTATTTGCCCAGAACCGAGGTCGGCGCCCAGTAGTAGCCGAACCAGGGCTTCTTGTCCGCATAGGCCGCTGCGATCGAGGTCGCCAGCGTCTCGCCGGAGCCATGGTCGAAGACCTTGATGCCGTTACCCTCGAGGTCGAAGGCGACCTTCAGGTTGTCGTTGGCGACCCGGCAGCCCCAGCCGACCGGACAGTTGTGGAACTGGCTGCCGACCAGCTTCGGATTGGCCAGCACGCCCTCGATCTTGGCGAGTTCCGGGTGCTTTTCGACGAGGTACTTCGGTACCCACCAGCCTTCCTCGCCGCCATCGGAGAGCACGTTGGTGGCGGTCTTGACCTTGCCGGCCTTCTCCAGGTCGCGGTAGACCGGCGCCGAGTTCAGCCAGATTTCGGTGGCGATGTCGGGCTTGCCGGTTTCCGCGATCGAGGTCACGGCGGGCAGCGTCGCGGACGGTACCTTGACGACCTTGCAGCCGTAGCCTTGCTCCATGATGAACTTGGCGGCCGCGGTGATGACCGCCGAGGAGGCCCAGTTCATCTCCGTGATGGTCACTTCGCCGCACTCGGCCTGCGCGGCCGAAGACAGCATGCTGGCGCCGGCGGCGAGGCCGATGACGCCCAGAACAAATCGTTTCATACCCGTTTCTCCCTTTTTTCGGGTCAAAGTCCTGCTACACAAACATGGCAAGCCCGGAAGTAAGCCCGGTAGCTCAAGCCGCCCCGGCCGGACCGAAGGCGGCGTCGTAAAAGTCCAGCCAGTTGCCGCCGCAGATGCCGGCAACCTCGCTTGGACTGAAGCCGACGGCGCCCAAGCCGTCGGCGATTGCCGGCCAGTCTCGGTTGTCGCGAAACCAACTCGGCTGCGGTGGAAAACCCGGATTGGCGGCACTGCCCTCGCCGTAGTCGCGATTGCGGGTCCAACGCCCGTTGCGCATCCATTCGACGATGCTATCGGGCTGGTCCTGGCAGAGATCGCTGCCGAAACCGATGCGCGCGGGGCCCATCAGCTCGGCCGTCCGCGCGATCATCTCGCAAAACGCGGTGAGCGTGCAAGCCGGGCCGTCTTTCAGATGGTGGGGGTAGAGCGAGAAGCCGAGCATGCCGCCGCTTTCCGCCAGCGCGCGCAGCACGTCGTCCGACTTGTTGCGCAATGCGGGATGCCAGGCCTTCGGGTTGGCGTGGGTGATGGTGATCGGTCGGCCGGAGATCTCGATCGCCTCGAGCGTCGAGCGTTCGGCCGAATGGCTCATGTCGACGACCAGGCCGACCCGGTTCATCTCGGCGATCACCTCGCGGCCCATGCGGGTGATGCCCGGATCCTCGGCCTCGTAGCAGCCCGTCGCCAGCAGACTCTGGTTGTTGTACGAAAGCTGCATGAAGCGGGCGCCGAGCTGGTGGCAGATCTCCACCAGCGCGATGTCGTCCTCGATGGGCGAGGGGTTCTGGAAGCCGAGGAAAATCGCCGTCCGCCCGCTTTGGCGCGCCGTCTCGACGTCGGCGGCGTTTCGGCCGGGCAGGATCAGGTCGCTATGGCGTTGAAAGCGCTCGTTCCAGGCGGAGAAGTTCGCGACGGTTTCCCGGAAGCTCTCGTGATAGGCGATGGTGGCGTGGACGGCGACGACGCCTCCCGCGTTCATCTGGCGGAAGATCGTTTCGGACCACGCGCTGTATTGCAGGCAGTCGATGAAAAACACGCCTGTTGTCCCCACCCTTCATTATGGCAACAGGCGTTCATAGCCGCGGGGACCTGTTTCATTCAAATTAAAATTTCTGTAACGTAATTCAGTTATTCTGAAATCGGAGAATCCATGATTACCCAGACAAGTCTTCGCGCCTTCGTTGCCGTGGCCGAGGCGGGCAACATTTCCGCCGCGGCGCGGCGTCTTGGGCGAGGGCCCTCCGCCGTCTCCATGGCGTTGAAGCAGCTCGAAGCCGCGCTCGGCGGAAAGCTGTTCGAACGCGACCGCAAGTCCGATTTGACCGCGCTCGGCCGGCATACCTTCGCGCGGGCCGCGGCCGGGCTTCGGCGCTACGACGCGGCGGTGGACGACATCCGCGCCTATGCCGACGGCGAAATCGGGCGCCTCGACATCGCCTGCGTGCCCTCGGTCGCGGCCTATCTGCTGCCCGGCATGGTCGACGCCTTCACCGATACCCATCCGCAGATCCATCTCGACATCCGCGATATCGACACGACCTCGATCGAGGGCGCGTTGCTCGCCGGCGAGGTCGACGTCGCCATCGCCGGCACACCCCAGGCGCGCGAGGCCATCACTTTCGAGCCCTTGTTCGAGGATCGTTTCGTCCTGGTTTGCGGCCGGACCTCGCCCCTCGCGACACGCGAGTGCGTCGAATGGGACGAGATCGCCGGCCAGACCCTGATCGCGAACGGCGCTTCCGCCCGCATGGAAGACCCGCGATTTCAGGCCCTGGCAGCGGGCAGCCGATTGATGGTGCACAACATGGCCTCGCTGCTGGCGCTGGTGCGGCGCAATGTGGGCGTGACCCTGCTGCCCCAGCTTTCGCTGCCGCGGGAGGAGCCGGACCTGGTCCGGGTCAGGATTTCGGGCAAGGCGCTGCTCCGCCCCGTCGGCGTTCATGGGCGCCGGGGGGAAAGTCGTTCGCCCGTCGCCGAGGCCTTCGTCGACCGGCTGCGCGCGCATGTGGCGACGCGGATCGAGGAAGAAGCCTATATGCGGCCCCCCGGCGGTTAGTCGTTTCCATTCCCCCCTTTCGCCATTAGGGTACGCCGCTGGTACCGGAGGGAGGGGACATGACGACGCAGGTACCGCCCCCGGGAGAACCGATACTTCGCGCGCCGGCGGAGGTCATGCGACTCAGGCGCATGGGCGCCGCCTTTCCGACCCGGTTGAGCTTTCTTCGCATTCTGCTGCGCCGGCTGGCGGGCGAAGGCTGGCACGTCACCCGGCCGCGTTGGGAGATGGACGGCGATGGTTACGGGACGGCCGTCTACCGTATCGATGGGCCGGCGCGATGCTATTCCCTGGTCTGTTTTTCCCGCCACCTGGATCCCGCAAAGCGCACGGACCGGGTGATCGCGGAGGAGTGGGACGCCTCCTTCGCCCTCTTCGACGGAGTGCCGGACGACGCGGACATTGTCCATCTGGCGGAGCATGCGCCGCTGCAGGAGGCGGGACGCTACCGGGGAAGCGAGCTGGTGATCTCCCGCGCCAACAAGTCGGTCCGCCTGTTCGCGCACGCCGTTGCGGAACTGGCCGAGGGCCGACAGCCCTCGTCTGCAATGCTCGCCTCGGTCGGCTATTTGATGCGAACCACGGCGGTCTACGGTAACGGCAAGTTCGGTCTGGCGGATCGTGACCGGATCGCGGGCCGGCCCGAGTTCCGGCCGCCCTTTCAGGCGGAGATGCTGACGGTCTGGCTGATCCGCAGCTTTACCTTCGACCTGCTGGATCATTGCGCGCAGGCGCGCGGCGGGGCGCGCGCGGCGGCGCTGGCGCCCGAATGGCGGCGCTATCTCGGCGTCGGCAACGCGACCGGCCTCGGCATGGCGCCCTTCCTGCACAGCCATCCGATTTTGATCCACAACTGGTTCCGCGCGCGGGAGACGGCGATCGCCCGGGTCCGCGCCCTGCCGCGGGCGGCGGCGGCGGAGGTGGCGTACTTCCTGGACGTGTTGTGCCGGGTGCGCGCCCATGTCGCCTCCTGGCGGGTGGCCGACGAGATCCAGGCCGCCCGCATCGCCGAGCTCGAAGCCGCCTTGCCCGAGATCGAGGCGGCGGCGCCGGCGTTGCTCGCCGGACCCGACCCGTGGGGCGCCCTGGCGGACCGGGCCGCCGGCCATGGGCTCGAATGCGAGGAGCTGATCCTGGCGCTGATGCTGGAGCCGTATGGCGATTTGATCGACACGCTCGGCGAAGAGATGGCGAGCGACGACGCCCCGGCGATCGAGCCCGCGATGATGCTCGGCGCGCTTCGGGCGTTGCTGCGGCGCGACTACGCCTGGGCCCTCGATATCGACTTCGACGCGCCCGAGGCGCAGGCCCGGTTCTGGTATGTCTCGGAGGAAAAGCTGGAGCCGCGCCTCGGCGAACGTTCCGAGGAGCCGGGCGCGGAGCGGGAACGACCGCTGCATGTCGCCCGCGACGTCCGGGCCCTGGCCGACGCCCTCGACGGTTCGGATGCCGACGAGCGGGTGGCCGCCTTCCTGCTGCGCCGGCCCGAACACCGCCACATCGTTCGCCGTGTCCAGAGCGCGGCGCATCGCCCCTATGCCGAGATCCGCGACAACCTGATCGCCGCCGACATGCGCCCCATCGACATGCTGCGCTGCAAGCTCGCCTTCTTCGGGGCTTCGAAGTTCGATCCGAAGTCGGACCGCTGGACCCGGATCGCCCTCTTCCAGGGCGCGCCGACGCCGGAAGGCCTGACGCCGGAAAGCGCCGAGACCCCCACCTTCGCCGTCCCGCCGGAAGGCTGAGCCGATGCGCCTCTCCCTCAACGAGGTCCAGAGCAAGGTCCGCGATGCCGCGCGCGGCGCCGGCGCGCCGGAGGGGGCGGCCGAGGACGCGGCGCTCGCCGCCCGCCGCCTCGCCGCCTGGGGCCTGCCCTGGTGCGATCCGCTCGCCGCCGCTCTGGCCGCCTTCGCCGCGGGGGATGCCGCCCTCGATCCAAGCGATACCAGGCCGCTCGCAGCGCCGCTCGCGGCCGAGAGCGTGATCGACCTCGCCCGCGCCGGGTTTCCCGGCCCGCCGCCCTTCCGGGCGCTCGGCGCGATCTATTTCGTCCCCGCCGCGCTTCGGGCCGACTTCGTTGGCGTCGTGTCCCTCGGCACGGTGGCGCGCGTTTGCGCGGAGGGCCTGTATGCCGATCGCCTCGACGTCCGCGAAGCGTGGGAGATGACGGTGAGTTTCGACGAAGGCGCGGGCGAACTGCCGCTTCTGGCCGCTCGCGGGACGCTGGGCGCGCGCGCCGCGGCGGGTATCGAGGTCGCAGACGCGTCGTGGGCGCGATTGCAGGAGTTCGTGCGCCGAACCCATGTTCCTGCGAGCGCGCAGTCCCGCGCCCGGGGTGCCGGCGCCGGTTTGATCGACGACGACTGAGGAAGGCGGCCAAGACCATGCGAGTGACCAAGCCGGCCATCGACATCGGCCTCTATACCAACCGGCGCCAGGCGCAGCTCGACTTCTGGCAGGGCGAGGTGGGGTTGGAATTCGACCATCTCGGCAAGCTGGGGGGTGGGGTGCATCAGCTGCGCCATCACTGCAACGGCTCGATCCTCAAGGTAAACCATGCCCGCAATTCCCTGTCCGCGGCGGCGCCGAGCGGGATGGTCGGCCTGGTGATCGCGCGCACCGACCTGGCCGCGCCGCGCGAGCTTCGCGATCCCGACGGTAACGCCGTTCGCCTGGTGCCCATGGGCGCGGAGGATATCCGTAATCTGGCGCTTCGCTTGCGGGCCCGCGATGCGGTCGCCAGCCGTGACTTCTACGTCGAGGCGCTCGGCTTCGCCGACAAGGGCGAGGGCCGGCTGCGCCTTGGTGAATCCGAGATCTGGCTCGAGGCGGACCCGGCCGCGCCGGCGGTAGGGGCGCTGGCGGGATTGGGTCTGCGCTATCTTACGCTGCAGATCGACGATTGCGATTCTGCGCATGCCCGGGTGCTGGCCGGCGGCGGCACGGAAGGCCGCCCGCCCCGCACCCTCGGCGACGTGGTGCGCTATTCCTTCGTGCGCGATCCGGACGGAAACTGGATCGAACTTTCCGAGCGGGCCACGCTCACCGGTGGGTTGATCGCGCGCTGAAACGAATTGTGGTTTTCGAGTCACGCGCGCATTAACCAATTGGCAAACTCCCGACGCTTAGATAGACTCGGGAAGACAGGTCACGCACCCTGTATCGGGGTGATTCGCGGGATGGGACCGATGGACGCAAACACGAAGATGCCGCCGATCGGCGCCGGCACATCGGCGATGATCGGCAAGCTGATGGTACGCCTGCGCAGCGACGGGTTGTTGAGCGCGGAGGGCACCGACGCCATCCTGCGCAACGCGCTCGCCCATGTCGCACCGCCGCGCGCCGCAGCGAACGCTTTCTCCGAACTGTTCAGTGATCCGACCCCTGCCGGTGATATCGACGGCCTCTTCGCCGCCGCCTGACGCGGCTCTAACCCTCCCCTGAGAGGTGCCAGCCCTCGCCGGCTTTCACCAGGCGTCCGCCGGTGGGTGCCGCGAAGTGGGTGCCGATGACCGTCACGTCGCTGTCGCCATAGCGTTCCAGGAACGCCTTACGGGTCTCGCGGGCATGCGCCACATCGTGGTCGAACTTCGAGGAGACGTGCGGCAAGGCGCATTGGATCGGATGGTGCATCAGGTCGCCGGTGATGACGGCGCGCGCGCCGCCGGAGGTGATGGTGACGCTGACGTGGCCCGGCGTGTGGCCGGGCGTCGGCTCCAGGCGGACCTCCTCGGTGACCCGGTGGTCCATTTCGACCAGCTCGTGCAGGCCGGCGTCGATGACGGGGCGGATCGAATCGGCGTTGACGGCCGGGCATTCGATCAACGCCTCGACCACTTCGGGGTCCATGTCGCCGCCGACCTCGCTCGCCGTTTCCTTCGACCAGTGCGCCCATTCCTCACGTCCGAAGAGATAGCGGGCGTTGGGGAAGGTTGGCACCCACGCGCCGTCGACTAGCATGGTGTTCCAGCCGACATGATCGACATGCAGATGGGTGCAGAGCACGGTATCGATGCTCTCGCGTGCGAAGCCGGCCGCCGCCAGGTCCTCGAGGAACGGCACCTGCATCTCGTTCCAGGCCGGATTGCCGCGCTTCTTGTCGTTGCCGACACAGGTGTCGACGACGATGCGCCGGCCTTGGGACTCGACGACGAAGGCCTGGATGTTGCTCCTCAACTCACCGGCCTCGGTCGCGAAGTGGGGGCGAAGCCAATCCTGCCCCTGGATCATTTCCGTCGTCAGGTTGCGGTAGCCGAACTGGGGCTGGCGCAGTGCTTCCTGCTCGACGATGCAAGTGATGCGGACCGCGCCGATCTCCCATGTCAGGTTCGCCATGCTCTCGCCCTCCCTCTCTTCCGGTTGCCGTTGCCCGGATATATCACCCGAGTTCGCGAATGGCCGCGTCGATGGTCCCCGCCAGGTCCTCGGCCTCGATCCGCGCCGCGATCCCGCGCGCCTCGTCGAATGTCGCCCTGGCCTCGCGCCCGCGCTTGGCCGCGGCGTCGAGCCGGCCGAGGCCGAACAGGCTGAGGGCGAGCAGCGACGCCAGGTCGTGCGCCCGGGCGACCTCGATCGTGTCGTTGAACTTCGCGGTCGCGAGGCGCGCGGCGCGCGGCGCCGTCCGCAACAGAAAGCCGAGGTTGTGCCACAACACGGCGAGCGGTGGCCGCGCCTTCGAAAGCGCCATCTCCAGATAGATCTCGCCGAGAAAATAATCGGCCCAGATTCGCGCGGCCGGCTGGCCGGTCTGGAAGCTGTTTGCCCGGACCGCCTCGATGAAGGCGACGCCGTCCGCCATGCGGCCGGTCGTGACCAGGGCGAGGCCGTAGGGCAGGTCGACGGCGAGGAAATTGACCATGCGAAGCTCGCCCCGCAGGGAGAGGTCGCGCATCGCTTCCAGTTTGGCGAGGCCCTCCGCCGGCCGGCCGCCGAAAACGAGGGCGGTGGCCCTGGCGGCTTCGGCATAGAGCCGGTCGATCGGGCTGATCGACAGGGCGAGGGATTCGTCGGCGTATTCGATGCCCGCCGCCAGGTCACCCGCGAAGCCATGCAGATAGGCGAGGCGCCAGAGTGCCATGGCACGTGGGCGTGGATCGCCGGTCTCGCGGCCGAGCTCCAGCAGTTTCATGTCGTGGCGACGCGCTTCGTCCGGCCGGCCCCAGATCGAGCCTTCGTTGCTGTCAATCAGCATTTAATTCTGACCCCCTATCGGCGTGCAAAATTGACCCCCCCCCCTTGCTTCGACGGAGGTTGTCCCGGTAGTCCACGGGAGGGCCCCGCGCGGCTTCGTGTAGCGCTTTGCGTTACGCGGAGCGAAGCCGCGTGGGAGGGGCCTGTGGGCCCACCGGGACAACCGGGCCGGCGGCGGAACGTGGGGATCAGGTGGGGTTCTTGAAGTGGCAATGAGCTTTTGAAGTAGTGTCCAGACTGTTCTGCAAGTTTGTCATGGCTGCCGATGAGGGCCACCGGCATGCCTGGCGCGGAGATTTCGATTGCTCGGAGCGCCAGGCATGCCGAGCCGCCGTCAGGCGGCTTTCTGGATGCGTTCGCTTTTGCTCTCCTTGAGATGGATCATGTTGAGCTAGCGGTTGGCATCCAGCCAGTCCTCATGGATTTCGATCGCGAGAGCCCGGACCAGCCGGAGGCAGCTCATCCACCCCATCGGCCCGGACTTGTGCCCCAGCTACGAAACCCCTTTTGCAGAACAATCTGTACAGGACCCGTTTTGATTTGCCCGCCTTTGCGATGAAAGCCCCCAGGCTGATTGGCTCCATATAGCGGATCAGCCTGGGGCTTTGCTTACAGGGCGGCTACTTTTGTCGTCGCTGTTTGCTTTGTGCGAAGCGGTAAGACATGTTGCCTGTTTCGATGATTGCGCAGTGATGCGTTACACGATCCAGCAACGCGGTTGTCATTTTTGCATCTCCGAAGACGGAGACCCATTCCCCGAACTCCAGATTGGTGGTGATGATGACGCTGGTCTTCTCATAGAGTTTGCTGATCAGGTGGAACAAGAGCGCACCGCCGGATTTGGGGAATGGGATATAGCCCAGTTCGTCGATGATGACGCAATCCATGGCCGTCAGTTGCCGGATGATCTTGCCGGCGTTGCCTTCGGCCTGTTCCTTGATCAGCGCATTGATCAGATCGACGGCGTTGAAGAAACGGACCTTCTTTCCCTGATTGATCAACAGCGTCCCCAGAGCAATGGCGATGTGGGTTTTGCCCGTACCGGTTCCGCCCACCAGAATGAGGTTGTGGGCCTCCTGGGTGAACTGCCCTGAGCAGAAGGGGTCGATTTGCGCTTGGGTGACGGCGGCTAGGCCGTAATCGAAAGTGGCGAAGTCCTTATGGTGGGGGAACTTCGAGGCCCGCATTTGGTGCTGGATAGAGCGCACCCGGCGCTCTACAGTCTCGGCGTCGATCAGTTGCTTTATCGCAGTGGTCAGACTTGGCGGCTTGCGCGCGGCCAGCAAAGCTTCGGCGCAAGCCGCCATTCCATACAGCCTCAGGGCGATCAGTTGGTCTATCAAAGCTTTCATGCGACGGCCTCCCCGGCAACGCACAGCGTCTCATAGCGCTTGCAGTCCGCTTCGGGCCGCAAGGTCAGTTGCGGATAGGCGTGGCTCTCGCCCCATGGCGCGATGACCGGCTCCACCAGTTGGTTGATCAGATTGATGATGGCCGGAAGGCGCAGCGTGTTCTGCTCCACGGCCAGTTCACAGGCTATCTCGACCACCTCGATCCCGTGATCCTGGGCCAGCAGGAGCAGATCGACAAACTCCCGGTCCCCGCCTTTGCCGGCCATGTAATGCGCCCTGACCCGGTGCATCGCCTCAGGCAATTGCCAACCCACAAAGGGCGCGCCATCTCTCAGCGCGCCGGGCTTGCGGTCGAGTAGGGGCAGGTAATGCCAGGGCTCGAAATAGCTGGCGTTGCGGGTAAAGCGGCGCTTGTGCTCGGCAATCACATTCTGCCCTGACACAACCACGATCCGGTCCGCATAGGCGCGCAGAGAGACAAGCTCCCCGGCGAACCGGGAGGGGACGCTATAGCGATTGGTGGCATATTGGACCAGACAGGTAGAGCGGACACGAGCGGCCTTCTCAACATAGCCGTCAAAAGCCCGGCCCAGGGGACGCAGTTCGGCGCACTCGTCTGCGAACACGTCCGAGATCTTGCGATCCGATTGTTCGGGGTGGGCGCGATTCGCCAATTCCTCGCAGCGCAGACGCAACCAGCCGTTCAGCGCATCCAGATCGTCAAAGGCGGGCTTGGGCGCAAACAGCTGTCCCCGCAGGAACCCAACCTGGTTCTCAATCTGACCCTTCTCCCACCCCGCCGCGGGTGTGCAAGCAACCGGTTCCATCACATAGTGGTTCATCAACGCCAGAAAGCGCGGATGGAACACACGGTCCTTAGAGCGCGAAACATAGGTTACCATCGTCTTGGGGTTGTCGATGATCACCCGGCGCGGTACGCCGCCATAGAAAGACATCGCCCGTGCAAAGGCGTCCAGCACCATCTCCTGAGATTCGCTGGGATAGGCAACAACAAAGGGCTTGCGGCTATGACATAGGCGGAAGTGGGCAACCTTTACCTTCTGCTCGACACCGCCCAGGACAGCGTATTCCGTGCTCCAGTCAAACTGGAGCGCGTCACCTGCCGTAAAGTGCAACGGAATGAACGCATCCCCCGATCCGGCGCCAGAACGCTTCAGGTCGCGGACAAACCTCTGAACCGTCGAGTAGGATCCGCTATAGCCTTCCGACACAAGCTGCTCATAAAGCTTCTTGGCCGTCCGGCGCTCACGGCGCGGGCGCCCCAGGTCCTGCTCAAAGAGCGCCCGAAGCCGGCTGGCGAAGCCATCGCTAAGCTTACGCCGGACGGGTGAAACGCGCCGCTGATAGCTCGGTGGATCGCCGTCCTTCAGATACTTCTTAATCGTGTTCCGCGACAAACCAGTCTGACGAGATACAGATCGGATACTCCGACCCTCCCGTAATATCCAACGTCGGATCTTCAATACGCTTTCCATCAATACCACCTGCTCTTTCCTCCGCACTGTTCCGTGCGGATGCTAGCGTTCCAGGTGGGTCAATTCTTACCGCTCATAACCCACCAAAGTGGGTCAGTTTTGCATGCCGATTCACACGGTGGGGCCGGAAAGGTTTCAGGATCACGAAAAAATACGCCGGAATTTGGACCGGGGCGGAAAATCGCGTAAGCACGGCGGCAGTGGACTTCGACGGGAGGGGCGGAAATGTCCGGTGAAAGACCTCATTGCCTGCTGATCGGCATCGGCGCCGGCACGGGTGCCGCCTGCGCGCGGCGTTTCGTGGCGGAGGGCTATCACGTCTCGATGATCGCCCGCAGCCCGGAGCGGCTGGCCGGCTTCGAGGCGGAGATCGAGCATACGACCCCCTATGCGGTCGACATCCGCGATCTCGACGCCTTCGCCGAGACGCTGAAACGCATGGTCGCGGCGCACGGCGTGCCGCGCAGCGTCATCTACAACGCCTCGCTCGCCAGTTTCGGACACTATCTGGACATCGACCCGGCCGACTTCGAGCGGAACTACCGGGTCAACACGACGGGCCTGCTGGTCGCCACGCAGACCCTGGCACCCGGCATGATCGAGGCGGGCGGCGGCTCGATCGTCGTCACCGGCAACACGGCGGCGCTTCGCGGCAAAGCCTCCTATGTCGGCTGGGCCTCCAGCAAGGCCGGCCAGCGCATCCTGGCCGAAGCGCTCGCCCGCGAACTCGGCCCGAGCGGCGTGCACGTCGCCTATGTGGTGATCGACGCGGTGATCGACATGCCGTTTGCCCGGCGACGCTGGAAGGACCAGCCGAAGGACTTCTTCGCCCAGCCCGATGACCTGGCGGCGGAGATTTATCACATCGCGCACCAGCCGCGGACGGCGCAGTCCTTCCTGGTCGAACTCCGGCCCTTCGGCGAGACCTGGTAGCGCTCAAGCCCGCGTGCCGACGATCTCCGGGGGGGAACGGTAGTCGCCGGCGACGTGGGTCGTGATCCATGTCGGATCGTCCTGCCGCGGCAGGGTCAGGACAGGTTCACCCTTGCAGCTCAGGCGGTACAGCAGGCGGGCGTCGTCGATGCGATCGATGCCGATTTTGATCGGCGGCGAATTGTGCAAGGTCATGTAGTTGTTCCAGATGGTGACGTCGCCCTCTGTGTGGACATGGTCGTAGCGGAAGCGCGGTTGCAGAATGTGCGCCTCCAGGCGGTCCAGAAACACGCGCGAGTCTTCCACCGACAGGCCGTCCACCTCAATCGACGGGCGGACCCCGGGCCGGGAGGCCCAGACCGGGCTGTGCAGCGACTTCAGGCCCGAGCGCGGGTCGGTGCGTACCAGCGGCGCGAGCCAGCCGTCGTCGCCCGTGTTCAGCCGCCGGCGTACCCGGATCGCCTCGAGTTTCGCCTGTTCGTCCGCCGGCAGGGCAGCGAAGGCGGCCGCGGTATCCGTATAGGCGGTTTCGCCGTTCAACGGCAGGTGCTTGCGCAACGCCATGAGGTCGTCGTCGGAGCCGGAGAAATAGGGCGCCGGCGCACCGTCGTCGACCGGCGGCTCGACCCATTGCCCGTTCGAGGCGTCGCGGGCCACCGGTGCGAAATGCACCAGGAACATCGACACATAGATCGGCAGCGGCTCGTACTCGATGTCGGTATGCCAGGTGCCGCCGGCCTTCAGGGTGGGGGCGTCGTCCACGCCGCGGCCCAGCAGGTTGGTGGCGACCAGGACGGCCGGCGATTCATGCGGCAGGCAGGCGACCTGGCCGGGCAGCGTCGAGTCGGCCGCCGCGACCCGCCGGTCCGCGTAGGGCAGGTACGTGATGGCGCCGTTGCTGGCGCCGTCCTGTTGGGCCGGTTTGCCGCCGCGCAGGAAGTTCGAGGGATGGGCGACCGGCGCGCCCCAATGATTGGCAAATCGCTCGAACGTCGCGAGGGAAAACCGCGCCAGATCCTGGCCGGCGATGGTGAACAGCCGGCAATGGGCCAGCGTATCCAGCAGAAGGTCCACCTGCGCCGGCGCCAGCGGCTCGGCGAGGTCGAGGCCGCTCACCCGACCGCCCAGGCCGCTTTCCGCCAGGGGGCGTTCGAATTGAACACCGGCGCCGAACAGCGCGTGGAAACGCGCCTCCAGACTCGGGTCGGCGATGGTCGACGGCGACGTTTGCATCACGGCAGATCTCCCCAAAAGGAAAGACTTATTCTAGCGATGATGCCGCGGGCATGCCATCGGGGGGAGCGCGCCGGAAGACCGCGACCATTTCGACATGGGCGGACCAGAGGAACTGGTCGATCGGCGTCACCGTCCCCATGCGGTAGCCCCCGTCGACCAGCAGGCGGGCGTCGCGGGCGAAGGTTGCGGGATTGCAGGAGAGGGAGACGACGGTATCGACATTGACGGCCTCTGCGAGGGTTTCCGCCTGGGCCCGGGCGCCGGCACGGGGGGGATCGAGGACCACGGCGTCGAAGGCCGCAAGCTCGGCGGCGACGAGAGGACGGCGCATCAGGTCGCGCACCCGGACCTCGAGGCGGTCGGAGCGGCCGCCGGCCCGGCCCGCCGCTTCCAGCGCGGCGAGCATGCCGCGATCCTGGTCGATCGCGGTAACCCGCCCGCGCTCCAGCAGCGCCACGCTCAACATGCCGATACCGGCGAAGAGGTCCGCCACATGCCGGGCCTCGCCCAGGCCGGCCAGGGTCAGCGCCATCATCGTCTCCGCCGAGGCCGGCGTCGCCTGCAGAAACGCGTCGGGCGGCGGCTCGAGCGCGAGGCCGGCCACACGGATTGCCGGGCGCCGGCGTTCGATCAGGATCTCGGGCGTCCGGCCGCCCCAGGACAGGCGGGCGAGATCGGCCGCCTCGGCGAAGGCCGCCAGGCGCGCCAGCCCGTCGGGTGGCGGGTGCCGCTCGTGGCGGATCCACAGATCGACGCCGGTATCGCTATGGGTCGCCGAGATATCCAACGCTTTGCCGCGCGGCGGCGGGAAGGCTTCCAGCAGGGGGGCGAGCAATCCCGGCAGGCGGGCCAGCGAGGGTTGCAGAACGCGGCATTCGGAGATCGCGGTGATCCACGCGCCGCGCCGTTGGTGAAACCCGACGACGGTGCCCTCGCGCGTTTGCCGCGCCGTAAACCGGGCGCGGCGACGGCTCGCGGGCGGTACGCTTTCGAGGGCGGCGACCGGCACGTCCCCCAGGCCAACGCGGGCCAGCGCCTCGACCACCCGGTCCCGTTTCCAGGCCTCGTAGGACTCCGCCCGCCAGTGCTGCAGCGCGCAGCCGCCGCAATCCGCATAGTGCGGGCAGGGGGGCGTGACCCGCTCGGGCGAGGTCACGAGGCGTTCGAGGCTGCGGCCCCGGCGGCCCTGGCGGTCGGCGGGCTCGAGGCGCAGGCGATGGCGTTCCCCCGGCAGGGCGTCGTCGACGAAGACCCGCTCGCCCTCGTGGCGGGCGACGGCGTCGCCGCGCGCCCCGATCGTCTCGATGTCGAGGATCGCTTCCATCTCAGTCCTCGTCGCGCCGGGCATGGATCAGGAATTCCCGGTTGCCCTCGGGCCCCAGGATCGGGCTTTCCGCCAGGCCCTCGGTCCGCCAGCGGGGAAGCGCGTCGAACCAGTCGCGGATCGTCGCCTGGACCTCTTCGTGCAGGGCGGCGTCGCGAACCACGCCGCCCTTGCCGACCCGGTCCCGCCCGACCTCGAACTGCGGCTTGATGAGGGCGACGGCCCAGGCGCCCGGCCGCGTCAACGCCAGGGCGGCGGGCAGCACCGTGCGCAGGCCGATGAAGCTCGCATCGCAGACGACGATATCGACCGCTTCGCCGATGGCCTCGGCCGTAAGATGGCGGGCGTTGGTCCGCTCGTGTACGACGACGCGGGAGTCCTGTCGCAGCTTCCAGGCGAGCTGGCCATGCCCGACGTCGACCGCGTGGACCCGCCTGGCGCCGTGTGCCAACAACACGTCGGTAAAGCCGCCCGTGGAGGCGCCGACATCGATCGCCACCCGCTCGCCGGCGTCGAGATCGAAAGAGGTAAAGGCATGGTCGAGTTTCATGCCGCCGCGCCCGACCCAGGGATGTTCGCGTCCGCGCACCTCAAGGGTCAGATCGGCGGCGACCTGCTGCCCCGCCTTCTCCAGCTTGCGTTCGCCGGAAAACACCAGGCCGGCCATGACCAGGGCTTGCGCGCGTGTCCGGCTCTCCGCCAAGCCGCGGGCGACCAAGGCCTCGTCGAGGCGCTGCTTGCGGGGACGCCCGTCGGCCGGGGCCATCGCCGTCTCAGGCGCGGCGCGGCGCCTCCGCCGCGCTCGTGCCGCCGAGGGCCGCGACCGCCGTTTCGACGATGTGCGGCGCGTTGAGGCCGGCGACGTCGTACATCTTCTCCGGCTTGTCGTGGTCGATGAAGATGTCGGGCAGATACATCGGCCGGACCTTCAGGCCGTTCTCCAGCAGGCCGGCGCGCGAGAGATACTCGAAGCAATGCGCCGCGAAGCCGCCGATGGAGCCTTCCTCGATGGTGATCAGCACCTCGTGCGTCGTCGCCAGGCGATGCAGCAGCTCCTCGTCCAGCGGCTTGCAGAAACGGGCGTCCGCCACGGTGGTCGACAGGCCCTTGGCCGCCAGCTCGTCGGCGGCGATCTCGACCTGTTCCATGCGCGCGCCGAAGGACAGGATCGCCACAGTCGTGCCTTCGCGCAGCACCCGGCCCTTGCCGATTTCCAATGGCTCCGGATTTTCCGGGATCTCGACGCCGACGCCCTCGCCGCGGGGATAGCGGAAGGCCGAGGGGCGATCGTCGATCGTAACGGCGGTGGCGACCATGCGGGTAAGCTCCGCCTCGTCGGCCGCCGCCATCACCACAAAGCCCGGCAGGGTCGCCAGGTACGTGATGTCGAAGGCGCCCGCATGCGTCGGCCCATCCGCGCCGACCAGGCCCGCCCGGTCGATGGCGAAACGCACCGGCAGGCCCTGGATTGCCACATCGTGCACGACCTGGTCGTAGCCGCGTTGCAGGAAGGTCGAATAGATCGCCGCGAAGGGCTTGTAGCCCGCCGCCGCCAGGCCGGCGGCGAAGGTCACGCCGTGCTGCTCGGCGATGCCGACGTCGAAGCTGCGATCGGGGAACTGTTCGTCGAACATATTGACGCCGGTGCCCGACGGCATCGCCGCGGTGACGGCGCAGATCTTGTCGTCCTTCTTTGCTTCGTTGATCAGCGCCTGGCCGAAGACCTTGGTGTATTGCGGCGCGTTTGGCGTCGCCTTGGCCTGCGCGCCGGTGATGACGTCGAAGCGGTTCACGCCATGATACTTGTCCGCCGATTCCTCGGCCGGCGGATAACCGGCGCCCTTGCGGGTGACCACGTGCAGCAGCACCGGGCCGGCTGCGTCGGTATCGCGCACGTTCTTCAGCACGGGCAGCAGATGGTCGATGTTGTGACCGTCGATCGGACCGACGTAGTAGAAGCCCAGCTCCTCGAACATGGTACCGCCGGTGATCATGCCGCGGGCATATTCCTCCGCCCGTTTGGCGGTCCGCTCGACCTTGCCCGGCATGTGGCGCGCCAGCTGCTTGGCGACGTCGCGCAGCTTCAGGTAGCTGCGCGAAGAGATCAGCCGTGAGAGATAGGCGCTCATCGCGCCGACGGCGGGTGCGATCGACATGTCGTTGTCGTTCAGAATGACGATCATGCGGGAATTCAGCCCGCCGGCGTTGTTCAACGCCTCATAGGCCATGCCGGCGCTCATCGCGCCGTCGCCGATGACGGCGATGACGTTCCGCTCCTCGCCCGCGAGGTCGCGCGCGACGGCGAAGCCGAGGCCGGCGGAAATCGAGGTCGAGCTGTGCGCGGCGCCGAAGGGGTCGTACTCGCTCTCGGCGCGTTTCGTGAAGCCCGAGAGGCCGCCGCCGGCACGCAGCGTGCGGATGCGATCACGCCGGCCGGTGACGATCTTGTGCGGATAGGCCTGATGGCCGACATCCCAGATGATGATGTCGTCGGGCGTGTTGAAGACGTAGTGCAACGCCGCCGTCAACTCGACCACGCCGAGACCGGCGCCGAGGTGGCCGCCGGTATGAGAGACGGCATCGATTGTCTCGATGCGCAGCTCGTCGGCGAATTGGGGGAGGTCCTTCGGATCGAGCTTGCGAAGGTCGCTCGGTGTCTTCACCTGATCGAGAAGCGGGGTATTGCTGTCGGTCACGTCGTCACCCAGATCGTTGTTTTAAGGCACCGGCAAAGTATGGCGGCGCGTCAGGAACGACGTGCTACCACAAATTCGGCGAGGGCGCGCAAAGCATCTGCCCTTTCACCGAATATTTCAAGATGCGCAACGGCTTGCGCGGCGAGCATGCCCGCGCGTTCTTTCGCGCCTTCGAGGCCGAGAAGCGTCACGAATGTGGCCTTGCCCTGCTCGACGTCCTTGCCGGCGGTCTTGCCGAGTTCCTCGGTATCGCCGGTGATGTCGAGGATGTCGTCGGCGATCTGAAAGGCCAGGCCCAGGTCGTGGGCGTACATGCGTAGCGCTTGACGGGACGTCGCCTCGGCGCCCGCGAGGATGGCGCCGGCCTCGCCGGCGAAGGCGATCATGGCACCGGTCTTCAGGCGTTGCAGGCGAATGATCTGCGTTTCGTCCAGTCGCTCGTTCTCGGCCCAAAGATCAATTTTCTGTCCGCCGACCATCCCGTGCGCGCCGCTCGCCTGCGCTAAACCGTGCACCAGCTCGACCCGGGCCCGGGGATCGGCCGTCGTCGCCTCGTCGGCGAGCACCTCGAAGGCCAGGCTGAGCAGCCCGTCGCCGACCAGCACCGCGGTCGCCTCGTCGTATTTGACATGCACCGTCGGCTGGCCTCGGCGCAGCGCGTCGTCGTCCATGCAGGGCAGATCGTCGTGCACCAGGGAATAGGAGTGCACCAGCTCCACCGCCGCACCGACCCGCAGCGCGTTCCGTTTCGGCACGTTGAAGATTTCCGCGCCGGCGACGACCATGAACGGACGGACCCGCTTTCCGCCGCCGAGCGTGGCGTAGCGCAGCGCTTCGGCGAGTTCGCCCTCGGCACCGTCGCCGGCCGGCGGCAAGATGTCGTCGAGTTCGGCCTCGACCGCCTCCGCGGTGGCCTTCAGGGCCTCTTCGAATGTCACGTTGTGGATCCTTATTCGATGTCCGCCGGTTCGGCGCCCTTGACGTCGCCGTCCTGCCCGACGACGAGCCGCTCGACCTTCTCCGTCGCGGCCCGCAGTTTGGTTTCGCAATGGCGCTTCAGCAGCGCGCCGCGCTCATAGATCGAGATCGACTCCTCGAGCGCGACGTCGCCGCCCTCGAGCCGGCGGACGATGTCCTCCAGCTCGCGCATGGCGGCTTCGAAATCGAGCTGTTCGATGTCAGCGCCCGGGCCGTTTCCGGCCTCGCGGTCCTCGCCCGTCATCTCGCCATCCCTTAATCTTGGGGCCCCCGGAATCGCGCCGGAGTGTACGGCCACGCCCTGTCCCTGCCAAGGCATGGCCGGCGCCGGTCAGGCCATCAGGGTCGCGAAGTGAACCGCGGCGCTGGCCGCCAGCGCCTCCAGGTCATAGCCGCCTTCCAGCGTCGAGACCAGCCGGCCGTCGGCATGGCGCAAGGCGATGTCGCGCAGCTCGGCGGTGATCCAGGCATAGTCGTCCTCGTCGAGTTCGAGGCCGGCCAGCGGGTCGCGGGCATGGGCGTCGAAACCGGCGGAAATCAGCACCAATTCCGGTTTGAAGGCGTCGAGGGCCGGAAGCAGTCGGTCACGATAAGCGGCGCGGAATTCGGCCGAGCCGCTGCCGGCGGCAAGCGGCGCGTTGTGGATATTGCCGACGCCCGTGTCCGTCGCCGCACCGCTGCCGGGATAGTAGGGATACTGGTGGCTGGAGATATAGGCGAGGTTGCCGTCATTGCGGAACGCCGCTTCGGTGCCGTTACCGTGATGGACGTCGAAGTCGACGACGGCGATTCGCTGCACGCCGTGCGCTGCCCGCGCGTGCAACGCACCGACGACGACGCTGTTGAAGATGCAGAAGCCCATCGGCCGGCCGGGCTCGGCATGATGGCCGGGCGGACGGGTGGCGCAGAAGGCGTTCTCGATCTCCCCGGCGACGACCGCGTCGATGCCCGCGATGACGGCGCCCGCCGCCCGCAGGCTTGCCTCCAGCGAGCCCGGCGACATTACGGTGTCGGGGTCGAGGCGGATCGCATGATCGCTCGGCGCCAACTCGAAGATCTGCTCGACATAGCCGCCCGGATGACAGCGGGCCAGGTCATCGGCGTCGGCCGCCGGCGCCTCGGCACGCTCGATCCCCGCGAAACCGTCGGCGTCCAGGGCGGCGCGGACGGCGCGCAGGCGGTCGCTGCGTTCCGGGTGGCCAGGGCCGGTGTCGTGTTCGAGGCAGGCGTCGTGAGAATAGAGGCGGGTGGTCATGAGGCCGCCCGCCCGGCCACCTCGTCCAGAAAGCCCTCGACGGCCGCGTTGAAAGAATCGGGGCGTTCGAGATTGGCGAGATGGCCGACGCCCGCGATGGTTTCGTGCCGGGCGTCGGGGATCGCCTCGGCCATGCGTGCCATGCCCTTGGGCGGGGCGACCTCGTCCTTGCCGCCGGACAGCAGTAGGCAGGGTGCGGTGATCCGGGCGAGATCGTCGCGCCGGTTGAAGGTGACGAGGCATTGCAGTGCCGCCCGGTAGGTCTCCGACGGTATCGCCGCCATGCCCTCAATCGCCCCGGCGATCGCCGTCGCGTCGGGAAAGTCCTTGAACATCGCCGGCATCGTCTCGGGCGCGATATCGGCTGGCGTCAGGCCGCGGTCCAGCGGCGCTAGCCGCGCGGCGAGGAACTTTTCCTGGAAGCTGCCGTCGGCGCTGCCGAAGCTGGACGACGTGGCCGAGAGGACCAGGCTATCGACCCGGTCGGGATGGGTGATCGCCAGCTCCTGCGCCACCATGCCGCCCATCGAATGGCTGACGATCCGCGCCCGTTCGACACCCAGCGCGTCCATCAGGCGGCGAAGCGCATCGACCAGGCCGGTCCAGCTCAGCGGGCCGTCGAGCGGGGAGCCGCCATAGCCCGGCATGTCCCAGGCCACCGCCCGGAAGCGGCCGGCGAAATGCGCCAGGCTGGCATCGAAGCTGTGCCGATTGCCGCCGATGCCGTGCAGGAAGAGAAGTGTCTCCGTGCCCTCGCCGGCGATTTTGTGTGTCGGAATGCTTTGCTCCACCTCATCCTCCCGCGTGGCTTCGAGGCGAGGCTAGCCCACATTTCTCAAACTTTCCACGGCCGACAGCGCCGCCCGGAGGGTCGACCTGGGCCGGCCGCTCGGCGAGGCGCGGTCCCTCGACGTAGCCCCGCTACGCCTTCGGGCCCGCACCTCGCCGAATCGACTCGGCCCAGGCCGACTGAGGCCATGGAGAGTTTGAGAAATGCGGGCTAGCATCGGCAATGCTTGAAAGCGATTGCCAGGCGGGCGACATATAGGGGGTGGAGGCCTGGAGAAGGCAAGGAAGTGATATGAAGCGCAAGCTGATGGCGGCCGGTCTCGCGTTGGCGATCGGACTGTCGGCCGCGCCGGCGGGGGCCGGCGATACGGCCGCCGAGGTCGAGCGCATGGCCCGCGAGGCCGCGCAACAGATCATGACGGCACTGACGGTCATCATGGCGGCGATCCCGCAGTACGAGGCACCGGAGATCATGGAGAACGGCGACATCATCATCCGTCGCAAGAATCCACCGGGCCGGGTGCCCGACGAATCACCGGAGCCGCTGCCGAACGAAAAGGGCGATTTCGATCGGACCTGAAGTTGCGAGAAATGCGGCCTAGCAGCCTGTCGGACTCGGGCATGCAAGGATTGGTAAGATTGGCTTGGCGGGCGTCGATGTCATGGATTTACCCCCATGAAGTTGCGAACGCGGGTTGGCCCGCCCGTTCAGGCGTGGCTGAGGACGAACATCCGCTTGATGTTCCAGGAGAGCGTGGCCAAGGTCCATTCCCCCTTCGCCTTGTCGAGGCCGCGCAGGCTGAACTGACGCAAGCCCATCACCGATTTGATGATGCCGAACACCGGCTCCGGCGTCTGCTTGCGAAGCGCGTAGAGCGCCCGGCCCTCGGGTGTGGCCAGGCGATGGCACATCGCCTCGAGCGGCGTCGGATCCTCGGGCGCTGGCGGCGCCTCGGCGAAGCGGTCCCGCCAGGAAAGATGGTGGTGCTCCCGGCCGAGCGCGATCAGCGGCGCGATCTCCGCTTCCCCGCAGGCCTCGACGTTGGCCTGGCTGAAGTAGCCGCTGTCCGCCAACAGGGTCTCGACCTCGCCAAGCCCGTCCGGCAGGCCGGCGAGTGCTTCGAGCGTCGGTTCGATCTGCTGCTTGTCGTTCGCCGCCTGCACCACGTCGGCGCTGACCACCAGCAGGCTGCCGGCGGCCACCGCAGCCTGGGCGTTGTAGCACTGCTCGAAGCCGCCGCCGGCCACCGGCATGATGCGCGAGTCCGGGTCCGTCAGGTTGACCTGGTCCTTCGCCCGTGGCCCCGGCTCCGGCGGCTTCGGTGGCCGCCCGCCCGGCTTGCGGCCGGTCCGCGTTTCCTTCGCCTCGCGGGCTGCCAGCTTCTCTTCGTACTCCGCCTGCTCCCGCGCATGACGCTCGGCCGCCCGCGCCTCGATCTCCGCCTTCGCCGCGGCGATCGCCGCCAGCCGGTCCTCGCGCCGTGCCAGCTCCTCCGGCACGCTCATGCCGTCGGGAACCTCGGACCGGTCCGCCGCTTCCGCCAACGCCATCAACTCCGCCACCTCGGCCCGCAGCCGGGCTTCGATCTCGCCCGCACGCTGCCACGACAGGGCGCTGTGCCGGCTCGCGTCGGCATGGATCTTCGTCCCGTCCAGCGCCACCGTGCCCAGTTGCAGCATGCCGGCCTGCCGCGCCAGCAGCAGAACCTGCACGAACAGCCCCTCGATCAGCGGCAGGAAGCGACGGCGGAACGTGGCGATCGTGTCGTGGTCGGGGTGGTCGTTTGCCGCGATGAAGCGGAAGGCCACCGAATCATAGCTCGCCCGCTCCAGCTTCCGGCTGGAATGCACCCCCGTCGCGTAGCCGTAGATCAGCAGGCCCAGCAGGACGCTCGGGTGATGCGCCGCCGAGCCCGAACCACGATAGGCCTTCACGAACGCAGAGAGATCCAGCTGCTCCAGCACATCGACCACGAAGCGCGCCAGATGACGATCAGGCAGCCATTCGTCCACCGAAGGCGGCAGAAGATAGCTGGTCTCCCGGTCAACCTGTCGAAAGTTGCTCATCACAAAATCACCGCGCAGGAGAGAATCAGACCGTGACAGTGAATCTCATCTCGAAACTCGGCTCAAGTCCGACAGGCTGCTAGGCGTCCCGTTTCTCCTCGAGCAAGGTGTCGCGAGCGCATGAGCATTCCGTTCTTCGTCGACCTCAGAAGTCCCTATACCCTGATCGCCCTCAAGGAGGTCCAGCGCCTCGCCGAAACACACGGCCTCGACCTCGACTGGTATCCCTACACCACGCCGCTCGCGGAGGCCTTCGGCGCGGCGGGCAAGCGCGACGAGCGGGAGTTTCGCAAGATCAAGTACGTCTATCACCAGGCCCGCCGCCAGGCCCGCGCGCAGGGGCTGAAGATCTACGGCACCCGCCGGATCTACGACCCGACGGCGGGCCACGTCGCGGTGCTGCAGGCCCGCGCCGACGCCATCGCGCCGGCCTTCGTTACCGAGGCGCTGACCCGCGTCTTCGCCCGCAAGTTGGAGCCGGACGACCGGCCGGCGATCCGCGCGTTGCTGGAACGGCTCGGCGGCGATGGGGACGCGTTCGAGGCCCGGCTCGACGGCGACGGCCCGGCCGAACTGGCGCGCATTACCGCCTGGGCGGACGAACAGGGCGTCTTCGGCGTGCCGACCCTGGTCGACAGCGACGGCGAGCTGTTCTTCGGTAACGATTCGCTGCCCTACCTGGTCGAGAAGCTGGAATCCCAGGCCGGCTGAGCCGGGCCGATACCGATCCACCGCCCATCCCATCGTCGCGCCGCTTGACCTGAATCAAAGCGCGTCGTCGGCGCCCGGCCGATAAACGACACACGCTCGGGCGCGACGAGGGATATCATGGACCGCAAGCAGCACGTCCACTTCTGGTACTTCGTGGTGGCGCTTTTCGGCATCCTGCTGGTGCAGCAGTGGCTGAGTATCGGCCGCCAGGTGGCGCATCTCGACTATTCGGAGTTCCGCCGTCATCTGGAGGCCGGCCAGGTCGAGAGCGTTCTGGTCACCGAAACCCAGGTCCGCGGCCGGCTGAAGACACCGCTTGCCAGCGGACGCGAGGCTTTCGTCACGACGCGGGTGGCACCCGAGATCGCCGCCGAGTTGGAACGCTACGGCGTCGACTTCGCCGGCGGCACGGAAAAGACCTTTTTTCGCGAGATCCTCTCCTGGATCCTGCCGATCCTCGCCTTCGCCGCGATCTGGCTGTTCGTCATCCGCCGCACCGCCGACCGCTTCGGTGCCGGCGGCATGCTCTCCCTCGGCAAGAACAAGGCGAGCGTCCTGGTCGAGAAGGACACCGGGGTCGGCTTCGACGACGTCGCTGGCGTGGACGAGGCGAAGGCGGAGTTGAGCGAGATCGTCGCCTTCCTGAAGGCGCCCGCCGCGCACGGCCGGCTGGGCGCGCGCATGCCCAAGGGGGTCCTGCTGGTCGGCCCGCCCGGCACCGGCAAGACCCTGCTCGCCCGCGCTGTCGCCGGCGAAGCCGAGGTGCCGTTCTTCCTGATGAACGGATCGGAGTTCGTCGAGATGTTCGTCGGGGTCGGCGCGGCACGGGTCCGCGACCTGTTCGACCAGGCCCGCAAGTCCGCGCCCTGCATCATCTTCATCGACGAGCTGGACGCGCTCGGCCGGGCGCGCGGTCTCAACCCGCTCGGCGGCGGGCACGACGAGAAGGAGCAGACCTTGAACCAGCTGCTCTCCGAACTCGACGGCTTCGACCCCTCGACCGGCGTCGTGCTGCTGGCGGCGACGAACCGGCCCGAGGTGCTCGATCCCGCCCTGCTGCGGGCCGGGCGCTTCGACAGGCAGATCCTGGTCGACCGGCCGGATCGTGCCGGGCGCCTCGCCATTCTCGCCGTCCATGTCCGCAAGGTGACGCTCGCCGCCGACGTGGCGCTGGAGGAGATCGCCGCGCTCACCCCCGGCTTCACCGGCGCCGACCTCGCCAACCTCGTGAACGAGGCGGCAACGCTGGCGACCCGGCGGGCCGGGGACGGGGTGACGCTCGACGATTTCACGGCGGCGATCGAACGCATCGTCGCCGGACTGGAAAAGAAGAACCGGATCATGAACCCGTTGGAACGCCGCGTCGTCGCCCACCATGAAATGGGCCATGCGCTGGTCGCCATCGCCCTGCCCGGAAGCGACCCGGTGCACAAGGTCTCGATCATTCCCCGCGGCATCGGCGCGCTCGGCTACACGCTGCAGCGCCCGACCGAGGATCGCTATCTCATGACGCGGGCGGAACTCGAGGACAAGATGACCATGCTGCTCGGCGGCCGGGCGGCGGAATCGCTGGTGTTCGACGAGGTCTCGACCGGGGCCGCCGACGACCTCGCCAAGGCGAGCGACATCGCCCGGGCCATGGTCACCCGCTACGGCATGGCCGAGCCGCTCGGTCAGGCTACCTACGAGGCGGATCCGGCCCCCCTGCTGACGCCCCAGGGCGGCCCGCCCCCGTTCGGCCCGGCGCGGCGCTACGGCGAGGAAACGGCACGCGAAATCGACCTCGCCGTCCGCGTCCTGGTGGACGGGGCCTTCGCCCGGGCGCGCGGGATCCTGGAGCGCCACCGCGCCACCCTCGAGGCGGGCGCCGACGATCTGCTGCGCCTGGAAACCCTGGGGCCGGCAGAGCTCGCCCGCCTCGGCGAAAAGCTGGCGGAAGACGATGCCCGAGGTTGAACTGAAACGGGCCCTCGGCCTGCCGCTGCTGGTGCTCTACGGTCTCGGCACCACCATCGGCGCCGGAATCTTCGCCCTGCTCGGCAAAGTCGCGGGCGAAGCCGGCATGGCGACACCGCTCGCCTTCCTGCTGGCCGCCGCGCTCGCCGGGCTGTCGGCCTTTTCCTTCGCCGAGCTCGCCGGACGCCTGCCGTTCAGCGCGGGCGAGGCGGTCTATGTCCGCGAGGGTTTCGGCTCGGACCTGCTGGCGCGCCTCGTCGGCCTCGCCGTGGCGGCGGCCGGCATCGTCTCGGCCGCCGCCATCGCCAAGGCTTCGGTCGGCTATATCGCTGTCTTCCTGCCGGTGCCGGGCCTCGCCACCGTCGTCGTGGTGATCCTCCTCCTCGGTCTGATCGCGGCCTGGGGCATCGCGGAATCCGTCACGCTCGCCGCCCTCTTCACCCTGATCGAGGCGGGCTGCCTGGTCTTCGTCATTCTCTCGCTCGGCGATAATCTGGCGGAGACGGGGCCCGCCCTGGCGGCCCTGGAGTGGAACGGCGCGCTCTGGACCGGCGTGCTTGCCGGCGGCTTCCTCGCCTTCTACGCCTTCCTCGGCTTCGAGGACATGGTGAACGTCGCCGAGGAAGTGCGCGACGTCGCCCGGGTCATGGGCCGGGCCATTGCCCTGACCCTGGTGCTGACGACCCTGATCTACGTCGCCCTCGCCCTGGTCGCGGTGCTGGAGATGGCCCCGGCCGAGCTCGCGGCCAGCGGCGCCCCGCTCGCCGATCTCTACCGCCTCGGCACCGGGCGCGATCCGGGGTTCATCGCCTTGATCTCGATTTTCGCCATCCTCAATGGGGCGCTGATCCAGATCATCATGGCGAGCCGGGTGGTCTATGGCCTGGCCCGGCGCGGCCTGCTGCCGGCGGGCCTGGCACAAGTGCATCCGGGGCGGCGCACGCCGCTGCGCGCCACCGCGCTGGTGGTGGGCGTGGTCCTGGTGCTGGCCCTCGGCTTTCCGATCGAAGGCCTGGCGCGGCTGACCTCGGGGCTGACACTCGCTATCTTCGCGCTGGTCAATCTGGCGCTCTGGCGGCTGAAGCGGCGCGGCCCGCCGCCGGCGGGCGTCTTCGTCGTGCCCTGGGCGCTCCCGGTGCTGGGCGCTGTCGTCAGTCTCGGCTTTCTGGCGCTGGCCCTGGTCGAGGCCCTCGGCCCCGGAACGGACGGTTGACGGCGCCGATCAGGGCGAGCACAGCTGCCAGCACCAGGGCGCCACCGATCAGGCTCGCCGTGCTCGGCGTTTCGTCGATCAACAGCCAGACCCAGAGCGGGCCGAGCGCCACCTCCGAGAGCGAGAGCAAGGTCACCTCCGCCGCCGGCACATGGCGCCCGCCATGGGTGATGAGTGCGAAGGCAAATACCAGCACCGGGCCGCCATAGAGAAAGCACCAGCCGAGATCGGCGAGCGGTACGACGATGCCCTCGTCCAAGGTCATGGCCAGGCCGAAAAGGGCGCTGAGGATCGCGCCGTAGAGGAACATCGCGGTCATGTCGATGTCGCGGCGCCAGCGCAGGACGACCGTCGTCGTGGCGAAGCCGCAAGTCGCGGCAAAGGCCGCCAGCAGGCCGGGTAGATGGCCGAGCGCGATCCCGTCATGCACCATGACGGCGACGCCGAGCCCGGCGAGCGTCATGGTCGCCCAGGTCCGGCCCGGTACCGCTTCGCCGATCGTCAGCCGCCCGAGCAGCGCGGCGAGAAAGGGCGAGGCCGCCAGGATGAACAGCGTGTTGGCCACCGTCGTGTGCATCACCGACCAGACGAAACCGGCGAGCGCGAAGCTGATGGCCAAGCCGCCCAGCAGGCCCGCCAGCCCGGCCCGGCGCAGATTGGCGAGCGGGCTGCCCCGCTCGCGCAGGCCGAGATACAGCAGCAGACCGAGGGCGAGAAAGCCGGAACGGTAGAACAGCACCTGCCAGGGGCTCGCCACCTCGACCATGCGGATCAGCAGGCCGCCGAGGCTGAGCGCGACCCCGGCGGCCAGGATCTCAGCTCGGTGGCGCAGCAAGACGTCGCCCGTCGATCTCATTTCCCGCTCCCCTCGCCCCGGCCCGCCCTCCCGGCGGTTCCCGTACGCGCGAGGGAGCTTTAGCATGGCGCGAGAGCGGGAGGGATCCAATGAACGAAGCATGGTCGATGTCGGCACGGCACCTGGCGGGCGAGATCGCGGCCGGACGGATCAGCGCGGTGGAAGCGGTGGAGGATTGTATCGGACGGATCGAGCGGCTGGACGGCGCCCTGAACGCCGTTTGCGTGCCCATGTTCGACGAGGCGCGCAGCGCGGCGACGGCGGCCGACCAGGCGCGGGCGCGGGGCGAGACGCTCGGCCCCCTGCACGGCGTGCCGGTGACGGTGAAGGAGGCGCACGACGTCGCCGGCACCGCGACGACCTGGGGCCTGGCGCACCGCCACAACCATGTCGCCGAGCATGACAGCGAGGTGGTCCGCCGCCTCCGGGCCGCCGGTGCCGTACTGCTCGGCAAGACCAACGTGCCGCCGGAGCTCAGGGATTGGCAATCGGAGAACCCGATCTACGGCCGGACCAACAATCCCTGGGACATAACGCGCACGCCCGGCGGCTCCTCCGGCGGATCTGCCGTGGCAATGGCGGCGGGCTATGCCTATCTCGAGTCGGGCAGCGACATTGGCGGTTCACTCCGCAACCCGGCGCATTTCTGCGGCATCGCCGCGCACAAGCCGAGCTACGGCGTGGTCCCGGACCACGGCCACCGCAAGGACGACCCCGAGGAGGGAATCGACCTCTGCGTCGTCGGGCCGATGGCGCGCCATGTCGAGGATCTGGAACTCGGCTTCGACATCATGGCGGGACCGGAACCGCAGGATGCCCCCGCCTGGCGGTTCGAAGCGCCGCCCGCGCGTCATTCCGCGCTCGCCGATTTCCGCATCGCCGTCGTCTTCGAAGAATCGGTCTGCCCGATCTCCGACGAGGTGAAGGCCGGCATCGAACGGCTCGCTCACGCGGCCGAGGCCGCGGGCGCCCGGGTCGACCGCGGGGCCAAGCTACCCTTCGACACCGTCGCGGCACATGACGTCTACCTGCAAATCCTGCGGGCGGCCGGCGCCATCGACCTGTCCGAGGCGGAATGGGCGGAAGAACAGGCGATCGCCCGGGCGCGGCCCGACGACCCGGCCTACCGCGCCAGGATCGCCCGCGCCTATGTGCAGAGCCATCGCGCCTGGCTGCTGGCCGACGCGGAGCGCCGCCGGCTGCGCCGGGCCTGGAGCGACTTTTTCCGAGGCTACGACGTCCTGCTCTGCCCGATCGCGCCGACGCCTGCCTGGCCGCATGATCCGCGCGAGCGCTATGCCCGGGAAATCGACGTGGACGGCCGGAAGATCGGCTATTTCGACCAGATCTTCTGGGCCGGCCAGCCCGTCCTCTCCTACCTGCCGGCAACGACGATCCCGGCGGGACGCTCGGCGGCGGGCCTGCCGGTCGGCGCCCAGATTGTCGCCGACTACCTCGACGACAAGACCGCGCTCGCCTGCGCCCGCCTGATCGAGGGCGAAACGGAAGGCTTCGTCGCCCCGCCCATGGTCGGGGCGTAGCGCCGGGCAGGGCCCGTCGACTATGCTGGATGCCATGAGTACTCGAGACGACATCCCCGTCATCGACCTCGCCGCCTATCTGGCCAACGCGCCGGGCGCGCGGGACGAGGTGGCGGCGCAGATCCGCGAGGCCTGTCTCGGCACCGGGTTCTTCCACATCACCGGGCACGGGATCGCGGCGGAGACGCTGGCGGCCGCCTTCGCGGCACATCGCCGCTTTCATTCCCGCCCGCTCAAGGAAAAGCTGGCGCTGAAGCTGAACCGCTGGCATCGCGGCTACGAACCCTTCGCCACATCGCAGCTGAAGTCATCCGCCCGCTTCGCGCCGGCCAAACATCCCAACCAGCTGGAAAGCTTTTTCCTGCGCCACGAAGCCATCGAAGGCGACACGGCTCGGGAACTGGCGGGGCCGAACCAGTGGCCGAAGGACGCGGCGTTCCGCGAGGCGATCGGCACCTATGACGACGCGGTGCGCGCCCTCGGCCTGGCGCTGCTGCCGGCGATGGCCGTGGCGGTGGGGGAAGCGGCGGACTTCTTCCGGCGGTTTTTCGATCCGCCCTCGACCGCGCTGCGGCTGATCCACTATCCCGCGGCCCCGGCGGAGCGGCCCGACGACATGCTCGGCATCCAGCCGCATACCGACTACGGCTTCCTCACCATCCTGGCCCAGGACGAGGTCGACGGACTGGAGATCCGCCGGGTCGACGGCAGCTGGATCGCCGCACCCCGGGTACCGGGCGCCTTCATCGTCAACATCGGCGACGCGCTGGCGCGCTGGACCAACGACGTCTTCAACTCGACGCCGCACCGGGTGTGCGCCGATCCATCGGGGCGGGAGCGGTTCTCCATCGCCATGTTCTTCGACCCCGACGTCGACAGCGAGATCCGCTGCCTCGACGCCTTTGCGCAGGACGGCCCGGCGCGCCATCCGCCGGTCCGCTACGGCAGCTATTTCCAGATGCGGCTCGACGCCAACTTTCCCGAGCGCGCCTGAACGAGGAGTGAGAGCATGAGCAGCGAGGGCATCGACGATACCGACTATATCCGCGCCTACATGGCGGCCCGCGAGATCGATCCCGGCAAGGCGGCGCTGATCGTCGTCGACATGCAGTATGCGACCGGGCATCGCGACGGCGCGCTCGGCCGGCGCATGGCGGAGGAGCGGTCGAACGCCACCGGCTATCGTTTCCATCGGATCGAGACCGAAGTGGTGCCCAACACGCAACGCCTGCTGACCGGTTTTCGCGCCAAGGGCGCCGAGGTGGTCTATCTGACGGTGGGCGCGGTCCGCGCAGACGTCGCCGACGCGCCGCCGCACATGGCGAAGCTGTTCCGCGATACCGACAACTACGAGGGCAGCCGCGAGCACGAGATCATCGACGAGCTGAAGCCGGCGGAGGGCGAGTTCGTCGTCAACAAGACTTCGATCGGCGCTTTCGCGTCGACCGGCCTCGACCACCTGTTGCGTTCCCTCGGGCGCGAGCAGCTCTATATGACCGGCGTCTCGACCAACATGTGCGTCGAGACCACAGCGCGGGAGGCGGCGGACCGCGGCTATCTCGTGACCATGGTCGAGGACGCCTGCGGCGCCACCATCGAGGAGCTGCACCACGGCACCATGACCAATTTCCAGCGCCTCTTCGGCCGTGTGCGGTCGACCGACGAGGCGCTGGCCGAACTCGGCATGGCCGAGTGATGGCCGACGAGGCGACGCCCGACGTCACCATCCTCGGTGCCGGCATCGTCGGCATCTGCACCGCGCTGTCGTTGCGCGAGCGTGGCTTCTCCGTCGCTCTCGTCGACCGCGATCCGCCGGCGGAAGGCGCCAGCCACGGCAATGCCGGCTCGCTCTCCCCCTGGTCCTGCGTACCGCAGTCGATGCCCGGCGTGTGGAAGAGCGTGCCCGGCTGGCTGATGGATCCGGAAGGGCCGGTAGCACTCCGCTGGGCCTATGCGCCGCGCGTGCTACCCTGGGTATTGAAGTTCCTCGCCGCCGGGCGGGAGGACCGCCTGCCGGGGATCGCTGACGCCATGCTCGGCCTGACCCGGCCGACGGTCGAGCTCTATCGCCATCACCTGGCTGGCACCGGGCACGAGGGTCTGGTGCGCGATTCCGTCTACGTCCACGTCTACCGCAAGGCGGAGAGCGCCAATTTGAACGCGCTCGCCTGGCGGATGCGGAGCGAACGCCAGGTACCGCTCGAATTGGTGACCGGGGAGGCGCTCCGCGAGGTCGAGCCGGCGCTCAGTCCCGAGTACGAGGCCGCCGTGCTGATCAAGCAGCAGGGCCGCGCCCTCGATCCGGGCGGCATCGGCAAGGCGCTGGCCGAAAAGGCCGCCGCCATGGGCATCGCCTTCGAGCGTCGCGCGGTCCAGGCCCTGCGGCCGGCGGGGACGGGCTGGACAATCGAAACCGACGCGGGACCAATGGCGGCCGAGCGAGTCGTCGTCGCGATGGGCGCCTGGTCGGGCCGGTTGCTGGCGGGCCTCGGCGTTGCCGTACCGCTGGAGGCGGAACGCGGCTATCACCTGATCCTCAAAGACCCGGGGATCCGGCTCAACAACTGCATCATGAACGTGGAGGGCAAGTTCGTCGCCAGTTCGATGAACGCCGGTGTGCGGGTCGCCGGCACGGCGGAATTCGCCGGCCTCGACGCCGCGCCCGACTATCGCCGTGCCCGGGTCTTCGCCCGCATGGCCAAGCGCATGTTCCCGGACCTCAACACCGAGGACACGATCGAGTGGATGGGGCGCCGTCCCTCGACCCCGGACTCGATCCCCTGCCTCGGCCCGGTGCCGGGCCACGACAACCTGCATGTCGCCTTCGGCCACGGCCACACCGGCATGACCATGGCACCGAAGACCGGCGACGTCGTCGCCCGCCGGATCGCCGGCGAAACCCTCGACATAGACATGGCGCCCTACCGGATCGATCGGTTCGGTTAGCCCAAGATGGTTCGCCGCGCTTCGGCCCCATCGTCGGCGCGGATGTCGGCGGCGATGGTGCGCAGCCTCTCCTTGTCCCCGTCGTTCTCGACGGCGATGGAGAATTCGACGTCCGTCACCACGCGGCGATAGCGCTCCAGCAGCTTCGGCCCGATCTCGTCGTGGGTGCCGATGACCGCGAAGCGATGCAGCACCTCGTCCGAAATCATCTCCGGTAACGCCTCCCAGTTCTGCGCCTTGGAGTGCACCTTGCAGGCGTCCGCCAGGTCGCCGAGGCCGAGGTGGTCGAAGGCCGCCCGGTAGGCCGGCGTCGACGCATAGAAAGCGATGCGGGCGCGGGCGTCGCGGTGAGCGGTTTCATCGCGACCTTGAAGTGGTCGAGCCGCCGTCCCGCCTTGGCCGCGCCATCTCGCGCTGCCGGCAGCATCACCTCCTCGATATAGGACGGCGTGCAGACCGGGTGCGGGCGGATGCCGTCGGCAACCTCGCCCGCGACCCGGCACATGACGCGATTGACGGCGGCGAGGTGGATCGGGATCTCCGGGTGCTCAATCGGCCCCGGATCGAACAGCGGCACCATCAGGGAGAGATTGTAACGCTCCCCCTCGAAGGCGAGGCGGGTGCCGTTCTGCCAGCAGTCCCAGATCGCCCGCACCGCCTGGACATACTCCCGCATCCAGGGCCCGGCCGGCGTCCAGCGCATGCCGTAGCGCCGCTCGATATGGCCCTTCACCTGGCTGCCGAGGCCGAGGGTGAAGCGACCGGCGGAAAGCTTTTGGAGGGTCCAGGCGCTCATCGCCGTGACCGCCGGGCTGCGGGGAAAGGCGATGGCGACGGCGGTCGAAAGGCGCAGCCGTTCCGTCGCCTGGGCGGCGAGGCCCATGAAGACGAAGGGATCGTCCTTGGTCTCCTCCACGGCGATGCCGTCGTAGCCGAGCTCTTCCAGCAAGCGGGCGCGTTCGGCCACGCTCGTCAGATCGAGCGGCTGTTCCGGCGCCCGCAGGCCCGGGTCGACCTTGCCGAGCGGCAGCAGGGTTTCGAGAAACATGCGTGCTCCTCCCTAGGACCGGGCCAGGCCGCGGCGCACGACCTCGGCCAGCAGGGCGGTGATCCCTTCGTGGACCTCGATAGCCATGCCGTCGCCCGTCGCCTCCAGTCGGCCGCTGGTGCCGTCGATCAGGCCGATCGCCGGCGAGGCCTCGATCAGCCGGCGTTCGAGGCCGGGCGTGTGTGCCAGCTCCCCCTTGCCGGTCTGGAGTGCCAGGGCGGCGAGAATGGCGTAACAGCCCCAGTTCGAGACGCCGGCCGGCAGGACGATGTCGCAGGCGGTCTCGGCGCAGAGCACGTCGCCGTGCGGCACATGTTCCACGACCGCCGGGCGCAGCGCGCCGAAGCCGATCTCGTTGCCGCCGTCGCCGACGCCGATGGTCGGAATCCCCGCGGCGCGCGCCTCACTCACCACATGGTCGAGCCGGGCGCGGCCTTCGCTGTAGTCCTGGCCCAGCATGTTGCGGTAGGTGCCGTCGGCGGTGAGGCCCGCACGCTCGACCGAGAGGACCGCCTTCGGCCGGAAGCGATCCAGCCAGGCCCGCGCCTGTGCCTGCGCCGCCGCGTCGTCGATCTCGCCGCCGAGCACGCAGGCGACGGCGGTGAAGCGCGGCGTGGCGACGGCCTCGGCCGCCTGTTCCGGCGTCATCACGTTGGGGCCGGCACGCTCGATCATCGCCGCCACCTTGTGCGAAATCGAGGCGTCGGTCAGCACGATGGGAATCGCGTTGAAGCCGTAGGTGATGGCCCGGGCGAGCGCGGCGACGCCGATCGGCCCGTCGTTCTCGGCGATTGTGGGATCGATGGTCGCCCGGCTGAGGGAGCCGGTCAGGATGAAGACGACGTCGCCGGCCTCGAGCCCGGCAAGGTGCCCTGCCGCGGCCTCAGAGATCGCCCCGCCAGCGAGCGCGCGGGCCGGCTCGTAAAGCCCGGCGACGCCGCGAGAGCCGATGTCGAGGGCGACGATGCGGTCGATCAGGTCGTACATGGCGCCCCCCTCAACCCGCGGCGCGGCGCAGCAGGCGGCCGGGCAGCGCCTGGTCCGGTTGAACAGCGTCGCGTCCGCCTTCGCGCACCGGCGTGCCGTTGACGATCACCGCCTCGATGCCGATCGCCTCGGAGACCAGCCGGTCCTGGCCGGCCGGCATGTCGTGCACCCGGGTGAGGCCGGAGGCCGCGACCGTCGCGGGATCGAAGACCACCACATCCGCCGGCAGGCCTATGCCGAGGCGCCCGCGATCCCCGAGACCGATGAGGTCGGCGGGCTTCTGCGTCAGCGCATGCACCGCCGCCTCCAGCCCCATCACGCCTTCCTCGCGGCTCCAATGGCCGAGCAGATGCGTCGAATAGCAGGCGTCGCACAGCTGCGAGGCGTGCGCGCCCGCGTCCGAGAGGGCGACGACGGTGTTCTCGTTCGCCAGCAGTTCCGCCACCTCGCTTTGATCATGGTTGATGAAGGGCAGGCGGAAGCGGGCGGCGAAATCGGTTTGGATCGAGAGATCGAGGGCGAGGTCGATCGCGTCGGTCCCCCGCGCCGCCGCGACATCGCCCAGCATGCGCTCCTCCAACGCCGGCTCGCCCGGCAGCATCGAAATTGCCGAGCGACCGGCCCAGTCGGCCAGCAGGTTCTTCTCGCCCGGCGCCGTCGCCGCCTTGAAGGCGCGGCGGAACTCGGGGTCCCGGTAGACCGCCTTCTTCTCGCCCGCGTCCATCTTGATGGTATCGCGGAACAGCTCCAGCATGCCGAAGGGGAAGGGTTCACCGAAGTCGAAATCGAACATCACCGGCCGGCAGGCGACCTGGGGCACGATGCGCAGGCCTTCCGCCAGTTGCGCCTCGGTTCGTTTCAGGTGCTTCACGTGCGAGCCCGGCCCGGAGATGCCGGAGAGCAACGCCGTCCAGGTCACCTGCACGCCGTGGCGCCGGGTCAGCGCCTCCATCTCGTCGTGGAAGAAAGTCTTGCCGATGGCGCCTTGCACCAACTCGCCGCCGGCCGCGACCATGGCACCGACCAGGGCGTCGATCTCCGAGAAGGCGGCCAGGCGGCTCGGCACCGGGCGGCCGTCCCAGGCATTCTGCGTCGCCGCATGCGCGGTGGAAAAGCCGAGCGCGCCGGCGCGGATCGCCTCGCCGACGATGGCTCCCATGGCGGCGACTTCATCCGCCGTCGCCTCGCGCTCCAGCGCGTCATCGCCCATGACATAGAGCCGGACGGGGGTGTGGCCGACGAAGGCGGCGAGGTTGATCGCCGTGCCGCCGGCCTCGACCGTGTCGAAATACTCAGGGAAACTCTCGAACGGCCAGTCAAGGCCGAGGCCGGCTTCGAGCGACTCGTAGCTCATGCCCTCGACCTTCTCGAGGGTGCGCATCATCGCCACCCGGTCGGCGGGCCGGACCGGCGCCACGCCGAAACCGCAGTTGCCCATCACCGCCGTGGTGACGCCGTGCCAGGGTGAGATCGAGAGCATGCGATCCCACAGCACCTGGGCATCGTAATGGGTATGGATGTCGACGAAACCCGGCGAGACGGCGAGACCGCCGGCGTCGATCACCCGCGCCGCCGGGCCCTTGGCCTCGCCCAGGGCCACCACGCGGCCGTCCCGCACGGCGAGATCGCCCCGGTAGCCTTCCCGGCCGCTGCCGTCGACGATCGTACCGCCAACGATTTTCAGGTCGTAGTCCATGGCCGCTTCTCCCCGTGCTCGAACGGCCGAAAACATAGCCTCTGGAGTGCACGCCATCCAGCCGCCAAGATGACCGTGGCAACCAGGGGAGGAAGAGCGCATGCGTCTGAAGGACAAGGTCGCGATCATCGCCGGCGCCGGCCAGACCGCCGGCGAGGGCATGGGCAACGGCCGGGCGACGGCGATCGCCTTCGCGCGGGAGGGGGCGAAGCTGGTGCTCGCCAATCGCAGCCTCGCCTCGCTGGAGGAAACCCGGCGGATCATCGAGGCGGAGGGCTTCGCGGTCGACTGCGTGGCGACGGACGTCCGCGACGAGGCCGCCTGCGCCGCCCTGATCGAGGCCGCCGTCGCCCGGCACGGACGGGTCGACGTGCTGCACAACAATGTCGGCGTCAACGCCTTCGAGGGCGATACGGCGAAGGTCGACCGCGCCGCGTGGGACGAGGTGCTGGACATCAACCTCACCGGGGCCATGCTGCTCTCCAAACACGTCCTGCCGGTCATGCGGAAACAGAAGTCCGGCTGCATCACCCATGTCTCGAGCCATGCGGCGATCTCCGCCGTGCCGGTGGTCGCCTACAAGGTATCCAAGGCGGCGTTGAACGAGCTCACGCGCTGGCTCGCCTTCGAGAACGCGCCCTACAACATCCGCTGCAACGCGCTGCTGCTGGGTCTGATCGACACGCCGATGGCGATCGAGGGCTTCCACGCCGCGACGGGTCAACCACGTGAAACCCTGCGCGCGGAGCGCGACGGCCGGGTCCCCCTCGGCCGCATGGGAACACCCTGGGAAACCGCCGCCCTGGCGACCTTCCTCGCCTCCGACGAGGCCGCCTACGTCACCGGCGCCCTGCTGCCCGTGGACGGCGGCATGCTGACCCGGGTCGGGTGACGCGATCAGCCCTCGAAGCCCGCCTTGCGCAGGCCGTCGTGGAACAGCGCCATGTGCTCCGGGTTGCGGAAGACATGGGTGGCCCGCAAATGGGCCGAGGATAGCCCCGGCTGCACCCGAAGCAGCTCCGCCAGTGCCTGGCCCGCTTGCTCTTCGCGTCCCAGATGGCCAAGGGCGGCGACCCGTCGCTGATGCACACGGTTGTTGCCCGGTTCCGCCGCGACGGCGCGGTCAGCATGGGCCAACGCCGCCTCGAAATCGCCGAGTAGCAAGTACGATTGCGACACGACGGCCAGGACGAGCGCACGGAAGGGATCGCGCGGGTTCAGGCGCAAGGCCGTTTCGAGCGGCGACAATGCCTCCTCCGGCCGTCCCGCGTAGGACAAGGTGCCGCCCAGAAAGTGATAGGCACGCACGGCGCTCGGGTTGAGATCGACGGCGCGGCCGAGGGCTTCGAGGCCGATGTCGAAGGCTCCGGTGAAGCCTTGCATGTAGCCGAGCACCGTGTGCGCCAGCCAGTCTCCATCGTTGGTGGCAAGCGCGCGACGCGAGAGTTGGAAGATCTCGTCGTGGGCAAGGGCGATATCGTCTTCCCAACCGTTCATGATCGAGAAGACGTGGCTCATGGCCAACAAGCTCAGTGCGCCGCTCCACTCGGGTAGCTGCTCGATGGCACCGACCAGCAACGCACGGGCTTCGGCGAAGTCCGCCCTGGTGCTTTGATTGATGTGCCAGAGGGCGCGGATGCTGTCGTCCCAGGCGTCGAGATTGCCCGGGGGTTTGCTGGCGACACGCTGCTGTTCGGCGCGGCCGAGTTCCGGCTCGATGGCGGTGACGATGGTCTCGGTTATCTCGTCCTGCAGGGCGAAGATATCGTCGAGATCGCGGTCGTAACGCTTGGCCCAGACATGGTGGCCGTTGCTGCCGTCGATCAGCTGGGCGTTGATGCGCACGCGACGGCCGGCCTTGCGCATGCTGCCTTCCAGCACATAGCGCGCGCCGAGTTCTTCCGCGATTCGTGTGACGTCCCTGTGCTTGCCCTTGTAGGAGAAGGTGGAATTGCGGGCGATGACCGGGAACCAGCGCCAGTGTGAAAGCGCGGTGATGATGTCCTCCGTGATGCCGTCGATGAAATATTCCTGCTCTCCATCGCCGCTCAGGTTGTCGAACGGCAGTACGGCGATCGCCGGCCGGTCGAGAACCCGAACGGCGGACGGCGCGGCGGCATCGTCGTCCGGGCGCCAGTGCCAGATGTGCACGGGCCGAGGAATATTCTTCACCGATTGGCTGCCGCCATCCCGCCAGGCGTTGTCCGCCAGTCGATCGCGGACCTGGCGATACGCGTCGTCGGAGAGGGCGATACCGCCGGGTTCGGCCAGGGCCTCGATACGGGCGGCGACGTTCACGCCGTCCCCGAGCAAGTCCTCGCCCTCGGCCACGACATCGCCGACATGGACGCCGAGGCGGAAGCGGATGCGCCGGTCCTCCGGCAACGAAGTGTCGCGGGCCGCCATACCCCGTTGCAGGGCCTGGGCGCATTTCACCGCCTCGACGATGCTGGCGAACTCCAGCAGCAGCCCATCGCCCGCGGTGCTGGCGATGCGGCCGCCCTCAGCGGCGATCAACGGCTCGATGAAGTCCCGGCGGTGGGCACGAAAGGCGCCCAGTGTCGCCTCCTCGTCCGTCGCCACCAGACGCGAATAGCCCGCGACGTCGGCGAAGACAATGGCGGCGAGACGGCGTTGCAAGCGCTCGGACATACGATGAGTGTACCGAAACGCCGACGGGCCGGGAACCGAGTTCGGGCTCGCGCCTTTCTCGGCGGCGCGGCGCCGGCTACCCTGACCTCACCGCGCCCGTGCGGGAGACGAAGAGGAGAGCCCCCATGAAGATCACCGAGATAGACACCTTCGTCGTGGACGCCGGCTGGCGGCCGTGGATGTTCGTCGCCGTCAGGACCGACGAGGGCATTACCGGCTACGGCGAATGTTCGGACGGGCGTCATCCCTATGGCATCGTCGAGACGGCGAAGGAGTTCGAGGCGATCCTGAAGGGCCTCGATCCCCGCGCGGTCGAGGCGCGCTATTGGGACATGTACCGCATGGCCCGACAGAGTCCCGGCGGCATCGCCGGCAAGGCGATCGCCGGCATCGACCTGGCGCTTTGGGACATCAAGGCCAAGGCGCTCGGCATCCCGGTCTATGAACTGGCCGGCGGACCGATGCGCCACCGCCAGCGGGTCTACTGGTCGCATTGCGGCTCCTCCCGCATGGCGAACCACGAACTGATCGGGGTGCCGCCGATCGAGAGCTGGGACGATGTCGCGGCGCTCGGGCGCGAGGTGGTCGAACGGGGCTTCACCGCGCTCAAGACCAACCCGCTGTTCCCGGGCGAGGGGTCCTACGGCTCCGGCCGCCTCGGCGGGTTCGGCGGCGGGCCGGGCACGACCGACGGCAACGTCACCAACGAGTTGCTGGCCCGGCTGGAAACGCAGATGGGCACCTTCCGCGACGCGGTCGGGCCCAACGTCGACCTCGCCCTCGACCTCAACTTCAACTTCCGGGTCGAGGCGGCGAAGCGCATCGCGCGGGTGCTGGAGCCCTTCAAGCTGATGTGGCTGGAGGTCGACATCTACGAGCCCGAAGGCCTGCGCGACCTTCGCGATTCGACGTCCCTGCCGATCTGTTCCGGCGAGAACCTGATCACGGCGCGGGACTACCGGCGCTATTTCGAGGCCCGCGCCATGGACGTCTGCATGGTCGACCTGCCCTGGAACGGCTTCGGCCCCTCGAAGAAGGTCGCCGACATGGCGGAGACCTTCGACATCAACATCGCGCCGCACAACTATTACAGCCACCTCTCGACCCTGCACTCGATGCATCTCTGCGCGAGCGTGGCGAACGTCAGGATCTCCGAGATCGACATCGACGACGTGCCCTGGAAGGACGACCTGCTGACCGAAAGCCTGGAGATCGAAAACGGTGACGTGATCATCCCGGACAGGCCCGGCTGGGGCGGCGACCTGAACGAGGAGGTCGCCCGCGCCCACGTCTGGGAACGCGGCCGACGCCCGGGCTACGCGGCGGCGGCGAAAGACTGACGCGTCAACGCGGAAAGCCCGCCTTGCGCAGGCCACCCAGCAGCTTTTCCATGTGTGCGTCCTGCTGGAAGACCCGGTTCTCGCCGCGGAACAGGCTGTCGATGAAGTCGGGCGCAAATATCGTCAGCATGTCGAGATGCGTTTTCAGCAACGCGTCGTTTCCGGTTTCCGCCGCCCAGGCGATCATCATGGTGCGGCGGATCGGCGCGTGCGGGTGTTCCTGTATGGCGAGGCTGGCCCATTCCTCGAAATCGTCCTCGGCGCCTTCGATGAAGGCCGCCATGGCGAGCGCCAGGGCGGCGACACCGCTGCCGCTACCCTTCGGATTGAGGCGGATCGCCAGGCGGGCATGGGCCTTGGCGTCGTCGAACGCGCCGGCGGCGGCAGCGCACCAGGCCCAGTGGCGGAGAATCTGCGCATCGTTCGGATTGAGGCCGTGGGCTCGGGCAAAGTCGCGGTTGGCCTCGTCGAATTGGCCCTTTCGAAAGCGCGCCATCCCCAAGCAGTAGCTGGGGAGATAGGATCGCGGCAGTTCCGCGGCAAACCGCTCGGCCCAGGACAGGGCCAGATCGGCAGAGCCGGCGGGATCGTCGCCCCATCGCAGCAGACTCTGCAACATGTAGGACTCGCAGATCGTCTCGTAGCCGACGATACATTTCGCGTTGGCCTCAATGGCCGCCTCCGCCGTCTCGAGGGCCCGGCGCAGCATTCCCGGGTCACCGTGGCGAAAGGATTTTCGCGCCATCTCCCGCGCCGACCAGGCCAGTTCGTAGGCCGCGTCGAACTTCCTCTCACCCGTGCCCGAGCGCGCCAGTTCCGCCTGGTCGATCTCCGGCCAGATCGCCCCCACCACCTGGGCGGTCACCGCTTCCTGCAATTCGAAGATGTCCGCCAGCCGGCCGTCGTAGCGTTCGGCCCAGA
Source organism: uncultured Alphaproteobacteria bacterium (assembly GCA_951812805.1). GTDB lineage: Bacteria > Pseudomonadota > Alphaproteobacteria > JASLMY01. Next base: position 98,184 of record CATOSZ010000009.1, on the reverse strand, counting down.
GATGGCGGCCGTCTCGCCCGTCGATCAGCTGCGCGGTGATGCGGATGCGGGGGCCGAGTTTGCGGACGCTGCCCTCCAGCACGAAATGCACGCCGAGTTCGCGCGCGACGTCCTTGATGTCCACCGCGCGCCCCTTGTAGACGAAGGCGCTGTTGCGGGCGATGACGAACAGCATGTCGAAGCGCGAAAGCTCGGTGATGATGTCTTCGGTCATGCCGTCGGCGAAAAATTCCTGCTCCGCGTCGTCCGACATGTTCTGGAACGGCAGGACCGCGATGGACGGCTTGTCGGGGAGGCGCGGGGCCTCGCCCACCAATCCCGCCAACGCGGGTGCGACGGAGGCCGCGGTCCAGCGCCAGACCCGGACCGGGCGGCTGATGTTCTTGACCTCGTGCTCGCCGTCGTCGGTGAAGGCGCCCTGCGTCTTGCCCGCCACCTGGTCGTGGACGACGCCGGAAACCGCGATGCTGCCCGGCGTGGCCAGGGATTCGAGGCGGGCGGCGATGTTCACGCCCTCGCCGAAGATGTCCTCGCCCTCGACGATCACCTCGCCGAGGTTGACGCCGATGCGCAGCCGCATGCACTGGGCGTCGTCGAGGCCCTGGTTGCGCACCGCCATGCCCTCCTGCACGGCGAGCGCGCAGTCGACCGCAGCGACGGCGCTGGTGAATTCGATCAACAGGCTGTCGCCGGCAGTGCCGACGATGCGGCCGCCATGTCGTTTCGTCACGCGATCCCAAAGCTCGGCGCGATGCGCCTTCATGGCGGCGAGCGTGCCGGCCTCGTCGGCCTCCATCAGCCGCGAATAATCGACCACGTCCGCCGCGAGGATGGCCGCCAGTCTGCGTTCCGTACTCTCCGCCATGGCGCGAGCATAGCGAAGCCGGCGCTATGCCGGAAGAACCGGCGCCCGGTCAGCCCGCGGCGGCGAGGGGCGCCGCGTCGGCGCAGGCCTGGCGAGCCAGTTCCTGCCCAAGGAAGGCCGCCAGGCGGTCCATGCCGAAGCGCCCGGCAACGGCCTCGGCTTCGGGATTGTAGTTCGTGTTGGTGTTGACGTCGTAGGTATAGACCCGGCCCGCCGCGTCGACGATGAATTCGATGCCGGCGACCTCGATGCCGTTCGCCGCGAGAAAGGCCTGGTAGCGGGGCACCAGCGGATGATCGAAACCCTCGATCACCTCGAACTTGGGCCGGGTCGCGCCCGGCGCCGCGCAGGCCTCGGCCGGGCAGAGCTCGAAGCCGTCGCTGGTGTCGACGCGCACGGCATAGAGCAGTTCACCGCCGACGAACTCGACCCGGGTGATGAACGGCTCGGGCGCCTGGATATAGTCCTGGATCAGCGTGATGCCGTCGACCGGGGCCTCGAAGTCCGGGCCGTCGACATAGGCGCGCAAGGCCGCGAGGCCGTCGAACAGGCGGACGCCCAGGCCCTTGCCGGCCCGGTTGTGCTTGGTGATGAAGGGCCCGGTGAAGCCTGCGGCGGCGGCGATCACCGCCTCGACCCCGACGGCGCTGGCGGTGCGCGGCACGGCGACGCCATGGCGGCCGAGTGCCGCATATTGCGCGACCTTGGAGACTTCGAGCGTGAGCGCGCGGGAGGTGTTGACCACCCGGCGGCCGTGCGCCTCCAGCCAGGCGAGCACGCAGCCGGCATATTCCGGCGAATAGCGATGGCCGCGGCTGTGCGCCGACGCGCTCATCCGGCTGTAGAAGACACCGTCCGGCGGGACCTCGGAAAGGTCGATCGAGCCCTCGACCAGGGACCAGTCGCGATAGGGAAGGCCGCGCCGCTCGAAGGCTTCGAACAGCGGCGCCGACCACTCGGCGTTTTCGTGCAGGACGTGGATCTCACAAGGCATGACCGGCTCTCCCCGACGGCCCGCGACGGCGGGTCCATAGGTAAGAGCTAGTTGGATCATTCTCGGTGATCAATCCACAGCCAGGAATTCGAATGATCGGTTCAAAATCCGCGTTCGCTAGAGGTGTTTCGGTCAGCTCCGGTGCGGAACAGGAACGGTTGCGTCGGCGCGGTTCACATGAACTTGGACATCACATCGCTCGAGAACCGGTCCAGGCGTTCGATCGTACCCTCGAGGTCGGCACCGTCGCCGCCGATCAACAGGTGTTGCAGGCCCTGGTCCCGGAACGCGCCGATGTCGTCGACGATCTGCTGCGCTTCGCCGGAAAAGGCGAGACGGCCGCCCTCGCGCCCCGGAAGGGCGTCCCCGACATGGCCGTAGATGGCCAGCAACGCGCCCTCGATCGCCGCCGGATCGCGCCCCGCGCTCTCTGCCCCGGCACGGATTTCGGCGAGCGCGGTGCCGTAAAGTTCCGGTGTGTCCAGCGGCAGGCGCGGGTTGGCGGAAACGGGATACCAGGCATCGCCGAGCCGCGCGGTGCGCCGCCGGGCCGCCCGGGTTTCGCCCCCGACCCAGATCGGCGGGTGCGGCGTCTGCACCGGCTTGGGCGCGAACAGCAGGTTGTCGAAGCGGGCGAAGTCGCCCTGCTTGGCCGGCGCCGGCGCGGTCCAGAGCTCGTGGAACGCTTCGATGTATTCGTTCGAGGCCGCCGCGCGTTTTTTGAAGGGCGGGCCGCCCAGCAGTTCGATCTCTTCCGCCATCCAGCCGACGCCGACGGTCAGCCGGCCCTTGGAGAGCACGTCGACCGTCGCCAGCATCTTCGCCGCCAGCATGGGATGGCGGTGCGGCAGCACCATGACGCTGGTCAGCAGGCGAATGCTCTCCGTCGCGGCGGCGACGAAGCTCAACGCCGTCACCTGTTCCAGCGATTCCCCGGTATCCTGGGCGAAGAACTTGCCCGAGGCCGAATAGGGGTAGGCGCTGTCGACCTCGGTGGCGACGACGACATGGTCGCTCATCCCGAAGTGGGTATAGCCGAGCCGTTCCGCGGCCTCGGCGATGGCTTTCAACGAATCCGGTTGCCCCGCCTGCGCGCGGGAGCCGAAGTGAAGTCCGAACTTCATGGGTGGGGGGTACTCCTCGTCCTACATGCGTTTGCCGGCGGTCATGCCGCCGTCGACGACCATGGTGGTGCCGGTGCAGAAACTCGCCTCGTCGGAGGCGAGGAACAGGATCGCCTTGGCGATCTCCTCCGGCTCGCCCCAGCGCTCCAGCGCGTGCAGCGCGCGAATACTGTCGGCGAACGCCGAGTCCTGGAAATAACGCTCCGTCATGGGGGAGCGGATGACGCCGGGTCCGACGGCGTTGACCCGGATGCCGTGCGCGCCGAGGTCCAGGGCCAGCGCCTTGGTCAGGCCGACGACGGCATGCTTGGCCGCCGTATAGGCGACCCGGTTGGGTGCAGCCTGAAGGCCGGCGACGGAGGCGAGGTTGACGATGCTTCCCGGCCGCTCGGCCGCGACCAGGCGCCGCGCGAAGGCCTGGTTACAAAGGAAGACGCCGGTGACGTCGACGTCCAGCACCTTGTTCCATTCCTCCAGGCTGAGCTCGAGGGCCGGCACGATCTCGCGGATCCCGGCGCTCGCCACCAGCACGTCGAGGCCGCCGAACGCCGCCTCGGCTTCGTCCAGCAGGGCGGCGACGCTGGCCGGATCGGTGACGTCGACGGCGACGGCCCGTGCGCTGCCGCCGGCGGCCGCGATCTCCTCGACACAACGCCCGGCCGTGGCCAGATCCAGATCGCCGACGACGACCCGTCCGCCCTCCGCCGCGAATTCCATCGCCGTGCGCCGGCCGATGCCGCTGCCCGCACCGGTAACGACGACGCATTTGTCCTGAAAGCGCATGATCCCCTCCCTGCTTGCGATCACGAACTATATCGGCGTCGGCGCGGACGAGCGAGGGCCGCTTTCCACCCGCCGCGGCGCCGTCTACCATTGCACCGTCCCGAGCCTGAGGAGAGCCGTCCGTGGAACCCGACCGTATCGCCAACTCGCCGATTGGCGACCGCCCGAAGATCACCTGGCCGAACGGTGCCCGGGTGGCCGTCTGGGTGCTGCCCAACATCGAGCATTACGAATACCTCCCGGTGCATTCCAACGTGCGCGATCCCTGGGCCCGCACGCCGCATCCCGACGTGCTCGGCTACGGTGACAAGGACTACGGCAACCGGGTCGGCGTCTGGCGCATGTTCGATCTGATGGACAAGCACGACATCCGCTGCACCGTCTCGCTGAACTTCTCCGTCATCGAGCATTATCCCGAGATCTTCGAGGCGATGGAGGCGCGGCGCTACGACTACCTCTGCCACGGGCTCTACAACACCCGATACCTCTGGGGCCTCGGCGAGGAGGAAGAGCGCGAGGTCATCCAGGATTGCGTCGAGACGTTGCGCCGGGCGACCGGCCGGCAGCTGCCCGGCTGGTTCGGGCCGGCCGCGTCCTTCACCCTGAACACGCCGGACCTCGTCGCCGAGGCGGGCATCAAATACTGCTCGGACTGGTATCACGACGACCAGCCGTTCCCGATCAAGGTTCGTTCCGGCAAGCTCATCACCGTGCCCTATTCGATGGATATCAACGATGCCATCGAATATCGCTACTGGACCGAGGGCGCGGAGTTCGCCCGCATGATCACCGACCATTTCGATACGGTGTACCGCGAAGGCGCCGATAGCGGCCGGGTCATGGCGATCGCTTTGCATCCCTATCTCTACGGCCAGCCGCACCGCATCCGCCATCTCGACCGCGCGCTCGCCTATATCAAGGGCCATAGCGACGTCTGGTGGGCGACGGGGGAGGAGATCGCGGACCATTACATCGCGCACACCTTGCCCGCCGTCGAAGCCCATCTTGCGGACCAGGGGAGGGGCTGAGCCATGACCGATGCCAAGCCGGGCCAGACCGTCCGCTACCGCCAGGGTGCGGGCTACGACCACGACCACTTCGATTTCTCCGCGTTGCCGAACCGGCCGGCCGTGGCCTGGCCCGGCGGCGCGAAGCTGGCCTTCTGCGTCTATCTCTACCTCGAATATCTGGAACTCGACCCGCCGGCCGGCAGCCTGCGCGATCCCCGCTACGGCGGTGCGCTGGGAAGCCACTTTCCCGACTATCTGAACTATTCGCATCGCGAATACGGCAACCGGATCGGTATTTTTCGCATCCTCGACACCCTCGAACGCCATGGCATCATGGCCACCGTGGCCGCCAACGCCATGCTGGCCGAGCGCTATCCCGGCCTGGTCGAAGACTGCGTCGCGCGCGGCCACGAGATCGCCGGCCACGGCATTTCCGCGACGCAAATGATCACCAGCCGGATGAGCGAGGCGGAGGAGCGCGCCGTCATCGAGCGTTCGCTGTCCACGCTGGAGCAGGTCGGCGGGACGCGGCCCGTCGGCTGGTTCGGACAGGACTTCAACGAAACGCCGCGCACGCCGGCCCTGCTGGCCGAAGCCGGCCTCTCCTATGTCGCGGACTGGCCGAACGACGACCAGCCCTATGCCATGAAGGTCGGCCGCCCCCTCGTCGCCATGCCGAACCAGGCGGAGTGGGACGACACCCAGGCGATGGCGATCCGCCGCGTTTCACCGCCGCGCTGGCGCGACATCACGGTCGAGGCCTTCGACTATCTGCACGAGGAGGCGAGCCCGTCCGGCTCCGTCTTCACCTTGGGCGTGCACCCCTGGCTACTCGGACAGGCGCATCGCATCCGCTATCTCGACGAGGCGCTGGCGGCGATGGCCGGGTACGATAACGTCTGGCAGGCAACGGCGGGCGAGGTGGCGGAGACGTACCGGACGCTCGCCTGCTAAGCTTCGCCATGGACATTCAGGCACGGTTCCGCGATCGCCGCGTCGTCATGCTGACGGTGCTCGGCATCGTCACGGGCATATTCTCCAACCACCTCTATCAGCTGGAACCGCTGTGGCGGGAACTGTCGGTCGGGGTGGTCTTCGCCGTCGTGATGGCCGCGGCCCTGATGAACCTTCGCCTGGCGGACCCGGTGCGGGCGGGGGGCTTCGCCCTCCTCGCGATCCTCGCCTGGTGGCTCGCCGAGCGGACGACGATCCAGGTCTTCGGCTGGCTGGACGAGGACAAGTTCCTGTCCTCGGCCGGCCTCGCCGGCGGCCTGGTCGGCGCCGCGGGCCTGGTCGCCGCCGCCGCCGTGTGCTTCCCCTGGTATCGCCAACGCGAACTTTGGCTCCTCACCATCGCGGTCGGTGGCGCACTCGGCCCCTTGCTGATGCTGATCGAGCCGATGGATACGGGCCTCGTCCTCTTCGTGCCCTGGCAGGCCGCCGTCGCCGCCTGCCTCGCGTTTGGCTTTCCACCGGCACCGGCCGAGGACGAGCCGGACTAGCCAGCGCACCTTCGCGCTATTTCGGGCACTCGACGTCGCCGCCGCCGCCGCCGACCTGCGCCTTGCGCAGGACGCCCCAGGTGGTGCCCGCCAGGCGGGAGCGGAAATTGGCGATCTCGTATTCGCAAACGCCGTCACCGTCACCGTCGGCGTAAAGGATCGCGGTCTTGACCATGCGCCACTGCTGCTTGGTATCGGTAAAGGCGCCCAGCACCCAATCATCGATCAGCGAGATGTCGAGGATCGTCGGCAAGGGAATACCGAGGCCCACCAGGTTCTTGGCGATCTGCGCCTTCAGGACATTGACATCGTCGGCACCGCCGAAATTGTCGCCGGGGAAGGTGCCCCGCGCGGCGATCCGCTCGCCGGCGCTCTTGACCAGCGTGAACGTCCCGGTGGCGAGCGGCGCTTTGGAGAACTTCACATGTTGGCCGCCCCAAAGCTCGACCCGGATCTTATATTCGCCGGGCGGCAGCTTTGCCGTGGCCTTGCGCCAGTTTTCGGCCTCTCCCCAAAAGCCGGTGTCGACGGGCACCGGATGGGGCGTGATCGGCAGCACCGTGACGACTTGGCCGAGGCGCGGCGGCAGGCCACCGCCGCCGAAGCGCGCATAGCTGCCCTTGACCTCCTGCTCGCCGATGAAGAGATGGACCTCATAGGAAAAGTCCCTGTTCTCGTAGGGATCCCTGGTGTTTGGATCCCACACGGCCGTGTTGCCGAGCGAGCGTGCGAGGAAAGCGTTGCCGTAGATCGGATCGGTGAGGGCGAACCGGTCGCTCAGCCCGCTCGCGTCCCCGGCGTCGAGTGCCGCCTTGTCGCGAGACCAGACGATCTGGCCAACACGCTCGCCATGCAGCGCGCTGGTCGCGCCGAGATCCTTGAACCGCCCCCTGATGGCCGCAAGGGCGGCCGTATGCTTGGCGCTCAGGGCCGCCGCCGCCTTGGCTTCGCGAGCGGCTTTGCGTTTCGGCGCCTCGGCGACCCAGCGGCGCTGCGCTGCGATGATGGTGTTGATCTCGACCAGGACCGGATTGTCGGCGGGAACCTTGCCGTCCAGGGCCTTGCTGAGAAGGGCGTAATCCCGCTCGTAATCCGCCAAGGGCCGCCTGGCGACCTCCCGCATCCGGTCGAGGGCCTTTCTCCCGTCGTAGGACAGGGCTTCGTAGGTGGCCTTCGCGGCCAGCGCACCGCCGTGTTGCTCGTTATGCGCCGCCAGCGCCGCCTTGGCGTCGGCATGGCGTGCGACGACGGCGGCGAAGTCGGGATGCGCCTCGCTGAACTTGCCGGCGTAGTTCCGGCGAATGCCCGCCAGTCTCCCGTCGACCTCCTCGAAATAGGGCTTGGTCGCGGCGATTTTGCCAGCGGGGCCGGCATCCATTTTCGTTGCCGGGTCGAGAATTTTTTCAATTTTCTCGAGGTCCTTGACCGCCTTCCTCAGCTCGCGGGCGACGAGGGAATTGAGCGGGCCATCACGCGGCGTGGCAGGGGGCGCGGCGGCGGGCGCGGCGGCTTTCTCGGGTTTCGCGGCAGCCGGCGTGGCGGGTGCGGGCTTGGGGGTCGCCTCGGCCTGGACCTTGGCCGTCGATTGGCGGGCCTCATAGGCGGCGATCGCACCGCGCGACGCCGCCAGGCGGTCGAGCGCGGCCTTCCAGTCGGGATGGCTTTCGGAGAACTTGCCGGCGAAGTCCGTCTTGACCTTGCCCTGCTTGTATTCCGCGTCGGCCAGGCTTTCTCGGGCGCGGCGCAGGCGATGGGCGGGTCGGTCGTCGGAACTCAAGACCTTCTCGATATCTTTCAGATCGGCATCGGCCTTGCCGATGGCGTAAGCCACGCGGGAATCGAGCGGACCGTCCGCCGCCGGCCCGGCGGCCGCTTCGCTTTTCGCGGCGGGCGGCTCGCCCAGCACGAGCTCGCGGTGATAGCGCGCCAGCGCCTCGCGCCCCGCCGCCAGTCGTTTCGTCGCGGCGAGCCAGTCGGGGTGGTTCTCGTCGAATTTGCCACTGCTGTTCTTGACGATCTTCTGATAGGCGTAGTCGGCTTCTTCCAGGTAGTCCTTGGCCTGCTTGTAGAACGCCTTCGGTCGCGACGTCTGCTTCAGGATCTTCTCCATCTGCTGGAGATTGCCGTTCACCTTCTTGAGATTGTGACCGACGCTTCCCGTGAGTTTCGCCGCTGCCACCCGGACGAGGGTCGTTTGCCCGTCGGCGACGAGCCCCTTGGCGAAGCCGACCCGCGAGGGATCCGGCGTCCCCGCCATGGCCGGTGATAAACCGGACGCCAGAACGACGCCCAGAGTGATGGCGCGAAGAAGAACGTGCATGATCGATGGCCCCCCGGCATTCGGCGAGACAACGGCACGCCGAAAATCGACCATGTCATGGCGATCAGACGGCCACAACCAACGGGCGGTGGTCTTGCATCGATAGGAAACCCTATCGAAGGCTTGCCGCCAAACGACGAAGCGGCGATAAGGATCAGGCCGCGTCCCCCGCCCAGGCGAGGGCCGGTCGCTCGCGATGCCAGCCGGTTGCGCGCTCGTAGGCCAGGCCGACGCGCAGCACCATCGCCTCCGCCCGCGCCTTGCCGTTGATCATCAGGCCGATCGGCAGGCCGGCGGCGGTGAAGCCGCAGGGCACGGAGAGGGAGCAGATGCCGAGCAGATTGCCGACGGACGTATTGCGGGCATAGGCCGCATTCCAGTCCTTGTAGCTGTCCTCCGAGGCGTCGACGACGGAAAGCGGCGCGGAGGGCCGCATGGTCGAGGGCGCCAGGACCGCATCGATGTCGCGCAGACTTTCTTCCGTCTGTGCGGCGAGACGCTTGCACGCCTCTATCGCCCGCAAATAGTCGACGCCGGAGGCGGCATTGCCCTGTTCCAGACGGAAGTGCAGGGCCGGATCGTAGCCTTCCATGTCCTCGCCGAGGCGTTCCTTGTGCGCCAGCGCCGCCTCGACGGAGCTGATCAGCAGGCGCGGGTTGGCGTCCAATGCCGCCGCCGCCTCGGGGAAGGGGATGCTTTCGACCTGGGCGCCGAGATCGGCCAGCACGTCGATCGCCGCGCGCACCGCCGCGGCCACCTCCGGGTCCGCATCGTCCCAGAAGACGCCTTCGGCAACGGCGATGCGCAAGCCCTTCACGCCGGCGCCGAGCGCGCCGAGGACGTCCTGGCCGACAGCTGTGGCGGTCGAGCGGTCGAGCGGGTCCGCCCCGTGCATCGCCTGATAGACCAGCGCTGCGTCCTCGACCGTGCGGGTCAGCGGGCCGACGGAATCGAGGGTCTGGCTCAAGGGGAAGACGCCGGCGCGGCTCACCTGGCCGATGGTGGTCTTCAGGCCGACCGTGCCGCAGAGCGAGGCGGGAATGCGCACCGAGCCGCCGGTGTCCGTACCGAGCGCCATCGGCACCAGGCCCGACGCCACCGCCACGGCGGAGCCGTTGGACGAGCCGCCCGGCACGTGATGCTCCGCCGCCCAGGGGTTGTGCGGCGTGCCGTGGTGGTGATTGATGCCGGGGGCGCCCATGGCGAACTGCACGGTCTGCGTCTTGCCCAGCAGTACCATGCCGGCACGCCCCAGCAGCCGGACCACCGTCGCGTCCGCCTCCGCCACGTTGTTGTCGAGGCGGGGCGAACCGGCCGTCGTGACCAGGCCGTTGACGTCGATGATGTCCTTGGCCGCATAGGGGATGCCGTGCAGCGGGCCTGAGTCCTGACCGGCCTTCAGGGCCAGCTCGGCCGCCTCGGCGGCGGCGAGCGAGCGCTCACGTGGGACCAGGCGAAAGCTGTCGAGCGCGGGGTCGAGCGCTTCGACCCGGTCCAGGAGATGGCGCATCAGATCGACCGGCGAGAGCGTGCGGTCGTGGATTTGGCGCGAAAGCTCGGCGATGGATTGCCAGTGCAGGGGGGTGTCGGTCATGGCTCAATCCTTCTTTTCCGGCATGCCGCCCGGCCAGACGACGGTGCCCTTCAGGTCCGGCCAGGCGATGGGCGAGCCGGACGCCGCCATCGCCGCGGCGGTGCCGTGATCGGGATTCCAGTTGGCGGCGATGAAGCGCCGGCCGTTGGTCGTGCCGCCCGCGTCCGAAACCAGAAACCGCATGGGGTGGAACATCGCGTCCGGCTGGATCAGCAGGGAGCGGTCGAAATCCGATTCCGTCGGCACCATGGGCGTGTCCGAAGGGCCGCCCGGGACCACCACGTTGACGGTGATGCCGGAACCCTCGAACTCCTCCGCCCAGCTGGCCGAGGCCGCCTCCAGGGCCGCCTTGCTCGCCGCATAGGGCAGGAAACCACCGCGCTGCATCGTGAAGAAGCTGGTGGTGACGTTGACGACGCGCCCGCTGCCCCGCGCCTCGAAGTGGGACAGCACCGCCTTCACCATGTTGAAGGCGCCGCCGGCGTTGACGCCCAGAAAGTCGCGCCACATGTCGTGGTCGACCTCGGCGGTGGTGACGGGATTGTCCATATGGTCGATGCGCACGCGGCTCATGCCGAGGCCGGCGTTGTTGATCAGCGCGTCGATGTGGCCGAAATGGTCGATCACCCGGGCGATCGCCGCCTCGCAGGAGGCGGGATCGGTGACGTCGGCGACCAGCGGCAGGAACGCGCCGGCGGCATTGTCGAGGCGGGCCATCTCGCCCTCGACCTCGGCGAGGCCTTCGGCGGTTTGGTCCAGGCAGGCGACCCGCGCCCCGTCCTGCACGAACCCACGGCTGAGCGCCCGGCCGAAACCGCCCGCCCCACCGGTGACGACCACGACCTTGCCGGCCGCACTTTCCTTGCTCATCGCTTTCCTCCCCGAAAATGGCCCGGAAGCGTAGCGGCTCACCGTCACCCGCGCCATACTCGGGCGAAACGGGAGGACGATACATGCCGCACGCAGATCCAGCTTTGGTCGCCTGGCTCGATGCCGCACAAACCGCGCCCGAGCCGATGGCCGAGATCCTGGAAAGCCACCCCGAGATGACGGCCGGGGACGCCTACCGCTTGCAACTGGCCGTGATGGCGGCGCGGGTGGCCCGCGGCGACCGGATCGTCGGCTACAAGGCGGCGCTCACCTCGAAGGCGATGCAGGAAGAGACCGGGATTCCGGAGCCGATGCTGGGCACCCTGCTCGCCAGCCGGGTCTTTGCCGAGGATCGACCCGTCTCCATGGCCGCCGCCGGCCTGATGCGCTGCTCGCTGGAGCCGGAGATCTGCGTCCTGTTGAAGGACCGCCTGGCCGGCCCGGGTCTCACCGCCCTCGACATCCTGCCCGCGATTGCCGGTTACCTGCCGGCGCTGGAAATCGGCGATTACCGGTTGAGCGAGGGGGTCGGCTCGCTGCAAAGCTCGGTCTGCTGCAACACCTTCAACGGCGGCATCGTCGTCGGCACCCGGCTGACGGCGCCGACCGGCATCGACCTTCGCCTGGAAGGCATGTCGATGCGCCTGAACGACGCCCCCGCCGGTTCCGGAACCGGTGTCGAGGTGCTGGGCGATCCGCTGAATTCGGTCGCCTTCATGGCCAACAAGCTCGCCGAATACGGCCGCGCGCTGGAGCCGGGCATGTTGCTGATGACCGGCTCGATCACCGGCTCGATCCCCCTCGTACCGGGCGACCGGGTCGACGTGGCCTTCACGCGCCTCGGTTCGGTGTCGCTACGGTTCGAAGATTAGCCGTGCGGCGTCAGGATCTGCCGCACGGTCGAGCCGCTCTGTAGCAGGTCGAAGCCCGCGTTGACCTCGTCGAAGCCGACCTTGCCGTCGATCAGTCGGTCCACCGGCAGGCGGCCCTGGAGGTAGAGGTCGATATAGCGCGGGATGTCGCGCACCGGCACGCAGCTGCCCATGTAGCTGCCCTGGATGCCCTTCTCGTCGCTGACGATTTCGCTGGGCAGGAACTCGAAGCTCGCCGTCTTCGGGGCCAGGCCGGCGACCACGACCGTGCCGCCGCGGCGCAGCGACTTGTAGGCGGTTTCCAGGGCCGGCACCGCACCGGCCAATTCGAAGGCGTAATCGACGCCGCCGCCGGTGAGATCGAGGATCTGCTGCACATGGTCCGGCTCGGTGGCATCGACCGTCGCGTGCGCGCCGAGCTGGCGGGCGAGGCCCAGCTTCGCCGGGTTGACGTCGACGGCGATCACCTGCTCCGCGCCGCCGACGAGCGCGCCCATCAACCCGTTCAAGCCGACACCGCCCATGCCGACGACGCAGACCTTGTCGCCCGGACGAATGCGTGCGGTGTTCAGCACCGCGCCGACGCCGGTCATCACCGCGCAGCCGAACAACGCCGCCTCGTCCATCGGGATGTCCGCCTCGACGCGGACCGCGCTGCCCCGGTCGATCACCGCATATTCGGCGAAACAGGAAAGGCCCGAGTGGTGGTTCAAGGGATTTCCATCGGCGTCGCGCAGCCGCTTGCCGCCACCCATCAATTCCCCCTTCGAGCGGGCCGCCGCATGTCCCTCGCAGACCTGGGGGCGCCCCTCGAGGCAGCGCCGGCAACGCCCGCAGTTGGCGCCGAACTGGAAGACGACGTTGTCGCCCGGCGCCATGTCGCGGATGCCAGGGCCGCATTCGACCACCTCACCCGCGCCTTCGTGACCCAGCACCAGGGGCACCGGCTGCGGGCGGGCGCCGTTGATGACCGAAAGATCGGAATGGCAGAGGCCGCCGCCCCGCACCTTGACCAGCAGCTCGCCCGGGCCGGGCGGATCCAGCTCGACCTCCTCGATCGAGATGGGTTTGCTCTCGGCGAAGGGTTGCGGGGCGTCGGTGTGGCGCAGCACGCAGGCGGTCATCTTCATCGGTTCTGTCCTCGGGAAAGCTTCGGTGAACGGACCGCCATTGAGCGTCAGGCGGCGAAGCGGGTCAAGCGGGGGCGAGCCGCTGAATCGCCTCGATGAAACGGTCCACTTCCGCTTCGCTGTTGTAATAGTGCACGCCCAGGCGATTGATCAGCGCGAGGCCGCGCCGTTCCATGTCGATGCGGGTGCTCGCCTGGCCGGAGGTGGTGATGTTGATGCCCTGTTCGGCCAGCTGCGCCTTGACCGCCAGCGGGTCTCGGTCGCCGACGGAGAAGCCGACGATGCCCGACTTCACCCGGCCGAGATCGTGCACCACGACGCCCGGCAGCGCCGCCAGGCGGTCGCGAATATCGCAGGCCAACCCGTCGACCCGGGCCCGGATCGCCTCCAGCCCCCAGGACAGCGCATAGTCGACGGCGACCGCCTGGCCGAGCTTGCCGGCGATATAACTCTCCCAGTTCTCGAAGCGGCGCGCGTCGGGCCGGATCTCGATGGTGTCGAGGCTGGTCCAGGTCGCCGCATGGTTGTCGAGGAACGGCGGCTCCAGCCGCTCGGCCAGCGCCCGACGGACATAGACGAAACCCATGCCGCGGGGCCCGCGCAGGAACTTGCGCGCCGTCGCCGAGAGCACGTCGCAACCGATCTCCTCGACATTGAGGGGCATCTGGCCGACCGACTGGCAGGCATCGAGGATGTAGGGGATACCATGGCGCCGGGCGACCCGGCCGATCTCGACCGCCGGATTGACCAGCCCGCCGGAGGTGGGCGCATGGGTGATGGAGATCAGCTTGACCCGTTCGTCCAGCATCGCCTCCAGGCCGGCAACGTCGATCTGGCCGCTGTCGTCGTCGGGGGCGATCACGATCTCCGCCCCGGTCCGCCGGGCCATCTGCAGATAGGCGATGTAGTTCGAGCCGTATTCGGCACTGCCGGTGACGATGCGGTCGCCCGGGGCGAAGGTCATGGCATAGAACGCCATGTCCCAGCCGACGGTCGCGTTTTCGACGACGGCGATCTCGTCGCGAGCGCAGTTCAGCATGGCGGCGATCGAATCGTAGCCCGCTTCGACCTCCGCCTCCCGGGCGGCGTGCGCCTCGTAGCCGCCGATCTCCGCCTCCAACCGCAGGTGGTCGGTCACCGCCGCCAGCACCGGGGTCGGCATCAAGCCGGCACCGCAGTTGTTCAAATGGACGACATGGCCGACGCCGGGCGTCTCCGCCCGTGCGCGTTCGAGATCGATGCCGTGGCTCATGCGTCTTCCTCCTCCGATGGCGGCAACAGGACCAGGTTGCCGATGTGGCGCTTGTGGCCGAACGCCTCCTGCGCCCGGGCGATCTCCGAAAGGGGGTACGTCCCGGCCAGCAGCGGACGGATTTCGCCCCGCTCGATATAGCCGATCAGGTCGGGAAACACCGGCGCGTCCCAGGCGGTGCAGCCGATCAGGGTGATGTCCTTCAGATACATGTCGCGCAGGTCGAGCGCCACGATCGGCCCGGCGATGGCGCCGGAGGTGACATAGCGACCGCCGCGGCGCAATACGCGCAGCATGGCGGGGAAGCCCGGTCCGGCGACATTGTCGACGACGACGTCGATGCTCTCCGCACCCAACACCGCCACGAGGTCGTCGTCGCGCGTCACCACCCGGTCGGCTCCGAGGTCCAGCACCGCCTCGCGCTTCGCGGCACTGGTGATCGCCGTGACATGGGCGCCGCGCCGCCTGGCGAGCTGTACGGCGGCCGAGCCGACACCGCCCGAGGCGCCGGCGACCAGGACCCGCGTACCGTCGGCCACGCCGGCGCGGTGCAGCATGTTCTCCGCCGTGCCGTAGGCGCAGGGGATCGTCGCCAGCTCGGCGTCCGTCCAGGCGCAGTCGACGGGGAAGACCTCGCCGGCGGGCACCTTCACATATTCTGCGAAGGCACCGTCGAAGTCGGAGGCCATCCAGACGTTTTCCATGCTGTCGTCGCCGTCGGGGCGCATGCAGGCCCGAACCAGGACGCGGGCGCCGACCCTGACGTCTTCGACACCGGGACCGACCGCGACCACCCGCCCGCAGCAGTCCGTTCCCTGGATGAAGGGAAAGGGCGTCGCGGCGTTCCAGCCGCCGTCGTCCGCGGCCTCGCCGATGTCGGCGGTGGTGTTCGTGCCCGTCGTCACGCCGCCGGAATACCAGCCGAGCCGGGTGTTGATCTCGGTGTTGTTGACGCCCGCCGCCAGGACCCGCAGCAGCACGTCGCCCGGCCCCGGCACGGGAACCGGCACCTCGCGGTAGTCGAGCTTTTCGTAACCGCCGTTGCCGGTGGTGACGACCGCCATCATCGTGGCCGGACATCCCGCAATATCGAACCGGTTCGGATCCATCGCAACCATCGTTGTTTCCCGCCGCCGTCATGGTTTCAGCAGAGCTTCGCGGCGATATGCCCGGCTTGCAACCCGGACACGAGGATTCCGTCGTGCGGGCGTGCTGCTATATAGACGGGGACCGCCGGGTCCACGCGACGCGGCCCCAGAACAGAGGAACGCCGGCCATGCCCTTGCAACTCCGCTCGACCATCACTTCGGACGCCAAGCTGAACATCTCCCTCGTCGAGGTAGCGATGCCGGAACCGGCCGACAACGAAATCGTCGTCCGCGTCGAGGCGACGCCGATCAATCCCTCGGACCTGGGCCTGCTGTTCGGCGCGGCGGACCGCGATACCGCGCGCGTCGGGCCCGGGCCGGTGGTCACCGCCGACGTGCCCGCCGGCGCGATGGCGGGCATGGCCGGGCGCCTGGACCAGTCGCTTCCCGTCGGCAACGAGGGCGCGGGCACCGTCGTTGCCGCCGGCGCCTCGGACGAAGCGCAGGCCCTCATGGGCAAGATGGTCTCGGTCATCGGCGGGGCGATGTACTCGGAATACCGCGCCGTCAGGGCCAACCAGTGCCTGGAGCACGACCCGGGCGTCACGGCGGCGGAGGCCGCCTCCTGGTTCGTCAATCCGATGACCGCCCAGGGCATGGTCGAAACCATGCGCGCAGAAGGCCATAGCGCGCTGATCCATACCGCCGCCGCCTCCAACCTCGGGCAGATGCTGCAGAAGATCTGCCTCGCCGACGGCGTCGACCTGGTCAACATCGTCCGCCGGCCGGAACAGGCGGCGCTGCTGCGCGAGCTGGGCGCGCGCCATGTTTGCGATAGCCGTGCCGCCGACTTCGACGCGGCGCTGACCGACGCCCTGGCCGAGACCGGCGCGACCATCGCGTTCGACGCCATCGGCGGGGGCGACCTCGCCAGCCGAATCCTCTCCGCCATGGAAGCAGCCGCCAGCCGCAACGCCACGGAATACAGCCGTTATGGCTCTGACGTGCACAAGCAGGTCTATCTCTACGGTGGCCTCGACCGGGGGCCGACGGTGATCCGGCGCGAGTTCGGCATGATATGGGGCGTCGGCGGCTGGCTGCTGACACCCTTCCTGCGCAACGCGGAACGCGAGGTTCGCAATCGCCTGCGCGCCCGGGTGCGGTCCGAGATCAAGACCACTTTCGCCAGCCACTACACCCAGCAGGTAACGCTCGAGGGCATGTTGAGTGAAGCCGCGATCGGCCAGTACGGCCGCCAGGCGACCGGCGAGAAATATCTAGTCCGCCCCAACGGCCTCGATTGAGACCCGATTGGCGCCGCCGCGCTCCGGCGATTACACTCCGCGCCGAATTCGGTTACGGGGAGACGACGCCATGAGCGTGGATCGGGAACTGCCCTTCGAGGGCCTCAAGGTGCTGGACATCTCCCAGGGGGTCGCGGGGCCGCATTGCGGCATGCTGCTAGCGCGCCACGGCGCCGACGTGGTGAAGCTGGAGCCGCTCGCCGGCGACTGGGGCCGGCGGATCGGCAAGACCCACGGCGACAACTGCGCCTACGGCCTCGCCTTCAACCGGGGCAAGCGAAGCCTTGCGCTGGACCTGAAACACGCCCAGGGCAACGCCGTCGCGCTCCGCCTGGCCGAGGCGGCCGACGTGTTGATCGAGAACAACCGGCCGGGCGTCTCCGCGCGCCTCGGCCTCGGCTACGAGGCGGTGAGCGCCCGCAACCCGGAGATCGTCTACCTCTCGGTCACCGGCTTCGGGCAGAACGGGCCGAACGCCAACCTGCCGGCGACGGACTCGGTAATGCAGGCCTTTTCCGGACTGATGTCGGTGAACCGGGACGGCGACGGCCTGCCGCAGCGCATCGACCTGCTGGCGATCGACGTGGTGACCGGGCTCTATGGCTTCCAGGCGGTGGCCCCGGCGCTCTATCGCCGCGCGATGAAGGGCGGCGGGTGCCATATCACCACCAGCCTGATGGAGGCGATCGGCGCCTTCCAGTCGGCCAAGATGGTCGAGTACGTCTTGCAGAAGGGCGAACAGCCGCGCCTCGGCGTGCCGGTCGCCATGTTCCGCACCCGCGACGGCTTCCTCAACATCAACGGGCGCCGGGACGCCCATTTCGCCAGCCTGTGCGAGATCGTCGGCCGGCCGGAGCTGGCGGACGATCCCCGCTACCGCAGCATGGACGACCGCATGGCCAACGAAGACTCGCTGATGGGCCCGCTCCGCGAGGCGGTGGCGGTGATGGGCATCGACGAGATCTGCGCCCGCCTCACCGCGGCCGACGTGCTGCACGCCCGGGTACAGGACTATGGCGACTATCTCGACAGCGCCCATGTCCGCGCGAGCGAGGCGGTGCGCTGGGTCGAGCAGTCGGGTGTCGGTCGCATTCCCATGCCGACCATTCCCGGTATCGCACCGGCCCGCGACGGCGACCCCAAGGCGCACGCCCCCCATCTCGGCGAACATGGCGCCGAAATCCTCGGCGACCTCGGCCTCGACGCGGCTGCGATCCACGATTTGGCCGCGGGTGGCGCGATTCTTCTTCCCGAGGGTGCGGAGGCGGCCGCCTAGTTTCTCGTCGGCCCTGATGTCGTCGTCGTTTTGTGCGTTATTGTAACACGCTGCGCGAGCGTATATCTTGACGCCATGAGTCCATCGACCCGCGTCTTTCGAATATCGGTCTGAGCCCTTCCGAGGGCGTCAGCACTGGTGTGCGGGCGGGGCTTATATCCCTGTAAAGCGCCCGATAAGCGTGGACGGCCGGGTTCGATCCCCAGGGCGCCTACCATAATCCGAGCGAGATCGAGAAATTTTTGGTCTGTGGGGATCGGGCCGAACGTAGCATCGGGATGCTCCGGGGAAACAAATGACGTGCCTTGGAGCCAGAATTGTGACCGACGGAGGCTGCACCCATGACGGAAGATCTTCCACGCGATGATGTGTATCTCCCTCCGGGAACGGCGGTTCGACTTGATGCGTCAGTGGAGTTAGGGCCTGAATATGGCGTGGTCGTTCATTGCTGGTACGACGACGAACTCGGGGGATACGATTGTTACGTCGCGTTCTTCGGCGATCGCCAACCATCGGGCAAGCTTGCCGAGAAGCCCTACATTCTTCGCTATTTTTCGATGTCACTAAACGTTCTGGGTCCTCCGGCTAGCGTCTGAGCGTCGACTTCCGCGCCAAAATGGGCAGATGAAACTGCCAAGGGTGGTACGGCGCTCTGCCGATCAGGTTCTATGACGGCGGTTCGGATGTAGCGCCGGCGCTGGCGAACCCTGTCAAGCGTCGCAAGTCCCTACGATCCCTTGTCTCCCGACAAAGAAGTCGTGCCCACTAACTAGATTGTGGACACAAAGCAAATGCCCACTTCAGTTGGCAGCAATTCTCATTTTGGCGATTTGCGTTGATTTTTTCCTATGCAAGGAGCCCGGTTTCTGATTCAAAGTGGCGATGAAGGTGCTCAAAGACCTGATATTGGAGTTGCGCTCGCTCTGCGGGTCCTTCCCGGACAAGCGGACGGGGAGCAACAGCCGCTATGACATGGCCGACTTCGGGCTTTCGGCCTTCTCGCTGTTCTTCATGCAGAGCCCCTCGTTCCTGTCCCATCAGCGCACGTTGGCGCGGGCGCACGGGCGCTCGAATTGTGAGAGCTTGTTCTCCATGTCGCGGATCCCGACGGACAACCAGATCCGGGCGATGCTGGACCCGGTGGTGCCGGACAGGCTCTATCCGCTCTTCTCGTCCCTGCTGGAACGTCTGGAGGCGGGCGGTGGGCTCGGCCCCTTCCGACGCCTGGACGGCCATCTCCTGGTCGCGCTCGACGGCACCGAATATTTCTGCTCGCGGAAGATCTCCTGCCCCAACTGCTCGCAGCGCAAGCGCAACGACGGGGCCGTGGAGTATCACCACAACATGGTCACGGCAGCGCTTGTCGCCCCGGGCCACGCCCGGGCGATACCGCTGGCTCCGGAGTTCGTCGTTCCCCAGGATGGCGGGGAGAAGCAGGACTGCGAGAGCCGGGCGACGCGGCGCTGGCTGGTCGCGCACGGGCCCGGCCTGGCCCGGCTGAAGCCGATCTATCTCGGCGACGATCTCTATTCCCGCCAGCCGATTTGCGAGGCCGTTCAAGCGGTTGGCGGCAACTTCCTGTTCGTCGCCAAGCCAGGCTCGCATCCGACGCTCCACGAATGGCTCGACGGCATCGAACTGCCGATCCACGAGGAACGGGTCAAGAAAGGCCGTGGCTTCCAGACCCATCGCTACCGTTGGCTCGCCGACGTGCCGATCCGCGACGGTAAGGACGCGCTCCGGGTCAACTGGCTCAACATCGAGATCGTCAACAAGGCCGGAAAGGTCACGTACCGCAACAGCTTCGTCACCGACATCGCTGTCGACCGGAGCAACGTCGCCGAACTCGCCGCCTGCGGGCGGGCCCGTTGGAAGATCGAGAACGAGACCTTCAACGTGCTCAAGAACAACGGCTACAATCTCGAGCACAACTTCGGACATGGCAAACAGAACCTCTCGGCCCTGCTCGCCACCATGAACCTCTTCGCCTTCGCCTGCCACGGCGTGTGCGAGATCCTCGAAGCCGTCTGGGAAAAGGCCCGCGGCGCCCTTGGCTCACGTCGGCGCTTCTTCGAACACTTACGCACCATTACCAGCTACATCGTCTTCCCCTCCTGGGCGGCCCTCGTGCGGACCCTCATCACTGGGCAGCCACCGCCTGCCAGAGCCAGCCTCTGAACCGAAACCGAACCCCAAGCGAGTATCACCCAGGAGACAGAAACAAGAGCCATAATGAGAACTGCTGTTCAGTTGGATTGAGACACGAAAACGAGCGCAGGATCGACAGGCCGGCCTTCCAAGGGTGCCTACGCTATTCAGAACAAGTCGAGGGAGCTGGGTACGCATCCGGCCAAGACCACGGTCGGCTCGGATTGACGGAGCGCGGCTGCGGGGAACGGATCAGGCGGCGATGTTGTTGGGTGTCGCGGCTTTCCAGTTCCAGGGCAGGAGTTGGTCGATCGCCTTTGCCGGATGGTCGTTGATGCGGCGCAGCACGTCTTCGAACCAGGCGCGAGGGTCGACGTCGTTGAGGCGGGCGGTTTCGATCAGGGTGTAGACGGCGGCGGCGCGCTCGGCGCCCCGGTCGGAACCGGCGAAGGTCCAGTTGCGCCGGCCGACGGCGATGCCCCGGAGCGCGCGCTCGGCGGCATTGTTGGTGAGGCAGATGCGACCGTCGGCCAGGAACGCCGTGAAGCTCGGCCAGCGCTTGAGCATGTAATCCATGGCCTTGGCGACGGCGCTGCCCGAGGACAGTTTGGCGCGTTCCGTCCGCATCCATTTCCCGAGGTCGTCGACCAGTGGGCGGACGCGGGCCCGGCGGATCCCGCGACGGCGCTCCGCCGTGTCGCCGTTGATCTCGGCCTCGATGGCGAAGATCTCGTCGATGCGGCGCACCGCGTCGCGGGCCATCGGCGCCCGGATCGCCTTGCCGAGATCGGCCAGCTCGAAGAACTTGCGCCGGCTGTGAGCCCAGCACGAGGCCTCGATAAGCGGCGCCGGTTGGCGTCCCTTCGCATAGAGGGCGTTGAAGCCGCTGTAGGCATCGGCCTGGAGGATGCCGGACCAGACCTCCAGATGACCCCGGGGATGCCGGCCGGCCCGATCCCGGGAGTAGAAGTAGAGCGCCGCCGGCGGGTCGCTGCCGGCGAAGGGACGGTCGTCGCGGACGTAGGTCCAGATCCTGCCCTTGACCGTCTTCTTCCTGGCCAGCACCGGCACCGGCGTCTCGTCGCCATGCAGCCGTTCGGCGGCCAGCACATGGGCCCGGATGCGCTCGTGCAACGGCCGAAGCGTGGCGCAGCAGGCGCCGACCCAATCCGCCAAGGTCGAGACGTCGAGCTCGATACCCTCGGCGGCGAAGGCCCGGCTCTGCCGGGTGAGCGGCAGGTGCATGGCGAACTTGTCGTTGAGGACCGTCGCCAGCAGGCCGGGACCGGCGCGCCCGCGCGGGATCGCGTGGTGCGGCGCCGGCGGCTGGCTGATCGTCTCGCAGGCCCGGCAGCTGAACTTCTCCCGCACCGTCTGCACCACCTTCCACTGGCGGGGCACCAGCTCCAGGCTCTCGGTGACGTCTTCCCCGAGCTTCACCAGCTTGTCGCCACCGCAGCAAGAGCAGAACTCGGGGCCGGGCAGCACGACCCGCTCGCGCGGCAGGTGGGCCGGCAGCGGCGCCCGCTTGGGCTTGCGTCGGGTGAAGCCGCGCACCGTCGTGCCGTCGTCGGCCTCGCCCGGGCCCGCGCTCTCGGCCGTCGCCGTCTCCAGCTCCTCAAGTTGCAGTTCCAGCTGCTCCAGCAGGTGGGCGCCACGCTCGGAGGAACGGCCATACTGCTCGCGGCGCAGCTTGGCGATCTGCAGCTTCAGATGTTCGACTTCCAGTTCGGCCCGCGTCCGTGCCGCCCGTTCCTCGGCCAGGGCGTCGCGCAGGCGGGCGTTCTCTTCGAGGACATCGGCGCTGGTCATGGGCGGGAGTGAATCAGACCCCGCGCCCGCCCGCCAGACCTATTGCGCCGACCGAGTCGATATGCCGCGCCTCAGCCCGCCCGCTCCGGACGCCGGGTCAAGCGCGGGTGACGCCAGTCGATCCCGTCCAGCATGTAGGCCAGCTGCGCCGAAGAGATCGCCACGGCGCCCCCGCCATGAGCCGCCGGCCAGACGAAGCGGCCGTGCTCCAAGCGCTTGGCATAAAGCGACATGCCCACCCCGTCGTGCCACAGGATCTTCAACAGATCGCCCCGACGGCCCCGGAAGACAAACAGGTCACCCGCATGCGGGTCCCGGCCCAACGCCTCCTGGACCTGCAAGGCCAGCGTGTTCATGCCGCGACGCATGTCCGTCACGCCCGAGGCCAGCCACACCCGCACATCGCCGCGAACCGGGATCATCGCCGCGCCAGGGCCGAGAACACCCGGCCAAGCGCCGAGGCGTCCACGCCCGCGTCCACCATCACCCGCGCGCCGCAGCCGAGCTCGATCGTCATTCGCCCCGACCCGACCGACGGAGCCGGCGCCGAGGGACCCCGCTCGTCCGCCACCACGGTCACCGGAACCAGGCCGCCGGCACCGCCCAGCAAACCCTCGCGGTAGAGCTTGCGCCAGGCGAACACCTGGTTCGCGTTCACATCGTGCCGACGCGCCACCACCGATGCCGACGCGCCCGGCTCCAGGCTCTCCAGGACAATCCGACGCTTCTCCGCCAAAGGCCAGCGACGCCGGGGCTGGGACGCCGTGCGCCTGTCGCCGGCAGGGAGATCTTCTTCGTCCACCATCAAACTCGTGCCCATCTTCAAACTCGTGGACACGAACGAAGTGCCCACTTCAGAAGAGGGGAGACTCGGAAATTACCGGAGCACCGACAAGGCGGTGCTCACCGGATGCGTACGGAGCTGGACGCTTGCCTTGCCTTCGATACAGGGGGCGTACGTACCGTCGCACCGGGGGCATTGCACCCACTGAAAGCGACATGGACACCGATGACGTGTCCATTTCATATCTTTGGTCAAATTTCGATAGGGGATTGGGTTGGTTGCGGGGGCAGGATTCGAACCTGCGACCTTCAGGTTATGAGCCTGACGAGCTACCGGGCTGCTCCACCCCGCGCCAAGTCCTGTTCGGCGTCCGGGCGAACGTCGGTATTTCGAACGACCGGAGGAAACAGGAAAAGACCCTGTCATGCAAAGAAGAGAGTATCGGCTCGATTGCGTTTTGCAGGCCTGGCGGCGACCTACTCTCCCACGCCTTAAGACGCAGTACCATCGGCGCTGAGGGTTTTCACGGCCGAGTTCGGGATGGGATCGGGTGCGGGCCCCTCGCCATAACCACCAGGCCGGCAAAACACAATCGAGAGATGAACGCGAGACGGAAGATGTCTTCAATTACGATACGATACCTGTCCGGCGTGGCTGTTCACCACGCATGGACGGGTCGTTCGGATGAGGTAGATCAAGCCAATCGAGCGATTAGTACCGGTAAGCTCAACGTGTTGCCACGCTTACACACCCGGCCTATCAACGTGGTGGTCTTCCACGGCTCTCATGCGAAACCTAGTTTCGAGGGGGGCTTCCCGCTTAGATGCTTTCAGCGGTTATCCCTTCCGTACTTAGCTACCCGGCTGTGCCGCTGGCGCGACAACCGGTCCACCAGAGGTACGTCCACCCCGGTCCTCTCGTACTAGGGGCAGCTCCTCTCAAGTTTCGTACACCCACGGCAGATAGGGACCGAACTGTCTCACGACGTTCTAAACCCAGCTCACGTACCACTTTAATCGGCGAACAGCCGAACCCTTGGGACCTGCTTCAGCCCCAGGATGTGATGAGCCGACATCGAGGTGCCAAACACCCCCGTCGCTGTGGACGCTTGGGGGGTATCAGCCTGTTATCCCCGGCGTACCTTTTATCCGTTGGCGATGGCCCTTCCACGCGGGACCACCGGATCACTATGACCGACTTTCGTCTCTGCTCGGCCTGTCGGCCTCGCAGTCAGGCAGGCTTATGCCATTGCACTCAACAGCTGATTTCCGACCAGCTTGAGCCTACCTTCGCGCGCCTCCGTTACTCTTTGGGAGGCGACCGCCCCAGTCAAACTACCCGCCATGCAGGGTCCCGGACCCGGATTCACGGGCCGCGGTTAGATACCAAAAATCACAAGGGTGGTATTTCAAGGTTGCCTCCACAGTGACTGGCGCCACAGCTTCAAAGGCTCCCACCTATCCTACACATGCCATTCCTGATACCACTGCAAAGCTGTAGTAAAGGTGCACGGGGTCTTTCCGTCTGACCGCGGGTACTCCGCATCTTCACGGAGAATTCAATTTCGCTGAGTCGATGCTGGAGACAGCGGGGAAGTCGTTACGCCATTCGTGCAGGTCGGAACTTACCCGACAAGGAATTTCGCTACCTTAGGACCGTTATAGTTACGGCCGCCGTTTACCGGGGCTTCGGTTCGCAGCTCTCACCGCTCCCCTTAACCTTCCGGCACCGGGCAGGCGTCAGACCCTATACTTCGCCTTGCGGCTTCGCAGAGCCCTGTGTTTTTAGTAAACAGTCGCCACCCCCTGGTCTGTGCCCCCCCACACTGGTTGCCCAATGCAGGGGCCTCCTTCTCCCGAAGTTACGGAGGCAATTTGCCGAGTTCCTTCAGCATCGTTCTCTCAAGCGCCTTGGTATACTCTACCAGTCCACCTGTGTCGGTTTAGGGTACGGTCTATAATGGTGGAGCTATTTCCTGGGACCACTTCGCCGCCAACCCAATCCGATAAGGATTGACGACTTACGCGATCCGTCACTACCACCAGGCTCAGGAATGTTAACCTGATTCCCATCGACTACGGCTTTCGCCCTCGCCTTAGGGGCCGGCTCACCCTGCGCGGATTGGCCTTGCGCAGGAACCCTTGGACTTTCGGCGTGAGGGGTTCTCACCCTCATGTCGCTACTCATGTCAGCATTCGCACTTCCGATACCTCCAGGACGCCTCGCGGCTACCCTTCACAGGCCTACGGAACGCTCCGCTACCGCGCGACCTCAGGACGAATCCCAAGTGTCGCACCCGCAGCTTCGGTGCATGGCTTTAGCCCCGGTACATCTTCGGCGCAGGACGGCTATTAGACCAGTGAGCTGTTACGCTTTCTTTAAAGGATGGCTGCTTCTAAGCCAACCTCCTGGTTGTTTTGGCTACCCCACATCCTTTCCCACTTAGCCACGACTTAGGGACCTTAGCTGGCGGTCTGGGCTGTTTCCCTTTCGACTATGGACCTTAGCACCCATAGTCTGTCTGCCACGTTAAACTCACCGGTATTCGGAGTTTGGTTAGGTTTGGTAAGGATCGCTCCCCCCTAGCCCATCCAGTGCTCTACCCCCGGAGGCCATCACGTGACGCACTACCTAAATAGTTTTCGCGGAGAACCAGCTATTTCCGAGTTTGATTGGCCTTTCACCCCTAGCCACAGGTCATCCCCCGATTTTTCAACATCGGTGGGTTCGGTCCTCCAGTGCGTGTTACCGCACCTTCAACCTGCCCATGGCTAGATCACTCGGCTTCGGGTCTGATTCCCGTAACTTAGTCGCCCTATTCAGACTCGCTTTCGCTGCGCCTACGCCTCACGGCTTAAGCTTGCTACGGAAACCAACTCGCTGACCCCTTATACAAAAGGTACGCGGTCACCCCACATGGTGGACCGGAGTCCGCCACGAAGGCTCCCACTGCTTG
>CATOSZ010000009.1:0-67500 GCA_951812805.1 uncultured Alphaproteobacteria bacterium | reverse complement strand
GTGCTTTGGCGGCGGGTGCCGCACCGCCGGCCTTCTTCAGCTTCTTGGCCAGCCGCTCAACCTGACGGGCGCTCAGATGCTTGGCGACGACCTTGTCGGCGATCGCCGCGGCCGCCTCCATGCCGATGAGCGGTCGGACCTGTCCGGCGCTGAGCGTGCCCTGGTCGACCAGGCGCCGCACGCGTTCCGGCAGCGCCAGAAGACGCAGGGTATTGGCGACGTGGCTGCGGCTCTTGCCGACCAGCCCGGCGATCGACTCCTGGCTCTGGCCATGCACGTCGATCAACCGGCGATAGCCTTCTGCTTCTTCGATGGGGGTCAGATCCTCGCGCTGGATGTTCTCGACCAGGGCCAGCTCCAGCGTCTCGGCATCGGAGAGATCGCGGATCAGGATCGGGACCTCGTGCAGGCGGGCACGTTGCGCTGCCCGCCAGCGCCGCTCGCCGGCGACGATCTCGTAATCGCCGCTGCCGTCGCTCGCCCGTCGAACCAAAATCGGCTGCAAGATACCGCTGGCTTGCAGCGACGCGGCCAGGTTCTGGATTTCCACCTCGTCGAAGTGCCGGCGCGGCTGATGCGGATTGGCCTTCAACCGCTCGATCGGCACTTCCATCGTCGACCGGGCAGGCGGCGCTTCCTCCGCGGCGGGCATCACCGGCTCCTCCCCTAGCAGGGCGGAAAGGCCGCGGCCGAGGCCGCGCTTGCGCGTATCGTCGATCATGCCGCGACCCTCCCGGCTTCGCGCCGCAACATCTCGCCCGCAAGCTCCATGTAGGCGAGGGAGCCGGCGCAGCGATGGTCGTAGAACATCGCCGGCGTGCCATGGCTGGGCGCTTCGGAAACCCGGACATTGCGGGGAATCATCGTGTTGTAGACCTTGTCGCCGAGATGGCCGCGAACGTCCGCCGCCACCTGGCCCGACAGCTTGTTGCGGCCGTCGTACATGGTGAGGACGATGCCCTGGATTTCCAACTGTGGATTGTGCGTTTGTCGCAATCTCTCAATTGTTCCTAGCAACATCGACAATCCTTCGAGGGCATAGAACTCGCACTGTAGGGGCACCATGACCGAATCGGCGGCGATCAAAGCGTTGACCGTCAGCAGGCCGAGCGACGGTGGGCAGTCGATGAAGACGTAGTCGTAGATACGGCGGGCCGGCGCCAGGGCCCGAGCCAACCGCTGGGTCCGTTCTTCGAGGTCGATCAGCTCGATCTCCGCGCCGGCCAGATCCGTCGTCGAGGGCACGATGGAGAGATCTTCGATGCCGGTCTCGCAGACCACGTCGCCGAGGCTTTCGCTGCCGAGCAGCAGCGCATAGCTGCCGCCACCCCGGGCCGCACGCGGGAGGCCCAGCCCGGTGCTGGCATTGCCCTGGGGGTCGAGGTCGACGATCAGCACCCGCTTGCCGACGCAGGACAGTCCGGTCGCCAGGTTGACCGCGGTCGTCGTCTTGCCGACGCCGCCCTTCTGGTTGGCCACCGCGATGATGCGGGGCGGGGTCGGCTCAAACTCCGCCGGTTTCTCCGGCAGGGGGGAATTGTCGTTCACGGATCACCTCGCTCAAGCGAAGCACGACGCCGTTGGAATGGCTCAAACTGGCGGTGCGTTCGAGCTGCATTTTCCAATATTTTGTGGTTTCGGTCAATTCTTCATCGACATCTTGACCTTTCAACAACAAAAAAACCGTGTTTTTGTCGATTTGCGCTGCCGCGAGATCCAGCAGCCGGGGCAGCGGCGCGAACGCCCGGGCCGTGATCACGTCGGCATGGAGCGAATCGAGCGCCTCGATCCGCGCGCGATGCAGCGTGATTTTGGTCTCGGTGATTCGGGCCGCCTCGGCGAGGAAGGTCGCCTTGCGATCGTCGCTTTCGACCAGATGCACCTCGCCGGCCCCGAGGATCGCCAGCACCATGCCCGGGAAGCCGGCGCCGGAGCCGAGGTCGAGCCAGCGTCGGGTCCCCGCCGGTGCCAGGGCGAGCAGCTGCGCCGAATCGAGTATGTGCCGGCGCCAGGGATCCCGCAGCGTCGACCTGGCCACCAGGTTGATCGCCCGGTTCCACTTCTCGAGGAGCTGGAGATAAGCCTCCAGCCGGGCGAGCGTTTCACGTGAAACGTCGAGGGTCCGGGCGAAACCGTCGGGACCGAGCGGGGCGGAAATCAGCCGGCCTCGCGCACCGGCCGACGCCGCGCCCGGCCGAGCAGGGTGGCCAGGGATGCCGGCGTGAGGCCGGGGATACGTCCCGCGGCCCCGATCGTTGCCGGGCGATGGGCCTTCAGCTTCTCCCGCGCTTCGGCCGAAAGGCCGGTGATCGCGTCGTAGTCGAGGTCCGCCGGCAGCACCAGCGCCTCCTCTCGGCGAAAGGCCACCACGTCGGCGTCCTGCCGTTCGAGATAGCCCTGGTAATGGGCATCGATTTCCAGCTGTTCGGCAACGTCGGCGGAAACCTCGCCGAGCTCCGGCCAGATCGCCGCCAGCCGGGCCAAATCGACGTCCTTGTAAGCCAGGACCTCGAAGGCGTTCCGCCGCTTGCCGTCGAGATTGATCTCGACCCCCCGGGCGCGCCATTCGTTGGGTGAAAGGCTGAGTTCCTCCAGGCGGGCCGAAAGCCCTGCCAGCTCGCCAGCCTTGCGACGCCACGAGGCGGCACGCACGGCACCGATACAACCGAGCGTCAGGCCCCGCTCGGTCAACCGCCGATCCGCATTGTCCGCCCGCAGGCGGAGGCGATACTCGGCCCGGCTGGTGAACATCCGGTAAGGCTCCGTCACGCCGCGGGTCACCAGATCGTCGATCATCACGCCGAGATAGGCCTCGGTCCGGTCCGGCAGGAAAATCTCCATTACGCCACTTGCAGAAAGCGCCGCATTCAGGCCGGCGATCAATCCCTGCGCCGCCGCTTCTTCGTAACCCGTGGTGCCGTTGATCTGACCGGCGAGGAACAACCCCGGCAGGCGTCGCGCTTCCAGGCCGGGCGTCAACTCGCGGGGATCGACATAGTCATACTCGATCGCATATCCGGGACGTAGGATTTCCACACGTTCCAG
The DNA here is from genome assembly GCA_951812805.1 of uncultured Alphaproteobacteria bacterium. Lineage (GTDB taxonomy): Bacteria > Pseudomonadota > Alphaproteobacteria > JASLMY01. The sequence continues at coordinate 64,455 of CATOSZ010000009.1, read as the reverse complement.
GCCCGGGATCGTCCCCAGCAGGGCCGCCTGCACATCTCGCGGCAAAGACGTGGAAATCCCGTTCGGATAGACCGTCGGATCATCCAGGCCTTCGGGCTCGAGGAAGATCTGATGCCGTTCTCGATCCGCGAAACGGACGATCTTGTCCTCGATCGAGGGACAATAACGCGGGCCGGTCGATTCGATGCGCCCGGAATACATCGGCGATCGTTCGAGGTTGGCACGGATGATCTCATGCCCCGCAGGTCCGGTATGGGTGATGTGGCAGTCGATCTGGGGTGTGGATGTCCCGATGGTCAGGAACGAGAAGAAACTCGGCACCGTATCGCCCGGCTGAGCGTCGAGCCCACGCCAGTCGATGGTCCGTCCGTCGAGACGCGGCGGTGTGCCGGTTTTCAGGCGTCCCATGGCGAAGTCGAGAGCTTCGATCCGCCGCGCCAGCGCCACGGCCGGCTGCTCGCCGACGCGCCCGGCGGGCCACGACTCCTCGCCCAAATGGATGAGGCCGCGCAAAAACGTCCCCGTGGTGAGAACGACCTGCCCCGCCGCGATCTCCTCCCCCGTATCCGTGACGACGCCAGCGACCTGGCCGGCCTGGATGATCAAGTCCTCGACCGCCGCCGCCTTGGTATCGAGGCCCACGGTCTCGGCGATCGCCGCCTGCATGGCCTGGCGGTACAGCTTGCGGTCGGCCTGGGCGCGTGGCCCGCGCACGGCCGGGCCCTTGCGCCGGTTCAACAGGCGAAACTGAATCCCCGCCTGGTCCGCAACCCGGCCCATCAGACCGTCGAGGGCGTCGATCTCCCGCGCCAAATGGCCTTTACCCAAGCCACCGATAGCCGGATTGCAGGACATTTCGCCGATCGTGTCGAGACGATGGGTCAACAGCAGGGTCCGTGCGCCGAGGCGGGCCGCCGCCGCCGCCGCTTCCGTGCCGGCATGACCGCCGCCGATGACAATGACGTCGTAGCCGCCCATGGCTTCCGTCCGTCCCCGCTTGCCGAAGTGCGCCGGGAATGTAGGGAGGCGGTTCGGCGAAGTCAAAGCCGGGCAGCGCGTTTCACGTGAAACGGCCCCGCGCGTTACCTATTTGCCGATACAGAACTCGGCAAAGACGATATCCAGAATGTCCTCGACATCGACCCGCCCGGTGATGCGGCCCAAGGCATGACCGGCAAGGCGCAAGTCCTCCGCCGCCAAGTCGTCGCCCTCGGCCGCCTCGGCCCGGCCAAGCGCCTGAATACAAGCTTCCAGCGCACCCCGGTGCCGGGCCCGGCTAATGACAGGGGCCGACGACGACCCGAGGCGACGTGCCGCCGCCCCCTCCAGCCGGGAAATGACCTCGTCGAGGCCACGACCCTCACGGATCGACAGGGACAGGGTCGCTTGACCACCATAGACAGCCGGCGCCGGGGCCAAATCGACCTTGTTGGCCAGCACGAGGGTATCGTCGTCTATTTCGAACCCAAGATCCCCCACTTCGGGTGGCGCGGCGGCGTCGATGACCAGCAGCCGAAGGTCCGCCGCCGCCGCCCGGGCCCGGGCGCGGCGCACGCCTTCCACCTCGATCTCGTCGCCACCGGCCCGCAGTCCCGCGGTATCCGCCAGGATCAGCGGATAGCCGGAGAGGTCGAGCCGGACTTCCAACACATCGCGAGTGGTCCCCGGGACGTCGGCGACGATCGCCACGTCGCGCCGCGCCAACGCATTCAAAAGACTGGATTTTCCGGCATTCGGTGGGCCCAGAATCGCAACCTGGAGGCCGTCCCGCAAACGCTCCCCCCGGTTCTCGTCGGCGAGATGAGCGGCGATCTCGGCAGCAAGCGCGGGGATCTCGTGCGCCAGCGCCGCACCGGCACCGTCGCCCACGTCGCCCTCCTCCTCCCCGAAGTCGATCTCCGCCTCCACGGACGCCAGCAGCCGCAACAGACGGCCGCGCCAGCCCTCGTAGAGGGCGCCGAGCCGACCGGCCATCTGGTCGAGGGCCTGGCGGCGCTGCTGTGCGGTATCGGCGGCGATCAGATCCGCCAAGCCTTCGATGGCGGTCAGGTCCAGCTTGCCCAAAAGAAAGGCACGACGGGAAAACTCCCCGGGCTCCGCGGCACGCAGGCGATCGATACGACCGAGCGCGTCCAACACGCCGGTGACGACCGCCGGTCCCCCATGCAGGTGCAGTTCGACCACGTCCTCGCCGGTGAAACTGGCCGGCCCCGGAAACCAGAGGGTCAGGGCGTCGTCCAGCCGTACCTCGTCCACCGGATCACACAGTCTGGCGAGGCGAGCGATACGCGGTGACGGCAATGGCTGTCCCGTCAGACGGGCCAGCGCAGCGCCGGCACGGGGGCCAGAGAGGCGCACGACGGCGATGCCCGCCCGGCCGCGCCCGCTGGCGAGCGCGAAGATCGTGGCGCCGTCGCTCATGCCGTTTCGGAAACTATTCCGCCGCCTGGCCCATTTGTTCGGGCCGCAGCTCCTCCTGATCGACGTCCAGCATCAACCGGGCGACGCGACCGCCGCCGTCCACGTGGGTATTCAGGATTTCGTCCAGGTCTTCCGTCGTCCGGTAGGTATACCAGACCCCTTCGGGATAGATCACCAGGGTCGGGCCCAACTCGCAGCGGTCGAGGCAGCCGGCAATGTTCACCCGAACGCTGTCGAGCTTCATCTGTTTTGCCTTTGCCTTCAGATAGTTACGAAGCTTGACCGCATCCTTCTCCATGCAGCAGCCGCGCGGGTGGCCCGCCTGGCGTTCGTTCGTGCAGCAGAAGATGTGGCTCTGGTAGAACTGTGTCGTGCTCTCGGCGCTCAAGCTCGTCTCGCCTCCCTAATCCGATCTTTGCCCGCCCGGCGCGGTGAAGCCGCTCCAGAACGCCTTTTGCATACGTTCCCAACTCTCGGCCCCGCCGCCGGGCATCCAGGTCTTCAACAGGGTTTCGGGATCGCTCTCCTGCACGAAGGCGCGCATGCGGTCCGCCAGCTCCTGGGCGAGCTGTTCCTGCATCCCGCTCACGTCCGGCAGGCCGAGCGCGGCGCGCACCTCTTCCGGCGTGCAGTCGATCTCGATGCTGATCTTCATGGGCCCTGGTTCCCGTGCTAGGTTGCCCCGGCGCTGAGCGGCCACCCTATGGAAAAGCCGCGCGCCGCGCAATATTTCCGACCCACCCGACCGGCCCTCTCGAACCCCTTGGAAGGTGAGCCCCATGCCGAACGACCTGGCCCAGGAGACCAGCCCCTACCTGCTGCAGCACCAGGACAACCCGGTGCACTGGCAACCCTGGAGCGAGACAGTGCTGGCCGAGGCGCAGGCCGCCGACAAGCCGATCCTGCTCTCGATCGGCTATGCGGCCTGCCACTGGTGCCACGTCATGGCGCACGAGAGCTTCGAGAACGACGAAATCGCCGGCCAGATGAACGACCTGTTCGTCAACATCAAAGTCGACCGGGAGGAACGGCCCGACCTCGACGCGATCTATCAGAACGCGCTCGGCCTGCTGGGCCAGCAGGGCGGCTGGCCGCTGACGATGTTCCTGACACCGGCGGGGGAGCCGTTCTGGGGCGGGACCTATTTCCCGCCGGAATCCCGCTACGGCCGGCCCGGGTTTCCCGAGGTACTGCGGCAGATGGCCTCGATCTACGCCGACCAGCGCGACCAGGTGGCACAAAACGCCCGCTCGATCATGCAAGGCCTCGGCCAGATGGCGGCGCCCCGGGCCGAGTCGGTGGCGTTGGAGCCGGACATGCTCGACGATATCGCCGCCCATCTGCTGAACGAGGTCGACCCGTTCCTGGGCGGGATCCGCGGCGCGCCCAAGTTCCCGCAGGTCCCGGCCTTCACCCTGCTGTGGCGGGCCTGGCTGCGCGGCGGGGACGAGCGCTATCACCGCGCCGTGGTGACGACGCTGGACCAGATGTCGGAAGGCGGGATCTACGACCATCTAGGCGGCGGTTTCGCGCGCTATTCGACCGACGACCGCTGGTTGGCGCCGCATTTCGAGAAGATGCTCTACGACAACGCGCAGATGATCGAGCTTTTGACCCTGGTCTGGCAGGAAACCGGCAGCGCGCTCTATGCCCGCCGGGTGGCGGAGACGGTGGACTGGACCTTGCGCGAGATGATCGCCCCCGACGGCGGCCTCGCCGCCACCCTGGACGCGGATTCGGAAGGCGAGGAAGGCAAGTTCTACGTCTGGAACGAGGCGGAAATCGACCAGCTGCTGGGTGCCCGGTCCGAGGCGTTCAAGGCAGCCTATGACGTCTCCGCCCGCGGCAACTGGGAAGAAAAGGTAATCCTCAACCGCTCCCGCCGTTTGGGCCTCGGCGAAGCGATGGACGAAGAGGCGCTCGCCGCCGACCGGGCCATCCTGAAGGCGGTGCGCGACGATCGCATCTGGCCCGGCTGGGACGACAAGGTGTTGGCCGACTGGAACGGCTTGATGATCGCGGCCCTGGTCGCCGCCGGTCAGGCCTTCGCCCGGCTGGACTGGATCGACGCCGCCGCCGCGGCCTTTGATTTCGTCACCGCCCGGATGGCGGAGGGCGACCGGCTCTGGCACAGCTACCGGGTCGGCAAGTTGCGCCAACCGGGGATGCTGGACGACTACACCGCCATGGCCCGCGGCGCCCTCGCCCTCTACGAAGCCCGGGGCGAGGCCCGATACCTCGAGCGCGCGCAAGCCTGGATCGCCACCCTCGACGCGCATTTCTGGGACGAGGGCGCGGGCGGCTATTTCTTCACCGCGGACGACGCCCCCGGCCTCATCACCCGCCAACGGCACTGCACCGACAACGCGACGCCGGCCGGCAACGCCGTCGTCACCGAGATCCTCACCCGCCTCTGGCACCTGACCGGCGAAAGCCGCTACCGCGCCCGGGCCGAGGCGGTATTCCACGCCTTTTCCGGCGACCTCCGGCGCAATTTCTTTCCGCTGACCACCTACCTCAACAACCTGGAAACCGCGCTCCGCCCGATCCAGATCGTCATCGCCGGCAACCCCGCCGCCGCCGACACGGCGGCACTGGCGGCCGCCGTCCACAACACCAGCCTGCCCGGCCGTATCTTCCAGGTAACGTCAGCGGACGCCACCTTGCCGACGAGCCACCCGGCGCATGGCAAGACCACGATCGACGGCGCCGCAGCGGCCTATGTCTGTATCGGCGAGACGTGCACGTTGCCGCTGACGACGCCGGCGGCGTTGGGGAAGGCGTTGAGCGCGGCTTTCAAGACCTAGCGATCGGTCCGAGAGCCTGACGTGTATCGGAATCGTACTTGGCCGAAATGTCCTTCAGCATGACATAGGTCGCCGTTCCGCGACGCTTGGCCTCGAGAACCGCTTCGATCTTTTTCCGGACCCAAGCGTCGTGTTCCGATGCCGATGGGCCAGCACCCGATTCTGCCAAATCAGCCGATGCTCCGGTATCTTTGATCTCAATTAATCTTCTACGCCTGGTTCGATCAGTCCTTCGTCACCACGCTCACCCCGATCATCGCGTCCCGCCCGACCAGCGCCGCGAGTTCCTCCTCGCTCATCCCCTCGGTGTCTTCGGGGCGGCGGGGGAGGACGACGTAGCGCATGTCGGCGGTCGAATCATGGACGCGGATGCGGGTCGAATCGGGCAGTTCCGTGCCGAACTCGCGCAACACCGCACGCGGTTCGCGCACGACGCGAGAGCGATAGGCCCGCGCCTTGTACCAATCTGGCGGCAGGCCCAGCAGATTGCGCGGATAGCACGAACAAAGGGTGCAAACCACGACATTATGCTCTTCGGGCGTGTTCTCTAGTGCGATCAGATGGGTCGGCTGGATCTCGATGCCGAGTTCGTCGACCGCGGCGTTGGCGTCTTCCAGCAGGCGGGCCTTGTAGTCGGGGTCGGTCCAGGCCCGGGCGACGACACGGGCGCCGAGGCCGGGATTGCGACCTTCCATGCGCTCGACCTGGGCGCGCATTTCCTCAGCGGTGACGACGCCCTTCTCGATCAGCAGCTCGCGCAATGCGCCCTCGATATAGCGATGTTCGCTCCAGGGGCCGGCGTCGGTGTCGGGATGGTCGATATGTTCGTGGTCGTGATCGTGGTGATGATGGTCGGTGCTCATCGGCCCTCTCCTCAAGCGGATTCCAGCCAGGGTTCGTAAAGTTCGATTTCGACGGCGACGCCGGGCTCGCCGTCGGCCCAGAGGTCGTTGGCGGCGAAGCGGACGCGGTAGAGGGTCAATTGCGGCTCCCCGTCCTGGCCATAAGCCAGCGTCTCGGGGTTGCGGAAGGCGCCGCAGACCCGTTCCACCACGCCGGTCTTGCCGCGGCAGTAGAACGGCGTGCGGCAATGGCCCGTCGGATAGGCGAGGCGAACGCGCACCGAGGCGCCGACGTCGAAGCCGCTCATGCCGCGTCTCCCCGCGCCGCCTTCATCGCCGCCACCTTGGCATCGAGCTCGGCCTGGCTGACGACGCCCTTCTCCAGCATCAGCGCGGTGATCGCCGCCGTCCAGCGCTCGTAGTAGCTCAAATCTTCGTAGACGTCGGGGCCGAGGGACTCGATCGCCCGGCGCAGCTCGTCCACCCGGATGAGCTTCTTCTCCGGCCCGCTCAGCAGCACCATCATCGCGTCGATGCGCTTTTCCCACAGCAGGTAGGCGTGGCCTTCCTGATCGATGGCGCCCGCCTGGTCGCCGCCCATGTCGTGATAGCCCCGATGGGCCTCGCCCTCGCTCATCGCCGCCTCGCTTCGTTGATTCCCGCGCCGAGTATCACCCGGGCCGGCGGCCGGTTCAACCTCGCCGTCGCGCGGCGCTTCGGGCTGATAGCGACGAACAGGCCGTGGGAGGGACGAAGCCGATGACCGCCAGAGCGTTTCGCGAGTTGATTTCGAGCCGGGAGCTGAAGCTCGGCACCGGGGTGCTGGAGTTCGATTCACCCGGCATCGGCCAGATCGCCAAGGCCGGCGGCGCCGACTTCGCCTTCGTCGACTTGGAGCATTCGGGCTTCGGCATCGACACGCTGAAGCGGATCCTGCGCTATATGCAGGCCGCCGAGCTGCCGGCCATGGTGCGCCCGCCCTCCAACCAGATCCATCACATCGCGACGGCGCTCGATGCGGGCGCCGAGGCGCTGCTGCTGCGCATGGTCTCCAGCGCGGCGGAGGCGGCGGCACTGGCGAACGAGATGAAGTATCCCCCGGACGGCGCGCGGGGCGTCGCGCTTTCGATCGCGCACGACCGCTATACGGCGGGCGATACCAAGGCGAAGCTGGCGGCGGCCAACGCCAAGACGGTGTGCATCCCATTGATCGAAACGGCCGGCGGTATCGCGGAGATCGAGCAGATCGCGGCCCTGCCCGGCGTCGACGCCTTGTTCATCGGGCATTTCGATCTTTCCTGTTCCCTCGGCATCCCGGGGGAGTTCGACGACCCGCGCTTCAAGGACGCGGTGCAACGGGTCCTCGACGCGGCCGGCGCCAACGGTAAGAGCGCCGGGCGAATGGTCGGCAGTGCCGACGAGGCGGTCATGCTGCGCGAGCAGGGCTTCGACCTCATCGTCTATTCGGCCGACCTGTTCCTGCTGCGCGAGGCGATCACAGCGGGCCTAGACGACATCCGCGGCCGCGTGAACTGAGAAGGAGAACCGAGAGGTGGCAAAGTTTCGCATCGGCCTGCCGAGCGGCCTCCGCCACCCGGACGGCAGCCTCGCCTTTCCGGGTTACGAGATCGACGCGCTGGCCGAGGACGGCCTGGCGGAGATCGGTCCGTTCGAGAGCAAGCGGAACCTGGCCGCCGACGACCTCCGCGATTTGCAGGGCGTCGTCCTGTTGGGGGAACGGCTGAGCGCGGCGAGCCTGGCCGGCAACGATCGCCTGGTGCATGTCGCCCGCATGGGCGTCGGCTTCGATACGGTCGACGTCACCGCCTGCACCGCGGCCGACGTGGTGGTGACGACCACCCCGGACGCGGTCCGCCGGCCGATGGCGGTGGCGACCATGACGTTGCTGCTGGTGCTGGCGACGAAGCTGTTCGCCAAGGACCGCATCACGCGGGAAGGACCGGCGGGCTGGGCCAAGAAAGTGCACGAGAACGGCACCGGGCTGGTCGGTCGCACCTTGGGCGTCGTCGGCATGGGCAATATCGGCACCGAGGTCTTCCGCATGGCCGCCCCCTTCGGGATGCGCCACATCGCCGCCGATCCGGCCTTCAACGCCGCTGCCGGCGCGGAACTGGGTGTCGAATTGCTGCCCGTCGACGAGGTCTTCCGCCAGGCCGACTTCCTCAGCCTCAACTGCCCGCTGAACGACGACACCCGCCATCTGGCGAATGCCGAACGCCTGGCCCTGATGAAACCGACCGCCTATCTCATCAACACCAGCCGGGGACCGGTGGTCGACCAGGCCGCGTTGCACCGGGCCCTGATGGACGGCACCATCGCCGGCGCCGGCCTCGATGTGATGGATCCAGAGCCTTCGGACGCGAACGAGCCGTTGCACGGCCTCGCCAACGTCATCCTCTCGCCGCATGCCCTCGGCTATTCGGACCAGCTCTGGGCATCGATGGCGGAGATCAACATGGGCGATTTCCGCCGGGTCATCGCCGGCGAAGCGCCTGAGAACGTCGTCAATCCCGAAGTGCTCGACCGCCCGGGGTTTCGCGACAAACTCGCCCGCCTCGCCAACGGCTGAGGGGCACCTCGGATGACCCAAACGCTCAGCGAACGCCTGGCCGGTTTCGTCGCCGACACGTCCTACGCGGACCTGCCGGGCGACATCCTGCATGCCACGAAACGCCGTATCCTCGACACGCTCGGCTGTGCCTGGGCGGGGGCGACGGCGCCCGGTTGCGCCGCGGCCGAGGCGGTGATCCTGGCCGAGGGCGGCACCGGCCGGGCGACGATCTGGTCGAGCGGCCAGCGGACGACGGCGCGGGGCGCGGCCTTCGTCAACGGGCTGCAGGCCGCCGCCCTCGACTATGATTCCGTCTATGAAAAAGGCTCGGTCCATCCCGACATCGTCACGGTGCCCGCCGCCTGGGCGGTGGCGGAGGAGACCGGCGCCAGCGGGCCCGAGTTCCTGGCCGCGGTGGCACTGGGCAACGAGGTCGCCTGCCGCTTCGGCCGGGCCAACGCGGAAAACCGGGGCTGGTTCTACACCTCGGCCCATGGCGTGTTCGGCGGTGCGGCGGCGGCGGCGAAGTTGCTCGGCCTCGACGCGGGCGCCATCGCCGACGCCCTCGGCCTCGCCTTCTTCCGCGCCGGCGGCTCGCAGCAGGCCTTGCTGGAAAAGAGCCTGGCGAAACGCGCGGCCTCCGGCCTGGCGGCGGAATCGGCGGTGCTCGCCGCGCGGCTGGCGGCGGCCGGCATCGACGGGCCACGCCAGGCGGTCGAGGGCAAGTACGGTTATCACACGCTCTACGGCCCGGGCGACGGCGCGGCGCTGGTCGAGGGCCTCGGCCGCCACTGGGAACAATCGACCGTCACCATCAAGAAGTATCCGAGCTGTACGGCGAACCATGTGCCGATCGACCTGTTGATCGACATCGCCGAGGCGGCGCGGCTCGATCCCACGGCAATCGAGCGGGTCGAGATCGCCCTTTCCCCCTTCGCCGACGGGCTGGTCGGTGCGCCCTTCGCGCCGGGCGACAATCCCCAGGTGGCCGCCCAGTTCTCGATCCACTATTCCGCGGCGAGCGCGCTGTTGCGCCGCCGCCTCGGCATTGCCGAGATCCAGGACCCCGCCGTGTTCGACTCGGCCATCGCCGACTTCATTCCCAAGGTCGAGGTCCGGGTCGACGCGGACAACGCCGGCAAGTTCGCGCCCGCCACCGTCGCCGTGACGACGACGGGCGGCGAGGTGATCGAGCGCCGGCTCGACCATGTTCCCGGCACACCGGAGAACCCGTTGAGCGACGACGAGGTCGCGGCCAAGTTCCGCGACTGCGCCGCCTTCGGCCCGCACCCGCTCGACGGCCAGGCGGCGGACGCGCTGGCCGGCCGGCTGGCCGCGCTGGACAACGGCGGCGCCCTGGGCGAGGTTTTCAGCGGCTTGCATGGTTGAGGAGCCTGCGATGACACTATCCGCCACGATTCGATCACCCGCCCCGTTCACGCGGATCGCCGTCCGCCCGGCCTCCGGCACCCTCGGCGCCGAAATCACCGGCGTCGACCTGTCGCGGCCCCTCGACGACGAAACCTTCGCCGAGATCCGCCAGGCCTTTCTCGAGCATCTGGTGATCTTCTTCCGTGGACAGACGGAGATGGGCCCGGGCGAGCACCTGGCCTTCACGCGCCGCTTCGGGCCGGTCGAGCCGCACCCGCTCGGCTCGCGGCGCGGGCTCGATACGCACCCAGAGGTCATGGTGCTGGAGAACCGTCCCGGCAAACCCGGACCGCCCAACGACTTCTGGCATTCCGACATCTCCTTCGCCGAACGGCCGCCGGCGCTGTCCATGCTGCATGCGATCGAGGTGCCGGACGGGCCGGCCGATACCATGTTCTGCAACATGTACACGGCGTACGAAGACCTGTCGGACGGTCTCAGGGCCGTGCTCGACGGCCAGTATGCGATCCACGACGCCTATCACCTGGTGAACGAGCGGCCCTCCCGCGTGCCGCCGCAAGCGGTACCGCCGGGCGTACGCCACCCGATGGTCCGCACCCACCCCGAAAGCGGTCGTCGCGCGCTCTTCGTCAATCCCTATTTCACCTCGCACATCGACGGCATGAAGCGGGACGAAAGCCGGGCCATCCTCGACTATCTCTACGCCCGGGCGACGCGGCACGAAAATATCTACCGTCATAAGTGGCGCCCGGGCGACGTGTTGCTGTGGGACAACCGCTCCGCCATGCACTATGCAGTACGCGATTACGACGAAAGCCTGGTGCGTTATCTACATCGGACAACGGCGGCGGGTGACCGTCCAGTCTGACCAGAATGGCCTGAACACGGTTTCTTTATTTTGATTCGCGGCGCCCTCTCCCATCTGGAAGCCAGATCATTGCTCGAGGGGGAAGCGACATGGGCGCTATGATTCCGGACTTCGTCGTCACCGCGATCACTATTGCGGCAACGTTCTTCATTTTTCTGATCGGCCTGGCGATCCTAGCGCTCGGGGTCATCTACGTCCTCGACATCACCCAGACCCGCCACGCCATCCGCCGCAACTATCCCGTCATCGGCCGGCTGCGGTATTTCTTCGAACATATGGGAACCTTCTTCCGCCAGTACTTCTTCGCCGCCGACCGGGAGGAAATGCCTTTCAACCGGGAGCAGCGCAGCTGGGTCTACCGGGCGGCGAAGAATGTCGACAACACGGTCGCCTTCGGCTCGACCCGGGACTTGCGTCCCGTCGGCTCCATCATGTTCGTCAACTGCCCCTTCCCCACCCTGGAAGAAGACGCGGTCGAACCATCGGAAAAGGTCATCGGGCCGGATACCGCGCATCCCTTCACCACGAGCAGCCTGTTCAACATCTCGGGCATGAGCTACGGCGCGCTTTCGGGTGTCGCGGTCAAGGCCCTTTCGAACGGCGCGGGGCGTGCGGGCGCCTGGATGAACACCGGTGAAGGCGGGCTGTCGCCGCAGCACCTCGACGGCGGCGCCGACATCGTCTTTCAGATCGGCACCGCGAAATACGGCGTGCGGGACGACACCGGCGAATTCTCCGACGACAAGCTGCGCGAGGTGGCGGCGCACGAACAGGTGCGGATGTTCGAGATCAAACTGAGCCAGGGCGCCAAGCCCGGCAAGGGCGGCATCCTGCCGGCGGCCAAGGTGACGGATGAAATCGCCGAGATTCGCGGCATCCCGCAAGGCCAGGATTCGCTGAGCCCAAACCGCCATCCGGAGGTAAATTCACCGGCCGACATTCTGGACATGATCGAACGGGTTCGCCGTGTGACCGGCAAGCCGGTCGGCTTCAAGACGGTGATCGGCGCCTATGGCTGGCTCGACACCCTGTTCGAGGAAGTCCATCGCCGCGGCATCGGCTCGGCGCCCGACTTCATTACCGTCGATTCCGCCGAGGGCGGCACCGGTGCCGCGCCGATGAGCCTGATCGACAGCGTCGGCCTACCGATCCAGGAAAGCCTGCCGATGCTGGTCGACCGGCTGGAGGCCCATGGCCTGCGCGACCGGGCCAGGGTCATAGCTTCGGGCAAGCTGGTAACGCCGGTCGAAGTCGCCTGGGCGCTCTGCGTCGGTGCCGACTTCATCGTTTCGGCCCGCGGCTTCATGTTCGCGCTCGGCTGCATCCAGGCCTTGCAATGCAACAAGAACACCTGTCCGACCGGGATCACCACACACAATCCCCGCCTGCAACGCGGCCTCGACCCGACGGACAAGGCGGCCCGCGTGCAGGCCTATATCGAAAACATGGTGCACGAGGTCGGCGTCATCGCGCATGCCTGCGGCGTGCCGGAGCCCCGCCGCCTGCGGCGTTTCCATGCCCGCATGGTGGTTTCGGCCGGCAAGTCCGTACCGCTCGACGAGCTGCACCCCGCACCGGCCCTGGGAGCCTGAGATCATGACCGAAACGATGAAAGCCGCCGACCTTTTCGTTCGCTGCCTGGAAGCCGAGGGTGTCGAGCACATCTTCGGCGTTCCGGGCGAGGAGAACGCCGACCTGATGATCGCGCTCGAATCGAGCGACATCCGCTTCGTGCTCTGCCGGCATGAACAAGCCGCCGCCTTCATGGCCGACGCCTACGGCCGGCTGACGGGGAGGGCCGGCGTTTGCCTGGCGACGCTGGGGCCGGGTGCAACCAATCTGGTGACCGGTGTCGCCGACGCCAACATGGACCGGGCGCCGCTGGTGGCGATCATCGGCCAGGCCGCGACCAGTCGGCTGCACAAGGAAAGCCACCAGAACATGGATGCGGTCGCAATGATGCGGCCGATCAGCAAATGGGCGCAGTCCATCGCCCGGGCGGAGATCATTCCGGAGGTCATCGCCAAGGCCTTCCGCATCGCCACGGCGGAGAAGCCCGGCGCCACGGTGATCGAGCTGCCGGAAGACATCGCCAAGGTTCCCGTCGCCGCGCAGCCGTTGCCGCAACTCCGCCCGCGCCGCCCCGCCGCCGACCACAAGGCCGTCGCCCGCGCGGTCGAGCTGATCCAGGCGGCGAAGCGCCCGGTCGTCCTGGCGGGCAACGGCGCCCTGCGCAAGCAGGCCTCGCGCCAGCTGCGCCGTTTCGCGCGCAAGACCGGCATCCCCGTCGTCTCCACCTTCATGGGCAAGGGGGCGCTGTCACTGGAGGATCCGCTGTCGCTGTTCACCGCGGGCCTGCAGGGCGGCGATCACATCAACCAGCTGTTCGACGCGGCCGACCTGGTCGTCGCGGTCGGCTATGATCTGGTCGAGTACGCCCCCACGCTCTGGAACCGGAAAGGCGACAAGTCCATCCTGCACATCGACTTCGATCCAGCGGAAACCGACAGCGATTATGCGGTCACGGTCGAGCTGGTGGCCGACGTCGCGGATTCCCTCTGGCAGGTGAACGAAGCGCTGAACGCGGCCTGTGCGGGACGCCTGCCGCTGTTCGACGCCGCGGCCGAAGCACCGTTGCGCGCCCGCATCGCCGACGATCTCGCAGCCGAGGCGGCCGATCCCGCCTTCCCGATGAAACCGCAGCGCATCCTGGCCGAGGTTCGCGCCGCGCTCGGGGCAGAAGACATCCTGCTTTCCGACGTCGGCGCCCACAAGATGTGGGTCGCCCGGCATTATCATTGCCTGGAGCCGAACACCTGTCTGATCTCCAACGGCTTTTGTTCCATGGGCTTCGCCCTGCCCGGCGCGATCGGTGCGCGCATCGCCTGTCCCGACCGGCGGGTGGTGGCGATTTCCGGCGACGGCGGCTTTTTGATGAACGTGCAGGACCTGGAAACGGCGAAGCGCCTCGCCATTCCCTTCGTCTGCCTGGTCTGGGTCGACGGCGGTTATGGCCTGATCAAGTGGAAGCAGCAGACCCAGTTCGACGGCCAGCACTCGGAACTCGCCTTCTCCAACCCGGATTTCGAAACCCTGGCCGCCGCGTTCGGCATCTGGGGCCGCCAGGTCCGTGCCGCCGACGATTTCGCGAGCGACCTCGACGAAGCCCTGGCGCAGAACGGCCCGGCCCTGCTGGCGGTGCCCGTCGACTATGCGGAGAACCTGAAACTGACCAACCGCCTCGGCAATCTCGACGCGACGATTTGAGCGTGCCGTCCTACCTGCCGCCGCGCCGCGCCGCCTGGGCGATGCGCATCAGGGCGCGCGCACATATGGTCTCGTCGGGCATGCCGGTCGACTTGCAATCGAGTTCGGCGGTCATCAACAGCTCGAGGGCCCGGGCCAGGCCGTCGGGCGACCATTGACGCAACTGGCCGCGGAAGATCGGCTGCTGTTTGAAGAAGACCGGCGGGCGCAGGCCCTTCATCGCCTGTTCCGGGGACTGGCCCTGGGCCATCAGGCTCGCCGCCAGATGCAGGCGGGTCAGGTGCCGGACCACGGCCCGCAGCACGCCGACGGGGGTTTCGCCGGCCTGGAAAGCCCGGCCGAGGGCCCGATCGAGGCCGGCCTGTTCGCCGCTCGCCACCGACAGCACGATGTCGTCGAGCAGGATCGGCGCGCCGTCGCCCACCACGGCGGCGACGTCGTCGAGGGTGATACCGCCCGTCTCGTCGCCCTTGTAGAGCACGAGCTTCTCGATCTCCGAGCGGGTCTGTGCCCGGTCGCCACCGAGCTGGGCGGCGACATAGGCGAGCGCGCCCGGTTCGATGTCGTATCCAGCCTCGCTCAAGCCCTGGCGGATCACCGTCTCCAGCCCCTGCCCCTCGTCCTGGTAGCAGGGGATGGCGGCCCCGCCGTCGGCCGCCTCGAACAGCTTGCGGAGCTTGTCGCGCGGGCCGAGGTCGCCGGCCTCCAGGATGACGAAGGCGTCCAGGGCGTCGAGCGCCAGCAAGCCTTCCGCGGCGCCAGCCACCGCCGGTTCCGCCGCCTGCAGGCGCACCACCCGTTTGCCGCCGCCCAGCACCATCGCCGTCGCCTCGTCCAGCAGGCGCGACGGCTCCGCCTTCAGGTCGGCCATGGTGAGACTGGAAACGGCGAACGGATCGGCGGGATCCGGCGCGACGCGTTCCAACAGACGGCGGCCGACCTCGCGCACCCGGCCGCCGTCCGGACCGTAAACCAGAACGGCATGCACGGCGGGATCGGGATTGCGCAGAAACGGTTCGACCTGGCGGGCGGTCAGTTTCACGGCACGTCCCCGGCCGGTCCTAGACCACGACGTTGACGATGCGGTTCGGCACGACGATGACCCGGCGGATGTCCTGCCCGGCGATCGCCCGCTGAACGCCGTCGTCGGCCAGCGCCGCCGCCCGCACCTCGTCCTCCGCGCCGTCGCGGGCGAACGCGATGCGCCCGCGCAGCTTGCCGTTGACCTGCACGGCGATGGTCACCGTGTCCTCGGTCAACAGTTCCACCTCGGGCGTCGGCCACGGCGCGTCGATCAGTAACCCCGCGCCGCCGAGACGGGCCCAGAGTTCTTCCATCAGGTGCGGGACCATCGGCCCGGCGACGACGACGAGGATTTCCAAGGCCTCGCGCAGCGCCCAGGCATCGCCCGGCGCCTTGGCGTCGAAACCGCCGATATGGTTCGCCAGCTCGTAGACCCGGGCGACCGCGACGTTGAAGCGGAACCGTTCGATATCGTCGGTCATCGCGGCGGCCGCCTTGTGCGCCGCGCGGCGGAGCCCGTCGGCCTCCGGCGAGAACGCCTCGGGCCGGGGCGAGCCGGCCGCAGGCAGGCCGGGTATGGCACCGTTGACCAGGCGCCAGACCCGCTGGGTAAAGCGCCAGGCACCTTCGACGCCCGCATCGGTCCATTCCAGGTCCCGGTCGGGTGGGCTGTCGGAAAGCATGAACCAGCGCGCCGTATCGGCGCCGTAGCGTTCGATAATCTCCGCCGGGTCGACGACGTTCTTCAGGCTTTTGCTCATCTTTTCGGAGCGGCCGACCCGGACCGGGCCGCCGTCCTCGAGCCGCTGCCAATCCTCGCCCTCGCGCGCCACCTCGTAGGGGAACAGCAGCTGGCCGTCCCCATCTCGGAAGGTCGCATGGCAGACCATCCCCTGGGTGAACATGCCGTCGAACGGCTCGTCCACGCCGAGATAGCCGCATTGCCGCATCGCGCGGGTATAGAAACGGGAATACAGCAGATGCAGGATCGCATGCTCGACGCCGCCGATGTATTGATCGACCGGCATCCAGTAATCGACGGCGTCGCGGGCCACCGGGCCCTCGTCCGCCGGGCTGCAGAAGCGGGCGAAGTACCACGAGCTGTCGATGAAGGTATCGAAGGTGTCCGTCTCCCGCTTGGCCGACGTGCCGCAGGTCGGGCAGGCGACGTCCCGCCACGTCGGATGGCGGTCGAGCGGGTTGCCGGGCGTGTCGAAATCGACATCCTCCGGCAGTTCCACCGGCAGATCCGCGTCGGGGACGCCCACCAGGCCGCAGGCCTCGCAATGAATGACCGGGATCGGGCAGCCCCAGTAGCGCTGGCGCGAAACGCCCCAGTCGCGCAGGCGGTAGGTGATCGTCGCCTGGCCGAAGCCGCCGGCCTCGGCCCGGGCGGCGATGTCCGCCTTCGCCGCCTCGATCTCCAGCCCGTCGAGGAATTGCGAATTGATCATCCGGCCCGGGCCGACGTAGGCCTCGTCGCCGACGACGAAGTCCGCCGCCGCGACATCGTCCGGCGCCACGACGGGAATCACGTCGATCTCGTACTTTCGGGCGAAATCCAGGTCGCGCTGGTCGTGGCCGGGGCAGCCGAAGATCGCGCCGGTGCCGTATTCCATCAGCACGAAGTTGGCGACATAAACCGGCAGGGTAACGCCGTCACGGAACGGATGCGCGACCTCGATCCCGGTGCGGTAGCCGAGTTTTTCGGCGGTTTCCAGCGCCGCCTCGCTGGTCCCGCTGCGCCGGCATTCCTCGGTGAAGGCGGCCAGCGCCGGATCGTCCGCCGCCAGCTTCGCCGCCATCGGATGATCGGCCGAGAGGGCGATGAAGGTGGCCCCGAAAATGGTGTCGTGGCGGGTCGTGAAGACCTCGATCTCGCCGCCGCCGCCATCGACGACGGAAAAGCGCAGCCGCGCGCCAGCCGAGCGGCCGATCCAGTTGCGCTGCATCAGCCGCACCTTGTCGGGCCAGCGCTCCAACCCGTCGAGGGCGCCCAGCAGCTCCTCCCCCATGTCGGTGATCTTGAAGAACCACTGCGAGAGCTTGCGTCGTTCCACCGGCGCGCCGGATCGCCAGCCCATCCCGTCGATGACCTGCTCGTTGGCCAGCACCGTGTGCTCGATCGGGTCCCAGTTGACCCAGCTCTCCTTGCGTTCCACCAGGCCGGCGCGCAGGAAATCCAGGAACATCTTCTGTTCGTGGCGATAGTAAGAGGGATCGCAGGTCGCGAACTCCCGACTCCAATCCAGCGACAGGCCCATCGACTTCAACTGCGCGCGCATGTTGTCGATGTTCTCGCGGGTCCATTTGGCGGGATGGACCTTGTTCTCCAGCGCCGCGTTCTCCGCCGGCAGGCCGAACGCGTCCCAGCCCATGGGGTGCAGCACGTTGAAGCCGCGCGCGCGCTTGTAGCGTGCGACCAGGTCGCCCATCGTGTAGTTGCGCACGTGGCCCATGTGGATGCGCCCGCTCGGATAGGGAAACATCTCCAGGACGTAGTATTTCTCCCGGCTCGGATCGGCCTCGGCCCGGAAGCTCTGATTGTCGTCCCACACCGCTTGCCACTTCGCCTCGATGGCGCTGGCGCTGTAGCGGGTCGTATCGATACTGTCGTTCATGGTTTCGCTCGTGCAAATGGGAGACGCGCGCCCGCGGGGACGGCGGGCGGACTATGTGGCGAGGCGGGCCGGCACGCAAGCCGGAAGCGCCGCCTCACTCGCCGAGGGAGCTGATCCGAAGCTGACGGGCCCGGGTTAAAATCGCATCCTCAAGTTCCGTCGCCGTGCGGTCGTTCAGTTGCGCATCGCGCCAGTCGACACCGCCGGCCCGGGTCTGGCGAAATACGGCGACACGAACCCCGTCGGCGCGCAGCTGGCGTTCCAGGATGTAGATCGTCGCTTTAAACCGCTCATCCGGTGATTCGGGGGGGCTGTACCAATCGGTGATGATAACGCCGCCAAAGGGATCGGCCGAGGCCAGCGGCATGAACGACATGGTGTCGAGCGAGGCGCGCCAGAGATAACTGTTGACGCCGATACCGTTGACGGCACCGCCCCCCTGGGGCACGGCCGTCTCGTCGTCGCCCGAACCGAAGATGGTGGTCCCAAAGCCGCCGCCGCCGAAGATCGATTCCGGTTGGTCCTCCGGCGCGGGAATGGAGCCGCCACGGCCGTCGGTGCGGTTACGTGGAAACTGCTGCTTGACGTCGACCCCCTCGCACGCCGCCAAGGCCAACACCGCCGCGAAACAGGTCGAAAAACCAAGAGTTCTGGATGCCTTCATCATGGCGTTTGGTCCCTATCCTCGGAGTCGCCCCAAGTCTGGACGTCGCCCGACCGCCCTCTCGCTCGACAAACCGCCGCACGCGCGCATCGAACAGGACACGAACAAAAGGCATAACAACCCCTGCGCCGCATCGCAAGGGTCTTGCTTCGGAACCCCAGGGGAATCGCATTTGGAATTGCCTTGACGTGCGTGTTTGATCTTGAGGTATTGGCGCGAATCGATTCTACCCGGTCTTTTCACGGGTGGAGGTTGCGATGGAAGGCTTTCTGGAGTGCTTTGAGGGTCTCGAGGATCCGCGGACTGGCAATGCCGGGCGTCACGATCTGCTGGAGATCTTGACGATCGCCCTGTGCACGGTCCTCTCGGGCGGTCAGACGGCGGTCGACATGGCGATCTTCGCGCGTGAAAAGGAGGCGTTCCTGCGGGAATTTCTCGTACTCGAACATGGCGTGCCGAGCCACGACACCTTCAGCCGGGTGTTCCGGTTGCTGGATCCGGAGGCGTTCGGCGCCTGCTTCCAGCGCTTCATGGCGCGCTTTTCCGAGACCTGCCAAGGGGTCATTGCGATCGACGGCAAGGTGGTGCGGCGATCCTACGACAAGGCGAGCGGCACGTCGGCGCTGCATATGGTCTCGGCCTGGGGCTGTGATCAGCGGCTGGTGTTGGGGCAAGTCGCCACCGACGCCAAGTCCAACGAGATCACCGCCGTGCCGAAGCTGTTGAAACTATTGAGCCTCGAGGGGACGATCGTGACCGTGGACGCCCTCAATTGCCAGCGCGCCATCGCCAGCCAGATTATCGAGCAGGGGGGTGACTACGCCCTGGCGTTGAAGGGCAATCAAGGCACGCTGCATGACGACGTGAGAACCTTCCTCGACGATCCGAAAGCCGAAGCGACCACCACCGACACCACGGTCGATGGCGATCATGGCCGCATCGAGACCCGTGCCGCTCTCGTCTCCAGCCACGTCGAGTGGCTGCAAGAGCGCCATCATTGGCCGGGCCTGAAGGCGGTCGCCAAAGTCACCCGGACCCGCGAGTGCGCGGAGAAGACGTCGAGCGAAACCGCCTACTACCTGCTCAGCCAGCCGCTCGACGCCGAGCGCTTCAATCCCGTTGCCCGGGCGCACTGGGGGGTCGAAAACCGCCTGCACTGGTGCCTCGATGTCCAAATGAACGAAGACCAAGACAGAACCCGCAAGGACAATGGACCGCACAATCTCGCCGTCCTGCGCCACATGGCGCTCAATGTCATGCGAAAGGATCCACGAAAAGACTCGCTGCGCGCCAAGTTCAAAATCGCCGCTTGGAACAACGACTATCTCCTGTCACTCCTCGGCAAATTCTGAAATGCGATTGCCCTGTTCGGAACCCCCGGAACACCGGGCCGGTTCCCCCTGTGTGACAACCTCGCCACAGTGCGGGATCAACGCTACACTCGCCCCCACGGCATGCTTGACCCCAACCCCCTGACGCGGCTTTATAGCAGCGCTTGCCGGTTACGCCCCCGTGGCGCCCAGGCTAGCAGCAATGTTTGGACGGGTAACACACTCTGAAAGAGGGGAAACCGGATGAAAAAGCTTTTACTCGGCACCTCGGCGCTCGTAGCCGCTGGTGTCCTGGTGTCCGGTCCCGCGGCAGCCGCGGGGCTTGAGGCATCGTTGAACGGTTACATGGAGCAGTGGTTCGGCTTCCGTTCGCTGGACAACGACGGCACTGGTGCCACCCAGCTGACCGACTTCGACCACAAGTCGGACACGGAAGTTCACTTCAACGCCCGCACCACCTTGGACAACGGCTTGAAGGTTCACTACCACGTCGAGCTCGAAGGCAACACCTCGGGCGACACGATCGACGAATCCTACATCACGCTGACCGGCAGCTTCGGCCAGTTCCTGATGGGTTCGGAGAACTCGGCGCAGTACAAGATGAACTTCGCGCCGAAGGACTTCGGTATCACGGGCATCTCCGGCGACAACAGCCAGTGGGCCAACGAAGCCGGCATCCTGACGGCCACCGCCGGCTCCAACAGCCACTTCGACCAGTTCCGTTCGCCTTGGGGTTCGGCCTGGATCGAGGCTGACAACAGCTGCAACGACGACAAGCGGCTGACCTACTTCACCCCGCGGTTCTCGGGCTTCCAGTTCGGTGTCTCCTACACGCCGGAGTGCACGAACCAGGACTCGAACGCCCCGTCGGTGGAAGGTAACGTCCACAACGTGGTTTCGATCGGTGCCAACTACATCGGCAAGTTCGACCAGATCGGCATCAAGATCGGTGGCGGTTTCGGCCACGGCGAAAAGCCGAGCGGCAACACCGGTAGCGATCCTTCGACGATCAGCTTCGGCACCAACATCTCGTTCGGCGGCTTCACGCTGGGCGGTTACTACGCCGATACCCTCGACGCCATCGCGCGTGGCGGTTCGGATGCCACTCACAACACCGGTTATGCGGCTGGTCTCGCTTATGCGACCGGTCCCTGGGGCGTGAGTGTCATGTGGCGGCACGGCGAACGTGCGGACTCGGCTGCTGATAACGATCGCGACGAGGTTGACGTCCTGCAGCTTGGCGCCCAGTACAAGTTGGGCCCGGGCGTTGCCCTCAAGGGCACGATTGGTTACACCGACATCGAAGACGAAGGTGGCACCAATCAGGACGGCTTCTACGTCGTCGGCGGCATCAAGGTGTCGTTCTAATCAAGACAACGCGTCTTGGACGGGAAGGAGCGGCTTCGGCCGCTCCTTCTTTTTGTGTGCCTGGCATGGCGTTGATCTAGGAGATGGAAGTTCTCTACGGGCCGTAACGACCGGAACCGTTAGCTGAAGGCAACTGCGTCGCCGCGAGGTGGGGTGGGGAGGAAGCCGGAGGCAAAATCCGGAGCGGACGAACAGAAACCGGATATCAGGCCGGTGCGATGGGGTAAGCCAGCAATGGATGGCGATGCCCGATAGTCGTTCGGACATCGCATTGGTAAATCCGGCCGCGACCGGCGGAAAGATCAAGGTTTTACCCAGGGAGATCTCCAGCGCTCTCGGGGGAACCGAGTAGCGACCCGGCGACGGGGAGCGACGGCGGTGGAGAAGTCAGCCGAGGCCATAGTAGGGGCCGCGAGGCGCCGAAGGGCCGAATCCGAATAGCAAGGAGCAGTCTGGACCAACTCGATGAGCATGGAGCGGCAGCAAGGCGGTGGCTATCAATTGGACCTTTTCGACGAGGCCCTGATGAAGGCGCTGCGCCCCGAGGCCCCTGGTGACGGCGGAACCGGAACTGGAGCCTGCGAGGTGCCACAAGTGCGCACGGCGTTGGACCGGCAACGAGCCTTGACGCAAGACCTGATGGAACGGGTGGTGAGTTCCGCCAACCTGAACCAAGCCTACAAGCGGGTGAAGGCGAACAAGGGGTCGGCGGGCGTGGATGGGATGACCATCCAAGACCTGCGGCTCTGGCTCGTCGATCACAAGGACGCGCTGGTGGCGGCGTTGTCGCGAGGCGACTATCGGCCCCAACCGGTGAAGGGGGTCTCGATCCCCAAGCCGGGAGGCGGGATGCGGCAATTGGGCATCCCGACGGTGCTGGATCGTCTGGTTCAGCAAGCCATCCTGCACGTCCTTCAGCCGATCCTCGATCCGGGTTTCTCGGCTTCGAGTTTCGGCTTCCGTCCGGGCCGGAGCGCTCACGATGCTCTGGCCCAAGCGGGTAAGTACGTTGCCGAAGGCCGCGGGATTGTGGTCGACCTGGATCTGGAGGCGTTCTTCGACCGGGTCAATCACGACATTCTGATGTCCCGACTGGCTGGGCGGATTGGCGACAAGCGCCTGCTGCGCACCATCCGTCGCTTTCTGCAAGCGGGGATGATGCAGACCGGCGTCTGCATCCGGCGCCATGAGGGCACGCCGCAAGGCGGCCCGCTGTCGCCGCTGCTGGCCAATCTTCTACTGGACGATCTGGACCGGATGCTGGAGGCGCGGGGCCATAGCTTCTGCCGTTATGCCGACGACGTGAACATCTACGTTCGCACTCGAGCGGCGGGCGAGCGGGTGATGGCCTCGGTCGCCGAATTCCTCCAAGGCAGGTTGCATCTGCGGGTCAACCAGGAGAAAAGTGCCGTCGCTCCGGCCGGGGACCGCAAGTTCCTCGGCCACCGGCTGTTGTCGGATGGATCGCTCGGCATCGCGCCGCAAAGCCTGCGGCGGGCGAAGCAACGGGTTCGCGAGATCACCCGGCGCAACCGGGGCATCAGCCTCGCGCGCATGGTCGGCGAACTCAACGGCTTCCTCGCCGGCTGGGTGACGTACTTCCGCCATGCCCGTTGCGCGAGCCAGCTTCGGCGTCTCGACGGCTGGATCCGTCGAAAACTGCGCTGTGTCCGGCTCAAGCAATGCAAGCGCACCAAGGCGCAAGCGGACTTCCTGCGAAGCCTCGGGGTGCCCGAGCGGCGGGCCTGGATCTTGGCTCTCTCCGGCAAGGGCTGGTGGCGCAAGTCCCTCAGCTATCAAGCCACCGAAGCCATGACCCTGGCTTGGTTCGAAGGCCAGGGGCTTGTCCCTATGACCGATAGGTATCTCGCGTTACAACTGACCGGAAACCGCCGTGGTACGTAGAACGTATGCCCGGTGGTGTGGGAGGAGGGGCGCCGAGAGGACCCCTCCTACCCGATTTGTGCGATAAGACGATACGGGATCGAGGGATATGGCGGGCATTCTGTGGCTTGCCTCTTATCCGAAGTCGGGCAACACCTGGCTCAGGATTTTTCTGGCCAATCTATTCGCGGACAGCCAGTCCGCCTTCGACATCAACGATCTCGGCCGCTTCTTCTACGGCGAGATGTCCGCGGATCTATATGAAAACGTCGCCGGCAAGCCGGTCGCCGCAATGTCGGACTATGAGATTCACCAACTCCGTCCCCGCGTGCACCGGCTGCTGACCAGCCTTCGCCCGGAGACGGTAATCGTCAAGACCCACAATGCCATCGCCATGCGCGACGGCATCGCCACCATTACGCCGGAAACGACCGAGGGCGCCATCTACGTCGTGCGCAATCCGCTCGACGTCGTATCGTCCTATGCCGATCATTACGGCTTGAGCGTCGATGACGCGATCGACGCCATGGCGTCGCCGGAGAACCGCGTGGCGACGGCACCGAGTGCCGTCTTCCAGTATCTCGGTGACTGGAGCGGCCATGTCCGCAGCTGGTCGCAGGCCGATGGGTTGCGATGCCACGTCGTGCGCTACGAGGATCTATCGAACAAGCCGGTCGACAGTTTCGCGGCGATTACCGCCTTTCTCGGAATGAAGGTGCCACGCGGCCGGGTCCGGCGCGCGGTGCGCAACGCCTCGTTCAACGAGGTGAAGCGCCAGGAACGCAAGCGCGGTTTCGCCGAGAAGAGCCGCCATGCGGAAGCCTTTTTTCGTCAGGGTAAGGCTAATCAGTGGCGCGACAACCTCACCCCCGAACAGGTCGAACGCATCGTGGCCAGCCATGGCGGAACCATGGCCGAGTTCGGCTACCTGCCCCGTGATTGAGGGAGCATCGAAGCGCATGGGCTCGATACTTTGGCTGGCGTCCTACCCCAAGTCGGGCAACACCTGGCTGCGGGCGTTCCTGGCCAACTTCCTCTCCGGTGCCAAGACGCCGTTTCCGATCAACCAGCTTTCGGACTTCACGGCCAGCGACATTCGCGCCGGGTATTTCGAGGAAGTCGCCCGACGGCCGCTGAACGAACTCGACGATGCGGCGCTGCACCAGCTTCGCCCGCGCGTCCATCGTTACCTGGCCAATCTTCGCCCGGATACGACCTTGGTCAAGACCCACAATGCCCTCATCGCTTATGACGACGTCTCCACCATCACGCCGGAGGTCACCGCGGGCGCGATCTATATCCTGCGCAATCCGCTCGACGTGGCGATTTCCTACTCTCATCATATGGCGGTGTCCCTCGACGATGCCGTTGATGCCCTCTGCAATCCGGAAAACTACACCGTCACGGCCAATCGCTCGGTATTTCAAATTCTCGGTACCTGGCAGGATCATG
The DNA here is from genome assembly GCA_951812805.1 of uncultured Alphaproteobacteria bacterium. Lineage (GTDB taxonomy): Bacteria > Pseudomonadota > Alphaproteobacteria > JASLMY01. The sequence goes on along the minus strand of CATOSZ010000009.1, from coordinate 39,943 downwards.
TCTTCAGCTGGGTACGCGCGCCCGGCCTCACGATCCAGGTGGTGCGCTATGAGGATCTGTTGGACGACCCGGCGACGCATTTCCGTGCCGTCACCTCGTTTCTCGGCCTCAATCCCAGTCGCCCGGAGTTGGCGCGCGCCATCAAATTCGCCTCTTTCGGAGAGTTGAAAGGCCAGGAAAAGAGCGGCGGATTCCGAGAACGCAGCGAGGTCAACCCCTCCTTTTTCCGCGAGGGAAAACACGATGGCTGGCGTGAAGTTCTGTCCGACGACCAGGTAAAACGAATCGTCGAGGTCAATCATTTGGCGATGGAACGGTTTGGTTATCTACCCGATGGTATGTAGGGTCCGCAGAATTCAATTTTTCAGGATTCGGGAAGTGTGAACCGTGTTACCGGATCGTCATTGAAGTTTTCGATCATCTGTTTGGCCAGCTTCAAGCCATTGTCGCCGCCATAGATTTCGCTCAGTCGCAACATCATAGCCTGCAAACGATCCGCCAGTTCCGCTTCGCCTTCCGCCGTATCGGGGCGCGGCAGATCGGCCCGAAACAACGATTCGTCGATGAGACGGGTGACCATGTCTTCCACCAGATGCAGCCCCATCGGCAGAACGCAGCCGAAGGTGATGTGCAGCGACCGCTCGCTGCTGGCCAACGCATCGTGGCATTGTCCCCGCGGCAGGTAGAGCAGATCGCCTGGTGTCATGCGGACTTCGGCGTCGACCGCACCCTTGATCCGGTCGTAATCCGCTTGCGGCAGATTGAGAAACCGTTCGTGCTCGATCGGATTGTCTTCCCGGCCCTTGTAGATCCGCCAAAGTTTCTCGCCATGGATCTGCAAGGCGAAAACATCGTGCCGGTCGTAATGGGAATGAAAGGCGCGATGGCGTTGCTGTGAAAAATAGATGTTGGTACCGATCCTGGCGTTGAACGTCCGCTCCAGCGTTTCGACGACACCTTGGACCGATGGCACCAGGCTCGCCACGTCATCGAGGACCAGGGACGCACCATGACGCAGGATCTCCCGTACCTTGGCGGGATCGGGTCGCATGACGGTCAGCTTGTTGCGGTTGACCGCACGCTCGCAATAGGCCGGCGGCGGAACGCGCTGCCCGTCCATCATCATGGTCAGCGTCGTCGCGTTCCAGACATCCATGTCGAGGATATCGTTCATCTGCGGATAGTCGAAGACCGCCCGGCCCTTGGCCTCGTCACCCGGTACATGCAGCCAGGATTTGCCGCGAACCTCGGCCAGGAAGGTCGCCTGATCGTAAGGGGCCAATAAATCCTCGAAGATCATGGTGCGTTTTCCCCTTCTCCCCCATTGGCGGGCGGGACCCTTATAGCGCGGCCGATGATACCCGAACCATTCGCGAGGCCGCGCACATGGGCGCTTCAGCCCGCCTGGCGGCGCGCCATCTGGTTCATCACCGCCGCCGCCGTTTCCTCGATCGAGCGGCGTGTGACGTCGATGACCGGCCAGCCATGCCTGGTAAACAGCCGACGGGCATGCACCAATTCGTCCTTCACCGCCGCGATGTCCGCATAGTCCGTCTCCGAGCGCTCGTTGAGGGTCAGCAGGCGGTTACGGCGGATCTGCACCAGGCGATCGGCGCTGGTCGTCAGACCGACGATCAGGGTTTCCTCGAGCGAGGTCAAAGCGTCTGGAAACGGCAGGCCTGGGACCACGGGCACGTTCGCCGCCTTGATCCCCCGGTTCGCCAGATAGATGCAGGTCGGCGTCTTCGAGGTCCGCGAGACGCCGACGAGGATGACTTCGGCCTCGCGCAGATGGTCGACACCCTGGCCGTCGTCATGCGCCAGGCAATAGTGCATGGCATCGATCCGGTGGAAATATTCGGCATCCATCACGTGCTGGCGGCCCGGCCTGGCATCGGCCTCGGCGCCGAGGTAACTCGCCAGGGCATGCATCACCGGATCCAATGCGGAGACACAGACGATACGGTGCTGGCGGCATTCCTCCTCCAGCATGGCGCGCAGCTGATGGTCGACCATGGTGAACAGGACCAGGCCCGGACTTTCCCGCACCCCCTCCACCACCCGATTGACCTGTGCGCGGGTGCGGATCATGGTCCAAAGATGTTCGACCGGCTCCGCCCCCTCGAACTGGACCAGCGCCGCCTTGGCGACGGCGCTCAGGGTTTCGCCGGTGGCATCGGACACCAGGTGGAGATGAAACTTGGCCATCGGGTAAACCCGCCTCGCGTGCTGTGGTGAGGGAAGGATATCTCTCGCGCCGACTGGGGATATGTCGGACGGACGCACGATGCAATCGGATTTACGCCACTTGCGCCGATTTGCCCCACCGTCTTCCCCCCTGGGGACAACACCGTGTCGCACAACGGCGATCGCGGGAATAGTCTGTCACATCCTCCAGATCCGCAAACCGTTATCCCCAGAGTGAAGATCCTCAATCCATTGATTCGACATGTCCCTCCTATACAATCCCCGGGACGCGACGTCGAAACGACGATACTTCGTCGGTCCGGTGCGATAGGGGATGGTTTTCTGGACAACATGACAATCCCCAGGATTCCCATGACCAACAACGAACCACAATTTTCTTTTAAGAATCTTTGTTTTGTTCTTGGTGGGGAAAACCATGATTTGGGCCTCCGCTTCACGAACGCCGGCATCGGCCCGTCGGCAGCCCGAGACATGAATCTGCGGATTTCGGTAGTTCCGGACGGCGGTTTCAGTAAGTCCTGGCCACCGATTTCATAAAGTCCCGGCCGGTTCCGGGAGTTTGGCTTCGGGTGCCTTGTTGCCGTCAGTCGGGATTGTTTTCCGTTGTGGTTGGCTGGGTCAAGTCGGTCGTCGATTTCTTCTTTCGCATGCTGTCGCCTTTCAAGCCGATGCGGTGGGCGTTGTGGATGACGCGGTCGAGGATGGCGTCGGCGATGGTGGCCTCGCCGATCAGGTCGTGCCAGGCGGTCACGGGGATCTGCGCGGTGATGAGGGTTGAGCGTCGGTGGTATCGTTCCTCGCAGATTTCCAGGAGATCGAGGCGCTGGCGGTCGGTCAGGCCATGGGTTCCCCAGTCGTCGAGGACGAGCAGCTGGACCCGGGCGAGGCGGTCGATCAGGCGGGGCAGCCGGCCGTCGAGGCGGGCCATGGCGAGGTCCTCGAAGAGCCTGGGCATGCGGACGTAGAGGACGGAATGATCGAGCCTGGCGGCCTGATGGGCGATGGCACAGGCGAGCCATGTCTTGCCGGTTCCGGTCTGGCCGGTGACGATGAGGTTCTCGTGTGCCTTGAGCCAGACGCCCTGGGCGAGAGAGAGGACGGCGCGGCGGTCGAGGCCTCGTTCGGCGGCGAAGTCGATGTCCTCGATGCAGGCCTCGGGGAAGCGTAGCCTGGCCTGTCTGAGGCGGTTGGCGAGGCGCTTGTCGGCGCGGGTGGCGGCCTCGCGGTCGAGCATGAGGGCGAGCCAGTCCTCGCGGTTCAATTCCGATGATTGGCCTCGCTCGGCCATGTCGCGGTAAGCCTCTGCCATGCCCTTGAAGCCGAGGGCCTGCATCTGGTCGAGGGTCGGGTGTGTCAGCATGAGGTGTCTTCTCCTGGTTATCGGTAGTAGCCGGGGCCGCGGATGTTGGTGTGTGGCGGCAGCGGCAGAAGCGGTTCGCGCTCGGGGCGTGTGCGATCGAGGCCGGACTTGAGGATGGCGGCGAGCGATGAGTAGCTGGTCGTGTTGATGGTGAGCGCGCGTGCGCAGGCGGCCTCGACGCGTTCCGGTTCGTATCGGCGGGCGAGCGACAAGACGCCCATGGCGCTGCGATAGCCTTGCTCGGGATGGGGCCGATCGCGGATCATCCGCTCGACCAGGAGGGCGGCGTTGGGGCCGATGCGGCTGGCCTGGTCGATCAGGCTTTGTGGCGTTCGCTCGGCATAGCGCTGGTGCGCCTTGGGCATGTGGGCCGGGATCGTGGCATGGCCGCCATGCGGTGAGCGGCGGAGATGGCTGGCGACGCGCTTGTGGTTGTGGAAGATCTCGACCGTGCGGTGAGTGAGCCGGACTTGGACCTTGCGGCCGATCAGGCCGTGCGGCACGGAGTAGAAGCTGCGCTCGACGTCGACGTGATAGTCGGAATGGACCTTGGCGGTCTTCCATTCGGCATATTCGAAGGGCGTCGTCGGCAGGGGTGCCAGGGCCTCGCGCTCGATGGCCTCGAACATCTGGCGCCGGCTCTTTCCAAGGTTGCGCATGGGCCGCTCGTTGAGCTCCTCGAGGAGGTCGCGGATCGCCCGGTTGAGCTGGTCGAGGGAGAAGAAGCGCGTATTGCGCAGTCTTGCCAGGATCCAGCGCTCGACGACCTGGACGGCGACTTCGACCTTGGCCTTGTCGCGCGGCTTGCGGACCCGGGTCGGCAGGACGGTGGTGTCGTAGTGCTCGGCGAGCGCGGCGAAGGTCGGGTTGAGGGTCGGCTCGAACCAGAGCGGCTTGGCGACGCCGGCCTTGAGGTTATCGCAGACGATGCTCTTGGGCACGCCGCCGAAGTAGGCGAGCGCCCGGCATTGTCCGGCGACCCAGTCGGGCAGGCGCTGGGTCAGGCTGGCGGTGGCGAAGGTGAGCGAGGAAGCGCCCAGCACGGCGACGAAGATCTGCGCGTCGTGCACCTCGCCGGTCTCGGGGTCGACGATGTCCACCGTCTGGCCGGCATAATCGGTCTGCATGACCGCACCGGCCTCGTGGCGGTTGCGCCAGGTGGCGCCGGTGCGCCGCTTGAACGCCGTGAAGGCTTCGCAGAACCAGGTGTAGCCGTAGCCATCGGGATGTGAGGCGCGGTATTCCTGCCAGAGCAGGGTCAGCGTCACCCCCTTGCGCTTCAGCTCGGCCGCGACCGTCGGCCAGTGCGGCTCGCACCTGTCGCGCGGGGGCCGGCCCATGCGGCGGAACAGCGTCTCTTGCAGGACCGCGTCGTCCTCGTATTCCGCCGGCAGCGGCCAGGCGGTAAGGCCGACCTCGCGGGCCCGCAGCAAATAGGTCGACACTGTCGTCTTGGAGACCTTCAGCCGTTCCGCCACCTCTCGCGCCGAGAGGCCTTGGTCATGCGTCAGCCGCAGGATCGTTCGTGCATCTCTCACCGTCGTTCGTCTCGTCTGCTTCCGTCTGGGCATGTCCCCTCCCGGCAAAAGCCAAGAGGTAGACGCCGAGACGGCGCACCCGAAAGCTGAACTCAGATCGCCCCGTGATGCTGTCCGGGACTTTCCGGAATCACTGGCCGCGACTTACTGAAATCTCTGGCCAGGACTTTCCGTAATCGGTGTCCGGGACTTTCCGAAACGCGCATCCACGGGCCGATCTTCCCCGATCAGACGCCACAGACGGGCGTCGAAGGCGCGGAGTTCGGCCAGTCGTTGACGCAAGCCATCGAGGGGTGTTTCGGCGCGGATCCGCTCTGCGAAGCCCTGTAATCCCTGCCAGAGCGTCTCGGCGATCTCGTCGCTCACGCGCTGGTGTTCGAGGGCCCATTCGATGGCGGCGCGGATGCCCTTGCGGGCCGTGCCGATCTCCCGCTTGAGCCGGCGCCATTCGGCCCTGTTCCGGACCAGGGTCTGTTCCAGCCGTGCCAGGCGGGGCAGCAGGGCGGCGGCGGGCGAGAGGTCCAGGCCATAGGCCTCGACGATCCGGCCCTCGCCGTCGCGGCGCCCGAAGCGGCGGTGGTTGGGAGAATCACGGAAGGCCAGGGCGCCCAGTTCCATCATCCGCCGCTCGTTGCGCCGGACCTGGCGGGGGGAGATACCGAGCTGTTGGGCCGCCTTCTCCACCGAGAGCCAGACGACGGGTCGTCCGCCCGGCGCCCAGTCGCTCTCCCTGGTGTAGGTGAGCAGCAGCTCGTAGTGGCTGATCAGGCCGCGTGTCCAGCCGTCCTCGAGGCCGACCCGGCGCAGGACGGCGAGGATCTCGAAGCGCTTGATGCCCTCGGGCAGGCCGAGAAAGCTCTCCGCGCCCCTCTCGGCCTGCTTGTGGACCGGGGAGCGTTCCCGGCCGCCGCTCGGGTTGAGGCTCTCGTTGGCGAGCCAGGGACGCTGTACTGTACTGTGCTGGTGTTGGAAGTGGTGTGCTGTTGCATGGTTGATCGACCGGGGCGGGACCGGGCGATATCTCCGGGAACCTTGCATTTGCCCTTGACAGGGAATCGCCGAGGGCACATCTTCCTCTAACTCTGGTTGAGGAGGATGAACTTGCTGACGGCATCGTGGACATCGGGAATCTGCACCCAATGTTCGGACAAATGATGAGGTTATCGAGGACATCGTTAGGGGTCGCTTCGGCGGCCCCTTTTCTTGTGTGCCTGGCATGGCGTTGATCTAGGAGATGGAAGTTCTCTACGGGCCGTAACGACCGGAACCGTTAGCTGAAGGCAACTGCGTCGCCGCGAGGTGGGGTGGGGAGGAAGCCGGAGGCAAAATCCGGAGCGGACGAACAGAAACCGGATATCAGGCCGGTGCGATGGGGTAAGCCAGCAATGGATGGCGATGCCCGATAGTCGTTCGGACATCGCATTGGTAAATCCGGCCGCGACCGGCGGAAAGATCAAGGTTTTACCCAGGGAGATCTCCAGCGCTCTCGGGGGAACCGAGTAGCGACCCGGCGACGGGGAGCGACGGCGGTGGAGAAGTCAGCCGAGGCCATAGTAGGGGCCGCGAGGCGCCGAAGGGCCGAATCCGAATAGCAAGGAGCAGTCTGGACCAACTCGATGAGCATGGAGCGGCAGCAAGGCGGTGGCTATCAATTGGACCTTTTCGACGAGGCCCTGATGAAGGCGCTGCGCCCCGAGGCCCCTGGTGACGGCGGAACCGGAACTGGAGCCTGCGAGGTGCCACAAGTGCGCACGGCGTTGGACCGGCAACGAGCCTTGACGCAAGACCTGATGGAACGGGTGGTGAGTTCCGCCAACCTGAACCAAGCCTACAAGCGGGTGAAGGCGAACAAGGGGTCGGCGGGCGTGGATGGGATGACCATCCAAGACCTGCGGCTCTGGCTCGTCGATCACAAGGACGCGCTGGTGGCGGCGTTGTCGCGAGGCGACTATCGGCCCCAACCGGTGAAGGGGGTCTCGATCCCCAAGCCGGGAGGCGGGATGCGGCAATTGGGCATCCCGACGGTGCTGGATCGTCTGGTTCAGCAAGCCATCCTGCACGTCCTTCAGCCGATCCTCGATCCGGGTTTCTCGGCTTCGAGTTTCGGCTTCCGTCCGGGCCGGAGCGCTCACGATGCTCTGGCCCAAGCGGGTAAGTACGTTGCCGAAGGCCGCGGGATTGTGGTCGACCTGGATCTGGAGGCGTTCTTCGACCGGGTCAATCACGACATTCTGATGTCCCGACTGGCTGGGCGGATTGGCGACAAGCGCCTGCTGCGCACCATCCGTCGCTTTCTGCAAGCGGGGATGATGCAGACCGGCGTCTGCATCCGGCGCCATGAGGGCACGCCGCAAGGCGGCCCGCTGTCGCCGCTGCTGGCCAATCTTCTACTGGACGATCTGGACCGGATGCTGGAGGCGCGGGGCCATAGCTTCTGCCGTTATGCCGACGACGTGAACATCTACGTTCGCACTCGAGCGGCGGGCGAGCGGGTGATGGCCTCGGTCGCCGAATTCCTCCAAGGCAGGTTGCATCTGCGGGTCAACCAGGAGAAAAGTGCCGTCGCTCCGGCCGGGGACCGCAAGTTCCTCGGCCACCGGCTGTTGTCGGATGGATCGCTCGGCATCGCGCCGCAAAGCCTGCGGCGGGCGAAGCAACGGGTTCGCGAGATCACCCGGCGCAACCGGGGCATCAGCCTCGCGCGCATGGTCGGCGAACTCAACGGCTTCCTCGCCGGCTGGGTGACGTACTTCCGCCATGCCCGTTGCGCGAGCCAGCTTCGGCGTCTCGACGGCTGGATCCGTCGAAAACTGCGCTGTGTCCGGCTCAAGCAATGCAAGCGCACCAAGGCGCAAGCGGACTTCCTGCGAAGCCTCGGGGTGCCCGAGCGGCGGGCCTGGATCTTGGCTCTCTCCGGCAAGGGCTGGTGGCGCAAGTCCCTCAGCTATCAAGCCACCGAAGCCATGACCCTGGCTTGGTTCGAAGGCCAGGGGCTTGTCCCTATGACCGATAGGTATCTCGCGTTACAACTGACCGGAAACCGCCGTGGTACGTAGAACGTATGCCCGGTGGTGTGGGAGGAGGGGCGCCGAGAGGACCCCTCCTACCCGATTGTGTGCCTGGCATGGCGTTGATCTAGGAGATGGAAGTTCTCTACGGGCCGTAACGACCGGAACCGTTAGCTGAAGGCAACTGCGTCGCCGCGAGGTGGGGTGGGGAGGAAGCCGGAGGCAAAATCCGGAGCGGACGAACAGAAACCGGATATCAGGCCGGTGCGATGGGGTAAGCCAGCAATGGATGGCGATGCCCGATAGTCGTTCGGACATCGCATTGGTAAATCCGGCCGCGACCGGCGGAAAGATCAAGGTTTTACCCAGGGAGATCTCCAGCGCTCTCGGGGGAACCGAGTAGCGACCCGGCGACGGGGAGCGACGGCGGTGGAGAAGTCAGCCGAGGCCATAGTAGGGGCCGCGAGGCGCCGAAGGGCCGAATCCGAATAGCAAGGAGCAGTCTGGACCAACTCGATGAGCATGGAGCGGCAGCAAGGCGGTGGCTATCAATTGGACCTTTTCGACGAGGCCCTGATGAAGGCGCTGCGCCCCGAGGCCCCTGGTGACGGCGGAACCGGAACTGGAGCCTGCGAGGTGCCACAAGTGCGCACGGCGTTGGACCGGCAACGAGCCTTGACGCAAGACCTGATGGAACGGGTGGTGAGTTCCGCCAACCTGAACCAAGCCTACAAGCGGGTGAAGGCGAACAAGGGGTCGGCGGGCGTGGATGGGATGACCATCCAAGACCTGCGGCTCTGGCTCGTCGATCACAAGGACGCGCTGGTGGCGGCGTTGTCGCGAGGGTAACCGGGGCAAAAGGCCGGGCCTGGGGACGGGGGGATCTGGCCTGGGTATAGGGGTGAGTCTCAACGGCCACATCTTGTGAGGCTTCCGCGTCAAGTGACCAGATATCGATGTTCGCGGCGGGAGGTCTGTGATTCGATCCCGTCATGGCCGAATCGCTTCCGGATCTCGACGATCTTGATGTCGCCGCCCTGAAGGCGCTGGTTCTGACGCTGCTTGAGGAGCAGGCGGCCCTGCGTGCCGAGAACGCGACATTGCGCGAAGAGATCCGCCGTCTCAAAGGCCTTTCCGGGCCACCGGATATCAAGCCGAGCGGCATGGACAAGCAGGCCGTATCCCGGGGCCGGACGGGGCGGAAGGCGGGACGGCGGGCCAAGAAGGGCCGGGTTCCCATCGACGAGAGGCGGATCGTCCGGGCCGCCGTGCCGGCGGGCTCGCGCTTCAAGGGCTATGAAGACTATCTGGTTCAGGACCTGCTCTGCCGGCCGAACACTGTCCTGTTACGCCGCGAGCGCTGGCTGACGCCCGAGGGGGCCACGATCGTGGCGCCGCTGCCGGCGGGGACGCGCGGCCACTTCGGCCCGGCGCTCAGGCGTTTCGTGCTGGCGCTCTATCATGGCGGCCAGACCAGCGCGGAGCGCTTGGCGCGGCTCTTGGACGACCTCGGCATCAAGATCTCCAAGCGCCAGGTGGTGCGGTTGTTGAACGAGGGCCATGACGGCTTCGTCGCCGAGGGCGAGGCGGTGCTGCGCGCCGGCCTGGAGACGGCGCCCTGGATCAGCGTCGACGATACCGGCGCCCGCCACGCCAACCGCAACGGGGTGACGAGCGGGATCGGCAACGACGCCTTCGCTTGGTTCGCCACGACGTTTTCCAAGAGCCGCTTGAACTTCCTGGAACGGCTGCGGGCCGGCCACGCGGACTATGTGCTCAATGCCGCCGCCTTCGCCTACATGGCCGAGCGCGACCTGGCCGCATCGGTGATCGCCCGTCTGGCCGAGGGCTGCCCGCGGCGCTTCACCAACGAAGATGCCTGGCTGGCCCACCTGGGGCGGCTCGCCATCACCGGGCACGGGGACGGGCGCGGGGCCGCGCGGACCGCCACCGAGGGGGCGCTGTGGGGCGCCATCGCCGCGCACGGCCTGCTCAGGGGCACGGCCGCGGGCGCCTGCGTCGTCCTGAGTGACGATGCTGGCCAGTTCAACGTCGGCCGCCACGCGCTCTGCTGGGTCCATGCGGAGCGCTTGATCCACAAGCTGATGACCTTCTCCCGGAGCCAGCGGCGCGAGAAGGAACACATCCAGGCACGGCTCTGGCAACTCTACGCCGATCTCAAAGCCTATCGCGAAAGGCCGGCGCCAGGACGGCGGGCCCACCTGGCATGCCGCTTCGATGCGCTCTTCGCGACCAAGACCGGATTCCTCCGCCTCGACCGGCTCCTGGCTCGCCTGCATGCCAACCGCGACGAACTGCTCGTCGTCCTCGACCGCCCGGAGGTCCCGCTCAACACCAACGGCGCGGAACGCGACATCCGCGCCATGGTCACAAGGCGAAAATTCTCCGGCGGCACACGCTCCGAGGACGGCAAGCAGGCCCGAGACACATTCCTCGGCCTCTACAAGACCTGCCAGAAACTTGGCCTCTCCTTCTGGGATTATCTCGGCGACCGCCTCAAGGTCCCCGGCGCCCCACCCGTGCCCCCACTGCCGATCCTCGTCAGACAACGCTGCATCGAAATGGCTTGACCGCCCGGGGTTTTGCCCCTGTTACTCGCGAGGCGACTATCGGCCCCAACCGGTGAAGGGGGTCTCGATCCCCAAGCCGGGAGGCGGGATGCGGCAATTGGGCATCCCGACGGTGCTGGATCGTCTGGTTCAGCAAGCCATCCTGCACGTCCTTCAGCCGATCCTCGATCCGGGTTTCTCGGCTTCGAGTTTCGGCTTCCGTCCGGGCCGGAGCGCTCACGATGCTCTGGCCCAAGCGGGTAAGTACGTTGCCGAAGGCCGCGGGATTGTGGTCGACCTGGATCTGGAGGCGTTCTTCGACCGGGTCAATCACGACATTCTGATGTCCCGACTGGCTGGGCGGATTGGCGACAAGCGCCTGCTGCGCACCATCCGTCGCTTTCTGCAAGCGGGGATGATGCAGACCGGCGTCTGCATCCGGCGCCATGAGGGCACGCCGCAAGGCGGCCCGCTGTCGCCGCTGCTGGCCAATCTTCTACTGGACGATCTGGACCGGATGCTGGAGGCGCGGGGCCATAGCTTCTGCCGTTATGCCGACGACGTGAACATCTACGTTCGCACTCGAGCGGCGGGCGAGCGGGTGATGGCCTCGGTCGCCGAATTCCTCCAAGGCAGGTTGCATCTGCGGGTCAACCAGGAGAAAAGTGCCGTCGCTCCGGCCGGGGACCGCAAGTTCCTCGGCCACCGGCTGTTGTCGGATGGATCGCTCGGCATCGCGCCGCAAAGCCTGCGGCGGGCGAAGCAACGGGTTCGCGAGATCACCCGGCGCAACCGGGGCATCAGCCTCGCGCGCATGGTCGGCGAACTCAACGGCTTCCTCGCCGGCTGGGTGACGTACTTCCGCCATGCCCGTTGCGCGAGCCAGCTTCGGCGTCTCGACGGCTGGATCCGTCGAAAACTGCGCTGTGTCCGGCTCAAGCAATGCAAGCGCACCAAGGCGCAAGCGGACTTCCTGCGAAGCCTCGGGGTGCCCGAGCGGCGGGCCTGGATCTTGGCTCTCTCCGGCAAGGGCTGGTGGCGCAAGTCCCTCAGCTATCAAGCCACCGAAGCCATGACCCTGGCTTGGTTCGAAGGCCAGGGGCTTGTCCCTATGACCGATAGGTATCTCGCGTTACAACTGACCGGAAACCGCCGTGGTACGTAGAACGTATGCCCGGTGGTGTGGGAGGAGGGGCGCCGAGAGGACCCCTCCTACCCGATTGGCATTCGACGGGTCGAGGTAATCGGTCGGCCGTCTCAACATATGGATGCACCGGAAGCAAGGGGATAAGCCTTTGAAGGAAATGGCCATGATCAACTATACCACCGGAGACATCTTGAGGGCGGACGCGGAAGCCAGGGGAATCGCATTTGGAATTGCCTTGACGTGCGTGTTTGATCTTGAGGTATTGGTCGTGTCCCATCGCGTGGTGTAGGAGCGCTTTTCGCGTCTTACTTCGCCGGCCGAGGTTGCCGGCTCATTCTGCGGCGATTGCCGTCGGAATGTCTTCATGATGGCTGACCTGGGCCATGGTTTCCAGTGACATGTACCGTCGTGCGACGGCCCATTCGTCATTCTGTTCGAGCAGGATGGCGCCGACCAGTCGGATGATGGCCGCCTCGTTGGGAAAGATCCCGACGACGTTGGTGCGCCGCTTGATCTCCTTGTTGAGGCGCTCCAAGGGATTGGTCGAGTGGATCTTGCTCCAATGGTCGCCAGGGAAGGTCATGAAGGCGAGCACGTCCGGCTCGGCCTCGTCCATCAGCTCGGCCAGCTTCTGGAAGCGCGGGCGCAGGCTATCGGCCACCTGGCGCCATTGGGTGACGGCGGCCTTGTGATCGGGCTGGACGAAGCAGGTGCGGATGGCGGCGGCGACCATCAGGCGCTGGCCTTTCGCCACATGGGCCAATGCGTTCCTCATGAAGTGCACCCGGCAGCGCTGCCAGGTGGCGCCCAGCACCTTGGCGGCCGCCGCCTTCAGCCCTTCGTGGGCATCCGAGATCACCAACTTGACGCCGCGCAGGCCCCGGCGCGTGAGTGAACGCAGGAAGTCGCTCCAGAAGGTCTCGGCCTCCGAGGGGCCGATCGCCAGGCCCAGAACCTCACGGCGTCCCTCCGTATTGGCGGCGACGGCCACTATCGCGGCCACCGAGACGATCCGCCCGGCCTCCCTCACCTTGATGTAGGTCGCGTCGAGCCAGAGGTAGGGCCAATCGCCCTCGAGGGGACGGTCGAGGAAGGCCCTCACCCGTTCGTCGATCGCCTCGCAGAGACGGGAGACTTCGCTCTTGGAGATGCCGCTCATCCCCATGGCCTTGACCAGATCGTCGACGGAGCGGGTCGAGATGCCTTGGATATAGGCTTCCTGGATCACCGCCGTGAGCGCCTTTTCGACAGTCCGTCGTGGTTCCAGGAAGAAGGGCAGGTAGCTGCCCTTGCGCAGTTTCGGGATCGGCAGCTCGACAGTGCCCGCCCGGGTTTCCCAGAGCCGTTTGCGGTAGCCGTTGCGCTGGTTCATCCGCTCGGCGTTCCGTTCGCCATGGCCGGCACCGCGCAGGCCATCGACCTCCAGCGCCATCAGTCGCTCGGCCGCAAAGCCGATCATGTCGCGCAGGAAATCGGCGTCCGGTGCCTTTTCAATCAGCGCCCGAAGCGCAATGCTGTCGTCGGTCATCGTGTCGTCTCCTTCGTCGGTTGTCGATTTAGCAACCTCAACCTAACGAAGTTCGACGCGATGGCCACCGGCTTCCGCCCTCCGGTCGCCTACGGCTCCGTCGAGTAGGCACGGCGGGTTGCCCCGCCGTGCCTCTCACAGAACCGGACATGCGGGCCACGCATCCGGCTCCTTGGATCGATCGATCAGACCTCCAGCCGGAGCTGGCGCGATGCCGTGGGCGGCGGGTTCAGGTCCTGCCAGCGGGTGACGAGCGAGACCAGACGCTGGTGGAACCAGGCGTTCGGATAGGCCCGCGTGACGCCGGCATGGTTGCTCCGGTACCAGAGCCCGCGGCCCGAATAGGCCGCGAGCTTGGCCGTCCGCACTCTGACCCCTTTCGCAACAAGGTGGCGCACGAGGAAGCGGGGACGCTTCTTCTGCCGGACGGCGAGCATCCGAAGACGCCGCCGAATGTGGGCATCGAAGCGGGCAAAGAGCCAAACCCCCTCCCCCGTGCACAGCCGGAACTGGCCCCAGTTCCGGGGGGTCACTTCCCGGATCCTGGCGTCGAGCCGCTGCTTGGCTTTGGCCGAGAGGTGCACCGCTACCGACCCGTCGGCCGCCACCACGAAGCGGAAGCCGAGGAAATGGGTCGCCTCCGGACAGGTGAGGCGGCTCTTGCGGGCGTTCAAGCTCAGCCGCATGCGGCCTTGCAGGAAACGCCCCAGGGACGCCATCACCCGCCGGCCCGCTCGCGCGCTGCGCACGAACACACAGGTGTCGTCGGCGTAGCGCACGAAGCGGTGGCCCCGCCTGGCCAGTTCCCAGTCGAGCTCGTCGAGCACGATGTTGGAAAGCAACGGCGAGAGCGAACCCCCTTGCGGGACTCCCGCCTCATTGGCGATCAGGCGGCCGTCCGGCAATTGGACCTTCGCCCGCAGGATCCCGCGCACCAGCGCCAGGACACGCCGGTCCCCCCACCCGCCGGCCCAACCGGGCCAGCAGGCGTTGATGCTGGACCTCGTCGAAGAACCGCGAGATATCCAGATCTACCAGGACCGTGTGCCCCGCACGGAGATGCCCCTTCACCTCGGCGATGGCCGTTGGCGCCCCCCGGCCCGGCCGGAAGCCGTGGCTGCTGGGATGGAAGCCGGGCTCGAAGATCGGCCCCAGGACCTGAAGCAGTGCCTGCTGCACCACCCGATCCCGGACGTTGGGAATGCCCAGAGGCCTCTCCCCGCCGCCCGGCTTCGCGATCATCGCCCGGCGGATCGCGCCGGGGCGATAGTTCCCCTCCAGCAGCTCGCGGCCGAGCGCGGCGAGCAGGGCAGAGGCACGCGCCTCCACTTGCACCACCGTCTCGCCGTCCGCACCGGGAGCGCCCTTGTTACGAAGGACCTTCAGCAGCGCGCGAGACAGGTTCGCCTCGTCCGCCACCGCCTCCAACAGCCGGCTCTCGCCGGCTGTTCCCACGGCGTCGAGCCGGGTCGTGGTCTTGCCCTTCGCTGTCAGCAGCAGGACCTCGCGCGACGCGGTTACGTCCACGCCCCTCGAGGCCCCGCCCCGCCCGGGACGTCCCGTGGGCGGACTGTCGGCAAACGCGAAGTTCAATTGACGCTGGCTCAACCTTCTCAATCCATTCCCCCCTTCGCTCCACCGGCTTTCACCGGCATCACTGCTACTATGAGAGAATCCGACTTCTCCGGGGGCGTCAGCGGGTCGTCGTCGCCTCCTTCCCCCTTACCACCCGGCCACCGCCGAATGGACCCTCGGAGATCTCCCCGGGTAAGAACGTTGAATGTCCCGCCGCCGCTGCCCCCATTACTGTCATGACCTACGGTTGGAGGTCGGGCGTCACGTTCGTAGGCACGCTCACCCGGCCATGCCAGCCTGCTCCGGCGTGCTTCTCCCATGTTCCTTGTTTGTTCACGAATTTTGCTGTTTTGCGCCGGATTGAGAGGAACCGCTAACGCGGGAGCAGCCTTTTGTCAATGGACTATTTCAAGAATATGTCACGCGACAATCGGGTAGGAGGGGTCCTCTCGGCGCCCCTCCTCCCACACCACCGGGCATACGTTCTACGTACCACGGCGGTTTCCGGTCAGTTGTAACGCGAGATACCTATCGGTCATAGGGACAAGCCCCTGGCCTTCGAACCAAGCCAGGGTCATGGCTTCGGTGGCTTGATAGCTGAGGGACTTGCGCCACCAGCCCTTGCCGGAGAGAGCCAAGATCCAGGCCCGCCGCTCGGGCACCCCGAGGCTTCGCAGGAAGTCCGCTTGCGCCTTGGTGCGCTTGCATTGCTTGAGCCGGACACAGCGCAGTTTTCGACGGATCCAGCCGTCGAGACGCCGAAGCTGGCTCGCGCAACGGGCATGGCGGAAGTACGTCACCCAGCCGGCGAGGAAGCCGTTGAGTTCGCCGACCATGCGCGCGAGGCTGATGCCCCGGTTGCGCCGGGTGATCTCGCGAACCCGTTGCTTCGCCCGCCGCAGGCTTTGCGGCGCGATGCCGAGCGATCCATCCGACAACAGCCGGTGGCCGAGGAACTTGCGGTCCCCGGCCGGAGCGACGGCACTTTTCTCCTGGTTGACCCGCAGATGCAACCTGCCTTGGAGGAATTCGGCGACCGAGGCCATCACCCGCTCGCCCGCCGCTCGAGTGCGAACGTAGATGTTCACGTCGTCGGCATAACGGCAGAAGCTATGGCCCCGCGCCTCCAGCATCCGGTCCAGATCGTCCAGTAGAAGATTGGCCAGCAGCGGCGACAGCGGGCCGCCTTGCGGCGTGCCCTCATGGCGCCGGATGCAGACGCCGGTCTGCATCATCCCCGCTTGCAGAAAGCGACGGATGGTGCGCAGCAGGCGCTTGTCGCCAATCCGCCCAGCCAGTCGGGACATCAGAATGTCGTGATTGACCCGGTCGAAGAACGCCTCCAGATCCAGGTCGACCACAATCCCGCGGCCTTCGGCAACGTACTTACCCGCTTGGGCCAGAGCATCGTGAGCGCTCCGGCCCGGACGGAAGCCGAAACTCGAAGCCGAGAAACCCGGATCGAGGATCGGCTGAAGGACGTGCAGGATGGCTTGCTGAACCAGACGATCCAGCACCGTCGGGATGCCCAATTGCCGCATCCCGCCTCCCGGCTTGGGGATCGAGACCCCCTTCACCGGTTGGGGCCGATAGTCGCCTCGCGACAACGCCGCCACCAGCGCGTCCTTGTGATCGACGAGCCAGAGCCGCAGGTCTTGGATGGTCATCCCATCCACGCCCGCCGACCCCTTGTTCGCCTTCACCCGCTTGTAGGCTTGGTTCAGGTTGGCGGAACTCACCACCCGTTCCATCAGGTCTTGCGTCAAGGCTCGTTGCCGGTCCAACGCCGTGCGCACTTGTGGCACCTCGCAGGCTCCAGTTCCGGTTCCGCCGTCACCAGGGGCCTCGGGGCGCAGCGCCTTCATCAGGGCCTCGTCGAAAAGGTCCAATTGATAGCCACCGCCTTGCTGCCGCTCCATGCTCATCGAGTTGGTCCAGACTGCTCCTTGCTATTCGGATTCGGCCCTTCGGCGCCTCGCGGCCCCTACTATGGCCTCGGCTGACTTCTCCACCGCCGTCGCTCCCCGTCGCCGGGTCGCTACTCGGTTCCCCCGAGAGCGCTGGAGATCTCCCTGGGTAAAACCTTGATCTTTCCGCCGGTCGCGGCCGGATTTACCAATGCGATGTCCGAACGACTATCGGGCATCGCCATCCATTGCTGGCTTACCCCATCGCACCGGCCTGATATCCGGTTTCTGTTCGTCCGCTCCGGATTTTGCCTCCGGCTTCCTCCCCACCCCACCTCGCGGCGACGCAGTTGCCTTCAGCTAACGGTTCCGGTCGTTACGGCCCGTAGAGAACTTCCATCTCCTAGATCAACGCCATGCCAGGCACAATCGGGTAGGAGGGGTCCTCTCGGCGCCCCTCCTCCCACACCACCGGGCATACGTTCTACGTACCACGGCGGTTTCCGGTCAGTTGTAACGCGAGATACCTATCGGTCATAGGGACAAGCCCCTGGCCTTCGAACCAAGCCAGGGTCATGGCTTCGGTGGCTTGATAGCTGAGGGACTTGCGCCACCAGCCCTTGCCGGAGAGAGCCAAGATCCAGGCCCGCCGCTCGGGCACCCCGAGGCTTCGCAGGAAGTCCGCTTGCGCCTTGGTGCGCTTGCATTGCTTGAGCCGGACACAGCGCAGTTTTCGACGGATCCAGCCGTCGAGACGCCGAAGCTGGCTCGCGCAACGGGCATGGCGGAAGTACGTCACCCAGCCGGCGAGGAAGCCGTTGAGTTCGCCGACCATGCGCGCGAGGCTGATGCCCCGGTTGCGCCGGGTGATCTCGCGAACCCGTTGCTTCGCCCGCCGCAGGCTTTGCGGCGCGATGCCGAGCGATCCATCCGACAACAGCCGGTGGCCGAGGAACTTGCGGTCCCCGGCCGGAGCGACGGCACTTTTCTCCTGGTTGACCCGCAGATGCAACCTGCCTTGGAGGAATTCGGCGACCGAGGCCATCACCCGCTCGCCCGCCGCTCGAGTGCGAACGTAGATGTTCACGTCGTCGGCATAACGGCAGAAGCTATGGCCCCGCGCCTCCAGCATCCGGTCCAGATCGTCCAGTAGAAGATTGGCCAGCAGCGGCGACAGCGGGCCGCCTTGCGGCGTGCCCTCATGGCGCCGGATGCAGACGCCGGTCTGCATCATCCCCGCTTGCAGAAAGCGACGGATGGTGCGCAGCAGGCGCTTGTCGCCAATCCGCCCAGCCAGTCGGGACATCAGAATGTCGTGATTGACCCGGTCGAAGAACGCCTCCAGATCCAGGTCGACCACAATCCCGCGGCCTTCGGCAACGTACTTACCCGCTTGGGCCAGAGCATCGTGAGCGCTCCGGCCCGGACGGAAGCCGAAACTCGAAGCCGAGAAACCCGGATCGAGGATCGGCTGAAGGACGTGCAGGATGGCTTGCTGAACCAGACGATCCAGCACCGTCGGGATGCCCAATTGCCGCATCCCGCCTCCCGGCTTGGGGATCGAGACCCCCTTCACCGGTTGGGGCCGATAGTCGCCTCGCGACAACGCCGCCACCAGCGCGTCCTTGTGATCGACGAGCCAGAGCCGCAGGTCTTGGATGGTCATCCCATCCACGCCCGCCGACCCCTTGTTCGCCTTCACCCGCTTGTAGGCTTGGTTCAGGTTGGCGGAACTCACCACCCGTTCCATCAGGTCTTGCGTCAAGGCTCGTTGCCGGTCCAACGCCGTGCGCACTTGTGGCACCTCGCAGGCTCCAGTTCCGGTTCCGCCGTCACCAGGGGCCTCGGGGCGCAGCGCCTTCATCAGGGCCTCGTCGAAAAGGTCCAATTGATAGCCACCGCCTTGCTGCCGCTCCATGCTCATCGAGTTGGTCCAGACTGCTCCTTGCTATTCGGATTCGGCCCTTCGGCGCCTCGCGGCCCCTACTATGGCCTCGGCTGACTTCTCCACCGCCGTCGCTCCCCGTCGCCGGGTCGCTACTCGGTTCCCCCGAGAGCGCTGGAGATCTCCCTGGGTAAAACCTTGATCTTTCCGCCGGTCGCGGCCGGATTTACCAATGCGATGTCCGAACGACTATCGGGCATCGCCATCCATTGCTGGCTTACCCCATCGCACCGGCCTGATATCCGGTTTCTGTTCGTCCGCTCCGGATTTTGCCTCCGGCTTCCTCCCCACCCCACCTCGCGGCGACGCAGTTGCCTTCAGCTAACGGTTCCGGTCGTTACGGCCCGTAGAGAACTTCCATCTCCTAGATCAACGCCATGCCAGGCACACCAAGAAAAGGGGCCGCCGAAGCGGCCCCTAACGATGTCCTCGATAACCTCACCATTTGTCCGAACATTGGGTGCAGATTCCCGATGTCCACGATGCCGTCAGCAAGTTCATCCTCCTCAACCAGAGTTAGAGGAAGATGTGCCCTCGGCGATTCCCTGTCAAGGGCAAATGCAAGGTTCCCGGAGATATCGCCCGGTCCCGCCCCGGTCGATCAACCATGCAACAGCACACCACTTCCAACACCAGCACAGTACAGTACAGCGTCCCTGGCTCGCCAACGAGAGCCTCAACCCGAGCGGCGGCCGGGAACGCTCCCCGGTCCACAAGCAGGCCGAGAGGGGCGCGGAGAGCTTTCTCGGCCTGCCCGAGGGCATCAAGCGCTTCGAGATCCTCGCCGTCCTGCGCCGGGTCGGCCTCGAGGACGGCTGGACACGCGGCCTGATCAGCCACTACGAGCTGCTGCTCACCTACACCAGGGAGAGCGACTGGGCGCCGGGCGGACGACCCGTCGTCTGGCTCTCGGTGGAGAAGGCGGCCCAACAGCTCGGTATCTCCCCCCGCCAGGTCCGGCGCAACGAGCGGCGGATGATGGAACTGGGCGCCCTGGCCTTCCGTGATTCTCCCAACCACCGCCGCTTCGGGCGCCGCGACGGCGAGGGCCGGATCGTCGAGGCCTATGGCCTGGACCTCTCGCCCGCCGCCGCCCTGCTGCCCCGCCTGGCACGGCTGGAACAGACCCTGGTCCGGAACAGGGCCGAATGGCGCCGGCTCAAGCGGGAGATCGGCACGGCCCGCAAGGGCATCCGCGCCGCCATCGAATGGGCCCTCGAACACCAGCGCGTGAGCGACGAGATCGCCGAGACGCTCTGGCAGGGATTACAGGGCTTCGCAGAGCGGATCCGCGCCGAAACACCCCTCGATGGCTTGCGTCAACGACTGGCCGAACTCCGCGCCTTCGACGCCCGTCTGTGGCGTCTGATCGGGGAAGATCGGCCCGTGGACCCGCCCGGGGACAATTCCCCCAACGACGACAATGACTTGCCGGCCAATATGTCCGCCACGGGGGACCGATATGTCCGCCCTGGCGGACATCCGTGTCCGCCACCATTAGATGACAATACAAACCTAGTTCCTGATCAAGGAATACCGGTAAGCGGCGGCGAAGCGGCCGCCGGGCCGGCAAGGGACGAAGGGGGCGCGGCGGTGGCGGCTCACCGGCACCCGCCGGGGCGCGGCGGAGAGGAAGGGGGCCGGCACGGGGATGTGCCCCGGCCCCGGGTGTCGTGGGACAACCTGCTGGCGATCCTGCCGCCGGGCCTGCGCCATCGGCTGCCGCTCGATGAACATCCCTCCTGGTCCTCGTTGATCGACGCGGCGGGCGAGCACGCCGCCGAACTCGGCATCTCGCCCCATGCCTGGGGGGAGGCCTGCCGGGCAATGGGCCGGGAGGGGGCGGCGATGGCGGTGATCGTCGTCGCCGCCAAGCACCACCGGGGCGAGGTGCGCCGCCCCGGCGGCTACTTGCGCGCACTGACGGCGCGGGCCGGGACGGGGGAGCTGCATCTCGCCCGCTCCGTGTACGGCCTGCTCAACACAACCACGGGAAAGGAACAGAACCGATGACGAAGACCCACAACATTCACCCCTTCCCGCGCCCCCTGGCGCGGAATACACAACCCCCGGGCGGACTTCGCCGGTTGGCGGTGCTCTCGCGCAAGGGCGGGGCGGGCAAGACGACGCTGGCGGTCAATCTGGCGGTGGCGGCGCAAGCGCGCGGTCTCCCCTCGGCGGTGCTGGACGTGGACCCGCAGGCCTCGGCCAGCGCCTGGGCGGAGGTCCGTGGCGCCACATCGCCGGTGGTCCGGCATTGCCCGGCGCGTCATGTCGAGCGTGTGCTGGGCGAGGCGGCCGAGGACGGCATCGCCCTGGCGCTGATCGACACGGCGCCGCACGCGGAGGGGGCGGCGTTGACGGCGGCGCGGGCGGCCGATCTGGTGGTCATTCCCTGCCGCCCGGCGTTGTTCGATCTCTGCGCGGTCACCGACAGCCTGGACATGGCCCGGCTGGCAAATGTTCCGGCGGTGGCGGTGGTGAACGCGGCGCCGGCGCGGGGCCGGTTGGCGGCGGAGACGGCGGCGGCGCTGGCGAACCTGGGCCTGGACGCGGTGGCGCCGCCTCTCGGACAGCGCGCCGCCTTCGTGCATGCCCTGACGGCGGGCCAAGGCGTGGTGGAGTACGCGCCCCGTGGCAAGGCGGCGGGGGAGGTTCTGGCGCTGCTGGATCGATTGTTGGCCCATCCCGCCGTGCGGGCGACGGCGAAGAACAACGAAGGGAGGCTGGCATGACGAAACAACGGAACTTGGCGGAAGCGTTCCGCTCGCTATCGCCGGAAGCAAGGACGGGCAATGGGGAAGGCCAAGCCGAACAGAGCGAACTGGAAACGGCGCGTCCCCGGCGGACGCTGTCGGTGGCGCTGGCGGCGATCCGGGTCGAGGACCGCTTGCGGCTGGGTCTCGATGAAGCGAAGATCGAGACCATTGCCGCCTCGATGCGGGACATCGGCCTGCAATCGCCGGTGCTGCTGCGCCCCTGGCGGGAGGCGGATACGACGCGTCCCCATGCCTGGGGGGCGTCCGACGCGGGGGTGTTCGCCCTGGTGGCGGGCGCGCACCGGTTGGCGGCGGCGCGGGTGTTGGGCTGGACGGAGATCGAGGCGATGATCGTGGACGGCACGCCGGACGAAGTGCGTTTGATGGAGATCGACGAGAACCTGGCCCGGGCCGAGTTGACGGCGCTGGACCGGGCGCGGTTCCTGGCGGCGCGCAAGGCGGTGTACGAGCGGCTGTTTCCCGAAGCATGCAATGGGGGAGACCGCAAGAGCATTGAATTCGCGGAGAAAAATCGGATGGAAAACATTTCCATCCGATCCTTCGCCGACGATGCGAGCGCGAAGATGGGGCTGACGTCGCGCGCGGTTCGCCGCGCGGTGGCGATCGGCGAAGGCATCGACGACGAGGCCGCCGAAGCGCTTGCCGGGACGGCATTGGCGGACCGGGAGGGGGATCTGCACCGCCTGTCGAAACTGTCGCGCGCGCGCCAGCGCGTGGTGGCGGGAGTTTGCGCGTCGATGCCGGGGTCGGCGACGCTGGACAAGGCCTTGTCGGCGATCGACGGCAAGGCGGCGAGCGGCAGGGCGAGGTCATCGGAGGCGGCGCAGCTGGAGGCGCTACGCCGGGCCTGGCGGAAGGCGTGTCCCGAAGCCCGGCGGCGGTTCCGGGATGAGGTGTGCCGGGAGGCGTGAAGCAAGGGGGAGGAACGAATCTCTCCGTTCCTCCCCCTTCCGTGCCGCTGTTCATGCTGGTTTGCGATTTCCGGTTGGCCGTCTACGCGGCGGCAATGGCCAGGTCGACCAATCCGTCCGTGCGGGGGGTGACGGTGAGGTTCATGTCGTAACGATTGTCCGGATCGGGCGCGGCGACGATGCGTTCGATCAACGTGGAGAGGGTCATCAGCGCGTCATGCCGCTTGACCGGCGCGCGCGCGTTGGCGATGGCGGCGGCGAGCGTGTCGAGTTTATCCAGCAACCGTGCCGTCAGCACGTCGGGATCGACGGTGGGCGGGCTGGCGAGCGCGGCGTATTCGTATTTCAGCCGGGCCTCGGTGTTTTCCAGTGTCAATAGCTGGCGGTGCAAGCTCTGGGCCGCGGTGCCCTCCTGGATGGCCGAGACGATATTGGCGATGTGGCGCTGGTTGGCGGCCATGTGTTCGGCCATGGCCTCGCGGGCGGCCTGCCTGGCGGCGGCGGCTTCGGCCAGCAGGGCGGGCCAATCCTGCTGCCGCGAGAGTTGCCGGTGCAGGCTCTCCATGGCGTGCCGTTCCACGACATCGACGGCGATGCGCCGGTTCATCTCGCAGGTGCCGCTCTGGCGGCGATTGGTGCAGCCGTAGCGCCCCTTGTTGATGACGCTCATGGAGCCGCCGCAGACGGCGCAGTGGAGGAGAGGGCTGAGCGGCAGGGGGACGCGGGTGGCGTGGGCCTGGCGGCGGTCGTAGCCCTTGAGGCGGCGGGTTTGGACGGCGTCCCAGAGCGCGTCGTCGACGATGCGCAGGTTGGGGACGTCGGTCACGATCCATTCGGCGGGCGGATTATCGCGGGCGACGTGTTTGCCGGTGTCGGGGTTTCGTTTCTTGCGGGTGCGATTGAAGACGATCCGGCCGCGATAGAGTTCGTTGTTGAGGATGCCGGTGCCGCGCCGGGGCCGGCCGTTGATGGTGTAGGCGGTCCAGAGGCCCTTGCGAGGTCCGGGAATGCCATCGGCGTTGAGCAGCGCGGCGATGTTGCGCGGACTGGCGCCGTCGGCATAGAGGCGAAAGATACGGCGGACGACCTTGGCCTGTTCGCGGTTCACGGTGCGCAGGCCACGCGTGAGCTTGCCGTCGGGGCCTACTCTGTTGGCGACGTTGTATCCGTAGCTGAGCCCGCCGCCGGCGCGGCCCTCGCGGACACGGCCCATCTGGCCGCGCCGGGTCTTGCTGGCGAGGGCGACGAGTTGGCCCTGGTTCATGACGCCCTTGAAGGCGATGTGAATGGGCTGGACTTCGCCTTCCTCGATGGTGACGAGGTCGAGATCGTGAAACACGAGGCGGTCGTAGATGCCGGAGGTGTCGGTCTGTATGCGGCTGATCCGGTCGAGGGCTTCGGTGTAGATGGCGTCGAAGAGGCGGGCCTTGGCGTCCTGGAGCATTTGCGCGAGGCCGGGACGTTCGTGGAGGGTCTGGCCGGTCGAGGTGGAATCGGTATAGATGCCGGCGACGGTGCCGCCGCGCGCGCGGATGCGTTCCTCGCAGAGGGCGATCTGGTCCGGGATGGAGCGCGGATCCTGGAGGTGGGAAGAGTAGCGGGCATAGATGGCGTAACGCTGTGTCGTGCGGGCAGGCGTGGTCGGCATGATGGCATGGTTCATGGCGTTCGGTCTCCGTAAGACGATGAAAAGCGCCCGCCGCTGGTCTCCGGGCAACGGCACTCCAGCTTTGCTCCGGCTCCGGTGGGCGTCGGGCATCTTATGGTCGGGACAAGTTGATCGCGCTCCACCCTTGGTAGCCGACTTGTGATCGCCATCGTCTTCGTCCTCCGCCGCGATCAAGGACGGCCCGGAGAGCGCCGTCTGACGACTTGTCCTTGACTGCTGCGGCAGAGGAAGGCAGCCTCATCTCGACGAGGCAACGCATAGAGTCTAGGCTCTGGCGTTTGATTTGTTCGCTAAATGTTCCTATCCTGCGGCACGGGGGACTGGTAGATTGGGCAAAGTAAGCGCAGCGATACTCGGAAGCATCATCGGCGGCCTTGGGGCTGTCGCCGCGATTATATTCTGGTTCGGCTGGGGGATGCCTGGAAAGGGCCAGACCGCGCACATCGATCCAGCACGGTCGGATTATGTTGATCTACTGTTGACTGTTACGACGATCTTCCTTGGTGCCGTTGGTCTTGCAGTAACGGTCGGGGCTCTGGTCATTGGTCTTGTCGCCTTGAAAACATTGCGCGAAATCAAGGAAGAGGCATCGAACGAGGCTAAAGATGTCGCAGAAGCTAAGATTAACGAGAAGATGGCCACAGAGTTGGAGTCGAACGTTAACGAAAAAATGCAGGAGATACTACCTGAAGCACTTGATAAAGTTCTGCGGCACAATGGGCTTGTTGATCGGATTTTGAGTGAGATGGCTCAGCGCGGTACACTCGATGAAGTACTGGAACGGGTAGCAACGCGGATGCAGGGCGGCGGTCCGGAGCCGGACCCGGACAATGCTGACCAATCGGCAAACGATTAAGACGAGAAAGTGTGGCAAGATAGGAGGGAGAAACGGTGGGCAACAACATGCAGGATGGAGCGGCGTTAGGCCACTGGGAGATCAGGTCGCCGTCCCGTGAGTTTCTGAACCTTTCGCCCGAGGTACGGGCAGGTATTGATGAGTGTCTTTCAGAACACCCGGTTAAACTTGGCGCGATAGCTAAGCGATTGGGCGTGAAGGTTTTGCTTTCGACACTGCCGCGAGGGACTTCAGGACAGATCGAACAAAAGAATGGTGAGTTCGTTATTCGCATCAACCGACATGAAGCTAAATATCGCCAGCGTTTCACTCTTGCTCATGAGTTGGCGCACTACCTACTTCACCGCGACTTGATCGTAGCCGATGGTGGCTGGTCGGAAAACGTGCTGTTGCGTTCGGGGCAGCCGGCGAAGATAGAGTATGAAGCCAACCGCCTTGCATCGGATCTTGTTATACCGTCGGCCCAGCTTGCGGAGGCCACGACAGATTACTCAGGACCGATGACCAGCGAAGTTATCGAAGATCTCGCCCGGCGATTTGGCGTCTCGACGGCGGCAATGGAAGTAAAACTCCAGATGACATAAGGGGGTAGGGAGGATGGAGGTTCACGAATACGTTGTTACGTTGGGCGTCCGTCCAGCGGAGTTGAGTGGATTGAAAGAACTGCCAGGCGGGACGAAGGACCGCCTTACCCCTCTGCTTTTGCTGGCGCCTTGGTTGGCGACGACACCTCTTTCTAGGGCGTTGGATAAGTTTGAGGAAGCGTACCCCTCTCGTCCTTACTTCATCGACGTAGATACTTACTTCCAGGTCAACGACAAGCCTAATGATGCAAAGTTGACGTGGTCACAGATAGCGGAAAGGCCTGCTAATCTGAATGCATGGTGGGATCTCTTGGAAAGCTACCCGAGCGCGAATCCTTGCCTACTGATGGCTGAACAACCGATCGAAAGCGTGCGCGATCAGATTACTTGGGCGCGTGAGCATAGCCGAACATTTTGCCTGAGGATGAATCTTGCCGAGGGTATAGGATCGGGGATTCCGCAATGGCTGCCTGGGCTTGTGGAGGAATTGGCCGAAGTCGGCGTCAATGACTATGCTATTGTGTTCGAATTTGGTTGGGTTCAGGATGCACTCTTGGTTGCGGCAGTTGTAAGCGGCTACACAAACACTATCTTCTCCATGATCCCTCGGATAATTCCAATTGCAATCTCCTGCACTTCCTTTCCAAGGGATTTTACTCGCTACGATGGTGCAGGGGAGCAGGTATTTTCTAACCGTGAATTAATCGCTCAAGTCCAGCGTACGACCAACCATCCTAAGATCATTTATGGAGATTGGGGGTCTACAAGACCACGTAGTTACGGTCGCGCTAGTCCACCAAAGAATCGGATCGACTATCCAACTGACAACTCTTGGGTCTTTGTGCGGGATCGAGATAAGAGCGTAGACTTTCAAACTGCTGCGGCTCGGATAACCGATAGCGAATTCTGGTCTGGTGAATTAGGTGTCTGGGGCGAGCAGCTCATAGAGGGAACTGCGGCCGGTCAGGCATTCGCAATAGATACGATGCCGAAGATGTATGCGGCAAGGATCAACATCCATCTGCACCGGCAGGCATTTTATAGACAGCTTCCGCCGCCGGAAGCGCTAGATGAAGAATGGTCGGATGACGACTTCTAGCCTGGACTTCTTATTCCAGGAGGTGCATCGGCCTTGAAGGCTTCATGAAGTTCTCTCACAACCAAGAACGGAACCGTGCTGCTGAGAACGAACTCCAGGGAGCGAGCCGAGAGGGGCCGGGATCTTCTGGCATCCCATCTAGGCCCACTCGTTGGCTATCCTCTGACCTCGCACGAAGACATCGAGCGGATGCTGGACAGATCAGTAGGCGCTCGGGCGGAGAATGATGATGAAATCCCACCCGAGGCCGCCGCCGAGATCATGCGCGAATACCAGGACGATCATTATCGACGAGCGCTAGGCGATCCCTTGCCCATGCTTGACGGGAAGACGCCGCGACAGGCGGTAAAGACCAAGAAGAGCCGCGCGCAGGTGATCGGGTGGCTCAAGTATCTGGAGAACAGTGAATACCGCCTCGCCAGTCAACATGGCCACGAGCCCCACGATATGTCGTGGATGTGGCGTGGTGCAACCTCGCCCGGCGAAGCAAGACGCGAAAAGCGCTCCCACACCACGCGACGGGACACGACGTGCTGCCCGCCGCACCCGGGCTATGGGCCGGTCACGGTCCCAGAGCTGGGTAGTTTCTGCAAGGTACAGGCCGTCCTCCAGCCCCATGTTGATACCCCGGCTGATCTCCCTTTCCTGGTGCTGCGTTGATTTCTCGCGCGAACCACGGTGCTCAATCGCGCAGGCGAAGTCGACCCGCCCCGGCGACGGTCTCGGCGAGGCTCCGGCCCGGCTGTAGGGTGTATCCGGTCTGCTGTTCGAGGGCCGCGTAGCGGCGGTAGAGCGCGGGCCGGGCGCGGGCGGCGATGGTCATATCGGCTTTGCTGGCGAAGAGGCAAAAGCTGCATGAGAGGCGTGAGGCGCCGAGATCGTAGGCCTCGTGCCGGCGCTGCCCGGAGGCCTGGATGGTTCGCCACACCTGATCCAGGGTCATGTCGCGGATAGGCAGGAAGTCGTATACCGTGCGTTTGGCGGTGGAGAGGCGTTTGTTCAGCGCCCAAGCGTCCCGGGCCGCGCGGCTGTGGGATTCTTCGGCGCGCAGACCGAGGCAATTCATGACCAGGGGCGCGCCGAGGCCGCGGATGAACTTCTCTACTGGGGCGCGCTTAAGATCCGAAGTGCAGAACCTCTGCTTCGCCGAAGGGAAGGGCGAGGCGTCCCGCCCTTCGGCGCGCAGCTTGCGGTGGCGGCGGCGGACCATGTCGAGGAGGTGTTTTTCCGAGCCGTCGCGCCAGACGGCTTCCACCACGTTGAGCTCGTGGGCGATATTGGCCCGGATGTGGTCCTGGACGCCGGGCCATTCCACCTCGCCGAGATCGGCGTGCACGACGATGATCCGCTCGTGGGGCACGAGGGAGGAGACGACGGCGTACATGGCCTGGCTATCCTTGCCACCTGAATGGTTGAGGACGAAGACGGCGCCGGCGGCAAGGCTCTCGTGGCGTGACGGCCCTATCGGTAAGCGCGGCCCAATCGCATGGGGATGTGAGGTGGGCGTGGTGGCGTGGTTCATGGTGGATTGTCTCCGAGACTGATGTTGAGAGAGGCGAGCCCGCCGCCAGTCTCCAGGCGGCTCCCCAGCCTCGCTCGGGCTCCCCCTCCGATGGGCGGTTGCAGGTTGCGGATTGCAGCGCGGCACGAGCGGGCTGAAACGTCGTTTCGAAGACGGCGACGAAACACCCATACATTAGCGATACCCGTATTGACTGATGGTCCCTTGGAGCCATATGCTAGCGGCCTCTTCACGGGGCCTCTTCACGGGGCCTCTTCACGGGGCCTCTTCACGGGGCCTCTTGCTAAACGCTAGGAGCCCTGAAGTGATGTTGATCTCTCGAAAGCCCCAGTGGGGATTGCCAGCCACCGCGATGGCAGCGGCGCTGCTTGTCGCCGGATGCGGCAGTAGCAGCACCACAGGCACTACGCCCGATACGGCGACGCCATCGAATCCAGTTGCGTCGACTATTGGTAGCCCTCCTGCCAATCAACTGATCGTTGCGGCCACGGCAACTGATGATGTCACGAAGAAGGTAGCAGAGGAAATTGCGAGTGCAGCAGTCGCTACTCCTTCACTCGGCAGTGTTATCCAGTCAACGGTTCTTCCCGATGCGCTTATAAAGAAGATCGGTGATCTCGGCTCCAAGAGATACGATGACAAATTAGTCATTACACGCTATGACTATGATGGTGTCGTTCTCGGCGGTTCAGCAAGTGACGGCACCAACGTGGTCGCTCCTATCGATGGATGGGTTGGTGTTCAGTGGAAAGAAGAGGATGATGCCGGCACACTTCGTTTCAGGGGTTATGGAACAGCGATGGGCGTCATGCCTCGTTTCACCCTCGGTTATTGGCTCCATGTTCCAGACGATGCCACGAGTGCCGATTCCTATGAGGTTGGGGTCTTCGCCCTCGGCAGCGGCGGTTTTTTCAGGGCGGACAATCTCCCGGGCCTCACCGGCACTGCCACATACAAAGGCGATGCGGTCGGTCTGCATGCCAAGAGAGCCGCAGTCGACGACACCCCTGACATCAACGAGTTCACGGCCGATGTCGCTCTGACGGCGAATTTCGGCGATAACACCGAACTCGGTAGCGTGAGCGGGACGGTATCCAACTTCAATGTCGGCGGCATGGAGAAATCGCTGGAGTTGAGCCTCGAAAGGGCAACTATCACTGGCGACCGAAACTCAGGCTTCTTCAAGGGAGATACCAGTGCCGCTGGCGGGTTCTCGGGCAAGTGGGCAGGCGCGTTCTACGGCGACGGACAAGCCACCACCGACAAGCCAGCCTCCGTCATCGGGACCTTCGGCGCCTCCAATGAGGGCGGTCTCGAGAGCTTCATTGGTGCCTTCGGCGCCAAGAAGCAGTAGGTCCTGGCGGGCTTGACTTTAAACGGGCGGGGTCCGGAGAGAAGCACTCCGAGCCCCGCCCGGCTTTTTTCCGTTTTGTTTTTCCATGTGGGCTTCTCCGAGGCGAGCGAGGCCGCTCCGGTGGAGGCCCCGCTCGCCTCGGAGAAGCCCATCTCATGTATCCGTTATCGATATTCCGTGCGTTGGCGTTGGGAACGGCGCTGGCATGTGCCGTACCAGCCTGGGCAGCGCCGGATCCGGCACGGCCCAGCGCCGATGTGGCCGAGGCCCAGGAACTTGTCCGCGATGGCCGGTTCGAGGACGCCCTGAAGCGTCTCCGCCCTCTGGCCGAAGGGGGCACGGTGGATGCGGCGGCGATGTTCCAGTTGGGCCTCGCGGCGGTGGGCGCGGCGCAAGGTGCGCGTTTCGGAAAGTCCCGGACACCGATTACGGAAAGTCCTGGCCAGAGATTTCAGTAAGTCGCGGCCAGTGATTCCGGAAAGTCCCGGACAGCATCACGGGGCGATCTGAGTTCAGCTTTCGGGTGCGCCGTCTCGGCGTCTACCTCTTGGCTTTTGCCGGGAGGGGACATGCCCAGACGGAAGCAGACGAGACGAACGACGGTGAGAGATGCACGAACGATCCTGCGGCTGACGCATGACCAAGGCCTCTCGGCGCGAGAGGTGGCGGAACGGCTGAAGGTCTCCAAGACGACAGTGTCGACCTATTTGCTGCGGGCCCGCGAGGTCGGCCTTACCGCCTGGCCGCTGCCGGCGGAATACGAGGACGACGCGGTCCTGCAAGAGACGCTGTTCCGCCGCATGGGCCGGCCCCCGCGCGACAGGTGCGAGCCGCACTGGCCGACGGTCGCGGCCGAGCTGAAGCGCAAGGGGGTGACGCTGACCCTGCTCTGGCAGGAATACCGCGCCTCACATCCCGATGGCTACGGCTACACCTGGTTCTGCGAAGCCTTCACGGCGTTCAAGCGGCGCACCGGCGCCACCTGGCGCAACCGCCACGAGGCCGGTGCGGTCATGCAGACCGATTATGCCGGCCAGACGGTGGACATCGTCGACCCCGAGACCGGCGAGGTGCACGACGCGCAGATCTTCGTCGCCGTGCTGGGCGCTTCCTCGCTCACCTTCGCCACCGCCAGCCTGACCCAGCGCCTGCCCGACTGGGTCGCCGGACAATGCCGGGCGCTCGCCTACTTCGGCGGCGTGCCCAAGAGCATCGTCTGCGATAACCTCAAGGCCGGCGTCGCCAAGCCGCTCTGGTTCGAGCCGACCCTCAACCCGACCTTCGCCGCGCTCGCCGAGCACTACGACACCACCGTCCTGCCGACCCGGGTCCGCAAGCCGCGCGACAAGGCCAAGGTCGAAGTCGCCGTCCAGGTCGTCGAGCGCTGGATCCTGGCAAGACTGCGCAATACGCGCTTCTTCTCCCTCGACCAGCTCAACCGGGCGATCCGCGACCTCCTCGAGGAGCTCAACGAGCGGCCCATGCGCAACCTTGGAAAGAGCCGGCGCCAGATGTTCGAGGCCATCGAGCGCGAGGCCCTGGCACCCCTGCCGACGACGCCCTTCGAATATGCCGAATGGAAGACCGCCAAGGTCCATTCCGACTATCACGTCGACGTCGAGCGCAGCTTCTACTCCGTGCCGCACGGCCTGATCGGCCGCAAGGTCCAAGTCCGGCTCACTCACCGCACGGTCGAGATCTTCCACAACCACAAGCGCGTCGCCAGCCATCTCCGCCGCTCACCGCATGGCGGCCATGCCACGATCCCGGCCCACATGCCCAAGGCGCACCAGCGCTATGCCGAGCGAACGCCACAAAGCCTGATCGACCAGGCCAGCCGCATCGGCCCCAACGCCGCCCTCCTGGTCGAGCGGATGATCCGCGATCGGCCCCATCCCGAGCAAGGCTATCGCAGCGCCATGGGCGTCTTGTCGCTCGCCCGCCGATACGAACCGGAACGCGTCGAGGCCGCCTGCGCACGCGCGCTCACCATCAACACGACCAGCTACTCATCGCTCGCCGCCATCCTCAAGTCCGGCCTCGATCGCACACGCCCCGAGCGCGAACCGCTTCTGCCGCTGCCGCCACACACCAACATCCGCGGCCCCGGCTACTACCGATAACCAGGAGAAGACACCTCATGCTGACACACCCGACCCTCGACCAGATGCAGGCCCTCGGCTTCAAGGGCATGGCAGAGGCTTACCGCGACATGGCCGAGCGAGGCCAATCATCGGAATTGAACCGCGAGGACTGGCTCGCCCTCATGCTCGACCGCGAGGCCGCCACCCGCGCCGACAAGCGCCTCGCCAACCGCCTCAGACAGGCCAGGCTACGCTTCCCCGAGGCCTGCATCGAGGACATCGACTTCGCCGCCGAACGAGGCCTCGACCGCCGCGCCGTCCTCTCTCTCGCCCAGGGCGTCTGGCTCAAGGCACACGAGAACCTCATCGTCACCGGCCAGACCGGAACCGGCAAGACATGGCTCGCCTGTGCCATCGCCCATCAGGCCGCCAGGCTCGATCATTCCGTCCTCTACGTCCGCATGCCCAGGCTCTTCGAGGACCTCGCCATGGCCCGCCTCGACGGCCGGCTGCCCCGCCTGATCGACCGCCTCGCCCGGGTCCAGCTGCTCGTCCTCGACGACTGGGGAACCCATGGCCTGACCGACCGCCAGCGCCTCGATCTCCTGGAAATCTGCGAGGAACGATACCACCGACGCTCAACCCTCATCACCGCGCAGATCCCCGTGACCGCCTGGCACGACCTGATCGGCGAGGCCACCATCGCCGACGCCATCCTCGACCGCGTCATCCACAACGCCCACCGCATCGGCTTGAAAGGCGACAGCATGCGAAAGAAGAAATCGACGACCGACTTGACCCAGCCAACCACAACGGAAAACAATCCCGACTGACGGCAACAAGGCACCCGAAGCCAAACTCCCGGAACCGGCCGGGACTTTATGAAATCGGTGGCCAGGACTTACTGAAACCGCCGTCCGGAACTACCGAAATCCGCAGCAAGGACCGGATTTGGCGGAGGCGAAGTGCGAGGCGCTGCTGGCCGAGGCGATCGCGGCCTTCCGGGCGCTTCTGGTGCGTCGTCCGGCCCTGGTGCGGGTGCGCCTGGAGCTGGCCCGCGCCTTCTTCCTGAAGGGCGAGGACGATCCCGCGAAAGAGCATTTCGAGCGCGTGCTGGCAGGCAAGCCACCGGCGGCGGTGGTTCACAACGTCAATCGCCTTCTGGCGGAGATCCGCGCACGCAAGCGCTGGAGCCTCAATCTCGGCTTCGCGCTGGCGCCGGACAGTAACGTCTCGGCGGCATCGGACAATCGGACGATCTGGATCGACACGGCCTACGGTCGTCTGCCGTTTACCTACGAGACGGCGCCGAAGTCGGGTATCGGCGTCTTGGTGTGGGCCGGGGGCGAATACCAGTATCCGCTGAACGACCGCTGGCGCTGGCGTGCCGGAGCGGACGTATCGCGGCGCGAGTACCGCGGCGGTGAATTCGACCGCATGACGCTCGAGGCCCATACGGGGCCACGCTGGCTGATCGACGACGACACCGAGGCGAGCCTGCTGGCGACGGTGCGCCAGAACTGGCTTGCCGACGATCCCTACTATCGCGACCTCGGCCTGCGCTTCGAGGGCCATCGCCGGCTGACGCGACGGATGACGGCCAGCCTGCGGGCCTCCTGGTTCGACCGGAAGTACGACGAGAGCCCCGATCTCGAGGGCCCGGTGATGGATGTCTCGCTGGGGGGGAGTTATCTGCTGACGCCGACGCTGCGGGCGGATCTGCGGGCGGGCTGGTGGCGGGAGCGGCCGGAGCGCCGACGGCAGCGCAACGACGGCCATTGGGTGCAAGCGGGGCTGACGGCGGCGCTGCCCTGGGGCTTCACATTGGGCGGCAGCGCCGCGTTGCGCCGGACCGGCTACGAGGGCGATTGGTATCCGTTCACCGAGAGTGGGCGATCGCGCAGGGACACGACCCGCGTCTTCCGACTGAGCGTCCATCACCGGGCGTTTACTCTATGGGGCTTCAGCCCGCGGCTGTCGCTGGTGCGCGAGGATCGCGCCTCCAACGCCCAGCTGCACGACTACGAGCGAACCTACGGCGAACTGAGCTTCGTCAGATTGTTCTGATGACGGGTCACCGCAGGACCCTCGGCGGATAAAGCGCTGTCGCTCTACATCCCAATGCTCATCCCCCGGCTGATCTCCTGTTCGTGTTGGAGCGTCTGTTCCTCGCGCGGCCCATGGCGCTCGACGGCGTAGGCGATGTCCCGGTCGAGTTTGTTTCGCGCCTCTCCGCGCCGGGCGGGATCGGGATCGTCGAGCCCGGCGGCGGTCTTCGGGATATCGGTGGCGAAATAGGTGGTGCTCATGACATGGCCCTGGCGGTCTTCTAATTCACCCTGGGCCGCGTGTAGCAGGGCGGCGAGGGGCGCGGCGGCGCGCCGCAGCCGGTCCGTGGCGGGCCGGTGGCCGTCGTCGAGGTGATGGGCGTAGATGTTATGGCTTTCGAGGATCCGGTTGGCCCGCGCCAGAACCTGGACGGAACTGTCGCGCCATTCGCCGTAGCGCGGGAGTTCGGCAAGCAGGGTTCCACTTTGGCGCGCGGCCTATCGACCCTTCTCGCCGGCGGCGCGGTGGGCTTCCAGGCCGGCGGCGATGTCGTCGATATGGGCGAGTGCGGCCTGGCGGTCGTCGACATGGGGATGATCGGCGCGCGGGCCATGGTGCTCGACGAGGCTGTCGAGATGGACGTCGAACAGGCGGTAGTGGTTCCGTAGCGTGTCGGGGCCTTTGGCGAAGCCCTGTTCGAGGGCGTAGGTGTTCATCATATTCCCCATCGCCCGGTTCCAGGGATCGTGGGGATCGCTGTTGGCGACGGCGAGCAGGAGAGGCAGAAGCCTGGGACGGAGATCTTGCCCGGGAGCCCCTGTGTCGTGGCGGGCGATGTGGCGGGCCGCGTCGGGATCGGCGAGCGCGGCGTGGACATCGCGGATCAGATCCAGGGCCTGGCGTTTCCACGCGGCATAGCCGGCGGTGGCGGGGAGATAGTGCCCGGCCTGACGGGCTTGGGCTTCGAGCATCTGGAAGCGTTCGGTCAAATGGGCGGTGCGAGCCGGCATTTGGCCGACCTGGGCAGCGGCATCACGATCACGCCCGGCGGCGGCGAGGAGGCCCTGGAGGGTCTCGCGGTGGGCGGCGGTGAGACCGGGCTGGTCGACGAGGTCGCGCACCCGCGCGAGCAGCGGCACGTGGCCGTTCGTCTCGAAGATATGCCGTTCCTCGCGCTCCGCGGCTTCCAGAAGCGCGTTCCACTCGCCCGCCAGGGCGGCGTAGCGCTCTTCCGCCGAGGGCCCGGGCGGCTCGACGGGGGCCGGCTCGACGGGCGGCGCGGCGGGCGCCGGCACCTCGTTCCGGGGCGCCTCCGGGTCCGGGCCCGATATCGGGCGGCCGTCCCGGTAGCCTTGCAGCACGGTTTCGATTCGCGGGCGAAGGGCATCGGGCAGGTCGGCGAGCGCCAGGAGAGCCTCGTAGCGGGCGATCACGGCCTCGTGGCCCGGATAGACGTAAGGGGAGAGGCCCGCGGCCGTCGCCGCCTGGACGTGGGCCCTGACGGCGCGCTGGGTCTCCTGAAGGCGCTGGCGGGTCTCCGGCGAAATGGCCGGCTCACCCATCGGCTCCGGTGGCGCCCCGGGGTCGATCCCGGGTTCCCCGCCGATCTCCTGGCGCCGTTCGTCGTCCGCTGCCGTCCGCCCGGTATTCCCTGGTTCTTGCGTCATCTCGTGCCTCCTGGTCTCGCTATCCATTGCCCGCGTGGCGGCCTCGGTGGTGGCCGCTTCGATGACGTCGTCACGGAAGCCCGCCGCCCGTTCGTATTGCAACTCGAACGCCCGCAGCGCCTGGGGCGCCAACCGGGGCCAGGCGGCGCGCAGCGCGGCGAAGTCGCGCCCGCCCTCGCGGAACGGCGCGAGTTCGCCGAGCAGGCGCCGGTGGCGCGCCAGCAGCGCGCCGAAGCCCGGTTCCCGCACGATGTCGTCGCCCTCCCCCGCCCGGCGCGCCCGGTAGCGTTCGTAGCCGGCGGCGAGCGAGGCGAGCTCGCCGTCGAGCCGGCCGGCCGCCGCGCCATGGCGCCAGAGCACGGCGCGCTGGCGGACCTGCCGGTCGAGCCGGGCGACGACGTTGCCCTCCGCGGTCTGGGGCCGGGGCCGGGGTCCGGCCTCGTCGCCGGGGCGCCTCTCCCCCGCAGGGGGTTCCACGAAGAGGTCGCGTTGCGCTTCCGAGAGATGGTCCGAGGCGGCCTCCTTCTCGCCGCCGCGCGACCAGAGCCGGGCCAGATGGGCGCGGACCTCGGCCGCGCTGACCGGTTGGTCGCGGGCATCCTCGGCCCGGTCCTCGAGAATGCGCTGATTGAGCGGCTGGCGGTTGACGTAGATGTCCAGGCGTTCGCGGTGACGGGTGGCGGCGGGATAGATCGTCTCGCGCGCCGGCGCCGCGTCGGCCAGCAGGAAGGCCCGGTCCACGGTCAAGCCCTGGGCCGCGGCGATGGTCAGCGCATAGCCGTGATCGAGCCGGACCTGGCCCCGGTAGTCGCGGATCTCGTCGTGGCGGAAGGCGACCTTGCGGCCGTTCTCCAGATGCCCCTCGATAAAGGCGGCGGGGCGGCCGCCGCCCGCTTGCGGCACGGCGCGCACGGTATCGACGATGACGACGGTGCCGTTGAAGAGCTGTTTGTCCCACTGTGTCGCGCCGATCCGCAGCCGGTCCCCCGGCGCGATCTCCAACACCGCCGTGTTGTCCCGTGTGCCGCCCCCGGTCCCGCCCCGTGCGCTGCCCCCAGCACCGCCCGCGACCTCGACGACGACGCCCGGCGCGCGGTCCGGCCCGAGCAGCCGCTCGCGCATCAGGGCCGAGGGGGCGCGGCGCTCGGCATGGCTGCGGGCCAGCACCACGGTGGCGGCCCCGGGATGGCGCGCCACATGCCCCGCCCAGTCGGCGACCAGCCGTTCCAGGGTGGCGGTCTCGTCGTGGCCGAGATGGAAGCGCCCGCGCGCGTGCAATGCCTCGATCGCCGTTTCCGCCGCGCCGTCACGGAAGGCTTCGGAAACGGCGACCTGCCACGGCGTGATCTCGGGCTTGTCGTCCCGCGCCTCCCAGGCGGCGATGGTTGCCGCCGCCTCGGCCGTCGGCATCATGGCGGCGCGCAGGCGGGCGGTCTCGACGTTTAGCCCGTGCCCCTGGACCAGAACATCCTCGATATCGGCCTTCTGGCGGCGGATCTTGTCGACCCGCACCGAGCCGACGGCCTCGCGCGCCAGGCGCAGCCCCGGCCCGGCCTCCACGGGCTGCTGCTGTTGGGTGTCGCCGGCCAGCACCAGGGCGGCGCCGGTGGCCTCGGCGAGGCGCAGGACGTGATGCATCTGCCGGGTCGACAGGAGCCCCGCCTCGTCCAGCACGATGACGGTATCGGCGTCGACGGTAAGCGCGCCCCGCGCCGCCAGCTTCAACATCTTGTCGACCGCGAAGGGCCGGGCGCCGAGATCGTCGCCGAGCGCCACGGCGGTGCGCCAGGCAATCGCGGCGGGGAGGATGGTGCGGCCCTGTTCGCGGTGCAGGTCGGCGAGCGGGCGCAGCGTGGTGGTCTTGCCACTCCCCGCCGCGCCCTCGACGATGGCGATCCGCCCGGCCCCGGCGAGATGACGGATGGCGCGGCTCTGTTCCCCGCTCAAGGGATAGCCCTGTTCGCCGAGCCGGGCGAGCTTGGCCTCGATGGCGGCTTGCCCGACTCCGCCGGTGCTGTCCCGGGCCAACCGTGCGGCGGTGTCGCGGACGGCCCGTTCCATCTCCAGCGTGCTCCGTGTCGAGTAGCGCCGGGTATGGGCCATGCCGGCGCGGGCCTCGGCGCTGGTCTGGGGCTTTTCGAGCGCCACCACGCGGGAATCACGGAGCAGCCGCTGCACGGCGG
Source organism: uncultured Alphaproteobacteria bacterium (assembly GCA_951812805.1). Classification (GTDB taxonomy): domain Bacteria; phylum Pseudomonadota; class Alphaproteobacteria; genus JASLMY01. The sequence continues at coordinate 2,399 of CATOSZ010000009.1, read as the reverse complement.
TGGAGATCGCCGCGGGCGAGCCGGTGGTGGCGCTGGCGATGGCGACGGCCTCGACCAGGTCGGGCAGACGGAACACCGCCTCCTGGCGCGTCAATTCCCCCGGCAGGGCCTCGAGCTCGGCGGCGAGCGCGCGCAGCCGCGCTTCGTCCCCCGCCGCCTCCGGCTCCGGCGTCACCGCCGTTTGGGCCGCCTGGAGCGCTTCCACCGTCACCCCGAGGAATTGTGCCTCCTCGCGCCAGCGCTGGCAGTCGTCCCCGGTGGTGACGCCATGGTGTTTGCGGGCGCGCGTGATCAAGGTCGCCCGCTGCATGCCCCGCGCATCGCCGGTGGCGGCGATGCCGAGCTCGCCGGCCAGCGCCACGATCTGGCGCCGCCGCTTGGACCAGTGCGCAAGCAGGCTGTTCCAGTGCTCGGCGATCTCCTCGCCCACCTTGACCCGGGTGAAGCGCCCGCCCTCGTCGTGGCGCTCCATGGCGACGCCGAGTTCGCGTTGCAGGCCATGCGCCAGATGCGCCCGAAAGAGCGCGCCGGCGGCCTTGCCCCAGGCATAGACGGGATACTGGTGGTGGGCGCGGAACCTGCCGTCGGAATGGGTGCGGGCGATGTTGAAGATCGGGCAATGGACATGCAGCTGGGGATCGTTCTCGCGACTGGTGCGGTGCAGGAAGGTGGCGCCCATGAGGTCGGCGGCGTGGATCTCGATTTCACCGTTGACTCGCAGCCGCGTCGTGGCGCAGTGCCGCAGCACGGTCTCTTGCAGGGCGACCCGTGCCGCCTCGACGGCGAGCGCCTCGATCGTCTCGCGGGTCTCGGGCGGGGAGAGGGCCCAGAGCGCGGAGATGGACTTGTCGGCGGAGAAGGTCATGTCGAAGCCGGGGGAGCGGTCCGGCGAGCCGGCGTTACGGGTAAGCGACGTGAGCCCATCGGGCGAGAAGCCGGCGTGCAGGCGCTCGAAGTCGCGGGGGTCGATGGCGCCGCCGTCGGGGAGGTCGAACATCCCGGTGGGATTGACCCAGGCGCCGTTCGGCTCCTTGCCGGCGATGTAATACTCGGCGGGGGAACGGTGGGAGGCCTGGCTCTGAAGGTAGTAGGCGGCGCTCGCCATCTGGCCGATGGAGTTCATCGCGGCTGTCCTGGACCGATCTTTGACCGAGACACAGGTTGTGTCAGGTCACGTGAGGGCCGGCATTGTTTGTGTACGGCGTACATAGTTTGTGTCCCGGGTCGGTTTAGGGCGTACACTTTTTGTGTATCGCCGTACATCATTTGTGTTGCGGCGTACATCGTATGTGTTCCGTGGCTCTAGAGTCGGCATTATTTGTGTACGGCGTACATTGTTTGTGTACAAATCCGGTTTTTCTGTACAACAATTGTGTACAAAGTCCGTATTTTCCGTACACTTTTTGTGTATTGCCGTACATTGGTAACAGGGGCAAAACCCCGGGCGGTCAAGCCATTTCGATGCAGCGTTGTCTGACGAGGATCGGCAGTGGGGGCACGGGTGGGGCGCCGGGGACCTTGAGGCGGTCGCCGAGATAATCCCAGAAGGAGAGGCCAAGTTTCTGGCAGGTCTTGTAGAGGCCGAGGAATGTGTCTCGGGCCTGCTTGCCGTCCTCGGAGCGTGTGCCGCCGGAGAATTTTCGCCTTGTGACCATGGCGCGGATGTCGCGTTCCGCGCCGTTGGTGTTGAGCGGGACCTCCGGGCGGTCGAGGACGACGAGCAGTTCGTCGCGGTTGGCATGCAGGCGAGCCAGGAGCCGGTCGAGGCGGAGGAATCCGGTCTTGGTCGCGAAGAGCGCATCGAAGCGGCATGCCAGGTGGGCCCGCCGTCCTGGCGCCGGCCTTTCGCGATAGGCTTTGAGATCGGCGTAGAGTTGCCAGAGCCGTGCCTGGATGTGTTCCTTCTCGCGCCGCTGGCTCCGGGAGAAGGTCATCAGCTTGTGGATCAAGCGCTCCGCATGGACCCAGCAGAGCGCGTGGCGGCCGACGTTGAACTGGCCAGCATCGTCACTCAGGACGACGCAGGCGCCCGCGGCCGTGCCCCTGAGCAGGCCGTGCGCGGCGATGGCGCCCCACAGCGCCCCCTCGGTGGCGGTCCGCGCGGCCCCGCGCCCGTCCCCGTGCCCGGTGATGGCGAGCCGCCCCAGGTGGGCCAGCCAGGCATCTTCGTTGGTGAAGCGCCGCGGGCAGCCCTCGGCCAGACGGGCGATCACCGATGCGGCCAGGTCGCGCTCGGCCATGTAGGCGAAGGCGGCGGCATTGAGCACATAGTCCGCGTGGCCGGCCCGCAGCCGTTCCAGGAAGTTCAAGCGGCTCTTGGAAAACGTCGTGGCGAACCAAGCGAAGGCGTCGTTGCCGATCCCGCTCGTCACCCCGTTGCGGTTGGCGTGGCGGGCGCC
>CATOSZ010000008.1 GCA_951812805.1 uncultured Alphaproteobacteria bacterium | reverse complement strand
CCATAAGAAGGCGGCAGTGATTTTTGGAATCCTTGGCCTACAACTTGCCATTCCATTAGTCTTATTCTTGACCGTGAGGTCCACGCATACTGGAATTCCGTTGGACTTTGGCGGCTGGGGAACACGAGCCCTATCTTTGATCTCACCGGTCTTCCAATTGAATTTATGGCTTGATATCGCATTCCTGATCTTCATTATCGTGTTTGTGGTTTTTGGATTGCGACGCTCACGATACCTTACCTTTAATCGGATGTTGCTTCCTTCCATCACAATAGTATCGATACTTTCCTTGTTGGCACCTCGTTGGTTTCTAGGGGTATTCCTGACCAATATACGATTGCCCGTTATCGCATCACTTCTATTTCTGTGTTCTTGCCGGTTTTGCGGAGATCGCCGGACGATCAGAGTTGCGGTCCTGGTACTGCTTCTTGCTGTCTCCGCACGCTCCGCGGCCATAATCCCAGACTGGATGCAACAAGGGGAAGACGTCTCCCAACTCCTAGAAAGCATGGAAGACATCAAAGTCGGCTCACGCCTTCTGCGTAACAGGGGCAAAACCCCGGGCGGTCAAGCCATTTCGATGCAGCGTTGTCTGACGAGGATCGGCAGTGGGGGCACGGGTGGGGCGCCGGGGACCTTGAGGCGGTCGCCGAGATAATCCCAGAAGGAGAGGCCAAGTTTCTGGCAGGTCTTGTAGAGGCCGAGGAATGTGTCTCGGGCCTGCTTGCCGTCCTCGGAGCGTGTGCCGCCGGAGAATTTTCGCCTTGTGACCATGGCGCGGATGTCGCGTTCCGCGCCGTTGGTGTTGAGCGGGACCTCCGGGCGGTCGAGGACGACGAGCAGTTCGTCGCGGTTGGCATGCAGGCGAGCCAGGAGCCGGTCGAGGCGGAGGAATCCGGTCTTGGTCGCGAAGAGCGCATCGAAGCGGCATGCCAGGTGGGCCCGCCGTCCTGGCGCCGGCCTTTCGCGATAGGCTTTGAGATCGGCGTAGAGTTGCCAGAGCCGTGCCTGGATGTGTTCCTTCTCGCGCCGCTGGCTCCGGGAGAAGGTCATCAGCTTGTGGATCAAGCGCTCCGCATGGACCCAGCAGAGCGCGTGGCGGCCGACGTTGAACTGGCCAGCATCGTCACTCAGGACGACGCAGGCGCCCGCGGCCGTGCCCCTGAGCAGGCCGTGCGCGGCGATGGCGCCCCACAGCGCCCCCTCGGTGGCGGTCCGCGCGGCCCCGCGCCCGTCCCCGTGCCCGGTGATGGCGAGCCGCCCCAGGTGGGCCAGCCAGGCATCTTCGTTGGTGAAGCGCCGCGGGCAGCCCTCGGCCAGACGGGCGATCACCGATGCGGCCAGGTCGCGCTCGGCCATGTAGGCGAAGGCGGCGGCATTGAGCACATAGTCCGCGTGGCCGGCCCGCAGCCGTTCCAGGAAGTTCAAGCGGCTCTTGGAAAACGTCGTGGCGAACCAAGCGAAGGCGTCGTTGCCGATCCCGCTCGTCACCCCGTTGCGGTTGGCGTGGCGGGCGCCGGTATCGTCGACGCTGATCCAGGGCGCCGTCTCCAGGCCGGCGCGCAGCACCGCCTCGCCCTCGGCGACGAAGCCGTCATGGCCCTCGTTCAACAACCGCACCACCTGGCGCTTGGAGATCTTGATGCCGAGGTCGTCCAAGAGCCGCGCCAAGCGCTCCGCGCTGGTCTGGCCGCCATGATAGAGCGCCAGCACGAAACGCCTGAGCGCCGGGCCGAAGTGGCCGCGCGTCCCCGCCGGCAGCGGCGCCACGATCGTGGCCCCCTCGGGCGTCAGCCAGCGCTCGCGGCGTAACAGGACAGTGTTCGGCCGGCAGAGCAGGTCCTGAACCAGATAGTCTTCATAGCCCTTGAAGCGCGAGCCCGCCGGCACGGCGGCCCGGACGATCCGCCTCTCGTCGATGGGAACCCGGCCCTTCTTGGCCCGCCGTCCCGCCTTCCGCCCCGTCCGGCCCCGGGATACGGCCTGCTTGTCCATGCCGCTCGGCTTGATATCCGGTGGCCCGGAAAGGCCTTTGAGACGGCGGATCTCTTCGCGCAATGTCGCGTTCTCGGCACGCAGGGCCGCCTGCTCCTCAAGCAGCGTCAGAACCAGCGCCTTCAGGGCGGCGACATCAAGATCGTCGAGATCCGGAAGCGATTCGGCCATGACGGGATCGAATCACAGACCTCCCGCCGCGAACATCGATATCTGGTCACTTGACGCGGAAGCCTCACAAGATGTGGCCGTTGAGACTCACCCCTATACCCAGGCCAGATCCCCCCGTCCCCAGGCCCGGCCTTTTGCCCCGGTTACCCTTCTGCCAGTGTTCGACAATCTGGGCTGGATCGATGCGGACAACGGTCGCCGGAATGTCTTTCACTTCCAATCGGTGAATTATGCCGTAATCGAGCGATCGGCTTTCTCGCCCATAATGTTCCATGGCGCGACACCGCTATCGTTCACCGAACCTTCGCTCGAGGACCGCGGCACCAGCATCGCGCCGGCGGTGCTCGGCGCCCTGCTCGAAGCGGTCCGTTGCGGCTCCGACGAAACCACGCGCCTGACCGACTGGTGGCACTGGTACGACTACGTCTACTACTTTTCGACCCGTCCCCTGCCTGCCGAATTGGCGCGTTACCTTACACCTCGACACCGGGGTCCGTTCTTCCAACTGTTTGAAACGGTAGATCGTCCGTGCCGGCAAGAATGACGATGGCGCGCGGCAATGCCCGCCTCGCCAACCCAGGGGAACATTCAAGCTCAACGGATATTGTCGGCCCCAACACCGTGCCAGCATCTTCAGCCGAACGCGGCCCCCAACGGGCGGAGCGCGGTCGCCATTTCCGCCATGATGCGGTGCACGATTTCGCCCGCGGGCGGCACGTCGTGGATCAGGCCCGAGCCCTGGCCGGCGGCCAGGATGCCGTTCTCGACGTCGCCCTCGATGCGGCCCTGGTGGCTCGCCGGCGCGCCGACTTCGATCATTTGGCGGGGGTAGGGCAGAATCTCGTCCTCGCGGCCCTCCCAGGCGGCGGTGAAACCGTTGCGGATCATCCGGTTCGGCTTGCCGGAGTTGGCGAGGGAGACGATGGTGCCGTCCTCGTCGATTGCGGCGATGCGGTTCTTGTAGTTGATATGGCCGCGCGCCTCTTCCGTCGCGATGAAGCGGGTGCCCATCCACACGCCCGCCGCACCGAGCGACAGCGCCGCCAACAGGCCCCGTCCGTCGACCAGCCCGCCCGCCGCCAGCACGGGCACGTCGACCGTGTCGACCACCTTGGGCACCAGCGCCATGGTGCCGACCCGCCCGACATGGCCGCCGCCTTCATGGCCCGAGGCGATCACCAGGTCGACGCCCGCCTCGGCGACGCGGGCTGCCTGGCGCGACGTGCCGACCAGGGCCATCACCGTCATGCCCTTGGCCTGCGCCGCCGGGATCACCTCGGCCGGGTTGCCGAGGCCGGAGACCAGCACCTGTACGTCCTCGGCCAGCGTCACCTCGATGTGCTCGGCGACCTGTTCGGTATAGGCGGCGGCCTGTCCGTCGGCTGCCTTGACGCGGGCGAAGAGGATATCGACGCCGATCGGCTTGTCGGTCATCTCGCGCGCGATGCGGATCTCGCGGCGCAGCTCGTCGCCGCTCATGAAGGCGGAGCCGATGACGCCGAGGCCGCCGGCCGCGGAGACGGCGCCGGCCAGGCGCCCGTAGGCGACCTGGAACATGCCCGCCTGCGCGATCGGATATTTGATGCCGACCTTGCGGCAGAACGGGTTGTCGGCGAGCAGGGCGTCGAGATCCATGCGCGGTCTCCTCGGGTGGTCGTTGCCGTCAGACCTCGCCCTCGAGGCGATGGCGCTGGGAGCGGGGAATTAGGAACTGCGTCGCGGTCCGGGCGAGGACCTCGTCGCCGCCCTGTTCCAAGTGCCGGGCGATCCGCAACAGGCTCGTACCCATGGCCGTCTCACCCCAGAACCAGTCCGCCAGGTCCCGCGACGTCGCACCGCCGGGCCGGGCGGCGGCGGCCTCCTGGTACCAGGCCCTGAGGTCCTCGAAGGCGAGCTTGAGCTGTTCCGCCCGCTGGGTCGCGAACTCCCGGTCCTCGGGCGCGCCTTCGGCGAAGGCCGCGGCGAAGCGCGCGACGTCCTCGACCGGCCGGTTCGACAGGCCGAAAGTGCTGCGCCCGCGCGTCTCCAGCGCCAGCGCATACCAGGGATCGAGCTGGCCGATTTCTGCGACCAGGGTCGAGGCCAGGTCGCCGGCCTCGACCGGCTTGGGGCGCGGCAGGGCGATCGGACAGACCCAGCCGTCGCTCGCCTCGTCGCCCGCCGCCCGGGCCGGCGCGTCCTGAGGGTAGTCCGCCAACAGCACCGGTCCGTCGTCGCGCACCAGCAGGTCGAGGGCGGCGCGCACCACCGCGCGCTGGAACTCCGGGTCGTTCGGCGCGCCGTAAGGCCGGCCGAGCTCGAAGGGTGTCAATCAGCATTTAATTCTGACCCCCTATCGGCGTGCAAAATTGACCCCCCCCCTTGCTTCGACGGAGGTTGTCCCGGTAGTCCACGGGAGGGCCCCGCGCGGCTTCGTGTAGCGCTTTGCGTTACGCGGAGCGAAGCCGCGTGGGAGGGGCCTGTGGGCCCACCGGGACAACCGGGCCGGCGGCGGAACGTGGGGATCAGGTGGGGTTCTTGAAGTGGCAATGAGCTTTTGAAGTAGTGTCCAGACTGTTCTGCAAGTTTGTCATGGCTGCCGATGAGGGCCACCGGCATGCCTGGCGCGGAGATTTCGATTGCTCGGAGCGCCAGGCATGCCGAGCCGCCGTCAGGCGGCTTTCTGGATGCGTTCGCTTTTGCTCTCCTTGAGATGGATCATGTTGAGCTAGCGGTTGGCATCCAGCCAGTCCTCATGGATTTCGATCGCGAGAGCCCGGACCAGCCGGAGGCAGCTCATCCACCCCATCGGCCCGGACTTGTGCCCCAGCTACGAAACCCCTTTTGCAGAACAATCTGTACAGGACCCGTTTTGATTTGCCCGCCTTTGCGATGAAAGCCCCCAGGCTGATTGGCTCCATATAGCGGATCAGCCTGGGGCTTTGCTTACAGGGCGGCTACTTTTGTCGTCGCTGTTTGCTTTGTGCGAAGCGGTAAGACATGTTGCCTGTTTCGATGATTGCGCAGTGATGCGTTACACGATCCAGCAACGCGGTTGTCATTTTTGCATCTCCGAAGACGGAGACCCATTCCCCGAACTCCAGATTGGTGGTGATGATGACGCTGGTCTTCTCATAGAGTTTGCTGATCAGGTGGAACAAGAGCGCACCGCCGGATTTGGGGAATGGGATATAGCCCAGTTCGTCGATGATGACGCAATCCATGGCCGTCAGTTGCCGGATGATCTTGCCGGCGTTGCCTTCGGCCTGTTCCTTGATCAGCGCATTGATCAGATCGACGGCGTTGAAGAAACGGACCTTCTTTCCCTGATTGATCAACAGCGTCCCCAGAGCAATGGCGATGTGGGTTTTGCCCGTACCGGTTCCGCCCACCAGAATGAGGTTGTGGGCCTCCTGGGTGAACTGCCCTGAGCAGAAGGGGTCGATTTGCGCTTGGGTGACGGCGGCTAGGCCGTAATCGAAAGTGGCGAAGTCCTTATGGTGGGGGAACTTCGAGGCCCGCATTTGGTGCTGGATAGAGCGCACCCGGCGCTCTACAGTCTCGGCGTCGATCAGTTGCTTTATCGCAGTGGTCAGACTTGGCGGCTTGCGCGCGGCCAGCAAAGCTTCGGCGCAAGCCGCCATTCCATACAGCCTCAGGGCGATCAGTTGGTCTATCAAAGCTTTCATGCGACGGCCTCCCCGGCAACGCACAGCGTCTCATAGCGCTTGCAGTCCGCTTCGGGCCGCAAGGTCAGTTGCGGATAGGCGTGGCTCTCGCCCCATGGCGCGATGACCGGCTCCACCAGTTGGTTGATCAGATTGATGATGGCCGGAAGGCGCAGCGTGTTCTGCTCCACGGCCAGTTCACAGGCTATCTCGACCACCTCGATCCCGTGATCCTGGGCCAGCAGGAGCAGATCGACAAACTCCCGGTCCCCGCCTTTGCCGGCCATGTAATGCGCCCTGACCCGGTGCATCGCCTCAGGCAATTGCCAACCCACAAAGGGCGCGCCATCTCTCAGCGCGCCGGGCTTGCGGTCGAGTAGGGGCAGGTAATGCCAGGGCTCGAAATAGCTGGCGTTGCGGGTAAAGCGGCGCTTGTGCTCGGCAATCACATTCTGCCCTGACACAACCACGATCCGGTCCGCATAGGCGCGCAGAGAGACAAGCTCCCCGGCGAACCGGGAGGGGACGCTATAGCGATTGGTGGCATATTGGACCAGACAGGTAGAGCGGACACGAGCGGCCTTCTCAACATAGCCGTCAAAAGCCCGGCCCAGGGGACGCAGTTCGGCGCACTCGTCTGCGAACACGTCCGAGATCTTGCGATCCGATTGTTCGGGGTGGGCGCGATTCGCCAATTCCTCGCAGCGCAGACGCAACCAGCCGTTCAGCGCATCCAGATCGTCAAAGGCGGGCTTGGGCGCAAACAGCTGTCCCCGCAGGAACCCAACCTGGTTCTCAATCTGACCCTTCTCCCACCCCGCCGCGGGTGTGCAAGCAACCGGTTCCATCACATAGTGGTTCATCAACGCCAGAAAGCGCGGATGGAACACACGGTCCTTAGAGCGCGAAACATAGGTTACCATCGTCTTGGGGTTGTCGATGATCACCCGGCGCGGTACGCCGCCATAGAAAGACATCGCCCGTGCAAAGGCGTCCAGCACCATCTCCTGAGATTCGCTGGGATAGGCAACAACAAAGGGCTTGCGGCTATGACATAGGCGGAAGTGGGCAACCTTTACCTTCTGCTCGACACCGCCCAGGACAGCGTATTCCGTGCTCCAGTCAAACTGGAGCGCGTCACCTGCCGTAAAGTGCAACGGAATGAACGCATCCCCCGATCCGGCGCCAGAACGCTTCAGGTCGCGGACAAACCTCTGAACCGTCGAGTAGGATCCGCTATAGCCTTCCGACACAAGCTGCTCATAAAGCTTCTTGGCCGTCCGGCGCTCACGGCGCGGGCGCCCCAGGTCCTGCTCAAAGAGCGCCCGAAGCCGGCTGGCGAAGCCATCGCTAAGCTTACGCCGGACGGGTGAAACGCGCCGCTGATAGCTCGGTGGATCGCCGTCCTTCAGATACTTCTTAATCGTGTTCCGCGACAAACCAGTCTGACGAGATACAGATCGGATACTCCGACCCTCCCGTAATATCCAACGTCGGATCTTCAATACGCTTTCCATCAATACCACCTGCTCTTTCCTCCGCACTGTTCCGTGCGGATGCTAGCGTTCCAGGTGGGTCAATTCTTACCGCTCATAACCCACCAAAGTGGGTCAGTTTTGCATGCCGATTCACACTCGAAGGGAACCCACAGCGCGCGAGGCGGCCGAATGACCTCGACATGCTCGCGCACCAGGGCGATGGCGACGGTGGCGATGCCTTCGTCTTCGAGATAATGCGCAAGACCGCTCACGGCGGTCGTGCAGTTGGGTCAGACGGGACAGAGCAGGACGGCGTTGACCTGGTCCTCCTTCAGCAGCCCCGCCGCCTCCCGCGCCGTCGCTTCCAGCTGATGCGGGCGGATCGCCGCGCCCATGAAGCTGTAATGAATGTCGGCGACACTTCCGATGTCACCGGACGCCGCCAGCTCGCGCAGGCGGTCGATCGGGAAGACGACGTTCACGTCGTCCTGGAAGCCGGTGCGGTCGAAGTTGATCGAGGTATGGCCCATCAACAGGTCGGCGCCGTCCGTAGCGCCGGAGATCGCCCGGAAGCTCGCATCCGACAGCGCGAAGGTCTTCTGACCCTTGGGCAGCAGCCCGGCCGTCGTCACCAGGGCGACGCGGCGTTCCGCCAACGGCGGGCCCGCCACCCAGGGGGTCGTCGCGAAGGCCTCGCACGGGATGCCGCGCAAGGAGTCCGCGTCTATCTCGGAAAGGTCGGACAGTCTCACCATGAATCGAGTTCCTACTTGTCGCCCAGTCGATAGACCCGGGCCGCGGTGTCGTGGAACAACGCCGCCTTTTCCGCCGCCGAACAACCGGCGGCAATCCGCTTGAAGCAGTTCCATAGCACGCCGTAAGAACAGGTCACCTTGTCGACGGGAAAATTGCTCTCGAACAGGCAGCGTTCGGGCCCGAAGGCTTGAATCGTATGGTCGTACCAACGCCGGGTGGCCTCGGCCAATTCCGCGGAGCCGGGCGGCCGGTCCCGCTCGTGCCAGTCGAAGCCGTTCACCCGCATGTTGATGCCGCCGAGCTTGGCATGGACATTGGGATGGGCGGCGATGGCGTCGATCTTCGGTTTCCAGGCCTCGAAGATCTCGTCCGCCTTGCCGGCATAGGGCCCGACGCCCAAGGGGCCGCCGAAATGATTCAGGATCATCACCGTATCGGGAAAGGCCGCGGCGAGCGGCGGCACATCGTCGAGCTGGGGATGGTAGAGCCAGGTCTCGAAACTGAGGCCGAGCGGCGCCAGATGCTTGAAGCCCTCCCGAAACGGGGCCTGCGCAAAGAGATGCTCGGGCGGATCGCAGATCGCGTTGTGCGCCGCGTCGGTTTCGACCCAGCTGGCGCTGTGGCGGATGCCCTTGAAGCGGCCGCAGCCGGCCTGGATCTGGGCTTCCAGGATCGCCTTCGCGCCGTCGCCCCGCATCAGGTCGGCATGGCCGACGATGCCGGCGGCGACCCGCGTCGGCCCGTAGAGGCCGGACGCGCTCATCGCGGCGATGCCGTTGGCGAACTCGACCTCGCCGATCGGCGCGCGTTCCGCCGCCACATCGGCGCCGTACATGGCGGCGGCCTCGATGAACACCGTGGAGACGACGTTGTGGCCGCCCTGGCGGATGTCGTCGAGGATGTCGTCCAGCAGATAGCGCTCCGCGACCTGGATGCCGGGATACTTCACGTCCCAGAGATGGTGATGGGGATCGCAGATCGGCAGATCCGGCTCGAGGGCCTCTTCGACGACCAAGTCCAGCCATGCCTGATTTGTCGCGCTCACGTCCCGTTCCTCCCGCCGTTCCGGTTCATGGGGGGAGCATAGGCGAGGCCGGCCGGGCGTCCAAGCGTCCGGCGGACTGGGAAACGTTCGGTGTATGATGCGTCGCCGGCCGCCAGGAGGATTTGCCATGCCACCCGACGACGACGCCAGGATGACGGAGCGATTGCTCACCGTCATCGAGGACGAGATCGTGCCGTTGACCCGCGTCGGCGTCGCCCGGGGCGACAAGGTGTTCGGCGCGGCGATCCTCGCCAAGGCCGACCTTTCCCTGGTCGTCGCCGGCACCAACGAGGAGACGGAGAACCCGCTTTGGCACGGTGAGATGACGGCGATACGGCGGTTCCATGAACTGCCGGCCGCGGCCCGTCCGGCACCGGCCGACTGTCTGTTCCTGGCGACGCACGAGCCGTGCTCGCTCTGCCTCTCGGCCATCACCTGGGCCGGGTTCGACAACTTCCATTACTTCTTCCCCTACGAGTCCACGGCCGAGGATTTCGCGATTCCCCACGACCTGCGGATTCTGGACGAGGTCTTCTCGGTCGCCGACGGCGCCTATCGGCGTCGAAACGCGTTCTGGACGGCCCACTCGCTGCCCGAGGCCATCGCGGCCCTGTCGGACGCGGCCCGCGCGCCGTTGGAACGCCGGGCCCAGAAGCTCCGCACCGTCTATGGCGAGCTTTCCGCGACCTACCAGGCCCACAAGGGCGAGGGGGAAATTCCGCTGCCCTGACCGATGAACTATGCGACCGTCGTCTTGCCCTTGAAGCGGCAGAGTTCCGAGACGACACAGCTCGGGCAATCCGGCTTGCGGGCCTTGCAGACGTAGCGGCCATGCAGGATCAGCCAGTGGTGGGCGTGCTGCTTGAAGCTCGCCGGCACCGCCTTGTCGAGCTTGGTCTCGACCGCCAGCGGGGTCTTGCCGGGGGCGAGGCCGGTACGGTTCGACACCCGGAAGACGTGGGTGTCGACGGCGATCGTCGGCTCGCCGAAGGCGATGTTGACGACGACGTTCGCCGTCTTGCGGCCGACGCCCGGCAGGGCCTCCAATGCCTCGCGGCTTTCCGGCACCTCGCCGCCGTGCTCGTCCAGCAGCATCCGACTGAGCTTGATGACGTTCTTGGCCTTGGAATTGAAGAGACCGATGGTGCGGATGTAGTGGCGAAGCTTCTCCTCCCCGAGATCGAGCATGCCCTGCGGGGTCTGCACGACCTCGAACAGCGGGCCCGTCGCCTTGTTGACGCCAACGTCCGTCGCCTGCGCCGACAGCACGACGGCGACCAGCAGCGTATAGGGATTGACGTAGTTCAGCTCCCCCCGGGGATCGGGGTGCTGCTCGGAAAGACGCTGGAAGAAGGTCTCGATATCGGCTTTGCGCACGCGCAAGGATCCTTTCTATCGTCGGCCGAACAGCCGTTCGATGTCGGCGAGTTTCAGCTCGACATAGGTCGGCCGGCCATGATTGCACTGGCCGGCGTTGGGGGTGCTCTCCATGTCGCGCAGCAGGGCGTTCATTTCCTCGACGCCAAGCTGGCGGCCGGCGCGCACGCTGGTGTGGCAGGCCATGGTGGCAACGACCTCGTCTAGCCGCTCCTTCAGCTCAAACGTCGCGCCGAGTTCCGCCAGCTCGTCGGCGAGATCACTCACCAGCCCGCGCGCGTCCGCCTGGCCGAGGGCGGCCGGCACCTCGCGCACCACGACCGCACCCTCGCCGAAAGCCTCCAGCACCAGGCCCAGCTCCGCCAGCTCGCTCGCCCGGCCGGCCAGGCGGTCGACCGCTGCGGGGTCGAGTTCGACGACTTCCGGCAGCAGCAGCATCTGCCGGGCGACGCCCTTGGTGCCGAGTTCGGCCTTTAGCCGTTCCATGACGATACGTTCGTGCGCGGCGTGCTGGTCGACGATGACGACGCCGTCGGCCGTTTGCGCCACCACATAGGTGCCGTGCAGCTGCGCCCGCGCCGCGCCCAGGGGATGGGCCGCCGCCGGCTCCGCCACGACGGGGGCCGCCTCGGCGGGCGCCAGCGGCCGCGCGGTACCGGCGAGACGCCAGGCTTCGGACGGCGGCGGTGCCTGGTAGGCGGCGGCGGCTTCGGCCAGGCCGGCGGGGACCCGGGTCGGCGCGTTCGGCCGACCCCAGGGCAGCGTATTGCCACCGCTGTGGATGGCGCCCAGTGCGGCCTGGCTCACCGTCGTCGAGGAGCGATGGCCGGCGCCGGCGAGCGCGTGGCGGATCGCCGAAACGATAAGGCCGCGAACCTCGCCCGCCTCGCGAAAACGGACTTCGGCCTTGGCGGGGTGCACGTTGACGTCGACCTCGTCCGCGGGCATGTCGAGGTAGAGCACGACGGCGGCATGCCGGTTCGAGGCCAGCACGTCCGAATAGGCGCCGCGGATGGCACCCACCAGCAATCGGTCGCGCACCGCCCGACCGTTGACGAAGAGATGCTGTTGCAGGCTGTTCGGCCGGTTGTAGGTCGGCAACGCCACATGGCCGGACAGGCGGAGCCGGCCGCGTTCGGCGTTCACCGCAATCGCGTTTTCGGCAAAGGCACGGCCGAGCACGGCGGCAATCCGCTCCAGCCGGCGCGCCTCGCCCTCGCCCGGGGCGGGGGGCAGCTTCAGCACCGAGCGATCGCCGTCGCCGAGGGTGAAGCCGACATCGGGGCGGGCGAGCGCCAGGCGACGGATGGTATCGCTCGCGTGGTTCAGCTCCGTGCGGGCGGTCTTCAGGAACTTGAGGCGGGCCGGCGTCGCGCGGAACAGCTCCCGCGCCTCGATCCGGGTACCGAGCGCCAGGGCCGCGGGGCGGGGCGCCTCCGCCCGGCCGTTGACGATTTCCATGCCCCAGGCCTGCTCGGCGCCCGTAAGCCGGCTGAGAATAGAAAGTCGACTGACCGCGGCGATCGAGGGCAACGCCTCGCCGCGAAAGCCGAGCCAGCGGATGTCCAGCAGGTCGTCGTCGGGCAGTTTGGAGGTCGCGTGGCGCTCGATCGCCAGCACCATGTCCTCGGGGCCCATGCCGTGGCCGTCGTCGGTCACGCGGATCAACTCCCGCCCGCCGTCGACCAGCAGGGCGTCGATATGGCGCGCCTCGGCGTCGAGGGCGTTTTCGACCAGCTCCTTCAACGCGCTCGCCGGGCGCTCGATCACCTCGCCGGCGGCGATGCGGTTGATGGTGTCTTCGGGCAATCGGCGAAGCGTCATGACCCGGTGCGTCCCCCCTCGCCCGCCGCGAGTTCCGCCAGGCGCTGACGCGCCCGCACCTTGGAAGCCTCGACCGCGGGCTGGCCGAAGGGGTCGACGTCCAGCAGATCCGCGGCGATCAGGGTTTCCAGCATGAAGTGCATGAGCAGACCGCCGAGTGCCGCCTCGTCGATGGCCGCAAGCTCGATCCGCCGCACCGGCCGGCCGGCCTCTGCCAGGCTCGCACCGGTCGCCCGCCGCATGGCGTCGAGCAAGTCACCGAGCGGCCGGTCGGCCAACACGTCGAGCCCGAAGGCCTTCGCCCGCACCCGGTCGAGCCGGGGCCCCGTCCCGGCGAGCGGCGTGCCGACGACGGTGAAGCCCTTGTCCCAGGGCCCGTCGAGCCAAAGCTGCAACTGGCTGTGCTGGTCGAGCGGGCCGAGCGCGTCGATCGGTGTGGTGCCGCGCCCCTCCTTGCCGAGGCTCTCCGCCCAGAGTTGACGGTACCAGAGCGCGAGAGGGGCCAGCCGGTCACCGTAGGTGAGCAGCACGCTCTGGCTGATGCCGCGACCCCGTTGCAGGCCGATCTGCAGCGCCGCACCCAGGGCAGGCGCGCCTTCCCCGTCGAGGCCCGCGTCCAGCACGGCGACGGCGCCCGCGCGGACGCGGGAAATGTCGACGCCGGCGATGGCGGCCGGCAGCAGGCCGACGGCCGACAGTACGGAGAATCGGCCGTCGATATCCGGCGCCAGATCCAGGATCGGGATATCGTGTGCCTCGGCCAGACGGCGGAGCGGACCTTCGCCGGGCTCGGTCAATGCCAGAAAGCGGCCGGCGAAATCGGCCGCCTCGCCCTCGGCGACGGCCGCGACGGCAAGCAGGGTCTGCGCCATGGTTTCCGGCGTGCCGCCCGACTTGGAGACCAGCAGGAAGGCCGTACCCGGATCGGCCGCTGCCTGGGTGATGAGGGTGCCGTGTGCGATGTCGAGGTTGTCGAGATAGACGATCTCCGGCCCGTCCCGGCGAAGCGCCGTGGTCAGGACCCGCGCGCCGAGGCTGGAGCCACCGACCCCCAGCACCAGGATCCGGGCGAAGCGCTGTCGCCAGCGCGTGGCATGCCCATCGATAACGGCGAGATCCGTCGTCTCCCGGGCGATCGCCAGGCACGCAGGCGGGTGGGCGCGCAGGCGCGCTGTCGGCGCGAGGGTCAGCGCGAGGATTTCTTCCAGCTCGGCGTGCGGCAAGCCGCCTTCGCCGACCGCCTCCTGCAGGCAATTCGTGATGTCGTGCTCGAAGGGAAGCTTCATGGCGCCCGGCCGTCTGAATCGATTCGGAACCGGGAAACCGTAACAGGTTGCCGGGGGGCGCAGGAAGCGAGGCCGGCGTTACTTCGAGCTTTCGACGCCGTCGGGTTTACCGACGACGACGGTGACCATTTTTTCCGGCTGAATCAGCCGACGAGCGACACGCTGGACGTCCTCGCGGGTAATCGCCTCGAAAATCGCCGCACGGCGTTCGAGATAGTTGCGCGGCAGGCCGTTCATCTGCATGCCGAGCAGGATACGGGCGATCTTCGGCCCGCTGGTCAGGCGCAGGGGGAAGGAGCCATTGATGAAGGTGATGGAATCGGCCAGTTCCTCCACCGTGATGCCGTCCTCGCGCAGGCGGACGAGCTCGCGCCCGATCACCTCCAGGGTTTCCCCCACCCGGGCGTTCTGCGTACCGGCGCCGCCGGCCATGATGCCGCCCGCCCTGAACGGCGAGAGATAGCTGTAGGTCGAATAGGCGAGGCCGCGTTTCTCCCGCACCTCCTCGAACAGGCGCGACGACTGGCCCCGGCCGAGAACGCGGTTCAGCACCACGGCGGCATACCAGTCGGGATCGTCCCGCTTCAGCCCCGGCATGGCGAAGTAGATGCTGCTCTGCGCCGCGTCCTTTTCGACGACGACCCGCGCGCCGTCGAACGCCGGCGCGGCCTCGGGCAGCCGGGCGGCGATGGAGGTCGCCGGCAAGCCGCCGAAGGTGCGGTCCAGCAAGACACCAAGGGCTTCGGCCGTCAGGTCGCCGACGGCGGCGACGACCAGATTGTCCCGCGCGAGCCGACGGCCGACGAAGCCGATCAGGTCCTCACGGCCGATGGCCTCGACACCGGGAATCGTACCGTAGGTGCTGTGCCAATAGGGATGCGCGCCGAAGATCCGCTTGAACATGGTGCGGGCGGCGACGGTACCAGGATCTTCTTCGTCGCGGGTCAGCTTGACGGCGATCTGCCGGCGAATCCGCTCGATCGGTTCCCCATCGAAGCGCGGCTCGGTCAAGGCTAGGCGCAGCAACTCGAACGCCGCATCGGTATTGCGGCTGAGCGTCCTGAGGTTGCCGTAGAAGTTGTCACGGTCCGCATCGAAGCCGAGGCCGATCGCCAGCTCCTCCAGCCGGGTCTGGAAGGCGAGGGAATCCATCTCGCCGGCCCCCTCGTCCAGCAGGCCCGAGACCAGGTTGGCCAACCCCTCCTTGCCCTTCGGATCCAGCGCCCCGCCGCCCTTGAAGGCGAAGTTGAGCGAGATCACCGGGATCGACGGCTCGCGGACCAGCCAGGCCGTGATGCCGCCCGGGCTCGTCACCTTTTGAATTTCGGTGAGCGCGTTGGCCGCGGGCGCCGTCAGGCCCAGCGCCAGTGTCAGGATAAACGTTGCGGCGAGGGTGGCGAGAGGGCGGGCGTTCATTTCGTCTCTCCCTTCGCCGGTGCCGGCGCCGCCGTCGGTTCCGGGGCCGGCGCCTGGAGCCAGCCGGTGACCGAGCGACGCAAATCGAAAACATGGCGGGCCGCGGCATGCACCTGCGCCGCGGTGACCGCGCGGACCTGGTCGGGCCAGCTTTCTACGTCCTCGACCGACAGGCCGGCGGCGAGCGCCGAGCCCAGGAATCGCGGGCCGGAGCCGATGTCGTCGCGGGCATAGATGGTCGAGGCGAGCAACTCGTTCCGGGTGCGCTCGAGCTCCGCCGAGGTCACGCCGTCGGCGACCACCTCGGCCAGAACCTCGTCCAGGGCGTCTTCCAGGCCTTCGAGCTCGCCGCCCGGCACGGGCGCGGCCCAGACGCCGAACTGCGTCTCGTCGTGGCTGATCGCGTGGTACCAACTGCCGGCCCCGGTCGCGATCTTCGCCTCGCGAACCAGCTTGCGGTAAAGCCGGCTGGTACTGCCGCCGCCGAGGATCCGCGAGAGGAAGCGCAGCGGCATGGCGTGTTCGATTGCGCCGGCCCGGCGGCTCGGCGCGAGATAGGTGCGGCGCAGGCTCGGCTGGCGAACGCGGGCGTCCTCGACCACCACCCGGCGCGCGGCGCGTTGCGGCGGCATCGGTGGGCGCACCCTCGGGGCCAGCTCACGCCGGGGAATCGGCCCGTAGTGTTTCTCGGCGAGCGCTAGCGCCGCTTCGCCGGTGACATCGCCCGCGACGATGACGATCGCGTTGTTCGGTGCGTAGTGGCGCTTGTAGAAGGAAAGCGCGTCTTCCAGCGTCAGACCGGCGATCTCCGCCTCCCAGCCCACCAGCGGCATGCCGTAGGGGTGGGAGAGGAACTGCAGCGCCCGCATGTTCTCGCCGAGGATGGCACCCGGGTTGTTCTCCACCCGCTGGCGCCGTTCTTCCAGCACCACGTTGCGCTCGGTGCGCACCGATTCCTCGTCGAGCCGCAGGTTGACCATCCGGTCCGCCTCCATCCCCATGACGAGGTCGAGTTTGTCGCGCGCCACGTTCTGGTAATAGCCCGTATAGTCCAGACTGGTGAAGGCGTTGTCGTTGCCGCCGTTCTTCTGGATGATCTTAGAGAAGGCCGCGGGCGCCATCTTCTCCGTGCCCTTGAACATCAAATGCTCGAGAAAATGGGCGATGCCGGTCTTGCCGGGCACCTCGTCGCCCGAGCCGACCGGATACCAGACCATGTGGTTGACCACCGGCGCCCGGTGGTCCGGGATCACCAGCAGGCGCAAGCCGTTGTCGAGTGTATAGGTCTCGGGGTTGAACAAACCCTTGGCGCCGGCAGCGCCGGCCCAGAGTAGTGCGGCCACCGCCAGGCCCACCGCCGCGCCCGTCCATCGCACGCCTGTCATCATCCGCTTCGCCTCGTTTCACGCCACCGGTGACCGGTTATTCATATGTGGACCGGCTTCCCGGGCGCAAGCCGCCAGCCGGTCACGGCCGCGTGACGGCATAGGCGCGACCGAGGGGCGGCGGAACGGAGGCGTCCTAGCAGCCTGTCGGACTCGGGCATGCAAGGATTGGTAAGATTGGCTTGGCGGGCGTCGATGTCATGGATTTACCCCCATGAAGTTGCGAACGCGGGTTGGCCCGCCCGTTCAGGCGTGGCTGAGGACGAACATCCGCTTGATGTTCCAGGAGAGCGTGGCCAAGGTCCATTCCCCCTTCGCCTTGTCGAGGCCGCGCAGGCTGAACTGACGCAAGCCCATCACCGATTTGATGATGCCGAACACCGGCTCCGGCGTCTGCTTGCGAAGCGCGTAGAGCGCCCGGCCCTCGGGTGTGGCCAGGCGATGGCACATCGCCTCGAGCGGCGTCGGATCCTCGGGCGCTGGCGGCGCCTCGGCGAAGCGGTCCCGCCAGGAAAGATGGTGGTGCTCCCGGCCGAGCGCGATCAGCGGCGCGATCTCCGCTTCCCCGCAGGCCTCGACGTTGGCCTGGCTGAAGTAGCCGCTGTCCGCCAACAGGGTCTCGACCTCGCCAAGCCCGTCCGGCAGGCCGGCGAGTGCTTCGAGCGTCGGTTCGATCTGCTGCTTGTCGTTCGCCGCCTGCACCACGTCGGCGCTGACCACCAGCAGGCTGCCGGCGGCCACCGCAGCCTGGGCGTTGTAGCACTGCTCGAAGCCGCCGCCGGCCACCGGCATGATGCGCGAGTCCGGGTCCGTCAGGTTGACCTGGTCCTTCGCCCGTGGCCCCGGCTCCGGCGGCTTCGGTGGCCGCCCGCCCGGCTTGCGGCCGGTCCGCGTTTCCTTCGCCTCGCGGGCTGCCAGCTTCTCTTCGTACTCCGCCTGCTCCCGCGCATGACGCTCGGCCGCCCGCGCCTCGATCTCCGCCTTCGCCGCGGCGATCGCCGCCAGCCGGTCCTCGCGCCGTGCCAGCTCCTCCGGCACGCTCATGCCGTCGGGAACCTCGGACCGGTCCGCCGCTTCCGCCAACGCCATCAACTCCGCCACCTCGGCCCGCAGCCGGGCTTCGATCTCGCCCGCACGCTGCCACGACAGGGCGCTGTGCCGGCTCGCGTCGGCATGGATCTTCGTCCCGTCCAGCGCCACCGTGCCCAGTTGCAGCATGCCGGCCTGCCGCGCCAGCAGCAGAACCTGCACGAACAGCCCCTCGATCAGCGGCAGGAAGCGACGGCGGAACGTGGCGATCGTGTCGTGGTCGGGGTGGTCGTTTGCCGCGATGAAGCGGAAGGCCACCGAATCATAGCTCGCCCGCTCCAGCTTCCGGCTGGAATGCACCCCCGTCGCGTAGCCGTAGATCAGCAGGCCCAGCAGGACGCTCGGGTGATGCGCCGCCGAGCCCGAACCACGATAGGCCTTCACGAACGCAGAGAGATCCAGCTGCTCCAGCACATCGACCACGAAGCGCGCCAGATGACGATCAGGCAGCCATTCGTCCACCGAAGGCGGCAGAAGATAGCTGGTCTCCCGGTCAACCTGTCGAAAGTTGCTCATCACAAAATCACCGCGCAGGAGAGAATCAGACCGTGACAGTGAATCTCATCTCGAAACTCGGCTCAAGTCCGACAGGCTGCTAGAACAGATCTTCGAGGAGGCCCTTCTTGCGCCGTTGGATCACCGGAGTCGTGCCGGTGGTCGGCGCCTGTCCCGTCGCCTGGGTTTCGCGGATCCGCGCCGCTTCGCGCCGCGCGTCGACGATTTTGCCGGGCGCCGCGCGATCCTGCCAGAAGATCAAGCGTTCCGTCAGCGAACGATTCTTGTCCGCGAGCGAGGCGCCTTCCTCGTTGATGATGCGGCGGATGTCCGGTTCCACCCCGTCGCTGCCGGCCCGGTCCACAAGCGCCGTCTCACCGACCGAAGCGATGTCCCCGCTGGTGACGGCGCGGGCCTGGCCGGGCGTGCCGCCCGAACGGAAGAGCGCGGTGCGCGCCTTCTGTACCGGCTCGGCCGCTTGCGGCCGGCGTGTGCCGGGGCGTGGCGGGCGCAGTTTGTAGTTGGGCGGCAGCACGAGGGGCGCGCGGCTCACCACCGCGAACTCGTCCGGCGTCTTTTTCGTGAGGCCCAGGTTCTCGCGAAAGGCGCCGCAACCGGCCAGGCCGAACAGCAGCACGAGGGCGAGCGCACCGCGGATCCAGGTGGGCATCGTCAATCTGGTCATCATTCGTCTCTTCGCTCCGCCTCCGAGTCGTCATTATCCTCTTTGCGCTGCCCGCGTAAAGAGTCGAGTAGCAGCACCGTGACCCCGCCGACGATCGCCATGTCGGCGACATTGAAGGCCGGCCAGTGCCAGCCGGCGACATGAAGGTCGAAAAAGTCCGCCACCGCGCCGCGCCCGGGATGCACCCGGTCGACGACATTGCCGAGCGCGCCGCCGACGACACAGCCGAGCGCCGCGGCCAACCAGCCGCCCTCGGCCCGCCAAAGCCAGACGACGAGGCCGACCGTGATGGCGAGCGAGAGCACGACGAAGGGCCAAGGGCCGAGGTCTTCCCCGCCGAACAGACCGAAGCTGACGCCCCGGTTCCAGACCAGCACCAGATTGAAGAAACCGGTCACCTCGAGCCGTCCGCCGATCTCGCGCATGTAGCCGATCAGCCAGGCCTTGCTCGCCTGGTCGACCACCAGGACCGCCAAGGCCAGCAGAAGAGCGCGCCAGCGGTGCGCCATCGGCCTATTCCGCCGCCCGGCCCACCGCGGCGACGACCTCGGCGCAGCGCCCGCATACCGCCTCCGCCGCCCGTTCCTCGGGCAGGTCGCCCGGGACCTCTTCCAGGACCTTCCAGCAGCGTTCGCAGCGCCCGCCCTCGGCGCCGGCGACGACGACGGCGATGCCGTCCACGCCTTCGAGGGTGAAGGCGCCGTCCGGCGCCTCGCCTTCGACCAGGTTGGCGGCCGAAGTGATGGCGATCTCGGCGAGATCGACGCCCACCATCGCCGCCAGGTCGTCGGCCTGGGCATGGACCGTCGGCGCGGCCTGCAAGCTGGCGCCGATGCGCTTTTCGCGCCGCTCGATCTCCAGCGCGCCGGTGACGACGCGGCGCAGGCGGCGCACCCGTTCCCACTTCGCGGCCAGCGCGTCGTCACGCCAGGCCTCGGGCACGTCGGGGAAGAGCTGCAGGTGGACGCTCGAGCTTTCGTCGCCACCCCGGCGCAGCCAGGCCTCTTCGGCCGTGAAACAAAGCACGGGCGCGAGCCAGGTGACCAGGCAGTCGAACACCCGGTCGATCACCGTCCGTGCCGCGCGCCGCCGGGCCGAACCGACCGCGTCGCAATAGAGCGCATCCTTGCGGATATCGAGATAGTAGGCGGAGAGGTCGACGGTACAGAAATTGTAGAGATTGACGTAGAGGCGGTGGAAGTCGAAGGCCTCGCAGCATTCCCGCACCAGATGGTCGAGTTCCCACAGGCGATGCAGCACCCAGCGGTCCAGCTCCGGCATCTCGGCCGGATCCAGCCGTTCGGCCTCGTCGAAGTCGGCGAGGTTGCCGAGCAGGAAGCGGAGCGTGTTGCGCAGGCGACGGTAGCCGTCGACCTGGCTCTTGATGATGTCGGGGCCGATGCGGAGGTCGACGGAGTAGTCCGAGCTGACGACCCATTGGCGCAGAATGTCGGCGCCGAACTCATCGCAGACCTCCTGGGGTGCGACGACGTTGCCGACGGACTTCGACATCTTCAGGCCCTGTTCGTCCAGGGTGAAGCCATGGGTGAGGACCGCGTCATAGGGCGCGCGGTCGCGGGTCCCGCAACTCTCCAACAGGGAGGAATGAAACCAGCCGCGATGCTGGTCCGAGCCTTCGAGATAGAGCGATGCCGGCCAGTCGAGTTCCGGGCGGTCCTCCAGGACATAGGCATGGCTCGCGCCGGATTCGAACCAGACATCGAGGATGTCGTCGATCTTCTCGAAGTCATCGGCATCGCGGTCGGGGCCGAGGAAGCGGCCGGCCTCGCTTTCGAACCAGGCGTCGGCGCCGTCGGCCTCGATCGCTGCCAAGATGCGGGCGTTGACCGCCTCGTCGCGCAATGGCTCCCCCGTCGCCTTCTCGACAAAGACGGTGATCGGCACGCCCCAGGCGCGCTGGCGCGAGAGCACCCAGTCGGGACGTTCGGAGATCATCGCGTGGATCCGGTTGCGGCCCTGTTCGGGCACCCAGCGCGTGGCGTCGATCGCCGCGAGCGCGGTATCGCGCAGGCCCGTCGTCGCCATGGAGATGAACCATTGCGGCGTATTGCGGAAGATCAGCGGCGCCTTCGAGCGCCAGGAATGGGGATAGCTGTGCTGCAACCGGCCGTGCGCCAGCAGGGCGCCGGCATCGGTCAGGGCCGCCAGCAGATCCTTGTCGCTTCTGAACACGTTCTTGCCGGCGAACATCGGCACATGCTCGAAGTAGTTGCCGTCGGCGTCGACGGTCTGCGGCACGGTGATGGCGTGTTCGACGCCGATCTCGAAGTCCTCGGCACCGTGGCCGGGCGCGGTGTGCACCAGGCCGGTGCCCTGCTCCGTCGTCACGTGATCGCCGGCGAACAGCGGCACGTCGAAGTCGTAGCCCTGGCCGCGCCAGGGGTGCGCCGCGGTGATGGCGGCCAACTCCTCAGGCCCGACGGCACGCAGGACGCTGTGGCCGGTGATGCCGGCCTCGCCCGCCACCGTCTCCAACAGATCATGGGCCAGCACCAGCCGCTCACCGACGGTGGCGAGGCTGCCCTCGGCGGTCCCGGTCACCTCGACCAGATCGTAATCGATGGCGGGACCGAAGCAGATGCACCGGTTGCCGGGGAGCGTCCAGGGCGTCGTCGTCCAGATCACCACAGCCGCGCCCTCCAGGTCCGGCGCGCCGGCGGCGACCACGGGGAAGCGCACATGCACGGTGGTCGAGGTGTGATCGTGATATTCGATCTCCGCCTCTGCGAGCGCGGTTTTCTCGACCGTCGACCACATCACCGGCTTGGCGCCCCGGTAGAGCGCGCCGTTCATCAGGAACTTCATCAGCTCGCCGGCGATGCGCGCCTCCGCCCGGTGCGTCATCGTGGTGTAGGGATCGTCCCAGTTGCCCTCGACGCCGAGGCGCTTGAACTCCTCCGCCTGGACCTCGATCCAATGGGCGGCGAATTCCCGGCATTCCTTGCGGAACTCGCCGATCGGCACCTCGTCCTTGTTGCGGCCCTCGGCCCGGTAACGCTCCTCCACCCGCCACTCGATCGGCAGGCCGTGGCAGTCCCAGCCGGGGACGTAGTTGGCGTCCTTGCCCATCATCTGCTGTGAGCGGTTGATGACGTCCTTCAGGATCTTGTTGAGCGCGTGGCCGATATGGATGTTGCCGTTCGCATAGGGCGGCCCGTCGTGCAGGATAAACTTCTCGCGCCCCTTGCTTTCCGCGCGCAGGCGGTCGAACAGGCGCATCTCGGCCCAGCGGGCGAGCAACTCGGGCTCGCGCTTCGGCAGGCCGGCGCGCATGGGAAAATCGGTCTTCGGCAGTTGCAGGGTGGACTTGAAATCGGTGGCCATGGGTGGCGCTCGCTTTCGGATTCGCGGTGTTTGTTCAGGGGGCGTTCAGCCTATCGCTGCGGCATGGGGGCACCAAGCCGTGCAGGTCGCGCACGGGCACCCGTTCCCGACCCTCAACCGAGGGCCGGGCCCGTAATTCGTATCGCCCTCTGGACGATTGCCGGGACCCGCGTCGTCATGGCGCGCCTTGTATCAAGCGGCGCCGGTGGTGTCCACCGGAGGGGCCGTTCAGATCTCGTAAGTGATAATCCTGCCGGCGCGATCGATACCGGCGACGAACGGAGCCTCGTTGCGACCGACATATCTTTCGATGCGCTCCCGGGTGGCAACGAGAAGATCAGCCAGTTCGGTGCCCGTTGCATTCTTGGCCCTCAGGACCAGAACGCGCGCGCCATGCCTTTTGACCGCTTCGATCTCGGCTGTCCGGTAACGGATGTTCCGGTCCTTGGTCACCGCGAGCCATCCGGCCGCGCCGACACGCTCGATCCAGACTTCGTCCGCCGCGTCTTGCGGGAAATGATCATCGTGGACTTCGACCCGAACGCCCGCACCGCGCAGAGCGTTGGCGATCAAGTGGCGGCCGAGGCTGCGATCGATGAAATAGACAACCGACTCAGGCGGCGATTTTGAGCTCAAGGCGAATGGCTTCTTCGATGTCCGATATTTCGCACTCGTAGTCTTGCGTGAGGTCCAGGATCGACTCTCCCGCCTTGTAGCGTTCGGCGATGACATCCGTCGCCAACCCGGTGCCGGCGATTACCGGTCGCCCCGCAGAAAGCGTCGGGTCCATGACGATCCGGGTCGGGGCATTGTCGATCGAGCTGCGCGTGAAGGGATACAGCCGGACCGGGATCCCCTTCAAATCCCGTTCGATCCGCCGCAGCGCCGCGCTCATGACGTCGCGCATCGCGATCTGACCGTTCTGGCTGATATTCACCAGCCGACCGTAGTGCTCGACGAAAAGATCGACGCCGTCCGTGTCCAACGTCTTTGAAATCAGCGGGTGGCGCTTGTCGCTCGCGGACTTGGTATGGTCCGCCAGCCAATCTATGGCGGCACGCACTTTCGGCATCGGCAGGCTATGGCGGCGCCTGATCGCCGCCAGCACATGGAGTTCGGCGAGGTTGAGGAAGGAAAGCCTCAACGGCCTCTGGCCGGCCGCGTCGATCAGCGCCGGTGCGCGGTGCCGCCCACTCGCCCAGTAACGGGCCGTCGCTCTCGGCACGCCCATGTAATGCGCCGCCTCGGAAATCGTGTAGGCGGGCAGTTCGCGTACATCGGTCCCCGTCGCGCGATGGATCGTCAATCTTCGGCGCTCCTGTTTCGGACGCCAAACCATAGCACGGATCGGTCAAACCAGTCGCGCGGTGTTCGCGTTTCGAACGCTACCCCACCTGCGCGCGGTGGCGCAGCAGATGGTCCGCCAGCACGCAGGCGAGCATTGCCTCGCCCACCGGCACGGCGCGGATGCCGACGCAGGGGTCGTGGCGGCCGGTGGTGCGGATCTCGGTTTCGTTGCCCTCGCGGTCGATGGTCCGCCGGGGCGTGAGGATGGACGAGGTCGGCTTCACCGCGAAACGGGCGACGATCTCCTGCCCGGTCGTGATGCCGCCGAGGATGCCGCCCGCGTTGTTCGAGAGGAAGCGCGCCGCCCCGCCCTCCATGCACATCTCGTCGGCGTTAGCCTCGCCCGTCAGGCTCGCCGCGTCGAAGCCGGCGCCGATCTCGACGCCCTTGACGGCATTGATGCTCATCAGCGCGGCGGCCAACTCGGCGTCCAGCTTGCCGTAGATCGGCGCGCCGAGACCGGCCGGCACGCCGCTCGCGCGGACCTCGATCACCGCGCCGACGGAAGAGCCGGCCTTGCGCACGGCGTCGAGATAATCTTCCCACGCCCCGACCATCGCCGCGTCGGGGCACCAGAACGGGTTTTGGCCGACCTGTTCCCAGTCCCAGTTGGCCCGGTCCACCGGCTTCTCGCCGATGCGGACCAGCGCGCCGCGGATCGTGACGTCCGCGCCCAGGACCAGGCGGGCGACGGCGCCGGCGGCGACCCGGTTCGCCGTCTCCCGGGCCGAGGAGCGGCCGCCGCCGCGGTAGTCGCGAATGCCGTATTTCGAGTCGTAGGTGAAGTCGGCATGCCCCGGGCGGTAGCTGCCGGCGATGTTGGAATAGTCCGTCGAGCGCTGGTCGACGTTCTCGATCTGCAGCGAGATCGGTGTGCCGGTGGTCTGGCCTTCGAAGACGCCGGAGAGGATGCGGACCTGGTCCGGCTCGCGCCGTTGCGTGACGTGGCGCGAGGTGCCGGGGCGGCGCAGGTCCAGCCACTTCTGGATATCCGGCTCGGCGACGGCGAGGCGCGGCGGCGCGCCGTCGACGATGCAGCCGATTGCCGGCCCATGGCTCTCGCCCCAGGTGGTCACCCGGAAGAGATGTCCGAATGTGTTGTGCGACATGGAAAGCGGCCTTGCCTGCGGGCGGGCGTCTAGACGGTCGCGATATCAGGCGCGTCCGCCGCCTTCATGCCGATCACGTGATAGCCGCTGTCGACATGATGCACCTCGCCGGTGACGCCGGTGGAAAGCTCGCTCAGCAGATACAACGCGGCGCCGCCGACCTCGTCGGTCGTGGTGTTGCGGCGGAGCGGCGAGTTGTATTCGTTCCATTTCAGGATATAGCGGAAATCGCCGATGCCGGAGGCGGCCAGCGTGCGGATCGGCCCGGCCGAGATGGCGTTGACCCGGATGCCGTCGGCGCCGAGGTCGGCGGCGAGATACTTCACGCTCGCCTCCAGCGCCGCCTTGGCGACGCCCATGACGTTGTAGTGCGGCACCACCTTCTCCGCCCCGTAGTAGGTCAGGGTCACCAGGCTGCCGCCTTCGTTCATCAGGGCCGCCGCGCGACGGGCGACCGCGGTGAAGGAATAACAGGAGATGTCGAGCGACATATCGAAATTGTCGGCGGTCGAGTCGACGTAGCGACCCTTCAGCTGCTCCTTGTCGGAAAAGGCGATGGCGTGGACGACGAAGTCCAGGCCGCCCCAGGCCTTTTCGATCTCGGCAAAGGCGGCGTCCATGCTGGCGTCGTCCGTGACGTCACATTCCATCACCAAGCTGGCGCCGAGGGAATCTGCCAGCGGCAGCACCCGTTTGCCCAAAGCTTCGCCCTGGTAGGTAAAGGCGAGCTCGGCGCCCGCCTCGGCCGCCCGTTTGGCGATGCCCCAGGCGATGGAACGATCGTTGGCGACGCCCATGACGAGGCCACGCTTGCCGGCCAGAATCTCACGGGGCTCGCTCATTGCCGTCTCCGGTATCGCTTTAGCTTCAAGGGTTTGGCGCATCCTACACGATCCGGAGCCGAGGTCAATCGAGTGTCCAGGTTCACTACATATGAGACGACGAGGTCTTCTTGGCTGTGATCTGTCGAAGGTACTCCTCGGGGGTTTTGCCTTTCAAGGCTCCATGAGGCCTGAAGGTGTTGTAGATGTTGGCGAACTTGTCGATCTGTGGGTTTAGTTTGTCGAGCTGGTCCTCGATGTCATGGCAGGCGTAGAACTCGTAGCGCCATGCGCCGTTGGCTCGCTCGACGCCGCCATTGAGCTGCGGC
The DNA here is from genome assembly GCA_951812805.1 of uncultured Alphaproteobacteria bacterium. Lineage (GTDB taxonomy): Bacteria > Pseudomonadota > Alphaproteobacteria > JASLMY01. The sequence continues at coordinate 310,496 of CATOSZ010000008.1, read as the reverse complement.
GTCCTCGGCGGCAAGACATAGACGGGGATCTTTCGGCTCTCGCAGGCGGCCTCGAACTCGGCCATGAACTCGGATCCACCGTCGACCTGGATGGCCTTCACGGGGAAGGGCAGGTCGGCCACGAGTTTGTCGAGGAAGCTCTCGGCGTTCCTGGCGGTCGCTCTGCGGAAGGCCTTGGCACAGGTGAAGCGGCTGACGGGATCGTAGGCGGTGAACTGCTTGACCGTGCGCTCGCCGGCCGGCGTGATGCTCAAGGTGTCGAGCTGGACCAGATCGCCGGGGGCCGTTGCCTTCATCCCCTTCGGCAAACGCTTGGCGTGTGGGCGCTTGGCTCTCTTGCCCTTGGCGCGTCGTCGCGCCACGGGCACCGGCACAACGACGCCGCGCGCGACCAGATGGGCGAGCATGCGACCAACGGTGCTGTCCGACAAGGTGAAGCCCTCTCGGCGCAGCAGCGGTCCGAGCTTGGCCTTGCCCCACATCGGGAAGTCGCGGCGCAGCCGTTCAAGCCGACGCAGCACCGCACTCGACCACTCTCGGCGACGACGGCGGCGAGGCGCGCGCGAGCGCGGCTCCAACCGCTCGTCCCAGCGATAGAGCGTGCTACGCGGCACGCCCACCGCCTGGGCCGCCGCCTCGGCCGTCAAGCCGTCACGCCGGGCCCGATGCCAACGCCGTCCTCCAACCCCTGATAACATGTCGGGGCAGGCCAAAAACCTGCATGGGGTTCTCCTTCAAGCTGTTGGTCTCGCAACTCACAGCTTCGGAGATCCCCGCCTCTGCCGCCAGAGGCGCGTCTCACATCTATCTGAACCTAGTCATCGAGCTCCGCATGGCGCAGGATCATGGCATTGATTTCCGCACCGAGGACGAAGATCACCGCCAGAATATAGAAGAACAGCAGGGTGACGATGACACCGCCCAGGCTGCCGTAGGTCACCGTATAGTCGCCGAACTGTTCCAGATAGAGCGAGAACAGCGTCGCGGCGAGCAGCCAGAGCAGCAGAACCGCGAAGGCGCCCGGAAATACGCCCCGCGCGCGCTGGCGCCGGGCCGGCAGAATGAAATAGAGGGCGGAGACCGCGATGACGATCAGCAGGGCGCCCGCCGCATAGCGCACCGCCGTCCAGGCGGCATGCAGCCAGTCGGGCAGATCGACGATCTCTTCCAGCTCGGTCCACACGATCGGGCCCAGCACCAGGGAGAGCATGGCGACGATGAAGCAGGCGGCGGCGCCGACGACCAGCAGCACGCTCTCGATCCGGGTCCACCAGAGCGGCCGGCGCCGGCGCACGCCATAGGCCCGGTCGAGGGCACCGCGGATCGCCTCCAGGCCCGTAGACGCGGTCCACAGCGAGAGCACGATGCCGATGGTCAGCAGCTCGCCCCGGGTGTCCTGCACGACCTCGATGATAGGCACGCTCAACACGTCCGAGACTTCCTCGGGAATGTTCTCCAACAGGAAGACGACGAATTCGATGCCGAGCTCGGTCTGTCCGAAAAAGCCGGCGAGTGCGGTCAGGAAGATCAGAAAGGGAAAGATCGAGAGCAGGCCGAAGAAGGCGAGATGGCCGGCGACGACGTGGCCTTCGTTCCGAAAGAAATGCTGCACCGCCTCGGCGAGGCCGCGCATGACGCTGAACGGAATTCGCCGCCGGCGCCGCGGCGTCTCCGGGTCCGCCATCGCCCGCTATTCGAGCCCGGCCTTGCGGCGGACGTCGTAGGCCTGTTCGTCGCGCCAGCGCGTTGCGAGCGCCTCGACCTCCCCTCCCGGTGCGTCGGGCAGCACGACATCGAGGGTGACGATCTGGTCGCCCTTCGTGCCGCCGCCCTCGGTCTCGATGCCGCGGCCCTTCAGGCGCAGCTTGCGACCACCCGTCGACCCCTTCGGCACGCTCAGCGTGACCGGGCCGTGGATCGTCGGCACGGAGATCTTGGCGCCGAGCACCGCCTCGTACACGGTGACGGGCAGCGTCAGGCGAACCTCGTTGCCCGCGCGCGTAAAGTGATCGTGGGGGCGGATCGTGACCTCGACCAGCGCGTCGCCGGGCGGCGTTCCGGGCGGGCCCGCGTCGCCCTGGCCCTTGAGGCGTATTGCGCGGCCATCCTCGATCCCGGCGGGAATGCGGACGTCGAGGGTCTTGCCGGTCGGCAGGCTGATGCGCCGCGTCGTGCCCAGCGCGGCGTCGAGAAAGTCGACGGTGATCTTGAACTTGCGATCCTCGCCCTTCGTCGGCCGGCGCGGCCGCCCGCCGAAGAACTCGCGCAGGACGTCTTCCGGCCCGCCACCGCCGAAACCGAAGCCGCCCGGGCCCGCCCGGCGGCCGCCGGCGCCGCCTGCATATTCATAGCGAAAATGGCTCTTCTCCTGCCCGCCCTCGTCGATCTCACCCCGGTCGTAGCGGCTCCGTTGCTCGCTGTCGCCGAGGATGGCGTAGGCCGCCGAGACCTCCTTGAAACGCTCCGCCACCTTGGCGTCGTCCTTGTTGACGTCGGGATGCAGTTGCTTGGCGAGCCGGCGGTAGGCGCTCTTGATGTCGTCGTCGCTCGCCCCGCGGGCGAGACCGAGTACCTCATAGGGATCACGCATTGCGCTCTTTCGCCTTCCTCGCCCGGCCCCATCGACGAATCGTGACAGTCACGCTCAGGGGAGAGATGGGATCGCCAGGACCCGATTGTAAGGCCGTGCGACCCTTTTCCGCTAGGGCGCGAGGCGGGTGCGGCGCTCGCGCAGCAAAGCACGGGCGTTGCGCCGCGCCGCCTCGTCCATCGCGTCGAGGACCCGCCATTGTGCGGCCCGGGCCTTGCCGTGACCGCCTTCCGCGGCAAGGACCAGCCAGACGTAGGCCTCGGCGAGATTCTCGGCGCCCTGGTACGCCTCGTGCATGCGCGCCAGGCGGTATTGCGCATCGACCGCACGCTGCAGCGCCAGCGGCTCCAGAATCGCCCGGGCCCCGGCGAGGTCCCCGGCGTTATAGAGCAGCACGGCCTCGGCCAGCGCTTCGCGCCGTCGCTGTGCCTCCGTCGCGTTTACGGCCACGGGCGCCTCGAGGCGCGCGACCTCGTCGCCGACACGGCGCGCCTGGGCTTCATTCTCGTCCGTCTCGCCCGGCGATGGCGCCGCGCCGACGCCGAGTGCGGCCTTGATCAAACGCTCCAGCGCGGCGCCGGGTTGGTCCGGATCGGCTGCCAGCGGGCCCGGCTCGGCCGGGGCCGGCGGGGGCCTCTCAGCTTTATCGGTGGCCGGGGCGGGGGCCGGCAGGGCGCGGGCCTTCGCGGCGTTCCGTTCCGCCTCGGCCGCCGCGAGCGCGCGGGCGGAGACCAGGCCATCGGCCGATTGATCGGGTGCCGCGGTGTCGGTCGCAGGGCGCGGGCCGGGTTTCGCCGCGCGGGCTTGCGCCGCCCGTTGCAGGCGCTGGATCTGCGCTTTGGCCTCGGCGTGGCCACCCTTGGCGGCGAGACGCAGCCAGGCCAGCCCGCGCACGTTGTCCCGGGGCACGCCGTCGCCCCTGAGATAGAGGCCGGCGAGATTGTATTGCGCCAGCACATGGCCCTGCCCGGCGGCCTCCTCCAGCCAATAGGCGGCCAGCGCCGAATCGCGTGTCACCCCCTGGCCGCGCAGCAACATCATCGCCAGGTTGACCTGCGCACCGGACAGGCCCGTCGCCGCCGCGCGTTCGTACCAGGTGGCAGCGGCGGCGAAATCCTGCGGCACACCTCTGCCGAAGCGATAGAGATGGCCGAGATTGCGCTGCGCCGCCGGATCGCCGTCCTCGGCGAGCGGCAGCCACGCGGCATGCGCCGCGGCGAAGTCACTCGCGTCATAGGCCCGAACGCCGGCCGCGAAATCCGCCCAGGCCGATCCCGACGGGCCGAGCCAGCAGACCAGGGCAAGGAGGGCGAGGAACGCGCGACGTCTCATAGGGCGGGAGCATAGCATGACGATCTTCACCCGTCGGTCTGCTATCCGTCGGCGGGCAGCGGCGTTTCGTCGGCCTCCAACGCATCCGACAACCGGGATTCTGCGCTGCCCGGGCGCAAGGGCTTGGGCTGATTGTCCGCCGGTGCCCAGGCGGTGAGGTAGAGGACTTCAAGCTCGATTTCCGCACCCGGCTCCGCCGCCAGGATTTCCGCCGCCCGGGCCAGCATCCGGCGGCTGGCGAGGCCGCGCGGCCCTTCGGTGAGCGTGCTGCTTTCCCCGGCGCCACGCAGGTCGTGGAACAATTTCAGTGGCTCGCGATAGCTGACCGTGATGCGGTCGCGGTCGACCACGGGCAGCGCGAAACCGGCACGCTGCAGCAGGGCGCCGGCGTCACCGAGGGTGATGAAGGGGGAAACCCGCGGTGCCGCGCCGCCCCGCACTTCGCTTTCCGCCAGCAGCAGCGCCCGGCGCAGCGCACCCAGGCTCTCCTCGCCCGCCAGCGCGGCGAGAAACAGCCCATCCGGCTTCAGGGCCCGGCGCGCCTGGGTCAGCAGGCCCGGCAGGTCGTTCACCCAGTGCAGCGACAGCGACGAGACGACGAGGTCGAGGCTGGCCTCGGCGAAGGGTAGCGCCTCCTCGTCCAGCACGAGCCGTGGCGCCGGCGCCCGGGCCGCCATGGCGAGCGCGAGGTCGGCGCTGATCAGCCGGTCGACCCGGTCGAGCGGTGCCAGCGCCCGGGCCAGCGCACCGGTGTGGCAGCCGAGGTCGACGCCGAGGGCGAAGCGCCGGTTCACGTCGCACAGGCGGTCGGCCAGACGCTCCGCCACCTCGGTGAAGAGGAATTCGTGCGCATCCAGGCCCGCCGCGTGCCGCTCCCGTCGGCGGCGCAGCAGGCGGCGGTCGAAAGGCAGGTGCGGGGCGGTGGCCATGCGGTCCTCGACGCTTCGTCTTCAGGGGCCATTTTGACAGGCGCGGCGACCGGAGTCATAACCGATATATGACCCTCGACGAGAGAACGGAACATGGCGCCGTTCGCGTGATTTCGAGCGCCTTGGCGCGGGTGCTGGACGTGGTCCTCCCGCCGTCCTGCCTCGCCTGCCAGGCACCGATCGCGCAACAGGGCGGGCTCTGCGCGCGCTGCTGGCAGGCGATCCACTTCATCGGGCCGCCGTTGTGCCGGATCTGCGGATATCCCTTCGGCTTCGAGGTCGGCGGGGAGGCGCTGTGCGGTGCCTGCATCCGTCGCACGCCCGCCTATGACCGCGCGCGGGCGGCCATGGTCTACGACGAGGCGTCACGCGATCTGTTGTTGGCCTTCAAGCACGGCGACCGGACCGATTCGGCCGGCCCCTTCGCCGATTGGCTGGCCCGCGTCGGCGCGCCGCTGTTGGCCGGCGCGGACCTCGTCGCGCCGGTACCACTGCACCCCGGCCGGCTTTGGCGCCGGCGTTACAATCAGTCGGCGCTGCTGGCCGGGCGGCTCGCCGGGACCGGGGCGGGCCTGGTCGTTCCCGATCTCTTGCGCCGGCGCCGGGCGACGCCGCCCATGCGCGGTCTGAACCCGCGGGAGCGGCGACGCAACCTCGCGGGCGCCTTCGATATCGATCCCCGACAGGCGGAACGGGTCGAGGGGCGGCGCGTGTTGCTGATCGACGACGTGTTGACGACCGGGGCGACGTTGGAGGCCTGCGCACGGGTGTTGCGCCGCGCCGGTGCCGTTCGCGTCGAGGCCTTGACGCTGGCACGGGTTGTACGTCCCGGCGGTTGATCTAAATTGACGACGGGGCCCGTTGAACCAGCTTGGGCGAAGAAGGACCGAAAGCGATGGCCGAGATCACCATGTACACCTCCATGTTCTGCGGCTTCTGCGCGCGGGCGAAGCAGCTGTTGGCGAAGAAGGGCGCCGCCTTCGAGGAAATCGACATCGGCTTCACCCCCGGCGCACGGGAGGAGATGATGCGCAAGGCCGCCGGCCGGCACACGGTGCCGCAGATCTTCATCGGCGCGCGCCATGTCGGCGGCTTCGACGATCTCTGGGCGCTGGATCGCGCGGGCGAGCTGGATCCCCTGTTGGCGGCCGACGGCGGGGAGGCGCGGCCATGACCGGCTTCCAGGTCGCCTGCCTGCAGATCACCACCTCGGACGACATGGCGGCCAATATCGCCATGGTCTCGGACATGGCCAGGCGCGCGCGCGACGCGGGCGCCGATTTCATCACCACGCCGGAGAACGTCTCCTTGATGGACGGCGGTGCCGCCGTGCGCGCCCAGGCCGCGGTGGAAGACGAACATCTCGCCCGCCTCGCCTTCGCCGAGCTGGCGCGGGAGACCGGCGCCTGGTTCCTCGCCGGCTCCATCGCCTGCGCCGCCGAGGACGGGCGGATGGCCAACCGTTCCCTGCTGTTCGATCCCGACGGCAACCTGGTGCAGCGCTACGACAAGATGCACATGTTCGACGTCAGCTTGCCGGACGGAGAAAGCTACAAAGAAAGTCGCAACTACCGGCCGGGCGGCGAGACGGCGCTTGCTCAGCTGCCCTGGGGCGTGCTCGGCATGACGGTCTGCTACGACATGCGCTTTCCCCAGCTCTACCGGGCGCTCGCCCAGGCGGGGGCGGATTTCCTGACCGTGCCGTCGGCCTTCACCCGGGTCACCGGCCGCGCGCACTGGGAGGTGCTGTTGCGGGCCCGGGCGATCGAAACCGGCTGTTTCGTCATCGCCCCGGCGCAGACCGGCGTGCACGCGCGCGAGCGCAAGACCTATGGCCACTCCCTCGTCGTAGCACCCTGGGGCGAGGTGCTGTTGGACGCGGGCGAAGAGGTCGGCATCTTCCAGGCCGAGATCGACTGCGATCGCATCGCCGAGGCGCGGGGCCGGGTGCCCTCGCTGCAGCACGACCGGCCCTTCGCGGCGCCGGCGCCGCTCAGCCCCCGTCAGGCGGCGGAATAGGGAGCGGTCCCTCCAGGTCCACGCAGGCGATCCGTTGGCGCATCGCCGGCGGCGGACCGGCATCGAGGCCATGTTCGTAGGCGACGACGTGGAGGCGGGCGCCGTAGAGCTCCGGCAACTCCCCGGGCCGGAGCAGAAAGTCCGGGTTGCGCGGCCGGCCATAGTCGGCGTTGCCCGCCGCGAAAGTTTCGTGCAGCAGAACCCCGCCGGGCGCCAGGCTCGCCAGATAGTGAGGCGTGTGCGGGCGGTGCAGATAGTTGGCGATGAGGATCGCATCGAAGCTGCCCGCCACGAACGGCCAGGGGCCAGCGGCTTCGAGGTCGGCCTCGATGACGTCCACGCCCGTCCGGCCTTCGAGGTCTGCGAGGCCGCCGGTGTCGATGTCGACGAAGGTGACCCGATGGCCGCGCGCCAGGAAATGCCGCCCGTTGCGCCCGCGGCCCGCGGCGACGTCGAGGACACGGGCGCCCGGCCCGACCAGCGGGGCGAAGCGGCAGATCCAGGGGCTGGGCTCGGCGAGGGTTCCAGGCATGGGCGTATCGGTTTGTTCTTCGGGCGCTTTCGAGATATTACAGCACGGTTACCCGGTTCGGATGATCCGATGGACGGTGGCGATGATTCTGCTCGATCTGAAGTGTAGCGCCGATCACCCCTTCGAGGGCTGGTTCCCGGATTCCAAGGCGTTCGAGCGGCAACGGCGGAAGGGGGAAGTCCTTTGCCCGGTCTGCGGCTCGTCCGAAGTCGAGAAGGCGCTGATGGCGCCGAACGTCACCACCTCCAAGCGCAAGGACGCCGGCCGCGCCGAACAGACCAAGGCTGCGGTCATGGCCGCCCTGACCCAGGTCCGCGAGCATGTCGAGTCCAACTGCGACTATGTCGGCCCGGAGTTCGCCGAGGAGGCGCGCAAAATCCACTACGGCGAGGTGGAAAAGCGCGACATCTACGGCGAGGCGAGCGACGACGACGCCCGCGAGCTGGAGGAGGAAGGCATCGAATTCGGCCGCATCCCCTGGCTTCCTCGGGCGGAGCATTGATTTGTAGGGGGTAACGACGGGCTGCAGATGCGGAAGCCTGGACTTCGAGCCCTCGGATCTATGTTGCTGATCGTGACCCGATGATCGAGTCAGTCATCTTCGATGGGTGTTCCGATGTTCTCGGGACGGCCGATCAAAATGCCGCCCTCAATGGCAGCGTCCCGCTCGCGCTGCTCGGCTGTTAAGGGCTTCAAGGTGCTCTTGTAACCGTTCAGGCGTGCCGCGGCTTGTTCGACATAGGGGTCCGTATTGCTCGCCTCGGCCCGCGCCGGGGCAGGCTGCCGGAAGATCATGGATCTTTCGATGCGGCTCATCGGGTCACCTTTCGTTCGTAGTATGTGAGAGGCGAAGCCTCGGATGCAAGCGCAAAGCCGTTATCTTCACAGATGGGAACGGATGTCGGCACGGGCTCTTCTAGCCTAAGTATCTGTCTTTCCAATGCTACTGCGTAGGCATTTGCGACATCAAACATGATCGGGGCTACCAGCCCCTTAAAGGGATGGTCGCCTTCGAACGACTCCATAAACCGAATTGTCAGGTACTTCGGACCTTTGCTGGGCAAGCCGGCGCAGAGGGCGCAAAGCTGCTCGCCCGACCAGAGTGCAACCTCGAAACGGTCATAGCGGTTGCGTAGCTCATGAGCGATCTCGTCCCAACGGAATTGATCACTGTGGCCTCGCGCACCATGGGCGGCGGGCCAGATCTCTCTGGACACCTCCAGCGCGGCGGGGCCGATCATGGTGAGCTGGGCCTCCGTTCCATATGCCGCGACGATGGCGGGAGCGACGGTGTCGTAAACAATCTGGCGGACCGCCTGGTAGCGTTTGCGGGCCAGTATGGCCGAGCGGTCAGGCATCGGAGGTGTCGCCTTCATCATCGGCTTCCCCATCCATCAGAGCGATCCTATGTCTAGAAATCAGACGAGTTCGCCGCGTAGCTCACGGTTACCCTGCCAACAGTGCGCCATACCCCGCGACCGCGGCACCGGCGCCGATCTTGGAAAGACAGTGCCACAGGCTCGCCTGGTTGGCGGAGACGACCGGGCGCCCCAACGCCTGTTCCAGGGCGTCGAGGATGCCGACGCAGCGGAAGCCCGTGCCGGCGATGAGGACGCCGTCGGCCGCGGCCGGGCAGCCTGCGCGGATTTGCGCATAGAGCGGCTCGATCTGCTGCGCGAAGCCCATGCCCCGGGGATAGAGTTCGCCCGGCGGCAGGTCGCGCCAACCGGGCCCCGGGTCGTATTGCAGGTAGCCCGCCAGCGTCACCCCCTGGTCGGCGTAATAGCGCAAGCCGGCCTCGACGGTCGCGGTATCGAACCAGGGCGGCAGAACCAGATAGGGGCGCTCGATCCCCAGCGCGCCGAGTGCTGCCAGACAATCGAGGCCGTTCGTCGTGACGAAGGTGTCCTCGGGCAGCAGGCCGCGCATCGCCGCGACCACCGCCTCATCCCAGCCCTTGCCGCCGACGAAGCTGGAGGAGCTGTGGCCGAGGACGACGGCGCCCAGATTCATGGCGGCGAACTGCCGGCAGCCGCGCGCCAGGTCGTCGGCCGCCTGGACGGTCTTGCGCTCGTCGTCCCAGAGCGCCCAGGGCGCCGGCGCGCTCACCCGGGCGGCATGGACCGAGACGCCGTCGGGACGCATCGCCCACCATTCGGCCTCCGGCACCGCCTCGGAGGCGACGATGAACATGCCGACGCGCGCGCGCCAGCCCCAGTTGTCGTTCTGAAGCATGCTGCTGTTCTCCGCTAGGATTCGGCGTCCGCGCGGCGGGTCGCGAGGGCCATGTAGTTGACCGAGGTATCCCGGCTCCGCCGCCACTCGCCCGCGCGCGGGTCGAAGACAATGCCGGCAAGCTCGTCGATGACCAGGCCGCCCGGCGCCAGGTGCCGGCGCAGCTCCGCCGGGCGGACGAAACGGCGCCAGTCATGGGTGCCGCGCGGCACCCAGCGCAGCACATATTCCGCCGCGACGATGCCGAGCGCGAGGGATCTGGCGGTCCGGTTCAAGGTGGCGAAGACCGCGGCACCACCCGGCCGCACGAGCCCGGCACAGCTGGCGAGGAAGCCGGCGACGTCGGCCACATGTTCGACGACCTCCAGGCTGACGACCACGTCGTAGGATTCGCCGGCCGCCAGCAGGGCTTGGGCCGTTTCGGCCCGGTAGTCGATCTCCAGACCCATGGCCGCGCCGTGTGCGCGCGCGATCGCGATGTTGTCGGCGCCGGCGTCGATGCCGGTGACGTTGGCGCCGAGACGGGCCAACGGTTCCGTCAACAGACCCCCGCCGCAGCCGACATCGAGGATGTCGAGGCCGGCGAGCGGGCGGCGGTCGCCGGCATCCCGGTCGGCGAAATGGGCGATCAGCCAGTCGCGCAGGATTTCCATGCGGACCGGATTGAGACGGTGCAACGGGCGTTGCGGGCCGTCCTCGTCCCACCAGGCCTCGGCCATGGCCTCGAAGCGGCCGACTTCGGCCGGATCGACGCTGGCGTCGTGGTGTGTGCTGGTCATCTCGGCCATGCCGTCTCCCCGCCTGGCTTGCGGCTCCCGATGGGGGTGAGTATGTATACGCCGCCACCGCCGGACAAGGTCGCCGTCAGGGGCGGACGACCTCTCGGTCCCCCGGCGTGTGTGGCTCCAATCGAGGCGGGATATGGCGCGTATCGTACAAAAATTCGGCGGCACTTCCGTTGCCGATATCGAGCGTATTCGCAGCGTCGCCGAACGGGTGAAGGCGGCGGCCGATGCGGGCGACCAGGTCTGCGTCGTGCTGTCGGCCATGGCCGGCACGACCAACCGCCTGATCGAGTGGACGCGGGAAGCGGCGAAACTGCACGATGCGCGGGAATACGACGTCGTCGTCTCGGCAGGCGAACAGATGACCGTCGGCTTGCTGGCGATGGTGCTGCAGGACATGGGAGTGAACGCACGCTCCTGGCTCGGCTGGCAGGTTCCGGTGCGGACCGACGGCACCCACGGCAGCGCCCGCATCGCGGAGATCCAGGCGGCCGAGATCGTCAAGCGGCTGGAGGATGGCCAGGTCGCCGTAGTCGCCGGCTTCCAGGGGGTGAGCCCGGACGGCCGCATTACCACGCTCGGACGCGGCGGCTCCGACACCTCAGCGGTGGCATTGGCAGCAGCGCTGGAAGCGGATCGCTGCGACATCTTCACTGATGTCGAGGGCGTCTACACCGCCGATCCGCGCATCGTGACCCGGGCGCGAAAAATCGATAGAATTACCTACGAGGAAATGCTGGAGCTGGCCTCCCAGGGGGCCAAGGTGTTGCAGACGCGCTCCGTCGAGATCGCCATGAACCATCAGGTTCGTGTGCAGGTTCGTTCCAGCTTCTCGCAGGCCCCCGGAACCCTGGTCGTCGACGAGGCTGAAATCGTGGAATTCGAAGTCGTTAGCGGAATTACCTATTCGAGTGCCGAGGCCAAGGTGACGATCCTGGCGGTGGCCGATCGCCCGGGCGTGGCGGCCGCCGTGTTCGGGCCGCTCTCGGACTCCAACATCAACGTCGACATGATCGTGCAGAGCGCCTCGGCCGACGGCAGAAGCGCGGACATCACCTTCACCGTCAATCGCGGCGACGTGGATCGCGCGCTCACCTGTCTGGAGGCCGCGCGCGAGGAGCTCGGGCACCACTCGGTGATCGCCGACGACGAGGTGGTCAAGGTCTCGGTGATCGGCGTCGGCATGCGCAGTCACGCGGGCGTCGCCAAACGGATGTTCACCACACTCGCCGAGCGCGGCATCAATATTCAGGCGATCAGCACGTCGGAAATCAAGATCAGCGTCCTGATCGACGCGGAATACACGGAACTCGCGGTCCGGGCGCTGCACAGCGCCTATGGCCTCGACGCGGCCTGACACCGTCCGCGCCGCGGCGGGGAGGGCGAAGACCGGAGGGGAGCGAACATGTCGCTGACGGCCAGCAGCCAGGGTGCCACGGGACCGCGCGTGCTGCTGCGCCGGCTGCGCGAGGTCATGGCCGGCTCGGGCAGCGCGCAGGAACGGCTGGACCAGGTGGTGCGCGTCATCGCCGCCAACATGGTGGCCGAGGTCTGTTCCGTCTATCTGATCCGCGACGGTGAACTCGAGCTGTTTGCGACGGAGGGCTTGAACCCGCAGGCCGTACACCGCACCCGCCTCGCCATCGGTGAGGGGCTGGTCGGCCTGATCGCCGAGCGGGGCCGGCCGCTGGCGTTGCGCGATGCGCAGGCCCATCCCAACTTCGCCTACCGGCCGGAGACGGGCGAGGAAATTTACCGTGCCTTGATGGGTGTGCCGATCCTGCGCGGCGGCCGCGAGGTCGGCGTGCTGGTGGTGCAGAACCGGACCCATCGCGACTACAACGAGGACGAGATCGAGGCGATGCTGACCATCGCCATGGTCCTGGCCGAAATGGTCGCGAGCCTGCTGTCGCGCGACGACGAGACGGCGCCGCGCGAGGGCATGACCGACCTGCCGGCCCGCCTCGCCGGCACGGTCTTCAACGAAGGGCTCGCGCGGGGCACCGCCGTGCTGCACCAGCCGCGCATCGTCGTCGAGCGTCACGTCGCCGACGATCCCGAACAGGAATCCCGGCGTCTGCGCCAGGGCATCGTCGAGCTGCGCGAGCAGATCGACACCATGCTGCGCATGGCGATCGCCGAGCCCGGCGGCGAATCCCGCGAAATCCTCGAGACCTACCGCATGTTCGCCCACGACCGTGGCTGGGTCACCCGCATGGTGGCCGAGATCGAGGGCGGCCTCACCGCCGAGGCGGCGGTCGAGCGCATCCAGGTGGAGAACCGCACCCGCATGGCGGAAATCGCCGATCCCTACCTCCGGGAACGGCTGAACGATCTCGACGACATCTCGAACCGGCTGCTGCGAACCTTGACCGGACGGGCCGACTCGGCCGCGGCCGAGACCCTGCCGGACGACGCCATTCTGGTCGCCCACAACCTCGGCCCGGCCGAACTGCTGGACTATGGCGAGGCGCGCCTGCGTGCCCTGGTGCTGGAGGAGGGTTCGGCCTCGAGCCATGTCGCCATCGTCGCCCGCGCGCTGCAGATCCCGGTGATCGGGCGGATCGAGCGGTTGCTGGAACTGGTCGACCCCGGCGACACGATCCTGGTCGACGGCGATCACGATCAGGTCTTTCTCCGCCCCGGCGCCGACGTCGAGGCCGCGTTTGCCCAGAGCCTGGAGGCGCGCGAGGCGGAGGCGGCCGAGTTCGACGCCATCCGCGAACTGCCGGCAATGACCCGCGACGGCGTCGAGATCGCCCTCAACATGAACGCCGGCCTGCTGGTCGACCTGGCGCATCTGGACGCGACCGGGGCGGCGGGGATCGGCCTCTATCGCACGGAACTGCACTTCATGGTGCGCGCGGCCATGCCCAATGTCGCAACCCAGGTGACCTTCTACGACCGGGTTCTCGACGCGGCGGGGGAGCGGCCGGTGATCTTCCGGACCCTCGACGTCGGTGGCGACAAGGTGCTGCCCTATCTAGCCCGCCACGAGGAGACCAATCCGGCGATGGGCTGGCGGGCGATCCGCCTTTCGCTCGACCGGCCGGTGCTGCTGCGCATGCAGCTGCGCGCGTTGCTGCGGGCCGGCGCCGGGCGGCGGCTCAACGTCATGTTCCCGATGATCGCCGACGTCAGCGAGTTCCGCCAGGCCCGCGCCCTGCTGGACAAGGAGCTGGAACGCCAGCGTCGCCTCGGCGAGGCGCTGCCCGTGCAAATCCGCGTCGGCACGATGCTCGAAGTGCCGAGCCTGGTCTGGCAGCTGCCGACGCTGCTGGACGAGATCGACTTCATCTCGATCGGCTCCAACGATTTGATGCAGTTCCTGTTCGCGAGCGACCGCGGCAATCCGCGCCTGACGGGGCGCTATGGCGTATTGAGCCCCGCCGCGCTCAGCCTGCTGGGCGATATCGTCGCCAAGTGCCGGGACGCCGACGTGCCGTTGAGCCTGTGCGGCGAAGCGGCGGGCCGGCCGCTCGAGGCGCTGGCGCTGATCGGCCTCGGCTTCCGCGCGATTTCGATGAACGCGGCGTCGATCGGCCCGGTCAAGCGGATGGTGCGCGGCGTCGATATGTCCAGGCTCGCGCCCTTCGTCCAGGAGCTCGGCCGCCTCCCCGACCACAGCTGCGGCGATCGTCTGCGCGCCTTCGCCGAGGCTGAAAACATCCCGCTCTGATCAGCTCCGCCAGGCGGCGCTCTCAAGACGCTTCGGCGCGGGTCGCGGCAGCTGGCATCGCCAACTGTCGGGCGATGGCGGCGAACAGCACCGCCGGCTTTACCGGCTTTGCGACATGATCGTCCATACCGGCTTCCAGGTATTTCGTGCGATCGCCCCGCATCGCGTTGGCCGTCAGCGCGATGATCGGAACCCGGGCCTCCGGCCCCGGCAGCCCTCGGATCCTTTGTGTCGCGGCTATGCCGTCCAACTCCGGCATCTGCACGTCCATCAAGACCAGGTCCGGCGGGGCCTCACGCACGGCCGCCACCGCCAACGCGCCGTTCTCCACGATCTCCAAGGTGCAGTCGACGGGCGACAACAGGGCGGCGATGACCCTGCGATTGACCGCATTGTCCTCAGCCACCAGGATTCGCGGTGGACGGGAAAGCGCCGCCAGCCGGGCCAACGGGTCGACATCTACTTCGGGCATCTCCGCGCGGGAATCAACCGCATCCGCATCGCCGAGGTCGACCGTTACGGTGAACCAGAAGTGCGCACCGGCGCCGGGGGTACTCTCCACACCGATGGCGCCGCCCATCATTTCGGAGAGCTGCTTGCAGATCGAGAGACCGAGGCCGGTGCCGCCGAAACGCCGCGAGGTCGAGCTGTCGGCCTGGGTAAAGGGCGCGAAGAGTTTCTCTTTCACGTCGTCGGGAATTCCGATGCCGGTATCGCGCACATCGAAGCGGAGCATCAGCGCCCCCGCGTCCGCACGCGCATCGGAGAGGGTGACGGTGATTTCGCCCTCGGGCGTGAACTTGATCGCATTGCCGACCAGATTGTTCAGGATCTGCCGCAGCCGCCCGCAATCGCCATGTACGGCATCGAAGGCCGGTACTTCGTTGGTGACGACGAGGTCCAATCCTTTCTCCCGCGCCCTGGGCATCCACAGGGCCTCGGTCCCCTGCAGCAAGGTCGCGAGGGAGAAATCCACATCCTCGAGTTCCACCCGGCCCGCCTCGATCTTGGAAAGATCCAGCAGATCGTCGAGCAGGCGCAAGAGAACTTCACCGGACTGCCGGATGACCTCGACGTCGGCGCTCTGGCTTTCGCGAAGGTCCTCGCGCAGCAGGCTTTCGGCCATGCCGATAACGCCGTTGAGGGGCGTGCGCAGCTCGTGGCTCATGGTGGAGAGGAATTCCGACTTGGCACGGCTCGACGCCTCCGCCGTCCGTGCGGCCACGCGCGCCAGCTCCGCGTCCCGGTTCCTGGTGACGTCCGAACCGGTACCGCGGTAGCCCTGAAAGACGCCGCGCTCGTCGAAATGCGGCTGCCCACTGATGGCGAGATGCACGAGCCGGCCGTCGTCGAGGGTTCGGGGATGCTCGAAATCGCGGAACGGGCGATGGTCGCGCAAGGCGGCCAGATGGGCGGCCCAGGCCTCGGGATCGACGTCCGGAATGCCGGTTTCCTGGCGGGTCTTGCCGAGCAGGGTCTCCTGCGGCACGCCGGTGACCTCGGTGAAGCGGTCCGAGAAGTAGGAGAAACGGCATTCGGCATCCATTTCCCAAAACCAGTCGGACGACGCGGCGGCGAAATCGCGGACACGGGCCTCCGCCAGGGCGAGGCGGCGGTTGGCGACTTCCAGGTCGCGGGTTCGCCCCGCCACCCGCTCTTCCAGGCGGTCTCGATGGCTCGCGATCTCGAAGGCCGCCGTGTCGAGTTCCTCCATGTTCGCCGCGGCGCGTTCCAGCATGGCGTCGAAGGCCTCGGCCACGTCTCCCAACTCGTCGCGCCGTTGCCAATCGAGGCGATGGTGCCGTGGAACACCTGGCGCCTCGCCGAGCGCCGTCATACGTTCGCGCAGGGCCAACACCGGGCGCAGGACCACATAGCCGACGACGACGAACGCGGCCGAGCAGACGACGAGGGAAATCACCAGCACCATGCCGCCGACACGCCAGACAAAGGCATCGACCTCCCGGGCGACGTCACGCGCATCGAGCCGGGCAGCGACGTCGAAAGTTCCCTCTCCCGTCTCGAACGGCCAGAACACGTCGAGGCGTCCCGCCGGCGTCTCGCCCTCGGCCGCCTCGCCAAAGCCGCCGAGGGGCCGGCCGTCGCCACGCCGCACGCGAACGCCGACCAGCAAGGATTCGTGCGCCGGCAGTCGGGCAAGAGCCGCCGCCAGCTCTTCCGGCGGGAGAATCGCGACCAGAGCCGCGACGCCGACATGGGCATGGCGCAACAGGTCGGCGCGGCGTTCGGCCTCGAACTTGTAGTAGGACGGGATCAGGATTCCCGTCTCGACCAGCAGGATGGCCAGGAAGACGAAGAAGGTGACGCGACGGCCGAGCCGGCTCCGCGCGCAATCGCGCAACGTCTTGAACATGTCCAACAGGCCGAGGATACGCATCGCGCCGTCGCATTTCCGTGAAAAATCTTAACGGCCCCCATCTAACGAGTCAGGGATTTAGCGGTCGTTAACGCGGCGCACACGCAGAAGAGCCACCCGCAGGCGGCTCCCCGTCACGTCGGCTCAGATGTCCGGATCAGACGCGGCGTTGCACCATCATCTTCTTCACCTCGGCAATCGCCTTGGCGGGATTGAGGCTTTTCGGGCAGGCCTTGGCGCAGTTCATGATGGTGTGGCAGCGGTAGAGCCGGAAGGGATCTTCCAGGTCGTCCAACCGTTCTCCGGTCGAATCGTCCCGGCTGTCGATGAGCCAGCGATAGGACTGCAGCAGTGCCGCCGGGCCCAAATAGCGGTCGCCGTTCCACCAATAGCTCGGGCAGCTGGTCGAGCAGCAGGCGCAGAGAATGCATTCATAGAGACCGTCGAGCTTCTGACGATCCTCCTCACTCTGCAATCGCTCCGAATCCGGTGGCGCCGGCGAGGTCGACTTCAACCACGGCTCAATCGAAGCGTATTGCGCATAGAAGGTCGTGAGGTCCGGCACCAGGTCCTTGATCACCGGCAGGTGCGGCAGAGGATAAATCGCGACGTCCCCCTCGACCTCGTCGTTCGCCCGGGTGCAGGCGAGCGTATTGGTCCCGTCGATGTTCATGGCGCAGGACCCGCATACCCCTTCCCGGCAGGACCGGCGGAAGGTCAGCGTCGGATCGATCTCGTTCTTGATCTTGATCAGCGCGTCGAGAACCATCGGCCCGCAGGTCGACATGTCGACCTCGTAGGTATCGACGCGCGGGTTTTCGGCGTCGTCCGGGTTCCAGCGATAGACCTTGTAGCGGCGGATGTCGCCCCCGCCCTCGGCCTTGTGGTGCTTGCCTTGGCCGACCTTGGAATTGGCCGGCAGCCTGAATTCAGCCATCCGTGCTTACCTCAATAGACCCGCGCCTGCGGCGGGAAGTACTGGACGTCGTTGGTGAGGGTGTAGGTGTGGACCGGACGGTAGTCGATGGCGACGGAGCCGTCGTCGTCCATCCAGGTCAACGTGTGCTTCATCCATTCCTCGTCGTCACGCGTCGAGAAATCCTCGCGGGCGTGCGCGCCCCGGCTTTCCTGTCGGTTGCCGGCCGCCGCCATGGTGACCACGGCCTGGCGCATTAGATTGTCGAGCTCCAGGCTCTCGACCAGGTCGGAGTTCCAGACGAGGGAGCGGTCGGTGACCTTGATGTCGGCCATCTGCTGCCAGACGCCGTTGATCAATTCCATGCCTTCGTCCAGCACCTCGCCGGTGCGGAAGACCGCGCAATTGTTCTGCATCGCCCGCTGCATCTGGTCGCGAATGCGCGCCGTCGGCGTGCCGCCGTTGGCGTGGCGCATGCGGTCGAAATGGCCCAGGCACTGGTCGGCGACGTCCGAGGGCAGATCCTTGTGCGACTCCCCCGGCTTGACGATCTCGGCCGCCCGGATCGCCGCCGCCCGGCCGAACACCACCAGGTCGATCAGCGAGTTGGAGCCGAGCCGGTTGGCGCCATGCACCGAGACGCAGGCCGCTTCACCCAGCGCCATCAGCCCCGGCACGACGGTGTCGGGGTTGCCTTCGTGCAGGGTCACCACCTCGCCCCAATAGTTCGTGGCGATACCGCCCATGTTGTAATGCACCGTCGGCAGCACCGGGATCGGCTCCCGCGTCACGTCGACACCGGCGAAGATCCGCGCGCTTTCCGAGATGCCGGGCAGGCGCTGTTCGATCACCTTGGGATCGAGATGGTCGAGATGCAGCAGGATGTGGTCCTTGTCGCGTCCGACGCCGCGGCCCTCGCGGATCTCGATCGTCATGGAACGGCTGACGACGTCGCGGCTGGCCAGGTCCTTGGCGCTCGGCGCGTAACGCTCCATGAACCGCTCGCCTTCGGAATTGGTCAGGAAGCCGCCCTCGCCGCGCACGCCCTCGGTGATCAGCACACCGGCGCCGTAGATCCCGGTCGGGTGGAACTGCACGAATTCCATGTCCTGCAGCGGCAGGCCGGCGCGCATCACCATGGCATTGCCGTCGCCCGTGCAAGTGTGGGCCGAGGTGCAGGAGAAGTAGCTGCGCCCGTAGCCACCCGTCGCCAGCACCACCATGTGGGCCCGGAACAGATGGATGGTGCCGTCTTCCAGGTTCCAGGCCATGACGCCGCGGCAGGCGCCGTCCTCGATGATCAGATCGAGGGCGAAATATTCGATGAAGAAGTCGGTGTCATAGCGCAACGACTGCTGGTAGAGCGTGTGCAGGATGGCATGTCCGGTCCGGTCTGCGGCGGCACAGGTGCGCTGCGCGGTGCCTTCGCCATAGCGCGTGGTCATGCCGCCGAAGGCCCGCTGGTAGATCTTGCCCTCTTCCGTACGGGAAAACGGCAGGCCCATGTGCTCGAGTTCCAATACGGCGCGCGGCGCCTCGCGGCACATGTATTCGATGGCATCCTGGTCGCCGAGCCAGTCGGCGCCCTTCACCGTGTCGTACATGTGCCAGCGCCAGTCGTCCTCGCCCATGTTGCCGAGTGCGGCGGCGATGCCACCCTGCGCCGCGACGGTGTGGGAGCGGGTCGGAAACACCTTGGAGATACAGGCGGTCTTCAGCCCGGCTTGCGACATGCCCATGGTCGCGCGCAGGCCGGAGCCCCCGGCACCGACGACGACGACGTCATAGGTGTGTTCGATGATCGGATATGCCTCGGTCATGCCCTCAGCCTCCAAGCGTGATGCGGAGCGTGGCCAGGATCGAGGCCAGGCCAATCGCGATACAGGCGAACTTCACGGCGAGGAGTGAGGCGATACGGCACCAGCCCTCGCCGACGTAATCCTCGACCACCACCTGCAGGCCCAACATCAGGTGATAGAAGCCGGTGGCGAGAAACAGCACCATCAGCAGCCCGGCCAACGGATGGGTTAGCCAGGCCGCGACGGCGGCGTGGTCCGCACCGGCCAGCGATACGATGGAGGCGACGAACCAGACCACCAGCGGGACCAGGGCGATCGCCGTCACCCGCTGCATCCACCAGTGATGTGTCCCGTCCTTCGCCGAGCCCAGGCCGCGAACCCGGGAGAGCGGCGGGCGCAATTCTCTCTCACTCATGCTGTCAGCCCCTCATCGCGTAGGCGGCGATCCAGGTCAGCGCCGTCAACGCGACCGTGGCGACGACGACGGCCCAGCCGCTCTTGGTGACGGTGCCCAACTCGAACCCCCTGCCCGCATCCCAGAACAGGTGGCGGATGCCGTTTGCCAGGTGGAAGAACAGGGCGAGCGTGAACCCGAGCAACAGGATCCGGCCGATGATGGAACCCATGAAGCCCTGCGCCACGGCGAAGCTGTCGGGGCTGGCGGCTAGCGCGATCAGCCACCAGGCGATCAGCAGCGTGCCGAGACCGAGACCGACACCGGTGATCCGATGGGTGATCGACAGGACCGAGGTGATTTGCGGCTTGTAAACCTGCAGATGGGGCGATAGGGGTCGCTTGTTCGAAGCCATCGCGCTCTCTTCGTTGTCGCCGTGCCGCACGATTTCGGCCCGGGCCTTCGTTCGGCCGGATATTACGCCGGCAGGGCGTCACGTCAACCGAGCGGCGCCGGGAAATCCTTGTCGGGGATGGGAAATTCGGCCTTGAAGATACTCGTCGTCAACTCCCACGTCGTCGCGGGCCATGTCGGTGGCCGGATTCAGGTGCCCGTGCTGCAGGCGCTCGGCCACGAGGCCTGGCACCTGCCGACGGTGCTGTTCTCCAACCACCCGGCGCACGGCGGCTTCGCGGGCGAGCCGGTTTCGCCCGCCCTGGTCGCGGACCTGCTGGCCGGCCTGGAGGCGCGCGGCTTCCGGCCCGACGCGATTCTAAGCGGCTACCTCGGCACCGCGGCGATCGCCGACCACCTCGCCGGCTATCTCGACCGCCTCGGCCCCGACGTACCCTTTTGCTGCGATCCGGTCCTGGGCGACGACGGCCGGATCTATGTCGCCGACGGCATCGGGGAAGTCATGCGTGACCGCCTCCTGCCCCGGGCCGACCTGGCGACGCCGAACCGCTTCGAACTGGAATGGCTGACCGGGCGCGCGCTCGACGGCGAGGCGGCGATCCTCGACTCCCTGGCCGACATGCGGAGCCTCGTGGCCTGCACCTCGGCGCTCGACGACGGCCGGACGGTCACGACGATCGGCCATGCGGGTGGAGAGTTCTTCGCCGTGGACGTCCCCCGGCAGGACACGCCGCCGCATGGCACCGGCGATCTGTTCGCGGCCGCGTTTCTGGCCGGGCACCTGGAGACGGGCGATTTCGCCGGCGCGCTCGCCTCGGCGGCGGGGATCGTCGACCAGGTTCTGCGCCGGAGCGCCGACGACGCGGCGGAGCTGGCGCTGCCCGAAAGCCTGCCGGACCTCGTCGCCGGGGTCCCGGCCCTGACCGTCCGCCGGATCGGAAGTGGCTGAGGCACGTGCCTGACATCGCCCGTGATCGCCGTTCGTTCTGATCTGCTACGATTTGCGGCATGGATGTTCCGTCACCGTCCGGAGCTCGCGGAGGGAAGCATGCAAAGAATCGACGTCACCTATCTCAATCGCGCCGACGTCTCGGCTCTGTCGTTGACCGACGATGAAATTATTTCAGCGGTCGAGAGCGCCGTGCACGCGCAAGGCATGCGACAGGTCGTCATCGAACCGCGCGTTCACCTGGTCCCCGAAACCTCGCAGAAGGGCCACTTCAACGTGTTGCGCGGCGTGGTGACGCCCCTGAATACCGCCGGCATCAAGATCGTCGGGGACTTCTACAACAACTACCAGCACGACCTCCCCTCCGAAGTCGGCATCCTGAACTTGTTCGATCCGGAAACCGGCATTCCGCGGGCCATCATCGACGCGACCGCGATAACCGACATGCGCACCGGCGCGGTGACCGCGATCGGCGCCAAGTTCCTCGCCCGCAAGAGCAGCAGGATACTCGGCCATATCGGCGCGCGAGGCAGCGCCTATTGGAACGTCAGGCTGCTTGATCATCTCTTCGACTTCGATGAAATCCGCGTCCACTCCCGCCGCCCGGAAAGCCGCGACGCCTTCGGGGAACGCCTGAGGGAGGATCTGGGGAAACCGATCCGGGTGGTCGACAACTGGCAAGACTGCCTCGAAGGCGCGGACATCATGGTCGAGGCCTCGCGTTTGCCGGAACCGGCGCCCTTGTTCCTCACCGATTGGGTCGCGAAAGGGGCGCTGGTCGTACCCTACGGCACGATGAGCGCGGTCGAACTCTCGCTGACGGACGTCATGGACAAGGTCGTGGTCGACGATTGGGGGCAATGTCGGCCGGGACTGCCGCTCGGCGCGTTACGACGCCATGTCGACGAAGGCCGGATCACCGAAGCCTCCCTGCACGGGGAACTCGGCGACATCGTGGCCGGCGCCAAACCGGGCCGGGAAGCCGACGACGAAACCATTCTGTTCTGGCATCGCGGCCTGAGCATCACCGATATCGCCCTCGGCTGGATCCTGCTGAAGAAGGCCGGCGACCTGGAAATCGGACAGACGCTCCGGTTCGCCTGACGCCTCCCCACGCGAAGCCCTCATTCCGCCTCGCGCTCTCGAGCCCGGGCGAACGCCAGCCTTCGACCGCTCCAACCGCTCCAAAAGGGGTCAGGACTTGAATGTTGAATTACGTTGCGAATTCTAATGAAGGAAAAAAGCAAGACCTGACCCCTTCTCCGGATTTGCGCCGGGTTGGATTCTCTCGAAGAAGGCGGGGGAGATGGGGATCGGGAGGAGGCTCGGGTTCGCCTAGCCCGGGCGGCGGAGGTGCCATTCCGTCTCGCGCTCGTAGGCGCGGGCGAGGGCCAGCAGGCGGTCCTCGGTGAAGGCGTTGGTGACGAGTTGCAGGCCGACCGGCATGCCGAGGGGGTCGAAACCACAGGGGATCGAGGCGGCCGGTACGCCCAGCACGTCGAACAGCATGGTGTTGCGAAAGCGCGGGCCGGTGAGCGCCGGGTCGTCCTCGGAAACAAGGCAGGCCGGCAGCGGTGTGGTCGGCAGCAACAGCGCGTCATAGCGCGCCATCACCGCCAGCGCCTCCTCGCCGAGCTTGCGGCGCAGGCGTTGGGCCTGGACGTAGTCGGCCGCCGAAATCCGGTTGCCGCCCTCGACCAGCGCGCGCAGGCCGGGGCCGAGCAGCTCGGAATCGCGGCGATAGGCGGCGGCGTGATAGGCCGCCCCCTCGGCGAAGACCAGCAGCGACGACAGATGGGTGAGATCGTCGCCGTGCGGCAGCTCGAATTCTTCCAGCCGCGCGCCGAGGCCGGCGAACACCGCCAGGGCCTGCTCGATCACCGCGGCCCAGCCGTCGGCCAGATCCTCGAAATAGGGCCGGCGCGGCACGCCGATGACGACACCGTTCAGGCGGGCGGGCGCCGTGTCCACGGCGGCGACATAGTCCGGCACCGCGACGTCGAGGGTCGTGGGATCCAGCGGATCGTACCCCGCCATCACCTGCAGCATCAAAGCGCAGTCGCGCACATTGCGCGTCATCGGCCCGAGGTGGTCGAGCGAGAAGGACAGCGCCATGGCGCCGTGTTTCGAGACGCGACCATAGGTCGGCTTCAGCCCGACGATGCCGCAGAGCGCGGCGGGCTGGCGGATCGACATCGCGGTATCGCTGCCGATCGCGCCGTAGACGAGGCCGGCCGCCACCGCCGCCGCCGAGCCGCCGCTGGAGCCGCCGGGTATGCGATCCGGGTCCCAGGGATTGCGCGGGCCGCCGAAGGCCGAGGACTGGCTGGACGAATCCGCCGCGCCCTCCGACAGGTTGAGCTTGCCGAGCATGACGGCGCCGGCCGCGTGGAAGCGGCGGATCTGCGTCGCGTCCTCGTCCGGGATCCAATCGGCATAGGCGCGGGAGGCGAAGGTGGTGCGCACGCCCTTGGTCGCGAGCAGGTCCTTGTAGCCGAGCGGTATGCCGTCGAGCGGCCCGCGCGCCCCGCCGCCCGCCAGCGCCGCCTCGGCGGCGGCGGCCTGTTCACGGGCGATCTCGGCGGTCACGGTGATGAAGCTGTTGAGGCTGTTCTGCGAGCGTTCGACCCGGGCCAGCAGCGCCTCGGTCAGGGCCGCCGGGCCGAATTCGCCCGCGTCCATGCGCCGGCGCACCTCGTCCATTCCGGCGAAGGCAATGTCGTCGTCGAGGGTCATGCGCCGTCTCCGCGAAGCAAGCACGGCACCACAGCGGGCTCGATGCCGCCGAGTTCGCCCTCCCAGGCCCGCAGCCGCTCGATCGCCGCGAGCTGGCGCCGCAGCCGGGGTCCGTAGTTCTCGATGTCGTCCTCGGAGAGATCGTGGCCGAAGTATGCCCGCAGGCGTTCCGTCTCGCTCTCGCTCATCACGCCACCACCCCTTAGGCCAGGGCGCGTTGCAGCGCCGCGGCCGCTTCGCTCCGGGCCGCCTTGGCGCCGTCGATTGCCGGCGGCATGGCGAAGAACATGTGGATCATGCCCTCGTACTCCGAATGGGTGACGTCGACGCCCGCCCGGCGCAGCGCGTCAGCATAGGCGATACCGTCATCGTGCAGCACGTCGTATTCCGCCGTGACGACCAATGCCGGCGGCAGGCCGGAGAGATCGACCGCCTTCAGGGGCGAGGCGCGCCAGTCCTCGGCCTCGGCCGCATCGTTCAGGTAATGCACCTGGAACCAGCGCATCAGCCCGTCGGTCAACGGCCCGCAGCCCTCGCCGTGTGCCTCGTAGGACGGACTGGCGCAGGTGTAGTCGGTCACCGGATAGACCAGCAGCTGGTGGCGCAGCGCCGGCCCGCCCGCCTCGCGCGCCATGAGGGCGACGACCGCGGCGAGGTTGCCGCCGGCGCTGTCGCCGCCGACCGCCAGGCGGCTGCCGTCCATGGCGATCTCGGCGCCGTTCTCGGCGCACCAGGCGGTCACCGCGAAACAATCCTCGACCGCGGCGGGGAACTTGTGCTCCGGCCCTTTGCGGTAGTTGACGGAACAGACGGTGATGCCGGCCAGTTCCGCCAGCTCGCGGGCGACGTCGTCATGGGTGTTGAGGTTGCCGAAGACATGGCCGCCGCCGTGGAAATAGATCAGACCCGGCAACGCCTCGTCGCCCGCCGTCGAAGGCCGGTAGATCCGGCAGGGGATGCCGCCGCCGGGGCCCGGTACGACCTTGTTCTTCGTCGTGACACCCGGCGCACCGAACGACCCGCGGGCCTCGGACATGGCGACCACCTGATCGCGGGCCGCTTGCGGCGACAGCGATTCCAGCGGGGGCAGGCCGGCGGCGTCCAGCGCCTCCAGCGCGGCGGTGATTTGCGGGTGCAGCGGCATGAGTAACTCTCCCGGTTGGCGAAGCGAGCGCATCAAAGCGCCAAGCCGGCGGCAATGCAAGCCGGCGGCTGACTAGGTTCAGATAGATGTGAGACGCGCCTCTGGCGGCAGAGGCGGGGATCTCCGAAGCTGTGAGTTGCGAGACCAACAGCTTGAAGGAGATCCCCATGCAGGTTTTTGGCCTGCCCCGACATGTTATCAGGGGTTGGAGGACGGCGTCGCGTCTGAACGCGGAGCCCGACACTAAATGCGTAGCGTTCAGACGCGACGCCGTCCGGCGTTGGCATCGGGCCCGGCGTGACGGCTTGACGGCCGAGGCGGCGGCCCAGGCGGTGGGCGTGCCGCGTAGCACGCTCTATCGCTGGGACGAGCGGTTGGAGCCGCGCTCGCGCGCGCCTCGCCGCCGTCGTCGCCGAGAGTGGTCGAGTGCGGTGCTGCGTCGGCTTGAACGGCTGCGCCGCGACTTCCCGATGTGGGGCAAGGCCAAGCTCGGACCGCTGCTGCGCCGAGAGGGCTTCACCTTGTCGGACAGCACCGTTGGTCGCATGCTCGCCCATCTGGTCGCGCGCGGCGTCGTTGTGCCGGTGCCCGTGGCGCGACGACGCGCCAAGGGCAAGAGAGCCAAGCGCCCACACGCCAAGCGTTTGCCGAAGGGGATGAAGGCAACGGCCCCCGGCGATCTGGTCCAGCTCGACACCTTGAGCATCACGCCGGCCGGCGAGCGCACGGTCAAGCAGTTCACCGCCTACGATCCCGTCAGCCGCTTCACCTGTGCCAAGGCCTTCCGCAGAGCGACCGCCAGGAACGCCGAGAGCTTCCTCGACAAACTCGTGGCCGACCTGCCCTTCCCCGTGAAGGCCATCCAGGTCGACGGTGGATCCGAGTTCATGGCCGAGTTCGAGGCCGCCTGCGAGAGCCGAAAGATCCCCGTCTATGTCTTGCCGCCGAGGACGCCGCAGCTCAATGGCGGCGTCGAGCGAGCCAACGGCGCATGGCGCTACGAGTTCTACGCCTGCCATGACATCGAGGACCAGCTCGACAAACTAAACCCACAGATCGACAAGTTCGCCAACATCTACAACACCTTCAGGCCTCATGGAGCCTTGAAAGGCAAAACCCCCGAGGAGTACCTTCGACAGATCACAGCCAAGAAGACCTCGTCGTCTCATATGTAGTGAACCTGGACAGCGGCTTGCCTCCCCCGGCGGAGCCGATAACATGGCGCCGCCCGCGCCGGGCGGGACGAAAAGCAAGCGAGATCGAAAGCATGTCCGAGACTTATGACGTGGTGGTGGTGGGGGCCGGCAACGCAGCGCTGTGCGCGGCGATATCGGCGCAGGAGCACGGCGCCAGCGTGCTGGTGCTGGAAAAGGCGCCGGAAGAGGAGAAGGGCGGCAATTCCTATTTCACCGCCGGCGGCTTCCGCTTCGCCCACGAAGGCCTCGACGACGTCAGCCAGGACATCCTCACCGACCTCTCGAACGAGGAGCGGATGCAAATCGAGCTGCCCTCGCACGACCGGCATCACTTCTACGACCAGCTTATGAAGGTCACCCATCACCAGTCGAACGAAGACCTGGCCTGGACCCTGATCGACGATTCCCGCCCCACCATGGCCTGGCTGCGCGAGAACGGCGTGCGCTTCGTGCCGATGTTCGGCCGCCAGTCCTACCTGGTCGACGGCAAGCATGTGTTCTACGGCGGCGTCAACATCGAGGCGGTCGGCGGCGGCGCCGGGCTGGTGCAATTCCTGCTCGCCCGCGCCGCGCGGCTGGAGATCCCGATCCGCTACGAGACCGCGGCCTGGAAGCTGCGCCATGACGACGACTATCGCATCACCGGCCTCACCGTGCGCACGCCGGAGGGGCTGGAGGAAATCGCCTGCAAGTCAGTGATTCTCGCCTGCGGCGGCTTCGAGAGCAATCCGGAATGGCGGGTGCGCTACCTCGGTCCGGGCTGGGACCTCTGCCGGGTGCGCGGCACGCGGCACAACACGGGCGACGGCATCGCAATGGCGCTGGAGATCGGCGCGCAGCCCTACGGCAACTGGTCGGGCTGCCATTCGGTCGGCTGGGACATCTCCGCCCCGCCCTTTGGCGACCGGGAGGTGCTGGACAATTTCCAGAAGCACTCCTACCCGCTCGGCATCATGGTGAACATTCACGGCCAGCGCTTCGTCGACGAGGGCGAGGACTATCGCAACCTCACCTATGTCCGCTTTGGCCGCGCCATCATGGGCCAGCCGCGGCGTACCTGCGTGCAGGTCTTCGACCAGAAGACCGTGCACATGCTGCGCGACGAGTACCGCATCCGCCAGGTCACCCGCGGCGAGAGCGACACGATCGAGGGCCTGGCGGAAGAGCTGGAGATCGATCCCAAGGGCCTGGCGCAGACGGTGGCGGACTACAACGCTGCCTGCCAGCCGGGCGACTACAATCCCGCCATCCTCGACGGTGTGACAACCGACGGCATCACGCCGGCCAAGACCAACTGGGCGCTGCCGATCGACAAGCCGCCCTACGTCGGCTACGTCACCACGACCGGCATCACTTTTACGTTCGGCGGCCTGAAGATCGACGACGGCTCGGCCGTGCAGGACCTGGCCAACCGACCGATCCCCGGCCTCTTCGCCGCCGGCGAGCTGGTCGGCGGGATCTTCTACGAGAATTATCCGGGCGGCAGCGGCCTCATGTCGGGCTCCGTCTTCGGCCGTCGCGCCGGCCGCTTCGCCGCCGCCTACGCGGAGCGGACGCACGCCTAACGTTTCAACCGTTCTGCCGCCGCGTGCAGTCGGCTTTGCGCCTCGGCGCCGTTCCAGATCTCGACCTGGCGAGCAACCCGGGCGGAGAGTTGGGCACGGACGTCGGCAATGAAGCGAGCGTTGCGCATCGATTTCGATTCCGCGAAGGCATCGGGCGCCAACGCGCACAGCGTCCGCAGTCGTTCCCAAGCGACCGCCTCGATTTCGTCGGGCTCGTCGACGCCGTGGACGATGTTCAGGTCCGAGGCGGCCTCGGCCGTGACCAGGCGGCCGGCGTAGATCAGGTCGGAGGCAACGAAATCACCGGCGACGAAGCGCAGCAGCTGATCGCCGTAATAGGGATTGGGCACGCCCAACAGGATTTCCGGCTTGCCGAGCAGCACCCGACCCCGCCCGCCGAAACGATAGTCGCAGGCGATGAAGAGCGCGAAGGCCCCGCCGATGGCATGCCCCCGGACGGCGCCCACGACGGGGACCGGACATTCCATGATGCGCAGGATGCTGTTCCCGAGCGCCAGAAACATCTCCCGCATCTCGGCGCCGGAGCGGGCCAGCGCCCACTCGAGATCGACCCCGTTGGAGAAGAACTTGTCGCCCCCGCAGAGCAGCACGCCGCGGGCGTCGCGGGCGGCCTCGTCCAGCGCCGCGGACAGCGAACCGATAACCTCCGTCGTCAACAGGTTCTGCACGCCGTTGGCCAGACGGATACGCATGCAATCCTCGACGCGTTCGACCTCGATACCGCTCATCCCCCCTCTCCCAATGCCGCTAGAAGCGCACCGGAACGGTTCGGGCGCCGCGAACCTGGCCGCGCGACCAGATGACGGCGTCCGGGTCGGTCAGTTCGAACTCCGGGATCCGGGCGAACCAGGTGCCGAGTGCCACCTCCATCTCCAGGCGGGCGAGGTTCGAGCCGACGCAGCGATGTATGCCGACCCCGAAGGAGACATGGCGGTTCTTCTCGCGGTCGATGACGGCTTCGTCCGGCTGTGTAAAGACCTCGGGGTCGCGGTTCGCCGCCGGCAGGTTCAGGATCACCCGATCGCCGCGCGCGATGGCGACGCCGCCATGTTCCAGTTCCTCGAGGGCGATGCGACCCGCGTAGACGGGGGCGTGCAGACGCAACATCTCCTCGACCGCGCTTGCCAGCAGGTCCGGCTCCGCCGCCAGCCGGCGTCGATGCGCGGGGTGCGTGGCGAAATGCCAGAGCGACGAGCCGATGCTGCTCCACGTCGTATCGATGCCGGCGGAGAGCAACAGGATGCACATGTTGACGATTTCGTTGTTCGACAACGGCCGGCCGTCGATCTCACCGCCGACGAGCCGGGAGATATAGTCGTCGCCAGGCGCGGCGCGGCGCAATTCGACCTGTTCGTCGAAGAAGCCGCGGATGATGCGGTAATACCTGGCGCGCAATTCCAAATCCGTCGTACCGAACTCCAGGAAGTTCTGCACCCAGTCGACGAACTCGTCCGTCCTTTCGGGATCGATTCCCAGCAGATGGCCGATCACCCGCGGGGAAATCTGCCGGGCGTAATCCTCCGCCGCGTCGCAGGCGCCGGAATCGATGAAACCGTCGATGAGGCGGTTGCAAAGTTGCGCCGTGAACGCCCTGTGGCCCTCCACCGCCGGGACCGTGAACATCGGCAGGAGCAGCCGCCGATAGAGCCCGTGTTTCGGCGGGTCCTGGGTGACGGGTGGAAACAGGTCGGAGTGATATTCCGCCAGCGGATCCTTGTCGTCCGCCAGCGGCAACACCGTCGGCTGCCGATTGGACAGCGTCGGCACCATCCGGATCAGCGTCTGAACGTCGTCATAACTGCTGGTGAGCCAGGCCCCGCCCCGGCGCTCGCTGCGCGCGAGGGGGCAACCCTCCCGCATCTCCCGCCAGATCGGGCCCGGGTCGGCGGTGTAATCGGGATCGAACAGATCGAAGTCGGTGAACCAGTCCGAAACAGGCTCGTGCTCGCTCATTATGGCTGTCCCTGTGATCGAAGGTCGGATGGGACATGCTAGGCGAGAAATCGCCGGATTTCCAACCGGCGTAAGGCGCCCTATCTCGGATCCAGGCTGGCGAGCATCGAGACCTGGCGCAAATACGCCCGGGTCTTGGCCGGGTCGGCCTGGATCTCGCGCAGCCGGGTGCGGAAGGCGGCTTGCTCCGCGGGATCGTCGGTTTCCAGGTTCCGCTTGTTCCGGATCGTGTGCTGGTTGATGTATTCCAGCGCCACCGGTCGCCGCTCGGCCTCGTAGGCGTCCAGCAGGTCGGCCGGCGCCGCGCCCGTCATCACCCGGGCGAGCTTGCCGGCGATATTGTGCGCATCGTGAATGCCGCCGTTCATGCCCATGCCGCCGAGCGGATTGTTGATATGCGCCGCGTCGCCGGCGAGGAAACAGCGCCCCGCCCGGTAGCTCTCCGCGACCCGCTGATGCACCCGGTAGAGGGTGCGGTGGGTGACCTCGTAGTCGCCGCCCCGGTCGTGCACGCGACGCAGGCGCCGTTGCACCGTGGCGTCGGAGAGGATGTCCTCGTCCGCCTCCTCCGGCCCGGTCGGGAACATCACACGCCAGAGCCCCGGCACCTTCAGCAGGAAGTTCCACTCGACCGGATCGGCCACATAGTTGACCAGGCAGAGATCGGGAAAGGGACCGGTGAAATCGTACGGCGTGCTGACGACCAGCAGCCGTTCCGGCCAGGTAAAGCCCTCGAAGCCGATGCCGCTCGCCCGGCGAACGGCACTGTTGGCGCCGTCCGCCCCAACGAGGTAGCGGCCCGCAACCACCGCCCCGTCGTCAAGGATCGCACGCACCCCGTCTCCGTCCTGGGCGACATCGGCGACCTCCGCGGCGAAGCGGACCTCGACATCGGCCATCGTCGCCAGACGGCGCAGCAGGGCCTGGTTCAGGCGGAACTGCTCGCACTGCACGCGGTAGGGATGGCGGGTGAGGTCGGCGATGTCGCCGAAATCGAACTGGGCGATCAGGCCGTTCGGCCGGTCGCGATACTGCAAGGTCGGCGCCCGCAGCCCCTCGGCGATCAAGGCCTCGGCGACGCCCAGGTCGTCGAGCATGTCGAGGGTCGGCGGGTGAAAGGTGCTGGCCCGGAGGTTGAGGGGAAGTTCCGCCTCCGCCTCCAACACCGTCACGGCGACACCGGCCTCGGCGAGGATCGCGGCGGCGACCAGGCCCGCCGGCCCGGCGCCGGCGATGACGACTCGATCCTGTGGTTGCGACATGATCCGGCCTCCGGGCTTCAGAACTTCGTGCCGATCGGCGGGGCCCGGTCGTTCAGCAGATAGTCGCCGACGACCTTGTACTTGTAGGCGACCGGATCGTGCGTCGTATGGGTGCGGGCATTGCGCCAGTGCCGGTCGAAACGGTGCGCGCCGAGCGTCATGGACGCCCCGCCGACGTTGAACAGCAGCTCCGAGTTGCGCAGCGCTGACTGGTTGCCGGCGATCTTGGCCTCCGCCACCGCGACGGAGGCCTCGGCCTGCAGGCAAACCACCCGCGTGCGGTCTTCGCCCGCTTCTTCGGCCTGCTCGGCCCTGTCGAGCACCTCGCCCGCGCGCAGCACCACCGCCTCGGCGCTGGTTGCCAGCAGGCTCATCTCGCCGACGGTGGCGACGACATAGGGATCGTCGGCCGCACGGTCCACGCCGCTCTCCGGGACCGGACGGGCCTTGTCGCGGGCATAGGCGACCGCATCGGCCAGCGCCGCGCGGGCAATGCCGGCGTCGATCGCCGCGTGGGCGACCTGGGCGCCGGCGCCGACCAGGTTGCGCTCCGACCACAGGCGGTCGGCGGGAAACGCCTCCTCCGGCGCGACGGCGACATTGTCGAGCTCGACCGTGCCGCTCGCCGTGGTGCGCTGGCCCATGGCGTCCCAATCGTCGAGGATGTGCATCCCCTCGCGCCCGACCGGCAGAATGACGACGAGGCGGCCGCCCGCCTCGGTGTTGGCCAGTACGAAGAGCTGGTCGGAAACCAGGCTGCCGGTGCTGTAGAACTTCGTGCCGTCGAGGCGGAAGCCCGCGCCGTCCGGGCGCGCCCGGGTGTTGATCTCGCCCACCACCTTGCCGCCCCGCTCGGCAAAGGCGTTGTTGATCAGGTGCCCGCCCACGACGTCGGCGAAGTATCGCCGCTGCTGCGCCGGCGTGCCGAGCATGCGGATGATGTCGAGGACGACGAAATGCGGCTGAATGGCCTGCGCCACGTTGGGGTCGCCCGCCCCCAGCCACAGCATGATCCGGGCCAGTGCCGCATAGCCCAGGCCCGGCCCGCCATGCGCGGCGGGCACGCGGGCGGCCTGGATGCCGGCCCGGCGCACCGCGTCCATTTCCGCTGCCGGCAGTATCCGTCCCTCGTCGCGCCGCGCCGACCCCTCGGCCAGCCAGGGCGACAGCTCCTCCGCCGCCCGCAGGATGGCAGCGGCGGCGTCGGGCGGGGAGGCCGCCGCCTCGCTCACGGCGTTATCACCTGGAAGCGGTGATCGTCGTCCGCGGCCATCTGGTTCACCAGATCGATCTCCCAGGCGAGATAGGCCCGCATCGCCTCCTCCCGGTTCTCCTTCAATTCACGCGCCGTCAGCTGCACGTCGTCGGTCTCGTCGGCGAGGTGTGTGAGCCCGCTCTCCAGCGGTTGCCCCGCCGCCGCCCAGGCCGCCGTCCCACCGGTGAGCGCCACGACCGGAGTCTCGGTGACGGCCGCCAGATCCTTCGCCGCATAACGGGCCAACACCCCGTCCGCCGAGGTCACCACATAGCGCGCCGCTGCCGGCAGCCCGGCCACGGACTCGGCGAAGCGGGCCCGGATGGCGAACCAGGCGCCCGGGATATGGCCCTGGCCATAGCGCTTCGAGAACTCGACATCGACGACGAGGCCGCCGCCGGCGATGAGGTCACCAACCTCGATGGCGTCGACGGACACCGCGTCCGCACCAAGCGCCGTCGCCGTCCAGGGCCCGGTCTCCAGCGGGCCGTCCAGGCCGTCCTCCAGGATCGCGACCTCCCAGCCCATCTGCTGCAGCCAGGAGGCGGTCATCGCCGCGCGCACGCCATTGTCGTCGATCAGCACCGCACGGCCGCCCCAGGTCGCCATGTAGGTGTCGGTCTCCTGCACCAGCTGCCCTCCCGGCGCGGAGCGGGCGCCCGGAAGATGGCCGGCGGCATATTCCTCCGGCGTGCGAACGTCGAGGACGTAGAGGCTGCGCACCGCCGCCTCGCCCCGCCAGGCCGCCAGCGTCGCCTGGTCGATCCTGGCGATGCCGGAACGTTCCGCGACGGCGGCGGCTCGCGCCCGCGCCGTCGCCAGGCCGGCCGCGCTCGGCTCGGCCGGGCGGCGTTCGGCACCGTGCTGGACGGGGAGGCCGGCCAGGTGCCAGGCCATGGTGCCGTCCTTCATCGAAACGACCTTGTTCGGCACGCCCGCGTTGATCAGCGACTGCGCCCCGATGATCGACCGGGTCCGCCCGCCGCAGTTGACCACCACCGTGGTGTCCGGCGAGGGCACGATATCGTCGAAGCGATGTACCAGCTCGGCGCCCGGGCAGCTGACCGCGGTCGGAATCGAGTTGTTGTGATATTCCTCGTAGCTGCGGCTGTCGAAGACGGCGATATCGGCCCCGCCTTCGATCCACTCGTTCAGCTGCTCGGCGCTGATCCAGGGGGTGCCGGCCTCGTGCTCGACCACCTCGGCGAAGGCCTTGGAGGGCACGTGGATGCCGCTGTAGATCGGCTGGCCGGCCGCCTCCCAGGCGGCGATGCCGCCCGCCAGCACCGCGACGTCGCCATAGCCGAGCGCCACGGTCCGGGCCGCGGCCGCGGCCGCCAGTCCCTCGCCGTCGTCGCACCAGACGACGCGGGCGCCCCGGCGCGGCACGCAATCGCCGATGGTGACTTCCAGCCGGCCGAGCGGCACGCAGGCCGCCAGCAGCAGATGCCGGGCGGCGAAGACCCGCTCCTCCCGCGCATCCAGCAGTGCTACTTCGCCGCCGTCGTGCAGCATCGCCTTCAGTCCGGCCGCATCGATCTCGCCTACAGGCGCGTTCATCCCCGTCCCTCCCTCGTCTCGGTTGGTCTCATTATCCCACAGGCGCCGCGTCGTTGCGCAGGCCCGCCTCGCGCATCAGCGGCAGAATCCGTTCAGCGAAATGCTCGAGTTCCGGGGCGAAGTCGACGAAGGCGATCTGCATGCCGTCGCAGCCCGCCGCCTTCAGCTTCACGAACCAATCAACGATTTGCTCCGGCGTGCCGAAGAGCTGCAAATTGCCGCCGATGATCCGCTGCTCGCGCCTGTGGCCGCGCCAGGAGGTCTGGTCGCCGCCGGCGAAGCCGCCCATCAAATTGTCGACCGCGACGCCGTCCTCACCCGCCAGGATGCGGTCCCGCGCGGCCCGCACCTCCGCCTCGCTCTCGCGGCAGATGATCATGGGGTTGATGATCGTGCGCACCTCGCGGCCGTGGCGTGCCGCCTCCGCCTTGATGCGCCGGGTGTGCGCCGGCAGGCTGTCGAGGGCGGCATCGATATCGGCGCCGCCGGGACTGGTGATGAAGATCAGGTCGGAATAGCGCGCCGCATAGGCGATGCCGGCATCCGAGCTGCCCGCGTTGACCATCACCGGGCGGCCGCGCACCGGTTTGGGCGACGCGAAGGCCTCCTCCAGGGACCAGTAGTCACCCGCCCAGGTGACGTCGGCCTCCTCGCGCCAGAGCCGTTCCACCATCTCCGTGAATTCGGCCGCCATATCGTAGCGCGCGTCGTGCTCGATGCGCGGCAGCCCGAACATGGCGATCTCGTCCTTGTGGAAGCCGGTCACCAGGTTGAGGCCCCAGCGCCCGCCGGTCATGTGATCGAGGGTGGCGCCGAACTTCGCCAGGTGCAGCGGATGCCAGCCATAGAGCACGTGGATGGTCGAGATCAGCATGATGTTGCGGGTCAACGCCGCCACGCCCGAGGTCACCAGCATCGGATCGAGGGAGTTTCGCCGGTAACGCGTCGCCCCGCCCCAACCCTCGGCGCCGAGCCATTGGGCGAGGCCGAAGACCAGATCGAAGCCGACCTCTTCGGCCCGCACGACCAGCCGGGCGTTGTAGTCGAAGCTCCAGTCCGTGCCGCGCGGCACCGTCGACGGGGTCCAACCGCCGTTCTGGATGGGCAGGAAAAGGCCCAGCATCATCGGCTGGCGGCAGGCCCGCTCGAACGCCGAAAGACCATCGATCGAGTTGAGGTCGGGGGCCGTGCTGGCCGTTATCGTCATCGTCCGTGCCGCCTTTCGTGTCCCCGGCGCGCGGACTTTAGCACGGTGGTTCCCGCCGTCGCGCCCCGCCGCTAGACTTGGCCGTGAACGGCGAGGAAGGGGGAGATTTCACGCCATGGCCTATCAACGCTTCGCGGCCGACTATCCGAACCTAGACGAGGCCACCCTCGCCGCCTGGCGCGAGATTCCGCCCGCCGTCGCCTCCGACTGCATGAACCGGACCGGGGTGATGGACGCGGCGATCAAACCGGTAAGCCCCGGCACCGTGCTGTGCGGTCAGGCCCGCACGGTCGCCGCCATGGTCGGCGACGCGGGCGCGATCAGCATCGCCCTCTCCGAAGCGCGGGCCGGCGAAATCGTCGTCGTCGACGCGGACGGGGTCGCCGATACCGCCGTCTGGGGTGCGGTGATGACCGCCGCGGCACGAGAACGCGGCCTCGGCGGCGCGGTCATTGACGGTGCGGTGCGCGACGTCGCCGAAATCCGCGCGTCGGGCCTGGTCGTCTTTGCCCGCGCCGTGGTGCCGCGCGGACCGCATGAAGGTTTCGGCGGCACGCTCGACGGGACGATCGCCTGCGCCGGCGTGCCGGTATCGCCAGGCGACATCGTGCTCGGCAACGACGACGGCGTGGCCGTGGTACCGCTGGCCCGCGCCGAGACGGTGCTGGCCGCGGCGCAAGCCCACCTGGCGAAGGAAGCGGCCTGGTTCGCCCGCCTGAAATCGGGCGAGACCCTGCCCGAGATCTTCGCCATGCCGGTGCCCGAGACCGTCGATTCGGGCCGGCGGGACTGAGGGGCGGTCATGGCGCGCTTCACCCTTGGCGTCGACGTCGGCGGCACCTTCACCGACTTCCATGCCGTATCCGCAGCGGACGGCACGCGCTGGCGCCACAAGTTGCCGTCCACGCCCGACAATCCGGCGGACGCGATCCTCGCCGGGCTCGACGTGCTGCTCGGAGAGGACGGGCCGGGCGCCGAGGCGGTCGCCTGGTTGGAGCACGGCACGACCGTCGCGACCAATGCGTTGTTGCAGGGCCGCGGCGCGACGCTGGCGCTGATCACCACTGCAGGCTTTCGTGACCTGCTGGAAATCGGCCGCCAGGTCCGCCCGCACATGTACGACCTGCAAAAGGATCCGCCGCGCCCGCTGGTCCCGCGCCACCGCCGCTTCGAGCTCGCCGAGCGGGTATCGAGCGAGGGCCGGATCCTAAACAGTCCGAGCGAAGCCGAGATCGACGAAATCATCGACCGGGTCGTGGCGAGCGGCGCCGAGGCCGTCGCGGTCTGCTTTCTCTTCGCCTTTCTCAATCCGGAGAACGAGGCCCGCGTCCGCGACCGCCTGGCGGAGCGCGCACCGGACCTCTTCGTCTCCCTCAGCCACGAGGTCCATCCCGAGTTCCGCGAGTTCGAGCGTTTCTCGACCACGGTCCTGAACGCCTACCTGCAACCGGTAATGGCCCGCTATCTCGACTCGCTCGAAGATCGCCTGGCCGCGGCCGCACCGGGCGCCCCGCTCGACGTCAACCAGTCGAGCGGCGGCCTGATGTCGGTCACCCGCGCCCGGCGGTTTCCGGTACGCACCGCCCTCTCCGGCCCCGCCGCGGGCGTGGTCGGCGCCGTCGAGGTGGCGCGCGGTGCCGGCCGGGAGAACATCATCACCCTCGATATGGGCGGCACCAGCGCCGACGTCTGCCTGGTGCAGGGCGGCCAGGCCCAGCTCGCCTTCGACCGCGAGGTCGCCGAATTCCCGGTGCGCCTCGCCATGCTGGACATCAACACGATCGGCGCCGGTGGCGGCTCAATCCTCTGGTTCGATGCCGACGGCCTGGCCAAGGTCGGCCCCGAAAGCGCCGGCGCCGATCCCGGACCGGCCTGCTACGGCCGGGGCGGCACTGCGGCGACGGTGAGCGACGCCAACCTGCTGCTCGGCCGGCTGCCCGCGGGCGGCCTGCTCGGCGGGCGCATGCCGCTCGACGTCGCGCTCGCCCGTGCCGCCTTCGCGCCGGTCGCGGAACACCTTGGATACAGCGTCGAACGGGCGGCGCACGGCGTCATCGAGATCGCCGTCGCCAACATGGTGCGGGCGATCCGGGCGATCTCCGTCGAGCGCGGCCACGACCCGCGCGAGTTCTCCCTGATGGCGTTCGGCGGCGCCGGCCCCCTGCACGCGAGCGACGTCGCCCGCGCCCTTGCGATCACCGAGATCATCGTGCCGGCGGCGCCCGGCATCCTCTGTGCCGCCGGTCTTCTGGCCTCGGACCTGAAGGAAGATTTCGTGGCGACAGCGCGGATCCGGCTGGAACCCGGCGCCGAAGACGCGCTCGCCCGCACCTTCGAGGGCCTGCACGAGGCGGCCCGGGCCTGGTTCCGGGCGGAGGACGTGGCGCCCGATGCCCGGCGGGTCGACGCCGCCCTCGACATGCGCCATGTCGGCCAGAACTTCGAGCTGCGGATCGATCTCGGCGACCAGTCGACGACGGAGGGCGTTTCGCTGCCGGATACGGCGGCGCTCGCCGAGCTGTTCCTCCGCGCGCACGAAACCCAGTACGGCTATCGCAGTGCCGACGACGCCATCGAGATCGTCAACTTCCGCCTGACCGCCCGTGGCCGCCCGCCCCGCGCACCCGACCCCGTCGCGCCCCCGCACCCCGAGACGTCCGCGCCGGCGACATACCGGCCGGTCTATTTCGAGGCTGAGGCGGCGGTGGATACGCCGGTCCACGGCCGGGACCGCCTGGCACCGGGCCAGCGGCTCGACGGGCCGGCGGTGATCGAACAGCTCGACACCACCACCGTGCTGTTCCCGGGCGACCGGCTCCGGGTGGACGAAGCATCGAACCTGATCATCGAGGTCGCCCCCCTATGAGCACGCCGCAAGCCCTGGACCCGATCCGCCTGGAGATCGTTCACAACGCGCTCCGCTCCGTCGCGGACGAGGCCTACATCGCCCTGATGAAGAGCGCCTATTCGACCAATATCAAGGAACGCCACGATCATTCGGCCGCCCTGCTCGACGCGCAAGGCCGGCTGGTGGTGCAGACCGAGCGGACGATCCCGATGCATCTCGGCTCCATGCTCGGCCTGCTGGACTCGATCCGCCGCAAGTACGAACTGGAGGAGATCCATCCGGGCGATATCTTCGCCGGCAACGATCCCTACCTCGCCGGCGGCACCCACCTGCCCGACGTCAACCTGGCGATGCCGGTCTTCCTCGAGGGCCGCCTGGTCGCCTTTGCCTGCAACGTCGCCCATCACGCCGACATCGGCGGCATGTCGCCCGGTTCCATGGACGGCAACATGTCGGAGATCTTCCAGGAAGGCCTGCGCATCCCGATCGTCAAACTGGTCCGCCGGGGCGAGTTCGACCGCGACGTCTTCGACCTGCTGCTCACCAACGTGCGCATCCCGCGCGAACGGCGCGGCGACTACCACGCCCAGGTCGCCGCCTGCCGGCTGGCGGAGCGCCGGCTGCTCGAACTGAACCGGCGCTATTCCGCCGACCTGCTGGAGGCCGCCTTCGACGAGATCATCGCCCGCACGGAGACGCGCATGCGCCGCGCGATCCGCGAACTGCCGAAGGGCCGCTTCGTGGTCGAGGACTTCATGGACGACGACGGCCTCGGCACCGTCGACATCCCGATGCGGCTGGCCGTCGAGGTCGGCGAGGAGACTATCCGCGCCGACTTCACCGGCACCGCCCGGCAGGTCCGCGGCAACATCAACAGCCCGCTGAGCGCGACGGTCGCCGCCGTCGCCTATGCGGTGAAGGCGCTGCTCGATCCCGACGCCCCCAACAACGAAGGCGTGCTGAACGTGATCGACGTTGTCGCCGAGGACGCCTCCCTCGTCCGCGCGGCCTTTCCCGCCGCGCTCGCCAACCGGCAGCAGACCTGCCAGCGGATCGCCGACATGGTGATTCTGGCGCTGGCCGAGCCGTTGCCGGAGGCGGTCGTCGGCGGCTCGCACGGCGCTACCGTGATGGCCTTCTTCTCCGGCACGGACGCCCGGACGAGCGAGCCCTACATCTATCTCGAGGTCATCGCCGGCGGCGCCGGTGGGCGCTTCGCCAAGGACGGCAAGGACGGCGTACAGGTCCACACCACCAACACCTCGAACCTGCCGGTCGAGGCGATCGAGATGGAATATCCGCTGTTCGTCGAATCCTACGGCCTGATCCCGGATTCGGGCGGCCCCGGCCGTCAGAGCGGCGGCCTTGGCCTCAGGCGCGTCATCCACCCGCTCGACGAGGCCTGCGTCTTCGCCGGCCACGCCGAACGCTTCCGCCACCGCCCCCCCGGCGTCCACGGCGGCGGCCCGGGCCGCCCCGGACGCTACCAGCTGGAGGACGCCGCGGGCGCGCGCCGAGACCTCGCCGCCAAGGCCGCCGGCGTCCCCCTCGGCACGGGCATGCGCGTCATCGTCGAAAGCCCCGGCGCCGGCGGCTACGGCGCGCCGAGCGAGCGAACGCCCGAGCATCTGCTGGCCGACTACGAAAGCGGCAAGTGCACGCGGGACCACCTGATCGAGGTGTACGGCTTCGATCCGGAGGGAGTGGCGGAGTAGCAGAGAGACCGGGCGTTCTGCCGTCAATGCGCTACCGACACCTGCCGAGCGGGCACAGCGCCCTCGATTGAGCCGCACGGCGGCTTTCAGGAGTATAGCCGCCCTCAGCCGCGAGAGCCGGCGTTGGGGGGAATCTGACCCAGATAGGACATCAACGCCCTAATGTGGGAACCCAGCAAGTTCTAGACCGCGTCGAATTCGCTCATTATCCTCTCGATTCTTATACAAACCCCAAAATCTGGTGTACCGGGTTTGGCCTATATCGGATGGTGAAACTCGCTCGAAATGTTTTATCGCTTCTGCTAGCTTCTTCTCGCGCTCTAGTAACGCGTAGGTTACGACACGCAGATAGGACGCAAATAGGTTCTCTGGGTTTAGTGCGATCGCCTTCTCCAGGAGGCCTACTGCCTCTTCCACATTGTCCATGCCAAACTGCGCGAACGCTGCCTGGAATAAGTACTCCGAGGGAAATCTTGGATTGAGGCGCATTGCTTTATCGATATTGGCAAGCGCCTCTTCGGGCCTGCCTGACATCGTCAATACGTGGGCCCAGGCGACATAACCTTCGGGATCATTTGGATCGAGGGCGATGGCTTTTCGTGCTTCATCGATGGCGCGGTCAAAGTCTTGCGCGATGCGCCGTAGCACTTGACCGCCCAAACCCTTCTCCAGATAAATCAGTGATGCAACACGATGTGCAAGAGGTGTCGGATTCTCTAGTGCGCGCGTAAGATTTTCTTGTGCGAGACTCCGAGCCTCTCCCCAAAACAGATCAAGAGATTCGTACCAGAGACGCTGCGACCCGCCTTCCCAGTAAACTGATGCGAGCGTAGCATAGGCTCGGCCGTAGTCAGGGTCTAAGTCGATTGCCCGTTCGAAATGAGGTATTGCCTGACGGAAACCTTTGGGCGTCCAGCTATTATAATAATTCCAGCCTTTGAGAAAGGCATCGTAGGCTGCCGTAACTTTAGTGCCCCGTCCAGAAAGTCTTTGTTTTTCACCAGTCGTCAACCGTAACGATAGCGCTGTTACAATGGCACTAGTGAGCTTGCCCCGATTTCGTGGACATCCGATCCTTTGGGAAGGAGGAGCCCACGATGTCCCGAAAACGAGCACCGTATCCGCATGAGTTTCGCAGCCAGCTTGTCGATCTTGTCCGCGGCGGCCGGACGCCGGAGGAACTGAGCCGCGAGTTCGAGCCGACGGCGCAATCGATCCGTAACTGGGTGGCCGCCGCCGATGTGGCGGAAGGCCGTCGCACCGAAGTCCTGACCGGCAAGGAACACGAGGAGCTGAAGCGGCTTCGTCGTGAGAACAAGCGGCTCAGACAAGAGCGCGAGATACTTGCAAAAGCCGCGGCTTGGTTCGCACGGGAGACCGACGCGACCTCGGACGACTCTTCGCGTTCGTGAGTGCGTACCAAGCCATGTACCCAATCGCCATGATGTGCCGACTGCTCGAGGTCTCCACCAGCGGCTGGTACGAGTGGCGTCGGCGGCCGTCGAGCCGCCGGGAGATCGACGATGGGATCCTGACGGCGCGGATCACCGAGATCCACGCAGCCTCCGACGGCACCTACGGCGCGCCGCGGATCCATGCCGAGCTGCGTGACGAGGGCGTGGCCGTCGCCCGCAAGCGGGTGGCCCGATTGATGCGCGTGGCCGGTCTGTCGGGCGTCAGTCGGCGCCGGCGGCCCAAGACGACGGTGCGAAGTGAGGGCGTGCGCCCAGCACCGGACCTGGTCGATCGGGACTTCCGTGCCGAGGCGCCTGACGAACTCTGGGTCGCGGACATCACTTATGTCCCGACCGCGATGGGCTTCCTGTACCTGGCGATCGTCCTGGA
This sequence comes from uncultured Alphaproteobacteria bacterium, assembly GCA_951812805.1. Lineage (GTDB taxonomy): Bacteria > Pseudomonadota > Alphaproteobacteria > JASLMY01. Next base: position 269,239 of record CATOSZ010000008.1, on the reverse strand, counting down.
CGCCTTCAGCCGCCGCGTCGTCGGTTGGGCGATGGAGACGCACCTCGCCACCGCACTCGTCTTGCAGGCCCTCGATATGGCGGTCACGCGACGGCGGCCGAAAGGAAGGCCGATCCATCACTCCGACCAGGGTTCGCAGTACACCTCGATCGACTTCGGCACCCGTTGCCGCAAGTTCGGCGTCCGGCCCTCCATGGGCTCGGTCGGCGACTGCTACGACAACGCCATGGCCGAGAGCTTCTTCGCCACCCTCGAATGCGAGCTGATCGACCGGCGGCGGCTCGAAAACCCCGACCATGCGCGGCGCGAACTCTTCCAGTTCATCGAAGGCTGGTACAATCCCCGACGCCGGCATTCATCCATAGGATACATGTCGCCGATCAACTACGAGAGGAGCACAGCCCCCCGTCGCACAAATCTTTGACCGTCCACGAAACCGGGGGAACTCCACTAGTCACTTGATCCTGTACCGCGAATACATCGTTAAATGAGCCGTCGTATCGCTCCGCCCAAAGGTGGCCACCTGTCTTCGCATCTATTAGCTGAGCATTGATGCGGACCTGATCGTTGGCGCGGCGCACGCTGCCTTCCAGTACATAGCGCACCCCAGGGGAATCGCATTTGGAATTGCCTTGACGTGCGTGTTTGATCTTGAGGTATTGGCGCGAATCGATTCTACCCGGTCTTTTCACGGGTGGAGGTTGCGATGGAAGGCTTTCTGGAGTGCTTTGAGGGTCTCGAGGATCCGCGGACTGGCAATGCCGGGCGTCACGATCTGCTGGAGATCTTGACGATCGCCCTGTGCACGGTCCTCTCGGGCGGTCAGACGGCGGTCGACATGGCGATCTTCGCGCGTGAAAAGGAGGCGTTCCTGCGGGAATTTCTCGTACTCGAACATGGCGTGCCGAGCCACGACACCTTCAGCCGGGTGTTCCGGTTGCTGGATCCGGAGGCGTTCGGCGCCTGCTTCCAGCGCTTCATGGCGCGCTTTTCCGAGACCTGCCAAGGGGTCATTGCGATCGACGGCAAGGTGGTGCGGCGATCCTACGACAAGGCGAGCGGCACGTCGGCGCTGCATATGGTCTCGGCCTGGGGCTGTGATCAGCGGCTGGTGTTGGGGCAAGTCGCCACCGACGCCAAGTCCAACGAGATCACCGCCGTGCCGAAGCTGTTGAAACTATTGAGCCTCGAGGGGACGATCGTGACCGTGGACGCCCTCAATTGCCAGCGCGCCATCGCCAGCCAGATTATCGAGCAGGGGGGTGACTACGCCCTGGCGTTGAAGGGCAATCAAGGCACGCTGCATGACGACGTGAGAACCTTCCTCGACGATCCGAAAGCCGAAGCGACCACCACCGACACCACGGTCGATGGCGATCATGGCCGCATCGAGACCCGTGCCGCTCTCGTCTCCAGCCACGTCGAGTGGCTGCAAGAGCGCCATCATTGGCCGGGCCTGAAGGCGGTCGCCAAAGTCACCCGGACCCGCGAGTGCGCGGAGAAGACGTCGAGCGAAACCGCCTACTACCTGCTCAGCCAGCCGCTCGACGCCGAGCGCTTCAATCCCGTTGCCCGGGCGCACTGGGGGGTCGAAAACCGCCTGCACTGGTGCCTCGATGTCCAAATGAACGAAGACCAAGACAGAACCCGCAAGGACAATGGACCGCACAATCTCGCCGTCCTGCGCCACATGGCGCTCAATGTCATGCGAAAGGATCCACGAAAAGACTCGCTGCGCGCCAAGTTCAAAATCGCCGCTTGGAACAACGACTATCTCCTGTCACTCCTCGGCAAATTCTGAAATGCGATTGCCCTGTAGCGCACCCCCAGTTCTTTCGCGATCTGCCGTACCTTTACCTGTTGGTCCCTATAGAAGAATGACGAGTTACGGGCAATGACAAAGAGCCCCGATATCTTCGACAGGTCTGTGATCAGGTCCTCGGTTATGCCGTCGGAAAAATAGGCCTGTTGAGGATCACCGCTCAGGTTGTCGAAAGGTAGAACGGCAATAGAGGGCTTGTCAGGTAACGGTAGTGCTACCTGTGCAGAATCAGCAGGAACGACGTCATGTTGCCGAGATTGCCACCACCAAACACCTCCTCCTGCCATAGCGACGGCGACAACCACCACCACTATGGTAACCCACGAGTTCTGCGATGCCGTTCTTGTAGTTGGCGCATGCCGTGGCTTTTTGGCCCCGTCATTCAGCAGTGCATGGAACACCCGCACGGGTCTGTTGATGTTCTTGACCTCTTGCTCGCCCAAATCCTCAAACGACAGGTCGATACGGTCACGCACTTGCTCGTACACGCTCCCAGAGATGAATAACCCGCCTGGTTCACAGAGTCCTTCTAGCCGCGCCGCCACGTTTACTCCGTCACCATGGATGTCGTCGCCGTCGATCACGACGTCGCCCAGGTTGATACCGATGCGGAACACGACGCGGTTCTGTTCAGATAGGCTGGAATTTCTTACGGCTATTAACCGTTGCATTTCCACGGCGGCACGGACGGCATCCACGGCGCTCGCGAACTCCACCAGGATGCCATCGCCCATGAGCTTGACGATGCGGCCATTGTGTTCGGCAAGTTTCGGATCGATGAGGTCCGCGCGCAGAGCCTTGAAGGCCGCGATCGTGCCTTCCTCGTCTGCACGGATCAGCCGCGAGTAGCCGACCACGTCGGCGGCCAGAATGGCGGCGAGACGGCGTTCCATCGAGATCCCCCTACCGGAGAGCTTAGCGATGAACGATTGCAGAATCCATGCGCTGGTGGCCAGGCCGAATGTCCGCAAGTGGCTACAAGGACTCCGTCAGCACTGCCTAATGTTACGGCAAATTGCGAAGGTGGTCCGGACGCCGAGGAGTTGAAAGGCGACATTGAGGCTCAGCACTAAGCAAAATTCCTGGAAACGAAGGTTGCTCGAAAAGGGCGACGGCGGCTGGCGTGTGGGCTCGAAAACACTGACATCGTGTCCCAATGCCGTGTCCCAGAACCGACCTGCTCACGACCGAGCACGCTCATAGGCTTTACAAAAGGCACGGCCTTCGTCTCGGTTGAAGTCCAACAGGAGATGCTGACGACTACCCGCGCCCTCGGTGCAGAGGCGGAAGACATGGAAGACGACGGTCCAGTCGAGGACACGATGAACGAGATCTTATAGAGCGCTTATCGCTCGATCGTTGAAGCCTGCAACCTACCCCGCCACGCGCCCTTGAATGGCGAAGGCATGCGCGGTCGTGGTGAGAGTGCCGTCGGCGGCGGGGGATAGGCGGGTGCGGACGCGGGTCTCCAGGTCTTGGCGTGTCGCCTCATCGAGGTCGGCGAAGGCGCGGGCGAAGCTGGAGCCGAGGACGGTCGACCAGAATTCCGTGAAGTCGGCGAAGGTGCGTTCGACGGTGATCTCCCGGGTCTCGATCCCGCCGAGGCCGGCCGCCGACCACAGGCCGCGCAAGGTCTCGAGGCGGGAGGCCTCCATACTCGGCGGCATCGGCGGGGTCATGCCCATCGCCCGCATCTCGGCCAGCAGCGGCTCCAGCGGAAAGCCTGCGCCGTACATGTCCCAGACATAGGCGGCGACCCGGCCGCCGGGGCGCGTTACCCGGACCAGCTCCGCCACGCCGGTCGCCGGCTCGGGCACGAAGAAGATGACCAGCGCCATCGTCGCCGCATCGAAATGGTCGTCCGGGAAGGGCAGCGCCATGGCGTCGCCGACGCGGTAGCCGGCGATCGAGCCCGGCGCGCGTTTGCGCGCGAAGTCGATCTGCCCGTCCGAGGGATCGACCCCCTCCACCGCGGCCGGCGCCGTGCGCGCGACGATGGCCTCGGTGAAAGCACCGTTGCCGCAGCCGACATCGACCCACGCGAGGCCGGCCTCCGGCGCCAGCCAGTCGAGGAAGACGTCGCCGGCGAGCCGGCTCCACACCCCCATGGTCCGCTCGTAGGCGGCGCCGTCCGAGAAGCGGAGTTCCGGCTTGGCCATCCGCCTACGTCTCGTGGCTCAGCACGATGGTACCGGCCGCCGAGAGCATGCCGCCCATGCCGTTGACCAGCGAGAGCCGGGCGTCCGGGACCTGCCGCTCGCCGCATTCACCCCGCTGCTGGCGCACCGCCTCGATGATCGGGAAGATGCCGTACATGCCGGAATGCGTATAGGACAGACCGCCGCCGTTGGTGTTGATCGGCAGGGATCCGCCCGGCGTCGAACGGCCGTCCTCGAAGAAACCGACGCCCTCGCCCGGGTTGCAGAAGCCGAGCGCTTCCAGCATCAGCGGCGGGCCGGAGGTAAAGGCGTCGTACAGCATGATGTGATCGAAGTCGGAGTGGGTCACACCCGCCATTTCGAAGGCCTTGTTGCCGGAAATCCGCGTGGCGTGGGAAAACGGCATATCGGCCATTTCGGTGACCATGACATGTTCCGTGCCCTCGCCGGCGCCGCGGACATAGACCGGCTTTTTGGCGCAGTCCTTCGCCCGGTCGGCCCGGGTCAGCACGACGGCACCGCCCGCGTCGGTCACCAGGCAGATGTTCAGCAGGTTGAAGGGATAGAACATCGGCCGGGAGTCGAGCACGTCCTGCACCGTGATCGGATCGCGGAAGCGCGCCTTGGGATTGAGGCCCGCCCAGGCCCGGGTCGAGACGGCGACGTCGGCCCATTGTTCCAGCGTCGTGCCGTACTCGTGCATGTGCCGGTTGGTGATCATGCCGAAATAGGTCGGCGCCCCGCCGAAGCCGTAGGGCATCTCGAACTGGCCGGAGAGGCTGGTATCGCGTGCCCGCGTCACGCCGGTGCCGGAACGTCCGCTTTCGCCATGGCTGACGACGGCGACGTCGCAGAGCCCGTGGTGGAGGGCCAGCAGCGCGTGGCCAACCATGATGATGAAGGAGCAGCCGCCGACCGAGGTGCCGTCGACATAGCGCGGCCGGATGCCGAGCGCCTCGCCCAGCAGGGCCGGCGAATGCTGGCCGGCGGTGAAGATGCCGTCGACGTCGGAGATCTTCAGCCCGGCGTCGGCGACGGCATTGTGGATCGCCTGGAGGTGCAGAGTCAGCTGGCTCACCTCCGGCAGGGTGCCGATCTCGTCGGACTCGTCGACGCCGACGATGGCGACGGAATTGGAGAGTTCTTTCATAGTACGCGTTCCTGATTGTCTCTGTTGCGCCTGATCTGCCCGGGGAGGTCTCAGCCGGCCGGCCGGAACAGCGGCAGGGTGACCTCGTCGGTCTGCTTCTCGAACACCACCTCGACGGCCATGTCGCATTTGACGACGGCCGGGTCGGGCTCGATGTCGATCAGGTTGCTCATCATCCGCGGGCCTTCCTCCAGCTCGATCATCGCCAGGATGTAGGGGGGCTCGATCTTGAACGCGGGATTGAGGGCGCGGTGGGCGATCTGGAAGGAATAGAGCTTGCCCTTGCCGCTCGCCTCGATCCAGCCGACGGCGCGGCTGTGGCAATGCGGACAGGCGATGCGCGGATAGAAGAAGGCTTTGCCGCAATCGTCGCACTTCGGCAGCATCAGTTTGCCCTCCCGGAGGCCGTCCCAATAGGGCTTGGCCTCGGGCGTCATGGGCGTTGGCAGGGGGCGTTGAAGTTCCACTGGCGATTTCCTTTCGCGGCTGGTGGAGGCAGAGGCAGGCGGTGTCGCGGGTCGCCGCGTCACCGGGGTCGGAGGAAGTGTTCGAGTGTAGCGCCGCCGTCGAGCGCACGCCAATCCCCCGCCTCGGCCGCCAGCACACTGACGGCACCGGCGGGATAACCGGAATGGAGATCGCCGATCGCCGACTCGGCGCCAGCGCTGGCGAGCGCCGCGGCCAGCTGGTGCAGGCCCGGGTTGTGGCCGATCAGCATGAGGGTGGCAATCGCCGCCGGAACCTCGCCGATCGCATCCAGCAGGGTGCCGGGATCGGCGAGATAGAGCGCGTCGTTCAACTGGACGGGCGGGGCCGCGGGAAAGGCCGGCCCGGCCGCCTCCCAGGTTTCGACGGCGCGCAGCGCGCTGGAGCACAGCACCAGGTCCGGGTGGAGGTCGAGGGCGGCGAGGCGTGCACCCATCGCCCGCGCATCCGCCTGACCGGGCGCGTCCAGGGGACGGGCATGGTCCTCGTGCGCGATGCCGGGGGCGGCGCTGGCGTGACGGAACAACAGCAGGCGCCGCATCAGGCCGCCCCGAGGCGGATCGGCACGCCGGCCGCCGCCATGTGCGCCTTGGCCTCGGCGATCGAAAATTCGCCGAAGTGGAAGATCGACGCGGCCAGCACCGCGTCGGCCTCCCCCTCCACCACGCCGGCCACCAGATGGTCGAGGGTACCGACCCCGCCCGAGGCGATCACTGGCACCGTGACCGCACGGGAGACGGCGCGGGTGAGCGCCACGTCGAAGCCCTGCTTGGTGCCGTCGCGATCCATCGAGGTCAGCAGGATCTCACCGGCGCCGAGGTCGACGGCGCGCCTGGCCCAGTCGACCGCGTCCAGGCCCGTTTCGTTGCGCCCGCCGTGGGTGAAGACCTCGAAGCCGCCGTCGGCCCGGCCCCGCGCGTCGATGGCGACGACGATGCACTGGCTGCCGAACTTCTCCGCCGCCTCGCCGATCAGTTCCGGGCGCTGGATGGCGGCGGTGTTGATCGAGACCTTGTCGGCACCGGCCAGTAGCAGACGGCGCATGTCCTCGACCGCGCGGACGCCACCGCCGATGGTGAGCGGCATGAAGCACTGCTCCGCCGTCGCCCGGGCGACCTCCAGGATGATGCCGCGGTTGTCCGAGGACGCGGTGATGTCGAGGAAGCAGAGCTCGTCCGCGCCCGCCGCGTCATAGACCTTGGCCTGGGCGACGGGATCGCCGGCGTCGCGCAGGTCGACGAAGTTGACGCCCTTGACGACCCGGCCGTCCTTCACGTCGAGACAGGGAATGATCCGCTTGGTCAGCATGCCGCCTCCCCGGCCGATCCGACGAGTGCGAGGGCCGCGGCCGGATCGATCCGCCCATCATAGAGCGCGCGGCCGACGATGACCCCCTCGATGCCGGCCTCGGCCACGTCCAATAGGCGACGGATATCCTCGATCCCGCCGACGCCGCCCGACGCGATCACCGGGGTGGAGATCGCGTTTGCCAGCGCGACGGTCGCCTCGACGTTCACGCCGCCCAGCACCCCGTCGCGGTCGATATCCGTATAGATGACGGCGGCGGCGCCCGCGTCCTCGAAGCGCCGCGCGAGGTCGACGGCCAGAACCTCCGACTGCCGGGCCCAGCCGTCGACGGCGACCTTGCCGCCGCGCGCATCGATGCCGACGGCGATGCGGCCCGGATGCCGGCGGGCCAGTGCCGCGACCTCGTCGGGGGCGGCCAGCGCCCAGGTGCCGACGATCACCCGGGTGACCCCGGCCTCGAGCCAGCCCTCGACCGTGGCCGCATCGCGGATGCCGCCGCCGAGCTGGGCCGGCAGGTCGGTGGCCGCGAGGATGGCGGTGACCGCCTCCCCGTTCACCGGACGGCCGGCGAAGGCGCCGTTCAGGTCGACCAGGTGCAAATGATCGAAGCCCTGCGCCTGGAAGGCGCGAGCCTGGGCGGCGGGATCGTCATTGAACACGGTCGCCCGGTCCATCTCGCCCTGGACCAGGCGAACGCAACGGCCGTCCTTCAGGTCGATGGCCGGGTAGATCCTCATCGCACGCCGCCCCCGCTCATGGTTTCCAGGCGAGGAAATCGGCGATCACCCGCAGTCCCACCGCCTGGCTCTTCTCGGGATGGAACTGGGTGCCGACCATGTTGTCGCGGCCGACGGCGGCGACCAGCGGGCCGCCGTAGTCGACCTCGGCCAGCACCTGCCCGGGCGCGATCCGGGTGAAGGCGTAGCCGTGGACGAAATAGACATGGGCGCCCGGCTCGATGCCGGCGAAGACGGGATGGCGCGGCCCGGCGGGAAACCTCAGATCGTTCCAGCCCATGTGCGGGATCTTCAACCGGCGGTCCGCCGGCGCCAGCATGGCGACGTCGCCGTCGATCCAGCCGAGCCCCTCATGCGTGCCGAATTCGAGCCCGCGGGTGGCCATCAGCTGCATGCCGACGCAGATGCCGAGGAAGGGACGCCCGCGGGCGATCACCGCCTCGGTCAGTGCCGCCTCCATGCCGTCGACCGCGGCGAGGCCGCGCCGGCAATCGGCGAAGGCGCCGACGCCCGGCAACACGATCCAGCGGGCCGCCGCCACCACCTCCGGCGCGTCGGTGACGACGACCGAGAGCGGCAGATCACGGGCCGCGCGCTCGAACGCCTTTGCCGCCGAGCGCAGGTTGCCCGAGCCGTAATCGACGATGGCGACCCGGTCCGTCATGGCGTCCAGGGGGCGAGCGGCGAGGCCGGGCCCCCACTCGCCAGGGGACGTCCCGGCGCGGCGACCGAGGTGGCGGGAGTTTCCGCAGCCGTTTCGAGGCGGGCGAACCAAGTGATCAGGGCCTCGGCGGCATTGCTCGCCACGACCACGTCGCCAATCTCCCAGCCCCGCGCCGCCCGTTCCCGCCGCAGCGCGTCGTTGGCGCTGAGACCGACGAGCCAGAGGAATCCGCAGGCCAACGGCGCGAAGGCCAAGGCATCGAAGCTGAGATAGCACCGCCACAGGACGAGGAGACCGACGGCGTAAATCGCCAGGCCGAGCCAGGCACGATTCCAGAGGAACCAGACGGGCCCGGTCAGCACCGCCCCCCAGGAGAAGCCTTCGGCGACCGGAACCGCTTCGCCTGCCGCCTCGCCGGGCGGCACGAGCACCGTATAAACGCGCGTCACCGTTGGCCTCAACCGTCGCCGAGCCGGCCCTTGGTGGAGGGCACGGCGTCCGCCTTGCGCGGATCGATCTCGACCGCTTGGCGCAGGCTGCGTGCCAGGCCCTTGAAGCAGCTTTCGACGATGTGGTGGTTGTTGACGCCATAAAGCGTCTCGACATGCAGGGTGGCGCCGGCGCCCTGGGCGAAGGCCTTGAACCATTCGTGGAACAGCTCGGTGTCCATCTCGCCGAGTTTCGGGCGGCTGAATTCGACCTTCCAGACCAGATAGGGCCGGCCGGAGAGGTCCAGCGCAACCCGGGTGAGGGTTTCGTCCATCGGGATCAGCGCGTCGCCGTAACGGGTGATGCCCTTGCGCTCGCCGAGCGCGCGGCCGACCGCCTCGCCGACGACGATGCCGACATCCTCGGTGGTGTGATGGAAGTCGATGTGCAGGTCGCCCTCGGCCCGGATGGTGAGGTCCATCAGGCTGTGGCGCGAGAGCTGCTCCATCATATGGTCGAGGAAGCCGATCCCCGTCTGGACGTCGTACTCACCGCTGCCGTCGAGGTTCAGGTCGACGGCGACGTTGGTTTCCTTGGTTTCGCGCTTCAGGCTGGCCTTGCGCATGTCCGGGACCTCCCGCAAGCGGCGCGCGCGCCGGGACGGCGGCGGTATAGCAGCCCGGCGCCCAGCGGGCCAGCCCGGGCGGGCAGGGGAATCGCATTTGGAATTGCCTTGACGTGCGTGTTTGATCTTGAGGTATTGGCGCGAATCGATTCTACCCGGTCTTTTCACGGGTGGAGGTTGCGATGGAAGGCTTTCTGGAGTGCTTTGAGGGTCTCGAGGATCCGCGGACTGGCAATGCCGGGCGTCACGATCTGCTGGAGATCTTGACGATCGCCCTGTGCACGGTCCTCTCGGGCGGTCAGACGGCGGTCGACATGGCGATCTTCGCGCGTGAAAAGGAGGCGTTCCTGCGGGAATTTCTCGTACTCGAACATGGCGTGCCGAGCCACGACACCTTCAGCCGGGTGTTCCGGTTGCTGGATCCGGAGGCGTTCGGCGCCTGCTTCCAGCGCTTCATGGCGCGCTTTTCCGAGACCTGCCAAGGGGTCATTGCGATCGACGGCAAGGTGGTGCGGCGATCCTACGACAAGGCGAGCGGCACGTCGGCGCTGCATATGGTCTCGGCCTGGGGCTGTGATCAGCGGCTGGTGTTGGGGCAAGTCGCCACCGACGCCAAGTCCAACGAGATCACCGCCGTGCCGAAGCTGTTGAAACTATTGAGCCTCGAGGGGACGATCGTGACCGTGGACGCCCTCAATTGCCAGCGCGTGTCCAGGTTCACTACATATGAGACGACGAGGTCTTCTTGGCTGTGATCTGTCGAAGGTACTCCTCGGGGGTTTTGCCTTTCAAGGCTCCATGAGGCCTGAAGGTGTTGTAGATGTTGGCGAACTTGTCGATCTGTGGGTTTAGTTTGTCGAGCTGGTCCTCGATGTCATGGCAGGCGTAGAACTCGTAGCGCCATGCGCCGTTGGCTCGCTCGACGCCGCCATTGAGCTGCGGCGTCCTCGGCGGCAAGACATAGACGGGGATCTTTCGGCTCTCGCAGGCGGCCTCGAACTCGGCCATGAACTCGGATCCACCGTCGACCTGGATGGCCTTCACGGGGAAGGGCAGGTCGGCCACGAGTTTGTCGAGGAAGCTCTCGGCGTTCCTGGCGGTCGCTCTGCGGAAGGCCTTGGCACAGGTGAAGCGGCTGACGGGATCGTAGGCGGTGAACTGCTTGACCGTGCGCTCGCCGGCCGGCGTGATGCTCAAGGTGTCGAGCTGGACCAGATCGCCGGGGGCCGTTGCCTTCATCCCCTTCGGCAAACGCTTGGCGTGTGGGCGCTTGGCTCTCTTGCCCTTGGCGCGTCGTCGCGCCACGGGCACCGGCACAACGACGCCGCGCGCGACCAGATGGGCGAGCATGCGACCAACGGTGCTGTCCGACAAGGTGAAGCCCTCTCGGCGCAGCAGCGGTCCGAGCTTGGCCTTGCCCCACATCGGGAAGTCGCGGCGCAGCCGTTCAAGCCGACGCAGCACCGCACTCGACCACTCTCGGCGACGACGGCGGCGAGGCGCGCGCGAGCGCGGCTCCAACCGCTCGTCCCAGCGATAGAGCGTGCTACGCGGCACGCCCACCGCCTGGGCCGCCGCCTCGGCCGTCAAGCCGTCACGCCGGGCCCGATGCCAACGCCGGACGGCGTCGCGTCTGAACGCTACGCATTTAGTGTCGGGCTCCGCGTTCAGACGCGACGCCGTCCTCCAACCCCTGATAACATGTCGGGGCAGGCCAAAAACCTGCATGGGGATCTCCTTCAAGCTGTTGGTCTCGCAACTCACAGCTTCGGAGATCCCCGCCTCTGCCGCCAGAGGCGCGTCTCACATCTATCTGAACCTAGTCAGCGCGCCATCGCCAGCCAGATTATCGAGCAGGGGGGTGACTACGCCCTGGCGTTGAAGGGCAATCAAGGCACGCTGCATGACGACGTGAGAACCTTCCTCGACGATCCGAAAGCCGAAGCGACCACCACCGACACCACGGTCGATGGCGATCATGGCCGCATCGAGACCCGTGCCGCTCTCGTCTCCAGCCACGTCGAGTGGCTGCAAGAGCGCCATCATTGGCCGGGCCTGAAGGCGGTCGCCAAAGTCACCCGGACCCGCGAGTGCGCGGAGAAGACGTCGAGCGAAACCGCCTACTACCTGCTCAGCCAGCCGCTCGACGCCGAGCGCTTCAATCCCGTTGCCCGGGCGCACTGGGGGGTCGAAAACCGCCTGCACTGGTGCCTCGATGTCCAAATGAACGAAGACCAAGACAGAACCCGCAAGGACAATGGACCGCACAATCTCGCCGTCCTGCGCCACATGGCGCTCAATGTCATGCGAAAGGATCCACGAAAAGACTCGCTGCGCGCCAAGTTCAAAATCGCCGCTTGGAACAACGACTATCTCCTGTCACTCCTCGGCAAATTCTGAAATGCGATTGCCCTGCCCGGGCGGGGGCGGCGGCTCGTCGCTGTCGCGCTCAGCCCGTGAGAGCACGCTCAACGGCTTCGGGTTCCCGGGCGATCATCGATAGCGAGCCCACCCCTTGATCGCCCGCGCGCCCCGGTCGACACTGCCGGCCGGCGGAGAGGAGAGGCGAGATGGCAAGCGCGCTCATCATCATCGACATGCAGGTCGGGTCCTTCGACCGCACGCCCGGGCCGCACGATGCGGCGGGGCTGGTCGCGCGGTTGAACCGGCTGTCGGGCCGGGTGCGGGCCGCGGGCGGGCGGGTGATCTACGTGCAGCACGACGGGCCGGAGGACGATCCACACCACCCCGAGCGGCCCGGCTGGGCGCTGTTGCCGAGCCTCGACGTCGAGGCCGGGGACGAGATCGTGCGCAAGTCGAGCTGCGATTCGTTCCTGCACACGCGGCTCGACGCGCTGCTGGAGGCGCTGGCGCCGGCACGGCTGATCGTCACCGGCAGCGCGACGGACTTTTGCGTCGACACCACCATCCGCAGCGCGCTCGGGCGCAGCTGGTCGACGGTGGTACCGGCGGACGGGCATACGACGCGGGATCGCCCGCACCTCGACGCGCCCGCCATCATGGCCCACCACAACGCCATCTGGCCGGATTTCCTGGCGCCCAAGGGCGGTGCGGTGATGACGACGTGCGACGCCCCCGACCTTCCCCTTTGAGCGGCGGGCGGGAACTCGCTACTATGCGCGACCAGTGTTGCGGGAAGGATCGCGCGAGATGAGCGAACGACGTCTTAGAATCCGGGTCGATCCGGACAAGTGCCAGGGCCACAATCGCTGCAAGGCGGTGGCGGCGGCGTTGTTCGACCTCGACGAATTCGGCAACGCCACGGCCGCGAACGACGGCCATGTGGCGCCGGAGGATATCGAGAAGGCGCGGCTCGCGATCGCCAACTGCCCCGAATTCGCCATCGAAGTAGTCGAGAACTAGCCTAAATCGAGGAGTCCGGTCCATGGATAACGATCAACGCCCCGTCGAGGACTGGGCCACCGACTTCGATCTTTTCGAGGAAGGCTACATGGCCGATCCGACCCCGGTCTGGGAGGATCTGCAGAAGCGCTGTCCGATCGCCCACACAACCCGGATGGGCGGGGCCTGGATGGCGACCAAGTACGACGACCTGCGCGACATGGTGCGCGCGGTGCCGGCGCTCTCCTCCCGCTCGGTCGCGGTGGTGCCGCCGGACCCGGAACTGCGCGAGGAGCTGATCGCCGAGGTCAAGGCCTACGGCAGCGAGAACCCGCCGATCACCATGGATCCGCCGGGCCACCTGCCCTACAAGCGGTTGATCCTGCCGTTCTTCACGCCGGATGCGACGGAATCGCACCGCGCCTTTACCGAACAGCTCTGCCACGACCTGATCGACGCCTTCATCGCCGAAGGCTCGGCCGATGCGGCCCGGCAGTATTCGCAGCAAATTCCGCCGCGCGTCATCGCCCGCGTCATCGGCATCGACATGAGCCGGGCCGACGACTTCACGGAATGGACCCAAGGGGTGCTGGAGTTCGGCCAGACGCAGCCCGAACTGCGCAGCCGCTACCGCCGGATCATTCGCCAGTTCTTCGCCGACATGGTCGCCGAGCGGCGCGCCAACCCCGGCGACGACCTGATCTCGCAGCTGATCGCCGCCGAGATCGAGGGCGAGCCGCTCTCGGACTATACGGTCATCGGCATCTGCAACCTGCTGCTGGTCGCCGGCATCGATACGACCTGGAGTTCGATCGGCGCCGCGCTCTGGCATCTCGCCGGCAACCCGGACGACCGCCGTCGCCTTGTAAACGAGCCGGAGCTGTTTCCGACCGCGATCGAGGAATTCCTGCGCTTCTACGGCCCGGTGATGATGGCCCGCAAGGTGACGGAAGAGATCAGTTTCGGCGACGTCACCATGCATCCCGGCGACAAGTTGATCCTGAACTTCCCCGCCGGCAACCGCGACCCCGACGTGTTCGAGCGCCCGGACGAGCTGGTCATGGACCGGGAGCGCAACCGCCACGTCGCCTTCGGCATCGGCCATCACCGCTGCGCCGGCTCCAACCTCGCGCGGATGGAAATGGACGTGGCGCTCAGGGTCTTCATGCAGCGGCTGCCGGAGTTCGAATTGTCGGATCCCGACGCCGTCACCTGGTCGGCCGGCCAGGTCCGCGGCCCCCGTACCATCCCGATCCGCTTTCCCGTCGCCTGAGCGGCCGCTCGCCATGGCCGGGGCGATCAGCCAGGCGGAACGGGACCTCAGGGTCGAGCTCGCCTGCGCCTTTCGCATCAACGCCCATCTGGGCTGGGAAGACTCGTTCAACACCCACACCTCCATGCGGGTGCCGGGGCCCGAGCATCACTTTCTGATCAATCCTTTCGGCGTGCGTTTCGATGAGATCCGCGCGTCCGACCTGCTCAAGGTCGACCAGCAAGGCAAGGTGGTCGGCGGTGCCACCAACAATCCCCTGAACGAGGCCGGCTTCGTCATCCACTCCGCCATCCATATGCGGCGCGAGGACGCGCACTGCGTCATGCATACCCACACGCTGCCCGGAATGGCGGTGGCGAGCCAGGCGGCAGGCCTCAGGCCCTCGAACATGTTCGCCCTCGGCTTTCACGACCGGCTCGGCTATCACGAGTTCGAGGGCGCGAGCGGCAAGCACAACCTCGCCGAACAGGACCGCCTGGCCGAAAGCCTGGGGCCGGGCAACAAGGCGATGATCATGCGCGCGCACGGCCTGCTGACCGTCGGGCGCACGGTGGCGGAAGCCTTCGTGTGGATGTACCGGCTGAACAAGGCCTGCGAGATCCAGGTCGCCGCCGGGGCGACGGAGTTGGTCGAGACTTCTGCCGAGGCCGCCGCCTATACGGTCAAGGGCACGGACGACTACGTCACCGCCTACGGCACCAAGGGTGCGGGCGAGGAGGATTTCGCGGCGTTTCAGCGGCTGATGGACGCCCGCGACCCGAGCTACCGGGACTGAGATGGACGAGATCCCCGTCATCGACCTGGCGCCCTATTTCGACGGTGGCGAGGCCGGCAAGGCGGCCGTGGCGCGCGAGGTCGGGCGGGCCTGCGCGGAGATCGGCTTTCTCGTCATCGCCAACCATGGCGTGGCGGCGGCGGCGATCCGCGACGGCTTTGCCGCCAGCCGCGCCTTCTTCGACCTGCCGCTGGCCGAGAAGCGGCGGCATGCGCCCGGCGATCCCAGCGTGCCGCGCGGCTACACAGGCTTCGCCTCCAAGAGCCTTGCCCGGACTCTAGGCCACGATGCGCCGCCGGACCTGCGTGAGCAATTCTTCATCGGCCCTCTGATCGACGAGCGGGCGCACTTCGCCGAGGTCGCGGGGGCGGCCAAGTTCTACGGTCCCAACCTCTGGCCCGACGCGCCGGCCGACTACGAACCGGCGATGCGCCGGCTCTATGGCGAGATGGAGGGCCTGGCCGGCACCCTCATGCGGATCTTCGCCCTCGCGCTTGACCTGGAGGAGCGGTTCTTCGACGACAAGATCGACCATCACTTCTCCACCCTGCCCTCCAACCACTACCCGCCACCGCCCCGCGAGCGGGCGCCCGAACAGGTCCGTTGCGGGGCGCATACGGATTTCGGCTCGCTCACCATCCTGGCGATCGACGACGCGCCGGGCGGCCTGCAGGTCGAGATGCCCGGGCACGGCTGGCGCGATGTTCGGCCCGCACCGGGCACCCTGGTCGTGAACCTCGGCGACATGATGTCGCGCTGGACCAACGACCGCTGGCGCTCGACCCTGCACCGGGTCGTCAACCCGCCGGAGGCCCTGGCGGACGGCGCGCGGCGGCAGTCGATGGGCTTTTTCCTGCACCCGAACTTCGACACGGTCGTCGCCGCCCTGCCCGGCTGCGTCGCGCCGGGCGCGGCACCAAAATACCCGCCGATCCTCGCCGGCGGCCACATGGCGGAAAAGCTCGAGCGCCGGGTGGTCTGAGCATGCGGATCGGTTTCGTCGGGCTCGGCGTCATGGGCGGGCCGATGTGCCGCCACCTGGTGGAAGACGGTCGCTTCACCGTTATGGCGCACGACCTCGACATCGCGCGCGTACCGGTCGGCGCCACTCCCGCCGCCCGCCTTGGCGACCTCGCGGGAAGCGAGGTGATCTTCCTTGTCCTACCGGGCGAAGCGGAGATCCGCGCGACGGTCCACGAGCTGGCAAACCATATGACAGCGGGCGCCGTGCTGGTCGATTGTTCCACCGCGCCGCCGGGCCTGGCGGGCGAGCTCGCCGAACGGCTGGCGGACGGCGGCGTCGCCATGGCGGAAGCCCCGATCGCCGGCACCGCGCAAAGCGTCCAAAACCGCGACATCACTTTGATGGTCGGCGCCGCGCCCGAGGTCTTTGCCGCAATCGAGGCGCCGCTCCGCGCCATGGCCGGGACGGTACGCCATTGCGGCGGCATCGGCGCCGGCATCACCGTCAAGCTGCTGTTGAACATGGTGCTGGCGCAGGAGGTCGGCGCGCTGGCCGAGGCGCTGGTGACCGCGCGGGCGGCGGGCGTCGACGGCACGACCCTGTTCGACGCCCTGGCCGATGGCGCCGACAGCTTCGCGCTCCGCCAGCACGGCATCGGCGCCCTGCTGGCCGACGACTTTCCCGAGGGCCGCTTCCCCACCCGCTACATGGCCAAGGACCTCGACTATCTCGAACGTCTGCGGTCCGACCTCGGCCTGGACCTCGACGGCCTCGCGCTCGCCCGCCGGCGCCTGGCGGCCAGTCTGGAGGCGGGCGACGGCGAGGCCTATTGGCCGGCCTTCATCCGCCGGCTTTGACCGCGACGGCCCGCTCAGTTCACCTGGCGGTCGGTATCTGACCAGTACTTCTCACGGACGATGCGTTTGAGAATCTTGCCGGTATTGCTGCGCGGCAGCGTGTCGACGAAATCGACGCTCTTCGGCGCCTTGATCGAGCCGACCGCTTCCTTCGCAAGGTCGATGATCTCGTCCTCGCCGGCCGCGGCGCCCGGGCGCAAGACGGCGACGGCCTTCACTTCTTCGCCCCACTTCGGGTGCGGGACGCCGACGACGACGCATTCCTGCACCGCCGGATGGGCCATGACCGCCTGCTCGACCTCGGCCGAGAAGACGTTGAAGCCGCCGGTGATGATCATGTCCTTCTTGCGATCGACGATGTAGTAGAAATTGTCCGCGTCGCGGTAGCCGATGTCGCCGGTATGCAGCCAGCCGTCGACCACCGTCTCGGCCGTCAGCGCCGGGTCGTTGTGGTAACTTTCCATCATCATCGGCGTCTGGACGACGATCTCACCGGTCTCGCCCACCGGCAGCAGTACCCCGGCCTCGTCCATAATGGCCAGCCGGCAGGAGGGCGCTGGACGCCCACAGCTCGCGAGCGGCTTGCGGTTGTTGGTCGCGACCGCGCGGGCATGGTCGCCGGGCGACATGTAGGTGACCGGGAACAGACATTCCGTCTGGCCGAACATCTGCGTCATCACCGGGCCGAAGACCTCGATCGCCTCCAGCAGTTTTTCCGACGACATTGGCGCCGCGCCGTAGATGAAATGGCGGAGCGAGGAATAATCCACCTCGCGAACGTCCGGGCGCGCAAGGAGGAGGTAGATGACCGTCGGCGGCAGGAACAGGGCGGAGCCCCGGTACTTTGGTATGGCCGCCAGGAAGCGGTCCGGTTCGATCTTCGGCTGCACGACGATCCGGCCGCCGCGGGCAAGAATGGTGAAGCAGATGTAACCCCCGGCGTGCGTCATCGGCGCCGCGGCGAGATAGACGGGCGGCTCGTCACCGTAGGAGGTGACCGCGAGGTTGGTCAGGATGAAGGCTTCGAAGCCGCGGTAGGTATGCCGCGACCCCTTCGAGCGCCCGGTGGTACCGCCCGTCGGCTGCACCGAGACCAGCAACCCCGGCTCGTCCGCCGTGTCGATCTCGTCGGCCGGATACGCCCGCACCCAATCGTCGAAAGCCGGCGCATCGGCGCCCGGGCCGTCGATGCGGACGACGAGGCGGATCGCCGGCAAGGCCCGGCGGATCTCCGCGACCTGGTCCTCGAAACCGCCGTGATAGAACAGCACCTCGCAGCCGAAATCGCCGAGCGCGTGAATGTTTTCCTCCAGCCCATTGCCGGGATGGATCGGCACCCAGACCAGGCCGGCGCGAAAGAACGACAGCGCGGCAACGAAGGCGATGGAATCGTTGATGGAGAGCACGGCGGCCCGCGCGCCCGGCGCCAGGCCCGCCGCCCGGATCCCGTTCCCGGCCTTGAGCGTCAGCTCGCGGACGTCGGCGTAGCTCAGCTCGCGCCCCGCCACGTCGTCGACCAGGCAGACGGCATCGGGGGCCATGTCGTGTCCGGCATCGAAGAAATCGATGGGCCTCATCCGCGCCTCCCCTCCCGCGTCAAACCTCCAGGGCTTCGTGCGCCGGGTCGGGCTCCAACTCGGCGCCGTTCACCGTCATCGCCAGCATCGCGTAGTAGCCGATGCAGGTCGTCAGCTGCACATATTCGTCCGTCCCCAACCGCGCCATGACCGCTTGCGCCAGCGGTTCCTCGACGCGGTTCCGCCGCAGCAATTGTCGGGTGAAATCGATGATCTGCAGATCCTCCGGCGGAATGCCCTCGGAGCCATCGTCACGAATGGCATCGATGGTCGAGCGGGGAATGTCCCGCTCGGCGCCGATCACGCCCTGGATGCCCCAGACATACTGGGCCTGGAAGTGCCGCCCGACGACGAGCGCGGCGAGCGTGCGAATGCGCAGCGCCAGCGTCCCTTCCCAACGCACCAGCGTGCCCAGATGCGCGACCCGTTCGGCCCACGCCGGGGCGTGCATCCAGACCGAAAAGGGACCATCGAGGGACTTCCGCGTATCGACGATCCCCTCCGCAATGGCGCGGGCGTCGCCGGTGAGGTCTTCGGGTGTCTTCAAGACGGGAACACGGGCCATGCATCGTCCTCGCTTTTCGTCACTGCCAAGGGGCGCTAAATCTCCGAGCGGCGAAGGCAGTGTAGTGAAGAGATGGCGCGACTCAAGTGACGCCGACCGGTCCGATTTCCTATCGCAACCCGTCCGCATAGACGCCGGGGTCCGATCCGGAAATCTCGACCGCGTTGGCCGCCCGCGCAAAAAAATTCGGCGAGCCGACATGTCCGATTATCGCATAGCCATAACCCGCGCTCCGCATCGCGTTGAGGGCGGAGAGCAGGAGCGTCTCGCCGACGCCTCGCGTGCGCCAGTCGTCGGCGACGCCAATGGGACCGATGAAGCCGAGACAGGTGCAATCGTAACAGCAAAAGCCGATGACACCCCCCTCAGCCGTCGCAGTGAAACACGTGGCCGGCACGTGGGAGAAGGCGACACCCGCCTCGCTCACCCAGCCGGGCGCGCCGGCGCCGAAGTTGCTCGCAACCCATTCGGTCACCACAGCGCGCTCATAAGCCATGCCCCGGCGCACGCGCACTCCGAGTTCCGCGATACGGGCCGCGCGACTCCGGTTGTCCGGAAGATCGTAGAGCTTCACCAGCATGTCCATGACGCCCTCCCGTCAGCGAGATTACGACAGCGTGCCGCGAAGAATATGTATGCTTTGCGATCTTCCTACCTCGCATGCACTTTGTACACGCTGATCGCGCGCGTTTCGGACCGAATACGGCGGCCTTGATGCCGGTCAGCGCACGCGGCACCTACACGCAACCTTCGCCTCCCCTTGGCAGAACCGGGGGTTACGTGCCAGTCTCCCGCGGGCGCGGGACGATAGGTTGAGGCATGCGGACCTACATCATCACAAAGCTGTTGCATGCCGTCGGCGTCGCCCTGGTGATTTCCTTCGTATCGTTCTTCCTGCTGTTCTATACGGCCGATCCGGCCTCGACCCTGCTGCCGGAAAATGCCGACGACGCGGATATCGCGGAGTTCGAGAAGCAGTTCGGCCTCGACCGGCCGATGCTCGTGCAATACGGCGATTTCCTCGCCAAGGTCGTCTTCCAGGGTGACTTCGGCTCATCCTGGGTCGCCAAGGTGCTGGTCGGCGATCTGATCGGCGTCGCGCTCTGGCCGACCCTGAAGCTGGCGATCGCGGCGCAGATCATCGCCGCGGTCCTCGCCATCCCGCTCGGCATCATCGCGGCGATCCGGCGCTATTCGCTGGTCGACAATGTGACGACTTTCCTGGTCCTGGTGGGCCAGGCGATGCCGCTCTTCTGGCTGGGCATCGTGCTCATCATCATCTTCGGCGTCTGGCTGAAGTGGCTGCCCGTATCGGGCAGCGATACGTTTGCCCATCTGATCCTGCCGGCGATCACGCTCGGCTCGTTCATCCTGCCGTTGAACATGCGGCTCGTACGCTCCGGCATGCTGGAGGTGTTGAGCCAGGACTACATCCGCACCGCCCGCGCCAAGGGGGTCGAGGAGGGTCGCGTGTTGATGAAACACGCCTTCCGCAACGCGGCGATCCCGCTGGTGACGGTCACCGGCGTGCAGTTCGGCGCGCTGCTGGGCGGCGCCGTGGTGACGGAAACCGTGTTTTCCTGGCCCGGCCTCGGCCGCCTGGCGATCGAGTCGATCCAGGTCGGCGACTTTCCCGTCGTGCAGGCGATCGTGCTGATCTTCGGCGCCTTCACCATCCTGGCGAACCTCGCGGCCGATATCGGCTCCGCCTGGATCGATCCCCGGATCCGGTTCGACTGATGGTGGCCATCATGAATGATGGCGGCCCGGCCGGCCCGCTCCCCCGTCCCAACCACCCCCCAGGGCACCCCAAGGGTACACTCCACGGGTGGTTGGGACGGGGGAGCGGGCCGGCCGGGCCCATGGACTAGAGAGCACGCGCATGGTCGACACGACGGCGAATGGCGGGATCGAGCCCGAGCGGCAGGACAAGCAGGCCGGTCGCGCGCCGATCTGGCTGCTGGTTTTGCGCAAGGCCTGGCAGCTGCGCATGGGCGTCTTCGGCTTTTTGCTGCTGGCGATCCTGGTGGCCATGGCCCTGTTCTCGCCGCTGATCGCGACGCACGACCCCTATGCCCAGGACATCCTCGCGCGGCTGGAACTGCCGGGTTTCCTTGGCGGCACCTCCGATCATTGGCTCGGCACCGACCAGCTCGGCCGCGATCTCTACAGCCGGATCGTCTACGGGGCCCGGGTCTCGTTGATGATCGGCGTCTCGGCGGTCGTCGTCTCCGCGGTGATCGGCATCGTCCTCGGCCTGCTGGCCGGCTACTTCGGCGGCTGGATCGACAGCCTGGTCGATTTCTCGGTCAACGCCATGCTGGCCTTCCCCTTCATCCTGCTGGCGATGACCCTGGTGATCATCCTCGGCGCCTCGGCCGAGAACGTGATCCTGGCGCTCGGCATCTCGAACTGGCCGATCTTCGCCCGCGTTACCCGGATCGAGACGCGCAAGCTGCGCGAGCAGGAATACGTGCTGGCGGCGCTGGCCCAGGGCCTCGGCCACTTGCGGGTCATCTTCAAGCATATCTTCGCCAACCTGGCAGCACCGTTGCTGGTCATCGCTACCGTGGAGATCGCCCGCTCGATCATTCGCGAAACCTTCCTCAGCTTCCTCGGCCTCGGCATCCAGCCGCCGACGCCGTCCTGGGGCGTGATGCTGGCGGAGGGGCGCGCCTATGTCCTGACGGTCTGGTGGCTCTCGACCCTGCCGGGCGCCGCCATCTTCCTCGCCGCCCTCGGCATCAACCTGGTCGGCGACGCGCTGCGCGATCTGCTCGACCCGCGCCTGCGCAAGGGCTGAGGCGATGGCAATGGCGATGGATACGACGGAGACGACGGCGGACGGGCCGATCCTCGAGGTCCGCGACCTGAAGATGTACTTTCCGATCCGCAAGGGCCTGTTGAAGCGCACCGTCGGCCACGTCCATGCGGTGGACGGGGTCAACTTCACCATTCAGCGCGGCGAAACCCTTGGCCTGGTCGGCGAAAGCGGCTGCGGCAAGTCGACCGTCGGGCGGTTGCTGCTGCGCCTCTACGCCCCGACGGCGGGGGAGGCCCTGTTCGAGGGCCGCGACCTGATGGCCATGCAGACGGACGAGCTGAACCGCGCCCGCCGACACATCCAGATCATCTTCCAGGACCCCTTCGCCTCGCTCAATCCCCGCTTCCGGGTCAAGGAGCTCGTGGGCGAGGCCTACCGCCTGCACACCGGCGACAAGGACTGGGTCGCCTATGTGGCGGACCTGCTGGGCAAGGTCGGGCTGCAGGCGGACCATATGAACCGCTATCCGCACGAATTCTCCGGCGGCCAGCGCCAGCGCATCGGCATCGCCCGGGCGCTCGCCCTGCAGCCGCGCCTGATCATCGCCGACGAGCCGGTCTCCGCCCTCGACGTTTCGGTGCAGGCGCAGGTCGTCAACCTGCTGGATTCCCTGAAGGCGGAGTTCGGCTTCTCCTTCCTCTTCATCAGCCACGACCTTTCGGTGGTGGAGCATATCGCCGACCGGGTGGCGGTGATGTATCTCGGCGAGATCGTCGAGACGGCCTCCGACCGGAACCTCTACCAGGACCCGCTGCACCCCTATACCCAGGCCCTGATCGCTGCCGTACCCAAGGCCGAAGCGGGCGCCAAGCGCCGGCGCAAGGAGGTCGTGCGCGGCGACGTGCCGAGCCCGATCAACCCGCCGTCCGGCTGCCGCTTCCACACCCGCTGCCCCCGGGCCTTCGCCCGCTGCCGGAGCGAGCGGCCCCGCATGCGCGAGGAGAAGCCGGATCACTGGGTCGCCTGCCATCTCTATGACGAGGCCGAGCATGGCTGAGACGCCGATCCTGGAGGTCACCGGCCTCAAGACCCATTTCCACACGCCGGAGGGCGTGGTGCGCGCCGTCGACGGCGTCGACTTCACGCTGATGCCGGGGCGCACGCTGGGCATCCTGGGGGAGTCGGGCAGCGGCAAGTCGGTGACCGCGCTATCCGTCATGCGCCTGGTGGCAGATCCGCCGGGCCGCATCGTCGACGGCCGGATTATGTTCGAGGGGCGCGATCTCCTTGCGTTGTCGCCGGCTGAGATGCGCAAGATCCGCGGCGGCGAGATCTCGATGATCTTTCAGGAGCCGATGACCTCGCTCAACCCGGTCTACACCCTCGGCGACCAGATCGCCGAGGTCTTCCAGATCCACGAGGGGATGAACCGCGAGCAGGCCTGGGCGGGTGCTACCGACATGCTGGAACAGGTCGGCATTCCCAACCCGGAAAGCCGGGTCGACGACTATCCCCACCAGTTTTCCGGTGGCATGCGGCAACGCGCGATGATCGCGATGGCGATCGCCTGCCGCTCGCGCCTGCTGATCGCGGACGAGCCGACCACCGCCCTCGACGTCACCATCCAGGCGCAGATCCTGGACCTGCTGCTGAAGCTGCAGGAGGATATGGGCATGGCGATGATGCTGATCACCCACGATCTCGGCGTCATCGCCGAGACCTCGGACGACGTCGTCGTCATGTATGCGGGCGAGGTGGTCGAGCGGCTGGGCATTGACACGCTGTTCGACGATCCGCGCCATCCCTATACGCGCGGCCTGCTGAACTCGATCCCGCGGCTCGGCGAGAAGTTCACCCGCGGCAAGCAGCCGCTGGAGGAGATTCCGGGCACGGTGCCGAACCTGATCGACTACGATCCGGGCTGTCCCTTCGCCGCGCGCTGCGGCCAGGCGATGGCGCGCTGCCACACGGAACGGCCGCCGCTCTTCAAGCTGAACCCGGCGCATTACAGCAAATGCTGGCTTTCGGAGGCGGATGCCGAAGGCCGGGCGGGGGTGGCCGCGGCAGGGTAACCGGCGCGGAATCCCTTGCGGGCCCTGCGGGCGCCCCCTAGCAGCCTGTCGGACTTGAGCCGAGTTTCGAGATGAGATTCACTGTCACGGTCTGATTCTCTCCTGCGCGGTGATTTTGTGATGAGCAACTTTCGACAGGTTGACCGGGAGACCAGCTATCTTCTGCCGCCTTCGGTGGACGAATGGCTGCCTGATCGTCATCTGGCGCGCTTCGTGGTCGATGTGCTGGAGCAGCTGGATCTCTCTGCGTTCGTGAAGGCCTATCGTGGTTCGGGCTCGGCGGCGCATCACCCGAGCGTCCTGCTGGGCCTGCTGATCTACGGCTACGCGACGGGGGTGCATTCCAGCCGGAAGCTGGAGCGGGCGAGCTATGATTCGGTGGCCTTCCGCTTCATCGCGGCAAACGACCACCCCGACCACGACACGATCGCCACGTTCCGCCGTCGCTTCCTGCCGCTGATCGAGGGGCTGTTCGTGCAGGTTCTGCTGCTGGCGCGGCAGGCCGGCATGCTGCAACTGGGCACGGTGGCGCTGGACGGGACGAAGATCCATGCCGACGCGAGCCGGCACAGCGCCCTGTCGTGGCAGCGTGCGGGCGAGATCGAAGCCCGGCTGCGGGCCGAGGTGGCGGAGTTGATGGCGTTGGCGGAAGCGGCGGACCGGTCCGAGGTTCCCGACGGCATGAGCGTGCCGGAGGAGCTGGCACGGCGCGAGGACCGGCTGGCGGCGATCGCCGCGGCGAAGGCGGAGATCGAGGCGCGGGCGGCCGAGCGTCATGCGCGGGAGCAGGCGGAGTACGAAGAGAAGCTGGCAGCCCGCGAGGCGAAGGAAACGCGGACCGGCCGCAAGCCGGGCGGGCGGCCACCGAAGCCGCCGGAGCCGGGGCCACGGGCGAAGGACCAGGTCAACCTGACGGACCCGGACTCGCGCATCATGCCGGTGGCCGGCGGCGGCTTCGAGCAGTGCTACAACGCCCAGGCTGCGGTGGCCGCCGGCAGCCTGCTGGTGGTCAGCGCCGACGTGGTGCAGGCGGCGAACGACAAGCAGCAGATCGAACCGACGCTCGAAGCACTCGCCGGCCTGCCGGACGGGCTTGGCGAGGTCGAGACCCTGTTGGCGGACAGCGGCTACTTCAGCCAGGCCAACGTCGAGGCCTGCGGGGAAGCGGAGATCGCGCCGCTGATCGCGCTCGGCCGGGAGCACCACCATCTTTCCTGGCGGGACCGCTTCGCCGAGGCGCCGCCAGCGCCCGAGGATCCGACGCCGCTCGAGGCGATGTGCCATCGCCTGGCCACACCCGAGGGCCGGGCGCTCTACGCGCTTCGCA
This sequence comes from uncultured Alphaproteobacteria bacterium, assembly GCA_951812805.1. GTDB lineage: Bacteria > Pseudomonadota > Alphaproteobacteria > JASLMY01. The sequence continues at coordinate 244,322 of CATOSZ010000008.1, read as the reverse complement.
AGCAGACGCCGGAGCCGGTGTTCGGCATCATCAAATCGGTGATGGGCTTGCGTCAGTTCAGCCTGCGCGGCCTCGACAAGGCGAAGGGGGAATGGACCTTGGCCACGCTCTCCTGGAACATCAAGCGGATGTTCGTCCTCAGCCACGCCTGAACGGGCGGGCCAACCCGCGTTCGCAACTTCATGGGGGTAAATCCATGACATCGACGCCCGCCAAGCCAATCTTACCAATCCTTGCATGCCCGAGTCCGACAGGCTGCTAGTCTTCCGATATACGACACTTTGGGAGGAGAGTTATGTCACTACGCTGGAAGCGAACCGTCGCGGCAATCGCCGCCGTAGCGGTTCTGGGCGCGGCCGGCCAGGCCTTGGCGGCGCGCGATACCATGAACATCGCCTTTCCGAGCAAGTTCCACACGATGGAGCCCTATCAGACCTCGGCGCGGCAAATGCTGCAGATGGGCTATCTGATCTGGGATCCGCTTGTGCTGCGCGATCCGGACTCGGGCAAGATCCTGCCCCATGTCGCGACGTCCTGGAAAACCGTCGATGACCTGACCTGGGAATTCAAGATCCGCGACGATATCAAGTTCCACGATGGCAGCCCCCTTACAGCCGAAGCGATCCGCTACACGCTGCACGACCGGATCCTCGATAAGGAGAAGAAGTCACCGCGGCTCTCCAACTTCAAATGGGTGAAGGAAGTCGAGGTCGTCGACGACACGACGTTCCGCATCCACACCCACGCGCCCTACGCCTCGACGCTGGAGCGGCTGAACACCCTCTACATCATGAGCCCGAAGTGGGGCAGCGCGCACGACTTCCAGTACATCCAGGAACACGCCATGGGCTCCGGCCCCTACAAGTGGGTCGAGTGGCAGAAAGGCTCGAAGGTCGTCCTGGCGAAAAACGAAAACTACTGGCTGAAGGACGTCCCGGCGATCGAGAACGTCACCATCAAGATCGTGCCGGAGGCCGCGACCCGGCAGGCCGAACTGTTCTCGGGCGGCGTCGACGTGGCGCTGAACCTGCTGCTCGACCAGCTCCCGGCTTTCGAATCGCAGCCCAACTACCGTGTGTTGAACTTCCCGATCATCCGGGTCGACTTCTGGCAGTTCGACAGCCGGGGCCGCGCGGGCGAAAGCCCGGTTCAGGACGTCCGCGTCCGGCGCGCCATCGCGCATGCGATCGACAAGAACAAGATCGTCGACAAACTGGTGAAGGAGGAGGGTTACCGCGTCGACACGCCGATGAGCCCCTACCATTTCGGTTATGACGACTCGGTGAAATGGTACGACTACGATCCTGCGAAGGCGAAGAAGCTGCTGGCCGACGCCGGCTATCCGAACGGCTTCGAGATCGATCTCTGGCAGTATGTCGACCACCAGAACCTGCCGAACCAGGCCGCGATGCAGATGCTCTCCAAGGTCGGCATCAAGATCAACCTGAAGGACTATCGCGGCAACTCGCAGCAGATGGGCAAGCTCCGGCGTGGCGGTAAGATCACCGGCATCGGCAACTTCAACTGGGGCAGTTACAACATCTTCGATGCGGACGCGATCCTCTTCCCCTTCTTCGACATCAGGGGAATCGCATTTGGAATTGCCTTGACGTGCGTGTTTGATCTTGAGGTATTGGCGCGAATCGATTCTACCCGGTCTTTTCACGGGTGGAGGTTGCGATGGAAGGCTTTCTGGAGTGCTTTGAGGGTCTCGAGGATCCGCGGACTGGCAATGCCGGGCGTCACGATCTGCTGGAGATCTTGACGATCGCCCTGTGCACGGTCCTCTCGGGCGGTCAGACGGCGGTCGACATGGCGATCTTCGCGCGTGAAAAGGAGGCGTTCCTGCGGGAATTTCTCGTACTCGAACATGGCGTGCCGAGCCACGACACCTTCAGCCGGGTGTTCCGGTTGCTGGATCCGGAGGCGTTCGGCGCCTGCTTCCAGCGCTTCATGGCGCGCTTTTCCGAGACCTGCCAAGGGGTCATTGCGATCGACGGCAAGGTGGTGCGGCGATCCTACGACAAGGCGAGCGGCACGTCGGCGCTGCATATGGTCTCGGCCTGGGGCTGTGATCAGCGGCTGGTGTTGGGGCAAGTCGCCACCGACGCCAAGTCCAACGAGATCACCGCCGTGCCGAAGCTGTTGAAACTATTGAGCCTCGAGGGGACGATCGTGACCGTGGACGCCCTCAATTGCCAGCGCGCCATCGCCAGCCAGATTATCGAGCAGGGGGGTGACTACGCCCTGGCGTTGAAGGGCAATCAAGGCACGCTGCATGACGACGTGAGAACCTTCCTCGACGATCCGAAAGCCGAAGCGACCACCACCGACACCACGGTCGATGGCGATCATGGCCGCATCGAGACCCGTGCCGCTCTCGTCTCCAGCCACGTCGAGTGGCTGCAAGAGCGCCATCATTGGCCGGGCCTGAAGGCGGTCGCCAAAGTCACCCGGACCCGCGAGTGCGCGGAGAAGACGTCGAGCGAAACCGCCTACTACCTGCTCAGCCAGCCGCTCGACGCCGAGCGCTTCAATCCCGTTGCCCGGGCGCACTGGGGGGTCGAAAACCGCCTGCACTGGTGCCTCGATGTCCAAATGAACGAAGACCAAGACAGAACCCGCAAGGACAATGGACCGCACAATCTCGCCGTCCTGCGCCACATGGCGCTCAATGTCATGCGAAAGGATCCACGAAAAGACTCGCTGCGCGCCAAGTTCAAAATCGCCGCTTGGAACAACGACTATCTCCTGTCACTCCTCGGCAAATTCTGAAATGCGATTGCCCTGCCTTCTTCGACATGGAATCGTCGAACAACTACGCGGGCGACGAGGAACTGTCCAAGTGGCTGAACACGGCGCGTGACTCGGTCGACCCGGTCATGCGGGCGGAGATCTACAAGAAGGCGCAGGCCCGGATCATCGATCAGGTCTACTGGATGCCCTTCTTCGGCGTGAAGCGCTTCTATGGCCACCACAAGGATCTCGACCTGAAGGCGGGCCTCGACGAGGTGCCGCGCTTCCAGTTCGCGCGCTGGAAGAAGTAAGGCGTCAAGACCCGAGGGGGCGTCCGCCGGCCGGCGGGCGCCCCCTTTTTCTTTAGTTCGAAATTTCGGGAGGCCGAACCATGGCCCGCATCGCGCTCGGCGGTTTCATGCACGAGACGAACTGCTTCGTGCCGGACCGCACCGGCTTCGACCAGTTCGCCCACCCGGCCGACCGGCCCGGTATCCTGCGAGGCGACGAGATCCTCGACCGTTTAGCCGAGTCCGGGTCCGCTACCGCCGGCTTCCTCTCGGCCATCGGCCACAACCACGCACTCGAGCCCCTGCTCTGGACCGGGGCGACGGCGGGCGGCTACGTCACCGCCGAGGCCTACGAGCGGATCACGGCGGAACTGCTGGCCCGCCTGGCCGACGCCCTGCCGCTCGACGGCCTCTACCTCGACCTGCACGGCGCCATGGTGGCGGAGAACCACGAGGACGGCGAGGGTGAGCTGCTGACCCGTGCCCGCGCTATCGTCGGCGAGGACACCCCGATCGTCATCAGCCTCGACTACCATGCCAACGTGACCGAACGGATGGTCGAGACGACCGACGCCATCCTGCCCTATTGGACCTATCCCCATGTCGACCAGCAGGCGACCGGCGCACGCGCCGGCGCCGCCCTCTCCCGCCTGATCCTGGAGGGACGAGCCCGGGGTCGCGCGCTCCGCCGCCTGCCGTTCCTGCTGCCACTGAACTTCCAATGCACCCTGGTCGAGCCTTCGAAGGGCATCGTCGAGGCGACGGTGGCGGCGGCCACGGGGGATATCGTCTCGCTTGCCTATCTCGCCGGCTTTCCGCCTTCCGACCTCAGCGAGTGCGGGCCGGCGGTCATCGCGCATGCCCACGACCAGGCGTCGGCGGACCGCGCGGCCGACGCCATCGCCGAGTTGATCACCGCGCGCGAGGCCGAGTTCGCCGAGCCGATGTTGAGCCCCGACGACGCGGTGGCCGAGGCAAAGCGCCTCGTCGCCGCCGGGACACGGCCCGTCGTCGTCGCCGACACCCAGGACAACCCCGGCTGCGGCGGCAGCGGCGATACGGTCGAGATGCTGGCGGCCCTGCTGCGCGGCGGCGCCGAGGACGCGGTGTTCGGCCTGGTCGCCGACGCCGACGCAGCCGAGGCGGCGCATGCCGCGGGCGTCGGCGCCGAACTCGATCTCGCACTCGGCGGCCGCACACCGTTAGAGGGGGTCGAACCCTTCCAAGGCCGCTTCCGTGTCGAGGCGCTCGCCGATGGCCGCTTCGTCGCCCCCGGCCCGGTCGCCCAGGGCCGCGAATACGACGTCGGCCCCTCCGCCCTGCTGTCGATCGCCGGCGTTCGCGTCGCCGTTTCCAGCCGCCGCGCCCAGGTGCACGACCGCTGGATGTTCCGCTATCTCGGCATCGACCCCGAAGATCCGGCGATCGTTGTTTTGAAAAGCACCTGCCACTTCCGTGCCGACTACCAGGAAATGGCGGGCGCCGTCCTCGTCGCGCTCGCGCCGGGCGGCTATGTCGCCGACCCGGCGGCCCATCCCTACCGACATCTGCGCGACGGCGTCCGCCTCTCACCGCTCGGCCCCGTCTACGGGGCATGAGCGCATCGTCCAAGCCCGCAAGGAGGAACCCTCATGCCGTTCTATGAAAAAGGCGACGTCCGCATCCGCTACGAAGAGGTCGGCAGCGGCATCCCGCTACTGGTGACACCCGGCGGCGGCCTGAACTCCCGCGTCGACAACTGGCCGCGGGCGGTGATCGACGCGATGGACGCCTTCAAGGACGACTTCCGCTGCATCACCATGGATCAGCGCAACGCCGTCGGCGGCGAGAGCACGGGACCGCTGGCGATCGACGATCCCTGGGGCGGCTTCGCCGAGGACCAGCTCGGCCTGATGGACCATCTCGGCATCGACCGGTTCGCCTACATGGGCTACTGCATCGGCGGCTGCTTCGCCGGAACGCTGCTCGAACGCGCGCCGGAACGCGTCACCGCCGCGGTGTTCTGCCAGAGCGTCGGGCATTGGCCGGAAGACCCCGATGTCATGTATCGCTCAGGCACCGACGTGTGGGCGCCGGAGTTGCTCCCCCAACGGCCCGATCTGAACCGGGACGACGTCGAGCGATACCTACACAACCTCTACCGGGTGAATCCCGATTTTCTCTACAGCGTCACGCGCGATTTCATGCGCGGCTGCGAAACCCCCATCCTCGTGCTGCCGGACGACATCGACTCGCACCCGCTACAGACCTCCATCGACGTCGCCTCGCTGGCGCCGAACGCGGAGATCACGGTGTTTCCCTGGGCCGCACCACCGGCGTTGAAGGCGCGCACGATCGTGCGTGTCCGCAGCTTCATCAAGGCCCACGGCGCGGCACACGTTCGGTCCGAGTGACGCGATGCGCGCCACCTGAAAGAACGGCCCGACGAATTCGAGCTGTTTCGGCCCGAGGCATATGGCGCTAGGCTGGCTGGCACCATTCCCGCCGGAGGAGCCCGAGCCATGGCCGTTACCGATCACGTCGACCTCAATCAGTTCCTCGACGGCGTCAAGCGCCGCAACCCCGGCCAGGACGAGTTCGTCCAGGCGGTGCAGGAGGTGGCGGAGGACATCTTCGAGTTCATCCAGGACAAGGAGGAGTATCACGAGTACCAGATCCTGCGCCGCATCGCGGAGCCGGACCGCGTCGTGAGCTTCCGGGTCTGCTGGGAGGACGACAACAACAACATCCGCGTCCAGCGCGGCTGGCGGGTGCAGAACAACAACGCCATCGGCCCCTACAAGGGCGGCATTCGCTTCCACCCGAGCGTCACCGAAAGCGTGCTGAAATTCCTCGCCTTCGAACAGACCTTCAAGAACAGCCTGACCGGCTTGCCGATGGGCGGCGGCAAGGGCGGATCGAACTTTAACCCGCGCGGCAAGTCCGAGCACGAGGTCATGCGCTTCTGCCAGTCCTTCATGACCGAGCTCTATCGCCATGTCGGCGACGACGTCGACGTGCCGGCGGGCGACATCGGCGTCGGCGGGCGCGAGATCGGCTTCATGTTCGGCCAGTACAAGCGGATCACCAACCAGTTCTCCGGCGTGCTGACCGGCAAGGGGCTGGAATTCGGCGGCTCCCTCGTGCGCACGGAGGCGACGGGCTACGGCGCGGTCTATTTCATGCAGAACATGCTGGAGCGGGTCGGCAACGCGATTGACGGCAAGACCTGCCTGGTCTCCGGCTCCGGCTCCGGCAACGTGGCGTTGCACGCGGCGGAGAAGCTGACGCAGCTCGGCGGCAAGGTCGTCACCCTCTCCGACTCGGGCGGCTTCATCCACGACCCCGACGGCATCGACGCGGCCAAGCTCGCCTGGGCCAAGGACCTGAAGGAGGTGCGCCGCGGCCGCATCTCGGAATATGCCGACGAATTCACCGGCGCGACCTACCACGAGGGCGAGCGGCCCTGGGACGTGCCCTGCGACCTGGCGCTGCCCTGCGCCACCCAGAACGAGCTTGGCGGCGCCGCGGCCCGCAAGCTGGTCGACCAGGGCTGCATCGCCGTCTCCGAGGGCGCCAACATGCCGACCAACATCGAGGGCGTGCATGTCTTCAAGGACGCCCGCACCCTCTTCGCCCCCGGCAAGGCGGCGAACGCCGGCGGCGTCGCCGTCTCCGGCCTGGAGATGAGCCAGAACGCCTCCCGCATGAGCTGGAAGGAGGACGAGCTGCAGAACCTGCTGGTCGAGATCATGCGCGGCATCCACGACCGCTGCGTCGAATACGGCCGAACCGCGGGCGACGACCACGTCTCCTACGTGCGCGGTGCCAACATCGCCGGCTTCAAGAAGGTCGCCGACGCCATGCTGGCCTACGGCGTGGTCTGAAGCGGCGGTCAGGGGGGCGGGCTTGGACCAGGAGCGGCGGGCGACGATCCATCGCTTCGGCGATTGTGAGCTGGACGTGGCGCGCCGGGAGCTTCGGCGCAACGGCGAGATCGCAGCGGTCGAGCCGCAGGTCTTTGATTTTCTCCGCTATCTGATCGAGAACCGTAACCGCCTGGTCACCAAGGACGAACTCAACACCGAGATCTGGAACGGCCGGATCGTCTCCGACGCCGCACTCAGCACCGCCGTGAAGTTCGCGCGCCAGGCGATCGGCGACAGCGGCAAGCGGCAGGACTATATCCGCACCGTGCCGCGCCGGGGCTTTCGCTTCGTCGGGACCTTGGAGGAAGCGGATGACGGAAGGGGCGGCGATACGACGCTGGAATCATCGGCGAGCCCGTTGCCGGCCCGTCGTCCGGGTCGCGATTGGGCGCTACCGGCGCTTATCGCGCTGGCCGCATTGTTGGTCGCCATCGCCATCGAGATCTGGCCGCAGGCGCCGGCGGAAATGCCGTCGATCGCCGTTCTTCCGTTCCAGAACTTCGATCAAGGTCCCGACGAACAGCTTTTCGCCGACGGAATTTCCGAAGACTTGATCACACAGCTCTCAAAGCTCTCGGGTCTTTTGGTCATTTCCCGCACGTCGTCGTCGAAATACAAAGGCAAGAGCATCGATGTGCGTGACATCGCCCGGGACCTGGATGTCCGCTACGTGCTGGAGGGCAGCATACGGCGCGAAGGCACGGTAGCGCGGATCAACGCCCAGCTGATCGACGCCGATACGGCGGGGCATTTGTGGGCCGAGACGTTCGAAGGGGCCTTCGACGATGCGTTTGCGCTGCAAGACCGCATCAACGCCCACATCGTGGCGGCATTGCAGATTCACCTGACGCCCGAGGAGGAGGACCGTCTCGTCGATCGGGGAACAAAAGATCTCGCGGCCTATGACGCCTATCAGCGCGGAGAACGGATGCGGCTCCACTCCAAAGGACAAATATACGACGAAGCGGTTCCCGAGTATGAAGATGCGATCCGCCGGGATCCCAGTTTCGCCCCGGCATATGCGGGATTGGCGCACCTCACCCTCGGTTGGGCGACCTATGGCCATCATTTGGGGAACACCCGGGAACTTCAGAATCGCGCCCTGACCCTGGCGAGCCGGTCCCTGGAACTGGGAGAGCAATCCCTCGGGCGGAGCGCGTTGGCTCTCTACAAGCTGGTCGTGAAGTATGATCACGATGGTGCGGAAGCCGAGGCCCGGCGGGCCATATCGATCGATCCGAGCGCTCCGGAAGCCTTGGCGGTCCTGGGTGAGGTCTTGTTGTTCGCCGGCAAGTACGATGAGGCGATCGCCTATCTGGAACGCGCGATGCGCGTAGATCCCGGTTTCCCGGAACGCTATAGGTTCTTGATCGGGCAAGCGAGATTTCACAAGGGTGAACTGGAGGCCACACTCCTCGCCATGGAGCGGTTCTGTGAAGGTGCGACGGTGCGGCATTACCTTTTCGTCTGCAGCTTTTACCGGACCTCAGCCCTGTCGAAGTTGGGGCGAACCCTGGATGCGGAGGACATGGTGAAACCCATTTACCCCCAATACGATCTCGCCAGTATCGAGACGACGATCAAATTGAAGTTCCCCTTCAAGAGCGCAGATGCCGGGGAGCGCCTCCTCGCCGGGCTGCGACCAATCTTGTCCCGCTGACGTTGCAACAACGTCCAAAATTGTGGTCCAGGCGCCGAATTTGGATGTTTCTCCAATATTTTCAATATCTTGAAACATGGTGATGGAAAGCGCGAGGTCGAGACCATGACGTCGGCCTCAGGATAAACCATAAGTTCATCAAAGTTTCCCCAAGCGGGACGGCCAGGAATGCGGGACGTTGCGAAGGCGCGGCGATCCAACGGCGCGTCCGGTCGGAAATGTGAGGAGAAACCCGATGAAGAAGGTACGCATCCGGCCAAGACCACGGTCGGCTCGGATTGACGGAGCGCGGCTGCGGGGAACGGATCAGGCGGCGATGTTGTTGGGTGTCGCGGCTTTCCAGTTCCAGGGCAGGAGTTGGTCGATCGCCTTTGCCGGATGGTCGTTGATGCGGCGCAGCACGTCTTCGAACCAGGCGCGAGGGTCGACGTCGTTGAGGCGGGCGGTTTCGATCAGGGTGTAGACGGCGGCGGCGCGCTCGGCGCCCCGGTCGGAACCGGCGAAGGTCCAGTTGCGCCGGCCGACGGCGATGCCCCGGAGCGCGCGCTCGGCGGCATTGTTGGTGAGGCAGATGCGACCGTCGGCCAGGAACGCCGTGAAGCTCGGCCAGCGCTTGAGCATGTAATCCATGGCCTTGGCGACGGCGCTGCCCGAGGACAGTTTGGCGCGTTCCGTCCGCATCCATTTCCCGAGGTCGTCGACCAGTGGGCGGACGCGGGCCCGGCGGATCCCGCGACGGCGCTCCGCCGTGTCGCCGTTGATCTCGGCCTCGATGGCGAAGATCTCGTCGATGCGGCGCACCGCGTCGCGGGCCATCGGCGCCCGGATCGCCTTGCCGAGATCGGCCAGCTCGAAGAACTTGCGCCGGCTGTGAGCCCAGCACGAGGCCTCGATAAGCGGCGCCGGTTGGCGTCCCTTCGCATAGAGGGCGTTGAAGCCGCTGTAGGCATCGGCCTGGAGGATGCCGGACCAGACCTCCAGATGACCCCGGGGATGCCGGCCGGCCCGATCCCGGGAGTAGAAGTAGAGCGCCGCCGGCGGGTCGCTGCCGGCGAAGGGACGGTCGTCGCGGACGTAGGTCCAGATCCTGCCCTTGACCGTCTTCTTCCTGGCCAGCACCGGCACCGGCGTCTCGTCGCCATGCAGCCGTTCGGCGGCCAGCACATGGGCCCGGATGCGCTCGTGCAACGGCCGAAGCGTGGCGCAGCAGGCGCCGACCCAATCCGCCAAGGTCGAGACGTCGAGCTCGATACCCTCGGCGGCGAAGGCCCGGCTCTGCCGGGTGAGCGGCAGGTGCATGGCGAACTTGTCGTTGAGGACCGTCGCCAGCAGGCCGGGACCGGCGCGCCCGCGCGGGATCGCGTGGTGCGGCGCCGGCGGCTGGCTGATCGTCTCGCAGGCCCGGCAGCTGAACTTCTCCCGCACCGTCTGCACCACCTTCCACTGGCGGGGCACCAGCTCCAGGCTCTCGGTGACGTCTTCCCCGAGCTTCACCAGCTTGTCGCCACCGCAGCAAGAGCAGAACTCGGGGCCGGGCAGCACGACCCGCTCGCGCGGCAGGTGGGCCGGCAGCGGCGCCCGCTTGGGCTTGCGTCGGGTGAAGCCGCGCACCGTCGTGCCGTCGTCGGCCTCGCCCGGGCCCGCGCTCTCGGCCGTCGCCGTCTCCAGCTCCTCAAGTTGCAGTTCCAGCTGCTCCAGCAGGTGGGCGCCACGCTCGGAGGAACGGCCATACTGCTCGCGGCGCAGCTTGGCGATCTGCAGCTTCAGATGTTCGACTTCCAGTTCGGCCCGCGTCCGTGCCGCCCGTTCCTCGGCCAGGGCGTCGCGCAGGCGGGCGTTCTCTTCGAGGACATCGGCGCTGGTCATGGGCGGGAGTGAATCAGACCCCGCGCCCGCCCGCCAGACCTATTGCGCCGACCGAGTCGATATGCCGCGCCTCAGCCCGCCCGCTCCGGACGCCGGGTCAAGCGCGGGTGACGCCAGTCGATCCCGTCCAGCATGTAGGCCAGCTGCGCCGAAGAGATCGCCACGGCGCCCCCGCCATGAGCCGCCGGCCAGACGAAGCGGCCGTGCTCCAAGCGCTTGGCATAAAGCGACATGCCCACCCCGTCGTGCCACAGGATCTTCAACAGATCGCCCCGACGGCCCCGGAAGACAAACAGGTCACCCGCATGCGGGTCCCGGCCCAACGCCTCCTGGACCTGCAAGGCCAGCGTGTTCATGCCGCGACGCATGTCCGTCACGCCCGAGGCCAGCCACACCCGCACATCGCCGCGAACCGGGATCATCGCCGCGCCAGGGCCGAGAACACCCGGCCAAGCGCCGAGGCGTCCACGCCCGCGTCCACCATCACCCGCGCGCCGCAGCCGAGCTCGATCGTCATTCGCCCCGACCCGACCGACGGAGCCGGCGCCGAGGGACCCCGCTCGTCCGCCACCACGGTCACCGGAACCAGGCCGCCGGCACCGCCCAGCAAACCCTCGCGGTAGAGCTTGCGCCAGGCGAACACCTGGTTCGCGTTCACATCGTGCCGACGCGCCACCACCGATGCCGACGCGCCCGGCTCCAGGCTCTCCAGGACAATCCGACGCTTCTCCGCCAAAGGCCAGCGACGCCGGGGCTGGGACGCCGTGCGCCTGTCGCCGGCAGGGAGATCTTCTTCGTCCACCATCAAACTCGTGCCCATCTTCAAACTCGTGGACACGAACGAAGTGCCCACTTCAGAAGAGGGGAGACTCGGAAATTACCGGAGCACCGACAAGGCGGTGCTCACCGGATGCGTACTGAAGAAGTCCCTGGCGATACTGCTGACAACCGTTCTCTTACCTTGTGGCGCCTTCGCGGCGGAGAAGGTCACAGGACAGAATTTCTTCGTGTACGAGCAACAGAACATCAAGATCGACGCCAAGTCCGGTTACTGGGTCTGGCATGGCAAGGGAATTTCCAGGCGGACGACAGGCGCCTCGAGCGAAGCGCCGGTCACCTGCGACGGTGCCGGGTTCTGGGGCGAGAACGGACCTCGCGGCGAGGGCGTCTGCATCCATGGGGCCGGCGACGACACCTGGACGATCACCTGGGAGCGTAAGGAAGGCAACAAGGAAGGGAGCTGGATCGTCCGCGCCGGCACCGGCAAATTCAAGGGCATTTCCGGCAGCGGGACCTATGTTTCGAAACGTCTTCCCGACAACCGGCAGGTGACCGATTGGAAAGGCGAAATGACCATCCCGAGATAGTTCCGGGCCCAGCCCCGGTCTGCGGGGGTGGAAAGGCCGCCGGCGCGTGGTCTTTCCACCCCCTACGACCCCGTCACCCGGGCGGTCACGACGAATTGCGGCGAAATCGCCAGGTAGGTGCCCTCCGCGATGGCGCGTTCGACCGTGGCCAGCACGTCGTCGAGGGCTGCCGCCGTCATGCCGCCGTGTTCGCGGACGTAGCCGGTAACGGTGCGGATCATGCCCAGCAGGCGGCCATCGGTGTCCGGGCTGGTCAGGACCTCGATGGCGACCGTGTCGAAGCCGGCCTTGCGGGCGGGGCCAGGCCCATTGCGCCGCCTCGATGACGGCGCGCCAGGCCACGGTGCCGACCGGCTCCACCGCCGTCAGCCGCCAGTCGCCCTCGATCGCGTGCGCGATGCCGCCCGGCCGCAGGACGCGGCGAAACTCGGTGAAGGTGTGCACCGGATCGTCGACATAGATCAGCGTGTTGCGCGCGACGATGCGGTCGAGGCTTGCGGCGTCGAGCGGCAGGCGGGCATCTGCCAGCAGATGTGCGGTGACGCGCTCGGCGAGCCCGTTCGCCTCGGCCCGGGCTCGGGTACGGGCGATGAACTCGGCGTTGACGTCGAAGGCGTGGACATGGCCGTCGGGCCCGACGCGCTTGGCGAACTCGACCGTCGCGTGGCCCGGCCCGCAGCCGAAATCGCCGACGACCAGCCCGGGGCCGATCTCGGCGCCGGCATAGAACTTTTCCGTCGCCGGGTTCCACTCGAACATGGTCTCGTAGCGGGCCATGCGTTCCGGCTCGATCTCGACCCAGTGCTGTTGGAAGCCCTGTTCGGTTTTCATCGCTTCGCTCTCCCGACCCATCCCTGCCCTCTTTAGCAGATCTCTTGCCCGCGCGGCTCGGCGCGCTATCCTCGGTGCCGCCCGGACCCGCGCCTGCGAGGATACGCCATGACCATCACCGTCGATCCCATCACCGTCTCGGTGATCCAGCACCGCCTGACGGCCATCGTCGAGGAGATGGGGGAGGCGATGCTGCGCACCTCCTATTCGCAGATCCTGAACTCAAGCCGGGATTTCTCCGCCGCGCTGTGCACCGGGTCCGGCGACCTGGTCGCCCAGGCGGAGCATATTCCGGTGCATGTCGGCGCCATGCCCTGGGCCGCCCGGGCGGTGAACGAGGCGTTCGGCGCCACGGCGAAACCCGGCGACGTCTATCTGCTGAACGATCCCTATCACGGCGGCAGCCACCTGCCCGACATCACCGCCGTGGTCCCGGTCTTCGCCGGCGAGACGCTGGCCTTCTGGTCGCTGAACCGCGCGCATCAGAGCGATATCGGCGGCGCCACCCACGGCGCCTACAACGCCGTCGCGACGGAAATCTGGCACGAGGGGCTGCGCATCCCGCCGCTGAAGTTGCACGACCAGGGTACCTTGCGGGAGGACGTGCTGGAGATGTTGGCGGCCAACGTCCGCCATCCGAGCGATTTCCGCGGCGACCTCTTCGCCATGATCGGCTCGGTCCATATCGGTGAACGGCGCCTCGCCGCCCTGATGGCCGAGTACGGTGCCGAGGTCGCGTTGTCGGCGGGCGAGGCGATCATGGACGCCGCCGAACGCCAGGCCCGGGCGATCTTCGAGACCTGGACGGACGGCACCTACCGGGGCGAGGCGAGGCTCGACGACGACGGGCGCGGTAACCAGGACATCACCGTGCGCGCCGAGGTGACGATATCCGGCGGCGAGCTGGTGATCGACCTCGAAGACTCCGACCCCGAGACGACAAGCTTCGTGAACTCCAGCCACGCCAACATGCGCTCCGCCGTGGCGATGGCGATCGCCTACATGCTGGACCCGGAGGTGGCGAAGAACGACGGCATGCTGCGCCCGGTGACGGTGAAGGCGAAGGAGGGCACCGTGGTCTGGGCGGCGCCCGGCGCGCCGGTGACGCTCTGCACCTCGCACTGCGCGCAGGAGATCATTGAGGCCATCGTGAAGGCGCTGGCGCAGGCCTGCCCGGAACGCGCCATGGCCGGCTGGGGCCGCCGCTTCCGCATCGCCATCAAGGGGGAGGATCCGCGGTCCGGCAAGCCCTTCATCTGGCACCTCTTCCAGGCCCGGCCCGGCGGCGGCGCCTCGGCCGGCGGCGACGGCTGGCATGCGGTCGGTGAGTGGCACTCGGCCGGCGGCCTGAAGTTCGGCTCCATCGAGGTGGCGGAGGCGCGCTATCCCCTGTTCTTCGGCCGGCACGAGTTTCGCCCCGACAGCGGCGGTGCCGGCCGCCATCGTGGCGGCGCCGGCGTCGACCTGGAATTGCGGCTGGAGACCGAGGCGGCGGCCGTGGTCAACACGGCGGGCGACGGCGCGCGGCACGGCTCCTGCGGCATGAACGGCGGCGACGACGGCCGGCCGCACGACTATGCGATGCGCGCGCCCGGCCGGCGCCGGCGCCGCCTGCTGACCAAGGAGGAAGGCATCGACGTGCCGCCCGGCACGGTGTTCGAGATCCACTCCGCCGGCGGCGGCGGCTGGGGCCCGCCGGACGCCCGCGCGGCCACGGCCGACGCCAAGGACCGGCGCGAGGGCCTGATCCGTCGCTAGCCTACCTGCCCTTGTCCGCGGGGGCGATGACTGTATCCTCACCTCCGCCTTCCCGTTACGCGAGGATCCCCATGACCGTCGATGTCGATCCGATCACCGTCTCGGTGATCCAACACCGCCTCACGGCCATCGTCGAGGAGATGGGCGAGGCGATGCTGCGTACCTCCTATTCGCAGATCCTGAATTCGAGCCGGGATTTCTCCACCGCGCTCTGCACCGGCGACGGCGACCTGGTCGCGCAGGCCGAGCATATCCCGGTGCATGTCGGCGCCATGCCCTGGGCGGCCCGCTCGGTCAACGAACCCTTCGGCGCGACGGCCAGGCCCGGCGACGTCTATTTGATGAACGACCCCTATTACGGCGGCTCCCACCTCCCCGATGTCACCGCCGTCGTTCCGGTCTTCGCTGCATCGAAGCTCGCGTTCTGGTCGCTCAACCGTGCACATCAGAGCGATATCGGCGGCGCCACCCACGGCGCCTACAACGCCGCCGCGACGGAAATCTGGCACGAGGGCCTGCGCATTCCGCCGCTGAAGCTCTATGACGAGGGCGTCCTTCGCGAGGACGTGCTGGAGATGCTGTCGGCCAACGTGCGCCATCCGAGCGACTTCAAGGGCGACCTCTTCGCCATGATCGGCTCGGTCCATATCGGCGAGCGGCGCCTGCAGGCCCTGATCGCGGAGTATGGCGACGAGGTCACGCTGGCGGCGAGCCAGGCGGTCATGGACGCGGCCGAGCGCCAGGCCCGCGCCATCATCGCCACCTGGACCGACGGTACCTACCGGGGCGAGGCGGTGCTGGACGACGACGGCCGCGGCAACCAGGACATCACCGTGCGCGCCGAGGTCACCGTTTCCGGCGAGGAGCTGGTGATCGATCTCGAAGCTTCGGATCCTGAAACGACGAGTTTCGTCAACTCCTCCTTCGCCAACATGCATTCCGCCGTGGCCGTCGGCGTCGCCTACATGCTGGATCCCGAAGTGCCGAAGAACGACGGCATGCTGCGCCCGGTCACCGTCAAGGCGAAGGAAGGCACGGTGGTCTGGGCCTCCCCCGGCGCGCCCGTGACGCTGTGCACCAATCACTGCGGGCAGGAGATCATGGAAGCCATCATCAAGGCGCTGGCCCAGGCCTGCCCGGAACGCGCGATGGCCGGCTGGGGCCGCCGCTTCCGCATCGCCATCAAGGGCGAGGATCCACGCTCCGGCAAGGCCTTCATCTGGCACCTCTTCCAGGCCCGGCCGGGCGGCGGCGCGTCCGCCGGCGGCGACGGCTGGCACGGGGTCGGCGAATGGCAGGCGGCGGGCGGCCTGAAGTTCGGCTCCCTCGAGGTGGCGGAAGCGCGCTATCCCCTGTTCTTCGGCCGGCACGAGTTCCGCGCGGGCTCCGGCGGCGCGGGGCGCCATCGCGGCGGCATGGGCGTCGACCTCGAGCTACGGCTGGAAACGGCCGCGCCCGCCGTGGTCAATACGGCGGGCGACGGCGCCCGGCACGGGGCCTGCGGCATGAACGGCGGCGAGGACGGGCGGCCACATGACTACGCCATGCGCGCGCCGGGCCGGCGCCGGCGGCGGCTGGCGACCAAGGAAGAGGGCGTCGCCGTGGCGCCCGGCACGGTGTTCGAGATCCATTCGGGCGGCGGCGGCGGCTGGGGCCCGGCGACGGAGCGTCCGGCGGCGGCGAACGAGAGAGACCGGCGCGAGGGCCTGCTGGCCGGCCGGGCGAAGGAGTAGAAGCACCATGTATCTGATCGGTATCGACGTCGGCGGCACCTTCACCGACCTCGTCTCGGTCGACGAGGCGGGCCGCGTGGTCATCGCCAAGTCGCCCTCCACCCCCGAGGACCCGTCGATCGGCGTGGTCGAGGGGCTGGCCCGCCTGGCCGAAGCGCTCGGTATCACGCGCGAGGCGCTGCTGGCCGAGACCGGCCGCATCGTCCACGGCACCACGGTCGCGACCAACGCCCTGTTGCAGCGGCGCGGGCCGAAGACCGCGCTGCTGACCACCGAGGGCCACCGCGACGTGCTGGAGATGCGCGAGGGCCTGAAGTGGGACCGCTACAACCTGCGCCTCGCCCGTCCCGACCCGTTGGTGCCGCGCGAATTGCGCCTGGGCATCACCGAGCGGTTGCGCGCCGACGGCGGCGTGGAGATCCCGCTCGACGAGGCCTCGGTGGATCGCGCCATCCGGCGTTTGAAACGGGCCCGGGTCGAGGCGGTGGCGATCGCCTTCCTACATTCCTATCTCGACGATCGCCACGAACGGCAGGTCGCGGCACGGGTGCGCGAGGCGCTGCCCGAGGTCTACGTCTCGATCTCGGCCGAGATCTTCCCCCGCATTAAAGAGTTCGAGCGCGTCTCGACCACCGTGGTCAACGCCTATGCCGGCCCGACGCTGGAAGGCTATCTCCAGCGCCTCGGCGCGCGCCTGGCCGAGCACGGCTACCGGGCGCCGATCCTGATCATCCAGTCGCACGGTGGCGTGGTCCCGCTGGAGGAGGCGATCCGCGTCGCCGCCGGCGCCGTGCTCTCGGGCCCGGCCGGCGGCGTCGCCGGCGCCAAGGCCTCGGCCGGTCTGCTCGGCCACGGCGACCTCATCCCCTTCGACATGGGCGGGACCAGTACGGACATCTCGCTCATCGTCGACGGTGAGCCGACCCTGGCGGCCGACCGCGGCATCGCCGGCGAACGCATCGCACTGCCCAGCCTGGATATTGTGACGCTCGGCGCCGGCGGCGGCTCCATCGCCTCGGTCGACGTCGGCGGCGTGCTGCAGGTGGGTCCGGCCAGCGCCGGCGCCGACCCCGGTCCGGCCTGCTACGGCCAGGGCGGCGACGCGGCGACGGTGACGGACGCCAACCTGGTGCTCGGCTATCTCGACCCCGGCAACTTCCTCGGCGGCCGGGTGCGGCTCGACGATGCGGCGGCGACGGCGGCGCTCACACGGCTCGGCGCAGCCCTCGACCTCGATGCGGTGCAGGCCGCGGCCGGCGTGCACCGGGTGGTCAACACCAAGATGGCGGAGGGCATCCGCCTCGCCGCCGTGCGCCGCGGCGTCGACCCGCGCCGCTTCGCCCTGCTGGCCTTCGGCGGGGCCGCCGGCCTGCACGGCACCGACCTCGCCCGCCAGCTCGACATCACCCGCGTGGTGGTACCGCGCGCCGCCTCCGTCCTCTCGGCCTGGGGCATGCTGGCGAGCGACCTGCGCTTCGAGGTCGCGCGCACCCACATCGGCGATACCGGCCGGCTCGACGCCGAAACGCTACGCGCCCTCTATGGCGAGCTGGAGGCGAACGCCGGCACGACCATGCGCGGCTGGCATCCGGGCGAGATCGGCTTCCGCCGCTCCGCCGACATGCGCTACGGCGAGCAGGTCTTCGAGATCGACGTGCCGCTCGATCACGTCGACTGGGCGGCCGGCGACCTGATGGACCAGGTCGCCCGCGCCTTCCACGCCCGCCACGAGGAGCTGTTCACCTACGCGCTGCCCGAGTCGGACGTCGTCCTGGTCAACGCCAAGCTCGCCGCCGTCGGCCACCTGGACACCGCCCCGAGCGAGCCGGAAATCGCCACCGGCGACCCCACGCCCGCCACCTCGACCCGGCGTATCCATCTCGACGGCGCCCTCGACGCGCCGATCTTCGCCCTCGACCGCCTCGCCGCCGGCCAACAAATCCCCGGCCCGGCCATCGTCGAAAGCCCGACCACGACGGTGTTGCTGCGCCCCGGCGACACCGCGACGGTGACGCCGCTCGGCTGGCTGGATATCCAGGTGGGCGATTGAAGACCGAAAGGCGACTTAGCATTACCCGGATTTCACGTGAATAGATGACCCAT
Source organism: uncultured Alphaproteobacteria bacterium (assembly GCA_951812805.1). GTDB lineage: Bacteria > Pseudomonadota > Alphaproteobacteria > JASLMY01. The sequence goes on along the minus strand of CATOSZ010000008.1, from coordinate 226,070 downwards.
ACACCCCTTTGAAAGGCCCGGTGGAGCAGGCGGTGAGGCTGCGCTACAGTCCCGTCAATCGCGAGCCGGGAACAAGCGCATGACCGAAGGGCGACCAACCCGCCGATTGACCACAATCGTGGCGGCGGACGTGGCTGGCTATAGCCGGCTCGTCGCCATCGACGAGGAGGGCGCACTGGCGGCGTTGCGAGACCATCGTAGCGAGTTGATCGATCCTAAGGTCTGGGAGTACCGCGGGCGCATCGCCAATACGGCCGGCGATAGCTTGCTGATCGAGTTTCCGAGTGTCGTGGATGCGCTGCGCTATGCCGCCGATGTGCAGCACGGCATGGCGACACGCAATGCCGACTCCGACGCCGGGCGTCGCATCGAGTTCCGCATCGGTATCAACATCGGTGACGTGATCGAACAGGATGGCGATCTCCTGGGTGACGGCGTCAATGTCGCCGCTCGCCTCGAGGCTCTCGCCAAGCCGGGCGGCATCTGTGCTTCCGATGATGTCATGCGGCAAGTACGGGGCAAGTTGGAGCTCCCGTTCGCCGATGGCGGCCTGGTAGAGCTCAAGCATATACCCGGCCCCGTCCAGCTCTGGCACTGGTTGCCGGACGGTCGGGATATAAGCGGCTCGGGTAGGGGCGGAAGCCCTCAGGTACGCCCCGAAGAACCACCAATCGCGGTGCTACCATTCGTCAACATGTCCGGCGATCCGGAGCGTGATTTCAAGCCCATCCCTCTACCGCATGTTGCGATTCGGGAGATTTTCACAACGACATGTGCGTGTCAAGCAGCAGAGTTTTTTGCGGTGCAAAATGCGGAAGCCCAAAATCTTCCGAATTTGCCCGATTCTGGCGGCAGTTTGCGCCGTCCGGCAAGCTGCGGTTTTTGCCGATTCGGCCTCGATTCGCGCTTGAATGCACAGGCGTTCTGTTGCAGCCAGGGCGCTATTTCGCGGGGTTGTTTCTGGCCCTCGGGCTTGCCGCCTGCACCGGCGATACCGCGAAGTTGGCCGAGCGTGACGCGGACGAGGTTCAATCTCGCATCACCGACGCCCGTGACGCGCGGGAGGCTCCCCGTTTCGCCACTTTGCGTTTGGTCCCCGAGCGGCCCTATGTCGGCCTCCGCCCGCTCGCCGCCGATCCCCACGCCAGCCTGCCCGAACATTTCCGGCGCGACGACGCCATCACGCTTCCCCTCGGCGACGGACCGGACGACGCCACTCTCGCCCAGCGCCTCCAAAGCGCCAGCGGCCTCACCGTCCGTCTGCACGGTCCCGCACCTGCCCGCGATGAGGGTGACCAGGACACCAAGGCCCCGAGCGCCCTGCCGCCCGGCGCGCCAGATCTCCTCTCGCCCGACGGCGGTATCTGGACCGGGCCTCTCGACCGCCTGCTCGATATCTGGACCAGACATGCCGGATACAGCTGGCGGCACGACGAGGACGGCATCGCGGTTCTGCGCCAGGGCGCCCGCCTGTTTCACATCCACGCGCTCGCTGGACAACAGACCTACACCACCAGCGCTTCGTACGCATCCGGCCAAGACCACGGTCGGCTCGGATTGACGGAGCGCGGCTGCGGGGAACGGATCAGGCGGCGATGTTGTTGGGTGTCGCGGCTTTCCAGTTCCAGGGCAGGAGTTGGTCGATCGCCTTTGCCGGATGGTCGTTGATGCGGCGCAGCACGTCTTCGAACCAGGCGCGAGGGTCGACGTCGTTGAGGCGGGCGGTTTCGATCAGGGTGTAGACGGCGGCGGCGCGCTCGGCGCCCCGGTCGGAACCGGCGAAGGTCCAGTTGCGCCGGCCGACGGCGATGCCCCGGAGCGCGCGCTCGGCGGCATTGTTGGTGAGGCAGATGCGACCGTCGGCCAGGAACGCCGTGAAGCTCGGCCAGCGCTTGAGCATGTAATCCATGGCCTTGGCGACGGCGCTGCCCGAGGACAGTTTGGCGCGTTCCGTCCGCATCCATTTCCCGAGGTCGTCGACCAGTGGGCGGACGCGGGCCCGGCGGATCCCGCGACGGCGCTCCGCCGTGTCGCCGTTGATCTCGGCCTCGATGGCGAAGATCTCGTCGATGCGGCGCACCGCGTCGCGGGCCATCGGCGCCCGGATCGCCTTGCCGAGATCGGCCAGCTCGAAGAACTTGCGCCGGCTGTGAGCCCAGCACGAGGCCTCGATAAGCGGCGCCGGTTGGCGTCCCTTCGCATAGAGGGCGTTGAAGCCGCTGTAGGCATCGGCCTGGAGGATGCCGGACCAGACCTCCAGATGACCCCGGGGATGCCGGCCGGCCCGATCCCGGGAGTAGAAGTAGAGCGCCGCCGGCGGGTCGCTGCCGGCGAAGGGACGGTCGTCGCGGACGTAGGTCCAGATCCTGCCCTTGACCGTCTTCTTCCTGGCCAGCACCGGCACCGGCGTCTCGTCGCCATGCAGCCGTTCGGCGGCCAGCACATGGGCCCGGATGCGCTCGTGCAACGGCCGAAGCGTGGCGCAGCAGGCGCCGACCCAATCCGCCAAGGTCGAGACGTCGAGCTCGATACCCTCGGCGGCGAAGGCCCGGCTCTGCCGGGTGAGCGGCAGGTGCATGGCGAACTTGTCGTTGAGGACCGTCGCCAGCAGGCCGGGACCGGCGCGCCCGCGCGGGATCGCGTGGTGCGGCGCCGGCGGCTGGCTGATCGTCTCGCAGGCCCGGCAGCTGAACTTCTCCCGCACCGTCTGCACCACCTTCCACTGGCGGGGCACCAGCTCCAGGCTCTCGGTGACGTCTTCCCCGAGCTTCACCAGCTTGTCGCCACCGCAGCAAGAGCAGAACTCGGGGCCGGGCAGCACGACCCGCTCGCGCGGCAGGTGGGCCGGCAGCGGCGCCCGCTTGGGCTTGCGTCGGGTGAAGCCGCGCACCGTCGTGCCGTCGTCGGCCTCGCCCGGGCCCGCGCTCTCGGCCGTCGCCGTCTCCAGCTCCTCAAGTTGCAGTTCCAGCTGCTCCAGCAGGTGGGCGCCACGCTCGGAGGAACGGCCATACTGCTCGCGGCGCAGCTTGGCGATCTGCAGCTTCAGATGTTCGACTTCCAGTTCGGCCCGCGTCCGTGCCGCCCGTTCCTCGGCCAGGGCGTCGCGCAGGCGGGCGTTCTCTTCGAGGACATCGGCGCTGGTCATGGGCGGGAGTGAATCAGACCCCGCGCCCGCCCGCCAGACCTATTGCGCCGACCGAGTCGATATGCCGCGCCTCAGCCCGCCCGCTCCGGACGCCGGGTCAAGCGCGGGTGACGCCAGTCGATCCCGTCCAGCATGTAGGCCAGCTGCGCCGAAGAGATCGCCACGGCGCCCCCGCCATGAGCCGCCGGCCAGACGAAGCGGCCGTGCTCCAAGCGCTTGGCATAAAGCGACATGCCCACCCCGTCGTGCCACAGGATCTTCAACAGATCGCCCCGACGGCCCCGGAAGACAAACAGGTCACCCGCATGCGGGTCCCGGCCCAACGCCTCCTGGACCTGCAAGGCCAGCGTGTTCATGCCGCGACGCATGTCCGTCACGCCCGAGGCCAGCCACACCCGCACATCGCCGCGAACCGGGATCATCGCCGCGCCAGGGCCGAGAACACCCGGCCAAGCGCCGAGGCGTCCACGCCCGCGTCCACCATCACCCGCGCGCCGCAGCCGAGCTCGATCGTCATTCGCCCCGACCCGACCGACGGAGCCGGCGCCGAGGGACCCCGCTCGTCCGCCACCACGGTCACCGGAACCAGGCCGCCGGCACCGCCCAGCAAACCCTCGCGGTAGAGCTTGCGCCAGGCGAACACCTGGTTCGCGTTCACATCGTGCCGACGCGCCACCACCGATGCCGACGCGCCCGGCTCCAGGCTCTCCAGGACAATCCGACGCTTCTCCGCCAAAGGCCAGCGACGCCGGGGCTGGGACGCCGTGCGCCTGTCGCCGGCAGGGAGATCTTCTTCGTCCACCATCAAACTCGTACCCATCTTCAAACTCGTGGACACGAACGAAGTGCCCACTTCAGAAGAGGGGAGACTCGGAAATTACCGGAGCACCGACAAGGCGGTGCTCACCGGATGCGTACCTAAAGACGGTATCGCGACTCCAAAAGGCATCATCCAAAAGATATCGCCTGAGAAGCTCCGCCAACTGTTCCGACGTCGATCGACAGACAATGGCAGCGAGTATCACGCCCATGGCAGCAGCAAGGGTACCGAGCTCCCATAGCGTGGGTGCAGATCCCAGAACGTCGAGATTAACCGCTAGAGAAAGGACCATTATCAGTGAAAGCCAGATCCCGACTGTCGAAACCCTGTGCAAAGTCATCTCACGAACCCCCTAAAGTCGATCAAGATGCGTTAAACATCCAGTGTGCGTCCACCAGGTCCTTCGATCATTGCCTTGAACGGAAGGATCAAGTCTTCTGATACTGCCTTTATGTGCAAATCCCGCTGTGGGTAGGCAATCTGGATATTCGCCTCGGACAAACGTTCATAGGCATTAATTAGTATATCAGAGATTACCGGCCTGATACCATCGCGAGCGTCATCGAGCCAAAACCGAAGAGAGAAGATCAGGGCGGACTCTCCAAAATCAACGAGCATTGCTTGCGGTGGTTTATCGGTCAGCACCCGAGGAACGTCGTAGCACACTGATTCGAGGATCTTCTTGGTTTCCCTCAACTGCCTTCCCGCATCGCTGTAGCTGACACCGATCCGGAGGCTCAATCGTATTTTGTCATCCTCATGGGTCCAATGGTCGATAGGATCCGAAGTCAGAACATGATTGGGAATCAACCTGCGGACCGTGTTTCGATCTTGAACGACGGTATAACGAACACGCACTTGCTCTACGATTCCGTACGTGCTGCCTGTGTCCGTGCTCTCGCTATTCGGAATGGATATGACATCGCCCTTTTTCAAGCTACCATCCCATATAAGTTGGACACCGGCCATCAAGTTACCAAGCGTGTCCCGCAAGGCGATCGAAAGCCCCGCCGCGACGAAGCCCGTCATGACGCCCAACTTTCCAAAGTCGACGTTGACCATGATCAAAGCCATAAAGAGTAACAGGGGCAAAACCCCGGGCGGTCAAGCCATTTCGATGCAGCGTTGTCTGACGAGGATCGGCAGTGGGGGCACGGGTGGGGCGCCGGGGACCTTGAGGCGGTCGCCGAGATAATCCCAGAAGGAGAGGCCAAGTTTCTGGCAGGTCTTGTAGAGGCCGAGGAATGTGTCTCGGGCCTGCTTGCCGTCCTCGGAGCGTGTGCCGCCGGAGAATTTTCGCCTTGTGACCATGGCGCGGATGTCGCGTTCCGCGCCGTTGGTGTTGAGCGGGACCTCCGGGCGGTCGAGGACGACGAGCAGTTCGTCGCGGTTGGCATGCAGGCGAGCCAGGAGCCGGTCGAGGCGGAGGAATCCGGTCTTGGTCGCGAAGAGCGCATCGAAGCGGCATGCCAGGTGGGCCCGCCGTCCTGGCGCCGGCCTTTCGCGATAGGCTTTGAGATCGGCGTAGAGTTGCCAGAGCCGTGCCTGGATGTGTTCCTTCTCGCGCCGCTGGCTCCGGGAGAAGGTCATCAGCTTGTGGATCAAGCGCTCCGCATGGACCCAGCAGAGCGCGTGGCGGCCGACGTTGAACTGGCCAGCATCGTCACTCAGGACGACGCAGGCGCCCGCGGCCGTGCCCCTGAGCAGGCCGTGCGCGGCGATGGCGCCCCACAGCGCCCCCTCGGTGGCGGTCCGCGCGGCCCCGCGCCCGTCCCCGTGCCCGGTGATGGCGAGCCGCCCCAGGTGGGCCAGCCAGGCATCTTCGTTGGTGAAGCGCCGCGGGCAGCCCTCGGCCAGACGGGCGATCACCGATGCGGCCAGGTCGCGCTCGGCCATGTAGGCGAAGGCGGCGGCATTGAGCACATAGTCCGCGTGGCCGGCCCGCAGCCGTTCCAGGAAGTTCAAGCGGCTCTTGGAAAACGTCGTGGCGAACCAAGCGAAGGCGTCGTTGCCGATCCCGCTCGTCACCCCGTTGCGGTTGGCGTGGCGGGCGCCGGTATCGTCGACGCTGATCCAGGGCGCCGTCTCCAGGCCGGCGCGCAGCACCGCCTCGCCCTCGGCGACGAAGCCGTCATGGCCCTCGTTCAACAACCGCACCACCTGGCGCTTGGAGATCTTGATGCCGAGGTCGTCCAAGAGCCGCGCCAAGCGCTCCGCGCTGGTCTGGCCGCCATGATAGAGCGCCAGCACGAAACGCCTGAGCGCCGGGCCGAAGTGGCCGCGCGTCCCCGCCGGCAGCGGCGCCACGATCGTGGCCCCCTCGGGCGTCAGCCAGCGCTCGCGGCGTAACAGGACAGTGTTCGGCCGGCAGAGCAGGTCCTGAACCAGATAGTCTTCATAGCCCTTGAAGCGCGAGCCCGCCGGCACGGCGGCCCGGACGATCCGCCTCTCGTCGATGGGAACCCGGCCCTTCTTGGCCCGCCGTCCCGCCTTCCGCCCCGTCCGGCCCCGGGATACGGCCTGCTTGTCCATGCCGCTCGGCTTGATATCCGGTGGCCCGGAAAGGCCTTTGAGACGGCGGATCTCTTCGCGCAATGTCGCGTTCTCGGCACGCAGGGCCGCCTGCTCCTCAAGCAGCGTCAGAACCAGCGCCTTCAGGGCGGCGACATCAAGATCGTCGAGATCCGGAAGCGATTCGGCCATGACGGGATCGAATCACAGACCTCCCGCCGCGAACATCGATATCTGGTCACTTGACGCGGAAGCCTCACAAGATGTGGCCGTTGAGACTCACCCCTATACCCAGGCCAGATCCCCCCGTCCCCAGGCCCGGCCTTTTGCCCCGGTTACCATAAAGACCGCGACGAACACAACTGCGAACGTGCTCATCTTTGCGGCGGCATCAACCTCGAGCCCCAGCCCACCATGACCTCCTTTTCCACCAAGCATTCGATACTGCAAAACGTAGCCACCATATCGCATGGGGGCTAAAACTACGGTGAAGAATAATAAAAACCGTAGGCATGTTAATATTTTATTTTCAACAACAGTTTTCTGTCCTGACAGTATAACACCGTCTAGACCGTGAAAAATCGTTGCCGCGGATAAAGAAAAGGAAACCTCCAGATTACTGAGAATTGTTTTCGCGTCGAATGAACCCTGAAGGTTGAGGTAATATAAAAAAACAGCCAACGGAAACCCGACGCAGAATAAAAGAAACGCTAAACGATGTACGGATAATATAAATTTATGGAATGCCGATACCGATACTGAACCCGAAATAACATCGAGTGTATTTTTCTCCAGTTCACTTAACTTGTCTCTTTCATATTGATAAATCATGTAATCCATATATCGCCCCGTACGCATCGTCACGCCGCCCTGATTATAACAATCTAACCCGCATTGAAAGTCCAGAGAGCGCAATTCTTTGCTATCTTGCCGGTGGCACCATTTCTCGAACTCTAGAAGCGCCTTCATTTTATGTACATCAATAGAAATCATGCGCCATCCAGTAAAAAATAGAAGCCCGACAGTTAAGACAGTAATTATCACATGTAGCTCGCCATACTGCAGAACTGAAATTAGGAGCATGGCCAGGCTGGTACATGAAAATACCGCTAGGGGAAGAACCAGGTTTATGGTCATTCCGCAAGAAAGGAAGGTAACAGGGGCAAAACCCCGGGCGGTCAAGCCATTTCGATGCAGCGTTGTCTGACGAGGATCGGCAGTGGGGGCACGGGTGGGGCGCCGGGGACCTTGAGGCGGTCGCCGAGATAATCCCAGAAGGAGAGGCCAAGTTTCTGGCAGGTCTTGTAGAGGCCGAGGAATGTGTCTCGGGCCTGCTTGCCGTCCTCGGAGCGTGTGCCGCCGGAGAATTTTCGCCTTGTGACCATGGCGCGGATGTCGCGTTCCGCGCCGTTGGTGTTGAGCGGGACCTCCGGGCGGTCGAGGACGACGAGCAGTTCGTCGCGGTTGGCATGCAGGCGAGCCAGGAGCCGGTCGAGGCGGAGGAATCCGGTCTTGGTCGCGAAGAGCGCATCGAAGCGGCATGCCAGGTGGGCCCGCCGTCCTGGCGCCGGCCTTTCGCGATAGGCTTTGAGATCGGCGTAGAGTTGCCAGAGCCGTGCCTGGATGTGTTCCTTCTCGCGCCGCTGGCTCCGGGAGAAGGTCATCAGCTTGTGGATCAAGCGCTCCGCATGGACCCAGCAGAGCGCGTGGCGGCCGACGTTGAACTGGCCAGCATCGTCACTCAGGACGACGCAGGCGCCCGCGGCCGTGCCCCTGAGCAGGCCGTGCGCGGCGATGGCGCCCCACAGCGCCCCCTCGGTGGCGGTCCGCGCGGCCCCGCGCCCGTCCCCGTGCCCGGTGATGGCGAGCCGCCCCAGGTGGGCCAGCCAGGCATCTTCGTTGGTGAAGCGCCGCGGGCAGCCCTCGGCCAGACGGGCGATCACCGATGCGGCCAGGTCGCGCTCGGCCATGTAGGCGAAGGCGGCGGCATTGAGCACATAGTCCGCGTGGCCGGCCCGCAGCCGTTCCAGGAAGTTCAAGCGGCTCTTGGAAAACGTCGTGGCGAACCAAGCGAAGGCGTCGTTGCCGATCCCGCTCGTCACCCCGTTGCGGTTGGCGTGGCGGGCGCCGGTATCGTCGACGCTGATCCAGGGCGCCGTCTCCAGGCCGGCGCGCAGCACCGCCTCGCCCTCGGCGACGAAGCCGTCATGGCCCTCGTTCAACAACCGCACCACCTGGCGCTTGGAGATCTTGATGCCGAGGTCGTCCAAGAGCCGCGCCAAGCGCTCCGCGCTGGTCTGGCCGCCATGATAGAGCGCCAGCACGAAACGCCTGAGCGCCGGGCCGAAGTGGCCGCGCGTCCCCGCCGGCAGCGGCGCCACGATCGTGGCCCCCTCGGGCGTCAGCCAGCGCTCGCGGCGTAACAGGACAGTGTTCGGCCGGCAGAGCAGGTCCTGAACCAGATAGTCTTCATAGCCCTTGAAGCGCGAGCCCGCCGGCACGGCGGCCCGGACGATCCGCCTCTCGTCGATGGGAACCCGGCCCTTCTTGGCCCGCCGTCCCGCCTTCCGCCCCGTCCGGCCCCGGGATACGGCCTGCTTGTCCATGCCGCTCGGCTTGATATCCGGTGGCCCGGAAAGGCCTTTGAGACGGCGGATCTCTTCGCGCAATGTCGCGTTCTCGGCACGCAGGGCCGCCTGCTCCTCAAGCAGCGTCAGAACCAGCGCCTTCAGGGCGGCGACATCAAGATCGTCGAGATCCGGAAGCGATTCGGCCATGACGGGATCGAATCACAGACCTCCCGCCGCGAACATCGATATCTGGTCACTTGACGCGGAAGCCTCACAAGATGTGGCCGTTGAGACTCACCCCTATACCCAGGCCAGATCCCCCCGTCCCCAGGCCCGGCCTTTTGCCCCGGTTACTTTTCCGCCTCCGTATCGAGATAACCGACGATGGTCGAGGCCCCATAGACCGCGACGATGGAAATCGAGGGAAACAGCGGATCGAACAGCCAGAGGTGGTCGGAGTAGGCGAACCACGATCCGCCGACGGCGAGGGCGACAGCGCCGAAGCCGATCGCGGCGCCGATCGCGGCACCGACGCGCGGGGTCAAGACGACCAGGAACAGGCCGATCAGCAGAATAAATCCGGCCTCGACGCCAAAGGCGAAGTCCGGTCGGCGCAGGAAATGTCCCAGCAACATCTGCTCGGTCGCCTGGGCATGGATTTCGACTCCGGCCGCCGCCGGATCCAGGGGGGTAGAGCGCAAGTCTTTGAGGCCAGCAGCGCTGGTGCCGAAAAACAGAATGTGACCATCTACCAGCTTCGAATCGAAGTCGGGCTCCAGGATCTTCCAGGCCGGAATATATCGCTCGGCGACATGTTCCGTGTAGTGAACCCAGAAGTTGCCGTTGCCGTCGACGGGCACGATGGTCTTTCCGATCCGCACGGCGTTCAAGCCGGTATTCTCGCCGAAACTGTCTTCCTGATTGGCGCCGGCCCCTTTCATCAAATAGGACGTCTGTCCTTGATAGATGCGCAGCGCCTCGGCGGAAAGGGACGGATAGACATCGCTCTTGAGGCGCAGCAGCGTTGGGATACGACGGACGATGCTGTCGGCATCGGGCACCATGTTGAAGCTGCCGATGCCCTTGGCGGCGTTTTCGATCGCCGGAAGGTTCGGTGCCGAGGTCTGGAACGTCGGCAGAAGATCGCCCGGATGCATCCCCAGATGGGAGACACCGAACTTGCCCTTACTGTTCGGCGCGCGATCGGGGCCGTCGTTGACGAAGGCAAAGCCCGCAACGACACCCTGGTATTCCGACAGATTGCTCACTTCGCCGATGATTTCCGCGAAGACCTCGTCGTTGTCGGGAATGGAGTCGAGAATCGATTGGGCGAACTCGCGATAATCTTCCGGCAATGATTTGAGATCGAGCTTCGACTGAAAGAACCACGCCGGAAGAGCTTGACGCGGCGACGTGCGGTCCGCTTCGGCAAACACGATATCGAAGGCGACGACGCGCGTGCCGTGCTCGAACAATGTCGAGACGAGCTTGGCCATCGTCGTTCGCGGCCACGGCCATTGGCCGAACCGGATCAGACTGTCCTCATCGATGTCGACGATCTTCACCGGGACCGGAACATAGGGCCGCGGTTGCGTCTGTTGATAGACGTCGAACACCTTGTATTGGAGGGTCTTGAGGAAACTCGGCTCCATCGTGTGGAGCACGAGGGCCGCCAGCAGCATGATGGCCGGCACGATGTAGACCATACGGCGACGGAACAGCCGCGCAGCGGCCTTCAACGCGTCTGCGATGCTCAGCCATCGGCCCTGGCCCGCACTCAGTGCGGACGCCGGGGCGTTGGTGCCGTGGGTGATCGTGGTCATGTCGTCGGCCTGCCGCTTTCCTCGCCTCGACGGCGCCAGCATAGCCGATGGTGTACGGCATGGCGATCTGGAATATGCGGGTCAATCCGGCGGGCCATCGTCCGCGACCTCCCGGTCCAGCCGGTCGAGCACCTCGTCGCTGTAGGCGGCATAGTCGATATCGAGCGTGAGGTGGGTTTCCGACACCAGGCTCCAGAGCGCCTCGCGCAGCAGGGAGGCGCGCTTCATGACCCGTAGGCGCCGGCGGTCCTCCGCCGTGACCGGCCGCCCGTAATAGAGGCGGAGCAGCTCCCCTTCCGCCTCCGGCGGCAGCTCGTTGTTGGAGGCGAGGTTCGCCAGATCGAACATCGCATCGTTCCACGCACCGTATTCCCAATCGATCAGCCAGAGCCGCGCGCCGTCGTCGATCAGGTTGGCCGCCAGCAGGTCGTTGTGGCAGAACACCGGTACGAGCGGGCCAAACTCCCCCTCCAATCGATGATTCAACGCAGCAAACTCGTCCATCCGGTCCTTTAGCCGAAAATTATCCTGGTCGAGCAGCCCCAAATAGCGCCGGTTGACCTGAAAGACCCAAAAAAATGGCCCCGGAACGTCGAGATGCACCGGTATCTCCCTGTGGCAGCGACGCACCAGCGCGACGATCGCCGCCAGGTTGCCGGGATCGCGCACGTCTTCGGGACCATAGGTTCGCCCCTCGATATGGGCGAGCACCAGGGCGTCGGCCTCGTGATGGAGGACCTCTGGCGCCAGGCCCGCGGCGTGGGCGGCCCGGCTGATCGCGACCTCGTTCCAACGCCAGACGGCATGCGCGGGCACGTCGCCGCCGATACGAACCACATGGCGCCGTCCGGCGTCGTCGACGATGAAGTTGGCGTTGGAGAGGCCGCCCGCCAGCGGCACCGGCACGACCGGGGCCGACCAGACGTCGAGGGCCCGTGCCCGGGCGGCGGCATCTTCTCCCATCTCGCCTCTCCCCATTTTCTCGCTGCCGACCCCAGCCATTCAGGTCCCGTTCAGGGCCGAACTTGATAGGATGGTACGACGCCCGCGGGCAAATGGAGAAGCGGTGACATGGCGCGCTTGATGAAAGGTATCGGCATCGGCGTCGGCGGCCTGGTGGTCCTATCGGGTCTCGCCGTTGCGGTCGGGCCGAGCCTGCTGCCCGACAGCGTGATCGCGGATCGGGTTGCCGCGGCTTCGCGCGACGCGACGGGCCGGGCGGTGTCGATCGCCGGCGGCAGCGCGCTTTCCCTGCTGCCGAGCCCGAGCGTCACGCTGCGCGATGTCCGTTTCCCGGGCATCGAGAGCGGCACGGCCGATCTCGCGCGCATCGCGCGGATCGAGGCGCGCGTCGGCTGGAGCGTCGTCTTCGGCGGGCCGGTCAGAATTGAATCTCTGCGCCTGGTCTCGCCCCGGATCAGCCTCGAACGCCTGGCCGACGGGCGGGCCAACTGGCAGTTCACCACGCCGGCGGGCGGTGGTGGTGACGACGGCTCGGGCCCGGGTCCCGCCCTCGACCGGCTGGTGATCGAAGACGGCACCGTCACCTATGCCGACGCGGTGGCGGGACGCCGTCATCGGCTGGACGGTTTCGCGGCGACCGCCTCGGCCGCCGACCTCGCCGCAGGCCCCTATGCCCTCGACGGGCAGGGCCGCCTGGACGACAGCGCGTTGCGATTGAAGCTCGAAAGCGGGCGCCTGGGCGCCGGCACACCCGCCCCGGTCACCGTGGAAGCCCGCCTCGGCGGCCTCGATGCGCGGGCCGAAGCGACGGTGGCCTTGGCGCCGGCGCTGTCGGTAACGGGGGCGGTGAAGCTCGGCGTCGTCGATCTGGAGGCCTTGCCGAAAGGCCTGACCGCGACGGACGGCGCGGCGGAAAGCGGCGAGCCCACACCCTTCGCCCTGCCGGCCGACATGCGCATCGCCCTCGATCTTTCGCTGGAGGCGATCCGCGCGCATGGCCAGACCAGCGGGCCGATGAGCGCACGCCTGGAACTGGCCGACGGGCGCTTGCGCGTCCCGGCGCTGAGCCTGGCTGCCCCCGGCGGCGGCGCGATCACCGCCGAGGCCAGCCTGACCGCCGCCGACGGTGCGCCCCGGGCCGAGTGGCGGCTGGAAGCCGCACCGGAGGCGCCCCGCGCGCTGCTGCGCTGGCTCGGACTCGAGACGACGACGCTGCCGAGCGACGCGCTGCGCAAAATGCACCTGGCCGCCAGCGGCACCGCGGGGGCCACGGCGCTGCGGCTGGATGCCCTGGCGCTGAGCGTGGACGAGAGCCGGCTAGAGGGCACGGCCAGCCTCGAACTCGCCGCACGCCCACGAATCACGGCGCGCTTGACGCTCGACGACATCGATCTCGACCGCTATCTCCCGGCGAACGATGCACCGGCCGCGGCGGAGGACGGCGCCGCCACGGGCGAACTTCTGGCCGGACTGAACACCCTCGACGCGGCGCTGGATCTTTCCCTCGGCGCGGCGCGGCGCCATGGCCAGAGCGTGCGCGGTGCCCGGCTGAAAGCACGGCTCGACGCCGGCGCCCTCAGGGTCGAGACCCTGGAGGTACGCGATCTCGCCGGCGCGCGCCTGGCCTTCCGCGGCGACATCGCCGATCTCGGCTCCGGCCAGCCACGCTATGACGTCGACTACGAATTGACGACCGACGAGGCGGCGCCGGTCGTCCGCCTGTTCGATCCCGCCCGGGCCCCCGAGGGCACCCGCTTTGGCCCCCTCAGGCTCGCCGGCACGGCGAAGGGCGATGCGGCCAGCGCCACGCTCGATGCCGAGGCGACGCTGGCCGGCGCACGCGCGACGCTCGCGGGCGACATCGGCCTTTCCGCCGACGCCCCGGTCGACGCGCGCTTGGCGTTGGCGGCGGAGGATCCGCTGCCGGTCCTGGCGCTGGCGGGCGTCACCGCGCCCCGCGACCTGGGCCCGGTCCACGCCACCCTCACCGCCAAGGGCGATGCCCGCAGCGCCTCGGTGACGGGGCGGGCCCGGCTGGCCGGCGGTGAGCTGTCCCTCACGGGCGAGGTCACGGCGCTCGGCACGGCGCCGGCGGCGCGGTTGTCGCTCCGCCTCGACCATCCGCGGCCGACGGCATTGCTGGATCTGTTGGGCGCCGATTACCGGCCGGCGGCTCCGGCACGGCTGCGCCCGCTGGCGCTGGCCCTGAAGCTCGAAGCCGACGGTGAGCACGTCGCCGTCACGGAGGGCGAGGTGAAGCTCGGGGCCAGCGACCTGGCGGCGAGCGGAAGCTTCGTCTTTGCCGACAACGAAGCGGCGCTGATCGTCCGGGCCGGCCGCCTCGACCTCGACGCGCTGCGGCCCGCCGGCGCGACCGACACCGCAAACCCGGCGCCCGACGCACCGACGACGGCGGGGCTTCCCGACGACGTCACCCTCCGCCTCGACCTGGAAGCGGCACGGATCGATTGGAACGGTGGGCGCATTACGGCGCTGGTGGCGCGCGGCGGCCTCGATCAAGGCGCGATCGGCATCGACGAGATCGGCGCATCGCTTCCAGGCGGCACGACGCTGGCGCTGCGCGGCCGGCCGACCACGGGCGCGGGGCTGGAAGGCGATGTCACGCTCGACGTCGCGACACCGCGGGATCTGCTGGCCTGGCTGCGGGTGCCGGTGCCGGACCTGCCGGCCGATCGGTTGGCCAAACTCTCGCTCGAGGGCCGCCTAGCGGGCAGCGGGCGGACCCTGTCGGTGAAGGACCTGGTCGCCCGTCTCGACGAGACGACGTTGCGCGGCGAACTCGCCGGTGAGTTCGCCGGGCGGCCGAAGCTATCGGCGACGCTCGCCCTCGACACGCTCGACGTCGATTCTTACCTCGGTGCCGCGACCGGCGACGGCGGCGGCGGCACGGACGGCGACCCGCTGGCGGCGCTGGCACCCCTCGCCGCCTTCGACGCCCGCCTGGCACTGACGGCGGGGGAGCTTGCGATTCAAGGCCGGCGCCTGGCGGAACTCACCCTCGACGCCGTGCTGGCCGACGGCACCCTCGCCCTGAAGACGTTCCGCGTCGCCCGCGTGGCCGGCGCCCGCGTGGCGCTCGACGGCGAGATCAACGGCCTGGCGGGCACGCCGAAAGCCCGGCTGCGCTACGAAATCACCGCCGAGGAAGGCCGTGACGTTTTGGCGAGCTTCGCGCCGCTCGACGGTCTCGACACCCTCGGCGCGATATCCGTGGCGGGTGAGCTGGCGGTTTCCTCAGCCGATCTCCGCGCGACGGCGAAGGGGACGGGCGCCGGGGTGACGCTCGACGTCGAGGTCGGGCTCGGCCTGGCACCGGACGCGCCGGCACGGCTTCGCGCCGACCTGCGGCTGCCCGATCCGGTGGCAACGGCGGGCCGCTTCGGCGTGGCCCTGCCGGACGATGTCGGTCCACTCGCCCTGAAGATCGAGGGCGACGGCACGGCGGCGGCGGCAAAACTGACGGCGGCGCTGACCGGGCTCGGCGGCACCGCCGGCTTCACCGGCGACCTGGCGGAGATTACGACGGCACCGCGCCTCGCCGGCGACCTGACTGTCGAACATCCGAGCCTGAAACGCTTGCTGGCCCCCTGGCTCGCGGGCTACCGGACCGCCGGGGCGGTCGATCCGGGGGCGCTCGCCCTCCAGGCGCGGTTGGCCGCCGACCCGGCCGACCTGCGTCTCGACATCGGCCGAGCGACACTCGGCGATATCGCCTTCACCGGTGCGGTGAACATGCCGGGCGAAAGCGGCGGGCCGGAACTGGCCATCGCCTTCGACGATCTCGACATCGATGCGGTATTGGCCCTGCTGCCCGAAGGCGGCGGGTCGGCGCCTTCGTCCGGGACCGTATCGGAAGAGGCGCTGTTCCCGGCCGATCTCACCGCCGCCCTGCGCGTGACGGCGAAGCGCGCGCGCTGGCGCGATGCGGCATTCCATGACGTAGCGCTGCCGTTCGCAATTACCGGCGGCAAACTCGCCCTGAGTGAAGGCGCGTTCGGCCTGCCGGGGGACGGCCAGGCCCGGCTGAACGCGCGGCTGGGGGGAACCCGGGCGGTGCCGAACTACCGGGTCGATTGGTCGCTGGAGGTGCGAGACGGCGTCCCGCTGGCCCGCCTCGCCGGCTTGCCGCTCGACGGTGAGGCACGACCCGGCGCGGTCGCGTTTGCCGGCACGGCGGCGGGCGACGCCGCAGGCCTCGCCCTGGAAGCGACGGCCACGCTTGCCGGTATCGATGCCGCCTTCGCCGGCGATCTCGACCTGGACGGTGGTGGTGCCGTGGACGGCGAATTGAAACTGGCGGCGAGCGACGTGGGCCCCGCCCTGGCGCTCGCCGGGCTGACCGCACCGGGCGATCTGGGCGCGGCGGATCTGGCGCTGCGGGCCAAGGGCGACGTGAAAAGCTTGGCGCTCGACGGCGAGTTGAAGCTAGCGGGCGGCAGCCTTTCGCTGGCCGGCGATGTCACCGCACTGTTGGCGGACCCCCGGGCGGCGCTGTCCCTGACCGTGGACCACCCCAGGCCGGCGGCACTGCTGGCCACTCTTGGGCTCAGCTACCGGCCGGCCGCGGCCAAGCGCCTGGCACCGCTGAAGTTGGCGACACGGCTGGACGTCGGCCCCGGGGAGATCGCGGCCCGCCAGTTTTCGCTGCGGCTCGGCGCCAGCCGGCTGGCCGGCGAGGCGGTGATCAAACCGGCGCCGCTCGATATCGCGCTGACGGTGCGGGCGAAGCGCCTAGACCTGGAGGCCCTGCGCCCGAGCGCCGACGCAACGTCGGCCGCCACCGACGACAAGACGTCCGGCGCGGCGCGGCTGCCGCAGGACATCACCCTCGCCCTCGACCTGACGGCGGAGCGGGTCGATTGGAACGGCGATGCGGTGACGGACCTGGTGGCCCGTGCCGGGCTCGCCGAGGGCGCGCTTCGAATCGATTCGGTCCAGGCGCGCCTGCCGGGCAAGACGCGCCTGGACCTCACCGGACGGCAACTCGACGGCGGTCGCCTGCAAGGCACCGTCGATCTCGCTTCCACCTCACCCCGGATCCTACTGGCCTGGGCCGGCCTGGCGCCGCCGAAGCTGCCGCCCGGTCGCCTCGCCACCCTCGCCTTCAAGGGCCGCCTTGCCGGTGAGACCGGCCGCGTGGCGGTCGAGGACATGGTGGCGGTGCTGGACGAGACGACGTTGCGCGGCCGGGTCGATGCGACCTTTACCGGCCGGCCGAACATCACCGCCGATCTCGACCTCGATACCATGAACCTGGACGCCTATTTAGGCGCGGCCACACCCGCCGGCGGCGCGCGCAAGGCGCAGGCGCCCAGCGCGCCGGGCCCGGCGCTTCGCGCGGCACTTGCCGGGTTGGCTCCCCTCGCCGACTTCGATGCGACGGTGACGGCGCGGGTGGGCAAGCTTCGGGCGCGCGGCGCCAGAATCACCGACGTCGACGTCGCCGCGGTCCTGAAGGACGGCGCGTTGGCCCTCGACCGCTTCCGCATTGGCGCGCTCGCCGGTGCCCGGCTGGCGGCGAGCGGCCGGATCGACGGGCTGGGCGCCACACCGGAAATCGCGCTCGACTACGATCTCGCGGCGGACGAGGGCGCCGACCTGCTGGCCTTCGCCGCGCCGGGCACGACGACCGGGCCGCTCGGCCCGTTGGCGCTGAAAGGCAGCCTCGCGTTAACTCCCGCCGGCGCCCGGGCCGACGGCAAGGGCCGGTTGGGCGACATCACGACCTCCCTGAAGGCGGCGGTCGGCCTCGCGGCCGATGCACCCGTCGCGGTGGAGGCGGCATTGGCGGTCGAGAATGCGGCGGCAACGGCGAAACGCTTCGGCGTGGATCTTCCCGCTGGCGTCGGCGCCGTCGATCTGCGTCTTTCCGCCGTCGGTACCGCGCGCGCGGCCAAGGTCGAGGCCCGGTTCGACGGCCTGGACGGCCGCGTCGGCTTTGCCGGTGAGTTGACCGGCCTCGATGCCAAGCCACGCCTCGCCGGCGACCTGGAACTGAGCCACCCCTCCCTGAAGGCCCTACTGGCGCCCTGGGTGGCGGCCTATCGGTCCAAGGCGGCGGCCGATCCGGGTGCGCTCTCGTTCGCCAGCCGTCTCGACCTCAACCTGGCGCGGACCCGCCTTGCCGCGATCAGAGCCTCGCTCGGCAAGGTCGCCGTTACCGGTAATGCGCGCCTGCGCCACGACGGCAAACCGCACAGCCTGAAGCTAGAGTTCGGCGATGTCGTCCTCGAACCACTGTTGGCGCTGCTGCCGGCCTCCGACGGTGCGGGCAAGAGCACGTCTCGGACAAGCACCGGGCCTCTGCTGCCGGCCGATCTCGGCGCCCGGGTGACGCTGGCCGCGAAATCGATACGCTGGCGGGCGCGCCGCTTCGCCGGCCTCGACGTGCGATTGGCGATCGGGGATGGGAAGATCGAAGTCGAGACGGCGCGCCTGGGTCTACCGGCCAAGGGCAAGGCATCGTTCACCGGAACCCTGGACGCCGTCGACGGCGTCGCCGGGCTCACCGGCGACCTCGCCCTCTCGACCAACAACCTGCGTCCCTTGCTCGCGCTCGCCGGGGTCAAGCTGCCCAAGACCCGCAAGCGACGGTTCGGGAAGACCGAACTGGCGACCCGGATCGAAGCGCGGGGCACCGATATCGCCGCGCGCGCCATGACGCTACGCCTGGACGAGACGACCTATCAGGGGGACGTCGGCGTGACCCTCGGGGCGCGAACGGTGCTGGTCGCCAGCCTCGGCCTCGACCGGCTGATCGTCGACGATTACCTGCCGAAGGCGGCCCCGGCAAAACCGGCCGGAAAGGCGAAACCGGCCGGCGACGACGACCCGCTCGCCGGCATCGACGCCCGGCTCGGCCTGGCCTTCGGAGAACTCGGCTACGAAGGCCGCATCCTCCGCGATGGCCGCGCGACGGCCCTGCTGGAGAAAGGCCGATTGATCATCCAGGACTTGCGGATCGGCGACGTCGGCGGTGCCGTGGTCTCGCTTTCGGGCAGTGCCGACAAGCTGGCGAGCGCACCGATATATGACATCGACTTCCGCCTCGAGGCCGGCGACGCCGCACGCCTGGTCGGCTGGCTGGATCCGGCGCGGGCGAAGCTTCCCGCCGCCGGCGCCCTGAATGTTCAGGGCAAGCTGCGGGGCGATGGCAGAAGCGTCGAGGTGGTGAGCGTGGGTGAAGTCGCCGGTGCCAAGGCCGACGTCGATGTCCGGCTCGGCCTGACGGCGAACGCGCCGATGCATCTCCGCCTAGGGCTCGACGCGCCGGACCCGGGGCGGCTGTTGACCCTGGCCGGCCTCGCCGCGCCGAGCGGGACGGGCCCTTTGCGCCTTTCGATGACGGCGGAAGGCCGGCGCGAGAGTGCCAAGGTCGATGCCCGCATCGACGTCGCGGGCGGCGTGTTGACCGCCAAGGGCACCGTCGGCGGCCTCGATGCGGCACCGACGGCGGACTTGCGCTTGGGCCTCGACCATCCCGAGCCGGTCGCCCTGATGCAAACGCTGGGCCTGGTCGCGCCCGATGCCGCCTTGCCGCCGGCCCTGCGTCATACCTTCGATGCCCGGCTTCGCCTGGACGCCAAGACCTTGCATCTCGACGACATCGCGCTCGTCCAGGGCCGCGATCGGTTGACCGGCACCCTGACCCATCAATTGACCACCACGCCGCCGCGCCTCGAAGCCCGCTTTACGACGGCACGTTTCGACCTGCGGCCCCTGCTGCTGCGGATTTCGGTAGTTCCGGACGGCGGTTTCAGTAAGTCCTGGCCACCGATTTCATAAAGTCCCGGCCGGTTCCGGGAGTTTGGCTTCGGGTGCCTTGTTGCCGTCAGTCGGGATTGTTTTCCGTTGTGGTTGGCTGGGTCAAGTCGGTCGTCGATTTCTTCTTTCGCATGCTGTCGCCTTTCAAGCCGATGCGGTGGGCGTTGTGGATGACGCGGTCGAGGATGGCGTCGGCGATGGTGGCCTCGCCGATCAGGTCGTGCCAGGCGGTCACGGGGATCTGCGCGGTGATGAGGGTTGAGCGTCGGTGGTATCGTTCCTCGCAGATTTCCAGGAGATCGAGGCGCTGGCGGTCGGTCAGGCCATGGGTTCCCCAGTCGTCGAGGACGAGCAGCTGGACCCGGGCGAGGCGGTCGATCAGGCGGGGCAGCCGGCCGTCGAGGCGGGCCATGGCGAGGTCCTCGAAGAGCCTGGGCATGCGGACGTAGAGGACGGAATGATCGAGCCTGGCGGCCTGATGGGCGATGGCACAGGCGAGCCATGTCTTGCCGGTTCCGGTCTGGCCGGTGACGATGAGGTTCTCGTGTGCCTTGAGCCAGACGCCCTGGGCGAGAGAGAGGACGGCGCGGCGGTCGAGGCCTCGTTCGGCGGCGAAGTCGATGTCCTCGATGCAGGCCTCGGGGAAGCGTAGCCTGGCCTGTCTGAGGCGGTTGGCGAGGCGCTTGTCGGCGCGGGTGGCGGCCTCGCGGTCGAGCATGAGGGCGAGCCAGTCCTCGCGGTTCAATTCCGATGATTGGCCTCGCTCGGCCATGTCGCGGTAAGCCTCTGCCATGCCCTTGAAGCCGAGGGCCTGCATCTGGTCGAGGGTCGGGTGTGTCAGCATGAGGTGTCTTCTCCTGGTTATCGGTAGTAGCCGGGGCCGCGGATGTTGGTGTGTGGCGGCAGCGGCAGAAGCGGTTCGCGCTCGGGGCGTGTGCGATCGAGGCCGGACTTGAGGATGGCGGCGAGCGATGAGTAGCTGGTCGTGTTGATGGTGAGCGCGCGTGCGCAGGCGGCCTCGACGCGTTCCGGTTCGTATCGGCGGGCGAGCGACAAGACGCCCATGGCGCTGCGATAGCCTTGCTCGGGATGGGGCCGATCGCGGATCATCCGCTCGACCAGGAGGGCGGCGTTGGGGCCGATGCGGCTGGCCTGGTCGATCAGGCTTTGTGGCGTTCGCTCGGCATAGCGCTGGTGCGCCTTGGGCATGTGGGCCGGGATCGTGGCATGGCCGCCATGCGGTGAGCGGCGGAGATGGCTGGCGACGCGCTTGTGGTTGTGGAAGATCTCGACCGTGCGGTGAGTGAGCCGGACTTGGACCTTGCGGCCGATCAGGCCGTGCGGCACGGAGTAGAAGCTGCGCTCGACGTCGACGTGATAGTCGGAATGGACCTTGGCGGTCTTCCATTCGGCATATTCGAAGGGCGTCGTCGGCAGGGGTGCCAGGGCCTCGCGCTCGATGGCCTCGAACATCTGGCGCCGGCTCTTTCCAAGGTTGCGCATGGGCCGCTCGTTGAGCTCCTCGAGGAGGTCGCGGATCGCCCGGTTGAGCTGGTCGAGGGAGAAGAAGCGCGTATTGCGCAGTCTTGCCAGGATCCAGCGCTCGACGACCTGGACGGCGACTTCGACCTTGGCCTTGTCGCGCGGCTTGCGGACCCGGGTCGGCAGGACGGTGGTGTCGTAGTGCTCGGCGAGCGCGGCGAAGGTCGGGTTGAGGGTCGGCTCGAACCAGAGCGGCTTGGCGACGCCGGCCTTGAGGTTATCGCAGACGATGCTCTTGGGCACGCCGCCGAAGTAGGCGAGCGCCCGGCATTGTCCGGCGACCCAGTCGGGCAGGCGCTGGGTCAGGCTGGCGGTGGCGAAGGTGAGCGAGGAAGCGCCCAGCACGGCGACGAAGATCTGCGCGTCGTGCACCTCGCCGGTCTCGGGGTCGACGATGTCCACCGTCTGGCCGGCATAATCGGTCTGCATGACCGCACCGGCCTCGTGGCGGTTGCGCCAGGTGGCGCCGGTGCGCCGCTTGAACGCCGTGAAGGCTTCGCAGAACCAGGTGTAGCCGTAGCCATCGGGATGTGAGGCGCGGTATTCCTGCCAGAGCAGGGTCAGCGTCACCCCCTTGCGCTTCAGCTCGGCCGCGACCGTCGGCCAGTGCGGCTCGCACCTGTCGCGCGGGGGCCGGCCCATGCGGCGGAACAGCGTCTCTTGCAGGACCGCGTCGTCCTCGTATTCCGCCGGCAGCGGCCAGGCGGTAAGGCCGACCTCGCGGGCCCGCAGCAAATAGGTCGACACTGTCGTCTTGGAGACCTTCAGCCGTTCCGCCACCTCTCGCGCCGAGAGGCCTTGGTCATGCGTCAGCCGCAGGATCGTTCGTGCATCTCTCACCGTCGTTCGTCTCGTCTGCTTCCGTCTGGGTGTCAATCAGCATTTAATTCTGACCCCCTATCGGCGTGCAAAATTGACCCCCCCCCTTGCTTCGACGGAGGTTGTCCCGGTAGTCCACGGGAGGGCCCCGCGCGGCTTCGTGTAGCGCTTTGCGTTACGCGGAGCGAAGCCGCGTGGGAGGGGCCTGTGGGCCCACCGGGACAACCGGGCCGGCGGCGGAACGTGGGGATCAGGTGGGGTTCTTGAAGTGGCAATGAGCTTTTGAAGTAGTGTCCAGACTGTTCTGCAAGTTTGTCATGGCTGCCGATGAGGGCCACCGGCATGCCTGGCGCGGAGATTTCGATTGCTCGGAGCGCCAGGCATGCCGAGCCGCCGTCAGGCGGCTTTCTGGATGCGTTCGCTTTTGCTCTCCTTGAGATGGATCATGTTGAGCTAGCGGTTGGCATCCAGCCAGTCCTCATGGATTTCGATCGCGAGAGCCCGGACCAGCCGGAGGCAGCTCATCCACCCCATCGGCCCGGACTTGTGCCCCAGCTACGAAACCCCTTTTGCAGAACAATCTGTACAGGACCCGTTTTGATTTGCCCGCCTTTGCGATGAAAGCCCCCAGGCTGATTGGCTCCATATAGCGGATCAGCCTGGGGCTTTGCTTACAGGGCGGCTACTTTTGTCGTCGCTGTTTGCTTTGTGCGAAGCGGTAAGACATGTTGCCTGTTTCGATGATTGCGCAGTGATGCGTTACACGATCCAGCAACGCGGTTGTCATTTTTGCATCTCCGAAGACGGAGACCCATTCCCCGAACTCCAGATTGGTGGTGATGATGACGCTGGTCTTCTCATAGAGTTTGCTGATCAGGTGGAACAAGAGCGCACCGCCGGATTTGGGGAATGGGATATAGCCCAGTTCGTCGATGATGACGCAATCCATGGCCGTCAGTTGCCGGATGATCTTGCCGGCGTTGCCTTCGGCCTGTTCCTTGATCAGCGCATTGATCAGATCGACGGCGTTGAAGAAACGGACCTTCTTTCCCTGATTGATCAACAGCGTCCCCAGAGCAATGGCGATGTGGGTTTTGCCCGTACCGGTTCCGCCCACCAGAATGAGGTTGTGGGCCTCCTGGGTGAACTGCCCTGAGCAGAAGGGGTCGATTTGCGCTTGGGTGACGGCGGCTAGGCCGTAATCGAAAGTGGCGAAGTCCTTATGGTGGGGGAACTTCGAGGCCCGCATTTGGTGCTGGATAGAGCGCACCCGGCGCTCTACAGTCTCGGCGTCGATCAGTTGCTTTATCGCAGTGGTCAGACTTGGCGGCTTGCGCGCGGCCAGCAAAGCTTCGGCGCAAGCCGCCATTCCATACAGCCTCAGGGCGATCAGTTGGTCTATCAAAGCTTTCATGCGACGGCCTCCCCGGCAACGCACAGCGTCTCATAGCGCTTGCAGTCCGCTTCGGGCCGCAAGGTCAGTTGCGGATAGGCGTGGCTCTCGCCCCATGGCGCGATGACCGGCTCCACCAGTTGGTTGATCAGATTGATGATGGCCGGAAGGCGCAGCGTGTTCTGCTCCACGGCCAGTTCACAGGCTATCTCGACCACCTCGATCCCGTGATCCTGGGCCAGCAGGAGCAGATCGACAAACTCCCGGTCCCCGCCTTTGCCGGCCATGTAATGCGCCCTGACCCGGTGCATCGCCTCAGGCAATTGCCAACCCACAAAGGGCGCGCCATCTCTCAGCGCGCCGGGCTTGCGGTCGAGTAGGGGCAGGTAATGCCAGGGCTCGAAATAGCTGGCGTTGCGGGTAAAGCGGCGCTTGTGCTCGGCAATCACATTCTGCCCTGACACAACCACGATCCGGTCCGCATAGGCGCGCAGAGAGACAAGCTCCCCGGCGAACCGGGAGGGGACGCTATAGCGATTGGTGGCATATTGGACCAGACAGGTAGAGCGGACACGAGCGGCCTTCTCAACATAGCCGTCAAAAGCCCGGCCCAGGGGACGCAGTTCGGCGCACTCGTCTGCGAACACGTCCGAGATCTTGCGATCCGATTGTTCGGGGTGGGCGCGATTCGCCAATTCCTCGCAGCGCAGACGCAACCAGCCGTTCAGCGCATCCAGATCGTCAAAGGCGGGCTTGGGCGCAAACAGCTGTCCCCGCAGGAACCCAACCTGGTTCTCAATCTGACCCTTCTCCCACCCCGCCGCGGGTGTGCAAGCAACCGGTTCCATCACATAGTGGTTCATCAACGCCAGAAAGCGCGGATGGAACACACGGTCCTTAGAGCGCGAAACATAGGTTACCATCGTCTTGGGGTTGTCGATGATCACCCGGCGCGGTACGCCGCCATAGAAAGACATCGCCCGTGCAAAGGCGTCCAGCACCATCTCCTGAGATTCGCTGGGATAGGCAACAACAAAGGGCTTGCGGCTATGACATAGGCGGAAGTGGGCAACCTTTACCTTCTGCTCGACACCGCCCAGGACAGCGTATTCCGTGCTCCAGTCAAACTGGAGCGCGTCACCTGCCGTAAAGTGCAACGGAATGAACGCATCCCCCGATCCGGCGCCAGAACGCTTCAGGTCGCGGACAAACCTCTGATACCAATCGACAATGATCAGAACCCGATGGCCCATGATCTTCGTCCGATGGATTTGATTCTGTCCGGCTGTGCGATGAGGTTGTTCCAGGCCTTGCAGCAATGATCGGTGATGTCGTCCTGGTCTTCGAAGACGATGTCGGAGAGCCAGTTGTTTCGGATGTACTGCCAGACGTTCTCGGCAGGATTGAGTTCGGGCGATCTCGGCGGCAGCGGCAGGAGGGTTATGTTGGCCGGGACGTCGAGCCGTTTCGTGGTGTGCCAGCCGGCCCGGTCGAGCAGCATCAAGGCATGGGCTCCGGGTTGAACCTGGA
This sequence comes from uncultured Alphaproteobacteria bacterium, assembly GCA_951812805.1. GTDB lineage: Bacteria > Pseudomonadota > Alphaproteobacteria > JASLMY01. The sequence goes on along the minus strand of CATOSZ010000008.1, from coordinate 201,169 downwards.
CGGAGATTTCCTCCAGATGCTGCTGCATGGCGGCGGTGTTGCAGCGTTGCTGGACGATGGCGGCGCCGGTGCCGCGCTCGGGGCAGATGGCGCCGAAGATATAGGCCGACTTGGTGCGCTGATCGTGCGGGGTGCGTGGCCGTGTGCCGCGCCGGGCCCAGCGCCGGGCATGCTTGTTCTTCTGTCCGACGCGGGTTTCATCCTGCCACCAGATCTCTATCCCGGTGCCGTCGGGGAGTGCTTTGCGAGCCCGCGCGACCAGCTCGGGGAATTTTTTTTGAAGTCCTCGATCACCCCCGGCTCCTGGGCGTGATGGCGCGGCCGCATCGTCATCCTGGCGAAGCCCATCGCCTTCAGCTCCCGGCTCACCGTCCGCTGGTCGAGCGTGATCGCGAAGCTCTCGCCGATCCAGTCGACCAGATCCGCTAGCCGCCAGCGCATGACGCCGTCGCGCGCCGGATCCGGTCCCGCTTCCACCCGGGCCGCCAAGGCGTCCCGTTGCGCCGGGTCCAGTTTCTTCGCCGCGCCCGGCGCCTTGCGGTCGATCAGGCCGGCCGGGCCCTCCGCGTTGAAACGCAGCACCCAGTCACGGATCACCTGAAGGCCGACGTCCCCCGTCCGCGCGGCCTCCGTCCGACTCCCGCCCTCGTAGATCACAGCAAGCGAAAGCAAGCGCCGGATCTGTTTAGCATCCCTCGATCCCTTGGCCAGACGTCGCAACGCCGCCGCATCGAAATCCTCGCGCAAGGCAATACCCCGACCCATGGTGATCCCCCTCTTCCGAATCACCACAATTGAGTCAGAAATCAGCCAGCAAGGGAATCCAACCGCGAGTTGACATCAATGTCGACTGGTATGAACCGTCGAGTAGGATCCGCTATAGCCTTCCGACACAAGCTGCTCATAAAGCTTCTTGGCCGTCCGGCGCTCACGGCGCGGGCGCCCCAGGTCCTGCTCAAAGAGCGCCCGAAGCCGGCTGGCGAAGCCATCGCTAAGCTTACGCCGGACGGGTGAAACGCGCCGCTGATAGCTCGGTGGATCGCCGTCCTTCAGATACTTCTTAATCGTGTTCCGCGACAAACCAGTCTGACGAGATACAGATCGGATACTCCGACCCTCCCGTAATATCCAACGTCGGATCTTCAATACGCTTTCCATCAATACCACCTGCTCTTTCCTCCGCACTGTTCCGTGCGGATGCTAGCGTTCCAGGTGGGTCAATTCTTACCGCTCATAACCCACCAAAGTGGGTCAGTTTTGCATGCCGATTCACACGTCTGGGCATGTCCCCTCCCGGCAAAAGCCAAGAGGTAGACGCCGAGACGGCGCACCCGAAAGCTGAACTCAGATCGCCCCGTGATGCTGTCCGGGACTTTCCGGAATCACTGGCCGCGACTTACTGAAATCTCTGGCCAGGACTTTCCGTAATCGGTGTCCGGGACTTTCCGAAACGCGCATGCTGCCGGCAACGGGAGGCAAGTCCCAGGGCAGAAAGAAGGGACCGAAAGCCAAGCGGGTCTTTCCCGCCGAGCGATTGCCGTGGGACACGCTCAAGAGCCTCGATGCCGTGGTCGAGATCGAGGCGGGGCAACTCCTGCTGCGCCGCCTGCCGTTCCGCGACCTGGTCGCCCGCCTGGCACTGGCCGGCGGCGATCTCAGGATCCAGCCGCTGCAGGCGCTCGTCGGCGACGGCCCCGCCAAGGGGCTGATCCGACTGGCGCCGAAGGCGAAGGGGGAAGGCCTGCTGACGGTGAATGTCGAGGCCAGCCAAGTCGACCTGCACGCGTTGTTGAGCGAACTCGACATCAGCGACGAGGTGCGGGGCAAGCTGGACGTCGACGTGCGCCTGCGCGGTCGCGGTGCTTCCATTGCCCAAATCATGGCGCGGGCGAACGGGCGAACGGAGCTGATCACCGGGCGCGGCCGGATCGACAACAAGCTGGTCGAGGTGGTCGGCGGCGATCTCGCCCTCGACGCCTTGCCGATCCTCGGCGGCGGGGGCGACGGGCCCTACACCAACGTGAACTGCGCCGTCAGCCGCTTCCGCATCAAGCAGGGGATAGCCACGGTCACCGACCTGGTGCTCGACACCGATCGCACCACCGTGGTGGGCGAGGGCAAGGTGAACCTGCGCAACGAACGCCTCGATATCGGCATCGAGCCGACACCGAAGAGCGGCGCCGGTGCCGACGGCGTTGGTCGCGTCACGCTCAGCCTCGGCGAGTTGGCGAAACCGTTCCGGCTTTCCGGCACGCTCGCCAACCCCAAGCTCGGCATCGATGCGGTGAAGGGCGGTATCGCGCTCGGCAAGGCGATCGGCGGCGCGGCACTGTTCGGCCCGGCCGGAATCGCGGCGGTCCTGGTCGGCGGCGATACGGGGGACGCGGAAAACCCCTGCCTGGCGGCCATCGAACAGGCCAAGGACGGCGTCGCCCCGCCGGCCGACAGCCAGGGCGGCGGCACCGTCGACCGGGCCCGCGGCACCGTCGAAGATACGGTGAAGGGGATCGGCAAGACCCTCGAAGGGATCTTCAAACGTTAGCGCCCGACCCGGGTTGGATCGGGCTATTCCGCCGCCTCCCGCGCCCGGGCCGCTTCCTTGACCAGGATTGGAACGCTCTCCGTCATCGTGTGGACGCCGATCGCGGACAGCAGTTGCAGCACCTCCAGCAACTCGGCCTGGGTCGCGCCATGGCCGATCGCATTGCGGAAGTGCAGGCGCAGGCCCGGCTCGTAGAGGTGCGTCGTCGCCGCATCGATGGCGATATAGACGAACTCGCGGACCTTGGGCTCCAGCGTGCCGGTGCGCCAGGGAACGCCGGAGAAGTTCAGATAAGCCTCGAAGAATTCGGGGCTGGTCGACAGCAGGCCGTCGTGGAAGGGATGCCAGTAGCCGCGCACCCGGATGAACTCCTCTTTGATTTCCCGGCGCCGGGCATCGAGTTCGGGCATCTCCAGCTTGCCGGCGGCCTCCAGCTCCTCCAACAGGATCGGCACGCCCACGGTGCAGCTGTGCATGCCGAGGATGGAGGTCATCGCCAGCACTTCGAAGATCTCTTCTTCCGTGGCCCCGTGACGGAGCGCATTCTGGATATGGATGCGGGTGCCCTGGTTGTAGAGGTGGGTGGTCGAGGCATCGGCCGCGATATACATGAACTCCTTGACCTTGGGCGCCAGCACGCCGTGCTTCCAGGGCACGGAAGACAGCTCGGCATAGGCCTCGAAATAGTCCGGGTTCAGGCGCAGCATCTGCTCCCAGATCTCGGCCCAATAGCCCCGGTTCTCGATAAAGGCATCCTTGATCGCCTGGCGGCGCGCGTCGAGATCGGCCATCTCGTCCTCCCTGTTCGGCTCACGGCAAGCTTAACCCGCACCCCCTCGCCTAGCCACCGGGACGGCCGTGGCGCAGCAGGTGGCGGTGGTCGGGGGCGTAGAGACGGCTGTCGGCATAGCTTTCATCGGCCAGGACCGGGCCGACCAGGACCAGGGCGGTTCGGGTGATCTTGGCGGCACGGGCGGCCTCGCGCAGGCTGGCGAGCGTCGCGTGGATGACCTGTTCGTCCGGCCAGCTCGCCCGGTAGACGATGATGGCGGGGCAATCGGCCCCGTAATGGGGCTCGAGCTCGCGCGTGACATGGGCGAGATTGCGGATCGAGAGATGGATCGCCAGGGTCGCACCGGTGGCGGCGAAGGCGGCGAGGGTCTCGCCCTCCGGCATGGCGGAGGATTTCATCGCCGTGCGGGTGAGCACGACGGACTGGCCGATGCCGGGTAACGTCAGCTCGCGCTTCAGCGTCGCGGCGGCGGCGGCGAAGGCCGGCACGCCCGGCGTGATGTCGTAATCGATCGCCAGCGCATCCAGGCGGCGCATCTGCTCCTGGATCGCGCCATAGAGCGAGGGGTCGCCCGAATGCACCCGGGCGACATCCAGGCCGGCCGCGTCGGCCCGGACCATTTCCTCGATGATTTCGTCCAAGTTCAGCGGTGCCGTGTCGACGACCAGGGCCTCCGCCCCGGCCCATTGCAGCATCGCCGGCGCGACGAGGGAGCCGGCATAAAGCACCACGGGCGCCGCGGCGATCAGGTCGCGCCCGCGCACGGTGATGAGGTCCGCGGCCCCCGGGCCCGCGCCGATGAAATGTACCGTCATGCCCCGCCCTTCCCGCCGTAGCCGCGCGGTGTATAGACCCAGCCGCGCCCGTCCTCGGTCCGCATGTGTCGAGTCTCCCGGTTGCCGATGATCAGCAGGGTGAGCATGTCGACCCGGTCGGCTTCCAGACTGTCGAGCCGGACCGCCTCGACCCGCTCGCCCTCGCGGCCGAGGTTGCGGGCGACGACCACCGGCGTGCCGGCCGGGCGGTGCGCGCGCAGGACCGCCAGGGCCTCCACCAGCCCGCGGCGCCGGGCGCGCGAAGCCGGATTGTAGAGCGCCACCACGAAATCGGCCCGTGCCGCCGCCTCGAGCCGCGCGGCGATGACCGGCCAGGGCGTCAGCAGGTCGGAGAGCGAAATGGCGCAGAAATCGTGTCCCAGCGGCGCGCCGATCCGCGCCGCCGCGCCCTGCAACGCCGAGATCCCCGGCGTCGCCTCGATAGCGATCCGCCGCCAGGCCGCATTGTCACCCTGCTCGATCCGTTCGAACACCAGGGCCGCCATGGCGTAGATCCCGGCGTCGCCGGACGAGACGAGCGCCACGTCGCGCCCGGCGACGGCGAGGTCGAGGGCATGATCCACCCGTTCCCGCTCCGCACCGATTGGAAAGTCGTGCCGCCGGGCGCCGGCGATCCGCCCGGCGACGAGATCGAGATAGAGGCCGTAGCCGACGACGTCCTCGGCCCGGGCGAGCCAGCCGCCGGCCTCGCCCGTGCGCCATGCGTCGGACCCGGGCCCGATCCCGACGATGGCGAGCCGGCCGCGCGCGCGACCGACGCCTGTGGCCTCGATGACGTCCGGCGCGCGGGCGACGGCGCAGGTCACCCGCTCGCCCCGCCGCTTCTCGACGATCAGGTTTCCCGCCGGCCCGGCCGCCGCCAGCGCCGCGCCCTCGGCGACGCCATGACAGCCGACCGCCTGGAAGACCAGGTCGGAGGGATTGGCGAGGCGCGGCCGCTCCGCCTCCAGCCGGGTCGCGTCGAAGAACCGGGCCTCGACCCCGAGCTCTTCGGCGAGGTCGAGCACCGCCGCTTCCCCCGCCTTCAGGTCGAGGGAGACGACACAGGCGATCGAGGCGGGGCTGAGGCCAGCCGCCGCCAACGTCTCCCGCACCAGGGCCGAGAGCGCCGCCGGCGCCGCACCCCGTTCCGTCCCGACGCCGAGCGCCAGGGTCGCCGGATGAAACACCAACTCGTTTGCCGGTGCCGGAGCTGTGGAATCGGTCAGGCGGATCGAGGGGGTCCCGGTCTCGGAAAACGACGCACCGCCGGCCGTCAGCCAGGCGGGATCGCCCGCCTCGACATGCAGGGCCACGTTCTCGCCCGCCAGCAGGGCCGCCATCACCGCCTTGGCCGGTGCCGGATCGGCGAGCCGCCAGCCGGCGGGCGGCGCATCGAGCGCGAGATCCAGACGGACATCGCCCGCCGTGGTGATCGCGGCGCTGCCGTCCAGCACACCTGCGATCTCCCGCGCGAGGTCGTTGGCGCCGTGGTGTCCGCCGAGCAACGGCACCACCGCCGTGCCGTCTTCCGCGACGGCGAGGACCGCGGGCTCTTCCCGCTTCTCGGCGAGCAGGGGGCCGAGCGCGCGGATCAGGATCCCGGCGGCGCAAAGGCCGACGATGGGCCGGCCGGCCCGGAACAGGGCCTGGAGGTGCGGGATCGTCTCGGTGAAGGCCACGTCGCGATTCGTAACCCGGTGCGCGAGGCCGTGCAGCTCACCGCCGCCGAGGCCGGCCATGATCCGGCGGGCGGTCTCCGCTCCCTGGCCGGTGAGTGCGACATAGGCGGGGTGCCCGCTCATCGCCAGGCCTCGCCCCGCCGGTGCACCAGCACCATCGAGAAATAGGGTGCGGGCGCTGGCGCCTGGTCGAGGGGCAGCACCCGCTCCGTCGTCATGGTGGCGCGCTCGATATAGAGGGCGCCCTCAGCCAGGCCGAGGTCCTCCAGAACGCCGCGTACCTTGGCGAGATGGCGACCGACCTTGATCAGGGCGACCGCGTCCGCCGCCTCGATCCGGCGGCGCAGCACCGTTTCGTCCAGGGTCGCTGGCAGCACCGAAAGCGCGTCGTTGCGCGCGGCGAGCGGCGCGCCCAGCACCGCCGCGCAGGCCATCAGGGAGGAGACGCCGGGCACCACCGCCACCTCGCAACGGTCCGCCAAGCGGGCATAGAGATAGAGAAAGGAGCCGTAGAAGAACGGATCCCCCTCGCACAGCACCACGACAGCGGCGCCCTCCGCCACGGCGGCCAGGACCTGTTCCGCCGCGCGGTCATAGACACCTTCGTCGGGGAACGGGCCGCCCTGGATCGGAATGGGGATCGGAATTTCACGCTGGCCGCCCGGCAGATGCGGCGCGACGATCTCCCGGGCCAGACTCTCCCCGTCTTCCGTCGCCGGGTAGGCGACGACCGCGGCCTCGCGCAGCAGGCGCAACGCCTTCAGGGTCAACAGCTCCGGATCGCCGGGGCCGACGCCGATACCATGCACGCGTCCGCTCATCGTTTCGTGAAACTCCATTGCGTCACCGGGGCGAGCGCGCGCCAGGCGACGACACCGCCGACGGGTTCGGCCCGGCTGACCGCCAGACGGGCCAGCGCACCGCCGTGCGTCGAATGCGCCTTCAGCAGGGCGGCCTCGCCGGCGACGGTCACCGCATTGGCGACCAGGCGCCCGCCGGGGGCGAGCAGGGCGAGCGCGGCGGGTAGCATGTCCGGCGCGCCGAGGCCACCGCCGATGAAGACCGCATCCGCCGGCCCCAGGCCGGCCAGGGCCGCCGGCGCCTCGCCAGTGACGATTTCCAGGCCGGGCGTGCCGAGCGTGCGGGCATTCCGGGCGATCCGCTCGGCCCGCGCCGGGTCCCGCTCGATCGCCACGGCACTGACGTTCCGGGCCGCCCGCAGCCATTCGATGGCGATGGCGCCGGAACCGGCGCCGATATCGACCAGGCGCTGGCCCAGCAGGGGCACCAGGGCGGCGAGCGTCGCGGCGCGCACCTCCCGCTTGGTGATCTGGCCGTCGTGTTCGAAGGCGGCGTCCGGCAGGCCGGGCACCGAGGGCAACGGAACCGTGCCGGGTGCCGGGCGGCATTCGAGGGCGATGGTATTGAATGCCGCCGTCTCGCCCGGGTGCCAGCTCTCGGCCGTCGCGTCGATGCGTCGTTCCGCCGGTCCGCCCATGTGTTCCAACACCACCATGCGCGAGGGGCCGTAGCCGCGTTCGACCAACAGGGCGGCGACCGCGGCCGGCGTCGTGCCGTCGTTGCTCAGGGCCAGCAGCCGTTGGCCCGGCGCGAGACGGGCCGGCAGGCTTTCCAACGGCCGGCCGTGCAGCGTCACCTCCTCTGTCGTATGGGACGGCCAGCCGAGCCGGGCCCGGGCGAGCGCGAAGGCCGACGGCGCCGGCAGCACCCGCATCTCCGCGATGTCCAGATGACGGACCAGGGTCGAGGCGATGCCGAAACAGAAGGGATCGCCGGTCGCCAGAACGACGACGCGCCGGCCGCGCCGCGCGCGCAGCTCGGCGATCAGGGGGCCGAGCGGGAACTGCCAGCCGAGCCGCTCCGCCTTGTGGTCCGGCAGCAAGGCGTGATGGCGCTCACCGCCCACCAGCACCTCGGCCCCGTCGATCAGCGCGCGCGCCTCGGCGCCGAGACCGTCGAGGCCGTCCTCGCCGATGCCGACGACGCTCAGCCAGGCCGTCATGCCGTCGCCTCCCGCGCCAGGCCAGCAAGCGCGTTGATGGCCGCCGCCGCCATGGCGCTGCCGCCGAGCCGCCCGGGGAGCGTGAGGTACGGCACGCCATGCGCCTCCGCCATCAGGGCGGCCTTCGATTCCGCCGCACCGACGAAGCCGACCGGCAGGCCGAGGATCGCCGCCGGGCGCGGCCCGCCCGCGCGCAATCGTTCCAGCAGAGCGAACAGCGCCGTCGGCGCGTTGCCGATTGCCACCAGGGCGCCTTCCAGGCTGTCGTCCCAGTCGCGGACCTGGGCGGCCGAACGGGTTGTCGCGCCGGCCGTCGCCCGCCGGGCGACACCGGGCCGGTTCAGGGTACAGACGACGTCGTTGCCGCAGGGCAGGCCACGCCGGATCACGCCGTGGGAGAGCATCTCGCAATCGACCAGGATCGGCGCACCAGCCGCCAGCGCGTCGCGCGCGGCATCGACCAGGCCGTCGCTCGCGACCAGCTGCGCCGCCAGTTCCGGCATCGCCGAGGCGTGCACGATCCTCTCGGCGACCAGCGCGAAACCATCTGGGAAACTGCCGAGGCCGGCGGCGGCACGGACCCGGGCGAAGGACTGGTCGTAGATCACCGCCGGCGCCGTGATATAGGCCTCCCCTCCCCGCCGCCGGGTCTCGGGGAAGGTGCCGGCGCCGAGTAGCCAGCCTTCCTCCCGCTCGACCACCCGGCGTTGGCGTCGGTCCAGCTCCGGCGGGCCGGCGAGGTCGACGGCGAGCGCGCCGGCCTCGTCGCGCCTGGCCAGCAGGCGGCAGGCCGCCGTCACCTGGCGGGCGTCCTTCACCGGCCCGTGGCCGAGCGCCAGCGGCGCGAGAGAGGGATAGACCTCGGCCAGCACGACCCGCCAATCGCCTGCCATCGCAGGCGGGCACAGCCCGGTCTCGAACGGCCAGACCCGGGTCGTCGCGGCGAGCCGGGGATCGTCGCGCAGCGCCCGCTGCACCGGAATGCCGAGCAGGGCCTGGCTGCCGACGGAACCGGTATAGGCGAGCTTCCAGCAGGGCTGCGCCCGCGGCACCCAGGCCTCCGCCAGGCGCTTCTCGGCCAGGCCTTCCCGCCCATAGGCGTCGACCTTGCGCGGATTGAGCTTCGGCCCCGCCCGCCCCGCCGGACAGCCCCAGAACGGGAAGTCGGCGCCGGAGATCCGCCCGTTCAGCTCGGCCGCCAATTCGAAACGGTTGTTGGCGTTGTCGGGCGCATCGTCGACCAGCCCGGCGAGCCCGTCCCACACGGCCCGCCAGGGCGCCCGGCCGGTGAAGCCCGCCCGAGCCGCGAAACCGGCGGGATAGCCATTGGGAAAGTCGAAGCCGGCGAGCGTGCGCCGGCCCCGCGCGGTCAGCCGGACCAGCAGATCCGCGATCGCGCGGCGCGCCTCCTCCCGCGTCGCCGGATTGGCGAGCGCCCGCCGCCGCAAGCCGCGCGACGTCCGTTCATAGAGCGCGTACCAGATACTGTCCGCCCCCCGCGTCGGCACCGCCGCCGCGCTCCAGTCGACCACGAGATAGGCGTCGAAGATCGTCATGCCCGGTTCAGTCTTCCAGGTCCTTCAGGGTCGTCGGCCCGAGCGGGTGGTCGCGATGCGGATAGGGGTGATGGTGATGATCGTGGCCATGGCCGTGCGTATGGTCGTGATCATGGTCATGGTCATGGTCATGATGATGGTGGTCGTGGCCGGCATCGTCGCCGTCGTCGCGGGCCAGCAGGCCCTCGACATGGTGGTGGTGGCTTTCCTGGGCCAGCCCCACCTCGGCCTCGAAGCCGAGGACCTGGGCGCGGTATTTGCACAGCTGGCAGTTCATCACATTGCTGCCGTCCAGGATTTCGGTGACCCGCTCGGCGAAGGCATCGAGGATCAGCGGGTGATCGTTCAGATAGGGCGCCTTGATGAATTCGATCTCCGGATGGGCGGCGGCGACGCGGTCCGTGTGATCGTAGATCCGCTTCACCAACACGCCGGTGAAGAGGAAATAGGGATGCACGACGATGCGGCGGTAGCCGAGCTTGGCGGCATGCTCCAGGGCCGGGGCGACCAAAGGAAAGGTGACGCCGGAATAGGCCGTCTCCGCCCAGCCGAAGCCGAAGCCCTCCCACAGCATGCGGGTGACCTTGGAGACGTTCGAGTTGGCGTCCGGGTCGGAAGCGCCGCGGCCGACCACGACCAGCAGGGTCTCCGCCGCGGACACGCCCGCCGGTGCCGCGTCGAGCGCCGCCTGGATGCGGTCGGCCGACGCGCGCAGCAGTTTCGGGTCGATGCCGAGTTCCCGGCCGTAGCGGATTTTCACGTCGTCGTGCTGTGCCTGGTAGGTGTTCAGCACCGAGGGGATATCGTTCTTGGCATGGCCCGCCGCGAACAGCATTCCCGGCACCGCCAGGATCTCGTCGACGCCGCGCGCGCGAAGCGCGTCCAACCCCTCGCGGATCACCGGCGTCGCGAACTCCAGAAAACCCGAATCGACGTCGTATTGCGGCAGCCGTTCGCGGATGCCGGCGGCGACCGCCTCGAACTCGCGGATTGCATCCGCATCCCGGCTGCCGTGACCGCAGACCATTACCCCCAGTTTACGCATCGCCGCATATCCTCTTTCTCTCGTTTCCGGGCCGCGTTGACGGTCCCGGCCGGCCGGCGCAATGTCGGCCGATGTTCTCCTGGTTCGACACCACCATCGATCCCTTCGCCGTATTGGCGCTCGCCCTGCTGCTCGACGCCCTGCTGGGGGAGCCGTCGTGGCTCTACAAGCGCATCGGCCATCCCGTGGTGGCGTGCGGACGGCTGATCGGCGGGCTCGACGTTCGTTTCAACGACGAGCGGCGGTCCGCCGGCGCACGCCGGGGCGCCGGCATCCTCGTCGTGGCGCTGCTGGTTCTCGTCCACGCCGCGCTCGGCGGCCTGCTGGCCTGGCTCTTTGCCCTCACGCCGCTGGATCTGGTGCTGGAAGCGGTGGTCTGCGCCCTGCTGCTCGCCGGCCGCTCGCTCTACGACCATGTCGCACGGGTCGCACACGGCTTGGAGGCGCAAGGCCTGGAGGGCGGACGGCGCGAGATCGTCCATCTGGTCGGCCGCGATCCCCGCACCCTGGACGAGGCCGGCGTCGCGCGCGGTGCCATCGAATCTCTGGCCGAGAACTTCTCCGACGGCGTGGTCGCACCCTGGTTCTGGTACGCACTGTTCGGCCTGCCGGGATTGCTGCTCTACAAGGCGGTCAACACGGCGGACAGCATGATCGGCCACCGCAACGCGCGCTACCGGGACTTCGGCTGGGCGGCGGCCCGGCTTGACGACGCCATGAACCTGGCGCCCGCACGGTTGAGCGGTGCCCTGCTGGCGGCCGCCGCCTGGCTCGCGTCGTGGGAGCGGGGCGCGGCCGGCTGGCGGGCCATGCGGCGCGACGCGCCCCGTCACCAATCGCCCAATGCCGGCTGGCCGGAGGCGGCGATGGCCGGCGCCCTCGGCCTGGCGCTCAACGGGCCGCGCAGCTATGCGGGCGTCGTTTCCGACGATGCCTGGATGGGCAATGGCCGCGAGGCCGCGACGTCGCGCGATGTCCGCCGGGCGCTGAAGCTCTATCTCCATGCCTGGGGGCTCCTCGGGCTCATGTCGCTGCTCGCGCTCTGGCTCTATCGCTGAGCGAGAGCAGCGCCTCCAGGTCGACCGCCCGGCCGAGATGCGCGGCGAGCCGGTCGAGCCCGTCCTCGATGCGGCTTTCATGTGGCTCGGCGCCGGCCTCGCGCGCGCCGAGGGCGGCGAGAAAGGCGCGACGAAAATCATCCGCGGCGAACAGGCCATGCAGATAACAGCCCATCACCCGACCGTCGGGCGACATCGCACCGTCGGGTCCGCCCTCCAGGTCGAGCATGGGGCGGGTCAGATCCGTCCCGGCCGTACGTCCGAGATGCATGAAATAGCCCTGTACCGTCTGGCCATGGGCACGGTCGGCGCCGCGCACTTCGGCCAGCCGCTTGTCGCCGCCGAGCTCGGTGCGGAGCGAAAGCAGGCCGAGGCCCGCCACGGTCCCCGCCGGCCCTTCGATACCCAACGGATCGGCGATTTCCGCCCCCAGCATCTGCAACCCGCCGCAGATGCCGAGCACGGCGCCACCGCGGCGACGATGGGCCTGGATATCGATGTCCCAGCCCTGCGCGCGCAGCATGGCGAGGTCGGAGATCGTCGACTTGGAGCCCGGCAGGATCACCAGGTCGGCATCCCCCGGCAGGGCACGCCCGGCGGTGACGATGTCGAGGGCGACCTCCGGCTCGGCCCGCAGCGGATCGAGGTCGTCGAAATTCGAGATGCCGGGCAGGCGCGGCACGGCGATACGTGCCCGGCCGTCACCCGCGCGGCGCCAGACCTGTGAATCGAGCGCGACGGCATCCTCGGCCGGCAGGCGCCAGGCCTCGGCGAACCAGGGCACCAGGCCGAGGTCACGCCAGCCGGTACGCGTCGCGATCTCCCGCCGCCCGGTGGCGAACAGCGCCGGGTCGCCGCGGAACTTGTTGACGAGAAAGCCGGCGATCCGATCCCGGTCGGCCGGCGCCAGCACCGTGTGCGTGCCGACCAGCTGGGCGATGACGCCGCCCCGGTCGATGTCGCCGATCAGCACAACCGGCAGATCCGCCGCTTCGGCGAAGCCCATGTTGGCGATGTCGCCGTCGCGCAGGTTGATTTCCGCCGGGCTGCCCGCCCCCTCGACCAGGACGAGATCCACGTCCGCCGCCAGCCGCTCGAAGCTCGCGACCACCTCGGCCAGCAGGCCGGGCTTCATCGCCTGGTAGTCGCGGGCGTTGGCGTTGCCCAGGATCCGACCGCGCAGCACGACCTGGGCACCGACCTCGCTCTGCGGCTTCAACAGGATCGGGTTCATGTCGACGCTCGGCGCCACGCCGCAGGCGCGGGCCTGCAGGGCCTGGGCCCGGCCGATCTCGCCGCCCTCGGCGGTGACGGCCGCGTTGTTCGACATGTTCTGCGGCTTGAATGGGCGCACCCGCAGCCCTCGTTGCACGCAGGCACGCGCCAACCCGGCGACGAGGAGGGATTTCCCCACGTCCGACCCGGTCCCCTGCAGCATGATCGCGCGCGCCATTCGAACCGTCGTCCCTCAGAACTCGATGCCGACCTGGGCCTTCACGCCGGAGCGGAAGGGATGCTTGACCATGGTCATCTCTGTCACCAGGTCCGCCGCCTCGATCAACTCGTCCTTGGCGTTGCGCCCGGTGACGACGATGTGCAGGTCCTCGGGCTTGTTCGCCAGCACCTCGACCACCTCGGCGATATCGAGATAGTCGTAGCGCAGCACGATGTTCAACTCGTCCAGCAGCAGGACCCGGTGGGCCGGCTCGGGGCCGCGGCTCGCCTCGATCATTTCGACCGCAGCGGCCCAGGCGGCACGCGCCGCGGCGATATCGCGCTGGCGGTCCTGCGTGTCCCAGGTGAAGCCCTCGCCCATGGTCCGCACGGTGACGAGGTCGGGGAAATGCTCCAGCACCACCCGCTCGCCGGTTTCCCACTTGCCCTTGACGAACTGCACGATGCCGACCGGCATCCCATGGCCGAGCGCCCGCATGACCAGGCCGAACGCCGCGGTCGACTTGCCCTTGCCCTTGCCGGTGTGGACGATCAGCAGGCCCTTTTCGATCGTCTTGGTGGCGATGATCTTGTCGCGCGCCGCCTTTTTCTTGCGCATCTTTTCGGCGTGGCGCTGGTCGAGTTCGCTCTGTTCGTCTTGTCGAGGGTCGGTCATACCGTGATCCTTTCTTCCTCGCCGCGTACCAGGGCCTCCAGCTCGCCCGGAACGTCGTTGCGCCGGGGCCGCCAGAGGCCGCGGTCCACCGCCTCGATCAGCCGCCCGGCGATCTCGCGCAGTGCGGCCGGATTGTTTGCGCCCAGGAATTCGCGCACCGCCGCATCGCCCAGATAGGCATCGTAGACGGAATCGAAGTGGTGATCGTGAACCACCCGCGCCGTCGCCTGAAAGGCGAAGAGATAGTCGACCGTCGCCGCCATCTCGAAGGCGCCCTTGTAGCCATGACGCATGACGCCCGCGATCCACTTCGGATTGACCACCCGGGCGCGGACGACGCGGGCGATCTCCTCCTCCAGGCTGCGCACCTTCGGGCTCTCGGGCCGGGAGTGGTCGTTGTGATAGATCGCCGGCCGCCGGCCCGACGCGTGATGGGCCGCGGCGGCGAGCCCGCCCTCGAATTGATAGTAGTCGTCGGAATCGAGCAGGTCGTGTTCCCGGTTGTCCTGGTTGTGCAACACCGCTTCGACCTCGGCGAGACGGTTACGGAACAGGCCGTGTTCCGCCTCGCCACCGCGTCCGCCGCCATAGACGTAGCCGCCCCAGGCGACATAGGCGCGGGCGAGGTCGGCCTCGTCGCGCCAGCCGCGCTCGTCGATGAGGGCCTGCAGACCGGCCCCGTAGGCGCCCGGCTTCGCGCCGAAGACCCGGGCCAGCGCCCGCCGCGTCGCCGCCTCGAAGCCGATGCCGGCCTCGGCCTGCAGGCGCACGATATCGTTCGAGACGCGCAACGCGATGGGATTGCTCTCCGCCGGCTCGTCGAGCGCGGCGATGGCCGCGACGGCGCTGTCGAAAAGGTCGATCTGCGCGGGGAAGGCGTCGCGAAAGAAGCCCGAAATCCGCAGGGTGACGTCGACGCGCGGGCGGTCCAGCACGTCGAGGGGCATGATCTCGAAGCCCGCCACCCGACCCGAGCCGGTATCCCAGCGCGGCCGCGCGCCGATCAGGGCCAGGGCCTGGGCGATGTCGTCGCCGCCGGTGCGCATGTTCGCCGTGCCCCAGGCGGAAAGTGCGACGGCGCGCGGCCATTCGCCATGTTCCTGGAGGTGCCGCTCGACGATGAGGCCGGCGGAATGCCAGCCGAGGCGCCAGGCGGCCGGCGTCGGCACGGCGCGGGTGTCGACCGAATAGAAGTTACGCCCGGTTGGCAGCACCTCCGGCCGCCCGCGGGTCGGCGCCCCACTCGGCCCCGGCTCGACGAAGCGGCCGGCGAGGCCGCGCGCGAGGCCCACCAGCTCCGCCTCGCCCGAGCCTTCGACGGCCGGGCGAATGCGATCTCGGATCTCGTCGAGGACCAACGCCGTCGTCGACCAGGCCGGGTCCACCCCGCGCCGGCCGGACACCAGCGCGCTTCCCAGGGCTTCCAGCCGTTCCACCGTATCGCCCGCCGTGCGCCAGGGATCGTCCAGCAGGGCGAGGGCGTCGGGCCGTGGCCCCGCCCAGGGTGTCGCCGCATCGCAGTCCAGCGGATCGAATTCGCCCAGCGCCAGATCACGCGCCAGCGCCCGGGTGAGCGAGGCGTCGCCGCCCTCGCCAGAACCGCGCGGCACCCGCACGAGGGCGACCAGCAGGTCCTCCAGTAGGCGGCCCTCGGGCGCGCGGCCGAAGATGTGCAGCCCGTCGCGGATCTGCATCTCCTTCAGGTCGCAGAGATAGGCGTCGAGCTTGCCGAGGCGGGCCGCTTCGTCGTCGCCCGGCTGGAAGCCGACGTCGATGTCGAGACCGATGCTTTCGGAGAGCGAGAGGATCTCCGCCGAAAGCGGGGCCAACCGGCGACGGTCGAGGCCGGCCGCCTCGAAATATTCGTCGACCAGGGCCTCCAGCTGCTTCAGCGGGCCGTAACTCTCCGCCCGGGTGAGCGGCGGTGTGAGGTGGTCGATTACCACGGCGGCGGTGCGCCGCTTGGCCTGCGCGCCTTCGCCCGGATCGTTGACGATGAAGGGATAGAGGTGGGGCAGCGGCCCCAGCGCCACCTCCGGGAAACAGGCGGCCGAAAGCGCCAGCGCCTTCCCCGGCAGCCATTCGAGGTTGCCGTGCTTGCCGAAATGGACGACGGCATGCGCGTCGAAGTCGCGCCGCAGCCAGGCGTGGAAGGCGAGATAGCCGTGCGGTGGCGGCAGGTCGGGATCGTGATAGCTCGACTTCGGATCGATGTTGTAGCCGCGCGCCGGCTGCACCGCGAGGGCGACGTTGCCGAGCCGCAGCACCGGCAGGGCGAAGCCACCGCAATCCACCGCGCCCGGGCGAAAGAAGGGATCGCGCGCCGGCGGGCCCCAACGTTCGATCACCTTTTCGCGGGCCGCCGCCGGCAGGGCGGCAAAAAACATTTCGTAATCGGCGAGCGAGATCGTCTCGCGCGCCGCCCGGTGCCAGCCCTCGGCCGAGTTGCTCGGCCCTTCGAGCAGCCGGTCGATGAGAGCGGCCCCGTCCGCCGGGAGATCGCGCAGGTCGTAGCCTTCCGCCGCCAACCGGCGAAGCGCCTCGATGACGCCGGCGGGCGTGTCGAGCCCGACCCCGTTGCCGAGACGGCCGTCCCGGTTGGGATAGTTCGCCAGCACCACGACCAGGCGACGCTTCCCCGGCGCCGTGCGGCGCAGGCGTGCCCAGGCGGCGGCCAGGTCGGCGACGTAATCGATCCGGTCCGCCACGCTCTCGTAGCGGACGACGGAATGCTCGGTCAGGGCATCGAAGCGGGCCTCCGCCTTGAAACTGACGGCGCGGGTCAGGATCCGTCCGTCGACCTCCGGCAGGGCGACGTTCATCGCGATGTCGCGGGAGGACAGGCCGTTCGTGCCCTCGGCCCAGGCCGCCTCCGTGCCGCCCGAGAAGACGACCTGGAGGATCGGGCAATCGGCCGCGTCGAACGGCGTGACGGCCCGCCGCGCGCCGGGCGTCGAGACGGCGAAGGCGGTGGCGTTGAGAATGACCTGTGGTTCGATCTCCGACAGCTTGCGGGCGAGCAGGTCGGCGGACACCGGATCCTTCAGGCTCGCGACATAGATCGCCACGGCGCCAAGGCCGCGCGCCCGCAGCGCCGCCGTCAGATCTTCGACCGGCGCCAGGTTCCCGGCCTGCACCAGGGCCCGGTAGAACACCAGGGCGACGACGGGTGCCGCCGCCGGCAGCACCGCGCCGTCCTCCAGTACGCCCGCCGGCAGCAGCGGTGTCGGCTCGCGCCAGGGAAAGGCGTGGCCCAGGACGTCGGCGGCATGGGCCAAAAGGTGCGCCGCGTTTTCCGGCCCGCCATGCACGCAATATTGCCAGAGCCGGTGTCGCGTCTCTCGGTCCAGCGTCGAAAGGCCGTCCAGTTCCGGGTCCGGCTGGTCGTCACCCGGCAGCAGGGCCAGCGGAATGCCCTGCGCCCGCGCCGTCTCGACCAGCCGCTCGACGCCGTAAGGCCAGTAGGCGACGCCGCCCAACAACCGCACGACGACGAGGCGGGCATGGCGGATCACCGCCTCGACATAGGCGTCGACCGACAGATTGTGGGCGAGGTTCATCAGGTTGGCGAGGCGCAGGCTCGGATAGTCGTCGCCGAAGCGCGCCCGCGCGGCGGCGAGCGCGGCGAGTTCCGTATCGGCCGCAGAGAGGACGACGATCTCCCCCGGGCTTTGCCCGAGGTCGACCGCCTCGCCGCCATCGGCGATGCCTCCCGGTTGCGCGGCCAGCAGGTGCACGGGCTCAGCCCAGGATCTCGGCGCTGATCGCCGCCTGGTCGAGGCCGCTTTCGCCGATTACCACGAGGCGGCCCTCACGCGCCTCGCCGCTCGCCCAGGGCCGGTCGAAGTAGTGCTCGAAGCGCGGCCCGACGCCCTGCACGACGAGGCGCATCGGCTTGCCCGGCACGGCGGCGAAACCCTTCATGCGCAGCACGTCGTGCCGGCCCGCCACCTCGGCCAGGCGGGCGGCGAAGGCCGCGGGCTCCGACTGTTCGGGGAGGGACAGCGTAAAGCTCTCGAAATCGTCGTGATCATGCTCGCCCTCCGCGTCGTGGTGCGAGGGCCGGGCGTCGAGGTCGTCCTCCGCCGCGGCACCGAGGCCGAGCAGCACGCGGGCGTCGAGGGCGCCGTGCGAAGCGCGGACGATGCCGACGCCGGCCCGGAGTTCGCCCTGGATCTCGTCGCGCACCCGGGCCTCCGCCGCGCCGTCGAGCAGGTCGGTCTTGTTCATGACGACGAGGTCGGCGCAGGCGAGCTGGTCCTCGAACAGCTCGGCGAGCGGGCTGTCGTGGTCGAGGTTGGGGTCGGCGGCGCGGGCGGCGGCAACCGCGTCCAGGTCCTCGGCGAACTTGCCCTCGGCGACGGCCGGGCCGTCGAGCACGGCGACGACACCGTCGACGGTGACCCGCGTGCGCACCTCCGGCCAGGCAAAGGCCTGGACCAGAGGCTTCGGCAGGGCGAGGCCGGAGGTTTCGATGATGATGTGGTCCGGCGGCTCCGGCCGGGCCAGCAGCGCCTCGATGGTGGGCAGGAAATCGTCGGCGACGGTGCAGCAGATGCAGCCGTTGGCCAGTTCCACCACGCTGTCCTCGTCGCAATCCTCGATGCCGCATCCCTTCAGGATGTCGCCGTCGATGCCGAGTTCACCGAACTCGTTGATGACGAAGGCGAGACGGCGGCCGTCGGCCTGCTCGGCCAGGTGGCGGATCAGGGTGGTCTTGCCGGCGCCGAGGAAGCCGGTGATGACGGTGGCGGGGATCTTGCTCATGTCCCGGGACCTTCCAGGTTGTGGGGTGTGGGCTTCAGGGTGAGGGGCAGGCCGGCGGCGAGAAAGTCGACCCGGTCCGCCGCCGCCGCGATTTGGGCGTTCAGGCGCCCGGCCGCTTCGCGAAAGCGGCGCGCCAGCGGATTGTCCGGCACGATGCCGAGGCCGACCTCGTTCGAGACCAGGATCACCGGGGCCGGCGCCCGGGCGAGCGCGGCGACGAGGGCCGCGCTGGCGGCATCGAGGTCGCGTTCCGCCGCCATGAGGTTGGCGAGCCAAAGGGTGAGGCAGTCGACCAGGATCGCCGCCGTGCCGGCCTCTGCCGCGATCAGCGCGTCCGGCAGGGCCAACGGCACCTCGAGGGTTTGCCAGCACGCGCCGCGGCGCTCCCGGTGGCGGGCGATCTTATCCGCCATCTCGCCGTCGCCGGCCTCGGCCGTCGCGATATAGAGCAGCGGCGCGCCGGCGGCCGCCGCCAGGCGCTCGGCATGCAGGCTCTTGCCCGATTCGGCACCACCCAACACCAGTGTGACGTCCGCTGGCGGCACGGGTGACGGCTTTGCTTCGTTCATCCGACACATCCCCCCTCCGAGGATGGGGCGGGGGCGATGCGCCACCCGCCGACCATGAAACGTCGAGTAAGGTTTCCTGGCTCGAAGTCGTCGGACGTGGCGCCTTCCCAGTCCCGGCATTGCGCCCGGGCCCAGTGGCCTCGTACCACGCCCTCCTTCCTACAGTTGCGGGGGCAGCGCCGGAGTTGGCTCGGCGGGCAACGATGGCCCGGGACGAAACGCACCGGCTTCCCTACGCTCGACGGCACCACGCTAGCACGGGCCGGGGGGTGGAACCAGATGGCAATGCGATTCCGCCCGCATTAGGAAGCCCTGGTTAGACGGCGGGACGGATTGTGCTACGATTCCACACACTTGGGGAGAGCCGACGCGACGCCCGCAAGGCGGCGCGAGATATGGTGGTGTCGGGCGATGGCGGTTTTTCAAGGTTACGGCGGTGAGCAAAAGCCCAAGCGGCGGGTCGGCGTGGAAATCGTCACCGAAGAGGGCGGCGTGCAAGGCCATCTCTTCCTCAACCCGAACGAGCGGGTCATCGACATGATGAACGACCAGCGCGGCTACGTCGCCTTCGAGCATGGCGACGGCACGATCGAGATCATCTCCAAGGGTCTGATTCGCCGCGTGCGGCCGGTCGATCAGGCCCGGCCCGAAGGCTCGGGCGAAATCCCGCTGATGCCGGGCACCTGATCCAGCCCATTTTCCCCAAAACATCATAGACGGAGGAACGACGATGCAGGCCATCGGCGACTTCACCCTGGACGCCCTCGTCGAGTTGCAGGAGCCGTTCATGGATCCCTTCGACTTCTTCCCCGACGCGACGCCGGAGACGCTGGCACCGCACCTCGACTGGCTGCTGCCGCGCTACATGGATCCGGAAACTCGACGTTTCATCTTCTGCTTCCAGTCCTACATCCTGCGCACCCCGCGCCATACCATCCTGGTCGACGCCTGCATCGGCAACGACAAGTCGTTCCCGCATCGCCCGACCTGGCATCGCCGCCAGGGCAGTTTCATCGCGGACCTCGCGGCCAAAGGCCTGGCGCCGGGGGATATCGACTTCGTGCTCTGCACCCATCTGCACGGCGACCATGTCGGCTGGAACACACAGCTCGTCGACGGGCGCTGGGTGCCGACCTTCCCGAACGCCAAATACGTCATGGCGCGGACCGAGGCGGAGTACTGGCGCGGGCGCCACGCGGCGGACCCGGAGGGCGTGCGCTCCCTCACCTTCACCGAAAGCGTGCAGCCGATCCTGGAAAGCGGGCAGGCCGTGCTGGTCGACATGGACCATCAGATGGAAGACGGCGTCTGGCTGGAGCCGGCGCCCGGCCACACGCCCGGCAACGTGGTGGTGAACCTGAAATCGGGCGCGGCGAGCGCGGCGCTCTCCGGCGACGTCATCCATCATCCGATCCAGCTCAGCCATCCCGAATGGTCGAGCATGGCCTGCGAGGACAAGGCGCTCAGCCACGCCTCGCGCCGCGCGCTGATCGAGCGGCTGGCCGATACCGACACCCTGCTGGCACCGGCGCACTTCGCGCGGCCGACCTGCGGCCACATCGTCTCCGAGGGTGACGCCTTCGCCTACCGCCTGGTCGAATAGGGCGCCCGCCTCTCAGGCGACGTTCACGTCAAGGGCGATGGGCGGGGACGCCTTCAGGGTCTGATAGACGACGCAGTAACGCTCCGTCAGTTTGATCAGCGTCGCGGTTTGCTCCGCGTCCAGGTCGCCCTTGATGTCGAAGGCCAGGCGAATGTCGCGAAAGCCGACCGGCGCCTCGCGATCGACGCCGAGGGTCCCCTTGAAGTCGAGGTCCCCCTCCGCCCGGACCGTGGCGTCGTCGACCGGCAGTTCCAGCGCCGTGGCGACGGCATTCAGGGTGACACCCGCACAGGCGACCAGCGCCTCCAGCAGCATATCGCCCGAACAGGCGTGCAGGCCGCTTCCCCCGGTCGCCGGATGCAGGCCGGCCTCGACCAGGGCCCGGCCGGTCTGGACGGAGCAGGTCACCCCCTCGCCGACCTTGCCCTCGGCCGAAAGGGTGATCACGGCCGCCTCCGGTTCGCTGCGATAGCGCTCCTTGATCGGGGCCTGCGTGGTCTTCAGCTGCTGGGCGTCCATAGTCGATACTCCTGTCTGCCAAGCCTCAGGTGTAGCAGATTAGACGGTTCGCCGCCGACGGCTCACGCGATTCTGATCGCCGCCCTATCCGAAGATGCGCTTGAACACTTCGATATTCTGGCGAAAGCCGGCCTCGAAGTCGCCGTCGCCCGGATGATAGACGCTCTCGAAGCTGATCGCGCCGTCATAGCCGTCGGCCCGCATGGCGTCGGCCATCGGCTGGAACTGATCGGCCAGCTGGCCTTCGCCCATGCGGCGGACTTCCAGCGTCGCCTTCGGCGTGTCGACATGGACGTCCTTGATATGGACGTGGCCGAGGTAGCCGTCCTTGACCGCCTCGTAGCCGTCCGGCCAGGCGTCCTCGTGCGCCCAGCAGTTGTTGGCCGGGTCCCACAGCACCTTCAGGACCCCCTTGGCGTCGAGGTCGTCGATCAGCTTGCGTCCGGTCCAGCAGGAATTGACCATGGTGCCGTTGCCGGTCTCCACCACCAGGGTCACGCCCTCGGCCCTGGCGAGTTCGATCGCCGGCGCGATCAGGGTCAGCTGGACGTCCCAGGCGCCGGTGGCGACGTTCCATTGCTCGGCGCCGTGATGGCCCCACAGGATCGCCTCCTTCTTGCCGGTCATGATGCGCACGGTCCGGCAGTCGAAGTCATGCGCCATGTCGATGCAGCGCTTCAGCGAGTCCATGTGCCGGGTGTGCTGCTCGTCGCCGGGCTTGGAGCTGCCCATCGTCATGCCGGCGAAGTTGTGCCGCGAGATGCAGGAGACGGTTTTTTCGTGCCGCCGCACACTCTCCAGCGCCCGGCGCCGCTCGTCGGCGTCGAGATCGCCGACCTCCTTGTCGTCGATGAATTGCAGCTCCGCATGGGTGAGGCCGTATTCGGTCATGACGGCGAGCGCGTGGTCGAGGTCGCGGCTGATGCCGTCGGTGATGACGCCGAGGTTCATGATCGGTTCTTTCCGTCTAGCCGCGGCGCAGTTCGGCGCCGACGATGTCTTCGAGGATGCGGGTGACGACCCAGTTGTCGCCGGTCGGATGCCGGGTGATGCCGGCCTGGAACAGCTGCATTGCGGTCGAGGCGGTGAACAGCGGCACGCCCATCTCGCGGGCGAGGTCGAGCGCGATGGTCAGGTCCTTGTGCATGGTCGCGATATGACTGCCCGTCTTCTCGAACTGGCCATCGATAATACGGGCGAGCGCGTTGTCGGCGATCGCGCAACCGGCGGCCGAGGTCGAGACCACCCGGTGCAACGCGTCCGCGTCCACGCCGGCCTTGGCGGCGAGCACGGACGCCTCGAAGGTCGCGGAGAAGATCGAGCCGATCAGCGATTGCAGGCAGGCCTTCACGGTCTGGCCCTGGCCCGGCTCCGTGCCGACCCGGTGGATGGTACCGCCGACCGCCTCCATCGCCGGGCCGCAGACGGCGAGCGCTTCGTCGCTTCCCGCCGCCATCATGGTCAGGGTGCCGCCCTGGGCGCCGGCGTGGCCGCCGCTCACCGGGCTGTCGACGATTTCCAGGCCGCTGCCGGCGAGGTCGGCGGCAATGGCGCGCATCTCGGCGGCATGGATCGTCGCCGTCATCAAAATCGCCCCGCCCGCGCTCATGGTCGAGACCAGGCCCTCGTCGAAGATCACGCTTCGCGCCTGGTCGCCGTTCATCACCATGACGAAGACGACGTCCGAGGCGGCACCGACGCCCGCCGCCGCGTTGGCCGGCCGGCCGCCCAGCGCCTCGAACTCCGCCATGCGGCCCGCGTCGAGGTCGAATCCCGTCACCTCGAAACCGCCGGCGATCAGATTGCGCGCGAGCCCCGAGCCCATGTCGCCGAGACCGACGACACCCATGCGTTGCTTGTCCAAAACCATTCCCTTCGGAGACGTTCGGCCGTGCCGACGAGGCCGGACCGCGCGCCGATCAACCGCCGGTAACGCTCATGTGGCGGGAGACGGCGGGGCGGTTGTCGCGCCGGCTGATGACGAAATCATGGCCCTTGGGTTTGCGGCCGATCGCTTCGTCGATGGCGGCCGAGAGCACACCCTCGTCGTTCGCGCGCAGGGCGCGGCGCAGATCCGCGTCGTCGTCCTGGCCGAGGCACATGTAAAGGATGCCCCTGCAGGTCAGCCGCACGCGGTTGCAGGATTCGCAGAAATTGTGGGTCATCGGCGTGATGAAGCCGAGCCGCTTGCCGGTTTCCGCAACCCGCGTATAGCGGGCCGGGCCGCCGGTTTGATAGTCGAGATCCTCGAGCGTCCAGCGCTTTTCAAGGTCGCCGCGCACGACGGAGAGCGGCAGATACTGCTCCACCCGGTCGCCACCGATATCGCCGAGCGGCATCGTCTCGATCAGCGTCAGATCGAAACCTTCTTCGCCGCACCAGGTCAGCATGCGGTCGAACTCGTGCTCGTTCACGTCCTTGAGCGCCACGGCATTGATCTTCACCTCGAGCCCGGCGCGCTTGGCGGCGGCGAGGCCGTCGAGCACCTTGTCGATCCGGCCCCAGCGCGTTAGGCGTTGAAACACCTCGGGATCCAGCGTGTCGAGGGAAACGTTGATCCGTTTCACGCCGATCGCCTTCAGCTCCTGGGCGTAGCGGTGCAGCTGGGTGCCGTTCGTGGTCACCGTCAATTCGTCCATGGCGCCGCTGTCGAGATGGCGGCCGAGGCGGCGGAACAGCCACATGATGTTGCGCCGGACCAGGGGCTCGCCACCCGTCAGGCGGATCTTGCGCACCCCCTTGGCGACGAAGGCGCTGCACAGCCGGTCCAGCTCCTCCAGGCTCAGCACTTCGTCCTTGGGCAGGAAGGTCATGTCTTCCGACATGCAATAGACGCAGCGGAAATCGCAGCGATCGGTGACCGATACACGCAGATAGCTGACTTCCCGGCCGAATGGGTCGATCATAGCCCTAACACCCTCTCCCACGGAACGCACGTCGTCCGGGCCGCAACCCGAGCCGCCATGTCGACCCTAATGTCGTTCGCCGCGCCGTTTCGGTCAAGTGCGGCGTCGAGCCTCAGGGCGCGAGAGGATCGATAATGTGCTGGGCCTCACGCAAAGCGTCGGCCCGGCGCCAGCGGACGAGCGCCAGGCGCGCCGCTTCGGGGCTGGTGGCGTCGAAGAACGCCAGGCGGCGGATCCGCGTCGTCTTCGCGGCCTCGGCGCTTTCCCGCCGGGCGCGGCGACCGAGCTCGAACAACGCCAGATAGGCGGCCCGGTCGATGTCCAGACTGCGGCAGATAACGGCGAGGCCTTGTCCGTCCGGCTCGTGCAGAAGACGGCGAAACGTGACGGGCGAGAGATCCGTCAACCGGGAGAGGGCCAATTCGAAGAGCACGATCCGCCCGGAGCGGAGCGCACCGAAAGCGAAAGCGGGCGTGAGCTCGCCCGCATCATACATCCGGTCGATCAGCCGTTCCGCCGCACTTCGCCCATCGACCGGGGCCGGCCGGGCCTGCTCGACCGACGCCATCGTGTCGGCGAGCGCGTCGTCCAGCACATCGGGGTCGATCTCGAAGTTGCGAACGATCTCCTGGCGCAACGCCACCGAAACCCAGGCGAGCATGCGCTCGGCAAGCGTCGGCGGCAGATCTTCACGGCGGACCAGCGGGGCCTGGAATTCCGGCCGCTCGCGCGAGTCCTCGACCAGGGCCTGAAAGCTCTCGCGACTGATGTGGGCCGAATGGTTGTTCAGCAGGGTGACGACGACATCGGGATTGCCGCATTCGGTCAGCGCCCGGCACACGTCCTCACCGATGCCGTGGCGCATGGCGATCGCCATCTGGTGACGCCAGGCGTGGTGGCGGACCAGCTCGACCAGGTCCGGGTCCCGCAGAACGGAACTGCGCACCAGCACGTCGTGCGCCACCTCACCGGCATCGCGGGCCAGCAGCAGGATCAGGTCGCGCGGGGCATCGGCCTGCACGGCCAGCCGCTTGGCGAGCGCGGCGCGCACCTGGATTTCGACATCGCCGCTCAAACGGCGAAGGATGTCGAGCATGATACGCCGCTCGGCCAGCGCCAGGGTTTCGGCGGAGGCACCGAACAATTCTCCGATCGCCCGGAACAGCTCCTGCCGGCTGCGCGACGAACCGTCACGGGCGACCGAGATCAGGCGACGTGCCTCGGCATTGGCATCATGGCCTTCACCGGCGCCGGTACCGCCGCCGGAATATGCCTCATTGTGAATCGGCATGCAAAACTGACCCACTTTGGTGGGTTATGAGCGGTAAGAATTGACCCACCTGGAACGCTAGCATCCGCACGGAACAGTGCGGAGGAAAGAGCAGGTGGTATTGATGGAAAGCGTATTGAAGATCCGACGTTGGATATTACGGGAGGGTCGGAGTATCCGATCTGTATCTCGTCAGACTGGTTTGTCGCGGAACACGATTAAGAAGTATCTGAAGGACGGCGATCCACCGAGCTATCAGCGGCGCGTTTCACCCGTCCGGCGTAAGCTTAGCGATGGCTTCGCCAGCCGGCTTCGGGCGCTCTTTGAGCAGGACCTGGGGCGCCCGCGCCGTGAGCGCCGGACGGCCAAGAAGCTTTATGAGCAGCTTGTGTCGGAAGGCTATAGCGGATCCTACTCGACGGTTCAGAGGTTTGTCCGCGACCTGAAGCGTTCTGGCGCCGGATCGGGGGATGCGTTCATTCCGTTGCACTTTACGGCAGGTGACGCGCTCCAGTTTGACTGGAGCACGGAATACGCTGTCCTGGGCGGTGTCGAGCAGAAGGTAAAGGTTGCCCACTTCCGCCTATGTCATAGCCGCAAGCCCTTTGTTGTTGCCTATCCCAGCGAATCTCAGGAGATGGTGCTGGACGCCTTTGCACGGGCGATGTCTTTCTATGGCGGCGTACCGCGCCGGGTGATCATCGACAACCCCAAGACGATGGTAACCTATGTTTCGCGCTCTAAGGACCGTGTGTTCCATCCGCGCTTTCTGGCGTTGATGAACCACTATGTGATGGAACCGGTTGCTTGCACACCCGCGGCGGGGTGGGAGAAGGGTCAGATTGAGAACCAGGTTGGGTTCCTGCGGGGACAGCTGTTTGCGCCCAAGCCCGCCTTTGACGATCTGGATGCGCTGAACGGCTGGTTGCGTCTGCGCTGCGAGGAATTGGCGAATCGCGCCCACCCCGAACAATCGGATCGCAAGATCTCGGACGTGTTCGCAGACGAGTGCGCCGAACTGCGTCCCCTGGGCCGGGCTTTTGACGGCTATGTTGAGAAGGCCGCTCGTGTCCGCTCTACCTGTCTGGTCCAATATGCCACCAATCGCTATAGCGTCCCCTCCCGGTTCGCCGGGGAGCTTGTCTCTCTGCGCGCCTATGCGGACCGGATCGTGGTTGTGTCAGGGCAGAATGTGATTGCCGAGCACAAGCGCCGCTTTACCCGCAACGCCAGCTATTTCGAGCCCTGGCATTACCTGCCCCTACTCGACCGCAAGCCCGGCGCGCTGAGAGATGGCGCGCCCTTTGTGGGTTGGCAATTGCCTGAGGCGATGCACCGGGTCAGGGCGCATTACATGGCCGGCAAAGGCGGGGACCGGGAGTTTGTCGATCTGCTCCTGCTGGCCCAGGATCACGGGATCGAGGTGGTCGAGATAGCCTGTGAACTGGCCGTGGAGCAGAACACGCTGCGCCTTCCGGCCATCATCAATCTGATCAACCAACTGGTGGAGCCGGTCATCGCGCCATGGGGCGAGAGCCACGCCTATCCGCAACTGACCTTGCGGCCCGAAGCGGACTGCAAGCGCTATGAGACGCTGTGCGTTGCCGGGGAGGCCGTCGCATGAAAGCTTTGATAGACCAACTGATCGCCCTGAGGCTGTATGGAATGGCGGCTTGCGCCGAAGCTTTGCTGGCCGCGCGCAAGCCGCCAAGTCTGACCACTGCGATAAAGCAACTGATCGACGCCGAGACTGTAGAGCGCCGGGTGCGCTCTATCCAGCACCAAATGCGGGCCTCGAAGTTCCCCCACCATAAGGACTTCGCCACTTTCGATTACGGCCTAGCCGCCGTCACCCAAGCGCAAATCGACCCCTTCTGCTCAGGGCAGTTCACCCAGGAGGCCCACAACCTCATTCTGGTGGGCGGAACCGGTACGGGCAAAACCCACATCGCCATTGCTCTGGGGACGCTGTTGATCAATCAGGGAAAGAAGGTCCGTTTCTTCAACGCCGTCGATCTGATCAATGCGCTGATCAAGGAACAGGCCGAAGGCAACGCCGGCAAGATCATCCGGCAACTGACGGCCATGGATTGCGTCATCATCGACGAACTGGGCTATATCCCATTCCCCAAATCCGGCGGTGCGCTCTTGTTCCACCTGATCAGCAAACTCTATGAGAAGACCAGCGTCATCATCACCACCAATCTGGAGTTCGGGGAATGGGTCTCCGTCTTCGGAGATGCAAAAATGACAACCGCGTTGCTGGATCGTGTAACGCATCACTGCGCAATCATCGAAACAGGCAACATGTCTTACCGCTTCGCACAAAGCAAACAGCGACGACAAAAGTAGCCGCCCTGTAAGCAAAGCCCCAGGCTGATCCGCTATATGGAGCCAATCAGCCTGGGGGCTTTCATCGCAAAGGCGGGCAAATCAAAACGGGTCCTGTACAGATTGTTCTGCAAAAGGGGTTTCGTAGCTGGGGCACAAGTCCGGGCCGATGGGGTGGATGAGCTGCCTCCGGCTGGTCCGGGCTCTCGCGATCGAAATCCATGAGGACTGGCTGGATGCCAACCGCTAGCTCAACATGATCCATCTCAAGGAGAGCAAAAGCGAACGCATCCAGAAAGCCGCCTGACGGCGGCTCGGCATGCCTGGCGCTCCGAGCAATCGAAATCTCCGCGCCAGGCATGCCGGTGGCCCTCATCGGCAGCCATGACAAACTTGCAGAACAGTCTGGACACTACTTCAAAAGCTCATTGCCACTTCAAGAACCCCACCTGATCCCCACGTTCCGCCGCCGGCCCGGTTGTCCCGGTGGGCCCACAGGCCCCTCCCACGCGGCTTCGCTCCGCGTAACGCAAAGCGCTACACGAAGCCGCGCGGGGCCCTCCCGTGGACTACCGGGACAACCTCCGTCGAAGCAAGGGGGGGGGTCAATTTTGCACGCCGATAGGGGGTCAGAATTAAATGCTGATTGACAAACCAGACCGTACTGGTCGTCGAGGACAACGACGACCTTCGCGACATGACCGTCAACATGCTGCGGGACCTGGGCTACCGGGTGGTCCAGGCGGCCGACATCGACACGGCGCGGCGCCGGCTCCTGTCGGATCCGCGGATCGATCTACTGCTCTCCGACGTGGGCTTGCCGGGCAGCGTCGATGGGCCGGCCTTCGCGCGCGAACTCCGGGCCAGGTTTCCCGGCTTTCCCGTGGTTCTCATGTCGGGCAATCCGCCGCGGCACGAGAAAGACTTCGCCCTGCTGGCCAAGCCGTTCACCAGCGCCGGCCTGGCGGCGGCACTTCATGCGGCGCTGGACGTCGGTCAGTTCCGCGGCAGGTCGATGCCCCAACGCACGCGGGGACCGGGATCGATGCCGAAGAGATCGAGCACGCGCCCCACCGAATAGTCGACCAGGTCCTCGATGCTCGACGGGCGGATGTAGAACGCCGTCTGCGGCGGCGCGACGATGGCGCCCATCTCGCTCACGCGCTCCATGTTGCGGATATGACCGAGGTGCAGCGGCGTCTCGCGCAACATCAAAACCAGGCGACGACGCTCCTTCAAAGTGACGTCGGCGGCGCGTGTGATCAGGCTTTCGCCGGTGCCCGTAGCAATCGCGGCGAGCGTGCGGGCCGAACAGGGGGCCACCGCCATGCCCATCGTCGGGAACGAACCGCTGGCGATCGCCGCCGCGATGTCGTCGTTCGAGTGCACGACGTCGGCGAGGGCGCGAACCTCGGCGACGGTGGCGTCGAGTTCATGCGCGATGGTCTGTACGCCGGGTTTGGAGATTACCAAGTGACGTTCGATCCCGGCGGCGCCCAGACGTTCGAGCAGACGCACGCCGTGGGCGACGCCGCTGGCCCCGGTGATGGCGACGATCAGACGCCGCGGTGCCGCCTCGCTCATGCCTGTGCCCCCGTGATCAGGCTGGACGCTGCGGCCCGAGCCTCGGCCGTCACGATCGCGCCGGCCAGCATGCGGGCGATCTCCTCTTCGCGCGCTTCGGGCGCCAGTTCCTCGACATTCGTGCGTTCCTCCGCGCCGTGCGCCTGGCGACTGATCCGCCAATGATGGGCGCCGCGGGCCGCCACCTGGGGCGAGTGGGTCACGACCAGGACCTGCGTCGCGCGGGCGAGTTCCGCCAGCCGCGCGCCGACCCGGTCGGCGACCGCGCCACCGACCCCGCGGTCGACCTCGTCGAAGACCAGGGTCCCGGCCCCGCCGGTGCCGGCGAGCGCCACCTTCAGCGCCAGCATGAAGCGCGCCAGCTCACCCCCCGAAGCAACGCGACTCAGATCGCCGGGCTCGGCACCGGGCGTGGTGGCCACCTCGAAGGTGACACGGTCCATGCCTTCGGCGCTCCACCGGGCCTCGGGCAGAATTTCGAGGCCGGTGCGGAAGCGCGCGCTGTCCAGCTTGAGCGAGGGCAGCTCCGCCATCACGCGGACATCGAGGCGGGCCGCCGCGTCCTCGCGGGCGGCGCTCAGCGCCCGGCCCGCGGCCTCGAACCGTTCGCGGCCGGCGGCGACCGCCGCCTCCAATTCCGCCAGCACCGCCTCTCCCGCCTCGAGCCGTTGCAAGCGATCCTCGAAGTTCGCCGTCAGGGCCGCCAGGTCGTCCACGCCGACGCGATGCTTGCGCGCCGCCTCGCGCAGCGCGAAGAGGCGTTCCTCGACCTGCTCCAACCGGCCGGGGCCGAGGTCTAGGCTGTGCGCTAGATGCTCGACCTGGGCGATCGCCTCGACCGCCTCCGTCGCGGCACGGGCCAGGGCTTCCAGCGCCGCGTCGAACCGGCCTTCCGCATTTTCCGCGACCCGCAGCAAGGCGCGCTCCGCCCGGCGCAGGCGGCCATCGACACCGCCCTCGCCGTTCAGCTCGCCCGTCGCCTCGCCGAGCGCGCCGACGATCCGCTCGCCCTCTCGCAGCAGGGCCCGTTCGGCCACCAGGCCCGCCTCCTCGCCCGCCTCGGGCGCCAGGGCGCGCAGCTCCTCGAGCACATGGCGCAGGTAGTCTTCGTCGCCGAGTGCGCCGGCGAGCTCCTCGCGGTGCGCGGACAGCCGGGCGCGAGCCTCGCTCCAGGCTTCATGCGCCGCCGCACAGGCCTCGCGCAGCCCGGCCTCGGTCCCGAAGGCGTCGAGGAAGGCACGGTGCGAGGCGGCGTCGAGCAAGCCGCGCTCGTCGTGCTGGCCGTGGATCTCGACCAACCGGTCACCGACACGGCGCAGCAGCGCGACGCCGACGGGCTGATCGTTGATCCAGGCACGGGACCGGCCGTCGCGTCGCAGCACCCGGCGCAGGACCAGCGGATCCTCGGCCTGGATGCCCTGCTCCCGCAGCAACGTCTCCACCGCATGGCCGGGCGGCAATTCGAAGGACGCGGCGACACCGCCCTGCTTGGCGCCGACACGGATCAGTCCCGCGTCCCCGCGCGCGCCCAGCGCCAGGCCCAGGGCATCGAGCAGGATCGACTTCCCCGCACCCGTCTCCCCGGTCAGGACCGACAGCCTGTCCTCGAGCTCGAGGTCCAAACGCTCGATGAGGACGATGTCCCG
The DNA here is from genome assembly GCA_951812805.1 of uncultured Alphaproteobacteria bacterium. GTDB lineage: Bacteria > Pseudomonadota > Alphaproteobacteria > JASLMY01. The sequence continues at coordinate 170,350 of CATOSZ010000008.1, read as the reverse complement.
GACGGAAAGGCCGCTCAGCATCGCCGGCTTCAGAAGACCGAGCGCCACATGCGCCCGATCCAGGATTCCTCGTGACGCTCGGGCGCCAGCGCCTGGTCACCGAGCAGGGCATAGCTGTCCTGATACCATTCGCTGCCCGGGAAATTGTGTCCCAGCACGGCGGCGGCCGTCTGCGCCTCCGGCACCACGCCGAGGGCGAGATACGCCTCGGTCAGCCGATGCAACGCCTCCGGCGCATGGGTCGTGGTCTGGTAGTTCTCGATGACGACACGGAAGCGATTGATCGCCGCCGCGTATTCGCCCCGCGTCAGGTAATAGCGGCCGATCTCCATCTCCTTGCCGGCGAGATGGTCGTGCGCGAGATCCATCTTCAGGCGGGCGTCACGGGCGTATTGGGTGTCCGGGTAGCGCTTGACGATCTCGCGCAGCGCGACGAGGGCGCGTTCCGTCATCTTCTGATCGCGACCGACGTCGACGATCTGCTCGTAGTAGGATACCGCCACCAGGTACTGGGCGTAGGACACGTCCTTGTTTCCGGGATGCAGCTGGATGAAGCGCTGTGCCGCCAGGATCGCCTCGTCATACTGGTTCGTGCGGTAGTAGGAGTAGGCCCCCATGATCTGCGCCCGCCGGGCCCAGGCCGAGTAGGGATGCTGGCGCTCCACCTCGTCGAACAGGCGCGCGGCCTGACCGGGATTGCCGGATTGCAATTCGTCGACCGCGACGTTGTAGAGGTCCTCGACCGGCCGCTCGACATATTCGGGATCGTCGGAGCCGCAGGCGGCCACCAGCGACAGCGCCAGAAACAGGATCGTGGCCCGCAGTGCCGCGCGGGGAAGTTCGAATCGTGACATGGCCTTTCCATCCTCGCCAAAGCTAGATATTGTCGAGTCGAAAATTCTTCGCGATGCGGTGGGCAACGCGATTTACCGGACTATATCACGGTGCAACGGCGAGGGTGTCGGCAAGTTGCGCGGCAAGGTCCCAACCAGGACATCCCGATCCGTCCTCATCACATCCGGTCACGATCCACACAAAAACGATAAAACTATTGATTTACTTCAATGAAGTGATGTAAGTTGGGCTTGGGCGACTAGGTTTGGGAGTGGGAAAATCATGGATAGACTATCAAGGCGCGTAGATGCGTATGTCGGCGGTCGGATTCGGGAACGCCGGACGGAGATGGGCCTGACGCAGGAAAATTTGGCGAGCGCGCTGAACATCTCCTACCAGCAGGTTCAGAAGTACGAGGCGGGAACCAATCGGGTCAGTGCGGGACGGCTCTATGAGATCGCACTCAACCTCAATGTAGAAGTCTCTTACTTCTACGAGGGCATGGACGTCGAGATGGAGATCCCGCCGCTGGAGCACGGCGGCAAGAACCGCTCGGTGATCGAGCTGGTGCACAATTTCTCGGAAATCACCGATCCGGACCTGCGCGCGTCGATCAACGGCCTGGTCAAGAGTGTCGCCGGACGCAAGCGACGCTATCGCCGGCGCATGCCGGAAGGCCAGCCCGAAGAAGTCTAGGCTCGAGCGCGATCGCACCGGACGATCACGGCCCCGCCCGGCGATTGGCCGCGCGGGCGCGGCTCGATATGCTCGTAACGAATCGAAGATTCACCGCTTCGCTTCGGAGGCATAGGGCATCGCCGAGACAGGATTTTCGCCGTCGACCGCCATGGTCCTGGCCGCGGGCCAGGGCCGGCGCATGCGTCCGCTGAGCGAGGCGGTGCCGAAGTCCTTGCTGCCGGTCGCCGGCCACGCGACGATCGACCGGGTGCTGGATCATCTGGCGGCGGCGAACGTCGGGCATGCCGTCGTCAATTTGCACCACCGGGCGGATCGAGTTCGCGAGCATTTGGCGGGCCGGTCGACGCCACGCATCACCTTTTCCGACGAGAGCGACCGGCTGCTCGATTCGGGTGGCGGCGTGCGCCGCGCGCTCGACACCCTCGGTCCCCGGCCCTTTTTCGTCGTCAACGCGATCTCGCTCTGGCTCGACGGTGAGCGCCCGGCGCTCGAGCGATTGTCACGGTGTTTTGATGGGAATCGCATGGACGCCCTGCTCCTGCTGCATCCCGTCTCGCAGGCGGTCGGCTATGACGGGGCCGGCGACTTTCATCTGCGGTCCGACGGTCGCCTCGCCCGCCGCGGCCGCGGCGAAACGGCGGCGTACGTCTTCACGGGCGTGCAGATCCTCCGGCCCGAACTCTTCGCCGGTACCGAGGCGGTGCCCTTCTCGCTCAATCTGCTCTACGACCGGGCCGCGGCGGCCGGCCGCCTGTTCGGACTGGCGCACGACGGGCGTTGGCTGAACCTGAAGACGCCGGAAAATCTCGAGGCCGCGCGCCGCGCCCTCGGCGAACGAGACGTCGCCGGATGAGCGACGCGCCCACCCTCTATTCGATCCCCCCCGGCGCGCCCTTCCTCGACGACCTCGCCCGCGGTCTGCTCGCCATGGCCGAGGGCGATCCGGGCCGGCTGTCGGCGATGACGGTCCTCTTGCCGACCCGGCGCGCCTGCCGCGCGCTCGCCGAAGCCTTCCTGCGCCGGAGTGCGGGCCGGGCGATGCTGCTGCCGACTTTGCGCCCTCTCGGCGACGGGGACGAGGACGAACTGCTGGTCGAGGCCTTCGAGGACCCGCTCGCCCTCGACCTCCCACCGGCGCCGAGCCCGGCCCGGCGCCAGCTCTTACTGGCGGAGCTGGTCCGCGGCAGCGGCGTGATGGGCCGGTTGGACGCCGCCCGCGCCCTCGGCCTCGCCGGCGATCTCGCCCGCCTGCTCGACCTGCTCGCCCGCGAGGACCGAAGCCTCGAGGACCTGCGCGACCTTGTGCCGGACGAGTTCGCCGACCACTGGCGCCAGACCCTCGCCTTCCTGCAGATCCTCGACGCGCCGTGGCGCGGCCTGCTGGACGCGGAGGGCGCGATGGAAGGGGTGGCGCGGCGCAACGCCATGATCCGCCGGCGGGCCGAGGCCTGGCGCCGGGCACCACCCGACGCGCCCGTCATCGCCGCGGGGTCGACCGGCAGCATCCCGGCGACGGCGGAACTGCTCGACGTCGTCGCCCGCCTGCCCAAGGGCGCCGTGGTCCTGCCCGGCCTCGACGCGGAACTCGATCCCGAAAGCTGGGCCGCCCTCGGCGAAGGCCATCATCAAGGCGGCCTGAAACAGCTTCTCGCCCGCCTGGAGGTCGACCGTGACGCGGTGCGCCCCTGGCCCTGGTCGCTCGCGCCCACCGCCGCCGCCGGTCACCGCGCCCACCTCCTGCGCGAGGCCATGCGCCCGGCGGAAACCAGCCAGGCCTGGCGGGCGTTGCCGGCGCTGCCCGCCGAAGCGGTCGACGGGTTCGAGCGGCACGTCTGCCTGAGCTCGCGCGAGGAGGCGGAGATCATCGCCCTGCGCCTGCGCGAGACGCTGGAGCGACCGGGCGCCACCGCCGCGTTGGTGACGCCGGACCGGGAGCTGGCACGCCGGGTCGTCGTGCTGCTGCGCCGCTGGGGGGTGGAGATCGACGATTCCGCCGGCCTGCCGCTCGCCCGCACCCCTGTCGGCGTGTTCCTTCGCCTGGTGGCCGAAGCCATGGCCGCCGCGTTCGCGCCGGTCCCCCTGTTGGCCTTGATGAAGCATCCGTTGTTTCGCGCCGGCATGACGCCGGCCCGCGCGCGGGCCCGGGCACGTGGCTTGGAGTTGCGTGCGCTCAGGGGGTCCCGCCCGGCGGCCGGCCTTCGGGGGCTGCGCGACTTGCTCCGCGACGACGATGGCGCGACGCGCGCCCTGCATCCGCTGCTGGACCGGTTGGAAGCGGCAGCCGCACCGTACCAGGCGCTCGTCCAGGCCGGCCAGGCCCGTTTCGAGGATCTGGCCGAGGCCCACTTCGCCGCCGCCGAGGCCCTGAGCCGTGACGAGAACGCCCGCCCCCTCCTCTGGGACGGCAGGGCGGGCGAGGCGGCGGGCGATCTAGCGTACGAGATCGGCGAAGCGGCGCCCGGCCTCCGCCCTGTCGAAGCCGCCGGCCATCCGGCCATGTTCGCGGAGCTGATGGCCGGCCGGGTCGTCCGCCCGACGCACGGCCGCCACCCCCGGCTGCACATCTGGGGACCGCTGGAGGCGCGCCTGCAAGCCGTCGACATGCTGGTCCTGAGCGGCCTGAACGAAGGGGTGTGGCCGGCGGAGGCGGAGGTCGACCCGTGGCTCAGCCGACCCATGCGCGCCCGCGCCGGCCTGCCCTCGCCCGAACGGCGCATCGGTCTCGCCGCGCACGACTTCGTTCAGGCGGCCTCGGCCCCGCATGTCGTGCTGACACGGGCACAGAAGGTCGAAGGGACGGAAACCGTACCGTCGCGCTGGCTGACCCGGCTCGATGTCGTGGCGGCGGGGGCCGGGCTCACCGCCTGGGGCGCACCGATACCCGGCTGGGAGGCCTGGCGCGAGGATCTTTCGGCGCCGACCCGCTATGCGCCGACCCCGCCGCCCGCGCCGCGCCCGCCGCTCGCCGCCCGGCCGCGCAGCCTCTCCGCGACGCAGATCGAAACCTGGATGCGTGACCCCTATGCGATCTACGCCCGCCATATCCTGGGGCTGCGTGCGCTCGACGAGATCGATGCCGATGCGGGCGCGGCCGACCGGGGCAGCGCCATTCACGCGGCCCTCGAGGCCTTTACCCGCGACTATCCGGACGACGTGCCCGACGACGCGCTCGCCCGTCTGCTGGAACACGGCCGCACGGCATTCGGCGATCTGCTGCGCCGCCCGGGAATTCGCGCCTTCTGGTGGCCTCGCTTCGAGCGGGTGGCGGAATGGTTCATCGCCCATGAACGAGGCCATCGGGCCGAGGCGCGCCCGCTCGGCAACGAGGCGGAAGGGCGCCTGGTGCTGCCGGGGCCGGGCGGCGACTTCACCCTGGTCGCGCGCGCCGACCGCATCGATCGGGCCAGCGACGGCGGACTGATCGTCATCGACTACAAGACCGGGCAGCCGCCCGGCGAGCGGGAGGTCGCCCAAGGCTTCGCCCCGCAACTGCCTCTCGAGGCGGCGATCGCGCGGGCGGGCGGCTTCGACGGGGTGCCGGCGGGACGCGTCGACGGCCTCGCCTACTGGCAACTCGGCGGAGGCCAGCCGGCGGGACGGGTGCGGACCTTGAAGCTCGACGCGGAGGATGCGGCCGAGGCGGCGCGGGCCGGCCTCGCCGGTCTCGTCGTCGCCTTTGACGATCCCGAAACCCCCTATCGCGCCCGGCCCCGGCCACGCGCGGCGCCCCGTTTCTCGGACTATGGCCACCTCGCCCGCCTGGCGGAATGGGGCGGCGTGGCGGAGGGCGGAGAATGACCCGGCCACCGACGACGGGCTCCCCCGCTCCGATACCGGCGATCGACCGCCAGACGATGGCGAGCGATCCGGAAACTTCGAGCTGGGTTTCCGCCTCCGCCGGCACCGGCAAGACACACGTGCTGACCTCACGCGTATTGCGGCTGATGCTGGCCGGCGCGCCGCCGGAACGCATCCTCTGCCTGACCTTCACCAAGACCGCGGCGGCGGAAATGGCCAACCGGCTGCACCGACGGCTGGGGGAGTGGGCGGTGATGAACGATGTGGCGCTGCGAGACGCGCTGTTCGAGCTGACCGGCCGGCCGGGCGAGCTGCACGACACCGACCTCGCCCGCCGCCTGTTCTGCCGGGTGCTGGACTCGCCGGGCGGCATGGCGATCCAGACCATTCACGCCTTCTGCCAGTCCCTGCTGGCCCGCTTTCCGATCGAGGCGCTGCTGCCCCCGCATTTCGCCGTTCTGGACGAACGTACGGCCGACGAGCTGCTGGCCGAGGCGCGCGAACGGGTGCTGGCGGAGGATGTCGCCGCCGGCGGCGGCCGCAGCGCCGTGCTCGCCGCCCATGTCGACGAGGAACGCTACATGGGGCTGATGCGCACGCTGACGGCGGAGCGGGCACGTCTCCAGCGCCTGGCCCGGGGCAGTGGCGGGGGCAGTGGCAGTGGCAGTGGCAGTGGCGGGGGCGGGGGCGGGGGCGGGGGCGGGGGCGGGGGCGGGGGCGGTGGCGGCCTGAACGACGTCCTCGATGCCATGCGCGCCCGCCTCGGCCTCGCCCCCGACGACGATCCCGACGGCGTCAGGCGCCACGCCGTCGCCGAAGAGTCGTTCGACGGGGCGGAGCTCTATCGTATCGCCGAAGCGATGGCGGAGGGATCCAAGACTGACCGCCAATCGGCCGCGCGGATCGCGGCCTGGCTCGAGCAACCCGGGGAAAGGGTCGAGGCCCTGGACGACTATATGAACGTCTTCCTGACGGCCGACGGCGCACCACGTGCCCGCCTGGTCACCAAGCAGACGCTGGCAATCGCGCCGGAAGCGGCGGACCTGCTGGCCGGCGAGCAGGCGCGCATCGTCGCCCTCGATCAGAAGCTTCGCGCCCTCGCGGTGGTCGAGGCCAGCGCCGCGGTGCTCGGTCTCGGCCTCCGGCTGATCGACCGTTACGAGGACGAGAAGCGTCGGCGTGGGCTGGTCGACTTCGACGACCTGATCCTGGCGACCCGCAACCTGCTGGCCGATCCCGCCCGTGCGCCCTGGGTGCTCTACAAGCTCGACGGCGGCATCGACCACGTGCTGATCGACGAGGCGCAGGACACCAATCCCGAACAGTGGGAGATCGTCCGCGCCATCGCGGAGGAGTTCTTCTCCGGCGAGGGCGCAAGGGAGACCCGCCGCACCGTGTTCGCCGTCGGCGACCCCAAACAATCGATCTACGGATTCCAGCGGGCCGATCCGCAGGGCTTCATCGATATGGAGAGCCATTTCCAGTCCCGCGCCGGCGCGGTCGGCGAAGCGCTGCGCCCGGTCGATCTGATCCTGTCCTTCCGCTCGACGCCTGCGGTGCTCGATATCGTGGACGAGGTCTTCGCCGACGAGGCGGCACGCGATGGTGTCATCGCGCCCGGCACGACGGACCGGCACGAACCGTTCCGTCGCGCCGACGGCGGGCTGGTCGAACTCTGGCCGCCCGAGGTACCGGAGGAGGCCGAGACCGCGGACACCTGGGCCCCGCCGGTGGCGCAGGAGCGTGTAGCCCCGCCCCTCGTCCGTCTCGCCGAAGACATCGCCACGCGAATTCGCGGCTGGCTTGAGAGGGGCGAGGAACTGGCCGCCGAGGGCCGGCCCATCGAGCCCGGCGACATCATGATCCTGGTCCAACGCCGCGGCCCCTTCATCGACGAGGTGGTCCGCCGCCTGAAACAAAAACAGGTGCCTGTCGCCGGCATCGATCGCATGGTGCTGGCGGAGCAACTGGCGGTGATGGACCTGCTGGCGCTCGGCCGCTTCACGCTGCTGCCGGAGGACGACCTCAACCTCGCCGCCTTGCTGAAAAGCCCGCTGGTCGGGCTCGACGAGGCGGCACTCTATCGCTGCGCCCATGACCGCGCGAAAGGCCACAACCTCTGGCGCAGCCTGATCCGCCGCGCCCCGGGCGATGCGGAATTGGCGGAGGCGTACCGCCGGCTCGCCGCCTGGCGGGCGGCGGGCGACTTCACGGCGCCTTACGAATTCTTCTCGACCGTTCTGGACGTCGACGGCGGCCGGCGACGGCTGCTGGAACGGTTGGGCCGCGAGGCCGACGAGGCGATCGACGAATTCCTCGCGCTGACCCTGGCGCACGAGCAACAGCACACGCCCTCGCTACAGGGCCTTCTGCACTGGATCGAGACCGGGCGCGGCGAGGTCAAACGCGACCTGGATCGCGGCCGGGGCGAGGTTCGCATCATGACCGTGCACGGTGCCAAAGGGCAGGAGGCGCCGATCGTCATCCTGGCCGATACCGTGCGCAAGCCACGCCCGGACCTGCCGCTCTATTTCGACGACGGGGTGGGCGCGGATGAGCGCGAACTGCTCTTTTGGGTGCCGCGCACGCGGATCGAACCGGACCATTGCAACGAGCTGAAGGCCGCCGCCACGCGGGAGCGGGAACGCGAATATCGCCGCCTGCTCTACGTCGCGATGACCCGGGCGCGCGACCGGCTGTACGTCGCCGGTTGGCAGGTTCACAAGACGCTGCCGGAGGGCTGCTGGTACGACCTGATCGCCCGCGCGATGGCACGCCTCGGCCGGCCCGTATCACTCGGCGACGGGCGCGAGATGCTGCGCTACGAAACGCCCCAACTGGCCGACGCCGTGCGAAAGGCCGAACCCGAAGACCAGTCAATTGCGGTGCAACCGCGACCGGACTGGCTGGAGGCACCGGCGCCGGCCGAACCGGTGCCGCCGCGACCCCTCGCCCCATCCGGCGTCGAAGCGGAGGCGCCGCCGGTGGCCTCGCCCCTCGGCCCGGGGCAAGCCGCCCGCTTCCGCCGGGGCAATCTGCTGCATCGCCTGCTGCAACACATGCCGGACGTCGCCCCCGCCGAACGCGCCGCCCTCGCCGAGCGGCTGCTGATTCGCGCCGGCGTGACGGACGACGCCGCGCGCGGCGACCTCGCAGCCGAGGCCCTGGCGGTATTGGAGGACGGCGCCTTCGCCCCCCTTTTCGCGCCCGGCAGCCGGGCGGAGGTTCCGATCACCGGCCTGGTCGGCGGGCACGTCGTCACCGGCCAGATCGACCGCCTGGCGGTCACGGACGAGGCGGTGCTGATCGTGGACTACAAGAGCAACCGGCCGCCCCCTACGGCGGCCGCCGACGTCTCCCGGACCTATCTCGCGCAGCTCGCGCTCTATCGGGCCCTGCTGGCCGAGGTCTATCCAGACCGCCGCCTGCGCGCCGCCCTGCTGTGGACCGCGGCGCCCCGGCTGATGGCAATCCCCGACGCGCTGCTCGACCGCCACCTGCCTTGACGACCCCCGCGCCGCCACCTACCTTTCGAGCAAGGGCCCGCGTGCGGGCCGGGAGGCGAAACAACCGCAAGACATCAGGGGAAAACCCATGACCAGCAAGCCCGTCAGCGATTCATCCTTCGATCAGGACGTCCTCAACTCGAATGAGCCAGTGCTCGTCGATTTCTGGGCCGAATGGTGCATGCCCTGCAAACAGATCGCGCCCGCGTTGGAGGAAATCGCCAGCGAAATGGGCGGTAAATTGACCGTCGCCAAGATCAATATCGACGATAATCCCTCGACGCCCGCCAAGTACCAGGTCCGCGGCATTCCGACGCTGATCCTGTTCAAGGACGGTGAAGTGGCCTCGACCAAGGTCGGCGCCGCGCCGAAGAGCAAGATCGTCGAATGGATCAATTCGTCGATCTGATCGACGTGGCGTCGACGCGTCAGGCGTTCTCGGCCAGAACCACACCCGCGAGATAGAGCGAGCCGGCGATGAGGACGCGCGGCGGCACGCCCGTGCGCGCCGTTTCGGCTTCGATCCAGGCCATCGCCCCGGCCAGGTCCCCCATCTCGCGCACGTCGAGGCCGAGGCCACGCGCCGCCTCGCAGGCGACGTCCGCCGCCAGGTTCTGGTGGTCGCCCGGAATCGTCACATAGGCGAGTTTCGGCGACAGCGCCGCCAGCGGGCCGAGGAAGCCCGCCGGGTCCTTCGAGACCACCATCCCGAACACGACATAGAGGGGTCGGGGCACCAGGTCGTCGATGGTCCAGTCGAGCAGGGTCGCCGCCAATGCCGCGCCGGCGCCCGCGTTATGGCCGCCGTCGAGCCATAGCTCCATCCCCGCGGGGCCCGCGTCGATCAGAGGCCCCTGCGTGAGACGTTGCAGGCGCGCCGGCCATTCCACCTGTTCGAAACCCCGGCCGATCGCCGCGTCGTCGACCTCGAAGGCCGTCAACCGACTGAGCGCCGCGACGGCGAGGCCGGCATTCTCCGCCTGATAGGCGCCCGCCAGACCGGGGCGGGGAAACACCCGTTCACCCGCCGCCGATTGATAGATCAGCTTTCCCGCCTCCAGCCGCGCCCGCCAGCCGGCACCATGGGTCATGGGTTGCAGGCCCAGTCCCCGGGCCCGGGCCTGCAGCACGTCGAGGACGGTGGCCGATTGCGGGCCGAACACCGCCGGCGTCCCGGCCTTCAGGATCCCAGCCTTCTCGCCGGCGATCTCCAGCAAACTGTCGCCGAGAAACTGCTGATGATCGAGGCTGATCGGCGTGATGACGGACAGCGCCGGGGCGGGAATGACGTTGGTCGCGTCAAGCCGGCCACCGAGGCCGGTTTCCAGCAACAGAATGTCCGCCGGCGTCTCGGCAAACGCCAGATAGGCCACGGCCGTGGTGATCTCGAAGAACGTAATCTCGGCGCCGTCGTTGACGGTTTCGGCCCGTTCGATCAGCTCGCGCAGATGATCGTCCGCGATGATCGCACCGGCGAGGCGGATCCGCTCGTTGAAGCGCACGAGATGGGGCGAAGTGTAGACATGCACCCGGTAACCCGCCGCCTCGAGGCCGGCACGCATATAGGCGATCGTCGATCCCTTGCCGTTGGTACCGGCGACATGCACCACCGGCGGCAGCCGGCGTTCGGGATGGTCGAGGGCGGCCAGCAGACGTTCGATCCGGCCGAGCGTCAGATCGATGACGCGGGGATGCAAGGCCTCCATACGACGCAGCGCACCGGCCAGGCCCTCGTCCCCGGCCGCCTCAGGCATCGGGCCGTTTGGGCGCCCCGTCCTCGGCGACCGGCTCGGGGATCTCGAGCTCCGGATCGACAGGCGGCGTCTCTTCGTCGACCACGGCTTCGGGTTCGACTTCGACTTCGGTCTCGTCTCCGGACACGGGTTCCACCGCCACCGGGACCTCGATGTCATCTGGTTCCGCCTCCGGCGGGTCGACCGCCTCGCCTTCGTCGGTTGCCGTCACCTCGACGACGGTGTCGTCTTCCGGGTCCGGCGCCTCGACATCCGATTCGACCGGAATCGCCTCGACGGCCACGGCATCGTCCTCGACGATCTCCGGCTCCGGCAGGACAGGTTCCGGATCCGCTGCCTCAATGTCCGGCACCTCGCTCATCCGGGTATCGCGATTGCGCAGCAGGCCGACGATGCGAACCAAAGTCTCGCGCAATTCGTGGCGGTGGACGACCATGTCGATCATGCCGTGTTCCAGCAGGTACTCGGCCCGCTGGAAGCCGTCGGGCAGCTGCTCGCGGATCGTGCTTTCGATCACCCGGGGCCCGGCGAAGCCGATCAGCGCGCCAGGCTCGGCGATGGTGATATCGCCCAGCATGGCGTAGGAGGCGGTGACGCCCCCCGTGGTCGGATCGGTCAGCACGACGATGTAGGGCAGCCCGGCCTCACGTGCCATCTGCACGGCGATGGTCGTGCGCGGCATCTGCATGAGGGAGAGGATGCCTTCCTGCATGCGCGCACCACCCGCCGCCGTGACGACGATCAACGCCGCATCGTCCTCGATCGCGGCGCGGGCGGCGGCGATCACCGCCTCGCCCGCGGCCATGCCCATGGAGCCGCCGAGAAACTCGAAGGTCTGACAGGCGACGACGGCGGCGTGTCCACCCATCCGGCCGCGCCCGACGACCACGGCGTCGTCCTGCCCGGTCTTCGCCCGGGTATCCTTCAGCCGGTCGACATAGCGTTTGGAATCACGGAACTTCAGGGGGTCGGCCGGCACCGCGGGCACCGCCAGTTCGGCGAAGACCCCGTCGTCGAACAGGCCTTTGAAGCGATCGCGCGCGCCGAGGCGCATATGATGATCGCACTCGGGACAGACGAAGTTCGCCTCGGCCACCGCCTTGTGATGCAGCATCTGACCGCAGTCGGAACACTTGATCCAAAGCTTGTCCGGCACCTCCTTGCGACGAACGAGGGCGCGGATCTTCGGCCGGACGAAATTCGTGAGCCAGTTCATGACTGGAAATCCTACCCTTCACCGCCCATTCGTGCACCCCTGACACCACGCGCCAGCGCCCGCACCGCGTCATGGACCCGGCCCGGCAGGCCGGCATCGATGCCCCCATCGGACTCCGCCGCCCCGCGGATGATATCGACCAGGGCGGAGCCGACAACCACCGCATCCGCCACCCGGGCGACGGCGGCGGCCTGTTCCGGTTCACGAATGCCGAAGCCGACCGCCAGCGGCAGCTCCGTGTGCCGGCGCAGACGGGCCAACGACGCGGCGACCTGAGCTTCGTCGAGGGTCCGAGCGCCGGTAATGCCGGTATAGGAGACGTAGTAGACAAAGCCCGAGGTGTTGGTGAGGACCGCGGGCAGGCGCGCATCGTCCGTCGTCGGCGTCGCCAGGCGGATGAAGCTTAGGCCGGCCTGCAATGCCGGCAGGCAGAGTTCCGCGTCCTCCTCCGGCGGCAGGTCGACGATGATCATGCCGTCGACGCCCGCCGCCCCCGCCTCGGCCAGGAATTTGTCGACGCCGCGGTGATGGATCGGGTTGTAATAGCCCATCAGGATGATCGGCGTTTCCCGGTCGCGGGCGCGGAACTCGGTGACGAGCTCCAGGGTCCGTGTGACCGTCATGCCGGCGTCCAACGCCCGCCGGCTGGCGAGCTGGATGGTCGGACCGTCGGCCATCGGGTCGGTGAACGGCATGCCGATCTCGATCAGGTCGACGCCGGCCTCCGGCAGGCCGAAGAGGATGTCGCGCGCCACCTCGTAGTTCGGATCGCCCGCCGTCAAAAAGGTGATCAGGCCCGCGCGACCTTCGGCACGAAGCGCCTGGAAGCGGGCCGCGATCCGTTCCGCCCCGCCGCTCACAGCGTCACCTCCAGGGCGTCGGCCACGGTGAAGATGTCCTTGTCGCCGCGCCCGCACATGTTCATGCAGATGATGTGGTCCTTCGGCAGGCTCGGCGCGATCCTGGCGACATGGGCCAGCGCGTGGGCCGGCTCCAGCGCCGGAATGATCCCTTCCAGCTTGCTGCAGAGCTGGAAGGCCTCGAGCGCTTCGTCGTCCGTTGCCGTGACGTACTGCACCCGACCGATATCGTTCAGCCAGGAATGCTCGGGCCCGATGCCGGGATAGTCGAGACCGGCGGAAATCGAGTGCGCCTCGATGATCTGGCCGTCGTCGTCCTGCAGCAGATAGGTGCGGTTGCCATGCAGCACGCCGGGCGAGCCGGCCGTGAGCGAGGCGGCATGCGCGCCCGTCTCGATGCCCCGGCCCGCCGCCTCGACCCCGTAGATCGCCACGTCGGTATCGTCGAGGAAGGGATGGAACAGGCCGATGGCATTGGAGCCGCCGCCGATGCAGGCGACCAGCGTGTCCGGCAGCCGGCCCTCCGCCGCCAGCATCTGCGCCTTCGCCTCGCGTCCGATCACGGCCTGGAAGTCGCGCACCAGCTCTGGATAGGGATGCGGGCCGGCCGCGGTGCCGATGATGTAGAAGGTATCCTCGACGTTGGTCACCCAATCGCGCAGCGCCTCGTTCAAGGCGTCCTTCAAGGTCCGCGAGCCACTGGTAACCGCGCGGACCTCCGCGCCCAGCAGGCGCATGCGGAAGACGTTGGGCTTCTGCCGCTCGATATCCGTCTCGCCCATATAGACGATGCAGGGCAGACCGAAGCGCGCCGCCACCGTAGCCGTCGCGACGCCATGCTGGCCCGCGCCCGTCTCGGCGATGATCCGCGTCTTCCCCATCCGCAGGGCCAGCAGGATCTGCCCCATGCAGTTATTGATCTTGTGCGCCCCGGTGTGGTTCAGCTCGTCGCGCTTGAAGTAGATCTTGGCGCCACCGAAATGCTCGGTCAGCCGCTCGGCGAAATACATCGGGCTCGGCCGGCCGACGTAATGCTCGAGGTAGTCGTCGAGTTCGGCCTGGAAGGCGGGATCCGCCTTGGCCGCCTCATAAGCGCTCTCCAACTCCAAGATCAGGGGCATCAGGGTTTCGGCGACGAACCGGCCGCCGTGAATGCCGAAACGCCCGGCCTCGTCCGGTCCGGCACGGTAGGAGTTCGGTTTTTCAATGGCCACGGCAGGCTACCTCACAGCGTGTTGGTGACGTCGAGAAAGGCCTTGATCAAGGCCGGGTCCTTCTGCCAGCGCACCGTCTCGACGCCGGAAGAAACGTCGACCATCGGCGCGCCGGAAATCCGCACCGCCTCGGCGACGTTGTCCGCGTCGAGCCCGCCCGACAGCATCCACGGCCGCGCGCCATCGCGGCCCGCCAGCAAATTCCAATCGAATATCAAGCCGTTGCCGCCCGGCAGCGCGTCCGCCATGCGCTTTGGCGCCTTGGCGTCGAACAGCAACAGGTCGGCGACCTCCTCGTAGGCGCCGGCCCGCTCGATGTCCTCGCGCGCGGCGACGGAGATCGCCTTCGCCACGGGGCGTTCGAAGCGTGCCCGGGCCTCGGCCACCCGCTCCGGCGGCTCGGCGCCGTGAAACTGCAGCATGTCCAAGTCGACCTCGGCCAGTACGGCGTCGATCGCCGCGTCCGTTTCGTCGACGAAAAGACCAACCCGCCGCACCTCCGCCGGCACCCGGCGGGCGAGCGCGCCCGCCGCGGTCGGATCGAGGGACCGTGGCGACGGGGGATAGAAGACGAAGCCGATCAGCGCCGCGCCGCCGTCGACGGCCACCCGCAGGGCCTCTTCGTCGCGAATGCCGCAGATCTTGGCCTGGACGCTCATGCCGCCGCCTCGGCCAGCTCCGCCGCGATGGCGCGCGCGGCGGCGGCGGGATCCTCGGCAGCGCTGATCGGCCGGCCGACGACGAGATGGTCGGCCCCGGCACGCAGCGCCTCCCCCGGCGTCATCACCCGCTTCTGATCGCCGAGCGCCGCACCGGCCGGTCGCACGCCCGGCACGACGAGCAGAAAGTCTGGGCCAAGCGCCGCCCTGAGCGGCGCGATTTCCCGTGGCGAGCAGACCACGCCGTCGAGGCCGCACGCCCGCGTCAGCCGGGCGAGCGCCAGGGTCCGCGTCTCCACCGGGCCGGCGAGGCCGATTTCTGACAGATCGTCCGCGTCCAGGCTGGTGAGTACCGTAACGGCGATGAGCTTCGGCCGATCCGCGCCCGCCGTCTCCACCGCCTCGCGTGCCGCGTTCAGCATCGCCCGGCCGCCGGCGGCATGCACGTTCAAGATCGCCGGCGCCAGAGCAAGCGCCGCGCGCACCGCGCCGGCGACGGTGTTGGGAATGTCGTGGAACTTGAGGTCGAGGAACAGCGGCGCCTCGCCGCCAGAGCACAGGCGCCGCACGCCCTCGGGCCCGTGGCGGGTGAAGAATTCCTTGCCGATCTTGATCCCGCCGCCGGCCGCGGCGGCGACCTCGGCGAGGCTGGCCGCCCGGTCCGGGTCGGTGGTGTCGATGGCGCAGAAGAAGGGGCTTCGCATCGGCGTGAAGATCGCTGGCTCGTCGGAGTTGGCGCCCGTTTCCCGGGCGGCGCCTTCATAGCAGATCGCTGGGCCGGGGGGTAGCGAAGATACGGCGATATCGATCCTCAGGCCGCACGCGCCGGCGGCCCGGAGAGAGCGCCGGCCGGGCGGGCGGCAGGCGTCATCGTGCCGGCGCCGCCTGCAGAAGCGCGTTCATGCTCAAGCGCGCCCTCGAGCCTGGCCACTTCCGCTTCGGCCCGGCGCGCCCGCGCCCGCCAGCGAACGGACTTGTTCAATCCGACGAGCAAACCGCCCAACAGACCGAGCCCGGCGAAGACCATGACCAGCAGCCAGAGCTGGGGGGCGAAATCGACGGGCAGCGGCCACAGGCTGATGGTGACGGTCCCGCGATTGGCCACGGCCAGCGCGATGACGATCAACGCCAACGGCAGCAGCACGATCCAGCTCAGAATTCTCAACCCCGATGTCTCCCCGCCGGGCGGCCCTATTCGCCATCCTCGGTGTTCAAGCGTTCGCGCAATTCCTTGCCCGACTTGAAGAACGGCACATGCTTCTCCGCCACCTGAACCTGTTCGCCGGTGCGTGGATTGCGGCCGATGCGGGCGGGGCGGCGCTTTACCGAGAAGGCGCCGAAGCCTCGGAGTTCGACCCGGTCACCGCGCTGCAGCGCGGCGCCGATCTCTTCGAACACGGTCGAAACGATCCGCTCGACATCGCGCTGATAGAGATGTGGATTGGCCTCGGCCAACCGCTGGATCAACTCCGATTTTATCATCGGCCCCTCCCTGACGCCGGTCCCGCCTCTCTTCCGTCGGGTTCAACGAACGTGCCAGACCGACCGCAACCCGTCAAGCATAAGTGGTTGAAAGGACAAGACTTTTCCAGCCAGCCGCGCTGTCAGGCGGTCGATCAAGGGCGGCGGCTCGAGATACTCGACCTCGACGACCGGTAGGTCCCCGGGAACCTCGCGCGTCTCCTCCAGCCAACGGATCGCCTCCCGCTCGCCGCCGATTCCGTCGATCAATTTACGGGCCAGCGCCTGCCTGCCGGTGAAGACGCGGCCGTCGGTGACGAGAACCAGTTCCTCCTCCGAGAGCCCGCGCCGCTCGGCCACCAGCCCCTTGAACCACTCGAAGGCGTCGACGATCATCGCCTGCATCGCCGCGCGGGTTTCCGCCGTCATCGGCGCCGTCGTGGTCGGCTGGCCTTTTTGCGGGCCACTCTTCACCTGTTCGGCGGTAATACCGAGCTTCTCCATCAGACCGGAGAATTCCGCCGTCTCCAGGATCACGCCGATCGAGCCGGTGATCGAGGTTTCGCGGGCGATGATATGGTCGGCGCCGATTGCGGCGATATAACCGCCCGAGGCCCCGAGCGTGCCGACAACCGCGACGACGGGCTTCTTCTCCGCCACACGGCGAATGTTGCGAAACAGCGCCTCACTCCCCGTCGTGGTCCCGCCGGGGCTGTTGATGCGGATGATGACGGCCGCCGTCTTCTCGTCGTCGACGAGGTCGTCGAGCACCGCTTCCCTGCGGCTGTCCTCGTAGATCAGCCCGTTGATCGACAACCGGGCGATGCGGGGACCCGCTTCGTCGGTAAATGCGACGCCGACGAGGGAGAGGGCGAGCGCGACGAGGGCCAGCACCGCGACGGTTCGCCAAATGACGAGCCGCCGCTTCAGCCGGTGGCGATCGATCAGGGCTCCGCTATCCACGCCATGCCCTCAGCCCAGGTTCCGGATGCCCGGTTCAGACCTTCTCCGGTGCCGCGTCATCCCCTTCGCCCGTGCTTGCTTCCGCCGCGTCGGCCTCGGGCTCACTGGCGGCCTCGGGCTCACTAGCGGCCTCGGGCTCAATCGCGGCCTCGGCACTGGCCGCGACCTCTTCGGGCTGGCCGGCGTCATCGTCATCACCGTCCCGCTCTTCCGACTCGCGCCGGGCCCGGTTGATCGCCGCGCCCAGGATATCGCCGAGGCTGGCGCCGGAGTCGGTGGAGCCATACTGCTCGACGGCCTCCTTCTCCTCCCGCACCTCGCGCGCCTTGATCGAGAGACCGAGGCGGCGCTGCGAACGATCGAGGTTGGTGACGAGGGCATCAATCTTGCTGCCGACGGCGAAGCGCTCGGGGCGCTGCTCGCTGCGATCGCGGCTGAGATCCGACTTGCGGATGAAGCCCTTCAGGCCATCGGCGATCGTCACCTCGATGCCGTTGTCGGTCACCTGAACGATCGTGCAGGTCACGACGTCGCCACGCTTCAACTCGTCCGCAGCGCTGAACGGATCCTGGTCGAGCTGCTTGACGCCGAGGCTGATCCGCTCCTTGTCGATGTCGATGTCCAGGACCTTGGCCTGCACCACGTCGCCCTTGCGATATTCGGCGAGCGCCTGTTCGCCCGGACGGTTCCGGTCGAGGTCCGAGAGATGGACCATGCCGTCGATGTCGTCGTCGAGACCGACGAAGAGGCCGAACTCCGTGATGTTCTTGACCTCGCCCTCGACGGTAGAGCCGACGGCGTGCTTGTCGGCGAAAATCGTCCAGGGATTGTCCATGCACTGCTTCAGGCCGAGGCTGATACGCCGCTTGTCGGGATCGACCTCCAGCACCATGACCTCGACTTCCTGGCTGGTCGAAACGATCTTGCCCGGATGGACGTTCTTCTTCGTCCAGCTCATCTCGGAGATGTGCACCAGGCCCTCGACACCGGCCTCGAGCTCCACGAAGGCGCCATAGTCGGTGATGTTGGTGACCCGGCCGGTCCATTTGGTGCGCGCCGGATACTTGATCTCGATGCCGTCCCAGGGATCCTGCTGCAGCTGCTTCATGCCGAGGCTGATGCGCTGGGTTTCCGGATTGACCTTGATGACCTGGATTTGCACCGTCTCGCCGATCGAAAGCACCTCGGTCGGATGGTTGACGCGGCGCCAGGACATGTCGGTGACGTGCAAAAGGCCGTCGATGCCACCGAGATCGACGAAGGCACCGTAATCCGTGATGTTCTTGACCACGCCTTCGAGGACCTGCCCGTCGGAGAGGTTGGCGACCAACTCGGTGCGCTGTTCCGCCCGGGTCTCCTCCAGCACCGCGCGGCGGGAGACGACGATGTTGCCGCGCCGGCGATCCATCTTCAGCACCTGGAAGGGCTGCTTCATACCCATGAGCGGCGTCACGTCGCGGACCGGGCGGATGTCGACCTGGCTGCCCGGCAGGAAGGCCATGGCGCCCGAAAGGTCGACCGTAAAGCCGCCCTTGACCCGGTTGACGATCATGCCTTCGACGCGCTCGTTCTTGTTGAAGGCGACTTCGAGGACGTTCCAGGCCTCCTCACGCCGGGCCTTGTCACGGCTCAGCACCGCATCGCCGAGCGCGTTCTCGATCCGCTCCAAGTAGACGTCGATGACGTCGCCGACACTCAATTCCGTGTCTTCTCCCGCCTTGGAGAATTCCCGCATCGGCACCCGGCCTTCGGTCTTCAGGCCGACGTCGATGGTGACCGCATCGGCGTCCTTGTGGATGATCGTGCCCTTGACGACAGTGCCTTCGAGATTGTCCCTAGCGATAAAGCTTTCTTCCAGCAGGGCTTCGAAGTCGTCGACGGCGGGAATGGAGTCGGCCACGGCGGGCGCGACGTCGGTCTGGCTCATGCGTAATCCTCGTTTCATCTGGTTGCTGGCCGGCCGGTTGCTTCCGGCGGTCTGGGCCGGGCCATTTCGCTGGCTCCGGTTCGCCTCTGGTTTCACACCGTCTGATCCGACGGCGTCGGGTGGTCTCTAATCCGGGCGGACTGAATCTAGCACGCGCCCTCGGTGAGGGAGAGAGCGGCCCGGAAGGCCGCTTCTATATCCAAATTTGTCGTGTCGAGCAAGCTGGCATCCGCCGCCGGGCGAAGCGGCGCGGCATCGCGTGCCTGGTCGCGGGCGTCGCGCCGTTGCAGGTCCGCGAGCACCTCGTCGAGGTCCGCCGTCTCGCCGCGCGCGGTCAGTTCCGCGTGGCGGCGGCGCGCACGCGCCTCGGCGCTGGCGGTGACGAAAAGTTTCACCTCGGCATCGGGACAGACCACGGTGGCGATGTCGCGCCCGTCGAGTACGGCGCCCGGAGGCCGTGCCGCGACGTCGCGCTGAAACTCCAGCAGGGCATCGCGTACCGGCTGCATCGCCGCAACTCGGCTCGCCGCTTCGCCGACGCGTTCCTCGCGCAGGCGGGGATCGTCCAGCCTCGCCGGGTCGAGCGCCCGCGCCGCGGCGAGCGCGGCGGCGGAATCGTCGGCTGAACGCCCGGCGTCCAACAGGGCGAGGCCGACCGCCCGGTAGAGCGCGCCCGTGTCGAGATAGGCGAGGCCGTAATGCGCCGCCAGCCTGCGCGCCAACGTGCCCTTCCCGGCCGCCACCGGCCCGTCGACGGCGATGATCATACCGCCGCCCCGCCCCGGTCCGCCTCGGCCATGTCGCAGCCAAGGCCGTTCATCATCGCCGCGAAGCCCGGAAAGCTCGTGTCGATCATCCGGCAATCGTCGATCTCGATGGGCGCGCGGGCGCCGATGCCGAAAACCAGGAATGACATGGCGATGCGGTGGTCGTGATCGGTGGCGATCGGCGCGTTCAGCCGCACGGGCGGCGGTCGGCCGCCGGCGCCGGTGACGATCAGGCCGTCCTCGACCTCCTCCACCGCGACGCCGAGGGCCGACAAGCCGCGCGCCATCGCGGCGATGCGGTCGCTCTCCTTCACGCGAAGCTCGCGCGCGCCGCGCATGACCGTCGTTCCCTTCGCAAAGGCCGCCGCGACCGCGAGGATCGGATACTCGTCGATCATCGAGGGCACGCGCGCCGCCGGCACGGTGACGCCCTGCAGCGATCCGGCACGGGCAACCAGATCGCCCACCGGCTCGAATTGGCGGGTGCGCGCGTTGGTAATCTCGATATCGGCGCCCATCTCGACCAGCGTGTCGAGCAAGCCGGTGCGCAGCGGGTTGAGCCCGACATCGCGGACGACAACCTCGCCCTCGCCCGCGATCAGCGCCGCAACCAGGGGGAAGGCGGCCGAGGAAATGTCCCCCGGCACCTGCACGTCGGCCGGCGTCAGCTCGGGCTGGCCGTGCAGGCGAATCACGCGTCCGCCGTCGGCCGAGGCCTCGATTTCCACGTCGGCGCCGAAATGACGCAGCATATGTTCGGTGTGATCGCGGGTGGCGCTCGCCTCGCGAACGATGGTCGTGCCCGGCGCGTTGAGCCCGGCGAGCAGGACCGCCGACTTGACCTGGGCGGAGGCCACCGGGGTCGTGTAGTCGATGCCCATAACCGCCTCGGCACCGATCACCGTCATCGGCAGCCGCCCGCCCGCGCGGGAGAAGAACCGGCCCCCCATCTGGTCGAGCGGGGTGCTGATCCGTGCCATCGGACGGGAGCGAAGCGAGGCATCGCCCGTCACCACGGCGGTCAGCGGATGGCTCGCCAGCAGACCCATCAACAAGCGGGCCCCGGTGCCGGAATTCCCCAGATCCAGAACGTTTTCCGGCTCCTCCAGCCCGCCGATGCCGACCCCGTCGATACGCCAGTGGTCGGCCTCGCGGACGATCTCCGCGCCCAGCGCGCGCAACGCGCCGGCGGTCGCCAGCACGTCGTCGCCTTCGAGCAATCCGCGAACCCGGCTGCGCCCGACGGCCAGCGCCGAAAGCAGCAACGCACGATGCGAGGCGGACTTGTCGCCCGGCACGGAAATCTCGCCGGAAATCGAGGTCGTGGGACGCGAGGTGAAGGGGATCATGGCGGCGGCTTCTCTAGCAGCCTGTCGGACTCGGGCATGCAAGGATTGGTAAAATTGGCTTGGCGGGCGTCGATGTCATGGATTTACCCCCATGAAGTTGCGAACGCGGGTTGGCCCGCCCGTTCAGGCGTGGCTGAGGACGAACATCCGCTTGATGTTCCAGGAGAGCGTGGCCAAGGTCCATTCCCCCTTCGCCTTGTCGAGGCCGCGCAGGCTGAACTGACGCAAGCCCATCACCGATTTGATGATGCCGAACACCGGCTCCGGCGTCTGCTTGCGAAGCGCGTAGAGCGCCCGGCCCTCGGGTGTGGCCAGGCGATGGCACATCGCCTCGAGCGGCGTCGGATCCTCGGGCGCTGGCGGCGCCTCGGCGAAGCGGTCCCGCCAGGAAAGATGGTGGTGCTCCCGGCCGAGCGCGATCAGCGGCGCGATCTCCGCTTCCCCGCAGGCCTCGACGTTGGCCTGGCTGAAGTAGCCGCTGTCCGCCAACAGGGTCTCGACCTCGCCAAGCCCGTCCGGCAGGCCGGCGAGTGCTTCGAGCGTCGGTTCGATCTGCTGCTTGTCGTTCGCCGCCTGCACCACGTCGGCGCTGACCACCAGCAGGCTGCCGGCGGCCACCGCAGCCTGGGCGTTGTAGCACTGCTCGAAGCCGCCGCCGGCCACCGGCATGATGCGCGAGTCCGGGTCCGTCAGGTTGACCTGGTCCTTCGCCCGTGGCCCCGGCTCCGGCGGCTTCGGTGGCCGCCCGCCCGGCTTGCGGCCGGTCCGCGTTTCCTTCGCCTCGCGGGCTGCCAGCTTCTCTTCGTACTCCGCCTGCTCCCGCGCATGACGCTCGGCCGCCCGCGCCTCGATCTCCGCCTTCGCCGCGGCGATCGCCGCCAGCCGGTCCTCGCGCCGTGCCAGCTCCTCCGGCACGCTCATGCCGTCGGGAACCTCGGACCGGTCCGCCGCTTCCGCCAACGCCATCAACTCCGCCACCTCGGCCCGCAGCCGGGCTTCGATCTCGCCCGCACGCTGCCACGACAGGGCGCTGTGCCGGCTCGCGTCGGCATGGATCTTCGTCCCGTCCAGCGCCACCGTGCCCAGTTGCAGCATGCCGGCCTGCCGCGCCAGCAGCAGAACCTGCACGAACAGCCCCTCGATCAGCGGCAGGAAGCGACGGCGGAACGTGGCGATCGTGTCGTGGTCGGGGTGGTCGTTTGCCGCGATGAAGCGGAAGGCCACCGAATCATAGCTCGCCCGCTCCAGCTTCCGGCTGGAATGCACCCCCGTCGCGTAGCCGTAGATCAGCAGGCCCAGCAGGACGCTCGGGTGATGCGCCGCCGAGCCCGAACCACGATAGGCCTTCACGAACGCAGAGAGATCCAGCTGCTCCAGCACATCGACCACGAAGCGCGCCAGATGACGATCAGGCAGCCATTCGTCCACCGAAGGCGGCAGAAGATAGCTGGTCTCCCGGTCAACCTGTCGAAAGTTGCTCATCACAAAATCACCGCGCAGGAGAGAATCAGACCGTGACAGTGAATCTCATCTCGAAACTCGGCTCAAGTCCGACAGGCTGCTAGCACGCCGACCTCCGCGCGGCCAAGCCTTTCAATGGGATGCATCATTGTCGGTCGGCCGGCATTGACAGGCGTCCGCCGACATGGCAATTGGCGCGCCGATCTCGTGGGCATCTTCGAGGAGTCGGCGGGTGGCAAAGCCGGAATGGGGTAGTAAGCGTTTGTGTTCGAGTTGCGGGGCGAAGTTTTACGACTTCTCCCGTGAACCGATCGTCTGTCCGAAGTGCGAGACGAAGTTCTCGGCCGCGGACTTCAACAAGACCAAGAAGACCCGGTCCGAGCCGGCGGCGAAGCCTGTGGCCAAGCCGAAGCCGGCTCCTGTGGTCGAAGAAGAGGCGGCGGACGAGCTGGACGAGGCAGTCGCCGCGCTCGACGGCAACGATGACGACGACGATGATGATGGCGCCATCGACAAGGACGACGGCGATGGTCTCGAGGGTGTGATGACCACCGACCTGAACGCCGACGCCGAGGACACGCCCGACGCGTTGGACGCGGCCGAAGCACTCGACGACGTCGAGGAGGAGGACGAGGAAGCGCAACTCTGAGCCTGCCCGGCATCCGCCGACACGGCCGAAGGAGGGGCGAAAAAAGCATTGAACATCGGGGCGCCGATCCGTAGTTTGCGCTGGCGCGAGCCGGCCACAGGCAAGGGTTCGCGCCGCCCGAGGGGCCATAGCTCAGTTGGGAGAGCGCTTGAATGGCATTCAAGAGGTCGGCGGTTCGATTCCGCCTGGCTCCACCAAACAACCCCCTGAAATCGTTCCGGTTTCAGGGGGTTTTCTTTTTTGGGACCGGCGGGCGGCGTGAGGTTCGCGGACGGCATCGAACCCACCGAATGACACCGCCCGATCGGGCCATCGTCAACCATTGGCAATGGATCGAGGGCGTTCGAGGAACAACACGATGACGATTGGAACCTATGTCGACCGCAACCGTCTGATCTCCCCCGCCGAAGCGAGGCAGGTGCAGGAGCGCGTGACCATTCTCGACCTGCGCCCGGCGGAGGAC
The DNA here is from genome assembly GCA_951812805.1 of uncultured Alphaproteobacteria bacterium. Taxonomy (GTDB): domain Bacteria; phylum Pseudomonadota; class Alphaproteobacteria; genus JASLMY01. The sequence goes on along the minus strand of CATOSZ010000008.1, from coordinate 146,770 downwards.
TTCGCGTTGGGGCATATCGCGGGCGCGCGACATTTGGATATCTACAGCTTCAGCCTGAACAACTCGGCGCCGGAGCCGTTGGAGGCGTTCCTGGCCATGTTCCAGGGGCCGCTCGGCGCGCGTGGGGTGTCCCGGGACAAGCCGGTGGTGGTCTATGATCACGAAAGCGGCGAGCGCGCGGCGCGGGCCGTCTGGCTGCTGACGGTACTGGACCATCCCCACGTAAAACTGCTGGACGGCGGTAGCGCGGCCTGGACTGCCGACGGCAATCCGCTGGTCAAAGTGGGCGAGGCGGCGGCACCGGTCGATCCCGGCAAGGCACCGCCCACGCCACCGCCCTTCATCGGCGGCCGGCGGTTGGAGTTCCTCGCAACCCGCTTCGACGTGGCCGCCGCCATCGACGATCCGGCGAGCGTGATCCTCGACGTCCGCCGCCGCACCGAGTACGAGGGCACGGAGAAACGGGCGCGGAGGGTCGGCACCGTACCGGGCGCCGTGCACGTGTTCTGGCGCGATCATCTGGACGAACACGGCGCCTTTCGCCCGGCCGACGAGGTACGCGCGCTTTACGAATCCCGCGGTGTGACAGCGGACAAGAACATCATCGCCTTCTGCCAGGGTGGTTATCGCTCGGCCAATACTTTCCTGGCGCTGACGGCGCTCGGGTATCCGAACGTGCGGAACTATGTCGCCTCGTGGGCGGAGTGGGGCGGCCGGGACGACTCGCCGATCGTGTTGCCGTCCTAGCCCCGCAAAGCCAACCTGGCATTCCCGCCTGTCCGAGTATCTCGACGTCGCGATCGGCGCGGGCCCAGGAGCGCTGCACAGGGAATCTGCGACCAGAGCATCGGCAGGGCGGCCAAGAGCCCCTGGCCGCCGTCGACAGAGATCATCTCCAGCCGCTCGCCGATAATCCTCGCCCCGATCGTGGCCGTCCAGTTCCAGTGCGATATCCTGGACGGGCATGCCTGTTTCTTGATATGCTGACGACAAGAACGCGAAAAACGCGAGGGTTCAAGAGGGCGTTTTCGACTGGCATCGCCAGACGAGAAACGGGAGCGTCGAGACGTGGGCTCTGCTATCCGTGTTCTGACGGTGGGACTCTTCGCCATCGTTCTGTCGGCATCGACAGGCCGCGCCGACACGCACGTGAAATGCCTGTTCATTTCCTCCTACCACAAAGGCTATGCCTGGTCAGACGGGGTCGAACGCGGCCTGCGGCGCACGCTCGAGCCGCACTGCGAATTCCGCCAGTTCGACATGGATACCAAGCGGCGCAAGAGCGAGGCCGAAAAGCGAGAACGGGCGCGTGCGGCGAAATCGTTGATCGACGAATGGCGGCCTGACATCGTCGTCACGGCGGACGACAACGCGGCGAAGTACCTCATCGTCCCCTACTTCCGCGACACCGGACCGCCGATCGTCTTCACCGGTGTGAACTGGACTGCCGAGGAATACGGATTTCCCTATTCCAACGTCACGGGCATGATCGAAGTGGCGCCCATCGGGCCCCTTATCATGCGGGCGCGCCACATCGTGCCCGACGCCGCGACCGCCTTTTATATCGGTGCCGATACCTTGACCGAGCGGAAGAACCTCGCGCGGTTCGAGAAGGCGGCACGAGACGCGGGCTTGCGGCTGTCGAGCGCTCTGGTACCCGACGGCGATGCATGGCTCGAGGTCTATGAACGCGCCCAGTCGGCGGATTTCGTCATTCTCGGCTCCAACGCCGGCATCGTCGATTGGGACGCGGATCGCATCGCCACCGCCGTGGAAGGCGCGACGCAACGTCTGAGCGTTACCAATCATGGCTGGATGATGCGTTTCGCAACCCTCGGTATCGTCAAGGTGCCGGAGGAGCAAGGCGAATGGGCCGGGCTGGTGGCGCGGGAGATCTTCGCCGGAACCCGACCCGATGCGATCCCGATCGTGGCCAATCGTCGGGTCGAAGTGTGGGTCAACGAAGTCCTGGCCGACAACGCCGGCGTCTCGGTGCCCACGGATGTCATGCGCAAGGCGAAGAAGGTGCCGAGAGACGGTGGTGGCTAACCCGCCTTTCTCTCGCGCCTCGCTGCTCCTCGGCACGGCGCTCAGCGTCCTGGCCGGTGCCAGCCTCGCCTGGCTTGCCATGGCCAACGACCTGTCGGAGGCGGAGCGCGGCTTTCACGCCGCCGTCGATACGCTCGCCCAACAGATCAACGACCGCGTGACCGCCAGCAACGCCGTCTTGACGTCGCTCGCCGGCCTGTATCATGCGAGCGACGGCCTCGGTGATCACGAGTTCGCGGTCCTCGCCGACGACATTACGGCGGCCTATCCATTCATCGACGCCATTCTGCGCGTCGACGTCGTGCCACCTGCCGCGCGCGAGAGTTTCGAGGCCGAGATCCGCGGCCAGGGTTTTACCCAGTATCGGATTTGGCGCCGGAACGCCGAGGGGCGCATCGTGCCGTCCGTGGGTCCGGATCGGCTCTATCCCCTGCGTGCCGCCTATCCGCTCACGCCGCGTCTCGCCATGACGCTAGGTCACGACATCGCCACCGACGAGGCCTTGTGGCCGCCCGCCGCACGCGCCCTTTCCAGCGGCACCATCATCGCCACCGGGGGTCGGGACCTGGCGAATGGCGTCTACGGCTACACCGTGTTCAAGGCCGTCTATCTGGGCCACGTCGTGCCGGAGACGGCGGCTACGCGACGCGCCCAGGCCGACGGCTTCATTGCCATCGATGTTTCGATAGGCGAGGTTCCGATCCGGGCCATGGACCGGCGGATCGACTGGCAGTTGACGTCGCCCACCGCGTCTCGGCCGCTGATCTCCGTCGCGGGTTCCGATCACGCGAACACGGGCGGGCTGCTTCCGCTTCTTCAGGCGCGACGAAACATTGCTCTGCATGGCATCGGGCACGAGCTGTCGGCAAGCCGATCCGCGCATATGGACGACGTTCACTTGCCGGCCGTGGTCATGTTGTTCCTCCTGCCCTTCGTGCTGACCTTCTCGATCCTCTCGGTGGTCGTGGTGCAGCGATCCCGTCGTCACGCCATGGAAGCGGCGGCCCGTCGGCTCGGCGAGAGCGAGGCGCGGTACCGGGATTTCGCCGAGGTCGCCTCGGACCGCCATTGGCAGGCCGACGACACGTTGGTTGTCGTCGAGACCACCGAACGCCAGTCCGAAGATCGGCTGGATCCCGGCGGCCTCGTGATCGGAGCGAAACTCGATGCGCTCGGCGACGACGTCGATCGACAGGAGCACGTGGTCGCGGTCAGCCGGTCCTCGTATCTCGCCGGCCTGGAGGCACGGCGCCCGTTTCGCGACTACCGCTACCCGGCCCGGGACTCGCGCGGCGACACGACCTGGTGACTAGGTTCAGATAGATGTGAGACGCGCCTCTGGCGGCAGAGGCGGGGATCTCCGAAGCTGTGAGTTGCGAGACCAACAGCTTGAAGGAGATCCCCATGCAGGTTTTTGGCCTGCCCCGACATGTTATCAGGGGTTGGAGGACGGCGTCGCGTCTGAACGCGGAGCCCGACACTAAATGCGTAGCGTTCAGACGCGACGCCGTCCGGCGTTGGCATCGGGCCCGGCGTGACGGCTTGACGGCCGAGGCGGCGGCCCAGGCGGTGGGCGTGCCGCGTAGCACGCTCTATCGCTGGGACGAGCGGTTGGAGCCGCGCTCGCGCGCGCCTCGCCGCCGTCGTCGCCGAGAGTGGTCGAGTGCGGTGCTGCGTCGGCTTGAACGGCTGCGCCGCGACTTCCCGATGTGGGGCAAGGCCAAGCTCGGACCGCTGCTGCGCCGAGAGGGCTTCACCTTGTCGGACAGCACCGTTGGTCGCATGCTCGCCCATCTGGTCGCGCGCGGCGTCGTTGTGCCGGTGCCCGTGGCGCGACGACGCGCCAAGGGCAAGAGAGCCAAGCGCCCACACGCCAAGCGTTTGCCGAAGGGGATGAAGGCAACGGCCCCCGGCGATCTGGTCCAGCTCGACACCTTGAGCATCACGCCGGCCGGCGAGCGCACGGTCAAGCAGTTCACCGCCTACGATCCCGTCAGCCGCTTCACCTGTGCCAAGGCCTTCCGCAGAGCGACCGCCAGGAACGCCGAGAGTTTCCTCGACAAACTCGTGGCCGACCTGCCCTTCCCCGTGAAGGCCATCCAGGTCGACGGTGGATCCGAGTTCATGGCCGAGTTCGAGGCCGCCTGCGAGAGCCGAAAGATCCCCGTCTATGTCTTGCCGCCGAGGACGCCGCAGCTCAATGGCGGCGTCGAGCGAGCCAACGGCGCATGGCGCTACGAGTTCTACGCCTGCCATGACATCGAGGACCAGCTCGACAAACTAAACCCACAGATCGACAAGTTCGCCAACATCTACAACACCTTCAGGCCTCATGGAGCCTTGAAAGGCAAAACCCCCGAGGAGTACCTTCGACAGATCACAGCCAAGAAGACCTCGTCGTCTCATATGTAGTGAACCTGGACACCTGGTGGTCGATCAACGGCAAGCCGGTGCACAATGCGAACGGCCGATTCCTGGGTTACCGTGGCACGGGGCGCGACATCACCGTCGAGGTTCGTGCCGCGCAGGCCTTGGAACAGGCGCGAGATACGGCGGTGCGCGCGAACGAGGCGAAGTCGGACTTCCTCGCCCATATGAGCCACGAACTGCTGACGCCCCTCAACGCGATACTCGGCTTTTCGGAAACCATGGCACAGCAAATTCTCGGCCGCCTGGGGTCCGAGACCTATATCGATTACGCGAAGTCCATCCATGCGTCGGGGCAACATCTGCTTCAGGTGCTGAACGACCTCCTCGATCTCTCCAAGATCGAATCCGGACGGGCGGAACTCGACGAAGAGGAGATCGCCCTGGATGTGCTCGTCGACGGTTGCGTGCGCATGGTCACGGGCCGCATCCGCGAGCATCGACACGATCTCGCGACAAACGACATCGCGAACGTTCGGGTCCGCGTCGACGTTCGCAAGCTCCGCCAGGTCCTGTTGAACCTGTTGTCGAATGCCGTGAAGTTCACGCCCGACGGCGGACACATCGCCATGACGGCGGCGATCGAGCCCAACGGGGATCTCCGGATATCGATTTGCGACGACGGGATCGGCATGACGCCGGCGCAGCTGCCCTCGGCGTTGGAACCATTCCGCCAGCTCGAGGACCGTTATGTTCGGACCTACGACGGCACAGGACTGGGCCTACCGTTGAGCAAGGGCCTGGTCGAACTCCACGGTGGCACGCTGGCCATGGAAAGTACGCCGGGCGAGGGCACGACCGTCCAGATCCGCCTCCCCGCGGACCGCGTCCTCGCGAGCGGGGACGCAGCTCAGAGGAAGCTGCACTGAGGTCGCCGGATCGTTTCGAGCCCGCGCCGACTCGGCACGACAGCGCCGGGTCGGGCCGCACGAGAGCAGATAGGAGACCGCGTTCCGCCTATACCTCGAACGCGGCCAGCATGCGGGTTTCGATCGAGCGGCGGGGCAGCAGGTCGTCGGTGCCCGGGATGTCGAAGGAGGTATGCGGGCAATAGCAGGTCCGGTCCGGGCGCGAATCGAGTTGCTTGATGATCAACACCTCGTCCGTCGTCATGTCGGCCATATAGCACCAGCGGTGCTCGGTGCTGTGAACGGGGGCGGCGACCAGGCTGTCGCGGCCCCGGCCCGTATAGTAATAGTCGATCACATCTTCGGCCGGCAGCGTGCGGCAATCGATCATCGCCAGCGGGTTCTTCTGCACCGGATTGTCGAACGGCTGCCAGGTATTGTACCAGGCGAAGACCCAGTTTTCCTTCGGCTCGACCCCCTGCGCCTCCAGGACTTCGAGCGCCATTTCGGTGCTGCGGGCGATGTTGTAGTCGCAATGGACGAAGCGGGCGTAGCCGTCGTTGAAGTCGACGGGCGTCTCGGTGCGGACGAGATAACTGCGCACGAAGACATGGTCGGCGCCGGTAACGCGCTTGATGACGTCCTGCATTTCCGGGTGATAGGCCGACTGCACCGCGTCTTCGTCGCGAAAGTCCGAACAGGCCGACGGATTGGTCGTCATCGTGAAACCGGCGACGTCGATGTCGATCCCGCCCGCCTCGAACTCACCGCGCACATCGTGCACGCCCACGTCCTGGAACGAGGTCGCGGCCCGGCGCGATTCCCGACTGCCGATGCGCGGACTGTCTTCGCGGCCCCGCCATTCGGCGTTGATGTAGCGGACCTTGGCGGGGATGGCATTGGGCTGGAAGCGCTGGTTCATGGGAGATCGGTTCCTGGAATGTGGCGTGGGATTTGACACGAGCCTAGCGCAGATGCCGCGAAATGGCGAGGCGCGGTGCGCGGTGCTATCCCGTCCCGCTTTCATCGAGGGCGCGGGCGAGGCGGCGGAACATCTCCCCGATTTCGCCCGCCGTAATGACGAGCGGCGGCGCCAGCACCACCGAATCCGCGACCGGGCGGACGAAGAGACCGTTCGCCTCGCACCGCGCGCCGAGACGCGCGCCAAGTGTGCCGACGTCTCCCTCGTCCGCGGGCGCCATCAGGTCGAGCGCACCGACGAGGCCCACGGCGCGCTGGCCAGCGACCAGGGGATGCGCCGCCAGGTCCGACAGGGCCTTGGCGAAGGGCGCCGACATCCGCTGGACATGGCCGAGGATGTCGCGCTCCTCGAACAGTTCCAGCACCCGCAGCGCCACCGCCGCCGGCACCGGATGGCCGTGATAGGTGCCGGCGTGAGTGAACATGCCGGCCTCGGCGCTGCCCTGTTCCAGCCCCGCGTAGAACTCACCCGACATGACCACGGCCGAAATCGGCAGGTAGGCGGACGACAGAGCCTTGGCGAGGCTCATGCAATCCGGCCGCAAGGCGAAGGTCTCGGCCCCGAACATGGCGCCCGTGCGGCCGAAGCCGGTGACCACCTCGTCGTCGAACAGCAGAATGTCGTATTCGGCCAGTAAGTCGCCGACACCGGCCCAATAGCCCTCCGGCGGCAGGGCCAGGCCGGCGCTGGTCGAAACCGGCTCGGCGAAGAAAGCGCCGATCGTCTCCGGCCCCTCCGCTTCGATAAGGGCGCGCAGCTCCGCCACCATGCGCGCACCGAAGGCCGCTTCGCTCTCGCCCGCCTCGCCCAGCGTGCGGAAATCGGGCTGGCGGGCATGCAGGATGCGCGCGATCGGCAGGTCGTAGCCGGCGTGATAGCGACCCCAGCCGGTCAGGCTGGCGGTGGCAACGGTGCCGCCGTGATAGCTGCCCTCGCGGGCGACGATCTTTTTCGCCGCCGTCTTGCCGACGGCGTTGTTGCGAAACCAGAGGAACTTGACCAGCGCGTCGTTGGCCTCCGAGCCCGTCGCGGCGAAGGCGACCTTGGCATCCGCCATCGGCACCAGGGCCGCCAGCCGTTCGGCCAGCCGCTCGACCACCGGCACGGTGCGGTGCGCGGCGGAGACGTAGAAGGGCAATTCCCGCATCTGCGCTGCCGCCGCCTCGATCAGCGCCTCCTCCGAATAGCCGAGCGCGGTGCAATAGAACGACGAGGCCCCTTCGATATAGTCGCGGCCGGTTTCGTCGTAGACGAAGATCCCCTCGCCCCGGGTGATGCGCAGCGGCGCCCTCTCGCGCAGTTCGGGCAGGTTGGTGAACCCCAGAACCAGGGCGGGATCCAGCTGGTTGGCTCGGTCGGTGACGATCGGCGCCATGGCCTATCCCTCCGGATCTTGGGCGCGGGCGATGGGGGATCCTAACCCGAAGTCGTCCGGTGCCGTTCGGATGCTCGCGACGGAAAGCCGTTGCGACCCGGGAAGTCGGGGGCGAGCTTGCGGGCATTGGCCATCTGCAGCCACAAGCGCAGCTTCCGGCGATGGTGCGCGGGATCGTCCCCGTCCACGAAGGCGGTCCGCGAATGGAGAACGGTGTAGTTGTTCACCCACTGCAGATCGCCCGGCTCGAGCAGCATGTCGAGACGCATGTCGTCGCGGTGCGTGATGGCATCGAAGAGGTCCAACGCTTCGATCTCGACCGCGGAGAGCGGCCTCTCCATCACATCGTGGCCGAGTTCGATGTACTGACGTAGGTAACGAAAGGCGAGCTTGCCTTCGTGATAGCTGAACAGAGGCGTCAGGCTGGGCAAATCCTCGCCGAGGTGCGCGTAGTACCAATGCCGATAGAACAGGCCGAGGTACTCGCGGTGGCACCGCAGCAACTCGTTGTAGACGCTCGCGAAGCTGACGAGACTGCTGACGCCGCCGGAGCTCGCCCGGCGCACACAGAGAAGTCCGACCACATCGGACGGGTCCGCATGATAGGGCAGATAGGCGTTCGTCTCGTAAACGCGCGTGGCCCGATCGTTCGGATCGCCCACGTTCATTACCCGCCCGAGCAGGTCGCCCTGCGGGTTCTGGCGTACCGGAAGGCCGAGATTGAGGCCGATGCCGTAGAAGGCGATGTCGATCTCGTCCTCGCTGTATCGATCGATCGGCAGCCCCCGCATGAGCTGGAAACCGCGACCGTTCTCGAGCTCGTCCGCCAGGCGCGCCAGGGTCGCCTGCCAGGCGGGCAGCGGGAAATCCGCCTTGGTGAAGTCGGGAAACCGTTTGCCAGCCCGCAGAACGGATGCGAGCGCGGAATCGAGCGCGGCGATTTCCGCCCGGCTCAGCTCGTGACACCAGGCCGTGTCGCGCGCCAACGCCTGGCCGCGCCAGGCGGCCGGGCCTGCGATCTCCGTCGTCAGGATTGCGCTCATCTCCACCCCGCGTCCGACAGGCCGCTAGTAATGGTGGATCTTAGTGCCGATGCCGGCCTCCGTGAACAGCTCGATCAGCAGGACCCGGGGCACCCGGCCGTCGACGATCTGCGCCGCTTCCACGCCGCCGGCCATGGCGTCCAGGCAGGTCTCGATCTTGGGGATCATGCCGCCGGAGATCGTGCCGTCCTCGATCAGCCCGCGCGCCCGGTCGGGCGTCAGGTCGCTCACCAGGTTGCCCTCGCCGTCGAGCACGCCGGCGATGTCGGTCAGCATCAACAGCTTGCTCGCCTTGAGCTCGGCCGCGATGGCGCCCGCCGCCGTGTCGGCGTTGATGTTGTAGGTCTCACCGCCCGCGCCGAAGCCGATGGGGGCGACCACCGGGATGACGTTCGCCGCGCTCAGGTCGCGCAGCACCGCCGCGTTGATGCGGGACGGCTCGCCGACGAAGCCGAGGTCGAGCACCTTTTCGATGTTGCTGTCGGGGTCCTTGACCTTGCGTTCCAGCTTGCGTGCCTCGATCAGCCGGCCGTCCTTGCCGGAGATGCCGATCGCCCGGCCGCCGGCCTGGTTGATGGCGCCCACCACCTGCTTGTTGATCGAACCGGAAAGCACCATTTCGACGATCTCGACCGTCGCCTGGTCGGTGACCCTCAGGCCGTCGACGAAACTGCTCTGGATCGCCAACCGCTCCAGCATCGCGCCGATCTGCGGGCCGCCGCCGTGTACCACCACCGGCTTGATGCCGATCTGCGCCAGCAGGGCGACGTCCTCGGCGAAGTGCGCTGCCAGTTCAGGCGAGCCCATGGCATGGCCGCCATACTTCACGACGAAGGTCTCGCCGGCGAAGCGGCGCAGGTAGGGCAGCGCCTCGGAGAGCGTCCGGGCGGTCTGCTGGGCGTCGTTCACATCGGGTGTCGTCTTGCTCATGGCTCGGGCTTATAGCTCGCGCTCGGGGTCAGGGAAAGCGTCGCCAGCTCGGCCCTGAGCGCCGCGATACCGACGCCGCCGCGGCTCGAGGTGGCGAGCACCTCGGGATGGGCGGCCGGCCGGCGGTGCAGCACGCGGGCGACGGCGGTGCGGGCCGTCTCCAGTTCCTCGGCCGGCAGCTTGTCGATCTTGGTCAGGACCGCCTGGTAGACCACGGCGACCTCGTCGAGGCGCGCCATCACGTCGAGATCGCTCTCGCGGACGCCGCGGCGCGCGTCGATAAGCACGACGACGCGGCGCAAAGAGACGCGGCCGCGCAGATAGTCGTGGATCAGCGCATTCCAGCGCTTGATTTCACCCTTCGAGGCGCGGGCATAGCCATAGCCCGGCAGGTCGACCAGCATCAGCCGGTGGCCGAGATCGAAGAAGTTCACCTGCCGGGTCCGCCCCGGCGTATTCGAGGTGCGGGCCAGCGTGTTGCGCCCGGTGAGCGCGTTCACCAGGCTGGACTTGCCGACGTTGGAACGCCCGGCGAAGGCCACCTCCGGCAGCGTGTCGGCCGGCAGCTGCGTCGCGATGGCGGCGCCGGCGACGAAGGCGCACTCGCGCGCGAACAGCAGCCGGCCCGCTTCGCCGAGCGCCGGATCCAGCTCCCCGTCCATGGTTACGTCTTCTTCTTACCGCCGCCGATCGGCACGCCCATGCGCCGCATGATGACGTACTGCTGGGCGATCGAGAGCAGGTTGTTCCAGGTCCAGTAGATCACCAGTCCGGCCGGGAACGGCGCCAGGATGAAGGTGAAGATGATCGGCATGAAAAGGAACACCTTGGCCTGGATCGGATCCGTCGGCTGCGGGTTCAGCTTCTGCTGCGCGAACATCGAGAGGCCCATCAACAACGGCCAGATGCCGATCATCAAGAAGTGCGGCGGCGACCAGGGAATGAGGCCGAAGAGGTTGAAGATCGTCGTCGGATCCTGGACGGAGAGATCCTCGATCCAGCCGTAGAACGGCGCATGGCGCATTTCGATGGTGACGAACAGCACCTTATAGAGGGCGAAGAAGACCGGGATCTGGATGACGATCGGCAGGCAGCCCGAGGCCGGATTGACCTTCTCCTTCTTGTAGAGGCCCATCATCTCCTGGTTGAGCTTCTGCCGGTCGTCGCCGTAACGCTCCTTCAGGCGCATCATCTCCGGCTGCAGGGCCTTCATCTTGCTCATCGATTTGTAGGCCTTGTTGGCCAGCGGGAAGAAGACGAGCTTGATGCAGACGGTGAGCAGCAGAATGGCGAGACCGAAGTTGCCCAGCAGATTGAAGAAGAAGTCGATGACGTAGAACAGCGGCTTGGTCAGATAATAGAACCAGCCGAAGTCGATGGCCCGGTCGAACAGGGTGATCTGATGCGCCTCCTCGTAGGCGTCGATCAGCTTCACTTCCTTGGCGCCGGCAAAGAGGCGGTTGGTCACCTCGATCCGCTCGCCCGGCGGCAGGGTCGTCGCCTGGCCGAGGTAGTTTGCCTGATAACGGTCCTGGTTCTTGTGCAGATAGTGCCGCAACGTGCCGGTAAAGCGGCTCTTCTGGTCCGGGATCAGTGCCGCCAGCCAGAACTTGTCGGTGATGCCGATCCAGCCGCCGGTCGAAATCTGGCTGATGCCGTCGGGCGCTTCCTGCAGGTCGTCGTAATCCTCCTCGCGCAGGATGCCGTCGAGCACGGCGATCGGGCCTTCGTGCAGGATGTAGAAACCGAGCGTATCGGGCGTGCCGGCCCGATTGACGTAGCCCCACGGGCTGAGCGTCACCTCCTGATTGGAACTGTTCCGGACGCTTTGCGTCACCGTGAAGAGATAGTTCTCATCGACCTCGTAGCGCCGCGTGAAGACGACGCCCTGGTCGTTCGTCCAGGTCAGGGTCAAGGGCCGGTCCGGGCCGAGCGTGTCGCCGTCGACCTTCCAGACCGTTTCGTCGTCGGGCACGCCAACGCCCCGCTCCGCCGGCGACCAGCCGAAGGCGGCATAATAGGCCTTGGTCGACCCGACCGGCGAGAACAGGGTGATCGAGGGGCTGTCGTCCTCAAGTGTTTCCTTGTAGTCGATCAGCACCAGGTCGTCGATGCGGCGCCCGATCAGCGGCAGCGAGCCCTTGAGGCGGGGATTGACGATCGGTGCGCGCGCCACCTTGCCGAGCGCGGCCTCGCGTTGCGCCAGCTGGCTGACCCGGGCATGCGCGGCCGTCAGCGAGGGAATCGCCGGATCGACGATCGGCGCCTGGCCGGGGATTTGCGAGGCTTCACCGGCGCCGTCCGATGCGGCGGGCGCGGCGCCGTCAGGCGCCGGGGCGGTGCCGTCCGGGCTCGACTGCGCCAGCTGCTCGCCCTGTTGCTGCTGGATCCGCTGCTGCTCATCGCCTATACGAGGCGCCTCGTAGAAATACTGGAAGCCCAGCAGTACCAGGACGGAAAGCGCGATCGCGATGATCATGTTGCGCTGGTCGGACATGGTCTCTCCTCGGCTTCGTCGGCCCGGGCGTCAACCGGCCCGGGGCGGGACCGGATCCCAACCCGCACCGCCCCAGGGATGGCAGCGGCAGATCCGGCGAACGGCGAACCAGGAGCCGCGCAACGCGCCGTGCGCCTCCAGCGCCTCCAACGCGTAGTGGGAACAACTGGGCTCGTACCGGCAGTTGGCGCCGAGCAAGGGCGATAGGCACCATTGATAAAGACGGATCGGAATGGCGAGAAGTCTTGCCGTCACTTTGACGTCTCCCCATCGACCCGCCGCAAGGCCCGGCGCAGATCCCGGCCCAGGGCATCGAAATCCCGTTCCACCGTGGCGCCGCGACAGATCAGCACATAATCATGCCCGGCCCGTCCGTAAAGGGGCAACATCTCCTCCGCCAGAGCGCGCAAGCGACGCTTGGCGCGGTTGCGCCGAACGGCGTTACCCACCTTCTTGGAAGCGGTGAAGCCCACACGAAGCGCCTCGGCACCAGGAGTTCTTTTGGAATCGTGCGCCAAGGCCTGCAAAACCAGTCCCGGCATTGCCACTTTCCGTCCCCGTCCGGCGACGCGAAGGAACTCGCGCCGTTTCTTCAGGCGCGCCAGCGCCATGCCCTCAGGCCGAGAGCTTCTTGCGCCCCTTGGCCCGTCGATTGACGAGGACCCGGCGGCCCCCGACGGTGGCCTTGCGGGCCCGGAAGCCATGGCGCCGTTTGCGCACGAGATTACTCGGTTGAAAGGTCCGCTTCACGGCAGTTACCCCGATAAAAATGGAGGGCGCCCACCAACGTGGACGCGCGCGCCGGTGTATAAGGATTGCCCCCGCCCAAGTCAACCGAGCGCGGCGGAAACCAGCAATTCTCATTTTGGCGATTTGCGTTGATTTTTTCCTATGCAAGGAGCCCGGTTTCTGATTCAAAGTGGCGATGAAGGTGCTCAAAGACCTGATATTGGAGTTGCGCTCGCTCTGCGGGTCCTTCCCGGACAAGCGGACGGGGAGCAACAGCCGCTATGACATGGCCGACTTCGGGCTTTCGGCCTTCTCGCTGTTCTTCATGCAGAGCCCCTCGTTCCTGTCCCATCAGCGCACGTTGGCGCGGGCGCACGGGCGCTCGAATTGTGAGAGCTTGTTCTCCATGTCGCGGATCCCGACGGACAACCAGATCCGGGCGATGCTGGACCCGGTGGTGCCGGACAGGCTCTATCCGCTCTTCTCGTCCCTGCTGGAACGTCTGGAGGCGGGCGGTGGGCTCGGCCCCTTCCGACGCCTGGACGGCCATCTCCTGGTCGCGCTCGACGGCACCGAATATTTCTGCTCGCGGAAGATCTCCTGCCCCAACTGCTCGCAGCGCAAGCGCAACGACGGGGCCGTGGAGTATCACCACAACATGGTCACGGCAGCGCTTGTCGCCCCGGGCCACGCCCGGGCGATACCGCTGGCTCCGGAGTTCGTCGTTCCCCAGGATGGCGGGGAGAAGCAGGACTGCGAAAGCCGGGCGACGCGGCGCTGGCTGGTCGCGCACGGGCCCGGCCTGGCCCGGCTGAAGCCGATCTATCTCGGCGACGATCTCTATTCCCGCCAGCCGATTTGCGAGGCCGTTCAAGCGGTTGGCGGCAACTTCCTGTTCGTCGCCAAGCCAGGCTCGCATCCGACGCTCCACGAATGGCTCGACGGCATCGAACTGCCGATCCACGAGGAACGGGTCAAGAAAGGCCGTGGCTTCCAGACCCATCGCTACCGTTGGCTCGCCGACGTGCCGATCCGCGACGGTAAGGACGCGCTCCGGGTCAACTGGCTCAACATCGAGATCGTCAACAAGGCCGGAAAGGTCACGTACCGCAACAGCTTCGTCACCGACATCGCTGTCGACCGGAGCAACGTCGCCGAACTCGCCGCCTGCGGGCGGGCCCGTTGGAAGATCGAGAACGAGACCTTCAACGTGCTCAAGAACAACGGCTACAATCTCGAGCACAACTTCGGACATGGCAAACAGAACCTCTCGGCCCTGCTCGCCACCATGAACCTCTTCGCCTTCGCCTGCCACGGCGTGTGCGAGATCCTCGAAGCCGTCTGGGAAAAGGCCCGCGGCGCCCTTGGCTCACGTCGGCGCTTCTTCGAACACTTACGCACCATTACCAGCTACATCGTCTTCCCCTCCTGGGCGGCCCTCGTGCGGACCCTCATCACTGGGCAGCCACCGCCTGCCAGAGCCAGCCTCTGAACCGAAACCGAACCCCAAGCGAGTATCACCCAGGAGACAGAAACAAGAGCCATAATGAGAACTGCTGGGCGGAAACGATCGACGGCGCACGCCTGTGCCGGAACCCAGGAGAACGACGGTGACCCACGACCTACCCGATCTCGGCACGATCCGGGGTATGACGCTCGCGACCCGGGCTTCCGGCACCGGTTACGCGGCGCGCGACGATATGCTGCTGTGCGCCTTCGAGGCCGACACCGTCGCGGCCGGTACGCTCACCCGATCCTCGACCCCGGCGGCACCCGTGCGTTGGACGCGGGAGCGGCTGGCGGCCGGCGACGCGCCGCGCGCCCTCGTCGTCAACGCCGGCAACGCCAACTGTTTTACCGGCAAGCGGGCCTTCGCCCTGGTCGAAGGCAGCGTCGCGGCCCTCGCGGGATCGTTCGATATCGCGCCGGAGAGCGTTTATGTCTGCTCCACCGGCCGCATCGGCGAGCCGATCGCCGAGGACGCCTACATGGCGAGCCTGGCGGAGCTAAGGGACGCCCTTGCACCACCCGATTTCGCCGCCGCCGCCCGGGCTATCATGACGACGGACGCCTGGCCCAAGGCCCGTGCGGTCGAGCTCGGCAGCGGCGCCCGGCTGGTCGGCATTACCAAAGGGGCGACGATGATCGCGCCCAACATGGCCACCACCCTCACCTTCCTGTTCACCGACGCCGCGGTCGACGCCGCGTCGTTGCAGGCCGCCCTCTCGCCCGCGGTGGGCGCCAGCTACAACTGCGTCACCGTCGACAACACGACCTCGACCAACGACAGCCTGCTGTGTTTCGCGACCGGCAAGGCCGGCCCGGTCGCCCCCGAACGCCTTTCGGACGCCCTGCACGAGGTCCTGGGCGAACTCTCGCGCGAGCTGGTCGAGGACGGCCGGCGCGCCGGCAAGGTCCTGGCGATCCGGGTGAGCGGGGCGACGACCACGGAATCGGCCCGCGCCATCGCCCGCGCCGTCGCCAATTCGCTGCTGGTCCGCCTCTGCCTCTCGGAACGCCCGCCTTATACCAACGCCCCCTTCTCCGCGGGCCGCGTCATGGCGGCGATCGGCGCGGCGGTGCAGCCGGTGAGCGCCGACGACATCGAAATCCGCCTCGCCGGCGTGCCGATCCTGAGCGAGGGCGCCGTGGTCAATCCCATGCCCGAGGCAGCGCTGGCGGCGATCGACGGCAACGAGATCGCCCTCGACATCGACGTCGCCCACGGCCGGGCGGAAGGCCGGATCTGGACGGCGCTGGTCGCATGAACATCCTGCTGACCGGCTTCGGCCCCTTCCCCCGCGTGCCGCGGAACCCGTCGCAAGCCGTCGTCGAGGGGTTTCCCGACTGGCTGGGCGGCGCGGTGATCCACCGCCATGTGCTGGAGACTGTCTATGCGGTAGCGGAGCGGGAGATCGAACGGCTGTTGTGCGAGCTTCGCCCCGATGTCTGCCTTTGCCTCGGCGTGGCGCTGCCGGGCGTACTCCGCCTGGAGACGACGGCCCGCAACCGGGGCGACAACGCCGGGCCCGACCATTCCGGCGTGGCGCGTACCGACGCCATCGCGCCGGCGGGGCCGGAGACCTATGCGGCGACCCTGCCGCTCGACGACATCGCCGCGGCGCTGCGGGCGCAGGAGATCGATTTCTCCGTCTCGGACGACGCGGGCGGCTATGTCTGCAATCACGTGTTCTATGCGGCCCGCCACGCCATCGAACGCCATGGCCTGGCGACCCGGTGCGGCTTCGTCCATCTGCCCGAAGTACGGCCCGATCGCCCGGAAGCGGCGGAGATCGAGGATTTCCTCAGGGCTGTCCGGGTGATCGTCGAGGTTCTCAACCGCGCGCCATAGCCTCGGCCCGGGCGATGACGTCCGGGCGAGCGAGCACGCTGCTCGGCAGCATCAACTGCTGGACATGGACGGCCAGGCGCTGGAGTTCGCCGTCACTTTCCAGCAGTTCACGGAAGGCGCGGCGAAAGTGCTGGCGGCGCGCCAGGTCCGCCGGTCGTTCCCCCGTCGTCTGCGGATAGGCGAAATCCGAATAGACCGAGGTCTGCCAGGCGGTCTCGCTGATCTCCACCGCGCGGGCGATATAGCTGCGCGCGAGGGCGGCGAGATCGCTCTCCGCCGCCAACGTCTCGCCCAGCGCCTCGGCATGCAGGGCGGCGACGGTCATGCCCTGCGCTGCGACCGGATTGAAGTTGCCGATGACGTCGCCGAGCGGCAGGAGCCCCACCGGCAGGCCCGCCATGGCATCGAAGCGGGAAAGGATCGCCTCCGGCACCATGAAACGGCGGGCCGGCGTGTCGACCTCGCAGTCGCGCACCAAGTCGTGGATCGCCTCGCCCTCGATCGTCTGGAGGAATTCCAGGATCGCCGGCCAGTCGAGCGGCGGGTGATCTCCGAAGCGACTGACGATGGTGAGCAGCCAGCGATCCCCCTCGATCGGCATCATGGTGGCGCCGCGGGTGTTGTGCGGCGGCGTGGCGCGAACCACCCAGGCGTTGCCCCGTCCGCGCCAGGCCTCCGGCTGGTGCAGCAGGATGGTGACGTAGTGGATGTCGATGCCGGCGCGTTCCCGAGGCACCTCGCCCCACCCGTTCGCCGCGAGCCAGGCGGGAAGCGGGCTGCCTCGTCCCATGGCATCGACCACGACCGGCGCGGAAAGTTTCTCGCCGTCCCGCAGGGCGACGCCCTCGACAAAACCGTCGGCCGAAACCCCAAGCTCGGCGAAGCGCCGGCCGTCCAGGATCTCGACCTCCGGAAAGCGCGCGAGGCAGCCGCGGATCACCTGTTCCAGCAGCGCCCGGGTCTGGGTGTGGATGACCAAGCCGCAGTCCCGCTGCGGGTGCCAGCCACCACCCTCGTAGACCTTCATCCCGATGCCCGCCGCCACGGGGGTGCCGCCGACGGCGACCAGGGCCTCGCGAAAGCCGGGCAGCAACGCCTCGACCGCCACCTCGCCGCGCTTCATGATGGCGTGGACCTGCGGGCCCTGGGGAACGCCCTTGCGCGGCCCGGGCCGGTCCGTGGGCGCCGGCAACGGGTCCTTCTCGACGAGCCGCACGCGCGCACCGTTTCCCGCCAGCGCCGCCGCGGCCAGCAGGCCGCCGATCCCGGCGCCGAGAACGATCGCCTCGTCCATCAGCCCGGCACGTGGCCGCGGGGATGGCCGAAACGCTCCTCCAGCACCGCTTCCAGTTCCTTGTCGGCCGAGGCGACCCAGGACCCGGGACGGGTGCGGTAGGCTTCATGCGCACGCGGCGCGGCCGGCTCGACGCCGTCGCGGGCCAAGGCCTCGGCCTGGCCCATCACCAGGCGGCGGAAGCGGACGATGGCAGCATCCGTCGCGGTCAGGGTTTCCGCCGTTCGGTCGACGACGAGGCCCTGGCTCTGCTGGATCATGATGTCCTGCTCCGCCGTGCCCTTGATCCCGGTATAGGTCTGGGTCTGCTGCACGCCGCGATCGATGCCGTAGTCGTTGGCCCGGTTGCGTACCGGCATGTAGTCGTCGTCGATCTCGGCGATGATGCCGTGGCCCTCCTTGAACTTCTCGAGTTCCCAGGCCAGCAGATCACGCTCCGGATTCCAGGCATAGCAGTACATCCAGCAACCCTCGTCCGTCGTCGGCACCAGGGTCATGCCGTAATAGGTCTCCCCCGGCACGGTCGCCGGGCCGGTGCCGTGCGCGGGCAGCATGAACTGGGTCATCCGCCAATAGAGCGTATCGTCGTCGTCCGTCGCCCGCGCGCCGCCGGCGACGAAGCCGACCTCATGGTCGAGCAGATCGAACTTCGGCCGGCCGTCGCGGCGCATCCATTCCAGATGCCGGTTGGGGGAATTGACGTCCTTGTTTTCCACCGTTTCCAGGCTCGGCGCCGGCATGTGCAGGAAGGAGAAGTGGGAGGTATCGAGATCCCCCTCCATCGCCTGCACCCAGTTGCATTCCAGGCGCTGTTTCATGACATAGCGCCTCGGCCCCGATACCAGGCCGAACTCCAGCCCCGGCACCTCCGGCAGGTCCTCGCCCTCGGGGCCCATGTAGGCCCAGACGATGTCGCCGTATTCGCGGGTCGGATAGGCCTGCACGCGGACCGTGTCGTGATGGCGGGCACCCGGCGGCACGTTCGGCAGGTCGACCGCCTTGCCGGTGACGTCGAACTTCCAGCCGTGATACACGCAGCGCAGGCCGCAGTCCTCGTTCCGCCCGTAAAACAGCGCGGCGCCCCGGTGCGGACAGCGATCCTCCAGCAGGCCGATGCGGCCCTCGCTGTCGCGAAAGGCGACCAGCGCCTCCCCCATCACCTGCACGCGGATCGGCGGGCCGTCGGGCACCGACAGTTCCTCCGCCAGCGCCACCGGCTGCCAGAAGCGGCGGAAGTACTGGCCCATCGCCGTATCCGCCCCCGTGCGGGTCAAAAGATCGTTCTGCTCCCGGGTCAACATCTCAGCCGCGCGCTCCCTGTTCGCTTCGCCGCGCCGCAGTCTAATGCATCCCGCCCGCTTGCCCATAGCCGCCGGGCTTGACGAGGCATCCGCCGGGCGCGAGCCTGACGCCACACGACAACGAGGAGAACGGCGAATGGACGAGGCGACAGCAGGCGGCACGCAGCCCTATGAGACCGTGCGCTGGGACCTCGTCCCCGGGCGCACCGTTCTGGTCGTCATCGATGCGCAGAACGACTTCCTGCACGAGGCGGGCTGGTACGCGACAAAGGGCGTCGACATCGCCCATATGCAACGCAGCATCCAGCCCATAAAGGACCTGGTCGAGGCGGCGCGGGCGAAGAACATTCCGGTGATCTGGACCCGGCACGGCAGCCGCGGCGTCGACGACGGGGGGCCGTTCATGCGCCTGCGGCCCTTCCTCGCCGAGGGCGGGCTGCGGCAGAACACCTGGGGCTACGAGGTTCTCGACACGCTGGGCGCCCGGCCCGAAGACTGGTTCGTCGAGAAGACCCGGTTGAGCGCCTTCTACGCCACCAGCCTCGAGGTCGTGCTGCGCTCCCTCGAGGCCGAGACGGTGCTGTTCGCGGGCGTGCTGACCAATCAGTGCATCGCGGCCAGCAGCAAGGACGCCATGTTCCGCGATTTCAAACCCATCGTGGTGGAGGAGGCCACGGGCACGACCCTGCCGCACCTGCACGATCCGGCGATCGAAATGATGCGGGTCGGCTGGGCCGAGGTGCGCGGCCTGGAGGAAACCCTGGGTGAGATCCGCCAGCTCGCCGCCGGTGGGAGGGACCCGCGATGAGCGATGCGACGACGGGCAACGCCGACCAGATCGCCTATTGGAACGGCGAGACGACGCAGAAGTGGCTCGGTAATCGCGAAATCCTGGACCGACAGATGGCCCGGCTGACCGAGCTGCTGCTGGCGGCCGCGGCGCCCCAGGTGGGAGAGCACGCGATCGATATCGGTTGCGGCACCGGCGCGCTCAGCCGCCACCTCGCCGCCGCCGTCGGGCCGGAAGGCGAGGTGCTCGGCCTCGACGTTTCCACCCCCCTGCTGGCCGAGGCGACGCGCCGGGCCCCGGCAAACGTCCGTCATCTCGAGGGCGACGCCCAGGTCCATGACTTCCAGGCCGGCGCCTTCGATCTCGCGACGTCGCGTTTCGGGATCATGTTCTTTGCCGACCCCACCGCCGCCTTCGCCAACATCCGCGCCGGCGTTCGCGCGGGCGGCCGTCTCGCCATCGCCTGCTGGGCGCCGCTCGCCGACAACCCCTGGTTCGGTGTACCGCTGGCGGTAGCGGCCCGCCACCTCGGCCCACCGCCGCCCCGCCCGCCACGCGCGCCGGGGCCCCTCGCCTTCCAGGAACCGGACTATCTGGCCGACGTGCTGAAGGCAGCGGGCTGGCGGGACGTCGCCGTCGTCCGCGAGGCGACGACGATGCAGGGTCGACAAACGGTCCAGGCGACGGCCGAGTTCGCGACCATGATGGGCCCGGCCTCCAACCTCTTGCGCGAACGGCAGCCGAGTGCGGAGACAAGGGCCAAAATCGTCGCGGAAGTCGCCGAGGCGTTCGGCGCCGACGCCCGGGGCGACGGCGTGATCCTGCCGGCGATGGTGAATATCGCCACGGCCTGCAACGACTAGTTACCGTCGCCCGCCCATAAGTAACGCAAAAGCATTTCTCGTACAGTCGATGATATGATAAAGAGACTAAAGTAAATCTGGAGGCAACGCTTTGGACATCTCGAAGACCCTGGCGCGCGCTATGGTCTTGGCTTTATCTATGACAGGACAATGCGGGGTCGCCTCGGCGGCCGACGTGTCCATGGTGGCGCCCCTGATTCCACCCCATTTCGACGAGACCGGGGCGGGTCGGATCGGCGACGTCATACGTGCCGTCATGGGGCGTTGCGACCATTTCGTGCGCTTCACCATCGTACCCTTCGGTCGGCACTGGAAGGACTATGACGACGACGAGGGCTACGACGCGCTGGCAACGGCGGAGGCCGACCAGACCTTTCGCGGCCACACCACCAAGCCCTTCATCCATTTACAGGACGGCGCGACCGTTCTCGCCAAATCGCGCTTCGCTGATGTCGTCCGGGTCGACGAACTGGCCGGTGCCCGAGTGGTGGCCTTTCCGAATGCCGCCCGCATCCTCGACATCGAGGCCACGGTGCCTGCGTTCGCCAGTTTTCGTCAACGCGGAAACCGTTTCGACCAGGTTCGCCCGCTTCTCGCCGAAAGGGCCGACGTCGTACTCGCGGACGGCTTGATCACCGCCTACTACATCCACCTGCTGGCGGAGCGGAAAAGCAAGGGTAAAGAACCCGACATCGACCCGGGGCTGCCCGTGATCTTTCGCCGGATCTTCGAACCGGGCCCGCAACGGCTCTATTTCCGGGACCCGGCGCTGGCCCGCGACTTCGATCGATGTCACGCGGCGCTCGCCGCCGAAGGTGCCATCGACGATCTGACCCGCCCTTATGTCGAACGGTTTGGCGCCGTCCTCGGCGACCAGTATCCGAGCCAATAGTCGAACCTCGAGCCCGTCCCGGGTCCTGACAATGATCTCGAACCTCGCGCGCCATTCCATTTACACCCGGTCGATGATCGCCGTCGGCCTCGTCCTGGTCGTCATCACCTTGATTGTTGCCGGCCTCGGTGCGGTGTCGGAGTGGCGCCGCTTGGATGACCAGCTCCATGACCGCGTCCGTGCCATGGCGGCCCGACAGGCGGTTGCGGTCTCCAGCGCAACCTGGGATCTGAACCGAGAGGAAGCACGTTTGATCCTGAGCGCGCTGACCCTCGATCCGGATCTGATCGCCGCGTGGGTCACGGATGAAAAGGGCCGGCCCTTTGTTCAAATCGGAACCCCGACGGCCGTGCAGGAGGAGGATGTGACCGCTTCGGCCGCCATGCTGCACGACGATGCGGGAAAGGAGCGCACGATCGGCACCCTGCACGTCGCGCTGTCGCACGCGGGTGTCGAGGCGGTTCAGACCCAATCGCTGTTACGCAGCCTGCTGTTGACGCTGGTCCAATTGGTCGCCGTCCTCGCCGCGACCTACATGGCGATCCGACACGTACTCGATCCCCTTGCCCGGGTTACGGACCGAATGATCGACGTCGCCGGCGGAAGCCTGGCGGAGCCGGTACCGCACGCCGACCGGCGCGACCAGGTCGGCGATGTCGCCAGGGCGGTCGAAAGCCTGCGCGCCGTGGCGAGCGAGCAGCTCACGGCCGAAACGGCGCTGCGCCACGCCCACGAAGAACTCGAGCTGCGCGTCGAGGAACGCACGGCCGAGCTGCGCGCCGAGATTGCCGAGCGTAAACGGGCCGAGGCGGATCTCGCCCGGAGCCAGGAGCTGATTTCCGCCGTCGTCGCCAACTCCCCCGCCGAAATCTTCGTGCGGGATCTCGAGGGCCGCTTCATCATGGTGAACAAGGCCTGGGAAGACGCCATGGGGCTCCGCCAGGCCGAAGTGATCGGCAAAACAGCGCGGGAAGTCCTGCCGTTGAATTTGGCGGACATTTTCCATGCCCAGGAAACACCGGTACGCGAAGGCGGGCAGGTGCTCGATGAAGAGATACGTATCGCCCTCCCCGAAGGTGATCGCACAATGCATACCGTCAAGTTTCCGTTGATCGACGGGACCGGTGAAGTTCGGGGCGTCGGCGGCATAATCAGCGACGTCACCGAGTTGAAGCGCGCGGATGCACAGCTGCGACAGGCCCAAAAAATGGAGGTGGTGGGGCAGCTGACCGGCGGCGTCGCGCATGACTTCAACAATCTCCTCGCGGTGATCCAAGGCAATGTGGAACTGCTGCGCGGCGCCGGAGAAGAACGGGGCCCGATGATCGATACGGTCGTGCGTGCGGTCAAACGTGGTGCCGAGCTGACCCAGCGCCTGCTTGCTTTCTCTCGTCGCCAGCCGCTTGATGCCCAAATCCTCGACCTCCGCCGGCTGACCGATGAGACGCACGGGCTGCTGACCCGGACCTTTCCCGAAACCATCACGATTGAGACCAAGGTGACGCCGGATCCCTGGCCCGTCCTGGTCGACCAGGGTCAGCTGGAGAACGCGCTGCTCAATCTTGCGGTCAACGCTCGTGATGCCATGCCGAATGGCGGGCATATCGCGATCGAATGCGCGAACCAACACCTCGACGAGGCGATCGGGACGGAGGACGACGACATCGGCCCGGGCGACTTCGTGACCGTGACGGTGCGGGACAGCGGAACCGGCATGTCGCCGGAGGTACGCGATCACGCCTTCGAGCCGTTCTTTACGACCAAGGAGGTCGGCCAGGGCAGTGGCCTCGGCCTCTCGATGATCTACGGGTTCGTAAAACAGTCGGGTGGCCATGTCGTGCTGGACAGTGTCGGGGGGGCCGGCACTGCGGTCACCCTGTACCTGCCGCGCGCCTACGGCGAGGTGGCCCCGATCGTCGAGGCGGCGAACCCGGCCCCGCTCGCCGGCCACGGCGAAACCATATTGGTCATCGAAGACGACGACGACGTTCGCCGGATGGCCGTCCGGATCCTCGAGTCGCTCGGCTATACGGTGCAGGAGGCGCACGACGCCGAGACCGCCCGGGCGCTGGTGTTCGGCGGTGACGGTACCGACCTCGTTCTCTCCGACATCGTGCTGCCGGGAGGTGTCGACGGGCCCACTCTCGCCGCCGAATTTTCCGAGACGTATCCCGAGATGCCCATCGTCTTCATGTCGGGCTACCCGGCCGAAAGGTCCGGTGGGCAATTTCCGGTCAGCTCGGAAAGCATACTTCTGAACAAGCCCTTCCGGCGTGCCGATCTCGCTCAGACCGTAAGCCGGGCCCTCGCGGAACGGCGCGCCGTTCAATAGGGCGCGTCGCCCGCGACCTTCACCCGCATCAGCAATCGCGCCTGGTCCAGGGGATAGTCGCCCGCACTCTTGTGCATCAGGCAGCGCTGATCCCAGAGCACCGTGTCACCAACCCGCCAGGGGTGGTAGTAAACGAAGCGCGGCTCGGTCGCGTGCGCCATCAACTCTTCCAGCAGTTCCGTCCCCGCCATACCGTCAATCGCATAGGTGTGGATGTGATTGACATAGAGCGCCGGCCGACCCGAAAGCGGGTGCGTACGCACGATGGGATGACGCACCGGCGTCCAGGTGCCGTGCTTGTCCTCGTCGAGCGGCGGGCCTGCCTCCCCGCCCGGTCCGGCGTTGTAGCAGTGCAGGGCGACACCGTTCTCGATCTTCCCCTTGGTCGCCGCGGGCAGGCTGTCGTAGGCGGCGTACATGTTGCAGAACTGGGTGCCGCCGCCCTGATCGGGAATGCGCAACGCGTGCAGGATGGCGCCGGAGACGGGCGTCGCGAAATAGGACTGGTCCGAATGCCAGGCCGTCGCCCGCTTGTTGCCGAAGGGATAGGGGGTGCCGTCGGGATGGATGTTGCCGACGTAGGAGACCGCGTCCTCGCCCTCCGTCAAATAGCCCCGGTTCATCGGCGTCTCCGGCTCCGGCACGCCGAAAACCTCGCCGACCCGGCGCAACCCCTCGGGCGACAGCGACTGATCGGGAAAATGCAGCACCGGAAAATCCCGCCACGCCGCACGCAGCGCTTCGGCCCTACCCGGATCCAGCGCGGCCGACAGGTCGAGCCCGCTTATCCGTCCGACGAACCCGTCGACCACCGTTTCGACCACCAGGTCCCCCGTCGCCATCGTCTCCAACGCCATCGCCTGCTCCCTCCATTACGGGCCGGATTATGCCGCGAGGCCCGCGCGGAATCGAGATCGGACTTGGCCGGCGGGCGAAGTGGCGTCACCATGCGCCGGACACGGGCACGACCGCAGGAGGGAACGTCATGAAAGCCGGTATCGTTATCGTCGGCGGCGGCATTATCGGCGCCTCGATCGCCCACCACCTGGCCGAGGCGGGCGCCGGCGCCGACACCGTGGTGATCGAACGCGATCCCACCTACGAATGGGCGGCGACGCCGCGCGGCTCCGGCGGCATCCGCCAGCTGTTCAGCCTGCCGGAGAACATCGAACTCTCGCGCTACGGCCTCGCCTTCTACCGCGACTTCGAAACGGCGATGGCCGTAGCAGGCGAGCCCGCGCCGATCGGCTTTCGCCAGCAGGGCTATCTCTTCCTCTCGGACCGCGGCGGGCACGCCGACATGGAGGCCAACTTCCAGGCCCAGGCCGCGCTTGGCGTGGAAGCACAACTGCTCGACGCCGACGCCATCCAATCGCGCTTTCCCGCGATCACCGTCGACGACGTGGCGCTCGGCGTCTTTTCGCCGAGCGACGCCTGGATCGATCCGCACGCCGCCCTCATGGGCTTTCGCGCCAAGGCACGAGCGGGCGGCGTCCGCTTCCACGCCGGCGAGGTCACGGACCTGGAGGCGGACGACAACGCCGTCCGCCGGGCACACCTCGCCTCGGGCGAGACGGTCGAGGGCGAAACCTTCGTGCTCTGCGGCGGCGCCTGGACGGCGGCCCTCGGCGCGATGCTCGGCTGGGACATCCCGATCGAGCCGATGAGCCGGGAATCCCATTTCTTCCGCGCCCAGGACGAAATCGAGGACCTGCCCTTCATCAAGACCGAGAGCGACCTCGCCTTCCGCCCCGAAGGCACGGGCTATACGGGCGGCGTGCCGGAATGGAGCACGCCCGCGGGCTGGAATTTCGAATTGTCCCAGAACCACTTCGAAACCGTGGTCTGGCCGGCGCTCGCCCGCCGCGTCCCGGCGCTGGAGACCCTGCGGCTGGAGCGCAGTTGGCGCGGCCACTATGCCCGCAGCCGGCTCGACTTCTCCCCGATCTTCGGCCCCTGGAGCGGCGGCCTCGCCAACGCCCACGTCTGCTCCGGCTTCTCCGGCCACGGCATCATGCACGCCCCGGGCGCGGGCCGAGCCATGGCGGAACTGCTGACCACGGGGCGCTACCAGAGCATCGACCTGACACCGTTCGGCTATCAGAGGGTGCTGGATGAGACGCCGTACCGGGAGCGGGGGATCGTTTGAGGGCGAGTGTTCCGCTTACGCGGCAGCCCTCTTGCCCAGCCCCTCGGCGAGGAGCGCCGTCACGAACTGGTTGAGGCTGACGCCCTCGCGCTTGGCCTGGTCGGCGAGGCGCATGTGCAGGCTTTTGGGAACACGCTGAACCCACTTGCCGCTGTAACGGTCCAACGCGCCGGGCTTCGGGATGGGACGCTTGAGGTCCTTGGCCGTGGCGAGCCATTCCTCGGCTGCGAGCCGGACGTCTGCAATGGCCGCCTCTTCCGTACCGCCGTCGCCCATGCAGCCCGGCAGGTCCGGCAGTTCGGCGAGCCAACCACCGCCGTCTTCGGCGGACAGCGCGCGGACGATGATGGGATAGCTGGTGGCATCCATGTTCTGTGGCCCTCCATGGCCTCGTGTTCTAGCAACTCTCCGTGGTCGCAGTTATTTGATACTCTCCATGATACTAACGAAGCGACGGATGTAAACGGGTTTGATCGGTCGATGCGCCGGTATGGTGAGGATGTCCGGCATGTCGGGATGCGTGATGGTGTAGTGGGAGCCTCGGCGGGGTTGGCGGACATCGCAGCCGATGGCCCGGGCAACGGTCTCGATATTGGCAATGGTCCAGTCGCCGCGAGGGTTCGCTCGCATCCCGTCGAGTAACTTTTCCCACCTTGCCATCGATCTTTATTTAGTATTGCTAGCGATACCATATAGATATTGTGGGTGATATCAATTTCAAGGGGGTGTTGAGGTTTTCCACGGTCAATTGATCGGCTGGGCCCCGAGCAAAGACGGTCACCGTGAAAAGACGAGACGCCAAGCGAGATATCGTGTATTGCGCTCTCGGCGATAGCGGACCTCCGCATGCCCTGTTCGATCAACCGATCTCCGCGCCCTCCTCCGGCGGTAGTTTCGGGAGGGCGGCAATGACGCTTCCGGACTTCTGACGCGCGCGGCCCAATTCATACTCGCCTTGCAGGTTCATCCACACTTTTTCTCCGGTGCCGAAATAGTGGCCGAGGCGAAGCGCTGTATCGCCCGATATGCTGCGTCTTTCGCTGAGGATGTCGAGAAACAATTCCTTCGGAATCTCGATAGTGGCCGCCAGATGGGTTGGCGTGATTCCACGCACATCCAGTTCTTCCTTGAGAATGGCACCGGGGTGGACAGGGGAAAAATTGATCATGTTTCGTTTCCTCGACGCCCACCACCCTCAATACGTCGCCCGTCCTCCCGACAGATCGAACACCGCGCCCGTCGAGAACGAGCAGTCTTCCGAGGCGAGCCAGGCAATCATCGCCGCCGCCTCCTCGACCTTGCCGAGGCGGCCCATCGGGATCTTGGAGAGCATGTAGTCGACATGCGCTTGCGTCAGCTGGTCGAAGATGTCGGTGCGGATCGCCGCCGGGGTGACGCAGTTGGCGATGACGCCGGTCTCCGCCAGCTCCTTGCCGAGCGTCTTGGTGAGGCCGATGACGCCCGCCTTGGTGGCGGAATAGGCGCAGGCGTTGGGGTTGCCCTCCTTGCCGGCGATCGAGGCGAGCGAGACGATGCGGCCATAGCCGTTCGCCATCATGTGCGGGATCAGCGACCGGCAGCCGTTGAAGACCGCGGTCAGGTTCAGCTCCATGACCGAGCGCCAGTCGGCGTCGGAATATTCCCAGGTCGGTTTGGCGGCGCCGGCGATACCGGCGTTGTTGACCAGGATATCGATCCGGCCCCGGGCGGAAATTGCCGACTCGGCCGCCGCCGCCACCTGGGCCGAGGAGGTGACGTCGACGCAGACGCCGTCGACCCGGTCGCCCGCACCGAGTTCCGCGAGTGCGGTGTCCAGCGCACCCTGGTCGAAGTCCCAGATCACCACCGAGGCGTCGGACGCGAGGAAACGCTCGGTCACGGCGCGGCCGATGCCCTTGGCGCCGCCGGTGACAATGGCCGTGCGGCCGGCGAGATCGATGCGGTTCATGGGCTCCAGGCTCCCTCCCTTGGGTCGTACAAGGGAGGGAGCATAGCGCCCCCGGCCGCCTCAGGCCACGGAGGCGGCGGGCTTCAGGTCCGTCGAATAGTCGATGCTGACCGGGGCGTCGACGTCGAACGGGCTGGTCAGGCCCAGCTCCTTCGCCGTTTCGCGCAGCGCCGGGAAGACCTCTTCGCCCATCAGGCGGATGCAGGTGAGCGAGGCTTCCTGGCTGACCGTGCCGTCGTTGCCCCAGAGCGCGAGCATCCCCGGCCGCGTCTCCTCCAGCAGATGGCGCAGCTTGGGGATCACCGTGTCCGGCGTGCCGGCGACGATGCGGGTATCACGGATCTGATCCTCGAAGCTGGTCTTGCCGCGCGGGTTGGCCCGCCGCCCGGCCGAGAACTCGACGAAGGCGCGCCGGTTGGTGGGCGAGGAATAGCCCGACGGCGTGCTCCAGACCGGATGCGCCAGGCCGGTGAACTCGCCCTGCATCCAGCGGAACTGGCGCGCGTTCTCCAACGCCTTCTCCTCCGTATCCGAGATGTGGCATTGCAGCAGGTAACCGTGGTTCTCCGGCCCGGCCGTGTAGCCAACCTCCTCGGCGGCGTCGTCGTAGACCTCCCAGATCTTCTTTGTCTGCTCGATCGAGGTGTTGAGGGCGATATAGGGATAGCGCTTCTGCGCCGCCCAGACGATGGTCTCGCGGCTGATCACGCCCGGGATCCAGACCCGGGGATAGGGCTTCTGCAGCGGCACCGCCCAGGGGTTTACGACGCGGTGCTGGTAGTGCTTGCCCTCCCAGCGGAAGGGGCCGGTTTCGGTCCAGGCCTTGACCACCAGGTCGTGCGCCTCCTCGAAACGCTCGCGGTTGTAGGCCGGGTTGACGCCGGCCGCGAGCTGCTCCTGCCCGCCGCCGCGCACGAAGCCGGAAACCAGGCGCCCCTTCGAGATCATGTCGATCATCGCCAGCTCTTCCGCCAGGCGGATCGGGTTCTCCGCCAGCGGCAGCGGGTTGCCCAGCATCACGATCTTCACCCGCTCGGTGATCGCCGCGAGGATGGCAGCGAAGATATTGGCCTTGGCCTGCATGCAGAAGGGCGCGTTGTGGTGCTCGTTCAGCATGATGCCGTCGATACCGACGGCCTCGGCCAGCTTGTACTGCTCGATGAACTCGTTGTAGAGGCGGCTGCCGTCTTCGGGATTAAAGTACTGGTTCGAGAACATCAGCGCCGTCGCGCCGAAATCGAGCCCGACGTCCGCCGGATAGGTCGACATCGGCTGTTCCGTGAAATACATCAGATGCATCTTGTTTCCTCCTCCGGATCCGGCGCTCAGCCGGCCAGGAAATCGCCGACCAGGGCCGCCAGCGTTTCGGGCTGTTCCAGGGCCACCGCATGGCCGCAATTGGCAATCGTCTCGCTTCGCGCGTTCGCCAGCGCCGCCGTATAGGCCGCGGCGCACTCGATCGGCACGATCTCGTCCTCGGCGCCCCAGACCACGAGGCCGGGCGCCGTCACGGCCCCCAGCAGGTGCGGCAGCGTCTGGCTGTACATGTAGGGCTTCCAGGCAATGCGGAAGCACATCTCGCGGCAGATGTCCCAGAACTCCAGCTGGTCGTTCGTCGGCTCGGCGCCGTAAACCGCGTCGAAGCGGGCCTGGTCGTGGAAGGCGGCGCGGGCATAATCCATATAGCCGACCAGCGCCTGGTCGGCGATGTAGGCGTCCTTCGGCTGGATGCCCATGGCGCCCACCAGCACCAGCTTGCCCAGGTCCGCCGGCGCCATCGTCGCCATCTCCGCCGCCAGCCAGCCGCCGAAGCCGAGCCCGACGAGGCTCGCCCCCGCCAGCCCCTGCCCGGCCAGCAGGCCGCGATACAGCACGGCGAGGTCGCGGGCGCTCCGCATCCACTCGGCCCGTTCGGAAGCCCCGAAGCCCGGATGCTCCGGCACCAGCACATCGTGGGTTGCGGCAAGCGCGTCGGCGAACGGCAACTCGTCGACCAGGCCGAAATCATGGTGCAGGATCAGCACCGGCTCTCCCGCACCGGCGCGGCGCAGGCACACCGGCGTGCCGGCGACCTCCACCGTCTCGGTGCGCCACTGAACGGTTGCGGCCAAGGCAGGTCCTCCTCGCGTCTCTATGGGAATAGGCGAACGCCGGGATCGGCGCGCCGAGGGAAAAATCCTAACAGCCGTTCGAAAACAGGGCAATACAGTCCCCGGCGGCTCGTGGATCGCGCACTCGGGCGCATGATAGTCTCCTGCGACAACGGGGATGGGCCTCATGGCACGCAAGCTTGCAGCGATACTGGCGGCGGACGTGGTCGGCTATTCGAAGCTGATGGCCGATGACGAGGCGGGCACGATGGACGCGTTGCGCCGGCATCGACGCGAGGTTTTCGACCCCGAGATCCAGGCGCGCGGCGGTCGTATCGTCAAGCTGATGGGCGATGGCACCCTGGTCGAATTCGCCAGCGTGGTCGACGCGGTCGAGGCGGCGCTGGCGATCCAGCGCACGCTCGCCGCCGGTGGCGGATCGATCCAGCTGCGCATCGGGATCAACCTCGGCGACGTCATCATCGACGGCGACGATCTCTACGGCGACGGAGTGAACGTCGCCGCGCGGCCCGAGGCTTTGGCCGAGAGCGGTGGCATCTGCATCTCCTCGATCGTGCACGAGAGCATCGGCAACCGGGTCGAGGCCAGCTTTCAGGACACCGGCGCGCACGCGTTCAAGAACATCGCCCGACCGATCTGCACCTACCGCTGGTCCACAGGGGACACCGTGGCACCGGCAGCACGGGACAGCACCACCGCGCCGCCGGACCGGACGATTTCCATCACCCCATTCGAGAACCAGTCGAACGATCCCGAACTTGGTTTCTTCTGCAACGGGGTCGCGGAGGACATCGCCGCCGCGATCACCAACGTCGGCCAGCTGACCGTGGTCGACGAGACGCATCTGGAGGCGGACGGTGGCGGCGCGCACATCGTGCTGACCGGCGGTGCCCGGAAGTCGGGGAAGCGGATCAGGGTCGCCGCCCGCCTGGTCGAACGGCGGAGCGGGGTCCAGCTCTGGGCCGACCGCTTCGAGGGCGATGCCGGTGACCTGTTCGAGACGCAGGACGACGTCACGCGGCGCATCGTCATCGCCGTCCACACCGAGCGCGGCGCCGGCGCCTATACCAATCACTGGCAATGGGGCAGCGACAAGTTCGAGACCTGGCAACTGATGGCCAAAGGGCTGCGCGAGTTCCAGAAGTTCTCGCCCGAGAGCATGCGGCGCACCATCGCCCTCTGGGAACAGGCGAGCAACCTCGACGACGGCAACCTCGCGCCCCTGATCGGCACCGCCTACTGCCGCTCGCATCTGGCCCTCATCACCGACGGGGCGGAGGGGGAAATCCTGCTCGACCAGGCGCAGGCGACAGTCGATCGGGCAAGGGCGGAGATGCCGGAGGACGTGCGGATATATTCCGCCGCCCGGGGCATCGCCATCGCGCGGGGCGACTTCGATGCCGCCGTAGCAGCGGCGGAGGAGGCCCTCGCGCTATACCCCGACGACGCGGCCTGTCGGGGCACCTATGCCATGGCGCTGATGAGTGCCGATAATCCGCGGGAAGCGCTGGCCCAGATCACCCGAGCGGAAGTCCAGATGACGGAACTGCCAGGCTGGATCCGCCTCGCCCGGATCGAGAGCCACTATATGCTGGACCAGCTGCCGGACGCCCACCGCCTCGCCCGCGAGACGGTGCGAGAGGTGCCCGACTTCTACCCCGGACCGATCCTACTCGCCGCGCTGGCGAGCGAAACCGGCAACGACGACGAGGCGGTCGAAATGTGCGAACGGGTCCTCGCGGCGGATCCCCATTTCAGCGCAGGGCGTTTCGTTCGCTCCCTCGGCCTCAAGAACCAGGCGTTCGCCACGCGCCATCTGGACGCCCTCCGCGGTGCCGGATTGCCGGGCTAGAGCAGCGTTCACAGACGCAGGGTCCCTATCGACGTATCTGCCCTCGCCCGATTGGGATCACCTCCTGAAAGGGGGTCACACGCCCAATTGGGGTCAGGTCTTGTTTCTTGCCTTCATGACAAGAAATAGATAAATGCAAAAAACAAGACCTGACCCCATCCCGATCCGTGACTCCATCCCGATCCCTACCCGCACCCTGGCACGCCGACTGCCCGGAAACTACGGTAGCCGTCGATGGAATGTCGTTGCCAAAACCCGAGAGGAGAGACCGATGCCGAATGTGCCGATGGTGGAATACGACGATGCCTCACCCGACGTCAGGGCGGTGTTCGACGAGATCCGAGCTGCCCGGGGCAGCGATCAGATTTCCGTCTACTGGAAGACGCTCGCCTTTCATCCGCCGACATTGCGACGGAACTGGAATGCCGTGCGGGAGACCATGGCGCCCGGCGCGTTGGATCCGATGACGAAGGAGCTGCTGTACATCGCGGCGAGCGTGGCGACCAACTGCGACTTCTGTATCGAGGCGCACATCGCGCATGCCCGACGTTTGGGCATGAGCGACGAAATGCTCGGAGAGCTGATGGCGGTCGTGGCGCTGGCGAGCGGCGCCAATCGCCTGGGCGTCGGCTACGGGGTGGAGCCGTCTCGGCGACAATAGTCGCGAGACCGCACGCCGCTGGGGTCATCAGATCCTGCCTTGCACCGATAAGGGTCAGGCCAGTTCCGACAGCAGAAGCCGGGCTTCGAGAGAGCCCGCACGTAGAAGGGGTCAGGTCTTTCTATTTGCATTCATGACAAAATAAGATAGATGCAAGAAACAAGACCTGACCCCTTCTACGGAAAAACTATGGTATTATGGAACCCATTGCTGAAGTGGCGCTTCCTGGAAGACTGGTCTGCCTACTGCTTGTCAGGCGTCTCTATCGAGGATCTAATCGACAGAATACACGGCACTGTATGACAACCACGTTCGGGGATTTGACATGAGCGACGTCACGATAATTGGCCTTGGATCAATGGGCAGCGCTCTTGCCAGGGCATTCGTCGGTGCGGGACATGACACCACGGTCTGGAACCGAACGCATGCGAAATTGCAACCGCTCATGGATATCGGCGCAACCGGCGCGACGAATCTGTTGGATGCAGTAATAGCCAGCAAGATAATTGTTATTTGTATCGACAGCTACGAAGTTACCAAGACTCTTTTTGAGGAAGGTGGTTTACCGGTTCATTTATCAGGCAAGATCGTTTTCCAACTAAGCACCGGTAGCCCAAGAGAAGCACGTGATTGCCAGAGATGGCTGAAGGATACAGGTGTGCAATACATGGACGGCGCGATAATGCCCTACCCGAGCGGGATTGGCAGGGAAGATGCGATGATTCTCTTTGCCGGTCCGGAAAGGGCCTATGTTCAGGCCAAACCTTATCTGGATTGTCTCGGAGGCGATCTCAGGTATCTGGGCGAGAACATAGCGGCAGCAGCCGTCCTTGACATGGCCTGGCTCACCTATGAATTATGCAACTATCTGGCCGCTCTTCATGGCTCCAACCTGTGCGAATCCGAGGGAGTGAGCGTCGATAGCCTTGCCGCCATCTTTCCTGATGAAAGTCCGGCGCGTCGCCTCACCAAGGTGGTCCGCGCCAACGATTTTGATGACCCGGGCGCAACGATTTCTGTGTGGAACGGTGCCCTGGAGGGTGTGCAGACCCAAGCGCGGGATAGGGGCATCAACAGCGAGATCCCAGATCTGATATCGAGCCTGTTCAAGCGCGCCATTGCCGCCGGTTACGGTGAAGAGGACGTGGCAGCCGTGATCAAAGTGTTGCGGACTGAAACAAACTCCTAGCCCGAAAGTTTCATGAAAGCGTCACCGCCGGTCTCCCTTATGCGTTATGATTCAATTGCTTAAGTCGATTCATACGCAGGAGCCCGACGGTGACGAATGGTACCCCCGAGAGCCTGAGTTTTCCAGCCTGCCGCAAGCGCCTTGTCGAAGCTGAAATGGGGGTTAAGCTGAAATGGGGGTCAGGTCTTGTTTTTCGCCTTCATGATAAGAAATAGATGAATGCAACAAACAAGACCTGACCCCAAATGGAACGCGTCCCTTCGGGGTGGAGCCGTCTCGGCGGCAATAGTCGCGAGACCGCGCCGTCGCTCATGACGCGGACCGCGCGCCGCTGGGGTCATCGGATCTGGCCTTACACCAATAAGGCTCAGGCCAGCTCGGACAGCAGACGCCGGGCTTCGAGAGAACCCGGGCCGTCCCGCCCCTCGCCAACGTCGTCGACTGCGTCGGACAGCCGGGCCCGCGCCGCCGGGCGGTCCCCCCCGATCCGCCAGCAAGCGGGCGAGGTCCAGCGCCGTGCGCAGCGCCGGTGTTCGCAACTGCCGGGGTTGCGCAAAGTCGAGCGCTTCGGCCAGCCGGCCGAGGGCGACGTCTCCGGCCCCGGCATCTTCGGCCAGGCACGCAAGTGCGTCGACGCGCAGGATGTCGACCCACCAGGCCTTTTCTCCCTCGATGCAGGCGAAACGCCGGGCGTCCGCAATGGCTGCCCGTGCCTCGGCGATCCGGCCGGCGGCGAGCTCGGCCTCGGCCAGGAACAGCAGTTGCATGGGCAGGAACATGCGCGGCTTGTCGCCACCACGCACGGGGGCGACGATGCGTTGCAACCGGTGAATTGCGCCCTCGACATCTCCCTGCGCCAAACGACAACGACCCTCGAAGGTCATGATCATCGCGCGGATCGGCCGGAGATCGAATTCCTCGACGATCGCCAATCCCTTCGCCACATGATGGTCGACCTCGTCGTATTCCCGAGTGACAGTCCGCGTCATGGCGCCGAACGCGTGGAAGAGCGCGCGGGACAATGGGTCGTCCAAATCCGCGACCAAGACGGCGTTCGCGGCGACCGCCTCGTCGACGCGGGTGAGTTCGCCGAGGTGCGCGTTGCAACAGGCCAGGAAATTGCCGGCACAACAGCCTGGATCATGCATGCCGAACTCGTGCGACGTCGCGTGATGACACGTGTGGTCGTAGCCGCGCCAACCGGCTTCCGCATGCCCACGCGCCGCCAGAAAGTCGCCGATGGCGGCGAGATTACTCCAACGCGCGTGTCGGGCTTGAAGCATCAGACCCGAGTCCCCGATCGCCTCCGAAACCGTCCAGATCTCATCGCAATGCTTCCCCGCGAGACGCCAGCGCCCCAGGCTTTCATTGATATGGAACAGCCCCCAGCGGGTCTTGACGATATCGGCCTTGTCGCCTCGGGCCTGCGCCAGATCCAGCGCGGCGTTCAAGTTCTCCTCAACCTCCGGCGCGTGGTATCCCCGCGTCATCATCATGGGCTGGGTCAAGCCGCGACGAAAGTCCAGCTCGCGCGCATCACGGTCGGCGCCGGGCGCCAGGTGTTCGATCGCCTCGAGGCCGGCCAGGAAATGCGCTGTCGCCTCGCGCAACGCAGAGCGCCGCCGTGCCTGTTCACCGGCCCGGGCCCACTGACGCGCCGCCTCCCCATGGCGCCCGGCGTGGCTGAGATGGCGTGCCAAATGCTCGCTCGCGCCATACTCCGCTCCGCCATCGCCGGCGGAGAGGCGGTCGGCGACCTGGCCATGCAGGCGGGCGCGATCGTCCCGCAACAGGCTGTCGTAGGCGGCATCCTGGACCAGCGCATGCTTGAAGGCGAAGACGGCCTCCGGTTCGGCGCGAACGGGATGGATCAGGCCGGCATCCGCCAATCGTTTCAGGCCCTCGTCCAGGGCCTGAACGTCGTCATTGCCCCCCTCGTGCAGGAGCCGGTGCGAAAATTCGCGGCCGACGACCGCGCCGATCTGCGCGACGCGTTTGGCACCCGGTCCCAGCCGGTCGAGCCGTGCGAGCAGCAAGGCCTGGAGGGATTCCGGGATTCCCCCGCCGGCGCTTTCCCGCACAGACTTCACGAGCTCCTCGATAAACAGTGGAACGCCGTCGGCCCGCTCGACGATCCGCCGTGCGATCTCCGCGTCGATACCGGCGCCGCCGAGATCGCGAACGATATCGAGCCCGTGCGCCCGGCTCAGGCGGCCGAGACCGATCGCCGCTGCGTGCGACAGGCCCGCGAACGGCGCCTGCCATTCCGGCCGGTGGGTCACGGCCATCATCACCGGCAGGTCCGCCAGCCCTGGCGCTACCTGCGATAGCAGTTCGAGCGTCGTCGGATCGATCCAATGAGCGTCCTCGACCAGCAGCAGTACCGGCCCCGCTGCGGCCACCGCCCTCAATTCCGACGTCATGGCCGCGAGGATCAGAGCCTTGCGCGCGCTGGGCGTCGTCGCAACGGCGTCCGGCGCCTCCGCCTCTGCGAGGTCGAGGAGCTCGGCAAACCCGCGCCGGCGTTGCGAATCCCCGATGACCCGCGCCAGTTTCCGGCGTCGCATCGCCGGATCGTCGCCCGCCTCGAAACCGGCCGCGCCCGCCAACCAGTGGACCACCGGATAGAACGCGGTGCCGCCGTGATAGGGCGAGCATTGCAGTGCGATCCGACGCGTCGTCACGTCGAGACCGTCCCGGAAGGCCCGCACCAAGCGAGACTTGCCCATGCCGGCCTCACCCGAGAGCAAGACGATCTGTCCCTCGCCTTGCTCAGCCAGCGCCCAGCGCTCCGCCAACATATCCTGTTCGGGGCGCCGCCCGACAAAGCGCGCCGCGGCGGCGTCGGGCCGGGAATCGAACCGGCTCTCCAAATGCCGTGCGCCCTGCACACGCCATGCCGGCACACCCGCATCGAAGCCCTTCAGGGAGATCGTTCCGAGCGCCTCCAGCGCGAAGGCCTCGCCCAGCAGACGCCGGGTCAGCGCGCCGACCACGACCTGGCCCGGCACGGCAGCGCCCTGCAGGCGGGCCGCGAGATTGGGGGTCTCGCCGCTCACCGCGCCCGCATCCCGGCCGCCGGCACCGACGAGATCGCCGATCACCACCTGTTCGGTGGCG
Organism: uncultured Alphaproteobacteria bacterium; assembly: GCA_951812805.1. Classification (GTDB taxonomy): domain Bacteria; phylum Pseudomonadota; class Alphaproteobacteria; genus JASLMY01. The sequence goes on along the minus strand of CATOSZ010000008.1, from coordinate 110,036 downwards.
ATCCCGACGCGGGCGGCGAGCGGCACGCCGGCCTCGGCCTCCAGCCCGGCCACGGCGGCCACCGCGTCGAGAGCCGCGTGCACGGCGGCAGCGGCCTGATCCTCCCGCGCATGGGGCCAGCCGAAATAGACCAGCATGCCGTCGCCGAGATACTTCGCCACATGGCCGTCATGGCGCATCACCGCGCCTGCGACCGCATCCTGATAGCGCCGCATGACGTCGCGCAACGCCTCGGGGTCGAGCCGCCGGGAGAGCCGGGTCGAGTCCACGAGATCGCAGAACAGCACCGTGAGCTGGCGGCGCTCGGCGCTTTCACCTTCCGCGGGCGCGGCTGTGGGCGCGGCTGTGGGCGCGGCCGGGGCGGCCTCGTCGAGGGCCCGCTGGAGACGGCGCCGAGGGCCCATCGGCAGCCCCAGTTCCCGCAAATCCTCCTCGCTCAGCGCCGGCAGATCCGCCGGCGTGATCTCGTTCTCGACGAAGGCGTCGGCATACTTCTCCAAGCCGTGCGTCGCCAGCCATCGCTGGATGTCGTCAATCATCGCCGAACCCGAATCCATGTCGTTCTCGCCCGACGCTCACTCTAACAGCCTCGCCGCATGCTAGTGTTCCCGAGGGGGTTGCCGGGAGAGGCGACGACATGCGGATGTTGGCTTTCATGCTCGGGCTGTGGCTGGCCTCTACCTCGCTCGCCCGCGGGGTGGAGCGTGCCGTCGACGTCGAACTGGTGCTGGCCGCCGACATCTCCGGCTCGATCGATATCGAGGAAGCGGCGCTGCAGCGCCGGGGCTTTGTCGCCGCCCTGCTCGATCCCGAGGTACGCGCGGTCATCGCCTCGGGCCGTTTCGGGCGCATCGCGCTCACCTATGTCGAGTGGGCCGGCGCGCCGCACCAACATGTCGTCGTGCCCTGGATGGAAATCGCCGGCGACCGGGATGCGGACCGCTTTGCCGCGGCGCTCGCCGCCGCCCCGGTGCACACCGCGACCTGGACCTCGATCTCCCGCCTGATCGACCATGCCCGGCCGCGCTTCGAGAGCAACGGCTTCCGCGGCGAGCGGCACATCATCGACATTTCCGGCGATGGGCCGAACAACAAGGGCCCGCTGGTCACCAGCAGCCGGGACGCGGCCTTGGCCCTGGGCATCACCATCAACGGCCTCGCCATCGTCAATGGCCGGCCGGGTCGCTATGGCATGCCGCCGATGGCCGATCTCGATCTCTATTATGCCGATTGCGTCGTCGGCGGGCCCGGTGCCTTCGTCGTCGTCGCCGACGGATTCGAGGACTTCGCCCGCGCGATCCGCCGCAAGATGCTGCTGGAAATCGCCGGCCATGCGCCCCCGCGCCCCTGGCATCACCGGGTCCAGGCCCGATCCCGCCCGCCTTGCGACGCGGGCGAACAACGCCTGCAGGATTGGGAGCCCGGCAACGAATTCTAGGCCGGGGGCGACAACTGGATAATCGCAACAGCTAACGTTTCGTTTAGGTGTCGATGCTAGCGTTTTGCGCCTGGAGGAACGGCGACGGAAAACGCGACCATGAAGGCGAAGCTGGGCCACCTCAAGGTTCTGTTGGTGGACGATAATCTCAACACGCGCCGCCTGATCGAGACGATGCTGAAATCCTTCGGTATCGAGAACATCCTGCATGCCAAGGACGGGGAAGAGGGGCTGCGGCAATTCCGGGAAGCCGAACTCGACATCGTCATAACCGATCTCAACATGGCGCCGATGGACGGCCTGACCTTCGCGCGCCGGCTGCGCCGAGGCGAGGACAGCGCCAAACGACGCGTGCCCATCATCGCCATGACCGCCCAGGCCGACAAAGACAGCGTGGTCGGCGCACGCGACGCCGGCGTCACCGAATTCCTGGCCAAACCGCTCTCGCCCCGCGCGCTGCACGATCGCATGATGTCCGCGATCTCCCGGCAGCGGGAATTCGTTGAAACCAAGGCCTATGTCGGGCCCGATCGGCGCCGGCGGCGCGAGCCGGAGGTGGTGCCGGAGGAGCGCCGCGGCCAGCGGCGCGCGTCCGACGTGCCGAAGGACACGGCAATCGACACGGCGGCCGACACGGCGGCCGAATGAACCGCAACGGCGGGGACCGCTCGGCGACCCTTGGGGGAATTGCGCCGGCCGTGCTCGGATCGAAGACGACTACTGTCGGGAAATGCTCGACTTGCCGTCCCGCAGCACGAACTTCTGCACTTTGCCCGTCGCGGTCTTCGGCAGCTCGTCGACGAAGCTGACCCATTGCGGTGTCTTGAAGTGGGCGAGGCTGTCGCGCACGTGCAGCTTCATCTCGTCCTCGCTCGCCGTGGCACCGTCGCGCAGGATGATGAAGGCATGGGGTGATTCACCCCACTTCTCGTGCGGCATGCCGACGACGGCGGCTTCCTGTACTGCGGGGTGGCGGAGCAGGCAGCCCTCCACCTCGACGGAAGAGATGTTCTCGCCGCCGGAGATGATCACATCCTTGAAGCGGTCGCGGATCTCGACGAAGCCGTCCTCGTGCACCACCGCGGCGTCGCCCGAATGGAACCAGCCATCGCGGATCGCCGCGTCGGTTGCCTCGGGATCGTTATAGTAGCCCTTCATCACGACATTGCCTTGCACCGTGATCTCGCCCAGGGTTTCGCCGTCCCAGGGCACTTCGCCGCCATCCTCGTCGACGACGCGCAACTCGCCGGAGCTCACGAGTTCCACGCCCTGGCGGGACTTGATCTTCGCCAGCTCGTCCAGCGGCAGGTTGCGGTGTGCCGGCTGCGGCTCGCAGAAGGCGATCAGCGGCGCCGTCTCCGTCAGGCCGTAGACATGGGTCAGCTCCCAGCCGAGCTCGCGCTCGACCAGCTCGATGGTCGCGGCGGCGGGCGGCGCACCGGCGGTGAACAGGCGCACGCCGCGCGGCGCATCGCCCCGGACCTCCGCCGGCGCGTTGGCGATCGAGATCAGCACCGTCGGCGCCGCGCAGAACATCGTGATGCTCTCTTCCCGGATCAGCTGGAAGATCAACGGCGGCTCGACCTGGCGCAGGCAGACATGGGCCATGCCGCGGGCCGTGTTGATCCAGGTGAAGGTCCAGCCGTTGGCGTGGAACATCGGCAGGGTCCAGAGATAGCGATCGTTCGGGCCGAGATGATGCTGCGCCAGCGTGCCGAGCACGTTGATGTAGGCGTTGCGATGCGTGATCATCACGCCCTTCGGCCGCGCCGTGGTACCGGACGTATAGTTGATGGTCAGCAGATCGTTCTCGTCGATCACCACCGGCGCGAAGTCGGGGCCGGCCGCGGCCAGCGTCGTCTCGTAGTCGAGCCAGCCCTCGCCCTCGCCCTCCAGCGCGACGAAATGCCGGACGCCGCCGAGCGCGGCGCGGATCCCGTCGACCGCATCGAGATAGTCCGAGTGCACGCAGACGACGGTCGCGCCACAATGGTTGATGATGTACTCGAAATCCTCGGGCAGCAGGCGGTAGTTGATCGGCACCAGCACCGCGCCGATCTGCGGCACCGCGTAATAGGCCTCGAGGTGGGCGTGTGTGTTGGGCGCGATATAGGCGACCCGGTCGCCCTGGCCGACGCCGAGCCCCTGCAGCGCCGCAGACCAGCGGTCGCAACGCTCGAGAAATTCGGCGTAGGTAAAGCGCAGGTCACCGTCGACGACGGCCTCGCGATTCCCATAGAGCCGGCGGGCGCGGCGGGCGAAATCTATTGGTGTCAGCGCAACTTCCATGGCGGGATGAACCTCGGCTTGTCTGGTGGTCTGAAGCGGGGCGGGATGTTACCCCGGACGTCCCACACGATCCAACGCCTCTGGACCGGTCCCGGGGCCCGCATGCTAAGTTCCGCGCGCGACTGCGGTAGGGGGAGATCATGGACGAGGACGGCATGCTGATCGGCGACGCACTCCGTCGCTCGGCCAGCCTCTGGCCGGAGCGCGAGTTCGTCGTCGGCCTGGGTGAACGGGTGCGTTACGGCGAGTTCGACGCCGACGTCGACCGGCTGGCGACGGGCCTGCTCGGCCTCGGCCTCGGGCCGGGCGATCATGTCGCGTGCTGGTTGACCAACGGGCCCGACTGGCTCCGCCTGTGGTTTGCCTGCTGCCGGATCGGCGCCACCCTGGTCTCGATCAATACCCGCTACAAGACCGACGAAGTCGCCTTCATCCTGCGACAGTCCGACGCCAAGCTGCTCGTCGCCATGCCGAGCTATTGGAACATCGACTATCTGGCCATGATCGCCGAGATGGTCCCCGGTTTCGAAACATCGACGCCCGGCGCGCTGCATTGCCCGGCGCTGCCCGAGCTGCGCGGCGTGCTGCTCTGGCAGGACGCCCGCCACCCGGGGACGACATCGCTCGCCGAGGTCATGTCGGGCCCGGCCGACAGGGCGGGGCTGGCGGCAGCGGCAGACGCGCTCGAGGTGATGGATCCGGTGGTGATCATCTACACCTCCGGCACCACCGGCGTGCCGAAGGGGGCGATGCATTGTCACCGCGTACTGATCGAAGGCGAGGCCGTCGCGCGCGGCATGCATATGGAGGCCGGCGACAAGGTGCTGGGCCACATGCCGTTCTATCATGTGGCCGGCTCGCTCGCGACGGTGATCCCGGCGATGCAGCACGGCTGTACCCTGGTCACCATGGACCAGTGGGCGCCCGCCGCCGCCCTCGACCTCATCGAGCGCGAACGGGTCGCCATCATGGGCGGGATCCCGACTCACTTCATCGACCTGCTAGCCCAGCCGGGCGTGGAAGCGCGCGATACCCATTGCCTGAAGTCGGCCTGGATCGGCGGCGCACCGGTTTCGCCGCGCCTGGCGACCGCGGTGAAGGACACCCTGCATCTGGACGCCCTGCAGTCCGTCTATGGGATGACCGAGACCATGGGCATGACGACGCTGGCGGAATTCGACGCCCCGATCGAGGTGACCTGCGAAAACAAGGGCAAAAAGGTCGGCGACTACGAGATCCGCGTCGTGCAACCGGACACCGACCGGGAGACGGCGGTGGGCGAGGACGGCGAGATCCAGGTCCGCGGCTATCTCGTCATGCTCGGCTACTACAAGAACGAGGCGGCGACGGCCGAGGCGATCACGCCCGAAGGCTGGTTCCGCAGCGGCGACCTCGGCCATTTCGACGCCGAGGGTTATCTGAAGATCACCGGGCGGGCGAAGGAGATGTTCATCGTCGGCGGCTCCAACGCCTATCCGGCGGAGATCGAACGCTTCCTGGAAACCCACGCCGACATCGACCAGGCGGTGGTCTGCGGTGTGCCCGACGCGCGCCTCGGAGAGGTCGGCTTCGCCTTCTGCAAGCCGGTCGACGGCCGGACGCTCACGCCCGGCGACGTCGTCGCGCATTGCCGGGGCCGCATCGCCGACTACAAGGTGCCCCGCCATATCGAGGTGGTGCCCGACTTCCCGCGCACCTCGACCAACAAGATCCAACGCTATCTCTTGCAACAGGACGCCACCGGCCGCTTCGGGGACGACGCGGCGGCGGGCGAAGGAGAAAGACCATGAAGCTCGTCTATTTCGACGATTGGCGCCTGGGCGTCATCGCCGGCGATACGGTCGTCGACGTCACCGACCGCCTCGCCGACATCCCCCATCTCGATACCCGCGACCTGATGCGGGGCCTGATCATGCGTTTCGACGAGCACCGGGCGGGCCTCGAGGCGGCCGCCGCGGCCGGCGGCGGCAAGCCGCTCAGCCAGGTTCGGCTGCGCGCGCCGCTGCCACGTCCGGGCAAGATCGACTGCATGGCGGTGAACTACATGGAGGACGGCACCCGCGACGCGCCGGCGCCGATCAACGCCTTCCACAAGGCGCCCTCCGCCGTCATCGGCCCGGGTGAGACCATGGTCCTGCCCGACGCCCCCGCCACCGTCTTCGAGGGCGAGGCGGAGCTGGCGCTGGTGATCTCCAAGACCGCGTCGAACGTCTCCGAGGAGGCGGCGATGGAGCATGTCTTCGGCTATCTCAACTTCATCGACGGCTCGGCCCGCGGCCTGCCGCCGGCGGGCAACACCTTCTTCCAGATGAAGTCGCGCGACAGCTTCGCGCCGATCGGCCCCTGGCTGGTGACGGCGGACGAGATCGCCGATCCGCAGGCCCTGCCCGTCAAGCTCTGGAACAACGGCGAGCTGATGCAGGACTTCAACACCGACGACATGGCGCATTCGATCCGGCGCTGCATTTCCTGGCTGAGTTCGATCCACACGCTGGAACCGGGCGACCTGGTGGCCACGGGCACCAACCACCGGGGCCTCCATCCCTTCCAGGACGGCGACGCCGTCGAGCTGGAAGTCCAGGGCCTCGGCCGGCTCGACTTCACCATCCGCGACGCGCTTGGCCGGACCTGGGCCCGCGAAACCCGCCTGCAACGCCAGGAGCAGGGCCACGACACGCCGACCCCGCAGCTCACCGGCAAACACGCGCCCTGAGCGCCGGGGGAGGAGGCGGTATGCGTCGGCGCTATCCGGGTACGCTGGACGATCCGGGGACCCACGCGACCACTTCGCGCACCGCCGCCTCGAGATGCCCGCGCCCAGGCAGCACCTCGGCTTCGAGGGGCGCGCTGTAGGGCAGCGTGACGTCGGCCCGGGTCACGCGGCGGAGCGGGGCCTTCAAGCTGCCATGGCAACGCTCCGCGATGGTCGCGGCGAGTTCGGCGGCGATGCCGCAGGTCCGCGCGGTATCGTCGAACAGAACGACACGGCCCGTGGCCGCGACGGCGGCGGCGAGGCCGTCGCGGTCGAGCGGCAGCAGGCTTCGCGGGTCCCAGACCAGGGCCTCGATCCCCTCGCCCGCCAGCGCTTCGGCGACGTCGAGGGCGTCCGCTACCATCTGACCGACGGCGACGATGGTGACGTCGCCGCCCGCGCGGCGGACGACACCCTGGCCGAGGGGGATCGGATCCGCCGCGGCTTCGACGGGCCCGCGGATCGCGCCCGCGACCGCCGGCACGAAGACGGCGACTGGATCCGGCTCGCGCAGCGCGGAAATCAGCAACCCCTTGGCATCGCCCGGCGTCGCCGGCGCCACGGACTTGATGCCGGCGTGCACCAGGTAGGCGTGCGGGCTGTCGGAATGCTGACCGGCGCGCCCGCCGCTGGCACCGCAGCCCATCACCAGATAGGTCGCGGCGATATGCCCCTGCCCGCCCAGCATCAGCGGCAACTTCGCCGCCTGGTTCACCAGCTGGTCGAAGGCCGGGAAGATCAGGCTGGAGACTTGGAAATGCACTACCGGCCGGCCGCCCGCCAAGGCCTGGCCGGTGGCGATGCCGGTCATCGCCGCTTCCGAAATCGGCATGTCGATGATCCGGTTCGCGCCGAAGGCCTCCTCGATGCCCATGGCTTCGGGGCGGAAGCCGCCGCGAATGTTCTCGCCGATCAGGACGATGCTCTCGTCCCGGGCCATTTCGGCCAGCAGGGCCTCGTTCAGGGCCTCGAGATAGCCGATCTCCCGCGTCATCCGCGGGGCCCCGCCGGCAGACCCGGATAGGTCCGGGCATACATGTGATCGCGTGCCGTCGCCGGCTCGGGCCAGGGGGCGGCCCGCGCCTGCGCCACCGCGGCTTCGACCTCGGCCGCGACCTCGGCCGAAATCGCCGCGCGATCGGCGGTCCCCCAGGCCTCCTCCCCGTCCAGCCGCCGGGCCTGCACGTCGAGCGGATCGCGCCGGCGCCAGTCCTCGATCTCGGCCGCGGTGCGGTAGCCGAAGTCGCGCCCGCGCTCGGCCGTGAAGTGGCCGGAAAAACGATAGGTCCGACATTCGAGAAAGCCGGCCCCCTCCCCCCGCCGGGCCCGCTCGATCAGGCGTTCCGCCGCCTCGCGCACGGCCAGCACGTCCATGCCGTCGACCGCCTCGCTGGCCAGGCCGAAGCCGGCGGCGCGTTCGTACAGCTCGCCCGCCGCCATCTCGGAGATCGGCGAGGTGATCGCATAGAGGTTGTTCTCGCAGACGAAGACGACCGGCAGGCGCCAGATCGCCGCCACGTTCAGGCTTTCGAGCAGCACGCCCTGGTTCATGGCGCCGTCGCCGAAGAAGGGTACGGCGACCCGGTCCTGGCCCGAATCGCGAAACCGCCGGGCCGCGCCACAGGCGATCGGCGCGCCGGCACCGACGATGCCGTTGGCCCCGTAGATGCCGGCGGAGAGATCGGCGATATGCATCGAGCCGCCGCGGCCCCGGTTGCAGCCGCTCTCACGTCCCATCAGCTCGGCGAACATGGCCGCCATGTCGGCCCCCTTGGCCAGGACATGGCCGTGGCCGCGATGCGTCGAGGTGACGACGTCGTCGGCGCGAAGCGACGCCGAAACACCGACCGCGACCGCCTCCTGGCCGACGTATTCGTGGGCGTGTGCGGCGATCTCGTTCGCGTCCAACAGCTCGACCACGCGCTCCTCGAAGCGCCGCAGCCGCAACATCCGGCGATATAGCGCGACGCCGGACGTGGGATCGAGATTGCCGTCTTCGATCATCGCACGGGCCTAGATCGGCGCCGCGCCCGCGATGGTCACCCGATGCATGCGGCGGCGCTCCGTATAGTCGGTCAGGGCCTGGTGCTGGACGCAACGATTGTCCCAGATCGCCATGGACCCCGGCCGCCAGGCGAAGCGGCAGGTGAACTCGGGCCGGACCGCATGCTCGCGCAGATAGCCGAGCAGCGGCGCGGCCTCGGCGGTTTCGAACCCCTCCAGCGAATGGGTGTGGCTGCCGATATAGAGGGCGCGTCGGCCGGTTTCGTCATGGGTCCGGACCAGCGGGTGGTGGGCTTCCGTCGGCACGTTGCCGGGATCGCGCAGCTTGCCGTTCATGCCCGAGGCGGCATAGCGTTCCGCCCGGCTCTTGCCGCCGCGATTGGCCCGGCTGCCGTCGCCGAGGTTATGCGTCTTCAGTTCGTCGACGAGCCCCCGCATGCCCGCCGACAAGGTTTCGTAGGCGAGGTACATGTTGGCGAACATCGTGTCGCCGCCGGCCGGCGGGGTTTCCTTCGCATACAGCATCGTCGCCTTGGCCGGCTGCGGATTGAACATCTGGTCCGTATGCCAGACCGAACCGAAGGTATAGCTGTCGCCCGGATTGCGCACGATCTCCAGGACTTCCGGCTGCGCGTCCAAGCCCTGCAGGTAGGGATGGTAATGGATCTCGCCGAAGCGCTCGGCAAAGGCCACCTGCTGGGCCGGCGTGATCTCCTGCTCGCGGAAGAAGATCACCATATGTTCCAGCCAGGCCGCGTGGATCGCCTCGAAGGTCGCATCGTCCAGCCGCGCTAGATCGACGCCGTGGATCTCCGCGCCCAACGCGCCGGCGATCCGCCGCACCTCGATTGCATCGCCTTCGCTCATATCGCCCCCTCGTCGCTGTTCGAGGGGGCAATATAGCGAAGTCGCGAACGAGGTATAGCGCTGGCCGGCGCCTCGCCCCTCAGCTCGGGATGTCGGCCAGGAAGGTGTCCAGGGTCTGCTTGAGGCTGTCGGACCGTTCCGTCATGCCGCCGGCCGCACTCAACAGCTCGCTCGACATGCCGCCCGTCTCCTGCATCGAGGTCGAGATTTCGGCAACATGCCGGGTGACGTCGAGGGTGCCCGTCGCCGCTTCCTGGACGTTGCGGCTGATCTCGCCGGTGGCCGAGCTTTGCTCCTCCACCGCGCTGGCGATCGAGGCGGAGATCTCGTTCACCCGCTCGACCGTCGTCACGATCTCCTCGATCGCGCGCGCCGCCGTGCCGGTGGCCGACTGGATGCCCGAGATCTGCTGGGCGATTTCCTCCGTCGCGCGGGCCGTCTGGCTGGCGAGGTTCTTCACCTCGGACGCGACCACCGCGAAGCCCTTGCCCGCATCGCCGGCACGCGCCGCCTCGATCGTCGCATTCAGCGCCAGCAGGTTGGTCTGACCGGCGATATCGTTGATGAGCGAGACCACGTCGCCGATCTTTTCCGCCGCCGCCGAGAGACCGCGCACCTGCTCATTCGTGTCGCTCGCCTGGCGCGAGGCCTGGTTGGCGATGCTGGCCGATTCGGTGACCTGACTGCTGACCTCGCCGAGCGAGGCCGACAGCTCCTCCGTCGCGCTGGCCACGGTCTGCACGTTGGCGTTCGCCTGTTCCGCCGCCGCGGCGACCGCCGTGCTCTGCCCCGCACCGAGGTCCGCGTTGGCGTTCATTGCCCTCGCGGTGTCCTGCAGTTGCCCCGCCGCCGCGCCGAGATCACCGATCAGGCTTTCGACTTCCTTCGCGAATTGCGTCGACTTGTCGCCAAGCTTGCTTTGTTCGGCGCTCATCGCCTCGTAATAGATCGAGATGGCGACATCCATGTCGAGAAAGATCGCCTTGGTCACGGCGTTGATGGCCCGCGCCGCCTGCTGCGGTTTGCGGCGGTGGGCCTCCGTCAGGATCGCGGCCAATCTCGCCACCACGAAGGAATAGCCCGCCATGTACCAGCGCGGCTCCAACCCGATACGGAAGTGCGTCATGCCGATGACGTGGCACCGGTCGAAGTAGCCGGCATCGAAGTTGCCGTCGAACAACCCGGCCCAATGCTTGCTCTGCGCGGCCTTCAATCGGGTGATGTTGCCCTCGCCACCGATCTTTTCGGCGAGCGCTGGAATGGCCGTGATATGAACGTAGAAGTCCTGGAGGATGTCCGGCAGTGCAGGCTGGATCAGCGGCCAGACCTCGCGCATGGCCGCCTGTGTATCGGGTGTGATGTCGAGAAAGCGCAACCTGGCGTCGCGATCGAAATCCGTCTGAATCATGGTCGCCTCGTCTACCGTTTTACACGACGAGAGCGCCGAACGCTCCCGATTACATATCGGAAGATGCAGCGAACCGGTAAAGCCTACGTTAAATCTATGAACTATTGGGGCAGCAGTTTACCTCGCGGGCAGGAGAGGCCCTCGCCTCCCCCACCAGCCGGTCGCGATCGCCTCAGGTAAGATGGCGTGCGTAGAATTCGAGGGTGCGCTCACGGGCGAGCGCGGCGACGGCTGCATCGTGCTGGCCGCGATGGTCACAGTTGAAGCCGTGGTCGGCGTCGTAAATGTGCACCGTCGCCTCGCCGTGCGCGGCGTCGATCTGGCGCACGTCGTCCAGCGGAATGCCGTGGTCATGCTCACCGAAATGCATCAGCATCGGGCAGCGCCCGCTCTCGCCGATATAGGGCATAATCTGGCCGCCGTAATAGACCACCGCCGCCTGCACATCGAGCCGGCAGCCCGCGAGATAACTGATCGTGCCACCCCAGCAGTATCCGACGGTGCCGACCTTGAGGCCGGCGTCGCGCATGACCTGGGCGGTCGCCTCGACGTCCTGCATGCTGTCGTCCCAGGAGAATTCGCCACGCAGTGCCAGGCCCGCGGTCACATCGTCGCCGGTATAGCCGAGCACGGCGTCGCGCGTCGAAGAGCGATCGTAAAGCGCCGGCGCCATCGCTAGATAACCGTCCGCGGCATAGCCGTCGGTGACCTCGCGGATATGCTGGTTGACGCCGAAAATCTCCTGGACGACGACCACGCCGCCCTTGGGCGTCCCCGCCGGATCGGCCCGGTAGACGCCGAAGGAATGCCCGTCGGATGCCGTGAGTGTCAGATGCTCGCCCATGTCGTGTTCCTCCCTGTGATGATGATCGTTTATTCGACGGGCCGGGGCTGAAATGCCGCCACGCGGGCATCGGCCTCCGCCCTCTGTTCGGCGGTCAATGCCCCGCCACGACCCGCCAACGCCGCCCGCGCGCCCGCATGCCCGCCCCCGGCGGCGAGCGCCGTCCAGACATAGGCCTCGACCGGATCCCGGGCGACGCTGCGTCCCTCGGCATGGCGATCACCGAGCTTGGCTTGCGCCTTGGCATAGCCGCCTTCGGCCGCCGCGCGGAACCAGCGGATCGAGGCGGCCTCGTCCCGCGCCACGCCCCGGCCGTCCCGGTAGACCTTACCGAGATTGTATTGCGCGCGGACATGCCCCCGTTCGGCCGCCATCATGTAATGCCGGTGCGCCTCGGCCGGGTCGACGGGGCCGCCGAGGCCGTATTCGTGCAGCTTGGCGAGCGTGTGTTGCGCCCGGGCGAGGCCCAGCCCGCTCGCCTTCGCGAGCCAGCGCCGCGCCGCCTCGAAATCCGGTGGCGGGCCTTGAGGCGACATTTCGACGCTTGCCAGGTTGAATTGCGCCTCCGGGACGTCCTGCTCGGCCGCGCGGGTCAGCCATCGCACGGCCTTGTCGAGGTCGAAGGACAGGCCGCGCCCTTCGAGAAACATGAGCCCGAGATTGTACTGCGCCAAGGCATGCCCCTCGGCCGCGAGCGGCCGCCACGAGGCGAGCGCGGCCTGGAAATCGCCGCCCTGATAGGCCTGGTAACCGGCCTGGAAGCGCAGTTTGGCGTCGTCGCCGAGCGCCGGGGCGGCAAGCCCTAAGATGGCGCCGGCGGCCAACAGCACGCGTAGGGTTCGGATCATGTGCAGGTCCCCCAATCGTTCGCCCGGCATGTTAGCAGATGGCGGGCGTATCGAAATCCACCACCCGGTCGAGAAATCCGGTGAGCGTGCAGGTCAATCCCAGGGCCGCCGCCTGGCGCCGAACGGCCTCGAGTTCCGCCGCCGCATGGGCACTATCCCCCTCGGCGAGCGCGCGGGCCTGGCGCACGGTGAGCGCGATCAGGTCGAGGGGCTCCGCCGCCATGTAGGCCTCGAGCGCGTCGGCATAGCCGAGCGCAGCCACGGCATCGCCGCGCTGCAGCGAAATCGCAATGGCGTCGGGATAGAAGAAGAAATAGCAGTGGCTGACGCAGCCCTCGGCGAGAATGTCGACCGCCCGGGCCATCAGCTCGTCCTGCTCGGCACGGTCCCACGAGGTGAGCGCGCGGGCGCCGAGCGCCATGGGCCCACAGAAATGGCGGGCGTTCCGCATCGCGCCCTCGACGACGCGCTCCGACAAGGGAACCGCCTCCGCCCGACGCCCGCGCCAGACCAGGGAGCGCACGAGCTGGACCAACGACATGACCTCGAACCGCTGCGCCCCGATACGTACCGCGAGATCCAGCGCGGTTTCGAGATCGCGAATGGCATCGTCGAGATCGCCTCTCAGCATCGCCTCCCAGGCGCTGGAATTGCGGCCAACGATCTCCAGGATCGGGTTGGAAAGGCGCTGCGCCAACTCGATCGATTCTTGGGCGTCGGCCCGCGCGGCGGCGGGATCGCCGGCCATGAGGAAGCCGGCCGAGCGGTTGTGCAGGTTGGCGGAGAGGTCCCGCGGCAGGTCGTGCGCCCGTGCCAGGTCGACGGCCCGGGTATAGTGCTTCACGGCGGTCCGCATGGTCCCACGCATGAAGTTGGCGTCGCCGAAGCCGCTGATCGCCCCCACCTGCAGGCGCACCGACCCGGCCCGCTCCGCCTCGCCGAGCGCCGCCTGGTTCGCTTCGAAGGATTCGTCGATCCGACCGAGGGGAAAACAGATCGCGCCGCGCAAATAGTGGATCGTCGCCAGCTCCTTCGGCCAGTCGAGCGCGCGCGCCGCGCTTTCCGCCCGCGCCAGACTGTCCAGCGCATCTTCGTAGCGGCTGGCCTGACGCGCGGCCTGGGCAATGGCGATTTCCACCCGGCAGATCTGCGCATCGCCCTGTGCCGACGCCGCCGCGGCGCGCAGCCCGTCGATCGCCTCGATCGAGCGGCCCACCGCAGGCAGGATATCGCCTTCCAGGCAGACCAGTTCGAAGGCGACGTCGTCCGGCGCCACCAACGCCCGTCCGCGTGCGATCAGGGCGAGCGCCGCCTCGAACTGGAAGACGGAATCATGATGCCGGGCGGCGGCGAGATAGGCCGCCGGCGCCGCGGCGTCCTCGGCCAGCTCCAGGTGGCGGGCCTGGAGGCCCGGGTCCCGTTCGGCGAACCAATCGCCCGCGCGACGGTGCAACGACAGGCGGCGCGGTTTCAACAGGCTTTCATAGGCGCCGTCGCGGATCAGCGCGTGGGCGAAGTGCAGCTCCACCCCGGCCGGGCGTACCAGGGCCGCGCGCACCAGGGCCGAGGGATCGAAACTCTCCCGCGCGAGCAGATGGGCGAGCGCGTCCGGCGCGAAACGCTGGCCCAGGACCGACGCGGCCTGCAGCGCCGCGCGGTCGTCGGCCCCGAGAACGTCGAGCCGGGCCTGCACGATGCCATGGATCGTACCCGGCAGATCGTTCGAGGCGAGGTCGTCGAGATTTCGCAACAGCTGTTCCAGGAACAGGGGATTGCCCCCCGACCGCTCGATGCAACGTGCCAGCAGGGCGGGATCGACGGCGTGGAACGTCTCGGCCAGGCCGCGCGCTTCATCGGCGCGCAAGGGGCCGAGTTCCATCGTGGTGACGGCGGCGCCCGCCGCCTCGGCCCGCCATGCCGCGTCGATCGGATCGCCGACGATACGTGTGGTCATGACCAGCACGACCGGAAGCTCCCGGCACGCCTGTGCGAGGCGGGCGAACTGGCGCAGCACCTCGGGCTCGGCCCAGTGAATGTCCTCGATCTGGATCAGCAGCCGGCCCGAACGGGCCCGCACGCCCACCAGCTCGCCGACGACCGCGTCACGGCCGGCGTTGTCCATCGCCGCATAGACCTCGGCAAGGCCGTCGGGCTGTTCGAGATCGAGGATGTTGTTGAGATGGATCCGGTTGGCGGGGCCGACGTCGCCGGCCTCGATCGCCGCCGCCACGGCTCGCGCGCGCTCCCCCGCCGGGGCGCCGGCGGTCAGGCCCAGCAGATCGCGGACCAGGACATCGACGGGGGCCTGCCCCCGGCCGGCGCCGAAGTCCAGGGTGAGAATGCGGTGGCAGGCGAATCCGGCATGTCTGCCGAGCGTGGCGATCTCCTCCAGCAAATGGGTCTTGCCGATACCGGGCTCGCCCCTGAGCAGGAACACCGCGCCCTCCCCGCTCTCCGCCGCCCCCTCGAAGGCGGCGCGGAACAGCGCCAGTTCACGGGCCCGGCCGACGAAACGCTGCCGGCCGCCGACCGTCTCGGCAATGGCGTCGAGGCGCCAGACGGGAACCGGTTCGGCCAGGCCCTCGATCTCGCGCGGCCCCAGATCCGCACCCTGGAACCGCTCGCCGAGCGCACGAACCATTTCGCCGGCGGCAAAGGTCTCACCGCCCGAGGCAAGATCGGTCAGGCGGGAGGCCAGGTTCACGCTGTCGCCGGTGACGGTGTATTCGCCGTGTTCGGCGCTGCCGGTGGCGCTCGCCACGACCTGGCCGGAGGCGACGCCCACATGGACGGTGATCGGCGGCTCCAACCCGGCGACGACGCGGTGGATTTCCAAGGCCGCGCGCAAGGCCCGCTCGGGATCGTCGGTCCGGGCGACCGGGGCGCCGAAGACGGCCATGACCGCGTCGCCGATATGCTTGTCGATCCGCCCGCCGTAGGCCTCGACGACCCCGTCGACCGCCACGAAATAGCGGTTCAACAGCGGGTGCGTGTCCTCGGCATCGAGGCTGCGGGTGAGCGCGGTATAGCCGGAGATATCGGCGAACAGCACCGTCACCTGACGGCGCGAGGCATCGAAGTTCTCAGGTGATGGAGACGATGGTGACGGCGGGACTTCCCCATCCTCCAGCTTCTCGAGGGCCGAGAGCAGCTTTCGCCGATCGCCGACCGCTACGACACCGATATCCTTCAGGTCGTCCGCCGTGAGCTCCGCCAACACGTCCCAATCGATGCGGTTGTCGGCAAAGGCCTCGGCATATTCACCAAGGCCCAACCCCTCCAACCATGCACCGACGCGCTCGCTCATCGCCGTTCCTCCGGCGGCGACCCTAGAGCACGATCCGGCGCGCCAGCAAGCCGCGAAAATCGGCGAAACCGGGCGTCTTGCGCCCGGGCACCTTGCCGAGGTCGTCCCAGCGCCGGAGCCGGAGGGCATCGGCGTGATGCGGCTCCGCCTCGAAGGCCGCGATCTCGTCCGGTCCCATAGCGCCGCCCTGGCGGGCCAGCGTGTGTACCGAGGCGGCGGAAAGCTTGTCGTAATAATCGGGATCGACGGAACAGAGATAGCGTTTGGCCCGGACATGCAGGCCGACGAGGGCGCCGACCGTGGCGCCATAGCGCCGGGTGAGGAACTCGCCACCCACGCCATCGTGGCCGAGCCGGCCGAGCGCATCGTCCCACTCGGCGACTAAATGCCCGACATCGTGCAACAGGGCGGCCAGGACCAGCGTCTCGTCGGCGCCCGCCGCCTGCGCGAGCGCAGCGCATTGCAGGCTGTGTTGGGCCAGGCTCACCCCCTCGCCATAGGTCGCCCGGCCCAAGGGACCGTCGTACAGCGCCTCGATATCGACGCCGTGCACAGGGTCGGTCATGCCGCGTCCTCCAGCACCCGCAGGCGGCTTTCCAGCGCGTCCTTGTCCGCGTAGCAGCCCTGCAACCGGCGCCGGCCGCCGGCAAAGGCGCCGCGGCCGTGCAGCACCCGCTCGTTGTCCATGATCACCAGCTCGCCCGGCGCCAGCCGCAGGCGCACCAGCGCGCCCTCGGCATGCAGCAGGCGCACAAAGCGACGATAGGCGGTATAGAAGCCGGCCGTCTCGTCCTCGGAAGGGTCGAGCGGGGCGCGTGAGCGGCTGTTGTGCGCCACCGCGACGACCCGCCCGGCGCCGTCGCACCGGATCATCGGCCGCCTGGCCCGGAGATCGACGCCCGGCGCCACGTAACGATAGGCGACGTCGGTCCGGCTCAGCCGCTCGAAATCCGCGGGATGCTCCAGGCGCAGTCGTTCCGCGGCGTTGAAGCCGTCGCTGAGAAGGGTATCGCCCCCCTCTGCGCTCGCCTCCAGACAGTGCAGCAGCTGCAGGCCCGGCACCGGCTCGCGGTAGGGGTTGTCGGTGTGCAACGAAAGCGAGAGGGCGCTGTTGGCGAGATTGTTCGGTGCCGCCTCGCTCACCACGTCGAAGCTTTGCCCGTAGTTGGTCCGCCGCACATGGCCGAACAGGCAAGCAACCTCGGTCACCGTATCCACCTCGCGTCCGACGCCCGAAAGCAGCGCGAACCCCAGTTCGGCCACCGCGCCGAGCCAGGCCCGGCATGCCGCCGCATCGGCCCGCACCGCCGCCAGCTCGTGCCAGGGCAGCGCCTCCTGCAGGCCCGCATCCCACAGTCGCCGCGGCGCCCTGCCGGGGGAGGCGCCGAGGCGTCGACGCAACCAGGCGAGCGGCACGCGGCATTCGCCGGCCTCGGCCGCGAACGTCACGAGAAGGGTCTCGTCGTCGGCGAAGACGGCACGGGTGATTTCCGCGGGCGCCGGAAGCCCGGCGGGATCGAAATGCCGCTGCGCCTCCCCCGCCGCGACCCCGTCGCCGATCGCATCGCGGAGCCATTCGGCGTCCAGGCTCAGCCGGACGCCATCACCGTAGGCCAATCGCAGGGACGTCGCATCGAAACCGAGTGTCGGGCGAACCATCACGCCGTCTCTCCCTTTCAAACCGGTGCCTGGAATTCCGGGCCCGAATCAACGGAATCTTACGAGAAAACAACGACACGGCCATGTCGTCGCGTCGCCATCGACGTCACGACGACGACGCGAACGCTTCGCTTGCCGGCCCGCTCGCACTTGACTAGGTTGACCCTGCCCGGGGCCGGAGCCCCCTTCGGATGCAAGCGACGTGAATTACGTTTCGACACGCGGCCACGCGCCCGTTCTCGACTTCGAAGCTGTCCTGCTCGCCGGCCTGGCGAGCGACGGCGGCCTCTATGTGCCCGAGGCCTGGCCGACATTGTCGGGGGATGAACAACGCGCCCTCGTCGCCCGCGACTACCGGGAGGTGGCGCGCGCCGTCACCCGGCCGTTCATCGGCGATTTCGATGCGGAACGGTTCGGCCGCCTGATCGATATAGCGTCCGCCGGCTTCGCCCACGACCAGGTGGCACCGTTGCGCCAGCTCGGCCCCGGCGCCTGGCTGATGGAGCTGTTTCACGGGCCCACGCTGGCCTTCAAGGACGTGGCTTTGCAGCTGATCGGACCGCTGTTCGACGACGTCCTCGAGGCCCGGGGCGAACGGGTGACCATCGTCGGCGCGACCTCGGGCGATACCGGCTCGGCGGCGATCGAGGCCTGCCGGGACCGCGGCGCGGTGGAGATCTTCATCCTGCACCCCGAAGGCCGGGTTTCCGAGATCCAACGCCTGCAGATGACGACGGTGGACGCCGCCAACGTGCACAACATCGCCGTGCGCGGCACCTTCGACGACTGCCAGGCCCTGCTGAAGGAGCTGTTCGCGGACGAGGACTTCCGCCGCCGCGCCCGCCTCTCGGCCGTGAACTCGATCAACTGGGTCCGGGTGCTGGCGCAGGTGGTCTACTACGCCCAGGCCGCCCTGGCACTCGGCGGGCCGGACCGGCCGGTCAGCTTCTGCGTGCCGTCCGGCAACTTCGGCAACGTCTTCGCGGGCTATGTCGCCAAGCGCATGGGCCTGCCGATCGGCCGCCTGCTCGTCGCCACCAACCGCAACGATATCCTGCACCGCTTTCTGCAGACTGGCGCCTATGAGTTGGGCGAGGTTCACGCGACCCAGAGCCCGTCGATGGACATCCAGGTCTCCTCCAACTTCGAGCGGTTGCTGTTCGACCTGCTGGACCGCGACGGCGACGCGGTCGCCGGCCTGATCGGCGACATGAAGACGAAGGGCGGCTTCAAGGTTTCGCCTGCGGTCATCGCCCGCGCCCGCGCCGAGTTCACCAGCCACGCCGTGAGCGAGGCGGAGACGGCCGAGGCCATGGCCCGCGCCCGGCGCGCGCATGGCATCACCGTCGATCCCCACACCGCCGTCGGCCTCGAGGCGGCGGCGAAGCTGGCGGAGCCGGGCGAGGTCATGGTGACGCTCGCCACCGCGCATCCGGCCAAGTTCGCCGACGCGGTCGAGGCGGCAACCGGTGAGCGGCCGGCCCTGCCGCCGCGCCTCGCCGATCTCGCCCGCCGGGCCGAGCATTGCGATGTGCTCGACAACGATCTCGACGCCGTGCGCGCCCATATCCTGGCGCGGATCGGCCGCCCCAACACCCTCGCCGAGGAGACCTCCGCACCGTGACCGTCGAAATCACCACCCTCGACAACGGCCTCCGCGTCATCACCGACGCCATGGGCCACCTGCAAAGCGCCTCGGTCGGCCTCTGGGTCGACGCCGGCGCCCGCCACGAGAGCGAGGAGATGCACGGCATCGCCCACCTGCTCGAGCACATGGCCTTCAAAGGCACGAAACGGCGCGGCGCCAAGGCCATCGCCGAGGAGATCGAGGCGGTCGGCGGCCACCTGAACGCCTATACCGGGCGCGAGCATACGGCCTATTACGCCCGCCTGTTGAAGGAGGACGTCCCGCTCGCCGTCGACATCCTGGCCGATATTCTCCAGCACTCGGTCTTCGATCCGAAGGAGCTGGAGCGTGAACGCCAGGTGGTGATCCAGGAGATCGGCCAGGCCTTCGACACGCCGGACGACATCGTCTTCGACCATCTCCAGGAGACGGCCTTTCCCGGCCAGGCGGTCGGCCGGCCGATCCTCGGCACGACGGCGGGAATCCAGGCGATGCCGCGCGAGAACCTCTCGCGCTTCATGGCGAGCAACTATCACGGGCCGCGCATGGTGCTGGTCGCCGCCGGCGGCGTGCGTCACGACGAGATCGTCGCCCTCGCCGAAACCCATCTTTCCGGCCTGCAGCGCGGCGGCAACCCGGCGATGTCGCCGGCCCGCTTCGCCGGTGGCGAGTACCGCGAAGATCGCGAGCTGGAGCAGGTGCATTTCACCATGGCGCTGCCCGGCCTGACCTACGAAGACGAAGACTTCTATGCCTACCAGGTCGCCGCGACCGTGCTCGGCGGCGGCATGTCCAGCCGCCTCTTCCAGGAGGTGCGCGAGGAACGCGGGCTTTGCTATTCGGTCTTCGCCTTCGCCAGCTCCTTCGTCGACGACGGCCTGTTCGGTGTCTATGCGGGCACCGGGCCCGAGGAAGTGTCGGAACTGGTGCCGGTGCTCTGCACAGAGATCGCCCGCCTCGGCCACGACGCGGAGGAGCGCGAGGTCGCCCGCGCCCGGGCGCAGTTGAAGGCCGGCATCCTGATGTCGCTCGAAAGCTCCGGCGCGCGGGCCGAACAGCTCGCCCGGCAGATGCTGATCCACGGCCGCCCCCTGCCGGTCGAGGAGTTGGTCGCCAAGGTCGAAGCGGTCGACGTCGAGGCGGTACGCCGGGTCGCCCGCCGGCTCGCGGGCGGCACGCCGGCGATCGCCGCCCTCGGTCCGATCGACGGTCTTGCCAGCTACGACGAGATCCGGGCAAGCTTGGCGGCGTGAAGTGACGTAGAGAGCCTGGCCGGCCCGCTCCCCCGTCCCAACCACCCGTGGAGTGTACCCTTGGGGTGCCCTGGGGGGTGGTTTCGACGGGGGAGCGGGCCGGCCAGGCAGCCATCATCAATGATGGCCCGATCGAAAGAGGGAGCGGCGAACCGTGTCGACCTTTTTGCGCAATCCCCCCTGGGGCAGTGGCGCGCATGTGCTGCGCGGTGTGAAGGTCGATCTGCGCGCACCGCAACCGGTCGACTGGGCCGATTGGGCGCAGCTCCGGGCCGAGAGCCGTGAGTTCCTCACACCGTGGGAGCCGACCTGGGCGGCGGACGAGTTGACCCGCAACGCCTATCGCCGGCGCTTGCGCCGCTACGGCCGGGATGCACGCGAAGGGCTGGGCTATGCCTTCTTCGCCTTCCGTCGCGAGGATTCCTCGCTCCTCGGCGGTCTGACCTTGTCGAACGTCAGGCGCGGCGTCACCCAGACCTGTGCGCTCGGCTACTGGATGGGCAAGCGGCACGCCGGCCAGGGGCACATGATCGATGCGGTCCGCGCCTTGCTGCCCTTCGTCTTCCAGGACCTCGGCCTGCACCGATTGGAAGCCGCCTGCCTGCCGCACAACGAACGCTCGAAGGGCGTGCTGCGCCGCGTCGGCTTTTCCGAGGAAGGCCTGGCCCGGCAATACCTGAAGATCGACGGTGCCTGGCGCGATCACCTACTGTTCGCCATCCTCAACACCGACCCCTGGTCCCGTCCGACCCGCGAAGACTGAAGGCGCCGCTCACCCGTAGCGGGCCTCGAGGTGGCGGCGGAAGCAATCGACATCGTAGCTGCGTCCGCTGGCACGGATCAGCACCGTCTCCGCGTCGCCGGCCCCTCGGCCCAGGCCATGCACGTTCTCGCGCAGCCAACCGAGCAACGGGCGGAAATCCCCCTGGCCAAGCGGCGCTCTGACGTCGCGCAGCGCCATTGCGGCCTCGAACAGCTGCGCCGCGGCGATGGCGCCGAGCGTATAGGTCGGGAAGTAGCCGAACCCCCCGCCCATCCAGTGCACGTCCTGCAGGCAGCCATCGGCGTCGTTCGGCGGGCGAATACCGATCAACGCGGCATGCAAATCGTTCCAGGCCCCCGGCAGGTCGCCGACGGCGAGGTCGCCCGCCAGCAGTGCTACCTCCAGCCGCTGGCGCAGGATGACATGCAGCGGATAGGTGACCTCGTCCGCCTCGACCCGGATCGGCGAGCGGGCGACCGCGTGGGCATGCCGGCCGAGGTTCTCCGCCGTCCAGGCCGGCCCGTCGACGCCGAAGGCCGCCCGCACTTCGGGCGCGACGAAGCGCAGGAACTCAGCCGAACGGCAGGCCTGCATCTCGACGATCAGCGACTGGCTCTCGTGGATCACCATGCCGAGGGAACCGCCCACCGGCTGGTAGCGCCAGGCCGGCGGCAGGCCCTGGCCATAGAGGGCATGGCCGGTCTCGTGCAGCACCGCCATGACACTCGGCCAGGGGTCGGCCTCGTCGTAGCGGGTGGTGATGCGGCTGTCGTCGCGCACGCCGCCGGTGAAGGGGTGGTGGCTCTCGTCCAGCCGGCCATGGGTGAAGTCGAAGCCCAGCACCGCCATGAGTTTCTCGCCGAGCGCCTTCTGCGCCGCCCGCGGGAAGCGGCCCTCGAGCCGTAGGGCCGGCGCCCCGGCGGCCTGCCGGTCGAGCGCCCGGTCGACCAGGTCGGGCAGAAAGCCCTCGAGCTCGTCGAAGATCGCCGTCACCGTCTCCAGGCGAAGGCCGCGTTCGTGACAATCGAGCTGGGCGTCGTAAGGATCCAGGCCCAGCACCTCGCCCCGGATCACCGAGAGTTCGCGCACCAGGGCGATGACGGTTTCGAGATGCGGGCGCTGGGCGGCGAAATCGTTCGCCGCGCGGGCCTGCCGCCAGCACATCTCCGAGGCCGAGGTCGCCCGGGTGATCGCCTCGTTCAGGTCCGCCGGCACGGCGCGCTGGAGCCGGTAACCGCGTGCCATCTCGGCCAGGTTGGCGCGCTGCCAATCGTCCAGGCCCCCCGCCGCCGCCTCGGCCGCCGCCAGGTCCTCGCCCACCTCGTCGGCGCTGAGCTTTTCCTGCCGCAGGCGGCCCAAATAGACGAGCTGTTCCGCCCGCCCTTCGGCCGCGCCTGCGGGCATCATGGTGGCGTGGTCCCAGCCGAGAATGGCGCTGGCCTCGCCCAGCAGCGCGGCCTCGCGGAAGCGCGCCTCCAACCGCGCGTAAGCGGGCGACATGGATCCGGTCCGGCGCGCGGCGTTCAGAGCGTCAGCGGCTCGCGGGTGGCGACCAGGCCGGGGTTCTCGTGCCAGACCTTGGGATCGGCGTCGACGAAGACCTCGAGCTGGTTACCGTCCGGATCCGCGAAATAGATCGACTTTGAGACGATATGCTCCGCCGTGCGCACGATCTCGACGCCGCAGGCTTCGAGATGGGCCTTCGCTTCGCGCAAGGCGTCGAGGTCGTCGCCGATCTTGAAGGCGACATGGGCCAGGCCCGGCGCATCGTCCGGCGCGTCGGCCGCCGCCTCGCCCACCTGCAGCAGGGCGAGGTCGTGATGGTTGTCCTCGATGGAAAAGAAGGTCATGCGGTCGGGAAACCCACCGACCTGCTTCAGCCCGAGCACCCGCTCGTAGAAGGGGACGGAGCGCTCCAGGCTCCTGACTTTCAGCACGACATGACCGAGACCGTGGACTTGCATGGTGAGCTTCCCTCGTTTGGATGTCTGCAAGGAATGTAGTGCCGCCCGCCGGTCCGGTCCAGAAGACAAAGTGAAGCACGATCGCGCGCCCGCGTGGATGGCCGCCCTCCCCCGAGCCTGCTAGAATGGGCGAAATCCCGCTTTTCAGGATCCTCCACCGATGCCCGACGCGCCGCGTTACAAGTCCTGGCTCAACCGCGTCTATGGTGCGGGCGACGCCGCCGTGCTGGAGGCGGCCTATGACGAATGGGCGCAGAACTACGACGCGGACGTCGGCCAGACCGGCTATCTCAACCCGGCGATGATGGCCGGCATGGTGGCGCGCCACCTGGCCGCGGACGCGGGCGAGATCCTCGACGTCGGCGCCGGCACCGGGATCATCGGCGAGGTTCTGGCGGCCCTCGATTACGGACCGCTCGTCGCCATCGATCTGTCCGAGGGCATGCTCGACGTCGCCCGGGCCAAAGGCGCCTATGCGGAATGCCGACGCATGGTACTGGGCGAAACGCTGGACTTCGCCGAAGGACGCTTCGCGGCCGTGACCGCGTCCGGCGTCTTCACGCAAGGTCACGCGCCGGCAAGCAGCTACGGGGAGCTCGCCCGTGTGACCCGGCCGGGCGGCCTGGTCTTTCTCGCGACCTCCGAACATGCCGAAGCCAACCTCGGCTTCGGCGCCGAAGCGGCCCGGCTGGCCGCAGCCGGCGTCTGGACCAAAACGGCGACCAGCAGAGCCTTCATCGTCATGCCCGCCCTCGATCCGGCCGACCGGATGGCGGTGCATGTCCATGTCTATCGCGTCAATCCAAGGAGTTGAGATACACCAATGGCCAAGTACAAAATCGCGGTGATCCCGGGCGACGGTATCGGCAAGGAAGTGATGCCGGAGGCCATGCGCGCCATCGAGGCGGCGGGCAAGATCCACGGCTTCGAGTGTGACTGGACCGAGTTCGACTGGTCCTGCCAGACCTACCTCGACACCGGCCGCATGATGCCCGAGGACGGGCTGGAGACGCTGGCGAAGTTCGACCAGATCTTCCTCGGCGCCGTCGGCTATCCGGGCGTGGCCGATCACGTCTCGCTCTGGGGCCTGTTGATCCCGATCCGCCGCGAGTTCGGTCAGTACGTCAATCTCCGCCCGCTGAAGCTGCTGCCGGGCGTGACCACGCCGCTCGCCGGCCGGGCCCCCGGCGACATCGATTTCTACGTCGTGCGGGAAAACAACGAGGGTGAGTATTCCGAGATCGGCGGGCGGATGTATGTCGGCACCGAGCAGGAAATGGCGATGCAGGAGAGCATCTTCACCCGCCAGGGCGTCGACCGCATCCTGCGTTATGCCTTCGAGCTGGCGAAGACGCGGCGCGGCAAAGTGACGTCGGCCACCAAGTCCAACGGCATCGTCCACACCATGCCCTATTGGGACGAGCGTTTCGCCGCCATGTCGGCCGAGTATCCCGATATCGAGACGGACGAGTTCCACATCGACATCCTGGCCGCCCACTTCGTCCAGCATCCCGACTGGTTCGACGTCGTCGTCGGCTCCAACCTGTTCGGCGACATCCTTTCGGACCTGGGCGCGGCGGTGGTCGGCGGCATGGGGCTAGCGCCCGCGGCCAACATCAATCCCGACAACGACCAGCCCTCGATGTTCGAGCCGGTGCACGGCTCCGCCCCCGATATCGAGGGCCAGGGCATCGCCAATCCCGTCGCCCAGATCTGGACCGGCGCCATGATGCTGGAACACATGGGTGAAAGCGCGGCGGCCGCCGGCATCGAGCAGGCGATCGCCGACGTGCTGGCCGACGGCGCCGTCCGCACCCGCGATCTCGGCGGTCAGGCCGGCACCGCGGAAATGGGCAAGGCGGTCACCGAAGCGATCCGCTGAGCTATCCGAGGTGCCACTCCGGCTCCAGCGGGCAGTGCAGCACCGTGTCGGGGCCGACGATGCCACCCGGCCGGGCAATCGTCTCCCGCGTGCCATGGCGTTCGTAGAAGGCGTCGGGCAAGGGACGGCCGTCATGGCAGAGCAGCCAGAGGCGTAGCAGGTGCCGCCGCCGCTCGCTCTCGACATGGTCCTCGAAGGCCAGGCGGGAATGCAGGATCGTGTGGTTGTTCACGAACTGCATGTCGCCTGATTGGAAGGGGATGTCGAGGCGCAACTCGTCGGCGACGCGCCCTACCATCGCCGCGCCTTCGACCTGGTCGGGATCGTTCGGATTTTCGCCGCCGAAGTGGCGAGGGACGGAGCCGATATAGGTCGGCTCGATCGTCGTCGACAGCAGACCGTCGTGCCGGCTGAACACCGGGATGGCATACCAGGGATCCTTGCCGGGCGGGATCTCGTCGCGGCGGTCGCGATAGACCGGCCGCTCCAGCGCCGCGGCCAGCTCGGGCCGGCGTTGCAGGATCGTGTTGTAGACGGCGCCGGAGCTGGCGATCAGGCTCTCCCCGCCCCGCTTGGCCGGGTGCAGGCACAGCAGGCCGACGATGTCGCAGGAATCCACATGGTAGGGGATCGTTTCGGCCGAATAGGGCCCGCGCTGGCTGGGATTGGCGCGGGATTGGCCGAGATCGCTGATATGGCCGAGCAGATGGCCATTGGCGTTCTGCGAGGCGACGTCGTCGCCTAAGTGGCGGCCGAGCCCCCAGAAGGCGAGCGCGGCGCCGCGCCGGCCGAGCCGCTCGACCGGCAGTCCGCGAAACTGGACGAAACCCCGTCCATGCAGGATTTCCTGACGGACCTCGGCCAGCCGCGCGGCCAGGCCGGGCCAATGAAAATCCTCGATCCCGAGCTCGAGCGGCTCGGCCCCCGCCTCGACGAGGGGGCGGACCACCGCCTCGATCTCCGCCACCTCCCCCGGTGTGAGGGGCAGCAGCCATTCCGCCGCGCGGGCCTGCATGTCGGCGCCGGTCCACACGGAGGGGTGGGAAATCGGCTCGCGTCCTTCACCGTCGGTCATGCGCCGGCCTCCGCGTTCATCAGTTCCGTCAACAGCCGCGCCTGGCGCGTATAGCCGAGGGAGCGCGCCTCGTCGCGCAGCGCCAGCACCGTCGCCCCGTCCCGCTCACCCCGGCCGAGCCGCGCCGCCAGGCGGCAGCGGCGCAACAGAAAGTCGATGCCGGCCAGCGGCTCGTCCCGCGTGAAGTCTTCCAGGGCGTCGGCATAGCGGTCCATCTCGTCCCAGTCGCGCTGGGCGTACATGATCTCCATGGCGTCGGGATAGAAGAAGAAGTGGTTGTGGGCGACGCAGCCCTCGGCCAGGATCGCGGCGCCCTGGTCCAGCAATTCGCGCTGGCGGGCCGGGTCGGGGGTCAAGCGGGCGAGCAGGGAAAGACATTTCGGCGCGACGAAATGGCGGGAGTTTTCCAGCGCCGTTTCCACCGCCTCCGCCGCCAGCGGGCGCGCCGCGTCCACATCGCCGCGGTGCGCCAGCACCCGGGCGTGTTCGGAGAGGAACTGCCCCTCGAAGCGACGCGCACCGACCCGCAGGCTGATCTCATGCGCCCGGCCGATCGCCTCCGCCGCCCGGTCCAGCTCGTCGCACTGGATGAGCGCCCAGGTCATGGAGCCGAGCGCTACCGCCTCGGTCAGCGGCACCGAGAGGCGACGGGCCAGCCGTGCCGCTTCCTCGCAGTCGCTGACCGCGCTCGCCAGGTTGCCGCAGAACAGATGCGCCGGTCCCCGATTGTGCAGGTTGGCGGCGAGATCGCGGGGCAGGCCATGCGCACGGGCGAGGTCGATCGCGCGCGTGTAGTCGTCGCGCGCCGAGGCCATGCGGCCCCGCAGGTAGTTGGCGTCCCCGAAGTTGGAGAGGGCCCCAACCTGCAAGCGGTTGGAGCCGGCCCGGCGCGCCGCGCTGATCGCCAGTTCGCAACTCTTCAGGCAATCGTCGATGCGCCCGAGCGGGAAGTAGATGTTGCCCCGGATATAGTGGATGTTGGCGACGTCGGCGATCGCCTCCAACCGGCCGGCCGCCGCCTCCGCCACCGCCAGGCTGTCGAGCGCCGCCTCGTGCCGGCTGGCCAGACGGGCGGCCTGGGCATGGCCGATATGGGCACGCACGACGGCCGCGTCGCCCTGCGCCATCGCCGTCGCCTCGCCGAACACGTCGAGCGCCTCGGCCGAGCGGCCCGAGGCGCCCAGCAGATCGCCGTTCAGGCAGATCAATTCGAAACTGGTCGCGGGTTCGCAGTCGAGGACCAGGGCCCGGTCGATGAGCGCCAGGGCCTGTTCCACCCGGAAGGCGTCCGCATCGTGGCGGGCCGCGCGCAGGAACGCTTCCGCTGCGCCGGAATCGTCGGCCATCTGCAGATGCTCGGCGTGCAGGGCGGGATCGCGGTCGTGGAACCATTGGGCGGCCCGGCCGTGCAGCTCCGCGCGTAACGGTCGGACGATGGATTCGTAGGTCGCATCGCGGATCAGCGCATGGGCGAAATGGAAGCTCTGCCCCGCCGGGCGGATCAACGCGGCACGCAACAGGGTGGAGGGGTCGTAGTCGCGCGCCTCGAGCACCCAGGCGAGCGCGTCCAGGCTGAAGCGCTGGCCGAGGATGGCGGCCGCCTGGATCGCCCGGCGGTCGGCGGCGGGAATGACGTCGAGACGCGCCTGCACGATGCCTTGCAGGGTGCCCGGAATTTCCTCCGCCCCGACCTCGTCGGCATTGCGCACCAGCTGCTCCAGGAACAACGGGTTGCCGCCGGACCGGGCGACGCAATGCTCCGCCACCTGGGCGTCGGCGCCGAAGGCGCGGGCGAGGCGCTGTGCCTCTTCGTTGCGCAAGGGGCCGAGATCGACCGTCATCACCACGGTGCCGCGTCCGGCCGCACGGCGCACCTCGTCCAGTGGATCGCCTTCGATCCGCGTCGTCATCAACAGCACGGCCGGATATTCGGCGACACAGGTGACGATCGCCGCCAGATAGGGCCGCACCTCGGGCGCGGCCCAGTGAATGTCCTCGATCGCCAGCAGCAGCGGGGCCTGCTCGGCCCGCCCGCGGATCAACGCGGTGACGACGTCGCGCCGTCCGCGCACCCGGGCCGCGTTGTCCATCGCCTGATAGATTTGTTCCAACTCGTCCGGCTGGGGGACGTCCAGCAGGTCGTTCAGGTGCGGGCGGTCCTCCTCCGCGATCAGGCCGAGGGTGCCGGCCTCCCGGGCGGCGCGGGCGCGAACCGCTTCCTTGCCCCCTTGGGGCAGGTCCAGCAGGCTGCGAACCAGGGCCGGAATGACGTCCTGCCCCTTGGCGGCGCCGAAATCGAGCACCAGGCTGGTATGGGCCTGGAAGCCGCGCCGACGGGCCTGCTCGACGAACTCGGTCAGCAAGCGGGTCTTGCCGATGCCGGCCTCGCCGCGCAGCACCAGGGTTTCGCCCGTGCCGCTCTCCTGGCAGCTGTCCATGGCGTTGGCGAACAGGCGCTTCTCCCGCCCGCGGCCGACGAAACGGTGCCGCTCGCGATCCTCCTCCTGGCCGATGCCGTCGAGGCGCCAGACGGCGATCGGTGTCGGCAGCCCCTGGATCCGGCGTTCCCCCAAATTTACGCCGATGAAGCGATGGCCGAGCGCCCGGTGGACCGCGGGCGAAACCAGCGTCTCCCCCGGCGTGGCCAGATCGGTGAGGCGCGCGGCCAGGTTCACGCTGTCGCCGGTGACGGTGTATTCGACATGCGCCGCACTGCCCGTGCTGCTGGCCAGTACCTGGCCGGAGGCGACGCCGATGTGGATGTCGAGCGGCGGCTCCAGCCGGGCCACCGCCTCGTGGATGGCGCGTGCCGCGCGCAACGCGCGTTCCGGGTCGTCGGTGTGCGCCACCGGCGCGCCGAAGACCGCCATCAGCGCGTCGCCGATGTGCTTGTCGACGGTGCCGCCGTGATCGGTGACGCTTTCGTCGGCGACCCTGAAGAAGGCGTTGAGGCGGGCGTGCACCTCCTCGGCATCGTGAATGCGCGAGAGCTCGGTAAAGCCCGAGATGTCGGCGAACAACACGGTCACCTGGCGTCGGGACGCGGTTTCCGACGGGTCCGCCGTATCCGGTGCCGCGGGCGGCGGTGTCTCGAGCTCGAGGATCGCTTCGAGCAGGCGCCGGCGATGGCCGACGGAATTGACGCCGATTTCGCGCAGATCCTCCGATGTCAGCCGGGGCAGCAACTCGCCATCGACATCGTTGCGCGCGAAGTCGTCGACATAGGCCTCGAGACCGAGCCCTTCCAGCCATTGCTTTACGTCCAGGGTCATCACCCCTCCCCGCGACAGGATCGCCGCGCGAAGAGTAGGGCGACACGGCGTGACGATCCAGGGCATAAACCGTTTGGTAGGAATGCGAAGGGAGGCCGGAATGATCGACGAGGCACTGTTGCGGTCCGCCGCCGGGCGGGCGGAACGCTATTTGACCGAACTGCCGGACCGCGCGGTAGCACCGACGGCGGACGCCCTCGCCCGCCTCGATCAGCTGGGCGGCGCGTTGCCCGAGGCGGGCATGGACGGCGAGGCGGTGATCGACCTCATCGATCGGCTCGGCGCGCCCGCGACCATCGCCAGTGCCGGTCCGCGCTATTTCGGCTTTGTCACCGGCGGCGCGCTGCCCGCCGCGCTCGCCGGCAACTGGCTGGCAACGGCCTGGGACCAGAACGCCTTTTCGACCGCCTCCTCGCCGCTCGGCGCGAAGCTGGAAGCGATCGCCCTCGATTGGCTGGTCGAGGCGATGTGCCTGCCGGCGGGCACCGCCGGCTCGCTGGTGACGGGGGCGACCATGGCCAACGTCACCGGCCTTGCCGCCGCCCGCCACGCGGTCCTCGCCGGGGTCGGCTGGGACGTCGAGGCGGACGGGCTGTTCGGCGCGCCCGAGGTGACGGTGATCGTCGGCGACGAAGTGCACGCCGCGCTGTTGAAGGCGCTGCGCCTGGTCGGTTTCGGTGCGACGCGGGTCACCCGCGTGCCAGTCGACGATCAAGGCCGGATGCGGGCCGACGCGCTGCCCGAGATCTCCGGCCCGACTATCCTCTGCCTGCAAGCGGGCAACGTGAACACCGGCGCCCTCGATCCTGCCGCCGACATCGTGCCCCGGGCCAAGGCGGCCGGCGCCTGGGTCCATGTCGACGGCGCCTTCGGCCTGTGGGCCCGGGCGGCGCGGGCGACGGCGCCCCTCGCCGCGGGCTACGAGCTGGCCGACAGCTGGGCCGTCGACGGCCACAAATGGCTCAACCTGCCCTACGATTGCGGCATCGCCCTGGTACGCGATCGCCGCGCGCTTTCGGGCGCGATGCGGATCGGCGCTGCCTACCTGCCCGACGACGCGGCACGCGATCCCTTCGAGTTCACGCCCGAATGCAGCCGGCGCATGCGCGGCCTGGAGGTCTGGGCGGCGCTCCGCGCGCTCGGCCGGACGGGACTCGAGGACATGATCACGCGCTGCTGCGACCACGCCCGACGGATGGCCGACGGCCTGCGCGCGGCGGGCTTCGAGGTCCTGGCGGACGTGCCGCTGAACCAGGTGCTGGTGTCCTTTGGCGATGCGGCGGAGACGACGCGCGTCATCGAGGCCGTGCAGGCCGACGGCACCTGCTGGGCCGGCAGCACCGTCTGGCAGGGCCACACGGCGATGCGGATCAGCATCTCCAACTGGGCGACGACGGCGGCGGACATCGATCTCGCGCTCGCCGCCATCACCCGCCTCGCCGGCGGGCGGTGAGGCGTCCTACTTCTTCTTGCGGGCCGGCGCCTTCTTCTTGGCGCCCAGCGACGGGTCGAGCTTCTTGCAGGCGTCGACCAGCTCTTTGACCGCGCCGACAGAACTGGCGAACTGCTTCTTTTCCGACGCGTTCAGGTTGATCTCCACGATCCGTTCGATGCCGCCGGCACCGATGACCACCGGCACGCCGACATACATGCCTTTGATGCCATATTCGCCGTTCAGCTGGGCGGCGCAGGGCAGCAGACGCTTCTTGTCGCGCAGATAGCTCTCCGCCATCTGGATCGCCGAGGAGGCGGGCGCATAGAAGGCCGAGCCGGTCTTCAGCAGGCCGACGATCTCCGCGCCGCCATCCCGCGTGCGCTGGACGATCGAATTCAGCCGTTCCTTCGTGGTCCAGCCCATCTTCACCAGATCGGGCAGCGGGATCCCCGCAACCGTCGAGTAGCGCGCCAGCGGCACCATCGTGTCGCCATGGCCGCCGAGCACGAAGGCGGTCACGTCCTCGACCGAAACGTTGAACTCCTCGGCCAGGAAATAGCGGAACCGCGCGCTGTCGAGGATGCCGGCCATGCCGACGACCCGGTTGGCCGGCAGGCCCGAGGCCTCGCGCAGCACCCAGACCATGGCGTCGAGCGGGTTGGTAATGCAGATGACGAAGGCGTTCGGCGCATGCTTGGCGATCCCGGCGCCGACCTGGCGCATCACCTTGATGTTGGTGCCGAGCAGGTCGTCGCGGCTCATCCCCGGTTTGCGGGCGATGCCGGCGGTGACGATGACGACGTCCGCGCCCTTGATCGCCTTGTAGTCGGAGGTTCCGCTCATGGCACTGTCGAAGCCCTCGACCGGCGCGCTCTCGGCGATGTCCAGCGTCTTGCCCTGCGGCAGGCCGTCGACGATGTCGAACATGACGACGTCGCCGAGTTCCTTCAAGCCGGCCAGGTGCGCCAGCGTGCCGCCGATGTTGCCGCCGCCGATGAGCGCGATTTTGTTGCGAGCCATGAGTGCTTCCCCGTTTTCCGCGTTTTCCGCCAAAGTCACGCCGGCCCTGCCGGCGTCTTGTCGGCGCCCGTCCTAGCCTGATTCCGATGACCCCGCAAGCACGCCCGCGCCGGCGCGCCGGGGCGCCTCGATATAGTCGCGGCTCTGCATCTCGATCAGTCGCGAGGCGGTGCGGTGGAAGGCGATGTTGCCCTCGCCGTCGGGATAGATCGCGTCCGGCCCGGTGGCGGCGGAGCAGACCAGGTTGATCGAGTTGTCGTAGAGAATGTCGATCAGGGTGATGAAGCGCCGCGCCTCGTTGCGCCGTTCCGGCCCGAGTTCCGGGATCCCGGCCAGCAGGATCGTGCGGTAGGACCGGGCGAGCGTCAGGTAGTCGTGCGCACCCAAGGGCCGGGCGCAGAGATCGTCGAAATGAAAGCGGGCGACGCCGCGGGCCTGTTCCGGTACCGCCAGCTCGCGCCCCTTGACCTCCAGGATCGCCGGCTCGCCCCGCGCGACCTCGGTCAGCTCGTGGAAGGCGGCGTCCAGCGCCGCCTCGGCGGCGGCGTCGAGGGGGCTGTGATAGACCGCACCGGTCGCCAGGCGGCGCAGGCGATAGTCGGTCTCGCCGTCCAGATGCAGGATGTCGAGGCGGTCCTTCAGCAGGGCGATCACCGGCAGGAAGAGCTGCCGGTTGAGGCCGCCGGCATAGAGCTGGTCGGCCGCCTGGTTGGAGGTCGCGACCAGGACCACGCCATGCTCGAAGAGGGCGGTGAACAACCGGCCGAGGATCATCGCGTCAGCGATGTCGCGCACCTCCAGCTCGTCGAAGCAGAGCAGCCAGGCCTCCTCCGCCAGCGCCTGGGCCAGCGGCGGGATCGGGTCGTCGCCGTCGCGCTCGGCGGGATCGGTCTTGCGGAAGGCGTCGATGCGGGCGTGCACCTCCAGCATGAAAGCGTGGAAGTGGGTGCGCCGCTTGCGCTCCCCCGGCGCGGTTTCGAAGAACAGGTCCATCAGCATCGTCTTGCCGCGCCCGACGCCGCCATGCAGGTAGAGGCCCTGGGGCGGCGGCTCGTTGCGGCGGCGGCGGAACAGGCCGCGCCAGCCGGCCGGGCGCGGATCGTAGCGCTGCAGGCGGTGATGGATCAGCTGCAGCTTCTCGACGGCGAGTTCCTGGCGCGTATCGGGCGCCACCTCGCCCGACGCCAGCAGCGCGCGATAGCGTATGATCGGCGTCGCCGCCGCCTCCGTCATGACGATACCCGCCGCTGCGCGGCCGCCACTCAACCCAGCGTCGGCATGGTGAATTCGGCACCCGCCCGGATGCCTGTCGGCCAGCGCGTGGTGATCGTCTTGGTCCGGGTATAGAAGCGCACGCCGTCGGGCCCGTGCTGGTTCATGTCACCGAAGGCCGAGCGTTTCCACCCGCCGAAGCCATGGAAGGCCATGGGAACGGGGATCGGCACATTGACGCCGACCATGCCGACCTGGACCCGGTCGACGAAGTCGCGGGCCGCATCGCCGTCGCGGGTGAAGATCGAGACGCCGTTGCCGTATTCATGCGCACTCGGCAGGCGCAACGCCTCCTCGAAATCGGGCGCGCGGACGACGGACAGCACGGGGCCGAAGATTTCCTCCCGCCAGATCCGCATCTCGTCGGTCACCTGATCGAACAGGCAGCCGCCCATAAAGAAGCCCTTCTCATAGCCCTGGATCGACAGTTCGCGGCCGTCGACGACCAGGTCCGCCCCCTCCTCGATGCCGAGGTCGACATAGCCCTTTACCTTGGCCAGATGCTCACCGGTGATGAGTGGGCCCATCTCGCTTTCGGGATCGAGCGAGGGGCCGACCTTCAGGCTTTCGACCCGGGGCTTCAGACGCTCCATCAGCTGGTCGCCCGCATCGCCGACCGCGACGGCAACGGAGACCGCCATGCAGCGCTCCCCGGC
This sequence comes from uncultured Alphaproteobacteria bacterium, assembly GCA_951812805.1. Classification (GTDB taxonomy): domain Bacteria; phylum Pseudomonadota; class Alphaproteobacteria; genus JASLMY01. The sequence continues at coordinate 76,401 of CATOSZ010000008.1, read as the reverse complement.
GGAGCCGTAGGCAGCACCCATCAGGGCGTCGACGGTCTGTTCCATGTCGGCGTCCGGCATGACGATCAGATGGTTCTTCGCCCCGCCCATCGCCTGCACGCGCTTTCCGTGCCCGGCGGCCGTCTGATAGATCGACTGCGCGATCGGGGTCGAGCCGACGAAGCTGACCGCGGCGACGCCCGGATCGGAAATCAGGGTTTCGACCGCCTCCTTGTCGCCGTTCAGCACGTTGAAGACGCCGTCGGGCAGGCCCGCCTCGCTCAGCATCTCGCCCAGCATCAGCGGCACCGTGGGGTCCTTTTCCGACGGCTTGAGGATGAAGCAGTTGCCGCAGGCGAGCGCGATCGGGAACATCCAGAGCGGCACCATGGCGGGAAAGTTGAACGGCGTGATGCCGACGCAGACGCCGAGCGGCTGGCGCATCGAATACATGTCGATGCCGCGGCCGACGCCGTTCGAGAACTCCCCCTTGGTGAGGTGCGGGATGCCGCAGGCGAACTCGACCACCTCCAGCCCCCGGGTGATCGAGCCCTTGGCGTCCGAAACCACCTTGCCGTGCTCGCGGCTCAGCGCCTCGGCGATTTTGTCCATGTCGCGCTCGATCAGGGCCTTGAAGCGGAACATCACGCGGGCCCGGTTGACCGGCGTTTCGTTCGCCCAGGCGGCAAACGCCCGGGTCGCGGTGGCGACGGCCTCGCGCGCCTCGTCCGCGCTGGCGAGCGGGACCGAGGCCGCCTCCTCGCCGGTGGACGCATTATAAACTGGGCCAAAGCGGCCGCTGGTCCCGGCGACCCGCGCGCCGCCGACATAATGATAAAGCACATCCATGATTCAGGGCCCTTTCCCGCCGGCGCCACGCCTGGTTGATCGCGGGCAAGAAACCACGGAAGCGATTGCCCCGCAAGACGCGGTTTCGCGAGCCGACGTTGTGAACTAGGATGCCCGCCGCCGCGCGCCCGTCGGAGGTCCGAGCCACCCGTGTCCCCATCCCTGTCCCGCCGCCTCGTGATCACGGCGCCACTCGTCAGCCTGCTCGGCGTGCCGGTGATCATGGCGACCCGCTATATCTTCGCCGCCCACCTGCCGGACTATTTCGCCCGACGCTCACCGACCATTTCACGAACCAGCGCGCACGAGCCGGCAAGCTGGCTGTTCGGTCCGGGCATGACGCTGGTCGCCGTCAACACGATTACCGCCTGGAGCCTGGTCTGGCGCTTCAACGCGGCCCGGATCGCCGCGGCGGAGCCCGATTGGCAGCCGGGGCGGCGGTGCCGCTGGCTGAATAATTTCGCCTGTTTCACCGGCGTGCTCGCCTGCATCAACTTGGCGTTGTTGGCGATTGTGACGCTGCGTGTGAGCAACGACAGCCACATGGCCTTTTCGATCGTCTTCTTCAACGCCCAGGTCGCGGCCTTCATCGCCGATGGCTGGTTGGACGCCATCCTGCGCCGCCGCGAGCAGCCGACGGCCTCCCGCCTCGGCGAGAAGGAGATCTATACCCTGGTGATGGTCGCCGTCGGCGTGTTCTACGGCTTCATGTTCTTGACCAAGCACCTGGACACCTTCGGCGACCGGGCCTTGCGTCAGCAGGTCTACGTCATCACGGAATACATCCTGACGACGATGTTCCTGTCATATCCCTGGTTCTACTATCTCCGCCTGAAACGGCATTTCGGAAAGGATCATCCCTTCTGACGATGCAGCAGGCGCAGGCGCAGCGCGTTCAGGCGGATGAAGCCCTGGGCGTCGCGCTGGTCGTAGACGCTGTCCTCCTCGAAGGTGACGTGCTCGAGGGAATAAAGGCTCTTGGGCGAGGTCCGGCCGACCACGGTGACGGATCCCTTATAGAGCTTCAGGCGGACCCGGCCGGTGACATGGGCTTGCGAGTGATCGATCGCCGCCTGCAGCATTTCACGCTCGGGCGAGAACCAGAAACCGTTGTAGATCAGCTCCGCATAGCGCGGCATCAGCTCGTCCTTCAGGTGCATCGCACCCCGGTCGAGGGTGATGCTCTCGATGCCGCGGTGCGCGGCGATCAGCAGGGTGCCGCCCGGCGTCTCGTAGATGCCGCGGCTCTTCATGCCGACGAAACGGCCCTCGACCAGGTCCAGGCGGCCGACGCCATGGGCGCCGCCGAGCTCGTTCAGCCGGGTTAGCAGGGCCGCGGGCGAGAGCGTCTCGCCGTCGACGGCGACCGGATCGCCGCCCTCGAAATCCACCTCGACATAGGCCGGCGTATCGGGCGCGTCCTCGGGCCGGACGGTGCGGGAATAGACGAACTCGCCCGCCTCCTCGGCCGGATCCTCCAGCGCCTTGCCCTCGGCCGAGATGTGCAGGAGGTTGGCGTCGACGGAGAATGGCGCCTCGCCCCGCTTGTCCTTGGCGATCGGGATCTGGTGCTTTTCCGCGAAGGCGATCAGTTCCGCACGTCCCGCCAGGTCCCATTCGCGCCACGGCGCGACGACGCGGATCTCGGGGTTGAGGGCGTAGTAAGACAATTCGAAGCGAACCTGGTCGTTGCCCTTGCCGGTCGCACCATGGGCGACCGCGTCGGCGCCGACGGCCCGGGCGATTTCGATCTGCCGCTTGGCGATCAGCGGGCGGGCGATCGAGGTGCCGAGCAGGTAGAGTCCTTCGTACAACGCGTTGGCGCGAAACATGGGGAAGACGAAGTCGCGCACGAACTCCTCGCGCAGATCCTCGATGAAGATCTCCTTGACGCCGAGCATTTCCGCCTTGGCCCGGGCCGGCTCCAGCTCCTCGCCCTGGCCGAGGTCGGCGGTGAAGGTCACCACCTCCGCGCCGTAGGCGGTCTCCAGCCATTTCAGGATCACCGAGGTATCGAGCCCGCCCGAATAGGCCAGCACCACCTTCTTCACATCGCCCGCCATCGCTTCCCCTCCTCGTGCGCCGCCGAAATTGCGGCGGCGCAGTATAGGCATCGCCGAGGGACGGGCAAGGCCGCGGTTTCGCTTCCCCACGGATAGTGGCAAGCTCGGATCCGACGGCAGGGGTCGGGGGCGAAATGGCCGAGGTGAGCTTTGACGAAATGGGGCCGGAAGGCGGGCCCGTCCGCGCGCCCTACGCCGAACTCGCCCAATGGCTCGCCCGCCAGGACCCGCGCGAGCTGCGGCGCAAGCAGCGCCAGGCCGATACCATTTTTCGCCGGCTCGGCATCACCTTCGCCGTCTACGGCGACGACCGGGCGGCCGAGCGGCTGATCCCCTTCGATCTCGTGCCCCGCATCCTTTCGGCCGGAGAGTGGCGGCGTTTAGCGCGCGGGATCGAGCAGCGGGTGCGCGCCCTCAACGCCTTTCTCGACGACGTCTACCACCGCCAGGAGATCGTCCGCGCCGGCCGCCTGCCGGCCGAGCTGCTGCACGCCAACGACGGCTTCCTGCCGGAAATGATCGGCCTGGACCCGCCGAAGGGCGTCTATGCCCACATCATCGGCACCGACCTGGTGCGTACCGGCGAGAACGAATTCCACGTGCTGGAGGACAACCTCCGCACGCCCTCGGGCGTCTCCTACCTGCTGGAGAACCGGGAGACGATGATGCGGCTCTTCCCCGAGCTGTTCGCCCGCCATCGCATCGCCCCCGTTGAAACCTATCCCGAAATGCTGCTGGAGACGCTGCAGTCGGTGGCGCCGACGGGCTGTGCCGGCGAGCCGACGGTCGTCGTGCTCTCGCCCGGCATCCACAACTCCGCCTTCTTCGAGCACGCCTTCCTCGCCGACCAGATGGGGGTGGAGCTGGTCTTCGGCTCCGACCTCTTCGTCGAGGCCGGCCAGCTGCACATGCGCACGACCGAGGGGGCGAAGCAGGTCGACGTCGTCTACCGGCGGATCGACGACGAGTTCCTCGACCCCCTGACCTTCCGGCCCGATTCCATGCTGGGTGTGGCCGGCCTGTTCGATCTCTATCGCGCCGGCCGGGTTACCATCGTCAACGCGCCCGGTGCCGGCATCGCCGACGACAAGGCGATCTATTCCTTCGTCCCCGACATCGTCGAGTTCTACACCGGCGAAAAACCGATCCTGTCGAACGTCACGACCTGGCGCTGTTCGGAACCGGACTCGCTGCGCTACGTCCTCGAGCACCTGTCGGAACTGGTGGTGAAGGAGGTGCACGGCTCCGGCGGCTACGGCATGCTGATCGGACCCGCGGCGAGCAAGCGCGAACTCGCCGACTTTGGTGCCAAATTGACCGCCAAGCCCGGCGCCTATATCGCGCAGCCGACGCTGGCGCTTTCCACCTGTCCCGCTTTCACGCGCGCCGGCATCGCGCCGCGCCATGTCGATCTTCGCCCCTTCGTATTGGTCGGTGACCGGGTCCGCATCACGCCCGGCGGCCTCACGCGGGTGGCACTGAAGAAGGGCTCCCTCGTCGTCAATTCGAGCCAGGGCGGCGGCACGAAGGACACCTGGGTGCTGGAGGACTGACGCGATGCTGGGCCGAACCGCCGCCGGTCTCTATTGGATGGCCCGTTATATGGAACGGGCGGAGAACCTCGCCCGCCTGGTCGAGGTCGGCTATCGCATCGCCCTGATGCCGAGTGCCGCGACCGGCCACGGCGACGAGTGGCGCTCGACCCTGGTGAGCGCTGCGGCCCTCGAAGGCTACGGTGCGAAATACGACGAGATCACGCCCGAGACGGTCACCCATTGGCTGTTGCGCGATCCCGACAATGGCTCCTCCGTCTGGCGCTGCCTGGAGGCGGCGCGCAACAACGGGCGCGGCATGCGCACGGCCCTGACGCGCGAGATGTGGGAGGCGCTGAACGCCACCTGGGTCGAGTACAGCACGCTCCGCCCGGGCGACCTGCGCGGCGACCGGCTGCCGGACCTGTTGAACTGGGTGCGCGAGCGCAGCCAGGCCTTTCGCGGCGCCATGCTCGGCACCATCATCCGCGACGACGGCTATCACTTCAGCCAGCTCGGCGCCTTCCTCGAGCGGGCCGACCAGACCGCGCGTATCCTCGACGTCAAGTATCATATCCTGCTGCCGCGCTCGGAAATGGTGGGCGGCGCCACCGATGGCTATCAGTGGGAGACGATCCTGCGCTCGGTCTCGGCGCGCGGCGCTTACCGCTATGTCTACAAGGGCCCCTACCGGGCCTGGAACGTCGCCGAATTCCTGATCCTGAGCCCGCGCATGCCGCGCTCGCTGCGCTTCAGCTACGACTGGATCACCGCCTCCCTCGACGGCCTGGGCGAGGTCTACGGCACGGCGGCGCCGGCGGACGACGACGCGGCCGCGACGCGTGCCCGGCTGGTCGACTGCGACATGAGCACGATCTTCCAGGGCGGGTTGCACGAGTTCCTCGGCGACTTCATCGCCCGCAACGGCGCGCTGTCAATTGCCCTCGCCAGGGATTACCACTTCGATTAGTTCACCGTCGCCGTCCTCCCGTGCCAAAAAGGTTGCTTGCATGACAACGTCCGAGCCTTCCGTCCTGAAGCAGTTCCCGCCCATGGGAATCTACGAGGTGCTGTTCAGCTTTCTCGATTCCGCCGGGACCTATCTCGGCAATCCCGGTACGCACCCCTGGGCGCAGGGCTATCCGTTGACGACGCAATTGCCGAACGGGCCGGAAATCCCCGGCCAGGTATCGTTCGAGGCCGCAGACCTCAAGTATCCCCCGGCGACCGGTATCGACGACCTGCTGGCGGCCTTGCGCGACTATTACAACGACTTCCACGGGGCCTCGATCACCACCGACAACATCGCGGTTTTCGCCGGCGGCCGACCGGGGATCTTCGCCGCGCTCGCGCTGATGGACCCGGAGATCCCGATCCTGATCGAGGAAACCGAATACACCCCCTACCACGACATTCTGCGTCTGCTGGAACGCACCGTGGTGATGGTGGCGAGCAACCCCGAAAACGGCTTCCGCCCCAGCCTCGCCGACTACGAGGCGGCGGCCGGCGGCACGCCGGGCTTCGTCATCAAAAGCAACCCCTGCAATCCGACCGGCATCACCTGGAGCGGCGAGGAACTGCAAGCCCTGGTCGACTTCTGCGCGGCGCCCGGACGCGGCGCGATCATCGACGAGGCCTACGAATTCTTCCACGCGCCGGCACCGGTCAGCGCCATGGCACATATTCGCGACATCGACGCGACCAACCTGTTCGTCGTCGGCGCGGCGACGAAGGGCCTGCAGGTCCCCGGCATGCGCACGGGCTGGGTCGTCGCGGCGAAACGCAACATCGAGATGTTCCGCAACTATTCCTCCTTCGCCATGGGCGGCGTGGCGCGCGCCTCCCAGCTTTATGTCGCCGCGTTGCTGGAGCCGGCCCGCGTCGCCCGCGCCCGCGAGGCCGTCGTCGCCTATTACGCGTCCCAGCGCCGCGTCTACGGCGAGGCCTTCAGGGCGCTCGGCATCGAACTCTTCACCGGCGAGGGCGGCTTTTATCATTGGGGACGCCTGCCGAACGGTCTCGGTGCGGGTGAATTGAACGACCGCCTCTACCGCCACAAGGCGGCGATCCTGCCGGGCCCGCTCTGCGACATGTACCGCCGGGGCGAGGATGGACCGCATCGCGACTTCTTCCGCTTCTCCTTCGGCGCGCAGCTGGAGGAGGATTTCCAAGGCAACATGGAAATCCTGGAGAGCTGCCTGAAAGGTTAGGACATGGCCGGGGACGCCAACGTCATCGAGATCGAGCACCGCACCCGCTACGCCTATGATGCGACGATCGATCATGTGGTACAGCGTTTGCGGCTGACGCCGCGCAACTCTGCGGCGCAGCGGGTGCTGGACTGGAAGATCGAGGCACCCGGCATCGAGAGCGCCGCGAGCTACGTCGACGGCTTTGCGAATACGGTCCATCTCGCCGTCGCCGCCCAACCGCTCGACAATCTGGAAATCGTCGCCAGCGGTCGGGTCGAACGGCGCGAGACACATGGTGTCGAGGGCCCGGACGGCACCGGGGTTCCCTCCTGGGTCTTCCTGCGCTCGACCCCGGCGACGATGGCGGACGCTATCCTGCTCGGCTTCGCCAGGCGCGCCGAGGGGGACGACGTGGTCGCCCGCCTGCACCGGCTGATGGCGATGCTGCACGAGCGGGTCGCCTATGTGCCGGGCGCGACCGATGCGGTGACGAGCGCCCGGGAAGCCTTCGCCGCCGGCCACGGGGTCTGCCAGGATCATGCCCACATCTTCATCGCCATGGCCCGTGGCCTCGGTATCCCGGCCCGCTATGTCACCGGCTATCTGCGGATGGAGGAAGCGGACGACGCCACGGCCCATCATGCCTGGGCGGAGGCGCACGTTCCCGATCTCGGCTGGGTGTCCTTCGATCCCGCCAACAATGTCTCGGCCGGCCGCGACTATGTCCGCCTCGCCGTCGGCCTCGACGCGCCCGGCGCCGCCCCGGTCAAGGGCGCGCGCCGCGGCGGGGGCGACGAACGGCTGGACGTCGCGGTGCAGGTGGCCCAGATTCAGGCCTGATCCTGCCCGTATTTCGAGGTGCGTCCATGAACGCCAACCCGACCCGTCCCCGCCTGCCGCTCAGTTCCTTCGCCACCGCGATCCTCATCACCGGCGCCATCTTCGCCGGCGTCGTCTGGCAGGGCGCGCGGACCTTCGAACAGTTTCGCCAGCTGAACCGGGAAGCGGTGGAGGCAGCCAGCCTGATCGCCGACATCCGCCACTTCGGCGAGGTCCTCGCCATCGCCACCGGCATGGCGGTCGAGACCGGGGACGACCAGTGGAAGGAGCGCTACGCCACCTATGCCGGACATCTGGACACCCGGTTTCGCAAGGCGCACGAGCTGGCGGCCGACAGCCAGACCGACCGCCACGCCCGCGACGCGGAGGAAGCGCACGCCCAGGTCCGCCTGATCGAGTCGGACGCCTTCGAGCTGGTCGGCGAGAACGACCGCGAGCTGGCGCGCGAGGTGCTGGCCAACCCGACCTACATGTCGAACCGGCAGATCTACAACTACGGGCTTGAGCAATTACGACGCGACCTGACCAAGCAGGCGATCGGGCGCCTCGCCAATGTGGAGGCCGACTTCGGGCGCAACAAATGGCTGCTCGCCGTGGGCATCGTCCTCGCACTCGCCGCCTGGCTGCACATCTTCCGCACGCAAATCCGCTTCGCCCGGGAGAACGAGGCCTTGCAGGGCGACCTCGAGTCCCGCATCGAAGCCCGGACTCGCGAGCTGCAGGGCGAGATCGACCAGCGCCGTCAGGCCGAGACGCGCGTCAGGCAGAGCCGTCAGCTGCTGCGTGGCCTGGCCGACAATCTGCCCGCCTTCGTCAGCTTCAAGGATCTGGAGGGCCGCTTCCAGTTCGCCAACAAGGTCTTCGAGGAATGGACGGGCATGGCCCGCGACGTGGTCATGGGCAAGACCGTCTACGACGTCTATGACACCGAGCGCGCGGCGGAGTTCGAGGAGCTGGACGGTCGGGTGATCGAAAAGCGGGAAATCGTCAGCCGCGACGCCAACATGACCTTCCCCGACGGCGTGGCGCGCGACGTCATCGGCACCCGCTTCCCCGTCCTCTCGGAAAGTGGCGAGATGTTCGGTGTCGGCACCGTCAGCTTCGACGTCACCGAGCGCCGGGAGATCGAGCGCCGGGCGCTGGAGCAGAACCGGCTGCTGGAACTCACCCTCGAAAGCATGGGCCAGGGCCTGACCGTCTATGACGGCGCGTGGAACCTGGTGATCTCCAACGCCCGCTACCGCGAGCATTTCGACCTGCCGGCGGAGGTCTTCCAGGGCGACGTCACCTTCGACGACGTGGTCGGCGCCACCATGCGGCAGGACTACGGCGAGGAGTGGCGCAACCGGTTAAGCGTGGTCCGCGACCCGAGCCGCATGACCGACGTCTGGCGGCGCAGCTTCGAGCGGCCGAGCGGGCGCGGGATCGATCTGCTTTCCCTGCCGATCGAAGGCGGCGGCTTCGTCGTCACCAGCACCGACATCTCCGAGCGGCTGCGGGTCGAGGCGGAGTTGCGCGAGGCCCGCGACCGGGCGGAACGACTGGCCCAGACCCGGGCCGACTTCGTCGCCGTGGTCAGCCACGAGGTGCGCACGCCGATGAACGGCGTCCTCGGCATGGCCCAGCTGATGGGCGAAATGCAGCTGTCGGCCGAGGCGCGCGAGTGCCTCGAGGTCATCTCCGGGTCCGGCCGTTCCCTCGTGCGCATCGTCGACGACCTGCTCGACATCGCCAAGTTCGATGCCGATCGGCTGGAACTCGAAAGCGTCCCGTTCAGTCCCGCCGACCTGCTCGACGACGTCACCCGCTTGATGGAGGCCCGCTTCCGCACGAAGGGGATCGCCTTCGGCCACGCCATCGCGGACGACGTTCCGGGCGTCCTGCTCGGCGATCCGCACCGGTTGCGCCAGGTCCTGTTGAACCTGATCACCAACGCCTACAAGTTCACCAATGCCGGGACCGTCGAGGTTTCCCTGGCCGTCGTTTCGGTCGCTGGCGACGAAGCGGTGCTGGCCTTCGCCGTCGCCGATACCGGCAAGGGCATTTCGGAAGATGTCCGCGACAAGCTGTTCTCGCCCTATGCCCAGGAGAGCGTGGAAGTCGCCCGCAAGTATGGCGGTACCGGCCTCGGCCTGGCGATCTGCCGCCGCCTGGTGACCATAATGGGCGGCGAGATCCACTTGGAAAGCACGCCCGGCGTCGGCAGCACTTTCAGCTTCCAGGCCCGCTTCGCCGTCGATCCCTCGATACGGCCGGGCGACCTTCCCCGCTTCCATCCGGACGCCGTGCCGGAGACGGGCACCGCGCCGAAGCCGAGCCGGCCGTTGCGCATCCTCCATGCCGAGGACAATGTGATCAACCGTCAGGTCGTCAGCCGCATGCTCGGCCGGGCCGGCCACACGGTGGTCGATGCCGAGAACGGTCGCGAGGCCCTGGAGCGTTTGGCGGACGACGCCTTCGACATCGTGCTGATGGACCGCCACATGCCGGAGCTGAGCGGGCTGGAGACGACGGCCGCGATCCGCCGGCTGGCCCCACCGCTCGGCCGCATCCCGATCCTCGGTATCACCGCCAGCGCCCTGGCGCTGGAGATCCAGGACTGCCTGGATGCCGGCATGGACGAGGTGCTCTCGAAGCCGGTCGATGCGCGGGTCCTGCTGGCCACCGTGCTTCGGCTGACCGGCGATGAGCGAGTGGCTGTGCCGGCGCCGACACCCGCCCCGCCGAAAGACCCGGTGCTCGACCTGGAGGTGATGCGCGAGCTGTTCGGCGATATCGACGCGGAGGCGGTCGACATGCTGATGCTGTTCCGCCGCACGGTGGAAACCGGTCTGGCTGCGTTCCACGACGCGCTCGCGGCGGGGGACGCCGCCGAGGCGGCCGTCCAGGCGCACACCCTGCTGGGCGCCGCGCGCAACGCCGGTGCGGGCGAGTTGGGCGACCTCTTCCAACGCTTCGAAACCGCTTTCGGTGACGGCGATGCGGCGGCGCTCACAGCGCTCCGGGTGGAGATCGAACCCGTTTGGGCCCGCCTCAAGGCGAGCCTCGACGGGCTGCCGGGTCGCGATTGATCAACCCGATCGGCCCCGCCAGAAGGGCAGCAGGAAGACGAAACAGGCGACGAGGAAGAACAGCGCGCCGAGCAGCGCCAGCGGATCGCCGCTCGCCCAGGCCGAGGCGGTGAAGAACAGGGCCGAGACGACGAACAGGCCCCAGCCCCAGAGTTGGCAACGTCGCGCATTCATCGCCCGACCCTATCGTTTATTCCCCGCACCATCCACCGGGACTGGACAAGGCCGTATCGAGGGTCTACGAGGCGCCGGCACATAGTTGAAAAATCGAGGCGGTCATGGGTTTCAAGTGCGGCATCGTCGGCCTGCCGAACGTCGGCAAGTCCACGCTTTTCAATGCGCTGACCAACAGCGCGCAGGCGGCGGCGGAGAACTATCCCTTCTGCACGATCGAGCCGAACGTCGGCCAGGTCGCGGTGCCGGATCCCCGTCTCGACGCCTTGACCCAGGTCTCGGCCTCCAAGCGCCAGGTACCGACGGTGATGAACTTCGTCGATATCGCCGGCCTGGTCAGCGGCGCCGCGCGCGGCGAGGGCCTCGGCAACCGCTTTCTCGGCCACATCCGCGAGGTCGATGCCATCCTGCACGTGCTGCGCGCCTTCGACGATGACGACGTCACCCATGTCGGCGGCCGCGTCGATCCCGCCGCCGACGCGGACGTGGTCGACACCGAATTGATGCTGGCGGACCTGGAGAGCATCGAGAAACGCTTGGAGCCGCTGGACAAGCGCTACCAGGGTGGCGACCGTTCGCTCGCGCCGCAGGTCAAGCTGCTGGAGGCCGTCGCGGCGTTGCTGCGCGAGGGCAAGCCCGCCCGCATGCTGGAGGTGCACGGCGAGCAGGCGAAATCCTTCGCCGAGCTACACCTGCTGACGGCCAAACCGGTCCTCTATGTCGCCAACGTCGGCGAGCTGGAGGCGGCCGAGGGCAATCCCCATGTCGATGCCATCCGCGCCCGCGCCGAGGCGGAGGGGGCCGAAGTCGTCGTCGTCTCGGCCGCGATCGAGGCGGAGATCGCCCAGCTCGACCTCGAGGAACGGCGCGCCTTCCTCGCCGACCTCGGCCTGGAGGAGGCCGGCCTCGACCGGCTGATCCGCGCCGGCTATCGGCTGCTGGGCCTGATCACCTATTTCACCACCGGCCCGAACGAGTCCCGCGCCTGGACCGTTCCCGCCGGCACCCGGGCCCGGGGTGCGGCCGGCGTCATCCACAGCGACTTCGCCCGCGGCTTCATCGCCGCCGAGACCGCGCCCCTCGACGAGTTCGTCGCGCTCGGCGGCGAACAGGCCGCCCGCGAGGCCGGCAAGATGCGCGCCGAGGGCGCCGACTATCCGGTGAAGGACGGCGACGTCATCCTGTTTCGCTTCAACGTCTGATGCCAATCGACAGGGGTCTGAACCCTGTGGCCCAGGCTCTATGTCACGGCACCCGACCCTTTATGGCATTGGCGTCGGCGGAATTGGTGATCCGTCCGTCGGCGTCGGCGGGAAGACGCTCCCGGAGCATGGCCTGCGCGCGCGCGATGCTGTCGGGATCCATCGAGGCCACCGCCGGCTTCAAGGTTCCCGATCCCGTGGACGATGTCCAAAAATCCTCGAAGCTTTCGAAGCTTCGCTGCACCGTGATGGCGTACGTTTCGATCGCCTCCAGCCCCGCGTCGGCCCAAAGGTCGCGCAAGGCACCCGCGCCCGTCGCAGCCCGGCCAGGCGGCGATGGCGGTGAAAACCCGCAGGCGCGGAAGACCTCGGAAAACACTTTGCTGGGGCTGCCGGCGCCATCCTGTGACCAGACATAGGTCGCAACCGTTCCGCCGGGGGCCACCACCCTCGCCATCTCAGCGACAGCGCGCGCCGGATCGGGCACGAATTGGATGACGAGGGCCATGACCGCGATGTCGAAGGCGTCCGGTTCAAAGGGCAGCGCCATGGCGTCCCCCTGTTGGAACGAGGCTGCCCCTCCCGCCATCCGTTCACGAGCGAACGCGAGTTGACCCTCGGAGGGATCAATGCCGTGCATTTCGGCAGGCGCGCAGCTCTCCATAACGAGTGTGGTGAACGCCCCGTTGCCACAGCCGACGTCGAGCCAGCGCTGTTGCGCCGGCGGCGAGAGAAAATCGAGGAAGACCCGACCGGCGCTGCGGCTCCAAAACCCCATGTAGCGTTCATAGGCGGCACCATCGTCAAATCGGATTTGCGGTTGCGTCATGATTGCTCATATCCCCCGTTCATCGATCGAACATTTCCCCGATGGGTCGGCGCTATTCCGGAAAGCCCGCCGCGCGGAGACCCTCGACAATCCGCTCGGTCGCACCTTTATTCTTGATGATCAGCAATCCGGGCACGTGATCGAGACGCAGGTTCGGCGCACGTGTTTTCACTTCGCCGATGGCCTTTTCGGCATCTTCCCGCCGCCCGATCATCGTAAAGACATATGCCTTGTAGACCCAGGTGCCGAGATGCGAGGGCTCCCGCCTCCCCACCTCGTCAAGATAAATCAACGCTTCGTCGAATTCGCCGAGGATCACCAGGTTTCGGATCAGAACGTTGCGGTACCAGTTCGGATAGAAGGGGTTCAGGGACATCGCGGCCCGGCAATGCCCGACCGATTCGAGGTTCTCTCCAACCTGGGCCAGCGACAGCGCCAGGATGGCGCGAAGATCAGCGCTGCCGGGGCTTACTTCGATGCCGCGCCGGGCAATTCCGTGGGCTTCGTGCTCGCGCCCCTGGCTGATGGCGACATGGACGCTCAGAGCGATCGCCCAGCTGACCGTATCGTCGATGGCCATAGCCTGTTCGGCATACGCGCCCGCGCGGGCGAATTTGGCTTCCGAGTCGGAGGTGAAGCCCAGCCGGCCATCCCACCAGTAGGTGAGCCCGACCGTCGCCAGGGCGTAGGCATAGTTCGGATCGCGCGCCACGGCCTGTTCCGCCAAGGCGCGCGCCTCCAGATAGTCGGTGGTGTTGAATTTGAGAATGAGATCGACGGCGCGGACGCAGAGCTGCCACGCCTCGACGTCGTTGGTGCCCCGGGCCATCATCCGCGCGTCCTCACCATCGGTGAGCTTGACGCGAAGGGCGGTGACGATCTCCTTGGTGATCTCGTCCTGAATGTCGAAGATGTCGTCGATTGTGGAATCGAACCGTTCGGCCCAGACGTGGCTGCCATCGTCGGCATCAATCAGCTGCGCCGTAATCCTGAGCCGGTTGCCGCCGCTGCGGACGCTGCCTTCCAGGACATAGCGAACGCCGAGGTCGCGGGCGACGTCGCGCAGGTCGCGGGCCCGGCCCTTGTAGGCGAAGGTCGAGTTGCGGGCGATGACACGCATGCGGGAAATCTTCGATAGCGCGGTGATGATGTCTTCGGAGATCCCGTCGGCGAAAAACTCGTGCTCGGGATCGCGCGACATGTTGTCGAAGGGCAGCACCGCGATGGACGGCCGGTCGGTCGATGGCGACGGCTCTCGGGCCGGCGGCGCGGCCGCCTTCGGCGTCCATTGCCAGACCCTCACCGGCCGCTCGATGTTCTTCAGCTCCCGCTCGCCGAGATCCTCGAAGGGCGTGTCGATCCGGTCCCGAACCCCTTCGTGGACCATGCCCGAGACGCAGATGCCGCCGGGCGGCGCGATCCCCTCCAGCCGGGCGGCGACGTTCACGCCGTCACCCTGAATGTCGTCGCCGTCGACGATGACGTCGCCGAGATTGATACCCACGCGAACCTCGATTCCCCGATCCGCGCCAAGATCCTCATTGCGGGCGGCGAGTGCCGACTGGATCGCTACGGCGGCGCGCACCGCGTCGACCACACTCGGGAACTCGACCAGCATCCCGTCGCCCATCAGCTTGACGATGCGGCCGTGATGTTCGGAGAGTTCGGGATCGATGAGGTCCGCGCGCAAGGCGCGAAGGGCCGCGATCGTGCCCTCCTCGTCGGCGCGAACCAGCCGCGCGTAGCCGACGACATCGGCGGACAGAATGGCGGCGAGACGTCGTTCCATCTGAAGCCTTCCGCCGCCGCCGCGCCCGTCTCGACTAGGCCTTCGGTGCCGAGATCAGCCCATAGTGTTGCGGCTGGCGGTGCAGGGCGAAGTCGAAGATCTGGCGGCGGATCTCCTCGCAACGATCCAGGTCGCAATCGGCGGTGACGACTTCGTCGCCGACCCCCTGGGCCATGGCGACGATCTCGCCGGTGGGCGCGATGATCGCGCTCTGACCGATCAGCTCGCAGCCTTCCTCGACGCCGGCCTTGGCGACGCCGACCACCCAATTGCCGTTCTGATAGGCGCCGGCCTGCATCGACAAGTGATTGTGGAACCACATCAGATGGTCATGCTCCGGCACCGGGGGATTGTGGCTCGGAGTGTTGTAGCCGAGCACGACCAGCTCCACCCCCTGAAGGCCCATGACCCGGTAGGTTTCCGGCCAGCGGCGGTCGTTGCAGATGCACATGCCGAGCGTCCCGCCAAGCGTCTCGAACACCGGAAAGCCAAGGTCGCCCGGCTCGAAATAGGCCTTCTCCAGATGCTGGAACGGCCGCCACGGCTCGTGCTCCGCATGGCCCGGCAGATGCACCTTGCGGTACTTGCCGGCGATCTTGCCCGTCTTGTCGACCAGGATCGCGGTGTTGAAACGCCGTTTCGTCCCGTCCGCCTCGCGGACCAGCTCCGCGTAGCCGAGATTGAAGCCGACGCCGAGCTCTGCCGCCAACGCGAACAACGGCATGACCGCGGCGTTCGGCATCTCGGCCTCGTAGAAGGCGTCGAGTTCGGCCTCGTCCTCGATATGCCAGCGCGGGAAGAAGCTGGTCAGCGCCAGCTCGGGAAAGACGCAGAGGTCGGCGCCCTTGCCCTTCGCCTCGCGCATCATCGCGCACATCCGGGCGACACAGGATTGGCGGGATTCGTCCCGGGCGATCGGTCCCATCTGGCAGGCGGCGATGGTCAGGCGTCTCGTCATGGGCGCGCTCCCCCGTTTTGTTTCCTCAGACCTCCGGCCCGGTTTCCAGGTGGCAGGCCACCTGGTGACCCTCGGCGACCATGCGGGTCGCCGGCTCCTCGATCCGGCAACGCTCCTCGGCCAACGGGCAGCGGGTGTGGAAGCGGCAGCCGCTCGGCGGATTGATCGGGCTCGGGATGTCACCCTTCAGGATGATGCGCTCGCGCTTGGCGCCGGGCTCCGGCAGCGGCGCGGCCGACAACAGCGCGCGGGTATAGGGATGGCGTGGATTGGCGAACAGGCTTTCGCGATCCGTCAACTCGACGATCTTGCCGAGGTACATCACGGCGACCCGGTGGCTGATGTGCTCGACCACCGCGAGGTCGTGGGAGATGAAGAGGTAGGCGAGGTCCATCTCGTCCTGCAGGTCCATCAACAGGTTCAGCACCTGCGCCTGGACCGAGACGTCGAGGGCAGAGACCGGCTCGTCGGCGACGATCAGCCCGGGCTCCAACGCCAGGGCGCGGGCGACGCCGAGGCGCTGGCGCTGGCCGCCGGAGAACTCGTGCGGATACTTGACCATCTGATCGGGCCGCAGGCCGACGCGCTGGAACAGGGCCACGACGCGGGCGTCGATCTCGGCCCGCGGCACCTCGGAATAGTTCTCCAACGGCTCGGCGACGATGCGCTTGGCCGACAGCCGCGGGTTCAGCGAGGCGTAGGGATCCTGAAAGACCATCTGCATCTGCCGGCGCACACCGCGCATGCGCGCCGCCCCCGCCCGCGTCACATCCTCGCCGTTGACCGCGATCTCGCCGGCGGTCGGATCGATCAGGCGCAGCACGGTCTTGCCGACCGTCGACTTGCCGGATCCGCTCTCACCGACCAGGCCAAGCGTCTCGCCGCGACGGATATCGAAGCTCACCCCATCGACCGCCAGCACGGCACCGACCTGGCGGCGCAGCAGCCCGGACTGCACCGGGAAATGCTTCTTCAGGTCGCGGACCCGAAGGACGACGTCGTCTTCACCGCTCATGCCGCCCGCTCCGCCACCCGTTCCCATTCCCAGCAGGCGACCAGGCGCCCGGCTTCGCGCGCCTCCAGCACCGGGGTCTCGACGCGGCAGCGCTCCGCCGCGAAGGGACAACGGGGCGCGAAGGCGCAGCCGGCGATCTCCCGCTTGAGCGCGGGCACCACGCCCGGGATCTCGGCGAGGCGGCCGCGCTTCGCCGCGGTGCCCCGCGTCGCGAGCTTCGGGATCGAGCCCATGAGGCCGAAGGTATAGGGATGCAGCGGGCGGGCGAACAGGTCGCCGACCGCCGCCTCCTCCACCTTGCGGCCGGCATACATGACGACGACGCGCTGCGCCGTCTCCGCCACCACGCCGAGGTCGTGGGTGATGAAGACGATGGCCGCGCCGATCTCGTCCTTGAGCTGCAGCATCAGGTCCAGGATCTGCGCCTGGATGGTGACGTCGAGCGCCGTGGTCGGCTCGTCCGCGATCAGGATCGCCGGATTGCAGGCGAGCGCCATGGCGATCATCACACGCTGGCGCATGCCGCCCGACAGCTGGTGGGGATATTCCTCCGAGCGCTGGCGCGGCTCCGGGATCTGCACGAGGTCGAGCATCGCAACCGCCCGGTCCGCCGCCTCCCGGCGCGAGAGGCTCTGGTGCAGCTCGAGCGATTCCGCGATCTGCCGCCCGACCGGCATCACCGGATTGAGCGAGGTCATCGGCTCCTGGAAGATCATCGAGATCTGGTTGCCGCGGATCTCGCGCATCCGCTCTTCCGTCGCCTGCAGCAGGTCTTCGCCCTCGAACAGGATCCGCCCGCTCTCGATTTTGGCCGGTGGGATCGGCAGCAGGCGCAGGACGGACATCGCCGTCACGCTCTTGCCGCAACCCGATTCACCGACGATCGAGAGGGTTTCGCCCCGCTCCACGGAAATCGAGACGCCGTCGACCGCGCGGACGACGCCGTCGCGGGTGTGGAAGTGGGTGCGGAGATCGTCGATCTCCAGGATCGTGTTGCCGTTCACCGCCATGGGGCTACATCCGCCTGGCGATGCGGGGGTCGAGCGAGTCGCGCAGCCCGTCGCCCAGGATGTTCACCGCCAGCACCGTGATGGCGAGGAAGATGCCGGGGAAGAAGATCATCCAGGGGGCGATCTGAAAATAGGTCCGTCCCTCGGCCATGATGTTGCCCCAGCTCGGAATCTCCGGCGGGGTGCCGGCGCCGAGGAAGGAGAGGATCGCCTCGATCACCACGGCGGAGGCGCAGACGTAGGTCGCCTGCACGATCAGCGGCGCCAAAGTGTTGGGGAGGATGTGTTTGACCAGGATCTTCGGCAGCCGGGTCCCGACGGAGACCGCGGCCTCGACATAGGGCTGCTCGCGCACCGTCAGCACCACGGCGCGGACCAGGCGGACGACGCGCGGCACCTCGGGGATGGTGATGGCGATGATGACGTTGGTGACGCTGGCGCCGGCGAGCGAGATGAGCGCGATCGCCAGCAGCACACCGGGGATCGCCATCAGGCCGTCCATGATCCGCATGACGATGGCGTCGACCCAGCGCACATAGCCCGCCGTCAGGCCGATGGCGAGGCCGATCACCGTGCTGACCGCCGCCACCGCCAGGCCGACGATCAGGCTGATCTGGCCGCCGTAGACAGTGCGGGCATAGACGTCGCGGCCGAGGAAGTCGGCGCCGAACCAGAACTTCTCGCCGGGCGGCTTCAGGCGATTGATCGGATTGAGCCGCAGCGGATCGGGCGCGATCAACGGCGCGATGATGGCGACGATGGCCATGATCAACAGCAGGCCGCCGCCGATGACCACCGTCGGGTGCCGGCGGGCATAGTCGCGGGCGCGGGCGAGCAGACCTGGACGCGGCCGCTCCTCCTCCAGCTCCGCCGCAAGGACGCTATCCACGGGGGCATCGACCATCAGTAGCGGATCCTCGGATCGAGAATGGTGTAGGAGAGATCGATCGCCAGGTTCACGAAGACATAGGCGCCGGAGAAGATCAGGATGACCCCCTGGATGATCGGATAGTCACGCCGCAAAACCGCATCGATCGTCAGCCGGCCGAGGCCCGGAATGTTGAACACGCTCTCCGTCACCACGACGCCGCCGATCAGCAGGGCGACGCCGATGCCGATGATGGTGACGATCGGCACGCTGGCGTTGCGCAGCGCATGACGGATCAGCAGGGTGTTGTTGTCGAGCCCCTTGGCCTTGGCGGTGCGCATGTAATCCTCGGTCAGCACTTCCAGCATGCTGGCCCGGGTGATCCGCGCGATGAGCGCGACATAGATGATGCCGAGCGCCACCGTCGGCAGGGTGATCGATTGCAGGAACGGCCAGAAGCCGTCGCCGATCGGCTTGTAGCCCTGCACCGGGAACCAGCCGAGGGTGATGGAAAACAGCCACATCATCGCGTAGCCGATGACGAAGACCGGCACGGAAAAGCCCAGCACGGCGAAGACCATGATCAGCCGGTCGGCGAGGGAGCCGGCCTTCCAGGCGGCGATGACGCCCATCGGCACCGCCACCAGAATGGCGAAGACGATGGTGGCGATGGCCAGCGCCAGGGTCGGCTCCAACCGCTGGCCGATCAGCTTGGAGACCGGCAGGTTGGAGAAGATCGAGGTGCCGAGGTCGCCCTGGATCAAATTGCCGACCCAACTGAAGAATTGGATATAGAGCGGCCGGTTCAGGCCTAAACGCTCACGGATCTTGGCGATGTCCTCGGGCCGGGCATAGTCGCCGGCGATCACCACCGCGGGGTCGCCGGGCGTCAAATGGAGCAACAGGAAAACAGCGATACCGACGACGGCCATCACGGGCAGGGTCGCCAGCAGTCGACGGGCGATATAGGCGTACATTCAATTGGTCCCGGAAAGGGAAGCCGCCGGGCGGGAACAGCCCCGCCCGGCGGCCTCTGGCGAAAACGCCACTACTTCTTGGTGATGTTCCAGAAGAACGGCACCGGCGATACCAGGACGCCGTCGACGCCCTTGCGCCACGCCACCGGCTGGAACCACTGGCCATAGTTCACATACGGGACCAGGTGGTCGAACAGGCGCGCCTGCAGCTTGTCGATGATCGCCTTCTTCTTGGCCGCATTGGCCTCGCGGGCGAAATCGTCGCGCAGCTTCTCGGTCTCCGCGTCGGTCGGCCAGCCGAACCAGGCCTTTTCCTCACCGCCGCCGGAGATGCCGATGTTGGCGATCGGGCTGGTCGCATCGGCGCCCGTCGCATAGGTGTGGAAGATGTTCCAGCCACCGTCGGCCGGGCTCTTCTTCTCGGCGCGACGCGAGGTCAGGGTCGACCAGTCCATCGCCTGCACTTCGACGTCCATGCCGATCTCGCGCAACACCTGCGCCGTCACCAGGGCTGCATTGTTCAGCACCGGAATATCGGTCGACTGCATCAGGATGATCTTCTCACCCTTGTAGCCGGCCTCGGCCAGAAGCTGCTTGGCCTTCGCCTGGTCGTGCGCCTTCAGGGCCGCCGTGCCGACATCCGACTCGTTCGGCGTGCCGCAGATGAAGTAGGCGGCGCATTCCTTGTAGAGCTTCGGATCGCCGACGATCGCCTGCAGGTAGGTCGCCTGGTTCACCGCATAGAGCAGCGCCTGGCGCGCCTTCGGATTGTCGAAGGGCGGGTGCAGGTGGTTCGGCCGGAGCCAGCCCTGCGTGCCGAGCGGATCGATCACCGCCAGGTTGACGTTGGCGTCCTTCTCGAGCAGCGGCACCATGTCGACGGCCGGCGTCTCCCAGAGGTCGACCTCGCCGTTGATGAGCGCGTTCATCGCCGTCGCCGGATCGGGAATGTAGATCCACTCGACCCGGTCGAAGTTGACGACCTTGCCACCCGCGGCGCCCGAGGGGGCCTCGCTGCGCGGCTTGTAGTCGGTGTTCTTGGCGTAGACGACCTTGGAGCCCGGGACCCACTCGTCCTTGACGAACTTGAAGGGCCCGGAGCCGACGACCTCGGCGACCTGTTTGAAAGCGTCGGTCTCGGCGTGTTCCTTCTTCATCATGAAGGGGGTGTTGGAGCTGATCTTGCCGAGCGAGTCGAGGACGAGGCCATAGGGCTCGTTCAGGGTGATGGTGAAGGTCTTGTCGTCGACCGCCTTCATCTCCTTGACGAAGTCCAGCAGCTTCTGGCCCATGCCGTCGCGCTTGCCCCAACGCTTGATCGAGGCGACGCAATCCTCGGCCTTCACCGGATCGCCGTCGTGCCATTTCAGGCCGTCGCGCAAGGTGAAGGTGTAGACCATCCCGTCGGCGCTGACCGAATGCTCCCCGACCATCTGCGGGTGGACGTTGAGATTCTCGTCCTGCGCAAACAGTGTGTCGTAGACCATGTAGCCGTGGTTACGGGTGATGTAGGCGGTGGTCCAGATCGGGTCCAGGTTCTTGAGGTCGGCGTGCGGCACGATGCGCAATACCGACTCGGCCGAGGCCTGGCCGACCCCGAAGCCGAGCGCCAGCGGCGCGGCGGCGATCGCGGCCAGCGCGGCGCGCCGGGTCGTGGTCCAAAGTCGTGACATGATGTCTCTATCCTCCCAAAAGCAAAAGCGCCTCGGGATGTAACGCCCCGAAGCGTCAGGCGGCGGATATTAGACGGCTTTGCCCGTGCTGTCACACCGGCTCAACGCGCCGGGTAGCGGATCACCAGCGCCGGCGCCTCGGCCCGTTCCATGAAGATTTCCTCGGTGTCGACGTAAAGCCGCAGGCTGAGCGCGCCTGTCCCCATCGTATTGCGCACCTCGCAGCCGCGGATTTCCTGCCCCCGCCGGATCAGCGTCTGGTTGCCGACCCCCTGGTCGTGCAGCACGAGCCGTTTGATGGAATTGTCCGACAGCCGGATATCGCACCATCCTGTAAAGGTGAGCGGCGGGTGATGCATGCCGATCGTCAGGATCTGCAACTGCTTGTCGGGCGGCGCGTCCGGCGCCACCAGCCGCCGCGTGGTCAGGGGAAAGCGCAGTTGGCCCGAGGCCGGATCACGACCATAAAGCGCCCGCGTATCGTTGCCGGGCTTTTCCAGGTTGGTGAAAACGACCTGCCCCAGCACCTCGAGGTTGGGCCGATATTCCCAACCGTCGACGAGATGCACCGTCTCGGTCTCCGCCGACAGCGCCTCGAAGGAAATCCGCCGGCCGTGCAGCTTGACGATATGGCGGATCACCCGCGGCGCGAATTCCGCCGTCCAGGCATCGTCGTCGGGCGCATGATGGAACAACGCCGCCACCGCCCGCTCGCGCGCCGCACCTTCGGGCTGCGCCAGGGCCGCCTCGATCCGTTGGACGAAGGCGTCCTGCGCGGCGTCGGCGAGTGCCAGGGCGGGACAGATCAGCAGCCCGAGACATAGAACAAGCGCGCGCATGACGTCCCCCCAAACCGGTCGAGAGATCCATCGTAGCCGTCACGCCGCCTATCCGGGCGTCACGTCCTCGCGAGGCGGTGTCGAAAAATTGCGCCGGCATCGAGTCATCGAGTCCCTCGCATGATGAAATAACGCGTTGGATGCCCAAGGCTACGTCAACGGGAATATCTGACGCTTGAAGGGGCGGACGAATTACTCTGCCGGAAACCGGGAAGTTTACTTCACCGTTGACACGCGCCAGGTTAGACGCCAGTGGACTTGCGTCCAAAATAGATATACTGTCCCCATATCCTCTGTCCCCATATCCCTAGATATACTGTCCCCATATCCTCATATCCTCCGTCCCCATATCCTCCTGTCGATCCCTCGCTCTGCCGTTCAGGCAACCAGTTCGCGACGGACGATAGCGGCGCCGTCGACGAGCGCCCGCAGCTTGCCGAAGGCGACGTCGCGCGGCAGGTACTTCATGCCGCAGTCGGGCGCGGCAACAAGGCGCTCAGGCGCAATATGGCGGAGCGCGCCACGGAGGCGCTCGGCCACGATCTCCGCCGTCTCCACCTGCTCGGAGCCCAGGTCGATGACGCCGAAGAGCACCTGCTTGGTCGGCAGTTTCTCGAGAATGGCCGGATCCAGGCCGGGCTCCGCCGCCTCGACCGACAGGCCCCCGGCAGCGCACTGCTCGAGTTCCGGCAGAAAGGAATAGCCCGACGGCTTCTCGCTCACCACGTAGGCATAGCCGAAGCACATATGCACAAGCGTCGACCCCTCGATGCCGTCGAGGGCCCGGTCGATGCCGGCGAGCGCGAATTCGGTAGCCTGCCGGGGATGCGCCTGCATGTGCGGCTCGTCCAGCTGTACAACGTCGGCGCCGGCCGCTTTCATCTCCCGGACTTCGGCGTTGACGACGCCCGAGGTTAAGGGGACAGCGAGGTAAAGGGGACAGGCGAGGTAAAGGGGACAGTATATCTAACCCTTGACCATCGCGGCTCCTCCCCCTACCCTCGCCGCATGGCACGCATCGCACGTCTCGTGGTCCCCGGTGAGGCGCATCACGTCACCCAGCGCGGGAACCGCCGGCAACCGACGTTTTTCAACGACGACGACTACCGCGCCTACATCGATCTCCTGTACAGTTATGGGGACAGTACAGTTATCGGGACAGTATCAGGGCAATCGCATTTCAGAATTTGCCGAGGAGTGACAGGAGATAGTCGTTGTTCCAAGCGGCGATTTTGAACTTGGCGCGCAGCGAGTCTTTTCGTGGATCCTTTCGCATGACATTGAGCGCCATGTGGCGCAGGACGGCGAGATTGTGCGGTCCATTGTCCTTGCGGGTTCTGTCTTGGTCTTCGTTCATTTGGACATCGAGGCACCAGTGCAGGCGGTTTTCGACCCCCCAGTGCGCCCGGGCAACGGGATTGAAGCGCTCGGCGTCGAGCGGCTGGCTGAGCAGGTAGTAGGCGGTTTCGCTCGACGTCTTCTCCGCGCACTCGCGGGTCCGGGTGACTTTGGCGACCGCCTTCAGGCCCGGCCAATGATGGCGCTCTTGCAGCCACTCGACGTGGCTGGAGACGAGAGCGGCACGGGTCTCGATGCGGCCATGATCGCCATCGACCGTGGTGTCGGTGGTGGTCGCTTCGGCTTTCGGATCGTCGAGGAAGGTTCTCACGTCGTCATGCAGCGTGCCTTGATTGCCCTTCAACGCCAGGGCGTAGTCACCCCCCTGCTCGATAATCTGGCTGGCGATGGCGCGCTGGCAATTGAGGGCGTCCACGGTCACGATCGTCCCCTCGAGGCTCAATAGTTTCAACAGCTTCGGCACGGCGGTGATCTCGTTGGACTTGGCGTCGGTGGCGACTTGCCCCAACACCAGCCGCTGATCACAGCCCCAGGCCGAGACCATATGCAGCGCCGACGTGCCGCTCGCCTTGTCGTAGGATCGCCGCACCACCTTGCCGTCGATCGCAATGACCCCTTGGCAGGTCTCGGAAAAGCGCGCCATGAAGCGCTGGAAGCAGGCGCCGAACGCCTCCGGATCCAGCAACCGGAACACCCGGCTGAAGGTGTCGTGGCTCGGCACGCCATGTTCGAGTACGAGAAATTCCCGCAGGAACGCCTCCTTTTCACGCGCGAAGATCGCCATGTCGACCGCCGTCTGACCGCCCGAGAGGACCGTGCACAGGGCGATCGTCAAGATCTCCAGCAGATCGTGACGCCCGGCATTGCCAGTCCGCGGATCCTCGAGACCCTCAAAGCACTCCAGAAAGCCTTCCATCGCAACCTCCACCCGTGAAAAGACCGGGTAGAATCGATTCGCGCCAATACCTCAAGATCAAACACGCACGTCAAGGCAATTCCAAATGCGATTCCCCTGGGGACAGTATATTTAACTCTTGACCATCGCGCCTCCGCGCCCTACCCTCGCCGCATGGCACGCATCGCACGTCTCGTGGTTCCCGGTGAGGCGCATCACGTCACCCAGCGCGGGAACCGCCGGCAACCGACGTTTTTCAACGACGACGACTACCGCGCCTACATCGATCTCCTGTACAGTTCTGGGGACAGGTTCCAGGTTCTGCAGGTTCTGGGGACAGTATATCTAACTCTTGACCATCGCGCCTCCGCGCCCTACCCTCGCCGCATGGCACGCATCGCACGTCTCGTGGTTCCCGGTGAGGCGCATCACGTCACCCAGCGCGGGAACCGCCGGCAACCGACGTTTTTCAACGACGACGACTACCGCGCCTACAGCGATCTCCTGGCCGCGGCCTGCGCCCGGACCGGCGTCGCCTGCTGGGCCTACTGCCTGATGCCGAACCACGTTCACTTGATCCTGGTCCCGCCGCTCCAGGCTCTGCCCGCGACGACGGACCAGCCCGAAGGCCCGGCGCCGGCGGACAGTCTCAGGGCCTGCCTCGGCGAAGCGCACAGGCGCTATACCCGCCGGGTGAATTTCCGCGAGGGCTGGCGCGGGCATCTCTGGCAGGAGCGCTTTCATTCCTTCGTCATGGACGCGCCCTACCTGCTGGCCTGCGCCGCCTATGTCGAACGCAACCCGGTGAAGGCGGGTCTCGCCGAGCGGGCGGCGGCCTGGCCCTGGTCGAGCGCGGCGGCGCATCTGGCGGGACGCGACGACGGGCTGTGCGAGGCCGGTCCGCTGTTGGAACGGGCGGCGCGGTGGCGTGGGATCGGCTGGTCGGCCTTGCTCGGCGAGGATGCGGACGACGACGTGCTGAAGCGCTTCCGGCGCCACGCGCGGACCGGCAGGCCGCTTGGCGAGGCGGCCTTCGTCGCGCGCCTGGAAACGGAAACCGGCCGCCCCTTGCGACCACGACGCCCGGGGCCGCCAAAGCAAGTCGACGATGGTGAAAAGCCGGAAAGGCAGGGAAGTTAAGTATACTGTCCCCAATCGGTCAATCGCTCTTGTCCCCAATCGCTGCGTCCCCAATCGCGCGGATCAGAAAGGGGGGGTCAAAATTGCACGCCGAAAAGGGGTCAAGATTCAATGCCGATTGACAGCTGGGTAGCGGGGCCGTTCGATTGGAGGCGCGGGTGGTGGGCCGTCGAGCTGGAACTCGAGGATGATGATGTCGTTCCGTCTCTCTGATACCATTCTCCGCATCAATCGGAGTGACATCGCCATGCGAATTTTCGTGCTTTCGCTATGTCTGCTGCTATCCATATCAGCTAGAGCTGGTGAACCTTTTTACGAGGAAGACTTCGCTTCCACGAACCGGCCCAAGGATTTGTTCGCTGGTCAACTGTTGTTGGGCGCAAGCGATCCCTGGACCGGCGCGCTTCGGGAGGGTGGCTACGAGCTCCGAAATTCCGACGATGGCGGCGCCGTCTTCTATCTTTACATCGACGAATACGAGCAGCAAGATCTCAGATCGGCGCGGGTGTCGGTTACGGCACGCGGACACTACGACAACGAAATCGCTGGGCTCGGCCTTCTCTATCGCTTCAATTCCGGGGATCGTAGCTATCTTGCTTTTACCGTATCCCATAACGGCTTCGTTCTCTGGAAGCGGTCACCGAAAGGATTCCGGCAGCTCACGGCGGGACGTCACGAAGCAATCCGGTCCGAGGGATCCAACCGGCTGACCGTGCGCAAGGTGGCCGGAAAGCTGATCTTCCTAGTCAACGGGCAGACGATCGCCGCCGTCTCTGACGATCATGGATCGGGCAGTGGCGTCGGCATATTCGCAGTCGGCCTCGGGGCGTTTTCGTTCGACGACTTCGCCATCTCCAAGGAGTAAAGCCGATAGCGAAGTGACTTGATTCCTCACCCGGCGTTCACGACGAGCTGCGATCTCAGCACGAGCCGTCGGTATGGGAAGCCCTATTCATCCGCAATACCTTGTTCCAGTTCTCACGGCGTATCGCCGGAGGAAATCTTCCTGGCGAGCTCGAAGAATCCACGCTTTCTCGGGGAGCTGATCGTCCAGTTCACGGGAACGCACTGATAGCCGTCGTCGTGTCCCTCGCTCTCCGTCCGGTAATCGAAGTATCCCCACGACGCGTACTCGTCCAGGGCGGCGAGAAAGTTGTTGTCCGCCAGTTCGAAGCCGAAGTGATCGTCCTCGTTGAACAGAATTGGCTTCGGCGTATAGCCCTCGATTTGCCGGGTATCGCGAACCATTTGCCGGATAGCGTCCGGATCGTCGACATGGTTGCCGTGCAGCAGGAGGAAATCGCTGACCGCGACGACGTTGGCGCCCGGGATCGTTCGCCGACCGCCGTAGGAGGTGCCGACGAGCAATCGCCTGCCGTCCCTGGTGACGTCCTTCGCCCGCGAAATGAGTTCATGGACACGCGCGGGCTGGAGAATAGGCTGCTGGTAGCGAACGTTGCACTCGTTGTTGATCTCCAGCAGGACGTTGCGATAACCCTTGCCGAGCACCCAATCGGCCGTTTGCGAGACCGCGTTCTCAATCGCCGCCTCGTCACGCAGGAGCTTTTCCTGGCCGAAATAGAAGATCCCCAGGATTGCCACCATACCGAGCTCGTCGGCGCGGTCGAGGATACGTTCCAGGCGCTCGAGATAATCGCGCCGGAGTGTCCCGCTCGCGTCGACGGCGGAATTGATCCAGGGTTGATCCGTGGAATAGCCGTAAGGGCTGCCGCCCTGGAGGTTGATCGTGAAGGCCAGAACGCCGTGTTCCGGCCAGTGCCGCATCGCCTCGATGAACTCGGCCGTGTTCCGTTCGGGATCCCAGACCCCGGTGTCCGGATAGACCCATCTCTCCCTGGTCTCCGGGTTGAGGTCGTCGAAGATGCCCTGGACCATCCGCGTGTTCAGCAGCAACCCCTCGACCGTTCGCCCTTGAGAGCGGATGCCCGGGTAGGTGACGGTGCCGTTCAGGAAGAAGCGGTCGGCCTGGATCTCGATTTGGGTTTGGCGCGTGGTCATGGACTGTGGCTTCCCTGCTTATGATTTACCGGCACGCGAAACCCTTCGGCGACACATCCGGCGCCGTATCGTATGAGCTGGAACATCGCGTGCAGGCTCGCTCTTCGCGGTCCTGATCGCCAAGTCGCTTCCCATCCCGGAACCACACGAGACATCGACCCCTTCACGTCTCCCGGTAGAGCGGCGGGCGGGCGCGCACGGGGTCGAGCAGGGACCAGTCGCCCTGCGGCACCTCGAAGCCCTCGGGAAAGGGCGCGCGGTCGGCCATGCCGAGGCTTCGCATCACCCGACCGTCGCGGTAGTAGCATTGCACCACGAGGGCGGCGAGCAGCCGGGCGGCCGGGCCGTGCGCCTCGCGGAACCGACCCGCCACCCGCTCTCTCGCCACCGGATCGAGGGCGGTGAAGTCCATCTCCGACTCCTCGCGCGCGAGCGCGTCGAGCTTGGCCAGGGCGTCGCGCACGCGGGCGTGCTGGCGCCGGGCCGTGGCCAGGATGTCGGAGCGGATGAGGGCGTCGTCGGCGCCCGGTACGCCGTGGCCGGCGCTCGCCGGCACGACCTGGCCGGCGATGGCACCTAGTGTCTCGCGCTCGGCTGCGGTGAAGTCCGTCTCGGTGTCGTCTCGCTCGCTCATCTCGGGCTCCCTCAATCGAACAGGTTGGCCAGGCGACGCTTCATCTGGTCGGCGACATAGAGCGCCAGCGCCTGGATCGTGCGGGTCGGATTGACGCCGGCCGACGTGACGAAGACGCTGCCGTCGACGACGAAGAGGTTGCGCACATCGTGGCTACGGCCCCATTCGTTGACCACGGAGCGGGCCGGGTCCGTGCCCATGCGGGCCGTGCCCATCAGGTGCCAGCCGCCCCGCGCAATCGGCGATTCCGTCATGATCTCGCCGGCGCCGGCGGCGCGCAGCACCTCGCTCGCCCGGGCGACCGCATGGTCCAGCATCTTGCGGCTGTTGTCGGAGAGCGTGTAGTCGATGCGGGGCGAGGGGATGCCGTCGGCATCGGTCAGCTCCGGGTCCAGGACGACGCGGTTGTGTTCCTCCGGCAGGTCCTCGCACACCGCGACCATGCCGGTGATGCGGTTGTAGAGCGTGCGGAAGGCGTCGTGATGCGCGGCGCCCCAGGGGATCAGGCCCCGGTGCAGCCCGTCGAGCGCGGTGGTCACCGGCCCCCGGCCGCGCTGGATCTCCATCGTATAGCCGCGCACGAAGTCGCGCTCGGGATCGGTCTCGTAGAACTGCTGGCTGCGGATGATCTTGTGCGGGCCGTGGTGGCCGTCCAGCTCCTCCTCGAACACGCCCTGGATCAGCGCGTAGGGATGGAACATCAGGTTGCGGCCAACCAGGCCCGTGCTGTTGGCGAGGCCGTCGGGAAAGGCCGCGGAGGTCGAGTTGAGCAGGATCCGCGAGGTGCCGACCGCGTTGCAGGCCATGATGACGACATGGGCGCGGACCTCTCGTTCCACGCCGTCCTCGTCGTAATAGATCGCCCCGCTCGCCATGCCGTCGTCGCCGACGGTGATCTCGCGGACGCGGCAGCCGGTGCGCA
Organism: uncultured Alphaproteobacteria bacterium; assembly: GCA_951812805.1. Lineage (GTDB taxonomy): Bacteria > Pseudomonadota > Alphaproteobacteria > JASLMY01. The sequence goes on along the minus strand of CATOSZ010000008.1, from coordinate 47,572 downwards.
GCTCGACGCCGGCGCGCATGGCGTGCGGCCAGTAGGTGATGTCGGTGCTCGCCTTGGCGCCTTGCGCGCAGCCCCAGGTGCAGGCGCCGAGGTTGATGCACTTGCCCCGGCCGTCATAGTCCTCGGTCGCGATCGCGGTGTCGGAGGGCCACCAGTGCCAGCCGAGCTTGTTGAAGCCGCGCGCCAGCACCTCGCCCGCCCGCCCGAGCGGCAGGGGCGGCATGCGTTCGGAATTGTCGGGGGGATAGGCCGGATCGCCCGGCAGGCCGGCCACGCCCATCATGCGGTCGTTCTCGGCATAGAAGGGGGCGAGGTCGCCATACTCGATCGGCCAATCATCGGCCACGCCGTCGAGCGATTTGACCTTGAAGTCGGAGGGGTGGAAGCGCGGGTAGTGCCCGGCGTAAAGGATCGTGCCGCCGCCGACGGCGTTGAAGTTGGCGACCTTGATGGGCGAGGCGGAATCGTTGATCGGATAGTCCGCGGGCAGCTGGCGGACGTTCGGGCTGATCGAGTAGTCGCTCAGACCCCGCGCTTCCCAATCCCGCCCGGCGCTCGGGTACTGGGACGAGTTCATGAACCCGCCCTGTTCCAGGCAGACGATCCGCATCTTGGTCTCGGCCAGGCTCCAGGCCACCGCGGCCCCGGAGGCGCCGGCGCCGACGATCAGGACGTCGATGGGCTGTTCGGACATGGGAACCTCCAAGCGTCAGGCCGCGGCGAGGGCGACGAAATCGATACCGCCGCCGTCACCGTCGTGGATGATATAACGCGCGCGCTGCGCCAAGCGGTCGCCGAGCTCGAGACGGCACGCCGCGCTCCGCCAGGGCTGCGCGGTCAGCACACCCCAATCCGTCGTGAACCAATCCGGGGCGTCGTCGACCAGCATCGCCAGGCCGGCCCGCCCGCCGCCGCCGAAGCCGCCCTCGATGCGGGCCAGGCCGCTGCCGTGGTGAAGCGTTCCGCCCCGGTCGCAGCGCATCGAGTCGGCCGCGCGGGCGTTGAAATAGGCATGCCGGGTCGGACCGAAGGTGAGCGGCCATTCCACCGGCGCGAGGGTGGAGGTGACGTCGATGCGATGGAACGCCTCGCCGGGGCGGACCTCGGTCACACGCGCCTCGCGGGCGATCCGGCGACCCTCCGGCGCGCCCCATTCCGCGGGGCCTCGCCATTCGAGCGTCTGGGTGATGCGGAAAACCGCGTCGTCCTCCGCGAAGCTCGTCTCGGTCGTCACGATTCGTCCGGGTGCGCGGCCCTGGAAGACCGCGTTGACATAGAAATTATAGCTATAGACTTCGGTGTCGTCCGCGGCCGGCACATGGGCACAGACATGGTCGGCGGCGAGCCACAGGCCCTGGTGGTGGGGATGGTCGGGCGGCGATTCCGCGACGACGAGATGGCCGGCCGGACTCAGCACGGGGAAGAGGTAGGGGCGGAACGGGCCCTGGGTCAGGCCCAGGACGACCCGTCCCTCCCACAGCAACAGGCGGCGATGGCCCTGGGCAAAGGCGCCCCGGGGCAGATCGATCGCCTCCGTCTCGAAGTCGAAGCCGCCGGCCATCGGCTCAGTCGTCGTCGCCGAAAATGCCCTGGGCGACCCGGCCTCCATTCACCGCGCAAGGCCAGCCTGCATAGAAGGCAATGTGGGTGATCACGCCCCTGAGCTCGTCGTGGGTAACGCCGTTGTCGAGCGCGCGCTGCATGTGCAACCCCAGCTCCTCCGTGCGGTAGAGCGCCGCGAGCAGGGCGCAGGTGACGAGGGAGCGATCGCGCCGGCTCAGCTCCGGCTGCTCCCAGACGTCGCCGAACACCACCTCGTTGCGCAGCTTGCCGAGCTGCGGGACCAGTTCATAGACCGGTTTGTCGGTCGCCATGATGCGCCTCAGTCGTCGTCGTTGAAGATGCCCTGGGCCACCCGGCCGGCGTTCACCGCGCAGGGCCAGCCCGCATAGAAGGCGATGTGGGTGATCATGCCGCGGATCTCGTCGTGGGTAACGCCGTTGTCGAGCGCGCGTTGCATGTGGCCCTTCAGCTCGTCCGTGCGATAGAGCGCGGTCAGCACCGCGCAGGTGACGAGGGAGCGGTCGCGCGGGGTCAGTTCCGGCTGCTCCCAGACGTCGCCGAACAGCACCTCGTCGCGCAGCTTGCCGAGTTGCGGGATCAGTTCATAGACGGGTTTGTCGGTGGCCATGGGGTTTCCTCCTTCGGGGTTGAAAGGTCACTCTTCCAGGATTTCGCCGATGCGTGCGGGGTCGACGCGGACCTCGACGCCGCCGGCGCGTTCTTCCTGCAGCAGCATGGTGGAACGGCTGTCGCGGCCTTCCCAGCCGCGGTTCACCGCCTCCGTCATCTCCTGCAGGGTCAGGTTGGCGATGCGCATCGGCACATCGAACTCGCGGCCCAGCTCGCAGGCGAGACGCACGTCCTTGCGGGCCAGCGCCAGGGCGAAGTCCGGCGGGTCGAAGCGGCCCGGCAGATAGTTCTTCGCCAGCATGTCGAAGGTGCGCCGCCGGCCGAGCGCGCCCTGGCGCACCGCCCGCCAGATCGCCTCGGCATCGACGCCTGCCTCTTCGCCGGCCTTGACGCCCATGGTGAAAGCCTCGGCGAGCGCCGTCTGCACCATGTAGCCGGAGAGATTATGCACCAGCTTGGCGATGGAACCGGCTCCGAGCGGGCCGACATAGGCGGGCTGGTCGCTCATCGTGCGCAGCACCGGCAGGAAGCGCTCGTAGGTTTCCTTGTCGCCGCCGACCCAGATCGCCAGCTTGCCGGTGCGCGCGCCTTCCGGCCCGCCGCTGACCGGCGCGTCCAGCATCGCCACGCCCCGCTCGGCGAGGCGGGCGCCGATCTCGCGCACCACCGTCGGTGAGTTGGTCGAGAGGTCGAAGAACGCCTGTCCCGCCCGCATACACTCGGTCATGGCGCCGGCCACCGCCTCGACCTCGACCGGCCCGGGGAGCGAGGTAAAGATCACCTCCGCCGCCTCGGCCACCGCGCGGGGACTGTCGGCCCAGGTGGCGCCGGCATTCACATGCGGGCCCGCCGCCTCTTCGTTCAGGTCGTGCACGACGAGCTCGTTGCCGCCCCGCACCGCGTTGAGGGCGATATGGCCGCCCATGGTGCCGAGGCCGATGAAACCGACTTTCATATCCAGTCTCTCCCCTATCCTATTCCGAGGGCGCCACGTCGAGACGGGCGACAATACCTTCCAGTTCCGGCGTCGGCGCCGGATAACGCTGCAGCACCAGCGGATCATGCCCCGGCACCACGTGCTGCGGCGTCGGCGCCAGCGCGGTCAGCCGGCGAAAGCCCTCCAGCATCCCCAGCATGTCGACATGGGTGAGGAACGGCGAGCCGTCGGTCAGGCTTTCATAATAATGCGCCGCGTCGGAAGCGAGCATGACCTCGCCGCGCGCGGTGTTGACCAGCACGGACTGCAGCCCATGGGTGTGGCCCGGCATGTGGCGCAGCTTTACGCCAGGCGCCAGATCCTCGTCGCCGGCGTGGAAGACCACCCGGTCGCCATAGACCAGGCGGATCATCTCCAGCACATCGTCGAGACGGAAGGAATGGCGCAGCGCCGGATGGCTCATTGCCCGCCCGGTGACGAAGGCCATTTCCGCGTCCTGGATATGAAAGCGCGCGTTCGGGAACAGCTCCAGATTGCCGGCATGGTCGTAGTGCATATGGGTGATGATGACGTCCTCGACCTCCGCCGCGTCGATGCCGACCAGCGCCAGGCCCTCCGTCGGGCAGCGCAGGAAGCTGCGGCCGCGGGCCTCGCCCTCTTCCCGGCCGTAGCCGACGTCGATGACGAAAGTGCGCTCCGGCGAGCGGATCGCCCAGACGAAATAGTCCATCGGCTGCGGCGCGTCGTGCGGATCGCCATGCACGAAGATATGGCCCCGCGTGCCGACCCGGTCGCCGTATTTGATCGCATAGGCTTCATAGACGGGCGTGGTCATCGTCCCTCATCCTCCCTTGAAGTCGGCCTTCTCGCGCGTGGCGAACGCGGCCGCGCCGGCCTCGTTGTCGGCACTGCCATAGGTCTCGATCAGGCCGTCGGTCTCGAGCGCCAGGGCGCGCTCCAGCTCCACCAGGTTGACCCGGTTGAGCGCGCGTTTTCCAAGCTGCACCGAAATCGGCGCGTTGGCGGCAATTCTCCGGCAGAGCCGCAGCGCCGTCGCTTCGAGATCGGCGGGTGGCACCACCTCCTCGACCAGGCCGATGGCCAGGGCCTGTTCGGCGCCGACCGGCTCGGCGGTCAGGATCATCCGCTTGGCCCAGGCGAGGCCGACGGCGCGCGGTAGCAGCAGGCTGGCCGCACCGGTGATGAAGCGGCCGATGCCGGCCTCGGTGAAGGCGAAGCTGGCGTCCGTGGCGGCGATCCGCATGTCGCAGGCGAGCGCGATTTCCACTCCGCCGCCGATGGCGTGGCCCTGGATCGCGGCGACGATCGGCACCGGCGCCATGGTCATCAGGCGGGTGAGATCCTGCTGGTTGCGCTCGATACGGCGGCGGGTCTCGATTGCCCCTTCGCCGTGCCAGGCGGTCTCCTTCAGATCGGCGCCGGCACAGAAGGAGCGGCCCTGGGCTTCCAGCAGGCAGACCCGAACGTCGCCGTCCGCCTTCAAGCGGGCGAAGGCGTCGAGCAGGCCGTGCCACATCGCCTGGTCGATGGCGTTCAGTTTCGCCGGCCGCTCGAACCGGATCCGGGCGATGGCGTCCTCGACCCTATAGGAGACCCGCTCGCTCATCGTGTTCCCCTCCCCGCCCTTCAGGCGACGACGCCCGCCTCGCGCAGCGCCCGCACCCGGTCTTCATCGTAGCCCAGCACCTCGCGCAGGACCTCGTCCGAATGCTGGCCCAGCGTCGGCGGCGGCGACGGCGCGCGGACCGGCGTGGCGGATAGCTTCATCGGCGAGCCGAGCAGACGCAAGGCCCCGGCGGTCGGATGCACGACCTCGTCGACCATGCCGCGCGCGGCGACCTCGGGGCTTGCAATCGACTGTGAAATGCGACGAACGGCGCCGGCCGGCAGTCCCGCCGCCCGGGCCCGCGCCAGCCAGTCCTCGACCGGGCGGGTGCGGAAGATCTCCGCCACCAACTTCATCAACAGCGGCCGGTGCGCGTTGCGGTCGACGTTGGAGGCGAAGCGGGGGTCTTCGGCGAGGTCCGGCCGCTCGATCATCTCGCTACAGAACGTCCGGTACAGCCGGTCGTTGCCGAGCGCGAGGTACAGCGGATCGTCGGCCGTGTGAAACAGCCCCACGGGCACGGCGGCGAGGTGGGCGTTGCCGTGGCGTGCCGGATCCTCGCCGGAGGTCAGATAGAACTGCGCCGCGTTACCCAGCATGGCGATGGAGGTGTCGAACAGGGCGACGTCGATATGCTGCCCGCGTCCGCTCCGCCCCCGGGCGATAATGGCGCCGAGGATCGCCGTCGTCGCGTAGAAGGCCGTGTTGACGTCGATGATCGACAGGGGATGGCGCATGGGATCGCCGTCCGGCTCGCCGGTGATCGACATCATGCCGCTTTCGGCCTGCAGCACCGGGTCGAGCCCCGGCCGGTCGGCCATCGGGCCGGTCTGGCCGTAACCGGAAATCGAGCAATAGATCAGCCCGGGATAGCGCGCGGCCATGGTCTCGTAATCGAGGCCGAGGCGACCCATCACGCCCGGGCGGAAGTTCTGCACCAGGACGTCAGAGGTCGCCGCCAGATCGTGGATGATCGCCTTGCCCGCCTCGCTCGCCAGGTCGAGGGCCAGGCTCCGTTTGTTGCGGTTGTAGGCGAGATAGAAATGGCTCTCGCCACCGGCCTCGGGCGGCTTCATGGCGCGAGTGTCGTCGCCGCGGGCCGGATGCTCGATCTTGATCACCTCGGCCCCCAGGTCGCCCAGCTGCATCGTGCAGAACGGCCCGGCGATGATGCGCGAGAGGTCGAGGATGCGGATGCCGTCGAGCGCGGCGAGGCTGGGTTCGATCATGTCCGGCGGGCTCCGTCGGGAGGCGAGGTAGCCGAGGTGGGAGGCCCAGCATGCCCGCGAATGTGACGGCCGTCCAGCGCGGGCGGCCCGATATCACGGCCATGCTTGCCCCAATGCGAAACGACCTCCCGGGCCGAAGCCCGAGAGGTCGATAAGCCGTTGACCAAAAATGAAGGAATTTGGTCGGGGTGAGAGGATTTGAACCTCCGGCCCCTGCCTCCCGAAGACAGTGCTCTACCAGGCTGAGCTACACCCCGGCCGGAATTCGGCGTCGCTTATAGCCTTCGGGCGCCGTCGCCGCAAGGCCGTTTCCGGCGAGACGTCGAAATAGTCGCACGGTCAGTGCGCCCGCTCGATGCAGAAGTCGATTACTTCGTCGAGCGCGCGCTTGACGGCACCGTCCGGGAACAGGCCCAGGGCGTCGCGCGCCATCGCGCCGTAATGGCGGGCCCGCTCCACCGTGTCGTCGAGGGCGCCGTGCAGGCGGATTAAATCGACCGCCCGATCGAGGTCGCCATCCTCCTGCTCCCCCGCCTCGATGCAGCGGCGCCAGAAGGTGCGCTCGTCCTCGCTGCCCCGGCGGAAAGCGAGAACGACCGGCAGGGTCACCTTGCCTTCGCGGAAATCGTCCCCGATGGTTTTGCCGAGCTCCGCCTCGCGCGCCGCGTAGTCGAGCGCGTCATCGACCAACTGGAAGGCGATGCCGAGATTCTTGCCGAAACTTTCCAGCGCCGTCTCTTCGGCCACCGGGCGTTCGGCGACCACCGCGCCGATACGGCAGGCCGCAGCGAACAGCGCCGCCGTCTTGGCCGAGATCACCTCGAGGTAGGCGTCTTCCGTCGTCGCGGTGTTGTTCGCGGTCTCCAGCTGCAACACCTCGCCCTCGGCGATGACGGCGGAAGCGTCGGACAGAATGCGCAAGACCTCCATGTCGCCCGCTTCCACCATGACCTGGAAGGCGCGGGAGAACAGGAAGTCGCCGACCAGCACGCTGGCCTGGTTGCCCCAAAGTACATTGGCGGTGGCATTGCCACGCCTGAGATCGCTCTCGTCGACGACATCGTCATGCAACAGGGTCGCGGTGTGGATGAACTCGACACTGGCGGCGAGCGGGATGTGCCGGACGCCGTCATAGTCGCAGAGCCGGGCGGCGGCCAACGTCAGCATGGGCCGCAGGCGCTTGCCACCCGCCGCGATGATATGGCCGGCCAGCTGCGGGATCAGCGCCACCCGGCTGTCCATGCGGCGTAGGATCACCTCGTTGACGCGGCCGAGATCGTCGCCGACCAGGGCTTGCAGCGGTGCCATCGAAGGGCGCGCGCTCACGCGCCGCTCCTCGGCTAATCGCACGACATCGGCCAACCTGATTTCCCCTGTAGTTGCGCGACCCCGATTGCGAACATAAGACCCGGCAATGCCGGGCGGAAGTTGGATGCACGCGACATCTGGTCACATGATCGTCACCTACGGTTCGCTACGACGAAACGCGAAACGGGGAAGCGTATTCGCGCTTCCCCGCCTTGCATTCGAAGATGCCCGTCAATTGAAGCCGAGCAGTTTGTCCGGCAACCACAGCGCCAGCGCCGGGAAGGCCATCACCAGGCCGAGCGCGATGATCTCCAGCCCGATGTACGGCAACACGCCCTTGTACATGTCCTTCAAGGTGATTTCAGGCGGTGAGATGCCGCGCAGGTAGAAGATGGCGGGCGCCATCGGCGGCGTCAGGTAGCTCGTCTGGATCACGATCAGGAACAGGATACAGAACCAGGCCTCGTCGAAGCCGAACTGCTTCATCAGCAGAATGGCGATCGGGATGAAGATCAGGATGATCGAGATCAGATCCAGGACGAAGCCGGCTATGAAGGACAGGAACAGGATCAGGAACAAGGTCGCCCAGGGACCGAGGCCCGTCGCCTGCAAGGCCTGCTGCACCGCGCCCATGCCGCCCGAGGCGATGAAGACGCCGGCGAACATGGTACCGCCCAGCAGGATCATCAGGATCATCGCCGTGACCAGCAGGGTCTTGACGAAGGCCTCCGACAACACACGCCAAGTGAAGGTGCGGTAGACCAGGGTCAGCAGCACCGAACCGAAGGCGCCCATGGCGGCCGCTTCCGTCGGCGTCGCGGCACCGATCATGATCGAGCCGAGCACGGCGGCGATCAGGAAGATCGGCGGCACCAGCGCCTTGGCGCTGATTACCAGTTTCTCGCCCAAGCTCGGCTCGTTCTCGTCCGGGGGCAGCCGCGGGCCGAAATGCGGCGCTACGGTGCAGAGCACCAGGATGTAGAGGATATAAAGGCCAGCGAGCATCAGGCCCGGGATCAGCATGCCGACGAACAGGCTGCCGACGTCCACGTCGGCGACGGGACCCAGGATCACCACCACCACCGAGGGCGGAATGATGGTGCCGAGCGATCCGCCGGCGCAGATCGTGCCTGATATCAAACTTTTGTCATAGGCGTAGCGCAGCATCACCGGGATCGCCAAAAGGCCAACCACCGACTCGGTGGCGCCGATGACGCCGGAGGCCGCGGCGAAGATCACGCACATGATGACGGTGCCGACGGCGAGGCCGCCCGGCAGGCGCCGGGTCCACAGGTGCACCGCCTCGAACAGGCGCACGGCGATGCCTGAGCGCTCCATCATCGATCCCATGAAGATGAAGAGCGGCACGGCGGCCAGAACGGCGGTGCCGTTCACGTCCTGCACCTTGGTCACCAGGATCTGCGCGAAGGCTTCCGGCGGCCAGCGGATCAGACCGAAAATGAACGCCGTTCCCATGAGCGAGAAGGCGACGGGGAAACCCACGAAGATGCAGAACATCAACGCAGGGAACATCCATGCGGCTACCCAGAAACTCATCAGTCCATCGCCTCCGGCGCAGGCACCTCCTGGCCCATCAGGACCATGATGCATTTCAGAACCTCGGCCACTGCCTGAATAAGAAGCAGCAACATGCCGATGACGAAGGTGACGCGGAACGGCCAGACGACCGGGTTCCACGCGCTCTCACCCGAGAGCTCGTTGTTTTCGTAGGCATATTGGACGTAGTGGATCAGCCCGTTGTCGACGAATACCAACAGGATCGTGCAGGGAATGACCAGACCGGCGAAACCGACCAGGTCGATCAGGGCCTGCACCCGGGGACTGACGTTGTCGTAGAGAAAGTCGACCCGGATATGGCGACGCATCTGCAGGGTATAGGCGATGCCGAACATGAAGCTCGCGCCCATGAGCATGTAGCTGATTTCATAGGCCCAGAACGTCGGCGCATCGAAGAACTTACGCGCGAAGACCTCGTAGACCATGGCGCACATCAACGGCGCCACGATCCAGGCGCCGATATAGCCAAACGCCTTGGTGATCACTTCGATAGGTCGGATGATCATCCACATCGACCAGATCTCCCCGGAGATAGGTTGCAGAAAGAAGGGCGGAAAACGCTGGGCCCCTTTCAACTCGGGGGCGCCCGATGAGGGCGCCCCCGGCCGAACTCAGGGCGTTATGCTGAAGCGTGTCTTACTACTGCTTCGGCGTATCGCGATACTTATGAGCGTTGGCCCAGGACGCCTGGTAGGCGCGCTGATGGTCCATGACCTTCTTGAACCAGCCACCCTGCTCCGCCGCGACCTTGTCGGCCCAGGCGAACGAGAGCTCCTTGCCCTTGGCGATGACCTCGTCATCCAGCACCACGATCTCGTTACCCGAGTTGATGTAGAACTGGTACGCATCGGCATCGTCATGGCCGGTCTGATGGTAGAAGTCGAGGCTGACGTCGCGACCCACGAATTCGATCAGCGACTTGTCCCGATCCGACAGACCCTTCCAGACGTCCAGATTGAAGCTGCAGGCGATCGTCGCCGACGGCTGATGGATGCCCGGCATGATCAGATACTTGGCGATCTTGTGGAAGCCGTTCGTCTTGTTGATCGAGAGCTGCGCCCATTCGATCGCATCGACGACACCGCGCTCGAGCGCCGGATAGACTTCCGCGCCCGGCAGGATCACCGTCGAGATGCCGAGACCGGAAGCGATCTCGGCCCACGCGCCGGCGGTGCGGAGCTTCAGACCTTCGAGGTCCTTCAGCGACTGCACCTTCTTACGGCTGTGCAGGCCCATCTCGCGAGGCAGGATGCCGCAAGGCACCGGCTCGACCTTGAACTTCTCGTTCCGGTACTGCTTGTAGAGCTCGAGGCCGCCGCCATAGAACAGCCAATGGATCATCTGCTCGCCCGTGAGGCCGCCGGCATAGCCGCCGAACAGCACGGTCGTCTTGTCGATGCCCCAATCGTAGCCGTCCCAACTGTGGCCCGACTCGGCGACCCGGCTGCGCACGGTTTCGGTCACCTTCAGCGCGCTGCCGAGCGTACCGCTCGGGAAGACCTGGATCTTGATCTGGCCGTTGGTCAGCAGGTCGATCCGGTCTGAGGCATCCTTGGCCACCTCGAACACCGGGCCGCCACCCCAGGACGTTGCCATGCTCCAACTCTGCTGGGCAGCAACCGTTCCGGCGGTGAGCGCCAGCGCGGCCACGGTCCCCAGCGTGGTCGTGAGAATACGTTTCATTAACGTCTACCTCCCTCGGGTCGCCCCCAGCGGCCAGGCGGCGAACCGCGAAGCCGGTCTGACCGTTACCCGGCGGGCGACCTGGAACGCCGGGGTGGTCATGGAAGGCAGATCATACCGGGCGGAATCTAAGCGTCAACTCCACTCGAACATCCCGTTTTGCGGATGTCTCCTCGCACCGCCTCAAGCCGGGCCGTGCGGCCAGACCACCAGCAGGGCCCGCAAGGCCGAAACGAAGCCGAGCGGCTGGTCGAGAATCAGGTGATGCTGGCTTTCCGGCATCTCGACGACCGGCGTGCCGGGGCCCATGGTCTCGACCATGAAATCGACCACGTCCGGCTTCACCAGGGCGCTGTTGGCCCCGTGGATGAAGGCCTTCGGACAGGTCATGTTGGCCAGGTGCTCGGCGAAGGGCTCGCGGAAGCGCTTGGGTCCGACCGCCTCGGGATCGAATTTCCAGGTCCACCCCCCTTCGTAGGGCCGCATGGAATGGCGGGCGATATACTCGAGTATGAAGCCATCCGGAATCGTCTGGCGGGGCCGCACACGAAACCGGGCGACGGCCTCCTCATAGTCGGCATAGACCCGCACGGTCGTCGGATAAGGCCGGCGCTTGTACTGCGACTCGGCGCGGGGCGGGCGGACGGGCGAATCCACGATCACGGCCGCGCCGACTTCTTCGCCGAAACGGGCGCCGAGCACGATGGTCATATAGCCGCCGAAGCTGTGGCCGACGACGATCGGCTTCGCGCCGAGACCGCTGTCGCGAAGGGTCGCGCGGATCTCCGCCACCCGCAGGTCCGCGTCGTATTCCGCCCGGTGGCTGCTATCGCCCATGCCGGCATGGTCCATCGCGACCACGTCGCGGTCGAAGGCGAAGAAGGGCGCGATCGGTCGCCACCAGTTGGCGTGCGCGCCGCCGCCGTGCAGGAACAGGATGCCGGGCTTGCGCGGCCCTTCGGCCGCCGACCACTTCAAGTAGTGGGTATGGCCGCCCTGCACCTCGACCCGGTGGCTGGTGACCGGCTTGTCGATCGCCCAGCGGAACCATTCGGGCGCGGGATGCTTCAGCTCCGGCAGTGGGCCGTCGGGTGCGATAGCGATAGCCGGATCCATCACGCCAACCCTCCGATACGGATAACGCCGCGGGCGCGCAATTCGTCGATCTCGGCGTTTCCGTAGCCGAGCTCGGCCAGGATTTCCGCGCCGTGTTCGCCGAGGCGGGGCGAGGGGCCCTCAGGCGCCGGTGAGCCGACATCGGCGATCCAGCCGGTGCCGGGGACGTGGATCTCCGCGTCGATGCCCGTCGGCGGCGGCGGGCGCATCAGCGCACCCCGTCCATCCAGCTGCGGGTCGGCGAGCGCGCGGGGCAGATCGTTCACCGGCGCCGTCGGCACCCCTTCGGCCCTCAGGCGCCCGACCCAGACGTCGGTGTCGCCGGTCAGCAGCGTCTCCGCGATATCCCGGTGGATGGAGGCGGCATGTTCGATCCGGCTCGGCTCCGTCGCATAGCGGGGATCGTCGATCAAATCTTCGCGACCCAGCCCCTTCAACAGGCGCGGCGCCAGACGGTCGGTCACGACGGAGATCGTCATGTGCCCGTCCCGCGTCGCCCAGGTGTTGGAGGTGCCCTGGCGCGCGGGCGAGGTATTGCCCAGCAACTCGGGCATCGCCCCGGTCATCAGGTGGTTGGCGATCACCGGGCTCATGATCGAAATGGCGGTGTCGTTCATGGCGACATCGAGATACTGCCCCTCCCCCGTCCGCTCGCGGCGGAAGAGGGCGGTAGCGATGGCGAGCGCGGCGGTCAGGCCGGTCGCCGTGTCGACGGTCATGAAGCCGGTGCGGATCGGCCCGCTCTCCGGCGTGCCGGTCAGGCTCATCATGCCGCTCGCGGCCTGGATGGCGCCGTCGTAGGCCGGCGACGCGGCGAGCGGTCCGGTCTGCCCGAAGCCGGAGATCGCGCAATAGACGATGTCGGGCTTGATCTCGCGCACCGCCTCCCAGCCGAAGCCCAGCCGCTCGATGACGCCCGGGCGGAAGTTCTGCACCACCACATCGGCCCCGGCGATCAGCCGGCGGGTGATTTCCACCCCCGCCTCACTCTTGAGGTCGAGCGCGATGGAACGCTTGCCCGAGCCGACGGCGAGAAAGCCCGGCGACATCTCCCGCGCCAGCCACTCGTCGGTCGCCAGCATGGTGCGCCACTGGTCGCCCTCCGGCGCCTCGACCTTGACGACATCGGCGCCCAGCATCGCCATGTGCGCCGTCGCATAGGGGCCCGACAACACCTGCGTGAAGTCGACGACCCGGATGCCTTCGAATGCCTTGGTCATGCCCCCTCCCTAGATCGCGCCGTCCGCGCGCAACGCCGCGATGTCGTCGGCGTCGTAGCCGATCTCGCCCAGAACCTCGTCCGTGTGCTCGCCCAGCAGCGGGGCCCGGCGATCGGCGCGCGGGCCATCGGCGTCGGCGATGAAGCCGAGGCCTGGGATAGGCAGCGTGCCCGCCGCGGCCTCGGGCGTCGGCACGTCCATGATGACGCCCCGGTGCGCCAGCTGCTCTTCCGCCAGCGCGGCGGGCAGGTCGGCGACCGGAGCCGCCGGTACGCCTTCCTCGGCCAGGCGCGCCAGCCAATGGGCCGTGCTCTCTCCGGCCAGCAGCTCACCGATCTCCACCCGGATCTCGGCCGAATGGGCCACCCGCGCCTCGGTCGAGGCATAGCGCGCCTCGCCCGCCCACTCGTCGCGGCCGAGCGCACGGCAGAGCGCCGGCGTCATCCGGTCGGTGATCATGGCGATGGAGAGGTGGCCGTCCCGCGTCGCCCAGGTATCCGCCGTCCCCTGTCCGGTCTGCGAGCGATTGCCGATCAGGGTCGGCACATCGCCGTCGACGAGATAGCGCGAGACGATCGGATTCATGATCTGCAGCGCCGCATCGGTCATCGCCACGTCGAGGCGCTGCCCCTCCCCCGTCGCCTGGCGGCGATAGAGCGCGCTGGCGATCGCGAAGCCGGCGGTCATCGCCGTGGTGATGTCGACGACCATGAAGCCGACCCGGACCGGGCCGGACGACGGATCGCCGGTCACCGACATGATGCCCGACGCCGCCTGGATCGCCCCGTCATAGGCCGGCAGATGGGCCATCGGCCCTTCCTGCCCGTAGCCAGAGACGGAGCAATAGATGATGTCCTCGCACAAGCCGCGCGCCCATTCATAGTCGAAGCCGAGACGCTTCATCACGCCCGGGCGGAAGTTCTCCAGCACCACGTCGGCGTCGGCGACCAGGCGCGCGAGCACCTCGCCGGCGCGGGGATGCTTGAGGTCGAGGGTGATCGCCCGCTTGTTCGGGTTGGCGCCGAGGAAGGCCGGCGCCAGGTCCCGCTCGGCCCACTCGCCCTCCGTCGTCAGGCGCCGCATCATGTCGCCGTTGCCCGGCTGCTCGATCTTGATGACGTCGGCACCCAGCAGGGCCAGCTGCGTCGCCGCCCAGGGCCCGGCCAGGACCTGGGCGAAATCGATGATGCGGACGTTCTCGAAGGCGCGCGCCATGGCTCGTCTCCCTCATTCGGTATCGAGGGGCGGCGCGCGCCCCGAATTATCGAAGGTCGTGTTTCTCCGGAGTCAGTCGGCCTCGGCCGCCCGCGCGGCATCCTTCGCCGCCATCTGCGCCTTCAGCTGTTCCGGCGTCAGGCGAACGATGTCCTCGTTCTGATGGCTGAAGATGTCATAGGGCTGGGTGTCGAGCTCCTCCAACTGGATCGAGCCGTCGAGCACGCCGGCCTTCCAGGCCTGGTGCGCTTCCTCCTCGCCGTGGAACTCGGGCATCACCTCCTCGGCAAAGAGCTGCAAGCTCTCGCAGATGTCCTTGTGGCTGGTCTTGCCCGCCTGGTTCAGCAGGATGACCTGGTCGACGTGCGCCTCGCGATACTGGCGAAGCTTGCGGCGGATCGTTTCGGGCGAGCCGATCAGGCCGCCGATCAGCGCCTCGCGGGCCTTATCGGTCTGCCGCCACTCCTGATACTCCTCCCAGAGATTGCCGGCGCCGGGCGCGTCGACGCCCTTCCGCCCATAGTAGGAGAGGGCGAAGATGAAGAAGGTCCAGCCGGCCGCCTTCTCGATCGCTTCTTCGTCCGTCTCCGCGCACATGAAGCCGGAGACCATGGCGATGTTGGGATTGGGCGGATAGTCGGCGAGCCGGTTCGCGTTGTGCAGCAGCTCGTTGTAATAGCGGTTGACCCAGGCCGTCGCGGCCTCGGGCGACACGAAGGTAAAGCCGAGCGCGCCGAGCCCCCATTCCCCGGCCTTCGCGATGGTCTGGATGTTGGAACAGGCGACCCAGAGCGGCGGGTGCGGCTTCTGATAGGGCTTCGGTACCACGTTGCGGGCCGGGAAATCGTAGTATTCGCCGTGGAACTCCCAACTGCTCTCCGTGAACATCGGGATGATCGCCTTGACGGCTTCCTCCCAGCGGTCGCGCTTGTCGCGGACCCGGATGGAGAAGGGATGCAATTCCGCCGGACCGGCCCCCTCGCCCATGCCGAACTCGACCCGGCCGTTGGACAGCAGGTCGAGGGTCGCGACCTTTTCGGCCACCCGGTGCGGCTGGTTTGTCGTCAGCTGGATAACACCGTGACCGAGGCGAATACGCTCCGTGCGCTGGCTGGCCGCGCCGAGGAAAACCTCCGGCGCCGAGCAATGGGAATACTCTTCCAGGAAGTGATGCTCGACGCACCAGGCGTAGTCGAAGCCGATTCTGTCCGCGAGTTCGATCTGCGAGAGCGAGTTCTGCAACAGCTCCCGCTCGCTCTCCGCACCCCAGGGCCGGGGGATCTGATGCTCGTAGAAGATACCGAATTTCATCGCGTCACCGCTCCGTCCGAGATTCCAGGGCGTCCGGCCCGCCTTTCAAACGGGCGTTCGAATATGTCTAGCACTGTTTGCAGATCGGTGAAATTCCCCGTGACGATGCGCCGCGTTCGACTATGCTTTTCGCCGATCGCGAACGGAGCGCCGCCCCCATGACCCGAGCCTCGGACCGCCAGAACGCGCCCGCCTACGAGACCGGCTTGCCGCTCGCCCCGGACGCCGCAAGCGCCTTCGCGCGGGACGGCGCGATCTGCCTGAGGGGCGTCTTCGACGATTGCGAGGTGGCGGCGTTGCGCGAGGCGGTCGCCTGGTCGATGGATCATCCGGGCCCGCACGCGATGGACTTCGCGGGTGCTACGGCAGAGGCCAGTTTCTTCGGCGACGTTTTCGTGTGGACCCGCAATCCCGTCTACCGCGACCTGGTGATCAACCGGCGCTTGGCGGCGCTGGCGGGTGAATTGCTGGGCGCCGAACGCATCCGCTTCTTCTACGACCACCTGCTGGTGAAGGAGCCGGGTTCCGCCGCGCCCACCCCCTGGCACCAGGACGCACCCTACTGGCCGATGTCGGGGCGGCTATGCTGTTCGCTATGGGTCGCGCTCGATTCCGTGCGCCGCAGCAATGGCGCCGTCGAATATGTCCGCGGCTCCCACCGCTCCGGCAAGTCCTATGCGCCGGCCTCCTTCAAGGGCGACGACCGGCTGGTCAACCCGGCGCTGGAGCCGATGCCGGATATCGAGGCGAACCGCGACGTGCACGACCTGCTGCACTGGGACATGGCCCCCGGCGACGTCACCGTGCACCATTGCATGACCCTGCACGGCGCCCCCGGTAACGAAAGCACCGCCCGACGCCGGGGCCTGGCGCTACGCTTCATCGGCGAGGACGTGCGCTACGACGAGCGGCCCGGCATCCCGGAGACCATGACCGGCTCGATTCTAACGCTCGCGCCGGAAATGGCGATCGGCGACGCCTACGGGGGCGAATGGTTCCCGGAGCTGTGGCGGCGGGCGTAGCCCGGCTCCACTCGTCGCGGTCACGCTCACGACCGTTTCCGCCATGCCGGCCGGATGGAGACGTCCGGGTTAGAACAACTCGCGGCGCATGTGGGCGAGGCTTTCGCGGTACATGCCGCCGTAGGGCCCGCGCTTGACGAAGCGGCCGTCGCCCGGGCGGCCGAGGTATTCGCCGCGGTCGACCACCACTTTGCCCCGGCTCAGCACGGTTTCCGTGAAGCCCTTGACCTGGAACCCCTCGTAGGCGCTGTAGTCGATGTTCATGTGGTGGGTGTGGGGGTTGAAGCGGCTGATGGTTTCCTCGCGTTCGGAATCGAAGACGACGATGTCCGCGTCCGAGCCGACGGCGATGGTGCCCTTGCGCGGAAACAGGCCGAAGATCTTGGCCGGCCCCGTCGAGGTCAGCTCGACGAAGCGGTTGAGGCCGATCCGCCCGAGGCCGACGCCGTGGTGATAGATCAGGCTCATCCGGTTCTCGACCCCGGGCCCGCCGTTCGGGATCTTTGAGAAATCCTCGCGGCCGAGTTCCTTCTGCTCGCGCATGCAGAAGGGACAGTGATCGGTCGAGATCGCGTGCAGGGCGTCACCGCGCAGCGCCCGCCAGAGCTCGTCCTGGTTCCACTTTTCCCGGAGCGGCGGGGTGAGCACGTATTTCGCGCCGTCGAAGCCCGGCTCGTCATAGGCGTCGACGTCGAGCAACAGGTACTGCGGGCAGGTTTCCGCATGGGCCATGACGCCGCGGGCCTGCGCCATGCGCACTTCCTGCAGCGCGTCGTAGCAGCTGAGATGCACGATATAGACCGGCGCGCGGGCGACCTCCGCGATGGCGAGCGCGCGGTGCGCGCCCTCCGCCTCCAGCCGCGTCGGCCGGGTGAGCGCGTGATACTTCGGCTCGATGTGCCCCTCGGCCAACGCCAGCTTCACCAGCTCATCGATGACGACGCCGTTCTCCGCGTGCATGCAGACGAGGGTGCCGTCCTCGCCCGCTTTGCGCATGGCGCGGAAGATGGTGCCGTCGTCCGAGAGCATGACGCCCGGATAGGCCATGAACATCTTGTAGCTGGTGACCCCCTCGTCGGCGAGGCGGCGCATCTCCGGGATCCGCTCGTCCGGCATGTCGGTGACGATCATGTGGAAGGCGTAGTCGATGGCCGTCCGGCCCTCCGCCTTGGCGCGCCAGGAATCGAGCGCGGCGATCGTCGAGGTCCCCTTGGTCTGGATCGCGAAGTCGACCACCGTCGTCGTCCCACCGAAGGCCGCGGCGCGGGTGCCGGTCTCGAAATTGTCCGAGGTCGTGGTGCCGCCGAACGGCATCTCCAGGTGGGTGTGCGGATCGACGCCGCCCGGGATCACCAGCTTGCCGGCCGCATCGATCACCCGGTCGGCGGCGATTTCCAGATCGCGACCTATCACGTCGACCTGCTCGCCGCCGATGAAGACATCGGCCTCGTAGTCGTCGACCGCCGTGACGATCCGGCCGTTCTTGATCAGGACGCTCAACTTGGCTCCTCCCGACGACTTTGCGTTCGCAATCCCGCCCGCCTAGGCTATCATCTTCGCTACTCTAGCATCACGTTCGGGGCGCGGTGTCCCGACCCGGACGGATATTTCGCCATTCGAGGGGCGACGGCATCGGGACCTGGGGAGGACGAGGATGAGCAAGCGTGGCGCGAAGACGGAACGGGGCGGCAAGGGCGGCCTGAGCCGCAGGCAGTTCGTCGGCACCGGTGCCGGCGCGGTGGCGGCGGGTGCGCTGGCGGGCGGTTTCCCCGCCATCGTCCAGGCGGCGGACCCGGTCCGCTCCATCGGCCTCGGCGTCTCCGTCATCAACGAAATCCAGGGCCAGGCGGCGAAGGACCTCGGCTTTCCGGTGCGCGGCCAGGCGCTCGGCTACGGCGCCATGTTCGGCAAGATGCTGAACCAGAACGAGCAGTACGAGATCGCCGAGGGCTATTTCAACGACATGGACGTCTTCCAGCCCGCCAAGGTCTGGCAGCCGATCGACACCAAGCGCATCAAGGAATGGGACAAGGTCACCAACCTCTGCAAGACCGGCAAGCTGACGCCCGACTCGCGCGAGGGCCAGGGCGACGCCCCGTTCCGCCATCTCTGGCTCGACGAAAACGGCGACCGCGCGAACGGCCCCTCGCGCTACGTCTCGATGGTGCCGGGATGGCACAACGCCGATTCCATCGGTTACAACCCGGAGGAAACGGGGCGCAAGATCGAAAGCTGGGCCGAGCTGTTCTCCGAGGATTTCAAGGGTCGCGTCGCACTGCTGAACATTCCGCAGATCGGCACCATGGACGCCGCCCTCGCGGTCGAGGGGATGGGCCTCTTCACCTTCAAGGACAAGGGCAACATGACCCGGCCGGAGATCGACTTCCTGATCGATTTCCTCATCACCAAGAAGAAGGAAGGCCATTTCCGCGCCTTCTGGGAAACCTTCGGCCAGTCGGTCAACCTGATGGTCAACGGCGAAGTGGCGCTGGAGAGCATGTGGTCGCCCGCGGTCACCGCGATCAAGGCGGAGGGCGTGCCCTGCGTCTACGCTTTCCCGAAGGAAGGCATGCGCGGCTGGCACGGCGGCCTGGCGATTTCCGCCAAGGCGAGCGGCAAGACCCTCGACCGTTGCTACGACTACATCAACTGGTGGCTTTCCGGCTGGGCCGGCGCCTTCGTCGCCCGCCAGGGCTACTACATGAGCGTGCCGGAGAACGTGAAGAAGCATCTGGAGCCGGCGGAGTGGGACTTCTGGTACGACGGCAAGCCGGCGGCGACGGAACTGCCCGATCCCTTCGGCACCATCATCGTCGAGAAGGGCGAGATTCGCGACGGCGGCTCCTACTGGGATCGCTTCAAGAACATCGCCGTGTGGAACTCGCTGATGGACGAGAACGACTATCTGGTGAAGCGCTGGACCGAGTTCCTGAGCGCCTGAACGGACGGCCGTCCGCCCGGAACCGGAAGCCTGCATGTCGGACCGCGCGCGGCATCCGCCGAGAGGCCTGATCGGCGCCGCACCGGCCCCGCCCGACGACTTCGTCGCGGCGGGGCCCGAGCTGCGCCGCGAAGGCGGCTTTCCCGTCGGCTGGCTGATCGCGCCGGCGACGCTGTGGTTGCTGATCTTTCTCGTGCTGCCGCTGCTCTCGATCGTCGTCTTCAGCCTGTGGAACACCAGGGAGGCGGCCGAGGAGCTCGGTTTCACGCTGCAGTATTACGGTGAGTACTTCATCGCCGAGGGATTTTTCGACTCCACCTCGCGCAACTTCCTCTCGACCTCGATCTTCATCAAGACGCTCGGCTCGACGCTCTATTTCACCCTGGTAGTGATGGCGCTCTGCCTGCTGGTCGGCTATCCGATCGCCTATTTCCTGGCCATGCAGGTCGGCTCCTTCAAATGGCAGATGGCGCTCTTCCTGCTCTGCATGGTGCCGTTCTGGACCAGCTATCTCATCCGCGCCGTCGCCTGGCTGCCGATGCTCGGGAGGCGCGGGTTGCTGAACAAGATGCTGGTCGGCCTCGGCATCGTCGACAAGCCGGTGGGCGTGCTGCTCTACAGCGAGTTCGGCTACACCACGGCGCTGGTCCAGCTCTATGTCGTGCTCTGCATCGGGCCGATCTTCTTCTCCCTCGCCAAGATCGACAACGCGATCCTGGAGGCGGCGCGCGACATGGGGGCGACGCCCTTCCAGATCTTCCGCGAGATCATCGTGCCGCTCTCCCTGCCGGGCGTGGCGATCGGCATGATCTTCATCTTCGTCATGCTGATGGGCGAGTTCGCCACCGCCGTCGTCGTCTATGGCGGCAAGACGAGCACGACCGGCACGGTGATCCTGAACTATTACGCCATCGCCAACTATCCCTTCGCGGCGGTGAACGCGCTGGTGTTGATGCTGGCGATGATGATCGGCGTGGTCATCATCCTGAAGCTCGTCGACATCCGGAAGGAGCTTTAGAACATGTCGCGTTTTGTCCCGGGCGGCCGGGTCATTCCAACGAATAAGCCCGAAGGGCTCTAGCGGTGGCCCGCTGGACGCCGGAGCGACGCCGCAAGGCCGCGATCAAGGGCGGCTTCGGCGTCTATTACGCGATCTTCCTGGTCTTCGTGTACGGCCCCATGATCGCCATGTTCATCCTCTCCTTCCAGGGCCGGCGCGGCGGCACCAGCTTTCCGATGCGCGGCGTCAGCCTCTATTGGTGGGAGAAGCTGATCCAACCCTCGACCGTGGGCGACCTGCAGGGCGCGATGCTGCGCAGCCTGATCCTCGCACTCATCGTCATGGTGATCACGGCGCTGTTCTCGACCATGCTGGCGATGGCCTTCCGCAAGCGGTTCTGGGGCTCGGGCGTGCTGTTCTACACGGTGATGGCGGGACTGATGGTGCCGGGCATCCTGTTGAGCCTGGGGCTCGCGACCATGCTGCAGACCATCGGCATCCCGCCGGCCTGGTGGTCGTCGGCCCTCGGCGTGCATGTCGTCTGGACCCTGCCCTTCGGCTTCCTGGTCATGATGGCCGTCTTCAACCGTTTCGATTCCCGGCTCGAGGAGGCGGCCCGCGACATGGGCGCCGACGAATGGACAGTGTTCAAGGAGGTGACCTTCCCGCTGATCCTGCCGGGCATCGTCGCCGCCGGCCTGTTCGGCTTCACCCTTTCCTACGACGAATTCGCCCGCACGACGCTGCTGGCGGGCGAGTACAACACGTTGCCCCTCGATATCAACGCCTCGATGACCCAGCGCGTCCGCCCGACGCTCTTCGCCCTCGGCACCGCCTCGACCATCTTCTCGCTGCTGATGATCGGGTTGTTCCTGGTGATCTACACCATCCTCTACCGCCGCTCCCGCTGACCTCTCCTGAGGTCCCTTTGGGAGGTCCACTTGGGGTCAGGTCCACTTGGGGTCAGGTCCACTTGGGCTCACAGGTCCACTTGGGGTCAGGTCGTGCTTTTTGCCTAGAGACAGCTAATGAATTCAACATTCAAGTCCTGACCCCTTTTGGGGCATGACCCCTTTTGGGGCAGAACGGCGCCGACGAGCCATCAAGGATGTGGGAAGACCGGCTGGACGACAGCACGGTCGCCTACATGACGATGCCGCCGTCGACGATGAAGACCTGGCCTGTCGTGTAGGTCGCCTCGTCGGAGGCGAGGTAGACGGCCATCGCCGCGACCTCTTCCGGGCGGCCGAGGCGGCCCATCGGTTGGCGGGCGATGAAGGCGGCCCGCGCGGCGACCGGGTCTTCGAAGCTGGCGATCCGCTCTTCCAGCGAGGGCGACTCCACCGTGCCGGGCGCGATGGCGTTGCAGCGCACGCCGTCCGCGACATAGTCCGCGGCGATCGACTTGGTGAGGCCGATCACCGCCGCCTTGGTGGTGCCGTAAATCGCCCGCGCGACGATGCCCTTCACCGAGCCCGAGACCGAGGCCATGTTGATGATCGCACCGCCGCCGGCGGCCCGCATCGCCGGCAGGAAGGCCCGGCTCATGCGGAACATCGACTTGACGTTGAGGTCGACGGCGAAATCGAACTCCGCCTCGCTCGCCTCCAGGATGGTCCCCTGGTGGACGAAGCCGGCGCAGTTGAACAGCACGTCGACCGCCCCCAGCCGGGCCGCCGCCTCGCTGACCGCCTGGCCATCGAGCACGTCAAGCCGCTCGCACGTGATGCCGTCGACGGCGGCGAGCGTCGCCAGGGTCGCCTCGTTGATGTCGGTCGCGATCACCGCGGCGCCCTCGGCGGCGAAGGCCTCGGCCGTCGCCCGGCCGATGCCCTGCCCCGCCGCCGTCACCAGGCAGCGCTTGCCTTGCAGCCGTCCCATGGCGCGCACCGTCAGGGATCGACGCGCGCGGTGGCGCTGCCGGTGATGACGGTGGCACCGTCCTGGTTGGTGGTCACGACATCGAGGTCGACGAAGTGCTCGCCGCCCTCCGCGCGGACCTCGACCACCGTGGCCCTGGCGGTCAGCGTATCGCCGGGCCAGACCTGGTTGGTAAACCGCACGCCGTATTTGGTCAGCCGCCCGTCACCGACGAAGTTGGTCAGCATCTTGCCGGTGAGGCCCATGGAGAGCATGCCGTGGGCAAAGGTTCCGCGCTCGTAGCCGGCGGCCTCCTTGCAATAGACCTCGTCCGTGTGCAGCGGGTTGTAGTCGCCGCTGGCACCCGCATACATCACCAGCTGGGTGCGCGTTAGGTCGTCGACCACGACCTCCTCGTGGGTATCGCCCGCGTTCAGATCGCTCGCGTTCAAAGCCATTGTCGCCTCCCTCAGTTCTGCTCGACCGGACGTTCGGTCTTGACGCCGACGGCGCGCGCGGTGATCACCAGTTCGCCGTCCTGGTCGCGGTACTCACTCACCCGCTCGGTGAAGATCAGTTTGCCGGCCCGCCGGCTCTCCTTCTCCCAGGTCTTGCCCTCCCGGGTGACGACCGACAACACGTCGCCGGGCTTCATCTGGCGGTGGTACTCGAAGTGCTGCTCGGCATGCAGGCCGCCGCTGCTCTTGGCCGGGCCGTCGAGGCCGGTTGCGTTGCGCCCGGAACCGAACCACTTCTCGCCGGGCTTCAGCCGGAGGAAATAGTCCGGATCGAACTGGCTGACCGCGCGCGGAAAGGTCGGCGGCGCGATGATATGGCCGACCTCGGTCTTCGCGGCGGCCTCGGCGTCGCGGTAAATCGGATTGTCGTCGCCAACGGCACGGGCGAACATCAAGATGTGCGTCGCCTCGACCGGCATGATCACATCGTCGGACATGCGTCTCCTCCCTCGATTGCCAAATCGCCGACGGCAGCGGCCGGCGCCGGGGGACAATAACCGCCAGCCCCGTCCGGGCTCAATCCCGCACGGCCGGTTGCCTTCGCGGCCGGCCTCGGTCACGATTTGCCACACGACACAGGAAACCGGGGAGACGAAAAATGGCACGCCAACTGTTCATGGTCCTGAGCGAAGCGGTCGAGGGCCGCGAGGACGAGTACAACGAGTGGTACGAGAACACCCACCTGGACGAAGTGATCGGGACCTCGGCGGTGGTCAGCGCCCAGCGCTTCGAACTCGCCGCCGAGAAGGGTGCGGCCGCGCCGAACCGCTATCTCGCCGTCTACGAGGTCGAGGTCGACGACCCGGGCGAGGTCTTCCCCTCGATCGAGGCCAAGGGGGAGGAGCGAAACAATTCAGATGCCATCAACCGCGAGACGATCGGTGCCTGGGTCTGGACGCCGATCGGCCCCAAGCACGGTGGCTGAAGGCGACGGGTGAGCGGGGGTAGCGGCAAGCCTGCTATCATCCCGCCACCGAGCACAGCAGGGGAGACACCCGTCATGCGTATCGTCAATCCCGCCTTCGGCCTGGTGGCCGACGGCGATGCGAAAAGTGATGCCCGCCCGGTCGACTGGGCGCGCGATCCCATCATCCTGTTCGGCAACGCCAAGCCGAACGCCCGCGAACTGTTGGAAGGCGTGCGCGACAGCCTCGCCGACTATCGCGACATCTCCGACGTCACCTACATTACCAAGGACAGCCCGGCCCAGCCGGCGCCGCCCGAGATGATCGAAGAGGTGGCCCGGACCCGACGCGGAGCGCTGCTCGCGCTCGCGGATTGAGGCGCATGCTCGTCGTGGAGTTTCCATGACAGCATCGAACTCGAGAAGCGCGGCGTCGAGACCTATATCGTCACCACCAAGGTCTTCCTGCCGTTGGTGCAGGCGCAGGCCCGGGCGCGCAACGTCACGCCCAAGGTCCTGGTCGTCAGCCATCCGGTGGGCGGCCTGAACACCGAAGAGCTGGCGGAGCGGATCGACACCGCCACCAACAGCCTGCGCGCGGCGATCGGGGCCTGAACGCCCACGCCGCCGGAGCCGGCCGGCATCGCCCGTGCACCGTGCGGGGGCGATGTCCGTTGTTGTCCGCGAGGGGGAAGGACGAGATCTCATGAGCCACGAAGACGAGGAGGTGATCGAGCTGGACGAGCTCGACGCCGCCACCTGGAACGATTATGCGATTGAGCAAGGCTGGAGCGACGGCTTCCCTCTGGTGATGCCGAGCGAGGACTTGGTCGACCGTTTCGTCGCGACCTGCCGGGGCGACAACGAGCCGTTCGCGCCGATGTCGCCACGCCGCGTCGTGCCGACGCTCCGCTCGCTCGCCGCGAACGCCGTGATGGCCGGCTGCCGGGCGGAATATTTTCCCGTCGTCGTCGCCGCGGCGCGCGCCGTCCTGAAGCCCGAATACAATCTGCACGGCTCCCTCGCGACGACGCATTCCTGCGCCCAGATGCTGCTGGTGAGCGGCCCGCTGCGGCGCGAGCTGGAGATCAACTGTTCCTCCAACTGTTTCGGCCAGGGCTGGCGGGCCAACGCCACCATCGGCCGGGCGCTGCAGCTGATCCTGCTGAACGTCGGCGGCGCCAAGCCCGGCGTGATGGACCGCTCGACCCAGGGCACGCCGGCGAAATACGCCTTCTGTTTCGCCGAGAACGAGGAGGAAAGCCCCTGGGCGCCCTATCACGTGCGCCGGGGGTTCGCCGCCGCCGACAGCGTGGTGACGGCGATCCCGGCCGAGGCGCCGCACAACATCAACGACCACGGTTCAACCAGCGGCGACGGCCTGCTCACCACGATCGCCAACACCGTCAGTCAGGTCGGCGCCAACACGATCTACTCGACCGCGCCCTTCTTCCTGGTGCTGGGGCCGGAGCACGCGGCGACGCTCGCCCGCGACGGCCTGGGAATCGAGGACATCCAGGCCGCCGTCTTCGAACGCTCCGCCGTGCATATCTCCCGCGTCTCGCCGGAAAACCGCGAGAGCTATGCCTCGATGGATCGCCCCCTGGTCGACGACCACTATCCGCTGACCAACGGGCCGGAGGACATCCACGTCCTGGTCGCCGGCGGCCCCGGCAAGCACTCGGCCTATATCCCGCCCTTCGGCTTCACCGAGGCCTGCTCGGTCCGCGTCGCCAATCCGCCGCTCGCCTCGACCTAGAGCCCGGCGATGGACGGGCGCCCCCTCTTCGCCGACGACATCGCGTGGGAACGGGCGCAGGCGGAACTGACGGCCCGCGGCCTCGACGATGGCCTGCCGCTGGTGCCGCCCACGACGGCACGGATGGCCGCGATGCTGGCGGGGGTTCGGGCACCCGATGCCCCCCTCGGCGCGCTGCCGCCGCTCTTTGGCGAACTGACCGCGCGGGCGGCGGCGCATGATTGCGTCATGGCGGGCTGTGCGCCGGGCGCCTTGCCGGTGGTGCTGACGGCGCTCCTCGCCTGTCTGGAGTCGGACTTCAATCTGCTGGGCCTCTTGACCACGACCGGCACGCCGGCGGTGGCGCTCTGCGTGCACGGACCGATCGCCCGCCGGCTGGAGATGAACGCGGCGACCAACTGCCTCGGCCCCGGCAACCGCGCCAACGCGACGCTCGGCCGGGCGCTCAGCCTCTGTCTGCGCAACATCGCCGGGGCGCGGGAGAATGTCGGCGACATGGCCACCATGGGCCAGCCCGGCAAATACGGCTTCGCTTTCGCCGAAAACCGCGAGGGCATTTTGCCGCCGCTCGCCGCCCGGATGGGCTTGGACGGCGATGCTGACGCCGTCACCGTGCTCGGCGTCTCCGGCACGATCGAGGTGCTGCCGGACCCGCCGGCGGACACGGCCGAAGCCGTCCTCGCCCCCCTCGCCCGCATTATGGCCACCGCCCTCGACGTCTCCGGTGCCGGACGCGATCGCCCGCGCGGCGCCCAGGTCTTCCTGCTGCCCCCCGAACTCGCCCGCCTGCTCGCCGCCCGCGGCTTCGATCTCGACCGCCTGCGCGAATACCTGTTCACCGCGCCTGCCAACGGCGCGGCGCCGGCGGCGGGCCCGGATGTGATCCAGCCGATCGTCACCGGCGGCGCCGGCGTGAAGATGACCCATCTCCCCTTGTGGGGCGGCGGCACCTGGCCGCAAACCCGCCCCTTGCTCCGCCTCGACGCTTGACGCCCCGCCCCCCGTTCGCTATTGCGAAGCCGGGCCCCGAAATGAGATCCATCGCGGCCCACCGTGCCGCCGTAGCTCAGGGGTAGAGCACACCCTTGGTAAGGGTGGGGTCGCGTGTTCAATTCACGCCGGCGGCACCATTCCTCCTTCCGAACCCGAAAAAGACCCTAACATGCTGAAAGGTATGGATAATTTGGTGTTCAAAAAGCCCTCCGAGCGGCAATAGGTCAGATGTCCCGGGAAGGCCAGTTTGAGTATTAGTCTTCTTAGGTCCAAACGGCCTGTTTCCCAGAGTTTACAAGGGCTTGCGAGAAACTGCGTGGCGTGTTCAAACATGTCGTCGAAGCCATGGCGCGGACCGGGTCCCTGGGCCGCTTTTTCCTCTAGAATCAGCTTTTGCCGTTCCAGCGCGTCGATCCGCATTTCATAGGCGGCGATAACGCGCCCGTTGCTGGCATCCATGATGCGCTCGACCAGCTGCCCGATCTGACGCTCGGCATCCTCGATCTCGCGTTCGAGGGACTTGGCATCGCCCTCCGCCCGGGCCTGATACTGATCCCAGGCCTTGCCGAACATCGCCGAGGCGATGCGCACCAGCTTCGTGGCGGGCTGGACGGACGCCAGCAATGCGGCGAACTCACCCTCGATCTTGCCGCGCCGGATGGTCTTCGCGTAGGCGTCACACCCCTTCGTGCGGCAGAAATAATACGGATACTTCTTGTTCTTGCCCTTGCACCACCCGGCCGTGAGCGGTGTGTCACAGCAGGCGCAGGACACGGCCCCGCGCAAAGGAAAGTCAGCATTGATATCCTTGCGCTGAGGCGCATAGGCGGTTTCGCTCAGCCTCTGGCGGATACGCTCGAAAGTCTGGAGGCTGATCAGCCCCTCATGATGGCCCTGGCGCGTGGAGACACCCCATTTCGGCGCGGCGACGAGGCCCGCATAGACTTCCTTGTTGAGGAAACGGATAATTGTCTGCTGGCGGATTTCGCCATTCGGCTTGTCCTTGGGGAACTCCGGTTTGGACTCCAGAAACCGTTTCACTTCGGTTTGCGTCGCGAAGTGCCCGCTGGCGTAACCTTCCAGCGCTTCGCGTACGGTGGTGGCCAACGGCTCATCGGCCACCAGTTCCTTGCCGCCCCGGGGTGATTTAACGTAGCAATAGCCGACGGGCGCGCGGAAGACCCAGAAGCCTTGTTCCACGCGCGCTTTCATTTTTTGGATGACCTGGCGGGTGTTCTGTTCGCGCTCCAATGTTCCGGTTGCTGCAACAATCGTTTCAAAAAATTTGCCTTCGGGTGAATTCTCAAAATTGAAGTTGAGACATTCGCGCGTGGCATTGCGCGCCATCATCTCCCGGCGCAATTTCAAATGAAACTCCGTATCCCTGGAATAGCGTTTCAGATCATCAAAAATGACGACAAAATTTTCGCCCGGGTGCGCATCGAGATATTTGAGCAGCGCCACCATGCCCGGGCGCTGCATGAAGTCACCGCCACCGGACACATCGTCGGGGAACACGGCCGCGACCTCATAGCCCTTCGCCGCCGCATACTGACGGCACCGGTGCTCCTGGCTGTCCAGGCCGCTGCCGTCCGATGTCTGCTTCCGGCTGGAGACGCGGCAATACAGGACCGATCTGACATGCACCTCCACCGATTTTTCAAATGATGTCATATTCGGGCTCCTTTCCCCGCCGGTGGATTTTCCGATTCGGCGGGCCTGTCAATTGATTTTATGAATTTACCATCCTCACAGTTTACACCATGTCCGTTGCTCTGTGCGGGTTTTGGCGTATTTTCTTCGGGTTTTCCACAGCTCTCTTGGGCCTGTTGGACAGGATGAACGCCAAAGCCCATCGCCACGAACTCACAGACGATGGACCAGAGCAGGCCAAGCAATTCGCGCTTATCCGCTTCGCTGATATCGTCGTCTTCCAGAAAACGCAGATACTCTTCGTAATCGATTTCAACAGCCGGGCGGTTATGGCCCAGCCCAGGCCGGACAAGCGCCGGTCCCGTACTTTCATCCCCTTCCATTCTTGTGCCGTCTTCTTCCATGGCTTTTTCTCGCTCCTTTCCGTACCTCTCGTTTGCGTTCCCTGAAGGGAACAAAAACGCCAACCTTAACATTATTTCCTTCTCATGTACAGGAAAATATTCCTTTGTTGTAATATTTATGGATCGGCCTTCGGGCAAGCGGCGGACATTTGCAGTGCCCGCCGCTTGCGACGCTCTTCAACGGGACGGTTCCCGGCCACGGCCCGTGTCCGGGCTTTTGGCCTGTGCCATCACCGCATCGCGCTCTTCCACCAGATTAGCGGATCGATCTTTGTCCCTGGGCGGATCCTGGGTGCCTTCCGTCTCGCGGAAATACTCCCGCCATTTGAGGGCCTCGCGGTGCGCCTCGCCCAGAAGCGCTTGCGCCTTGAGCATGTCGGTGCCGCCAAGCGAGCGGGACTCGCGATACTCATTGCTCTTCGGATCGCGGTAGGTTCGCCCGATTGTCGCCGAGACGAAGGGGCCGTTTTCACCCCCGTCCTGACGCCAGAGCTTCACGACAACACCACCATCCCTGAATGTCTGGATCGGGGCTTGTTTGGTTTCATTGCTCATCATGCTTCTCCTTGCAAAATGGGAAGACCGTCACCGCGACGGCTCCCGGGATGGGCCCGGTTGATGCGCCGGACCCTCGCGCGCTGGTCCTTGCTGGCGTTTGGCCTGGTCCAGAACGGCGTCACGCTGTTCGACCAGCCAGCGTTCATTGAAGGAATTGCGGTCGGAGGCGCGGCCCATCTCTTCGGGCGGGCGGGCATTGAGTTTCGGTTTTTCCTGCCCGACCATCGCCGAGCCGCGCCCACTTTCCTCCCGCCGCTGGGCTTCGCTCTTCTCCAAATCCTGAAGCTGCGCCTTGATCAGTGGATCGCGGTTTTCCTGGAACTGGCGCAGCACCGGCGGCACTTTCTCCGGTGCGATCCACGGACCGGTGACATGATCATTGGCGGGCGCATGCGCCCGGTCATGCGCGGCGGCGGGTTTTGGATCGGGCTTTCTGGCCATCACCGCCCCCACGCGCGCGCATCAAGAACGGCGATGAGCGGGCAGTCCGGGGCGAGATCGGGATGCACGATCCCACGCGATCCGAGATAGGCGCAGCTGGTGAAGCTCTTATCCGAGATCGGGCCATAGTAGGTGTAGGACACGCGGACGTGTAAGCCGATGGGGCTGGCCAGCAGCGCGACGAGCAGGACCACCCACCCGTAAGAGAGCATCATGCTGAGCGCGTGCGCCGACAGGCTGAGCGCGCCCAGGACGCTGCGCTTGCGTCCATTGATCATGGCACATCCTTCCGCCGCAGGCGCAAGACCACTTTCGTCAGAAACGGCTTGCCGAAATACGGGTTGATCCCGAGGATTCTACGATAAGGCTCAATCCCCGAGACTTTGGGCAAATCTACAGGGATCGGCTTGTTCTTTCGCAGGAATAAGATACCTTTTCCCGTGCGCCTTATTTCATCGGCATTCATTAAAGGCCGTCCTTCTTCCTGATAGTCATATCCCGTGAGACCGGAGAAACTCTTTTCCCGGTCTCCTTTGTTGTTGCGGGCGATGATGCTTTGCTCGCCAAGAAGCTTTTCAACCAGCTCCCGTGTCCTCAATTCTGTCTGGCCCGGCGGGAAAATTTTGATTTCAGTTTCGGACATTAGAATTTCAAGATCTTCATCTGAGTACGTCTTTGTAAAAGCCTTTAGAGCCTGAATCACAATAATTAAACGAAGACCGGTCGATCTGATCCACGTTACCAAAGTGCCAATATCCAAAATTTTAAAATTGGTTGCCTCGTCGGCAATCATATAGACCTTGCGCCGATTCATGCTTTTATGCTGTTTGAATTCCTTGAACATGCACCACTGAAGCAAAGAAATAGGTTTCCGCTGGGCGTTAAGTTTGTTCGGAGCACCCAGGATGAAGACCGTGACCGGCGTGTCCCCTTCTTTGAGTTCAGAAAATCGAACCGTAGTGGTTTGCGTGCGCTGGTGAACGCGGGTGGTGGTGTTGAAGCTCTTGAGGACCTGCCGCGCGCCCGAGTTGAAGCTATCGAAACTTTTGGAGTCCGTGGCCTCGATCAGTTCGGCAACAGACAGTGAAACCCCCCGGAAATACTGAATATAGCGCTCCACCTCGTCCGTCTCGTGGACGTGAACCCAGGATGATTCTTCGATTGGCATCGGATCGGCATAGGCCGGAGCATCGCCCGACCCGGGATCATCGATTTCCAGACGCCCGCAAGCCCACAGTGCCGCATGCAGGCACTTCTCACGGCTAAAGAGAAGGTCGAGCACATCGCCAAGCGTGCCGGTATAGCCCAGCACCAGGACAATATACTGGAAGGCCCAGGCCAGCAGATCGACGCTGCCAATGTCGAAGTAACTATTCTGATGGCGCTTGTCGTCCGCTGCCGCTGGAAGCAATTGCTGCGCCATCTCGTCGGCATTGTCGGTAATGTCGTACAGACCGCCCTCTCTGTTAAAGTCATCTGCGAGTATATTAAGGTAATTATAACTGTCGGTTGGTCCGACCAGGTCGGGCCAGAGATTGCCAAAATCGATACAGCGTACAATCTCGCCGCGCGCCTCTAGAATGGGGCGCAACATGACGATCAACTCTGATTTGAAATCAATGATGACTTTGCTCTCTCTAATGCACAAAATCATCATGATGACGAGCTTAACGCCCTTGCCAACACCACTTGGCCCTAATATAAGCGCAGAGCTGGAAAAGTCCGAGAAGATGGGCTTGCCGTTCAGAACGCCCCAGTAAGGGCCCGTTCCCTCAGCTATCAGCTCGTGTTTGATTTCCCGCAGGCTCCTCACCCACCCGGACGTGCCTTTGCGGCCCGTCGGCGTGAGCGCGCGCCATCGATGCGCCGCCTCGCCCAACAGGAAGAAGATTGAGGACAGGAAGCTTAAGGCGGCCACGGCCAGAACCAGCGCGGCG
Source organism: uncultured Alphaproteobacteria bacterium (assembly GCA_951812805.1). GTDB lineage: Bacteria > Pseudomonadota > Alphaproteobacteria > JASLMY01. The sequence continues at coordinate 16,165 of CATOSZ010000008.1, read as the reverse complement.
GCGGCGGCCAGCATGTTGACCTGACCGCCGAGAAACAGCGGTCCGGCAAAGTCATAGGCGTAATACGCCCCGCCGCCGACCACGAGGGCCGGGATAATCCGCCCCCCGCGTCTTTGGTTCTGTTCCTGCCTCATGATGCTTGTTTCAGCCCACACCGCCGAAACGAATGCGCGTCAGCGGCTCGACGTTTGCGCCCGCCGCCTTAAAGAACTCGGGCCACCAGGTGCGGATTTCACGATTGGTGCAAAACGGGTAGATCGACGAAGGCAGGCGGGAGTTTTCGACGAGCAGGATGTCAACGCGTACGCCGTCAAGTGAACGCGGCTTCACCAGTTCATAGTCCGGTTGTTTCGCGAACTTGGCAAAGCTGGGCAAGTGGCCCTTTACCCGGCAGAATTGCCGCAGATCCGAGTTTTGAATCCCGTCCGTGAAGACGACAAGATGCTTGAGGGGCGCCTCGAACGGGAACCTACTGATCGCCCGGATTTGCTCCAGCACGGGGCTATCGATCGCACCCTTGGCCTCATCCTTGATCACGGCCAGGTGCGCCTGGACCTTTGAAGCAAAGGCCGCTCTGGCCACGCCCTTGATGCGTATCAGCCGTGGGCGGGTTTCCTCGTCCGCCCCAATCCGCGCCTGTTCCTCCGGCGTGGCGGGGGGAGCGCACATGTCGACGACGGGAATGCCGGTCGAGGACGCAACGCCCTTTGCTGTCGAAAACACCCGCAATCGTCCATTGGGCGGCAGGCCGTCAAAGGTGCGCATCAGCTCGGAGGCGAGGTCCCGGTCCTGCTGACCACTGGTGCCGGAAGTAAAGCTCGCATCCAGGAAGAACGCGCTCTGGTGCTGGCCATCCTGGGGATAGCAATAGGTCACTTTGTCGTAGCTGACCTTGTCCAGTTGGGTTGTCAGACCCCAGCCCAGGGCCCCGATACCGCTCAGTGGCAGCACCGCCATGGCCGTGATCATCAGGGCCCGCCTGACACCGCTATCCCGGCTCCGTCTGCGTCGTCTACTCATGATGTCTGGCCTCCTTGAGTCTGGGTGATGAAACTCGGCGCTTCCGCCTTGAAGCGGACATGCGCCGCCGTGATCCGGGCGAGCGCGCTCTCGCGCGCGGCATCCAGGCCGCTCAGCAGCATTTCCGGTTGCTCGGGCAAAGCGTCGGCGGCGGGCGCAGACAGCGCGCCCGGGTCAATCCGCTCCCGGTCGAAATCCTCGTCACCAAGCGGCACTTCGCCGGACGTATCGCCCCCGGCGACGTAACTCGCGCCGCTGTGAACTTGTCGGCAATAGCTGTGGTAGTCCGTCCGCAACCGCTCGACCGAATTGTTATGCCGGTGCGTAGCCTTCAGTAGCTTCCGGTGCGTCTTGATGCGGCGCTTCTGTCTCTTTGCTGCGGTGCGGCAATGATCTTCGATCTGCCCCGTAATCCGTTCGGCAATGTCTTCAATGACATCCGCACCATCCTCAGCCAGTTCGTCGGCTTTTTCATCGCTGCCCTGCTCGGCGGCCAACTGTGCATGGCCGTATCCAGGGATAGGGTCGAACAGGCCGCCATAGCCTTTGGCAAATCCGATGAACGACGCCACCAGCCCCAGAGCGAGGATGGCGAGTGCTATTGAATCGTCGAAGCTTTGCCAGAACCCAACCTGCTCGAACTGGAACACGCCGCTATGTGTGCCGAGCGCGCGCGTGCGCATCGCGGCGAAGATCAGAACGCAGAGAATTCCAATTCCTACGGCAACTCCGGCGGCGGCGGCGAGGCGTTTCGGCCTGCCAACCGGATCATAGGGGCCGGGCATTGCCCGGTGATTGAGCCAACGCGCGACGAATCCGGTGGCCATGGCCAGCGCGACATTCACACCGGCGAAGGCCAGACCGTAGGCGAGGCCCGGCAGGACGCCCGTCTTGCCGTCAATACTCATCATCGCCCCGGCCGCCGCGCCTTCGACGAAGAATCCGATGATGACGAAGAAGATCGTAAACACGACATCGGGCACGATGGCCGGGCGGATCGTGCCGTGGATCGACTGCATATTCCGAAAATGCGTGAAGGCCGCGATGCGGTGGCCGCGCAGTTGGTCCAGCCCTCGCACCATTTCCGCCGCTGTTTCGGCAATGGCGGAAGTGGCTTCTTCGCGGGCCTTTTCGACCTTCTCCGTCGGAAAGGCCGGTGCGCTCGCCTCATAGTGCCGGATGCGCGTCATGAGACCGGCGCGCTTGTCGGCACTGCGCGCCCGGCGCTTCCCTATATAGAGAGTGATCGCCGCACCGGCCGTGCCGAGAACACTCCCCGCATGCCGGGCGGCGCCATCCGAACCGGCCGCCGCTTCATCGCCAGACTCATTATATATAGGCGCGTCCGCGACCCGCTCCCGCCGTCCGGCCCAAGACCGCCACCAGCCGCCGCCCTTGCCGTTGGTTTTGCCGTGCTCTTCATGGCCGTGACCGACTTCATCATCGCGCATGATCAGTCTCCTTGGCATTGCCCGGATTCAGGCCGAGTCCACCCGTGGCCGTTTTTCAGGCGCTCTACGCTCAAACTGTGCTTGCGGTACGCGGTTAGTTTTTCTTAACGATCATCGGAGTCCCCTCGCATTCCGGCGCAGGTAAGCGAGCCAGCCAGCCTAGTGACAATGCTGTCGGGGGTCGTTTTGGGGGCTGGAACATCGCTTCCTCCTTCAGCGAGGAGGCGCATCGTAGGCTTGCACAATCCTGATGTCAATAGGATTGTGCAAGCCTACTGTCGGAAGGGGGATTGTATATTAGGAGTATTTGTTTCTGCTTCTTTGAGCGCCTTCAGGATTGAGTTAACATACGAAAAGTGTTTGCCAGAAGTCTCTTTGGTCTTAAGCCAATCCACGATCTCGGGGTCAAAGCCAACATTGGATCGAATCTTCTTCTGATACCCTGCACCAGCAGCAGGCGTACCCATCACCGCATTGGCTAAGATTTCATGGGCTCTATCAAATACTTCATTCAAATCTACAGTGTATTTCTTTTTTTCGTCACTCACAGGTTCTGACCTTTCTTTGGTCACAACCCCCGTATTACCTGCCTTTTCTTTTACATCATTTTCTTGTGTTTCTGCAAGTTTATTAGGCTCTAGCTCTTCATCCTCAACCCCTTGGGCAGCATCCAGTTCGAAATACTCTCTATCCTTCTCATCGTTCTGTGCAACACCGCGACCATCCTTATAAATGAGATCCAGTTCGTACTGGTCGATATCTACCCAACGGTAAGTAGCGTTGCGATACCAGCACGCAGCCTCAGCGTCTTCCTGCGCAACACCGCGACCCTCCGCAAACATAATATCCAAACTATCCGAGGCGCTGGCGTGTCCCTGATTGGCAGCCCTGTGGAACCAGAACGCCGCCTCAACGTCGTCCTGGGCAACACCGCGACCCTCCGCAAACATAATCCCCAAAAGGTACTGGGCGAAGGCGTACCTCTCAAGGGCAGCGTTGTGGAGCCAGAATACAGCCTTCTCATCGTTCCGCGCAACACCGCGACCTTCCGCATACAAAATACCCAGGCAGTACTGGGCGACGATATCATCTTGTATGGCAGCCTTGTGTAACCAGAACGCAGCCTCAGCGTCTTCCTGCGCAACGCCGCGACCCTGCGCATACATGAGGCCGAGAGTAGTTTGCGCATTGGCATTTTTTTGTATGGCAGCCTTGCGGAACCAGAACACGGCCTTAGCGTCGTCCCGCGAAACACCGAGACCCCGCACATACATGTCACCCAGATTATTCTGGGCGTCGGCGTTCTTTTGGTTGGCAGCTTTCGAAATCCAATAAAATGCTTCGGACATATCCTTTTCGCAGCCAATGCCTAGCAAAAATGCGCGGCCAATTCTGTTAGCATCCTCAGGACTTACATCGCCTTGATGCCTGTATGCGGCCAAGACCGCAGTGTTTGCCTTTTCCCGAAGGGCATTTTCTTCATCTTCCTTGAGCTTGAATCTGGCGTCGAGGTCATCCGGGCCACCAAGCGCGTCCAACACGGCTCCCTCGGGAAAACCCGGGCCGCCGAGGGCAGGCTGCCGTGCCATATCTCTACTCCCACGTCCGGGCGGCGAAGCCCTGTTTTATGGTCCCAACGGCGTCGCTGCGGGCCGCGTAGTTAGTGATCTCGTCATGACCAAGTTGACGCGAACGGCCCCAACGGCGCGAGCTGGCGCTGTTGTCGAGCGTGCGGGCGTTGGTGAGGGCTGAAACGCCGTCAGCGTTGTTCAGTTCGTCTGGCAGTTTCATGGTCATGCGTTTGTCCTGGACGTCGGATGATACGCCCGAGAGATTGACATGTAAATTCGTCATTCATATCAGGTGGTTGGCGCGTGATAGTGGAGAACCGGCTGTCGGATGACGTGTGACGCGATTGGCGGTTGCCTCAAAATGGACATTCCGCAATTACATGATGTATAATTAAATATACATAAATTGGGTGTGGATTGGCGAAGGGGAGGCTTTCATGGGCCTGTCCGGTCTGCCAAGCCGCTGAACTATAACAAGAAACGGGTGTGATCGTGACGGGGACTGAGAAGACTCCATCTGACAGAAATAGTGAAACGCGGGTTGGCGCGTCTGGTGCTGACGCCAATGAACGGCTCACGCCTGAGGAAGAGGCGGCGGAACTGAACGTGGCGTATGTCGGAGAGCGGGACCAGATCAAACGCGATATCGAGATCACGCGGGCGGAGGGCAATCCGGGCGCGTCGCTTGAGACGGGGCGCGTGGCGCGTTCGGCGGATAATAGCGAACATGGCACCCGGGGCGGCGGCCGGAAGCGGCAAGAGCGCGAGCGCCGCGCGGCGATGGACCGGTTCATCACCATGCAGGCTTTTCAGCGGCATATGGATGATCTCTACGACCAGCAGGAATTCTGGCAGGGCGAGGTTGAGAAATTCGCCTCGCAGGAAGAAGCCGTCAGCAAATATCTTGACGCCCTGAAAAACGGCGACGACCCGGATTTTAGCGCTGACGAGCAACGGGCGCTGGATGAGGCGATCCGGCTTTACGAAGAGAAGCACGGTGTCACGGTCGACCGGAACGACCCCGATGTCATGCAGGCTGTACTCAATGAGGCGAACGCCAACCGCAGAGATGCCGAGCAGAATTTGGGCCGGGTCAACCGCGATATTCGAGCGGAGCTGGAAGCCAATCCCGATCTGGCCCGCCAGATGGAGCAGAGCCGCGCCGGGCAGATCGCGTCCGATGCGGCAAGCATTGACGCATCATCCACCGAAACGCAAAGACAGATGGATAATGCGGCAGGCTTCACTGAAGACGAGGCCGCCCGGCTGGCCGAGGCAACGCAGGACCCGAATGGATGGTTCGCATCCGACCGCACCGAAGCCGCCGCGGACCAGATCGCGCCCACACCTATCAATGCCGCGGCTGTCACGCCGGAGTTCGCGCGCAAGGCCGATCCTGCTGCTGACAATTCCACCCAAACCGTCGCCCTGAGCAAGGTGCCGGGCATGGACCCCGGCGCAAGCGTCTAGTCGGACGCCGCGTTTCTCCGCATGATGAGGTACGCCTTTCGGATCGAATTCCGGGTCCACGCAATCGTCCCGAGGCCCAGCTCCCCGACTGAAACCACCTGTGGAAGGCCGTCAGCATAGATGGTGTAGCGTTCATCGCCCTTGGCCAGGATCATGCCGCGCACCGGGAAGCCTTCGGCTTTTGCATTGCTCGCGCCCTGGCGAACACGGTGAATGTGCGCCGGGTTCGACCCGTAATAGACGACGACAATCGCATCCTTCGATACGCGCGCCGCCATGCGGTTTACGAAGCGCTCTCGGTCTGCTGAAAGGTCCCTGAGTTGCACGCTGTAGCGCGGCGCCTCCTGGGCGAACGCCGTCCCCGGCATGATCGGTACCGGCCCCGATAGAATCAGCGCCAGTGACGCCGCGAGGCCCAGCATTGCCCGTTTGGACGGGACCGCACGGCGCGTCGATCGCCGCCTCATTGGGCCAGACTCGCGAGCCAGTCCCAACGGCTCTTGAGCGACGCCAGGACGAGCAACAGCAAGAGCCCGCCCACGAGGATCCGCCAGGCGATGGCGATGGCCGCGAAGGTCAGATGCACCCCGCCGAAGGCCATGATGGCCGCCGTGAACGCGCCGGGCCATCCGCCATGCTCATAGCCGAAGAAGGAAGAGACGAAGGCCGCGAGAACCGCCAGCCCGTTCTTGAATTGACTCACGGTAAAGGGCTTGATCTCACTCATGGCCGCACGCCCCGATTTTGCCGTCGCCGGGGTGCATGCCGTTAAGGCCTTGAAAAACTTCCGCTTTACAGATCGGCCCTTTGATGATATTTCCCGAATACCCGCAACAGAATAGACGTTTCTGTTTCATAGCTTGATTTCGTTGAGAGAATCCTTACGTTAAAGGCAGAATTGATCGAAAAGAGCCGGGAAAACCCGGTCAAAAATCGGCGGAAATCCGGGAGGAATGTGTGGGATGAAACAGAAACGTCTATTCTGTTTCACTCGGCAACCCCTGGAAAGGAGCCGCCGCCATGACGAATACCAATAGCACGTTCTCGGCCATGACCTTGTTCACCTACGCCGGGGAGCGCAAATATCTGAGCGCCGCCGAGCGGCAACTCTTTCTCGCGTCGCTAACAGTGCTGCCCGATCCGGCCGAGCGGACCTATTGCGAAATGCTCTGCTGGACCGGTTGCCGCGCGAGCGAAGCTTTGGCGCTGACCCCGCTCAATATCGATCTTGCCGACGCCGTCGTGGTCGTGCGCAGCCTAAAGAAACGCGGCCCCGAAAAACACCGCCATTTCCGGCAAATCCCCGTGCCCGCCGACTTTGTCGCCCGGCTCGACGCCGTGCACGGCATCGCCGCTGCGCAAGAAAACCCGCACGGCGCAGGACGAGATAATTTATGGCCAATGTCGCGCACAACGGCCTGGCGGCGGGTCCGCGCGGTGATGGAGGCGGCCGGGCTTCACGGCGAAAAAGCCAGTGCCAAGGGCTTGCGCCATGCTTACGGCGTAAACGCCGCCGTCGCCAATATACCTGAAACCCGCATCAGGAAATGGCTCGGCCATGCCAGCCTGTCCACCACCGAAATCTATCTCGACATGGCCGGACCCGAAGACCGCGCCCTCGCGGACAAAATGTGGCCGGGAATATTGGCGGCGTATTGATCCCACGCTACCCATGATTTATTATTGAATTACTTCCGCAGGTAATGCATAGAAAAGTGATAACGGTGAGTATGGAAATGGACGACAGAGAAGCCCACAAATCAGCCCTTCATAGAATGGCCGAGCTTTCGGCGATACCTCTTGTGCAAGTATATTGCCGGAAGGAATCCCAGACGGGTCATCCTTACACCGTTGCTCTTGCAGCTATTCTTTCCCAAGAAATGCCATTGATCGAATTGGCGACGCAGCACTATGGGATGGCTTTGGAGGAAATGCGGGACGATCTTCTTGAAACATGTTGGGGTGACAGCCTCGAAAACCGATCTCTGGAAGGGTTGCGCGGCAGGATCAAGGGTAACAGGGGCAAAACCCCGGGCGGTCAAGCCATTTCGATGCAGCGTTGTCTGACGAGGATCGGCAGTGGGGGCACGGGTGGGGCGCCGGGGACCTTGAGGCGGTCGCCGAGATAATCCCAGAAGGAGAGGCCAAGTTTCTGGCAGGTCTTGTAGAGGCCGAGGAATGTGTCTCGGGCCTGCTTGCCGTCCTCGGAGCGTGTGCCGCCGGAGAATTTTCGCCTTGTGACCATGGCGCGGATGTCGCGTTCCGCGCCGTTGGTGTTGAGCGGGACCTCCGGGCGGTCGAGGACGACGAGCAGTTCGTCGCGGTTGGCATGCAGGCGAGCCAGGAGCCGGTCGAGGCGGAGGAATCCGGTCTTGGTCGCGAAGAGCGCATCGAAGCGGCATGCCAGGTGGGCCCGCCGTCCTGGCGCCGGCCTTTCGCGATAGGCTTTGAGATCGGCGTAGAGTTGCCAGAGCCGTGCCTGGATGTGTTCCTTCTCGCGCCGCTGGCTCCGGGAGAAGGTCATCAGCTTGTGGATCAAGCGCTCCGCATGGACCCAGCAGAGCGCGTGGCGGCCGACGTTGAACTGGCCAGCATCGTCACTCAGGACGACGCAGGCGCCCGCGGCCGTGCCCCTGAGCAGGCCGTGCGCGGCGATGGCGCCCCACAGCGCCCCCTCGGTGGCGGTCCGCGCGGCCCCGCGCCCGTCCCCGTGCCCGGTGATGGCGAGCCGCCCCAGGTGGGCCAGCCAGGCATCTTCGTTGGTGAAGCGCCGCGGGCAGCCCTCGGCCAGACGGGCGATCACCGATGCGGCCAGGTCGCGCTCGGCCATGTAGGCGAAGGCGGCGGCATTGAGCACATAGTCCGCGTGGCCGGCCCGCAGCCGTTCCAGGAAGTTCAAGCGGCTCTTGGAAAACGTCGTGGCGAACCAAGCGAAGGCGTCGTTGCCGATCCCGCTCGTCACCCCGTTGCGGTTGGCGTGGCGGGCGCCGGTATCGTCGACGCTGATCCAGGGCGCCGTCTCCAGGCCGGCGCGCAGCACCGCCTCGCCCTCGGCGACGAAGCCGTCATGGCCCTCGTTCAACAACCGCACCACCTGGCGCTTGGAGATCTTGATGCCGAGGTCGTCCAAGAGCCGCGCCAAGCGCTCCGCGCTGGTCTGGCCGCCATGATAGAGCGCCAGCACGAAACGCCTGAGCGCCGGGCCGAAGTGGCCGCGCGTCCCCGCCGGCAGCGGCGCCACGATCGTGGCCCCCTCGGGCGTCAGCCAGCGCTCGCGGCGTAACAGGACAGTGTTCGGCCGGCAGAGCAGGTCCTGAACCAGATAGTCTTCATAGCCCTTGAAGCGCGAGCCCGCCGGCACGGCGGCCCGGACGATCCGCCTCTCGTCGATGGGAACCCGGCCCTTCTTGGCCCGCCGTCCCGCCTTCCGCCCCGTCCGGCCCCGGGATACGGCCTGCTTGTCCATGCCGCTCGGCTTGATATCCGGTGGCCCGGAAAGGCCTTTGAGACGGCGGATCTCTTCGCGCAATGTCGCGTTCTCGGCACGCAGGGCCGCCTGCTCCTCAAGCAGCGTCAGAACCAGCGCCTTCAGGGCGGCGACATCAAGATCGTCGAGATCCGGAAGCGATTCGGCCATGACGGGATCGAATCACAGACCTCCCGCCGCGAACATCGATATCTGGTCACTTGACGCGGAAGCCTCACAAGATGTGGCCGTTGAGACTCACCCCTATACCCAGGCCAGATCCCCCCGTCCCCAGGCCCGGCCTTTTGCCCCGGTTACGATCAAGGAAGATGTTTTATCTGATTTTGGTATCGCCGGATTGATCGAGGAAGGTCTTACCGATCATATCGACCCGATGAAGATGAAGGAATTTATTGAGCATCAGTGCGCCATGGAAATGGCAGGCATTCTTGAACGGGCGACCGACCACGATTTTCCAAAGGCTATAGCCGCGATCAAAAATTTCAAGGATGGAGAGAAGGGGCTTTCGGAATTTCGAAGCACCGCTATCATAATGCTGGAAGGATACTCCGACACCTACCTATTGGCCGATGATGCTGAGTGATAACCGTTCATACGGAAAAGATATTTGAGTGCTTAGCCTGACAGGGCCAGACCAGACCATGTGCTCGTCCCAATAGCCCAGATCGTCTCAATCAACGAGGTGACAGTCAGATTAGGTTTCTCAGTATTACGAGCGTTTTCTGTTTCCATGTGATTCTCCTTTCCATTCGAAGTTGACAGCGCTACGGCATAAGCCAAGGCCCAGAGGACCAAGAATGTAAGAAGGCCACCGAGACAGAGAACATGAAGGGGAATCGAACCCCAACCCACCAGACCTGTCAGGCTAAGCACTCACGAGCCATATATGGCGAGTCATCTCAAAGATGCAAGTCTGATAATACCCATTATGACGAATTCGGCAATTCACGGTCGCAAGCGTCCATTAGCATCTTCCGGAATTGGTAATTGTGTAAGGTGCTAATGAAGAGAGGCAAACGGCAATGACCACCGTTGTGACGACGAGCGATCACGGGGTTAGGAGGTCGATCGCATCCGTCAGCAATTCATGGGCTTCGTTCTGCGCAGCGCAATCAGGATCATCGGTAATCCAATCTCGCGCCGGACCATTGCCGTCTGCCTCTCCGCGCAGGGTGCAACCATCGGTTCGCTCAAGTGCTTTTTCCAATTTTTCGATGGCGGTTTCAATATCATCCGCTTGGATTGCATTGATCGCTTGCGCCAAGAAGTTACCGAGCGCATTTTGATTTCCGCTCGTCGTCACGCCTGATGATGGTAAGTCGTCAATCGTGTCAGCGGCATCTACGATCATCACTTCAGCCACGTCTGCCGCCGAGGCGGCAGTGATAGTGACCGTGTCCGGCTCACCTGGGCCAATGAAATCACTCACGACCAGCTGGACTTGATAGGCGCCTTCAACATCCGGAATAAATGATGGCGTGACAGTGTTCACATCGCTTAACGTCGCGGTTCCACCCGCTGGAAGCGGTGGCACTATCGTCCATGAATAGGTCAGCTCGTCGTCATCTGGATCTGCGCTACCGCCGCCATCGAGGTACACAGTATCTCCGGTGCGCACCGGCTGGTTTGAGCCGGCATCGGCCACCAGCAGGTTGTTCACATTTAGGACGGTGACAGGTACCGTCTGATCCAAATCAGCTTGCGCCAGCGATTCGGGATTACTAAGTGCTGAAATTTCATCACTAGTAAGTGCACGATTGTAGATGCGAAGATCGTCGATAGCGCCCTGGAAGTGCTCGTTGGTGCCGCCGGCGATGTTCCAACGATGGTTCGCCCCGATGTACATGTTCAGCGAGCTGTCGGCGTTGATACTTTGCGTCATCGGGTCAGGAGAACCACTCGACAACGGCATGTCCAGCTGTCCGTCGGTGTAGAAAAAGACCCGATCGCTCGCGGCGTTTCGGACGATCGCAAAATGGCGCCACTGACCGTCGTAAACGGACGACCCGCCGATGTTTAGGGTGATCTCGTTCGCCTCATCGTCCCTGAGCGAGGCGTAACGCAATCCCGGAGAGAAGGAGTTGCTTGGATGACGCACCCCGAACTTGACTTGGCCATTGCCACCCCGCTCGAAGCCCGAGATTGCATTGATGGGATTCGATACGGAAGGATTGAAAAGATTCTCCGGCCGTACCCAGGCCGTCCAAGTGAAACTGTCGCCTGCGCCGTAAACCGCCGTGAAGCTGGTGTCGATGTAGTCTCCGACGCCATCGAAATGCGGATTTCGGTAGTTCCGGACGGCGGTTTCAGTAAGTCCTGGCCACCGATTTCATAAAGTCCCGGCCGGTTCCGGGAGTTTGGCTTCGGGTGCCTTGTTGCCGTCAGTCGGGATTGTTTTCCGTTGTGGTTGGCTGGGTCAAGTCGGTCGTCGATTTCTTCTTTCGCATGCTGTCGCCTTTCAAGCCGATGCGGTGGGCGTTGTGGATGACGCGGTCGAGGATGGCGTCGGCGATGGTGGCCTCGCCGATCAGGTCGTGCCAGGCGGTCACGGGGATCTGCGCGGTGATGAGGGTTGAGCGTCGGTGGTATCGTTCCTCGCAGATTTCCAGGAGATCGAGGCGCTGGCGGTCGGTCAGGCCATGGGTTCCCCAGTCGTCGAGGACGAGCAGCTGGACCCGGGCGAGGCGGTCGATCAGGCGGGGCAGCCGGCCGTCGAGGCGGGCCATGGCGAGGTCCTCGAAGAGCCTGGGCATGCGGACGTAGAGGACGGAATGATCGAGCCTGGCGGCCTGATGGGCGATGGCACAGGCGAGCCATGTCTTGCCGGTTCCGGTCTGGCCGGTGACGATGAGGTTCTCGTGTGCCTTGAGCCAGACGCCCTGGGCGAGAGAGAGGACGGCGCGGCGGTCGAGGCCTCGTTCGGCGGCGAAGTCGATGTCCTCGATGCAGGCCTCGGGGAAGCGTAGCCTGGCCTGTCTGAGGCGGTTGGCGAGGCGCTTGTCGGCGCGGGTGGCGGCCTCGCGGTCGAGCATGAGGGCGAGCCAGTCCTCGCGGTTCAATTCCGATGATTGGCCTCGCTCGGCCATGTCGCGGTAAGCCTCTGCCATGCCCTTGAAGCCGAGGGCCTGCATCTGGTCGAGGGTCGGGTGTGTCAGCATGAGGTGTCTTCTCCTGGTTATCGGTAGTAGCCGGGGCCGCGGATGTTGGTGTGTGGCGGCAGCGGCAGAAGCGGTTCGCGCTCGGGGCGTGTGCGATCGAGGCCGGACTTGAGGATGGCGGCGAGCGATGAGTAGCTGGTCGTGTTGATGGTGAGCGCGCGTGCGCAGGCGGCCTCGACGCGTTCCGGTTCGTATCGGCGGGCGAGCGACAAGACGCCCATGGCGCTGCGATAGCCTTGCTCGGGATGGGGCCGATCGCGGATCATCCGCTCGACCAGGAGGGCGGCGTTGGGGCCGATGCGGCTGGCCTGGTCGATCAGGCTTTGTGGCGTTCGCTCGGCATAGCGCTGGTGCGCCTTGGGCATGTGGGCCGGGATCGTGGCATGGCCGCCATGCGGTGAGCGGCGGAGATGGCTGGCGACGCGCTTGTGGTTGTGGAAGATCTCGACCGTGCGGTGAGTGAGCCGGACTTGGACCTTGCGGCCGATCAGGCCGTGCGGCACGGAGTAGAAGCTGCGCTCGACGTCGACGTGATAGTCGGAATGGACCTTGGCGGTCTTCCATTCGGCATATTCGAAGGGCGTCGTCGGCAGGGGTGCCAGGGCCTCGCGCTCGATGGCCTCGAACATCTGGCGCCGGCTCTTTCCAAGGTTGCGCATGGGCCGCTCGTTGAGCTCCTCGAGGAGGTCGCGGATCGCCCGGTTGAGCTGGTCGAGGGAGAAGAAGCGCGTATTGCGCAGTCTTGCCAGGATCCAGCGCTCGACGACCTGGACGGCGACTTCGACCTTGGCCTTGTCGCGCGGCTTGCGGACCCGGGTCGGCAGGACGGTGGTGTCGTAGTGCTCGGCGAGCGCGGCGAAGGTCGGGTTGAGGGTCGGCTCGAACCAGAGCGGCTTGGCGACGCCGGCCTTGAGGTTATCGCAGACGATGCTCTTGGGCACGCCGCCGAAGTAGGCGAGCGCCCGGCATTGTCCGGCGACCCAGTCGGGCAGGCGCTGGGTCAGGCTGGCGGTGGCGAAGGTGAGCGAGGAAGCGCCCAGCACGGCGACGAAGATCTGCGCGTCGTGCACCTCGCCGGTCTCGGGGTCGACGATGTCCACCGTCTGGCCGGCATAATCGGTCTGCATGACCGCACCGGCCTCGTGGCGGTTGCGCCAGGTGGCGCCGGTGCGCCGCTTGAACGCCGTGAAGGCTTCGCAGAACCAGGTGTAGCCGTAGCCATCGGGATGTGAGGCGCGGTATTCCTGCCAGAGCAGGGTCAGCGTCACCCCCTTGCGCTTCAGCTCGGCCGCGACCGTCGGCCAGTGCGGCTCGCACCTGTCGCGCGGGGGCCGGCCCATGCGGCGGAACAGCGTCTCTTGCAGGACCGCGTCGTCCTCGTATTCCGCCGGCAGCGGCCAGGCGGTAAGGCCGACCTCGCGGGCCCGCAGCAAATAGGTCGACACTGTCGTCTTGGAGACCTTCAGCCGTTCCGCCACCTCTCGCGCCGAGAGGCCTTGGTCATGCGTCAGCCGCAGGATCGTTCGTGCATCTCTCACCGTCGTTCGTCTCGTCTGCTTCCGTCTGGGCATGTCCCCTCCCGGCAAAAGCCAAGAGGTAGACGCCGAGACGGCGCACCCGAAAGCTGAACTCAGATCGCCCCGTGATGCTGTCCGGGACTTTCCGGAATCACTGGCCGCGACTTACTGAAATCTCTGGCCAGGACTTTCCGTAATCGGTGTCCGGGACTTTCCGAAACGCGCATCGAAATAGGCAGCGTTTGTGCCGATATGCCCGGGGATAAGTGCCACGTCGCCGACCGGCGTGCCACCATTGCCACCGATGACATCCTTAAAGCCGGCGTCGAAGTTCCAATGGGCGACGAGGCCCGCGCTAGTATCCGCTTTGGCCGTGCCATCAAAGCTAGAGTCAGCGCCGGTAAATGGAACACTTGCGTCGAAACCATTGTTTATCGTCGTCTTGGAGACTAGCACGCTGCCCACGCCCAACGGTGCGACGGCAGATTGATTGACAACTCTATTGCTAAAGGTATCTAGGCTAATACCGTAATAGGGGCAAAACCCCGGGCGGTCAAGCCATTTCGATGCAGCGTTGTCTGACGAGGATCGGCAGTGGGGGCACGGGTGGGGCGCCGGGGACCTTGAGGCGGTCGCCGAGATAATCCCAGAAGGAGAGGCCAAGTTTCTGGCAGGTCTTGTAGAGGCCGAGGAATGTGTCTCGGGCCTGCTTGCCGTCCTCGGAGCGTGTGCCGCCGGAGAATTTTCGCCTTGTGACCATGGCGCGGATGTCGCGTTCCGCGCCGTTGGTGTTGAGCGGGACCTCCGGGCGGTCGAGGACGACGAGCAGTTCGTCGCGGTTGGCATGCAGGCGAGCCAGGAGCCGGTCGAGGCGGAGGAATCCGGTCTTGGTCGCGAAGAGCGCATCGAAGCGGCATGCCAGGTGGGCCCGCCGTCCTGGCGCCGGCCTTTCGCGATAGGCTTTGAGATCGGCGTAGAGTTGCCAGAGCCGTGCCTGGATGTGTTCCTTCTCGCGCCGCTGGCTCCGGGAGAAGGTCATCAGCTTGTGGATCAAGCGCTCCGCATGGACCCAGCAGAGCGCGTGGCGGCCGACGTTGAACTGGCCAGCATCGTCACTCAGGACGACGCAGGCGCCCGCGGCCGTGCCCGTGCGCGGCGATGGCGCCCCACAGCGCCCCCTCGGTGGCGGTCCGCGCGGCCCCGCGCCCGTCCCCGTGCCCGGTGATGGCGAGCCGCCCCAGGTGGGCCAGCCAGGCATCTTCGTTGGTGAAGCGCCGCGGGCAGCCCTCGGCCAGACGGGCGATCACCGATGCGGCCAGGTCGCGCTCGGCCATGTAGGCGAAGGCGGCGGCATTGAGCACATAGTCCGCGTGGCCGGCCCGCAGCCGTTCCAGGAAGTTCAAGCGGCTCTTGGAAAACGTCGTGGCGAACCAAGCGAAGGCGTCGTTGCCGATCCCGCTCGTCACCCCGTTGCGGTTGGCGTGGCGGGCGCCGGTATCGTCGACGCTGATCCAGGGCGCCGTCTCCAGGCCGGCGCGCAGCACCGCCTCGCCCTCGGCGACGAAGCCGTCATGGCCCTCGTTCAACAACCGCACCACCTGGCGCTTGGAGATCTTGATGCCGAGGTCGTCCAAGAGCCGCGCCAAGCGCTCCGCGCTGGTCTGGCCGCCATGATAGAGCGCCAGCACGAAACGCCTGAGCGCCGGGCCGAAGTGGCCGCGCGTCCCCGCCGGCAGCGGCGCCACGATCGTGGCCCCCTCGGGCGTCAGCCAGCGCTCGCGGCGTAACAGGACAGTGTTCGGCCGGCAGAGCAGGTCCTGAACCAGATAGTCTTCATAGCCCTTGAAGCGCGAGCCCGCCGGCACGGCGGCCCGGACGATCCGCCTCTCGTCGATGGGAACCCGGCCCTTCTTGGCCCGCCGTCCCGCCTTCCGCCCCGTCCGGCCCCGGGATACGGCCTGCTTGTCCATGCCGCTCGGCTTGATATCCGGTGGCCCGGAAAGGCCTTTGAGACGGCGGATCTCTTCGCGCAATGTCGCGTTCTCGGCACGCAGGGCCGCCTGCTCCTCAAGCAGCGTCAGAACCAGCGCCTTCAGGGCGGCGACATCAAGATCGTCGAGATCCGGAAGCGATTCGGCCATGACGGGATCGAATCACAGACCTCCCGCCGCGAACATCGATATCTGGTCACTTGACGCGGAAGCCTCACAAGATGTGGCCGTTGAGACTCACCCCTATACCCAGGCCAGATCCCCCCGTCCCCAGGCCCGGCCTTTTGCCCCGGTTACAGATATATGCGCGAAGCTTTCTCTAAATCGGAAGGCTAACTCATCCAAATATGGCAGATTTTGACAAACCACATATCGACATTACCGATCACGTATTTACGCGCCCTTATCAGGCTTCACGCCAGAATAGGGGAGGTGGTGCTGCGCTGCGCATAAGAGAAGAGCATGGAGCGAGAATACAGGCTGAAATGCGAGCGGCGTTT
>CATOSZ010000007.1 GCA_951812805.1 uncultured Alphaproteobacteria bacterium | reverse complement strand
GGAGATCCTGCGCTACCGCGAGCTGACCGGCATGAACCACCTGATCATGAGCGTGCAGGGCGTCGGCATGCCGCAGGGCCAGGTCCTGGACAGCTTCCGCCTGATGGCCGAAGAGGTCTTTCCGAAGGTCCGCGCGGCACTTTAAATCGGAGGGAGACGACACATGCGCTATACCCGCCTCGGCAACAGCGGGCTGCAGGTCTCGCGACTTTGTTTCGGCACCAACAGCGTCGGCAGGCCCGGCCATCTCGCCTGGGTGATGGGCGAGGACGAAGCCCGGCCGCTCTTCGCCCAGGCGTTGGAGGCCGGCATCACCTTCTTCGACACCGCCGACATCTATTCGAACGGCGTGTCGGAAGAAGTGACCGGCAAGCTGCTGCGCGAGCTGGCGCCGCGCGACGAAATCGTGCTGGCGACCAAGGTGCATGGGCCGATGGGCGACAAGCCGACGCAGCAGGGGCTCTCGCGCAAGCACATCATGGACGGGATCGACGCGTCCCTCGGCCGGCTCGGCATGGATCATGTCGACCTCTACGTCATCCACCGCTGGGACGACGAGACGCCGATCGAGGAAACCATGCAGGCCCTCGACGACGTCGTGCGGGCCGGCAAGGCACGTTACATCGGCGCCTCGACCATGTTCGCCTGGCAGTTCGCCAAGGCGCAGGCGGCGGCGGAGCGGAACGGCTGGCATCGCTTCGTCTCGATGCAGAACTACTACAACCTGATCTACCGGGAGGAGGAGCGCGAGATGATCCCGCTCTGCCTCGACCAGGGGGTCGGCGTTACGCCATGGAGCCCGCTGGCCCGCGGCTTCCTGGCCGGCAACCGGCACCGCCAGGGCGGCGGCGACACGGTGCGGGCGAAAGCCGATCAGAAGGCGCACCGCCTGCTCTATACCGACAACGCCTTCGCCATCGCCGACGCGGTGGCCGAGGTCGCGGCGGAGCGCGGGGTGAAGCCGATCCAGGTGGCGCTCGCCTGGATGCTGCACAAGCCGGGAATTGCCGCGCCGGTCGTCGGCGTCTCCAACGCCGACCAGCTCGTCGAACTGGTCGGCGCCGTCGATGTCGAGGTGAGCGCCGAGGAGATCGCCCGCCTCGAAGCCCCCTACGAGGCGCAAGACATCAAGGGCATGGACTGAGCCATGGTGGAGACCCTCGCCCGCGCGCTGCTGGATCACCGCGATGCAGGCCGGCCCCGTGCCGTCGACGGCACGATTCCCGACGTCGCGACGGCCTATGCGGTGCAAGCCGCCGGCACGCGGATCCTGGTCGAGGAGCGGGGCTGGCGGGCGATCGGCTACAAGATCGCCGCGACCAATGCCGCCTCGCGTGAGATCGTCGGCACGGACACGCCGCTTTTCGGCCGGCTCTACGCCCAGGCGACCGATCCCACGGGCGTGTGTCTTGACCGCGCCGGGCGCTTCTTCCACGTCCACGAGCCGGAGATCGCGCTGCGCCTCGCACGCACCCTCGATCCCGCCGCCGCCCCCTTCGATGCCGCCGCCATCGAGGCCGCAACGGCCGCCGTCCTGCCGGCGATCGAAATCATCTCGACCGTGTTCGAGCCCTGGCGCGAGGCGGGTGCCCGCAATCTGATCGCCGACAACGCGGCGCACGGCCACTGGATCACCGGCGAAGCCGTCGCCGACTGGTCGGCGCTCGATCTGCTGGACGGGGGGATCGAGGTTTTCGTCGACAGTGTCCGCGTCGCCGAGGGCTGTGGGCGCAACGTCGACGGCGGCCCCTTCGGCGCCACCGCGTGGCTGGCCAATACGCTCGCCGCCGAGGGGCGCGGCCTCAGGGCCGGAGAGTTCGTCACCACGGGCACCACGACGCCGCCGATCCCGATTTCGGGCGACGGCACCGTGCGGGCGGACTTCGGTGCCCTCGGCCACGTCGAATTCACACTTCAGAACGGGGATCGCGCGTCATGACCACATCGGATAGCGAGGCCCGCTTTCCGCCCTACCTGATGGCCGTGCTGGCCAGTCGGTTCGAGGCGATCATCCGCGAAATGACCAACACGGTCATGAAGGCGAGCCGTTCGGCCGTGATCAAGAACGCGCGGGACATGTCCTGCGGCATCCTGACCTACGACCACCGCCTGCTGACGGTGGAAGAAGGGATCCCGATCCACATCACCGCCCTCGACCTGACGACGCGGCCAATCACCGAGTATTTCGACGACATCGCCGAGGGCGACGCCTTCCTCAACAACTGTCCCTATACCGGGGCGACGCATCATGCCGACCTCACGGTCTGCGTGCCCGTGTTCTGGGAGGGGGAGCCGCTGTTCTGGGTGCTCGCGCGTTCCCACCACGCGGACATCGGCGCGCCGCTGCCGACCACCTACCTGCCCTACGCCGCCACCGTCTACGAGGAGGGGCTGCATTTCCCCTGCGTGCGCGTGCAGCGCGGGCACGAGGACCTGGCCGACATCATCCGCATGTGCCGGATGAAGATCCGCGTGCCGGACCTCTGGTACGGCGATTACCGCGCCCAGGTCGGGGCCTGCCAGATCGGCGAACGGCGGATCGGCGAGCTGATCGCCCACCACGGCCTCGCGACGATCAAGGCCTTCGTCGAGGAATGGATGGCCTATGGCGAGCGGCGCGCCATCGCCGCGATCTCCGAGCTGCCGGCCGGGACCTGGCGCTATGAGACCATGCACGATCCGGTGCCGGGCGTGGCCGAGGACGGCGTGCCGGTTCGCGTCACTGTCACCGTCGATCCCGAGGCGGGGCGGATTACCGTCGATGCCCGCGACAACATCGACTGCGTGCCGGGCGGCATCAACCTGACCGAGGCGACGGCGACCGGATCCTGCCGCATCGGCGTCTTCTACAATCTCGACCCCACGATCCCGCACAACGAGGGCAGCGCCAGCCGTATCGACGTGCTGCTGCGCGACGACTGTGTCGTCGGCCGGCCGAAGTATCCCGTCGGCACCTCCGTTGCCACCACCAACGTGAACGAGCGGCTGGTCATCGCCGTCGCCGCCTGCTTCGCCCAGATGGGCCCGCCGTACGGCATGGCCGAGGGCGGGCACATGATGGCGGCGGGCATGGCGGTGATTTCGGGCGTCGATTCCGCGCGGGACGACCGCGGCTACGTGAACCAGATGTTCATCGGCTATGCCAGCGGGCCCGGCATTCACGGCCACGACGGCTGGATCACCTATCTCGCCTCGGAGAACGGCGGGATGATCGTGCTCGACTCGATCGAGATCGACGAGAGCATGTATCCGATCCTGGTCGAGGGCCGCTGGCTGGAGCCGGACACGCTCGGCCCCGGCGAGTTCGACGGCGCGCCCGGCATGAAGATGATCTACCGGCCGCTGCGCGACGAGATGACCGTGATCTACGCGAGCGACGGGGAGCAAAATCCAGGCCTCGGCGTGCTCGGCGGCGGTGCCGGCGCGCCCGCGGCGAACTGGAAGCGCCTGGCCGACGGCACGCTTCACCGGCTGCCGGCCTTCCATGGCGAGGTGGTGCGGCCGGGCGAGGCCGTAGTCTGCCTCGCCGGGGCCGGCGGCGGCTACGGCGATCCCCGCAAGCGGGCACCGAAACGGGTCGCGGCGAGCGCTGATCGCGGCTGGATCACGCCGGCGCGCGCCGAGGCGGTCTATGGCGTCGCCCTCGTGCCCGCGGCGGACGGCGTCGGCCACCGGGTCGACGAAGCGCGCACCCGTGCCTTGCGGGGAGGCTGAGCATGGCCTTCGACATCTCGATCGATATCGGCGGCACCTTCACCGACTGCGTCGTCGCCGACGAGGCGGGCGACGTCCGCATCTACAAGGCCCGCTCGACCCCCGGCGCCTTCGAAGACGGGTTTCTGGAAGCGTTGCGCCTCGCCGCCGCCGACCGGGGCCTCGACCTCGCCGGGCTGTTGGCGGCGACGACGCGTATCGTGCACGGCACCACCGTCTCGACCAACGCGCTGGTCGAGGGCAAGGTCGCCCGTGTCGGCTTCATCGCCAATGCCGGCTTCCCCGATATCCTGACCTTGCGCGAGGGGCCGCGAAAGCGCGCCTTCGAATGGCGCCTGGATTTTCCCGCCCCCTTCGTGCCCCCGGAACGCACGGCGACGGTCGGCGGACGCCTGGACGCCAGCGGCGCGGAGATCGAGCCGCTGGTCGAGGCGGACGTGCTGGCCGCGATCGGGCGCTTTCGCGCGACCGGGGTCGAGGCGGTCGGCGTTTGCCTGTTGTGGTCCATCGTCGACGGCACCCACGAGCGTCGTGTGGCCGAGATCCTGGCGCGGGAATGGCCCGAGTTGCCGGTGACCCTGAGCCACGAGCTGAACCCGATACCCCGGGAATACCGCCGGGCCATCTCCACCGTGATCGATGCCAGCCTGGCGCGGATCGTCGGCGATTACGTCACCGTCCTGCGCGAGGCGCTGGCGGCGAACGGCTATGCCCGCGAACTGCTGGTGGCGAACTCCGTCGGCGGCATGATGCCGCCGGACGAGATCGTCCGCCGGCCGATCTATTCGGTGATGTCCGGGCCGACCCTGGCGCCGATCGCCGCCCGCCACCTGAGCGACGCGGCCGACGTCATCGTCGTGGACATGGGCGGCACGACCTTCGACGTCTCCGCCATTCGCGGCGGCGAGGTGATCGTCACGCCGGAAGCCATGATCGGCCCCGACATGCTGGGGATCCCCAAGGTCGACGTGCGCTCCATCGGCGCCGGCGGCGGCTCCATCGCCCGGGTCGACGCGGGCGGCCTGCTGCGCGTCGGGCCGGAGAGCGCGGGCGCGGTTCCGGGCCCCGCCTGCTACGCAATGGGCGGCGCGGCGGCGACGGTGACCGACGCCAACGTCGTGCTCGGCATTCTCGATCCCGACTTCTTCCTCGGCGGGCGGATCCGCCTCGACGCCGCGGCCGCTGAGCGTGCCGTCGACGCGGTGGCGGATGCGCTCGGCGTGACACGGATGGAGGCGGCGCATGCGATCCACACCACCTCCAACCACAACATGATCACGGCGATCGAGGACATCACCGTGCGCGAGGGCATCAATCCGCGCGAGAGCTATCTGGTCTGCGGCGGCGGCGCGACCGCTTGTCACATCGGCGAGATGGCGGAGATCATCGGCATCGAGGGCTACATGATCCCGCGCTTCGCCGCCGGTCTGTCGGCCTATGGCGGTTTGATCTCCGATCTCAGATGGGCGGAGAGCGCGACGCTGGCCACGGACAGCCGGCGCTTCGATTTGGCGGCGGTGAACCGGGTGCTGGCCGCGCTGCGCGCGCGGGGCGAAGCCTTTTTGGATCGGGCCGGCGTGCCGGCGGAAGACCGGGCCTACGAATACGCCTACCAGGGCCGCTACGAGTTCCAGTCCTGGGACATCGAGGTCGCCTTCACCCCGTCCGGCGAGGGGCTGGCACCGGGCGACATCGACACCCTGGTCGCCGCCTTCCATGCGACGCACGAGCGGATCTACACCATCTTCGACACCGACGACGTGGTGGAGATGACCAGCTGGCGGGTCCGCGCGGTCGGCCGCAACCATCTGGCCGATCGACTGGCGGCGGGTGAGACGGATACGCGCGAGGCCCCCGTGCCCAAGGCGCAGCGCGACGTCCATGTCCATGCGCTGGGCGGCCTGCAGCGGCTCGACGTGCACGACGGGGAGGCGCTACGCCCCGGGATGGAAATCCACGGCCCCGCGGTCGTCGAGGCGACGACCTTCACGACCCTGCTGCGACCCGGTCACGTCGCGCGGATCGACGGCCATGGCAACTATCTGGTGACGGTCGCCAGGTCGGGTGATCCCGCGGCGGCTCAATAGGTGCCGCGCGGGCCGAAGATGGCGGTGCCGACGCGGACGAGCGTGGCGCCGAAGGGAATCGCGAGGGGGAAATCCGCGCTCATGCCCATGGACAGGCCGTCGAGGCCGTTGCGCCGGGCGATTTCGCGCAGCAGGGCGAAATGCAGGCTCGGCTCCTCGTCGGCGGGCGGGATGCACATCAGGCCCCGCACGCTGAGCTGGAACTCGTCGCGGCATTGGGCGATGAGCGCGTCCGCTTCGTCCGGCGGGATCCCGGCCTTCTGCGCTTCGGCGCCGGTATTGACCTGGACGTAGCAGTCGACGGCGCGGCCGGCCTGCTGGATGGCCTCGGCGACCCGGCGCGCGATGCGGGGCCGGTCGATGGTCTCGATGCAATCGAACAGCTCCACCGCGTCCCGCGTCTTGTTGCCCTGCAGGGGGCCGATCAGGTGCAGGCGCAAATCGGGAAAGGCCTCGCGAAGTTCCGGCCACTTGCGCTCCGCCTCCTGCACCCGGTTCTCGCCGAACAGGCGGTGGCCGGCCTCGAGCGCCGGGCGGATCCGATCCGGCCCGTGCGTCTTGGAGACGGCGACGAGGCCGATGTCGCCGGCATCGCGCCCGGCCGCCGCCGCGGCCTCGGCGATTTCGGCCATGACGCCCGCCAGGTTGGCGGCGATGTCGATGTCGGGGTCGGAGGCTGGCGAGGGAACGGTGCTCATGGCAGGGTCGCGCTTCGGTGGCTCGGAGTGGGTGAATGACGACGGTAACAGAGGTCGCGGCCAGCCTCAATCGACGCCACCCGGCGGGCCGGCGGCTGCCGGCCGTACTGCTGCTGACGGACGCCCGGCGCCTGCCCGATCCGTTGGCCGCGGCGGCCTGCCTGCCCCCCGGCGCGATGATCATCCTGCGGCACTACGAGGCACCGAACCGGGCCCGCCTGGCCGCCGACCTCGCCCGGCTCTGCCGCGCCCGCAGCGTCCTGCTCTCGATCGCCGGCGACGCCCGGCTGGCGCGGACCATCGGCGCCGACGGCGTGCACCTGCCCGAACACGCGTTGAAAGGCGGCCGGCGGGCCGACGCCGATCCGCGATTGCTGGTGACGGCGGCGGCGCATTCCCTGCCGGCGCTCCACCGCGCAGCGATGGCCGGCGCCGATGCCGCCCTGCTCTCCCCCGTCTTCGCCACCGCGAGCCATCCGGGCGCTCCGACGCTGGGCCCCGCCCGCTTCGCCCGCCTGATCGCCGCGGCCTCCCTGCCGGTCTATGCGCTCGGCGGCATCGAGGCCGCCAACGCAGGCCGGCTGCGGGCGAGCGGTGCCGTCGGCATCGCGGCGATCGGTGCCTATTTGCGCGAGTTCGGCGTCGGTTGATCTTTCGCTTTGGACATTTCTTCCAGCGCCAAGATCATAGCTTTGAGAATGGCACGCCAAAGAGCGCTGGCGTCCGTCGATGCCGTGCTTGCGAAGTCACCCTCGGCATAACGCATGGTGAAGGCGATCAGAACATCTTCGCGGCCGTTCATGTGCTTCGACATGGCGTTGACGGCTGCCCGCTCGATCAGGGAAGCGCCGGCCGGCGCCGAGACGCGCGGCTCGAGGAAGCGCAGGCGCCAGTCCATGTCGAACGTCGTCTCTTCATCATCGCGGCGCCAACGATCCTCGACCTCGATTTCGAGCACGCCGGCCTGGAGCCAGGTCGCAGGGGCCACGCCGACATAGTGACGCACTAGATCGACGGGCAGGGCATCGAACTTCCATTGTGTCTTTCGACCGGCGGCGCTGCCGCTCGTTGCAATGTCGATGCGGTGGCCGTCGATTTCACCGGAGATATTGGATCGGAAGAGCAGATCGAAAAGCGCCAGGTAGCCGCGGAACGGTGCAACGGCCAACCGCGTGAAGACATAGCGTACCGGTGGGCCGTCGGGCCGGCCCAGATGGATATCGACATCGGCGATTTGGAGGTCGCGAACGACGAAGTTCAATCGCCCTGCCGCCTTCACCAGATTGAGCGGCGGGCCACCGCCCGCACGGCCGCCACCATCGGCGGTCACGACGCCACGCACGCCATCGATGCGCAGTCTCTCGACCTTGGACGCGCCGATCAGGGAGCCAACCAAGTCGACGTCGAGTATCACCTTTTCGAGGTCCAGGGCGAAACTGTCCGCCGCCAGCCCGGTTCTGCGGATCTCGACACGGTCAAGAGACATTCGCCCGGTAAGAAGGTTCCCACTGGCGCCTTCGAAGGCGATTTCATAGCCCGTCGACGCGCCGACCCGGTCGGCGATCCAGCGACTGGTCGGCTCGAAGAAGAAGGCGCTCAGAACCGCGACGGCGGAGAGACAAAGAACCAAAAGTGAGAAAGCGAGCGCCGAAACCACCAGGGCGATACGCTTGAAGGACGGCGGGCTCCAGCCGAACAGCTGTGCGATCAACCCGACGAGCCCGGCCACGACATCGACGACGACCGCGACGATCCCAGCAGCGCAATGCACCAGGAGCTCGGCGACAATTCCAACCAGGGCCTCCATTTGCGCTCCCTCGATGTGCCGGTGCTTCGCCACCACATCAATAATTTCGAGAATCGATATGGTGTTAATCTATATAAATTCAATGCATACTAATGCGCCCTGCTGTTTCAGGCACGGCGAGACGAAAGTCGATTCCTCCTCACCGGTAAGCAAGGCGTCGATATTCCCCTAAGTGTCAATCAGCATTTAATTCTGACCCCCTATCGGCGTGCAAAATTGACCCCCCCCCCTTGCTTCGACGGAGGTTGTCCCGGTAGTCCACGGGAGGGCCCCGCGCGGCTTCGTGTAGCGCTTTGCGTTACGCGGAGCGAAGCCGCGTGGGAGGGGCCTGTGGGCCCACCGGGACAACCGGGCCGGCGGCGGAACGTGGGGATCAGGTGGGGTTCTTGAAGTGGCAATGAGCTTTTGAAGTAGTGTCCAGACTGTTCTGCAAGTTTGTCATGGCTGCCGATGAGGGCCACCGGCATGCCTGGCGCGGAGATTTCGATTGCTCGGAGCGCCAGGCATGCCGAGCCGCCGTCAGGCGGCTTTCTGGATGCGTTCGCTTTTGCTCTCCTTGAGATGGATCATGTTGAGCTAGCGGTTGGCATCCAGCCAGTCCTCATGGATTTCGATCGCGAGAGCCCGGACCAACCGGAGGCAGCTCATCCACCCCATCGGCCCGGACTTGTGCCCCAGCTACGAAACCCCTTTTGCAGAACAATCTGTACAGGACCCGTTTTGATTTGCCCGCCTTTGCGATGAAAGCCCCCAGGCTGATTGGCTCCATATAGCGGATCAGCCTGGGGCTTTGCTTACAGGGCGGCTACTTTTGTCGTCGCTGTTTGCTTTGTGCGAAGCGGTAAGACATGTTGCCTGTTTCGATGATTGCGCAGTGATGCGTTACACGATCCAGCAACGCGGTTGTCATTTTTGCATCTCCGAAGACGGAGACCCATTCCCCGAACTCCAGATTGGTGGTGATGATGACGCTGGTCTTCTCATAGAGTTTGCTGATCAGGTGGAACAAGAGCGCACCGCCGGATTTGGGGAATGGGATATAGCCCAGTTCGTCGATGATGACGCAATCCATGGCCGTCAGTTGCCGGATGATCTTGCCGGCGTTGCCTTCGGCCTGTTCCTTGATCAGCGCATTGATCAGATCGACGGCGTTGAAGAAACGGACCTTCTTTCCCTGATTGATCAACAGCGTCCCCAGAGCAATGGCGATGTGGGTTTTGCCCGTACCGGTTCCGCCCACCAGAATGAGGTTGTGGGCCTCCTGGGTGAACTGCCCTGAGCAGAAGGGGTCGATTTGCGCTTGGGTGACGGCGGCTAGGCCGTAATCGAAAGTGGCGAAGTCCTTATGGTGGGGGAACTTCGAGGCCCGCATTTGGTGCTGGATAGAGCGCACCCGGCGCTCTACAGTCTCGGCGTCGATCAGTTGCTTTATCGCAGTGGTCAGACTTGGCGGCTTGCGCGCGGCCAGCAAAGCTTCGGCGCAAGCCGCCATTCCATACAGCCTCAGGGCGATCAGTTGGTCTATCAAAGCTTTCATGCGACGGCCTCCCCGGCAACGCACAGCGTCTCATAGCGCTTGCAGTCCGCTTCGGGCCGCAAGGTCAGTTGCGGATAGGCGTGGCTCTCGCCCCATGGCGCGATGACCGGCTCCACCAGTTGGTTGATCAGATTGATGATGGCCGGAAGGCGCAGCGTGTTCTGCTCCACGGCCAGTTCACAGGCTATCT
Organism: uncultured Alphaproteobacteria bacterium; assembly: GCA_951812805.1. Lineage (GTDB taxonomy): Bacteria > Pseudomonadota > Alphaproteobacteria > JASLMY01. Next base: position 74,943 of record CATOSZ010000007.1, on the reverse strand, counting down.
CGACCACCTCGATCCCGTGATCCTGGGCCAGCAGGAGCAGATCGACAAACTCCCGGTCCCCGCCTTTGCCGGCCATGTAATGCGCCCTGACCCGGTGCATCGCCTCAGGCAATTGCCAACCCACAAAGGGCGCGCCATCTCTCAGCGCGCCGGGCTTGCGGTCGAGTAGGGGCAGGTAATGCCAGGGCTCGAAATAGCTGGCGTTGCGGGTAAAGCGGCGCTTGTGCTCGGCAATCACATTCTGCCCTGACACAACCACGATCCGGTCCGCATAGGCGCGCAGAGAGACAAGCTCCCCGGCGAACCGGGAGGGGACGCTATAGCGATTGGTGGCATATTGGACCAGACAGGTAGAGCGGACACGAGCGGCCTTCTCAACATAGCCGTCAAAAGCCCGGCCCAGGGGACGCAGTTCGGCGCACTCGTCTGCGAACACGTCCGAGATCTTGCGATCCGATTGTTCGGGGTGGGCGCGATTCGCCAATTCCTCGCAGCGCAGACGCAACCAGCCGTTCAGCGCATCCAGATCGTCAAAGGCGGGCTTGGGCGCAAACAGCTGTCCCCGCAGGAACCCAACCTGGTTCTCAATCTGACCCTTCTCCCACCCCGCCGCGGGTGTGCAAGCAACCGGTTCCATCACATAGTGGTTCATCAACGCCAGAAAGCGCGGATGGAACACACGGTCCTTAGAGCGCGAAACATAGGTTACCATCGTCTTGGGGTTGTCGATGATCACCCGGCGCGGTACGCCGCCATAGAAAGACATCGCCCGTGCAAAGGCGTCCAGCACCATCTCCTGAGATTCGCTGGGATAGGCAACAACAAAGGGCTTGCGGCTATGACATAGGCGGAAGTGGGCAACCTTTACCTTCTGCTCGACACCGCCCAGGACAGCGTATTCCGTGCTCCAGTCAAACTGGAGCGCGTCACCTGCCGTAAAGTGCAACGGAATGAACGCATCCCCCGATCCGGCGCCAGAACGCTTCAGGTCGCGGACAAACCTCTGAACCGTCGAGTAGGATCCGCTATAGCCTTCCGACACAAGCTGCTCATAAAGCTTCTTGGCCGTCCGGCGCTCACGGCGCGGGCGCCCCAGGTCCTGCTCAAAGAGCGCCCGAAGCCGGCTGGCGAAGCCATCGCTAAGCTTACGCCGGACGGGTGAAACGCGCCGCTGATAGCTCGGTGGATCGCCGTCCTTCAGATACTTCTTAATCGTGTTCCGCGACAAACCAGTCTGACGAGATACAGATCGGATACTCCGACCCTCCCGTAATATCCAACGTCGGATCTTCAATACGCTTTCCATCAATACCACCTGCTCTTTCCTCCGCACTGTTCCGTGCGGATGCTAGCGTTCCAGGTGGGTCAATTCTTACCGCTCATAACCCACCAAAGTGGGTCAGTTTTGCATGCCGATTCACACTCTTTAGCGACGAATCAGAGAAAGTGGGCGCGGAAAGACACAAAACCCAACTCGACGCGGGATACGCACTGGACGGGACTGTCGGCCATGACTTCAACCCCTTCCGCGTCGAAGGGGAACTGTCGTGGCGAAACGCCGAGATTGACAAGCACGCCATAAACGGACGCTCGACCGACGTAGAAGGCAAAGTCTCGTCGCTCGGCCTGATGGTGAACGGCTGGTACGACCTCCACACGGCAAGCCGCTGGACGCCGTTCATCGGCGGCGGCATCGGCGGCGCCAGAATCCAAACCGACTACGCACGAACATCGAAAGACGACAAGACCGACTGGGTCTTCGCCTACCAGGCCGGAGCCGGGCTCGGCTACAAGCTGAACGAGAGCACCACCCTTCAGGCCCAGTACCGGTATTTCACGACCGAAGAGGCCGGAATCGAGGACGGCGTTCACAACATGACCGTCGGCCTGCGCTATCGCTTCTAGGCGGCCTCACCGTGGCCCGCGCGATCCTGCGCGGGCCACAGTCTCCGCGCCCCGCCCCGGACCAAGCCAGCAAGATCCGATAAGGAGAAGATCGAGCCATGACCCCACGATCCCGCATTCCCGGCCTGTGCCTGGCCCTGTTCCTGTTCGCCCTGGCGCTGCCCGCCGCCGCCGCACCCGCCCAGGTCAGCGGTCCCGCGCGCGTCATCGACGGCGATACCCTCGAGATCGCCGGCGAGCGCCTTCGCCTGCACGGCATCGACGCGCCCGAGAGCCGGCAGACGTGCGCGCGCGAGGGTGTCACCTGGCTCTGCGGCGCCCAGGCCACGAAGACGCTCCGGGACCTGATCGGATCCAGCACGGTGACCTGCGATGACCAGGGCCGCGACCGCTACGGCCGCCTCATATCCGTCTGCCATGTTGGAGCGACGAATCTCAACGCGGCGATGGTTTCCGCCGGGATGGCACTGGCCTACCAGCGATACAGCAAGAGGTTTCTGCCGCGGGAGGCCGAAGCGAAAGCAGCGCGCCGAGGGATGTGGGCAGGTCGCTTTGTCGAGCCCTGGCGCTGGCGCCGAGGCGCCCGGCTGACATCGCGTGCGGCAAACGACGACCAGCCTGCCCGAGCTCGGGACTGCCGCATCAAGGGCAACATCTCGCGGAACGGCAAGATCTACCACGTCCCCGGCGGTCGGTATTACAGCCGGACCAAGATCAGCCCGTCCAAGAATGAGCGTTGGTTCTGCACCGAGGGAGAGGCCCGGGCGGCGGGATGGCGGCGCTCGAAACGGTGAAGGGCCGCGTCGTCTTTTGCAATGCCGCCGATCCGCCGCTTTCAACACCAACCCGCTTGCGCGGGCGGGAGAAGAGGACAGCCGGGCGATGGGGGAGCGCGGCGCGCGGGAAGGCGGCAACCCGCCGCTCTTGTCAAAAGGGGAGCTTGCCACGATGGGGAAGGTTATCCGCGTAAAGAACTGGGGTGACGCACACCCCGACCAAGATTTCGCCGCCGCGATACGCCGTCTTCCGCCACCATTGCCCGTGGTCTCGAACGGTGCCGCTTGTCCCTGGTGCGGCGCTCTGCACGAGCGGATGACCATCGGCTGGAACGATTGCGAGCACTGCCCACGCGCCTTCATGATCGGCCACCCGCCGGAAGGCGACCCCGACTTCATCCTCATGACCTTCGTCCCCTTTCCCTGGCAGGCCTTCCACGAGCTGGGAGGCCGTGCCGGCCTGCTCGACGACTGGACGCCGAACGCGGACCTGCAAGAGATGTATAACGAGGCCGAGGCGCTACGGGCCGCTTGGCGCCCAGCGGGGGACGATCCGGAGCGATGAGCTCCGCGTTGACGAAAGGCGTGGCGCGCCCTGCCCGTAATCCTGGCGGCGGGAAAGGCGGCTGGCGCGCCGGGCGGCGACTCTCGGGCATCCTCGAAGCGGGGCGACCGAAAGGCGGTCGCATGCTGTCGGAACAGCTGGTCGGATGCGATCGGAATCGCCGGTCGGATGCGTCGGAATGCACGGCCAGCGGGAGAAAGAGGATAGCCAGGTCGAGGGGGAGGGCGAGCCGTGACGGAGAAGCGACCCGCGCGCCGGCGCCCACCACACGCGCCCGCCACACTCCACGTAGCTTTTTGCCACCTCATTTGTGGCAGAAAGTTACGGGATCAATAGCCGTCAGTGATTTTTCCACCGCTCGGCCGCCGCCTTCCGCGCGATCTCCGACCTCTGTTCGGGCGTCAGCTTCGCGGCTCGGGCCTTTCCGCCCTTCTGCCCGAGCGCAACGGCGGCCTTGTCCTTGCCAGCGGTGAATGGCCGAATCGTCTTTTGCAATGTCGATCCTCGACGCCATGCGCCGCGGGATCGCGGGCAAGGCCGGCCTCGGCTGTTGGCTCGTACGCCAGGGCTTGGCACTTGCCGCGCGGCGCTATTCGAGCCGCGGCGTTGCCGCCGAACAGGCCGCCCGCGCCCCTAATACCAATCGACAATGATCAGAACCCGATGGCCCATGATCTTCGTCCGATGGATTTGATTCTGTCCGGCTGTGCGATGAGGTTGTTCCAGGCCTTGCAGCAATGATCGGTGATGTCGTCCTGGTCTTCGAAGACGATGTCGGAGAGCCAGTTGTTTCGGATGTACTGCCAGACGTTCTCGGCAGGATTGAGTTCGGGCGATCTCGGCGGCAGCGGCAGGAGGGTTATGTTGGCCGGGACGTCGAGCCGTTTCGTGGTGTGCCAGCCGGCCCGGTCGAGCAGCATCAAGGCATGGGCTCCGGGTTGAACCTGGACGGAGATTTCCTCCAGATGCTGCTGCATGGCGGCGGTGTTGCAGCGTTGCTGGACGATGGCGGCGCCGGTGCCGCGCTCGGGGCAGATGGCGCCGAAGATATAGGCCGACTTGGTGCGCTGATCGTGCGGGGTGCGTGGCCGTGTGCCGCGCCGGGCCCAGCGCCGGGCATGCTTGTTCTTCTGTCCGACGCGGGTTTCATCCTGCCACCAGATCTCTATCCCGGTGCCGTCGGGGAGTGCTTTGCGAGCCCGCGCGACCAGCTCGGGGAATTTTTTTTGAAGTCCTCGATCACCCCCGGCTCCTGGGCGTGATGGCGCGGCCGCATCGTCATCCTGGCGAAGCCCATCGCCTTCAGCTCCCGGCTCACCGTCCGCTGGTCGAGCGTGATCGCGAAGCTCTCGCCGATCCAGTCGACCAGATCCGCTAGCCGCCAGCGCATGACGCCGTCGCGCGCCGGATCCGGTCCCGCTTCCACCCGGGCCGCCAAGGCGTCCCGTTGCGCCGGGTCCAGTTTCTTCGCCGCGCCCGGCGCCTTGCGGTCGATCAGGCCGGCCGGGCCCTCCGCGTTGAAACGCAGCACCCAGTCACGGATCACCTGAAGGCCGACGTCCCCCGTCCGCGCGGCCTCCGTCCGACTCCCGCCCTCGTAGATCACAGCAAGCGAAAGCAAGCGCCGGATCTGTTTAGCATCCCTCGATCCCTTGGCCAGCAGCAATTCTCATTTTGGCGATTTGCGTTGATTTTTTCCTATGCAAGGAGCCCGGTTTCTGATTCAAAGTGGCGATGAAGGTGCTCAAAGACCTGATATTGGAGTTGCGCTCGCTCTGCGGGTCCTTCCCGGACAAGCGGACGGGGAGCAACAGCCGCTATGACATGGCCGACTTCGGGCTTTCGGCCTTCTCGCTGTTCTTCATGCAGAGCCCCTCGTTCCTGTCCCATCAGCGCACGTTGGCGCGGGCGCACGGGCGCTCGAATTGTGAGAGCTTGTTCTCCATGTCGCGGATCCCGACGGACAACCAGATCCGGGCGATGCTGGACCCGGTGGTGCCGGACAGGCTCTATCCGCTCTTCTCGTCCCTGCTGGAACGTCTGGAGGCGGGCGGTGGGCTCGGCCCCTTCCGACGCCTGGACGGCCATCTCCTGGTCGCGCTCGACGGCACCGAATATTTCTGCTCGCGGAAGATCTCCTGCCCCAACTGCTCGCAGCGCAAGCGCAACGACGGGGCCGTGGAGTATCACCACAACATGGTCACGGCAGCGCTTGTCGCCCCGGGCCACGCCCGGGCGATACCGCTGGCTCCGGAGTTCGTCGTTCCCCAGGATGGCGGGGAGAAGCAGGACTGCGAAAGCCGGGCGACGCGGCGCTGGCTGGTCGCGCACGGGCCCGGCCTGGCCCGGCTGAAGCCGATCTATCTCGGCGACGATCTCTATTCCCGCCAGCCGATTTGCGAGGCCGTTCAAGCGGTTGGCGGCAACCTCCTGTTCGTCGCCAAGCCAGGCTCGCATCCGACGCTCCACGAATGGCTCGACGGCATCGAACTGCCGATCCACGAGGAACGGGTCAAGAAAGGCCGTGGCTTCCAGACCCATCGCTACCGTTGGCTCGCCGACGTGCCGATCCGCGACGGTAAGGACGCGCTCCGGGTCAACTGGCTCAACATCGAGATCGTCAACAAGGCCGGAAAGGTCACGTACCGCAACAGCTTCGTCACCGACATCGCTGTCGACCGGAGCAACGTCGCCGAACTCGCCGCCTGCGGGCGGGCCCGTTGGAAGATCGAGAACGAGACCTTCAACGTGCTCAAGAACAACGGCTACAATCTCGAGCACAACTTCGGACATGGCAAACAGAACCTCTCGGCCCTGCTCGCCACCATGAACCTCTTCGCCTTCGCCTGCCACGGCGTGTGCGAGATCCTCGAAGCCGTCTGGGAAAAGGCCCGCGGCGCCCTTGGCTCACGTCGGCGCTTCTTCGAACACTTACGCACCATTACCAGCTACATCGTCTTCCCCTCCTGGGCGGCCCTCGTGCGGACCCTCATCACTGGGCAGCCACCGCCTGCCAGAGCCAGCCTCTGAACCGAAACCGAACCCCAAGCGAGTATCACCCAGGAGACAGAAACAAGAGCCATAATGAGAACTGCTGCTTGGCCAGACGTCGCAACGCCGCCGCATCGAAATCCTCGCGCAAGGCAATACCCCGACCCATGGTGATCCCCCTCTTCCGAATCACCACAATTGAGTCAGAAATCAGCCAGCAAGGGAATCCAACCGCGAGTTGACATCAATGTCGACTGGTATAAGGCCAGACTCTGGCGCGGCGCCTTCGTCGCACCCTGGGACTGGCGGCGGGGAAAGCGGCTCGCGCGCTGAGTGGCCTCCAGCCGGCAACCGATCCGCCGCACCCGGCACCAGCCCGCTTGCGCACCGGCGGGAGTAAGAGGACGGCGGGGCGATGGGGGAGCGCGGGGAGAGGTCATTCGCCTATCGCCGCTGAAACGTATCGTTCCCAAGAGCCATTGGAGAGGCTATGTTATGCCCATGAGCGACAGTGCCGAAAGCATCTACGACACCCACGCGGCCGTGCGCCAGCTGAAGGAAGCCGGCATGCCGGAGCCGCAGGCCGAGGTCGTGGTCTCCCAGCAACACAACCTGATCCGCCATAATCTCGCCACCAAGACCGATATCGAGACGGTGCGCGGTGAAATCGAGACCCTGCGCCTGGAAACCAAGGGGGAGATCGAGGCGGTTCGCGGCGATGTCGAGAAACTCCGGATCGAAACCAAGGCCGATATGCAGGCCCTGCACCTGGAGACGAACGCCGTCATCGAAGCCCTGCGTCAAGAGACCAAGGGTGAAATCGCGAGCGTCCGCGGCGAAATCGAGAAGCTCCGCCTCGAGACCAAGGCCAGCATTTCCAGCCTGAAGCTCGACCTTCTGAAGTGGAACGCCGGCATGCTGTTCACCGCCACGATCGCCATCGGCGGCATCGTGCTTGCCGCGTTGCGCCTGCTTCCCATTTGAGGCCGCCCAGCCGCGCATTCCGCCCGGCATTCTTCTCGTAATTCACCATCCAACCGCTTCCCGACCCGTACAGGCCCACCGACGGGCATTTCGCCGTCGGCGTCTTCCCTCTCTGAACAACCTCCCCATCGCCCGCTGACGGCGCTCCCAGGCGGGCGATATTGCGCCGCGCCGCCCCCTCGATCATTCGACGACACCATCCACCCCCACGCCGCCAGGAGAAAGAGGCGAGCCGGGGCGGGGTGTGTAGGGCCGAGCGGCGGCGGGCAGGGAAGAGACCCGATCCGGCCGCCCGCTTCGCTCGAGCGCCACATCCCCTTGGAGAACATACCACCATGACCCCATCCGACATCGCCGCCCGTCACGACCCCGCCGTTCCCCCGGTCATGACCGCCAAGACCTACGAGATCCCCCTCGGCCAGCTGGAGCTGGCCCCCGAGAACGTGCGCAAGACCCCCGCCGGCGCGGGCGCCGACGACGAACTGAAAGCCTCCCTCGCCGCCCACGGGCTGCTGGAGAACCTGGTTGTCCGCCCCCTCGGGGCCGGGCCGGACGGCGGGGGCCGTTATGGCGTCACCGCCGGCGGCCGCCGTCTCGCCGCCCTGCAAGCGCTCGCCGCCGAAGGCGCCATCGAGGCCGATTTCACCGTGCGCTGCCTTTCGATCGACAATGCCGCTGTCGCGGCCGAACTGTCGCTCGCCGAGAATGCCGTGCGGGCCGCCATGCACCCGGCCGACCAGGTCGAGGCCTTCGCCGCGCTCGCCGGGGCCGGCGCCACCGTTCCCGCCATCGCCACCCGCTTCGGCGTCTCCGAACGCCTGGTCCATCAGCGCCTGCGATTGGGCGCCGTGGCGCCCGCCCTGCTGGCCGCCTACCGGGCCGAGGAGATCGACCTGGAGACCCTTTCCGCCTTCACGATCAACCCCGACACCGGGCGCCAGATAGCCGTCTGGGAACAATTGAGCGCGCAAGGCTACCGGCCCCGGGCCTGGCAGGTCCGCAAGCTCATGACCGAGTGTCAATCAGCATTTAATTCTGACCCCCTATCGGCGTGCAAAATTGACCCCCCCCCCCCTTGCTTCGACGGAGGTTGTCCCGGTAGTCCACGGGAGGGCCCCGCGCGGCTTCGTGTAGCGCTTTGCGTTACGCGGAGCGAAGCCGCGTGGGAGGGGCCTGTGGGCCCACCGGGACAACCGGGCCGGCGGCGGAACGTGGGGATCAGGTGGGGTTCTTGAAGTGGCAATGAGCTTTTGAAGTAGTGTCCAGACTGTTCTGCAAGTTTGTCATGGCTGCCGATGAGGGCCACCGGCATGCCTGGCGCGGAGATTTCGATTGCTCGGAGCGCCAGGCATGCCGAGCCGCCGTCAGGCGGCTTTCTGGATGCGTTCGCTTTTGCTCTCCTTGAGATGGATCATGTTGAGCTAGCGGTTGGCATCCAGCCAGTCCTCATGGATTTCGATCGCGAGAGCCCGGACCAGCCGGAGGCAGCTCATCCACCCCATCGGCCCGGACTTGTGCCCCAGCTACGAAACCCCTTTTGCAGAACAATCTGTACAGGACCCGTTTTGATTTGCCCGCCTTTGCGATGAAAGCCCCCAGGCTGATTGGCTCCATATAGCGGATCAGCCTGGGGCTTTGCTTACAGGGCGGCTACTTTTGTCGTCGCTGTTTGCTTTGTGCGAAGCGGTAAGACATGTTGCCTGTTTCGATGATTGCGCAGTGATGCGTTACACGATCCAGCAACGCGGTTGTCATTTTTGCATCTCCGAAGACGGAGACCCATTCCCCGAACTCCAGATTGGTGGTGATGATGACGCTGGTCTTCTCATAGAGTTTGCTGATCAGGTGGAACAAGAGCGCACCGCCGGATTTGGGGAATGGGATATAGCCCAGTTCGTCGATGATGACGCAATCCATGGCCGTCAGTTGCCGGATGATCTTGCCGGCGTTGCCTTCGGCCTGTTCCTTGATCAGCGCATTGATCAGATCGACGGCGTTGAAGAAACGGACCTTCTTTCCCTGATTGATCAACAGCGTCCCCAGAGCAATGGCGATGTGGGTTTTGCCCGTACCGGTTCCGCCCACCAGAATGAGGTTGTGGGCCTCCTGGGTGAACTGCCCTGAGCAGAAGGGGTCGATTTGCGCTTGGGTGACGGCGGCTAGGCCGTAATCGAAAGTGGCGAAGTCCTTATGGTGGGGGAACTTCGAGGCCCGCATTTGGTGCTGGATAGAGCGCACCCGGCGCTCTACAGTCTCGGCGTCGATCAGTTGCTTTATCGCAGTGGTCAGACTTGGCGGCTTGCGCGCGGCCAGCAAAGCTTCGGCGCAAGCCGCCATTCCATACAGCCTCAGGGCGATCAGTTGGTCTATCAAAGCTTTCATGCGACGGCCTCCCCGGCAACGCACAGCGTCTCATAGCGCTTGCAGTCCGCTTCGGGCCGCAAGGTCAGTTGCGGATAGGCGTGGCTCTCGCCCCATGGCGCGATGACCGGCTCCACCAGTTGGTTGATCAGATTGATGATGGCCGGAAGGCGCAGCGTGTTCTGCTCCACGGCCAGTTCACAGGCTATCTCGACCACCTCGATCCCGTGATCCTGGGCCAGCAGGAGCAGATCGACAAACTCCCGGTCCCCGCCTTTGCCGGCCATGTAATGCGCCCTGACCCGGTGCATCGCCTCAGGCAATTGCCAACCCACAAAGGGCGCGCCATCTCTCAGCGCGCCGGGCTTGCGGTCGAGTAGGGGCAGGTAATGCCAGGGCTCGAAATAGCTGGCGTTGCGGGTAAAGCGGCGCTTGTGCTCGGCAATCACATTCTGCCCTGACACAACCACGATCCGGTCCGCATAGGCGCGCAGAGAGACAAGCTCCCCGGCGAACCGGGAGGGGACGCTATAGCGATTGGTGGCATATTGGACCAGACAGGTAGAGCGGACACGAGCGGCCTTCTCAACATAGCCGTCAAAAGCCCGGCCCAGGGGACGCAGTTCGGCGCACTCGTCTGCGAACACGTCCGAGATCTTGCGATCCGATTGTTCGGGGTGGGCGCGATTCGCCAATTCCTCGCAGCGCAGACGCAACCAGCCGTTCAGCGCATCCAGATCGTCAAAGGCGGGCTTGGGCGCAAACAGCTGTCCCCGCAGGAACCCAACCTGGTTCTCAATCTGACCCTTCTCCCACCCCGCCGCGGGTGTGCAAGCAACCGGTTCCATCACATAGTGGTTCATCAACGCCAGAAAGCGCGGATGGAACACACGGTCCTTAGAGCGCGAAACATAGGTTACCATCGTCTTGGGGTTGTCGATGATCACCCGGCGCGGTACGCCGCCATAGAAAGACATCGCCCGTGCAAAGGCGTCCAGCACCATCTCCTGAGATTCGCTGGGATAGGCAACAACAAAGGGCTTGCGGCTATGACATAGGCGGAAGTGGGCAACCTTTACCTTCTGCTCGACACCGCCCAGGACAGCGTATTCCGTGCTCCAGTCAAACTGGAGCGCGTCACCTGCCGTAAAGTGCAACGGAATGAACGCATCCCCCGATCCGGCGCCAGAACGCTTCAGGTCGCGGACAAACCTCTGAACCGTCGAGTAGGATCCGCTATAGCCTTCCGACACAAGCTGCTCATAAAGCTTCTTGGCCGTCCGGCGCTCACGGCGCGGGCGCCCCAGGTCCTGCTCAAAGAGCGCCCGAAGCCGGCTGGCGAAGCCATCGCTAAGCTTACGCCGGACGGGTGAAACGCGCCGCTGATAGCTCGGTGGATCGCCGTCCTTCAGATACTTCTTAATCGTGTTCCGCGACAAACCAGTCTGACGAGATACAGATCGGATACTCCGACCCTCCCGTAATATCCAACGTCGGATCTTCAATACGCTTTCCATCAATACCACCTGCTCTTTCCTCCGCACTGTTCCGTGCGGATGCTAGCGTTCCAGGTGGGTCAATTCTTACCGCTCATAACCCACCAAAGTGGGTCAGTTTTGCATGCCGATTCACAGTCACATCGTCGATCTGCTTTCGATGCGTGACGGGCTGATTTGCGCTAAGCGAACCTACCGTAAGACCACAGTGCCTTAATCTTCAATGCGCTTCGGAGGCATATCATACCATCGAGCGTTCGAAATGACTCGCAGTCGTTGTCATCCGCTCGCTGTCATCGCGAGGCGCGTAGCGCCCTGGCGATCCAGAGCTCTTTGAGACCGAGCTCGATTCTTCGATAGCCGTCACGCTGCCCTGGATCGCCACGCTCTGCTCGCGATGACAAGAGGATGAGACTGAGGGTCAATTCAAGGGCTCACTGGTATCAAGGGATCGGGTCTTGCCCTTTGTCTAGAGCTTCCCAATGAATCCAAGAAGCAAGACTTGACCCCAATCCGATGCTGAGACGGCAGCTGAATACGCCGGCGCGTACGGTAAACGCCCTGTCGTCATAGCGGGCACGGGACGGTTTCTACGTCTCGACCTCCCGTGCCTCCGTCGCCTCCCCGGTCGAGCCGTGGTTGACGCCCGCTTTCCGCGTGAACAGGGAGTCGGGACCGTGGCCCCAGAAGTCGGGGCCGAGGGCCAGCGCGCCGCCGTCGACCACCAGGACCTGGCCGGTGACATATTCGCCGTCGTCGGAGGCGAGGTAGAGCGCGGTACCGGCGATGTCGGCGCCTTCGCCCAAACGATGCCACGGCGTCTTGGCGGCGGCGATCTGTTCCATCTTTTCCGCCCGGCCGGAGTGGAACAGCGGCGTGCGGATGGCGCCCGGCGCGATGGCGTTGACGCGGATCTTGTGGTGCGCCAGCTCGCCGGCGACGGCGCGGGTGAGGTTGGCGACGGCGGCTTTGGCGGCGGAATAGGCGTGCGGGCCGGCGCCGCCGCCCATGCCGGCGATCGAAGACGTGGAGAGGATGACGCCGCCCTCGCCCTGCGCCTTCATGACGTTGCCGGCGTGCTTCATGCCGAGGAAGACGCCGCGCACCAGCACGGCGAAGCTGTAGTCCCACTCCTCGACCCGGGTCTCGCCGATCGGGCCGAAGGCGCCGCCGATGCCGGCGTTGTTGAACATGACGTCGAGCCGGCCGAAGCGCTGGGTGGCGAGGCCGACCAGTGCCTCGATGTCGGCCTCCTCGGCGACGTCGGTCGGCTGGAAGGCGAGGCGGTCGCCTGCGTCGAGGGCGGCCAGCGTCTCCGCCGCCGCGTCGGCGTTGCGGTCGCCGATCACGACCTTGGCGCCTTCCGCCAGAAAGCGTTCGACCGTCGCCCGGCCCATGCCGCTGGCGCCGCCGGTGACGACGGCGACCTTGCCCGCGAGCCGCCCGCTCATCGCCAGCCCCCGCCGCCGTTCACATAGACCGTGTCCGCGGTCATGTAGCCGCAGGCGTCCGAACACATGAAGAGGACCAGCTCGCCGATCTCCTCCGGCTCGCCGAAGCGGCCCATCGGCACGTCGGCGAGGAATTTCTCCATCAGCTCGGGCGGGGTGTCGGCGGCCTCCTGGAAGGGGGTCGCCACCGGGCCCGGCGAAATCGAGAGGGCGCGGACGCCGTCCTTGGCGTGTTCCCGCGCGACGCCGAGGGTCATGGTCAGGACCGCGGCCTTGGATGCGGCATAGTGCACCGAGGCGCCCGGGCCGCCGCGCTTGTGGCTCATCGAGGCGACGTTGACGATGACGCCCGCGCCGCGGGCCAGCATGCCGGGCAGCACCGCCTGCATGCCGTAGAAGACGCCATTCACGTTGAGATCGAAGGTCTTCTTGTGCAGCTCGTCGTCGATCTCCAGGAATTTGGCGCGGCGGAAAGCGGATCCGGCGCAGTTGAACATGAAGTCGACCTGGCCGTATTCGGCGATGGCCTTGGCCACCATGTCGTCGACCTCGGCACGGCTGGCGACGTCCGTGGCGAGGCCCAGGGCGTGACCGCCCTGCTGCTGGATCGCCTCGGCGGTGCGCCGCGCGCCCTCGCCGTCGATGTCGGCGGCGACGACGTTGGCGCCCTCCCGCGCGAAGATCAGCGCCGTCGCCCGGCCGATGCCGCTGGCGCCGCCGGTGATCACAATTGTCTTGCCGACGAAATAGTCGGGTGTTTTGGGCATGGCGCTTGTCTCCTTGTCTCTGGTTGCCTGCCTGGCCGGCCCCCGCCCCCGTCCCAACCACCCGTGGAGTGTACCCTTGGGGCGGTTGGGACGGGGGCGCGGGCCGGCCAGGTCTTCCTTGAATCAGATATCTCTGGGCCGGACCGCGTGGTCGGCCAGCACGCTGGCGACGCAGCCGGTGATCCGCTTGCCGGTCGGGATGTGCAGGAATTCGTTCGGTCCGTGCGCGTTGGAGGCCGGGCCCAGCACGCCGGTGATGAGGAACTGGGCCTCGGGGAACTTCTCGCCCAGCATGCCCATGAAGGGGATCGAGCCGCCCTCGCCCATATAGACCGCGGGCTTGCCGAAATGGGCGCGGCTGGCGCCGTCCGTCGCCGTCTCCAGCCAGTCGGCGAGCGGCGGCGCGTTCCAGCCGTCGGCCGCCTTGTCGAGGGCGAGCGAGACCTCGGCACCGTAAGGCGCCTCGCGCTTCAACAGGTCTTCCAACGCCCCCTTGATGGTCGCCGCGCTCACCGTCGGCGGCAGGCGGAGGGAGAGGACCAGCGTCGTCGAAGGGCGCAGCACGTTGCCGCTCATCGCGACTTCGGGCAGGCCGCCGGCGCCGGTGATCGAAAGCGCCGGGCGCCAGGTCCGGTTCAGCACCCGCTCCGCCAGGTCGCCGCCCATCGGCTGCGCGCCGTCGACCCAGGGGAACTTGCCGTGCACCTGTTCGCCGAGCGCGTCGGCCGCCAGCCGGGCCTGGGCACGGCGCGCCTCGGGGATCTGGGCGTTGGCCGCCTCCAGCAGGATCTCGCCGGTGTCTTCCGCCTCCAGCCGCGAAAGCAGGCGGCGCGCGATGCGGAAGCTGGAGGGCACGATGCCGCTCGCGTCGCCGCTGTGCACGCCTTCGTGCAGGATCTCGACGGTGAGCGTGCCGCCGACCATGCCGCGCAGGCTGGTCGTGCTCCAAAGCTGGTCGTAGTTGCCGCAGCCGCTATCGAGGCAGACCACCAGGCTCGGCTGGCCGATACGGTCGGTCAGCGCGTCGATGTAATGCGGCAGGTCGTAGCTGCCGCTTTCTTCGCAGGCCTCGATCAGCACGACGCAGCGGGCGTGCGTCCCGCCGAAGTTGCGCACGGCCTGGATCGCCGTCAGGGAGGCGTAGGCCGAATAGCCGTCGTCGGCGCCGCCCCGGCCATAGAGCTTGTCACCCTCCCGCTTGGCGATCCAGGGGCCGAGGTCGTCGCGCCAGCCGGTCATTTCCGGCTGCTTGTCGAGATGGCCGTAGAGCAGCACCGTGTCGCCCTCGGCCGCCGGCTCGGTGCCGGGGATCTCCATGAAGATGACCGGCGTGCGTCCTTCCAGGCGGACGACCTCCACGCGCAGCCCGTCGATCTCGCGCGCCCGGCACCAGGCCTCGATCTGGTCGACCGCCTGGTCGATGTAGCCGTGCTCGGCCCAGTCGCCGTCGAAGAAGGGGCTCTTGCAGGGGATCGGGATATAACGCTCGAGCTCCGGCACGATCTCGCCTTCCCAGACCGTCTCGACGAAGTCGGTGATGCCTTGCGTGTCGAGCGCCGCCGCGCCCCGTGCCGTGTCCGTCATATGCCTCGTCTCCCGCCGGTCCCGTCGGGCGGGAGTCCTAGCACGAGGGCGCCTCAGGCGGCGAGGGTGCGGGCCAGGAATTCCTCGATTTTACCCCACGCGTCTTCCGCCTGGGCTTCGCGGTAGCGCTCCGCGTTGCTCCAGTCCTGGAAGCCGTGGCCGGCGCCGTCGTAGCGATGGAATTCATGCGCCACGCCGGCCGCGTCGAGCACGCGGTCGAGCGTATCGACCTGCTCGGGCGAGGGATTGGCGTCCTCGTTGCCGAAGATGCCGAGCACGGGGCAGGGGATCCGCCCGGCAAGCTCGATCGGCGGCGTCGAACCGTCGACGAAGGAGAGATGGATCCGACCGCCATAGAGCGTCACCGCCGCCTTGAGAGCGGGATCGTGACAGGCGCCGAGCCAGGCGGAACGCCCGCCCCAGCAATGGCCGATGATGCCGACGCGGGCCGCGTCGACGCTGGTGTCGGCGTCCAGGGCGGCGCGGGCCGCGGCCATGTCGGCGACGGCCCAGTCGTCGCGGAACGCCTCGCGCTTGATCTCGATGCCGGCGGACTTGGGCCATCAGTGGAACATGAAGGGCATGGCGACGGCGTAGCCCATGGCGGCCAGCCGTTCACCGGTGGCGATCTGCCAGGGGTCGGTCTCCAGCCCGGCGTGGGCGACCGGAATATGCTGGCAGACGATCAGGCCCGGATGCGGCCCGGCCCCCTCGGGCCGGAAGTGCAGGATTTCCATCTCGCTGCCGCCGACGTCGGCGGTGGTCGTGGTGAAGGTCACGGTGTCGTCTCCAGGGCTGGTGGTTCGGGGAAGCGGTCGAGAAAGGCGCGGGCGCGGGGCAGGGCATCATGCAGGAATTGGCCCGGTTCGCGAAGCCATAGCCCTTCATGCCGGCGCGACAGGGCCTCGCTCACCAGAACCTCGGGTCGCAGGGGCTGGATCGTGCAGGACCAGCCGGGCCACCAACGGTTGGCCTTGCGCCGGGCATGCGCGATCAGCCCCGCCCGGCTACTGTAGCCATGATAGTCGAAGGCCACGTCGTCCCGTGCCGCGACGATATGGTTGCCGGTGAAGCCGGATGCCGGCTTCAGCCACAACGCACCAAAGCCCAAGCCCGGATACCGTTCGAGAAACGCCCAGGCGAGAATGTGGCAGGCGCCGGCGGCGAAGAAGACGCGATCGGGCAGGTTCCAGCGCGCGCCCGGGTCCCGTTTCACCGATTTTGCGATTACGTACATGCCGCCACGATAGCAGGGCGCTTCCCGCGTTTCGCCCCTTGCGGTACACAAGACCTGAAACACCGGTGGGAGGACACGCGCATGGCCAGGTTGAGCGATCTCAATCGCGAGGAGATGGACGGGGAACAGGGGCGGATCGCCGACGAGATCGCCGCCGGTCCCCGGGGCGGGTTGCGCGGGCCGTTCCTCGCCTGGCTGCGCAGTCCGACGCTCGCCGACCGGGCGCAGAAGCTGGGGGCGTTCTGCCGCTACGATTCCTCCCTGCCGCCGCAACTCTCGGAGCTGGCGATCCTGGTGACGGCGCGGCACTGGCGGGCGCAATACGAATGGTTTGCCCATGCGAAGATCGCCGCTGAGGCCGGCGTCGCCGACGAAATCATCGAGGCGATCCGGACCGGCGGCACGCCCGACATCGCCGACCCCGACCAGGCCCTGGTCTATGACTTCGCCCGGGAATACTATGCGACGAACCGGGTGGGCGAGGCGACCTATGCCCGAGCCGTCGCGCAACTGGGCGAGCGCGGCGTCGTCGATCTGGTCGGCATCATGGGTTACTACGGCCTCGTCGCCATGACCCTCAACGTGTTCGACATGGCCCTGCCCGAGGGCGAACCGGAGCCTTTGGATTAGCGGGCATCACGACATGACCGAGGCCAGCGGCTTTCACGGCATCTACCCTATGCTCTACGCCTTTTTCGACGCCGAAGGCGCGTTGGACCGGGCGGCGATGCGCCGACAGACCGAGGGTGCGATCCGGGCCGGCGCGCACGGCATCGCCGTCGGCGGTCTCTGCACGGAGGCCAACAAGCTGTCGACGGTGGAACGCTGCCGGCTGGTCGAGTGGGTGGCCGAGGACGTCGCGGGGCGGGTGCCGGTTTCGGTCACCATCACCGAGAACTCCGTCGCCGGGCAGCGCGAGGTCGCACGCCTTTGCGAAGCCGCGGGTGCCGCCTGGATCGCCCTGCAGCCGCCGCCCGCGGGCGGGTCGGAGGCCGAGCTGATCCGCTTCTACGGCGCCGTCGCCGAAGGCTGCGGCCTGCCGGTCGGCATCCAGAACGCGCCCGACTACATCGGCATCGGCGTCTCCAACGCGGGTTTCGCCACGCTCAACCGCAACCATCCCAACATCTCGATCCTGAAGGCGGAAGGGCCGGCGACCTACATCGCGCAGCTGGTCGAGGATACGCAGGGCGTCTTCACCATCTTCAACGGCCGCAACGGGATCGAACTTGTGGACTCGCTGCGGGCCGGCTGCCAGGGCGCCATCCCCGCGGTCGACACCGTCGACGTGCAATCGCGGATCTACGAGCTGATGCGCAGTGGTGATAGCGCGGCGGCCGATGCCGCCTTCGCCGAGCTGCTGCCGCTGACCAGTTTCCTGATGTACTCGATGGACTATTGCCTGGCCTACGGCAAACGTCTCGCGGCCCGGCGCTTTGCCTTGGGCGAGGTGTACGACCGGCCGCCGTGCTTGCAGCCGAGCGACTTCGGGCAGGCGCTGGTGGCGCGCTGGTCGGCGCATCTGCCGAGCCTGGCGGAGACGGGCGAATGAGCGCGAGCGACACCTTTGTCGTCATCGGCGCCGGCCAGGCCGGCGGTCGCGCGGTCGAGGCCATGCGCACTGCCGGGTTCGCCGGCCGCATCGTCCTGTTCGGCGACGAGGCGGAACCGCCCTACGAGCGCCCGCCGCTCTCGAAGAAGTTGCTGACCGGTGCCGCCGAGGATGCCTCGGCCCGGTTGCTGGCCGACGATTTCTTCGCCGAGAAGGACGTGGAGCTGCGCACCGGGGAGGCGATTTCCGAGATCGACGTCGCGGGCCACGCGGTGGTGACCGCCGGGGGCGAACGGCACGCCTACGACAAGCTTTTGCTCTGTACCGGTGCGCGGATCCGCCGGGCGCCGTTTCCCGGCGCCGATCTCACGGGCGTGCATTACCTGCGCACCCTGGACGACACCCGGGCGCTGCGCGCCGACCTGTGGCCGGGCCGCCGCCTCGTGGTGGTGGGCGGCGGCTATCTCGGCCTGGAGATCGCGGCGAGTGCGCGCAGCCTCGACCTCGAGGTCTCGGTGGTGGAGCTGGCCCCCCATCTGGTGGCGCGTGGTGCGCCGCCGGAGCTCGGCGCCTATCTCGCGGACCTGCATCGCGCCCGCGGCGTCGCGATCCGCCTGGAGACGGGCGTCGAGGAAATCCTCGGGAGCCAGCGGGTCGAGGGCGTCCGCCTTTCGGGTGGGGAGCGGTTGGCGGCCGACGTCGTCGTCGTCGCCATCGGCATCCTCCCCAACGTCGAACTCGCCGAGGCGGCGGGTGCCGTGGTCGACGACGGCATCGTCGTCGATGCCAGTGGCCGCACCAGCCTCGCCGATGTTTATGCCGCCGGCGACGTCACCCGTCACCCCAACCCCCACCTCGGCGCCAGCGTCCGGCTGGAGAGCTGGCAGAACGCCCAGGAACAGGCGATCGCCGCCGCGAAAGCAATGTGCGGCGAGGCGGTCGACTATGCGGTCGTGCCCTGGTTCTGGTCTGACCAGTACGACCTCAACCTGCAGCTGGCCGGCGATTGCCGGGCCGGTGACGAGATCGTCCGCCGGGGCGAACTGGACGGCCCGCACGCGCTGTTCTATTTCCGGGGCGGGCGCCTTGTGGGCGTGGTCGGCTTCAACCAGGGCCGAGACGTCCGCATGGGCCAGCGGCTGATCGAGCGCGGCGTCGCCGTCACGCCCGAACAGGTCGCCGATCCGGCGGTCAAGCTGCAACGCCTGCTGAAGGGCTGAGAACAGGTCAACTAGGGAATTCAAAAAAATGCGCCAGGTTCATTTCGTCGCCTTCCTGCAAGCCCAGAACTGCACCACGCTGCCAGCCTCCTGGCGGCACCCCGAGGCGCGGACCGACACCTATTCGCCGGAATACTACCAGCACATCGCCCGCGTGCTGGAGGCCGGGAAATTCGACATCGGCTTCTTCGACGATCGCCTGGCCATGCCGGACATGTATGGCGACCACCATGCGGAGACGGTGAAGAACGGCATCCGCTGCGTGAAGCTCGACCCCTTAATGTGCCTGATGACCATGGCCGCGGCGACGACGCACCTGGGTCTGGGTGCCACCTGTTCGACGACCTATTACGAGCCCTTCCACGTCGCCCGCCTGTTCCAGACCGCGGACCTGATGACCAAGGGTCGTGTCGCCTGGAACGTGGTGACCTCGGTCAACGACAACGAGGCGAAGAACATGGGCCGCGAGGTGCACACCGCGCACGGCCTGCGCTACGACGAAGCGGACGAGTTCATGGAGATCGTGCTCGGCCATTGGGACAGCTGGGACGACGACGCCATCCAGGCGGACAAGGCCAACAATCTGTACGCCCATCCCGACAAGGTTCGGCGTATCGACTACCAGGGCCAATACATGTCCTCGCGCGGGCCCTTCACCGTGCCGCGCACGCCGCAGGGCCACCCGGTGGTGATCCAGGCGGGGATGAGCGGGCGCGGCCAGGAATTCGCCGCCAAATGGGGCGAGCTGCTGTTCGTGGTCTACGACGATCTCGACGGTGCGAAGCAGCGCTACAAGCTGCAAAAGGAAATGACGGCGGCGGCGGGGCGCGATCCCGAGGGCATGAAGATCTGCAGCCTGTTCTATCCGATCGCGGCGGCGACCAAGACCGAGGCCGAGGACAAGGCGGCGGCCTACGAAAAGTTGCCGAACGAGATGGACCAGCTGCTGCTGCTCTCCGAGGCGCTCAACTTCGACTTCGCGACCAAAGGCATCGACGAGCCGTTCACCGACGACGAACTGGAAGGCCTGTCCGGCATGCAGGCGATGCGCGACCGGGTCGTCGTCCAGGAAGGCATCAAGAACCCGACCCCGCGCGACTTCATGGGCGTGACCGGCCGCGGCCTGTTGCGCCACCACTGGGTCGGCGGCCCGAAGGAGATCGCCGACCAAATCGAGGAGTGGTGGGAAGGCCGCGGCTGCGACGGTTTCGTCGTCGGCCCGACCCATCAGCCGGGCGGTTTCGAGGACTTCGTCGAACACGTCGTGCCCGAACTGCAGAAGCGCGGCATCTACCGCAAGGAATACTCGGGCCCCACCCTGCGCGATCACCTCGGCCTCGACCGACCGGAAATCGGCGCCTGGAAGCCAAAGGTCGACGCGGCGGAATAGCACGTCCCGGCAAGCCCAACCTTTGGGCGTGCACACCCGGAATTGTTAGAGAATTAAGTAGCCTGTCTCGATGGGTTGGCATTGACGTCGACGCCGACTCTGTGCATGATAGTAAACACTATTGAAGTTATGCGTCTATCGAGTGTTCCGGGCGCGACCGCAAAGTTCATATGTGCTCGGACGACTCTGCCGATTACAAGGGTATGAGCGAAATGGATAACGAAGAAACAGTCGATTGGTTCGAATGGGATGGTGAGCTTCCCTCTGATACGAGCACATTCCTGCAAAGTCTGCGCGCGGCGGCACGGCAATGGACCGATGCCGATCCCCGGCACGCGCAGGTCTATCAACGGGCGGATCGGCTCGTGCTCGGGTTGGATGTCCCCGACTGCGCGCGGCGCAAGGTCGTCAGAAACTTGCGGATCGATTATGGGCCGTTCGGGCTCATTCACGGCGAGGACGAGACGGGACAGTACGTCACCGAGCTGACGCCGGCGCAGGACGAATACGGTTGCCTCGCGCACGCCGGCAAATCGCCCGCGGACCTCGGCCGGGCCGCCGCTGCCTGGTTCCGCCGGGAGATGGCGCGACCCATCGAACTGCTGGAGTGGCAGCGATTATTTTACTGGTACAAGGAGTACCGTCTGACGGATACGGGGCGGTCGCTCTGTTGGTCGGCCAAGAACGACGAACGACGCCCGAACCTCGGCGCGCCACGGCGGGCCTTCAAGGTCGAAACGCAACACGGTCTGCGCTGACGCGAGGCTCGATACCGGTTCGCAGCGGCAAGAACCCGCGGCGCGAACGGGCCATCTCTTTTTCTGGCGGGCCTTGCGGGCGGCGTAGCGGGCGTCCCGTGCCGCCTTGCGCTCGGCCGCGTGGGCGATTTCGCGGGCGGCCTCCTCGGCGCGTTCGACCTCCTTCGCCTCCTCTTCGGCGGCGAGTGCGGCCAGGCGCGCTTCTTCCTCGGCGACCTTGCGGGCTTTTTCGGCTTCCTTCGCGGCCCTGCGTTCGGCGGCGCGCGCCTCGCGGGCCAGGCTCCGCTCCCGCCGTGCCGCCTGGCGTTCGGCGAAGTTCGGATCGTTGGCAGGGGCTTTCGCTTTGGCTTTTTCAAGCAGGTTCTGCTTCGCCTTCGCCGCCACGTTCAAACGATCGGCGAAACTCGGCTCATGCTTGCTCAATGCTCTCGACCTCCAGAGACGGGACGTTCATGGTGAATTCGCGTTGCATAACCGCCGAGGCGGAGGAAGTCCAGTCTGGGCCCGCCGGATTGCCGGTTTCATGCCCGCCAGACCTTGCACGGACCGCAAAAGCGCGCATTATGGCGTCACGTCGCATCCAAGGAGGTTCAACCCATGGCCAAGCGTCGCCTGACCGGCTCGTTCGTCGCCCTGATCACGCCCTTCAACCAGGACTACAGCCTGGATTTCGAAGGCTTTCGCACGCTGGTCGATTTTCATGACGAGAACCTGACCAGCGCCCTGCTGATCATGGGGTCTTCCGGCGAGGTCTCGATGCTGAGCGCGGAGGAACGCCACGCGGTCGTGCGCGAGACGCTGAAATTCCGCAAGCCCGGCATGGAGATGTGGTACGGCTGTACCGGACCGACGACGGAATCGACCATCGCCTATGTGGCGCAAGCGGCGGCGGAAGGCGCCGACGGTGCCGTCATCGCCGCCCCGC
Source organism: uncultured Alphaproteobacteria bacterium (assembly GCA_951812805.1). Lineage (GTDB taxonomy): Bacteria > Pseudomonadota > Alphaproteobacteria > JASLMY01. Next base: position 52,981 of record CATOSZ010000007.1, on the reverse strand, counting down.
CCTATATCTGCGCGCCGAACGAGGACATCGTCCGCTTCTTCCTCGACGTCGCCGACGCCTCGGAAATCCCCCTCGGCATCTATAACAATCCGCCCCGGGTGCAGACCGACCTGACCGCGGCCGACGTGCTGCGCATTGCCGAACATCCGAACGTCCTGGTGTTGAAGGAATCGACCGCGCGCACCGCCCAGGTCGCCCAGATCGCCGCGGCCAACCCGGATTTGAGCCTGATGTGCTGCTGCTCGCCCAACCTCGGCCTCGTGGTGCCGATGATGAGCCTCGGCGGCCACGGCACCGCCAACATGACCGGCAACATCATCCCGCGCGAGATGGCGGTGATCTCCAAGCCGTGGGACAGCCACCAGGACACGCTCGCCTTCCGCGAGGCCTGGCTGCGCAACCTGCCGATGCTGCACTACGCCTATTCGGCGGTGAATCCGATCCCGATCAAGTCGCTGATGGCCGCCGTCGGCCTGCCCGCGGGCCCGCTGCGCAAGCCGCTTTCGGCCTATGAGGGCGAGGCGCTGGAGAAGGGCATGCAGATCGCCCGCGATCTCGATCTCGACCGCGTCTACGGTTTCGACCTCGCCCGGAGCCTGCAGGCCGCCGAATAGATCTGCGTCCACATTCCCAATCCGACGATCGGAGGCTGAAACCCGCCCATGTCCGACATCATCACCTATGAAAGTCAGGATGACATCGCCGTCATCACCATCAACCGGGCCGACAAGGCCAATGCCCTGAACACGGAAGTCGGCGAGGGTCTGAAGGCGGCCTGGCAACGCTTCAATGCCAGCGACGACAAGGTGGCGATTCTGACCGGCGCCGGCGACAAGGTGTTCTCCGCCGGTGCGGATCTACGGGCGCCGGGCGATCTCTGGTCCTTCATGCCGAGCATCGGCGTGCCGGTCGACAAGCCTGTGATCGCCGCCGTAAACGGCTGGTGCGTCGGCGGCGCCATGGTGCTGGTGCAGATGGCCGATCTCTGTGTGATGTCGGAAGACGCCAGGTTCAGCTATCCCGAAGCCAAGCTGGGCTTCACCGGTGGCTTGATCAGCGGCTTGGTGGCCCGCATCCCGCACAAGGTGGCAATGGAGCTGCTGTTGGTCGGCGAAGACATGACCGCTCAGCGGGCCTACGAGGTCGGTTTCGTCAACAAGGTGGTGCCCAGCGACCAGGTGATGGCGACGGCGATGGAGTACGCCACCAAGCTCGCCGGCAACGCGCCCCTCGTCATGTCGACCCTGAAGCGGTTCACGCAACATGTCATTCCCAAGGGGCCAACCGAGGCCGCCGGCATCGCCCGCGCCCAGACCGACATCGTCTCCAACAGCGAGGACGGGGAAGAGGGCCGCGCCAGCATTCGCGAAAAGCGAAGCCCCGTGTTCAAGGGGCGCTGACGCGGCTCGCCCCTACCAGCCGAGGCCGGCCCGACAAACGAGGCCGATGCCGCTCGCCAGCGCCAGGGTCTTGATGACGCCCAGCTGAAAGCGGAACAGCGCGATCGCCGCGACGACGGTGATCGCCGCCGCCAGCGGATCGATGCTGGCCGGCACCGGCAGCTCGATATCGACCGGTCCGAGCGCCACCGGTTTCAGCTCGGCGAAGACGACGCGCAGGCCGAACCAGAGCGCGAGGTTGGCGATGACGCCGACGACCGCCGCCGTGATCGCCGTGAGCGCGGCGGCCAGCGCCCGCTTTTCGCGGATCCGCTCGATCATCGGGGCGCCCAGGAAGACGAAGGCGAAGCAGGGGGCGAAGGTGACCCACAGCGTCAGCACGCTCGCCGCGACGCCGCCGACGATCCCGCCCGGCCCCCCGGCCGCGCCATGGCCGGCGAGAAAGCCGACGAACTGCAACACCAGGATCAGCGGTCCGGGCGTCGTCTCGGCCAGGCCCAGGCCGGTCAGCATCTCGCCTGGCGCCAGCCAGCCGTAGCCGGTGACCGCCTCCTGCGCGACATAGGCCAGCACCGCGTAGGCGCCGCCGAAGGTCACCACCGCCATCTTGGAGAAGAACCAGGCGACATCGCCCCACAGGCCCGCGAGCGGCACCAATGCGACGACCGGCGCGGCCCAGAGCGCCAGCGCCAGCAGGCCGGCCCGCCGGGCGCCCCGTTCGCGCCGGCGGGCGAAGTCAGGGTCCCGGGCCATCGCCTGGTCGAGCACCGCCTCGCCGTCCGCCGACGCGCTGCCGTGGCTCGCCGGCTGAAACCATTTCGGCAAGGCCGCGCCGATCAACGCCGCGCCCAGCACGACCGCCGGGAAGGGGATGCCCAACAGGAACAGCGCCGTGAAGGCGGCGATCGCCATCGCCCAGGGCACGCGGCCCTTCAACGCGCGCTCCGCCACCTTGACCAGGGCTTGCAGCACGATCACCAGCACGGCGCACTTCAGGCCGAAGAACACGGCGGCGACCGCCGGCACCTCGCCGGCGGTGACGAAGACCGCCGACAGCGCCAGCATCACCGCCGCGCCCGGCAGGATGAACAGCAGGCCGGCGATGAAGCCGCCCTTGGCGCCGTGCAGCAGCCAGCCGAGGTAGGTCGCCAGCTGCTGCGCTTCCGGCCCCGGCAGGAGGGAGCAGAAATTGAGGGCGTGCAGGAAGCGCTTCTCGCCGATCCAACGCTGCTCCTCCACCACCTCGCGGTGCATCAGCGCGATCTGCCCCGCCGGGCCGCCGAAGGAGAGGCAGCCGATGCGCAGCCACACCCGGGTCGCCGTCGCCAGGTCGGGATAACCGCCGATCCCGGCCCCGGGCTCCGCCGTGACGGCGGTGTCGCTCCGGCTCATTGACCCCGTCCCCCGCTCTTGGCCGGCGGCCAGTCGTGGCCCTCGCCCACCGCGTCCCGGCACCAGCGATAGAACGCGTCATAGAGCGCCATCGATTGTTCCAGCTGTTCGAGGTCGTCGCGGTACATCCGCGAGAAGCCGAGCGAGGCGGCGAGCAGCCCGGCCGCCTCCGGCGCCAGGTCGAGGCGGTCCGTGTCCGCACCGCGCACGATCCGCGCCAGGCGGGCGAGGGGGGCGGTGTTCAGGGCGAACTCCTCCAGCATTGTGTCGAAGGTGCAGGCCTCGCCCCGGTGGCTCCAGAAGCCGTCCTCGATATCGAAGGGGGTGGCGGCGAAGCGTTCGGCCACCCGTTCGACCTCATCGGCCGAGACGAAGAGGAAGGCGGCACGCGGGTCGACGAAGCGGCGGATCAGCCAGGGACAGGCGATGCGGTCGATCTTCGGGCGTAGGCGGGTGACCCAGACCGTGCGGCCGCGCGCGTCGCGTGGCGGCAGCTTGGCCTCGACGATGGCCGGGCCCTCGGCCGCCGCCCAGGCGGCGAAGCCGCCTTCCAGGGTTTCCGCGTCGATGCCGTCCTGGCGCAGGAGGGCTGCGACCCCCTGGCTGAGCTTCTTGCCCGCCTGACAGACCACGACGACCTTGCGGCCGGCATAGTCGCTCGCCCAGCGTTCGAGATCGTCGTGCGGCAGACGCCGGGCACCCGGCAGCAGGCGGGGGTCGAGGTCCCAGTCCTCGTCGATGCGGACGTCAACGATGTCCGGGCAATCGGGCAGGCCGATCCGGCGGGTCAGTTGAGTGACGGTGATTTCGGTTGGTGAGGCCACGAGGCGCCCTCCCTTCATTTTCAGGGTTGCAGGCGCGACTCTCAGGCTGACGCCTCACGGGGCGATCGCGAACCCCAGACCTTTAGAATAGGGAGCGGGGCCGCCGTTATCAAGGTTGCGCGAAAACCGCTACATTGGACGCGATATTTCCCGGAGGCTTCTCCATGTCCGCCACAACCCGCCGCCTCGCCGCGATCCTGGCGGCCGACGTCGTCGGCTACAGCCGGTTGCTGGCCGCCGACGAGGCCGGTACGCTGTCGGCGATGCGCGCGCATCGCCGCGAGTTGTGGGATCCGACCACCGCGGCGCACGGCGGCCGTGTCGTCGGCACCGCCGGTGACAGCCTGCTGATCGAATTCCAGAGCGCCGTGGCCGCGATCGAGAGCGCGCTCGCCGTGCAGCGCGGCATGGCCACCCGCAACGACGACGTCGCCGAGGAGCGCCGCATCCGCCTGCGTGTCGGCGTCAATCTCGGCGAGGTGGTGGTCGAGGACGGCGACATCTTCGGCGACGGGGTCAATATCGCCGCCCGGCTGGAGGCGCTGGCCGAGCCCGGCGGGATCTGCCTGTCGGGCGACGTCTGGCGCCAGGTGCGCGGCAAGCTCGAGGCGACCTTCGTCGACCTCGGCCCGCAACGGGTGAAGAACGTGCCCGAGCCGGTGCATGTCTACGCCATCGAGCTCGAGGGCGCCGGTGAGGCGGCGGAGATCGCCCGCACCCTGGAAGCGGTGCGCGAACGCCCGGCCGTCGCCGTGCTGCCCTTCGACAACTTGTCGGGGGACGGGGAACAGGAATATTTCGCCGACGGCCTGTCCGAGGACATCATCACCGCGCTCTCACTCTGGCGGTCTTTCCCCGTGGTCGCGCGCAATTCCAGCTTCGCCTACAAGGGCACCTCGCCCGATATCCGCGAGGTGGGTGAGCGTCTGGGCGCGCGCTATGTGCTGGAGGGCAGCGTGCGCAAGGGCGGCGAGCGGGTCCGCGTCACCGCCCAGCTGATCGACGCGGAGACCGGCCACCACGTCTGGGCCGAGCGTTACGACCGCACCCTCGACGACATCTTCGCGTTGCAGGACGAGCTGACCCAGGGCATCGTCGCCGTCGTGGTGCCGGAGCTGGAGCGGAGCGAGCACAAGCGGCTCATCGCGCTGCCGCCGCGCGATCTCGGCGCCTGGGACTGCGCCTTGCAGGGCCTCGCCTGCCTGAACGATTTCTCCGAGGCGAACAACCTCCGCGCCAAGGAGATGTTCGCCCGGGCCCTCGACCTCGATCCCGACTACGGGCGGGCGCACGCCGGCCTCGCCTTCGCCTATCACCGCGACATGCAGTTCGATTTCGCCGCCTTCGACGACGGGACGCTGGACCGGGTCATGCAGCATGCGCGGCGCGCCGTGCGGTTGGACGGCGCCGACTACATCGCCCATTTCACCCTGTGCGTCGCGCACCTGCGCCGCGGCGACCATGCGGCGGGCCTCGCCGCGGCGATCCGTTCGGCCGAGTGCAATCCTTCCTATGCGCACGCCCACAACGGGGTCGGCGTCGCCCTCGGTCTGATGGGGCGGCCGGACGAGGCGTTGGCGCACATCGAGAAAGCCCGCAGCCTCAGCCCGAACGATCCCCGTCTCAACGTGTTCCTGACCTATGGCGCGCTCGCCCACTTCGTCGCCGCCCGTTATGGCGAGGCCGAGGACTGGGCCCGGCAGGCGATCGCCCTGCAGCCGGAACATCCCGAACCCTACCTTCATCTCGCCGCCGCCCTCGGCCTCGCGGGCGACGCGGCGGCGGCGCGGGCCGCCCTCGACGACTATCGCCGCCTGCGCCCGGACGTCGCGCAATGGCGACGCAGCTGGATGCCCTTCGCCGATGCAGGCGACCAGGCGCGCTTCCTCGACGGCCTGCGCCGCGCCGGCCTGCCGGATTGAGCGCGAATTGGCGTACACGCTAAAGTACGCCACCTGCGAAACAGGAGTGTGAAGGCGGCGATGTCACGGACCGAGCGGAGACTGGCGGCGATCCTGGCGGCCGACGTCGTCGGCTACAGCCGGCTCGTCGCGGCCGACGAGGCCGGCACGCTCGCCGCGCTCCGCGATTACCGGGCCGCGTTCTGGGAACCCGAAAGTGCGGCCCATGGCGGGCGTATCGTCTCCACCGCCGGCGACGGCATCCTGGTCGAGTTTCAAAGCGCCGTGGCGGCGGTCGAATGCGCGCTCGCCGTGCAGGATGGGGTGACGGCGCACAACGCCGATCTCGCCGAAGACCGCCGGGTGACGCTCCGCATCGGCATCAACCTCGGCGAGGTCGCGGTCGAGGGCGACGACATCCTGGGCGACGGCGTCAACGTCGCCGCCCGCCTGGAGGCGCTGGCGGCGGCCGGCGGGATCTGCGTCTCCGACGACGTGGCCCGCCAGTTGCGCGGCAAGCTCGACGTCGACTTCCGCGACGGCGGCGCGGTCGCGCTGAAGAACATCGCCCAGCCGGTTCAGACCTGGCATTGGGCGGGCGCGGCGACCACGGAGGCGGCACCGCCCGCCCTGGCGTTGCCCGACAAGCCCTCGATCGCCGTTCTGCCCTTTGAAAACATGTCCGGCGACCCCGAACAGGAATATTTTGCCGACGGCATCGCGGAAGACGTCATCACCACGCTCAGCCGGTTCCGCTCCCTCTTCGTGATCGCGCGGAACTCGTCGTTCACCTACAAGGGCCATGCGGTCGACGTGACCCGGATCGGCCGGGAGCTGGGCGTGCGCTATGTGGTCGAGGGGAGCGTGCGCAAGGCCGGCAACCGGGTCCGCATCACGGCGCAGCTGATCGACGCGGCGAGTGGCAAGCACCTTTGGGCCGACCGCTTCGACGGTGTCCTGGAGGACGTCTTCGAGCTTCAGGACCGCATCACGGAACGAATCGTCATCGCCATCGAGCCCGAGATCGAGGCCCGCGAGCGAGATCGCGCGACACGCAAGCCGCCGGAAAACATGGACGCCTGGGAAACCTTCCAGCGCGGGCTGTCGCACGTGTATAGCTTCACCAAAGCGGACTACGATGAGGCCGTTCGCCTGCTGTGCCTGGCGACGACCCAGGACCCGAGCTTCGCCCAGGCCCACGCGAATCTGGCCAATGTGTTCTGGTCGACGATCGTGATGGGTTTTGCGAGCGACATCGGCGAAACCGCCGCCACCGCCCGCGCCATCGCCGAACGCGCGGCGAGCCTCGATCCCGAGGATCCGATGGCCCATTTCGTGCTCGGACGCCTGCACGTCCTCGACGGCGAGATCGAGATGGCGCTCGGCGCGATGCGGACTGCCATCGAGCTCAATCCGAATTTCTCCCGGGGCCACTTCGGTCTCGGCTTCGCGCTGCAATACGGCGCCGGCGAGCCCGGCGAAGCGCTGCCGCATTTCGATACCGCGCTCCGGCTCAACCCGCGCGACCCGCTACGCTGGGTGGTGTTGATGTTGAAGGCTTCCGCGCTCAGGACTCTAGGCGAGGCCGATGCGGCACTCGATTGCGCGCGGGCGGCCTGCCGGGTGCCGAACGTCGGCGCCATTCCCCGGATGCACCTCGCCGCCTGTCTCGCCGAGGCCGGCCAGAGGGCCGAGGCCGGGGATACCATGGAAGCCGCGCGGCGGCTTCAACCGAGGCTTTCCCTCGATTTCGTCCGTGAGACCTTCGTCGGCATGCACGAGACGACCCGCGAGAGCCTGGTCGCCAGCCTGCGCAAGGCCGGCCTGCCGGAGACGGCGGCGGAGCCGATCGTGTCATGAGTGCGCCCACCCATAGGCTCGCCGCCATCCTTGCCGCCGACATCGTCGGCTACAGCCGGATGGTGGCGGCGGACGAGGCCGGCACGCTGGCCGCCATGCACGCGCATCGCTCGGAGGTGTGGGATCCCGTCACCGAAGCTCATGGCGGCCGCCTCGTCGGCACGGCCGGCGATAGCCGCCTGGTCGAGTTTCCGAGCGCCGTGGCGGCCGTCGAATGCGCGGTCGCCATCCAGCGGGCGATGGTGGAGCGCAACGCCGACGTGCCCGAGGCCGCGCGTATCCGCCTGCGCATCGGCGTCAACCTGGGCGATGTGGCGGTGGATGGGGATGACATCCTGGGCGACGGGGTCAACATAGCCGCGCGACTGGAAGGGGAGGCGGCGCCCGACGGCGTCTGCGTGTCGGACGACGTGATGCGCCAGGTGCGCGGCCGGCTGGACCTCGTTTTCCGCGACGGCGGCGAAAGCGAGCTGAAGAACATCGCCGAGGCGGTCAGGGTCTGGCACTGGCCTGCCGAACCGGTCGAGCCTGTCGGCGAGACCCAACTGGCACTCCCCGACAAGCCTTCGATCGCGGTGCTGCCCTTCGACAACATGTCGGGCGATCCCGAGCAGGAATATTTCGCCGACGGCATCGCCGAGGACGTGATCACGGCGCTCTCCCGTTTCCGGTCCCTGTTCGTCGTCGCCCGGAACTCCTCCTTCACCTACAAGGGCCAGGCGGGCGACATTGCCGGGATCGGCCGGGACCTCGGCGTGCAGTATGTCGTCGAAGGCAGCGTCCGCAAGGCGGGCGACCGGGTCCGCATCACAGCCCAGCTCATCGACGCCGCCAGCGGGAACCATCTGTGGGCGGACCGCTTCGACGGTACGCTCGACGACGTCTTCGACCTGCAGGACCGGATCACCGAGCAGATCGTGGTCGCGGTCGAGCCGGAGATCGGCGCGCACGAACGAGAACGCGCCGAACGCAAACGGCCGGACACCCTCGATGCCTGGGAGTTGATGCAGCGCGGCCTTTCGCTCTGGTACCGCACCAACGCCATCGATCGCGCTCCATCGATAAAATTCTTCGAGGACGCCATCGCGCTCGACCCGGATTTCGCGGCGGCGCATGCCCACCTCTCCTATTCCCTCTGGACCTTGTCGCAGTACGATCAGGCGGAGGATGCGACGACGACGGCGGCCCGCGCCAAGGCTCTCGCCGAACGGGCGGTGTCTCTTGATCCGCACGATCCGGTGGCACACTTCGTTTTGGGCCGGATTCACATCACCGAAGGCGACTTCGAAACGGCGTTCGAAGACATGCGCACGGCGATATCGGTCAATCCCAACTCGGCCTGGGGTCATTTCGGCATGGGCCTGGCCTATCACATAGGCGCCCGCCGGGCCGAGCGGGCGCTGCCCCATTTCGACACGGCGCTTCGGCTCAGTCCCCGCGACCCCTTGCGCTGGCGGCCCCTGATGGTCAAGGGAACCGCTTTGCGCATGCTCGGGCGACAGGACGAGGCGATCGCCTATTGCCGGCGGGCCTGTCGGATTCCGGGCGGCGGATTCCTGCCCCAATTGCACCTTGCCGCCGCCCTGGCGAACGTTGGGCGATTGTCCGAGGCCGAGGCGGCGGTGGACCGGGCGACGGCGCTTCAGCCGGCGCTGTCGATCGAGTTCTGTCGCCGTCGTTCCATCCTGTGGAACTCGCTCGACAAGCTTCGTGAGGCGGGCTTGCCGGAACAGTGACCGGTTCAGGTCAGCGGAAAGCGACGGCGCGATTCGGCCAGGTCGTATTTCAGGCCGTTCGGGCCCCATGCGACGTGGGCGAGCGAACTGTGTGCCCGGTTGAGGTCGAACTTCAGGTCGCCGGTGCTCTTGGCGAAGCCGGCCACGCCTTCCGCCTCGTGGAACATCCAGCCGTCGGGCAGCACCGTGATCATCCGATGCGCGTCGTCGGTGACGGGATTGCGGATCGGTTCGGAGCGAACGCGAAGCGAATTCGGCACCTCGACCCGCGCCGTCCGGGCCTTGATGTCCCAATCGAAGTCGATCGTCGTGAAGACGGGATCGTGATGGTGATCGACGATGACACTGAAGATCTGGAACATCGTGCCGACGGGCTGATCCTCGCCACTCAGGATATAGAAGATGGCATCGCGCTGCGCATCGCTGATGCCCTCCTCCAAAATCGGTTGCATATGCCCGTCGCCGTGATGGATGGCACGCGGGAAATAGAACGTCGCGACGACCTTCATGCCGTCCAGCGACACACCCTCGCAATGCCCTTTCTCGATCTCGAAGGCGACCGCGCCGGTGCAATGGCCCTCGGACGGCGCCTCCATCGATTCGCACGGACACCCCAATGTGCAACTGCACCACTCGGCATAACGGCCTTCGATCGACCAATCCTTTGCCATTTTCTCCCCCTATTGCAGAATGTCGTTCTCAATATAGTTAAGCCTCTAAGATATTTATCTCAGAGTCAACGACCCATTATTGACGGGCTAGCCCACCGGCCCCGCTTTGGCGCCGTGCCGCCGGGGCGATAGGATGGGGATCGGGAGGGCTCGGCCATGCGCGTGGCGCTGATCGAAGTATCGCACTGGCATTATCCACTCTACGTCCCGGCGCTGACCGTGCCGGGGGTGGAGGTGGTCGCCCTGTCGGATCGCCAGGCCGGCCCGCGCGAGCGGGAAGCGGCGCGCTTCGGTTGTCCCGCCTTCGACGATCCCTTGCGCCTGATCGCCGAGGCCGAATTCGACTTCGCCTTTTGCTTCGGCCGGCACGACGAGATGGCAGGCCTCGGCCTCGCCCTGGTCGACAAGGGTGTGTCCTTCACCATCGAAAAGCCGGCCGGCCTGAACGGGGCGGAGGTCGCGCGCCTCGCCCGGGCCGCGGACGCGCGCGGGCTCTATGTCGCCGTGCCGTTCATCCAGCGCATCGGCCCGCTGGCCCGGAGGTTGGCGGCGGAGCGGGCACGCTTCACCTCCGCCTCATGGCGTTTCTTCGCCGGGCCGCCCGAACGCTATCCCCGCACCGACTGCGCCTGGATGCTCGATCCCGCGCGCTCCGGCGGCGGGGCCTTGATGAACCTCGCCAATCATTTCATCGACTTCTCGTTGAACCTTCTAGGCGGGGAGGTGACGCGGGTCTATGCGCGGACCGGCACGGCGCTGCACGGCGGCGCGGTCGAGGATTACGCGATGCTCTCCCTCGCCCTGTCGAACGGCACGTCGGCGATGATCGAGACCGGCTATGCCTTTCCCGATAACTCGGCGAAGCGGGAATATTCCTTCACCCTGGTCGGCGAGGACCGCTTCGTGCGCAGTCGCGAGGACGGCATCGCGCTTTATGCCGGCGGAGACGAGGGCGCGGGCGAGGCGATCGACGTCGATCTCGACACCGACCCGCTCTATGCCGCGTTCGCGGCGCGGACGCTGGCGGAGGCGGGACGCGGCGGGACGCCCGTCGCCGGCCTCGGCGATCTCGAACGGGTAATGCGGATCGTCGATGCGGCCTATCTTTCGGCCGAGAGTGGTGGCGCGCTGGCGCCGATAGCCTGAGAACGGGAGAGGGTCATGGCGAAACGACCGCGCCAACGGGTGCACAAGGCGCTGCGCGAGGCGACGCGACATCCCCTGATGCTGGGCCTGTTCCTGCCCCACCAGCAGGGCGCCTGGAGCCCTTCGGCCGCGGCGCGCGGCACGGACTGGAGCTTCGACTACAACGCCCGCCTGGCGCAGCGGGCGGACGAGATGGGCTTTGACCTGGTCTTTGCGCTCGCCCAATGGCTCGGCAAGGACGGCTACGGCGGCGACATCAAGTTTCGCGAGAACACCCTCGACCCCTTCATCACCTCGGCCGGGCTGGCGCCGCTCACCAAGCGGGTGCTGCTGATCGCCACGGTGCATATCCTCTATGGCTGGCATCCGCTGCACCTGGCGAAATACGGCGCGGTGATCGATCACATGAGCGGCGGGCGCTGGGGCCTGAACGTCGTCACCGGCTACAAGGAGAGCGAGTTCCGCATGTTCGGCCAGGCGCCGATCCCCCACGACGAGCGCTATGCCATGGCCGACGAGTTCACCGGGGTCATGCGCCGCCTGTGGGCGGAGGACCGCCCGCTCGACTTCGAGGGGCGCTGGTGGCGGACCGAGGGGGCCTATGTCGCGCCCAAGCCGGCCAATAAGCGGATCGTGCTGGTGAACGCCGGCAGCTCGCCGGCCGGGATCGCCTATGCGGCGCGCCATTCGGACCTGATCTTCGTCACCTCCCCCGGCGGCGCCGAAGCCGAGGCGGCGATCGCCTCGCTGCCCGAGCACACGGCGAAGGTCCGCGCCGCCGCCGCCGCGGAGGGGCGCGAGGTGAAGATCCTGATCAACCCGCACGTCATCTGCCGCGACAGCGAACGCGAGGCCCGCGCGCAATACCGTCGCATCCTGGCCGGAGCCGACAAGGTCGCCCTCGATAATTTCGTCGGCGCCTTCCGCTCCGGCGATCAGGCGTCCTGGCGCGGCCACAAGAAGGCAACCTGGGCGGTCGGCGGCAACGTGCATCTGGTCGGCTCCCCCGAGCAGATCGTCGACTATTTCCAGCGGCTGAAGGACGCGGGCATCGACGGCGTGCAGATCAACTTCTTCGACTTCCTCCCTGACCTGGAATTCTTCGGCGCCCGGGTGCTGCCGCTGCTGCGCCAGGCGGGACTGAGATTGGAGGCATGAACGCCATGACGCCGACCAACATGGGCGATCTCTGGCCGGGGGACGCGGACATGTCGCGCACCGCGCTCGTCGACCTGCTGGATCCCGACCGCCCGGTGACCTTGAGCCACGAGGCGCTTCGCGACGAGTGCCGGGCCGTTGCGCGCGGCCTGCTGGCCCGCGGCCTGGTATCAGGCGAGCGGGTCGCGATCCTCTCCGCCAACCGGCGCGAGTTCGTCACCGGCTATTTCGGCGCCATGATGGCGGGCCTGGTCGCCGTGCCGGTGAGCTACCGCTTCGCCCGCGAGACCGTGCATTTCATCATCCGCGATTGCGGCGCCCGCCTGGTCCTGACCGACGAGGCCCGCCTGGCCGATTGTCCGGACGGCATCGACACCGTGGTCTTCGGGGCGGCGGGTACGGACGGCTTCGATGCGCTCAGCGATCCCGGACCATTCGAAACGGTGGCCCAGGGCGACGGCGACATCGGCATGTTCCTCTATACCTCCGGCTCGACGGGACGGCCGAAGGGCGTGCCGCTCAGCCATTCGGGACAGATCTGGGTGATCGAAACCCGGCGCAAGGTCGATCCCGACGTCTCCGACCATCGCTTCCTGGTGGCGGCACCGCTCTATCACATGAACGCGCTGATCTCGACGAAGACGGCCGTCGCCAACATGGCGTGCATCGTGCTGCTGCCGGAGTTCACGGCGCAGAGCTACATCCGGGCGATCCACGACCATCGCTGCAGCTTCATCACCTCCGTGCCGACCATGCTGGCCATGGTGGCGCGCGAGGAGGAAGCGCTCGCCGCGGCCGACCTGTCCTCGGTCCAGTTCGTGCTGACCGGATCCTCGCCGGTGACGCAGAAGCTGATGGACCAGGTAAAGCGGATCTTTCCCGGCGCCGGTGTCGCCAACGCCTATGGGACGACGGAGGCCGGCGCCGGCGTCTTCGGCCCGCATCCAGATGGCCTGGCCCGGCCCGATACGGCGATCGGCTATCCGGTGCCGGGCGCCGGCGTGCGCCTGATCGATACCGCGGGCCGGGAGAGCGACGACGGCGTCCTGCAGATGAAGACGCCGGCGATGATGCCCGGCTATCACAATCTGCCGGAGAAGACGGCGGAGCGGATGACCGCCGACGGCTGGTACGACAGCGGCGACGTCATGCATCGCGATTCTGACGGCTTCTATTATTTCGTCGGCCGCGCGGACGACATGTTCAATTGCGGCGGCGAGAACGTCTATCCGGGCGACGTCGAGGTCATGCTGGAGCGCCACACCGACATCCTGCAAGCCTGCGTCGTCCCCGTGCCGGACGAAATCAAGGGCGAGAAGCCGGTCGCCTTCGTCGTCGCCCGCGCGGAGAGCGGCTTGGACGAAGCAGCGATCAAGGCACACGCGCTCGCCAACGGGCCGGCCTATCAGCATCCCCGCCGGGTTTTCCTGCTCGACCGCCTGCCGCTGGCGGCGACCAACAAGATCGACCGCAACGCGTTGACGAGCCGCGCCCTCGCGGAAGTCGGCGAGGCGGGCGTCTAGCCTTCATACGCCGTAGCGGGTATCCCTCTCGCAATTGCGAAGCGAAGCGAGGTCCCACATGCGTGCAGCCGTCGTCCACCGCCACGGTGAACCCGAGGAACTGGGTTTCGAGGCGGCGTTCACCGATCCCACCCCGGCCCCGGGCGAGGTCGTGATCAAGGTCGGTGCCTGTTCCCTCAACTACCACGACGTCTTCACCCGGCGCGGCATGCCCGGCATCAAGGTACCGATGCCGATCATCATGGGCCTCGATCTGGCCGGCGAGGTCGCCGAACTGGGACCGGGCGTCGAGGGCTGGTCGATCGGCGACCGCGTGCTGGTCGACCCGACGGACTGGGAGGACGGCACCCTGATGGGGGAGACGCGGCACGGCGGCCTCGCCGAGTATTGTGCCGTGAACGCGCGCCAGCTGATCCGCCTCGACGACCGGGTTTCCTTCGCCGATGCCGCGGCACTTCCCGTCGCCTACGGCACGGCACATCGCATGATGATCACCAACGGACGCATTGCCGCCGGCGAGAAGATCGTGGTGCTCGGCGCCAGCGGCGGGGTCGGGACCTGTTGCGTGCTGCTCGCCAAGCTCGCCGGCGCGGAGGTCGTCGCCTGCGCCTCCAGCCCCGCCAAGCTCGACCGGCTGGCGGCGATGGGCGCCGACCATCTGGTCAACTACGTCGAGGAGGACTGGGTCGCCTGGGTGCGCAGCCACTACGGCCGGCCAACCCGACTGCGCGCCGAGGGCGGCGTCGATGTGGTGGTCAACTTCACCGGCGGCGATACCTGGGCCAAATCACTCCGCGCGCTGCGCCTGGGCGGGCGTATGCTGACCTGCGGGGCAACCGCCGGCTACGATCCGAAGACCGACATCCGCTACATCTGGACTTACGAGCTCGACATCAAGGGCTCCAACGGTTGGCGGCGGGAGGATTTGACGGGGCTGCTGGATCTGGTCGCCGACGGCCGACTGAAACCGGAAATCGATTCCATCCTGCCCCTGGAAGAAGCACGCGAAGGCGTCCGCCTGCTGGAAGACCGCGAGGTCATGGGCAAGGTCATCATCCAGCCGTGAGGAGCCAGGCATGACACAGCGACGGGTCGCCTTGATCACCGGGGCCGGCAGCGGCATCGGCCGGGCCGTGGCGGTCGCGCTGGCGGCCGACGGCTGGCGCCTGGTCCTGGCCGGGCGGCGCCGGACGGCGCTGGACGAAACGGCGAAGCGTTGTGGCGAGGACGTTCGGGCCGTCCCCACCGACGTCGCCGACGAGGGCGAGGTCGCGGCGCTCTTCGAACGATTGGAATCGGACTTCGGACGGCTGGACCTGCTGTTCAACAACGCGGGCATCGACGCGCCGGTGAAACCGATCGACGAGCTGGATCCCGCCGACTGGCGCCGCGTCATCGACGTCAACCTGACCGGCGCCTTCCTCTGCGCCCGGGCCGCCGTCGCCCTGATGAAACGGCAGAGCCCGGCGGGCGGGCGCATCGTCAACAACGGTTCCGTCTCCGCACAAACCCCGCGGCCGCATTCGGCGGCCTACGCGGCCTCCAAGCACGCGCTGACCGGCCTTACCAAGACGATCGCCCTCGACGGCCGACCGCACGACATCGCCTGCGGACAGATCGACATCGGCAACGCGGCGAGCGAGATGTGGGACGGCAACGAGGCCGCCATGCTGCAACCGGACGGCGGCCAGGCGGCGGAACCGATCATGGACGTCGCCCACGTCGTCGAGGCGGTCCGCTTCATGGCGGGCCTGCCGCTCGACGCCAACGTCTTTTCCACCACGGTCATGGCGACGAAGATGCCCTTCGTCGGCCGTGGCTGAGGCGTTATCGTGCCAGGCGCCGAGATGCGTCGTCACCTTCAGGGAGTTTCACCATGCCTGGACCACTCGCCGGAATCCGCATTCTCGATCTCACCACCGTCGGCTTCGGACCCTACGGCACGCAGATCCTCGGCGATTACGGGGCCGAGGTCATCAAGGTGGAGGCGCCCGAAGGCGACATCACCCGCGGCATCACGCCGTTCCGCAATCCCGGCATGGGCCATTTCTTCCTGAACGCCAACCGCAACAAGCGCTGCGTCGTCCTCGACCTGAAGAAGGAAAGCGCGCAGTCCGCCTGCCTGGAGCTGGTGCGCGGCGTCGACGTCGTCATCTCCTCGATCCGCCCGGCGGCGATGTCCCGTCTCGGCCTCGGCTATGACGACTGCGTCGCGGTGAACCCGCGCGTGGTCTACGTCGCCCTGGTCGGCTTCGGCCAGGACGGGCCTTACGGGCCGCGGCCGGCCTACGACGACATCATCCAGGGTCTGTCGGGCATGGCGGACATGCAGGGCGGGCGGTCCGGGCCGCCGCGCTTCGTCAACGCCTCGATCTGCGACAAGATCGGCTCGCAGTTCGCCGTGCACGCGACGCTCGCCGCGCTGTTCAGTCGCGAGCGGACCGGCGAGGGCCAGCTGGTCGAGGTGCCGATGCTGGAAAGCCTGGTCGGTTTCAACCTGGTCGAGCACGCTTCGGGCCAGAGCTTCGAGCCGGCGACGGGCCCGGCGGGCTACGAGCGTTCGATGGTCGAATACCGCCGGCCCTACGAGACCGCCGACGGCCATGTCTGCGTCCTGCCCTACAACACCAAGCAGTGGCGCGCCTTCTTCACCGCCATGGGCCGGCCGGCGCTGGGCGACGATGCCCGCGTCACGGACCCGAAGACCCGCAGCGAAAAAATCGGCGAGCTTTACGCCCTGGTCGCCGAATGCGTCGCGGGCTGGAACACGGAAGAGCTGCTGGCGGTGCTGGAGGCGGCCGACGTGCCGAACGGCCGGGCGACGCCCCTGGGCGAACTGGCGGCGGACCCACATCTCGACGCGGTCGGACTGTTCCAACAGTTCGACCATCCGAGCGAGGGCCGTATTCGCCTGGCCGGTCCGAGCGTCGGCTTCTCCAAGACGCCGGCGGAAATCCGCACCCTGCCGGCCCGCCTCGGCGAGCACAGCGTCGAGGTGTTGCGCGAAGCCGGCCTGGACGAGGCCCGGATCGAGGACATGCTGGCCGAGGGCGCAACCCTCGACGGCCGCGAGGGCGGTCGGCGCGCGGCGGCGGAATAGCCCTCAACCCGACGCGCGGAGATCCTTCAACAGGCGATAGAGCTTGCCGGCATCGGAATTGCGCATCATGTCCCGCGTGATCTCGCCCCGTGCGTCATGCTCGATTCCGGCCATGAAGGCCTCGTAGGTCGCGACATAGTCCGTCACCAGGGCGCGAAACGCCGCGTCGTCCGCCCAGGCGCGGGCGAGGCGAGCGGCGGGACCCGCCTCGCCGCGCCGGCCCAGGCGGCCGAGCAGACCGCCCTCAGAGGCTTCAGAACCGTCCAGCCGGCTCGTGTCGACGCCCAGGGCCGCGACGGCCTCGTCGAGGCGGGCCTGCCGGGCGAGGAAGTCGGCCGCGCGGGCGTCGGCCGCCAGGTCCGCCTCGCTCGGCACCCGGACCGCCAGGGCGTCCAGGCTTTCGAGTTGCGCCGCCAGGCGGGCGATCTGCCGCTCCGTCGTTTGCGACAAGGCGTCGAGGCGGGCTTCCAGGGTTGCCGCCCGGGCCGTGGCCTGCTCGCCGGCCCCGGCGATCGCCGCGCCGGCCACCTCGGCCTTGGCCGCCAGGCTTTCGGCCTGACCATCCAGGCGGCTTTCCGCACTGTCGACCCGCGCGATCAGGGTGGCCAGCAGCCCGGCGATCCGTTCCTGGCGCTGGCCGAGTTCACGTCCCGCCTGAGCGAGCCGTTCGAGCTCCTGCGCGCTTTCCCCCTGGCGTCGCCGGGCCTCCTCCCCCATCGCCGTCACGCCTTGCACCAACCGCGCCTCGCCCTCGCGGGCGGCCTGGTTCAGCGTCTCGATCTCTTCGGCGAGGTTCCGGGCCGCCTGGCCGCCGCGCGCACCCTCCCCCTGCAGTTGAGCCGCGGCACCCTCTACCGCCCGGGCGCCGCGGGCCATGGCCGCCTCCAGCGCCGCCGCGGTCGTCGCCAGGTCTTCGCGCGCGCACGCCGCGACCCGCGTGCCATCCGCCAACACGGCCCGCGCCGCCACACCCGCCGTCTCCAGGGCTTCGATATCCTCGCGCGTCCGCCCGCTCGCCTGTTCGAGGCTCCGGGCCGAGGATTGCGCCAGCGCATCGGCCGCTTCGACCGTGTCCGCCAGGTTCGCGACACCGGTCGCCAGGTCACCGAGGCGGGCTTCCGCCGCCTCGAACACCTCGTGCGCGGCGGCCATGTCGTCCGCCCCCGTCCGCGCGGCATCGCGCAACGTCGTCGACCGCGCTTCCAGCCGTTCCGCCATGGCGGTAAAGGCGTCGCCGGCTTCCCTCCCCACCGCCAAGGCGGCCTGCTCGCGGGCGAGCGCCGACAATAATTCTCCGCTTCGCCCCTGTACCGTATCGGCCAGCGTGTCGAGCGCCTGGAGACGCGCCGCCAAGGCCTCGGCGGTCGAGGCGGCGCGGGCGCCGCCGGTCTCCACCGCCTCGCCCTGGTGCCGCAAGACCTCCACCAGGCGCCGACCGCGCGCTTCGGCTGCTTCGACCCGGTCGTCGAAACGCATGCCCTGACGGGTCATCTCGGCTTCCAAACCTTCGAGGCGGAGCACCGTTTGCGCGACGAGCGGATCCAGTTCGGCAAGCGAGGCCCCGGTCCGCGCCGCGACGTCCAGCAATCCCTCCTGCCGTCGAGCCAGCACCTCGGCGGCCTCGCTCAGCGCCGCCTGCCGGGTCGCGAGAGCGCCGTCACCGGCATCGACGAGGCGACCGGCCTCCGCCAAGGCCTGGCCGGCCGCGTGCAGGCGGGGAAGCGCCGTGTCGATCTCGGCGGTGGTGCGCGCGCCGCTCTCGCCGACGGCGGCCTGGCGCTGTTCCAACCTGTCGAGGTCGCGGACCAGTCGTTTGCCCGCCTCGGCGCCGGCCTCGGCCAAAGCCTGTGTCTGCCGGGCGAGCCGGCCGCCGTGCCGGTCGAAGGTTTCTCCGGCCTGCCTGGCCGCTTCCGCCAGGCCGAGGGTCGTCTCGACCACCCGGGCGCCGCGTCGGGCGATACTCTCTTCGATGGCGCGCGAGCGGCTTTCGATGACGTCCGCCGCCGCTTCGACCCGGTCGACGTCCCGGCCGACGATGTCGTCCAGGCGGGAAATGCGCCCGTCCAGCGCGTCGAGCGCGGCGTCGAGGCGGCCCGCTTCGGCTTCGAGAGCCAGGCTCGCCTCGCGGCCGCGGGTCTCCGCCAGGGAGATCGCGCGCATCATCAATTCGGCCTGATCGCGGATGATCAAGCCCACCTCGCGGGCCCGCTGGGCCGCCTCGCCGACCTGCGCGTCGAGCAGTTCACCCCGCCGTTCGAGGCCGACCACCAAGTCGCGATGGTGATAAGCGATCGTCTCCGTCGCCCGAGCCAGCGATCGCGCCCGTTCGTCCAGCGCCGCCGCGCCGGCCATCGCCCGGCTGTTGGCTTCTTCCGCGACGTTCCGCAAGACCTCGGCGCGGCGATCGAGGGAAACGTCGTTCTCCCGCGCCGTATCGGCGAGGCGTTCGCGCGCGGCATCGAGGGCGGCGATCGAATGCGCGGTCGCTTCGCGCGCCATGTCGGCCTGACGACGAAGCGCCGCCGCCATCGTTTGCACCCGGGCGTCGCCCACCGGATCCGGCGCCGCCAGGCGATCGAGCCGGACCGCGATCTCAGAGCCTGCGCCGTCCCGGGCGAATAGCAGCAGGATCAACCACAACAGGACGACTGGCGCCACGACGCCGCCAAGCGCCGCGGCGAGGGCCGCCGGCGTCTCGTCGGCCAACATCGCCAGCCCGCCGGACCGGGTCACCCAGATAACGACCACCAGAAACCAGGCGAGCGTGGCCAGACCTGCTAAACCGCTCGCCCGACCAAGAAGCGACGGCCGCCGGGCGGTATTGTCCTCCGCCGTCGTCAACGACGGACGGGACGGGGGAAGTTCGATTTCGGCCATGGCAGGCCTCGCCTCATTGGACGCTCACCGGCGCCGGGACCTCGGCGAACACCGCCCGGGGCGGTAGGGAAACGGCCGGTTGGCGAACGTGTTGGACCAGGAAAAAGCGCGGGGCCAGGCCGGTATGAGTGATCGAAAGCACGAAGTTCACGGTCATCCCTGGGGCGACCCGGCC
The DNA here is from genome assembly GCA_951812805.1 of uncultured Alphaproteobacteria bacterium. Classification (GTDB taxonomy): domain Bacteria; phylum Pseudomonadota; class Alphaproteobacteria; genus JASLMY01. The sequence goes on along the minus strand of CATOSZ010000007.1, from coordinate 33,218 downwards.
GTGGCTGAAGCGGATCACATCGCGCGGTTCGAGGACGTCGTCGACCTTGGCGAAACCATCCGATCGGAAGGGCCGGTTGACCTGGGCGGCCTGGCCGAAGGACAACCCGTCGTAATAGTCGCTGGCGACGCCCGGGCGCTTTTCCAGCTCGATGTTGAAGTATTCCCAACCTGCCCGAGTGCCGTTCACCACTTGTTTCACCAGGGCGAACCCGGTCTGGTGAAAGGTCTGCACCCGGCTGCCGAAGCTCTTGTTTACCTGGATTTCGACGATGGCGTCGCCGGGTGCCAGGATCTCCTCGCGCAGGATGAAGGGCTCCTCCAGGGTTCCCTTGCCGCTGACACCGACGATGCGCAAATTGTCCGAGGCTTCGGAGAAGGTGATACCCTCGAGGGTCACGGATCCGGCGACGGCCGCACCGCCCGACAGGGCGATGGCAAGCGCCGTCAGGGCCGATAAAACCCAAGAAATCAGATGGTTGCGTGCGATTCCTGGCATGGCCACCGATTATCTCGGCCCTGCCCTCAGAAAGTCAAAGGGATTCCCGTGGCGGTTTGGTCACAGACCCGTCAGAGCCGCTTCATCACCTTCTCGGAGAATTCCTGGGCGAAGGCCCATTTGCCGTCGGTCCCGGCGGCGAACATCAACTCCTGCAGACCCTCGGATTCCAGTTCGCGGATCCGCTCGATCAACGCGTCGGCGGTGCCGACCAGGCAGGTATCGTGGATCAACTGCTCGTCGATCAGGGCCGCCTCCCCCGGATGCAGGTAGGTGTAGTGATATTCGTGGGTGCGGAAATGGCGGTGCGCTTCGGGCGTTTCGGCGACGAGGGCGCAATAGGGCTCCCACAACCGTTTCAGGAAGTCCGGCACCTCGCGGCCCTTCTCGTGCACCTCGTCGTAGAAATAGTAGATGGAGGCCATGACGTTCGGACCGATCAACTGCTTGACCCGGTCGGACGCCGCCGATTCTCCCGGCTCCAGCAGCGCGATGTTGGTGAGCGCGCAGTTGAGAAATCCGTCGAGCGTCCGCCCGACCCGCGCCGCACCCTGGCGGACATGGGCCATCGCTTGGGGCACGGCGACGCCGCGCGGCGGAATGGCGAACACCAGGCCGTCGCCGTATTCCCCGGCGAGGCCCATGGCCCGGGGGCCGAAGCCGGAAACGTAGAGCGGAATCTTCGGCTCCAGGTTCATGTATTTGTGCTCGTGCATCAGCATCTTGATCGGCTTGACGCGGCCTTCGTATTCATAATCGACGATCTCGCCGCGCAGCAACGCGCTCAGCACCCGCAGGTACTCCGCATAGTCCTTGATGCGCATCGGCGGGTGGCCCATGGTCCGCGTCGCCGTGTTGCCGGTGGCGATGCCGATGTGAACCCGGCCGGGCGCGATCCGGTTGAGGCTGGCCATCGCCGCCACATGCACCGGTGGGATCCGGGTCCCGGCAATCGAGGTCCCGGTGCCGAGGCGAAGCGTGCGGGTCTGCTTGGCGGCCAGCGCCAGCACCGCGTAGCAGTCCGAGAACAGCATCTGGCTGTCGGTGACCCAGACCGCGTCATAGCCGAGATTTTCGGCGTGGGTGAAGAAGCCGATCTCGTCGATGTTGGCCATCGTGCAAACGCTGAGTTTCATGGCTCTTCCCCGGACCTGATCATGTCGTCATCGGCGCATCCTGGTGGGATCGCCGCATGCCGTCAATCGCCCCCGCCGAGCTTGCGCCCCGCCGCCGCGAACCCACCGGTGGCGGCGATCAGCTGGTTCAACTGCCGGCCCATGTCGAGGGCGTTGTCGAGCGGCATGTTCTCCGCCGCGCGGAAGGTATCGCGGGCGAATTTCACCGCCCGGGGCTCGAGGCCGGCGAGATGGGCGGCGAAGCGGTCGGCGATCTCGGCCAGCGCCGCACCGTCCTCGGCCAACCGGTTGATCAGGCCGGCCCCATGCAGCCGCTCGGCCGAAATCGGCTCGCCGAAGAGCGCGAATTCCAGGCCGAGGCGCGGGCCGACGACACGGGCCAGGATCGGCGTGCAGACGGCGGCGGGAAAGCCGTGCCGCATCTCGTAGGCGCCGAATACCGCGTCCCGGGTGGCCAGCACGAAATCGCAGCCCATCGCCAGCGTGAAGCCGCCGGCGACCGCGTGCCCCTCGACCACGGCGAGGGAGGGAATCGGACTGCGGTGCAGCAGATGGAAGATCTCGACCCAGGCCTCGTCCTCGGCAAACGGGTCGGGCGCCACACCGTCCGCCGCCTGGGCCGAGGCCTTGAGGTCGCGCCCGGTTCTGAAGCCACCGCCCGCTCCCTGGAGGACCAGCACCCGGACGTCCTCGGCCGCCTGGGCCGTCCGGATGGCGGCGCCCAGCGCCCGTGCCGTCGCCGCGTCGATGGCGTTGCGCCGTTCCGGGCGGTCGATGGTCAGACGGCGGATGCCGGCCTCGGTCTCTTCGCGGATCATGTCGCGTCCTCCCTGCTTGCCGATCTCGCGAGGCTATGCCATTCGGGGCGGTGCGGCATAGCGCCAGCTTGGAGACGGATATGACGCCACGCGCACGACGTATCGGCAAGGGGCCGCTGATCCGCCCGAATATGGACGGGCGCATGGGCACCAACATCAACGGTCCTTCGGTTATCGCGGCACCGCCGTGGCTGGAACGACCGCTGGCCCGGTTCTATCTCTATTTCGCTGACCATCGGGGCCGCTATATCCGCCTCGCCCTCGCCGACCGTGTCGAGGGACCGTGGCGCATGCACGAGGCCGGCTGCCTCGATGTGACGCAATCTCACTTCTGCGTCGACCGGCCGACGGATCCGGGTCCGCCGCCGGCCGGCACCGAGCCCGGCGAGGATTGGCTCTATCCCCACGTCGCCTCCCCCGACGTCCATGTCGACGTCGCGGAACGCCGGGTACGGATGTACTTCCATGGCCTGATGCCGGACGGCAGCCAGGCGACGCGCCTCGCGCTGTCCGCCGACGGCCTGCGGTTCGAGACCCGGTCCGAGGTTCTCGGCCCGTCCTATTTCCGGGTCTTCCGGCACGGCGCGTGGACCTATGCCCACGCCTTTCGCAACCGTCTCTACCGTTCGGTCGACGGCCTGGGCGGCTTCGAGGCGGGACCGGCACCCTTCGATCCCGCGACCCGGCACGCCGCCCTGCTGGTGGACGGCGATGTGGCGCACGTCTTCTGGACCCGCATCGGCGACCGGCCGGAGCGGATCCTGCATGCCCCGATGACCCTGACCCCCGACTGGAACGAATGGCGTCTCGGCGCGGTGAGTGAGCTGCTTCGCCCGACGCGGGACTGGGAGGGCGCCGACCAACCCCTCGTGCCCTCGGCGCGCGGTGCGGTCGACGAGCCGGTCCACCAGCTTCGCGACCCCTGCATCTTCGAAGCGGACGGCCGGAGATGGCTGTTGTATGTCGTCGCCGGGGAAAGCGGCATAGCGCTTGCCGAACTCGAGGATCTGTAGCGCGCCAAATCCCGCTCAGCTCTGCAACAGCAGGGCGACCGGCGCGGCGGTCACCAGTTTGCGCGTGGTGCGGCCGAGACCGAACAGAGCGTCCGTGCGCTGCTCGCCGAAGGCGCCCATCACCATGAAGTCGGCACCGACGCCGCGCACTGCCTCGATGATGGCGCGGCCCCGCCCCCGCGCGGTGAGGCTGGCGCCATCGAAGCTGAGAGCGTTCGCCCGCACGCCCTGTACCGCGAGATAGTCGAGGGCTTCGCCGGGCGCGGCCAGATCGTTGGCGCTGTTGGTCAAGACGTGGACCTCGTCGGCCCGCTGCAACAAGGCGACGGCCGAGCGCATGGCCCGCGCCGACTGCGGCGTCCCGGTCCAGACCAGGGCGACATGACGGCCGAGCCGCGCCGGCGCCAGCGGTGGCGTCACCAGAACCGGCGCGCCGACCTCGAACAACGCCGTGTTGAAGGCACCGGCATGCGGTCCCTGTTCTTCCGCCAGGCGGGCGACGACGATAGCGTCATAGAGCATACCGAAGTGATGGATCGCGTAGTCCAGGGCGTCCGGCACCTCGATCCAGCGGGCATGAGGCAACGTTGCACACGTCGCCTCGAACGCCGCTCGCCCGCCGTCGTCCGCGCCGTCGGCCCGCGGATCGAGGACGAGAGCATCGCCGCCGCTGATCAATGCGCCCAAGATCGACCGATCGAAGGCCGGCCGATAGACATCCAGATGCGCCTGCAACCCCTCCGCCAACAGGGCGGCCGAGGCCAAGGCATCCCGGTCGTCGGCATCACCGTCGAGGAAAATGGCAAGACGTTTCATCGGCACAGCGCGATCCTCCGGGGCGGTACGGCCCGTCGGCGAACATGCCGCCCGGCCAATCGCGCAAGACTACTGGCAACACCGTCGAAAACGAAGTGCGGTGGGCCATCGGTTTATGCTCGATTTTCGGGCGCAGTAATGTTATTTACACGACCTATAGGGTACTCACGGTACAAGAAATCGAGATTATGGCGATTCTTGGCAGATCAATCACACGCTGGACCGGCGCCATCCTGCTTTTGTTCTGTCTCGATACACTCTCCGCCGCGGCGGGGGAGATCCTGCCTGGGCCCCTTGCCGCGGAGGTATTGCGTGTCGTCGACGGTGACACGCTGGAGGTTCGCGCCCGGATCTGGCTGGGACAGGACATCCGCATTCGGGTCCGCCTCACCGGGATTGACACGCCGGAGCGCCGCGGCCGCTGCGAGGGCGAACGGCAGGCCGCGGAGGCCGCCCGGCACCATCTGAAAGACCTGATCGCCAGGCGGGATATACGACTCTTCGATATCCGCCGGGGCAAGTTCGCCGGTCGGGTGCTCGCCCGGGTCCGGGATGCGCGGGATCGGGATTTGGCCAACGAAATGCTGGAAAGCGGCCATGCCCGGACCTACGACGGCGGGCGACGCGCCGACTGGTGCCGACTTCTGGCGGACAATCGCCAACGTCAGTGACCGCCGGGGTTCTATTCCAGAAACGAGCGCACGTGGCCGAGGAATTCATCCAGCTGGTCGTGATGGACCCAATGTCCGGCAGCATCGATGTTCACCGAGCGCGCCGCATTGAAGAGTTCGAGACGCCCGTCGATCGCCGGATCGCTCGCCCAGCTTTCGTTGCCGCGCACCAGCAGGGTCGGACAGTCGATACGCCCCCAGAGTTCGCGAATGCGCGCGGGCGACAAGCCGTGCGGGGCGTTGACGCGGGTGTAGTTGTCGAACTTCCAGCTATAGCTGCCGTCCTCGTTGCGATTGACCCCGTGGACGGTCAGATGGCGGGCCTGCTCCGGCGTTAGATGGGGGTTGGCCTCCTGCATGCGTTCCCAGGCTTCGCGCAGACTGGGATAGCGCCGCGGTTGGCGGGCGGAGTTGGCGCGCAGTTCTTCGACCCACGTCTGCATGCGTTCGTGAGAGTGCTGTTCCTTCAAGGTGGCCTCGCGCTTCGGCGACAGGCCCAGACCCTCGATCGCGACAACGCGGCGCACCTTCTCGGGAAACAGCCCGGTGAAGGCGAGGCTGATCATGCCGCCCAAAGAGTGGGAAACGATGTTCACCGGCGCCAGCTCGTTCTGGTGCACCAGCTGGGCGATGTCGTAGATGAAGTCGGGCAGAACATAACCGCCGCCGATCATCCATTCGCTGTCGCCATGGCCGCGAAGATCGGGGGCGATGATGTGATAGTCGTGACGCAACGCCTCCGCCACCCAGTCCCAATTGCGGCAATGATCGCGTCCGCCATGCACCAGCAGCAGCGGCGGCGCGTCGGGATTGCCCCAATCGACATAGTGCAGGCGCAAGCGCTGCGAGATGTAGCTGTGGGACGTCGGTCCCACCAGGGGTTCGCTCATGGCCTCGACCCTCGTCGTCGCCTGGCAAGGCGGGGGCATCTCCCCTACTCTCGCTCCCACTGTCGGGTCAAGGGGTGGTGGGGATTCCGGATGTGGGTCGTATTGACGCGGGCCTTTCGCCGCTTGGGACTGTTCTCGCTGCTGTGCCTTGCCGGCGCCTGCGTCGGACCGAGCGAAAACGACCTGCCGCGCCTCACCGGCCAGGCGGCGGAGGCCGGATGGCAGGCAGCCCCGGCGGCCCGCGTCGGCCTCGATCCCGCCCTCCTGGCCGGCCTGGCCCGCGATATCGGCGCGCTGAGTTTCGTCCGCGCCCTGCTGGTGACCCGAAACGGCTGTCTGGTCGCCGAACACTACCGTCAGGGCCATACCCGGGGACGGCCGCAGCCGCTGCTGTCGTTGTCCAAAACGGTAATGTCCGCCATTGTCGGCGCGGCCATACGCGACGGCCTGATCCGTGATCTCGACCAGCCCGTCGGCGAAGTGCTGCCACCCGATCTGGCATCCTTGCTGAACACCGATCAGCCGCCGATCCGCGTGCGCCATCTCCTCACCATGTCTTCCGGCCTCGCCAGCAGCGAAATCGATCTGCATCACCTGACCTGGCGCGACAGCGCCGATCCCGCCCGCGCCGTCCTCGCAGCGGACCGGCAGTTCCCTGCGGGGGAACGGTTCCACTACGGCACGGGCAACGCCCATCTGCTCGGTGCCGCCATCGCACATCGCAGTGGTCGATCGCTCACCGACTACGCCCACGACGCGCTGTTCGCGCCCGCCGGCATAACGGTCAGCGGCTGGGAACAGGACGATAGCGGGCGAAATTTCGGTGGCATCGGCATGTCGATGACGCCGCGGCATTTAGCCCGTTTCGCACAGCTCTATGTGCAGGAGGGTCGCCTGGATGGCCGCCAGATACTCCCCGCCGGCTGGATCGCCGAGAGCATGGCACCACGGTTTTCAACCGAGCCTCGCGACCTCTACGGCGACTATCGCTATGGCTATTTCTGGTGGCTTGACGATATCCAGGAACGCCGCGTTCTCGTCGGCCGCGGCTTTTCGGGCCAGACCATCCACGCGGTACCGGACCTCGATCTGACGATCGTCACCAGCTCGGATTGGTTCGCACCGGACGAGGTCGCCACCTACCGATTTCAATCCTTACGCCGCGTCATTCGCACCTATTTGACGGCGACGCTACCGGTCCTTGAAAAGGATAACGCTACGGGCCGATGCCCGATCTGACTCAGAACGGCCAGACCCAGAGGATCATGGGAATAGACACGACGACGACCAGGACCTCGAGCGGCAGGCCCATGCGCCAGTAGTCGCCGAAACGATACCCGCCCGGACCCATGATCAAAGTATTGTTCTTATGACCGATCGGCGTCAGGAACGCGCAGGAGGCGGCAACAGCGACGGCCATCAGGAAGGGATCGGGATCGACGCCCAACTGGCCAGCGACATCGATGGCGATCGGCGCCGCGATCACCGCCGTCGCCGTGTTGTTCATGACGTCCGACAGGGTCATGGTGACCACCATCAACAAGGTCAGCACGACCCAGGGTGCCGCTCCGAGTGTCACGTCGACGATGGCCTGGGCGACGACGGCGGTCCCGCCGCTCGCCTCCAGCGCGGCGCCGATCGGAATCATCGAGCCGAGCAGAACGATGACCGGCCACTCGACCGATTCGTAGATTTCCCGCGTCGGCACGATAGCGAACAGCACATAGAGCACGACCACCGCGGCGAGCGCGCCGGCGAGATAGACCACGCCGAAACTGGCCAGCAGGATGGCCGCCAGGAAGATCACCACGGCCAGACCCGCCTTGCGCCGCTGGATCAACTGCAAACCGCGATTGGCGAGCGGCAAGGCCCCGAGCCGCGGCACCGCCTCGGCGATGCTGTCGCTCGGGCCCAGCAACAACAGAATGTCGCCGGCCCGAACCGTGAGACGACGGACCCGCTCGACGAAGCGCCGGCCCTCTCGGCTGACCCCCAGCAGGGCGACGCCGGTGCGTTGCAACAGCAACATGGAAAGCGCGGAACGGCCCTCGATCGCGGCACCCCGCGGGACCACCACCTCAACCAGTTCCAGGTCCTCGGCCTGCAGCGCGCCCGGACCCTGGGCGTCGTCGACGAAGTCGAGCCCCAAGGCCCCCACCAGTTTTTCGAGCGCCTCCGGTCCCGCCTGCAGCACCATGACATCGCCCGCGACAAGGCGAACCTGGCGGGCCAGCCCCGGCAGACGGCGGCCGTCGCGGATCAGGCCGACGATGGTGGCACCGGCCTCTTCCATCTGCTCCTCGAGCTCGATCAGACGCTTGTCGATGACCGGGCTCTCGTCCCGTACCTTCAGCTCGGCAACGTAATCCTCCAGCTCGAACAACTCGCCTGGCGTGTCGTGCCGACCGCGGGCGGCCGGGATGAGGCGCCAGCCGATCAGCGTCACGAACAGCACGCCGACCACCGCCACAACCACGCCGACCGGCGTGAAGTCGAACATGGTGAAGGGCTCGCCCAGGGTTTCACCCCGGAAGGCGGCGATGACGATATTGGGCGGCGTGCCGATCAGCGTCACCATGCCGCCCAGGATCGATGCGAAGGACAGCGGCATCAAGGTCAATGCCGGCGAGCGGGTGGCCGCGCGGGCGGCCTGCAGATCGACCGGCATCAACAACGCCAGGGCGGCCACGTTATTCATCATCGCCGAGAGCACGGCGGCCAGACCACTCATCACGCCCACATGCAACCAAAGCGCCCGCGCGCCGTCGACCAGCCGGCTCGCCACCAGCTCGACTACGCCGGAGTTCGACAGACCACGGGAAATGATCAACACCAAGGCGATGACCACGGTCGCCGGGTGACCGAATCCCTGGAAGGCTTGGTCGACCGGCACCGCCCCGACGATCAGTGCGGTAACCAAGGCTCCGAACGCGACGAGATCATAGCGCCAGCGTCCCCAGATCAGCAGGATGAAGACGGCGCCGAGGATGGCGAACAGCAGGATTTGCTCGTTGGTCATGGATTCATTGCGCGTTTCGGAAAGTCCCGGACACCGATTACGGAAAGTCCTGGCCAGAGATTTCAGTAAGTCGCGGCCAGTGATTCCGGAAAGTCCCGGACAGCATCACGGGGCGATCTGAGTTCAGCTTTCGGGTGCGCCGTCTCGGCGTCTACCTCTTGGCTTTTGCCGGGAGGGGACATGCCCAGACGGAAGCAGACGAGACGAACGACGGTGAGAGATGCACGAACGATCCTGCGGCTGACGCATGACCAAGGCCTCTCGGCGCGAGAGGTGGCGGAACGGCTGAAGGTCTCCAAGACGACAGTGTCGACCTATTTGCTGCGGGCCCGCGAGGTCGGCCTTACCGCCTGGCCGCTGCCGGCGGAATACGAGGACGACGCGGTCCTGCAAGAGACGCTGTTCCGCCGCATGGGCCGGCCCCCGCGCGACAGGTGCGAGCCGCACTGGCCGACGGTCGCGGCCGAGCTGAAGCGCAAGGGGGTGACGCTGACCCTGCTCTGGCAGGAATACCGCGCCTCACATCCCGATGGCTACGGCTACACCTGGTTCTGCGAAGCCTTCACGGCGTTCAAGCGGCGCACCGGCGCCACCTGGCGCAACCGCCACGAGGCCGGTGCGGTCATGCAGACCGATTATGCCGGCCAGACGGTGGACATCGTCGACCCCGAGACCGGCGAGGTGCACGACGCGCAGATCTTCGTCGCCGTGCTGGGCGCTTCCTCGCTCACCTTCGCCACCGCCAGCCTGACCCAGCGCCTGCCCGACTGGGTCGCCGGACAATGCCGGGCGCTCGCCTACTTCGGCGGCGTGCCCAAGAGCATCGTCTGCGATAACCTCAAGGCCGGCGTCGCCAAGCCGCTCTGGTTCGAGCCGACCCTCAACCCGACCTTCGCCGCGCTCGCCGAGCACTACGACACCACCGTCCTGCCGACCCGGGTCCGCAAGCCGCGCGACAAGGCCAAGGTCGAAGTCGCCGTCCAGGTCGTCGAGCGCTGGATCCTGGCAAGACTGCGCAATACGCGCTTCTTCTCCCTCGACCAGCTCAACCGGGCGATCCGCGACCTCCTCGAGGAGCTCAACGAGCGGCCCATGCGCAACCTTGGAAAGAGCCGGCGCCAGATGTTCGAGGCCATCGAGCGCGAGGCCCTGGCACCCCTGCCGACGACGCCCTTCGAATATGCCGAATGGAAGACCGCCAAGGTCCATTCCGACTATCACGTCGACGTCGAGCGCAGCTTCTACTCCGTGCCGCACGGCCTGATCGGCCGCAAGGTCCAAGTCCGGCTCACTCACCGCACGGTCGAGATCTTCCACAACCACAAGCGCGTCGCCAGCCATCTCCGCCGCTCACCGCATGGCGGCCATGCCACGATCCCGGCCCACATGCCCAAGGCGCACCAGCGCTATGCCGAGCGAACGCCACAAAGCCTGATCGACCAGGCCAGCCGCATCGGCCCCAACGCCGCCCTCCTGGTCGAGCGGATGATCCGCGATCGGCCCCATCCCGAGCAAGGCTATCGCAGCGCCATGGGCGTCTTGTCGCTCGCCCGCCGATACGAACCGGAACGCGTCGAGGCCGCCTGCGCACGCGCGCTCACCATCAACACGACCAGCTACTCATCGCTCGCCGCCATCCTCAAGTCCGGCCTCGATCGCACACGCCCCGAGCGCGAACCGCTTCTGCCGCTGCCGCCACACACCAACATCCGCGGCCCCGGCTACTACCGATAACCAGGAGAAGACACCTCATGCTGACACACCCGACCCTCGACCAGATGCAGGCCCTCGGCTTCAAGGGCATGGCAGAGGCTTACCGCGACATGGCCGAGCGAGGCCAATCATCGGAATTGAACCGCGAGGACTGGCTCGCCCTCATGCTCGACCGCGAGGCCGCCACCCGCGCCGACAAGCGCCTCGCCAACCGCCTCAGACAGGCCAGGCTACGCTTCCCCGAGGCCTGCATCGAGGACATCGACTTCGCCGCCGAACGAGGCCTCGACCGCCGCGCCGTCCTCTCTCTCGCCCAGGGCGTCTGGCTCAAGGCACACGAGAACCTCATCGTCACCGGCCAGACCGGAACCGGCAAGACATGGCTCGCCTGTGCCATCGCCCATCAGGCCGCCAGGCTCGATCATTCCGTCCTCTACGTCCGCATGCCCAGGCTCTTCGAGGACCTCGCCATGGCCCGCCTCGACGGCCGGCTGCCCCGCCTGATCGACCGCCTCGCCCGGGTCCAGCTGCTCGTCCTCGACGACTGGGGAACCCATGGCCTGACCGACCGCCAGCGCCTCGATCTCCTGGAAATCTGCGAGGAACGATACCACCGACGCTCAACCCTCATCACCGCGCAGATCCCCGTGACCGCCTGGCACGACCTGATCGGCGAGGCCACCATCGCCGACGCCATCCTCGACCGCGTCATCCACAACGCCCACCGCATCGGCTTGAAAGGCGACAGCATGCGAAAGAAGAAATCGACGACCGACTTGACCCAGCCAACCACAACGGAAAACAATCCCGACTGACGGCAACAAGGCACCCGAAGCCAAACTCCCGGAACCGGCCGGGACTTTATGAAATCGGTGGCCAGGACTTACTGAAACCGCCGTCCGGAACTACCGAAATCCGCACCGTGGACCCGCCCGGGGACAATTCCCCCAACGACGACAATGACTTGCCGGCCAATATGTCCGCCACGGGGGACCGATATGTCCGCCCTGGCGGACATCCGTGTCCGCCACCATTAGATGACAATACAAACCTAGTTCCTGATCAAGGAATACCGGTAAGCGGCGGCGAAGCGGCCGCCGGGCCGGCAAGGGACGAAGGGGGCGCGGCGGTGGCGGCTCACCGGCACCCGCCGGGGCGCGGCGGAGAGGAAGGGGGCCGGCACGGGGATGTGCCCCGGCCCCGGGTGTCGTGGGACAACCTGCTGGCGATCCTGCCGCCGGGCCTGCGCCATCGGCTGCCGCTCGATGAACATCCCTCCTGGTCCTCGTTGATCGACGCGGCGGGCGAGCACGCCGCCGAACTCGGCATCTCGCCCCATGCCTGGGGGGAGGCCTGCCGGGCAATGGGCCGGGAGGGGGCGGCGATGGCGGTGATCGTCGTCGCCGCCAAGCACCACCGGGGCGAGGTGCGCCGCCCCGGCGGCTACTTGCGCGCACTGACGGCGCGGGCCGGGACGGGGGAGCTGCATCTCGCCCGCTCCGTGTACGGCCTGCTCAACACAACCACGGGAAAGGAACAGAACCGATGACGAAGACCCACAACATTCACCCCTTCCCGCGCCCCCTGGCGCGGAATACACAACCCCCGGGCGGACTTCGCCGGTTGGCGGTGCTCTCGCGCAAGGGCGGGGCGGGCAAGACGACGCTGGCGGTCAATCTGGCGGTGGCGGCGCAAGCGCGCGGTCTCCCCTCGGCGGTGCTGGACGTGGACCCGCAGGCCTCGGCCAGCGCCTGGGCGGAGGTCCGTGGCGCCACATCGCCGGTGGTCCGGCATTGCCCGGCGCGTCATGTCGAGCGTGTGCTGGGCGAGGCGGCCGAGGACGGCATCGCCCTGGCGCTGATCGACACGGCGCCGCACGCGGAGGGGGCGGCGTTGACGGCGGCGCGGGCGGCCGATCTGGTGGTCATTCCCTGCCGCCCGGCGTTGTTCGATCTCTGCGCGGTCACCGACAGCCTGGACATGGCCCGGCTGGCAAATGTTCCGGCGGTGGCGGTGGTGAACGCGGCGCCGGCGCGGGGCCGGTTGGCGGCGGAGACGGCGGCGGCGCTGGCGAACCTGGGCCTGGACGCGGTGGCGCCGCCTCTCGGACAGCGCGCCGCCTTCGTGCATGCCCTGACGGCGGGCCAAGGCGTGGTGGAGTACGCGCCCCGTGGCAAGGCGGCGGGGGAGGTTCTGGCGCTGCTGGATCGATTGTTGGCCCATCCCGCCGTGCGGGCGACGGCGAAGAACAACGAAGGGAGGCTGGCATGACGAAACAACGGAACTTGGCGGAAGCGTTCCGCTCGCTATCGCCGGAAGCAAGGACGGGCAATGGGGAAGGCCAAGCCGAACAGAGCGAACTGGAAACGGCGCGTCCCCGGCGGACGCTGTCGGTGGCGCTGGCGGCGATCCGGGTCGAGGACCGCTTGCGGCTGGGTCTCGATGAAGCGAAGATCGAGACCATTGCCGCCTCGATGCGGGACATCGGCCTGCAATCGCCGGTGCTGCTGCGCCCCTGGCGGGAGGCGGATACGACGCGTCCCCATGCCTGGGGGGCGTCCGACGCGGGGGTGTTCGCCCTGGTGGCGGGCGCGCACCGGTTGGCGGCGGCGCGGGTGTTGGGCTGGACGGAGATCGAGGCGATGATCGTGGACGGCACGCCGGACGAAGTGCGTTTGATGGAGATCGACGAGAACCTGGCCCGGGCCGAGTTGACGGCGCTGGACCGGGCGCGGTTCCTGGCGGCGCGCAAGGCGGTGTACGAGCGGCTGTTTCCCGAAGCATGCAATGGGGGAGACCGCAAGAGCATTGAATTCGCGGAGAAAAATCGGATGGAAAACATTTCCATCCGATCCTTCGCCGACGATGCGAGCGCGAAGATGGGGCTGACGTCGCGCGCGGTTCGCCGCGCGGTGGCGATCGGCGAAGGCATCGACGACGAGGCCGCCGAAGCGCTTGCCGGGACGGCATTGGCGGACCGGGAGGGGGATCTGCACCGCCTGTCGAAACTGTCGCGCGCGCGCCAGCGCGTGGTGGCGGGAGTTTGCGCGTCGATGCCGGGGTCGGCGACGCTGGACAAGGCCTTGTCGGCGATCGACGGCAAGGCGGCGAGCGGCAGGGCGAGGTCATCGGAGGCGGCGCAGCTGGAGGCGCTACGCCGGGCCTGGCGGAAGGCGTGTCCCGAAGCCCGGCGGCGGTTCCGGGATGAGGTGTGCCGGGAGGCGTGAAGCAAGGGGGAGGAACGAATCTCTCCGTTCCTCCCCCTTCCGTGCCGCTGTTCATGCTGGTTTGCGATTTCCGGTTGGCCGTCTACGCGGCGGCAATGGCCAGGTCGACCAATCCGTCCGTGCGGGGGGTGACGGTGAGGTTCATGTCGTAACGATTGTCCGGATCGGGCGCGGCGACGATGCGTTCGATCAACGTGGAGAGGGTCATCAGCGCGTCATGCCGCTTGACCGGCGCGCGCGCGTTGGCGATGGCGGCGGCGAGCGTGTCGAGTTTATCCAGCAACCGTGCCGTCAGCACGTCGGGATCGACGGTGGGCGGGCTGGCGAGCGCGGCGTATTCGTATTTCAGCCGGGCCTCGGTGTTTTCCAGTGTCAATAGCTGGCGGTGCAAGCTCTGGGCCGCGGTGCCCTCCTGGATGGCCGAGACGATATTGGCGATGTGGCGCTGGTTGGCGGCCATGTGTTCGGCCATGGCCTCGCGGGCGGCCTGCCTGGCGGCGGCGGCTTCGGCCAGCAGGGCGGGCCAATCCTGCTGCCGCGAGAGTTGCCGGTGCAGGCTCTCCATGGCGTGCCGTTCCACGACATCGACGGCGATGCGCCGGTTCATCTCGCAGGTGCCGCTCTGGCGGCGATTGGTGCAGCCGTAGCGCCCCTTGTTGATGACGCTCATGGAGCCGCCGCAGACGGCGCAGTGGAGCAGAGGGCTGAGCGGCAGGGGGACGCGCGTGGCGTGGGCCTGGCGGCGGTCGTAGCCCTTGAGGCGTCGGATCTGGACGGCGTCCCAGAGCGCGTCGTCGACGATGCGCAGGTTGGGGACGTCGGTCACGATCCATTCGGCGGGCGGATTATCGCGGGCGACGCGCTTGCCGGTGTCGGGGTTTCGTTTCTTGCGGGTGCGATTGAAGACGAGGCGGCCGCGATAGAGTTCGTTGTTGAGGATGCCGGTGCCGCGCCGGGGCCGGCCGTTGACGGTGTAGGCGGTCCAGAGGCCCTTGCGCGGTCCGGGGATGCCATCGGCGTTGAGCAGGGCGGCGATGTGGCGCGGACTGGCGCCGTCGGCATAGAGGCGAAAGATGCGGCGGACGACTTCGGCTTGTTTGCGGTTCACGGTGCGCAGGCCACGGGTGAGCTGGCCGTCGGGGCCTACTCTGTTGGCGACGTTGTATCCGTAGCCGAGCCCGCCGCCGGCCCTGCCCTCTCGGACACGGCCCATCTGGCCGCGCCGGGTCTTGCTGGCGAGGGCGACGAGTTGGCCCTGGTTCATGACGCCCTTGAAGGCGATGTGAATGGGCTGGACTTCGCCTTCCTCGATGGTGACGAGGTCGAGATCGTGAAACACGAGGCGGTCGTAGATGCCGGAGGTGTCGGTCTGTATGCGGCTGATCCGGTCGAGGGCTTCGGTGTAGATGGCGTCGAAGAGGCCGGCCTTGGCGTCCTGGAGCATTTGCGCGAGGCCGGGACGTTCGTGGAGGGTCTGGCCGGTCGAGGTGGAATCGGTATAGATGCCGGCGACGGTGCCGCCGCGCGCGCGGATGCGTTCCTCGCAGAGGGCGATCTGGTCCGGGATGGAGCGCGGATCCTGGAGGTGGGAAGAGTAGCGGGCATAGATGGCGTAACGCTGTGTCGTGCGGGCAGGCGTGGTCGGCATGATCGCATGGTTCATGGCGGATTGTCTCCGAGGCTGTTGTGGATGGAAGAATGCCCGCGCCGGTCTCCGGGCGGCCCTCCAGCTTCGCTCAGGCTCCGCTCCGACTGCCGGCGGGCATGGCAGCATTTTCGCGTGATTAGGGGGCTGTTTTCGAGCACACCCGGCCTCCTCAGGACTGCGAGAGAGTTCTGATATTCAAGCTTCGCAATGTCCCTGGATTAGGGTGACAGTATGATTTCCAAGGCATTCCAAATTCTACTGGCTCGATAGACCGTTAGCTTCGGCCCCCGCTTTGCCGACCGGCCGGTTTCGACTACCCTGCAAGGAGTGTCGTTCGATTCTCAATCGCGGGATTACAGCATGCGCATACCAGGCGCCGATCGAGCTATCGGCAATCTCGTCAAGTGGTCCACCAAGGACGATTGGGGGCCGTTTCTCGAATCGGTATTCGCCAGCCACCTGAATCCCATCGCCGACAGGTTCGATATGACGGACGAAGAACTCGCTGAAACGCTGGGCGAGGCTTTCGACATGCTGTACGCGGTGATCCTGGAGGACTTTTTCACCGCCCGGTCCGGTGACGATGGCGAACGCAATGTCATCGACGACTACCTGAAACGCCGGGGCTGGCGCGAGACGGTTCCGGCCAAGCGCTATCTTGCGGCAATCCGGGAGTCCACGATCTCTCTCTATGAAGTCATCGACATCGATCCAGGAAGGACCATGACGGTTCGGGATCTGATCCGGGGCGGCGACCCGGTGACCATCGAGGAAAAGATGGGGTCGGAGAGCGCTGTCCGGTGGGACCGTGTCGCGGCACGCCTGATTAAGGTCAACAAGAAGCTTTACTTCACGGGCGGCATGCTGCTGCTGTCTCACGAATCGTCGAACACGTTTCTGTCGGCTTTCGAGGAAACAGCGAAAGCTGTCAAGGCCAAGCTGCGCAGAGAAGCGAAGAAACAGGGTGGAAAACCGGTGTACGACGGTCAGGACATGAAGGGGATGCTTCTGAAGAGCTCAGGGGCCAGCATGTTTACCCACGCGTGGCTGACAGATGTGCTCGAACGGATCCATGCTCCCCTGCCGGAAATCCGAAACACCGACGGCGACGAGATCGTGATTTCCGAGGTTCGTTTTCCCATTGCCGGGGACGAGGCAAGGGTGACAACCGTCATTGACAGCATCGCGGACATTGAACGGGACGCGCCGGTGGGGGCGAGTTGGACGTGGCACGGTCGAGGTTCTCCCTCGCGAAGAATATCCGCCAAGAAACACGAGAACCTGGCCTTGCAATCCATGGACGACAGCGGTCGCACGTCTCTCGGTGACATCGAGGTCAAGAACGGAACCGTGCTGTTGAGAACGAACTCCAGGGAGCGAGCCGAGAGGGGCCGGGATCTTCTGGCATCCCATCTAGGCCCACTCGTTGGCCCTCCTCTGACCTCGCACGAAGACATCGAGCGGATGCTGGACAGATCAGTAGATCCTCGGGCGGAGAAGGATGATGAAGTCCCACCCGAGGCCGCCGCCGAGATCATGCGCGAATACCAGGACGATCATTATCGGCGCGCGCTAGACGATCCCTTGCCCATGCTCGACGGCAAGACGCCGCGCCAGGCGGTAAAGACCAAGAAGAGCCGTGCGCAGGTGATCGAGTGGCTCAAGTATCTTGAGAACAGTGAATACCGCCTCGCCAGTCAACATGGCCACAAGCCCTACGATATGTCCTGGATGTGGCGGGAATTGAAACTTGACGAAGAGCGACAAGCATTTCGAACAAAAAATTGAACCTAAATCCGTGAGTTGCGGGTCATGCTCCGGCTTGGTTTTGGTTTGATTTTCAAGCTGTGGTTGCGGCCTCACGCCGGCAGATAGCCAGGCGGCGGGCGGATGACGCGACCGTGGAGGTACTTGATCAAGGCGCGGCTGAGGATCCGGCACCATTTCTCCAGGTCGCTCAACTGCTCCGCAGTTTCGCTCAAACCCTGGAGAAAGGCGTCAGCCAGGGCCAGCCGACGGCGTGGCTCATGGTGGATTGTCTCCGAGACTGATGTTGAGAGAGGCGAGCCCGCTGCGGTCTCCAGGCGGCCCTCCAGCCTCGCTCGGGTTCCCCTCCGATGCGCGGTGCCGGCTGCGGGTTGCAGCGCGGCACGAGCGGGCTGAAACGTCGTTTCGAAGACGACGACGAAACACCCGTACATTAGCGATATCCGTATTGACTACTGGTCCCTTGGAGCCATAAGCTCGGGGCCTCTTCACGGGGCCTCTTCACGGGGCCTCTTCACGGGGCCTCTTCACGGGGCCTCTTCACGGGGCCTCTTCACGGGGCCTCTTCACGGGGCCTCTTCACGGGGCCTCTTCACGGGGCCTCTTCACGGGGCCTCTTGCTAAACGCTAGCAGCCTGTCGGACTCGGGCATGCAAGGATTGGTAAGATTGGCTTGGCGGGCGTCGATGTCATGGATTTACCCCCATGAAGTTGCGAACGCGGGTTGGCCCGCCCGTTCAGGCGTGGCTGAGGACGAACATCCGCTTGATGTTCCAGGAGAGCGTGGCCAAGGTCCATTCCCCCTTCGCCTTGTCGAGGCCGCGCAGGCTGAACTGACGCAAGCCCATCACCGATTTGATGATGCCGAACACCGGCTCCGGCGTCTGCTTGCGAAGCGCGTAGAGCGCCCGGCCCTCGGGTGTGGCCAGGCGATGGCACATCGCCTCGAGCGGCGTCGGATCCTCGGGCGCTGGCGGCGCCTCGGCGAAGCGGTCCCGCCAGGAAAGATGGTGGTGCTCCCGGCCGAGCGCGATCAGCGGCGCGATCTCCGCTTCCCCGCAGGCCTCGACGTTGGCCTGGCTGAAGTAGCCGCTGTCCGCCAACAGGGTCTCGACCTCGCCAAGCCCGTCCGGCAGGCCGGCGAGTGCTTCGAGCGTCGGTTCGATCTGCTGCTTGTCGTTCGCCGCCTGCACCACGTCGGCGCTGACCACCAGCAGGCTGCCGGCGGCCACCGCAGCCTGGGCGTTGTAGCACTGCTCGAAGCCGCCGCCGGCCACCGGCATGATGCGCGAGTCCGGGTCCGTCAGGTTGACCTGGTCCTTCGCCCGTGGCCCCGGCTCCGGCGGCTTCGGTGGCCGCCCGCCCGGCTTGCGGCCGGTCCGCGTTTCCTTCGCCTCGCGGGCTGCCAGCTTCTCTTCGTACTCCGCCTGCTCCCGCGCATGACGCTCGGCCGCCCGCGCCTCGATCTCCGCCTTCGCCGCGGCGATCGCCGCCAGCCGGTCCTCGCGCCGTGCCAGCTCCTCCGGCACGCTCATGCCGTCGGGAACCTCGGACCGGTCCGCCGCTTCCGCCAACGCCATCAACTCCGCCACCTCGGCCCGCAGCCGGGCTTCGATCTCGCCCGCACGCTGCCACGACAGGGCGCTGTGCCGGCTCGCGTCGGCATGGATCTTCGTCCCGTCCAGCGCCACCGTGCCCAGTTGCAGCATGCCGGCCTGCCGCGCCAGCAGCAGAACCTGCACGAACAGCCCCTCGATCAGCGGCAGGAAGCGACGGCGGAACGTGGCGATCGTGTCGTGGTCGGGGTGGTCGTTTGCCGCGATGAAGCGGAAGGCCACCGAATCATAGCTCGCCCGCTCCAGCTTCCGGCTGGAATGCACCCCCGTCGCGTAGCCGTAGATCAGCAGGCCCAGCAGGACGCTCGGGTGATGCGCCGCCGAGCCCGAACCACGATAGGCCTTCACGAACGCAGAGAGATCCAGCTGCTCCAGCACATCGACCACGAAGCGCGCCAGATGACGATCAGGCAGCCATTCGTCCACCGAAGGCGGCAGAAGATAGCTGGTCTCCCGGTCAACCTGTCGAAAGTTGCTCATCACAAAATCACCGCGCAGGAGAGAATCAGACCGTGACAGTGAATCTCATCTCGAAACTCGGCTCAAGTCCGACAGGCTGCTAGGAGCCCTGAGAAGTGATGTTGATCTCTCGAAAGCCCCAGTGGGGATTGCCAGCCGCGGCCATGGCTGCGGCGCTGCTTGTCGCCGGATGCGGCAGTAGCAGCACCACAGGCACTACGCCCGATACGGCGACGCCATCGAATCCAGTTGCGTCGACTATTGGTAGCCCTCCTGCCAATCAACTGATCGTTGCGGCCACGGCAACTGATGATGTCACGAAGAAGGTAGCAGAGGAAATTGCGAGTGCAGCAGTCGCTACTCCTTCACTCGGCAGTGTTATCCAGTCAACGGTTCTTCCCGATGCGCTTATAAAGAAGATCGGTGATCTCGGCTCCAAGAGATACGATGACAAATTAGTCATTACACGCTATGACTATGATGGTGTCGTTCTCGGCGGTTCAGCAAGTGACGGCACCAACGTGGTCGCTCCTATCGATGGATGGGTTGGTGTTCAGTGGAAAGAAGAGGATGATGCCGGCACACTTCGTTTCAGGGGTTATGGAACAGCGATGGGCGTCATGCCTCGTTTCACCCTCGGTTATTGGCTCCATGTTCCAGACGATGCCACGAGTGCCGATTCCTATGAGGTTGGGGTCTTCGCCCTCGGCAGCGGCGGTTTTTTCAGGGCGGACAATCTCCCGGGCCTCACCGGCACTGCCACATACAAAGGCGATGCGGTCGGTCTGCATGCCAAGAGAGCCGCAGTCGACGACACCCCTGACATCAACGAGTTCACGGCCGATGTCGCTCTGACGGCGAATTTCGGCGATAACACCGAACTCGGTAGCGTGAGCGGGACGGTATCCAACTTCAATGTCGGCGGCATGGAGAAATCGCTGGAGTTGAGCCTCGAAAGGGCAACTATCACTGGCGACCGAAACTCAGGCTTCTTCAAGGGAGATACCAGTGCCGCTGGCGGGTTCTCGGGCAAGTGGGCAGGCGCGTTCTACGGCGACGGACAAGCCACCACCGACAAGCCAGCCTCCGTCATCGGGACCTTCGGCGCCTCCAATGAGGGCGGTCTCGAGAGCTTCATTGGTGCCTTCGGCGCCAAGAAGCAGTAGGTCCTGGCGGGCTTGACTTTAAACGGGCGGGGTCCGGAGAGAAGCACTCCGAGCCCCGCCCGGCTTTTTTCCGTTTTGTTTTTCCATGTGGGCTTCTCCGAGGCGAGCGAGGCCGCTCCGGTGGAGGCCCCGCTCGCCTCGGAGAAGCCCATCTCATGTATCCGTTATCGATATTCCGTGCGTTGGCGTTGGGAACGGCGCTGGCATGTGCCGTACCAGCCTGGGCAGCGCCGGATCCGGCACGGCCCAGCGCCGATGTGGCCGAGGCCCAGGAACTTGTCCGCGATGGCCGGTTCGAGGACGCCCTGAAGCGTCTCCGCCCCCTGGCCGAAGGGGGCACGGTGGATGCGGCGGCGATGTTCCAGTTGGGCCTCGCGGCGGTGGGCGCGGCGCAAGGACCGGATTTGGCGGAGGTGAAGCGCGAGGCGCTGCTGGCCGAGGCGATCGCGGCCTTCCGGTCGCTTTTGGTGCGTCGTCCGGCCCTGGTGCGGGTGCGCCTGGAGCTGGCCCGTGCCTTCTTCCTGAAGGTGTCAATCAGCATTTAATTCTGACCCCCTATCGGCGTGCAAAATTGACCCCCCCCCTCCCTTGCTTCGACGGAGGTTGTCCCGGTAGTCCACGGGAGGGCCCCGCGCGGCTTCGTGTAGCGCTTTGCGTTACGCGGAGCGAAGCCGCGTGGGAGGGGCCTGTGGGCCCACCGGGACAACCGGGCCGGCGGCGGAACGTGGGGATCAGGTGGGGTTCTTGAAGTGGCAATGAGCTTTTGAAGTAGTGTCCAGACTGTTCTGCAAGTTTGTCATGGCTGCCGATGAGGGCCACCGGCATGCCTGGCGCGGAGATTTCGATTGCTCGGAGCGCCAGGCATGCCGAGCCGCCGTCAGGCGGCTTTCTGGATGCGTTCGCTTTTGCTCTCCTTGAGATGGATCATGTTGAGCTAGCGGTTGGCATCCAGCCAGTCCTCATGGATTTCGATCGCGAGAGCCCGGACCAGCCGGAGGCAGCTCATCCACCCCATCGGCCCGGACTTGTGCCCCAGCTACGAAACCCCTTTTGCAGAACAATCTGTACAGGACCCGTTTTGATTTGCCCGCCTTTGCGATGAAAGCCCCCAGGCTGATTGGCTCCATATAGCGGATCAGCCTGGGGCTTTGCTTACAGGGCGGCTACTTTTGTCGTCGCTGTTTGCTTTGTGCGAAGCGGTAAGACATGTTGCCTGTTTCGATGATTGCGCAGTGATGCGTTACACGATCCAGCAACGCGGTTGTCATTTTTGCATCTCCGAAGACGGAGACCCATTCCCCGAACTCCAGATTGGTGGTGATGATGACGCTGGTCTTCTCATAGAGTTTGCTGATCAGGTGGAACAAGAGCGCACCGCCGGATTTGGGGAATGGGATATAGCCCAGTTCGTCGATGATGACGCAATCCATGGCCGTCAGTTGCCGGATGATCTTGCCGGCGTTGCCTTCGGCCTGTTCCTTGATCAGCGCATTGATCAGATCGACGGCGTTGAAGAAACGGACCTTCTTTCCCTGATTGATCAACAGCGTCCCCAGAGCAATGGCGATGTGGGTTTTGCCCGTACCGGTTCCGCCCACCAGAATGAGGTTGTGGGCCTCCTGGGTGAACTGCCCTGAGCAGAAGGGGTCGATTTGCGCTTGGGTGACGGCGGCTAGGCCGTAATCGAAAGTGGCGAAGTCCTTATGGTGGGGGAACTTCGAGGCCCGCATTTGGTGCTGGATAGAGCGCACCCGGCGCTCTACAGTCTCGGCGTCGATCAGTTGCTTTATCGCAGTGGTCAGACTTGGCGGCTTGCGCGCGGCCAGCAAAGCTTCGGCGCAAGCCGCCATTCCATACAGCCTCAGGGCGATCAGTTGGTCTATCAAAGCTTTCATGCGACGGCCTCCCCGGCAACGCACAGCGTCTCATAGCGCTTGCAGTCCGCTTCGGGCCGCAAGGTCAGTTGCGGATAGGCGTGGCTCTCGCCCCATGGCGCGATGACCGGCTCCACCAGTTGGTTGATCAGATTGATGATGGCCGGAAGGCGCAGCGTGTTCTGCTCCACGGCCAGTTCACAGGCTATCTCGACCACCTCGATCCCGTGATCCTGGGCCAGCAGGAGCAGATCGACAAACTCCCGGTCCCCGCCTTTGCCGGCCATGTAATGCGCCCTGACCCGGTGCATCGCCTCAGGCAATTGCCAACCCACAAAGGGCGCGCCATCTCTCAGCGCGCCGGGCTTGCGGTCGAGTAGGGGCAGGTAATGCCAGGGCTCGAAATAGCTGGCGTTGCGGGTAAAGCGGCGCTTGTGCTCGGCAATCACATTCTGCCCTGACACAACCACGATCCGGTCCGCATAGGCGCGCAGAGAGACAAGCTCCCCGGCGAACCGGGAGGGGACGCTATAGCGATTGGTGGCATATTGGACCAGACAGGTAGAGCGGACACGAGCGGCCTTCTCAACATAGCCGTCAAAAGCCCGGCCCAGGGGACGCAGTTCGGCGCACTCGTCTGCGAACACGTCCGAGATCTTGCGATCCGATTGTTCGGGGTGGGCGCGATTCGCCAATTCCTCGCAGCGCAGACGCAACCAGCCGTTCAGCGCATCCAGATCGTCAAAGGCGGGCTTGGGCGCAAACAGCTGTCCCCGCAGGAACCCAACCTGGTTCTCAATCTGACCCTTCTCCCACCCCGCCGCGGGTGTGCAAGCAACCGGTTCCATCACATAGTGGTTCATCAACGCCAGAAAGCGCGGATGGAACACACGGTCCTTAGAGCGCGAAACATAGGTTACCATCGTCTTGGGGTTGTCGATGATCACCCGGCGCGGTACGCCGCCATAGAAAGACATCGCCCGTGCAAAGGCGTCCAGCACCATCTCCTGAGATTCGCTGGGATAGGCAACAACAAAGGGCTTGCGGCTATGACATAGGCGGAAGTGGGCAACCTTTACCTTCTGCTCGACACCGCCCAGGACAGCGTATTCCGTGCTCCAGTCAAACTGGAGCGCGTCACCTGCCGTAAAGTGCAACGGAATGAACGCATCCCCCGATCCGGCGCCAGAACGCTTCAGGTCGCGGACAAACCTCTGAACCGTCGAGTAGGATCCGCTATAGCCTTCCGACACAAGCTGCTCATAAAGCTTCTTGGCCGTCCGGCGCTCACGGCGCGGGCGCCCCAGGTCCTGCTCAAAGAGCGCCCGAAGCCGGCTGGCGAAGCCATCGCTAAGCTTACGCCGGACGGGTGAAACGCGCCGCTGATAGCTCGGTGGATCGCCGTCCTTCAGATACTTCTTAATCGTGTTCCGCGACAAACCAGTCTGACGAGATACAGATCGGATACTCCGACCCTCCCGTAATATCCAACGTCGGATCTTCAATACGCTTTCCATCAATACCACCTGCTCTTTCCTCCGCACTGTTCCGTGCGGATGCTAGCGTTCCAGGTGGGTCAATTCTTACCGCTCATAACCCACCAAAGTGGGTCAGTTTTGCATGCCGATTCACAGCCCGGGGTTATTGAACGTGTCGTCCGCGCGCGGATCCGAATCCGAGGAAAGAAGGCAGCAGGCATGAGCCAGGTGGAAATCGTCCAGGCCCCTGATCTCGACGGGTGTCGCGAGGCGTTCGTATTGCGGGAAGATCGGGTCGGCCATTATCCGGAATTTCGCGATTTCTTCGCGCGCACCTTCGACCTCGAGCGGGTCGGCCTGGCGACGCCCGGCTATCTTCGCGGACCCTCCGGCATGAGCTATGCCGTCGTCTTCCTCGGCCGCAGCGGCGAGCCGTTCCCCGCCGGCGTGGAGCTGTTCGCCCTGCCGGCGGCGTTGGAGCCACTCGACGACGCGGCGGTGGACAAGGATCTCTGGGCCATTCTCGGCTGGATGATCGACGGCGTCGGCCCGCCCTGGAGCCGCGCGGACCTGGAGGCGACGGGGCGGCTGTACCGGATCCCGGCGACGCGCTGATCGGCCACCGCCGAAACGTGCGGCCTTGTGCGCTTTCGACGCTGCGCCTATCTCAAATCGGGTAGGAGGGGTCCTCTCGGCGCCCCTCCTCCCACACCACCGGGCATACGTTCTACGTACCACGGCGGTTTCCGGTCAGTTGTAACGCGAGATACCTATCGGTCATAGGGACAAGCCCCTGGCCTTCGAACCAAGCCAGGGTCATGGCTTCGGTGGCTTGATAGCTGAGGGACTTGCGCCACCAGCCCTTGCCGGAGAGAGCCAAGATCCAGGCCCGCCGCTCGGGCACCCCGAGGCTTCGCAGGAAGTCCGCTTGCGCCTTGGTGCGCTTGCATTGCTTGAGCCGGACACAGCGCAGTTTTCGACGGATCCAGCCGTCGAGACGCCGAAGCTGGCTCGCGCAACGGGCATGGCGGAAGTACGTCACCCAGCCGGCGAGGAAGCCGTTGAGTTCGCCGACCATGCGCGCGAGGCTGATGCCCCGGTTGCGCCGGGTGATCTCGCGAACCCGTTGCTTCGCCCGCCGCAGGCTTTGCGGCGCGATGCCGAGCGATCCATCCGACAACAGCCGGTGGCCGAGGAACTTGCGGTCCCCGGCCGGAGCGACGGCACTTTTCTCCTGGTTGACCCGCAGATGCAACCTGCCTTGGAGGAATTCGGCGACCGAGGCCATCACCCGCTCGCCCGCCGCTCGAGTGCGAACGTAGATGTTCACGTCGTCGGCATAACGGCAGAAGCTATGGCCCCGCGCCTCCAGCATCCGGTCCAGATCGTCCAGTAGAAGATTGGCCAGCAGCGGCGACAGCGGGCCGCCTTGCGGCGTGCCCTCATGGCGCCGGATGCAGACGCCGGTCTGCATCATCCCCGCTTGCAGAAAGCGACGGATGGTGCGCAGCAGGCGCTTGTCGCCAATCCGCCCAGCCAGTCGGGACATCAGAATGTCGTGATTGACCCGGTCGAAGAACGCCTCCAGATCCAGGTCGACCACAATCCCGCGGCCTTCGGCAACGTACTTACCCGCTTGGGCCAGAGCATCGTGAGCGCTCCGGCCCGGACGGAAGCCGAAACTCGAAGCCGAGAAACCCGGATCGAGGATCGGCTGAAGGACGTGCAGGATGGCTTGCTGAACCAGACGATCCAGCACCGTCGGGATGCCCAATTGCCGCATCCCGCCTCCCGGCTTGGGGATCGAGACCCCCTTCACCGGTTGGGGCCGATAGTCGCCTCGCGACAACGCCGCCACCAGCGCGTCCTTGTGATCGACGAGCCAGAGCCGCAGGTCTTGGATGGTCATCCCATCCACGCCCGCCGACCCCTTGTTCGCCTTCACCCGCTTGTAGGCTTGGTTCAGGTTGGCGGAACTCACCACCCGTTCCATCAGGTCTTGCGTCAAGGCTCGTTGCCGGTCCAACGCCGTGCGCACTTGTGGCACCTCGCAGGCTCCAGTTCCGGTTCCGCCGTCACCAGGGGCCTCGGGGCGCAGCGCCTTCATCAGGGCCTCGTCGAAAAGGTCCAATTGATAGCCACCGCCTTGCTGCCGCTCCATGCTCATCGAGTTGGTCCAGACTGCTCCTTGCTATTCGGATTCGGCCCTTCGGCGCCTCGCGGCCCCTACTATGGCCTCGGCTGACTTCTCCACCGCCGTCGCTCCCCGTCGCCGGGTCGCTACTCGGTTCCCCCGAGAGCGCTGGAGATCTCCCTGGGTAAAACCTTGATCTTTCCGCCGGTCGCGGCCGGATTTACCAATGCGATGTCCGAACGACTATCGGGCATCGCCATCCATTGCTGGCTTACCCCATCGCACCGGCCTGATATCCGGTTTCTGTTCGTCCGCTCCGGATTTTGCCTCCGGCTTCCTCCCCACCCCACCTCGCGGCGACGCAGTTGCCTTCAGCTAACGGTTCCGGTCGTTACGGCCCGTAGAGAACTTCCATCTCCTAGATCAACGCCATGCCAGGCACACAATCGGGTAGGAGGGGTCCTCTCGGCGCCCCTCCTCCCACACCACCGGGCATACGTTCTACGTACCACGGCGGTTTCCGGTCAGTTGTAACGCGAGATACCTATCGGTCATAGGGACAAGCCCCTGGCCTTCGAACCAAGCCAGGGTCATGGCTTCGGTGGCTTGATAGCTGAGGGACTTGCGCCACCAGCCCTTGCCGGAGAGAGCCAAGATCCAGGCCCGCCGCTCGGGCACCCCGAGGCTTCGCAGGAAGTCCGCTTGCGCCTTGGTGCGCTTGCATTGCTTGAGCCGGACACAGCGCAGTTTTCGACGGATCCAGCCGTCGAGACGCCGAAGCTGGCTCGCGCAACGGGCATGGCGGAAGTACGTCACCCAGCCGGCGAGGAAGCCGTTGAGTTCGCCGACCATGCGCGCGAGGCTGATGCCCCGGTTGCGCCGGGTGATCTCGCGAACCCGTTGCTTCGCCCGCCGCAGGCTTTGCGGCGCGATGCCGAGCGATCCATCCGACAACAGCCGGTGGCCGAGGAACTTGCGGTCCCCGGCCGGAGCGACGGCACTTTTCTCCTGGTTGACCCGCAGATGCAACCTGCCTTGGAGGAATTCGGCGACCGAGGCCATCACCCGCTCGCCCGCCGCTCGAGTGCGAACGTAGATGTTCACGTCGTCGGCATAACGGCAGAAGCTATGGCCCCGCGCCTCCAGCATCCGGTCCAGATCGTCCAGTAGAAGATTGGCCAGCAGCGGCGACAGCGGGCCGCCTTGCGGCGTGCCCTCATGGCGCCGGATGCAGACGCCGGTCTGCATCATCCCCGCTTGCAGAAAGCGACGGATGGTGCGCAGCAGGCGCTTGTCGCCAATCCGCCCAGCCAGTCGGGACATCAGAATGTCGTGATTGACCCGGTCGAAGAACGCCTCCAGATCCAGGTCGACCACAATCCCGCGGCCTTCGGCAACGTACTTACCCGCTTGGGCCAGAGCATCGTGAGCGCTCCGGCCCGGACGGAAGCCGAAACTCGAAGCCGAGAAACCCGGATCGAGGATCGGCTGAAGGACGTGCAGGATGGCTTGCTGAACCAGACGATCCAGCACCGTCGGGATGCCCAATTGCCGCATCCCGCCTCCCGGCTTGGGGATCGAGACCCCCTTCACCGGTTGGGGCCGATAGTCGCCTCGCGACAACGCCGCCACCAGCGCGTCCTTGTGATCGACGAGCCAGAGCCGCAGGTCTTGGATGGTCATCCCATCCACGCCCGCCGACCCCTTGTTCGCCTTCACCCGCTTGTAGGCTTGGTTCAGGTTGGCGGAACTCACCACCCGTTCCATCAGGTCTTGCGTCAAGGCTCGTTGCCGGTCCAACGCCGTGCGCACTTGTGGCACCTCGCAGGCTCCAGTTCCGGTTCCGCCGTCACCAGGGGCCTCGGGGCGCAGCGCCTTCATCAGGGCCTCGTCGAAAAGGTCCAATTGATAGCCACCGCCTTGCTGCCGCTCCATGCTCATCGAGTTGGTCCAGACTGCTCCTTGCTATTCGGATTCGGCCCTTCGGCGCCTCGCGGCCCCTACTATGGCCTCGGCTGACTTCTCCACCGCCGTCGCTCCCCGTCGCCGGGTCGCTACTCGGTTCCCCCGAGAGCGCTGGAGATCTCCCTGGGTAAAACCTTGATCTTTCCGCCGGTCGCGGCCGGATTTACCAATGCGATGTCCGAACGACTATCGGGCATCGCCATCCATTGCTGGCTTACCCCATCGCACCGGCCTGATATCCGGTTTCTGTTCGTCCGCTCCGGATTTTGCCTCCGGCTTCCTCCCCACCCCACCTCGCGGCGACGCAGTTGCCTTCAGCTAACGGTTCCGGTCGTTACGGCCCGTAGAGAACTTCCATCTCCTAGATCAACGCCATGCCAGGCACACAAGAAAAAGGGCGCCCCGCAGGGCGCCCGAAGCGACATCCAACCGGGTTGAGGGCATGAACGGTTGGATAGAGAGGGAAAGCTACACTCAAGGTGAAGGCCCCTTGCCGGTAGGACCGCCTCGCGGCCTTCGGGTACTACGTAGCAAGGGGCGTGCCAACTTTTACGATCTGCGGAAAACCAACGATTTTTTGTTTCCATCACCC
This sequence comes from uncultured Alphaproteobacteria bacterium, assembly GCA_951812805.1. GTDB lineage: Bacteria > Pseudomonadota > Alphaproteobacteria > JASLMY01. Next base: position 4,718 of record CATOSZ010000007.1, on the reverse strand, counting down.
AAATAGGTGATATTTCCAATTATGGCACGTGCCATTTCGATACATTAATTCAGATCTAGGAATAGTCGGTCAAATTGATCAGTCCCGAATTGGGAATTTGCCGCTATTTTCGATAAAGACCGCCCTCAGCCTTCCGGCGCCAATCTTTTTTCGACCAGGCGCGTCCAGTAGCTCGCGCCGAGAGCGAGAATCTCGTCGTTGAAGTCGTAGCCGGGATTGTGCACCTGGCAGGCTTCGCCCCCCTGGCCGGTTTCGTCGCCGTTGCCGATGTAGATATATGCCCCGGGGCAGGCCTCCAGCATATCGGAGAAGTCCTCCGAGGCCATGACGAGGGAGCGGTTGCGGTCGACGTTCTCCTCGCCGACCAGGTCCGCGGCGACGGTCGCGACGAAGGCCGCCTCGTCCACGTCGTTCACCAGCGGGCGGAAGATGTCGCGGAAGTCGACCTCGGCGCGGGCGCCGAAGCCCTCGGCGATGCCGCGTGCCAGCTCGCCGATACGCCGTTCGACCAGGGCCATGGTCTCGCGGCTGAACACGCGCACGGTGCCGCCCAGGCTCGCGTCGTTGGGGATGACGTTGTAGGCGTCGCCCGCGTGCAGGCGGGTGATCGAGAGGACGACGGTGTCGTGCGGGCGGGCATTGCGGGCGACGATGGTCTGCAGGGCGGCGACGATCTGCGCCGCGATCGGCACCGGATCGATCGAGCCCTCCGGCCGCGCACCGTGGGCGCCCCGGCCGATCACGCGCACGTCGAAGAAAGCGCCGCCCGCCATCATCGGCCCGGACCGGATGGCGAACTTGCCGGGCGCCACGCTCGGCGTGTTGTGCATGCCGTAGATCCGTTCCATCGGGAAATCGCGAAACAGGCCGCCCTCGACCATCGCGCGGGCGCCGCCCAGGCCCTCTTCCGCCGGCTGGAAGACGAAGTGGACGGCACCGTCGAAGTTCCGGGTTTCCGCCAGATGGCGGGCCGCGCCGAGCAGCATGGTGGTATGGCCGTCGTGGCCGCAGGCGTGCATCTTGCCGGCCTGGGTCGAGCGGTGGGCGAAGTCGTTCGCCTCGTCGATCGGCAGGGCGTCCATGTCGGCGCGCAGGCCGATGGCACGCGGGGTGTTGCCGACGCGCAGCGTGCCGACGACGCCGGTGCCGGCGAGGCCGCGATGCACCTCGATGCCCCACTCCGCCAGTAGGCCGGCGACGATGTCCGAGGTCCGCGTCTCCTCGAAGCCGAGTTCGGGATGGGCGTGGATGTCGCGGCGGATCCGGGCGAGCTCGTCGGCCCGCGCGGCGATCTCGGGGATGATGTTCATGGGCGCGTCGTCCTTCCGTGCCGGGGCCCGCCACTCTGCCCGCGCGGGCCGCACTGTCAAGGGCCGACTGGACCCCTTGCGGCCGTGGTGGCATTCTGCCCGCGACCCTTTCCCGCACGGAGCCTTCCCGCCATGAACATCGCCGCCCAGGGCGTCCAGAACGCCAACATCGAAGAGACCCGCCGCCAGGCCCGCATCGACCTCGCCGCCGCGCACCGCATTGCGGTGATGCACGAGTTCCACGAGGGCATCTTCAACCACTTCACCCTGGTCGTGCCGGGCACCACCGATCGCTATTACCAGATCCCCTTCGGCCTGCACTGGTCGGAAGTGACGGCGAGCTGCTTCATGGAGGTCGGCTTCGACGGCGCCCTGCTGGCCGGTGAGGGCGAGATCGAGCGGTCCTGCTATTGCATCCACGCGCCGATCCACGAGCTGGCGGGGCACGCCACCGCCGTCTTTCATACCCACATGCCCTATGCCAGCGCGCTCACCCGGCTGAAGGACATGCACATCAAGCCGATCGGCCAGACCGAGCTCGGCACGATGATGCAGACCGGCTACGACTATCTCTATACCGGCCCCGCCTTCGTCCGCGAGGAGGGCGTGCGCCTGGCCGGCGTGCTGGGCGATAAGGGTATCTTGATGATGGCGAACCACGGCGCGCTCACCGTCGGCCGTTCCGTCGCCGAGGCCTACGACCGGCTCTACTATCTCGAGCGGGTCGCCCAGGTGCAGCTCTATGCCATGTGGAGCGGGCAGGAGTTGAACCCGTTGCCCGAGGAAACGATCCAGAAGACCTACGACATCTACAAGAGCAAGTCGCCGAAGTATGGCGGCAAGTCGAACCACGAGCATCACTTCCAGGCCCTGAAGCGGATACTCGACCGGCGCGAGCCGGACTACCGCGACTAGGCGGGCGGGGCGGTCATGGCGCTCGCCCGGCCGGAGGTGCTGCCCCGGATCGTGCCCACGGGCGCCGCGCTCGGCGCCGCGGTGGTGGATCTCGACGTGACCCGCCCCGTCTCCGCCGAGGCGGCGGCGGTGTTGAACCGGGGCCTCGACGAGCACGGTGTGCTGCTGGTCCGCGGCCAGCCGATGACGCCCGGCGAACTCACCGCCTTCTCGCGCGTCTTCGGCGCGTTGCAGCCGCACGTGCAGAAGATCTACCACCATCCCGAAGACCCGAACGTGGTCGTCATGACCAACCGCAAGCCCGACGGCAGCTTCAACGAGGCGGGCGCGCGGCGGGGTGCGACCGAGGAGACCCGGCACGGCTGGCATTCCGATCTCGCCTACGATCCGGTGCCGGCCAAGGCGACGCTGCTGCACGCCCAGGCGGTCCCCTCCTCCGGCGGCAACACCTGCTTCTCGAACGCCTTCCGGGCTTATGGCGACCTGTCGGACACGCTGCGCCGCCGGCTCGACGGGCTGGAGGGGGAATTTCCCTACGGCGGCCATACCCGCAACAAGGCGACCGCGCTCGCCGCCAGCACCCTCGATGCCGAGGCGCAGAAAAGCGCGCAGGCCGTCCATCCCATCGTCGTCGCCCATCCGGTGACCGGCCGGCCGGCGATCTATGCCAACCCGCTGGTGACGTCCTGCATCCTCGGCCTGGACAGGGCCGAGAGCGAGGCGCTGATCGAGGCGCTGGCCGGCGCCCTCGACCGGCCCGACTATCGCTGGGAGCATGTCTGGTCGCCGGGCGACACGCTGATCTGGGACAACCGCGGCGGCACCATGCATACCGGCCGCCTCGACTATCCGCGCGCGGAGGAGCGGACCTTCATCCGCACCACGGTCACCGGCGCGGCGATGATCCCCCACCGCCTGCCGGCCGACGCGTGAAGATCCAGCGTATCGAGACGTTTGCCCGGCCCGAGGTCGCGCTGGTCCGCGTCACCGCCGAGGACGGCCTGCAGGGCTGGGGCCAGGTTGCGCCCTATCACGCCGACCTGACGGCCGCGGTGCTGCACCGCCAGGTGGCGCCGCACGCCCTCGGCCAGCCGGCGGACGATCTGATGGGCCTGGAGACCCGGATCCTGGAGGCCGAGTACAAGTTCCCGGGCTCCCACGTCTGCCGCGCGCTCGGCGGCCTGGACACCGCGCTCTGGGATCTCGCCGGCAAGCGGGCCGGCAAGTCGGTCTGCGAGCTGCTCGACGGCACGCCCCGCCCGGTACCGGTCTACGGTTCCTCCATGCGCCGGGACATCGGCCCCGTGGACGAGGGCGAGCGCCTGCGACGGCTGGCCGGCGAGCAGGGCTACCGCGCCTTCAAGTTCCGCATCGGCGTCGAATGCGGCCATGACGGCGACGCCTGGCCCGGCCGCACCGAGGCGATCGTGCCCGCCGTGCGCCGCGCGCTCGGCGACGATTGTCACCTGATGGTCGACGCCAATAGCTGCTACACCCCCGCCAAGGCGATCCAGGTCGCGGAGCTACTGGCCGAGCACGGCATCGCCCACTACGAGGAGCCCTGCCCCTATTGGGAGCTGGAATGGACCGCCCAGGTCCGCGAGGCGGTGCCGATGGACGTCACCGGGGGCGAACAGGACTGCATGATGGGCCAGTGGCGGCGCATGCTCTCTCTTCCGGCGGTCGACATCGCCCAGCCGGACGTCTGCTACATCGGCGGCCTGACCCGCACGATCCGTGTCTTCGACATGGCCGCGGCGGCGGGCCTGCCCTGCATCCCCCATTCCGCCAACCACACGCTGGTCACGGTCTTCTCCCTCCACCTGATGGGCGCCCATCCCAACGCCGGCCCGCATGTCGAGTTCTCGATCGAGGACGACCCCTGGGCCCGGGGCATCTATGAACCGGTCCTGATCGCGCGCGACGGCAAGGTGCAGATCCCCGACGGCCCGGGCTGGGGCGTGGAGATCGCCGAGGACTGGCTGGCCGGCGCATCCTACGCGGAAAGCGTGCTGGAATAACCGCGCGCCGACAATTACTTGCAAAGAACAAGTCTTTCTGACAAATTGCTTTCGATCTGCAAGCAATTCCGAGTACCCTCGATGGACCGCCGCCCATGAACCGCGCGATGACCACGGCCGACTGGGCGTTGCTGCTGACGGCGGCGCTGCTTCTCGGCAGTACGTTTCTCTTCCTCAACATCGCCATCCGGGAGATCACGCCGCTCACCTCGGCGGCGCTGCGCACGCTGATCGCGGCGCCGATCTGCTGGGGCTTGATGCGGGCGTTCGGCGTCCGCCTGCCGTGCACGCGGGAGGGCTGGGTGGCGCTCGCCTGGCTGGGCCTGCTGACCGGCGCCATCCCCTTCGGTGCGATTTCCTGGGGCCAGCAGCATATCGAAAGCGGCATGGGCGGCATCCTGTTCGGCACCATGCCGATCCTGACCGTCGTGCTGGCGCCGCTGTTCCTCGCCGAAGAAAGCTTCACCCGCCG
>CATOSZ010000006.1 GCA_951812805.1 uncultured Alphaproteobacteria bacterium | reverse complement strand
GTTCACCGCCTACGATCCCGTCAGCCGCTTCACCTGTGCCAAGGCCTTCCGCAGAGCGACCGCCAGGAACGCCGAGAGCTTCCTCGACAAACTCGTGGCCGACCTGCCCTTCCCCGTGAAGGCCATCCAGGTCGACGGTGGATCCGAGTTCATGGCCGAGTTCGAGGCCGCCTGCGAGAGCCGAAAGATCCCCGTCTATGTCTTGCCGCCGAGGACGCCGCAGCTCAATGGCGGCGTCGAGCGAGCCAACGGCGCATGGCGCTACGAGTTCTACGCCTGCCATGACATCGAGGACCAGCTCGACAAACTAAACCCACAGATCGACAAGTTCGCCAACATCTACAACACCTTCAGGCCTCATGGAGCCTTGAAAGGCAAAACCCCCGAGGAGTACCTTCGACAGATCACAGCCAAGAAGACCTCGTCGTCTCATATGTAGTGAACCTGGACAGACGGGTGACTTTGCCGGGTATGATTGCTAGCTTCCGGCCATGAATCGCATTCTCCAAGGCCTCAGGATCGTCGAGGGTTCCGCCTTCGTCGCGGCGCCCAGCGCCGGCATGACGCTCGCGCAGATGGGCGCCGACGTCATCCGCTTCGATCCGATTCGTGGCGGCCTCGACATGCGGCGCTGGCCGGTGAACGAGGCCGGGACCAGCTACTACTGGGCCGGCCTCAACAAGGGCAAGCGCTCGATCGCCATCGCCATCGCCACGCCCGAGGGGCGGGAGCTGGCGCGCGCCCTGGTGACCGCACCGGGCGCCGACGCCGGCCTGTTCCTGACGAACTTCCCGGCCCGCGGCTGGCTCGACTACGAGGCGCTGCGCCGCGACCGGGCCGACCTGATCATGGTCAACATCACCGGCAACGCCGACGGTTCGTCCGAGCTCGACTATACGGTGAACGCGGCGACGGGCCTGCCGGGCATGACCGGGCACGGCGGCGGACGGCCGGTCAACCACGTGCTGCCGGCCTGGGACCTGATCTGCGGCCAGAACGCGGTCACCGGCCTGCTGGCGGCCGAACGCCATCGCACGCGCACGGGCGAGGGACAATATCTTCGCGTCGCCCTCTCCGACACCGCCTTCGCCGCGGTTGCGACGCTCGGCTTCATCGCCGAGCAGGAACTGGGCGGCGTCACGCGGGAGGCCTCGGGCAACGACCTCTTTGGCGCCTACGGCCAGGACTTCGCGACCGGGGACGGCCGGCGGGTCATGCTGGTCGCGATCACCGGGCGACAGTGGCGCGCGCTGGTCGAGGCGACGGAGATCGCCGAGCAGGCCAGCGCCATCGAGACGGCCCGCGGCCTCGACTTCGCGCAGGAAGGCGACCGCTATCTGGCGACGGCCGAGATCTCCGAGGCGATCCGGCCCTGGGTCGCGGCACGCAGCCTCGACGAGATCAAGGCCGCCTTCGCCGGCACCGGGGTGTGTTGGGGGCCGTACCAGGACGTCGGCCAGATGCTGGCCGAGGATGCCCGCGTCGGCCCGGCCAACGCGATGTTCGAACGCGTGGCACAGCCGGGCCTGGGCGAGACGCTCACCCCCGGCTCGCCGATCGAATTCGCCGGCCTGCCGCGTGTGCCGGTCGCGCCTGCCCCGCGGCTCGGCCAGCACACGGACGAGATCCTGGGCGACGTGCTCGGCCTCGCCTCGGGCGCCATCGGCCGCCTGCACGACGCCGGCACCGTTGCCGGCCCGACGGAGGACGCGTGACATCATGCCCGACTACCGCGACTGGATCGGCAACGAGGAACAGGCGAGCGACACCGCCGCCCTGGCGCCGGTAACCGGACTGCTGGCGACGCTGGACGACACGACGACCACCCTCGGGCCCGGCGACGCGTTGCCGCCGCTCTGGCACTGGCTCTATTTCCTGCCCCAGGCGCCCGCCTCCGGCATCGGGCCCGACGGCCATCCCAAACGCGGCGGCTTCATGCCGCCGGTGAGCCTGCCGCGCCGCATGTTCGCCGGCGCCCAGCTGACTTTTTCCGCGCCGATCGCCATCGGCAGCGCGCTCACCCGGCGCAGCGTCATCACCGACGTCGCGGAGAAGAGCGGGCGCAGCGGCACCCTGGTCTTCGTCACGGTGACGCACGAGATCCACAGCGACGGCGCCCTCGCCGTCACCGAGACGCAGAACATCGTCTACCGCGAGGAAGGCGCACCGGTACCCACGCCCGAAGCGCGGGACACCTTCCCGCCCGCGCCCGCCGGGGCCTGGGTGCGCGAGGTGACACCGGACCCGGTACTGCTGTTCCGCTTTTCGGCGCTGACCTTCAACGGCCACCGCATTCATTACGACCGCGCCTATGCCACGGGCGAGGAGCACTATCCGGGCCTCGTCGTGCATGGCCCCCTGCTCGCCACCCTGCTGGTCGACCTCGTCCGCCGCAACAGCCCGCGCGCCGTCACCGCCTTCAGCTTCCGGGCGATGGCGCCGATCTTCGACACCAGCGCCTTCCGTGTCGTCGGCGAGGCCGACGGCGACGGTGTGGCGCTCCATGCCGAACGCTCGGACGGTGCCGAGGCGATGCGCGCCCAGGCGACCCTCGCGAAAGCCTAGAGCCCGGGCGCCCCTCGCCCAAGACCAGAGAAAGATCCCCCATGAGCCTGAACGCCGTTCCCGCCGCCCCGACCGCGACGCCCGCCGCCTCCAAGACCGCCCGCTTTCGCCAGATGCTGGCCTCGGCGGAGCTCGAGTTCATCATGGAGGCGCACAACGGGCTCTCGGCCCGCATCGTCGAGGAGACGGGCTTCGCCGGCATCTGGGCCTCGGGCCTGTCGATCTCCTCGGCGCTCGGCGTGCGCGACAACAACGAGGCCTCCTGGACCCAGGTCCTGGAGGTGCTGGAGTTCATGGCCGACGCGACGACGATCCCGATCCTTCTGGACGGCGATACCGGCTACGGCAACTTCAACAACATGCGCCGCCTGGTGAGCAAGCTCTGCGCGCGCGGTGTCGCCGGCGTCTGCATCGAGGACAAGCTGTTCCCCAAGACCAACAGCTTCATCGGCAGCGCCCAACCGCTCGCCGACATCGACGAGTTCTGCGGCAAGATCAAGGCCGGCAAGGACAGCCAGCTGGACGACGACTTCCAGATCGTCGCCCGGGTCGAGGCGTTGATCAGCGGCTGGGGCCTGGACGAGGCGCTGCGCCGCGCCGAGGCCTACCGGGAGGCCGGCGCCGACGCGATCCTGATGCATTCCAAGATCGCCGTGCCGGACGAGATCCTCGCCTTCATGAAGGAATGGGGCGATCGTGGGCCGGTCGTCATCGTGCCGACGATGTACTACGCGACGCCGGCCGACGTGTTTCGCGAGGCGGGCGTCTCGCTGATCATCTGGGCCAACCACAACATGCGCGCGGCCATGGCGGCGATGCGCGACGTCAGCCGCGAGATCTACGAGACGGAAAGCCTGGTCGGCGTCGAGCACAAGATCCCGACGGTGAAGGAGGTCTTCCAACTCGCCGGCAACGACGAGCTGGCCGAGGCCGAGGGACGCTACCTGCCGAACCAGGGCGCCGGCCACGGCGCGGTCGTGCTCGCCGCCAGCCGGGGCGCGGCGCTCGGCGCGCTGACGGCGGATCGGCCTAAATGCATGATCCCGGTGCGCGGCACCCCACTGCTGGCCCGCCAGGTCGACATGCTGCGCGCCGCCGGCATCGACGAGGTTTCGATCGTCACCGGCTGGGCGGCCGACGCCATCGACGTGGCGAAGGTCGCCAAGGTCCACAACGCCGACTTCGAAAACTCGAGCGAGGCGCACTCCCTCCACCTCGCGGCCGACAAGCTCACCGGTCCGACCGTGGTCAGCTACGGCGATATCTTGATCCGCGACTACATGCTCGACGCCCTGCTGCGGGCCGAGGGCGACATCGTCGTCATGGCCGACGCGCTGTGGCGGGACCGGGCGCAATCGGCCGACGGCCTGGTCCGCGATCTCGTCGTCGCCGACCGCCCCTTCACCACCGACTTCCTCGACGACACGCCCGCCCGCCTGGTCGAGGCCGGCGACCATGTCGACCGAGACACGGCGACCGGCGAATGGGTCGGCGTCCTGAAGTTGAGCGAGGCCGGCGCCCGGGCGATCGCCGAAACCCTGGCCGCGATGGCGGCCGACGGGACGCTGGGCGAGGCCGACATCCCGGTGCTGTTGAACCGCGCCCTCCAGGCCGGCCACGAGGTCCGCGTGCAGTACGTCACCGGCCAGTGGCTCGACATCGACGACGCCCTGGACCTGGCCCGCGCGGGCGAGCTGCTCTAAGCCCGACGACGCCGTTACTTCTTGGCGATCACCGCGCTGTCCGAGATCGAGGCGGGGTCGCGTTTGCCCCAGCGGCCCTGCTCGACCGAGGTGATGAAGTCCTGCACCGCGGCGTTGAAGCCCGCCGGCTCCTCCAGGTTGATGGTATGGCCGGTCTTCGGCAGGATCACCAGGCCCGAGGTCGGGATCTTGCGCTTCATGAAGATGTTGGCGTCGAGGCAAGGCTCGTCCTCGTCGCCGGTCATCAGCAGAACCGGGACCTTGATCCCCACCAACTTTTTCTCCAGATCGAAGATCGAGGGCCGCTTGCCCTGCACGCCGCGGAAGGTGTTGGCGGACCCGGTCGCGTCGTGCTCGGCGAGCTGGGCGGCGAACTCGGTGAAGCCCTTCGGATCCTTCGCCTTGTACTGCACCCGGGTCGGGCCGACGGAATACTGCGCCGCGAACTTTTCGATGCCGTCCCTCTGGATGCCCTTGGCCAGCATGTTCACGTCGGCCTGGAAATTCTTGCGCTCCGGCCCCTTGGGCGCGCCATAGCCACAGCCGGCCACGGTCGAGGACAGCGTCATGCGGGGATAGCGCATGGCGAAGTGCAGCGCCGCGAAGCCGCCCATCGACAGGCCGACGATATGGGCCTTGGCGATCTTCAGGTGCTTCAGCACCGCGGCGATGTCGTCCGTCGCGATGTCCTGGCTGTAGAGCTTGGGATCGCTCGGCACCTCGGAGGGCGGATAGCCGCGCGCGCCGTAGCTGATGCAGCGATAGCGGCGCGAGAAGTAGCGCACCTGCGGCTCCCAGCTGCGATGATCGCCGGCGAACTCGTGCACGAAAATGATCGGCGTCCCCTTGCCCGTCACCTCGTAGTAGAGCTTGGCGCCCTTGGCTTGCGCATACGGCATGTCGTTCCCTCCCCGTCTCGGCGATGCCCGGCGGAGACTATCACCATAAGGGCACCGGCGCTCGCTCAGACGCGGAAGGCAAGCTCGACGGTGTGGCCACGTCCGGCTTCCGGGCGCATGGCGAGGGACACGCCGTAGCGCATGGCGAGTTCGCGCACGATTCTGAGCCCGAGGTCGCCGTCGGATCGCGTTACACGCCCACGGGCGGCGGCGGCGTCATGGAAGACTTCGATCACCAGATTGCCGCCGCGCGTGGTGGCGGCCAGGGTCAGCGTCGTACCGGTACCGGCCCGCTCGATCCCATCGACAATCAAGTTCCCGATCATCCGTCGAAGCGCGGCCCTGGGGATCGCCAGATGAGGCAGGTGGTCCGCGATGTCGCAGCGGATCTCCACCGCTGCCGCTGTCGCGTCTCCGGCGTGGCGTTCCGCGAGTTCGGCCAGCAACGGCGCGACATCGACATCGTCGACGGCCTGCAAGGGATCGATTTCCGCGTCGAGCAAGGCCACGACCTTGCTGTCGATGTCGCCGCGAATTTCGCTGCAGGCGGCCAGGATGCTGGAGAGGAAGTCGTGCTGCTTGTCGGACACCGGCCCGGCCAGGCCGAGCAGGATGGCCTCCGCCATGCCGGAGATCGCGCCGAGCGGGCTCTTGACCTCCCGCAGGATCTCGGCGAGCCGGTCAGGGCGTGTACTCGTCGTCGCTGCCCGCTCCAACTCGTCGAGCATCGCCAGCTGGGTCTCGACCTCCAGGGTCGCGTCGAAATGAATGATCAGCACATGGCCGCGCCCGCCGATGTCGAGCGGCGAGACAAACATGCGATACCAGCGCCGTTGCCAGGGCGCATGACAGGGATACACAAAACAACCGGACGCACGCCGGCCACTCATGACGCCGCGGATCAGCGCCGCCACCTCACCGGTGGAACCGTCCCCCTCTTCGCTGCACGCCGCGAAATAGGAAGTGCCGATCCCATGATCCCCGCCCCGGTAGTCGTTGGCATCCGCAAAGCGGCGCCAGGCGTCGTTCACCGCGATGATGACGCCCGTCCCGTCGAGCAACGCCGCATGCCCCGGCAGCGCGTCGAGCAGGGCATCCTGGTAGGCTTCGAACAGGGGCGTGGCGAGAGACGGGACCGCCTCCCGGCCTCCAGCCGCGACCACCATGTGCCACTCCCCGAAACCAGCGTGCCGGGAGAGAGTGACCGCCAAACCCTAAGCCACGGTTAACTCGAAATGGACAAGCCGCGGCCGGCGCGCTATCGATTTGGCTCCGCACCTGGTCGAACGGAGGAATTTCCCATGGCCGATCCCGCCACCCGCTATACCTTGATGCCCATTCCGCCCCTCGCCGAACAGACCCGCCTGTTCGAGGCCGGCGCCGTGACCATCGGCGTCGAATATCGGCTGTTGAACAACGAGATCGTCGAACGCAACCAGGAACGCCAGAACAAGAAGCTGCCCGACCGGGGCGAGATCGACGACCGCGGCGTGTCGCTGCACGTCTATGCCAACCAAGGCGGCGGCGAGCGGGAGGAGCGGCTGCGCTTCGATTGTTTCGACGAGGGACCGCATTATCACTATGTGAACTGGGCCGAGGGCGCGAACGACATCGTCAAGCTCGACACCATTGCCGATGGCGATTCCCTGGCCTGGTCGCTGGAACGGATCCGTACCCGCCTGCCGCAGATGCTGGCGCGGGCCGGCGCCGGCGACGTCGCCGCCAAGGTCGATCCGAATGCGATCGAGGCGATCATGCCCCAGGTTTCGGAAGCCGCCTATCGGGCGCGTTTCGACCACGACGACGCCTCGATCCTCGAAGGCGCCCTCGGATAGGACAGGGCGCGCGCGGCTATTCGGCGAAGGGATCCGCCGCGCCCGCCGCATCGAAGCCGAGCGTGGCGAAGGTCTCGCGGAAGTGGGCCGGAAGCGGCGCTTCGAAATCGAGCTGGCCACCACGTCCATCGGGCACCGCCAGGCGGCGGGCATGCAGGTGCAGGCGTTTCGCGACCTCCAGCCCACCGGGAAAGGCCGCGCGCCCGCCGTACTTGCCATCCCCCAGGATCGGCGTGCCGATCGCCGCCGCATGGGCGCGCAGCTGGTGGGTCCGCCCCGTCAGGGGGCGCATCGCCAGCCAGGCGGCATGGCGGCCGGCACGCTCTATCGTCGCATAGTCGGTGATCGCGCGGCGACCGTCGGCCTCGTCGATCCGTGTCCGCTCGCCACCCGGGCCGGCCCGCTTTGCCAGCGCCAAATCGATGCGGCCGCGCGCCGTCTCCGGCACGCCGACGACGACGGCCCAGTAGGTTTTCACCACACCCCCGTCGCGAAAGGCCTTGGCCAGGCGCCGGGCCGTCGCTGCATCGCGCGCCAGCAGCAGGAGACCGCTGGTGTCCTTGTCGAGGCGGTGCACCAGCCGGGGCCGTTCCTCGCCGGGGCCGCGCAGGCCGTCGAGCATGGCGTCGAGGTGCCGGGTGACGGCGCTGCCGCCCTGCACGGCGAGGCCGGCCGGCTTGTCCAGCACGAAGATCTCGTCGTCGGCATGCAGCACCAGGCCTTCGATCTCCCGCCGCGCCGCGGGCGATACCCGGGGCGGGCCCGCCTTCGTCGTCTCGCGCAGGCCGGCCTCCGGCGGGACGCGGACCTGTTCGCCCGCCTGTACCCGGTGGCCCGCCTTCACCCGCTTGCCGTCGACCCGGATGTGGCCGGTCCGCAGCAGGCGTTGCAACCGGCCCTGGCCGAGGGCGGGATAGTGCTGGCGGAACCAGCGGTCGAGCCGCTGGTCGGCCTCCGCGGGCGCGACTTCGCGGATCTCGACGCTCATGTCAGCAGCTGGCGAAAGACGTGCAGCCCGGCGAACAACGCGCCGATCGACAGCAGCACAGAGAGGGCGACGTAGAGAAACGCGCCGGCGAGCTGACCACGCTCGGTCAGCAGTGCGACATCGAGGGAGAAGGTGGAGAAGGTGGTGAAGGCGCCCAGGATGCCGACGGTGAGGAAACCGCGCATCTCCGTCCCCACCGACCATTTCAGCGCCATCAGCTCGACCAGCGCCCCCATCGCGAAGGAACCGATGACGTTGACAGCGACCGTACCCCAGGGGAAACCGGCACCGGCCAGCTTCATCACCTGGCCGGCGACCAGATGGCGGCCGACGGCGCCCAGCGCGCCGCCGATGGCGATCGCGGCGATCAGCTTCACGGGCCCTCCTCCTCGTCCCGCTCCCCGTCCCGCTCGCCACGCAGCCGGGCCCAATAGGCGAGACGCTTGGTGATCTCCCGCTCGAAGCCGCGCGGTACCGGTTGGTAAAAGGCCTCGCGCGCCATGCTTTCCGGGAAATAGTTCTGGCCGGAAAAACCGTCCTCCGCGTCGTGGTCGTATTCATAACCGGCACCGTAGCCGAGCTCGCTCATCAGCTTGGTGGGCGCGTTCAGGATATGCGCCGGCGGCATCAGCGAGCCGTGCGTCTTGGCCGCGCGCCGCGCCGCGCCGTAGGCCCGGTAGGCGGCGTTCGACTTGGGGGCCGTCGCCAGGTAGATCACCGCCTGGGCGATCGCCAGCTCGCCCTCGGGCGATCCGAGAAAGTCGTAGGTGTCCTTGGCGGCCAGCGCCTGGACAACGGCCTGGGGATCGGCGAGGCCGATGTCCTCGACCGCAAAGCGCACCAGGCGCCGCGTGATATAGAGCGGATCCTCCCCGCCGGCCAGCATGCGGGCGAGCCAGTACAACCCCGCATCGACGTCCGAGCCACGCAACGACTTGTGCAGGGCGCTGATCAGGTTGTAGTGGCTTTCCTGGCCCTTGTCGTAGACCGGCGCCCGGCGCTGCACGATCCGGGTCAGCATGGCGGTGTCGACCGGGTCGGTGACCTGCGTCAGGAACAGCTCTTCCGCCATGTTCAACAGGAAGCGCCCGTCGCCGTCGGCCATGGCGCGAAGCGCGGTGCGTGCGTCCGCATCGAGCGGCAGGGCGCGCCCTTCGACCCCCTCGGCCCGGACCAGCAAGGCCTCCAACGCCTCGTCGTCGAGGCGGCTCAGCACCAGCACCTGACAGCGCGAGAGCAGCGCGGCGTTCAACTCGAAGGACGGGTTTTCCGTCGTCGCGCCCACCAGGGTGATCGTCCCGTCCTCGACATAGGGCAGAAAGCCGTCCTGCTGGGCCCGATTGAAGCGATGGATCTCGTCGACGAACAACAGGGTGCCGAACCCGTCGCCCCGCCGGGTGCGGGCGGCGTCGAACGCCTTGCGCAGGTCGGCAACGCCGGAGAAGACGGCGGAGAGCTGTTCGAAATGCAGGTGCACCGCCTCGGCCAGCAGGCGGGCGATGGTGGTCTTGCCCGTGCCGGGCGGGCCCCAGAAGATCAACGAGGGCACGCGAGAGCCGGCGAGCATGCGGGCGAGCGGCGCATCGGTGCCCAGCAGGGCCTCCTGGCCGACGACGTCGGCGAGGCTTTGCGGGCGAAGTCGTTCCGCGAGCGGCCGCGCCGGCCCCTTGTCCAGGCCCGCCGCCTCGAACAGGGTGCTCACCCCTGCACCACCAGATTGAACACCTTCCGGCCGCGCTTGACACTCAACTGCCACTCGCGCTGACGCGAACGCACCAGGCCGGCCAGTTGTTTGGTATCGGTCACTTCGGTGCCGTTCACACGCAGGATCCGGTCGCCCGGGCGAAGCTTCAGCCGCCGCGCCGGGCTGCGCCAGGCGACGTCGAGGACGACCACGCCGGTCAGCAAGGTGTCGATGCCCAGCGCCTCCGCCAGCGCCGGCGACAGGTTGGCGACCGTGGCGCCTGCGAGCGGCGAGGCGCCCTCCAGCTCCCGGTCGTCACGCGGCGGATCCTCCGGCGCCTTGCGCAGTGAGACGGTGCGGGCGAGTTCGCGGCCATCGCGCAGCACGGTCAGGTCCAGCTTGCCGCCCACCACCCGGGTGCCGAAGCGATACTCCAGCTCGTCCGGGTCGTCGACGGCGCGCTGGTCCACGGCGGTAACGATGTCGCCGACCATGAGGCCGGCCTTGTCCGCCGGCCCGCCCGGATGCACGGCGCGGATCAGCACGCCCGTCGGCCGCTCCAGCTCGAGCGTGCTGGCGATCTCCGCCGTCACCGCCTGGGTCGCGGCGCCGAGCCAGGGCCGCATGACATGGTCGAGGCCCTGCCGCGCGCTCTCCATCACCACGCGGACCATGTTGACGGGAATGGCGAAGCCGATGCCGTGGGAGCCGCCGCTCTTCGAGAAAATCGCCGTGTTGATGCCGACGATCTTGCCGTCCATGGTGACCAGCGCGCCGCCCGAATTGCCGGGATTGATCGCCGCGTCCGTCTGGATGAAGGACTGGAAGTCGGTGATGCCGACGCCGGTGCGCGCAGTGGCGGAAACGATGCCGCTGGTCACCGTCTGGCCGACGTTGAACGGATTGCCGATGGCGAGCACGAGGTCGCCGACCTCCAGGCTGTCGGAATCGCCGAGGTCCAGATAGGGCAAATCCTCGTTGCCCGTATCGATGCGGAGCACGGCGAGATCCGTGCGCTCGTCGTCGAGCACCAGCTTGGCCTCGAACTCGCGCCGGTCGGAGAGCGCCACGATGATCTCGTCCGCACCGGCGATGACGTGTTGGTTGGTGACGATCAGCCCCGCCGCGCCGACGACGACACCGGAGCCAAGGGAGTTCTGCCGCTTGCGCACGCGGCGGCGCTCGCCGAAGCCGAAACCCTCGCCGAAGAACTGCTTGAAGAAGGGATCGGAAAACAGGGAAGAGCCGACGACCTGTTCGACCACCCGTCGGGTGTAGATATTGACGACGGCGGGGGAGACTTCCTTGACCAGCGGCGCGAAAGACAGCCGGATTTCCCGGGCGTCCTTCGGCAGGCGCCGTTCCGCGGCCTCGGCGGAGGGGAAAGAAACGAATAGCCCGAGCAGGACGGCAGCGAAAACGGCGAGGCAAAGCCGCGCCCCTCCGCCACGCCGGGCCGAGGCGCGCGCCGGCGCCGGTCGAGCCGACCGGCGATCAGGCCGCTTCGTCGACATCCTCCTCGTCGCCGGGGACCGGACCCGAGTCCAGGCCCTTGGCGTCGGGATCGCGATCGACCAGCTCGATCACCGCCATCGCCGCGCTGTCGCCCTGGCGAAAGCCGGCCTTCAGAACCCGGCAATAGCCGCCGGGCCGGTCGCGGTAGCGCTCCGTCAGCTCGCCCATCAGCTTGTCGACCATGGCGGCATCGGGAATGCGCGCCAGCAACAGGCGGCGGGCATGCAGGTCGCCGCGCCGGGCGAGCGTGATCAGCCGCTCGACGATCGGGCGCAGGTCCTTGGCTTTCGGTACGGTCGTGGTGATCTGCTCGTGCTTGATCAAGGCCGAGGCGAGGTTCTGGAACATCGCCTTCCGGTGCGCACTGGTCCGGCCCAACCGCCGTCCCCGTCTGCGATGTCGCATGGCGCTCTTCTCCCCAACTGGCCCGGGCTTCGGCCCGGCGCCGTTATTCTCCAAGCGGCGTGTCTAAAACTCGCCGTCCAGCTGCTTGGCCATGTCGTCGATGTTCTCCGGCGGCCACTCCGAGACTTCCATGCCGAGATGCAGGCCCATCTGCGTCAGCACTTCCTTGATCTCGTTCAAGGACTTGCGGCCGAAATTGGGTGTCCGCAGCATCTCCGCCTCGGTCTTTTGAACGAGATCACCGATGTAGATGATGTTGTCGTTCTTCAGGCAGTTGGCCGAACGGACCGAAAGCTCCAGCTCGTCGACCTTGCGCAGCAGGTGGCGGTTGAAGCGCGGCGAGTCCGGCTCGACCCGACGCTGCTCGACCTCCGGCTCGTCGAAGTTGACGAAGAGCTGCAGCTGGTCCTGCAGGATCCGCGCGGCATAGGCGAGCGCATCCTCCGGCGAGACGGTGCCGTCGGTCTCGAGATCCATGGTCAGCTTGTCGTAGTCCAGGATCTGGCCTTCACGGGTGTTCTCCACCCGGTAGGCGACCCGCTTCACCGGGCTGAACACGGCGTCGACCGGGATCAAGCCGATCGGCGCGTCCTCGCTCCGCATGCGGTCGGCGGGGACGTAGCCCTTGCCGGATTCGACCGTCAGCTCCATGTTGATCTTGGTGCCGTCGTCGAGATGGCAGAGCGAAAGGCTCGGATTCAGGATCTCGATGTCGGCGCCGGTCTCGATGTCGGCCGCCGTCACCTCACGCGGCCCCTCCACCCGCAGCGTCATTCGCCGTGGGCTGTCGGCATGGCAGCGGACCGCCATCTGCTTGATGTTGAGGACGATGTCGGTCACGTCCTCGCGCACGCCGGGGATCGACGAAAACTCGTGCAGCACGCCGTCGATCTGCACGGACGTCACCGAGGCGCCATGCAGCGAGGACAACAGAATGCGCCGCAGCGCGTTGCCGAGCGTCAGGCCGAAGCCCCGCTCCAGCGGTTCGGCCGAGAAGGTGGCACTGCGGGTGCCGTCGACGCCGGACTCGACGTTGAGCTTCTCGGGTTTGATCAGATCCTGCCAATTCTTTTCGATCACGCCTATGACCTCATGCGCTACGCCCACCGGAGGCGGCGGACGTGTTTCTCGTTATCGACAGTCGCGCTTCGCCCCCCGGGACCCGAATAGGCCCCGGCCGGCGGCGCGATCAAACGCGCCGACGCTTGGGCGGCCGGCAGCCGTTGTGCGGAATCGGCGTCACGTCACGGATCGCCGTGATCGAGAAGCCGATCGCCTGCAGCGCGCGAAGCGCCGATTCCCGGCCCGAACCCGGTCCCTTGACCAGCACTTCGAGCGTTTTCATCCCGTGTTCCATCGCCTTCTTGCCGGCATCCTCCGCCGCCATCTGGGCCGCGTAGGGGGTCGACTTGCGCGAGCCCTTGAAGCCCTGCGAACCGGCGGACGACCAGGAGATCGCGTTCCCCTGCACATCGGTGATGGTGATCTTCGTGTTGTTGAAGGTGGCGCTGACGTGGGCGATGCCGGAAGTAATGTTCTTCCGCTCGCGCCGCCGAACGCGCGTCCGTTCCCTGGCCATCTTGTCTTCCTACTTTTTCTTACCGGCGATCGGGCGCGCGGGGCCCTTGCGCGTACGCGCGTTCGTGTGGGTCCGCTGACCGCGCACGGGCAAGCCCTTGCGGTGGCGAAGTCCCCGATAGCAGCCGAGATCCATCAGCCGCTTGACGCTGACCGCAACCTCGCGACGCAAGTCGCCCTCGACCAGAAAGTCGCGGTCGATGGTCTCGCGGATCTGCATGACCTCCGCGTCGCTCAACTCGTTGACCCGACGCTGGGATTCGATCCCGACGTTGCCACAGATACTCCGCGCCGAGGTGCGGCCGATACCATGGATATAGGTCAGCGCGATCTCGACGCGCTTGTTGGTGGGAATGTTGACACCTGCGATGCGCGCCACCGTCTAGACCCCTCGTTTCGAGAAAATACAGGCATGTCCGCCGCTCGGGCGGACCACCACGAATGCCGGGGTATATGCGCTCGGCCCCATCATGTCAACCGGATAACCCCACGCCCAGCACCGCCGCGATTTCCGTCGTCACGGCGTCCGGATCGGCCATGCCGTCCACCCCCTTCAGCACACCGCGGGCGGCGTAATAGGGCAGCAGCGGCGCCGTCTGGCCGTTGTAAGCCTCCAACCGTGTGCGCACGGAGGCCTCGTTGTCGTCCTCCCGCCGGGAGAATTCCGTGCCCGCGCAGCGGTCGCATACACCGTCGCGGGCCGGCTTGATATTGCGGTCGTGATAGCCCGCGCCGCATTGCGCGCAGGTATAGCGCCCGGTGACGCGGTCGACCAGCGCTTCCTCGTCGACTTTCATCTCCACCACGGCGTCGAGGGCGATATCACGCGCCGCCAGCATGGCGTCAAGCGCCTCCGCCTGAGCGACCGTGCGCGGGAAGCCGTCGAGGATGAAACCGTTCGCGCAATCCGCCTCGCCGATGCGATCGGCGATGATGCCGACCACGACATCGTCGGAGACCAGCTCGCCGCGCGCCATGATGTCCTTGGCGCGCCGACCGACCTCGGTGTCGGCCGCGATGGCGGCCCGCAGCATATCCCCGGTCGACAGCTGTGCGAGGCCGTGCGCGGCCTCCAGCCGCTGCGCCTGGGTGCCTTTGCCGGCACCGGGCGGACCGAGCAGGATCAGCCTCATCGATTGCGGCCCTTGAGCTTGCTCTTCTTGATCAGGCCCTCGTACTGATGGGCCAGGAGATGCGACTGCACCTGCGCGACGGTATCCATCGTCACGCTGACCACGATCAGCAACGAGGTGCCGCCGAAGTAGAACGGCACGGCATATTGCGAGATCAGCAGTTCCGGCAGCAGACAGACCAGCGAGAGATAGAGGGCTCCCACCACGGTCAATCGCGTGAGCACATAGTCAATATACTCCGCCGTCCGCTTGCCCGGCCGGATGCCCGGGATGAAGCCGCCGTATTTCTTCAGATTGTCCGCCGTATCGGCCGGATTGAAGACGATGGCCGTGTAGAAGAAGCAGAAGAAGACGACGCCGCCGATGTAGAAGAACAGGTAGAGCGGCTGACCGCGCCCCAGCAGGGCGGCGATCGTCGTGATCCACTCGGGCCCGCCCTGGCTCGAGAAGCTGGCCACCGTCACCGGCAGCAGCAGCAGCGAGGAGGCGAAGATCGGTGGGATCACGCCGGCGGTGTTCAGCTTCAGCGGCAGATGGGTGTTTTCGCCGCCGAACATGCGGGCACCGACCTGACGCTTGGGGTATTGCACGATTAGGCGGCGTTGCGCCCGCTCGACGAAGACGATGAAGATGATGGTGCCGATCACCATCAGGATCAGGAACAGGATGAAGAGGGTCGAGAGCGCGCCCGTCTTGCCGAGTTCCAGGGTCGAGACCAGCGCGCTCGGCAGTTCGGCGACGATGCCGGCGAAGATGATCAGCGAGATGCCGTTGCCGACGCCGCGGGCCGTGATCTGCTCGCCCAGCCACATCAGGAAGATGGTGCCGCCGATCAGCGTGATGACACAGGTGAAGCGGAAGAACAGGCCGGGCTCGATCACCGCGGAGCCTTGCGAGCTCGCGAAGCCCTCCAGGCCGACGGCGATGCCGTAGCCCTGCAGCGCCGTCAGGATGACCGTGCCGATGCGGGTGTACTGGTTGATCTTCTTGCGGCCCGCCTCGCCTTCCTTCTTCAGCTGCTCCAACTTCGGCGAGACCGTCGTCATCAGCTGAATGATGATGGAGGCGGAGATGTAGGGCATGATGTTGAGGGCGAAGATCGTCATCCGGCCGAGCGCACCGCCGGCGAAGACGTTGAACATGCCGAGGATGCCGCCCTGCTGCTGCTGGAAGACCTCCGCCAGCACGACCGGATCGATGCCGGGTATGGGGATGTACGTGCCGAGCCGATAGACCACCAGCGCCAGGAGCGTGAAGAGGATTCGCTTCTTCAGCTCCGTCGCCTTGTTGAAGGCTCCGAAGTTGATATTGGCGGCCAACTGCTCAGCGGCTGATGCCATTATTCAAAGCGCTCCCCGCGCGTGACTACTGCGGGCCGCGACAGGCCTCAGCCCGCCTCGCCCTCCCCGGCCGCCGCCTTGCCGCCACCCGCGATGGTGACGCTGCCGCCGGCTTTCTCCACGGCCTCGACCGCCGCCTTGCTGGCGCCGGCGACCGTGATCTCTATCTTGGTGCCGATCTCGCCCTTTGCAAGGAGGCGCACGCCGTCCTTCAGGCGCCGCACCACGCCGGACGCCACCAGGGCCTCGCCGGTGATCGGCTGCCCGGCGTCGAGCTTGCCGTCGTCGATCGCCCGCTGCAGGCGCCCGAGGTTCACCGCCTGGTAGTTCTTGCGGAAGATATTGTTGAAGCCGCGTTTCGGCAGCCGCCGGTAGATCGGCATCTGGCCGCCCTCGAACCCGGCGATCGAAACGCCCGAGCGCGACTTGGCGCCCTTGTGCCCCCTGCCCGCGGTCTTGCCGAGGCCGGAGCCGATACCGCGACCGACACGCTTGCGATTGGTGCGCGCGCCGGGATTGTCCCTCAGTTCATTGAGCCGCATTGTCTCCACTCACTCTCGTCTCGTCGCGCCTGGCGCTCAGGAGGTTTCCTCGACCCGCACCAGGTGGCCGACCTTGCGGATCATGCCCCGCACGGAGGGGGTGTCCTCCAGCTCGCGGGTGCGATGCATTTTGTTCAGTCCCAGACCGATCAGGGTCTCGCGCTGACTGCGGACCCGGCCGATCGGGCTCTTGATCTGGGTGACGCGTACCGTGGGCTTGCCGTCCGCCATCGTCTCGTTCCTCACGCTTCGGAAGCGGCCTGGGCCTCGCCGCCGCGACGACGGCCCAGAATATCGCTTACCTTCTTGCCTCGCCGGGCCGCGACCATGCGGGGCGAACTCTGGTCCTTCAACGCCTCGAAGGTGGCGCGAACCATGTTGTAGGGGTTGGACGAGCCGATCGACTTCGTCACCACGTCCTGCACGCCCAGACACTCGAATACCGCGCGCATCGGGCCGCCGGCGATGATGCCGGTACCCGGGCTCGCCGCCCGCAGCAACACCTTGCCGGCGCCGTGGCGCCCGGCAACGTCGTGGTGCAGGGTCCGGCCTTCGCGCAGCGGGACCCGGATCAGGGTCCGCTTGGCCTGCTCCGTCGCCTTGCGGATCGCCTCCGGCACCTCGCGCGCCTTGCCGTGGCCATAGCCGACCCGGCCCTTGGAATCGCCGACGACGACGAGGGCGGAGAAGCCGAAGCGCCGGCCGCCCTTCACCACCTTGGCGACGCGATTGATGTGGACCAGCTTGTCCTGAAAATCGCTGTCACCGCGATCGTGATAGTCATTCCGTGCCATGTTCCGCCCGCCTTAAAACTGAAGTCCGCCCTCGCGCGCCGCATCGGCCAGCGCCTTGACGCGGCCGTGATAGCGGTAGCCCGAGCGATCGAAAACCACGGCCTCGACACCGGCCGCCTTGGCGCGTTCCGCGATCAAGGCCCCGACCTTGACCGCCGCGTCGACGTCCGCGCCGGTCTTGAGGCCCTCACGCAGATCCTTGTCGAGCGAACTCGCCGCCGCGACCGTGCGCCCTTCACCATCGTCGATGACCTGCGCGTAGATATGCTTGGAGGATCGGAAGACCGAAAGTCGGGCCCGACCTCCCCCCGACTTGCGGAGCGTGTTGCGGATGCGCTGGCGCCGCTTGATCGCCTTTGTCGTGTGTCTGCTCATCAGAAGTCTCGATCCCGAATTTCCGGTTACTTCTTCTTGCCTTCCTTACGGAAGACATATTCACCCACATAGCGGATGCCCTTGCCCTTGTAGGGCTCCGGCGGACGGAAGCCGCGAATTTCCGCGGCAACCTGGCCGACCCGCTGCTTGTCGATACCGCTGATCTTCACCGCCGTCGGCCGCTCGCAGTCGATCTGGATCCCCTCGGGGATCGGATAGATCACATCGTTCGAATAGCCGAGCTGCAGGACCAGGTCCTTGCCCTGGACGCTGGCGCGGTAGCCGACGCCGATGATCTCGAGTTCCCGCGTGAAGCCCTCGGTGACGCCGGTCATCATGTTCGCCACCAGCGAACGATGCAGCCCCCACATGGAGCGCGAGCGCTTGCTCCCGTCCCGCGGCGTCACGACGATCTGGTCAGCCTCGTGCGTCAGAATGACGTCGTCGAGGACCGACATCGACAGCGAGCCTTTGCCGCCTTTGACCGCCAACTCCCCCTCGCCGAGCGTCACCTGAACGCCGCTCGGGACCGGTACGGGATGTTTACCGATACGTGACATCGCTGCCTCCTAATAAACCTGGCAGAGGACTTCGCCGCCGACGTTCTCGTCGCGGGCTTCCGAGTCCGAAAGCACGCCCTTTGGCGTCGACAGGATGGAAATCCCCAGGCCGTTGGCATACGGGCCGAGATCGGAGATCGAGGAATAGACCCGCCGGCCCGGCGTCGAGACCCGCTTGATGGTCTGGATCACCGGCGCGCCCTCGTAATACTTGAGGTCGATCTCCAACAGCGGCTTGCCGCCGTCGTCGTCGGTACGCCGGAAGCCGCGGATGTAACCCTCACGCTCCAGCACGTTCAACACCCGCTCGCGGAACTTCGAGGCCGGCGAAGCGACCAGGCTCTTGCCCGCCCGCTGGCCGTTCCGGATCCGGGTTAGCATATCCCCCAGGGGATCGGTCATCGACATTGTCGTTTCCCCTCCTACCAGCTCGACTTGACCATGCCCGGGATCAGCCCTTGCGAGGCCAGTTCCCGAAGCGCGACACGGCTCATACCGAGTTTGCGATAGTAGCCGCGCGGTCGGCCGGTCAGATTGCAGCGGTTGCGCAGCCGCGTCGGCGCGCCGTTGCGCGGCAGCTTGGCGAGCTTCAGCCGGGCGGCGAAACGCTCCTCCAGCGGCAAGCTCTCGTCCTTCGCCATTTCCTTCAACGCCTCGCGCCGGGCGGCGTATTTCTTCACCAGCTTGGCCCGGCGGGCGTTCTTCTCGGTGGCGCTTTTCTTGGCCATGGTCGCGTTACCTCCGATTCTTCATGCCGCGAAGGGCATGTTGAACCCGCGCAAGAGGGCACGGCCCTCGTCGTTGCTCTGGGCGGTGGTGCAGATCACGATATCCATGCCCCGCACGGAATCGATCTGGTCATAGTCGATCTCGGGAAAAACGATCTGTTCCTTGAGACCCATCGCGAAATTGCCGCGCCCGTCGAAACTGTTCGCCGAGACGCCGCGGAAGTCCCGCACCCGCGGCAGCGCGATGGTGATCAGGCGATCGAGAAACTCGTAGGCCCGGTTCCGCCGGAGCGTCACCATGCAGCCGATCGTCATGCCGTCGCGGATCTTGAACTGCGCGACCGATTTCTTGGCCCGCGTGACCACCGCCTTCTGGCCGGAGATCAGCGTCAATTCGTTCACCGCCGTCTCGATCTTCTTACGATCGGTCGAGCCTTCGCCGACGCCCATGTTGAGGACGATCTTGTCCAGGCGCGGCGCCGCGAAGGGGCTCGAATAGCTGAACTCCTCGACCAGCTTCGCCAGGATCTCGTCCCGGTAGAGCGCCTTCAGCCGCGGCTCCGGCGGCAGTGCCGCCTCGACGACTTCGACGTCGCCGTTTTCGCCGTTACCGTTCTCAGACATCGATGATCTCCCCCGAACGCTTCGCGAAGCGCACCTTGCGGCCGTCCTCCAGGACACGGTAACCGACGCGCGTCGCACCGCCCTCCTTCGGATCGACCAGGGCGACGTTGGAAATATTGATCGGCGCTTCGCGCTGGATGATGCCGCCCGGGCTGGTCTGCGTCGGCCGCGTATGGCGCATGACGACGTTGACCCCCTCGACGATCACCCGGTTCTCCGCGCGGAGCACCCGCAGCACGCGACCGGTCTTACCCCGGTCGCGGCCGGTGCGGACGACGACCTCGTCGTCCCGCTTGATCTTGAACTTGACCGCCATCAGAGCACCTCCGGGGCGAGCGACATGATCCGCAAATGGTTCTTCGCGCGCAGCTCACGCGTGACCGGGCCGAAGATACGGGTCCCGATCGGCTCGCCCGCCTGGGTGATCAGCACGGCCGCGTTGCGGTCGAAGCGGATCGCCGAGCCGTCGTTGCGGCGGATTTCCTTGGCCGTCCGCACGACGATGGCGGTGTGCATATCGCCCTTCTTCACGCGGCCGCGCGGGATCGCCTCCTTCACGCTGACGACGATCGAGTCGCCGACGGAAGCGAACTTGCGCTTCGAGCCGCCCAGCACCTTGATGCACTGCACCTTGCGCGCGCCGGAATTGTCCGCGACTTCGAGGTAGGTCTCGGGATAGATCATCGCCTCGTCCCCTTATGTCGCCGCCTCGTCGACCAGGACTTCCCAGCGTTTCAGCTTGGAAATCGGTCGGCATTCGCGGATGCGAACGATATCGCCGGTCTTGTGGCTGTTCTCCGGATCATGGGCGTGGAACTTGTTCGAACGCCGGATGATCTTCTTGTAAATCGGGTGCATCACGCGACGCTCGACCCGGACCACGATGGTCTTGTCGGTCTTGTCGCTGATGACCACGCCTTGCATCACGCGTCTCGGCATGCCGAAACTCCCTAACCCTCGGCCTGCTGCCGATGCAGCACGGTCTTCAGCCGCGCGATATCGCGGCGTACCTGGCGCACCCGCGCCGTGTTCTCCAACTGTCCCGACGCCTTCTGGAAGCGCAGGTTGAACTGCTCGCGACGAAGCGTCATGAGCTGGTCCTTCATTTCGTCCGGGGTCTTGCCCCTCAGTTCTTCGGCTTTCATGGCCCCGATGTCCCTAGGTCAGACGCGTGACGAACTTGGTTTTGATCGGCAGCTTCGAGGAGGCCCTGAGGCACGCCTCGCGCGCCACCTCGAGCGGCACACCCTCCAACTCGAAGAGGATGCGGCCGGGCTTCACGCGGGCACACCAGAACTCGGGCGTGCCCTTGCCCTTGCCCATGCGCACCTCGGTCGGCTTCTGCGAGACCGGCACATCGGGAAAGATCCGGATCCAGAGCTTGCCGGCGCGCCGCATGTGACGCGTGATGGTGCGCCGCGCGCTCTCGATCTGCCGCGCGGTCACCCGCTCGGGCTCCAGCGCCTTGATCCCGTAGGAGCCGAAGGTCAACGTGGTGCCGCCCTTGGCGTTGCCGTGGATACGGCCCTTGTGCGCCTTGCGGTACTTCGTGCGTTTGGGTTGCAGCATGCCGTCGTTCCCTCTCGCCTCAGTTCTGCCGGCCGCCGCCGGGCGACTGCATTTCGTTGGCGCGCTTTTCCTGCGCCATCGGGTCGTGGGCCATGATTTCGCCCTTGTAGACCCAGACCTTGACGCCGCAGGCGCCGTAGGTCGTGCGTGCCGTCGCCGTGCCGTAGTCGAAGTCGGCCCGCAGCGTGTGCAGCGGCACCTGGCCCTCGCGGTACCATTCCGTGCGTGCGATTTCGGCACCGCCCAGGCGGCCCGCGCAATTGATCCGGATGCCGAGCGCGCCGAGCCGCATCGCCGACTGCATGGCCCGCTTCATCGCCCGGCGGAACGCCACCCGGCGCTCGAGCTGCTGCGAGATGTTCTCGGCGACCAGCCGGGCGTCGATCTCGGGCTTGCGGATTTCCATGATGTTCAGGTGAACGTCGTCGCCCGCCATGCTCGACAGCTCGCGGCGCAACCGGTCGATGTCGGCGCCCTTCTTGCCGATGACCAGGCCCGGGCGCGCCGTGTGAATGGTCACCCGCGCGCGCTTCGCCGGCCGCTCGATGACGATCTTCGAGAGACCCGCCTGGGCCAACCGCTTGTCGAGGAACTCGCGGATCTTCAGATCCTCGGCCAGCAGTTTGGCGTATTCGGGCTTGTCCGCGTACCAGCGCGAATCCCAGGTGCGGTTGATGCCGAGCCGGAACCCGATCGGATTGATTTTCTGACCCATCAGGCCGCCTCCTCGACTTCGCGGACCACGATCCGCATCCGGCTGAACGGCTTCAGGATCCGTCCGAACCGTCCCCGCGCGCGCGGCCGCATGCGCTTCATGACGAAGCTGCGCCCGACACTGGCCTCGGCGACGACGAGAGCGTCGACATCGAGGTCGTGATTGTTCTCCGCGTTGGCGATCGCCGCCTCCAGGATCTTCTTCACTTCGCGGGCCACGCCCTTGCGCGAGAAGCTCAACTCGGCGAGCGCCGCCTCGACCGGCTTGCCCCGGATCAGGCCCGCTACCAGGTTCAGCCTCTGCGGGCTCACCCGGATGATCCGCGCGACCGCCTGGGCCTCGCTATCGCCGAGATCGCGGCCTTTCGACTGCTTGCCCATCAGCCCCTCCTCGCCTTCTTGTCGGCCGCATGGCCGTAGAAGGTCCGGGTCGGCGAGAACTCACCGAACTTGTGGCCGACCATGTCCTCGGTCACCAGGACCGGAACGTGCTTCTGCCCGTTGTAGACGGCGAAGGTGAGCCCAACGAACTGGGGCAGCACCGTCGAGCGGCGCGACCAGGTCTTGATCGCCTGCTTGCGACCGCTTTCGCGCGCCGCTTCCGCCTTCTTCAGGAGATGGCCGTCGACGAACGGCCCCTTCCATACGGATCGTGTCACCGGATGCCTCCCTTACCGCTTGTGGCGCCGACGGATGATCAGACGATCACTCGGCTTCTTGCCGCGGGTCCGCTTGCCCTTGGTCGGCTTGCCCCAGGGCGTCACCGGATGGCGACCGCCACTGGTCCGACCCTCGCCGCCGCCGTGGGGATGATCCACCGGGTTCATCGCCACGCCGCGCACCGACGGCCGCTTGCCGACCCAGCGCTTGCGGCCGGCCTTGCCGAGTTTGATGTTCGAATTGTCCGGGTTCGAGACGGCGCCGACCGTGGCCATGCACTCGCCCCGCACCAGCCGCTGCTCGCCCGAGCCGAGCCGCAGGATCGCGTGACCCTGGTCGCGACCGACGAACTGGACATAGGTCCCAGCAGAACGCGCAATCTGACCGCCCTTGCCGGGCTTCATCTCGACGTTGTGCACCACCGTGCCGACCGGCATGTTGTTCAGCGGCATGGCGTTGCCGGGCTTGATGTCGACCCGTTCGCCGGAAATCACCGTATCGCCCGGCTGCACGCGCTGCGGCGCCAGGATGTAGGACAGCTCGCCGTCCTCATAGCGGATGAGGGCGATGAAGGCGCTGCGGTTGGGATCGTATTCCAGCCGCTCCACCGTCGCCGGCACGTCGTATTTGCGACGCTTGAAATCGACGATCCGGTAGGCGCGCTTGTGCCCGCCACCGCGCCGACGCGCCGTGATCCGGCCGGCGTTGTTACGCCCGCCCTTCTTCGTCAGCCCCTCGGTCAGCGTCTTGACCGGCGGCCCCTTGTGCAGGGCCGAACGATCGACCAGCACCAGGTTGCGCCGGCCGGGCGTCGTGGGGTTGTAATGCCTGAGCGCCATTGCGTCTTTCCCCCTAGATGCCCGTCGTGACGTCGATCATGTCGCCGTCCTCGAGGGTCACGATGGCCTTCTTCCAGTCCGGACGGCGCCCGGGCCGTCCCCTGAAACGCTTCGTCTTGCCCTTGACCCGGAGTGTGTTGACCGACTTGACCTTGACCTTGAACAGGTTCTCGATCGCGGTCTTGATCTCCGGCTTGGAGGCGTCGAGGCGCACCCGGAAGGTGACCTGGTTGTTCTCCGAACCCATGGTCGATTTTTCGGTGATCACCGGGTTCAGCACGGTGGTGTAATCGCGTTCGGTGGTCATGCGAGGCGCGCCTCCAGCTGCTCGACCGCATCCTTGGTCAGAACCAGGGTATCGCGGCGCAGGATGTCGTAGACGTTGGCGCCCGCTGACGGCAGCAGCCGCACGCCGACGATGTTGCGCGCGGCACGGACCAGGTTTTCGTCCAGCTCGGCGCCACCGACGATGGTCACGCTCTCCCAGCCGAGACCCTTCAGCTTGCCGGCGAGGATCTTGGTCTTGGGCTCGTCCAGTCGCGCCTCGTCCAGCACCACCAGCTCGCCCGCCGCCTGCTTGGCCGAGAGCGCGCATTTCAGGCCGAGGGCACGAACCTTCTTCGGCAGCTTCGTCTCGTGGCTGCGCGGCTGCGGACCGAAGGCGATGCCGCCACCGCGGAAGATCGGCGCCTTCTTGTTGCCGTGCCGGGCGCGGCCGGTGCCCTTCTGGCGCCAGACCTTGGCGCCCGAGCCCCGGATTTCCGAGCGCTGCTTGGTCTTGTGGGTTCCGGCGCGGCGCTTGGCCAGCTGCCAGTTGACGACACGGTGCAATATGTCGGTTCTCGGCTCGATGCCGAACACGGCATCGTTCAGCTCGATGGTGCCGGCTTCACCGTTGTCGAGGGTCTTGACCTCGGCCTGCATCACACTAGTCCTTCTTTTCCTCAGGCGCGTCCGCCGGGGTCTCGACGGCCGTCTCAGCCGCCGGGGCCTCGTCGGCCGGCGCATCGCCGCCCGTCGTCTCTTCGACCGCGGCCACCTCGGCCTCGGCCTCCGGCTCGGCGCTATCACGCTCGCGCACGGCACCCGGATAGGGCGCCTCTTCGGGGCGATCCCCCTTCACCGCGTCGCTCACCAGGACCCAGCCGCCCTTCGGGCCGGGCACCGCGCCCTTGACGAAGATCAGGCCGTTTTCGGCATCGCACTGGACGACCGTCAGGTTCTGCGTCGTGACCCGCTCGTTGCCCATATGGCCGGCCATCTTCTTGCCCTTGAAGACCTTGCCCGGATCCTGGCTGTTACCGGTCGAGCCGTGGCTGCGATGCGAGATCGAAACACCGTGGCTGGCCCGGAGGCCGGAGAAGTTCCACCGCTTCATCGCACCGGCAAAGCCCTTGCCGATCGAGGTGCCGACGACGTCGACTCGCTGGCCGGCGACGAAATGGTCCGCCGTGATCTCCGCGCCGACCGGGATCAGCGCGTCCTCCGCCACCCGGAATTCCGCGAGGCGGCGCTTCGGCTCCACCCGGGCCTTGGCGAAATGCCCGCGTGAGGCCTGGTTGACGTTCTTTACCTTAGCCCGGCCGACGCCCAGCTGCAGGGCGGTATAGCCGTCGCGCTCCCGCGTGCGTTGGGCCACCACCTGGCACTCGTCCACATGCAGGACGGTGACCGGGATGTTGGTGCCGTCCGACTGGAAGACCCGGGACATGCCCAGCTTCCGCGCAATGATACCGGCGCGCATCTTCCCCCTCCTAGAGCTTGATCTCGACGTCGACACCGGCGGCGAGGTCGAGCTTCATCAGCGCGTCCACCGTCTGGGGTGTCGGATCGACGATATCCAAGAGCCGCTTGTGCGTACGGATCTCGAACTGCTCGCGGCTCTTCTTGTCGATATGCGGGCCGCGTAGCACCGTGTACTTCTCGATCTTCGTCGGCAGCGGAATGGGGCCGCGCACGTTCGCGCCGGTCCGCCGTGCCGTCGACACGATCTCGCTGGTCGACTGATCCAACACGCGGTGGTCGAACGCCTTCAACCGGATGCGGATATTCTGACTGTCCATCTCTTCATCTCTCCGCCGAACGACCCTGGTGGTGCCCGGTGCTGGTTTCGTCGACTGAAACGCGTCGCGGCCCCGAAGGGCCGCGACAAATCCGCTATTCCGTGATCGAGGCGACGACGCCGGCACCGACGGTGCGGCCGCCCTCGCGGATGGCGAAGCGCAGGCCCTCGTCCATCGCGATCGGCGCGATCAGCTCCACCGTCATCGACACATTGTCGCCCGGCATCACCATCTCCGTCCCTTCCGGCAACTCCACCACGCCCGTAACGTCCGTCGTGCGGAAGTAGAACTGCGGACGGTAGTTGCCGAAGAACGGCGTGTGACGACCGCCCTCCTCCTTCGTCAGGATATAGGCCTCCGCCGTGAACTTCGTGTGCGGCGTGATCGAGCCCGGCTTCGCCAGAACCTGGCCGCGCTCAACGTCCGTCCGCCCAACACCGCGAAGCAGGCAACCCACGTTGTCCCCCGCCTCGCCATGGTCCAGCAGCTTGCGGAACATCTCCACGCCCGTCACCGTCGTCTTCGACGTCTCCTTGATCCCGATGATCTCGACCTCGTCGCCGACGTTCACGATGCCGCGCTCGATCCGACCCGTCACCACCGTGCCCCGGCCCGAAATCGAGAACACATCCTCGATCGGCATCAGGAACGGCAAATCCTTCGCCCGCTCCGGCTGCGGAACATAGTCGTCAACCGCCGCCATCAGCTCCAGAATCGAGCCCGGGCCCATCGTCGCATCGCCGTCCTCCAGCGCCACCAGCGCCGAGCCCCGCACGATCGGAATGTCGTCGCCCGGGAAGTCGTAGCTCGACAGAAGCTCGCGCACCTCGAGTTCGACCAGGTCCAGGATCTCCTCGTCGTCCACCATGTCGCATTTGTTCATGTAGACGACCAGCGCCGGAACGCCCACCTGGCGCGCCAGCAGAATATGCTCCCGCGTCTGCGGCATCGGTCCGTCCGCCGCCGAAACCACAAGAATCGCGCCGTCCATCTGCGCCGCGCCCGTGATCATGTTCTTCACATAATCGGCATGGCCCGGACAGTCGACATGCGCGTAGTGACGGTTCTCCGTCTCATACTCCACATGCGCCGTCGAGATCGTGATCCCGCGCGCCTTCTCCTCAGGCGCCTTGTCGATCTCTTCGTAGCTCGTGAACGACGCCCCACCGGCTTCCGCCAGAACCTTCGTGATCGCCGCCGTCAGCGTCGTCTTGCCGTGATCGACATGGCCGATCGTGCCCACGTTGCAGTGCGGCTTCGTACGCTCGAATTTCGCCTTCGCCATCGCTTGAACTCCGTTGGCTCCTGTTTGTCCCTAGTCCCCGTCGCCCGCTCAGGCGAGCTTGGCTTTCACTTCCTGAAAGACCGCCTCGGGGACCTTCGAATAGTGGTCGAAATGCATGGTGAACTGCGCCCGACCCTGGGTCATGGAGCGCAAGTTGTTCACGTAGCCGAACATGTTGGCGAGCGGCACCAACGCGGTGATCGCCGTCGCGTTGCCGCGCATCTCCGAGCCCGTCGGCGTGCCGCGCCGGGACGAGAGATCGCCGTTGACCGGACCGATGAAGTCTTCCGGCGTCACCACCTCGACTTTCATCAGCGGCTCCAGCAGGACCGGCTTGGCCTGCATCACCGCGTCGCGGAATGCCTGTCGGGCGCAGATCTCGAAGGCCATGACGCTCGAGTCGACGTCGTGATAGGCGCCATCGACCAGCGTGACCTTGAAGTCGAGCATCGGGAAGCCGGCCAGCACGCCGCCGTCGGCGATGCCATTGATGCCCTTTTCCACGCCCGGGATGTATTCCTTCGGCACGTTGCCGCCGACGACCTTGCTCTCGAAGATGCGGCCGGCACCCGGCTCGCCCGGCTCCAGCACGAACTTGATGCGGGCGAACTGGCCCGAACCGCCGGTCTGCTTCTTGTGGGTGTAGTCGAGCTCGGTCCGTCGCGTCACCGTCTCGCGGTAAGCGACCTGCGGCGCGCCGACGTTGGCGTCCACCTTGAACTCGCGCTTCATGCGGTCGACGATGATGTCGAGATGCAGCTCACCCATGCCCTTGATGATGGTCTGGCCGCTCTCGGGATCGGCGGTGACGCGGAACGAAGGATCCTCGTCGGCGAGGCGGCTGAGTGCCGTCGCCATCTTCTCCTGGTCGTTCTTGGTCTTTGGCTCGACCGCGATCTCGATGACCGGATCGGGGAACTCCATGCGCTCCAGCACGATAGGCTTCTGGTTGTCGCAGAGCGTATCGCCGGTGGTCACCGTCTTCAGGCCGCAGAGCGCGACGATGTCGCCGGCGCGGGCCTCCTTGGTGTCCTCGCGGTGATTGGCATGCATCAACAGCATGCGGCCGACCCGCTCGCGCTTGCCCTTCACCGAGTTCAGCACCTGGGTGCCGCTGTTCAGCACGCCCGAATAGATCCGCACGAAAACCAGGGAGCCGACGAACGGATCGGTCATCACCTTGAAGGCGAGCGCCGAGAACGGCTCCTCGTCGTTGGCCTCGCGGACCATCTCCTCGTCCCGGTCGGGATGGACGCCCTTCATGGCCTCCAGGTCGCCCGGCGCCGGCATGAAGTCGACGATGGCGTCGAGCATCGGCTGCACGCCCTTGTTCTTGAAGGCGGAGCCGTTGAGGACCGGAATGAAATTGCCGGCGATGGTGCCGGCGCGAATGCAGCGTTTGAGCGTGGCGGCGTCGGGCTCGTTGCCCTCGAGGTAGCCTTCGAGGACGGCATCGTCCATCTCGACGGCCGCTTCGACCAGGCGCGCGCGGTAGTCGTCGGCCTGCTCTTTCAGATCGTCCGGAATCTCGACCGCCTCGAACTCGGCGCCGAGCGACTCGTCCTTCCAGATGATCGCCTTCATCTCGACGAGGTCGACGACGCCTTGGTAGTCGCTCTCCGAGCCGACCGGCAGCTGGAGGACCAGCGGATTGGCGCCCAGGCGGTCGACGATCATGTCGACGCAGCGATAGAAGTCGGCGCCGACCCGGTCCATCTTGTTGATCAGACACATCCGGGGCACGCCGTATTTATCGGCCTGACGCCAGACGGTCTCGGACTGCGGCTCGACGCCGGCGACCGAGTCGAAGACGGCGACGGCGCCGTCCAGCACGCGCAGCGAACGCTCGACCTCGATGGTGAAGTCCACGTGGCCGGGCGTGTCGATAATGTTGATGCGGTGATCGCGCCAGAAGCAGGTCGTCGCGGCCGAGGTGATGGTGATGCCCCGCTCCTGCTCCTGCTCCATCCAGTCCATCGTCGCCGCGCCGTCGTGCACCTCACCGATCCGGTGCGAGCGTCCCGTGTAGTAGAGGACGCGCTCCGTCGTCGTGGTCTTGCCGGCATCGATGTGCGCCATGATGCCGATGTTTCGGTAGCGCTCGAGGGGCGTAGTGCGGGACATGGGTCTAAATCCTTGAGAGGCGGGGCTTACCAGCGGTAATGGGAGAACGCGCGGTTGGCTTCGGCCATCCTGTGCGTGTCCTCCCGCTTCTTGACGGAGTTGCCGCGCGCGTTCGCGGCGTCGAGCAGCTCCGACGACAGCCGCTCCTCCATGGTGTTCTCCGAGCGGGCGCGGGCCGCCGTGATCAGCCAGCGGATCGCCAGCGCTTGCGAACGCTCCGGCCGGACTTCCACCGGGACCTGGTAGGTCGCACCACCGACCCGGCGCGAGCGCACCTCGACGGCGGGCTTCACGTTGGTCAGCGCCTCGTGGAACAGCTTCACCGGGTCCTGGCCGCTGCGCGACTGCATACGATCGAAGGCGCTGTAGATGATGCGCTCGGCGGCCGATTTCTTGCCGTCCAGCATCAGGGAATTGGTGAACTTGGCGAGCACGGTATCGCCGAACTTCGGATCGGGAAGGATCTCCCGTTTTTCCGCCCTGTGACGTCGTGACATCTGTTTCGCTCCCCTGGCCGTCGGCGCTTATTTCGGACGCCGGGCGCCGTATTTCGAACGGCGCTGGCGACGGTCGGAAACGCCCTGGGTGTCGAGGACACCGCGGATGATGTGATAGCGCACGCCCGGCAGGTCCTTGACCCGGCCACCGCGGATCAGCACCACCGAGTGCTCCTGCAGGTTATGGCCTTCACCGGGGATATAGCTGATCACTTCGAAGCCGTTGGTCAGCCGCACGCGCGCGACCTTGCGCAGCGCCGAGTTCGGCTTCTTCGGCGTCGTCGTGTAGACGCGGGTGCACACACCGCGCTTCTGCGGGCAGGCCTGCAGCGCCGGTACCTTGTTGCGCGCGGCGGCGGCGCGGCGCGGCTTGCGGATCAGCTGATTGATGGTCGGCATATAACGTCCCCGTTCCTAGCATTCGTTCCCACGCGCGAAGTCCACTCCGCCCGCCGGTTACCCACGATGTCGCACGTGCCCCCGACGCAAACGGCGCAAACGCGACCACGGCACAAGTTCGGCGCCCGTTGGGCGTTGCCTCCTCGCGACGTGGTGGCCCGCGTCGGATATGTCCCAGATCGAGATCGCTCGACGCAGCGTCTAGGTCGACTGCCTACTGCCTGCGCCCCATTCAGGGTTGGCGGATACTATGGATCGACCCCCGGCGCGTCAACAGTATTTTCAAGTTTTTCTGCGGTTTCGCAGGGTCCGTGTCTTGCCGAAGGATCGTTCGTCACGACAAGGGCCCGCGCAATGAAATTACGCGGGCCCCGATTGTCACGACCAAAATGGAAAGGCGATGGCTCAATCGTCGCCGGCCGCCGCCTCCATCTGCTCCTCGACCGGCAAGGCGGCCTGGCGGGCCTCCTCGATTTCCCGGTCCCGGTCCTGGGCGACCCGGCGCACGTCGTTCATGGCGGCACCGGTGCCGGCCGGAATCAGGCGGCCGACGATGACGTTCTCCTTGAGGCCGACGAGATCGTCCGCCTTGCCGTTGACCGCCGCCTCGGTGAGCACCCGGGTCGTCTCCTGGAAGGAGGCGGCCGAGATGAAGGAACGGGTCTGCAGCGAGGCCTTGGTGATGCCCAGCAGCACCGGGCTCCCCTTGGCCACGCGGCGGCCTTCGTCCGCGGTCTTCTCGTTGACCTCCTCGAACTCCAGCCGGTCGACCTGCTCACCGATCAGGAAGGTGGTCTCGCCCGAATCCTCGATTTCCACCTTCTGCAGCATCTGCCGCACGATCACCTCGATGTGCTTGTCGTTGATGCGCACACCCTGCAGGCGATAGACGTCCTGGATCTCGTTGATCAGGTAGTTGGCCAGCGCCTCGACGCCCAGCACGCTCAGGATGTCGTGCGGGGCCGGGTTGCCGTCCAGCAGATACTCACCCTGGTGGATGACGTCGCCTTCCTGCACCGAGATATGCCGGCCCTTCGGCACCAGATACTCGACCTGGTCCTGGCTCTCGTCCAGCGGCTTGAGGATGACGCGACGCTTGGTCTTGTAGTCGCGCCCGAACTCGACGGTCCCATCGATATCGGCGATGACCGCATGGTCCTTCGGCCGCCGCGCCTCGAACAGCTCCGCCACGCGCGGCAGGCCGCCCGTGATGTCGCGGGTCTTGGCCGACTCGACCGGGATACGCGCCAGCACGTCGCCGGCATGCACCTCGGCACCGTCGTCGACGGAGAGGATTGAATCCGGCGGCAGGAAGTAGCGGGCCTCCATGCCGTTCGGCAGGTTGACCACCTCACCCGACGGATCGCGCAGCGTGATGCGCGGGCGCAGCTCCTGCCCGCTGGTCTGCTGGCGCCAATCGACCACCACCTTGTTCGAGATGCCGGTTTCCTCGTCCATCACCTCGCGCATCGAGGTGCCCTCGACGAGGTCGCGGTAGTTCACGAAGCCGTCCTTCTCGGTGATGATCGGCCGGGTGTAGGGATCCCATTCGACCAGCTTGCCGCCCTTCTCGATCGTGTCGCCGTTGTCGACCAGCAGACGGCAGCCGTAGGGCAGCCGGTGACGGCCGCGCTCGCGGTTGTTGTCGTCCGTCAGGATGATCTCGGCATTACGGCTCATGACGATGAGATTGCCGGACGAGTTGGTGACGACGTTGCGGTTCTCGATATGCACCTTCGAGGTATAGGCCGCCTCGATCGAGGACTGCTCGGCCACCTGGGCGGTGCCGCCGATGTGGAAAGTCCGCATCGTCAGCTGCGTGCCCGGCTCGCCGATCGACTGCGCGGCGATGACGCCGATCGCCTCGCCGCTGTTGACCGGCGTGCCACGCGCGAGGTCGCGCCCGTAGCAGTTGGCGCAGACGCCGCCCCGGCTCTCGCAGGTCAGCACCGAGCGGATGACGATCGACTGGATGCCCGCCTCCTCGATGGCGACGGAGGCGTCCTCGTCGATGATGACGCCACCCTTGAAGATGACCTCGCCGCTCTCCGGGTCGAGCACGTCGTCGATGGCGACGCGGCCGAGGATCCGCTCCGACAGGGAGGAGACGACGTCGCCGCCC
The DNA here is from genome assembly GCA_951812805.1 of uncultured Alphaproteobacteria bacterium. Taxonomy (GTDB): domain Bacteria; phylum Pseudomonadota; class Alphaproteobacteria; genus JASLMY01. The sequence continues at coordinate 151,451 of CATOSZ010000006.1, read as the reverse complement.
TGCACCACTTCCTTGACCGTGATGCCGGTCTTGGTGCCGCAGTCGCGATCGATCACCACACAGTCCTGGGCCACGTCGACCAGACGGCGGGTGAGGTACCCCGAGTTCGCCGTCTTCAGCGCGGTGTCGGCCAGGCCCTTGCGGGCGCCGTGGGTCGAGTTGAAATACTCGAGGACCGACAGCCCCTCCTTGAAGTTGGAGATGATCGGCGTCTCGATGATTTCACCCGACGGCTTGGCCATCAGGCCGCGCATGCCGGCGAGCTGCTTCATCTGCGCCGCCGAACCACGGGCACCGGAGTGGGCCATCATCCAGATCGAGTTGATATCGCCCGAGTCCTGACCATCTTCGCCCGAAATGATCTTCATCATCTCGTCCGCGACCTTGTCCGTGCACTGGGCCCAGGCGTCGACCACCTTGTTGTACTTCTCACCCTCGGTGATCAGGCCGTCCTGGTACTGCTGCTCGTACTCCTTCACCAGGTCGCGGGTCTCGTTGACCAGCGCCACCTTGGCGCCCGGAATGACCATGTCGTCCTTGCCGAACGAAATGCCGGCCCGGCAGGCATACTCGAAGCCGAGCTGCATCATCCGGTCGGCGAAGATCACCGTCTCCTTCTGGCCGCAATGGCGGTAGACCAGATCGATGATGTGAGAGATCTCCTTCTTCGTCAGCAACTGGTTGACGACCTGGTAGCCGAGCAGGGAGCTCATCGGCAGGATCTCGCCCAGCAGCATGCGGCCGGGCGTCGTCTCGACCCGGCGGACCACCATCTCGCCTTCCGAATCCAGCTCCTCCATGCGGGCCTGGATCTTGGAATGCAGGGTGACCGCGCCGCTGTTGAGGGCGAGGCGCAGCTCGCTCATGTCGCCGAACTGCATGTTTTCGCCCGGCTGGTCGCCCTTCTCCATGGTCAGGTAGTAGAGGCCGAGGATGATGTCCTGGCTGGGCACGATGATCGGCTTGCCATTCGCCGGGCTGAGGATGTTGTTGGTCGACATCATCAACACGCGGGCTTCCAGCTGCGCCTCCAGCGAGAGCGGCACATGCACCGCCATCTGGTCGCCGTCGAAGTCGGCGTTGAAGGCGGCGCAGACCAGCGGGTGCAGCTGGATCGCCTTGCCCTCGATCAGCACCGGTTCGAAAGCCTGGATGCCGAGGCGATGCAGCGTCGGCGCCCGGTTCAGCAGGATCGGATGCTCGCGGATCACCCGCTCCAGGATGTCCCAGACTTCCGGACGCTCCTTCTCCACCAGCTTCTTGGCCATCTTCAGGGTCGCGGCGGAGCCGTCGACCTCCAGCTTCGAATAGATGAAGGGCTTGAACAGCTCCAACGCCATCTTCTTCGGCAGGCCGCATTGATGCAGCTTCAATTCCGGTCCGACGACGATCACCGAGCGGCCGGAATAGTCGACGCGCTTGCCGAGCAGGTTCTGGCGGAAGCGGCCCTGCTTGCCCTTCAGCATGTCGGCGAGGGACTTCAGCGGGCGCTTATTGGCGCCGGTGATGACGCGGCCGCGGCGGCCGTTGTCGAACAGCGCGTCCACGGATTCCTGCAGCATGCGCTTTTCGTTGCGCACGATGATGTCCGGCGCGCGCAGCTCGATCAGCCGCTTGAGGCGGTTGTTGCGGTTGATCACCCGGCGATAGAGGTCGTTCAGGTCCGAGGTCGCGAAGCGGCCGCCGTCCAGCGGCACCAGCGGGCGCAGCTCGGGCGGAATGACCGGAACCACTTCCAGGATCATCCACTCCGGCCGGTTGCGGCTTTCGATGAAGGCCTCGACCAGCTTCAGCCGCTTGACGATCTTCTTGGGCTTGACCTCGGAGGTCGTCTCGGCCAGCTCGACGCGCAGCTTGTCGCGCTCGCGCTCGAGATCCAGGTTCATCAGCATCTCGCGGATCGCCTCGGCACCGATGCCGGCCGAGAAGGCGTCCTCGCCATACTCGTCCTGCGCCTCGATGAACTCGTCCTCGGTCAGCAGCTGAAACTCCTTCAGCGGCGTCAGGCCCGGCTCGATCACTACGTAGTTCTCGAAATAGAGCACCCGCTCCAGATCGCGCAGCGTGATGTCCATCAGCAGGCCGATGCGCGAGGGCAGCGACTTCAGGAACCAGATGTGGGCGACCGGCGAGGCCAGCTCGATGTGGCCCATGCGCTCGCGCCGGACCTTCGACAGCGTCACCTCGACGCCGCACTTCTCGCAGACGACGCCCTTGTACTTCATCCGCTTGTACTTGCCGCACAGGCACTCGTAGTCCTTGATCGGACCGAAGATGCGGGCGCAGAACAGGCCGTCGCGCTCCGGCTTGAAGGTGCGGTAGTTGATCGTCTCCGGCTTCTTGATCTCACCGAAGGACCAGGAACGGATCTGGTCCGGGCTCGCCAGCGAGATGGTGATCTGATCGAAGGTCTCCGTCGGCTGGCTGACGGGGCCGAAAATATTCATCAACTCGTTCATGATCTCGCCTTTCCACAATCTCGTCTCGTATTCGCCCGGCGATGCCCCGCCGGCCGGCGCCGACGCGGCGCCCGGATTTCCCGGACGCCGCCGCCGTCGCTAGTAATCCCGCATCGACAACTGCACGTTCAGGCCGAGGGAACGCATCTCCTTCACCAGCACGTTGAAGGATTCGGGGATGCCGGCCTCGAAGGTGTCGTCGCCGCGGACGATCGCCTCGTAGACCTTGGTCCGGCCCGCGACGTCGTCCGACTTCACCGTCAGCATTTCCTGCAAGGTGTAGGCGGCGCCGTAGGCCTGCAAGGCCCAGACTTCCATCTCACCGAAACGCTGGCCGCCGAACTGCGCCTTGCCGCCGAGCGGCTGCTGGGTGACCAGGCTGTAGGGGCCGATCGAGCGGGCGTGGATCTTGTCGTCCACCAGATGGTGCAGCTTCAGCATGTAGATGTAGCCGACGGTCACCTTGCGCTCGAACGCCTCGCCCGTCCGCCCGTCATAGAGCGTGACCTGGCCGCTGCCCTCGAGCCCGGCGAGTTCGAGCATCTCGACGATGTCGTCCTCCTTGGCCCCGTCGAACACCGGCGTCGCCATCGGCACGCCGTCGCGCAGGTTGTCGCCGAGCTCCAGCAACTCGTTGTCGTCGAGAAGCTGGACCTGCTCCTTGAACTGGCCTTCGCCATAGACGGTCTTCAGCTGACGGCGCAGCTCCTCCGGCTTGGCGCCGCGGCGAACCCTGTCGACGATCTCGCCGATCTGCCGTCCCATGCCGGCCGAGGCCCAGCCGAGATGGGTCTCCAGGATCTGCCCGACGTTCATCCGGCTCGGCACGCCGAGCGGATTGAGCACGATATCCACCTGCGTGCCGTCCTCGTGATAGGGCATGTCCTCGATCGGCACGATCTTCGAGATCACGCCCTTGTTGCCGTGCCGGCCGGCGATCTTGTCGCCCGGCTGCAGCTTGCGCTTCACGGCGACGAAGACCTTGACCATCTTCATCACGCCCGGCGGCAGCTCGTCGCCGCGCTGCAGCTTCTCGACCTTGGCCTCGAAGCGGTCCTGCAGCACCTTGCGGCCCTCGTCGAACTGGGCCTTCAGCTGCTCCATCTCCAGCTGCGCCTTTTCGTTCTTCAGGCTCAACTGCCACCACTGACCGCGCGAGAACTCGTCCAGCAGGGTCTCGGTCACGCGGGCCTCGCCCTTGAAGCCGCGCGGTCCGCCGACGGCGGTGCGGCCCATCAGGAAGGTGCGCAGCCGGTCGTAGTTGTTGCGCTCGAGGATCGCCAGCTCGTCGTCGCGGTCCTTGGCCAGGCGGTCGATTTCCTCCCGCTCGATCGCCAGCGCACGCTCGTCCTTGTCGATACCGTGGCGCGAGAAGACGCGGACCTCGACCACCGTGCCGGCAACGCCCGGCGGCAGCTTCAGCGAGGTATCGCGCACGTCGGAGGCCTTCTCGCCGAAGATCGCGCGCAGCAGCTTCTCTTCCGGCGTCATCGGGCTTTCGCCCTTCGGCGTGATCTTGCCGACCAGGATGTCGCCCGGATTGACCTCGGCACCGATGTAGACGATGCCGGCCTCGTCGAGGTTCTTCAGCGCCTCCTCGCCGACGTTCGGAATATCGCGGGTGATCTCCTCCGGGCCGAGCTTGGTATCGCGCGCCATCACCTCGAATTCCTCGATGTGGATCGAGGTGAAGATGTCGTCGCGCACGATCCGCTCGGAAATCAGGATCGAGTCCTCGAAGTTGTAGCCCATCCACGGCATGAAGGCGCAGAGCACGTTGCGTCCGAGCGCCAGCTCGCCGAGTTCCGTCGAGGGGCCGTCGGCGATGATGTCGCCGGCCTGAACCTGATCACCCACCTTCACCAGCGGGCGCTGGTTGATGCAGGTGTTCTGGTTCGAACGCTGGAACTTCAGCAGGTTGTAGATGTCGACGCCGCTTTCGGAGAGGTCGGTCTCGTCACTGGCGCGCACGACGATGCGGGTGCCGTCGATCTGGTCGACGACGCCAGCCCGGCGTGCCACCAGGGCGACGCCCGAATCCCGCGCCACCACGTCTTCCATGCCGGTGCCGACCAGCGGCGCCTGGGCCTGGATCAGCGGCACCGCCTGGCGCTGCATGTTCGAGCCCATGAGCGCCCGGTTGGCGTCGTCGTTCTCCAGGAAGGGGATCAGCGCCGCGGCGACGGAAACCAGCTGCTTGGGCGAGACGTCGACATAGTCGATGGTGTCCGGCTGGGTCATCACGAAGTCACCGCGCGAACGGCAGCTCACCAGGTCGTTCACGAAACGGCCGCGCTTGTCGATCTCGGCGTTGGCCTGGGCGATGGTATAGCGCCCCTCGTCCATCGCCGTCAGATAGGTGACCTCCTCGCTCACCCGGCCGTTCTCGACCTTGCGGTACGGCGTCTCGATGAAGCCGTAGCGGTTCACCCGCGCATAGGTCGCCAGGCTGTTGATCAGGCCGATGTTCGGGCCTTCCGGCGTCTCGATCGGGCAGATCCGGCCATAGTGGGTCGGATGCACGTCGCGCACCTCGAAGCCCGCCCGCTCCCGCGTCAGACCGCCCGGGCCGAGCGCCGAGAGGCGCCGCTTGTGGGTGATCTCCGACAAGGGGTTGGTCTGGTCCATGAACTGGCTGAGCTGGGACGAACCGAAGAACTCGCGCACCGCCGCCGCCGCCGGCTTGGCGTTGATCAGGTCGTGCGGCATCATCGAGTCGATCTCGACCTGGCTCATCCGCTCGCGGATCGCCCGCTCCATGCGCAACAGGCCGATGCGGTACTGGTTCTCCATCAGCTCACCGACCGAGCGTACCCGGCGGTTGCCGAGATGGTCGATATCGTCGATCTCGCCCCGGCCGTCCTTCAGCTCGACCAGGCACTTGACCACCGCCAGGATGTCCTCGCGGCGCAAGACGCGCAGCGTGTCCTCGGTCTCGAAGCCGAGACGCGAGTTCAGCTTGACCCGGCCGACCGCCGACAGGTCGTAGCGTTCGGAATCGAAGAACAGGCCTTTGAACAGGTTCTCCGCGATGTCCGCCGTCGGCGGCTCGCCCGGGCGCATGACCCGGTAGATGTCGATCAGGGCCTGTTCGCGGCTGGCGTTCTTGTCGACCGCGAGGGTATTGCGGATGTAAGCGCCGACCGTGATGTGGTCGATGTCCAGGGTCGAGAGGACCTTGATCTTGTTCTCGCGCAGCTCGACCATCAGCTCGGGCGTCACCTCGTCGCCCGCCTCGCCGATCACCGTGCCGCTCTCGACGTCGATCACATCGTCGGAGAGAAAGCGGCCATGCACCGCCTCGTCCTCGACCAGCAGCTCGCGCAGGCCTTCGTCGTGCAGCTTGCGCGCGAGGCGGGGCGAGACCTTGGTGCCGGCCTCGATCGCCACCTTGCCGGTCTTGGCGTTGACCAGGTCGGTGCCGGGGCGCACGCCGCGCAGCCGCTCGGGATCGAAGGGCATGCGCCAGCCGTCGCGCTTGGTGTCGTAGGTGTAAACGACGGTGCCGTAGAAATGCGCCAGCAACTCCTCCGGCGTCAGGCCGAGGGCCAGCAGCAGGGTCGTCACCGGCAGCTTGCGGCGCCGGTCGATCCGCACATGCACGATGTCCTTGGCGTCGAATTCGAAGTCGAGCCAGGAACCGCGATAGGGAATGACGCGGGCGGCGAACAGGAACTTGCCCGAGGAATGGGTCTTGCCCTTGTCGTGATCGAAGAAGACGCCCGGCGAGCGGTGCATCTGGCTGACGATCACCCGCTCCGTGCCGTTGACGATGAAGGTACCGTTGCGGGTCATCAACGGCATGTCGCCCATGTAGACGTCCTGCTCCTTGATATCGAGCACGGACTTCGCCTGGGTATCGGGGTCGACCTCAAAGACGATCAGGCGCAAGGTCACCTTCAGCGGTGCCGCAAAGGTCATGCCGCGCTGCTGGCACTCCTCGACGTCGTACTTCGGCTCCTCGAGCTCATACTTGACGTAGTGCAGTTCCGCCGTCTCGGAGAAATCCTTGATCGGAAAGACCCCGCGGAAGACGCCGTTGAGGACGTCGTCGCCGCGCGCGCTCGACGCCATGTCCATCTGCAGGAACTGCTCGTAGGAACTTTTCTGCACCTCGATGAGATTGGGCATCGAGGTGACCTCCGGGATACGCCCGAAGTTCTTGCGAATACGTTTGCGCTCAGTGAAGGAAAGAGACATGCCTTCTCCCCAATACGCCCGCCCGTGGCGGGACTGTCTCGGCGTCCGCCCGTGGCGGAACCGTCTCGGCGTCGCCCTGACGGCGTTCGATCTGGAAACCCCTCAGCCGCCCCACTCACAGTCCGGGAACCCGGACACCGGAGGGAAGCATGACGGCAGGCAAGGCCCGTTTCCCGCAGGACTGCGCGATACGGACGCGAACGCCGACGCGGTCGTGTCAGCGACCGGTCGGTGTAAGACCTGCGACAAGTGTTCCAGTTTTCAATCGATCGACCCGCGGCGATTGCCGCGACTATATGCGATTTGGGCCGCTCGATTCAAGCACTGTCTGACACCGCCGAACACAGGCTCGACGGCGGGTGGCCGCGAGGGGGCCCCGGAACATCGTCCGGCGCCCCGCCCGCACCCGATTACTTGATTTCGACGCTCGCGCCGGCGCCTTCCAGCTGCTCTTTCAGCTGGTCGGCCTCGTCCTTGTTGATACCTTCCTTGACCGCGGCCGGTGCGGCCTCGACCAGGTCCTTGGCCTCCTTCAGCCCCAGGCCGGTGATCGCGCGGACTTCCTTGATGACGTTGATCTTCTTCTCGCCAAAGGACGCCAGGATGACGTCGAATTCCGTCTGCTCCTCGGCTTCCGCCGCACCGCCGCCGTCCATGGGCATGGCCGCCACGGCCATCGGTGCCGCCGCCGAGACGCCCCACTTCTCTTCCAACAGCTTGGCGAGGTCGGCCGCCTCGAGGACGGTCAAACCGGAAAGCTGTTCTGCGATCTGCTCCAGATCCGCCATTGTTCACACTCCTTCGTTTGTCAAATGCGCGCCTCGGCGCGATGTCGTTTCGATGTTTCGCTCGGCTGGTGTCGCTTACGCCGCCTCGTCCGTACCGCTCTGCTCGGCATGCGCCGAGAGCACCCGGGCCAGCTGGCCCGCCGGCGCCTGCAGCACGCCCGCGATCTTGGTCGCCGGCGCCTGCACCAGTCCGATCAGCTTGCCCCGCAACTCGTCGAGCGAGGGCAGGGCCGCCAGGGCCTTGATGCCATCCTCGTCGAGCCGCCGCTCGCCCATGGAACCGCCGCGTACGACCAGCGCGTTCTCGGTCTTGGCGAACTCGACCGCCACCTTGGCCGGTGCGACGGGATCGTCCGAAAAGGCGATGCCGGTCGGTCCGGTAAAGAGGTCGTCGAGCCCTTCGTAGGGTGTCCCCACGAGGGCCAGCTTGGTCAGCCGGTTCTTGGTGACGCGAAAGGTCGCGCCGGCCTCGCTCATACGTCGACGAAGATCGCTGATCTTCTGGACGTCGAGGCCGCTGTAGTGCGTGACGACGACGCAGTTGGTCCCTTTCAGGATCTCGTGCATCTCGGCCACGAACGCTTGTTTTTGCGCTCTGTCCACCGAAGCCTCCTCTCTTCCTGGCCACGACGCGGCGGCGTTTCCGCCTTCGCGCATGGCACGGTTGCAAACAGGACGCCGGGCCAAAGCCCGCGCCCGCTCAACGCCTGTCCAGGTGAAGGAGGCCGAGGAAACCGGACCCTGGCGGGTCCCGGCGTTTCGACCACGTTGTTCACCCGTCTCATGCCGGCCGACCGTTTCGGTCATTAAGCCGCCGCGCACATGTCGCGACGCCACCTGCAATCTCGGACAGGTGGAAGACGACCCGGGCCGTCTTCCCTCCCCCCGGGCCATGGGACCCGGGTGGAATTTCGCACGCCTATATCACACCCGCTCCGGCCCGGCAAAGCCGGACCGCACGGCCTCAGCCCTCCAGCAATGCCGTCGGATCGACCTTGACGCCCGGCCCCATGGTGGAGCTGACGGCGAGCCGTTGCAGGTAGGTGCCCTTGGCACCCGCGGGCTTGTTGCGGAGCAGCGCGTCGATCAGCGCGACGACGTTCTCCTTGATCTGGGCTTCCTCGAAGCTCGCCTTGCCGACGCCGGCGTGAATGATGCCGGCCTTCTCGACGCGGTACTCGACCTGGCCGCCCTTCGCGGCACGCACCGCTTCGCCGACGTCCATGGTCACCGTGCCGAGCTTCGGGTTCGGCATCAGGCCGCGGGGGCCCAGCACCCGGCCGAGGCGGCCGACGACGCTCATCATGTCCGGCGTCGCGATGCAGCGGTCGAAATCCATGGCGCCGCCCTGGATCGTCTCCGCCAGGTCCTCGGCGCCGACGATGTCCGCGCCGGCCTCGCGCGCCTCGTCCGCCTTGCCCTCGCGGGCGAAGACGGCGACGCGGACGGACTTGCCGGTGCCGTTCGGCAACTGCACGGTACCGCGCAAATTCTGGTCGGCATGGCGGGGGTCGAGGCCGAGATTGACCGAAACCTCCATCGTCTCGTCGAACTTAGCGGAACTGCGTTCCCGCACCATCCGGATCGCCTCGTCCAGCTCGTAGAGCTTGTCCCGATCGATGCCTTCACGGTCCTTGCGCACGCGCTTGCCACTTGCCATGACCTTACCTCCTCACCTCGAGGCCCATAGAACGGGCGGAGCCGGCGATCATCTCGGCGGCGGCATCGATGTCGTTGGCGTTCAAATCATTCATCTTGACCTCGGCGATCTCCTTGCATTGCTCGAAGGTGACCGAGCCGACGACCTCGCGCCCCGTCGTCGACGCGCCCTTGGCCAGACCCGCCGCCTTGCGCAGCAGGTAGGAGGCCGGCGGCGTGCGGGTGATGAAGCTGAAGCTCTTATCCGCATAGACGGTGATCGTCACCGGCGTCGGCACGCCCGGCTCGCCGCCTTGGGTGTCGGCGTTGAAGGCCTTGCAGAATTCCATGATGTTGACGCCGCGCTGACCCAGCGCGGGCCCGACCGGCGGCGAGGGATTGGCCTGCCCCGCCGGGATTTGCAGCTTGATATAGCCGTCGATCTTCTTTGCCATTCACTCGTCCCTTTCTCGAACGCGCCGACCCGCGGAACACCGCGCGGCCGGCCCTGGGATGGCGTGGTCGCGGCCCTGGCCGGGCCTCCCACGCGCTTCGACGCTCAGGTCTTCTCGACCTGGGCGTATTCCAACTCGACCGGCGTCGCCCGGCCGAAAATCGATACCGCGACCTTGAGCCGCGCCCGCTCCTCGTCGACCTCTTCCACGAAGCCGTTGAACGAGGTGAAGGGGCCGTCGCAGACCCGGACCTGCTCGCCGATGTCGAAGGTGATCGAGGGCTTCGGCCGCTCGATCCCGTCCTGCACCTGCTGCACCACCCGGGCCGCCTCGGCCTCGGAGATCGGCGAGGGCTTGTTGCCCGTGCCGAGGAAGCCGGTCACCTTCGGCGTATTCTTGATCAGGTGATAGGCCTCGTCGGTCATGTCCATCTTGACCAGGACGTAGCCCGGGAAGAACTTGCGCTCGCCGCTGACCTTCTGGCCGCGGCGTACCCGCAGCACCTCCTCCGTCGGCACCATGACCTCGAGGATCTCCTCGCCGAGATCCATCAGCTGGACCTGCTCGAGAACCGAGGACTGGACCTTCTTCTCGAAGCCCGAGTAGACGTGGACGATGTACCATTTGGCCGCCATGGCCCTAGCTCCCGAGATTGAGGATAAGCCGCACGATATTGGACAGGCCGAGATCCACCAGCAGGAAGAAGATCGCCGCCAGCGTCACCATGATGAAAACCATCACCGTGGTGATACCGGTTTCCTTGCGGCTTGGCCAGGTGACTTTGGAAGCCTCCTGCCGAACCTGCCGGACGAACTCCGCCGGTGAAACCTTCGCCATGTGTCAGCCTTTCTCAATCGTGCCGCCCGGCCGGCCCACGCCCCCGTCCCAACCACCCGTGGGAGTATACCCTTGGGGTGGTTGGGACGGGGGCGTGGGCCGGCCAGGCATTGGACCAATGCCGGTGGCAGGAGTGGAGGGGCTCGAACCCCCAACCCCCGGTTTTGGAGACCGGTGCTCTACCAATTGAGCTACACTCCTTTAGGTGCCCGGCCGGCCCGCTCCCCCGTCCCAACCACCCGTGGGAGTGTACCCTTGGGGTGCCCTGGGGGGTGGTTTTGACGGGGGCGCGGGCCGGCCGGGTCACTCAACATACGCTATTCCGTGATCGAGGCGACGACGCCGGCACCGACGGTGCGGCCGCCCTCGCGGATGGCGAAGCGCAGGCCCTCGTCCATCGCGATCGGCGCGATCAGCTCCACCGTCATCGACACATTGTCGCCCGGCATCACCATCTCCGTCCCTTCCGGCAACTCCACCACGCCCGTAACGTCCGTCGTGCGGAAGTAGAACTGCGGACGGTAGTTGCCGAAGAACGGCGTGTGACGACCGCCCTCCTCCTTCGTCAGGATATAGGCCTCCGCCGTGAACTTCGTGTGCGGCGTGATCGAGCCCGGCTTCGCCAGAACCTGGCCGCGCTCAACGTCCGTCCGCCCAACACCGCGAAGCAGGCAACCCACGTTGTCCCCCGCCTCGCCATGGTCCAGCAGCTTGCGGAACATCTCCACGCCCGTCACCGTCGTCTTCGACGTCTCCTTGATCCCGATGATCTCGACCTCGTCGCCGACGTTCACGATGCCGCGCTCGATCCGACCCGTCACCACCGTGCCCCGGCCCGAAATCGAGAACACATCCTCGATCGGCATCAGGAACGGCAAATCCTTCGCCCGCTCCGGCTGCGGAACATAGTCGTCAACCGCCGCCATCAGCTCCAGAATCGAGCCCGGGCCCATCGTCGCATCGCCGTCCTCCAGCGCCACCAGCGCCGAGCCCCGCACGATCGGAATGTCGTCGCCCGGGAAGTCGTAGCTCGACAGAAGCTCGCGCACCTCGAGTTCGACCAGGTCCAGGATCTCCTCGTCGTCCACCATGTCGCATTTGTTCATGTAGACGACCAGCGCCGGAACGCCCACCTGGCGCGCCAGCAGAATATGCTCCCGCGTCTGCGGCATCGGTCCGTCCGCCGCCGAAACCACAAGAATCGCGCCGTCCATCTGCGCCGCGCCCGTGATCATGTTCTTCACATAATCGGCATGGCCCGGACAGTCGACATGCGCGTAGTGACGGTTCTCCGTCTCATACTCCACATGCGCCGTCGAGATCGTGATCCCGCGCGCCTTCTCCTCAGGCGCCTTGTCGATCTCTTCGTAGCTCGTGAACGACGCCCCACCGGCTTCCGCCAGAACCTTCGTGATCGCCGCCGTCAGCGTCGTCTTGCCGTGATCGACATGGCCGATCGTGCCCACGTTGCAGTGCGGCTTCGTACGCTCGAATTTCGCCTTCGCCATCGCTTTCGCCAACCTTCTATTCGTCGCTTCGTCCGTTCGGAGCCGCCTGGCGGCCAACGCCTCGAGAGCGTGTCATGGAGCGGGTGATGGGAATCGAACCCACGTAACCAGCTTGGAAGGCTGGGGCTCTACCATTGAGCTACACCCGCGAATGCCGAGTAACCTCGTCTTCGCCCACCTCGATTGCCATCGTCGCGCCGGCTTGGTGGAGGGAGTTGGATTTGAACCAACGTAGGCATAGCCAACGGGTTTACAGCCCGTCCCCTTTAACCACTCGGGCATCCCTCCGGAAAGCACGACGACGGCGCCGGAGCCATTGGACCCCGACGCGGCGACGACGGACTATGGCTTTTGGCACCGAATGTCAATATTTGAACGCGGAAATCACGTTACAAGGGACACCGCATGGCACGCGCACGCAAACCGAAGGGCCGGGCCGAGGCCGAAGACGGCCGGAGCTATTGGCTGCACGGCACCCACGCGGTGCACGCAGCGCTGGCCAATCCGGCCCGCCGGCGGGTGCGCCTGCTGGCGACGGGCTCCGGCGCCGCGCGCGCGGCCGATGCCGGCCTCTGGGACGAGGCCCTCAAAACAGAGGTGGTCGATCGGCGGATGATCGAACGCTACCTCCCGCCGGAGACGACGCACCAGGGCATCGCGCTGCAGGTCGAGCCGCTGGCCGACGCGACGCTCGACGATGTCGCCGGCATCGCGGCGGCCGAGGCGCGATTGCTCGTCCTCGACAAGATCTCGGACCCGCGCAACGTCGGCGCCATCCTGCGCGCCGCCGCCGCCTTCGCCGTCGCCGCCGTCGTGGTGCCGCGCCGCGGCGCGCCGGCGGAGGGCGGGGTGCTGGCCAAGGCCGCCTCCGGCGCGCTCGAAAGCGTGCCGCTGATCCGCGTCGCCAACCTGGCGCGGGCCCTGGACGAGATCGCCGAGGCCGGCTTCTGGCGCCTCGGCCTCGCCGCCCATGCCCGCGAGGGGATCGAACGGGCCCGCCGGCCCGGCCGCCTCGCCCTGGTCATGGGCGCCGAGGGCAGCGGCCTGCGCCGCCTGACGATCGAACGGTGCGACGCGCTGGCCCGCATCGAGATGGCGCCGGCCATGGCCAGCCTCAACGTCTCCCAGGCGACGGCCATCGCCTTGCATGCGACACGACCCGAAGGGTTATGATCGCACGGGCTATCGCGGAGGAGACACCCCATGGCGGACGCACTCGGCTGGCGCGGCAAGATCGGCGTCGCCGTCCCCTCGACCAACACCATCCTGCAGCCCGACTTCGAGGCCATGCGCCCCGAGGGCGTGACGAACCACACCGGCCGCATCATGATTCCCAACATGGCAATCGGTTCCGACGCGGACTTCACCAAGCTGATGGGCATGATCGACGTCGAGATCTACGCCGCCGTCGACCGGCTGATGACCGCCGCCCCGGACCGGATCGTCATCGGCATCTCCTCCTTCATCTTCTGGGAGGGGCTGGAGGCCTCGGAAGCGCGCCGCGCCAAGCTGGAGGCGCACGCGGGCGTGCCGGTCGGCGGCGGCTCCTTCGCGCTTCGCGCCGCGCTTGGCGCACTGGGCGCCGAACGGGTCGCCGTCCTCTCGCCCTATCCGGCGATCGCCAACGACCAGGTCACGCGCTTTCTCGCCGACGCCGGCATCGAGGTGGTACGCTTCAAGAGCCTCGAATGCCCCGATCCCCTGGCGATCGCCGAAGTCGGTGAGGACCGGATCCGCGCCGTCCTCACCGAGCTCGACGGCGACGACGTCGACGCGCTGGTCCAAGCCGGCACCAACCTCTCGATGCTGCGCCTCGCGGCGGAAGCCGAACGCTGGCTCGCCAAGCCGGTGCTCTCGATCAACGCCGTGACCTACTGGCACAGCTTGCGCCAAATGGGCGTCGAGGACCGCATCGACGGCTTCGGCAGCCTCCTGGAGACCCATTGAAGCCATGCCCATTCCCGACCAACGCCACCTCTTCGACATTCCGGACAACATCGCCTACCTGAACTGCGCCTATCTCTCGCCCCTGCTGAAGACGGTGGCCGCCGCCGGCCAGCAGGGCGTCGCCCGCAAGTCCCGGCCCTGGGAGATCACGGGCGAGGATTTCGACATCGAGATCGAGATCGCGCGGGCCCGCTTCGCGGCCCTGATCGGCGCCACGGCCGACGACATCGCGGTCATCCCCGCGGCGAGCTACGGCATGGCGCACGCGGCCCGCAATGTGCCCGTCGCCGCCGGTGACAACATCGTGCTGCTGGCCGACCAGTTTCCCTCCAACGTCGCCCCCTGGCGACAGCGCGCGGGCGAAGCCGGCGCCGAGATCCGCACCGTCGCCCGGCCGGCGGACGACGATTGGACGCCGGCGGTGCTGGCGGCGATCGACGCGCGGACGGCGGTCGTGGCCCTGCCGAACTGTCACTGGACCGACGGCACGCTGGTCGACCTCGAGGCGGCCGGCGCGGCGGCACGCGGGGCCGGCGCGGCGCTTTGTCTCGACCTCACGCAATCGATCGGCGCCATGCCGTTCGACGTCGCCGCGGTGCAGCCCGGTTTCATGGTGGCCGCCGGCTACAAATGGATGATGGGCCCCTATTCCCTCGGCTTCATGTACGCGGCGCCGCGCTGGCACGACGGCATCGGCTTCGAGCACAACTGGGCGCTGCGCTCCAACGATCCGGACTTCGCGCGGATGCGGGCGGATCCGACGACCGGGCGGATCGCCGCGCGGCGCTACGACATGGGCGAGGCGGCCAACTTCGCGTTGATGCCGATGGCCATTGCCGCGCTCGACCAGCTGCTGGCCTGGGATCCGGCCGAAACGCAGGCCTCGCTGCGCGCCTTGACCGACGATATCGCGACACGCGCCGAGGCGGCCGGCTTGCGCGTCGCGGCCCGGGACCGCCGCGCCGGCCACTACATCGGATTGCGCTTCGCCGACGGCGTGCCGGAGGGGATTATTCCCCGCCTCGGCGAACGGGGCGTCTATGTCAGTCAGCGCGGTGATTCACTTCGGGTGACGCCACACCTCTACAACGATGCGCGCGATGTCGCGCAACTGTTCGACGCGCTCCAGCACCTGGGGGCCATCGGATAACTGGCCGCTAACCGAAGTCCAGCTCCCGGTATCCAGTGGCGGCGACCTCGTCGCAAAAGGCGCGGTATTCGGGCGCCGTGCCGGAATAGCGCACGATCGTACGGGTCTGCTTGCCCTCGACGTTCATGTTGATACCGGTCATCCAGGAATCGATCTCGTTCGAGAGCAGCCCTTCCGCCTTCTCGTGGACGAAGGCGTTCCATTCCGCCACCGAGTCCGGCCGGGCCTCGGTCCGGGTCAGGCCCTCGTCGGTAACGTGGCCGATCAGGTCGCGGATCCATTCGACGTTGTACTCGATGCTGCGCGGATTGTTTCCGAGCGCGGCGTGCGGCCCCATGATCATGAACATGTTGGGGAAATCGTCGACCATGACGCCGACGAAGGTGCGCGGCCCGCCAGTCCATTTCTCCTTCAACTTGACGCCGCCGTTGCCGCGAATATCGATCCGGTCGAAGGCACCGGTGACCGCGTCGAACCCCGTCGCATAAATGATGACGTCGAAATCGTAATCCTTCTCCGATGTTCGAACGCCGCTGGCCGTAATTCGTTCGATCGGCGTTTCCAGCATGGAAACGAGGGAGACGTTGTCCCGATTGTAGACCTCGTAATAGCCCGTCTCCTGCGGCACCCGCCGGGTGCCGAAACCATGGTCGTCGGGGATCAGCAAATCCGCCGTCTTCGGATCCTTGACCCGCTGGCGGATCTTGTCGGCGACGAACTCGCTCATCAGCCGGTTGGCTTCCCGGTCGACCAGCATGTCGCGGAAATTGCCCTGCCAGATGCCGAAGCCCTGCCCGTCGTAGCGCTCCTCCCAGAAGGCAAGCCGTTCGGCCTCGCTGACCTCGAAGGTGCCGCGGGGATTGATGGTGTGGACGAAGCAGGCCGCGGTCTGTCGGCAGAGCTCGAAGATCTCGTCGTAGCGCGAGCGGATCTCGTCCATCTCCGGCTTGGTGATCGGACCGTTGTGCAGCGGCGTGCACCAGTTCGGGCGGCGCTGGAAGACGGTGAGATGGGCGGCGGTCTTGCAGATCTCCTGGATCGCCTGCACCCCGCTCGCGCCCGTACCGATGACGGCGACGCGCTTGCCGGCGTAGTCGATGCCTTCCTTCGGCCACAGGCCGGTGTGGCACCATTGTCCCTGGAAATCCTCGATGCCTTCGAAACGCGGCATGGTCGGCGCCGACAGCAGGCCGATCGCGGAAATCAGAAAGCGCGTGCGATAGCTCGTGCCGTCGTCGAGGCGGACCGTCCAGCAATGCCCCTCGGCATCGAAATGGGCGGCGGCGACCCGTGCCCGGAACTGGATATCGGCATTGAGATCGAACTTCTGCGCGACATGCCGGCAATAGCGCTCGACCTCCGGCTGGCCGGCGAAATGTTCCTGCCAGTCCCATTCGTCGAGCAGTTCCTGGGAAAAGGAAAAGCCGTAGGACCAGCTTTCGGAATCGAAGCGCGCGCCCGGATAGCGGTTCCAGTACCAGGTCCCGCCGACCCCGGTGCCGGCCTCCAGGACCCGGACCTTCAGGCCGCGCTCGCGCAGCCGATACAACATGTACATCCCCGACAACCCGGCGCCGATAACAACGGCATCGAAGTCGAGATCGCCCGCCGCATCCGTTTGCTGAAGTGTCGTCATGATACCCCCTCGTCGCTCCGCGCCCGTCCGAAAGACCGGTGAGCAAAGAGATACCCGTCCCGCGACATCCGGTCCAGGGGACACCGGCGGCTTCGGTCGCGACCCCAGGCGTCGTATGATCCGACGGGCAACGGCGAAGTCAGGCGGCAACGCGATGACGGAACATTTATTCGAGGTATGCCACGCGCTGCTCGAACGCGGCGCGAGCCCGCCGCCGACGTCCGACCGGGCCCTTCTCGCCAAGGCGCACCGCTTCCTCCTCGCCCTCGACTATCTCGATGAGAATGGCGATGCCACCGATGCGACAGCGCAAGAGAACCGGACGGCTCTGTTGCGGCTGGCGGCGCGCATGGATCGCGTGTTCTCCCTGCCCATGCCGCAATCGCCCGGCGCACGGCTCTATGGTGGACAGGTTTCGCCCGCGCGCTTCGGCCTTACCGCCGATGCGCCGGGCGTGCTGAACCCCGCCGGTCGCGGCCTCACGCCACGCTCGGCCTTCGAGAGCTGCATCGGTGAGGCGGCGGAACACCTGGCCTTCCTCGAATGGCCGGAGGACGATGCCCGCCGGCGCCTAGACGCGGTGGCGGCGCGGGGCGACGCTATACGCCGGGGCGAGGCGGACTGGTTCGCCGCCGGTCTCGCCATCGCCCCCGACGCGTTGGGCGGGCTGGAATGGATCGAAGCCCGTGCCCTCGTCGACGACGCCCGTCGGGCCGTGCCGCTGGAACTCTGCCTGCGCCGGCCCGCGGCGCTGCGGCACGGTCGTCGTCGGGCCGAAAGCAACGGTTGCGGTGCCGGCCCGGACCTCGCCGCCGCGCGAACGGGTGGCCTGCTCGAAGTCATCGAACGCGACGCGATCGCACTCTGGTGGTACGGCGGCGGCGAAGCCGGGCGGATCTCGGAAGACCGGCTCGACGACGGCGGGGCGACGCGTCTCGCCGAACGTGTCAGGCCGGCCGCCGGCCGGCCCCATTGGTTCCTCGACCTCACGAGTGAGTTCGCCGTGGCGACCGTGGCCTGCCTCTCCGCCGAAGACGACGGCAGCGCCGTCGTCGCGGGCTTCGCCGCCGGCCTGGACATGCCGGCGGCGCTGCGCGGCGCCTTTCTCGAAATGTGCCAGATGGAAGTCGCGCAAGACCTCATGCGTCGCGCCGTTCACAATCGCGGCATCGATGGGCTGAACACGACGGAGCGGCGATGGCATGATCGTTGGCGCCATCTTTCACTGGACAACCACCCCCGATTGCAACCGCCGTACGGCAGCGCCAATCGACATGAAGCCGTGTCGGGCGTTGACCTGGCATCTATTCTTTGTGGACGATTGCGCGCTCAAAATTTTGTTGCATATGAAATTAATCTCACCCGATCTTCGCTCGCCATTCCAGTGGTCCGGGTTCTCGTCCCAGGCCTGCAATCGGCCGATCCGGCGTGGCACAGCAAGCGCCTCGCCGCCCGGGTCCGGGAGAGCGGTATCGATTTGCAGCAGTTGCTCAGTGTGCCAGCGCCGATTTGATCGCGGTTCGTTAGTGTGTCAAATATTTCACAATGTAGGTTGAGCAACATCCGGTTGGGGGCGTGCGTGGCAGATCGGAACGACTCCGATAATCGGTTGCATCTCGAATTGTTCGAAGATGCCGCCTTGAGACACGCCGACGGGACCCTTGTCCAAATCTCCAGCCGCAAAGCCATGGGCGTTCTAGCACATCTCGCCCTGGCGAAGAACGGGATCGAAACGCGCGAGCGTCTCGCCGGATTACTATGGAGCGATCGGAGCGAGGCACAGGCCCGCGCCTCGCTTCGCCAGTGCGTGAAACAGCTGCGCGATACCTTCGAAGGCATCGGCTTTTCCGGCCTCACCACGTCCCGGCGTGACATCCACCTCGACGGCGCGGCCGTCTCCGTCGATCTCTTCGCCATGCGCGCACGCCTCGACGACGGCACGATACCCCTGCCCCTCGTCGAAGGCTCCGCCCGGCCGGAACGGATCCTCTACGGCTTCGAGGACCTCGATCCCGCGTTCGCCAGTTGGCTCCAGGTGGTCCGTCAGCGTTGGGGCAACGATCTCTCGGCGCAGCTCGAACAGCTCATGCGTGGCGCGCCTAACCCCTCCGACGCGCGCGATGCGGCCACCGCCCTCACGCAGATCGATCCCACCCACGAGGAGGCGCATCGGTACCTGATCCGCCATCACGCCGATATGGGCAAGATCTCGGCCGCCCTCGAGCAATACAACACACTCTGGGACCTGCTCGGCGAGCAGTACGACATGGAGCCCGCGGACGAGACCGCGAACCTCATCGCAGCGATCAAATCGGGGACCTATTTCGAGGCCGGCGAAACCAACGCCGGCGCATCGGGGGATACGGCTGACCCGGCCGCGGCCCTGGCACCGGACCTCGCCGTGGCGCCGCTCGATCCGGACGCGGGCCCGCCGGGCGACAACCTCGCGCCGTTCATGCGCCTGCCGGTGATCGGCATCGCCAACTTCGTGCAGGGCGGCCCTTGGGGACAAGAGCTGTACCTGATCGACGGCTTCCGGCGCGACCTGATCTCGTCGCTGGTTCGGTTCCGGGAGTGGGTCGTGGTCGAGACCGATCCGCTGGCCACCAAGGCCGTGCTCACGGATGCGGGCGGCGAGAGAGGCGGCAACGAAACGACGGTCGCCTACGAACTCGAAGGCGCCTACTTCGAGGACGACGACGAGCTTCATCTGGTGATCACGCTGAAGGATGCCGCCACCCAGCACTATATCTGGAGCGAGAACATCGATCTCTCGCTCGACAGCTGGTTCGCCGCGCGGCGTCATGTGCTGTGGCGGGTCTGCGTTTCGCTCAGCGTCTATCTGTCGGTCGGGCGCATTTCACGGATCGCCGAGCATCCCAGCGTCTCGCTGGACATCTACGACCGCTGGCTGCGCGGGCAGACGCGGATCTACAATTGGCAGCCCGACTCGCATGAAGCCGCCGTCCGCTCGTTTCAGGAGATCATCGCCGAAGCCCCCGGCTTCTCGCCGAGTTACAGCAGCCTCGTCCAGCTGCTGAATTCCGTGCACATCGTCTGTCCCGGCACCTACCGCAACGCGGAGCGCCACCGCCGCTCGCTCGAGCTGGCGCGCCGCGCCGTCGCCCTCGATCCGCTGGATTCCCGGGCCCAGCTCTGCCTCGGCTGGGCCTATGCAATGAACGACCGCTTCGACCAGTCCGTGCTGCACCATGGCATGGCCTGCGACCTGAACGGCCATGACATCTGGACCCTGGTCTCGGCCGCGCTGGGCCTGGCCTACGCCGACGCGTTGCCGGAGGCCGAGCTGCTCGCCAACCAGGCCCTGCAGTTCGCCCCCAATCTGACGGCGCTCCAATGGGCCTATCTCGCCGGCGTGAAATACCAACTCGGCGACCTCGACGGCTGCGTCGACGCGGCGGACCGTGCCGGCGAACACGTCCACTATCTGCTCGCCTGGAAGGCCGCGGCGCTTGCCCACATGGGCGACGCGGCGGGGGCCCGGGCCGCCTACCAACGCTTCATGGAATTGATCGCGCCACTGTGGACCGGCACGGAGCAGCTCGTCGATGTCGCGGCGCGCGAGTGGCTGCTGCACTGTTTCCCGATCCAGAACGAAAGCGCGCGACGACACCTGCGGACCGGACTCGAAGCCGCAAGCGCCGTCGCCACGCCCTAATCCCCTAGGCGCAATGCGCGAAGGTGTAGTCGCCCACCCGGGCGTCGAGCAGTTCACCGTCCGAAGGCTTGGTCCCACCACTTTCGTAGCGTTCCTTATAGAAGCCCGGAATCGGGTAGTAGTAATGGATTTCCTCGCGCTGTTTCTTCGACGCCTTGTCGAGCAGATCGAAGATCCGCCGCGAGAGCCCCACCAACCGTTCCGCCGGCAGGCGGATATAATACTCGTCCGGTCCCGGCTGCACGAAGATCACCCGCTTGATGTGGGTGGGCAGATTGTCGAAATAGGGCTCGAGTTCCTTGCGCAGCTTGTCGACGTCGACGACGACGCCGCCCGGGCCGAGTTTGGGCTGCTTGTTCTGTTTCGTCGCCCATTCGATGACCTTGCGGCCGAGATCACCATATTTCCCGTCCTTGGGTTTGACACGCAGGTCCGTCGCCTCTGCGATCGCTTCCTTCAGCTCTTCAAGCTCTTTCTTGCTCAATGCCATGACTATCTCCTTGGTATGGTTCGTTTCCACTCTCGAATGACGCACCGCTGCCCCGTCCGACCCGGTCGATGAAAAGCGCATGGGATCGAAGGAGGCCACCGGCCGCTCGCGGCCGAGGCGGGAGTTGAGGGATCGTTCCGGTCTTGTCGTCATTGCCGCGCCATCGCCGATCCGGAGCAGCACGACGGGGCCGCGTCACCGCATGGGTTGGCGCAGCCGCTATAAAACCCGGAAACACGCACACGCCATGGACGCCTGTCTGCGCATGGCGTGGTAACAGGCACATGACGCCGCCCGGCATGTCGAACCCTCCCCCGTTTCGACATCGCCATTCTTGCCGGCACAACGTGAATCTAGCGTGAGACATCAGTTCCACAATTTTTACGACTGTTAGATGTCAGCAAGATTCACGATGAAATAGCGCGCGCAGTGCAACCTTCGACTTTGTGATTTCGAGCCGAGACACCGGCGCTCGCGAAACCATTGCTTGAGTCGCTGTCGTTCGGAGCCCCGGAATTCGAGAATCGGGAGGTACATTCGACCCCATGATCCCACAACAGGCCCGCGCCGATTTGCCGCCATGGGGATCGCGCATCGTCGCTCCGGCGCGGCCGCCGGCATTTCGAGATCGGCCGAACTCGTCCGATCGGAACAGATATTTGAAACACGTGAAAGATTTCGACATCAGATACATCACGGGCGCACGCGCGCCCGATCTGCCGGCCCCGCCCGAACGCGTCATGAGTCGACAGGCCTGGCAAGAAGACGTCCAGGCCTTGATCGAGCACCTACGGCGCGTCTATCGAAGGCCGGCATTCGGTTTGACGGAAGGCGAAATTTCCGTGCACTACCATCGTCCCCTCAACGACTTCATCGCCTTGCTTCGCGAAAAACTCTCCTGACGGGACGAACCGGCGATGGCGACAGGGCCGAAGAGTAGTGCGAAAGGTATGGTGGGACGCCTCGTAATACTCATCGTCCTCGCGCAAGTTGGCACGATCCATACCGCGCTGCGCGCCCAGGTGGCGCCATACGGTCATCCCGATCGGCTCGGCTTGCTGCAAACGCTCGGCAGCGGCGACTACGAAGCGCTCGAAGCCATTATTGCCCGCTACCACGAGGCCGCGAGGGCCGGCAGAATCAGCGATGTCGCCGTGTTCCGAACCTATGGCGCCTTCGAAAACAGCGATCCGAACCTGCTGCCTCATCTCGATCGCTGGGTCGCGAGCCGATCGCGTTCCGCCATTCCGTGGATCGCCCGCGGCTTTCACTATCGCCACCTCACTTGGGCCGAACGCGGCAGTCGGGTGGCCCGCAAGACCAGCAACCGCCGTTTCACCAGGATGCGCCGCCCCTTGCTGCTGGCCGTCCGCGACCTCGAATACGCGCTGCAACTCGATCCCGGTGCCACGGTCGCCCATGCCATGTTGATCAACGTATCGACGGCAGCCGGGCCGAGCGCAAAGGTTCGCGAGCGAATCCTCGCCGCCTGGACCGCCGCCCCCGACAGCGCCGCCGTCGCGCACCAGACGCTTCGCGCCTTGCAGCCGAAGTGGCATGGCAACATCGAACAGATGAAGAACGTGATCACGCGGTTGCGCCGCCGGCATGGCCAGGATCATCGATTTCAATGGCTCTATGGCTTCATCTCGCATTCCCGTGCCGAGGGCGCCTCCGCGAAGAACGACGAAGCCCGGGCCGTCGCCTTGATGGACGAGGCGCTTCGGGCCGGCCTCGATCCGCTGTATCTGCATGCGCGCGGTCGCTATCGCGGCTATCTCGGACTTGACGGTGCTGCACTCCAGGATTTCGAAGAGGCCCTTTCCCTGCTGCCGCACGACCCCTTGGTCCTCGAATCTCGGGCCTGGCGGCATCGCAAGCAGAACCATCTCGGCCGGGCGCTCGAAGACCTGAACCTGGCGGTCGCACTCGACGTCCTCGACCCGCTTTCCCGTGCCCGCCGGGCCGAGCTGCTCGACAAGCTCGGCTATCCCGCACAAGCCCTGGACGATTTAAACCAGGCCATGACCTATGGCCACGACCATGCCTGGATCCGGATGGCGCGGGCCGCGCTTCTCTATCGTGACAAACGCTACGCCGAGGCCCTGCCCGACTACCGTGCCGCCGTCGCCCTCGAGCCAAACAATACCCATCATCGCTATTGGTTGTCCCGGGCACTCGACCTCTCCGCCGATTGCGAGCTGGCCGACAGTGGACGCCGCTATCTCGCAATGTGTCGCGGACACAAGACGGGGACAGGCTGTACCCCGACGCGGATCGCCACCATCACCGAGGCGGTCGCCAAGGCGGATCTACGACGCGATTGCCCACGCCGTTGAGCCTCGCCGTCAGACCACGCGGCCGAAACGGGCCGTCGCCAGCAGGGCGAGGCCGGCCAGCAGGGCGAGGCCGGCGATCATGTGGAAGGCGTTCGTATAGCCGCCGCCCTGTTCCACCACCAGGGCGAAGAGCGGCGGGCCGGTGACGATGCCGAAGAACAGGAAGAACTGGCCGCCACCGGTCGCCTCGCCGATCCGGCCGCCTGGGGCCAGGCGGGCGAATTCGACCAGCAGCAGGCCGAGCACGCCGTTGGTGCTGGCGCCCAGGACCACCGCCACCGCGGCGGTCGCCCAGAACGGCCAGTCCGGCGTGAAAAAGCTCATGGCGAGGATTCCCGCCGCCATCATCAGGCCGATCGCGCCGAGCAGGACCCAGCTGGTGACGAGACGACCGGCGATCGCCCCCCAGAACACCCGGGCCGGCACGGCGGAGCCGTGGATGATCGCGAAGACACCACCGGCAAAGGCGGTCGACAGGCCGTTCTCGGCCGAGAGAAAGATCACCATGAAACTCAGAATGGCCATCTGCACGAAGGTATAGACCAGGCCGGCCGCCGCCAGGATCGCCAGGGGCCGGCTGGTGAGCACGACACGCAAGGCATCGCGGACGCCGTCGAGGTCGAGACGGCGCGCGGGATCGCGGTCCTCGTCCAATCCGGGACGAAGGCCTTGAAGGCCGAGCAGCGTCACCAGGGGAATGACCGCCAGGGCGGCGAGCGCCAGGCGCCAGTCGTAGAGCGCCATCAACGGGGGCAACAGCAGGCCCGCCAGCATGCCGCCGATCGGCGTGCCCGTCTGCTTGACCGAAAACACGAAGGGCAGCCAGACCGGGGGCGCGTGGCGGGCGAGGATGAGGGAGCCTGCCGGATTCAACGGCCCCATCGCGCTGCCGATCAGCACCGCCGCCAGCAGGGCGACCGGCCAGGCCGGCGCCACCGCGGCGAGCAGCAGGCCGAGGGCGGCGGCCAGCAGGCAGCCCTGACAGGTACGGATCACGCCGAAGCGCACGAGCAGGCCGCCCGATGCCAACCCCGACAGCATGGCGATGACATAGAGCACGGCGGTATAGACGCCGATCCGGGTCGGTTCGACGCCGAGCGGCTCGGCCGCCCGTACCACGACGACGGCGCCGGCGAAGCTGCACATGGTGCCGAAAGCCTGGATCACCACCATGGTCGGCAACACGACGCCGACGCGCGAGCGCAACAGCGCCCACATCAGCCCCGCCTCCGGATGCCGCCCCGGCGGGCGGCGGGCGAACCGGACGACTGTGCGCAAGACCTCAAGGGAATCCGTCTCCGTTTCTGAAGGCTGAAATACCCCGTCCTCCGGAAAACCTACAGGGATTTCGCACCGCCCGGCCGCCCGGCCCCCGGCCGATTGTGAGACGTCCGCGATCCGGTCTAGAATCACCTGCGATAAGGAGCCTCGTATGGCATCGATGAGCAGGAGCCTGGCCGCCTGGGTCGCCGGCCTCGGCTATGGGGACTTGCCCGATAGCGTGATCGACCGGGCCAAAGGCGTCACCTTGCAGGCCTTGACCTCCGCCCTGGTCGGCCACCGCTTCGACGACGCCCGCGCCGCCCTGGCCATGATGCGGGAGGAGGAGGCGGGCGGTGCCGGTGCCTGCACCGTGCTGGTCGACGGTACCAAACTCTCCCGCGGGGGCGCCGCGCTGGTCAATGCCGAGACCGTCTTCGCCGGCGGCAAGTGGGATACCTTCCGCATGCTCACCCATCCCGGCTGCGCGATCATTCCGGCGGCCCTGGCGGCGGCGGAGAGCGGCGGCAGCACCGGGCGCGACTACCTCACCGCCGTCGCCGCGGGCTATGAGGTGATGGAACGCATGGCCGCCGAAGTCATCCCGACGGTCATGGCCCGTGGCTTCCACGCCGGGCCGGTCTTCGCCATCTTCGGCGCCGCCATCGCGGCGGCCAAGCTCGGCGGCCTGAACGCCGGGCAGATCCACGGCGCCATCGCCCAATGCGTCAACCTGGCGAGCGGCAACCTCGAAGGCGCGCGCAGCGGCGGGCGGTCCCTGCGCGAGGGCGGCGCCGTGCGCAACGCCTTCCTCGCCGTGGCGATGGCCCGGCACGGCACGCCCGGCGGCGAAACGGTGCTGGAAGGCGAGGCGGGCTTCTATCACGCCTATGCCGGCGACAACCGGGGCCGACTGACCTACAGCTTCACCGCCGACCGGCAGGCCGACCTCGCGCGGGTGACCGAGGGGCTGGGGCGCGAGTGGTACTTCCTCGAAACGCTCTACCGGATCTATTCGACCGCCGGCTACAACATCGCCCACGTCGCCGTCGCCGCGGCCCTCACCCAAGAACACGACATCGCCTACGAAGACGTCGCGGAGATCGCCTGCGTGGTGAACTGGCTGGAGACGGAATACCCGAGTCCCGCCTTCCCCGCGCGCGGCCGTGGGCCGGCGGTCGACAGCCCGCACTATTACGCCGCCTGGGGCGTGGTCCGGCGCGGCTTCCCGCTGGACAAGTTTCCCCAGCGCGGCACCGGCGAGGACGATCCGCCCGAGGTGCTGGAGTTGATGCACCGGGTCACCATCACCCCCTCGCACCGCCAGGCGCTGTTCGCACCGCGCATCACCATCCACCTGAAGGACGGGCGCGCCGTCAGCGCCGAGGGCACGGGGGCCGAGTTCATCTGGGATTTCGACGAAGAGGCGCGCCGGGTCCGCGGCCTGGCGCCGAGCCTGCCGATCCCGGCGGCGCAGTTCGACGCCCTGATCACCGCCTGCCGCGACCTCGACGCGCCGGGCCGGGCCGACCGGCTGATCGCCCTGACCCTGCCGCCGGCCGCATGAGGGAGAAGACATGGCCTTCAAACTGCTGTTGTTGAGCGACCCCGCCATTCCGGAAAGCGGAATCGCCACCACCGACTGGCCGACCCGGCTGCGCGCCGAGATCCCGGAGGCCGAATTGTTCCTCGCCACCTCGATTGCCGAGGCCGGGGCGGTGATCGGCGAGGTCGAAGCGGCGTTCGGGGTTTTGCCCCCCGACCTCTTCGCCAAGGCCGGCAATCTGCGCTGGCTCGCCTCGCCCCGCGCCGGGCCGGACCCGAGCTTCTATCACCCGGCTCTCGTCGCGAGCGCCGTCGAAGTCACTAACGTTCGCGGCATCTACAACGATCACATCTCGGCCCAGGTGATGGCCTATCTGCTCGCCTTCGCGCGCGGCCTGCCGACCTACCTGGAACGCCAGCGGACGCGGCGCTGGGAGACCGGCGTGCCGACCCTCTACCTGCCGGAAGCGACCCTGCTGGTGGTCGGCACAGGCGGCATCGGGGCGGAGACCGCGCGCCTCGCCTCCGAATTCGCCATGACGGTGCTCGCCACCGACGCCCGCTTGCAGACGGCCCCGCCGGGGGTGGCGGAACTGCACGGCCCCGAAGCACTGGACGAATTGCTGCCCCGCGCCGACGTCGTCGTCCTGACCGTCCCCGAAACTCCGGCGACGCAAGGCTTCTTCGATACGGGCAAGTTCGCGGCGATGAAGGACAGCGCCGTCTTCATCAATATTGGCCGCGGCGCCACCGTACGCCTCGACGACCTCGACCGGGCGCTGCGCGACGGCGCCATCGCCGGCGCCGCCCTCGACGTCTTCGAGACCGAGCCGCTGCCGACGGACCATCCACTGTGGGATGCGCCCGGCATGCTGATCACGCCGCACGTCGCCGCGGCCGGTCCCCATCTCGACGAACGCCGCTACCGGGTCTTCGCGGAAAACTGCCGCCGCTTCGCCGCCGGCCGGCCGCTGGTGAACCTGGTCGACAAGGCGAACTGGTTCTAGCGTGGGCCTATTTTACTATGGCGAAAGGTGGCTGGGGGAGAGGGATTCGAACCCCCACTTACGGAGTCAGAGTCCGCTGTCCTACCATTAGACGATCCCCCATCCGGCGGTAGGCGCGCGAGGACGCGCGGACAGGGCCCTGATTTAGGTGCCCGCCCCCGCATTGTCAATCGAAACGGCACGCACATGGGGCTACGATGGCGCCATGCGCCCCTACCGTCCCTTCGACGACAGCCTCTATCGGTTCGCCGACCCGCAACCCTCCTACTGGGAAGCGACGGCGGGCGAGCCGGTGCCGGGCAGCGGCGCGCTCGGGGGCGAGGAGAGCTGCGACGTCGCCGTCATCGGCGGCGGCTATACCGGGCTCTCCGCCGCGCTGCATTTGGCGCGGGATTACGGCGTCGACGTCCGGGTGCTGGAGGCCGGCCATATCGGCTGGGGCGCCTCGGGACGGAACGGCGGCTTCTGCGCCATCGGCGGCGCCAAGCTGTCGCTCGCCGCACAGGTCCGCCGCTTCGGGCGGGCGGAAACCCGGCGCTTCTACCAGGCCCAGGTCGAGGCGGTGGAGCTGGTCCGCGCGCTCGGCCGGGACGAGGAGATCGATTTCCAGGCCCAGGGCGAGGGCGAGGTCACGGTGGCGAGCCGGCCGGATCATCTGCCCGACCTGGTCGATCGCGCCCGGGTCGAGCGCGAGCTGCTCGGCCTCGACAGCCGGGTGATGGGTCGGGAGGAATTCCGCGAGCGGGGCTATGCTTCGCCCGAACAGCATGGCGCGTTGTTGCTGAAACCGACTTTCGGGCTGCATCCGCTGCGCTTCGTCCAGGGCCTCGGCCGGGCCGCGATCCGCCACGGCGCCCGCCTGCACCCGGGAAGCGAGGTTCTTTCCCTCACCAAGGACGGCGGCACGCATTTGCTGGAGACGGCGGGCGGCCGGCTGCGGGCACGGCGGCTGGTCATCGCCGGCAACGGCTTCATGCCAGAACATCTGCATGCCCAGCTGCAGGGCCGTGTGCTGCCGCTGCAGTCCAACATCGTCGTCACCCGACCCCTGACGGCGGGCGAGCTGGCGGCACAGGAATGGCGCAACGACTGCCCGACCATCGACAGCCGGCACCTGTTCTTCTACTACCGCGTCCTGCCCGATCGGCGATTGATGCTCGGCGGGCGGGGTGACATGGGCGGCACGGCCGACGGCGCGGCGCGCACGCAGGATTGGATGATCCGGCGCCTCGGCCAGATCTGGCCGGCCTGGGCGGATGTCGAGGTGACGCATCGCTGGCGTGGCCTGGTCTGCCTGACCCGCGAGCAGGTACCGGCGATCGGCCGCTTTCCCGATGACGACAGCGTCTATTTCGGCTTCGGCTATCACGGCAACGGCGTCAACACGGCGACCTGGACCGGGCGCGAGATCGCCCGCTGGCTCGCCGGCACCAACAGCCTGATGCAGGCGACGCCCGATCACCTGCCGGCAGCCGTGCGCGGCTTCTCCGGCCGCTTTCCCCTGCCCGGATTCCGGCACTGGTTCGCCCGCGCCGCGATGCTGCCGCGCCGCCTCGCGGACCTTATCGACTAGCAGCCTGTCGGACTCGGGCATGCAAGGATTGGTAAAATTGGCTTGGCGGGCGTCGATGTCATGGATTTACCCCCATGAAGTTGCGAACGCGGGTTGGCCCGCCCGTTCAGGCGTGGCTGAGGACGAACATCCGCTTGATGTTCCAGGAGAGCGTGGCCAAGGTCCATTCCCCCTTCGCCTTGTCGAGGCCGCGCAGGCTGAACTGACGCAAGCCCATCACCGATTTGATGATGCCGAACACCGGCTCCGGCGTCTGCTTGCGAAGCGCGTAGAGCGCCCGGCCCTCGGGTGTGGCCAGGCGATGGCACATCGCCTCGAGCGGCGTCGGATCCTCGGGCGCTGGCGGCGCCTCGGCGAAGCGGTCCCGCCAGGAAAGATGGTGGTGCTCCCGGCCGAGCGCGATCAGCGGCGCGATCTCCGCTTCCCCGCAGGCCTCGACGTTGGCCTGGCTGAAGTAGCCGCTGTCCGCCAACAGGGTCTCGACCTCGCCAAGCCCGTCCGGCAGGCCGGCGAGTGCTTCGAGCGTCGGTTCGATCTGCTGCTTGTCGTTCGCCGCCTGCACCACGTCGGCGCTGACCACCAGCAGGCTGCCGGCGGCCACCGCAGCCTGGGCGTTGTAGCACTGCTCGAAGCCGCCGCCGGCCACCGGCATGATGCGCGAGTCCGGGTCCGTCAGGTTGACCTGGTCCTTCGCCCGTGGCCCCGGCTCCGGCGGCTTCGGTGGCCGCCCGCCCGGCTTGCGGCCGGTCCGCGTTTCCTTCGCCTCGCGGGCTGCCAGCTTCTCTTCGTACTCCGCCTGCTCCCGCGCATGACGCTCGGCCGCCCGCGCCTCGATCTCCGCCTTCGCCGCGGCGATCGCCGCCAGCCGGTCCTCGCGCCGTGCCAGCTCCTCCGGCACGCTCATGCCGTCGGGAACCTCGGACCGGTCCGCCGCTTCCGCCAACGCCATCAACTCCGCCACCTCGGCCCGCAGCCGGGCTTCGATCTCGCCCGCACGCTGCCACGACAGGGCGCTGTGCCGGCTCGCGTCGGCATGGATCTTCGTCCCGTCCAGCGCCACCGTGCCCAGTTGCAGCATGCCGGCCTGCCGCGCCAGCAGCAGAACCTGCACGAACAGCCCCTCGATCAGCGGCAGGAAGCGACGGCGGAACGTGGCGATCGTGTCGTGGTCGGGGTGGTCGTTTGCCGCGATGAAGCGGAAGGCCACCGAATCATAGCTCGCCCGCTCCAGCTTCCGGCTGGAATGCACCCCCGTCGCGTAGCCGTAGATCAGCAGGCCCAGCAGGACGCTCGGGTGATGCGCCGCCGAGCCCGAACCACGATAGGCCTTCACGAACGCAGAGAGATCCAGCTGCTCCAGCACATCGACCACGAAGCGCGCCAGATGACGATCAGGCAGCCATTCGTCCACCGAAGGCGGCAGAAGATAGCTGGTCTCCCGGTCAACCTGTCGAAAGTTGCTCATCACAAAATCACCGCGCAGGAGAGAATCAGACCGTGACAGTGAATCTCATCTCGAAACTCGGCTCAAGTCCGACAGGCTGCTAGGGCAGGACGGCCTCCGCCTCGATCTCGACCAGGGCGTCGGGATCGATCAGGCGGCTGACCTCGACCAGGGTCATTGCCGGGAAATGCTTGCCGAGATGCGCCGTCCAGGCCTGGCCGATCGCCGGACCGGCCTGGTTGAAGGCCTCGATATCGGTGACATAGGCGCGCAGGTTCACGATGTTCTCGGGCGCGCCGCCGGCCTCGCGCACCAGGCGGGCGATGTTCTCCAGCACCTGGCCCCATTGGCCGCCCATGTCGAGCTCGCCGCAGCGGGAGCGGTTGCCGTCCGCATTGGCGATCTGGCCGGCGATATGCACCGTGGTCGAACCGCTCGCGCGGACCGCATAGGAAAAGCCCCGGGCCCGGTTCCAGCCCTCGGGCAGGATGGCCTGATAGTCGATCACACTCATGTCGCTGTCCTTTCCATGAACGGTCTCAAAGCGAGGGCAGGAGCCCGCCGGAGACGTAGAGGAACTGTCCGGTGATATGCCCGGCCTCGTCCGAGGCCAGGAACAGGGCGGCGTTGGCGATGTCCTCCGGCCGGCCGAGCTTGCCGAGCGGCGTCGCCTCGATCCAGGCGTCAATCTTCTCCGCGCCCGAGCGTTCCAGCACCGAGGTCTGGATCAACCCCGGCATAATGGCATTGACGCGGATCTCCGGCGCGAGCGCCCCCGCCATCGAGCGGGTGAAGGCGGCGACGGCGGCCTTGCCGGCGGCATAATCCGCCTGGTTCGGCCCGCCGGCGTAAACGACGGAGGAGAGGTTGACCATGGCGCCGCCGCCGCGCGCCTTCATGCCGTCGGCGGCGAGACGGGTGAGCGCCAGCGTGCCGTGCATGTTGAGCCGCAGGGTCTCGTCCCAGCGCGCCGCGTCCATCTCGCCGAGCGGGACTTCTAGCTCGCCCTTCATGCCGCCGACGATGTTGATCAGCACGTCGACCCGGCCGTGCCGTTCGATCGCCAGTTCATAGAGCGCCTTCGCCTCGGCCCATTCACAGACGTCGCCGCGCAGCGCCGCGACATCGGCGTCGGCCGCCTCGAGCGCCGCCTGGGTCCCGGCCAGCCGATTGCCGGAGATGTCGTTCAGGACGAGCCTCGCCCCCTCGGCCGCGAAGCGACGCGCCACCGTCGCGCCCATCGGCCCACCCGCCGCCGTGATGATCGCCACCTTGTCGTCGAGCCGCATGGCCTGCCTCCCCGCGCCGAAATGATCCGGCGCGAGGATAGCAGATCCGCCGCAGGCGGCATCGCCGGGCCCTCACTCCGAAAGCCCGGCTTTCCGAAGCCCGTCGAGGATCCGATCGAGGTCGGCGTCGTTCTTGTAGAACTCGCCGCGAGCATAATCCTGCAACGTGTAACCGGGGCGCGGCCCGAGGAAATCGCTCAGCACGTTGCCCGCCAACTCCGAATGACCGGCGCCGGCGTGGGCAGCGGCCAGTAAGACCAGGGCATCGCCGTTCTCGGGACTGCTCTCCAAGCGGCGGTCCAGCGCTTCGATCGCCTTGTCGAAATCTCCCCGCAAAACGTAGGCGCGGCCAAGCTCGCCGAGATACCAGGATGGATAATGCGGGCTGAGCCGCATCGCCCGTTGCAACAGCCGGATGGCTTCATCTGGATGGCCGGCGTAATTCTCGGCCATCGCCAGGCTTGCACGGGCCAGCGAATGGCTGGGCGCGAGTTCCGTGGCCCGTTTGCCAAAGGCGATGGCATCATCGTGGCGTCCGACGAAAAGATGGATGTTGGCGAGCGTAATAAAGGCGTCGGGATAGGTATCGTCGAGCGCCAGTGCCTGCTGGACGAGCTCGATACTTCGCGCCAACGCGGCCTCGCGGTCCGGTGCCCAGCCGGCCTGGAAATTCGACAGATACATCCAGGCCAGCCGGATCAGCGCTTCGGGATAGGTCGGATCCAGCGCCAGCGCCTGTTCTGCCAGCGCACCGGCCTCTGCGTTGGCCTCTTTCGTGTACTTCATATGGGTTTCGAGAGACCGGCTGACGAGAAGCCAGGCTTGCAGGTTGTCCGTGCCGCGTCGGCGTGAACGGATCAGGGCGCCTTCGGTCAACTCGACCTGCAACGCGGTCGCGATGTTCAGGGTAATTTCGTCCTGCAAGGCGAAGATATCCGAGACATCGCGGTCATATCGACCGCTCCACAGCAGCCCACCGCTGGCCGCGTCGACCAGGCGGGACGTAATGCGGGCCTGGCTGCCGGAGACCTGCGCACTTCCCTCCAGGATGTAGCGAACGCCGAGTTCCCGCGCGATGTCCTGAGGTTTTGCCGCCTGGCCGCGATAGCGGAACGAGGAACTGCGGGCGATGACGAACATTCCCGGCAATTCGGACAAGGCGGCGATGAGATTTTCGGCAACGCCGTTGCCGAGCCCGCTTTGTCCATCCGGCGCGCTCGGATCAACGAACGGCAGGACGGCGACCGAGGGCTCCTGGGGCAACGGCAACGCCGAAGGCGCGGCGGCCGAAGGCTCGCGTTCCTGTGCCGGCCACCGCCAATCCAGGGCGAACCACCCCAGCACGGAGATCAGAGCGCCGAGAACGATCCCCGCGATCATGACATTCCGGCCGCGCCGTTTCGCGGGCCGGCCAAGTTCACCCGCCTCTTCCCCATCCACGACGACACGATAGACCCGGATCGGTTCGGCGATGTTCTTGACGCTCTGCGCGCCCAGATCCTCGATTTCGTGACCGAGTTTGCCGCGCACTTGACGATAGACGTCCTCGGAAATTCGGATACCCCCCGGGCGTGCCAATCCCTCGAGACGCGCGGCGATGTTGACGCCGTTGCCGAAGATGTCGTCGCCCTGGACGATCACGTCGCCGAGGTTGACGCCAATGCGGAAGTGCAGTCGATCCTCGGGCGCCAGTTCCCCATTGCGTTCGGCGATTCCTTGCTGAATGTCGATGGCGCAACGGGCTGCATCCACGGCGCTGGCGAACTCGGCCAGGATGCCATCGCCGGTCGTCTTGACGACACGGCCGCCGCGCTCGGCAATCGCCGGGCGAATATGGAGTTCGAGACTGATATTGAGCGCGGCAAGCGTGGCTTCCTCATTCGCGCCCATCTTGCCGCTGTAGTTGACGAGGTCGGCGGCGAGTATGGCCGCCAGTCTGCGCTCGTCATCTCTGTCTTCCACGCGAATTCCCCACACCGTCCCGACCGCCGAGTCCGCCCGGAAGGCGCCCCGTTATCGATGCAAGTCCGGTCTACGGGGTCGTCCGACCGCGGATTACGGACGGAATCAGGCTACAGGCCGACCTTGACCTTGATCTCATCCAGAATCTTCAGCGATTTCTTACGCAGTTCCTTGTTGTCACCGTGATGGCCGCTCTCGTGTAGCGCCCAGCCCTCTTCCAGCTTCTTTCCGTAGGCCGCCTTGTCGGCGGCCGGCAGGTCGGCCATCGCCAGCCGCGCCTTGACGTCGGAATACTCGACCGTGCCACGACAAGCCATGACCGGTGACGACAGCAGAATTGCACCAATGCATACAGGCAGAAGGTACCGCATCATTTCTCTCCAAATCAATAGATCTGGATTAGACACTAAACCTAATGCCGCGAGTTAGATAGGCTTGATGCGGCATACCGGTAGGGCGGACATCGAGGCACACAAGGACGACGGAACCGCCCGGAGCGCTATCCCGTCCCATCTTCGAACCCGGCCGGCGCGGCGAAGCGACGGGCCAAGCAGCCGTGCCATAATCTCCCATCCTCGGCACGACCGCACTGATCCCGGCTCAAGGCATCTCCGAGGTCCGCTCGACGAGCGAACGTATCAGTGGCGACGTCTCCATGCCGCGGCGCAATTCGGCGTCCTGGATGCCGTCCCGCAGCCCCTCCGCGACCGCCCGCGCCGCACGCAGGTGCCGCGCGCTCGATGGCCCTCGCCCCGTCTCCGCGTGCACCCGTGCCAACATCTCCAGCGTTCTCCAGACCTGTGGCTTGTGGCCGATCTCGACCGCGAGCGCATGGGCCTTCGTGAACCAACTTTCCGCCGCTTCCCAATCGAGGTTCGCGACGGCCGCCTCGCCGAGGATGGACCAGGCGCCGGCGATATACTTCTTCGACCCCTTGGGAACGGCTATCTTCAAAGCCTGATCGGCATGGTCGCGCGCTTCCGCCGGGCGCCCGCGGGCCAACGCCTGCCAGCCCAGACTAACGTAGAGATGGATGGAGTACCTCCAGCGCATCCATTCATGGCCGCCCGGCTGGCGCACGATGGCATGGACACCGGCGAGGATTTCGCCGGCGAGCGCCAGATCACCCTGAAAAAAGCAAGCGTCACTCATATTGATCTCCGAGAAACACCGCTTCTCGACACCGGTACCATGCGTGCTGCCGCGCGAGAGGTCTGCGGCCCGCTCGTTCAATTCGAAGCCCTGCTGCAGATTCTCGGTCTCGACATAGAGCCAGCCGAGACCATTCAGGTGGCGCGGTATGAAAGCCTCGTCGCCGATCTTCTCCGCCAGCGCCAAACCTTCCCGCATCAGCAGCCTCGCGGGGTCGTAATCGCCCCGTCCGATCAGGGAAATCGCCTGCGCATACTGGCTGCGCAAAAAGGCCGCGACGAGACCGTTGTCGCGGGCCAACTGGGCGCCCGTCGACGTCAGCCGGATCGCCTCGTCGAAGTCGCCACGCCAGTTCTCGACGTTGCCGAGCATATAGAGCGCCATTGCCTCGTTCAGGGCATCCTTGGATGAACGGGCGATGGCGACGGTCTTGCCCAACGCCAGCGTCGCGGGCTCCATCCGCCCGGATACCGCATGGATATACCCGGTCGTCATCTGAGCGCTGCCGAGGACGGCATGATGCCCGATCTCCTCGGCTATTTGGAAAGCCGCATCGGCATTCTCCAGCGCCGCCTCGAAGTCCTCGGCCCACATCAAGGCATGGGCCCGTGCCGCCAGACCGTCGCTCTCGCGCCGGCGATCGCCCCGCCCACGTGCCGTCTCCAGAAACGGCTCGAATTCTCGACTGGCGCCCGAGAAATCGCCGATCGCGAAGAGCAGCCGCGAGCGAGCCTGGTGGATATCCATGAGCGCCGACGTGCGCGCCTCGTCATCCAAACCGGCAACGGCTTTCAATGCCCCTTGATAGAGAACCAGCGCCTCGCGCAACGCATAATCGGCCGTCGCGAGTTCCGCGGCCTGGCGATAATCCGCGAGCGCATCCCGCCATTGTTCGCCCCGAAGGGCGTGGCCCGCCAGAACCCCGAGGTTCGGGGATTTTCCATCCGCACTCTGCGACCGCATCGCCTCGGCGACCGCGGCATGCAGGGTCCGGCGTTGGCTACGCAGCATGCTCTCGTAGGCGACGTCCCGCATAAGGGCATGACGGAAACCGAACGCCTCGTCTCCGGAACCTCCTCGACGCAATAGCAGGCCCGTTTCGACCAACTCGTCCAAGGCGCGGGCGATGTCATCCTCTCCCGCCGGTGCAACGCGCCGGATCAGATCATGATCGAACTCCCGGCCGATGCAGGCGCCGATCTGAGCGACGGCTTTGGCCGGACCCAGGCGATCGAGATTCGACATCAAACTGTCGCGCAACGTGCTGGGAATCAGGTCCTCGCCGGCCGTCGCGCTGGTCGGGACGCCACCCTCCGCGATGCTGCGGGCCAGCTCTTCGATGAACAGCGGAACGCCGTCCGCCTTGGTGACGATGGCGTCGATCGCCCCCGGCAAGGATGTCTTGCCCGCCAGAAAATGTCCGGCCAGCGCCTCCGACTGGCGGCGCCCGAAGCGCGAGAGCGAGAGCATGGTGACATGATCGAAATGAGGCCAATCCCACCCATCGGCGGCGCGGTAAGTGACGAGCACGAGAAGTCGGCGCCCCCGGGAACTCCGCATCAGCTCCTCGAGCAGATCTCGAGTCGACGGGTCGATCCATTGCGCGTCCTCTATGAGGAGCAGGCCCGGCCCATCGCCCGCGCGCGCCATCATATGGTCGAGCAACGCCGCTCTGATCGCTTCCATCCGCTGGCGACCCTGGGAGGGGAGGGCTTCGAGATCATCGGCTGAACCTATGGATAGAAGGTGTGCGAACACGGAAGAGGTCCCAACACCGGAACCCGCCACCAGCCGCTCCAACTTGTCCCGTTTTGCCGCATGGGCGTCGGTGGGCGTGAATCCGGCCGACAGTTCCAGATGCTGGATCACGGGATGGAACGGCGTGCTTTCAAAGTGCGGGCTGCATTGATAGACGTCGCAATAGCCCGCCGCGCCCTCGATCACCATGCGAAGGGCCTGAACCAGACGGCTCTTGCCGATACCGCCCTCGCCCGAGAGCAGGACGACCTGTCCATCGCCCTCGCACGCCTGCCGCCAGCGATCCGTCAACATGGCCAGCTCGCCGTCTCTGCCGACAAGTGGCACTTCCCGCGTTCCGCGGACCGCCTCGAAACGGCTGGCCATCCGCCGCTCGCCGAGCACGCGCCAGACCGGCGTGGGTGCGGAGATCCCCTTCAGGGCCAGGGGAATCGCATTTGGAATTGCCTTGACGTGCGTGTTTGATCTTGAGGTATTGGCGCGAATCGATTCTACCCGGTCTTTTCACGGGTGGAGGTTGCGATGGAAGGCTTTCTGGAGTGCTTTGAGGGTCTCGAGGATCCGCGGACTGGCAATGCCGGGCGTCACGATCTGCTGGAGATCTTGACGATCGCCCTGTGCACGGTCCTCTCGGGCGGTCAGACGGCGGTCGACATGGCGATCTTCGCGCGTGAAAAGGAGGCGTTCCTGCGGGAATTTCTCGTACTCGAACATGGCGTGCCGAGCCACGACACCTTCAGCCGGGTGTTCCGGTTGCTGGATCCGGAGGCGTTCGGCGCCTGCTTCCAGCGCTTCATGGCGCGCTTTTCCGAGACCTGCCAAGGGGTCATTGCGATCGACGGCAAGGTGGTGCGGCGATCCTACGACAAGGCGAGCGGCACGTCGGCGCTGCATATGGTCTCGGCCTGGGGCTGTGATCAGCGGCTGGTGTTGGGGCAAGTCGCCACCGACGCCAAGTCCAACGAGATCACCGCCGTGCCGAAGCTGTTGAAACTATTGAGCCTCGAGGGGACGATCGTGACCGTGGACGCCCTCAATTGCCAGCGCGCCATCGCCAGCCAGATTATCGAGCAGGGGGGTGACTACGCCCTGGCGTTGAAGGGCAATCAAGGCACGCTGCATGACGACGTGAGAACCTTCCTCGACGATCCGAAAGCCGAAGCGACCACCACCGACACCACGGTCGATGGCGATCATGGCCGCATCGAGACCCGTGCCGCTCTCGTCTCCAGCCACGTCGAGTGGCTGCAAGAGCGCCATCATTGGCCGGGCCTGAAGGCGGTCGCCAAAGTCACCCGGACCCGCGAGTGCGCGGAGAAGACGTCGAGCGAAACCGCCTACTACCTGCTCAGCCAGCCGCTCGACGCCGAGCGCTTCAATCCCGTTGCCCGGGCGCACTGGGGGGTCGAAAACCGCCTGCACTGGTGCCTCGATGTCCAAATGAACGAAGACCAAGACAGAACCCGCAAGGACAATGGACCGCACAATCTCGCCGTCCTGCGCCACATGGCGCTCAATGTCATGCGAAAGGATCCACGAAAAGACTCGCTGCGCGCCAAGTTCAAAATCGCCGCTTGGAACAACGACTATCTCCTGTCACTCCTCGGCAAATTCTGAAATGCGATTGCCCTGCCTTCAGGGCCCGTTGTCCCATCGACTCCAATTCGAACATATCGCCGAGCAACTGACGGGTCTCTCCCGCGATCGCCACTGACCCCGGCGCCGCGACGTCCTGCAACCGAGCGGCCAGGTTCGGCGTATCGCCGACGACCGCCTCTTCCCGAGCCGCTCCCGCACCGACGAGTTCGCCGACCATGACCAGCCCCGTCGCGATGCCGATGCGCGCGGCGAGGTCCTCGACGTTGCCGACCCGAAGCCGTGGCACCGTTTCGGCAATCTCCAGTCCGGCACGCACGGCGTTCTCGGCGTCATATTCGTGCGCCATCGGATAACCGAAGTAGACCAGAATTCCGTCGCCCATATATTTTGCCACGTGCCCGCCGCAGCTCTCCACTACGCGGGTACAGGTTTCCTGATAGGCTCGGATGACATCGCCCATGTCCTCGGGATCGAGCTTCGTCGACAGCGCGGTGGAGCCGACCAGATCGCAAAACATCACGGTCAACTGCCGGCGCTCCGCCTCGCCGGACGGGGGCGTGGTATCGGCTGTGGACGCCACGGCGGGTTGGTCGACATCGGCACCGACAACGCCCACACCGCCGCCGAGTTTGCCGATGGCCATGAGCAATTTCTTGCGATGGCCCAACGACAGGCCGAGTTCCTTGAGTTCGTCGTCGCTCAGGACGGGAAGGACATCGAGGTCGATATCGTTCTCATCGAACGCCTCGGCATATTTGCCGAGACCTTGGCCCTCTAGCAGCCTGTCGGACTTGAGCCGAGTTTCGAGATGAGATTCACTGTCACGGTCTGATTCTCTCCTGCGCGGTGATTTTGTGATGAGCAACTTTCGACAGGTTGACCGGGAGACCAGCTATCTTCTGCCGCCTTCGGTGGACGAATGGCTGCCTGATCGTCATCTGGCGCGCTTCGTGGTCGATGTGCTGGAGCAGCTGGATCTCTCTGCGTTCGTGAAGGCCTATCGTGGTTCGGGCTCGGCGGCGCATCACCCGAGCGTCCTGCTGGGCCTGCTGATCTACGGCTACGCGACGGGGGTGCATTCCAGCCGGAAGCTGGAGCGGGCGAGCTATGATTCGGTGGCCTTCCGCTTCATCGCGGCAAACGACCACCCCGACCACGACACGATCGCCACGTTCCGCCGTCGCTTCCTGCCGCTGATCGAGGGGCTGTTCGTGCAGGTTCTGCTGCTGGCGCGGCAGGCCGGCATGCTGCAACTGGGCACGGTGGCGCTGGACGGGACGAAGATCCATGCCGACGCGAGCCGGCACAGCGCCCTGTCGTGGCAGCGTGCGGGCGAGATCGAAGCCCGGCTGCGGGCCGAGGTGGCGGAGTTGATGGCGTTGGCGGAAGCGGCGGACCGGTCCGAGGTTCCCGACGGCATGAGCGTGCCGGAGGAGCTGGCACGGCGCGAGGACCGGCTGGCGGCGATCGCCGCGGCGAAGGCGGAGATCGAGGCGCGGGCGGCCGAGCGTCATGCGCGGGAGCAGGCGGAGTACGAAGAGAAGCTGGCAGCCCGCGAGGCGAAGGAAACGCGGACCGGCCGCAAGCCGGGCGGGCGGCCACCGAAGCCGCCGGAGCCGGGGCCACGGGCGAAGGACCAGGTCAACCTGACGGACCCGGACTCGCGCATCATGCCGGTGGCCGGCGGCGGCTTCGAGCAGTGCTACAACGCCCAGGCTGCGGTGGCCGCCGGCAGCCTGCTGGTGGTCAGCGCCGACGTGGTGCAGGCGGCGAACGACAAGCAGCAGATCGAACCGACGCTCGAAGCACTCGCCGGCCTGCCGGACGGGCTTGGCGAGGTCGAGACCCTGTTGGCGGACAGCGGCTACTTCAGCCAGGCCAACGTCGAGGCCTGCGGGGAAGCGGAGATCGCGCCGCTGATCGCGCTCGGCCGGGAGCACCACCATCTTTCCTGGCGGGACCGCTTCGCCGAGGCGCCGCCAGCGCCCGAGGATCCGACGCCGCTCGAGGCGATGTGCCATCGCCTGGCCACACCCGAGGGCCGGGCGCTCTACGCGCTTCGCAAGCAGACGCCGGAGCCGGTGTTCGGCATCATCAAATCGGTGATGGGCTTGCGTCAGTTCAGCCTGCGCGGCCTCGACAAGGCGAAGGGGGAATGGACCTTGGCCACGCTCTCCTGGAACATCAAGCGGATGTTCGTCCTCAGCCACGCCTGAACGGGCGGGCCAACCCGCGTTCGCAACTTCATGGGGGTAAATCCATGACATCGACGCCCGCCAAGCCAATCTTACCAATCCTTGCATGCCCGAGTCCGACAGGCTGCTAGGATCCGGCGGCGCGCGCCTCCGCAGCCAGGCGATCGGCATCATGCTGGTAACGCGGCGACTCGTCCCGGGGCGAACGTGTATCGCCCTGTTCGGCGCGCATGGCGCCTTCCTTCCAGTCGTCGTTGTCGGCCCAGCGCCGATGCAGATCGATGATTTGCGCCGGCCGCTCGAAACGCGGCCAGGCCTCGAGCGCGGCGCGCACGATCTCCAATTGATCGACCGCATCGAACGGTTTGCCGGTGGTGTGCCCCAACGGATGGTCGACGTAGACCGCGCGCGGCGGCCGGCCAGCCATTATGATGTCGCGGGCGCTGGCGATACAGAGGGTCGGGATGCCCCGGGCTTCGAGATGGCGTGCGACCAGACTCACGGTCTGGTGGCAGACCGGTCACAACGGGACCAGCAGGGCGACGTCCACGGCCTGTTCGACGAAGGCCTCTTCGATGGCGGGTAGCATCTCCTCGCGGGTGCGGCGTTGCGAATAGACACCGCCCATGCAGGAGAGATGATCACCCGCCAGCTCGCCGATCACGCCTTCCTCCGCCAGTTGGGCCAGCGGGGTCAGCGGAAAGACGCAGTTCGGATCGCGCCGGGCGTCGGGCAGGTAGTTCTCCGTGATATGGGAGAAGCGCATGTCCTCGACCGGCGTCGTCGCCGGGATGCGCCGAATGGAGGTGTCGTCCTTGTAGAAGAACGCCACCTGGCCGAGCGCATAGGCGCCGGCGGTCGACAGCATACCGAGACGAGATTCTGACAGCGGCTTCTTCAGCGGTGCCAGCACCCCGTCGTCGGGCGCCTCGTACCAGCGGTAGGGTTGGTAACCGAGCCGCTCATAGCGTTCGGTGATCGATCGAATGTATTCGACGTGCATAACGTCCTCGTCATCGGCGGCGATTCAGCTACGGCATCTGACCAGAACGCTCCGGGCAGTGCAAGTTGGCGGGAGTGTAACGGGGGGTTCGTGTCGACGAGTCGAAACCCTGCTGGGCATCGGGCGTGCTATTGTCGTTGTCCGACACCCTGTTGGCAGCGGCAACGAGCCGGCCGAAATCCGTGGTGTCGAGCGGGGCAAACAACCGGTCGATCAATACCCATGCCATCGGGTTGCCGTCGATCGACGACACTCGGCGTTTCGCTTGACGTTCATAATTTGAACATGCTATCCGGGCGCGGCATCGAGAGATGTCTCGGACGGGAAATCTAGTAGCGAAACGGAGACGCGACCATGTCGCGACGGCTGGCCGAAGACGCCGACGGGGAGCTGCTGTTGCAGCTGCTGGAAGCGGTCGAGACGGAGGAACGCCTTACGCAGCGTCGCCTCGCGGACTCACTCGGTATAGCGCTCGGACTGACCAACGCCTACCTGAAACGTTGCGCCCGCAAGGGCTGGGTTCGGATCCGCCGGGTCAAGCCCAATCGCTACCGTTATTTCCTGACGCCGCAGGGCTTTTCGGAGAAGACGCGGCTGTCGGCGCGATACCTGGCCGGGTCCTTGAAATATGTGACGACGCTGCGCTTGCAGCTGGAACAGATCTACCGGCGTTGCGATATGCTGGGCCACAACCGTGTCGTGATCATCGGCGCTGGTGAGCTGGCGGAGCTCGCCCGCCTCTGCGCCAAGGCGAACGATATCGAGGTCGCGGGCGTAATTGACGCAGATCGTCTTCGCATGGCCGAGTGTACTGTGGGTTCCGAGATGCCGTCTTCGGCCGAGGCCGCCGTCGTCGTCGATCTGGGGGAGACCGCCAGCCTCTTGACGGCCCTGGCGCCTTGCTTTACCGCCAACGACATTCATCTGCCGGCGATCCTGTCCGGCGGTGAGGGGAGAGATCGGAACTCATGAAGCTGTGGCATGCCGTCGCCTCGAAGCCGCGCATGGAGCTTTGGGCGCGCACAAATCTCTGGGAACGGGATGTCGAGGTCTATCTGCCGCTGATGCAACGCTGGCGCAAGCATGCGCGGAAGCGCGAGCTGGTGACGCGGCCGCTGTTTCCCGGGTATTTCTTCGTGAATGTCGATCTGGACGTCACCAGTTCTCGGACCATCGATATGGCCCAGGGGGTCAAGGGGCTGGTGCGATTCGGCGCGCGCCCACCGCATGTTCCCGACGAGGTGATCGCGGGCATCCAGCATCTCGAGGGGGCGGATGGATACATTGATCTAGAAGCCTGGCGCGGCGGCTTTCGGCCGGGCGAGCAGGTCCGCATTTCCCACGGCGCCTTGGTCGATGTTGCCGCGATCGTCGAGAGCGTCGATGAAAAGTCGAGGATCGTCGTGCTCCTCGAGATCATGGGCCGCCAGGTGCGCACCCGTGTCGAACGGGACAAAATCGGGCGCGATAACTGATTATGCTGTCGGCGTCGAGAGCCGGGGTCTCGTCGTTGCCACTAATTCCTGGAGGCCCTTCATGGCCGCGAACGTGCGTAAGGCGGTGTTTCCG
This sequence comes from uncultured Alphaproteobacteria bacterium, assembly GCA_951812805.1. Classification (GTDB taxonomy): domain Bacteria; phylum Pseudomonadota; class Alphaproteobacteria; genus JASLMY01. The sequence goes on along the minus strand of CATOSZ010000006.1, from coordinate 108,969 downwards.
GTAGGTGGCCTCGGCACGCGGTTTCTGCCGGCGACCAAGGCGATTCCGAAGGAAATGCTGCCCGTGGTCGACAAGCCGCTGATCCAGTACGCGGTGGAAGAGGCGGCGGCGGCGGGGATCGAGGAGTTTATTTTCGTCACGAGCCGCGGCAAGACGGCGATCGAGGATCACTTCGATCACTCGCATCTGCTGACCACCAGCCTGGAGGCGAGCGGCCGCCAGGATCTGGTCGCGTTGATCGAGGATTGGCTGCCGGGCCCGGGGCAGGTCGCCTATGTCCGGCAGATGTCGCCGCTCGGGCTTGGGCATGCCGTGTGGTGCGCGCGCCATCTGGTCGGCGACGAGCCCTTCGCCGTGATCCTGCCAGACGACCTGGTGCAGGCGGAAACGCCGGTAATGGCACAGATGGTCGCCGCGCATGCGGAGATGGGCGGCAACCTGGTGGCGGTGATGGACGTACCGCGCGAGGAAACGCGGCGCTACGGTATTCTCGATGTCGCTCACGACGACGGGCGGCTGGCGGAAGTCTCCGGATTGGTAGAGAAACCCGATCCCGCCGATGCGCCTTCGACCCTGTCGATCATCGGTCGTTACATCCTCTCGGCCGACGTCTTCGCCGAACTCGATGCCATGGAACCGGGGGCCGGCGGCGAGATCCAGCTCACCGATGCAATGGCGCGGTTGATCGGGCGGATGCCCTTTCATGGCCTGCGCTACGAAGGCCGGCGTTTCGACTGTGGCGACAAGCTCGGCTATCTGGAAGCAACCGTTGCTTTTGCCCTGGCGCGGGACGATCTCGGCCCAGGACTGGCGTCTTACCTGTCGTCGACCGTCAGGGCCACCGGTGAGGAGAGCTAGCCTATGCGCGTGGCGATGATCGGCAGCGGCTATGTCGGCTTGGTTTCGGGCGTTTGTTTCTCCGAGTTCGGCCACCACGTCACCTGCGTGGACAGAGACGCGGGGCGGATCGGCGAGCTCAAGGCCGGACGGGTGCCGATCTACGAGCCGGGTTTGGAGGATCTGCTGGCAAAGAACGTGGCGGCCGGGCGTCTCGGCTTCACCACGGATACAGCGGCAGCGGTCGGCGCCGCCGAGGCGGTGTTCATCGCCGTCGGCACGCCGAGCCGGCGTGGTGACGGGCAGGCGGATCTGAGCTACGTCATGGCGGCGGCAGAGGAGATCGCCCGCGCGCTCGACGGCCCGACCGTGGTCTTGACGAAATCGACGGTGCCGGTCGGCACGGGCACGGAGATCGAACGTCGAATTCGCACGACGCGGCCCGATGCCGAGGTCGAGATCGCCTCCAACCCGGAGTTCTTGCGCGAAGGGGCGGCGATCGAGGACTTCATGCGCCCGGACCGGATCGTCGTCGGCGCCACGGGGGAGCGTTCGCGCGAGGTCGCACGGGAACTCTACCGGCCGCTGTTTCTGAACGAGACGCCGGTGCTGTTCACCAGCCGGGAGACGGCGGAGCTGACGAAGTACGCGGCCAATGCCTTCCTGGCGACCAAGATCAGCTTCATCAACGAGATCGCCGATCTCTGCGAGGCTGTGGGCGCCGATGTTCAGGAGGTGGCGCGGGGCATTGGCCTCGATGGGCGGATCGGGTCGAAGTTCTTGCACGCTGGCCCGGGTTACGGCGGTAGCTGCTTTCCGAAGGATACCCGAGCGTTGTTGGAGACGGCCCGCGAGGTCGGCGCACCCTTACAGATCGTCGAGGCGGTCGACTCGGTGAACGAGAAGCGCAAGGCGGCGATGGCGGAGAAAGTGGTGGCGGCACTCGACGGTGGGCTCACCGGCAAACGGATCGGCGTCCTCGGCCTCACCTTCAAGCCCAACACCGACGACATGCGCGAAGCGCCGAGCCTGGAGATCGTACCGGCCCTGATTCGGGCGGGGGCTTCGGTGGCGGCCTACGATCCCCAGGGGATGGCGACGGCGCGCCAGCTGCTGCGCGATGTCGCCTGGTGCGAAGATGCCTATGCGGCAGCCGACGGCGCCGACGCCTTGGTGATCATCACCGAATGGAACGAGTTCCGCGCCCTCGATCTCGATGAGATCAAACGGCGGCTGGACGCCCCGGTGATCGTCGACCTCAGAAACATCTACCGCCCGGAGGACATGGCGGCGCGGGGCTTCCGCTACACATCCATTGGGCGTTAGACCGCCGAGCACGGCTTGCGGCTGGCCGGAGTTAGCGGCTGGTTTCGGGTCGCTCATGCCGCCGACGAACTCCCCGCGTTCAGGTGTTCCTGCCACAATTGCTGAGCAGCGTTCTCGGCGTCGATCTGCTGTTGGCGCCACCAGCCGCGTTCGTCGCCGGCATCGTGCAGGGCGCGGTGATGCAAGGCGCAGAGTGGGACGGTCCATTGATCACCTGACTTGCGGCTCATAGCCTTGGGCTGGATGAAGGTGAGATGGTGCGCCTGGACGGGTGTGCGACCGCAGACAAGGCAAGGCTGGCGGGCGACGAAAGCGAGTTGGCTCTTGTCGCGGACTCGCCGTGGGTGCGCCGGGGCTGAGTGGTCGGTAGGTGTCGGATCGGCTGGGACATCGGAATCTGCGTGGGTTCGATCGAAGTCCGGCTGTCTCAGGTGCCGCCGTCGCTCGGCGATCAGCCGCTCGAGGAGATCGGCGAAGTGTCGGCCCTGTTGATCGGTCAGTCCTGGCGCAATGAGCCGCAATCGGTCGAGGGTGGCGTGATTGGCAGCCCATAATCGTTCGAGGTTCTCGGTCGTTTCTGCGGCTTCGATCGCTTGGCGAAGTTGGCTGCAGAGGTCGACGGGATCGTCGAACCGTTTGGTACTGTGGGCCAGATTTAGCTGCCAGGTCAGGCCACGCCGCCGCCGCGAACTACACCGGCGGCTCAAGCCCTCTCGTTCGGTGTCGTAAAGCGCGAGGCCGAAGGGATTGCCGAAGGTAACGAGCGCGCGTTTGGTGGCATCGGTTTCGGCCGCCTTCAAGGCTTTCTCATGGGCTTCCCCAGGGTCTGCGCCTTCACCTTCTCCTGTTCCGTGGCCATCGCGGATGATGCGGCGAGGTCCGGCATGCACGGTGATACGAACCTTGGCTGAATAGAGGCAGCACGGGCGGTTGCGGCGGGCACCTTGCCAGAGGCAGCGGGTTTCCAATGTCTCGCGATCCCAACCGTCATACCCGAAAATGCGGTTGGCTTCGGAGATCACATGCCAGCCTTCGATGTAGTGGCGAGTCGTATCGCCATCACGTCGGGCACGGACATGCTTGATCTGAAGTTTGGCTGCCAGTGCCGTGGTTTGATCTGGGGTTAAGCTCATCATTTGGTCCTGACAGTGAGGCTCGTGCCGCCGCTGGAGAGTGTCGCACCGGGAATGCTGCGGCCGGTTTTGAGCGCATCCAGCACGGCGCGGCGATCGAGTTTCGGCGGTTGCGGCGTGAAGAATTGACGCGGTACCTGCGCCTCGTCGTGCAGGACGAGTCCCGGGGGCATCGATCGGAGTGATAGTGTGAAATCAGCTTCCCTTAGCTGTGGGATTTCAGCGCGGGTCATGACCGTCGTCAGGATCCGACGTTTGGCGTCGGCGGCATGATCGAAGCGTCTGAGCCGTGTTTGCATTTCTTCAATCCGGGCCCGAAGGGCTTGCCCCATGGCACGATCGTCGAGGTAGGAACGGGTCACGTGGCCGATCATTTCGGTGAGCTCCGTGAGCCCTTCCAAAGTGTCAGCGAGTGTCTCGTCGTCGGCATCAGGAAACTCGGCGGAAAGTTGCTGGCGCAAGAATTCGTGGTGGGCGAGTTCGTATAGGATCGGTGCGGTCATCGTCTCCTCCGCAGTTTGACTTCTGGAAGTTGAGGATTGAGCTCTTGATCGATGCCAGCGCACATCTCTTCATAGAGGCGGAGCGCATCGCGTCGAACGGCGAGCGGCTCGACCAGGTGGGCATCGAGCGCCCGAATCACAGCTTCACCAAAGCACTCTAATATGACAGTGAGCTCCGGCCTGAGGTTGGCGTGGTGGTGGGCCGATTCGACAAGGTGCGCGCTTGCGTCTGTCAGCTCCTCCAAAGCGACCAGCTCGCGGTGGTGCTCAAGATAATCGGCATGTGAACGGAGTCGGATCATAACCACGATTTCCTCGGCATGGGCGATCGCTACCTTGGTTGTCATCATCATGTGACAGGGCTCTATCGAAATCATGTGATAAAAACCCCCGTACACGATCAGAAAGTATGATATAGTGGACAAAATGCCAATTGTCAACGTTGATCGTGTGATTATGTGCGAGGTGGCAGCGCCGCAACCTGCCAGCCAAACTTTGTATTCTGCCTAATATACTGATAAAAAAGGGATTGTTAGAGGGCGTGCCCTCGCCAGAGGGCCAGGCCAAAAACATGAATATCTGTGATGGAGGTCTGGTTAGTTAGATGATAGTTGGGATTGTCGGCCAGAATGGTGACGGTATCGGCCCGCGGGTCAAGGAGCAAGCGACGGATCATCAGTCGAGCTGGTGCCTGCAGAACATAAACACCGTCCCGGCGCGGCTGGGAGATGGCGCGGTCGATCAAGATCCAATCACCGCGATTGAGCGTAGGTGACATGGCATCATCCGCGACCTTGACGATGGCCGGCCGCTGCGCCTGTAAGCTGTCGAGCATTGTCCACGGCAGCGCGAGTTCATCAGATGACCATTGTTCGGGGGGGGTGGCGTCAGCGATGGTGTTCGGATCGAGTATGGGCACGAGGTATGGATCGGAGCGGTGGACCTCTCCGCCGGCGTCTCCGCTTGGCCTCTTACCGCGGGAGTCGGCCGTCGCTTGCGACGGGGGCAGCAGGTGGCCGAAGTTTTGTTCGGCAATGATCCGATCCAGGTCCTCCGGCGGATTGAGGATCTCTTCGACGGTGCAGCCAAGGACTTGGCCGATTTGCATGAGGGTCCGGCGGCGCGGCTGTTGTGATCGGCCCGACAAGATGTCCCGGAGTGCTGTCGGCCCGAGCCCTGCCGCAAGCGAGACGGCGCGCGGGTTGAGGCCGGCCGCGTCGATCCGCAAACTCAAGGCTTCGCGCCAATCGATGGGAGTCACGGGGAAGGTCCAACATGGCGATGGTGACGAATCATGTGAAAGTGTATCAGCTGCTTGCGTCGTGCGCGCGCGCCGGCTTGACGACTATGGTAGCCTGAGCGGACCCTGGAATTCCTAATGCAGAGAAAATATATAAATTAAAAATATATCATGTAATGGGACTTGCTGTCTCATTTCGCGGGCCGGCGCCACACAGCCGGAATATGGAATGCGACCACGCCCGCCAGTATGCCGACGCCATTGGCCATCGCGTCGGCGACATCAGGGTATCGGCCAGGTATCAGCCCCTGCGCCGCTTCGATGAGCGAGCCAAAAATAATCAACGGCATCACAAGGTGCCAACGATATCCGCTGGCCCAGGCGGCGACAATCGTCAGCATGAAGTAGATGCCAGCATGCAGGAGCTTGTCCCAGATGTCGAAGGTTGGCGGCGCATATTCGGCGGGGAGTAGGGAAGCCATCGATATGCCGACCAGGAATATTCCCAGCATCATGATGCGCGGGTTCATCAGCGCCGATCCCCCTTTCCGGAATCGCACCCTTGGTCTCTGGCCATGCCGCTACCAGCGCATTCTTCTAACATTCTCTCGAAGAAACTCGTCATCTCTGCGCCGATGTCAAACACTATCGATAGGATGGCAATCGAGATCCCAACCACCTGGAGAGCATACTCAATGCCAGCTGCGCCGTGCTCGTCGCGGAACGGGGTGCGGATGACCGGCCAATATCTTAATTTTAGGCACGTCTCCATAGTGAGAGAGGAGGTGCCATGGCGGCATTAGTAAACTAGCAGAGCGCTGGTTTCTTCTTAAGGGTATGGCTGCACTGTTGTGCACATCATTACTAATATTATGTGGCCACGAGACATTGCGGTTGCAATTTACTATTGCCGTTCATAATTTAGCTTTACATTGGCTGGCCAGGGATCGGCGTGAGGACCTGAGGGAAACACATGACCAGAAGACGCGTCCGAAAGAATCAAAAGCCAGTGGACGGAGGCGGGGACACGGCGAATGCCGAGGCCGGGGAAGCGCCGGAAGTGGCGACCGTCAATGCGACGCATCATGGAATCTTGAGCCGCCATATGGTCCTGAACTGGGAGGATGCCGCAGAGTATGAGGCCCTGCGAGAGACGTTGATCGCGGACTACCAGCCGTCGGGCCTGACGGAGCTGCACCTTGTCGAAGAGCTGACCAGCACAATGTGGCGTTACCGGCGGCTTCGATTGGCAGAGGCGGCGGCCTATCAAAGCGGGCTGTCAGATAGTCTGACGGATACACATACCGTCATCGGCATCGGCATGCAGGTGAGCGCCTTGGGGATTACAGCATTGGCACCGGTATCTGATGAATTGCAGTTGCCCTCTGACCTTGTGCGCCAGGCGGCGCGCCTGTCTTCGCAAGAGGCGGAGAAGTCTTTGAGCGCCGTCGAAGCGCGAATTACAGCCATTGAAATATCGCTTGACATGATTAACAGCGATCCTTCCAGCTATGACGCTGTTTACAATTCTCTTGATGAAGAAACAAAGAATTTGTGGGATGATAAATTTTTGGACTTTGAGGACTATACTGATGTCGATAGCGAAGAGTGGACGGAGGATTATATCGCTTATATACTTGGAAAAATGTACCAGTGGATTTATTACCAAGTTCTTCAGGATCTGAGGAAAATCAAGGTCACTTTTGAAAATCATGAAATCATTAAACAGCAAGCAATTGGATCTGCCTTTGATCCGGCCGCATTAGAGAAACTTGCAAGATACGAGGTGCAATTGGATCGGAAATTCGAGAGAACATTGTCGATGCTTGTTAAACTCCAGGAGATTAGGCGTAATCGTGAGGCGGGACAGTAACAAATTTGGACGGGATCAGTAGGTTGCTTCTGAGAATCTCGCGGTTAGGCTAGGTGATCCGTTGTTCGTTTGGCTTCCGCAGCTCGGATGCAAGGAGGGACATCCTGTTCAGGTGTTTGGATCTTGATCCTCGAGTGTCGAGCCAGTTCTGATACTTTGATCATGTAATAAATGAGAATCGGAACGGCCGGGTGGATCACCGACGGATTGGCGCCGAAGGAGCGGCAATAGATGATAAGCTTTACGACACGTGAACCACTGACTACGGCTCGGCCACTGCGAACAAGCCGGCGGAGTGCGAGGATTATGCGTTGAGACAGGGGGCGGGCCAGAGGATCGACGAAGTCTTTGGCTGGAGAAGCCAAGCGGCGGCCATGCTTGGATGCCGGTTCTCCCCCTCGAGCGTGTTGCTCTCGGCTCCAGCCTCACTCCACCTCTGCGCCTACACCTCAATCCTGCGGTGAAGCCCGTCGGCGCCTCCGCGCTAAGACGACCAGAAGGCGTGCCTCCGCACAGTCGCAGAAGTCAATAATCCCATGGCAGCGTCGTCGCCAGCTATCGAATTCTTCCAGAAGTGCTAACAATGCATCCGTGCAACCGAGCTCATCAACTTGAGTCGAGATATCAGCTTCGTTTCGGCCCACAAGCATTGCCGCGAGTCGCAAGAGGGCGTAGTCATTTCGCGCCTCATCTAGCCATTCTTCAAGGGTTAGATCTGCTAGCAGCCTGTCGGACTTGAGCCGAGTTTCGAGATGAGATTCACTGTCACGGTCTGATTCTCTCCTGCGCGGTGATTTTGTGATGAGCAACTTTCGACAGGTTGACCGGGAGACCAGCTATCTTCTGCCGCCTTCGGTGGACGAATGGCTGCCTGATCGTCATCTGGCGCGCTTCGTGGTCGATGTGCTGGAGCAGCTGGATCTCTCTGCGTTCGTGAAGGCCTATCGTGGTTCGGGCTCGGCGGCGCATCACCCGAGCGTCCTGCTGGGCCTGCTGATCTACGGCTACGCGACGGGGGTGCATTCCAGCCGGAAGCTGGAGCGGGCGAGCTATGATTCGGTGGCCTTCCGCTTCATCGCGGCAAACGACCACCCCGACCACGACACGATCGCCACGTTCCGCCGTCGCTTCCTGCCGCTGATCGAGGGGCTGTTCGTGCAGGTTCTGCTGCTGGCGCGGCAGGCCGGCATGCTGCAACTGGGCACGGTGGCGCTGGACGGGACGAAGATCCATGCCGACGCGAGCCGGCACAGCGCCCTGTCGTGGCAGCGTGCGGGCGAGATCGAAGCCCGGCTGCGGGCCGAGGTGGCGGAGTTGATGGCGTTGGCGGAAGCGGCGGACCGGTCCGAGGTTCCCGACGGCATGAGCGTGCCGGAGGAGCTGGCACGGCGCGAGGACCGGCTGGCGGCGATCGCCGCGGCGAAGGCGGAGATCGAGGCGCGGGCGGCCGAGCGTCATGCGCGGGAGCAGGCGGAGTACGAAGAGAAGCTGGCAGCCCGCGAGGCGAAGGAAACGCGGACCGGCCGCAAGCCGGGCGGGCGGCCACCGAAGCCGCCGGAGCCGGGGCCACGGGCGAAGGACCAGGTCAACCTGACGGACCCGGACTCGCGCATCATGCCGGTGGCCGGCGGCGGCTTCGAGCAGTGCTACAACGCCCAGGCTGCGGTGGCCGCCGGCAGCCTGCTGGTGGTCAGCGCCGACGTGGTGCAGGCGGCGAACGACAAGCAGCAGATCGAACCGACGCTCGAAGCACTCGCCGGCCTGCCGGACGGGCTTGGCGAGGTCGAGACCCTGTTGGCGGACAGCGGCTACTTCAGCCAGGCCAACGTCGAGGCCTGCGGGGAAGCGGAGATCGCGCCGCTGATCGCGCTCGGCCGGGAGCACCACCATCTTTCCTGGCGGGACCGCTTCGCCGAGGCGCCGCCAGCGCCCGAGGATCCGACGCCGCTCGAGGCGATGTGCCATCGCCTGGCCACACCCGAGGGCCGGGCGCTCTACGCGCTTCGCAAGCAGACGCCGGAGCCGGTGTTCGGCATCATCAAATCGGTGATGGGCTTGCGTCAGTTCAGCCTGCGCGGCCTCGACAAGGCGAAGGGGGAATGGACCTTGGCCACGCTCTCCTGGAACATCAAGCGGATGTTCGTCCTCAGCCACGCCTGAACGGGCGGGCCAACCCGCGTTCGCAACTTCATGGGGGTAAATCCATGACATCGACGCCCGCCAAGCCAATCTTACCAATCCTTGCATGCCCGAGTCCGACAGGCTGCTAGGGGTCGGGCGCGGCGGGTGATGGCGGGCTTCGCCTGCCTCCCCTACGACCATCGCAACACCGGGGAGAGCGGCGGGGCCCCGCGCGGCGAGATCGACCCCTAGCGGCAGATTTCCGACATGCGCGACGCCATCACCTATGCGGGCGGCCGCGCCGAGGTGGACGAGAACCGCATCGGCCTCTGGGGTACCAGCTTCGCCGGCGGCCACAGCCTGGTCGCGGCGGCCACCGACCGGCGGGTCAAGTGCGTCGTCGCCGTGGTGCCGACGGTCAGCGGCCACCAAAACACGGTCCGGGCGCTCGGGACCGAAGGCCACGCCGCCTTCCGCCGCGACGTGAACACGGAACGCGCCGCCCGCCAGCGCGGCGACGCCCCCCGCATGGTTCCGATCTCGAAAGAAGGCGACGAAAGCTACGAATGGAGCCGGGTGGCGGGCGCCGGCACAACCTATGTCAATGCCTGCACCCTACTCAGCCGCGCCTTCCGCGACGCCTATGAGCCGGGCCATTACATCCCCGCCGTTTCGCCCACGCCGTTGCTGATGGCCTTGACGACCGACGACACGAAGTGCCTGACGGACTTGCAGCTCGAAGCCTATTCGACGGCGCACGAGCCGAAGCGATTGGCGATGTTTGCGGGAGGGCATTACGCGCCGTATACGACGCAGTTGGAGGCGATTGCGTCGGTGTCGCGGGATTGGTTCGGGAGGTATTTGAGGTCGGGCGGGGTTTGATTGGGATTGACGTGCTCGCCGGGTTCGGGGGCGCCCGTCATGAGAACGGCGAGCGATTGGCGGTATTCGGCAGGGGTGGTCGGCAATGGGATTTTGGGAAGAGGCACGCTCGCACGAGCTTCTTGAATCGGTATATTGTCACTAATGGACGCCCCGAACTCCCTCAATTCGTCACCGCAAATCCAAGAACTCTAGAATACTAGAATATTTTCTAGAGTAACCTCGACATCGCCGTTTTCTGTTTTAATTACACTGAACTCAATAGAGAGATCAGAGGGATGTTCATGGACCGTCCACAGCGGCATCCTTACATTCCACTCCTTAGGTCCGTCACCGTCAACCAGGATAACAAGGAGGTCATCATATGCCACAGCGGGCGGAGAAATTATCTGATCAGGATAGTCTTCTGCAAAATACTCGATATCTTCCTGAGATAAAGAGTCAATGCTAACATATGATGAGATCTCACCATATTCTCTATTTGCTAGATAGACAGCGATTTTCTTAGCTACATTTTGGATCGTTGAAATGTCTGCATCATCGACTGGACGATCTAATTCCATAACTTTACTACCTGCTAGTTCCCAGAATTCTAGTTGCTGCATCACGATTTACTCCAATGGAGTCAAAATAGGATTCTGCATTTAGAATGGCTTCCCTCGCTTGAGTTCTAGAAATGCCTGCTCTCCTCAGGAATTCCGGGTGCAGCATACCATTTCGCCGATGTCAATCTTGTTGCTCATGCCCCCAAAAGCCAAAGGACAGGGCCGTCGCCAGCCAGGACTTGATTTCTGCGGTGGGCGCACAAGGACCCGAACCTTGGGTCCGCCGATTAAGATGTTACGGCCCAAACCGTTAACTATTTGGAGAATTCGGGGGCCAGAATACCCATTTCGCCGCCGCCGAGACCAACGCTATTTCAACCGAAATCACAAAGGGCCCGGCCACGTCCGGCCGGGACCTATTCGAATCTGGAGGAATTTGGTGGGCGCACAGGGACTCGAACCCCGGACCCGCTGATAAAGAGTGCGCGCAACTCCGCAGATTTCCGCCGTCGTTCTGACAAATTCATGGTTTGTTCACGGCAGTGAAATCAGTGGGTTAGCGGAATTGTCAGAATGCTATTGTAGCATTCACGCCAATATACACGGAGAGCAGTCATGTCTCAGGATCACGATGCCGAGAGGATCGAACGCGGGCTGAATAATGTCGCTGATGCGATACGGGAACTGACGGCCGCCGTAGTCCAAGCTGCGGGACCAGAGTCTCCAATCACCAAACAGCTAGGGAAGCTCAATCTGGATATTTGCAACGAACTCATTGCGCTCGAGAATACGATATCAGGGAAGTGACGCGTCGATGATCCTCCCCGCGCGTGATGGAAGGAGCAAGTGATGGGAGTGTTTGACGATCTGCGCTGCGAAATGCCGTTGCCCGAGACCGCCCTGCCCCTGCCAAAGGGCGGAGACACGATATTCCAAACCAAAGACACGCCAGACCAATATTTGACGCTCTACACGATCACCGCGGACGGCCACCTCATGTGGCGGCCCTACAAGGTGGAGGCGAGGCCCGAAGAGGAACGCGAGAAACGGGGGCCAATGCGGAGGGTGGAATCGGCGCCCGAGCGGATCGAGTTTCACGGCACCATCGACTTCTATGAATATCAGGCTCAGGACGAGTCGCAGGATGGACGGTCGCACTGGTGGGAGTTCCGGGCGAAATTCACCGACGGCGTTTGTGTCGAAATCAGCCTCGTCGAGCACCGCTAGCCCGGGAATTCGGGGGACACAGGAATTCGGGGGACAGCACAGGAATTCGGGGGACAGAATACCCATTTCGCCGCCGCCGAGGCTAACGCTATTTCAACCGAAATCACAAAGGGCCCGGCCATGTCCGGCCGGGGCCTATTCGAATCTGGAGGAATTTGGTGGGCGCACAGGGACTCGAACCCCGGACCCGCTGATTAAGAGTCAGCTGCTCTGCCAACTGAGCTATACGCCCTCCAGGGGCGGCGATATAGCAGAGCGCTTGGGGCTTGTCGATGGGGAATCGTCGCAGAGCCGCAACATCGATTGACCGGGGTGGTGGCAATCGCCTTTAATTCGGGCCGAGAGGGCGCAATCGGCCGGGGCGGCGACCTCGTCGCCCGGGCCCTCGGGAGAGCCGGCCGATGGGAGGAGACAGCTTTATGGCAATTCGATATCCAAACGGAAGACGACCGGCACGGGCACTTCGCCGTGCAGGCGGGCTCGGGCGGGGGCTCGGGGCGGCGTTGCTCGGCGCCGGGCTGGCGTTCGCGGCGCCGGTGAGTGCCGAGGATTTGCAGGCGCTCAACATTCGCCTTGCTTCCGACCTGGTGGGCCCGCCGCATCCCGCCGGCATCACCATGGAATACATGAAGGAGACCATCGCCAAGGTCTTCCCGGGTTCCAAGCTCAGGATCTTTTACGCGGGCTCGCTCTACAACATCCCCGAGGCGGTCGAGGCGATGACCGACGGCAACCTCGAGATGACCTGGGGCCAGTTCGGCAAGTCGGCGCAGATCGAGCCCTACATGAGCGTCGTCAACGGCCCGATGCTGCTGACCACGCCGGGCGCGATGAACCAGCTGGAGAGTTTCGAGACCTACAAGTTCCTGAAGAAGCGCATGATGGACGTGCACGGGGTCGAACTGGTCGGCGCCGCGCATCTCTCCATGTACATGGGCTTCGGCGGGCGCGAGCGGATCCTCGACGATTTCAAGGGCAAGAAGATCCGTTCAATGGGTCCGGCCGAGAACGCCGCGCTGGAGCGCTGGAACGCCAATCCGGTGACCATGGCCTTCGGCGACGTGCCGCCGGCGCTCGAGACCAAGGTGATCGACGGCCTGCTGACCAGCCTCGGCGGCTTCAACGTGGTGAAGAACCAGGCGCCCTACTTCACCGTCGCCGGCATCAACGGCGTGGTCGGTGACTATTATTGGATCGGCGCCAGCCAGAAGTGGCTCGGCCGGCTCAACGCCAAGACGCGGGCCCGCTTCATCAAGTGGATGAGCGAGGAGATCATCCCGCTGCAGAAGAAGCTGAACTGGTGCAACGACAAGCGGGTGCTCGACCTCTACGGCACCGAGGATCCGGGCAAGCCGGGCATCTATGTGCTGCCGGCCGCCCAGCAGGCCGTGCTGGCGAACAAGCTCGGCACCGCGACCACCGACTGGATCAAGTCGAAGACGCCGGCCGAGGCCGACCAGTGGGCCGACAAGTTCGTCATGGAGGCGAAGGCGGCGGTCGACGCGCACCCGATCGGCTCGGACGGGCTGGAAAGCACCGACTGCGCGGCGATGAAGCCGTGGTTCAGCCGCTATGAGAAGTATGTCCGCAAGAAGAAAAAGAAGAAGTAGCCGACGATAGACCGGCCCGCCGGACGGCGGGCGGAGAGGGGCGGGGCGCCGACGAGGCCCCCGCCCTTTTTCATGGCGCCGGCGCCAGCTCGCGGGCGGCGGGCGCGGTGTGGCGTTCGGCCAGCAGGCGGTGCAGCTCGAGCTGGATGCGGCGGCGCTCCTCCGCCTCGGCGCCGCGAACCTCGGGCAGGGGGTGACGCTCGGCCAGGGCCGGCGGGCGCAATGCCGGGGCGACGGCGGGAGCCACGGCCGGACCGTTGAACTCGCGGATCAACAGGTCGAAGGCGGCGGGGCTGAGCCGCGGCGCTGCACTCGCGGCGGGGACTGTGGCCGTGGCGGCTGGAATCGGCATGCGGCGGGCTTGAGTGATCACGGGGGGCGGGGCCGGCGGTGGTGGTGTTGCCGTCGTCACAACGGCGGCGATCGCTGGATCCGGCATCGTGGCTGCGGCGGCCGCGGCCGCGGGCGCGGTGGTGCCGGCGTCTTCCGCGTCGTCGGTGAACAGCGCCACCGCATGTTCCCCCAGGTCCTTGCCCGTCGTCTCGTCGATCGCGGCGTTGACGACGGCGCCGGCGAGGCCGAGCGGACCGCCGAACAGCGCCCCGCCGGCGATCCGGGCGGCGGGCGAGATTTCGTCACCGGTGATCGCCCGGTAGATCGAGCCGATGATCGGCAGATGGTGCAGCGGATTGATGATGTCGAGGAAGTCCGCGAAGGTCATCCCGTCCTCGCCCCAGAACTCGGCCCCGTCGGGCGGCGCCTCGGCCGCTGTGCTCGAGGCTTCGTTCCCGGTGGGCATGAAGTCCGGGTTGTTGAGGGGGCGAACGGCGGTGCTGGCGAGATCCATGGCGCCTATCGCATCGCAAGCTTCGTGCCAGATCCGCCGGGCCGGATTCTCCGTCGAAATCCAGGACGACGACCGCTACGGCCCGGCAGTCCTTGCCGACCGCTCGGCGAAAGCGACCCGATGGCGCCGCCGCGGGTCGGAACAAGCCCTCGTGTATAGACAAGGTCCCCCTCGCCTCGACTTGCACAGCGCCAAGAACTCGGACCCGGGAGCGACAGTCTTCGTGATTCTTTAGCACCCTTGACTTCGGCTTTCACTGCCAGCGTGACCCCTGCGGACTGGCACTCTATGCACAGGGCGGCGCGCGGTTCACGATTTCGTAACAATTGCGGTCGTTTAGCCGATTTGCCCCAAGCAAACTGCCACCCCCGGCGAAATCATAGTTAAAAATCAAAGGCTTGCCGAAATGCCTAGAATTTGAGCAATTTTTAGAAATCGGCGGAAAACCGCCTCGCATTCCCGCCGCGGGCGGACTTGCCCAGAGAGTTTTCCACAGCCGGCGTGGATAGTCTCGGCCGCACCCGTTGACGGCGAGACCCAGGGCGCCAAAATGCGGGGCATGAGCAAAGCGGACAAGCCCGAAGCGGCGCCCGGCAACCTGCCGGCGGACGCGGCGCCGACGCCGGCGGCACCCGAAGCCGGCGCCATGGCCGCGCTCGACGCCGGGCGCGCGACCATCCGCGCCGCACTCCGCACCATGAGCGGGGCGCCCGGCGTCTACCGCATGCTGGATGAGGGCGGCGAGGTGCTCTATGTCGGCAAGGCCAAGAGCCTGAAGCGGCGCCTCGCCAACTACGCCAACCCGGCGGGAATCTCGACCCGGATCTTGAAGATGATCAGCCTGACCCGCGCGGTCGAGGTGATCACCACCCACACCGA
Source organism: uncultured Alphaproteobacteria bacterium (assembly GCA_951812805.1). Taxonomy (GTDB): domain Bacteria; phylum Pseudomonadota; class Alphaproteobacteria; genus JASLMY01. The sequence continues at coordinate 93,946 of CATOSZ010000006.1, read as the reverse complement.
GGTCGAGGCGCTGCTGCTGGAGAGCAACCTGATCAAGCGGCACCGGCCGCGCTACAACGTCCTGCTGCGCGACGACAAGTCGTTCCCCTATATCCTGATCACCGGCGACCACGAGTGGGCGCGCATTACCAAGCATCGCGGCGCGCGCAAGCGGCGGGGCGAGTATTTCGGCCCCTTCGCCTCGGCCGGCGCGGTGAACAACACGCTCAACACCTTGCAGAAGGCGTTTCCGCTGCGTTCCTGCTCCGACAGTATCTTCGACAACCGGACCCGGCCCTGTCTGCAGTACCAGATCAAGCGCTGCGTCGGGCCCTGCGTCGGCCGCGTCGGGCGGGAGGAGTACGACCGCCTGGTGACGGAGACGCGCGACTTCCTCGCCGGGCGCAGCCGCGAGGTGCAGGCCGCGCTCTCCGACCGCATGGCGGAGGCGAGCGAGGCCTTGGAGTTCGAGCGCGCGGCGGCGCTGCGCGACCGCCTGCGGGCGCTGGCGCATATCCAGTCGCACCAGGGCATCAACGTCGGCGCCGTCGACGAGGCCGACGTCGTCGCCGTGGCGAGCGAGGGCGGCCAGACCTGCATCCAGGTGTTCTTCTTCCGCGCCGGCCAGAACTGGGGCAACCGGGCCTACTTCCCGAGCCACGCCCGCGAGCAGGAGGCGGGCGAGGTCCTGCAGGCCTTCCTCGGCCAGTTCTACGAGGACAAGCCGCCGCCGCGCGAGGTGCTGCTGGACCGCGACATCGCCGGCCTCGAACTGCTGGCCGAGGCGCTGGCGGTGCGGGCCGGCCGCAAGGTCCGGGTGCATGTGCCGCGCCGCGGCGCCAAGCGGGAACTGGTGACCGCCGCCCAGGTCAACGCCCGCGACGCGCTGGCCCGCCGCCTTTCGGAAAGCGCCTCGCAACGACGGGTGCTGGAGGGGCTGGCCGACCTGCTGGCCTTGGAGGCCCCGCCGGCCCGCATCGAGGTCTACGATAACTCCCACGTCCAGGGGTCGAACGCGGTCGGTGGCATGGTCGTCGCCGGCCCGGACGGTTTCATGAAGTCCTCCTACCGCAAGTTCACCATCAAGGACCGCGCCCTTACGCCGGGCGACGATTACGCGATGATGCGCGAGGTGCTAAGCCGCCGCTTCGCCCACCTGCTGAAGGCGGAGGACGGCGACGACGCAGACGGCGAGGCGGCCGAGTCCAAGCGGATTTCCGGCGAGCGGCCGGACCTGGTGCTGATCGACGGCGGGCCCGGCCATTTGCAGGCGGCGGAGGATGCCATGGCCGAACTCGGCCTGGAGGAGATCCCGCTCGCCGCCATCGCCAAGGGGGAGGAGCGTAACGCCGGGCGCGAGCGGATTTATCTCCGCGGCCGCTCGCCCCTGCTGCCGGAAATTCGCAGCCCCGTGCTCTACTACCTCCAACGCCTGCGCGACGAAGCGCATCGCTTCGCCATCGGCACACACCGAGCCAAACGGGCGAAGGCGATGACCCGCTCACCGCTCGACGAGATCCCGGGCATCGGCCCCCGTCGCAAGCGGGCGCTGTTGAACCAGTTCGGCTCCGCCCGCGCCATCGCCGCGGCCGCGGCCTCGGACCTGGAGACGGTGCCGGGCGTCAGCGCCACGGTGGCGCAGCGGATCTACGACTTCTTCCATCCCGACAGTTGAGCCCGGCCCTGGACAACATTCGGGGCCGTTCATAGAGTCGGCCGCGCCAAGGATGGCTCGGGGTGGACGAAAACGTGTCGGACAAACGCGTCGAACGCAGGCTGGCCGCCGTGTTGGCCGCCGACATGGTCGGCTACTCACGGCTGATGGAAGCCGACGAGGCCGGCACCATCGCCCGCCAGCGCGAGCACCGCGAACAGCTGATCGATCCGACCGTCGCGCGCTTCGCCGGGCGGATCGTCAAGACCTCGGGCGACGGTATGCTGGTCGAGTTCGCCAGCGCCGTCGACGCCGTCGAATGCGCGGTCGCGGTGCAGCGCGCGATGGCCGCGCGGGAGGCTGGGCGCACGGCCGGGGAGATGATCCGCTACCGCATCGGCATCAACGTCGGCGACATCGTCATCGACGGCGACGATATCCTGGGCGACGGCGTCAACCTCGCCGCCCGGCTGGAAGGCCTGACCGAGGCCGGCGGCATCGCCATTTCCGGCGCCGTGCACGAACAGGTCGCCGGCAAGCTCGACGTCACCTTTGAGGACGGCGGCCGCCACGAGGTGAAGAACATCACCCGGCCGTTGCAGGTCTGGCGCTGGTCGATGGTGGGTGGCGCGCCGGCCGCGTCCGCACCGCCCGCCGCCTCGGCCGAGCCACCGCTTGCCGCGCTTCTCGCCGCCATCGAGGTGCCGAGCCTCGCCGTCCTGCCGTTCCAGAACATGAGCCGGGATCCCGACTTCGACTACTTCTGCGATGGGCTGACCGAAAGCCTGATCACCGACCTGTCGCGCGATTCGCGGCTCACCGTGGCCTCGCGCAACTCGAGCTTCGAGCTGAAGGGGCAGGCGCTCAACGCCCGTGCGGCGGCGGAACGGCTCGACGTCCGCTACCTGATCGAAGGCAGCGTGCAGGTGATGGGCCCGCGCATGCGAATCAATGCCCAGCTGATCGAAGCGCACACCGACGAGCACCTGTGGGCCGACCGCTACGACCGGGCGACGGACGACCTCTTCGCGGTACAGGACGCGTTGTGCGAGGCCATAGCTGTGGAAATCGACGCGTCGATCTCGGCCGGACATGGTCGACATGCTCGCGAGGAGAGCGCCCAGGATCCCGAAGTCCGCCGGCTGATTCGCCAGTCGCTCATCTATCTCGGTCGTTTCGATCCCATCTCCTTGCTGAAGTGCCAGCAAGTGAGCGATCGCGCGATGGAATTGGAACCGGACAGCCCCATCGCCCTGTTGATGGCATCGGCGGTACGGACCGTGCGCCATTTGAACAGCTGGACCAGCGAAGACGGCGCGCTCGACACGGCGCTCGCCTTGGCGGAACGATTGTTCGAACTGGGACCGTCCGGCACGCCGTATGGCCACTTTTCCCGCGCCTACGTCCGGCTCGCCACCGGCGACTACGACGGTGGGCTGAAGGACGCGGCGCAGGCGATCGCGCTTCTGGAGGGCACGTCGTCGATCCGCACGATCCATGCCCGCATCCTGTGCGCGGTCGGCCGCTTCGGCGAAGCGCGCGGCGAGACGATCCAGGCCCTGAAGCTGCATCCCTATCCCTACCCGGTGATCCTGATCATGCTCGGGCTGTCGTCGCTGATGGACGAGCGGATCGAGGATGCCGTCGCCGCGCTGGAGAAGTACCGAAGCTTCGAAGTGCAGCAAAAGCGCGACGACGCGCTGCTCGCCGCCGCCCTCACCGCCGCGGATCGTCGCGACGAGGCCAGGGCGGTCATCGCAGACGTCATGGCCGAGAACCCGACCCTGACCACCGACGATTTTGTCCGGCCCTATCCGTTCCGTGATCCCGCACACCGCGAACAACTGGCGGCCTATCTGGTCGAGGCGGGCTTGCCGAGGTGACAACCCGCCGGCCGCCGGTCTACAGTCCCTCGCCATTCGCCGCGCGGGGAACGCGGCCGGGACGGGGGAGCGAGACATGGCCGGACAGGACATTACGATCAAGGGCGCCGACGGCGATTTCGGCGGCTATCTGGCGGTGCCGGAGACCAGCAACGGCGCCGGCGTCGTCGTCATCCAGGAGATCTTCGGGGTCAACGACGTGATGCGCGAGATCACGGACGAGTTCGCGGCGGCCGGCTATATCGCCCTTTCGCCCGACCTGTTCTGGCGGCAGGAGCCGGGCATCCAGCTGACCGACAAGACGGAAGCCGACTGGAAGCGGGCTTTCGAGCTCTATCAGGGTTTCTCCGTCGACAAGGGCATCGAGGATATCCAGGCGACCATGGCGGCGCTGCGCGCGCAGCCGGGCTGCAACGGCAAGATCGGCGCGACCGGCTATTGCCTGGGCGGCCTGCTCGCCTATCTCACCGGCTGCCGCACCGATGCCGCCGCCTCCGTCGGCTATTACGGCGTCGGCATCCAGGGCCACCTGGCCGAGGCGGCCGGTATTTCCGGCGCCGTCATGCTGCACGTCGCGGCCAAGGACGGCTTCGTCCCGCCCGAGGCGCAGGCGGAAATCGCCGCGGGCCTCGGTGGCAACGACAAGGTGACGATCCACACCTACGCGGAACAGGACCACGCCTTCTGCCGCATGGGCGGGGAGCATTACGACGAAGCGGCGGCAAATCTCGCCAACGGCCGCACCCTGGAGCTGTTCGCCGCCCATCTCGGCTGAGCCGCACCGACAAAACACAAGACAAAAGAAACGGGGAGTTTCACACCATGAAGGTCAAGGCACATCGCTTCCACAAGCCCGGCGCCGCCGGCGTGCTGAAATGGGAAGACGTCGAACTCGGCAAGCCCAAGGCCGGCGAGGCCCAGGTCCGCCACACGGCGATCGGCCTCAACTACATCGATACCTATCATCGCTCCGGCCTCTATCCGTTGCCGATGCCGAGCGGGATCGGCGTCGAGGCTGCAGGCGTGGTCGAGGCCGTCGGGCGCGGCGTCAAGCACGTCAAGCCGGGCGACCGGGTGGCCTATTCGGGCGGCCCGCTCGGTGCCTATTCGGAGGCCCGCAACCTGCCGGCCGACAAGCTGTTGAAACTGCCCGCCAAGATCTCCGACGAGGAAGCGGCGGCGATGATGCTGAAGGGCATGACCGTCGAATACCTGCTTTGCCGTACCTATCCGGTGAAGAAGGGGGAGACGATCCTGATGCATGCCGCGGCGGGCGGTATCGGCCTTATCGCCGGTCAGTGGGCCGACGCAATCGGCGCCACCGTCATCGGCACCGCCGGCAGTGCCGCCAAGTGCAAGCTCGCCAAGGCGCACGGCTATACCCACGCGATCGACTACAGCAAGAAGGACTTCACCAAGGAGGTACGCCGCCTGACCAAGGGCGCCGGCGTTCCGGTGGTCTACGACTCGATCGGCAAGTCGACCTGGGACGGCTCCCTCGACTGCCTGGCGCCGCGCGGGCTGATGGTGTCCTTCGGCAACGCGTCCGGTCCGGTCGCCGACATCTCGCCCGGCATCCTGGCCGCCAAGGGCTCGCTTTTCCTGACGCGGCCCTCGCTCGCCAACTACACGGCGACGCGGGCGGACCTGGAACTGTCGGCCCGCCGCCTGTTCAAGATGGTGACCAGCGGCAAGGTGAAAATCGAGGTCAACCAGACCTATCCGCTGAAAGACGCGGCCAAGGCCCACCGGGACCTCGAAGGCCGCAAGACCACGGGCTCGACGGTCTTCATTCCTTGAGCTGTTGCGTCCGGGGGGCAGGATGGGCCTATGACCCGCCTCGCCACCCCGGCGCTCAGCCTGAGATGGAAAATGGGATCAGAAAACGATTGGTTTTCCTACCGAACGCGATGCCGCCACAAGCTCGCGCATCTGAAGCTCGAAGTGTCTGAGCCATGGCTCGAACTCGGGATCAAGGGCCGACACGCTGGTGAGCGCCCTGATTTCTTTGTCCAGAGTTTCAACTTGTTCGAGTGAGAGCCAGTCACCGGTATGAACACCGTTCTGGATCACTCGTTGGAGGATCAAGGGAAAAGAACCGCTATATCGGTTGAGTTCGTGCCGTAGACGCGCAACCAACGCTATATTACCGATGAAGTGGTGCAAAAGAGTTCCCATTTCATGCGGGCAGGCGCGCTCGAGATCCCATTGGTCGAAGGCGAGCACTTGTTCCATGTCTTTGGTTCCCGCGTCGCGTCCACCATCCCGCGTAACAAAGACCTGCCAGGCAGGATCGGGTTGCTCGAGAAGCTCTCCTCGCTCGAAGCAACAACAGTGAGCGTGCGCGTCGAGTGTCATTGTCGGCTCCTAGTGCGGCTCACATGGACCTCCCACTAGAGCCTTCGCCGCCCGCGCGCGGGCGGTGATCTCATCGAAGTCGCCCGCGGCCACTAGGTCGGCGGGGGCCGGCCAGGAGCCGCCGACGGCGAGTACGTTGGAGAGTGCGAGGTAATCGGCGGCGTTCGTGCCGTCGATACCGCCCGTCGGGCAGAAGACCACATCGGGGAACGGGCCGGCCAGGGCCTTCAGGGTGGCGATGCCGCCCATGGGCCCGGCCGGAAAGAACTTCAGGCAATCGAGGCCATGGGCGCCCGCCGCCATGATCTCGCTCGCCGTCGCGACGCCGGGCAGATAGGGCAGGCCCAGGTCGGCCGCTCGCCTCGCGACGTCCGCCGAAAATCCAGGCCCGACGAGAAAGCGGGCGCCCGCCGCCCCGGCGGCGTCGGCCTGCGCCGCGGTCGTCACCGTGCCGGCGCCGGCCTGGGCCGCCGGGACCGCGTCGACGATGGCGCGAAGCGCGTCGAGCGCCGCCGGCGTGCGGAAGGTGATTTCCAGGTGGCGCAAGCCGCCGGCGAGCAAGGCCTCCGCCAGCGGCACGGCCCGCGCCGGATCGGCGATGGACAGCACCGGGACGACGCCCGCCTCGCGCAGTAGCTCCCGCATCTCGTTCATGACCGCCCCCCCGCCGCCGCAAATGGCCCCTGGTATTGTGTGACCATGAGACTACATTGCGAGCGGTCTGGTGCCACCCGCCGTCGCACGATCCGAGAAAGTCTCGCCATGAGCCATGATACCTGGGCGCACCGCGCCGTGCGCCCGTTGATGCGCCCCTTGGCGGGCGGGATGGTCACGCCGAACTTCATCACCGGCCTCCGCATCCTCACCGGTCTCGCCGCCGCCCTGGCCTTCGCCTTGGGCGATGCCGCGTGGCTTGCATTCGGCGCGGCGCTGTTCACCCTGTCGTTCTTCCTCGACCGCGCCGACGGCGAACTGGCCCGACTGTCCGGCGTCTCCAGTCCCTTCGGCCACAAGCTCGATCTCTGGGGCGATTCGCTGTGCAACGCCATGGTCTTCATCGGGCTCGGCATCGGCTTGGCGCTGCGCGGCGGAACGTTCGGTGTCTGGGCCATGGCCATGGGGGTGATCGCGGGCCTGGCCATCGTCGGCGTGCTGGCCATGGTCTGCCGGCTGGAGGCGGCCGGCGGGGCACGCTCGGGCGAACTCGCCTCGTTCGCGGGCTTCGACGCGGACGACGCCATGCTCGCCGTGCCGATCCTCATCTGGTTCGGTCTCGAAGACCTCTTGCTCGCCCTGGCGGCCGTGGGCGCGCCGGTCTTTTGCATCGCCCTCGTCATCGTGCTGGCGCGACGGCGGGCGGTCATCGCACTGTCCACGGCGCCTCGCGCCGACGCGGGGCAAAAGGTTTAGCACCCTCCGCTTGCCAGGGACGATGCCGCCGGGCATTTTCCCCCGATGCCTCAATCTCCTCTCTTCGCCTCGCTGGGCGAATGCATGATCGAACTGGTCGAGACCAGCGATGGCCGCCTGGTTCGCGGTTTCGGTGGCGACAGCCTCAATACGGCCGTCTATCTCGCACGCTGCGGCCAGCGGGTGAACTATGTCTCCGCGCTCGGCGACGATCCCTACAGCGCCGAGATGCTGGCCGCCTGGTCCGGCGAAGGCGTCGGCATCGACCTGGTCGAGCGACTGCCGGGCCGCTTGCCGGGTTTGCACACGGTGATGACCGACGCGGCGGGCGAGCGCAGCTTCTATTACTGGCGTTCCGCCGCCGCGGCGCGCGACGTCTTTTCCGCCGGTCGCGGCGCGGCGCGGCTTGCGGCACTGGCGGCGCACGATGTCGTCTACCTCACCCTGATCAGTCTTTCGATTCTGGACGATGACAGCCGGCGGCAGCTTTATGCGGCCCTCGCCGCCGCGCGGGCCGAGGGGACACGGGTCGTCTTCGACGGCAACTACCGGCCGCGAGGCTGGCGCGATCCGGCAGACGCCCGCGCGGTCACGGCGGCGATCCTGCCGCTGGTCGACATCGCCATGCCCTCGCTGGACGACGAGCGGGCGCTGTTCGGTGACCGGGACGGCGCGGCGACAATTCTACGCATCACCGATCACGGGCCGCGGGAGGTCGTGGTCAAGGACGGCGCGGGTCCGTGCCAAATCCTCGCGCCCGAGGGTGAGTTCACCGTCGCCGCACAACCCGTCGTCGATGTCGTCGATACCACGGCGGCGGGCGACAGCTTCAACGCCGCCTACCTCGCCCGGCGGATGGCCGGTGCCGACCCGGAGAACGCCGCCTTGGCGGGACATGCACTCGCCGCCAAGGTCATCGCACGGCGCGGCGCCATCATTCCCGCGGACGACCCAGCGGCAGCGGTTTAGCTCGTCTCAGGTCTGCGACGAGGCCCGATAGAGCAGTTCCGCCAGATCGGCGATTTCGAAGGGCTTGCGCAGCATCGGGGCGGCACTTGCACTGGCACGCAGGGCCGCTTCGCCTTCCGAATGACCGGACATGAAGATGACGGTCAGGTCGCTGTTCAGGGCCTGGGCACGCTCCGCCGTTTCGAAACCGTTCATGCCGCCGGGCATCATGATGTCGGTCAGCAGAAGATCCACACGCTGCGCGCCCAGGACTCCGAGCGCTTCCTGCCCATCGCTCGCCGTCAGAACGACATAGCCGAGGGAGCGGACCAGGCCGGATACGACCTGGCGGACGTCGGGATCGTCTTCGACGACGAGCACGGTATAAGCGGCGGCCGCCCCGACGACGTCACTCTCGCGACCCCGGCGGGCCACCTCTTGCATGGTGGTCGGAAACTCCAGGATGACCGTCGTGCCGTGACCCTCGAGGCTGGTCAGATCGGCGCTGCCGCCCGCCTGTTGTACGAAGCCATAGACCATCGACAGGCCGAGCCCGCTGCCCTGTCCAAGGGCCTTGGTCGTGAAGAACGGCTCGAACGCGCGCTGGCGGGCCTCTTCCGTCATGCCGCCGCCGTCGTCCTCCACCAGAATTCGAACCGTCGGCCGGGGCGCTTGCGGACCATCGCCGGGTTCCACGCGCAAGACCAGGTTGCCGCCACCCGCCATCGCGTCGCGGGCGTTGAGCGCGAGGTTCAGCAGGGCATCGTCGAACTGGCCGGCATCCACTTCGATGCGGGCCGCGGTATTTCCGGGAACGAAAGTCACGACGTATTCCGGGCCGAGCGTCCGGGCGAGCAGCCCGCGCAATTCCTTCAGGTGCTCGTTCACGTCGACGACTTCGGGCCGCGTCGGGCGCTGGCGCGCGAAGCTGAGCAGGCGCTGCGTCAGTTCCGCACCGCGTTCGCTGGCGCGCAGGGAGGTGTCGATGCTTTTGACATGCTCGTCGTCCGCGCCGAGCTTGCGCCGCATCAATTCGAGGTTGCCCCGGATGACGGCGAGCAGGTTGTTGAAATCATGGGCGACGCCACCGGTCAGCTGACCGAGAGACTCCAACCGTCGCCCCTGTTCCAGGCGCAGCTCGGCCTCGTGCCGTTCGGTGACGTCCTGGACGATACCCAGAAAGGACCATGCCGCCTGGCCGTCCGGCGGCTCGGGCACGAGGCGTGATTCGAACCAGCGCCAGCCGCGCCCGGGAACATCGACGCGGTAGAGCAGCCCGCTGTGTGCGGCGGCGCCGGCACCGTCGCGCCGCAACGCTTCGAAGGCGTCCCGGAAGGCGTCCCGGTCTTCCTCGTGGACGAGAATGCAGAAGCGTTCCGGATCCTCGAACCGGGCGGCAAGCTCGCCGCCGAAAAGCCGCTCGAGTCCGGACAGGTCCGCACGCACCCGCCTCTGGGAATCGTCCCAGATCCAATGCGCCAGCGCAGCTCCCTTCAGGGTTTCGTCGAGGATACGGCGCCCGCTCTCGAGCTGCGCGGCGGCGCGGCGCTCGGCGGCGACGTCGCGGATCAGCGCCGTGTAGGTGCGGACCCGCGATTCCTCCAACGTCAACAGCATCACGTCGGCGGGAAATTCGACGCCGTCGGTACGCTGCAAAATCATCTCCGTGCGGCCGCCGGTCAATTCCGCCGAACTTTTACCATTGGCGCGTTCGAGCCCATCGGTATGTCGCCGTCGTTCCCGTGCCGGCACCAGAAGCCGATGCACGTTGCGACCCAGCGCCGCATCCTTTGGCAGGGAGAACATGGCCTCGGCGGCGGGATTGAATTCGACGATGTCGCCCGCGGCGTCGATGGCGACCACCGCGTCGAGCGAGGCCTCGACGAGCAGGCGGCGGCGCCTTTCGCTGTCGCGCAGGCGACGGGCCTGGGCGTCGCGCATGACCGCATCGACGACGGCGATCTGGAGACGATCGAGATACTGGCGATGCTCGTCCTTCACCAGATAGTTCACGACGCCGAGGCGCAACGCCTCCACGGCGACGTCCTCGCTCCCCGTCCCGGTCACGAAGATGATGGGCGTGGCCAGGCCCCGCTCGAGCAGTCGCCGGGACAGCTCGAGCCCGTCCATACCCGGCAGCGTGTAGTCGACGACGACGACGTCGAAATCGCTTCCCGACTCGAACAGCCGCCGCATCGCCGATTCCGCACTGGTTTCCACGGCCAGATTGCAGTCGAACTTCGCGCCGACCAGGGCGCGACGGGCGAGAATGGCATCGTCGGCACGATCTTCGACCAGCAGCACCTCGATGACGCGGCCATCGGCGAGTGCATCGGATGCGGCTTCGAAGTTGTCCGCGTTCCCCCGACCCGGCGCGGGCGACCGCCCGCCGTGGTCATTGTCGTTGATCGCCCGTAACGGCCCCGCTCCGCTCATGTCTTTGCTTCCCCGCTTGCCGGCTCGACCATCTTCCAGAATTCCAGGATCGAAGCGATGGCTTCGGCAAACTTTTCGTATACCAACGGCTTGATGACATAGGCGTTGACGCCGAGCTCGTAACTTTCGATCCGATCCCTGTCCATGCTCGACGATGTCATGACGACGACGGGAAGATGTTTGTGTTTCGGGTCTTCGCGAATTGTTTTCAACACTTCGAGACCACCGACCTTCGGCATGTGCAGGTCCAGAAGGACCAGGGACGGCGACGGTGCATCGGCGGGTGGCGCATAGGCGCCCCGTCGATAGAGATAGTCGAGACACTCGGCGCCGTCGCGGGTGATCCGCAAGCCGAGTTCGACGCCATGGCGCTTCCACGACCGTTTGGTCGCGATGATGTCATGCTCGTTGTCTTCGGCGTAAAGCACGATGAAATCTTCCGGCGCCATGGCTAGCTCGTCCTCTCGATGGGCAGAACAACGATAAACCGGCTTCCCTTCCCCAGTTCCGATTCGAGAGTGAGCTCACCATTCAGGAAATCGACGGCCTTCTTTACGATCGCCAGACCGATCCCCGTACCCTCGTAATTTTCCCGCGGATTCAATCTTTGAAAGACCTCGAAGATCTTGCCGTGATAGGCGGGTTCGATGCCGATGCCCTCGTCCGTCACCGACATCTCGACATGCGTTTCATCGCGACGCCGACACTCGACCGTCACGATCTTCTCCGGCAAATCATTGAACTTGAAACCGTTGGTGATCAGGTTTTGAAACGCTTGGCGAAATGCGGACGTCGGCATGTCGAAATCGGTCCAACCCTCACCGACGAAGCGAACCTCGCCCTCGAGCGCAAGTGAACGCGACAGGTTCTCCAGCAGTTCTCGGGGATCGAAGACCTCGTTCTCGATATCGCGGCGCCCGACGCGGGAGAGCGCCAGCACCGCCTCGATCAAGGCCTCGCACTCGCCGGTGGCGTTCATCAGATTGTCGATGTAGAGCCGTTGATCGCCATCCAGGGAGTCGGCCAGATCGTAACCGGGGCAAAAGGCCGGGCCTGGGGACGGGGGGATCTGGCCTGGGTATAGGGGTGAGTCTCAACGGCCACATCTTGTGAGGCTTCCGCGTCAAGTGACCAGATATCGATGTTCGCGGCGGGAGGTCTGTGATTCGATCCCGTCATGGCCGAATCGCTTCCGGATCTCGACGATCTTGATGTCGCCGCCCTGAAGGCGCTGGTTCTGACGCTGCTTGAGGAGCAGGCGGCCCTGCGTGCCGAGAACGCGACATTGCGCGAAGAGATCCGCCGTCTCAAAGGCCTTTCCGGGCCACCGGATATCAAGCCGAGCGGCATGGACAAGCAGGCCGTATCCCGGGGCCGGACGGGGCGGAAGGCGGGACGGCGGGCCAAGAAGGGCCGGGTTCCCATCGACGAGAGGCGGATCGTCCGGGCCGCCGTGCCGGCGGGCTCGCGCTTCAAGGGCTATGAAGACTATCTGGTTCAGGACCTGCTCTGCCGGCCGAACACTGTCCTGTTACGCCGCGAGCGCTGGCTGACGCCCGAGGGGGCCACGATCGTGGCGCCGCTGCCGGCGGGGACGCGCGGCCACTTCGGCCCGGCGCTCAGGCGTTTCGTGCTGGCGCTCTATCATGGCGGCCAGACCAGCGCGGAGCGCTTGGCGCGGCTCTTGGACGACCTCGGCATCAAGATCTCCAAGCGCCAGGTGGTGCGGTTGTTGAACGAGGGCCATGACGGCTTCGTCGCCGAGGGCGAGGCGGTGCTGCGCGCCGGCCTGGAGACGGCGCCCTGGATCAGCGTCGACGATACCGGCGCCCGCCACGCCAACCGCAACGGGGTGACGAGCGGGATCGGCAACGACGCCTTCGCTTGGTTCGCCACGACGTTTTCCAAGAGCCGCTTGAACTTCCTGGAACGGCTGCGGGCCGGCCACGCGGACTATGTGCTCAATGCCGCCGCCTTCGCCTACATGGCCGAGCGCGACCTGGCCGCATCGGTGATCGCCCGTCTGGCCGAGGGCTGCCCGCGGCGCTTCACCAACGAAGATGCCTGGCTGGCCCACCTGGGGCGGCTCGCCATCACCGGGCACGGGGACGGGCGCGGGGCCGCGCGGACCGCCACCGAGGGGGCGCTGTGGGGCGCCATCGCCGCGCACGGCCTGCTCAGGGGCACGGCCGCGGGCGCCTGCGTCGTCCTGAGTGACGATGCTGGCCAGTTCAACGTCGGCCGCCACGCGCTCTGCTGGGTCCATGCGGAGCGCTTGATCCACAAGCTGATGACCTTCTCCCGGAGCCAGCGGCGCGAGAAGGAACACATCCAGGCACGGCTCTGGCAACTCTACGCCGATCTCAAAGCCTATCGCGAAAGGCCGGCGCCAGGACGGCGGGCCCACCTGGCATGCCGCTTCGATGCGCTCTTCGCGACCAAGACCGGATTCCTCCGCCTCGACCGGCTCCTGGCTCGCCTGCATGCCAACCGCGACGAACTGCTCGTCGTCCTCGACCGCCCGGAGGTCCCGCTCAACACCAACGGCGCGGAACGCGACATCCGCGCCATGGTCACAAGGCGAAAATTCTCCGGCGGCACACGCTCCGAGGACGGCAAGCAGGCCCGAGACACATTCCTCGGCCTCTACAAGACCTGCCAGAAACTTGGCCTCTCCTTCTGGGATTATCTCGGCGACCGCCTCAAGGTCCCCGGCGCCCCACCCGTGCCCCCACTGCCGATCCTCGTCAGACAACGCTGCATCGAAATGGCTTGACCGCCCGGGGTTTTGCCCCTGTTACGCCAGATCCTCGTGCAGGAAACTGGCGTAGTTTGAAATCGCCCGCAACGGCGCCTTGAGATCGTGACTGACGACATAGGCGAACTGGTTGAGATCTTCGTTCGAGCGGGCCAGCTCACGGGCCTGACGGGCGAGCTCCCGTTCGGCCGACTTGCGTTCGGAAATGTCGCGCAGGACCCCGGTCAGCAATTCGACGCCGTCCTCGCGAAACCGCCCGAGCGTGAGTTCGATGGGAAACACCCGGCCGTCGCGATGGCGCGCCTCGAGTTCCACGGCCTTGCCGAAGATCCGCCCCTCGCCACTCTCCCGGTAGCGCCGCAACGCCTCCGTATGGGCCGAAACGTATTTTTCCGGCATCAGCATCGTGACATCGCTGCCGATCAATTCATCCAGGGCATAGCCGAACTGTGTGATGGTGGCACGATTGGCGTCGCGAATGATCCCCGAATGATCGATCGTTATCACCGCGTCGATGACGGAATCGAGAATGACCTTCGACAGCGCCGTATCGTCAGTCATTTCGATCAACGTGATGTCCCCTGGCCGGTGCCACCCCTCAGCGGCATGCGGTGCCGGCCCAGAATGACGGTGTGCGACAATTCATACCATCGTCCTCAACTTAGCCAAATGACGGCATTCAAACAACCGGGAATTCCAGTGTTTTAGGGTGCCGTAAAGCAATTCTTAGGGATAGGAGACTAGGCTCGCCCGAACGTTAACCATATTCGAAAGGTCCGGGAGCGCCCATGTCGACATCAGTTCATATCATCGCGGAAATGGCCTGCTCTCACGACGGCAATCCGCAACTCGCCCGGCGGATCATCGACGGCGCCGGCGCCGCCGGAGCCGACAGCATCCAGTTCCAGATCTGGCGCCTGGAAGACATGATGGTCCGCGCCCACCCGGCCTTCGATGCCGTCAAACGGCTGGAGCTTTCGCGCCCGCACTGGCAGGCTCTCACGTCGCATGTGCGTGAACGCTGGCCCGGCCTGGCGATCATCGCCTGTGTCTACGATCCCGCAAGCGTCGATTTCGCCGAGACGCTGGGCGTCGACGCCTACAAGCTGCACAGCGCCGATCTTTCCAATCCCTATCTGCTGCGCCATATGGCGGGGACCGGCAAACGTATCGATCTCTCCGTCGGCGGCTCGACGATCGGTGAAATCCAGGACGCCATCGCGCACATTGCCGGCAACGATATCTGGCTGATGTACGGCTACCAGAATTTCCCCACCCGGGTAGAGGACGTGCACCTCGCCTACATGATGAAGCTGGCCCAGCTGTTCGAGCTGCCCGTCGGCTATCAGGATCATACCGACGCCGATCTCCCGGGCGCCTATACCCTGCCCGCCGCCGCCCAGGGCATGGGCGTGCAGATCCTGGAGAAACACATCACCCACGACCGCGCCGCCAAGGGCGCCGACCACGAAGCGGCGTTGAACCCGGACGAGTTCGCGCGCTTCACCGCCATGGTCCGCGAGATCGACGTGGCGCGGGGCAGCGGCGTGCCCCGACCCTTCTCGGAGGACGAGGAGCGTTATCGCGTCTATTCCAAGAAGAGCGTCGTCGTCGCCCAGGCCCTCCCCGCCGGCCACGCGTTGGACGCGGCGGATCTCGTCTACCTCCGCTCGGACGCCCTGGGCCTGCCGCCCGACCGGACGCCGGAGCTGATCGGCCGCCGCCTGCGCCGCGACCTCGCCTCGCAGGAACTGGTGCGCTGGGAGGACGTGGCGTGAGGGTCGCGACCTTCATCACCGCCCGCCTGAAGTCGACCCGCCTGCCGCGCAAGGTCCTCAAGCCGATCCTGGGCGAGCCGATGCTGGTTCACATGATCCGCCGGCTGCGCCTGGCAAAGCGGCCGGAACGGATCGTGCTGTGCACCTCGACGATAGCTGAGGACGATCCCCTCGAAGCCGTCGCCCGGGAGGAGGGGATCGAGGTCTTTCGCGGCGATCCGGACGACGTGCTGGCCCGCCTGCTGGCCGCGGCCGAGGCCTTCGACGTCGATCTCGTCGCCAGTTGCACCGCAGACTGCCCCTTCGTCGACCCGCCCCATCTCGACCGCCTGATCGATCTCATGGCGGAGCGCCGGGCCGACTATGTGAAGATCGACGGCCTGCCCTTCGGCACCTTCTGCTACGGCTTGCGGCGCACGGCGCTGGCCGAGGCTTGCGCCCTCAAGGCGACGCGGGAGACCGAGGTCTGGGGCGGCTATTTCACCGAGACGGAGCGCTTTCGCTGCGAAACGCTCGCGGTCGCGGAGGCCCGTCTTCGCCGGCCCGAATTGCGGCTGACCGTGGACGAGGCGCCGGACTTCGAGGTGGTGCGGCGGGTGATCGAGGCGCTGCATCGCCCCGGCCGGGTTTTCGGGCTCGACGAGATCGTCGCCTGGCTCGACGCCCATCCGGAGGTCGCCGCGCTCAACGCCGCCGTGCAACAGAAACCGGCACCACCGATCCGCCTGCGGGCCGTCGCCGCGCAGTAAACCGGGGCGTCAGGCGGCCAGGTGCATCGCCGCCATGACCTCGGCGTGATCACGGCGCGGGTGCTCCAACGGCCCGTACTCAGCCAACGCCAGGTTCGCGCGGAAGCCGAGGCGCACGCCCTGGCGGTGCAACAAGGCCAGCGTCTCGGGCCCGTAGGAATTGGTCGGGTGCGCCATGCTGTCGGCCGCAACACCCACCTCGGCGCGGAGGACTTCGGCATTGCGGGCGTATTCGCGGGCCTGCGCATCGGCGGGCAGCGCTTTCAGGTCGGTCGGGTGGCTGTGCGAGTGCAGGCCGATGACATGGCCGCCGCTGGCGAGCCGGCGCAAGTCCCCCGCCCCCATCCACAGCCGCGTCGCCGCGTCGGCAACGTCGTAGCCCGAGCGGCGCATCATCACCACCATGGTCTCGTCATAGCGTTCCGGCCCGAGAATGCGGTCGCGGGCAAAGCGGAAGCGCCGGTCCGCGTCGCTGTAGAAGGCAAGCTCCGCTAGATAGCCGGCAGGATCGAAGCCGGCCAGCGCCGCCTCCGCCTCGGCTCCCCAGGGGGAGGTCGCCAGGGCGGCGAAAAAGGCCGCGTAAAATTCATCGACGTCCGCGAACGCCGTATTGCGGTAGTGGCGATGGACTTCCAGTGTTTCAGCGACGCCTTCGAGGGGCGAGGTGTAAACGAACCAGAAGGCGGTGAGGCCATACGCTTCGAGCACCGGCAGGGCGATGTCGTACTGGCAACGCAGGTTGTCGTCGAAGGTGAGGCACAGCTCGCCGTCGCGCAAACGGCCGCTCTCGGCGCGGCAGCGCCAATCCTCGGCCGGCAGGATGCGGGAACGGCCGACGAAGTCCAGCAGTTCACAGAACCCCTCGGCCGAGATCGAACCTTGGATCGGCGGATGGACCGCGTCGTGGAAGTGGTGAAACATCAGACCGTGCGGCGGTGCGGGCATGGGCGGCGTCTCCCTTCTCGCCGCCAAGCTTGGCGGCGCCAGCTTAAGATCGCCTTAACCCTGTTGCCCGAAAGTGGTCCGAACGGAAGCGCGAGGTCCAATGAAAATCAGCGTCTTCACCTCGAACCAGCCGCGTCACCTGGCGCTGCTGGAAGCGCTGGCCGACGTCGCCGACGAGGTCGCCGCCGTCGTCGAATGCACCACCATCTTTCCCGGCGCACGAGCCGACTTCTTCGCCCGAAGCGCGATCATGCAGCGCTATTTCGCCGAGGTCATGCGGGCCGAGGCGCGCCTGTTCGGCCGACCCCGTCCGCTGCCCGCCAACGTACGCGCGCTGGTCGTCAAAATGGGCGATCTCTCCGACCTGTCGCCGGGGGACCTGGCGCCGCTGCTGGACGCCGACTATTTCGTCGTCTTTGGCGCCAGCTGGATCAAGGGCGCGCTCTGCGAGCGGTTGATCGCCGGCCGGGCGGCGAATATCCACATGGGCGTCTCACCCTATTATCGCGGTTCGTCCTGCAACTTCTGGGCGCTCGCCGACGGGCGGGCCGACCTGGTGGGGGCAACGGTCCATCTGCTTTCCGAAGGCCTCGACAGCGGCGACATCCTCTTCCATGCCTTCCCCGCCCCCGGTCCGCATGATCCCTTCGACCTCGGCATGGCGGCGGTCCGCGCCGCGCAGCACGGCCTCATCGCCCGCATCGCCGGCGGCGACCTCTTCGCCGGCGCGCCGGCCACGCAGGATCGTGACCTGCAGATCCGCTATAGCCGCAACGCCGATTTCACCGATGCGGTTGCCGGCGATTACCTCGATCACCTGCCCACCCCGGCGGCAATTGCCCGCTCCACCGCCGCGCGGCCGGCCAGCTTCGGCGAGCGGGCGGTCGTGATCTAGCTCGCGACGTCGGCCTGCTTCTGGGAAACCGGGAAGTAGCATTTCCGGCAGAGATCCATTTCGTGATAGCGGCCCTCGGCGTGCAGCCGGCGGATCTCACGGTAGGCCTCCGAGTTCCAGATCGCGTGCAGCTTTTCCTCGCGCCAGTTGCCGAGGATGATCTCGTCCTTGTCGTCGAAGCAGCAGATCGTGACGTTGCCGTTGTTCTTCAGGAACATCCGGTGGAAGGGCTGGGCGCAGTGGAAGCCGGGCACGGGGTCGTATTCCCCATGGGCGTCGTCGTCACGCTCGACGTAGTAGCTGTAGCCGACCGCATCGACCAGGTCGCGCCACATCACCTGCAGGGCGGCGAACTGGTCGCGCCATTTCGGCTCGTCGTACATCACCATGGAAACGCGGATCTGGCAGCCGGGGCGGATCTCGTCGCGCAGGCGGACGAAGGAATAGAGGTTGTCGATCACCCGGCCGAGCGTGGCGCCGACACGCTGGCGGGCATAGTCGGCCGGATTGGCCGCATCGAAGGACACGAAGAGGCCGTCCACGCCGGCTTCCAGCAGGCGGCGTCCGAGTTTTTTGGTGAGCGCGGTGCCGTTCGAGTTCATCAGCACGTCGACGACGCCCTTTTCCTTGGCATAGGCGACCTGCCAGGGAACGTCCTTGTGCAGCAGCGGCTCCCCCAGATAGTTGAGCTTGATCGAACGCAAGCCATACGCCGCGCCCTGGTCGATGATCGAGGCGTATTCCGCCCGGGTCATGAAGCCGAAGTCGTTGAAGGTCCCCTTCTCCACCAGCAACGTCCTCGGACACATGGGGCACAGCAGGTTGCAGCGCGTCGTGGTCTCGATGTCGAGATGCAGCGGGAAGTCGAGCTCCGTCTTCGTCGCCGGCACCTGGTGCCAGTCGTGCCGGTACTGCTGATAGTCCTCGCCGCGATGCGCCTTCCAGTCCTCGCTGAAGACTTTTTCGTTGAAGGTGGCATTGGCGTCGAACTGCCAGGGGGACTCCGCGCTCGGTCGCCAGACCGGGGCGCTGCGGACGACGAGATCTTGGCGGATGACGTTCATGACAGGCTCCTTCGCCGGGCAGGGCGGAATTGCCGTCCAGCATCTGCGCGCGGACTTAAGATCGAATTAACGCTGCCGTTCAGGCGAGTGCCGGGCCGGCGGGAACCTCTGCCCGGAACACGGTTCCGGCGATCTCGATCCGCGCGCCGGGAAAGCCAGGATAGGCCGTCGCGTGGATTCGCCGGCGCATCTCCGCCTCGTCCATCGTCGGTACCAGGCGGCAGAGCTCTTCCAACTCACGCCGGGTGAAGGGACGCCGCGTCCACGCGATACCCGCCGCCGCCGGGACCCGGCCGCGGGCGAGTTCGGCGACGATCTCCTCGAACATCGCCGCCATCACTTCCATGGTGCGCAGCTTCAAGGTCTCGACCCGCTCGTCCGGCGCGATCTCGAAGGTCCGCTCGGCGACGATGTCACCGGAATCGACCCGGGCCGCCATGTGATGACAGACGGCGCCGAAGTCCCGCGCGCCCTCATAGAGTGCGAAGTTGTAACAGCCGATACCGGGATAGTTTGCGCTGCCCGGATGAAAGTTGAGCGCCGGACCCGCCGCCACCAGCAGTTCCGCCGGCAAGATCCAGGGCGAGAGGAAGGAAAGCAGGACGGTGCCCGCATCCACCGTCGGCAATTGCGGAAAGCCATCGCCGCGGTTGCCCTCGAGAACCGTGAGCCTGGCACCGAAAGCCTCCCGGGCCGCCGCCTGGGCGCGGCGTGACCAGCAATCGGACTTGGTGAAGAGGAGGACGCTCATCCGCCGGCCCCGGCCTCGATCAGTTCACCCGCCGCATAGGCACGGTCGGCGGGCCGGCCGACATAGGACCAGAAGGCCATCGGTGAGATGCCGGTGCCGGGTCGCATCGCCGCGAGGTTGTCGGCGCTGAAACACTCGCCCGGGCGGATGGCGCGGGCGGCGACCAGGCTCTTGCGGGCAACCTCGGCATTGCCCAGCTCGCACGGTTGTGGCGCCTTGACCCCGTCGCCGAGGGCGGCTTCGACCTGGCGGATGCCCGCCACCATCGCCGCGAGCTCGTCCGGCTCCAGGGACGCGCGATGATCCGGGCCCGGCAGGGCCCTGTCGAGGGTGAAGTGCTTTTCGATCACCACCGCGCCCCGGGCGGCCGCCGCGATCGGCGTGGTGATCCCCTCGGTATGGTCGGAATAGCCGACCGGCAGGTCGAAGGCCGCCGCCAGGCTGTCCATCGCCTTCAGGTTGACCGAGGCGATGGGCGCCGGATATTCCGTCGTGCAATGCAGCAGCGTCACCCGCCGGGCCAAGGCCGCGCGACCTTCGGCCCGACCGGCGAAACCTGCGTGGCGTCCGGCTTCGGGCACCGCCTCACGGTGCACCATCGCATAGGCCAGGAGATCCAGGGCCGCCCGGACTTCCGCCAGGTCGGCCATCCCGGTCGACACGATGAGGGGCAGGCCGCTCGCCGCCAGACGCACGAGCAACGGGCCGTTGGTGATTTCACCGGAAGGCACCTTCAGGCGGCGCAAGCCGAGATCCTGCAGCAGCGCCAGGCTCTCCGCGTCGAAGGGAGTCGAGAGGAACTCGATGTCGCGCGCCGCACAGCGCGCGATCAATTCCGAATGCAGCGTCGGCGACAACTCCAGGCGGCGAACCATCTCGAGCTGGCTTTCCGCCGCGCCCGTGGTCTCGCGCTGATAACGCGCCTTCGGCGCCGAGGCGGCGATCATGGCGTCGGCCTTGAAGGTTTGGAACTTGACCACATCGGCGCCGGCGGCCGCGGCGGCGTCGACCAGGGCCAGCGCCATCCCGGCGTCGCCGTTGTGGTTCACGCCGGCCTCGGCGATGACGGTGATGGCGGGATCTGTCATGCCGCATGCGCTCCCATATCGTGGAATGTCTTGCGCAACAGGGCGCGGGCCGGGCCGGCCTCACGCAAGCCGGCGAGAATGCGGGCCGCGGCGTGACCGTCGCCATAGGGATTGACGGTGCCGGCGCAGTCGAGGGCGAGCGCGCGTTCGATTGCGCCCCGGATCGCCGCGGCCCGGGGCGCTACGTCGATCACCGAAGCGGCGCGCGGCCGGCCGTCCTGGCGCCCGCCGACGTTCACCGTCGGCTTGCCGAAGCTCGGCATCTCCATCAGCCCCGAGGACGAGTTGCCGACCATGGCCGAGACGTGACGCATGGCGGAGAAATAGCCCTGCTGGCCGAGGGCGGCATGCAGGACGGCGTTCGGCCGCGCGGCGAAGGCCTCCAGGCGGCGCTGGAAGGCGCCATGCCCGGGATCGGCATTCGGTTGCGTGAGGATGAGCCCGACATCCTCGCCGAGCCCGTCGAGGGCCGCCAACAAGGCGTCCAGGTCGGCGGCGGTCTCACCCTCCGCACGGGTTTCCGGGTGATAGGTGACCAACAGGTTGCGCGGGCGGAGCGTCATGGCGATGCGATCCTCGAAGGCCGCCCGGTCGAGAAATGCCATGTCGCGCAACAGATCCAGCCCCGGGTTGCCGGTCACCCGGATCGCGGCCGGATCCTCGCCCAGCTGGCGCAACCGGCGGGCGGAACCCTCGTTGGAGACGAAATGCAAATGCGCCATCTTGGTGACGGCATGACGGATCGAATCGTCGAACGCCCCCTCGGTGACGTCGCCGCCGCATATGTGCGCGACGACCAACCCGCTCAGCATCGCGGCCTCGGCCGCGGCCAGGATCTCGTAGCGATCGCCCAGCAGCAGCACGACATCCGGCGCCGTCGCCGCGTAGGCCTGGGCAAAACCCTCGACCCCCCTGCCGACGGCACGGCAGAGCGACAGCGGATCGTCGCCCTCGGCGAGGCAGGGCACTTCCGCCGCGATCTCGAAGCCCTGGGCCCGGATCTCGCGCCGGGTGTCGCCATGGCGGGACGAGAGATGGCCGCCGCTGACGATCAGCCGCAATTCCATGTCCGGCGCGGCCCGGAGCGCGCGCAACACCGGCAGCAGCAGGCCCCAATCGGCCCGCCCGCCGGTTACGACGCCAATCCGACGCGGGGCCATGGCGGTGCCGGCGCCGGCGGGGCGGCGGCCTCGGGCGTGGGAAACAGCTCGGCGATGTCCTGGTTGGCCTTCTTGAAATCCTCGATCTGGCCGATGTCCATCCAGTATTCCCGGATCGGGAAGAGCGCGACGGCGCGTTCCCGCACCATCGCCGCCTCGACGATGTCGGGCATGTCGCGGGGCTGGCCGGGGGCGAGGGCGGCAATCAGCTCCGGCTCCAGCACATAGATGCCGGCGTTGATGAAGCAGCTTTGTCGCGGCTTCTCGACCATGCCCGACAAATAGCCGTCCGCCGCCTCGACCACGCCGTAGGGGATGGTGACCTCATGGCGGCGGATGCACATGGTCGCCCGCGCCCGGGCCTCGCGATGGAAGCCGATCAACTCGTCGAAGCGCACCTTGGTCAGAATGTCGCCGTTCATCACGATCAGGGGGTGCGTCGGGGGGCGTGGCAGCAGCGAAAGCGCGCCGGCGGTGCCGAGCGGCGCCTCCTCGCGCAGATATTCGATCTCGACGCCCCAATGGCGGCCGTCGCCGAAATGCGCCTCGATACGCGGCGCCAGGTAGTTCACGGCGATCCAGAAGCGGCGGAAACCCTGCTCGGCGAAGGATTCGATGATGGTTTCCAGGATCGGGCGGGAGCCGACGTTCAACAGCGGCTTGGGGCAGTCGCGGGTGAGCGCGCCGAGGCGCCGGCCAAACCCGCCGGCCATCACCACCACCTCGTTCGGCTGCGCCTCGGCCTGGATCGTGTCGACCAGGAATTCGACGCCGACCAGGCGGCCGGCCGCGTCGACGATCGGCAGCATGTCGCGCCGCCGGGCCCGCATGTAGTCGACCAGGTTGCGCCGGCTCATCGCGGGATAGCCGACCACCGGCTCGGTGTTCATCACCCGCGCCGCCGGCGTCTCCAGCCCCAGGCCGGCCAGCAGGCCGCGGCGCACGTCGGCATCACGGATGATGCCGATGAGCTTGAAGTGGGCATCGACGATGAGCGCCGTCCGCCGCTCGCCCGCATCGATCACGGCGATGGCCTCGCGGATCGTCGCCGCGTCGGAGAGCAGAAGGGACTCAAGCGACATCATGGCGAAAAGCTTAGGCAAAGACGGTAAACAGGGCCTTAAGGCGCCCCGTCCCGCCTCGACCAATGCCGGCGCAGGGTCAGAAGCGGAAGTAGGCCCCGTCGATGACGAAGGTATCGCCCGAGTGATAGGCGCTGGCGTCCGACATCAGATAGACGGCGATACCGCCGAAGTCGTCGCCCTGGCCCCAGCGGCGTTGCGGAATGCGGGGCATGACGGCGTCGGAGAACTTGTCCCAGGCGAAGGTCCGCTCGGTCATCGCGGTCTCGATCCAGCCGGGCAGGATCGTGTTGGCGGTGATGCCGTGGCGGCCATACTCGACCGAGAGGGCATACATCATCGCGATCATCGCGCCCTTGGTCGCGGCATAGTGCTGGCCCCGGGCCTGGCCGCTGATCGCCGCCAGGCTGGCCGTGCCGACCATCCGGCCGCCGCCGCCGCGTTCCACCATATGGCGCGCCGCCGCCCGGAAGGTGAAGAAGGAGCCGTCCAGGTTGACACCCAGCACCCGACGCCAATCATCCGTCGGCATCTCGTGGAAGGCGGGTGCGCGGCCGGTGCTCACGCCAGCCCGCCCGCTGACGCCCGCATTGGCGAAACAGCCATCGACCCGCCCGAAGCGCGCCAGCGTCTCGGCGAAACAGGCCTCGACCGCCGCTTCATCCGAGACGTCGCACTGCAAGGCGGCGACCTTGCTGCCGTGTTCGGTCAGTTGCGCGGCGGCCGCCTCGTTCTTCTCGGCGTTGGTCCCCCAGATGCAGACATCCCCGCCCGCTGCCGCCACCGCCTCGCCCATGGCCAAGCCGATGCCGCTGTTGCCGCCGGTAATCAGCGCGACTTTTCCTGTCAGGTCGAACGGCGCATAGGCCATGGTATCTTCTCCTCGGTTGCGTCACGGGGTGTTCGTCGGTGTCGGGACATGGGTAACAGGTTTGCGGGTCGTTGCTCAATCGCCGTCGCCGCCGCTGCGGGAGGCGTGGTTCACATCGTCCCCGGGCGGGTCCCAAGAATATGGCAGATAGCGAATACCAGGTCGGATCGATTCAGGGTATAGAAGTGAAATTCGCCGACGCCCGCGCGACGCAGGGCGTGGCATTGCTCCGCCGCCACGGTCGCGGCGATGAGTTTTCGGCTCTCCGCATCGTCGTCGAGATGTTCGAAGAGATGCGTCATCCAGGCCGGAACGCTGGTGCCACAGGCGTTGGCGAAGCGGCGGACCGTCTGGAAATTGGTCACAGGCAGAATGCCGGGCACGATCGGCACCCAAATGCCGTTCGCCCGGGCGCGTTCCTGGAAGCGAAGGAAGATATCGGTGTCGAAGAAGAACTGAGTGATTGCCCGATCTGCGCCGGCGTCGATCTTTCGTTTCAGATTATCGAGATCAGCCTGCGAGGAGGCGGCGTCGGGGTGGATCTCCGGATAGGCCGCCACGGAAATCTCAAAATCAGCGATCTGCTTGAGACCGCTCACCAGGGCGCAGGCGTCACGATAGCCGCCGGGATGGGCCGAATATCTGTCCGCGCCTTCGGGCGGGTCACCGCGAAGGGCCACGATGTGCTTGACTCCCACATCCTGATAACGCCGCGCAATGTCATCGATCTCACCCGTCTCGGCTCCGACGCACGTGAGGTGCGCGGCGACCGGCGACCGCGTCTCGCGCGCGAGGCGGGCTACCGTGCGATGGGTGCGCTCGCGCGTGGTGCCGCCGGCGCCATAGGTGACGGACACGAAGCTGGGTGCAAGGGGAGCCAATCGTTCAACGGCCCGCCAAAGCGAGGCCTCCATTTCCGCGGACTTCGGAGGGAAGAACTCGAACGAAACCCGCAAAGGCGCGCCGGATGCGGCCTCTGTCGGGCCTAGCGGGAGAAGTCGATTCTGCGAACTCATGGCGACGTGGCCACGTCGATCATGTCACCCCCGGGTCGGTACTTCAGCCCGTGCACAGACCGGAACGAGAATTCGGGCGACCAGCCATTCGCATCGAGTGTGATTGTCGCCCCCCGGTGGCCTCGAAGGCATTTGCAATCCATCCGATCATGTTCCCTTGAAACACTAGATAGCCGCCACTTTGGAACTGGTCGAACTATTGCACCTTCGGAGCCAGAGTGTCACGGGTGGATCATCTGCGGAAATCTCCGGGCCAAGATTTCCATGGCCCGGGTCGAAAGCGCCGGCCCTCGGCGTTACCGCAATACGCAGCCGTCGGTGGCCTTTCGGTAGGGCTTGTCGCAGTTCCAGTCATTGCCCACGACGTCGAGGTGCGCGTTCTCCGGTACCGGAACCTTGGCGCAACGGTCGTTCGCCGCGCGATAGCCGCGTTCGCACTTCCAGCTGGTTCCCGAGACCGAGGGCGCGAGATAGCCATTCTCCGGGATGACGATCTTCCTGCAGGCCCGTTCCGCCTTGCGATAGCCGCGCTCGCAGGCCCAGTCGGGGTTGCGCGACGAGCCGACGAGGTACCCGTTCTCCGGCACCTCGACTTGCAGGCAGGCGTCCGCCGTCTTCCTGTAGCCGCGATCGCAGCTCCAGCGCTCACCCGACTCTTCGAGATAGCCGTGCAGCGGCACGACCACGGCGCTGCAAGCGTCACCGCGCCGTCGGTAGCCCCTGTTGCAATGCCAGCGATCACCGGATTCGCTCAAGTATGCGTTCTCCGGTAGCGGAAGCGCCACGCAACGCTCCGCCTGGCGGCCGTAGCCGCGGCGACACGCCCACCCCCGGCCATAGCCGCGTCCCGTCGAATAGGCATTGTCCGGCACGGCGACGGCGGCGCAGCGATCGTCCTTGCGGCGATAGCCCTCGAGGCATTCCCACCCCTCGCCGTGCGTCGTCGCCCGTGCATTCGCCGGCACGTCCGTGTTTGCACCGGCCTGCGGTATGGCGAAAAGGCAAAACAGGGCTAGAAAATGGAGGCGCGCGACGTGACCCGCCAAACGTATGATCAGGCGACCTTCGACCATTGCGCCTCCCTTCCCTGTGCTACCTGCGAAGCGGCGTCTGGTGGGCTCGAGATCGGCTCGTCTCAGCCCGTCATCTCGTTCAGCAGCAGGGCGCATTCGGAAGCGACGGATCCGGCACTGCTGTCGCTCCCAGGCATGGTCGCCCAGCCCTGGTCCTGCACGTAGTTGCCGCGCTGCCAACTGCTGAGGTCCTTCATGGCCGCGAGCTTCGTCGCCTTGTCCGGCGCCATCTCGAATTGGGCGACGCAGATCTTGGCGAGGCTTTCGGCGACGGCCGACTGCGCGGTCGAGCGGGCCTGCTGTTCCGCCGTCGAACTGGTCACGGCGAACCCGGTAGCGAACAGAATAACGGCCAGGGCGACGCCTCCCGCGGCGACGCCCCAAATGAAGTTCGTTATGGTTTGCTTTTTCATGGTGTCTTTCCTGAAGGGCGCACCCATGACGACGCCAGCGATCGCCGCTTGGCCACGGTGCTTGTTTGGTTGGATGTCTATCGGGTAGTCGCCCTGTCCCTCTCGGCGGGCTAACTAGCGCATTCGCCTTTCAGGCGCCGGTACGGATCCATCCGATCGGGCAACCTAGCAGCAGAGAAGACTGATAGCAATCGATAGAGATGACATGCGATGAAAATATTTTGCTATCAAACTATCAATCTGCTACCCATCATCAAGGTTCGACGAGGCTGAACAGTGGCGAACATGGAGGCTGTGACGCGTTGTGAAATCGCCGGAGAGGGAGGGTCAGCCTCGTTTGAAAGGCCAGACCCTGCGCTTGCTGCCCGAGACTTGGTTGAAGCTGAAACTGCTGGCCGCAGTACTCGATGCCAAACGCGGGACGCGGGTGACGCAGCACGACCTGTTGCTGGAAGCCGTGGATGATCTGCTCGAAAAGTACGGAGACGACCTACCACTGGCGATCGATTGACGCGGATCCAGGATCCGTTCGTCGATAGTGATCGATCTCGACCCGAAGCGCACGCCGCCCGTCCGATGTTTCGAACCGGCGGCGTGCGGAATTACATAATATGGAAATGTTCGGCGACTCCGAACGGCGAGTCCCTGCCCCGCTGTCCCTCCCCCATCACGTGACGTTCTCCTGCCCACAGGCCACCAGGTAGCGCCGCACCGCACCGGCCATGCCGTAGAGGAGGGCGTCGGCGGTCAGGCAGTGGCCGATCGAGACCTCGAGCAGGTTCGGCAAGGCACCCACCAGGGGCGGCAGATTATCGAGGGTCAGGTCGTGCCCGGCGTTGAGATCGAGGCCGACCTCCGCCGCCCGGCGCCCGGTCGCCACGACGGCAGCGAGTTCGCGGGCCCGCGTCTCGGCGTCGAGGGCGCCGCCGTAGGGCCCGGTGTAGATCTCGATGCGGTCGGTGCCGACGTCGGCGGCGAGGCTGGCGGCTTCCGGCTCCGGGTCGACGAAGATCGACACTCGCATGCCGGTATCCTTGAGGCGGGCGATGATATCCGTCAGGAAGTTGTGGTGCTGGGCGATCGGCCAGCCGTGATCCGAGGTCGCCTGGCGAATGTCGTCCGGCACCAAGGTGACCTGGTCGGGCCGGACCCGCTCCACCAGCTCGGTGAAACGGGCGTCCGGGTTGCCCTCGACGTTGAACTCCCGGTCCGGAAACTCGGCCCGGATCATCGCCGCCAGCTCGACGACGTCGTGCGGGCGAATATGCCGTTCGTCGGGGCGGGGATGGACGGTGATACCCGCCGCCCCGGCCTCGAGTGCGATCCGGGCGATGCCGACCACGGACGGCCAGGGCAGGCCGCGCCGGTTGCGCAGCTCGGCGATGGCATTGACGTTGGCGGAGAGGGAGACGGGCATGAGCGATATCCTCGGAAACGACGTTACGACGGCTGCAGACGGCGATGAAGGGCACGGCGAACTTCCGCCAGGATCTCGGCGCGCTCGCCCGGGCTCAGGAAGGCGGCGCAGGCAACCTCGCGGCCGTGGCTGGCGAGCGTGAGCCGGCCGCGGCCATCCTCGTCCTCGCAGGCCTGGACCCGGACCCAGGCGGCGGGAAAACGCCAGCGCTCGACACGCCCGCCCGGATAGCGGCGGGCGAGCACCAGGTCGTCGTTCTCCAGGCTCAATCGCTCGCGCAACCCGGCCGCGCGGTAGCTGAAATGAAAGGCGAGATAGATCGCCGCCACGTCGAGGCCGAGGAAACCCAGCACCGGCCAGGCGCCCGCCAGCATGAAGGCGATCCCGGCCCCGAAACCGATGGCCGACACGACGGCCATCAGGATCCAGAAGCCGCGCGGGCCGAGGCTCCGATGCGGTGCCATCACCAGATCGAACCGCCGGCGTCCCGCGGTCGTTTCGCCACCCTGCCTCATGCAGCGAATCTAGCCGAGATTACCGCCCGGCGGGAAGGGTGATGCGGAAGGTGGCGCCGGTCTCGTCGCTCTTCGCCAGTTCCAGCTCGCCGCCGTGGGCGCGCACCAGATCGCGCGCCGTGGCGAGGCCGAGGCCGGTGCCGCCCTGCCGGGCCGAGCCGGCAAAGGCCTCGAAGAGATGCTCCAGCGCCCGTGCGGGCAGGCCGGGACCTTCGTCGGCGAGCTCGATGACCGCATTGTCGCCCTCGCGCTCGGCGCTGACGGTGAAGGCGCCGTCGTAGCGCATCGCCTGCATGGCGTTGAGCGAGATGTTCTGGAGGACGCGAAACAGCTGGTCGCGATCGCCCGTCACCTCGAAATCCGGGGCGACGTCGTTCAGCCAGGCGACGTTGCTCTCCGCATCCAGGCCGACATGCTCCATCAGTTCGTCCACCAGCGGGCGCAGGCGGAACCGGGTCAGGCGGGGCGTCGGCGCCTCCGCCTTGCCGTAATCGAGGGTCGCGGTGCAGAGCGCCACGGCCCGGTCGAGGGCCGCCACCAGGGTCGGCGTCGCCCGGCGCACATCGGGATCGTCGCTCGCCGCCAGCCGGTCGGACACCAGGTGCGCCGTCGCCAGCATGTTGCGCAGATCGTGATTGATCTTGCCGACGGCGGAGCCGAGCGCGGCGAGGTGCGTCTTCTGCCGCAGGGCCGCGCGAATTTCCCGCTGCATGCGGGCGAGTTCACGCCGGGCACCGCCGATCTCGTCGGCCCGGGTACTGGGCGGCATGACGTTGCCGGCGTTCTCCGGCCCCTCGCGAAAGCGGATCATCGCGGCGGTGATGTCGCGCATCGGCCTGACGAAAAGGAAATGCAGGGAGAGGAAGACCAGCGACGCGGTGACCAGCGAAATCAGAATCGAAAGCTGCAGGATGTTGATCGAATAGTCGATCATCGCCGCGCGCAACGACGCCTCGTCCAGGATCACCTCGACGAAGCCGGGGCTGGCATCGGGGAAGCCGCCGACGACCAGCAGGGTGCGTTCTCCCTCGATCAGCGATTCGAAGGCCCGCATGATCATCATCATCGGCGCCTCGGTCCTGAGGTCGAAGCTGGCGTCGACCTCAGGCGGCGTATCCTCGCCCAGCAGCAGGCTGCGCGTCTTCTCCCGCTTCAGCACCACCATGCGCACGTCGGCCGCGTCCAGCAGTTCCTGCGCCAACTCGACACTGACCGCCTGGTCCGGCGTCGCCCGCAACGCCATCGCCGCCAAGTTGGCGTCGACCAGGCGGGAGGTCAGGTAGGTCTGGCGGAAGTTGGCGATCGAGGGCACATAGATCAGCACCTCGCTCAACATGACGAAAAACACGGTGAGGAACAGCAGCCGCGCCGAGAGGCCGCCGGCGATCGCGGTGCGGGGGCGGTCTTCCGGCGCATCCAAACGGTCGCTCATACCCGGCCCGCCCTAGCCGAAGGCCGCCAGCAGGCGGACCAGCCGCCTGGTCCGGGGGCCGAACAGGCTCGGCGTGTAGAAGCTGCCGGCGACCCGCTTGTTGACCTCGGCCAGGGTCGGATAGGGCGCGATGGTCGTCGCCATCTTGGCGATGGAAAGCCCGTTCTCCATGGCGAGGACCCAGGGTTGCAGCAACTCGCCCGCGCGTGGGCCGAGCAGGCTGGCGCCTAAGATACGGCCGCGTTTGTCGGTGACGACCTTCACCATGCCCTCGGTCGCACGCTCGGCCTGGGCCCGGTCGTTCTCGGCGAAGGCCCAGCGCAGCACGCGGATCTCGCGCCCGTCGGCCCGTGCCTCCGCTTCCGTCTTGCCGACATGGGCGAGTTCCGGGTCGGTGAAGGTGACCCGGGGGACCAGCCGATGGTCCGCCTTGGCCGGCAACCGGAACAGGATGTTCTTCAGGACGATGCCGGCGTGATAACCGGCGACGTGGGTGAACTGCGGACCGCCCGCGCAATCGCCGATGGCGTAGACCCGCTTGTTGGTGCTGCGCAGCCGCGCATCGACGCGGATGCCGCCCGGATCCGCCTGGATGCCCGCGGCCTCGAGATCCAGGCTCGCGAGATGGGGGCGCCGGCCCGCCGCGATCAGCAGGTGGCTGCCCCCGAAGCGCCGCGTTTCGCCCTCGGCCGATGCCGTGACCTCGATGGCGCCGGCCTCGCCGGCGACCCCCTCGACCCGCCAGCCTTCGGCGACCTCCACCCCCTCCCCGCGCAGCCGGTTGCGCAGCAGGTCGACGAGCTCCGGGTCCTCCCGCGGCGCGATCGTCGCCATCTCCAGCACCGTCACCTCGGCGCCGAGCCGGCGATGCGCCTGCGCCATCTCCAGGCCGATCGGACCACCGCCGACGACGACGAGGTGGGGAATCGGTCCGACGTCCTCGAACAGGCTCTCGTTGGTGAGATAGGGCACCGTGTCCAGGCCGGGGATCGGCGGCACCAGCGGACCCGAACCGGTGGCGACGACGAAGCGGCGTGCGCGGATCGTCTCGTCGCCGGCGATGATCGTGCGGGCGTCGGCGAAGCGGCCCTCGGCCGAAATCACCCGGATGCCGAGCGCCTGCATCCGCTGGATGGAATCTTGCGGCTCGATGCCCGCGACGACCCCCTGGACATGGGCACGGACCGCGCCGGGCGAGGCCTCCTCGAGGCGGGCGGGCGCGAGGCCGAAGCGATCGGCATGGCCCGCCTCGTGCGCGGCGTGCGCCGCGGCGAGCAGCGCCTTCGAGGGCACGCAGCCGTAATTCAGGCAGTCGCCGCCCATGGCCGCGCGTTCGATCAGCACGACGCGCGCGCCCATGCCAGCGGCGCCGACGGCGACCGAGAGGCCGCCCGCGCCGGCGCCGATGACGCAGATGTCGATGTCGTCGCCTGCCGCCAAGACCTCGTTCTCCCGCGCCTGCGTCTCACCGGCCCGGGGCATCTCCCCCGGCCGCCCGCCTGGTCGTTATCCGCTTGTAGACGATCGGCACGCAAGAGAGCAGCGCCAACGCCACCAGCGGGCCGAACACTTCGGGATTATAGATGATGCCCCAGTCGGGTTCGCCCCCCTGTTCGAACACGGCCCCGAGCCCGTTGCCGACGCTGGCGTAGACGAAGGTGCCGGGAATGATGCCGATGAAGGTCGCGATCAGGTAGGTCGAAAACGGCACGCCGAGGAAGGCCGGCACCAGGTTGACGATGAAGAAGGGAAACAACGGTACCAGCCGCAGCACCAACAGGTAGCTCAGCGCATTCTCGCGGAAGCCGGCCTCCATGCGCTGGATCGTCGGTCCGGCCTTGCGCCGCAGCAGGTCGCCGAAGGCGTGGCGCGCGGCCAGAAACAGCAGGCCGGCGCCGATCGTCGCGGCGAAGACGACGATGAAGCCACCGAACCACAAGCCGAAGAGAAAACCGCCGAGCAACGTCAGCACGGAACCGCCCGGCAGCGAGCAGGCGACCACCACGACGTAGATCAGGAAAAACAGGGCGACGGCGAGCAGCGTGTTGGCGCCGACCCAGGTTTCCAGTTCCAGGCGGTGGGCGCGCAGCGTTTCGAAGCTGAGATAATCATGCCCGCCCGCCAGCAGGAACGCGGAGAGGGCCGCGACGATGGCGGCGATGGGCAGGTAACGTTTGACGAGGCTGGAACGCGCCCCCGAAGGTTCAACATCTGCCATAGTCGCCTTCCACGCCCCCCAATGCCGGCGGTCACACTTCTACATGGGGAGGGGCGGCGCAAATGGCCCGCGCTCTCACCCCTTCGTGAACGCCCGCCGGCTCGCCTTCGTCAGTGGGCGAGCAGCACGGGCATGTCGGCCGATTGCAGAATGTGGCGCGTCGCGCCGCCGAAGATCATCTGCCGCAGTCGATTCTGGGTATAGGCCCCCTTGATCAGCAAATCGGCACCCCAGGCGCGGGCTTCCTCGACGATGGTTTCGCCGACAGTGCGTCCGGCCTGATCGGCGGTGACGGCGTCGCTGGAGACGCCGTTCTTGACCATGTGGTTCGCCATCTGCCGGCCACTCGGCCCCGGCACCGTGCCGCCCTCGACGGTCAGCACGCGCACCGCACTCGCCTCGCGCAGGACCCGCATGGCGACGGCGATCGTGCGCGCCGTCTCGGTGCTGCCGTTCCAGGCGATCATCACCCGGTCGCCGATCTTCTCCGGCACCCGGTTCCCGGTCAGCAGCACGGCCCGGCCGCTCTCGAACAGGCCGGCCTCGCAGGTCGCCAGCCAGCTTCCCGTCGGTTCGTCCAGCACCCGGCCGATCAGCACCAGGTCGAACAGGCGTCCGTAATCCCCGACGATCTGGCTTTCGATGCCGTCGACCTCACGCCAGTCGGCGGTCATCCGCGACGAGGTATCGGAAATATCCAGCACCGGAATGCCGCTCGTCTCCATGAAACTTCGGAAACGATCGGCGTGAGCTTTCAGCGTCTCGTCGCTGTCGGCCAGCTGCGTCAGGCTCTCCGGCGGCAGCACGAAGCCCTCCGCCGCGATGATCTGTTGGGTACGCCGAACCAATAACCCTTCGATGTGACCGCCGAAACGGTTCACGATCTGCACGGCGGCCGCCATTGCGGTATCGGCCGCGGCATTGTCATGGAACGGCAGCAGGATCGTTGTCATTCGCCACCTCCCCGGAGCCCGCCCCTGGGCTCGCAGGGAAAGTCTAGCATCCGGAGGGGACTCCGGCTAGCCAGGGCCAGCGCAGAGACCGGGCGTCAGGTGCCCTGGCCCGGGTTGGTGCTGAAGTGTTCCTCGAACTTGTTGGCGACGCCGTTCCAGTCCTCCGCATCGGCCGGTTGTTCGCCCTTGCGGGTGATGTTCGGCCATTCGGCGGCATACTGGGTGTTCATTTCCACCCAGCGCTCGGTGTCGTCCTCGGTGTCGGGCATGATCGCCTCGGCGGGGCATTCCGGCTCGCAGACGCCGCAGTCGATGCACTCGTCGGGGTGAATCACCAGCATGTTCTCACCCTCGTAGAAGCAATCGACCGGGCACACTTCGACGCAATCCATGAACTTGCATTTGATGCATGCTTCCGTCACGACATAGGTCATCGTTTCACCTCTGATCCCGCTTGTCGCCGGAGCAGCCCCCGGCCTCTGATTCCTGTTCCCGTCGCGCCAGCACCCGCTTGCGCGCGGCCCCACTGTCCCGGTCGGCGACATAGATAAGGCCAGCGATCCGACGGAGCAAGTTGGCCTCATAGTCATGCGCCTGGCCGTCGGCGTAAACCACTTCCCACAACATTTCAACCAGCTGAATCCGCTCTTTTTCATCGAAGCGGTCCTTGATCACCCGCGTGTAGGGCAGCAGCTGATGACCGTCGCCGACGGCGGCCTCGGCCTCGGCGATGAGATCGCGGGCCTCGTCCGCCTCGAGCGCGAAGGTATCGGCGAGCCGCGCCTCGATGACCGCGCGCTCCGTCCCCTCGAAGGTGCCGTCGCCGAGCGCCGCCTCGACCAGTAGGGCGGCCGCGGCGAGCCGCAAATCCGCATCGTCGTGCGGGCCGACATCGCGGACTTCGACGGCGGCGAACAGGGCCTTCAGACGGGTCAGCATGGGATCCTCCCTACCACGCACGTCCCGGCTGTCTCAACCATCCCCGCCACCTCGCAGACGATCGGTATCGCGCCGCTCCCGCTTCGTCGGCCGGCCCGCGCCGCGTTCCCGACGGGGCGCGGGGGGCGCGGCCTCGACGGGTTCGCGTGGCGGTGTCAGGTCCTCATAGAGGCCACGAGCCTCCGGGGCCGGGCCGCGCCGTTCGGCCAGGGCCTCGACGCGGACGACGCGAATGTCGCGCGCCTGGGGAAAGGTCAGTACGTCGCCGACCCGCACCGCCTGGCTCGCCTTGTCGACGATGCGGCGGTTGAGCCGCAGCTTGCCGGACTGCGCCAGCTTCTGCGCCAGCGTCCGGCTCTTGAAAAAGCGCGCGCACCAGAGCCAGCGATCGACCCGCTGTTCCGGTGCCGTGTCGCCCGCCCCGCTCACGCCCGGCGCAACGACTCGAGGGACGCGAAGGCACCGCCCGGCTTCGGCTTGCCCGGCTTCGCCGCGCGCTTCTTTCGCGGCGGCTGGAAGTGGTAGCGCGTCTCCCCCTCATGGACCCGGGCCCGGTAGCCGAGCGCACCCAGCACCTCGCCCAACTCGTCGGCACCGCAGCCGAGCATCGACATCATCCGGTGGTCGGGCGCCAGCGGCCCGCGCTTGGCCGCCCCCATTGCCTGTGCGGCGAGCCGGTCGATCATGTCGATGCGGTAGGCCCGGGCACCGATGACCCGGTAGCCGCGGGCCCGCAGCAGATCCTCCGGCACCCGGTCGTCGACCGGGGCGGACACCCGCCCGCCGTCCGGCGGGTCGACCTCGACCTCGTGGCCGGTGCGCGCCGCCCAAAGCCTGAGCGCCGTCTCCGCCCGCGCCGGCTTGAGCTGGGCGGCGAGATAGACGTCGATGAAGCCGAGGCGAACGCCGAGCGCTTTCAGCGCCGCCCGCCCCTCGGCGTCGAGGCTGCCGATCAGCTCCGCGACCCGCTCCCGCGGCACTGCGCCAAGGCCTTCCACCAACTGATAGGCGATGCCGCGCGCCGGCCCGGAAAACTCCGCCTCGGCAAGCCGGACGAGGGGTGCCATGCGGCGTCCGATCTCGGCGCCCAGCCAATCGTCGAGCCGGCGGCGCACCCGCTCGCGCAACACGCCCTCGACATGGTCGACGGGCAGCAGCGCGACGACGGGGCGCAGGGGGGTCGTCCCCGGGGTCGGGCGGGCGACGGGCGCGTCGCGCCACCACAGGCGATTGTCTTCGCGCCAGGTGATCTCGCCGTCGGCGGCGTTCGCCAGATGGGCGGCGAGGATAGCGACCTCGCGCACCAGCACCCGGTTGGCGGCGGATTTGACGGCCCGTGATTCGGCGCCCGGGTCGGCGACGTCGGGGGTGAAGCTCAGGCCCTTCAACTGCCCGACATATTGTCCCTCGACCAGGACGTCGCCCTCGCCGGTGATGGAGCCGAGCAGGTCCTTGCGTTCCCCCATGCCGCGCAGCAGGGCCGAGGTGCGGCGGTCGACGAAACGGCGGGTGAGCGCCTGGTGCAAAGCGTCCGAAAGCCGGTCCTCGATCTCCCGGGTGCGGGCCTGCCAGGCCTCCGCCTCGTGCGTCCACTCGCCGCGGTGGGTGACGTAGGTCCAAGTTCGCACATGGGCGATACGAGCCGAGAGGGCGTCGATATCGCCGTCGGTCCGGTCCAGGCCCTCGACCTGGGCGGCGACCCAATCCGCCGGCAGGACACCCGCCGGCGACATCAAATGGCGATAGATGGCCGAAAGCAGGCGGTGATGCGCCTCCGTCATGGTCTTGCGAAAGTCGGGGATGCGGCAGACCTCCCACAGCCGGCGTACGGCGGCGCGGCCCTGCACCAGCTCCGAGATCTCCGGATCGCGGGCCAAGTGACGCAGCGCCGTCAGGTCGTGGCTCGGCCGGGCCTTGACCAGCAGGTCGCGGGGCGAGGGCGCGTCCAGGGCGCGCAGCAGGTCCCGGGTCGAGGCGAATTCCAGATCGCGGTTACGCCATTGCAGGCGGCGAATGGTCTCGAACTCGTGCCGCTCGACGTTCTCCACCAGCTCCGGGTCCATGGCGCCGGCACCGGCGGTGGTACCGAAACTGCCGTCGTTCATGTGGCGGCCGGCCCGGCCGCCGATCTGGGCGACCTCGGCGGCCTGCAGCGGGCGGCGCATGAAGCCGTCGAACTTGCGCAAGGCGGCGAAGGCGACATGGTCGACGTTCATGTTGAGGCCCATGCCGATGGCGTCGGTCGCCACCAGATAGTCGACCTCGCCCGCCTGATAGAGCGCGACCTGGGCGTTGCGGGTCCGCGGGCTGAGCGCGCCCAGGATCACCGCGCATCCGCCGCGCTGGCGCCGCATCACCTCGGCCAGCGCATAGACGTCCTCGGCCGAGAAGGCGACGATGGCGCTGCGCCGCGGCAGGCGGGCGATCCGCCGCTCGCCCGCGTATCGCAGCGTCGAGAACCGTGGGCGGGAGATGAACTCGGCATCCGGCAGCAGCGCACGGATCGCCCAGCGCATGCTGTCGGCGCCGAGAAACATGGTCTCGCGCCGGCCGCGGGCGTGCAGCAGACGCTCGGTGAAGACATGGCCGCGCTCGGCGTCGGCCGCCAGCTGGATTTCGTCGACGGCGAGGAAGTCGACCTCGCGGTCGCGCGGCATCGATTCGACCGTGCAGACGAAATAGCGGGCGCGTGGCGGCAGGATCCGCTCCTCGCCCGTGATCAGGGCGACCCGGGCCCGGCCCTTGACCTCGACGGCGCGGTCGTAGATCTCGCGCGCCAGCAGGCGCAAAGGCAGGCCGATCATGCCGGACTCGTACGCCAGCATGCGCTCGACCGCCAGATGGGTCTTCCCGGTGTTGGTCGGCCCGAGGACGGCGGTAACGCCGCTCGAGCTGTGGGGACGCGCGCTCATATCTCGAATCCCAGGATGAAGCCGACGCGCGGTGGAGGCAAGCCCGGCGAGGAGGCAGGGGAATCGCATTTGGAATTGCCTTGACGTGCGTGTTTGATCTTGAGGTATTGGCGCGAATCGATTCTACCCGGTCTTTTCACGGGTGGAGGTTGCGATGGAAGGCTTTCTGGAGTGCTTTGAGGGTCTCGAGGATCCGCGGACTGGCAATGCCGGGCGTCACGATCTGCTGGAGATCTTGACGATCGCCCTGTGCACGGTCCTCTCGGGCGGTCAGACGGCGGTCGACATGGCGATCTTCGCGCGTGAAAAGGAGGCGTTCCTGCGGGAATTTCTCGTACTCGAACATGGCGTGCCGAGCCACGACACCTTCAGCCGGGTGTTCCGGTTGCTGGATCCGGAGGCGTTCGGCGCCTGCTTCCAGCGCTTCATGGCGCGCTTTTCCGAGACCTGCCAAGGGGTCATTGCGATCGACGGCAAGGTGGTGCGGCGATCCTACGACAAGGCGAGCGGCACGTCGGCGCTGCATATGGTCTCGGCCTGGGGCTGTGATCAGCGGCTGGTGTTGGGGCAAGTCGCCACCGACGCCAAGTCCAACGAGATCACCGCCGTGCCGAAGCTGTTGAAACTATTGAGCCTCGAGGGGACGATCGTGACCGTGGACGCCCTCAATTGCCAGCGCGCCATCGCCAGCCAGATTATCGAGCAGGGGGGTGACTACGCCCTGGCGTTGAAGGGCAATCAAGGCACGCTGCATGACGACGTGAGAACCTTCCTCGACGATCCGAAAGCCGAAGCGACCACCACCGACACCACGGTCGATGGCGATCATGGCCGCATCGAGACCCGTGCCGCTCTCGTCTCCAGCCACGTCGAGTGGCTGCAAGAGCGCCATCATTGGCCGGGCCTGAAGGCGGTCGCCAAAGTCACCCGGACCCGCGAGTGCGCGGAGAAGACGTCGAGCGAAACCGCCTACTACCTGCTCAGCCAGCCGCTCGACGCCGAGCGCTTCAATCCCGTTGCCCGGGCGCACTGGGGGGTCGAAAACCGCCTGCACTGGTGCCTCGATGTCCAAATGAACGAAGACCAAGACAGAACCCGCAAGGACAATGGACCGCACAATCTCGCCGTCCTGCGCCACATGGCGCTCAATGTCATGCGAAAGGATCCACGAAAAGACTCGCTGCGCGCCAAGTTCAAAATCGCCGCTTGGAACAACGACTATCTCCTGTCACTCCTCGGCAAATTCTGAAATGCGATTGCCCTGGGCGAGGAGGTGATTTCGTTTCGGTTTGACGTCTCTTCACCGCACCGGAAGGTTATCTCAATTGTGGTCGTTGTAGAATTGCCGTGCCCATGGTGGTGACATTCTTGATACGAAAAGCCCTTCGCATACCCGATCGAGCACTGATGTATCCAGCGGCTCGCGAACATCACCGATCCTGAGCAGATGATCTTCGGCACGCTGTTGCACGCGAGCATAGTGAATACAGCTCACCCGTGTGATGAATGGATGATCTCCGATATACAGTGTGCATGTGCCGTCATACTTCCTTCGCGCCGTGATGATCGGAACAAAGAGAGTCTGCCGCCCGGGATTTTTAGCCGGATCGCTCAAAATCACGCAAAGATGATGATTGTCTTGGCTGTGATGGGTTCCTGGCAAAAGAATGGTGTTCCCTGTCGTCAGGCCAGCAACAGACATTAGGCGGACAAAATGCCTTCGATTTGAACCATTTCGTCGATTTCTGCCGCTATTTCCGCAGCATCTTCTTCGCCGAGCGCTTCGAAAATCTTTCTGTATGAAATAGGCACACGCGCTTTCTCGGTCTCGGTGTATTCTTTGCAATGCTCATGGGTATAGTTTCTGATCTGGGATGAGGTCATTTGTCCAAAATCATCCCAAATGCTCGAAATCACGTCCATTTCTGCATCACTGACTTCGTTAAGCCCGTCTCTATCCAAAGATGACACAGCCACGACTATATTGCCGTTCCGCGCTATATATTCACTCCACAATTCATCGTGGATGATACCATCGATTCCATTGAGTGTCGCAGAGCAAATCGGCCCATTCGGCAGAGAATACAGCTCATCGAATAGCATCGGGTGGTGATATTCAGAAAGAAATTTGCGTTCCGACAGATAAATAAGCTTTATGAGCTTGAGCTTCTCTATTGTGCCTCCGTCCGCAAGGGCGAAATAGGCGCACATCTGCGCAGACTTTCGCGAGCGGAAACCCGCTGCCGGCTGTGCATAGCTTGGCGCGGTCAGTTCAACCATCGCCCTTTTCTCCCATCTCACCTTCATTTGCTTCTCGGCAATGTCGGACGGCCGTCAATCGCCTCGCAGGTTCGGGGTATGCATTCTCCGCGAGACTTTGCCGGCGTACTCATACAAACCTGCATCATTCATATAGCAACTCCTGGGCTCGAAAACCATGACAATACTCGACTGGACGCTATGGTCCGTCGCGGGCGGCCTCACCCTGAATCGCTGAAACCCGGGACAGCGAGATCCTGGTCACCGAAGAAATCTCCATCGCCTTCGATAGTGAGAGACTGTCGACGACGCGGATCCGCATTACGCATCCCGACAAACGCTATCGCCGAGACGGGTATCGCCCTATCCTGGATTTCCAACGATCAGCCGGGGAGAGCTCGAAATGAGATGCGTGCCTAGCCGGTCCCGGGCGGGCTGAACCGCCATGCGGCTCGCGCTATCCGTCAGAATTGCCGAGGCGCCGCGTTCGAAAACGCGAATCGCCCTGCCCTTCGACCGTCTGGCCACGCTGGCGGCCGAAGCGGGTTTCGAGGGGCTGTCCCTGCGCCCCTCGGTCGTCGATGTCGAGGCGGCCGCCGACCGGGTCGCCGAAGTGCGCGCGAGCCTGAGGGCGCACGGCCTCGCCTGCGCCATGGTGACCGGCGCCCTGTCGATCGCCACCAACGACGCCGAGACGACCCGGGCGCTCGCGAACATCGCGCCGCATCTCGACCTGGCGGAAGCCCTGGGGGCGACCCGGGTCCGCGTCATGGCGCACGGCGATGAAGACCTGGCACCGGCGCGGGCGGCGGCGGAGGCCGCGCGGGCGCGGGGCCTGACGCTTTGCCATCAGATGCACTGGGGCAGCCTGTGCGAAACCGTGGATCAGGCGCTCGCAACGGTGGCCGCCGTCGGCTCGCCCGGCTTTCGCCTGACCTATGAACCGGCCAACCTGCTGGCGACGAGCGGGGACGCCGGTATCGACGCCCTGCCGCGCCTGCTGCCCCATCTCGGTAATGTCTACTATCAGAACCTCGCCCTCGATCCGGCCTCGACAACGCTGTTTCCCACCCGGGCCAGGGGCGCGGTCGGGGTGCGCTTCGTCCCCCTCGGTGACCCGGCCGGTATCGATCCAGCGCCGATGGTCGCGCGACTGCGGGATATCGGATATCGCGGCTGGCTGACCGTGCATCAGCCGCTGCTGGCGGGGGAACGGGTGGAGGAGGTGATCGCCGAGGCCGGCCGGCGTTTTCGCGCGCACCTCAGCTGAGGCCGTCGACCGCCCGGCGGGCGACCACGCCGCGGTGCAGGCGGTGCACCGGACCGTCGCGGACGCCAAGGCCATCGAGAGTGCGCTTCATGTTGTGGAGATAGTCCCGCCCGCACCCCAAGCGCCCCTCGGCGAAGGCGATATGCTCGATCTGCGAGGCCTCGTCGACCCGGCCCGCATAGCGTGGGTGGTCGGGATTGGCGAGAAAGGCGATGGCCTGCACGGTTTCGCCGCCCGCGATCCGCACGGGCACGCGGCGGGCGAGATAGCCGCCCGAGATCATCTCGCGGCGCCAGAGCAGGCGGGTTTCCGCCACCGCCCGATCCCAGGGAATGCGGATCGCCATGCCTAGGCAGCTGCCGCCCGGCATCATCGCCAGCACCATGCCCGGGCGCTCCGGCGAGGCCCGCCCGAAGGTCGTCCACAGGCAATAGCGCCGGTGATAGCCGTGCACCCGGCCCGCCACCATCTCGGTGAAATCCAGCGCCGGGTTCCACATCAGCGAGCCGAAGCCGAAGATCCAGACGTCCTCGCCCGGCGCGGCGTCCTCGACCAGGGCGCGGCGGCTGGCCTCGCGCTCGGCCTCGCTGGCGATCTGCCAACCGCTCTCGGCGGCGATCAGGCGGCCGATCTCGGCGATCCGCGCCTCGGTCAGGTCCTCACGGCGAAAGCCCTCGGGCGTCGGCGTGAAGCCGAGTGCAGGCGCCTGGCGCGGCGGTCCCATCAGGGTGATCAGGCGACGTCGATGGGCGCCGTCGGCACTGTGCCCGGGACATGCACGCCGCGCGGCCGCCCCTTGCCCACCGGCGCGCCGTAGCGATGATAGAACGCATCGGGCAGCGGCCAGCCGGCCTCGCAATTGAGCCAGAGCCGCATCAGATGGCGTTTCTCGGCCGGCTCCTCGAAATCCTCGTACTCGGTTCGGGCGTGCAGGATGATGTGGTTGTTGAGAACCTGGATGTCGCCCTGGCGGAATTCCATGTCGAGGCGAAATTCCGGCGAATTGGCGATCTCGTCGACCAGGTCCATCGCTTCGAGCTGCGCGACGCTCAACCGGGGCACCGCGTCGAAGCGCTGGGCCGACATGGCGAAGCGGCGCAGATAGGCCACGTTCAGGTGGCGGTCGTGATAGTTGAAGACGGGCAGCGGATAATAGGGCTCCAGCCCCTCCGGCACCTCGCCGCGGCGGTCCCAGTAGAACGGCTCGGCCAGCACGCGCGCCAGGTCGGGGCGACGGGCGAGGATTTCGTTGTGCACCGCGAGGGAGCTGACGATCGAGCTGGCGCCGCCGCGCTTCGCCGGCTTGAAGCAGAGCAGGGCGACGAAATCGCCGCTGACGTCGGTGTGGAAGGGCAGAGTGTCGCTCGACTGATAGCCGCGCTTCTCCACGTCGTCGGCATCGGCGCCGATGTCCTTCACATGGCCCAGCATGTGGCCGAGCGGGTTCTGGGTGATCGGCTCGCCCAGGTGGCGGCCCATGCCCCAATAGGCGACGGCGCTGGCTTCCCGTCCCCAGGCCGCCACCGGCAGGCCGCGGATCAGCGTAAAGCCGCGCCCGTCGACCAGCTCGTCGCGCAGCCCCGCGAGCGCCGGGCCGAGGTTCGGCAGGGGGAAATCCTCCCGCCGGATCTCCAGGATCGAGAGGCCACGGGCCCGGACGTCGGCCACCGCCGCCTCCAGCTCCGCCAGCTGATCGGGGCCGAGGCGGAAGATCCAGTTGTCGTCGGCCGCCATGTCGCCGCCTTTCCAGGCGGTCGGCGCCGGGTGGAAGGGCTCGACTTCGCTTCGCGAGGACGTGGGCATGGTGCGTTTCGCCTCCATGGTTGCGACAATCTCAGGGCTAAGCGAAGGCGGCGGGCACGTCAAGCGCCGGGCTGGCGTTACGCGTCCGCACGCGCTAGAACGGGCGGGCGTCGGCGGCGGCCGAGTGAGGCGATCGACAAGGCGGAGTGCAATGCGCGGATTTGGTTTCCTACTGGCGGGCCTGCTGGCCCTGGGCGCCCTGGCGGGTTCGACGATCGAGGCCCGCGCGGCGGGTGGCATCGGCCTGGAACTCAACAAGCTGGAGCCGAACGAGGGCTATTGCCGGGCCTATTTCCTGTTCTCCAACGCCGACGCCCAGCGTTACGAGGACGTGAAGTTCGACATCGCCATCTTCGACAAGCAGGGCATCGTGCTGAAGCGCCTGGCAATCAGCGCCGGCACGCTGCGCACCGGCAAGCGGACCTTGAAACTGTTCGACATCGACGGCCTGAAGTGCGGCGATATCGGCGAGGTGCTGGTGAACGACATGCTGAGCTGCCAGGCGGGCGGCAAGCCGGTCGCCGACTGCATCGACCTGGTGAGCGTGTCTTCGAAGGCCGACGCCAAGGTCGTCAAGTAGCGCCGGTTGCCTCGCTACGGGGCACGGACTAGGTTTCGCCCGCGCCCCCCGAGTGGGGGCCGCGCGACCCTCACCGTCGGCTCGGCCGACATCCACGGCCAAGGAGCCTCATTCCATGAACTTGCGTGGCAAGGCGTATATCGCCGGTATCCATGAACACCCGACGCGGAAGGCCGAGGGGATCACCCTCGCGCAGATCCACGCCGAAAGCGCGG
Source organism: uncultured Alphaproteobacteria bacterium (assembly GCA_951812805.1). Classification (GTDB taxonomy): domain Bacteria; phylum Pseudomonadota; class Alphaproteobacteria; genus JASLMY01. Next base: position 51,122 of record CATOSZ010000006.1, on the reverse strand, counting down.
TCGGCGCACTGGCCGACGCGGGCCTTACCATGGCCGACGTCGACGGCTATTTCTGCGCCGGCGACGCGCCGGGCCTCGGCCCGCTCTCCATGATCGAATACATGGGCCTGAACAACCTGACCCATGTCGACTCGACCGATACCGGCGGGTCCTCCTACGTCATTCACGTCGGCCACGCGCTGGAGGCGATCGCGCTCGGCAAGTGTTCGGTGGCGTTGATCACGCTCGCCGGCCGGCCGCGGGCCGAAGGCATGGCGACCGGCACCGCACCCCGGGTCTACGCGGCGGACGCGCCCGACGTCGGCTTCGAGGCGGTCTATGGCCCGACGGTGGTCAACATGTATGCGATGGCGGCGATGCGCCACAGGCACCAGTACGGCACCACCGCCGAACAGCTCGCCTGGGTCAAAGTCGCCGCCTCCCACCATGCCCAGCACAACGAGCATGCGATGCTGCGCAAGGTGGTGACGGTCGAGGATGTCGTGAACTCGCCGATGATCTCGGACCCGCTGCACCGGCTCGACTGCTGTGTGATTTCGGATGGCGGCGGGGCCATCGTGGTGGTGAGCCCGGAAGTCGCCAAGTCGCTCGGCGACCGGGCGGTGAAGATCCTCGGCCATGGCGAGGCGGTGAAGCACCTGAACGCCGGCACCATCGACATCACCTACACCGGCGGCGCCATTTCAGGCCCGCGGGCCTACGAGGAGGCGGGCGTGCTGCCGGGCGACATCAAATACGCCTCGATCTACGACAGCTTCACCATCACGGTGGTCGAGACGATCGAGGACCTGGGCTTCTGCCCGCGCGGCGAGGGCGGCGCCTTCGTCTCCGACGGCAATTTGATCGCCGGCCAGGGCAAGCTGCCCTTCAACACCGACGGCGGCGGCCTGTGCAACAACCATCCGGGCAACCGCGGCGGCCTCACCAAGGTGTTGGAGGCGGTCCGCCAGGTCCGGGGCGAGGCGCATCCGGCCGTGCAGGTCGCGAATTGCGACCTGGCGCTGGCGCACGGCACCGGCGGCTCGATCGCCACCCGCATGGGCAGCAGTACCGTCATCCTGGGGAGGGCAGACGCATGAGCGCCGCAAAGACCTACATGGATCCGCCGATCAACGACGAGAGCCGCGCCTACTGGGACGGCGCCAACGACGGCAAGCTGCTGTTGAAGCGCTGCGGCGACTGCGGCAAGACGCATTTCTATCCCCGCGTCGTCTGCCCGCACTGCCAGTCGAGCGCCACGGAATGGTACGAGGCCTCCGGCGACGGCACGGTCTACAGCTATTCGGTGATGCGGCGCTCCGAGATTCCTTTCGTCATCGCCTATGTGACGCTGGCCGAGGGGGTGACGATGATGACCAACATCGTCGACTGCGATCCCGACGCGGTGGCGATCGACCAGGCGGTGAAGGTGACCTTCAAGGATTCCGAGGGCGGGCAGTCGATCCCGATGTTCACCCCGGCCTGAACCGGGAGACGCGACAATTCCGCCCGTTGCATCGGCGGGCCGGTAAGAGTACCTAGCGGGCGCGGCGTCGGGCCGCGCCCGTTTTCCCTTATCGGAGCCCCCAGGCCATGCCCAAGCGGACGGACCTCAACTCGATCATGATCATCGGGGCCGGGCCGATCGTCATCGGCCAGGCCTGCGAGTTCGACTATTCCGGCACCCAGGCCTGCAAGGCGCTGCGCGAAGAGGGCTACCGGGTCGTCCTGGTGAACTCCAACCCCGCGACGATCATGACCGATCCGGACGTCGCCGACGCCACCTATATCGAGCCGATCACCCCCGAAATCGTCGCCCGCATCGTGGAAAAGGAACGCCCCGACGCGCTGCTGCCGACCATGGGCGGGCAGACCGCGCTCAACACCGCCATGGCGCTGCACGAGAACGGGACGCTCGAGCGCCTCGGCATCGAGCTCATCGGCGCCTCCCCCGACGCCATCGACAAGGCGGAGGACCGCCAGCGCTTCCGCGTCGCCATGGGCGAGATCGGCCTGGAGACGCCCCGTGCCTCGGTCGCCCACAACATGGACGAGGCGCTTGCAGGCCTCGAACTCGTCGGCCTGCCGGCGATCATACGCCCCTCCTTCACATTGGGCGGCACCGGCGGCGGCATCGCCTACAACCGCCAGGAATTCGAGACCATCGTCCGCGGCGGGCTCGACGCCTCGCCCACCACCGAGGTGCTGATCGAGGAATCGGTGCTGGGCTGGAAAGAATACGAGATGGAGGTGGTGCGCGACCGGGCCGACAACTGCATCATCATCTGCTCAATCGAGAACGTCGATCCGATGGGCGTGCACACGGGCGACTCGATCACCGTCGCGCCGGCCCTGACACTGACCGACAAGGAATACCAGATCCTGCGCAACGCCTCGATTGCCTGCCTGCGGGAGATCGGCGTCGATACCGGCGGCTCCAACGTGCAATTCGCGGTCGACCCGGCGAGCGGCCGCATGGTGGTGATCGAGATGAACCCCCGGGTCTCGCGCTCCTCCGCGCTCGCCTCCAAGGCGACCGGCTTTCCGATCGCCAAGGTCGCGGCCCGCCTCGCCGTCGGCTACACCCTGGACGAGCTCGACAACGACATCACCGGCGGCAAGACGCCGGCGAGCTTCGAGCCGACGATCGACTATGTCGTCACCAAGATCCCACGTTTCACCTTCGAGAAGTTCGACGCGGCGGAACCGATCCTCACCACCTCGATGAAGTCGGTCGGCGAGGCGATGGCGATCGGCCGCAACTTCCAGGAAAGCCTGCAGAAGGCGCTACGCTCGATGGAGACGGGCCTGACCGGCCTGAACGAAGTGGCACTGCCGGCGGGCGACGACGGCGCGGTGCGCGCCCAGCTTTCGACACCGACGCCGGAACGCCTGTTGGTGGCGGCGGAAGCGCTGCGGCGCGGCTTCGACGTCGAGGAGGTCCGGGCCCTCACCGCCTACGACCCCTGGTTCCTGCGCCAGATCGCCGAGCTGGTCGAAATCGAGGCCGGCGTTCGGGCGGACGGCCTGCCCGGGGATGCCGACGGCTGGCGGCGGCTGAAACGGCTCGGCTTTTCGGATGCCCGCCTGGCCGAGCTCGCCGGTACGGACGAGGTCGCAGCGCGGGCGGCCCGCCACGCGCTCGGCGTGCATCCGGTCTACAAGCGGGTCGACACCTGCGCCGCGGAATTCGAGAGCGAGACGCCCTATCTCTACGCCTGCTACGAGATCGGCGAGGCGGAGGGGGAATGCGAGGCCCGGCCGAGTGCACGCGACAAGGTGATCATCCTCGGCGGCGGGCCCAACCGGATCGGCCAGGGCATCGAATTCGACTATTGCTGCGTTCACGCGTCCCTGGCGCTGGCCGAGGCTGGGCACGAATCGATCATGATCAATTGCAATCCGGAGACCGTGTCGACGGACTACGACACCTCCGACCGGCTCTATTTCGAACCGCTGACCGCCGAGGACGTGCTGGAGATCGTGGCGGTGGAGCGGCGCGCCGGCCGCCTGCTGGGCCTGATCGTGCAGTTCGGCGGGCAGACGCCGTTGAAGCTCGCCCAGGCGCTGGGCGAGGCGGACGTGCCGATCCTCGGCACCTCGCCCGACGCCATCGACCTCGCCGAGGATCGCGAGCGGTTCCAGCAGCTGCTGCACCGGCTCGAGTTGCGCCAACCGGCAAACGGCATCGCCACCAGCGTCGAGGGCGCGCGGATCGAGGCCGAACGGATCGGCTACCCGGTGGTCGTCCGTCCTTCCTACGTGCTCGGCGGGCGAGCCATGGAAATCGTGCGCGACGAGGCCGGCCTCGACACTTATATGGCGCGGGCGGTCAGAATCATGGATTCGGGGCCGATCCTGATCGACGGCTATCTCTCGGATGCGATCGAGGTCGACGTCGACGCGGTGGCCGATGCGGACAGCGTCGTCGTCGCCGGCATCATGGAGCATATCGAGGAGGCCGGAATCCATTCCGGCGACAGCGCCTGCGCATTGCCGCCCCATTCGCTTTCCGAGACGACGATCGCCGAGATCGGCCGGCAGACCGAGCTGCTGGCCCGCGGCCTCGGCGTCGTTGGCCTGATGAACGTGCAGTTCGCGGTGAAAGGCGAGGACATCTACATCCTCGAGGTCAATCCGCGGGCGAGCCGCACGGTGCCGTTCGTCTCGAAGACGATCGGCCGGCCGCTCGCCAAGATCGCCGCCAGGGTGATGGCGGGCGAGGCGCTGGCGGATTTCGACCTGCAGCCGGACTGGTCCGGACATGTCGCGGTGAAGGAGGCGGTTTTTCCCTTCGCCCGCTTCCCCGGCGTCGACGTGCTGCTGGGCCCGGAAATGAAATCGACGGGCGAAGTCATGGGCATCGACCGCGGCTTCGATGCCGCCTTCGCCAAGAGCCAACTCGCCGCCGGCGTGGTCCTGCCGCGTTCGGGCGCGGTCTTCGTGTCGGTGAAGGACGGCGACAAGGCGGCGGCGGTCGAGATGGCGGGCGAGCTCGTGGCGCTCGGCTTCGAGATCGTCGCGACACAGGGAACGCAGGCCTATCTCGCCGGCCACGGAGTGCCGGCACGGTCGATCAACAAGGTGCTGGAAGGCCGCCCGCATATCGTCGACGCGATCTCCAACGGGGAGATCCAATTGATGTTCAACACGACCGAGGGCGCACAGGCGATTCGCGACAGCTTCACGTTGCGCCGCGCAGCGCTGACCCACGCGATCCCCTATTACACGACGCTTGCCGGGGCCCGGGCCAGTGTGCGGGCGATCGCCTCTCTTGCCCATGGCGAACTTGAAGTCGCGCCGCTACAATCCTACTTCTAGAAGCTTCGCCACTTCGGCGTCGAACAAGTAAGTAGGCCGTGTATGAGCAAATTTCCCATGACCGCTCGGGGCTTCAAGCTGCTCGAGGACGAGCTGCGTCGCCTGAAGAACGAGGAGCGTCCCGCGATCAGCCGCGCGCTGGAGGAAGCGCGCGCCCACGGCGACCTGTCTGAAAACGCCGAGTATCACGCGGCCAAGGAACGCCAGGCGTTCGTCGAGGCGCGGGTCGCGGAACTGGAGGACAAGGTCAGCCGGGCCCAGGTGATCGACGCCTCGAAGCTGTCGGGCGATACGGTCAAGTTCGGCGCCACCGTGACGCTGATCGACGACGACACCGAGGCCGAAGTCTATTTCCAGATCGTCGGCGAGGACGAGAGCGACGTAAAGGAGAAACGCCTCTCGATCGCCTCGCCGCTGGCCCGTGCGCTCATCGGCAAGGGCGTCGGCGACGAGGTCGAGGTGACCACCCCCGGCGGCCACAAGCTCTACGAGCTGATCCGCATCGAATACGTCTGAGTCCGGTCCCTCCGATAGCGCGAAACGGGCGGACCCGAAGGCCCGCCCGCGCGGAGGAACGACGGGGCATGGGGGAGGGGGATGCCGTTCCTCTATGACGTTCGTTCGGGCTAGCCGCTGGCCAGCATGCGCCTGTCGAGTTGGGACTTCCGTTCGGCCACGACCGCTTCGTGCTCGCCGGCGAGCCAGCGGTCCTCGATCTCCCAGTAACGACCGCTTCGCCGGTTGATCAGCACCGAGTTGGCGGCGAGCGTCAGCAGGATCGCCTGGCCCTTCTGGGTCCTGATGGCGCTGCGCGGCACGGCGGCCCAATCGATCACGATGTCCAGCGGGTGGCCTTCGGCGTCGTATTCCCAGGGCCGGTAGTAGGCCCGCTCACCGGGATGAACGACGCGAACGCGGCCCGTGGAATCGCGGACGCGAATTGCGCCGGCCCGTCGTTCGACCAAAGCATACAGGGTATAGCCGTCCCGGTCGGCGGCGCGGATCGCGGTCAGCACGTAGCGTTTCGGCGAGGCGATGCCATAGCCGGTGAGGACCCGCTGGAAGTGTCGCGTCGCTTCCTCCATGCGGCGGAACACACGCCCGGTGGCACCGCTTTTCGGCACATCTTCGAGGCGGCGGCCGTAGGCGTGACGATAGGTCGCGTCGAGGCTGACGTCCGTGCCGGCGCGCCGCATCTCACGGTCCATCTCGTGCAAATCGGCGGTTTCCAGATAGGGTGCGGTGGCGATGCCCTCGGACAGTCCGGCCAAGATCAGTATCGGCGAGGCGACCAAATAGCCGAACGCCGTGCCCGAACCCTGCTTCGAATCATGGACTTGGTGGTCGTCAGCGGCATGGTGGACGCTCGGATAGGCGACGCACCCGGCCAACAGAGCACTTGATACAAGAACCACGATGGATTTTCTCATGGAATCGAACCTCCTTGCTTCATCCGTCGTCACTGAACTGAACATTGTTCATTTCTCCATTTAACCCATAACTGAACATTGTTCAATAATTTTTTTCAGCTATGATTTTCTGGGCCGCGCGGGAGATCAGACATGCCCCCCAGGGGAGAGCACAGCCGCACCGAACTGAAGGCCCTGATCCTGGAGGCCGCCGGGACAATCGCCGAGAGCGATGGTCTGCGGGGGCTGACGGCGCGGGCCATCGCCCAGGCGATCGGCTATTCGCCCGGCACCCTCTACAACATGTTCACCGATCTCGACGACGTGGTCGTGCAATTGAATACCGAGACGCTGGATGCGCTGCATGACCGGCTTGCCGCGGTGGTGCCGAGCGGCGTGCCGGAAGCCGACGTCCTGGCGCTGGCCCGGGCCTATGTCGGCTTCGCGCGGGAACGGCCACGCCGCTGGAACCTGGTCTTCGAGCACAATCCCGCCGACGGCCGGGAGCTGTCGGAGCACCAGCGTGCACGCATCGAGGACCTGCTGGCCCTGGTCGCGGCGGCGCTCGAACCGCTTTTCCCCGCTTCGGAAGCGCGACAGCGCGACCATGCGGCCCGCGTGCTCTGGTCGGCGACGCAAGGCATCACCGCGCTCGCGGGTGCGGGAAAGTTGGCCCGGGCGGAATCCGTCGACGGCATGCTGCGCGGTCTCATCACCTATCAACTGCGCGGCATCGCCGCTTCGAGCGAGCATCCCGACTTCGAGGTTCCGTAAAGCATTGCCGCGCGGGCGACCCCGTGCATAATCCGCCGCCTTCGAGATCGAGAGGGGCACGTCCATGGCCATGGAGTTCGGCATTCAGTTCTTTCCCTGTGTCGGCCCGGCGGAGAAATCCGCCGCCGACTACTGGGGAGAAGCTTTGCATCTGGTCGGCCTCGCCGACGAGCTGGGCTTCACCAGCGTGCGCACGGTGGAACATTATTTCCACCCCTATGGCGGCTACAGCCCCAATCCGGTGGTCTTTCTCGCCGCCGCCGCGATGCGCACGCAGCGCGCGCGCCTGGTGACCGGCGCCGTGCTGCCGGCCTTCAACAATCCGCTGAAGGTGGCGGGCGAACTCGCCATGCTGGACGCCATCTCCGGCGGCCGGCTGGAGGCCGGCTTCGCCCGCGCGTTCCTGCCGCACGAATTCGCCGCCTTCGGCGTCTCCCTCGACGAAAGCCGCGCCCGCTACGGCGAGGGGGTGGAGCAGGTTCGCCGCCTGCTGGAAGACGAGGTGGCGAGCCATCGGGGCGAGTTTCACGCCTTTGCCGACATCACCTCGCTGCCCCGCCCGACGCAACGCCCGCGCCCGCCGTTCTGGGTCGCGGCATTGGCGACGCCCGCCTCCTTCGAATGGGCCGGCCGGAACGGGCACGGCGTCATGGCGATCCCGATGGCGGGCGGTGCCATGGCCGGATTGATCGAGACCTACCGCGAAGCCTGGCGCGCGGGCGGCCACCCGGGCGAGGGCCGGGTCATGTTGGCGTTCCACATGTTCTGCGACCACGACCGTGAGCGCGCGGCGGAAATCGCCAGGCCGAACCTGGAAGCCTATCTAAAACGCCTGGTCGACGGCGCCCGCCATTGGCTCGATGGCGAGAATTCAGCCGACTATCCGGGCTACGCCGAGATCATTGCCTCTCTCGATGCCGAAACCTTCGAAAGCCAGGTGGAAAAGGGCGCGGCCTGGGTCGGCACGCCCGACGATATCGCCGAAAGCGCTCGGGCCTATCACGCCTCGGTCGGCGGCTTCGAGATCGCCAGCTTCCAGGTCAATTTCTTCCAGATCGGCGTCGAAGACGCGGAGGCCTCAATGCGCGCTTTCGCCGCCGATGTACCGGAGCGCCTCGCCGATCTGATGTAGGCGGAGGCCTCAAGCGAAGCGCGAGGGCGTCAGTTTGCCGGAACGGCGATAGCGGTACATATAGCTTTCCAGCACCGCCTCGGCCGGCGTCGGTTCAACGCCGAGATCGGCGAGGCCCGGCGCACCCTCTTCGCAGACGTTGTCGTACTTCATCAGCTCGACCTGATCGCGGGTCAGCGGCGGGACGGGCAAAAGCTGAAGGAACGTCGCCTTGAACTTCAAGACCTCGAGCGGGATGGGCAGCAACAGCCGCCGGCGCCCCGTCACCTCGAGCACGAGCTGCATCAATTCCTTGAAGGTGTGCACCCGGGGGCCGCCGAGGTCGTAGCTGAGACCGCTGGTGGCGCCGTCCTCCAGGATGTGGACGATCGCCTGGGCGACGTCACCGACATAGACCGGCTGGAAACGGTTGTGGCCGCCGCCCGGCAGCGGCAGGGCCGGCATCAGCCGCGCCATGGCGCCGAAGCGATTGAAGAAGCCGTCCTCGGGGCCGAAGATCACCGAGGGCCGAACGATGGTTGCCGCCGCATCGATCGCCGCTACGGCCCGCTCGCCGCGCCCCTTGCTCGCCGCATAGGTCGAGCTGCTGTCGGCATCGGCACCGATCGAGGAGACATGGACGAAACGGGCGACCCCCTCGGCGCGCGTCGCCTCCGCGATGGTGTGCGCGCCTTGGTGGTGGATGGCCTCGAACTTCTGCGCACCGAAGGGATAGAGGATGCCGACCGCGTTCACCACGGCGTCGGCCCCTCGCACCGCCCGGCGCACGCCTTCGGGATCGCGGATGTTGACCCGCATGGCGGCGATCTGCCCGACCCCGCCCATCGGCTGGAGGAAGGCGGCCGCCTCGGGATCGCGGACCGCGACGCGGACGCGAACGCCCTTCTCGGCCAGTCGTTTGACCAGGTGACGGCCGACGAAGCCGGAGCCGCCGAAGATCGTCACATTGTTCATCGCCATGCTTCTTCTCCACCGCTAGGAGCGTTGTTCGGTATGCGGTCTCGCACGTCAGATGTCCAGGGTGTTTTGCCGTTCCCAGGTGTGTCAATCAGCATTTAATTCTGACCCCCTATCGGCGTGCAAAATTGACCCCCCCCCCTTGCTTCGACGGAGGTTGTCCCGGTAGTCCACGGGAGGGCCCCGCGCGGCTTCGTGTAGCGCTTTGCGTTACGCGGAGCGAAGCCGCGTGGGAGGGGCCTGTGGGCCCACCGGGACAACCGGGCCGGCGGCGGAACGTGGGGATCAGGTGGGGTTCTTGAAGTGGCAATGAGCTTTTGAAGTAGTGTCCAGACTGTTCTGCAAGTTTGTCATGGCTGCCGATGAGGGCCACCGGCATGCCTGGCGCGGAGATTTCGATTGCTCGGAGCGCCAGGCATGCCGAGCCGCCGTCAGGCGGCTTTCTGGATGCGTTCGCTTTTGCTCTCCTTGAGATGGATCATGTTGAGCTAGCGGTTGGCATCCAGCCAGTCCTCATGGATTTCGATCGCGAGAGCCCGGACCAGCCGGAGGCAGCTCATCCACCCCATCGGCCCGGACTTGTGCCCCAGCTACGAAACCCCTTTTGCAGAACAATCTGTACAGGACCCGTTTTGATTTGCCCGCCTTTGCGATGAAAGCCCCCAGGCTGATTGGCTCCATATAGCGGATCAGCCTGGGGCTTTGCTTACAGGGCGGCTACTTTTGTCGTCGCTGTTTGCTTTGTGCGAAGCGGTAAGACATGTTGCCTGTTTCGATGATTGCGCAGTGATGCGTTACACGATCCAGCAACGCGGTTGTCATTTTTGCATCTCCGAAGACGGAGACCCATTCCCCGAACTCCAGATTGGTGGTGATGATGACGCTGGTCTTCTCATAGAGTTTGCTGATCAGGTGGAACAAGAGCGCACCGCCGGATTTGGGGAATGGGATATAGCCCAGTTCGTCGATGATGACGCAATCCATGGCCGTCAGTTGCCGGATGATCTTGCCGGCGTTGCCTTCGGCCTGTTCCTTGATCAGCGCATTGATCAGATCGACGGCGTTGAAGAAACGGACCTTCTTTCCCTGATTGATCAACAGCGTCCCCAGAGCAATGGCGATGTGGGTTTTGCCCGTACCGGTTCCGCCCACCAGAATGAGGTTGTGGGCCTCCTGGGTGAACTGCCCTGAGCAGAAGGGGTCGATTTGCGCTTGGGTGACGGCGGCTAGCAGCCTGTCGGACTTGAGCCGAGTTTCGAGATGAGATTCACTGTCACGGTCTGATTCTCTCCTGCGCGGTGATTTTGTGATGAGCAACTTTCGACAGGTTGACCGGGAGACCAGCTATCTTCTGCCGCCTTCGGTGGACGAATGGCTGCCTGATCGTCATCTGGCGCGCTTCGTGGTCGATGTGCTGGAGCAGCTGGATCTCTCTGCGTTCGTGAAGGCCTATCGTGGTTCGGGCTCGGCGGCGCATCACCCGAGCGTCCTGCTGGGCCTGCTGATCTACGGCTACGCGACGGGGGTGCATTCCAGCCGGAAGCTGGAGCGGGCGAGCTATGATTCGGTGGCCTTCCGCTTCATCGCGGCAAACGACCACCCCGACCACGACACGATCGCCACGTTCCGCCGTCGCTTCCTGCCGCTGATCGAGGGGCTGTTCGTGCAGGTTCTGCTGCTGGCGCGGCAGGCCGGCATGCTGCAACTGGGCACGGTGGCGCTGGACGGGACGAAGATCCATGCCGACGCGAGCCGGCACAGCGCCCTGTCGTGGCAGCGTGCGGGCGAGATCGAAGCCCGGCTGCGGGCCGAGGTGGCGGAGTTGATGGCGTTGGCGGAAGCGGCGGACCGGTCCGAGGTTCCCGACGGCATGAGCGTGCCGGAGGAGCTGGCACGGCGCGAGGACCGGCTGGCGGCGATCGCCGCGGCGAAGGCGGAGATCGAGGCGCGGGCGGCCGAGCGTCATGCGCGGGAGCAGGCGGAGTACGAAGAGAAGCTGGCAGCCCGCGAGGCGAAGGAAACGCGGACCGGCCGCAAGCCGGGCGGGCGGCCACCGAAGCCGCCGGAGCCGGGGCCACGGGCGAAGGACCAGGTCAACCTGACGGACCCGGACTCGCGCATCATGCCGGTGGCCGGCGGCGGCTTCGAGCAGTGCTACAACGCCCAGGCTGCGGTGGCCGCCGGCAGCCTGCTGGTGGTCAGCGCCGACGTGGTGCAGGCGGCGAACGACAAGCAGCAGATCGAACCGACGCTCGAAGCACTCGCCGGCCTGCCGGACGGGCTTGGCGAGGTCGAGACCCTGTTGGCGGACAGCGGCTACTTCAGCCAGGCCAACGTCGAGGCCTGCGGGGAAGCGGAGATCGCGCCGCTGATCGCGCTCGGCCGGGAGCACCACCATCTTTCCTGGCGGGACCGCTTCGCCGAGGCGCCGCCAGCGCCCGAGGATCCGACGCCGCTCGAGGCGATGTGCCATCGCCTGGCCACACCCGAGGGCCGGGCGCTCTACGCGCTTCGCAAGCAGACGCCGGAGCCGGTGTTCGGCATCATCAAATCGGTGATGGGCTTGCGTCAGTTCAGCCTGCGCGGCCTCGACAAGGCGAAGGGGGAATGGACCTTGGCCACGCTCTCCTGGAACATCAAGCGGATGTTCGTCCTCAGCCACGCCTGAACGGGCGGGCCAACCCGCGTTCGCAACTTCATGGGGGTAAATCCATGACATCGACGCCCGCCAAGCCAATCTTACCAATCCTTGCATGCCCGAGTCCGACAGGCTGCTAGGCCGTAATCGAAAGTGGCGAAGTCCTTATGGTGGGGGAACTTCGAGGCCCGCATTTGGTGCTGGATAGAGCGCACCCGGCGCTCTACAGTCTCGGCGTCGATCAGTTGCTTTATCGCAGTGGTCAGACTTGGCGGCTTGCGCGCGGCCAGCAAAGCTTCGGCGCAAGCCGCCATTCCATACAGCCTCAGGGCGATCAGTTGGTCTATCAAAGCTTTCATGCGACGGCCTCCCCGGCAACGCACAGCGTCTCATAGCGCTTGCAGTCCGCTTCGGGCCGCAAGGTCAGTTGCGGATAGGCGTGGCTCTCGCCCCATGGCGCGATGACCGGCTCCACCAGTTGGTTGATCAGATTGATGATGGCCGGAAGGCGCAGCGTGTTCTGCTCCACGGCCAGTTCACAGGCTATCTCGACCACCTCGATCCCGTGATCCTGGGCCAGCAGGAGCAGATCGACAAACTCCCGGTCCCCGCCTTTGCCGGCCATGTAATGCGCCCTGACCCGGTGCATCGCCTCAGGCAATTGCCAACCCACAAAGGGCGCGCCATCTCTCAGCGCGCCGGGCTTGCGGTCGAGTAGGGGCAGGTAATGCCAGGGCTCGAAATAGCTGGCGTTGCGGGTAAAGCGGCGCTTGTGCTCGGCAATCACATTCTGCCCTGACACAACCACGATCCGGTCCGCATAGGCGCGCAGAGAGACAAGCTCCCCGGCGAACCGGGAGGGGACGCTATAGCGATTGGTGGCATATTGGACCAGACAGGTAGAGCGGACACGAGCGGCCTTCTCAACATAGCCGTCAAAAGCCCGGCCCAGGGGACGCAGTTCGGCGCACTCGTCTGCGAACACGTCCGAGATCTTGCGATCCGATTGTTCGGGGTGGGCGCGATTCGCCAATTCCTCGCAGCGCAGACGCAACCAGCCGTTCAGCGCATCCAGATCGTCAAAGGCGGGCTTGGGCGCAAACAGCTGTCCCCGCAGGAACCCAACCTGGTTCTCAATCTGACCCTTCTCCCACCCCGCCGCGGGTGTGCAAGCAACCGGTTCCATCACATAGTGGTTCATCAACGCCAGAAAGCGCGGATGGAACACACGGTCCTTAGAGCGCGAAACATAGGTTACCATCGTCTTGGGGTTGTCGATGATCACCCGGCGCGGTACGCCGCCATAGAAAGACATCGCCCGTGCAAAGGCGTCCAGCACCATCTCCTGAGATTCGCTGGGATAGGCAACAACAAAGGGCTTGCGGCTATGACATAGGCGGAAGTGGGCAACCTTTACCTTCTGCTCGACACCGCCCAGGACAGCGTATTCCGTGCTCCAGTCAAACTGGAGCGCGTCACCTGCCGTAAAGTGCAACGGAATGAACGCATCCCCCGATCCGGCGCCAGAACGCTTCAGGTCGCGGACAAACCTCTGAACCGTCGAGTAGGATCCGCTATAGCCTTCCGACACAAGCTGCTCATAAAGCTTCTTGGCCGTCCGGCGCTCACGGCGCGGGCGCCCCAGGTCCTGCTCAAAGAGCGCCCGAAGCCGGCTGGCGAAGCCATCGCTAAGCTTACGCCGGACGGGTGAAACGCGCCGCTGATAGCTCGGTGGATCGCCGTCCTTCAGATACTTCTTAATCGTGTTCCGCGACAAACCAGTCTGACGAGATACAGATCGGATACTCCGACCCTCCCGTAATATCCAACGTCGGATCTTCAATACGCTTTCCATCAATACCACCTGCTCTTTCCTCCGCACTGTTCCGTGCGGATGCTAGCGTTCCAGGTGGGTCAATTCTTACCGCTCATAACCCACCAAAGTGGGTCAGTTTTGCATGCCGATTCACACGCCTCGGGGGGCGTGAAGTCGATCCGTTCGCTCATCCGCCGCGCCGCCGCCCCGCTTGATTTCCACGGTGAATCTAACGCACTTCGCGATTGCGCGGAATCGGCTAGCATGCGGGTCCCGCGCACCCGGCGCGACAGCAATCCAAATGGCAGGACCCGAGTGGCGGAGTCGAGCGCCTTTCTAAGCATCATGATCCTGATCACCGCGTCGGGGGCGACCATGCTCTATGCGACGACGGTGACGATCGCCAACGTTGTGCTGCCGCAGATGCAGGGCACGCTGTCGGCGACGCAGGACCAGATCGCCTGGGTCGTCACCTTCAACCTGGTGGCGACGGCGGTAGCGACACCGATGACCGGCTGGCTGACCGGCCGGCTCGGCCGCCGCCGGCTGATGCTGTGGTCGATACTCGGTTTTACCGGGGCCTCGATCGCCTGCGGCACCGCGCCGAGCCTGGAAGTCCTGGTGGTTTATCGGATCGCCCAGGGCTTCTTCGGTGCGCCGCTCGTGCCGCTCAGCCAGGCGATCATCCTCGACACCTTTCCGCGCCGCCAGCATGGCCTGGTCACCGCGCTCTGGGGTGTCGGCGTGGTCATCGGCCCGATCATCGGCCCGACGGTCGGTGGCTATATCGCCGAGGCGCTGAGCTGGCGCTGGGTCTTCTACATGCTGGGCCCGGTCGGCCTGCTGGCCTTCGTCGGCGCCTTCTTCACCATCCGGGCAAGCGCCAACGACAAGTCCAGCCGGCTCGACTGGACCGGCTTTCTCACCCTCTCGGTGGCGATCACCGCGTTGCAGCTGATGCTCGACCGGGGCGAGCGGCAGGACTGGTTCGAATCGGCCGAGATCCTCGCCGAGGGCGCGGTGGCGGTCACGGCCTTCTACCTCTTCGCGGTGCACAGCCTGTCCTCGGACCGGCCCTTCCTCAATCCGCGCCTGCTGCTCGACCGCAACTTCGCGCTCGGCATGGTGATGGCCCTGGTCTTCGGCATGCTGAACTTCACGCCGATGGTGCTGTTTCCCCCGTTGCTGCAGGACCTGCGCGATTTCCCCGATTCCATCATCGGCTGGCTGCTGGCGACCCGCGGCATCGGCAACCTGGCGAGCTTCTTCCTCGCCGTCTGGCTCACCCGCATCGACCCGCGCCTGGCGCTCACCGTCGGCTTCGGCTCACAGGCGCTCTCCAGCCTCGCGGTCGCCCAGCTCGACATCAACCTGACGATCTTCGACATCGCCTGGACCAGCACGCTGCAGGGCTTCGGCGTCGGCATGACCTGGGTGCCGCTCACCGTCATCACCTTCGCCACCCTGAACCCGCGCTATCTATCGGAGGGCACGGCGATCTTCCACCTGATGCGCAACATGGGGGCGAGCATCTACATCTCGATCTGCGTCGCCCTGGTCATCCGCTCGAGCCAGGCGAACTACGCCACCCTGGTCGAGCAGGTCACCCCCTACAAGGAAGGGCTGCGCTTCGAATGGGTGCTGGGCGCCTGGGACATCTCCAGCGTCTCCGGCCTGGCCGCCATCAGCTCGGAGACGGCCCGGCAGGCGGCGATGATCGGCTATCTCAACGCCTTCCACCTGATCGCCTTCACCGGCTTCGCCGCCCTGCCGATGCTGCTGCTGGTTCGAATGCCGAAGTCGACACCGCCCTGACGGTCAGGCGTCGAGGATCGGCGGGCGGTGGCGGTGCCAGTCGGTGGCGCGCTGGTAAGCGGCACCGATGCGCAGCAGCAATCCCTCTTCCCAGTGACGGCCGTGCAGCATCATGCCGATCGGCAGGCCGTCGGCGGTGAAGCCGCAAGGGATCGCCAGGCCCGGCACGCCGACCCAGGAGAAGGGGAAGGTGAAGCGGGTCAGGTGGTGCGTCGTCGCCAGCATGTCGGCGGCATCGGCGATCTCGGGCGCCGGGACCGGCGTTGTCGGAGTTAGAATGGCGTCGACCTCGGCCAGCTGGCGGTTGACCGTGCGGTTCCAGCCCTCGCGCCAGCGCAACGCGGCGGCATAGTCGGCGCCGGTGACGTCGCGGCCCAGCAGGATGCGGTTCAGCACGTCCTCGCCGAACAGTTCGCTCCGGCTCTCGACCCGCTCGCGGTGATAGTCGTAGAGGTCGGCCCAGACCATGGGCATGACCCGTTGCTGCGCCTCCGCCGCACCCTCGAGGCGGATCTCGACGATCTCCGCGCCGAGGCCGCGCAGGACGTCCGCGCCTGCCTCCACCGCCGCGCCGAACCCGGGCGCCAGGTCCTCCAGGAAGAAGTCGCGTGGCAGGCCGATGCGCACGCCCGCGATGGGGTCGCCCAGGCGGGCCAGGATCTCCGGCCATTGGTGGGGGACCGAGGACGGGTCCTCGTCGTCGTAGAACGCCATCACCGTGAACATCCGGGCGAGGTCGGTGACGCTGCGCGCCATCGGGCCCGTCGTGTCGATCGCCGGCGAGAGATGGGTTTTCGAGCCGCTCATCGGGATCGCGCCGAGCGTCGGGCGCAGCGCGGAGACGCCGTTGACGGCGGCCGGCGTGCGGACCGAGCCGCCGGTATCCGAGCCGACGGCACCGACGCACATCCGCGCGGCGAGCGCCGAGCCCGCCCCGCCGCTGGAGCCGCTCGGGATCCGGCCGGTGTCCCAGGCGTTGCGGACCGGCCCGAAATGCGGGTTCTGCGAGGTCGAGCCGTAGCAGAATTCATGCAGGTTGGTCTTGCCGAGGACGACGCCGCCGGCCCGGCGCAGCGCGGCGACGATCGGCGCATCGGCGTTCGGCACATAGTCCTTGTGGAACAGCGTGCCGTTGGTGCAGGGCACGCCGGCGACGTCGATGCAGTCCTTGATCGACAGCGGCATGCCGGCCAGCACGCCGGGCCAGTCGCCCGCCGCCAGCCGGCGGTCGACCGCCGCCGCCTCTTCCAGCGCCTGCTCCGCCATCACCGTGATGTAGGCGTTCAGCGTCGGGTTCAGCCGCTCGATCGTCTCCAGGCAGTCTTCCGTCGCCGCGACGGCGCTTTGTTCCGACCTCATTCCTCGTCTCCCTCGTCACCATGATTGAGCCAACGGGCCTCCGCCGCCGGCAATAATTCCGCCAGGCGCGCCTCGTAGAGCGCCAGCTCCGCCGCCGACAGCACCTCGCGCCATTGCGCGTTGGCGCCGCGGGCGAAGAAGGCCGTGTCCTGCTTCCAGGTAAGGCTGCCCGGATCCGGTACGAACTGGCTGGCGTTGCGTTTCATGTTCTCGAAGCTCGCCGCCGCCACCAGCTTCGCCAGCAGGCGCTCGCTCACCTCGATTCCCAGGATCCGGGCCAGGCGGCGCACGACGGCCGCGAGATCCCGCTTCATGTCGGCGAAGTGCAGCAGGTGGATCTCGTCGCGCGCCGCGAAAGCCTTGAAGGATCGGTAGTGATGCACCGTGCGCTCGAGGCAAGAGACGTCCTCGCCGCCCGGCGTGAAACGGCCCTCACACCAAGCGCGAAACGCCTCGCGCGGGTCGAGCGCCAGGCGGCTCTTGGCATGCGCCATGTCCATGTTGGCGGCGTGCGCGCGGCTCGAGAAGAAGGCGTCGCGCGGATCGCGGTAGACCGCCAGATGGACGCAGCCGGCGTGGAAGGGCATGCCGTCGAGCGGCGTGTGCGTCTTGATGAAACGCCGGTGGGTCTGCGCCGCCAGCATCGCCCGGATCTCCGCCCAGGGCGTGAAGTCGGCGTCGAGCCAGGGCGAGATATGCGCCGGCTTGCGGCCATGGTCGGCACGGCCGAAGATCAGCGAGGCGACGATCGCCTGGGTCCAGGTGGTGCCGCATTTGGCTGGGGTCGAAATGAAGATGTCGTCGGCGCGCGCGATGAAGTCGTCCCAGCGCGCAGGCTCGAGCAACGGGCCCTGGTGGCGGAAGCGGCGGCGGGGAAGTTCCATGGGCATCGCGATACATTGTCGGCTGGGCGGATCTGTCGCGCCGGCGCGATATTGCCCCGAACGACGGCCCGCCGCATAGTCCGTGGGATGATTATCACCGTGGCAGGAGGCTTCGATGAACGCGCCCCGCAGGCTGCTCGACGATTTGGCCAAGCTGGCGACCGCCGGTGCCGGCATTGCACAAGGCGCCGGCAAGGAGGCGGAACTTCTGGTCCGCCAACGGGTCGAGCGGTTCCTCGATTCGATGGACCTGGTAACCCGGGAGGAGTTCGAGGTGGTGAAGGAGATGGCCCGCGAGGCACGGCTGGAGAACGAGCGCCTGGCCGCGCGCCTTGCCGAACTGGAAGCCGCCGCGGCGCCGAAGCCCAAGGCGAAGCGGGCACCGCGTAAGCGCACGCCGAAAGCTAGCTGAGCCGTCGGGCCGCCAGGTAGAGGACCAGGCCGACGCCGGCGAGCGCCATCATCCCCGGCAGCACCAGGTCGTAGCCGCCGACCCCCCAGACCAGGGAGACCATATAGGGCGCGGTGGCGGAGCCGGCGAGATAAAGCATGCTCATCGCGCCGAACTTGGCGCCGAAATGGGCTTCCCCCATGACCTCGCGGGTGATCACCGGTCGGATGATCGAGACCGTGCCGTAGGCCCCGCCGAACATGATGACGAAGCCGGCGACCAGCAGGGCGGCCGCGGTCGAGACGTATAGCAAAGCCATCGCCAGGCCCATCAGCACGAAACAACCGGCCGCCACCGCGTGGTTGGAGACCCGGCGTTCCGCCATCATCATGATGACCCGCCCGGCGACCTGCATCGGCCCGATGCAGGACGCGGCCAGCACCGCCGTGTCCGCGTCGACCCCCCGGTCGTGCAGGATCGGGAAGAGGTGCTGCAAGGTGCCGCCGTGGATCACCGCGCCGAAGGCGAAGGCGATGCCGAGCAGCCAGAACAACGGCGAGCCGTAGATCGCCGGGCGTTCCGTCGGCGCCGGCGGTGGATTGGCGCCGCCGTGCTTGCCCTCGCGCTCCATCCGCCGGGCCCCGGCCCAGAGCAAGGGTGCGGCGACGAAGACCACGACCGCGGCGAAGACGCGGGCGACCATGCGCCAGTCCCATTCTTCGACGATGGCGTACGCCGCCGGGAAGGCCAGCGTGCTGGCGAATCCCGCCATCAGCGTGATGTGGATGATCGGCCGCTTGGCCTCGGCGCCGCGGGCCCGGGTGACCAAGGCGAAACAGGGATCGTAGAGCGCGCCCGCCATCGCCATGCCGAGCAGCGCCCAGACGGCGTAGAACTGCCAGATCTGTTCGACCAGCGACAGCAGGCCCAACAGCACGCCGCCGATCGCCGTGCAGCCGGCCAGCATGTGCGGGCCGAGCCCGGCGTCGATCCGCTTGCCCGCGCGCGGCGAGGTCACGGCCGACAGCACGATGGCGAGCGTGAAGGCGCCCGTGACCTCGGCCCGGGACCAGCCAAAGTCGTTTTCCCAATGCACCAGCAGCGGCGGGAAAATGTAGAAGACGCCACCCCAGACCAGGGTTTCGCCGAGACCGAGATAGAGGACGGAACGGTCGCGCAGCATGTCCGCTCAGCGCGCCCGCGCCGCCGCCCGTCCCGCCGCCGACGTCATTGGTCCTGCGCCAGTTCGGCGACGGTGCGGGCCGGCTGCAGCTCGCTGTCCCAGGGGAAGAGGATCCAGGTGTCCTGGCTGACCTCGGTGACGTAGCTGTCGACCATCGGCCGCCCCTCGGGCTTGGCATAGACCGTCGCATAGTGGGCGTTCGGCAGCATGCCGCGCACCACCTGCGCCGTGCCGCCGGTGTCGACCAGGTCGTCGACGATGAGCCAGCTGGCGTCTTCGGATTCCAGGGCCTTGATCACGTCCGGCGCGCCGCGCGTGGTATCGCGATAGCTGCGGATGCAGACCGTATCGATCAGCCGCAGGTCGAGCTCCCGGGCGACGATCGCCGCCGGCACCAGGCCACCCCGCGTGATGGCGACGATGCCCTCGAAGCGGCCGGCGTCCGCCAGCCGCCAGGACAGCGCCTTGGCGTCGCGATGAAACTGGTCCCAGGAGACGGGGTAGAGGCGGCTGTAGCTCATGGCGTCGAAGGTTCCGTTGTGGCCGACGGGGGCGGGTCGGTTCCGACTACACGGGCCGGCCGGTGCTGGCAAGCGGCGGGCGGGTCAGCGGGCCGGTAGATGGGTTTGGTACCAGGCGACGGTTTCGTCCATGACCTCGGTGAAGGCCGGATCGACATAGACTTCGTAATGGCCGTAACCCTTCAGGATCACCAGCTTCTTCGGCTCCCCCGCCTTTTCGTATAGCAATACGGATTCTTCCGGCGGCACCAGGCGGTCGTCGTCCGTGGTGATGAACAGCACGGGCCGGGGGGCGATTTTGTCGACCACCCATTCGGGATGGAAGCCGAGCGTGTCGTCGACATATTCCAGCGGCAGAGTATTGAGGGCGCTCGGCACGTCCTTGCGCGCCGCCGCCGCCAGGGCCGCCGACTGCCGGTCCGGCAGGAGGACTTCCGAACGTTCGACGAACTCGCTCTCGCCGGTACGCATGCGCCGTTCCCGGTCGCCGGCGGAGCGCTCCAGCAGGTCGACCCATTCGTCGGGCCGGCGCACGCTGCGCATCCAGCGCCGACCGTCGCCGATGCCGACCACGGCGACGGTGCATTTGACGCGGGGATCGATCGCCGCGGTCCAGACCACCGTCGCCCCGCCGTAGCTGGTGCCGTAAATGGCGAGGCGGTCCGCGTCGACCTCCGGGCGGTGGGCAAGGCAGGTCAGCGCCGCCTGTACGTCGGCGACCCGGCTGTGCGGCGCCAATCGGGTGGGCGAGCCCTCGCTTTTGCCCCAGCCCTTGTAGTCGAAGGCGAGAACGACATAGCCCGCCTCGTTCAACACGCGGGCATTGTCGGGGAGGTAGAGGTCCTTGACCCCGGTATAGCCATGGCAGAGCACGACGCCGGCGCGTCGTTCGCCCGGCGCCAGGTCCGCCGGCAGGTAGACGTCTCCGACCAGCTTGTGGCCCTCGCTGTAGAAGGTGATCGCTTCCGCCATGCCTGTCCTCCCCTTGATCTCGCCGCCATCATAGCGTCTTGTCGGGCGAACGGGTGAGACGGCACGCGAAGGAGGGAAAAGCCATGGTGGCCGAGGACAAGCTGGCGCGCTTGCGCGAGAAGTATGGCGAGGCGAGCGCCGACCAGATCGACGACCCGGCCTTCGCCAAGGCGGCCCAGGACGTCTTCGACCCCGACGGCAAGCGGGTCTTCCCCTATTCCGGTCTCCCCACCCTGCTGGACGCCCCCTACCGTCCGGCACCGGCCGAGGGCGCGGACTTCGGCGAAATCGACATCGCCCTGGTCGGCGTGCCGATGGACCTCGGCGTCACCAACCGCCCGGGCGCCCGCTTCGGCCCGCGCGCCGTCCGCACGATGGAGCGGATCGGCCCCTTCCATCACGTCCATCGCATCGCGCCCCGGGCCGAAGCGCGCATCGCCGACATCGGCGACGTGCCGCTGCACAGCCGCTACAGCCTCGATCGCAGCCTGGAAGACATCGAGGCCTTCTTCGACCGCATCGCGGCGGCGGGGGTCCGACCGCTGTCGGTCGGCGGCGACCATTCGATCAGCTATCCGATCCTGAACGCGCTCGGCCGGGAACGCCCCGTGGGCATGATCCATATCGATGCGCACTGCGATACCGGCGGCCAGTTCGAGGACACCAAGTTCCACCACGGCGGCCCGTTCCGTCACGCGGTGCTGTCCGGCGCCCTCGACCCCGAACGCACGATCCAGATCGGCATTCGCGGCAGCGCCGAATACCTCTGGGAATTCTCCTACGAGAGCGGCATGACCGTCATCCACGCCGAGGAATTCCACCGCATGGGCGTCGACGCGGTGATCGCACGGACCCGCGAGGTGATCGGCGATGGCGCCTGCTACGTCTCCCTCGACGTCGACGGCATCGACCCGGCCTATACGCCCGGCACCGGCACGCCGGAGGTCGGCGGCCTCAGCCCGCGCGAGGTGCAGATGCTGTTTCAGGGCCTGACGGGCCTCGACATCGTCGGCGGCGACGTGGTCGAGGTGGCACCGGAATACGATGCCACCACCAACACCGCCCAGGTCGGCGGCCAGATGCTGTTCGAGATCCTCTGCCTGATGGTGCGGGGCGGGTCGTGACCGCCGGCGCCGTCGCCCACGAGCGGGCGGGGCCGGACGCGCCCTGGCTGGTCATGGTGCACGGCATGGCGCAGGACCACCGGGTGTTCTCCGCCCAGGTCGAGGCCTTCGCCGGCGACTTTCGCCTGCTGCTGATCGACCTGCCGGGCCACGGCCTCTCGGCCGACATTCCGGGCCCCTACGGCCATCTCGACATGGCGGGCCATGTCGCCGCCGCGATCACCGCCGCCGGCGCCACGCCCTGTCATTACTGGGGCACCCATACCGGCACCGCGCTGGCGATGATCCTGGCGGCGAACGCGCCGGAGCATTTCCGTTCGCTGATCCTGGAAGGCCCGGTGCCGCCCGGCCGGGCCATGGCGAGCGTCGATGCGGCGTTGGCCCGGGTGCGCGAGATCGCCCGCACTGCCGGCATGGCGGAAGCCCGCCGGGTCTGGTTCGAGGACTCGCCCTGGTTCGCCACGATGCGCGCGGATCCCGTCGCCTGCCGCGCGGCCGGGCAACGCGAGATGCTCGAGGGTTTCGCCGGCGCCAACTGGACGAGCCCGCTGACCCCCTGGCCGATCGCCCCGCTCGAAGACCGTTTCACCGGCCAGGCACCGACGATCCTGTTCTACAACGGCGAAGACGACGTCCCCGACTTCCACGCCACGTCCGATCGTCTGGCATCGCTCTGGCCGCAAGCGCGGCGCGCGGTCATCCCGGCCGCCGGCGGCTTCCCGGCCTGGGAACGCCCGGCGGCGGTCAACGCGCTGGTGGGCAAGTTCCTGGTGGATGTGGCGTCGGCTCAGGCCTCCGGCGCGCGGTAGTAGGCGGCCAGAAAGTCGTCGGTATAGGGATCGCAATAGGCGACGAAGGCCTGGTGCAGCGGTGCCACTCGGTAGGCGTTCATGTCGTCTTCGTTGTCGAACGAGGACGTCAGAACCCAGTTGAAATCACCGTCGCCGGCCCCCTCGTTCGGCGCCATGTGATAGGTGCGGGTGCCGGCGACCTCCTCGCGGATCCGGCCGACATAGGTCTGCATGCGGTCGATCACGTCGTCATCCGCGCGGGCGTTCAGCTTCATCAGGACGATGCGGTGGATCATCGGGCGTCTCTTTTGTTTCCGACCGGTGCCGCGGCGCCGGGGTCGGGGATGAAACGCATGGGCGCGAGCGTGTCGCAGGTGACGAGGCCCGCGGGTGCGGCCAGCACGTCGGGCAGGCGATTGACGACGCTGGACGCGGTGGCATGGCCGGTATCCAGACCCGAGAGGCGCAGTTCGGCCGGCGGCGCCCCGTCGATCCGCCAGCTCATCCATTCCCCTTCGCCCGGAAGCGTGAGGCGCAGTTCGATCTCGGCGCGCGCGCCCACGCCTTCGGCGGTGGCGACCTCGATCACGGTGCGCAGGCCCGCGCATCGGCCCGCCGCCACCTCCCCGCCGAGCGTCGCGCAGGCGGCGGGCGCGTCGAGGATCACCGGCTCCTGACGTTCTTCGACGCCGGTGACGGTCAAGCCCAGGGATGCCGTCACCTGGACGAGAAAGACGCGATAGATCGATCGCTCCCCACCGCCGTCGGCGGCGAGATCGGCGGGGTCCTCGCCGACGCGGGCGATGCGAACGACCTCCGGCCCGAAGCGGTTGACGTCGGTGACGCTTCGATGGTGGATGGCATCGATCCCGGTACAGGGTCCGGCCAGGGTCTTCAGGGTCCAGATCCGATAAGCGTCCCACAGGCCGCAACCGGTAAAGGTGACGCCGTTGCCGCGTGCCATGGCATCGATTTCGCGCGCGGCGCCCGGGTCGACGTCGGCGGGGTACGAGCTTTCGGCGCCGACGCAGACGACATCGAGGCCGGCCTCCAGCAGGCGGCGGTGATGGGGCAGCGTTTCGGCCAACCGATCGTGCGTGGCGACGAGGGCAATGTCCGCGCCGAGGCCGGCCAGGTCCGTTTCGGCCATGTCCAGGACCGGCCGGCCGGCGAGGCCCGGGGCGTCCACCAGATCGCCGAGGTCGCGACCCACTTTGGCGCCGGCTCGGTTGACGGCGTGAACGGACCAGCCCCGCGCCGCCGCCAGCCGGGCCACGGTTCCCCCGACGTTGCCGAGGCCGAATACCAGCAGTGTCCGTGGCGCGGGCTCCGTCATCCCAATCCACCTCCCGTTTGCGTGACCTTTCATCGCCCCGACGCTAGGTCACGCAAACGGGATTTGCACACCAAACTATCTGCGCCCTAGGCTTAGAAAAGCTGAGCCTGGAGAAGCTCCCATGCGTCTGCCGCCCCTCAATGCCTTGCGGGCCTTCGAGGCCGCCGCGCGTCTCGGCGGTTTCGCGCGGGCCGGGGCGGAACTGAACGTGTCGCCGGGTGCCGTCAGCCGTCACGTGAAGTTGCTGGAAGCCCATCTCGGTGTGGCGCTGTTCGAACGCCTGCCGCACGGGCTGCGGCCGACGCCCGCGGCGCGCTCCCTGCTGCCGGGCGTCGCCGAGGCCTTCGAAGGCATCCGGCAGGCGGTCGCCGGCCTGCCGGGCCGTGCCAGCCGGCTGCATGTCGCGGCCTCTCCGACCCTCGCCGGGCGCTCGATCGTGCCCCGCCTGCCGCATTTTGCCGAAGCCTGGCCGGACATTTCCCTGTCCGTCGCGCTGCTGCTGTCCGCCGACGTCGAATTGGACGAGCGCACCCACGATTGCGGGGTCGCGACCTTTCACGTGCCCTGCTGGCCGGCCGGTATCAAAGCGGTTCGCGTTAAAGGGGAGGCGCTGACGCCGCTCTGCGCACCGTCGCTGCTGCGGGGCCGCAATACGGCCTTGCGGCCCGAGGCGCTCTCTGGCGAGACGCTGCTGCGGATCGCCGCCTGCGGCACCGATTGGCCGAACTGGTTCGCTGCGAACGGCGTTCCGGAGGGGGGCGGCAGCGCCGAGGGCCCAAGTTTCGAGAGCGGCGAGTTGGCGATCCGCGCCGCCATCGAAGGCCTCGGCATCGTCATCATGGACCGGCTGTTGGTGACGCCGGAGTTGCAACGCGGCGACCTCGTCGACCTGTTCCCGGACAGCGTTCCGGTCGACAACGGCTATTACTTCTTCTGCGCCGAACGACGCTGGGACGAGCCGGCGATCCGGGCATTCCGCACCTGGATCCAGGCGGAATTCGCCGAGATGGACGCGGCCGCCCGGCAGCCGTCGGCTACGACGACGCCACCTGCTTGCCCGCCGGCACATCCAGCTTGAAGAGCCGAGCCGCGTTCAGGCCCAGGATCTTCGCCCGCTGAACATGGTCGAGGCCGCCCATGGTGCGCTCGATCGCCTCGGCCGAATGGGGCCAGGTGCCCTCGTGGTGGGGATAGTCGTTCGCCCACATGAAGTTGTCGATCAGGTTCCAGCGTTCGGCCAAGGCCAGGCCCGCCGGGTCTTCCTGGAAGGTGGCGCCGCCGTGGGCGCGGAAATAGTCGCTCGGCAGGCCCTGCAATACCGGCCGTGCCCACATGTGATGCTTGCGGCAGGCCTCGTCCATCGCGTCCAGCAGCCAGGGAACCCAGCCGATGCCGGCCTCGACGGTGGCGAAGCGCAGCTTGGGGAAGCGTTCCAGCACGCCGGAGGCGCAGAGGTTCGCCACCGGCTCGATCGTCGGCGAGAGGGAATGGGTGACGTAATTGATGATCGCGCCGCCGTTGCCGCGGCTGGCGCGGGGGTCGCGACCCGTCGAGACGTGGAAGGTCAAGGTCATGTCGACCTCCTCGACCAGCGCCCACATGGGATCGAAATGCGGCAGGTTGTAGTTCACATGCTCGACCTCGTGGCCGCCCCACACGGGCTTGCAGGGCAGTGTGAGGATGGAGAAGCCCAGCTTGGCGGTCCGCTCGATCTCCGCCATCGCGCCCTCGAGGTCGCCGGTGGCGATCGCCGCGACGGGTACCATCATGTCGCGCCCGTCGTAGGTTTCCGCCGCCCAGTCGTTCCACACCCGGCACATGGCGTTGGCGAAGACCGCGTCCGGCGTCGCCCACATGGCGAGGCCCTTGTTGGGGAAGATAATCTCGATGTCGATACCGTCGGCGGCCAGGTCGTCGGCCCGCTTGGGGATGTCGGCGCCGGCCTCGGCGCGCCGCTTGTCCTCGCCCTCGAAGCTCTGGATGCGGATGCGGTCGGGCCGGTAGCCCTCGGTCACGCGCCATTGCACGCCGTTCTCGTCCACCTCGACCCGGGGGATGCGGTCGCGATATTCCGGCTCGATCCGCTTGGCCCAGAGGTCGGCCGGCTCGTTCGCGTGGCAGTCCGTCGACACCATGAAATATTTGTTGGCCGCGTCGGGCCGGGCCGACCCTTCCCAGTCGTTGTTGCCGGGGGTTTCCGTGCGCCAGAGGTTCGGGGTGTTGATCGATAGCTCGTTCATGGGGATGTCTCCACATACGTCCATTGCAACAGACTATACTTCGGCTCGGCCGCTTCGTGGTGCTCGAAGACCGCTTCGACGGCGGCACCGACCTTCACGTCCTGCGCGGGATCACCCAGCAGATTGCCGATCATGCGGAGGCCGCCGGTGCCCTCCAGCTCGACCAGCACGACGATATAGGGGCCGTGCGCGCGGAGTGCCGGGTGAACCGGGTGGTGCGAGCGTTCCCAGCTGTAGATCCGGCCCTTGCCCGCGACCTCGGTCCAGCCGAGATCGAAGGAATGGCAGCGGTGGCAGATCCATTCCGGCCCGAACTGCAGCACGCCGCAGCCGCCGCATTTCTGCACCCGGATCACCTCCTCGCGCAGTCCCTGCCAATAAGGCGCGGAGAGGCCGTCGTTCTCGGCCACGGGGATCGGCAGGCCGTCCGGCAGATACCCACTCACAGCGTCGCCTCCCCACCCAGGATCATCGAGCTCACCGGCGTCACCAGCGGCCCGGAACAGACCATCGAGACCTCAGCGTCCGGCACCTGCGAGGTCGAGGCGCCGCGGATCTGGCGGATCGCCTCCAGCTGCAACTCCAGGCCGTGCATGTAGCATTCCGCCAGGTTGCCGCCGGAGGTGTTCAGCGGCAGCTTGCCGGTGGGCGCGACGAGGTTCTCCTTGGTCAGGAACTCCGCCGCCGCCTCCGGTTCGAAGAAGCCGTGCTCGACCAGGCTCACCAGCACGCCGCCGGTGAAATTCTCGTAGGACTGCACCACGTCGACATCGCCCGGCGAAAGACCCGCCATGCGGTAGAGGTGGGGGGCAACCGTGGTGAAACTGGACGAGGCGTAGGTCGGGGCGTTGTGGCTCGGCGCCGCGCAGCGGTGCTCGGAGCCGGCCGCGGCGCTCAGCAGGTAGCAGGGCTTGTGCGGCAGGTCGCGGGCCCGTTCGGCCGAGACCAGGATCAGCGCGGCGGCACCGTCGTTCTCCATGCAGCAGTCGAACAGACGAAACGGCTCCACGATCCAGCGGGAATCGTCGTATTTCTCGGCGTCCAGCGGCCGGCCGTGCATCACCGCGCGCGGATTGGCCTGGGCATGGTGATAGGAGGCGAGGGCGATGCCGCGTTGCGCCGAGGGTGCGATGCCGTGCTCCTCCAGGAAGCGCATCACCTTCATGGCGTAGCGCTGGCCCGGGCTCATCATGCCGTAGGGGGCTTCGAAGGCCTTGTCGCCGTCGATGGTCGGGCTCTGCGGGCCCTGGCCGAAGCGGGCGAACTGGCCCTGCGCCAGCGCGCGGAAGACGACGACGCAGTCCGCCATGCCGGTCGCGATCGCCGCCGCCGCGTTGCCGACGGCGCCGGATCCACCGCCCCCGCCGCCGCCCCACTGCATGTTGGCGAAGCGCAGCTCGTGGATGCCCAGCGCCGCGGAGAGCCGCGAGGGCTCGTTCCGATCGTTCGAATATGACGCGAAACCGTCGATCTCGCGCGGATCGATGCCGGCGTCCTCGGCCGCCCTCAGGATCGCCATCAGGGCCAGCTTGAACTCGGGATCGGGCGACTGGCCATGCTTGTAATAGGCGGTCTCGCCGATCCCGGCGACGGCCACCCGGCCCCTCAGGCTGCGTGAACTCATGGACGAACCGGCTCCTCCGTGGCCCGGCCATCACCTGCCGGAATATCGAGAGCGCGCATTGTTCCGCCACGCCGGCATCCGGTCAACCGGTGGAGAAGCAGGGCATTAGATTCCCGTGGCCGGGTCCAGGTCGAACCAGGGGTCGATGGGATGCGCCAGCAGCTCGTCGCGGACCCGGCGCAGCACCTCGCGTTGATTGGGGGCGGGTACCGCCGCGATGGCACTCTTGAAATCGAGCCAGCTGTGGGCGCTGTTCTCGGCGTTCAGCACCGCCTCGGCATCGCTTGCGACGAAGGCGGCAAAGACGGGCACGAAACACACCATATCCATCGACCTCGAATAGAAGCTCTCGACGATGCTGCTCGAGCAGAGGCGATCCGCTACCAGGCCGGTTTCCTCGCGCAGTTCCCGGGCCGCACTCGCGCCCGCCGCCTCGCCGGCTTCGATGCCGCCGGTGACGTAGAGCCAGCGATCCAGCAGCGGTTCCTTGGCGCGGCGCACCAGCAGGGTTTCCCAGCCCCGTTCCGTCGATCGCAAGGCCACCACCGCGACGAAGCGCGCCGGCCCGTCGCTCATGTGCTCTCGTCCCGCGCGATGTAGCCCCCGGGGTCGCGGGCCGCCAGCTGCGCTGGGTTCGAGCCGGGACGCTCCCCCGGCCGGCCGAAGCTGAGCAGCATGACGATCGCGCCTGCCTCGCCCGCCCGCAGTCGCGTCGCCGGCCCGCCCGCCGGCTGGTGGGAGAGGGCCTCGGGACCGAAGTGGCGGCCGTCTTCGTCCACCAGCGCGCCGGCGCAGACCAGAGCAAACTGGCCATGGCCGACCGGCGCGGGCGCCTCCCACACACAACCGGCGCCGAGGTGGACGGCGCGGGCCGAGACTCCGTCGTCCTGGGTGGGAAACAGCTCCTCCCAGACGGCCTCGCCCGCCGTCGGCGGGGGACGATGGGGATCGAGGGCGCCGGCGATGTTGCGCCCGGCGCGACCCGGCATCTCGTGGCGCGAGCCCGGCATGTGATAGTGCCCGCCGCTCGCCATGGCGCGGAGCGTGAAGAAGCGGATGCCCTCGTCGTTGGCGACGATCGGGCCGTAGGGCGTAAAGGCGTCGGCATACTGCACGGTCACCGGCGCCAGCGCCTTCTTGCCGATCCGCCCGCCGCCGCCGACCACGACCTGGAACTGGTCGATGTCGTGGAAATGCGGATTGATGCGCGCGCCGGCATAGGGCTTCTCGACCAGAAACCCCTGGGGTTCGAGATCGACGGTCTCGTGCGAGCCGAAATACTCCAGGATTCGCCCGGCGCCGTCCTTGCGGACATGTTCGCGCACGGGCACTTCATCGCCGTTGAAAAACCGCATCTTCGCCTCCCGGAACCGATGGGGCGGATTTTAACGGCTATCCCCCACCGCTCAAAGTCGGGGTTAGTTCAGCGGCCTCGCCTTGCGTGCCGCGATCGCCTCGGTGACGAAGGCGCTCATGTCGCTCTCATCGCAGGCCCATTCGTCCAGCATGCCGAGCGCGGCGACCCAAAGCGCGTCTGCCACGCCGTCGCCGCCGTCCGCCGGGGCGTGCATCCAGCCGAGTTCGACCGGCCCGGCGGCGGCGGGACGCAGCAGCGCGAAGCCGACGATGTCGTCGCCGCGCACCGCCAGCAGCAGCGCGCCGCTTTCCCGCGCGCACTCTCCGAGGCTCAATCGCGCCATCGCGCCGCCGATCTCCTCGCAGGCCAGCGGTGCGGGGCCGTTGGCCGCGACGATCCGCATCAACGCGGTCGCGGTCATGAAATCGTCCAGCGTGTTGGCGAGACGGATGTCGACGACCGTGTCGCAGCTCTGGCGGTACGGCAGTTCGGCGTCGAAGGCTTCGTCGGCGATCATCAGCATGGCGTGGTTCTCCCCTTGTCCTGAAGCCTAGCAGCCTGTCGGACTTGAGCCGAGTTTCGAGATGAGATTCACTGTCACGGTCTGATTCTCTCCTGCGCGGTGATTTTGTGATGAGCAACTTTCGACAGGTTGACCGGGAGACCAGCTATCTTCTGCCGCCTTCGGTGGACGAATGGCTGCCTGATCGTCATCTGGCGCGCTTCGTGGTCGATGTGCTGGAGCAGCTGGATCTCTCTGCGTTCGTGAAGGCCTATCGTGGTTCGGGCTCGGCGGCGCATCACCCGAGCGTCCTGCTGGGCCTGCTGATCTACGGCTACGCGACGGGGGTGCATTCCAGCCGGAAGCTGGAGCGGGCGAGCTATGATTCGGTGGCCTTCCGCTTCATCGCGGCAAACGACCACCCCGACCACGACACGATCGCCACGTTCCGCCGTCGCTTCCTGCCGCTGATCGAGGGGCTGTTCGTGCAGGTTCTGCTGCTGGCGCGGCAGGCCGGCATGCTGCAACTGGGCACGGTGGCGCTGGACGGGACGAAGATCCATGCCGACGCGAGCCGGCACAGCGCCCTGTCGTGGCAGCGTGCGGGCGAGATCGAAGCCCGGCTGCGGGCCGAGGTGGCGGAGTTGATGGCGTTGGCGGAAGCGGCGGACCGGTCCGAGGTTCCCGACGGCATGAGCGTGCCGGAGGAGCTGGCACGGCGCGAGGACCGGCTGGCGGCGATCGCCGCGGCGAAGGCGGAGATCGAGGCGCGGGCGGCCGAGCGTCATGCGCGGGAGCAGGCGGAGTACGAAGAGAAGCTGGCAGCCCGCGAGGCGAAGGAAACGCGGACCGGCCGCAAGCCGGGCGGGCGGCCACCGAAGCCGCCGGAGCCGGGGCCACGGGCGAAGGACCAGGTCAACCTGACGGACCCGGACTCGCGCATCATGCCGGTGGCCGGCGGCGGCTTCGAGCAGTGCTACAACGCCCAGGCTGCGGTGGCCGCCGGCAGCCTGCTGGTGGTCAGCGCCGACGTGGTGCAGGCGGCGAACGACAAGCAGCAGATCGAACCGACGCTCGAAGCACTCGCCGGCCTGCCGGACGGGCTTGGCGAGGTCGAGACCCTGTTGGCGGACAGCGGCTACTTCAGCCAGGCCAACGTCGAGGCCTGCGGGGAAGCGGAGATCGCGCCGCTGATCGCGCTCGGCCGGGAGCACCACCATCTTTCCTGGCGGGACCGCTTCGCCGAGGCGCCGCCAGCGCCCGAGGATCCGACGCCGCTCGAGGCGATGTGCCATCGCCTGGCCACACCCGAGGGCCGGGCGCTCTACGCGCTTCGCAAGCAGACGCCGGAGCCGGTGTTCGGCATCATCAAATCGGTGATGGGCTTGCGTCAGTTCAGCCTGCGCGGCCTCGACAAGGCGAAGGGGGAATGGACCTTGGCCACGCTCTCCTGGAACATCAAGCGGATGTTCGTCCTCAGCCACGCCTGAACGGGCGGGCCAACCCGCGTTCGCAACTTCATGGGGGTAAATCCATGACATCGACGCCCG
Organism: uncultured Alphaproteobacteria bacterium; assembly: GCA_951812805.1. GTDB lineage: Bacteria > Pseudomonadota > Alphaproteobacteria > JASLMY01. The sequence continues at coordinate 19,947 of CATOSZ010000006.1, read as the reverse complement.
CCAAGCCAATCTTACCAATCCTTGCATGCCCGAGTCCGACAGGCTGCTAGATCACCATGACGATGTTTCAGTACAACGCCATATGACGGCGCGAAGTGTTTCAATCGTATCCATGCAGGGCAATCGCATTTCAGAATTTGCCGAGGAGTGACAGGAGATAGTCGTTGTTCCAAGCGGCGATTTTGAACTTGGCGCGCAGCGAGTCTTTTCGTGGATCCTTTCGCATGACATTGAGCGCCATGTGGCGCAGGACGGCGAGATTGTGCGGTCCATTGTCCTTGCGGGTTCTGTCTTGGTCTTCGTTCATTTGGACATCGAGGCACCAGTGCAGGCGGTTTTCGACCCCCCAGTGCGCCCGGGCAACGGGATTGAAGCGCTCGGCGTCGAGCGGCTGGCTGAGCAGGTAGTAGGCGGTTTCGCTCGACGTCTTCTCCGCGCACTCGCGGGTCCGGGTGACTTTGGCGACCGCCTTCAGGCCCGGCCAATGATGGCGCTCTTGCAGCCACTCGACGTGGCTGGAGACGAGAGCGGCACGGGTCTCGATGCGGCCATGATCGCCATCGACCGTGGTGTCGGTGGTGGTCGCTTCGGCTTTCGGATCGTCGAGGAAGGTTCTCACGTCGTCATGCAGCGTGCCTTGATTGCCCTTCAACGCCAGGGCGTAGTCACCCCCCTGCTCGATAATCTGGCTGGCGATGGCGCGCTGGCAATTGAGGGCGTCCACGGTCACGATCGTCCCCTCGAGGCTCAATAGTTTCAACAGCTTCGGCACGGCGGTGATCTCGTTGGACTTGGCGTCGGTGGCGACTTGCCCCAACACCAGCCGCTGATCACAGCCCCAGGCCGAGACCATATGCAGCGCCGACGTGCCGCTCGCCTTGTCGTAGGATCGCCGCACCACCTTGCCGTCGATCGCAATGACCCCTTGGCAGGTCTCGGAAAAGCGCGCCATGAAGCGCTGGAAGCAGGCGCCGAACGCCTCCGGATCCAGCAACCGGAACACCCGGCTGAAGGTGTCGTGGCTCGGCACGCCATGTTCGAGTACGAGAAATTCCCGCAGGAACGCCTCCTTTTCACGCGCGAAGATCGCCATGTCGACCGCCGTCTGACCGCCCGAGAGGACCGTGCACAGGGCGATCGTCAAGATCTCCAGCAGATCGTGACGCCCGGCATTGCCAGTCCGCGGATCCTCGAGACCCTCAAAGCACTCCAGAAAGCCTTCCATCGCAACCTCCACCCGTGAAAAGACCGGGTAGAATCGATTCGCGCCAATACCTCAAGATCAAACACGCACGTCAAGGCAATTCCAAATGCGATTCCCCTGCGTATCCATGTCTCCGCGATGACTTTGCACGGCACTGGCGTTAGGATGGCGGCCCGTAACGACGATTCGTCGATCCCGTTTGCCGGCGCCCGCCGGCGCCGCTCGAGGTTTGGGCATGAGTGACGCCCCCATCCGGCCCCTGGTCGGCATTATCGCCAGTCATCTGACCAACGAGCATGCCCGTCACCTGACCAGCCACGGCAACGTTGCGGCGGTGCGCGACTGCACCGGCGGCGCGCCCGTGGTGCTGCCGGCGCTCGGCGACGAATTCGGCGCGGAAGGCTGGCTCGACCATCTGGACGGCGTGATCCTGACCGGCGGCGCCTCCAACGTGGAACCGCACCGCTACGGCCAGGAGGTCGATCCGGGCGATGCCAGCGAACGCGACCCCATGCGCGACGGCACGGCGATGCACCTTTCGCAAGGGGCGCTGCGGCGCGGCATCCCCCTGCTCGGCATCTGCCGCGGCATCCAGGAAATGAACGTGGCCTTCGGCGGCAGCTTGCATACCTATCTGCACGAGGTACCGGGCCGCATGGACCACCGGCGCGACCGCTCCAAGGTGCGCGAGGTGGCGATGGCGCCGCGCCACCGCCTGACGCTGACCGCCGGCAGCCTGCTCGCCCGCATCGCCGGCGCGGAGGCGGTCGAGGTGAACTCCCTGCACGCCCAGGGTATCGACCGCCTGGCCGACGTGCTTGTGGTCGACGGCGTGGCCGAGGACGGCACCATCGAAGCGGTCTCCGCCCCGAGTGCGCCCGGCTTCGTGCTCGGCGTGCAGTGGCATTGCGAGTGGCAGGCCGCGGAAACCCCGCTGCACGCACGGATCTATGCCGCCTTCGATGCGGCGATCCAGGCGCACGCCCGCCGCCGCCTCGGCCTCGAGGCGCCGGTCCGGGCCGCCGAATAGCATGAGCGGCGGGGGCGCCATCCCGGCCGAACGCCAGGCCTTCTACGACCGCATCGCGACGCGGAACATGGCCCCGCTCTGGGAGGTCTTTCACAGCCTGGTGCGACGCGAGCCGACGCCGGCGGCCCGGCCGGTGGTCTGGCACTACGACGAGATCCGCGACGACATCCTCGAATCCGGTGGCCTGATCAGCGCCATGGAGGCGGAGCGCCGGGTCCTGGTGCTGGAGAACCCGGGCCTTGCCGGGACCTCGATGGCGACCGACACCCTCTATGCCGGGATGCAGCTGATCCTGCCGGGCGAAATCGCGCCGGCGCATCGCCACACCCAAAGCGCGCTGCGCTTCGTCGTCGAGGGCGAGGGCGCCTATACCGCGGTCGAGGGGGAGCGGGCCTACATGGCGCCGGGCGATTTCGTCATCACGCCGACCTGGTGCTGGCACGATCACGGCAACGAGGCGGCGGAACCGATGATCTGGCTCGACGGCCTCGACATCCCCATCGTCGGCCTGTTCAAGACCACCTTCGCCGAGGGCCACGAGGACGACGCCCAGGGCGAGGCGCGCCCCGCCGGCGACAGCCTGGCGCGCTACGGCACCGGGCTGCTGCCGGTCGACCACGAACCGGCCAGCCGGCCGGTATCGCCGGTCTTCCACTATCCCTACGCCCGGACCCGCGAGGCGCTCGCGCAGATGGCCCGGGCCGAAGACTGGGACGCCTGCCACGGCCTGAAACTCGCCTACGTCAATCCCGAGACGGGCGGGCCGGCGATTGCCACCATGGGCACCTACATGCAGCTGCTGCCGGCGGGTTTCGTCGGGCAGGACTACCAGGCGACCGACGGCCAGATATTCTCCGTCGTCGAGGGCCGGGGCCGCACGCGCATCGGCGACGAGGTCCTGTCCTGGGGCCCGCGCGATACCTTCGTCGTGCCCGCCTGGGCCCGCCATGCGCACGAGGCGGTGGACGAGGCCGTGCTGTTCAGCTTCTCGGATCGCCCGGTACAGCGCGCCCTCGGCCTCTGGCGCGAGCGGCGCGGCAACGCATGACGGAGATCCCCTTCGACGCCCCGGGCGACGCCCCGGACGAGGCCGAGCTGGAGGAGGAACTCGACCTCGATCTCGATGACTACCCGGGCTTGCGCGCGCTCGCCCGCTTCGCCCGGCTGGTGCCGGATCTCGGCTGGTTCCAGAACATCGGCAACGAGCTGGACGAGGACGAGATCGAGTGGACGGAGGCCTATCTCGCCGCGCTGGGCTTTCCCGACTGCACCGTGGTGCCGATCGCGGACTGGGAGGAGGCGGCGGACGCGGCGGCCAGCGTCGATTGGAACAGCCCCTGGTGGGAGGCGGAGGAAGGCCTGCGCGCCGCGTTGATGATGGACGCGGCCGAACGCATCGGCGAGGCCCAGCTCGAAGTGGCGCTGGCCCATGTCGCCAGCCGGGCGGGCGAGGCGATCCGCCTCGGCGCCGAGGTCGCGGCGGCCCGCGACGGCATCCTCGACGAGGAGCTGATCCGCGCCGTCGCCGGCGCCGGCGCCCAGGCCGCCCACCAGGCCGCCCTGGTCCTGGCCGCCGAAGTGGAAGACGAACACCCCTTCGCCCTGAAGTTCCGCCTGTTCGAAACCGGGCGCTGGCCGGTCGGGCTGACGGGATTGAGCTTTCATTTGTTTTGAGGGGCGTCGGCACCGAGTACCCCCGGTCTCACCGACCCACCCCGCTCGTGATCTCCTTTCCTTTCGGGGTCGGGTCATGAATGTTGAAATCCGGCGACTCCTCGATTGGAATTCCGTTTCCAAGACCTGAATCTGATGGTTCGCCGAGCAATGGTAAATTCTATTGATGGAAGATGATCGTGCTAGTACTATGTGAAATGAATCTCATGTACTGCGCGACCTGAGCTTTCCTGAAGTGGTGTCGCGCTTCCTGGTACTAGGAAAGGCAGGGTAATGTACCGAATCTTCATCATTGTGATTTGCGCCCTGTCACTGATTCTCTCCGGCTGCATATCGCCACGCGGCCTGAAATCCAGAAACGAAGGATGGAAGTCACAGAAGAATGGACTTCTCGTTGGCTCGCTCAGCATGTTCGGGCGCTCGGATGTCCCGCTTCCTAGCAGCCTGTCGGACTTGAGCCGAGTTTCGAGATGAGATTCACTGTCACGGTCTGATTCTCTCCTGCGCGGTGATTTTGTGATGAGCAACTTTCGACAGGTTGACCGGGAGACCAGCTATCTTCTGCCGCCTTCGGTGGACGAATGGCTGCCTGATCGTCATCTGGCGCGCTTCGTGGTCGATGTGCTGGAGCAGCTGGATCTCTCTGCGTTCGTGAAGGCCTATCGTGGTTCGGGCTCGGCGGCGCATCACCCGAGCGTCCTGCTGGGCCTGCTGATCTACGGCTACGCGACGGGGGTGCATTCCAGCCGGAAGCTGGAGCGGGCGAGCTATGATTCGGTGGCCTTCCGCTTCATCGCGGCAAACGACCACCCCGACCACGACACGATCGCCACGTTCCGCCGTCGCTTCCTGCCGCTGATCGAGGGGCTGTTCGTGCAGGTTCTGCTGCTGGCGCGGCAGGCCGGCATGCTGCAACTGGGCACGGTGGCGCTGGACGGGACGAAGATCCATGCCGACGCGAGCCGGCACAGCGCCCTGTCGTGGCAGCGTGCGGGCGAGATCGAAGCCCGGCTGCGGGCCGAGGTGGCGGAGTTGATGGCGTTGGCGGAAGCGGCGGACCGGTCCGAGGTTCCCGACGGCATGAGCGTGCCGGAGGAGCTGGCACGGCGCGAGGACCGGCTGGCGGCGATCGCCGCGGCGAAGGCGGAGATCGAGGCGCGGGCGGCCGAGCGTCATGCGCGGGAGCAGGCGGAGTACGAAGAGAAGCTGGCAGCCCGCGAGGCGAAGGAAACGCGGACCGGCCGCAAGCCGGGCGGGCGGCCACCGAAGCCGCCGGAGCCGGGGCCACGGGCGAAGGACCAGGTCAACCTGACGGACCCGGACTCGCGCATCATGCCGGTGGCCGGCGGCGGCTTCGAGCAGTGCTACAACGCCCAGGCTGCGGTGGCCGCCGGCAGCCTGCTGGTGGTCAGCGCCGACGTGGTGCAGGCGGCGAACGACAAGCAGCAGATCGAACCGACGCTCGAAGCACTCGCCGGCCTGCCGGACGGGCTTGGCGAGGTCGAGACCCTGTTGGCGGACAGCGGCTACTTCAGCCAGGCCAACGTCGAGGCCTGCGGGGAAGCGGAGATCGCGCCGCTGATCGCGCTCGGCCGGGAGCACCACCATCTTTCCTGGCGGGACCGCTTCGCCGAGGCGCCGCCAGCGCCCGAGGATCCGACGCCGCTCGAGGCGATGTGCCATCGCCTGGCCACACCCGAGGGCCGGGCGCTCTACGCGCTTCGCAAGCAGACGCCGGAGCCGGTGTTCGGCATCATCAAATCGGTGATGGGCTTGCGTCAGTTCAGCCTGCGCGGCCTCGACAAGGCGAAGGGGGAATGGACCTTGGCCACGCTCTCCTGGAACATCAAGCGGATGTTCGTCCTCAGCCACGCCTGAACGGGCGGGCCAACCCGCGTTCGCAACTTCATGGGGGTAAATCCATGACATCGACGCCCGCCAAGCCAATCTTACCAATCCTTGCATGCCCGAGTCCGACAGGCTGCTAGCATATCGATCCACTTTGGAAATCAGGATGAGACCCATAGCGCCACCGAATCACTACACAGAAGGAGAGCAGAGCAGTCGGGAGATTTTCCGAAGAGTCCCAATAGTTATGGTCGTGTTTTTGTCATGGAAGTGCCGCCAGGGCATTATCACATCGAAGCGTTTATTTCCCAGTTCCAAAGCTATAGGCAGAATATCTATACGCTTCCCGGGAAACCGCCTTCGACGGCTCGGGTCGGCGCAGGGGAGATGGTATACGTCGGTGCTATCAATTTTACGACAACATACCGGAAGGTCAATTGGGAGTTTTTCAGCCATTTTCCCAAGAGTTTGGGTGTTGCAGCCGCCGACGAGTATGATCGCGATATTCCAATACTCCGAAAGAAGTATCCGAAGATAGAATTCACCGATGTTCGCAAATCGGTTTTTGATGGATTTGGTGCCTATAAGCATGGGTTAGGATTTTGAAGATACAGAGCGCGCCGGTGCAGTAGTTCAGTTCTGTATCTTGCTAGAACGATACGGTGCTGGGCTAAGAAAATCTTGGACAGCCCTGAAGGTCATGCACCCAGGCGACATAGCACGATCCCACGGGGGCGAGCCTTGTCTTCTCACCGACGGCCTATATCGGGCCAAATATAGGATATGAGCTCGACTGGCCCGTGCCGGGGGCAGCGGCATGTTGCGAGGTGGCCTGGCGGTGCCTCGGGTGTTCGTTGACTCGGCGATGCCTCTTCCAAGGGGTCAGTCCAAGGGGTCAGGACTTGAATGTTGAATTCGAATGGCGGGCGCGTGAAAATTCAACATTCAAGTCCTGACCCCAAAACCCTACACCGCCGCCGCAACCGGCATTGGGTGAGACCCTCACGGCCGATGCCACCATCGTCGGCGGCGGATTCACCGGTCTGGCGACGGCGATCCATCTGAAGCGGTTGCAGCCGGGGATGGAGGTCGTGCTGCTCGATGCGGCGGCGGCGGGCAGTGGCAGCTCGGGGCGCAATCTCGGGCTGACGCTGATCGGCAATCGTGTAAAAGGGGTAAGGTCTTGTATTTTGCATTTATTAGGGTTCTCTAGGCAAAAAGCAAGACTTGACCCCTGTGCATCCGGGACCTATCACTCATGATCGCCTCATTTGGCGGATATGCAAATAGCTCCCCGCTGGATAATGCTGAGAGGGTCGGTGGCTGACCGAGATCAACGGACCCGAGGTCTCCGGTTCCGCAGTGAGATCACCGAACGGCACGGTCCGTACCATGCCAACGGCGCTATGTAGACCCCTTCGCATCTTATCCAAGCGCATATGCTCGCGGCATTTTGGTGCGCCGGACGTCATCGGATAAGATCGCCGGCGACGGGGAAGCGAGTGTCGCTTGAAAGCCGGGCGTTTTAGAAAGATCGATTGGCATGAACGGGAGCATCTATTGGCTCGACGGCGCGCCGTCGCCGCAACCGGCGTTGGGTGAGACCCTCAGTGCCGACGCGGTGATCGTCGGTGGCGGGTTCACCGGCCTGGCGACGGCGATCCATCTGAAGCGGCTGCAGCCAGAGATGGAGGTCGTGCTGCTCGATGCGGCGGCGGCGGGCGGTGGCAGCTCGGGGCGCAATCTCGGGCTGACGCCGACGCCGATCGGCAATCGGATCATCGAGACACTGGCTGGGCATGGCCGGGAGACCACCGCGGCCCTGCACCGGGCCGGGCTGCACGGCATCGAACTGATCGAGAGGCTCTGTGCCGACTACGACATCGACTGCGACTTCAATGCGGCCGGCTCGATCCTGATCGCGACGGATCCCGGCGAAGGCGAGCTGTTGCAACGCCAGGCCCGGGCCTACGCCGAGATCGGGGCCGAGGCGCACCTGCTCGACGCCGGCGAGACGGCGCGCCGCTTCGGCGCCGTCGAAACCGTGGCCGGCCTCCACCTGCCCTGCAATCGCGACCTCCATCCCGGCAAGCTGGTGCTCGGCATGAAGCGTGCCGCGCTGGCCCTCGGCGTGCGGATCTTCGACAATTCGCCCTGTCTCGAGATCCTCGCCGGCGATACCGTCACGGTGCGCACGGACAAGGGGGAGGTTCGCACGGCGGCCCTGGCGCTCGCGACCGGCGGTTACCGGGGGCCGGTCGCCTCGCTCAACCGGAAGATCCGGCAGACCTACAGCTACGTCATCGCCAGCGAGCCGTTGAGCAACCGGCAGTGGGACGCGCTCGCCTGGCCGAACCGGGAAAACATCTACAGCACCCATACGCAATTCTGGTGCCTCAGGACCGGGCGCGACGGCCGCCTGTTCATGGTCGATGCGACCAACGCGCATTGTCCGTTCGACCAAAACCGCGACGCCAGCAACGTGCCCGCCACATATGCGAAAATGTCGGCGTTCTTCCATCGCCGCTTTCCGAGGCTGGCCGACCTCGAGTTCAAGCGGGGCTGGGGCGGCAAGATTGCGCTCACCATGGACGGCCTGCCCTCGATCGGCAGGCTCGAGGCGCTGGGCAACGTCCACTTCGCCGAGGGCTATTCGGGACGCGGCGTCCTGATGAGCCAGGTCGCCGGCCAGACCATGGCCGAACGAATCCTCGGACGGGAACTGTCTTTTCCGGACAACCCCCTGCTCGATCGCCACCGCCGGGATTTCCCACCGAACATCGCCGCCTGGCTCGGCATCAACCTCACCTTCGCCAAGCTGCGCCGACAGCGCCGGAACGCCTGATTTCAGGGGTCACGGGCGCCGACTATTTCTGCGCCGGCACCTTCGGCTCGAAATCGTTGGCCTTGCCTTCCAGTTCCAGGCGGCGCGCCGTCGAAAGCTCCGCCTCCGGAATAGCACTGATGACGCTGGCCGCCTCGCTCAGGCCGTTCTGCATGGCCAGGAACAGCCAGTAATAGGCCTCGTCAACCGCCTTCTCGACGCCGTGGCCCTGGCGGTGGATATAGCCGAGGTGCATCTGCGCCGTCGAAATCCCGGCCTCGGCGGCGCGGCGGATGTGCTTGGCGCTGCGCTCGAAGTCCTTCTCGACCCCGTCGCCACGGTAGAAGATCGAGGCCAGCGCCAGCTCCGACTCCAGGTTGCCGTTGGCCGCGGCCTTCTCGAACCAGCCGACCGCCTTGGGAACGTCCCGCGTGCCCACGCCGCCGCCGTGATAGACCCGGCCGAGCGCGTGCTGCGCCTCGGCGAAGCCGAGATCGGCCGACTTGGTGAACCACTCGGCGGCCTTGGCCATGTCGCGCTCGAAGCCGCCGACGCCCTGCGCCTGCATCACGCCCAGGGAATACATGGCGACCTTGTCGCCCTCGGCGGCCGAGGTCTCGAACTCCTTGCGGGCGACCTCGTGGAAGCCGCCCTTGAAGGCCTTGAGGCCGCGCGCGGTATCGCCGAGCCCCGGCGTCGCGCCGAGCGCCAGCGCGCCCGCGAGAAGGGCGCCGACCAGGCGGGCGCGCACGGCTCAGGCCGCCTTCTTCAGGTGGCGGGCGGCCAGCAGTTCGGCGATCTGCACCGCATTGAGGGCCGCGCCCTTGCGCAGATTGTCCGACACCACCCAGATCGACAGGCCGTTCTCCACCGTGGGATCGACGCGGATGCGGCTGATGTAGGTGGCGAAATCGCCGACACAGTCGATCGGCGTCACGTAGCCGCCGTCCTCCCGCTTGTCGAGGACCATACAGCCCGGCGCCTCGCGCAGGATCTCGCGCGCCTCGTCGTCGTCGATCTCCTGCGCGAACTCGATGTTGACGGCCTCGGAGTGGCCGACGAAGACCGGGACCCGCACGCAGGTCGCATGCAGTTTGATCGCAGGATCGAGGATCTTCTTGGTCTCCGCCACCATCTTCCACTCTTCCTTCGTCTGGCCGTCGTCGAGGAAGCTGTCGATGTGGGGGATGACGTTGAAGGCGATCTGCTTGGTGAACTGCTGCGGCGTCGGCTCGTCGTTGACGTAGACGCCCTTGGTCTGGGTGAACAGCTCGTCCATCGCGTCGCGCCCGGCGCCGGAGGCGGACTGGTAGGTGGCGACGACCACGCGCTTGATTTCCGCCCGGTCGTGCAACGGCTTCAGCGCCACGACGAGCTGGGCGGTGGAGCAGTTGGGATTGGCGATGATGTTGCGCTTGGTATAGCCGGCCACCGCAGATGCGTTCACTTCCGGCACGATCAGCGGCACGTCGGGGTCCATGCGGAAGCGCGAGGAATTGTCGATGACGACGCAGCCCTGGGCCGCCGCGCGCGGGCCATGCTCGCCCGCGGTATCGCCGCCGGCGGCGAACAGCGCGATGTCGGTGCCGGTGAAGTCGTATTGTTCCAGGTCCCGGCATTTCAAGGTCGTATCGCCGAAGGAGACCTCGCGGCCGAGCGAGCGGCGCGAGGCGAGCGGGACGACTTCCGAGACGGGAAAGCCGCGCTCCTCCAAAATCGACAACATTTCCTGTCCGACGACGCCGGTGGCGCCGACGACGGCGACCTTGTAGGCCATGATCCGACACTCCTGAAGCTGTGTATCCGGCCTCAATATGGCTTTTCCGCCGTCCGGCGCAAGCGAAGATGCGCGCCGCCGCCCCCCCACCTGCAGGTACCGCCCTTGTTCCCTCGCGCCCGGCCGGGCAAGCTGGACGGCGAAACCAGGGAGGGAGCCCCCGCGATGAACAAGATCTCGAACCCCGCGCGCGACCGGCTGGAGGCGGGCGAACTGGCGATCGGTGTCGGGCTGCGCCAGGCGCGTACCGTCGACATCGGCAAGATCATGCGCCAGTGCGGTTATGACTGGATCTTCATCGACATGGAGCACAACACCATGTCGATCGACACGGCGGCGCAGGTCTCCGTCGCCGCGCAAGACGCCGGTATCACGCCGATCGTCCGCGTGCCCGGCTACCAGCACTTCCACGCCACCCGGGTGCTGGACGGCGGGGCGCTCGGCGTCGTCGTGCCCCATGTCGACGACGTGGAGACGGCGCGCGAGATGGCCTCGAACTGCCGCTATCCGCCGATCGGCCACCGCTCCGTCACCTCCAGCCTGCCGCAGATCGGCTTCGAGAAGCTGCCGCTCAGCCAGACGACGAAGCTGGTGAACGAAAGCACCCTGCTGGTCGTCATGCTGGAGTCGCCCGAGGCGATCGACAACGCGGAAGCCATCGCCGCGGTCGAGGGCATCGACTGCCTGCTGATCGGCACCAACGACCTCTGCATGGAGATGGGCATCCCCGGCCAGGTCGGCGACCCACGGGTGGTCGAGGCCTATGAACGGGTCATCGCCGCCTGCGAGGCGAACGGCAAGTGGACCGGAATGGGTGGTGTCTACGATCCGCCCCTGATGACCAAGTATGTCGACATGGGCGTGCGCATGCTGCTGGCCGGCAACGACCTGCCGTTGATGATGGCCGCCGCCACCGAGCGCGCGGCCGAGATGCGGGCGCTGCAGAAATGAGCGGGACGGGCGCGGCGCCCGCCGGCGCCGATCTCGTCATTCGCGGCGCGTTGCTGCTGGACGGCAGCGGCGAGGCCCCGGTGACGGGCGATCTCGCGGTGTCGGGCGATCGGATCACCGGCCTCGGCGACCTCGCCCGCACCGTCGGCACGCGGGAGATCGAGGCGGCGGGACGGGCGCTGGCGCCCGGCTTCATCGACGTGCACACCCATGACGACCGGCTGCTGCTGGCCGATCCGGACATGAAGGCGAAGACCAGCCAGGGGGTGACCAGCGTCGTCGTCGGCAACTGCGGCATCTCCCTCGCGCCTTTGCGCAGCAAGGCCCTGCCGCCGCCGCCCTTCGACCTGCTGGCCGATGCGCCGGAATATTGCTTTGCGGGTATCGGGGAGTATTTCGCCGCCCTCGACGCGGCACCACCGGCGACCAACGCCGTCGCGCTCGTCGGTCATTCGGTGCTACGCCACGACACCATGGACAGCCTCGACCGGCCGGCGAACGACCGGGAGATCGCCCAGATGCGCGATCTCATGGCCGAGGCGATGGACGAGGGCGCGATCGGCATGTCGAGCGGCCTGTTCTATCCCCCGGCCCGGGCCGCGGCGACGGCCGAGGTCATGGGCGTGGCCGAGGCGCTGACCGCCGGCGACGGCATCTACACGGCGCACATCCGCGACGAGAGCGAGCACGTCCTGGACGCCATCGAGGAGGCGGCGGCGATCGCCCGCCATGCCGACGTGCAGGTCATCATCAGCCACCACAAATGCGCCGGCGCCGCGAACCATGGCCGCAGCGTCGAAACCCTCGCGTTGATCGATAAGCTGCGGTCCGAACAGCGCCTCGGCCTCGACCTCTATCCCTATGTCGCCGGCTCCTCCGTGCTGCTGGCGGAGCTGACCCGCGATGCCGCCCGCGTCCTCATCACCTGGAGCCGCGCGATGCCCGAGGCGGCGGGCCGCGACCTCGCGGACATCGCCGCCGAGATGGGCGTCGATCAAATCGAGGCTAGCGCCCGGCTGCAACCGGCCGGTGCTGCCTATTTCATGATGGACGAGGGCGACGTGCGGCGGATCATGAGCCACGAGGCGACGATGATCGGCTCCGACGGCCTGCCGACGGACGTCCATCCCCATCCCCGCCTCTGGGGCACCTTCCCCCGGGTCCTCGGCCATTACGCGCGCGAGGAAGGGGTGTTGAGCCTGGCCGACGCGGTCCGCCGCATGACCGGCCTGCCGGCGGCCGAGTTCGGCCTGAAGGATCGGGGCCTGCTGCGCCCGGGCGCCTTCGCCGACCTGGTGCTGTTCGATCCCGAGACGGTCGCCGACCGCGCGACCTTCGACGAGCCGTTGCGCACCGCCGCCGGGATCGATGCCGTCTTCGTCAACGGCGAGGCGGTCTGGACGGACGGCGCCGCCACCGGCGCCCGGCCCGGCCGGGCCATTCGCCGTTCCGAGACCAACCGGGGGCGTTGACGCGGACCGGCGAACCGGTCCTCCCGGCCACCCCGCCGATAGCGACGCCCGCGGGCGGATCGCCGTCGGGGGGAGCGGAGCGGCCGGGATTTCCGTTCCCTCGGCGCTCAGGCGCCGACGGTAACCTGGACGTTGGTCGGGTTGGTGAGGGCATCGAACACCGCCGAACGCTTCTGCGATTGCGCCACCAGGGCCGCGATGTCCTCCGCGCTGGCATCGGCGTCGATGTCGAAGTTGACCCGGATGTCGCCGAAGCCGTTACGCACATCGTCGTCGATGCCGAGGATGCCCTGCAGGTCCATGTCGCCCTCGACCGTCGCGGTGACCGAGCGCAGCTGAATGCCACGATACTGCGCCACCGCCGCCAGGCCCGCGGTCAGGCAGCCGGCAAGGCCGGAGAGCACGACCTCCGCCGGGGTCGGGCCGTTGTCGGCCGCCGCGAAGACCTCGGGATGGTCCGCGTCCATGGTGAAGTCCTTGCCCCGCGAATGTTCCTCGCCGAGGCCGAAGAAGCCGTCGACGGTGGTGCGGGTATGGGTGCCGTCGACCCATTCACAGGTCGATCGCCAGGTGAACTGTGCCGCTTCCGGCGTCGCCTCCAGCGCCTCGCGTGCGGCGACCAGCGCCGCCGCGTTCACCCCGTTGTCGGCCGTCGTCGTGTTCGTGTTCGTGTTCCGGGTCATCTCGTCGCTCCTTCCCCTATGTGCCGGCGGCGGAGTGGATGAAAGCGGCGCTTTCCCCTCCCCCGTCGGATAACGAGATGGGGAGCGACTATGTCGGTTCCGTTTCGCCGCGGCGCGCGAATGGTTTCAATTGTTGCCGGCGAGATCGAGGGCGGCGGGGGGCAGGCCCCGGGCATGGCGCCTGGCCATCGCCTCGAAGGCGCGTTCGAGGTCGCGGGCCTTTTGCACGGGATCGAAGGTGGCGCTGATCTTCCGACCCCGAGCGATGGCGGCGCGCATCCGGGCCCGCATGCCGGCGTCGTCGGCGAGGGCGAAGGCGATCTCCTGGTACTCGGCCGCATCGCGGGCGACGAGGTCGCGGAGGTCCATGGCGGCGAGGATCGAGGCGCCGGTTCGCGAGGCCTGTGCCGGTCCGGCGAGGGTCACCACCGGCACGTCGGCCCAGAGCGCATCCAGCGTCGTGACGCCGCCGGCGTGCGGGCTGGTGTCGAGTGCGAGGTCGGCGTGGCGGAGACGGGCCAGGTGCGTTTTGCGCGCCACGCGGTCGGCAAAGATCAACCGGCGGGGATCGACCAGATGGCGTTCCGCCTCGGCGCTGAGGTTGGCCCGCGCGACGTCGTTGCCGGGTATCAGCCACAGCAGGCTCGCCGGCAGGCGGCGCATCAGCCGCATCCAGACATGGAACAGGTCGGGATGGATCTTGGCCGGTGCGTTGAAGCAGGCCATGACCACGCCGACCTCCGGCAGGCCCGCCGCGCCGCGCGAGAGGGCGGGGCCGATTTCCGGTGGCTCGCTCGCCATGAAGCTGCCGGGGAGGCGTAGCGGGGCTTCGCAGACATGGGGCTCGAGGGCCGCCGGCGTATGGACGCCGTCGGTCAGCAGGTAGTCGATCCAGGGGGCGCCCAGGGTCGCGCCCTGGCCGAGGTAGTGGGCCTGCACCGGAGCCGGCCGATAGGCGAGGATTTCCAGGGCCGAATGACGGGTATGACCGGCGAGGTCGACCAGTACGTCGATCTCGTCCTCGGCGATGCGCCGTGCCGCCGCCGCGGGCGCCAGCCCGGTCAGGGGTTGGAAGTGGTCGAAGTCGCGGCGGAAGCGGGCGCTCCATTCGTCCTCGCCGTCGCGCGCCAGCGAATAGCCGTGCCAGCGAAACCGCCGGCGATCGAAGGCGGCAAGCGGGCCCATGAAACTCAGGCCCAGGCTGTGACCGCGAAAGTCCGGCGACACGAAGCCGACCCTGAGCGGCGCCGTCTCGCGCCATGTCCGATCCGGCCTCGGCGGGTCCGCAGGGTGCAGGCGCGCGCGCAGGCGACGGGAGAAGTCTTCGGCGGCGCGGCGGCGCAGCGCCGGTGTGGCCCGGGTTTCGGCCAGAACGAACGGCGGGCATGCGGCGTCGTCTCGGGCGACGTTCACCAGCACCTCGGCTTCCTGTGCCTCCAGTTGCTCCCAGGCGCAGACCTGCAGCAGCGAATGCAACTGGAAGGGCCGCAGGCGCGCCGCGTCCGGATCGAGGGCGAAGGCGGCCTCGAAACTTTCGAGGGCTTCCTCGTGGCGCCCCATCGCCTGCAGGCACTGCGCGAGATTGCCGTGAATTTCGGCGTTCTCTCGCCACAGCAGGGCTCCGTCGCGAAACAGCGCCTGGGCATCGTGCCACGCGCCCCGCCCCATCAGCAGGATGCCGAGATTGTTGAGCGCGCGAACATGTCCCGGCGCCCGCTCCAGCGCCAGGCGATAGAGGGTGATCGCGTGGGAACCGTCGCCGTCCTCGCCTTCCAGCATCGCCAGGCCGATCAGCGCTTCGACGTCACCCTCGTCCTCCGCCAGTACCTTTTCGTAAAGGCCGCGGGCGACCAGGGTCTCACCGAGGTCGCGGCGCACGTTGGCGAGATTGATGCGCGCGGCGCGGTAGCCGGGGTCGGCGCCGAGGGCGCGCTCGTAGTGTGTCGCGGCGCGCTCCGGGCGGCCCGCTTCCACCAGGGCGTTGGCCATGACGTTGTGCAGCGTGGGATCGTTCGGCTGGCGCGCGAGGCCATCCTCGGCGACGGCGATGGCGTGTTCGACATCGGTCATGCGAAGCAACGCCGTGGCGAGATTGCTGTGGATCGCCGCGACATCGGGGGCCTTGGCCCGGGCGCGTTCCAGGTGAAAGGCGGCGGCGTCCAACCGCTCCAGGCGCAGCATCACCGTCCCCAGGTGGAAAGCGATTTCCGGATCCTCGGGCAGCAGACTGGCGGCGTCGGAGAGGGCGCCGGCGCTCATCGCCAGGTCATTCTCGGCGAGGACCGCCAAGGCCCGGCGTTTCACGTCGTCTTCGATCCGCGTTTTGTTGTCCACACGCGACATGGCGAGATGGTAAAAGAGCTTCGTTAACACTCCCTGACTTTCCCCGGGCTGGCGTCGCGACGCGCGCGTTCGCCCCGACGAGGACGGCGAACATGGTGGCAAGCGACGTCGGGGCGGCCCCCCGGGCCCCTGAACGGGGCGACGACATCCGCGCCATGACCCTGGTCGGCCTGGCGCATGGCACGAGCCATTACTTCCAGCTCGTGCTGCCGCCGCTGTTTCCCTTCCTGGTGGCGGAGTTTTCCGTCAGCTACACCCAGCTCGGCGCGGTGATGATGGTGTTTTTCGTCACCTCCGGCATCGGCCAGCCGATCGCCGGTTTCCTGGTTGACCGCCTGGGCGCGCGCCGGGTGCTGTTCGTCGGCCTCGCGATCTATGCGACGGCGATCATGTCGCTCTCGATGGCGACCTCGCTCTGGGGTATCGCGCCGGCCTTGATGCTGGCCGCGCTCGGCAACTGCGTCTTCCATCCGGCCGACTTCACCGTCCTGAACGCCAGCGTCCGCCCGGAGCGATTGGGCCGGGCCTTCGGCATCCATACCTTCGGCGGCAACCTCGGCTGGGCGCTGGCGCCGATCACCATGCTGGGCCTGGCCGGTCCCTTCGGCTGGCGCGGCGCCCTGATCGGCGCGGGGCTGATCGGCTTCTGCGTGCTGGCGCTCCTGCTGCTCAACCACCGGGTGCTGAGAAGCGACGACGGCGCCCTGCCGGCGGCCGGCACGGACGATGCCCCCGCCCCCAGTCCTGCCCCCACTCCGGCGCCGGCCCTCGGTCTCGCCACCCTGTTCAGCGCGCCGATCCTGCTCTGCTTCGCCTATTTCGTGCTGATCGCCGCGGCCCTGATCGGGGTGCAGAACTTCCTCCCCACGATTCTCGAATCCCTGCACCGCACGCCACTGGAACTCGGCGCCACGATCCTGACGGGCTTCCTGCTTGGCGCTTCGGCCGGCGTCATCGCGGGCGGCATTCTCGCCGACCGCTGGCAGCGCCACGGCACGGTCATCACCTTAGGCCTCGCCGGGGCGGCTATCCTCTTCGCCCTGGTCGCGACCACGGCGCTGCCGGCCGCCTCGCTGATCGCCGCCATCGCGCTCGCCGGTTTCCTCTCGGGCGTCACGACACCGTCGCGCGACCTGCTGGTCCGCTCGGCCACGCCCAAGGGGGCGACGGGACGTGTCTTCGGCTTCGTCTATTCGGGCCTGGACGTCGGCTCCGCCTTCGCGCCGGTCACCATCGGCTATCTGCTGGACACCGGCGCGCCGGCGATGGCGCTCTGGCTCACCGCCGGCATCTTCGCCCTCGCCATCCTGACCGCCGGCGCGATCCGGCCACGTTAGGCAGTTTCGGGTTGGGGCGGGAGAGCGGGTGCCGCTGTTTGTGAACCGTTCGCCGCCCAATCGCTACACCAATGCTGGTAACCCCAAATCCAGGCATGGATGGACAGATGCCCGGATTCGGACGATCTGCGTCCGGGACCCGAAACTGCAATCATAATCCCGCTCGGCGGAATTGCGAGCGCATTGCCAGAGGTCGTCAGCGGGAACACCAACGCAGACGCGGTTATCATTGGGGAGAAACAGCCGAAATAACTGTCCGCGAACACGGCGTCAGGCTATCCGACGGTCACGGTTAATTCCACGCCAATGTCACTCGTGGTGAATAATCTCAAATAAGCGTTGGCCGGGAATGTGACGCAGATGGACGATTATACTACGAGACCCCGTTCTGTTACTGTCGCGCCCGACAACGTAGAAGTTGGTCCGCACAACGAAAACATCGTTCTGAGATCTCAAAATCTTGTAATCTAAAAGTTTCGTGGGGACAGGGCCATGACCATCGTAGTCTTGACCGAGGAAGTTATGGTAAACATCATAATTATAGAGGCGAGATAGGAATAGGTCGTTATTCTTTGGGTTTCTTTTGCTTTCACGCAAATAATCTATCAAGATCTCGCGCGTTTTCGATTTCGGGTCGACGTTGGCGACCTGGATCTCTTGATCAGCCGATGCGGGTAACTTGCCGTCGATCGAACTCAAACTTTCCTGATCTAGTGAGGCCTTTGGGTTGCGATCGTTCAACTCCCGTAGCTTCAGACGCGCAAGTACGGCAAATACGCCATCTGGAAATCGGGTCAAATACGCTTCAAACGCTTCTTTGGCGCCGGCGTCCTTTGCTGCCTCCCAGAACGAATGGTCGAGAACGTCCTTGTCTACCTTCTTGGTCGCGTCGAGATCAGGCGGCGTTACGACGACGACCGTCGAACCTTTTGGTACGAAGATGAAATCTCCACCCTCGTGACCAGCCTTACGAACGTTCGAATACTGCGGCGTCTGATCCGCAGCCAGAACCACGCCGTGGGCAACTTTCTGGGCTAAGGCTTGACCTGTCAAGATGCCCGTGTTGTCGCGCAACTCCTCCAGGAATGCTTTCGCAAAGACCGAATGATCTCCGCCACCACCATCCAAGACAGGTTCCAGGGAGCCCGAAACCAAGGCCATTCTCGCCCGGACCTGCGATACCCGTTCCAACCATTCTTTCTTCCCGTATCCAGTCTTCGGGGTAACTTCTGTATTTCGAACCAGCGTGCCCGAAAAACAAGAGTCTGCGACGACCAGGATATGGCGCGCGGACATCGCCCGAAAATGACGCGTAAGCGAGTCATTCGCGATCCATCGCGTATCGTCCTCGGGTTTGGCGTCCACGGGCAGCCAATAGCCGGTATCGTTCTCCCGGTCCAACTCGCCATGGCCCGCGTAATAGATCAAGAGCCTGTCGTTCTCCGTAAGTTCCGCGCGCAGGGCATTCACGTCGGAGAGAATTTGATCGCGAGTGGCATTAAGGCGAAGCCGCACCTTGAAACTGTACTTCGTCTTCAGTGTATGAGCGACAGCGATCGCATCGTTTACCGCCGTCTCGAGAGGCTTCAAATGCCAGGGCAATCGCATTTCAGAATTTGCCGAGGAGTGACAGGAGATAGTCGTTGTTCCAAGCGGCGATTTTGAACTTGGCGCGCAGCGAGTCTTTTCGTGGATCCTTTCGCATGACATTGAGCGCCATGTGGCGCAGGACGGCGAGATTGTGCGGTCCATTGTCCTTGCGGGTTCTGTCTTGGTCTTCGTTCATTTGGACATCGAGGCACCAGTGCAGGCGGTTTTCGACCCCCCAGTGCGCCCGGGCAACGGGATTGAAGCGCTCGGCGTCGAGCGGCTGGCTGAGCAGGTAGTAGGCGGTTTCGCTCGACGTCTTCTCCGCGCACTCGCGGGTCCGGGTGACTTTGGCGACCGCCTTCAGGCCCGGCCAATGATGGCGCTCTTGCAGCCACTCGACGTGGCTGGAGACGAGAGCGGCACGGGTCTCGATGCGGCCATGATCGCCATCGACCGTGGTGTCGGTGGTGGTCGCTTCGGCTTTCGGATCGTCGAGGAAGGTTCTCACGTCGTCATGCAGCGTGCCTTGATTGCCCTTCAACGCCAGGGCGTAGTCACCCCCCTGCTCGATAATCTGGCTGGCGATGGCGCGCTGGCAATTGAGGGCGTCCACGGTCACGATCGTCCCCTCGAGGCTCAATAGTTTCAACAGCTTCGGCACGGCGGTGATCTCGTTGGACTTGGCGTCGGTGGCGACTTGCCCCAACACCAGCCGCTGATCACAGCCCCAGGCCGAGACCATATGCAGCGCCGACGTGCCGCTCGCCTTGTCGTAGGATCGCCGCACCACCTTGCCGTCGATCGCAATGACCCCTTGGCAGGTCTCGGAAAAGCGCGCCATGAAGCGCTGGAAGCAGGCGCCGAACGCCTCCGGATCCAGCAACCGGAACACCCGGCTGAAGGTGTCGTGGCTCGGCACGCCATGTTCGAGTACGAGAAATTCCCGCAGGAACGCCTCCTTTTCACGCGCGAAGATCGCCATGTCGACCGCCGTCTGACCGCCCGAGAGGACCGTGCACAGGGCGATCGTCAAGATCTCCAGCAGATCGTGACGCCCGGCATTGCCAGTCCGCGGATCCTCGAGACCCTCAAAGCACTCCAGAAAGCCTTCCATCGCAACCTCCACCCGTGAAAAGACCGGGTAGAATCGATTCGCGCCAATACCTCAAGATCAAACACGCACGTCAAGGCAATTCCAAATGCGATTCCCCTGC
>CATOSZ010000005.1 GCA_951812805.1 uncultured Alphaproteobacteria bacterium | reverse complement strand
ACCGCAATTTTAGCATAGCCCGGTTCCATAATTATAGCTGTGATCTAGAGAGCTATGGTTGTGAACTAGAGAATCAAGAAGTAATATGGATACCATGAGTAGACGTTTCGGTGCCATCCGACAGAATGGTTACGTCGTGCGCGACATCCAGGCGGCGATGCGGCACTGGTCCGAAGTTCTCGGCATCGGGCCCTGGTTCTATGTCGAGCACGCGCCGTTCCGGAATTTCCGCTATCGCGGCGAGGCCTCGGCGCCCGATGCGGCCATCGCGCTCGCCAATTCGGGCGACCTGCAGATCGAGCTGATCCAGCAGTGGAACGATGCGCCCTCGCTTTATCGCGATTTCCTCGCCGCCGGGAACGAGGGGCTGCAGCATATCGCCTACTGGACGGAGAGTTTCGCCGCCGACCGGCAGGCGGCGCTCGATGCCGGTTATCGCATCGGGCACGAGGGGGAGACCGGAAGCTTCGGCCCCTTCGCCTATTTCGACACCGAGAGCCACCCGGGCACGGTCATCGAACTCTCCGATATCGGTGGGCCGAAGCTGGCGTTGTTCAAGACCATTCGCGAGGCGTCGGAGAACTGGGACGGCACGGATCCGGTCCGGCCGTTCCCGGCGGGCTAGCGGGCGGGCCTCCCCGGCTGGAGGCCCATCGTCATGTCGCCTCGCCGTCGATTTCCGCCAGGGCGTCACAGAGGCTATCGCCCGCCCGCCGGTCGACATCCAGATGGGTGACCCGCGCGGATCGTCCGTGGCCCGAAGGCGCCGACACGAATGCCTTGCGACAGCAGGCGTTCGACGACCTCGCCGGCGCCGGGGGCCTGGGTCGACAGATCGAAGATGACGATGTTGCTTTCGACCGGCAGGACATGGTCGACGATGCCCAGGGCGTCGAGGCGGCCGCCGATATGGCGGGCCAGGGCGTGATCCTCCGCCAGACGTTCGACATGGTGGTCGAGCGCGTAAAGCGC
Organism: uncultured Alphaproteobacteria bacterium; assembly: GCA_951812805.1. GTDB lineage: Bacteria > Pseudomonadota > Alphaproteobacteria > JASLMY01. Next base: position 572,847 of record CATOSZ010000005.1, on the reverse strand, counting down.
TGCGGCCGCGATATACCCCGACTGGCGGAGCGCGCCGCCGCACTGCTGCTTGATCCGCCAGGCTCTTGAAATGAAGTCGGCGCTTCCCGCCAGCGCCGCCCCGGCGAAGGCGCCGAGCCCTTTGGTGAAGTCGATCCAGACGCTGTCGTAGGCCGCTGCCTGCTCGCGGGCCGTCGTCCCCGACGCGACGCAGGCGTTCAACAGCCGCGCGCCGTCCATGTGGGTGGCAAGTCCATGCGCCTTCGCGGTTTCGCCGATGGCGCGCAGCTGCGCCAGCGGCCAGACGGCGCCGCCGCCGAAGTTGGGCCGTCTGCTCGACCGCCACCAGCCGGCTTTCCGGCGCATAACGGGAAAGGGGGCGGATAGCGGCCTCGAGCTCATCGGTGCCGAATTGCCCCTGGGCGCCGTCGATGGCGTGGATCATCACGCCGCTGATCGCGGCGGGTCCGCCGGCTTCGAAGTTGACGATATGGCAGGCCCGCTCGCAGATCACTTCGGTGCCGGGATCGCAGTGGACGCGGAGCGCGATCTCGTTGCACATCGTGCCCGTCGGCAGCAGCACCGCGGCCTCCTTGCCGGTCAGTTCCGCCACCTGTCGGCAGAGCGCGTTGGTCGTGGGGTCTTCGCCTTTCTGCTCGTCGCCCACGGCCGCTGTGACCATGGCCTCCAACATGGCGGGGGTCGGTTTCGAGAGGGTATCGCTGTGGAAATCCGCGTGAATGGCCTCGGCGTTTGCCGGCGTCGGCGTGTAGCTGCCGCCCGTCGTCGTTCCCGCCATGAGACGTGCCTCCATTAATTCGTATAACCCGAAAAATATTTATACCCGAAATATTCGACCGTCAAGATATCTTTTGCCTATACTCGGCGCGTGCGTTGGAGACTTCGATGACGAAAGCCGGAACATCAGGCGTCGTGACGCCGAGGGAGAGCGAGCGTTTGAGCGGCCTGCTGGCCGCGCTCTACTACGTGGCGCGGCGCGAATACGGGAGCGATCTCACCCATCGTGCCATTCGGGTCCTGCAGTTCATCGCACGGCACGAGACAGCGCCCCGGATCGATGATGTCGCCCGGCACCTGGGGTCCGCGGCCAGCACGACCTCGGAACTGGTCAAGCGCCTGGCGACGCGCGGGCTGGTCAGTCGGCGGCGGTGCGAGGACGACGAACGCGTGGTCCGTCTTGCCCTGACGGCGGCCGGCAGCACTGCGTTGCGGGAGCACACCACCCTCGACCCCGAAAAACTTGCGCGAGGGCTTGCCGCCCTCGATGGCGCGGAGCGGGGCGAACTCATGCGGCTGCTCGCGGCGGTCGGCGAAAGGCTGGAGGGGGAGGCATGACCGCTCGTTTTCGTGTCGTCGAACGGTGGGGGCGTCCTCAGGGGTGGCGAGGGCGAAAGCGTCATATGAGACTGGCGGCGCTGATCGCGCTGGTGGCGATCCTTTCTGTCGGCCCCGAAGCTAACCTGGCACGCGCGGGCGGCAGCGGCCAATTGGGCCCCGCCGCCGCGCGAAGTTTCAGTGACTATCTTCGCCTGCCGCATGATGCCGGCTACCGTGCCTTTGCCGTCGGGCCGGGCGGGCGGCATGCGGGCGTCGGCCAGAGCAACGCCCACTCGACGACGGCGATCAGCCGCGCCATGGCCGCCTGTCGGGCCCGGGCGGATGGGCCTTGCCGGCTGTTCGCCGTCGGCGACATCACCTTGCATGCCGTGGATGCCAGGCGGCGCGACATCGCCCTCATCCTCTACCAGGTGCGTCCGCGAGCCACGAATGTGGAACTCGACAGCCTGGCGCGGGGCGCGGCGGACCGGGGGTTGCGGAAGGAGGTCTTTCATACCGGCGCGATCCTCGGCAACCGGGCGGCCGTTGCGTCGATGCTGGATTCCGGATTGCCGGTCGATACCCGCTCCCCGGCCGGCGTCACCGCCTTGTTGTATGCGGCGAGCCGGGGCCGGGCCGGGATCGTGCGGCTGCTCCTGGCGCGCGGCGCCGATGTGAACGCGCGCAACGCCATCGGCAAGACCGCGTTGTCGATGGCGTTGCACGCGGAGGTCTTCGTCAGTCCGCGCGACTACCGCACCGCCGAACATCGCGACGTCGTCCGACTGTTGCGCGCGGCCGGCGGTGTCGAATAGGGCGCGGCCTTCCTGGGATCAGTCGGCGGCGAAGCAGTAGAGCAGGCCGGCGCCCCCGGTGCTGACCAAATTGTCCTGGCTGCAGCCGCGCGAGCCGTGCGCCGAGTTCCACGAGGTGTTGCCGCCGCCGTGCCGGTCGTGATGGCCGACCTGCGCGCTGCCCTCGCCGTTGCTCGTCCAGTTCGAGCAGGTGTGATCGCCCTTCTCCCAGGGGAAATAGGCGGTGCCGTCGTTTTTCGAGCCGGTCAGGATGTCGTGCCGGTTCGGCTTCTCGCCGCGGCCCGCCACCTGATTGCCGTTCTCGTCCAAGGCCGTGCGCTTGACGATGTTCGGGTTCAGGTGGAGCTGGTCGAGATCGACGGCGATCAGCTCGCCGCGCGCGTTGTACCAGGGGCCGGTGCCGATCCGGTCGCGGGCCGAAAGGCCGCGGCCCTTCTCCACCTGGGTGCTGAGATAGGCGCGCCAGGTGCGTCCCGTCGAGCCGGCCGCCTCCGCCAGCTTGGTGCAATGGGCATCGCCGCCCGCGAGGCCGCCGAGGTTGGCGCCGTTGCCAATGCCGACGCTGGTGATGAAAAAGCCCATGGGCGCGTCGCCCGCGCTGACGGGGGCGGCGTTCAAGGCCAGCATCAGCGCGGCCGAGGCGAGAATTCCCAAACGTTTCATTTTCGGTTCCCCTTCTCCTATTTCCCCGGCGACATCATGCAGACCACGATCCGCCGGTCCGGCAGTCTAGTCTTCGGTTGCGCGAGGCCATAGTCTTGCATCGACCGGTAGCGTGATTGTGAAGATCGGGTGGCGAGGGAGGATGGCATGGCACGTAGAATTCTGCTGATCACGACGGACCAGCAACGCCGTGACGGGCTCGGCTTCGCCGGCGGCGGCCATGCGCGCACGCCCGTGATCGACGCCCTGGCGGCGCGCGGCATCGAGTATTCCCAGGCCCGCAACCAATGCGCCGTCTGCATGCCGGCCCGCTGTACCATCCTGACCGGCCAGCATCCCCGAATGCACGGCGTCACCTCCAACGGCATCGCCCTGCCGGCCGCGCATCCGAGCCTGGCGCATGAACTGAAGGCGGCCGGATTCGCCACCGCCCTTCTCGGCAAGGCGCATTTCGAGCCGCACGCGGCCAAGGACTTCTTCGAGAACACCGCCGCCGCCGCGAACGACTGCGGACCGCACCGGGGCTTCGACCATATGGAACTGGCCGGCCATACCGGACGGGCGGGGCGGTCGCTGTTTCATTATCCGAAGTGGCTGGCGGAGAACCACGCGGAGATGGTCGCCGGCTTTCACGAATACACCGCCGGCGGATCCCCGAGCGCGCGCGGCGGCGGCGATACGGGCGCCCCCCAGGTCGCCCGCAATCCGATACCGATTGCGCTCTATCACACGCACTGGACGGCCCGGCGGACGCGCGACTGGCTGTCGGGCCTGGCGGACGACGCGGACTGGTTCTGCTGGATGAGCTTTCCCGATCCCCACCATCCCTGGGACGTGCCGGACGTGGCCCGCGCGCGCTTCGACTGGCGCGAGTTGCCGCCGCCGCCCGGCTATCCGGGCAGCGTCGAGGCCTGCGAGGCGATCCTGCGCGAGAAGCCCTGGCACTGGCTCGCCTGGTACCGGGGCGAGGCGCAGCTCAATTTCGAGGTGCCGCCCGCCTATGTCCCGGCCGAGCAGATCCGCGAGGTGAATGCCGTCGTCCATGCCAAGAACGAGCTGATCGACGAGGCGATCGGCGAGGTCATGGCCGATCTCGCCGCGCGGGGCTGGGCCGAGGAGACCGACGTCTTCTTCACAACTGACCATGGCGAGCTGCAAGGCGATTTCGGCATGCTGTTCAAGGGTCCCTATCATGTCGACGCGCTGACCCGGGTACCGCTGATCTGGCGCCCGGCGGCGGCGGCCGGACTGGCGGCGGGAGAGGTCACGGCACCGGTCGGCCACGTCGACATCGCGCCCACCATCCTCGCCGCCGCCGGGCTCGAGGTGCCGGCCTGGATGCAAGGCACGCCGCTGCCGACGACGGACGGGCCCGCGGGGCGGGAGCGCGTCTACACCGAATGGCGCGACGACTTCGACGGCAACGAGATCACCATGACCACGCTGGTGCGCGACGACTGGCTGATCACCTGTTATGGCGCGAGCAACCGATACGACGGCGACGAGGGCGAACTCTACCGCCTCTCGGAGGATCCCCATCAATGGCGCAATCTCTGGGACGATCCCGCCCACGCCGTGGTCAAGGACGACCTGCTCGCCGATCTTCGCGACAACCTGCCGGCGGGACGGGACGAGCCGTTGGAGAAGGTCGCGCCGGTCTAGAGTTCCACCGGTGCCAGAGGCGGGCGGCCGCGGATCAGGTCGGCGGCCTTTTCGCCGATCATGAAGGTGCTGGCCTGTGTGTTGGCCGACGGCATGCTCGGCATGATCGAGGCGTCGGCGATCCGCAGGCCTTCCAGGCCATGGACCCTGAGGTCCGGGTCGACGACGGCGCCCGCGTCGCTCGCGGGGCCCATGCGGCAGGAGCCGTTGAAGTGATAGCCGCTGGTGCCGTAGGCCCGTGCGTAGGCGAGCAGGTCCGCCTCGCTTTCGGCGCCGTCCTCGGGCAGATGCATGCCGTCGAAATAGGGTTGGAAGGCGGGCGCCTTGAACAGGGCCAGGACCAGTCGCATGCCGGCCAGCAGCACGCGCCGGTCGATCGCCTCGGCCAGGTAGTTGGGCTGGATCTCCGGTTTCTCGAACGCATCGGGGGAGCGGGCGCGGACATGGCCCGTGCTCTCCGGGCGGTGCTGCCAGACGCCGCAGGTCATGCCGGGAAAATCGTCGAGCACGCCGGTCCGTCCCTCCTTCAGGCTGGCCGGCGCGAACAGCAGCTGCAGATCGGGCGTCGCCAGCGCCGGGTCGGACATCCAGAAGACATGGCCGAGGGAGGGCTGCAGGCCCAGCACGCTCGGCCGGCCGATGGCCCATTTCAAGACTTCGCCGACGAGGCCGACGCCCTGCACCCGCTCGTTGATGCTGTCGACGCCGGCGACCCGGGCGACGAGGCGAACCGCATAGTGGTCGCGGAAGTTCTCACCGACGCCGGCGAGCTCGTGCCGCACGGCGATGCCGCGTGCCTGCAAAACGTCTCCCGGCCCGATGCCGGAGAGTTGCAGCAGGCGCGGCGTGGCGATGGCGCCCGCCGACAGGACGACTTCCCGCCGGGCCTGGACCTCCCGCCGGGCGCCGCTCCGCCCGCGTAGGCCACGCCGGTGGCGCGCGGGCCGTCGAACAGCACGGCGGTCGCCTGGGCGTTGGTCCGGACCTCGAGGTTGGGCCGCTTCATGGCCGGGCGCAGGAAGGCGCGCGCCGCGCTCATCCGCCGTCCCTTGTGGATGGTGCGCTGGTAGAAGCCGACGCCGGCCTGCTCGGCGCCGTTGTAGTCGGGGTTGCGCGGGATGCCCTGCTCGACGGCGGCCGCGACGAAGGCGTTGCACAAGGGATGGCGCCAATCGAGATCGGTCACCGCGAGCGGGCCGGCGCGTCCGCGCCGGGCGTCGTCGCCGGCACCGATCCGCCCCTCCGAGCGCATGAAGTAGGGCAGGACGTCGGCATAACTCCAGCCCCGGTTGCCGCGCTGCGCCCAGCCGTCGAAGTCCAGCGCCTGCCCGCGATTGTAGATGTGGCCGTTGATCGAGGTGGTACCACCGAGGGTACGGCCCTGGGGTGCCGGCAGGCGGCGGCCGGCGGTACCCTCGCCGGCTTCCGTCTCGTAGAGCCAGTTCACCGCCGGGTCGGAGATCGTCTTCATGTAGCCGGCCGGGATATGGATGAAGATATTGCGGTCGGGCGGCCCGGCCTCCAGCAGGCAGACCCGCGTCTTCGGATCCTCGCTCAACCGCGCCGCCAGCACGCAGCCGGCGGCCCCGGCGCCGACGATGACATAGTCGAATTCGTCGCCCATCCTCGATGCGTCTCCTCGTTTCCGGCCGCGATCGTGCCACGGATCGGACAACGGTGCGCGCCGCTCTCTTGACATGGCGGACGGGCGGGCGATCTTGGCGCCGCAACAGCGGAGGATGTCCGATGGCGTTCAACGACAATGCACCCGGTGCCGGGTTGGACGAAATGGTGGAAGCCTGGCTCCAGGCCTTCGAGGCGGCGATGGCCGCGCGCGATGCGGCCGCCGTGGCGGCCCTCTTCCAGGACGACGGCATCTGGCGCGATCTGGTCGCACTCGATTGGCATGTCGGCACGGTGCTGGAGGCGCCGGCGATCGGCAGGGCGCTGGTCCGCGCCGCGGAGGCGACGGCGCCGAGCGGCTTCCATCTGGCCGAGGATCGCACGCCGCCCCGCCGGATAACGCGGGCCGGTACGGAGACGGTGGAGGCGCTCTTCAGCTTCGAAACCCTGCGCGGGCGGGGCAGCGGCGTGTTACGGCTGGCGCCCGATGCGCCCGCGACGGCGAAGGCCTGGACGCTGATCACCACCCTCGACGAGCTGAAGGGCTTTGAGGAGAAGTCGGGTGACAACCGTCCTTCGGGCGAGAACTATTCGCGCAGCTTTGGCGGCGGCAACTGGCTGGACATGCGCGAGGCGGTCTCCGCCTATAGGGACCGGGAGCCGACGGCGATCGTCGTCGGCGGCGGGCAGGCCGGGCTCGCCATCGCCGCCCGGCTCGGCCAGCTCGACATCGACACCCTGGTGATCGACCGGCACGAGCGGATCGGCGACAACTGGCGCAAGCGCTACCACTCGCTCACCCTGCACAACGAGGTCTTCGCCAACCATCTGCCCTACATGGACTTCCCCACGACCTGGCCGAAGTATGTGCCCAAGGACAAGATCGCCAACTGGTTCGAAAGCTACGCCGACGCGCTGGAGCTGAACTTCTGGACCGGGACCGAGCTGGTCGCCGGGCGCTGGGACGAGGGCGCGAAGCGCTGGACCGTGACGTTGCGCCGGCGTGACGGGACCGAGCGGATCATGCATCCCCGCCACCTGATCTTCGCCACCGGCGCCAACACCCGGCCCTTCATACCTGAGTTACCGGGCCTCGACGACTTCGCCGGCGAGATCCGTCATTCGGAAGGCTATGTCACCGGTGCGGCCTGGAAGGGCAAGCGGGCGCTGGTGCTCGGTACCGGCAACAGCGGCCACGACACGGCGCACGACCTTTATGAAAGCGGTTGCGACGTGTCGCTGATCCAGCGCGGCTCCAGCGGCATCATCAGCCTGGAATCGGGCCAACTGCTCTATGCCCTCTATACCGAGGGGCCGGCAATCGAGGATTGCGACCTGCTCGCCGCCGCGGCGCCCTATCCGGTGCTGGTGAAAGGCTTCCAGCTGCTGACGGCGGAGATGCGCAGGCGCGACGCCCGGATCCTGGAGGGGCTGGCGGCGCGCGGTTTCAAGTTCGATTTCGGCCACGACGATACCGGCATCCAAATGAAGTATTTCCGCCGCGGCGGCGGCTACTACATCGACGTCGGCTGCTGCGACCTGATCATCGACGGCAAGATCCCGCTGCTGCAATGGGACGGGATCGAGCGGTTCGTGCCCGAAGGCGCGCTGATGCACGACGGCAAAATCGTGCCCGCCGACCTGCTGGTGCTGGCGACCGGATACCGGGGGCTTTCGGACCTGGTCGCCGAGTTGTTGGGCGCGGACGTTGCCGAGCGGATCGGGCCGATCTGGGGCTTCGGCGAGGATGGCGAACTGCGCAACATGTTCCGCCGCACCGCCCAGCCGGGCCTCTGGTTCACCGCCGGCAGCCTGGCGATGAGCCGGATCTATTCGAAGTTTTTGGCCCTGCAGATCAAGGCCTGCGAGGAGGGGCTGATCCCTCTCTCCCGGCCGGAGGACAGCGGCACGACGTCCGTCGCCGCCTGAAACACGAGGAGTGAGACCATCATGAAGCCTGTATGTCTGGTCATCGGCGCCGGCGCCGGCATCGGCGGCAACGTCGCCAAGCGTTTCGCCATGGACGGCTATCACGCCGTGCTCTGCCGGCGCACGAACCAGGACGGCCTGAATGCCATGATCGGCCAGATCGAGGCGGCGGGCGGCACCGCGTCGGGCCATCTGCTGAACGCCGTCGCCGACGGCGAGATCGAGGAGCGGATCGAGGCGGTCGAGGCGGAGGTCGGGCCGATCGAGGTGCTGGTCTACAATCTCGGCGCCCAGATCGGCAATCGGCCGCTGGCGGCGACGGACTACAAGGCGTTCGAGCGGTGCTGGCGGCTCGGTGCCTTCGGCCTGTTCCGCGCCGCCTCGGCGGTGCTGCCACGGATGGAGGCCCGCGGCAGCGGTACCATCCTCGTCACCTCGGCGACCGCGGCGATGCGCGGCAACGACGGCCAGCACGCGCATGCGGCGGCGATGGGCGGGCGGCGCATGCTATGCCAGAGCCTGAACGCGGAATACGGGCCCAAGGGCATCCACATCTGCCACTTCCTGATCGACGGCGCGGTCGACGCGCCCGATACGCTCGGCCGGATGCTCGGCCCCGACAAGTTCCAGGAGCTGCGCGAGAAACGCGGGATGGAACACGACGGCCTGATGCTGCCCGAGCGGATCGCCGATACCTATTTCCACGTCGCCCAGCAGCATCGTTCGACCTGGACGCAGGAACTCGACATGCGTTCCTTCGGGGATTCGCCCTGGTACAACAACTGAGCGGGACGGCTCAGGCCTCCCGCTCCGTCTCCGACTGCTGGGCGAAGAAGGATGTCTTGGGATACTGCGGTACCTCGGTCTCGAAGCTCTCGCCGCGGACGCGGTGCGGGTCGCTGCCACGCACGAAGAGGCCCTGGTCCTTCGTCGGCACCGGGGAGGGGGTGAGGGGTACCGCGTCGCCCACCGAATAGACCGAGATGAACAGCGTGCGCGGCTGCGTCGAGAGGTTCGGCTCCGAGCCGTGCGCCAGGCGGGTGTGCATCAGGCAGACCGAACCGGCCTTGCCGAGACAAAGCCGGGCGTCGCGCTGCATCGTCGCTTCGATCTCCGGCGCCATGGCGCCGGTGAAGACGCCGTCGTGCCACAGGCCGTGGATCGGCCCCTTGTGCGAGCCGTTGCGGACCGCGAGGGGACCGTTCTCCGGCGTCACGTCGTCGACCATCAGCAGCGCGGTGATCACATCGGCGTTGGAGTGTGGCGTGAAGGGAAAATCCTGGTGCCAGCGCACCTGGGTTCCGGTGCCGGGCAGTTTGGAGTTGATCTTGGTGTGGTGCAGCTTGACGTCGGGCCCGATGAGGTCGGCCACCATGTCGGTCATCGCGCTGTCGGCCATCGCCTCGCGGTAGGCCTCGGACACGTCCGTCGGCGCCTGTACCCGGCGGAGCGAACTCGCCCGCACGCCGTCTCCGGGCTCGATATCGAAGCGGGGCCGGCCGTCGATGCATTCACCATAGGGCGCATCGTGTCCCGCACTCTCCGCCACCCAGGCGGCGAAGTCCGCGCGCAGGCGGGCCAGCAGGCTGGCGTCCACCGCTTCCTCGACGACGAGGACGCCGTTCGCCTCGAATTCCTCGATCTGTGCTCGGCTCAGCATCCCTCAGTCTCCCGGGCGCCCCTCGGCCATGGTGTAGTCGCGCAGCACTTCGGCGACGGAGATGCGGTAGTCGGCGAAGATTTCAGCCCGTCCCCGATGCTGCGCGGCGTTGTGGTCGGCGTGACGGTGCCAGGCGGCGACGGCCGCCTCGTCGCGCCAGAAGGAGAGGGAGACGAACTTGCCGGGGGTCGTCACGCTCTCGAAGCGTTCGACCGAAAGGAAGCCGTCGATCTTTTCGAGCTCCGGGCGCAGCGTGGCGGCCGCGTCGAAATAATCGGCCGCCCGTCCGTCCCGGGGCATCACCTGGAATATCACCGCGATCATCGCCTCGCCTTCCCTCGTCCGTCCTCAGCGTGCCGGACGGCCGAGGCCGCCGCCGAGACTTTGCCGATCGATCGCCACGGCCTTGACCACCGCGTGGACCTCGCGGCCCGGTTCGATCCCCAGTTCCGATAAACTGCGCCGCGTAATGCGGGCGCGCAAGGGGGCGCCGATATCGACGAGCACGTCGACCTGCGGGCCGTCGACGGCGCCGATTTCCGTCACCCGGCCGGAAAACACGTTCAGCACGCTGGAACGTTCCGGGCGGACCAGGGCCAGGCTGACGTCGCGCGCCCGCACGCGCACGCGCAGCCGCTGGCCGGGCGGCAGGGCCATGCGGCTCACCCAGAAATCGCCGCCGGCGAAGTCCAGGCGGGTGAGGTCCCAGGTCGCGTCATGCGCGGCGACGGTGCAGGCGAAGGCGCTGCCGGCATCGAAGCGTCCGGTCTCCGGCGTGAGGTCGAGGCGGGCGAGCAGTTCTTCCACCCCGCCCTCGGCCGCGACCGAGCCGTGGGAGAGCAGGACCAGCCGGTCGGCGAGGCGCAGCACCTCCTCCATCGCGTGGGTGACGTAGACGATGCGGACCGCGCCGTCGTTCGCCAGCCGCTCGATGAAGGGCAGGATCTCGAGCTTCCGCGCCTGGTCGAGGCTGGCCAGCGGTTCGTCCATCAGCAGCAGCCGGGGCCCGGCCAGCAAGGCACGGCCGATGGCGACGCGCTGGCGTTCGCCGCCGGAAAGCTCGCGCGGGCGGCGGGCGAGCAAGGGGGCGAGGTCGAGCAGCGCGACGATCTCGGCGAAATCGCCGGGCGCCTTCGCGCGTCTGGCGCCGTAGCGGAGGTTGCCGGCGACGGAGAGATGGGGGAACAGCCGGGCGTCCTGGAAGACATAGCCGAGGCGCCGGTGTTCCGGCGCGAGGTCGATGCCGGCCGCGGCGTCGAACAGCACCTCGCCGTCGACGGTGATCCGGCCCGAGGTGGGGCGGCGCAGACCGGCGAGCGTCTCGACCAGGCTTGTCTTGCCGGCGCCGGAGCGGCCGAAGAGCGCGGTGACGCGGGCCTCGCTCACGAAGCGTGCGTCGAGGGCGAAGTCGCCCCAGCGTCCCTCAATCGCGACCTCGAGCATCAGCCCTCGCCCCCCAGGCGGCGGGCCAGCCGCCGGGCCAGCCATTCCGAACCGGCGAGCGCCAGGATCGAGACGAGGATCGACAGTAAGACCAAACGTAGCGCTGCGCTTTCGCCGTCGGGGGTTTGCAGCGCGCTGTAGATCGCCAGCGGAATGGTGCGGGTTTCGCCGGGGATGTTGGCGGCGAAGGTGATGGTCGCGCCGAACTCGCCGAGGCAGCGGGCGAAGCCGAGCACGGTGCCGGCGAGCAGCCCCGGCAGGGCAAGCGGCAACGTGACGGTCAGAAAGACGTCGGCCCGGCCGGCGCCGAGCGTGCGCGCCGCCGTCTCCAGCCGCCGGTCGATCGCGTCGAGGGAGAGGCGGATCGCCCGCACCATCAGGGGAAAGGCCATGACGCCGGCGGCGAGCGCCGCACCGGTCCAATTGAAGATCAAGGTCAGGCCGAAGACATCGTGCAGCCAGCCGCCGATCAGGCCCTGGCGGCCGAAGCCGAGGATCAGCAGGTAGCCGACGACGACCGGCGGCAGGACCAAAGGCAGATGAATGACGCCGTCGAGCAGGCTCTTGCCCGGAAAGTCGCGCCGGGAGAGCAGCCAGGCGGCGGCGAGCGCGAGCGGCAGGGCGAACAGGATCGCCACGAGGGAGACCTGGAGGGAGAGGGCGAGGACCTCCAGTTCGCCGTCGGTCATCCGTCTAGCAGCCTGTCGGACTCGGGCATGCAAGGATTGGTAAGATTGGCTTGGCGGGCGTCGATGTCATGGATTTACCCCCATGAAGTTGCGAACGCGGGTTGGCCCGCCCGTTCAGGCGTGGCTGAGGACGAACATCCGCTTGATGTTCCAGGAGAGCGTGGCCAAGGTCCATTCCCCCTTCGCCTTGTCGAGGCCGCGCAGGCTGAACTGACGCAAGCCCATCACCGATTTGATGATGCCGAACACCGGCTCCGGCGTCTGCTTGCGAAGCGCGTAGAGCGCCCGGCCCTCGGGTGTGGCCAGGCGATGGCACATCGCCTCGAGCGGCGTCGGATCCTCGGGCGCTGGCGGCGCCTCGGCGAAGCGGTCCCGCCAGGAAAGATGGTGGTGCTCCCGGCCGAGCGCGATCAGCGGCGCGATCTCCGCTTCCCCGCAGGCCTCGACGTTGGCCTGGCTGAAGTAGCCGCTGTCCGCCAACAGGGTCTCGACCTCGCCAAGCCCGTCCGGCAGGCCGGCGAGTGCTTCGAGCGTCGGTTCGATCTGCTGCTTGTCGTTCGCCGCCTGCACCACGTCGGCGCTGACCACCAGCAGGCTGCCGGCGGCCACCGCAGCCTGGGCGTTGTAGCACTGCTCGAAGCCGCCGCCGGCCACCGGCATGATGCGCGAGTCCGGGTCCGTCAGGTTGACCTGGTCCTTCGCCCGTGGCCCCGGCTCCGGCGGCTTCGGTGGCCGCCCGCCCGGCTTGCGGCCGGTCCGCGTTTCCTTCGCCTCGCGGGCTGCCAGCTTCTCTTCGTACTCCGCCTGCTCCCGCGCATGACGCTCGGCCGCCCGCGCCTCGATCTCCGCCTTCGCCGCGGCGATCGCCGCCAGCCGGTCCTCGCGCCGTGCCAGCTCCTCCGGCACGCTCATGCCGTCGGGAACCTCGGACCGGTCCGCCGCTTCCGCCAACGCCATCAACTCCGCCACCTCGGCCCGCAGCCGGGCTTCGATCTCGCCCGCACGCTGCCACGACAGGGCGCTGTGCCGGCTCGCGTCGGCATGGATCTTCGTCCCGTCCAGCGCCACCGTGCCCAGTTGCAGCATGCCGGCCTGCCGCGCCAGCAGCAGAACCTGCACGAACAGCCCCTCGATCAGCGGCAGGAAGCGACGGCGGAACGTGGCGATCGTGTCGTGGTCGGGGTGGTCGTTTGCCGCGATGAAGCGGAAGGCCACCGAATCATAGCTCGCCCGCTCCAGCTTCCGGCTGGAATGCACCCCCGTCGCGTAGCCGTAGATCAGCAGGCCCAGCAGGACGCTCGGGTGATGCGCCGCCGAGCCCGAACCACGATAGGCCTTCACGAACGCAGAGAGATCCAGCTGCTCCAGCACATCGACCACGAAGCGCGCCAGATGACGATCAGGCAGCCATTCGTCCACCGAAGGCGGCAGAAGATAGCTGGTCTCCCGGTCAACCTGTCGAAAGTTGCTCATCACAAAATCACCGCGCAGGAGAGAATCAGACCGTGACAGTGAATCTCATCTCGAAACTCGGCTCAAGTCCGACAGGCTGCTAGCCACCGCGTCCGAGGGGATGGAAGCCGTGCGCCTCGGCGATCCGCGCCGTGTCGGGGTCGTCGAGGAAGCGCATGAAGCGATCGGCCGCGGCGTTCGCGGTCCGGGCGAGGCGGGCGATGGGATAGAGGATCGGGGGATGGGCCGCGGCCGGAATCTCTTCGGCGATCGCGACGTCGGCGGTGATGCGGGCATCGGTGGCGTAGACGATGCCGGCCGGGGTTTCGCCGCGGGCGACCAGGGCCAGGGCCTCGCGGACCGAGCCCATGGGCGCCGTGCGCTCGCGAAGCGCCGACCAGAGACCGAGATGGCGGAGCGCCGCCTCCGCATAGCGCCCCGCCGGGACATGCGCGGGGTCGCCGATCGCCAGCCGGCCACCGTCGAGTGCCGCGACAAACCCGGGATCGGCGAGGCGGGGGAGGGGGCGGGCGCGTTTCGGTCGTACCAGGACGAGGGCGCCCCGCAGGAACGGCCGGCGGTCGGCGGCGGCGACCAGGCCGCGGGCCTGGAGGTAGTCCATCCAGGCCTGGTCGGCGGAGAGGTAGACATGCGCCGGCGCACCGCCTTCGATCTGGCGGGCGAGCGTCGAACTCGCGGCGAAATTGGTGCGCACGGCCGCGCCGCTCTCCGCCTCGAAGCGGGCGGCGAGCGCGGTCACCAGTTCGGCCGTGCTGGAAGCGGCGAAGATCGTCACGGGCTCGGCACGGGCGGCGGCCAGGGTCGCGAAGAAGAACAGCAGCGCGGCGGAGAGCGCGCCTCTAGCCCTTGCCGCCATAAAGCTCCTCCGGCGGGACGAGGACCTCGGCGATCTCCGCCACGGCATCGCCGCGCGGCGCCAGATAGAAGCAGCTTCGCCGTCCGGTATGGCAGGCGACGCCCTTCTGGCGGACCAGCAGCAATAAGGTATCGCCGTCGCAGTCGAGCCTGAGGTCGACGACATGCTGGCTCTGCCCGGAACTCTCCCCCTTGCGCCAGAGCGCGCCGCGCGAACGCGACCAGTAGCAGGCCCGGCCGGTGCGCAGGGTTTCCGCGACCGCGTCGCCGTTCATCCAGGCCATCATCAACACCTCGCCCGTATCCTCGGCCTGCGCGATCGCCGGCACCAGGCCCGCCGCGTCGAAGCGGATCGCCGCGAGGGTCGCCGAAATCGCGGCGTCGGAGGGCTGAAGTGTCGTCGCCATGGTCAGGCCGCGGCCGCCCGCATCTGCTGGAAGCCGGCCTCGAAGTCGAGGATCAGGTCCTCCGCCGCCTCCAGTCCCGCATGGAAGCGGAGCGTCGGGCCCGGATAGGGCCATTTCGAGACCGACCGCATGTCGTTGGGGTGGGTGACCAGCATCAGGCTTTCATAGCCGCCCCACGAGGCGCCCAGATGGAAGAATTGCAGCCGGTCGACGAAGGCGCGGAGCGCGGCCTCGGGCAAGGGTTTCAGGGTAATGCCGAAGAGGCCGCTGGCGCCGGTGAAGTCGCGCTTCCAGAGATCGTGACCCGGATCGCGGGGATGGCCCGGATACATCACGCAGTCGACCTCCGGGCGTGACCAGAAGAAATCGGTGAGGGCCAGAGCAGTCTGCTGGTGGCGTTCCAGGCGGACGGCGAGCGTGCGGGCGCCACGCTGGCCGAGGTAGACGTCGTCCGGCCCGGCGCACTGCCCGAGATCGACGACGCATTCGGCAAGCGGCGGCCAGGCCGCGTCGGTGCAGCTGACGACGCCGAGCATGGCGTCGGAGTGGCCCACCAGATACTTCGTCGCGGCATGGATCGAGACGTCGACGCCATGGGCGAAGGGCTTGAAGAAGAGGGGGGAGGCCCAGGTGTTGTCCATCATCACCGTAGCCCCCTTGGCCTTTCCAAGCGCGGCGAGGCGGGGAATGTCGAGCATTTCGAAGGTGAGGGAGCCGGGCGCTTCCAGGTAGAGCACCTTGGTGTTGGGGCGGAACAGGCCCTCGACCGAACCGGGATCGAGCGGATCGAAGAAGCTGTGTTCGACGCCGAAGCGGGCAAGGAAGCGTTCGCAGAGCCGCCGGCACGGGCCATAGACGTTGTCGGCGACCAGGATGTGATCGCCCGCGTTCAGATAGGCGGTGAGCGCGGTGCCGATCGCGGCGATGCCGGAGGGGAAGACGCGGGCGTGATCGCCGCCCTCCAGCTCGGTCACAAAGTCTTCCAGCGCGAAGCTGGTCGGCGTGCCGACCCGGCCGTAGTAGACGCCACGCTCGCCGGCCTCGCGGCGGCGGCGCGAGTCTTCCCATTCGGCCATTGTCTTCGAGACGATGGTGGAGGCGTGATAGACGGGCGGATTGACCGCGCCCTCGTATTTCTCTGGATGCCGGCCGGCGACGACGATCTTGCTTTCGTCCTTCATGGTCTCGTTCCCTCGAATTTCGGTGCGGCGCCGGCCCCCCTGGGCCCACCGCGCGGCGCATCATACGCCCAAGGCGGCGGCGCCGTCAGCGCCGATCCGTGAGGATCATGTCCGAGGCCTTCTCGGCGATCATGATCGTCGGCGCGTTGGTATTGCCGGAGGTGATGGTCGGCATCACCGAGGCGTCGACGACGCGCAGGCCGTCGAGGCCGTGCAGGCGCAGCCGCGGGTCGACGACCGCGCCTTCGTCCTCGCCCATCTTGCAGGTGCCGACCGGGTGGAAGATGGTCGTGCCGATGTTGCCCGCCTCGCGCTCCAGCTCCTCCTGACTCTGGATATGCGGGCCGGGCTTGTATTCCTCCGGCTGGAAGCGGGCGAGCGCCGGTTGGGCGCAGATGTCGCGGGTCACGCGGATGGCGTCGGCCGCCACCTGGCGGTCCTTCGCGGCCGAAAGGTAGTTCGGCTGGATCTCCGGGCGGGCCGTCGGATCGGGCGAGGCGATGCGGACGTGGCCCCGGCTCTCGGGGCGAAGATTGCACACGGACGCGGTGAAGCCCGGGAAGGGATGCAGCGCATCGCCCAGCTTGTCCGTGCTGAGCGGCTGGATGTGATATTCGAGGTTCGCGGTATCGAAGCTGGAATCGCTCTTGGCGAAGGCGCCGAGCTGGCTCGGCGACATGGTCAGCGGCCCGCGGCGGAAGAGCGCGTACTGGATCCCCATCATCACCCGGCTCAGCGGATTGTTGGCCCGTTCGTTCAAGGTCACCGTGTTGGCGACCTTGTAGATCAGGCGCAGCTGCAGGTGGTCCTGCAGGTTCTCGCCGACGCCCGACAACTCGTGGCACACCTCGACGCCGTGGTCACGCAGGACCTGTCCCGGCCCGATGCCGGAGGCCTGCAGCAACTGCGGGGAACCGATGGCCCCGCTCGCCAGGATCAGCTCGCCGCGAATTTCGGCCCGGGCCGGGCGGCCGTCGAGGTTGAAGCGCAGGCCACAGGCCCGCCCCTCTTCGATCTCGATGCCGGTCGCCTGCGCCTTGATCTTCAATTCCAGGTTCTCGCGGTGCAGCACGGGGCGCAGGAAGGCCTTCGAGTTGTTCCAACGCACGCCCTTCTTCTGGTGCACCTTGAAATAGCCGACGCCTTCGTTGTCGCCGCGGTTGAAATCGTCCGTCTTGGGCAGGCCTGCCTCGGCCGCGGCCTCGCGGAAGGCGTCGAGGATCTCCCACGACAGGCGCATGTCCTCGACCCGCAGTTCGCCGCCGCTGCCGTGAAACTCGCTTTGGCCATCGACGTTGTCTTCGGATTTCAGGAAGTAGGGCAGCACGTCGTCCCAGCCCCATCCCGTGTTGCCGAGCTGGCGCCAGAGGTCGTAATCGCGCGCCTGGCCGCGCAGATAGAGCATGCCGTTGATCGAGCTGCAGCCGCCGAGCGTCTTGCCGCGCGGGTAGTTCAGGGCGCGGCCGTTCAGGCCCGGGACCTCCTCGGTCATCATGCACCAGTCGGTGCGGGGGTTGTTCATGGTGTAGAGATAGCCGACGGGGATGTGGATCCAGATGTAGTCGTCCTTGCCGCCGGCCTCGAGCAGCAGCACCCGGTTGCGGGGATCGGCGGAGAGCCGGTTGGCCAGCACGCAGCCGGCCGAGCCGGCGCCGACCACCACATAGTCGAACGTGCCCGCCTCGATTCTGTCGTCCGCCATGTCGCCTCTCCCCGAAACCGATCCTGTCGTCGGCGCGGATAATACGCTAGCTTTCGCCCCGGTTGGCAATTCCAGCGCGGACGGGTCGAAAGATGAAATACATGCTTGTGGTCTTCCTGCTGATGCAAGGTGAATGGGTGCGCGGAGATACCCTGGATGGTTGGGCCTCCGTGCCCTATCCGACGCTTCCAGCCTGCGAGCGCAGCAAGATGCGGGCGGAGGCCATCCAGGAAGGGTTGAAGACGCAGAACCCGCGCGCCTACGACAAGCGCTTCGAGTGCGAGGAGCGGGTGAAAAGCAAATGATACATATTTGTAAAACCTAGCGTTTACGTGATCGAGTTTTTTGTTGCGGGCCAGGACATCCATGGTTAGGGTTTTCTCATTGACCTCTTGTCGGGGGACGTTAGGGGTTGCCCCGTTGGGACGAGAGGGTACCTAGGGGAGGACGTAAGTCCATGAAACTGGTCAAATTCGCCGCAGCGTTTGCCGCCGCGGCCGGAATGCTCGCCGTCGGCACGACAGGTGCCTCGGCCGAGAGCACACTGGAAATCGTCAAAAAGCGGGACATCTTGCGCTGCCAGGTCGGCAAGCCGTCGCCGGGCTTCTACAATCTCGATGCGCAGGGCAACTGGTACGGCAGCGATGTGGCCGTCTGCCAGGCGATTGCCGCCGCCGTGCTCGGCGACAAGAACAAGCTCGAGATCCAGTCGGTCAGCACCCAGGCGCGCTTCACCGCGATGGCCAACGGTGAGTCGGATGTGCTCTCGCGCACCACGACCTGGACGTTGCTGCGCGACACGCAGCTCGGCCTCGACTTCACGGCGATCAACTTCTACGACGGCCAGGGCTTCATGGTTCCCAAGGGCAGCGGCATCAAGAGCGCGCTGGAACTGAAGGGCGCCACGGTCTGCGTGCTGACCGGCACGACGACGGAACTGAACCTCGCCGACTACAACCGCAAGAACAACCTGAAGATCCAGGCGGTCACCTTCGAGGACAACAACGTCCGCGACGACACCTACCTGCAGGGCGGTTGCGACGCGATCACCAACGACAAGTCGGGCCTGGCCTCGTCCAAGGCCAAGTTCGCCAATCCCGGTGAGCATGTGATCCTGCCCGAGACGATCTCGAAGGAGCCGTTGGGCCCCGTCGTCCGGCAGAACGACTCGCAGTGGATGGATATCGTCAAGTGGACGGTCTATGCGCTGATCAATGCCGAGGAACTCGGCATCAACTCGAAGAACGTCGACGAGATGCGGAAGAATCCGCCGAACCCCAGCGTCGGCCGCATGCTCGGCGCCGAGGGCAATCTGGAGAAGGGCCTCGGCCTTTCCAAGGATTGGGCCTACAACGTCATCAAGCAGGTCGGCAACTATGGTGAGGTCTATGAGGCCTACATGGGTGGCGGCAAGCTCGGCATCGGCATCGATCGCGCCGGTTCGCCGAACGCGCTGTGGACCCAGGGTGGGCTGCAGTACTCCCCGCCGTTCCGTTGAGACGCGGGACGCGGCGTCCGGGTTCGCCCGGGCGCCGCGTTCGTCTCGACCCGCTATTTCCTGAAGAATAAAGCGAACGGCGGCGCGCAACATGGCAACGATCGACAAGGCGCCATCCACTGGGGGCGGTGGACTGGCCTTTATCCACGACGAGCGTTTTCGCTCGGTTTTCTACCAGCTGGTAACCGGCGTCGTGGTGGCCTACGTGGCCTGGTATCTCTTCGACAACACGACGCGTAACCTCGAAAGCCGGGGCATGAGCTCCGGCTTCGACTTCATCTGGCTCACCGCCGGCTTCGATACAGACTTCACGCTGATCGATTACTCCGCCGGCCACACCTATGGTCGGGTGTTCGTCGTCGGTATGCTGAACACGCTGTTCGTCTCGCTGATCGCCATCGTTCTGGCGACGGTCCTCGGCTTCTTCATGGGGATCATGCGGCTGTCGTCGAACTGGCTGGTCTCGAAGATGGCCTCGGCCTATGTCGAGATCCTGCGCAACACGCCGCTGCTGATGCAGATCCTGTTCTGGTATCTCGGGATCTTCTCGTTGCTGCCGCGCCCCAAGCAAAGCCTCGACATGTTCGGTGTCGGTGTTTCCTTCCTGAACAATCGCGGCTTCTACAATCCGAGCCCGATCTTCGGGGAAATGATGTGGGCGACCTTCGTCGCCATCGTCGTCGCCCTGGTCGCCGCCTTCACCGTACGCAAGTGGGCGAAGACCCGGCAGGCGGCGACGGGCCAGCAGTTCCCGGCCGTCTGGGCCGGCCTGGCGATCTTCATCGTGTTGCCGTCGCTGGTCTTCCTGGTGACCGGCTCGCCGATGACCTGGGATGTGCCCTCGCTGCAGGGGTTCAATTTCCAGGGCGGCGCCCGGGTGCCGCCGGCGTTCCTGGCGCTGCTGGTAGCCCTGGTGATCTATCATTCGGCCTATATCGGCGAATCGGTGCGTGCCGGCATTCAATCGGTGCACAGGGGCCAGACCGAGGCCGCGTTCTCGCTTGGCCTCCGGCCCGGCAAGACACTGAGCCTGGTGGTCATCCCGCAAGCCATGCGGGCGATCATCCCGCCGCTGATCAGCATCTGGATGAACGTGGTCAAGAACTCCTCGTTGGCGGTCGCGATCGGCTATCCCGACGTCGTCGCGCTGTTCATGCAGACCTCGCTCAACCAGTCGGGTTATGCGATCGAGATCGTGGCACTCACCATGCTGTTCTACATGACGGTGAGCCTGACGATTTCCGGCCTGCTGAATATCTACAACCGCCGCGTCCAGTTGAGGGAGCGTTGAGATGGTTGCCGCCGCAGAACCGGGCATCAGCGCCCAGCAGCCGAAGGAAAAAGTCGATCCGATTCGTTGGCTGAAGGAGAACCTGTTCTCCACCTGGTACAACGTGATCCTGACCGCTCTCGGCCTCTACATCATCTATCTGGTGGCGGCCGGACTCTACCAATGGGGCATCGCGGATGCCGTTTGGGTCGCGGAAACCCGGCGGGAATGTCTGGACAAGAACCCGAACGGGGCCTGCTGGGCCGGTGTTTTCGCCTGGTTCGAAGGCTTCATCTATGGCCGTTATCCGCTCGACGAACGCTGGCGGATCAATTTCGGCGTGATCGTCCTGGTGTTGTGGATGGTTCCGTTGTGGCTGCCCCGGGTTCAAGGCAAGATCGGCATCGCGGCGAGTGTCGTGGCCTTCTATCCCTTCTTCGCCGGCTATCTGTTCATGGGCGGCGACAAGAGCCTGTTCCTGCAGGTGATGGTCTCGATCGCCATCGTCTCTTTCATCGGCGTGATCGTGCACGCGGTGATCGGCGTGACGAGCGGCGGCTCCCTCGCCCGGACCTTGCTGAGGCTGACCGGGGTGTCCGGCGCCGGCGACAAGCTCCAGCGCAATCTGCTGATCATCGCGGCGCTCGCTGCCGTGGCCATCGCCTTCATGGCGCAGGCCCAGTGGGAAGTGCCCACCGTATCCTGGGTCAGGTGGGGCGGTCTCTTCCTAACGCTGGTGATCTCCGGCATCGGCATTACCACGGCGCTGCCCGCGGGCATCGTTTTAGCGCTCGGCCGGCGCTCGCAGTTGCCGGTGATCCGGGTGCTCTGCACCACCTTCATCGAGGTCTTCCGCTCGGTGCCGTTGATCACCATTCTGTTCATGGCGACGACGATGTTTCCGCTGTTCCTGCCCGAGGGCTTCACCCTCAACAAGCTGGTGCAGGTGATCGTCGCGGTTTGTCTGTTCGCTGCCTGCTACATGGCGGAGATCGTGCGTGGCGGCCTGCAGGCGATCCCGAAGGGACAGTACGAGGCGGCGCATGCCATGGGCCTCGGCTATTGGCGGATGATGGGTTTCATCATCATGCCGCAAGCCTTGAAGTTCATGATCCCGAACATCGTCGGCAACTTGATCGGCCTGTTGAAGGACACGACGCTGGTGACGATCATCGGCCTCTTCGACATCCTCAACATGATCCAGGCGGCGAGCCAGGACGTGCCTTGGCGCGGCCTGCACAAGGAACCGATGTTCGTCGGCGCGCTGATCTTCTTCATCATCTGTTTCAGCATGTCGAAGTACAGCCAGCATCTCGAGCGGAAGTTGAACACCGACCACCGCTAGACGCGGCAATTTGGAGGCCAAGGCCATGAGCACGGTTGAAGTCCAGTCGATCCGCGACAAGGAAGCGCTCGCTTCCGCCGCCTCGACGGAGGTCATCATCGATATCCGGGCCATGAACAAATGGTTCGGCCAGTTCCATGTCCTGAAAGACATCAACCTGTCGGTGCACAAGGGCGAGCGGATCGTCATCTGCGGGCCGTCCGGCTCGGGCAAGTCGACGCTGATCCGCTGCATGAACCGGTTGGAGGAGCATCAACAGGGCGATATCGAAATCGATGGCGTCACCCTCGACACCAACCTGAAGAACATCGACCAGATCCGCAGCGAAGTCGGCATGGTCTTCCAGTCCTTCAATCTGTTTCCGCACTTGAGCGTGTTGCAGAACTGCACGCTGGCGCCGATCTGGGTGCGCAAGATGCCGAAGGCGGAAGCCGAGGAACTGGCGATGGAGTATCTCACCCGCGTCCGCATCCCCGAGCAGGCGGAAAAGTACCCGGGGCAGCTCTCCGGCGGTCAGCAGCAGCGCGTTGCGATCGCCCGCGCACTTTGCATGCGCCCGCGCATCATGCTGTTCGACGAGCCGACCTCGGCCCTCGACCCCGAAATGATCGCCGAGGTTCTGGAGGTGATGATCGAACTCGCCGATACCGGCATGACCATGCTCTGCGTCACCCACGAAATGGGTTTCGCCAACCGCGTTGCCGACCGGGTGATCTTCATGGACGAGGGCGAGATCGTCGAGCAGAACACCCCGCACGAGTTCTTCGAGAACCCGCAGAGCGACCGCACCAAGCTGTTCCTAAGCCAGATCCTCGCGCACTAGGCGATCGGCCTAAACGGCGCGGATCAGCGCGTGGCGTTTTCGGCCGGCGCTCAGCTTGGCCACACCGTCGCCGTCGAAATCGTCGAGCGTCACCTCGCGCATTTCCTCGCGCACGGGCGCGTCGTTCAGGCGGGCGCCACCGCCCTTGATCAGGCGCCGGGCTTCGCCGTTCGAGGCACAGAGGCCCGCGTCCACCATCAGGCGGAACATGACGACGCCGGCGTCCAGATCGGCGCGGGTGACCTCGAAGCTCGGCAGCTCCTCGCCGCGGCCGCCGCCCTCGAAGGTTTCTAGTGCGGTCTGCTCGGCGGCAGCGGCAGCCTCGGCGCCGTGCAGCAGCGCGGTGGCCGCCGTCGCCAGGCGCTTCTTGGCCTCGTTGATCTCGGCCCCCTCCAGCGCTTCCAGGCGGGCGATCTCGTCTTCCGGCAATTCGGTGTAGAGGCGTAGAAAGCGGCCGACGTCGCCGTCTTCGGTGTTGCGCCAGAACTGCCAGTAGTCGTAGGGCGCACAGAGATCCGCGTTGAGCCAGATGGCCCCTTCCGCCGTCTTGCCCATCTTGGCGCCGGACGCGGTGGCGATCAGCGGCGTCGTCAGCCCGAAGAGCGGGGTGCCGTCGACCCGGCGGCCCAACTCGACCCCGTTGACGATGTTGCCCCATTGGTCCGAGCCGCCCATCTGCAGCGTGCAGTCGTGGCGCCGGCTGAGTTCCAGGAAGTCGTAGGCCTGGAGGATCATGTAGTTGAATTCGAGGAAACTCAGCGGCTGCTCGCGTTCGAGGCGCAGCTTCACGCTGTCGAAGCCGAGCATGCGGTTGACCGAGAAGTGGCGGCCGTAGTCGCGCAGGAAGGGGATGTATTCGAGCGTGTCGAGCCAGTCGGCGTTGTTCACCATGACGGCGTCGCCCGGCCCGTCGCCGAAGTCGAGGAACTTCTCGAACACGCCCTTGATGCCGTCCATGTTGGCCTGAATGTCGGCATCGGAAAGCAGGCGGCGTTGTTCGTCCTTGCCGGAGGGGTCCCCGACCCGCGTCGTGCCGCCGCCCATCAACACGATCGGCTTGTGCCCGGCGCGCTGCAAGTGGCGCAGCATCATGATCGAGACGAGATTGCCGACATGCAGGCTGTTTGCCGTGCAGTCGTAGCCGATGTAGGCGACGATGCGTTCCGAGACGGCCTTCTCGTCCAGCGCCTCCAGATCGGTGCACTGGTGCAGGTAGCCGCGATTGACCATCGCGGAGATGAAGGTGGAGGCGTGGGCTCGGCTCATGGCGCGAAAGGCTTTACTGTCTGCGGCTATCGGGCGGCCCACGTAGCATGACTGGGCGCCCCCCTCAATGGTGAAGGCACATGCTACGCGCGATCGGCTTGATGAGCGGGACCTCCGTCGACGGGATCGACGTCGCCTTGATCCGGACCGACGGCGAGGCGGTCGACGCCGATGGCCCCTGGGCCTGCTACGAGCACGACGGCGCGACGCGGGAGGCGGTCCGCGCCGTCTTCGGCGGCCGGGGCGACATCGACGGTGCCTCGGCCCTGGTGACGGCGGCCCATGCCCACGCGGTGCGCCGTTTCCTCGCCGCGCACGACCTCGACCATGGCGACGTGGATCTCGTCGGCTTTCACGGACAGACCATCCTGCACGAGCCCGCCCTGGGCCGGACCTGGCAGATCGGCGACGGCGCAGCGCTCGCCCGGGAGATCGGCATCGACGTCATCGACGACTTTCGCAGCGCCGACGTGGCGGCGGGCGGGGAGGGGGCGCCGCTCGCGCCGGTCTATCACCGCGCGCTCGCCGCTGGCGAAGCCCTACCGCTGGCGGTGGTGAACATCGGCGGTGTCGCCAACGTCACCTGGATCGGGCCCGGCGCGGACGACCTGATCGCCTTCGACACCGGTCCGGGCAACGCGCTGATCGACGATTGGGTGCGGGCCCGGGCGGATCGGCGGCTGGATCTGGATGGACGCCTCGCCGCCGCCGGCCGTGTCGATGGCGCCGCGCTGCAGGCGCTGCTGGCGAACGACTATTTCGATCGCCCGGCGCCCAAGTCCCTCGACCGCGATCACTTCGATTCGGCGCCGGTTCGCACGCTCGACGCCGCCGACGGCGCGGCAACCCTCGCCGCCTTCACCGTTCAGGCGATCGCCCGCGCCCGCGCGCATCTGCCGAGCGCCCCGTCGCGCTGGCTGGTCACCGGCGGCGGCCGCCACAATCCCCATCTGATGGCGGGGCTCGCCGAAGCCCTCGGCGTCGAGGTCGTGCCGGTCGAAGCGGTCGGTTGGCGTGGCGACGCGCTGGAGGCCGAGGCCTTCGCCTTCATGGCCGTGCGGTCACTGCGTGGGTTGCCGCTCAGCTATCCCGGCACGACCGGCGTGCCCCGGGCCTTGCCGGGCGGGCGTCTTCACCGGGTGTGAGGCGGCGTTAGATCGAGAAGGAGGTGCCGCAGCCGCAGGACGCGGTCGCATTCGGGTTGACGATGCGGAAGGCGGCGCCGATCAGGTCGTCGACGAAGTCGATCTCGGAGCCGGCCATATATTCGAGGCTGAGCGAATCGACCAGAACGGACACACCGTCACGCTCGATCACCACGTCGTCCTCGGCGATTCTTTCGTCGAAGTCGAAATTATACTGGAAGCCGGAGCAGCCGCCGCCGGTGACCTGCACGCGCAGCTTCAGGTCTTCGCGCCCCTCGGCGCTGATCAGCTGCCCGATGCGCTTGGCGGCGCTGGCGGATACGGTGACGGAGGTTTCGGTGCTCGACATCTCGTTTGCTTCCCTGCCGGGCCTTCTGGCCGGTGCGACACCCTAGGATATGGTCCGTGGTGGGGGTGCTGTCAATCGTCGTGCATTGAAGCCGGCAGGGTGAAGGACTAGCTTGCGTGCATGCAAGAGGTGCCACCACTCGTCCCCTTCCGCACGCGGGTTGCCGACAGCCGCGGCCGCCGGGTCTCGGAGGTGGAGAGTCCCACCCGCACGATCTATCAGCGCGATCGCGATCGCATCATCCATTCGGCCGCCTTCCGGCGCCTGCAGTACAAGACCCAGGTCTTCGTCTATCACGAGGGCGATCACTATCGCACGCGCCTGACGCACAGCCTGGAGGTGGCGCAGATCGCCCGCTCGCTGGCCCGCTCCCTCGGCCTCGATACCGACCTGGCGGAAACCCTGGCCCTCGCGCACGACCTCGGCCACACCCCCTTCGGCCATGCGGGCGAGGATGTGCTGGCGGAACTGATGGCCGATCACGGCGGCTTCGATCACAACGCGCAGACCTTGAAGATCGTCACCCGGCTGGAACGGCGCTATGCCGATTTCGACGGCCTGAACCTGACTTGGGAAACCCTGGAAGGCACCGTCAAGCACAACGGACCGCTGAGTGGCCCGATCCCGCTCGCGATCCAGGAGTATGTCGCGGAGGACGACCTGGAACTGCATACCTACCCGGGACCGGAGGCGCAGGTCGCCTCGCTCGCCGACGACATCGCCTACAACAACCACGATCTGGACGACGGCTTGCGCGCGGAACTCTTCACCTTGGACGAGGCGGCGGAACTGGCCCTCGTGGCGCCTGTGCTGGCCGAGGTTCGCGCGCGATACGGCGAGATCGAACCCGCCCGCATGAACCACGAGGTGGTGCGGCGCATGATCAACCACATGGTCGAGGACCTTTTGGCCGAGAGCCGCCAGCGTATCGCCGAGCATCGGCCGGAGACGGCGGGCGATGTCCGCCGTCTCGACGGCTTTCTGATCGGCTTTTCCGAGGCCATGGTCGCAGGCGACCGGGAGTTGAAGGCCTTTCTGCATGAACGGATGTACCGCCACGCGCGGGTGACCCATCGCCGGGACGATGCCAAGCGCGTTGTCAGGGAGCTGTTCGAACTGTATACCGCCGAGCCGGACCGGATGCCGCCGGAATGGCGGGCACACGCCGCTTCGGCCGCCTCGGGTCCGGCCCGCGTCGTCGCCGACTTCATCGCCGGCATGACGGATCGTTACGCCTTCGCCGAGCACGCACGGAACGCCTCGCCCTCCGGGAACGATTGAATGGACATCTATGCCGACATCCGCGCCCTGGTGGCGGCGGAAATCACCCGCCTCGGCACCGCGGGTCAGCTGCCCGACGCGCTCGATCTCTCCGGCGTGCAGGTCCAGGCGCCGCGCGATGCGAGCCAGGGTGATCTCGCGACCAATGCCGCCCTCGCGCTCGCCAAGCAGGCGCGGATGAAGCCGCGCGACCTGGCCGAACCGCTGGCCGAAGCGCTGACGGATCATGGCGATATCGAGAGCGTCGATGTGGCCGGCCCGGGCTTCATCAACCTGCGCCTGGCCGAGGGCGCGTGGCGGCGCTGCATTCCCGCCGTGCTGGACCGGGGCATCGCCTTCGGCGACGGCGATATCGGCGCCGGCGAGGCGGTCAATGTCGAGTATGTCTCGGCCAATCCGACCGGCCCGCTGCATGTCGGGCATGTCCGCGGCGCGGTGTTCGGCGATGCGCTCGCCGCCCTGCTCGCCAAGGCGGGCTTCACCGTCACCAAGGAATACGTCATCAACGATGCCGGCAGCCAGATCACCGCGCTCGCCCGCTCGGTCCATCTGCGCTACCGCGAGGCTCTCGGCGAGGCCATCGGCGACATCCCCGAAGGCTTGTATCCGGGCGACTATCTGGTGCCGGTGGGGCGCGCCATCGCCGGGAGCGACGGCGACAAATGGCTTGGCGTCGACGAGGCGGAATGGCTGGAGCCGTTCCGCCGCCGGGCCGTCGTCGAGATGATGGCGCTGGTGCGCGAGGATCTGGCGACGATCGGCATCGTGCAGGACGTCTATTTCTCGGAGAACCAGCTGCATCTCGATGGCCGCATCGACGAGGTGCTGGCCGGGCTGGAGGCCCGCGGACTGATCTACATCGGCGTTCTGGAGCCGCCCAAGGGCAAGAAGCCCGACGACTGGGAGCCGCGGCCGCAGACGCTGTTCAAGGCCTCGGAGTTCGGCGACGACGTGGACCGGCCGCTCAAGAAGTCGGACGGCAGCTATACCTATTTCGCGGCCGACATCGCCTATCACTTCGACAAATACAAGCGCGGCTTCAAGCGGCAGATCGACGTCTGGGGTGCGGATCACGGCGGCTATGTCAAGCGCATGCGGGCCGCCGTCACCGCGGTATCGGAAGGCGAGGCGGACCTCGACGTCCGCATCTGCCAGCTGGTCCGCCTGCTGCGCGACGGCGAGCCGGCGAAGATGTCGAAGCGGGCCGGCGACTTCGTGACCTTGCGCCAGCTGGTCGACGAGGTCGGTCGCGACGTCGTCCGCTTCATCATGCTGACCCGCAAGAACGACGCGCCGCTGGATTTCGACCTCGCCCGGGTGCGCGAACAGTCGAAGGACAACCCGGTGTTCTATGTGCAGTATGCGCACGCCCGGATCCGCTCCGTCATGCGCAACGCCGCCGAAACGTTCCCCGAGGTGGATCTTTCACCGGCGGGCCTCGCCGACGCGGATCTCGCGCGCCTTTCCGATTCGGCCGAACTCGACCTGGTGAAGCAGATCGCGCGCTGGCCGCGCACCGTCGAGGCGGCGGCGCTGGCGCACGAGCCGCATCGAATAGCCTTTTATCTCCACGACGTGGCGGCGTCCTTCCATGGCTTGTGGAACCGTGGCAATGAAGATCCGTCGCTTCGCTTTATCATCGGCGAGGATGTCGTGTTGACTTCGGCACGACTGGCCTTGCTGGAGGCGGCCCGGACGGTGATCGCGTCCGGTCTCGCCATACTCGGCGTCGAACCGGCGGAGGAGATGCGATAGGCGATGGCTTCGGAGCACGCGGGCGAGGGTCTGGATGCGCCGCTGGAACGCCCAGCGCCACCCTCTCGTCGTGCGCCGCGCAATGCCTATGGCAAACGATTGCCGATCATCATCGGTGTCCTGGCGCTCGCCGCCTTCGCGGGCTCGATCGGTTGGGCCTACCGGCAAGGGATGGTCGCGGGGACGTGCGGAGACGATGAGGTGAAGATCGTTCGCGCCCTGGAAGGACCGACCCGGTTGAAGCCGGAAACCCCCGGCGGCATGCAGGTGCCGAACCAGGACAAGCTGGTCTATGACCGGATGACCCGCGCGGCGCCCGGCCAGAAAGTCGAACGGCTGTTGCCGGGCGCGGAGGCCCCCATCCCCAAACCGGCGCCCGAGGCCGCGCCGGCCGAACCGACGCCGACCGAGACCAAGACCGTGAAAGTCGGCACCACCACTGTGGTCCCGCCGCGGGTACCGGACGCAAAGCCCGCGGGGCCGGAAAGCGACGAGGCCGCGTCGTCGCCGATCACGCCGGCGGTGAAACCCGCTGCCCGCGCCGCGGAGGAGGAGAAGACCGCGAGCCGGCTGCCGCCGATGCCGACGCGGCGGCCAAAGAGCCTGCCGAGCGGCTCGTTCGGCCTGCAACTGGCCGCACTGCGCAATCCCAACGCCATCCCGCCCTTGTGGAAGACCTTGAAAGGCACGCACGTCAAGATTCTCGGCAAGCTCCGGGTCAAGGTCCTACGGATCACCGTCGGTGAAAAGGGCATCTTTCATCGCCTGCTGGCCGGACCGTTTCCGAGCGAGGCGACCGCGCGCGTCGCCTGCCAGTCCCTGAAGTCGCGCAACCAGGATTGTATCGTTGTCCGCTATTGACGCCGCGCGCGCGGTGATCCTCGGCTGCGCCGGGCCCGAATTGACGGCGGGGGAGGCGGCGCTGTTTCGCGCGGCGAACCCCTGGGGCTTCATCCTCTTCGCGCGCAATTGCGAGACGCCGGCGCAGGTCCGTGCCCTGGTCGAGGCGCTCCGCGCCAGCGTCGGCCGCCCCGACGCGCCGGTCCTGATCGACCAGGAAGGCGGGCGGGTGCAGCGTCTGCGCCCGCCGCATTGGCCCGAGTATCCCCCGGCCCGGCGATTTGGCGATGGCGCCGCCAGGGACCCTGAAGGCGCCGTCGAGATGGTGCGTCTGGGGGCGCGTCTGATCGCCGACGACCTCGCCGACCTCGCCATCAACGTCGATTGCCTGCCCTGCCTCGACGTCGCCGACGCGGCCACGCACCGGGTGATCGGCGACAGGGCCTTTGCGCGCGATCCCGCGCTGGTCGCGCGGCTCGGCCGGGCGCAGGCGGAGGGGCTGCTGGCCGGTGGCGTGCTGCCGGTGATGAAGCATCTGCCCGGTCATGGCCGGACCCGGGTCGACAGCCACGACGAGTTGCCGGTCGTAACGGAAGACCGGCACGCCTTGGAAGCGCTCGACTTCGCGCCGTTCAAGGCGCTCGCCGATCTGCCGTTGGCGATGACGGCGCATATTCGCTTCGACGAGATCGACGCGGAACGCCCGGCGACCCTCTCGCCGCGGATGATCGACGAGGTTATCCGCGGTCACATGGGTTTTGACGGGCTGTTGATGTCGGATGACATCTCGATGGGCGCGCTTGGCGGAGCCATCGGGGATCGTGCGCACGGCGCGCTCGCAGCCGGTTGCGACGTCGTATTGCATTGCAACGGCGACGCCCGGGAAATGGACCGGGTGATCGAGGCGACGGGGTCCATGACGCCCGCCGCGTCGGCGCGCGCCGCGGCGGCGCTTGCCCGGCTCGCGCCGCCCGAACCGTTCGATCGGGCGGAAGGCGAGGCGAAATTCAGAAACTGGCTGCGGGAGAGTGCGGCATGATGGAAGAAACCCTCCATCTCGTCTCGATCTGGCTGCTGCCGATCCTGCTGGCGATCACCCTGCACGAGGCGGCGCACGCCTATGCGGCCAACTGGCGAGGCGACGATACGGCGGCGCGGGCCGGTCGCCTCAGCCTCAATCCGGTCAAGCACATCGATCCCTTCGGCACGATCTTGCTGCCGGGGTTGTTGCTGTTGCTGAAGGCGCCGGTGCTGTTCGGCTACGCCAAGCCCGTTCCCGTGGTCTTCGGCCGCCTGCGCCAGCCCAAGCGCGACATGATCATCGTCGCCGCCGCCGGGCCGCTCGCCAATATGGTGCTGGCCCTCGCCGCCGCCCTGCTGCTGCATGTCGCGCCCTGGATCGGCGGTGAGGCCGGCGTCTGGGTGGTGGCCAACCTGCAGAACATGGTGCTGCTGAACCTGGTCTTGGCGGTTTTCAACATGCTGCCGATCCCGCCGCTCGACGGGGGTCGCGTGCTGGTCGGCCTGTTGCCCCATCCCCTGGACGTGAAGGTCGCGCGCCTGGAGCGGCACGGCATGCTGGTCCTGCTCGGCCTGCTGTTCATCGTACCCCTGCTCGGGCGTCAGCTGGGCCATGACTGGAATCCGCTCGCCGAAGTCGTCTGGCCCGTGGTCGCTTGGCTCTATAGAATTGTCGCCACAGTTACCGGGCTGGCGTGATATATCGGTGGGCCATGAGCAACGTGACGCATATCGAAGGCTTCGAGGAGGATCCGGCCGACGGGCCGGCGGCCAAGGGCGCCTTCGTTGTCGACCTGGAGGGCTTCGAGGGCCCGCTCGACCTGTTGCTGACCCTGGCACGGCAGCAGAAGGTCGACCTCACCAACATCTCGATCCTCATGCTGGCCGAGCAGTATCTCGCCTATATCCAGGCGGCCCGCCGCCTGCGCCTCGAGGTCGCGGCCGACTATCTGGTGATGGCGGCCTGGCTCGCCTACCTGAAATCCCGCATCCTGCTGCCGGCCACCTCGTCCGACGAGGAGCCGTCGGGCGAGGAGATGGCCCATCGCCTGCAGTTCCAGTTGGAGCGGCTGGAGGCCATGCGCAAGGTCATGGACCTGTTGCTCGCCCGCGACCGCACCGGCATCGACGTCCATTTCCGGGGCGCGCCGGAAGGCGTGCGGGTGATCCGCGAGACGGAGTGGGACTGTTCGCTCTTTGAGTTGATGCAGGCCTATGCCGGCCAAGCCGTGCGCGGCAAGGTCACCGCCCTGCACATGAGCCCGCCGC
The DNA here is from genome assembly GCA_951812805.1 of uncultured Alphaproteobacteria bacterium. Lineage (GTDB taxonomy): Bacteria > Pseudomonadota > Alphaproteobacteria > JASLMY01. The sequence goes on along the minus strand of CATOSZ010000005.1, from coordinate 541,567 downwards.
GTGCCTATTCCATGGACCAGGCGCTGCAACGGCTGCGCGCCCTGTTGGGCGACATGCCGGACTGGGCGAGCCTGGAAGCCTTCCTGCCCGACGATGTCCGTAGCGGCTTCGATCGGCGGAGTGCGCTCGCCTCCACCTTTGCCGCGACGCTCGAACTCGCCCGCGACGGCCGCGTGTCACTGCGCCAGGGCCAGACCTTCGGGCCGATCTTCGTCAAGGCGACGGGGGAGGGCGAGGTGTGAGTGCGCTGGCGCCGACGGAAATACGGATGGTCGAGGCCCTGCTGTTCGCGGCGGAAGAGCCGTTGGACGAGGCCTCGCTCGCCGGCCGGCTGCCGGAGGAGACGGACGTGACGGCGGTCCTCTCCGCGCTCCGCGACGAGTATGACGGCCGCGGCATCAACCTGATTCAGGTCGCCGGCAAATGGGCGTTCCGCACGGCGGCGGACCTGCGCTATCTGTTGGAGATGCACCGGCGCGAGCCCCGCAAGCTGTCGAAGGCGGCGTTGGAGACCCTGGCGATCATCGCCTACCACCAGCCGATCACCCGGGCGGAGATCGAGGAGGTGCGCGGCGTCGGCCTGTCGAAGGGGACGCTGGACATCTTGATGGAGATCGGCTGGGTGCGGCCGCGCGGGCGCAAGCGCGTGCCGGGGCGCCCGGTGACCTACGGGACGACCGACGATTTTCTCGTGCATTTCGATCTGGAGGATCTGAAGGCGCTGCCGGGGCTGGCGGAATTGAAGGCCGCCGGCCTGCTCGACGCGACGCCGCCGCCGTTCCCCGTCGCCGGTGCCGACGCGGGCGAGGATCCGCTCGAGGATGAAGACGGGGACGACGAAGAAACCGAGATCGAAGACGAAATCGAAGACGGAATCGAAGACGGGGACGACGAGACGGCGGTGCGCGAGCCGGAGGCCGAAACGCCATGACCGAGGGCGGCATCCGACTGGAGGGGATTTGTCACGCCTATGAGGGCGTGTCCGTCGTCACCGACCTCACCCTCGAGGTCGCACCCGGCGAGCTGGTCTGCCTGCTCGGCCCGTCTGGGTGCGGCAAGACGACGACGCTTCGCATCGCCGCGGGGTTGGAGCCGTTGCAGATCGGCCGAGTGATCGTCGGCGGCGCCGAGGTGGCGCGGCCCGGCCGCGAGCTGCCGCCGGAGGGCCGCGGCATCGGCATGGTGTTCCAGGATTTCGCCCTCTTCCCGCATTTGAACGTCCTGGAGAACGTGTGCTTCGGCATCGAGGGCCGGGACAAGGCGGCGCGCCGCGCGCTCGCCCTCGACCTGTTGCGGCGCCTGCGTCTCGAGGATCGGGCGGAGACCTATCCGCATACGCTGTCGGGCGGCGAGCAGCAGCGCGTGGCGCTGGCCCGGGCCCTGGCGCCGAAGCCGGCGGTGATGTTGATGGACGAACCGTTCTCCGGCCTCGACGTGCGGCTGCGCGACGCGGTGCGCGAGGACATGCTGAGCCTGCTCGGCGACGAGGGCGCCGCGACCTTGATGGTGACCCACGATCCCGATGAGGCGATGCGCATGGCCGATCGCATCGCCGTCATGCGGGGCGGGCGGATCATCCAGGAAGGCACGCCCGACGATCTCTATCGCCGGCCGGCCGATCGTTTCATCGCCGAATTCTTCAGCGAACTGAACGTCCTGCACGCGGATGTCGAGCCGGGCGGACAGATCTTCACGCCCGCCGGGTGCCTCGAAACCCAGGAGATCGCCTGCGGCACGCCGGTCGAAGTGCTGGCCCGGCCCGAGGCGGTGCGCCTCGGCGAAAACGGTGCGAACGGCCATCCGGCCCGGGTCGTGCAGGCCCGCTCCCTCGGCCCCTACGGCATCGTCGAGCTCGCCGTCGAGGGGCAGCAGTGCCAACTGCGCTGCCGCGTCCCGCGCCGTGCCTTGCCGGCGGTCGGCGATACCGTCGGCCTGGCCCTGGACCCGGAACAGACCTTCGTCTTTCCGCGCGAGGACGACTAGGTCTCGGCAACTGCTATTGGCAGACTATCGCTGATCTCTAAATTGTGAAGACTATGTATTATTTGCGCCGTTATGCTTCCCGCGACGTGGTAATTTTTTGGAGGGGTGGCTTATGACACAGGTGACTGACGACTACGATCGTATGATTGCGGCGCTGGGCGTTGAGGGGTTGGAGGTGCCGACCGCCTGCGTCAAGTTCTATCAGGAAGGCGACGACATTCCGCAGGGCGTGCTGGACTATGAGCCGGTCGGCCTGACGCTTACGAGTTGTCAGAGCATGCGGCAGGCGAGTTTCGGTGATTCCGTGCTGCTGACGCCCAAGTCAATCGGCTGCGTTGCCGCAGCGATCACCTTCGGCCTGGTGGACCGCAATCAAGATAAGCCGATGGGTGAATCCCTCGTTTATACCGATATCATGAAGTCGCAGACCAGCGACAAGGAACACTTCGTACCGCCGACGCCGAAGGATTTCTCGGACGGCACCGTCTATGCCTGCACGGCGGCTGGCCGGCCCGATTTCGCGCTGTTCGGCGGCGATGACACAGGCCGCTACGACAGCCCGGAAACGGCGCGGCGGGCGATGGACGACATGACGGCTATCCAGCCGGCGACCACCCAGGCAGTGTTTCTTTATGCCCTTGACTTCGAGGATGCGGACGTCGAGCCGGACGTCGTGGTGATGTCGGTGCGGCCGGTCGAGCTGACGCGCATTATCCAGGCCTATCAGTTCCACACCGGCAACCGGGTCAACGCCTCCATGGGAGGCTTGCGCGTGGTCAACTCCGACCTCATCGTCCGGCCGTATCTGACGCAGCAGATGAATGTCTCGACCTTCTGTCTCGGTGCGCGACTGATCGCTGAGTTCGAGGCCGACCGCATGGGGATCGGTATGCCCTACACGGTTTGGCGGGACGTTATTCAGGGCATGGAGGATTCCAAGGGTGGTTTTCCCTTCCCGATGTATCCCGGTGCCGGGGCGAGCGCGCAGGCCTAGAGCCGTCTATTATCACCGACGATAGGCCCGGCCGGCACGAGATGTCGGCCGGGTCGGAATCGACGAAGACCATGCCGAGGAGAGTGCCATGCATGCGCTTGCGAAAATGCGTTGTCACCAGATGGCGAAGGCGACGGGCACCCAGCTCTCGCCCGAGCATCTGAGCGTCCTGGAATACGCCTGGGGCTACTACCGGGAGCGCCGGGTCGGGCCGCTCTATACCAACATCGGCCGCAATACCGGGGTCGGGCGCGAGGTCATCGAGGATATTTTTCCCAACGGTCTGACCTCGGTCTACACCTGGGTCGGCATCCCCATCCAGACGACGGACAAGGGATGCAAGCCGATGGCGACGATCGAGATCGACAATCCGCGCGAGGTCTATCTCGACAACAACGCCACGACGCCGATCCGTCGCGAAGTCGCCGACGCGCTGATTGCGTTCTTCCAGGACACGCGCTCCTTCGGCAATCCCAGCAGTTCCTACGGTATCGGCGGGCTGGCCTACGACGTGCTGCACCGGGCCCGCCGGCGCATCGCCAAGTGCCTGAAGGTCGAGCCGAAAGATCTGTTCTTCACCGGTTCCGGTACGGAAGCCAACAACCTGGCGATCAAGGGGATCGCCGAGCAGCATCCAGGCGGCCACATCATCACGACCAATGTCGAGCATCCCTCGGTCCTCGACACGCTTCGTATTCTGGAAGGGCGCGGCTATAGCGTGAGCTTCCTGCCCGTCGCCGCCGACGGGACCTTGCAGGCCGCGGACGTCGCCGCGGCGATCCGCGATGATACGATCCTGGTCTCGATCATGGCCGCCAACAACGAGATCGGCACGGTCTATCCGGTCGCCGAGATCGGTGCCGTCTGCCGCGACCGCGGCGTTCCCTTCCACGTGGACGCCATTCAGGCCTTCGGCAAGATCCGGCTGTATCCGGGCGAGATGAACATCGACATGCTGACCATCTCCGGCCACAAGATCTATGCGCCGAAGGGCGTCGGCGCGCTCTATCTCAATCCCGAGGTCAAGCTGCAGCCGCAGATCGACGGCGGCGGGCAGGAAAAGGGACTGCGTTCGGGCACCGAGAACGTTGCCGGTATTCTAGCCCTCGGCCTCGCCGCCAAGCTCGCCCGCGTGGAAATGGCGGAACAGAACGCCAAGTTCGACTTCCTGCGCCACCGCTTCCTCTCCCGCCTGGAGGAAACGGTACCGGGCGCTATCGTCAACGGCTGCATGGACGCGCGCCTGCCGCACAACCTCTCGGTCGGCTTTCCCGGTGTCGACAGCGGCTCGCTGCTGTTGAGCTTCGACCAGATCGGCGTCTACGTCTCGGCCGGCTCGGCGTGCAGCGCCGGTGACGACAAAGTCAGCCATGTGTTGCAGGCGATCGGCCTCGATGCCAACGAATACGGCACGATCCGTTTCAGCTTCGGCCACGAGACGACGAAGGAGGACATCGACTACCTCTTCGAACATCTGCCGGAGATCCTGTCGCAGTTGCGCAGAATCGACGAGGAGAGGGAGGCCGAAACGCGCAAGAGTGCGTGACCCCATGACCGTCGAGGTTCGTGTGCTGTGCGCGCTTCCCATGTTTGGCGATCTGGCGGAGGCGGAGCTGCTGGAGATCGCCGGTTGTTTCGCCGAGGCTGAGATCGATACCGGGGAACTGCTCTATCGCGAGGGCCAGGCGGCGAGGGCCGCCTGTTTCCTGATCGAGGGCGAGCTGGAGGCCGTGAAGGCCCTGCCGGGCGGCGGAGAGACGCTGCTCGGCGTGATTGCGCCCGGCGCCCTCATCGGCGAGATGGCCCTTGTCGACAGCGGCACGCGGACCGCGACGGTGCGGGCGCGTCGACCCTCCCGTCTGCTCACCGTTTCGTTCCACTTCTTCCACGCCGCCGTCGACCAGTTGAGCGCCGCCGCCTTCAAGATCCTGCGCGCCATCAGCACCACGATGACGAAACGGCTGGACGATCTGCAGGGGCGGATCGTCGAGGAATGGGACTGCGGCACCTACCGGCCCCGGCGCGCGGACGCCGGCGATGGCGAACCGGCGGCGGCGTCGCTGCCCCGGAACTTTCTCCCCCTGCTTTCGGTCATGCCCTGTTTCGAGGGTTTCAAGGCGGCCGAGATCGACGCCCTGCTCGAACGCGGGCGCATTCTGGAGCCGGCGAGGGGCGACTTTCTCTGGCGCGAGGGCGACGCGGCCGATGCGTGCTGTCTGGTCTTGCGCGGTGCGGTCGAGCGCGCCCTCATGCGCGACCGGCGCTACCAGCTGGCGGTGCTGGGGCCGGGCCGCCTGGTCGGCGGCAACGCCCTGATCTCCGGGCGAGCATACGGCAGCGATGCGCGCTGCCGCTCGCCCTCTCTCCTGCTCGCCCTCGACAGGGAGAACTTCGAGGCGCTGTTTCACGGTACGACGCCCGGCTGCCTCAAGTTCCAGAACCTGGTGAGCGAGGATCAGCTTTCGCAGCTGAAGACGGCAGACAATCTGCTGGCCATGCTGGTGAGCCAGCGCCATGTCCTGCGCACGCCCCGGAGCAAGACACTCTAAAAATCGACGTAGTGGATCTCGGTCACGGCGTGGCCGTTCGCCCGCTCGGTGTGCAGGATGCCGTACTCCGGCACTTCCAGCCATTTGGCGACGTCGCTGGTCAGCGGTTCTGAGGCGACCATGACCGAGTCCGCGGCGGCGGCACCGCCGACCATCTGCCATTCGTCGTCATAGAAGCCGTACTCCTGGCCCGAGGTGTACCAGAGGCTGAGATAGTTGAGGTTCGCCTCGTGGATCCGGGTCGGGTCGTGCGTGGGATAGCAGCCGAAGTCGCAGCAGAAGCGCACCGCGAAGATTTGCCGGCCGTCCGAGATGAACAGGTTGGCGGACGATGCGGTATCGATGCCGCGTGCGTCGCGCACCCGGGCGATGATCGCCAGGGTCTTGTCGACGGCCCTGCGGATCTGGTCGCTGCTTTGAAAGGCACCCGGATCGGCGAGCTGAGAGAGCAGGACGGCATAGATCCACTCGCTGTCGGTCGAACCGGAGATATGCTGGGCGATCTCGGGGCGGATGTGCAGGCGGAGATCGTCGCGCATCTCGTCGAAGCGATGGAGATCGCCATTGTGGGCGAGCGCGAGTTTGCAGCCGGCATACCAGAAGGGATGCACAGGGGAATCGCATTTGGAATTGCCTTGACGTGCGTGTTTGATCTTGAGGTATTGGCGCGAATCGATTCTACCCGGTCTTTTCACGGGTGGAGGTTGCGATGGAAGGCTTTCTGGAGTGCTTTGAGGGTCTCGAGGATCCGCGGACTGGCAATGCCGGGCGTCACGATCTGCTGGAGATCTTGACGATCGCCCTGTGCACGGTCCTCTCGGGCGGTCAGACGGCGGTCGACATGGCGATCTTCGCGCGTGAAAAGGAGGCGTTCCTGCGGGAATTTCTCGTACTCGAACATGGCGTGCCGAGCCACGACACCTTCAGCCGGGTGTTCCGGTTGCTGGATCCGGAGGCGTTCGGCGCCTGCTTCCAGCGCTTCATGGCGCGCTTTTCCGAGACCTGCCAAGGGGTCATTGCGATCGACGGCAAGGTGGTGCGGCGATCCTACGACAAGGCGAGCGGCACGTCGGCGCTGCATATGGTCTCGGCCTGGGGCTGTGATCAGCGGCTGGTGTTGGGGCAAGTCGCCACCGACGCCAAGTCCAACGAGATCACCGCCGTGCCGAAGCTGTTGAAACTATTGAGCCTCGAGGGGACGATCGTGACCGTGGACGCCCTCAATTGCCAGCGCGCCATCGCCAGCCAGATTATCGAGCAGGGGGGTGACTACGCCCTGGCGTTGAAGGGCAATCAAGGCACGCTGCATGACGACGTGAGAACCTTCCTCGACGATCCGAAAGCCGAAGCGACCACCACCGACACCACGGTCGATGGCGATCATGGCCGCATCGAGACCCGTGCCGCTCTCGTCTCCAGCCACGTCGAGTGGCTGCAAGAGCGCCATCATTGGCCGGGCCTGAAGGCGGTCGCCAAAGTCACCCGGACCCGCGAGTGCGCGGAGAAGACGTCGAGCGAAACCGCCTACTACCTGCTCAGCCAGCCGCTCGACGCCGAGCGCTTCAATCCCGTTGCCCGGGCGCACTGGGGGGTCGAAAACCGCCTGCACTGGTGCCTCGATGTCCAAATGAACGAAGACCAAGACAGAACCCGCAAGGACAATGGACCGCACAATCTCGCCGTCCTGCGCCACATGGCGCTCAATGTCATGCGAAAGGATCCACGAAAAGACTCGCTGCGCGCCAAGTTCAAAATCGCCGCTTGGAACAACGACTATCTCCTGTCACTCCTCGGCAAATTCTGAAATGCGATTGCCCTGAAGGGATGCACGTTGTGCTCGTTGATGGTGACGGCACTGTCGAGCACGACGCCGCGGACATGGCCGAGGAAACAGTTGGCCTCGATCTTGTTGGAGAGGAACTTCAGGTTGCTGTCGAAGACCGGCAGGGTCGTCGTCTTGTAGCGGTACGGCAACTCCGAGTTGATCGAGGCGCGATCCCAGGCCATCATTCCGAAGCCCGCGAGGTTGAGCATGGGCAGCATCCGCGGCATGTAGGACTGTTTCACCAGCGAGCTGTCCGGCTGGTAGAGCAGGTGGTCGAGCAGCACGGGCTCGCCCAGGTAGACCAATGCACGGCACATGGCGGCTCTCGTCCTTATGACAGGGCGGCGGGGAACTTGCCGGCCGAAGCGTCATTATTGGGCACCGGCGGCAAAGATCAAAATCGTCCCGGGCGGTTTCGTTGCGCCGTCCAGGGCTTTCTGCCATAGTGCGGCGCAACGGGGCGAAAACCTCACGGAATCAGGAGTTTCGCGGATGACACCGAGTTTTTGGCAGATCGCCATCGTGCTCGTGCTGGTGGTGTTGCTGTTCGGCCGGGGCAAGATCTCGGAGCTGATGGGCGACGTCGCGCGCGGCATCAAGAGCTTCAAGAAGGGCATGCGCGAGGACGACACGGTCGCCCAGGCCCGCCAGGAGACGATCGACACCGCCCAGACGACCGGGAAGGACGAAGCGGCGAAGAGCTGAGCCGCGGCCCCGAGGGGCGGCGCGCCGGGCGGAGCGACGGGCCATGCTCGATATCGGCTGGATGGAAATGCTGCTCGTCGCGATGGTGGCCTTGGTCGTCATCGGGCCGAAGGACTTGCCGCGTGCGCTGCGCACCGCCGGCCAGTGGGTCGGCAAGGTGAAGGGCGTGGCGCGTGAGTTCCAGAATTCCATGGACGACATGATCCGGGAATCGGAGCTGGAGGAGATCCGCGAGGACGCCAAGAAGCTGGCGCGCGGCGATCTCGACGACATGACCGATTTCGACAACAGCATCGATCCGACCGGCGGCCACGAGGGGCCGTTCGCCGCGTCGTACGATGACGAGGCGGACAGGCCGCGCACGGCGCCCCCGGCGAGCGAGCTGCTGCACTCTCCCCCCGCGCCCGATACGGAAGCCGACTCCACGCCGCCCGGTGGGGGGGAGTGGGCCGTAGACGCCGATCCGGCCGAGATGGAAGTGGCGGGGGAGCGGCCGGGCCCGAGCGATCCCGAGAGCGCGCGGACCGGGACGTGAGGGACCGGTGAGCGACGAGCCGAAGGACCTCGAAGACCATTCAGGCACGCCGGAGGGCGCGGAAGAGGTCGAAGCCAACCGGATGCCGCTGCTGGAGCATCTGGTCGAGCTGCGCCAGCGCCTGCTCTATTCCTTCGTCGCCCTGACGGTGGCCTTCGGCGCCTGTTATCTGGTGAGTGAAGAGATTTACGGCTTTCTGGTGCAGCCTCTGGCCGACATTTTCGAGGGGCAGGAAAATCGCCGGCTGATCGCCACGGGCTTGACCGAAACGTTCTTCACCTATCTCAAGGTCTCCTTCTTCGCGGCCGTCTGCATTTCTTTCCCCCTTATCGTCGGCCAGCTCTGGGCTTTCGTCGCACCGGGCCTCTATCGTAATGAGAAACGTGCTTTTCTACCCTTCCTGCTGGCCACGCCGGTTCTGTTTACCCTTGGTGCGTCGCTGGTCTACTACCTGATCTTCCCGCTCGCTTGGCGGTTCTTTCTCAGTTTTGAGACCGCCGGTGGCGAGGGCATGCTGCCCATCGAGGCAGAACTCAGAGTCGGCGAGTATCTCTCGTTGGTGATGAAGCTGATCCTCGCGTTTGGTATTTCCTTCCAGTTACCTGTCCTGTTGATGCTGATGGCGCGGGTCGGTCTGGCGACGTCGGCCGGGCTCGCGGCCAAACGGAAATACGCCATCGTTATCACCTTCATGGTTGCCGCTTTCCTCACGCCGCCCGACATCATCAGCCAGATCGGCCTCGGCCTGCCGATCCTGGTGCTGTACGAGATTTCGATCATCGGCACCAGAATCGTCGAGAAGAAACGTGCGCAAGCCCGCGAGGAAGCCGACCGCAACCTGTAGGCCGGTCGGCGCCGTTCACGAACGGCTTGCGAAACATCGCGAACCGGGCTATATCGCGGCCATCTGAAACCTCACACGGGGTATGCGCGCGCGGGACAGACAGCCCCCGCCGCCTTCCGGTGTTCGCCCGTTGCGACGGCGCGAATTACAGCCCCGTGGCGGAGACAACCGGAGAAACGACATGAGCGTTGCCCAACTGCCCGACTTCACCATGCGCCAGCTGCTCGAGGCCGGCGTGCACTTCGGCCACCAAACGCACCGCTGGAACCCGAAGATGAAGCCTTTCATCTTTGGTGCCCGCAACAACATCCACATCCTCGACCTTCGCGAGACCGTGCCGATGCTGCACCAGGCACTGGTCCAGGTGCGCGAGACCATCGGCGGCGGCGGTCGGCTGCTGTTCGTCGGCACCAAGCGCCAGGCCTCGACCATGGTCGCGGACGCGGCGAGCCGCTGTGGACAGTACTACGTCAACCATCGCTGGCTCGGCGGCATGTTGACCAACTGGAAGACGATCTCCAACTCGATCCGCCGCCTGCGTGAGCTGGACGAGCAGATGGATGGCGACAACCAGGGCTTCACCAAGAAGGAGCTGCTGCAGCTGACCCGGGAGCGTGAAAAGCTCGACCGGGCCCTGGGCGGCATCAAGGACATGGGCGGCCTGCCGGACATGCTGTTCGTGATCGACATCATCAAGGAAGAGATCGCCGTGAAGGAGGCCCGCAAGCTCGGCATTCCCACGATCGGCATCGTCGACACCAACGTCGATCCGGACATGGTGACCTATCCGGTGCCCGGCAACGACGACGCGGGCCGTGCGATCGAGCTCTACCTCGATCTGGTGTCCCGCTCGGTGATTTCGGGCCTGCAGCACGAACAGGTCGCCTCCGGCGTCGACATCGGCGCCTCGGCGGAATTGCCGGAAGAGGTCATGATCGAGGAGGCGCCGGCGGAGGCCGAGGCCGCACCGGCCGAGCCTGAAGCCGCACCGGCTGTCGAAGCACCGGCCGAGCCTGAAGCCGCACCGGCTGCCGAAGCGCCAGCCGAGCCGGAAGCCGCGCCGGCCGTGGCCGAGGCCGCACCGGCGGCGGAAGCCGCGCCCGTGGAGGCGGAGAAGCCGGCGGGCTGAGCCCGGCGGACGACGCTTCGATTTTCCCATAGACCTTAGAGAAATCAGGGGACGAGACATGACACAGATCACGGCGGCGCAAGTGAAGGCGCTGCGCGATCAGACCGGGGCCGGCATGATGGATTGCAAGAAGGCCCTGGCGGAAACCGAGGGCGACCTCGAAGCCGCGACCGACTGGCTGCGGGCCAAGGGCCTCGCCGCGGCGGCGAAGAAGGCGGGCCGGGTCGCCGCCGAGGGCCTGATCGCCGTCCGCGTCGAGAACGGGCGCGGCGGCATGGTCGAGATCAACTCCGAGACCGACTTCGTCGCGCGCAACGATGATTTCCAGGCCTTCGTCGACGGTGTCGCCGATCTGGTGAACGGCTGCGAGGGCGACACGGACGCCTTGAAGGGCACGGCGTATCCGGGCGCCGGCCATAGCGTCGAGGAAGAGGTAACCCGGCTGATCGGCATGATCGGCGAGAACCTCCAGGTCCGCCGGGCGACGAGCGTCGCCGTCGGCGCCGGCGTCGTCGGCAGCTACGTCCACTCGGCGGTGAAGCCCGGCCTTGGCCGGATCGGCGTTCTGGTCGGCCTGGAGAGCGAGGGCGCGGCCGAACCGCTGGAGGCCCTGGCCAAGCAGGTTGCCATGCATGTCGCCGCCTCCGCCCCGCAATCGGTCGACGTCGCCTCCCTCTCGGCCGATGTGGTTGAGCGCGAGCGCGCGGTGCTCACGGAGCAGGCGCGCGAGAGCGGCCGGCCGGAGGAGATCATCCAGAAGATGGTCGACGGCCGGATGCGCAAGTTCTACCAGGACTCCGTCCTGTTGGAGCAGACCTGGGTGCATGACGGCGACCTGACGGTCGGCAAGGCGCTGGAGGCAGCGGCGACGGATATCGGCGCGGAGATCAAGGTGGCCGGATTCGAGCGCTTCGTCCTCGGAGACGGGATCGAGCCGGCAGCGGAGGAAGACTAGGCGGCATCGTCTTCGCGGCGTTTCCGATTTCGTGTAAGCTTTGTCTCGTCAGGTGTGATTCCCGATTCTGCGGTGAAAGAGGCGAAACGTCCGTTCCACGCGTCCGGGGGAGGACAGGCAGGCGTACTGAACTCCGGCCCGAAGGGAGGCTCCATGCCACGTAGCGATCCGTCACCAGCCGAGACCACAGCGGACGCGGTATCGGGGACTCCCCGCTATCGCCGCGTCCTGCTGAAGGTATCCGGCGAAGCCTTGATGGGCGCTTCGGAATACGGGATCGATTACGAGGTGGCCCGCCGGGTCGCCGAAGAGGTCCGCGACGTGCAGGCGCTGGGCGTTCAGGTCTGTCTGGTGATCGGCGGCGGCAATATCTTCCGGGGCGTTTCCGGTGCGACGCTCGGCATGTCGCGGGCGAATGCCGACTACATGGGCATGCTGGCGACCGTCATCAACGCGCTGGCGCTACAGAACGCCCTGGAACAGGCCGGCCTCGACACGCGCGTGCAATCGGCGATCCCGATGGACACGGTGTGCGAGCCCTATATCCGCCGCCGCGCCATGCGGCACATGGAGCATGGACGGGTGGTGATCTTCGCCGCCGGGACCGGCAATCCGTTTTTCACCACGGACACGACGGCGGCGCTACGCGCGGCGGAAATGGGCTGCGACGCGCTGCTGAAGGGCACGCAGGTGGACGGTGTCTACAGTGCCGACCCGAAACTCGATCCCGACGCCAAGCGGTTCGAGCGTTTGACCTTCCACGAGGTGCTGGCGCGCGACCTGAAGGTCATGGACGCCTCGGCGATTTCGCTGGCGCGGGAGAACGACATCCCCATACTGGTTTTTTCCGTTCGCGAGCCCGGCGCCTTCAAGGCCGTGGTTGCCGGCGGCGGGCGCTTCACCATCGTCGGAGGGGGAGGATAGAGCATGGCGGATCCGGATATTGACGATCTGAAACGACGCATGAACGGCGCCCTCGAGGTCTTGCGCACAGAGTTCGGGGGCCTGCGCACGGGCCGCGCCTCGGCGAGCCTGATGGACCCGATCGTGGTCGAGGCCTACGGCTCGCAGATGCCGTTGAACCAGGTCGGCACGGTCAACGTGCCGGAGCCGCGCATGATTACCATCCAGGTCTGGGACAACAGCCTGGTCGGCGCCGTCGAGAAGGCGATCCGGAATTCCGGCCTCGGACTCAACCCGGTGATGGACGGCCAGTCCCTCCGCCTGCCGATCCCGGAGTTGACGGAGGAGCGGCGCGGCGAGCTGAGCAAGGTCGCCAGCCGCTATGCGGAGCAGGCGCGCATCGCCGTGCGCAACGTTCGGCGCGACGGCATGGACAAGCTGAAGCGCCTGGAAAAGGACGGCGACATCAGCCAGGACGAGCAGCGCGCCTATGGCGACGACGTCCAGGCCATGACCGACGGCATCATCGCCGACATCGACAGCCTTCTCGAGGAGAAGGAAAAGGAGATCATGCAGGTCTAAGCCATGGCCAATCCGTCCCCGCAGACCGAAGCGTCGACCCCGCCGCGCCATGTCGCCATTATCATGGATGGCAATGGGCGTTGGGCCAAGGCGCGCGGCTTGCCGCGGATCGCCGGACACCAGCGCGGCGCCGAGTCCGTACGCCGCACGGTCGAGGCGGCAGGCGAGCTCGGCATCGACTTTCTGACCCTCTATGCCTTTTCGTCGGAAAACTGGAAGCGGCCGCCGGCGGAGGTCGGCGACCTTATGGGGCTGTTGCGGCTCTATCTCCGTCGCGAGCTCGCGCGGTTACATCAGAACGACGTGCGGATCCGATTTATCGGCGATCGGGACCGGCTGGCAAAGGATATCGTAGATCTCATCGAGGAGGCCGAGGACACCACTCGGGGCAACGGCGGGCTGACGCTGGTGATCGCCCTCAACTACGGCGCGCACGCCGAAATTCTCCGGGCCACCAGGGCGCTCGCCGAAGAGGTACGCGCCGGGCGTCTGGCGTCGGAAGACATCGACGAGGATGTCTTTGCCCGCCAACTGCACACGACGGGCGTGCCGGACCCCGATCTCGTCATTCGCACCAGCGGTGAACAACGGCTTTCCAACTTCCTGCTGTGGCAGGCGGCTTATGCAGAGTTGGTCTTCATGGACACGCTCTGGCCGGATTTCACCAAGGACAGTCTTCGCGAGGCCATACATGAGTTCCATCGCCGTGAACGGCGATACGGCGCCACCTAGGGCCGCGCCCGCGGGCTCGTCGCTGCGCACGCGGGTGCTGGCGGCGCTCGTCCTCGCGCCCGTGGCCCTGGCGCTGATCTGGGCGGGGGGCTGGTTCTTTGCCGCCTTCGTGGCCTTGGGCGCCGCCTTGATGGCACGTGAATGGGGCACGATGACCGGGCGGGTTACGGGAACGACGGCAATGATCTCGTTGGCCTGGGCGCCTGTGGCGGCCACGGTCCTGGTGCCATTGGGGATGCCGGGCTGGGCTCTCCTGGTGGTGCTGGCGGGCGTGCTTCTCGGTGCGCTGAGCTGGCATCTGCTGGGTGCAGCAGCGCGCTGGGGGGCGTTGGGCGCGTTCTGGATCGGGCTGCCCTGCCTGGCTCTCGTCTACCTCCGGCAGCTGCCGGGCGACGGCCTGCTGCTTGTTCTCTGGGTCATGCTCGCGGTTTGGGCCTGTGACAGCCTGGCCTATTTCGCCGGGCGCTCGATCGGTGGGCCGAAGCTGGCACCGCGTATCAGTCCGAAGAAGACCTGGGCGGGGCTCGGCGGCGGGATCGTTGGCGCGGCGCTGGCGGGACTCGCGCTTTCACCTTGGCTCATGGTAGCCGCGGCGTCTGTGTTGTGCGCGCTCGGTATCGTGCTCGCGGTAGTAGCGCAAGCGGGAGACCTAGCGGAAAGTGCCGTGAAGCGCCATTTCAATGTCAAGGACAGCGGCCACCTCATCCCGGGCCATGGGGGCATATGGGACCGGGTGGACGGTCTGCTGTTCGTCGCGCCGATGGTGGCGGCATTCGTTTTGATTGGGGGAGGAGGGCTGACATGAGCCTCTCGTTTGGCGGCGCGGAGGGGGCGCCACGCCGCCTGTCCATTCTCGGGGCGACCGGATCGATCGGGTGCAGTACCCTCGATCTCGTGGCCCGCGATCCCGAGGCCTACGACGTCGAGGTCTTGACGGCGTTTCGCAGCGTGGACGCGTTGGCGGAGCAGGCCCGCAATGTCGAGGCGAAGCTCGCCGTCGTCGGCGATGAAAGCCTCTACAAGGACCTGAAGGACAGCCTTTGGGGCAGCGGCACCGAGGTCGCCGCCGGGACCAGCGCCTTGGTCGAAGCGGCGACACGGCCCTCGGAATGGGTGATGGCCGGCATCGTTGGCGCGGCCGGCCTGGCGCCGACGCTCGCCGCGGTGCGCCGGGGCGCCGTCGTCGCGCTCGCCAACAAGGAATGCCTGGTCTGCGCAGGCGAGCTGATGCTGGACGAGGTCCGGGACAGCGAGGCGACCCTGTTGCCGGTCGACTCGGAGCACAACGCGATCTTTCAGGTCTTCGACTTCGAGCGTCTCGAACGCGTGGAACGCATCGTCCTGACCGCGTCGGGCGGCCCGTTTTTGAATACCGATGTCGCCGAGCTGTCCCAGGTCACGCCCGAGCAGGCGGTCGCGCATCCCAACTGGGACATGGGCGCCAAGATCTCGGTCGACAGTGCGACCATGATGAACAAGGGCCTCGAGATGATCGAGGCCCATCACCTCTTCCCGGTGGCGCCGCACCAGATCGAAGTGCTGATGCACCCGCAGTCGGTGATCCACTCGATGGTCGGCTATGTCGACGGCTCGGTGCTGGCGCAACTGGGTGAGCCGGACATGCGCACGCCGATCGCCTATACGCTGGCCTGGCCCGATCGTATCGCCACGCCGTCGGCCCGTCTCGATCTCGCCCGGATCGGCACCTTGACATTCCAGTCCCCGGACGAGGTCCGGTTTCCCGCCTTGCGCCTGGCACGCGAAGCCATGGAGGCCGGCGGTGCCGCGCCGATCATTCTGAACGGCGCGAACGAGGTCGCCGTGGCCGCGTTCCTGGAGCGTCGCATCGGCTTCACCGATATCATCGCCACGGTCGAAGCGACGCTTTCGGCCATGCCGCGTATCGCGATCAACGGGCTCGATGACGTGTTGGTGGTCGATCGGGAGTCGCGCCGCATCGCCGGCGCGATGATTTCGCCGCCCTCGGGACGGGCCTAGGAGGCGCTGGCGGCGTGCTGGAATTCCTGTTCGATGCGTTGACCATCGTGGTGCCGTTCGTGGTGCTGCTGACGGTGCTCGTCTATGTGCACGAGATGGGGCACTACCTGGTGGCCCGCTGGTGCGGCGTGAAGGTCGACACCTTCTCCATCGGCTTTGGTCGTGAAATCTACGGCTGGACGAACCGGCATGGCACGCGCTGGAAGATCTCCTGGCTGCCGCTTGGCGGCTATGTGAAGTTTTTCGGCGACCTGAACGCCACCAGCGCGCCGAGCGGCGAGTTTCTCGACGGCCTCGATGAGGGCGAACGCGCGGTCGCCTTCCATCACAAGAAGCTCTGGCAACGCACCTTGATCGTCGCGGCCGGTCCCGCCGCGAACCTGATCTACGCGGTGATCGTCCTGGCCATCGTCTTCATGACCTTCGGCGACCGGGTGACCCGGCCGGAGGTCGGCTATGTGGTACCGGAAGGTGCGGCGGCGGCGGCGGGGCTGGAGCGCGGCGACGTCATCGCCACTCTCGACGGGCGCAGCGTGCGTCGGTTCGAGGACGTGGCGCAGATCGCGCTGATGAATCCGGGTCGGGCGCTGGCCCTCGAGGTGCGGCGCGGCGACCGGCGCCTCGATCTTACGTTGACCCCGGCCCCGCTGACGACGGACCGCCTGGACGGCGTCGAACGCACGATCGGCGACATCGGCCTGATCGCGGCGACACCGCCCCTCGTCGGCGGCGTGCGCGAGGGCAGCCCGGCCGAGCGGGCCGGATTCCAGCCGGGCGACGCCATCCTCGCCGTGGACGGTGTCGCCGTCGACGTCTTTTGGCAGTTGCAGGACATCGTGCGGGCCAGCAAGGGGCGGCGGCTGGCGGTCGAGGTCCGCCGGGGCGAAGACATCGTGCAGCTCGACGTGGCGGCGGAACAGACGGTCCTCGTCGAGGGCGGCGAGGCACGCTGGCTGATCGGCATCCGTGGCGCGCCGCCGCCGCCCGTACAGCTGGGGCTGACCGAATCCGTGCCCCGGGCGGTCGCGTACTCCGTCGAGCTGGTCGATCAGACCGTCGACTATCTCGGGCAGGTGATCACGGGGGACCGGGGGACCGAGGATCTCGGTGGGCCGATTCGCATCGCCCATGTCTCGGGGCGGGCGGCGAAGGGCGGCTGGGAGCAGTTCATCATGCTCTCCGTCCTGCTGTCGCTGAACCTGGGGCTGATCAATTTGTTCCCCATTCCGGTGCTCGACGGCGGTCATCTGCTGTTGTACGCCTTCGAGGCGGTGCGGGGGCGCCCGTTGACCGAGCGGATGCAGGAGTACGCTTTCCGTTTCGGGCTGGTGGTGATATTGAGCTTGGCCATATTCGTGACCTGGAACGATCTGGTGCAGCTGCGTATCGTCGACTTCGTCGCCGGCATCTTTTCGTGAACGGGCCGGCTGCGGGAGGAGAGATGAAGCTACGCGCCACCATCGTCGCAATTCTGGCCGCAGTCACGATCCTGGCCGCGGGCATCGGCGAGGTCCGCTCGCAAGGGTCCGTCATTCGCGAGATCAGGGTCGAGGGCAACAACCGCATCGAGGCGGACACCGTGCTCTCGCGCATGCTGTTGGCGCCGGGCGATCGCTACGACGCCGGCCGCGCCGACCGCTCGCTGAAGGCACTATTCGATTCGGGCCTGTTCGCGGACGTGCTGTTTCGCCTGCAGGGCGATGTCCTGGTCGTCTCTGTCCTGGAAAACCCGGTGATCAACCGGATTGCCTTCGAGGGCAACAAGCGGATCCCAGACGAGACCATGACCCAGGAAGTGTCGCTGCGCCCGCGCGAGGTCTATACCCGGGCGAAGATTCAGGCGGGCGCCAATCGGATCATCCAGCTCTATCGCCGCTCCGGCAGGTTCGCTGCCACGGTCGAGCCGAAGATCATCAACCTCGAGCAGAACCGGGTCGACGTTGCTTTCGAGATCAACGAGGGACCGCTCACCGGCGTCGGCAAGATCGACTTCATCGGCAATCGGGCCTTCGACGACGGTGATCTGCGCGACGTCATCGTCACCAAGGAAACCGCCTGGTACCGCTTCCTGAGTTCGGCCGATTCCTATGATCCAGATCGCCTGACCCTCGACCGCGATCAGCTTCGCCGTCACTATCGCGACGAAGGTTTTGCCGATTTCCGCGTTCTTTCTTCGGTCGCCGAACTCACCGCCGACCGGACCGCCTTCTTCATCACCTTCTCCATCGACGAGGGTGAGCCCTACAACTTCGGCGTAATCGACCTGACGACGACCTTGAAGAACCTGGACGTCGAACAGCTGCGCGGCGAACTGACGACGATCGAGGGGGAGCGGTTCAACGCCTCGGGCATCGAGGATTCACGCGTCGCCATCGCCGACGCGCTCGGTCGCCTGGGCTATGCCTTCGTCGAGGTCCGGCCGCGGATCAAGCGGAACCGCGAAGACCTGACCATTTCCGTGCTCTACGAGGTGAAGGAAGGCCCGCGCGTCTATGTCGAGCGGATCAACATCACCGGCAACGTTCGCACCCTGGACAAAGTCATCCGGCGAGAGTTCCGCTTTGCCGAGGGCGATGCCTTCGATACCTCGAAGTATCGCCGGACCCGCCAGCGGGTTCGCGGCCTCGGTTTCTTCGATCGGGTGGAACTGACCCGCCAGCCCGGCAGCCAGCCGGACCGGGTGATCGTCAATCTCGACGTGCAGGAACGTTCGACCGGGGAGCTGTCTTTCGGTGCCGGGTTCTCGAGTGCGGAAGCGCTGATCGGCGATGTCTCGATACGCGAGCGCAACCTGCTCGGGCGCGGCCAGGACCTTCGGGTTTCCGTCGCCGCCTCCTTCCGCCGCCAGCAGATCGATCTGTCGTTCACGGAACCTTATTTCCTCGACCGCGAACTCGCGGCGGGTTTCGATCTCTTCCACACCCGGCGCGACCTGCAGGATCGTAGTTCCTTCGACCAGCGCTTGACCGGCGGCCGACTTCGCACCGCCTTCGACATCACCGAGCAGCTGCGCGCCTCGCTCAACTACGGCTTGCGCATCGATGACATCAACGACATCAATCTCGATGCCTCCCCCTTCATCCAGGCGGAGGCGGGGGAAAGCGTCACCTCGTCGATCGGCTATACGCTCGCCTACGATACGACGAACGACCGGTTCCTGCCGACCCGCGGATATCGCATCAGTGGCGGGCAGGAGTTCGCGGGCCTGGGCGGCGATACGTTCTACATCCAGACGACCGGCAAGGCCTCCTACTTCTATCCCTTCACCGACGAATGGGTGCTCGGCTTCTATGGCGACGCCGGTCACATCATGGGGATCGACGACGACATCGGCATCATCAATCGCTTCTTCGTCGGCGGCGATAATTTCCGCGGCTTCTCGTCGGGCGGCGTCGGGCCGCGCGACGTGGCGGCGGACGACGCGCTGGGTGGCAATATCTTCGCGATCGGCACGGCGGAATTGCGAGTGCCCATCGATATCTTCCGCGACCTCGGTGTGTCGGGTCGAATCTTTTCCGATATCGGCACGCTCTTTGACATCGACGTCGCCGGCACCGGGTTGCGTGATTCCTCCAACCTCCGGATGTCGGTCGGTGTCGGCATCTCCTGGCGATCGCCCTTCGGGCCGATCCGTATGGATTTCGCCCAGGCGCTCCTGCAGGAGAGTTTCGATCAGGAAGAATTCTTTCGTTTCAGCTTCGGCACGAGGTTCTAGGTGGGCGCGAACGGGATGAAACGCGGGTTCAGACGGGGCCTGGTACTGGCGCTGCTGCTGGCGCTGCTGCCCGCGGTCGCCGGCGCCCAGAAGCTGCCCGAGGCCCGCATCGGTATTCTCGATATCGATACGGTCATGCGCGACAGCGCCGCGGCCAAGGATATTCGCCGGCAGATCGACGGGTATCGCAGCGCCTACCAGGCGGACATCAAAAAGGCCGAAGGCAAGTTGAAGGAAGAAGAGGCGACGCTGAAGCGCCAGCGCGCATCTTTGGCGCCGGCGGCGTTCGCCAAACGACGGACGGCCTTCGAAAAGCGGGTTATCGCCCTGCAGCGCAAGGTCAACCGGCGCACCAAAGCTCTCGACACGGCATACAACAAGGCCATGGCGGAACTGCGCAAGCCCTTATGGAAGCTGATCGATCAGATGTCGAAAGAACTCGGCTACAACCTGGTCATCGACAACCGGCACGTCTTCATCAAGCTCGACGGCTATGACATCACCCGCCAGGTGGTGGCGCGGTTGGACAAGACGGTCCCCAAGGTGAAGGTCGCGAAACCGGCCACAAAATGACACGGGAGAAGGTCGTGGCGGACGAGGAAGCGGCAGCGGCGGGCGACGACGTCATCGACATCATGCGGATCATGGAGATGATCCCGCATCGCTACCCGCTGTTGTTGATCGACCGGGTGGAGGCCATCGTCCCCGGTGAGAGCGCGCGTGGCATCAAGAACGTCACGATGAACGAGCCACAATTCCAGGGGCATTTCCCCGGCATGCCGGTAATGCCGGGGGTGCTGATCGTCGAGGCGATGGCCCAGACCGCAGCGGTGCTGGTGGTCCACACCCTCGGCGCCGAGGCGGAGGGGCGGCACGTCTATTTCATGTCGATCGATGATTGTCGGTTCCGACGCCCGGTACGTCCCGGCGACGTCATGCATATCGACGTTCAGAAGGTGCAGGCACGGCGAAACGTTTGGAAGTTCTCCGGCAACGTGCTGGTCGACGGCAAGCGCGCGGCCGAGGCCAAGTTCGCTGCCATGTTGCTCGACGAATAGGGCGCCGTCGTCAAAGACCCAAGGCGAGACAGCAGCCGAGCGCGATCAATCCGAAGAGAAGCATGCCGAGCGGACCCGGTCGCCGCCCCGGCGGCGCCGTATTGTCGTTGGCGGCGACGGGGCGGGCGGATCGCCGCCCTCGCCAATAGTCGCGGGCCGAGCGCGCGGGCGGGGCCATGACCCGGCGGCGGGTATCCGCCCGACGGTTCATCACTTCGCCACCCCGCGCCGTCCCGCCTCAGCCCCGCTGATGCAAGGGTACGTACTTGCGCGGGCCCTCGCCCGTGTAGATCTGCCGCGGCCGACCGATCTTCTGCACCGGATCCTCGACCATCTCGTTCCATTGGGCGATCCAGCCGACGGTGCGTGCCAGCGCGAAGATCGACGTGAACATCGAGGTCGGGAAGCCCATCGCCTTCAGGATGATGCCCGAATAGAAGTCGACGTTGGGGTAGAGCTGACGCTCGACGAAATAGCTGTCCTCCAGCGCGATCTTCTCCAGCTCCATCGCCAGTTTCAGCATCGGCTCGTTCTTCACGCCCAACTCGTCCAGCACCTCGTGGCAGGTCTGCTGCATCACCTTGGCGCGCGGGTCGTAGTTCTTGTAGACCCGATGGCCGAAGCCCATGAGGCGGAACGGATCGTCCTTGTCCTTGGCCCGGTTCAACATCTCCGCGACATTGTCGACGCTGCCGATCTCGTCCAGCATGTTCAACACCGCCTCGTTGGCACCGCCATGGCTCGGCCCCCACAGGCAGGCGATGCCGGCCGCGATGCAGGCGAACGGATTGGCGCCGGAGGAACCGGCGAGGCGCACCGTCGAGGTCGAGGCGTTCTGTTCGTGGTCGGCATGCAGGATGAAGATCCGGTCCATCGCCTTGGTCAGCACCGGATTGGGCTTCCAGTCCTCCGCCGGCACGCCGAAGGTCATGCGCAGGAAGTTTTCCGCATAGCTCTGGTCGTTGCGCGGCGTCAGGAAGGGCTGGCCGACGGAATACTTGTAGGCCATGGCCGCGATGGTCGGCATCTTGGCGATCAGCCGATGGCTCGCGATCATGCGGTGGTGCGGATCGTCGATATCCAGGCTGTCGTGATAGAAGGCGGAAAGCGCGCCGACGACACCGACCATGATCGCCATCGGGTGCGCGTCGCGACGGAAGCCGCGGAAGAACTGCACCAGCTGTTCGTGGATCATGGTGTGGTTGGTGATGTTGGAGACGAAGGTGTCCTTCTCGTCCCGGTTCGGCAGCTCACCGTGCAGGAGCAGGTAGCAGACCTCCATGAAGTCGCTGTGCTCCGCCAGCTCGTCGATCGAATAGCCGCGATGCAACAGCACCCCTTCGTCACCGTCGATGTAGGTGATCTTGCTCTCGCAACTGGCCGTGGCGACGAAACCCGGATCGTAGGTGAAATGCCCGGTTTCGGCATAGAGACGGCGAATGTCGATCACCTTGGGGCCCATCGAGCCGCTCATCAGGGGAAGATCGTAGCCGGAATTCGTGGTGGCGTCGTTCAGGGTGACTTTTTCGGTCATACTTCGGTCCCGTTTGCTTGAAGCACCGCGGAACAGACCTCGCGCGAGGCGAGGCGCCGGCGGCTCGATGAATCCTCTGGCCGCATTATAGGCAATGGCGGCGCGGGCGGGAATGGCCCAGGCGCCGAGAGCTCTGCTTTTTTTCAGGTAGAGGCTTGCGTAGAAGCGTTAACGCTTTGAAAAACCAGATTAATCGGCGTTCACATCATCCAACCGCGCAAGGCTTTCCTCGCGACCAAGTGACCAGAGCACATCGTAGATTCCAGGCGAAACCGCACGGCCGGTGAGCGCGGCGCGGAGCGGTTGGGCGACTTTGCCCAGTTTCAACTCACGCGCCTCGACGAAACCCTTTACCGCGGCTTCCAAATCCTCCGGCGTCCACGGCGTTGCCGCCAGGTCCTCGCGCAGCGCGGCGAGCAGCGCGCGACCTGATGGATCGGCCAGCGTCTTGGCCGCCTTCTCCTCAGGCACAAGGGGTCTTTCATCCAGGCAAAATGCTGCTTTATCAACGAGTTCGACAAGAGTTTTGGCGCGTTGCGTGAGGGCAGGAAGCGCCCGCTCGATCCGGCCCGTCGCTTCCGTTCCCGGGCTTGCGCCCGTGTCCGCCTCGATCGCTGCCAGCAAGGGTGGCAGCAACTCGCCCACCTCGGCATTCCGCAGGTAATGGGCGTTGATTGAATCGAGCTTGGCGTAGTCGAAGCGTGCCGCCCCCTTGTTGACGGCATCGAGCGAGAACCATTCGGTGGCCTGGGCGCGGCTGAAGATTTCGTCGTCGCCGTGGCTCCAGCCGAGCCGTAGCAGGTAGTTGCAAATCGCGTCGGGCAGATAGCCCTTGTCGCGATAGTCCTGCACGGCCAGCGCGTCGTGGCGTTTCGACAGCTTGGCGCCGTCCTCGCCATGGATCAGCGGGATATGGGCGAAGGCGGGCGGCGTCCAGTCCATGGCCTGGTAGATCATCAACTGGCGTCCCGCGTTGGTCAGGTGGTCGTCGCCCCGGATCACATGGCTGACGCCCATGTCGTGGTCGTCGACGACGACGGCCAGCATGTAGGTCGGCGTGCCGTCGGCCCGCAGCAGCACCATGTCGTCGAGCTGTTCGTTGCGGGTCACCACGTCGCCCTGGACCAGGTCGTGGACGACGGTTTCGCCCTCACGCGGCGCCTTGATGCGGATGACCGGGTCGACGCCGACGGGCGCCTCGGCCGGATCACGATTCCGCCAGCGCCCATCGTAGAGCCGGGTCCGGCCCTCGGCCTTCGCCGCCGCACGCATTTCGGCGAGCTCCTCCGTGCTGGCCCAGCAGCGATAGGCCGCACCGCGCGCCAGCAGCTCCCGCGCCACCTCGCCATGGCGGGCGGCGCCGGCGAACTGGGAAACGGCCTCGCCGTCCCACGCCAGCCCCAGCCATTCCAGGCCGTCGCGGATGGCGTGTACCGCCGCCTCGCTGGAGCGGGCGCGGTCCGTATCCTCGATCCGCAGGCGGAACGCGCCGCCGTGGTGGCGCGCGAACAGCCAGTTGAAGAGTGCCGTGCGGGCACCGCCGATGTGCAGGAACCCGGTGGGGGAGGGGGCGAAACGGGTGACGACGGTCATGGGCGATGATCCGGGCGGGTGACAGACGGGGTCGGGAGCGGCACACTCCCTAGCACAACCAGGGAGCGGGACGATAGGGTCCGGACGATGTCCCTCGAAAGCCGCCTGAAGCAAGCTCGGATCGGCGCCGTCCTGGAGGCGGTGCTGACGGCGGAGCGTGCGCGTCTCGTCCTCTGGATACCGGTCGCCATCGGCACCGGTATCGGCATCTATTTCGCCCTGCCGCGGGAGCCCGACGGGCATTGGGGTCCGCTGGTGCTCGCCGCCGGCCTGTTCGCCGTGCTGCTGGCCCGCCGGGGCGGCGCGGCGTTGGTGCTCTCGCTCGCCCTGCTCGCCGGCGCCGTCGGCTTCCAGGCGGCGCTCTGGCGCACCGCCGCGGTCGACGCGCCGGTCCTGCACAAGCGTCTCGGGCCGATTTCGCTGGAGGGACGGGTTCTGGAGGTCGCGGCAAAGGGCTCGGGCCTGCGCGTGGTTCTGGGCGACCTCAGCCTCGATCGGCTGACGGCGGATCGAACGCCGGCCAAGGTGCGCGTGACGCTCCGCCGTCCGGGGGCGACGCCACCCCGCGTGGGTGAACGTATCCGTCTCCGCGCCGTGCTGCTGCCGCCGCCCGGGCCGGCGGCGCCGGGGGCTTTCGACTTCGCGCGCGCGGCCTTTTTCGACCGGCTCGGCGCCGTCGGTTACGCCATCGCCGCCTCGGAACGGCTGGCGGACCGAGCGGAGAACGGCGGAGACTGGCGTGTCGCGGTCGCGACCTGGCGCGCGGAGATTTCGACCCGGGCGCGCGCGGCTCTGCCCGGACCCACGGGCGGCGTCGCCGCCGCGCTGATGACCGGGGATCGCGGTGCCATCCCGGCGGGGGTTTTGGACGACCTGCGCGATTCCGGCCTGGCGCATCTGCTGGCGATCTCCGGCCTTCACATCGGCCTCGTCGCGATGGTGCTGTTCGTCGGCATCCGCGCCGCGCTCGCGGCCGTTCCCGCCGTGGCGTTGCGCTGGCCGATCAAGAAATGGGCGGCCCTGGCCGCGCTTCTCGGCGCCTTCTGCTACCTGGTCCTGACCGGCGCGACGGTGCCGACGCAACGCGCCTTCATGATGACTGCGCTGGTGCTGCTCGCCGTCATGGCGGACCGCCGGGCGATATCGATGCGGCTGGTGGCGCTCGCCGCGACGGTGATCCTGCTGTTGCGCCCGGAAAGCCTTCTCTCGGTCAGTTTCCAGATGTCCTTCGCGGCCGTGGTCGCACTGGTCGCCGGTTACGAGGCCTTCGGGCCGGCGCTCGCCGCCTGGCGACGCGGCGGCGGCCCGGGGCGGCGGATTGCCATTTATGTCGCCGGCGTCGCCTTGACGACGGTGATCGCTTCGCTCGCGACCGGCCCCTTCGCCGCCTTTCATTTCAACCGGATCGCCCACTACGGCCTGCTGGCCAATCTTTTCGCGGTGCCGGCGATGGCCAGTTGGATCATGCCCTGGGCGGTGCTCGCCTATGCGGCGATGCCGCTCGGTCTGGAGGCGGTGCCGCTCGCCTTGATGGGCTGGGGGATCGACGCGGTGCTGGCGACGGCCCGATGGGTGGCCGAGCTGCCCGGCGCCACGGCGCAGGTCGCCGCCGTCGCCCCCTGGTCCCTGCCGCTGGTGGCGCTCGGCGGCCTTTGGTTGTGTCTTTGGCGCCGACGCTGGCGACTATGCGGGGTGCTGGCGGTGGCCGTGGGGTTGGTCCTGCCAACCTTCGCCCGGCCGCCGGATCTGTTGATCGACCGGCGTGGCGAACTCGTGGCGATCGCCGACGGCGAGGGCCGTTTGCACGCCTCCCGTCCCGGGGCGCGTGGCCATGGCCCCGAGGTCTGGCTCCGCCGCGCGGGCGAGAGCGCGTTCGCCGCACCGGGGGCCTGGCGCTGCGATACGCTCGGTTGCATCGCCCGGCGCGAGAACATCGAAATCGCCCATGTTCGTGACGCCCAGGCCCTGTGGGATGATTGTACGCCCGGCGGCATCGTCGTGGCGTCGATGCCGATCCCGTCCTGTCCCGGGGCCCGGTTGACCCTTGACCGGTTCGATTTCTGGCGCGAAGGCCCGCACGCGATCTGGTTCGATACGGCGGGTGGCGATCGGGTGGTGTCGAGCCGCGATCTCAGGGGCGAGCGCCCCTGGGTGCCCGCGCGCGGTCAGTAGCGGCGGATCAGGCCGATCAAACGGCCCTGGATATTGACCCGGTCCGGGGGAAAGATCCGCGTTTCGTAGCCCTGGTTCGCCGGCTCCAGCGCTACGGAATTCCCCTTTCGGCGCAACCGTTTGAGGGTCGCCTCCTCACGATCGACCAGGGCGACGATGATGGTGCCGTTCTCTGCCGTCTCGCAACGCTCGATGATCGCCGTATCGCCGTCGAGAATTCCGGCCTCGACCATGGAATCGCCGGCCACTTCCAGCGCGAAATGTTCGCCCGAACTCAACATCCCGGACGGCACGGTGATCGAGCTGCAGGGGTCGCTCAACGCTTCGATCGGTGCGCCCGCGGCGATGCGGCCATAAAGCGGCATCGAGACCAGGGAATCGTCCGCTTCGCGGGCCGGCGGCGCGGCGCCGTTGAGTCCCCCCTCGACGACGGAGGGCTGGAAGCCCTTGCGTGCCTCCGGCACCACGGCCTCGGGCAGTTTGACGACCTCCAACGCGCGGGCGCGATGCGCCATGCGGCGAATGAAACCCCGTTCTTCCAAGGCGGTGATCAGGCGATGGATGCCGCTTTTGCTTTTCAGGTCCAAAGCCTGCTTCATTTCATCGAAAGAAGGGGAGATTCCATGCTCCCGCAGGTGTTTGTCGATGAAGATCAGTAGTTCGTGCTGTTTTTTCGTCAACATCTTGGCCTTCGCCCCCTGTCGCATGCACAAGATATGGAACAAATGCGAAACGTTCGTGTATGTTCTAGTTTGGTTCTCATTGGCCGTCAAGCGCCCAGACAGCCAAATCCAGGGGAATCGCATTTGGAATTGCCTTGACGTGCGTGTTTGATCTTGAGGTATTGGCGCGAATCGATTCTACCCGGTCTTTTCACGGGTGGAGGTTGCGATGGAAGGCTTTCTGGAGTGCTTTGAGGGTCTCGAGGATCCGCGGACTGGCAATGCCGGGCGTCACGATCTGCTGGAGATCTTGACGATCGCCCTGTGCACGGTCCTCTCGGGCGGTCAGACGGCGGTCGACATGGCGATCTTCGCGCGTGAAAAGGAGGCGTTCCTGCGGGAATTTCTCGTACTCGAACATGGCGTGCCGAGCCACGACACCTTCAGCCGGGTGTTCCGGTTGCTGGATCCGGAGGCGTTCGGCGCCTGCTTCCAGCGCTTCATGGCGCGCTTTTCCGAGACCTGCCAAGGGGTCATTGCGATCGACGGCAAGGTGGTGCGGCGATCCTACGACAAGGCGAGCGGCACGTCGGCGCTGCATATGGTCTCGGCCTGGGGCTGTGATCAGCGGCTGGTGTTGGGGCAAGTCGCCACCGACGCCAAGTCCAACGAGATCACCGCCGTGCCGAAGCTGTTGAAACTATTGAGCCTCGAGGGGACGATCGTGACCGTGGACGCCCTCAATTGCCAGCGCGCCATCGCCAGCCAGATTATCGAGCAGGGGGGTGACTACGCCCTGGCGTTGAAGGGCAATCAAGGCACGCTGCATGACGACGTGAGAACCTTCCTCGACGATCCGAAAGCCGAAGCGACCACCACCGACACCACGGTCGATGGCGATCATGGCCGCATCGAGACCCGTGCCGCTCTCGTCTCCAGCCACGTCGAGTGGCTGCAAGAGCGCCATCATTGGCCGGGCCTGAAGGCGGTCGCCAAAGTCACCCGGACCCGCGAGTGCGCGGAGAAGACGTCGAGCGAAACCGCCTACTACCTCAGGGGAATCGCATTTGGAATTGCCTTGACGTGCGTGTTTGATCTTGAGGTATTGGCGCGAATCGATTCTACCCGGTCTTTTCACGGGTGGAGGTTGCGATGGAAGGCTTTCTGGAGTGCTTTGAGGGTCTCGAGGATCCGCGGACTGGCAATGCCGGGCGTCACGATCTGCTGGAGATCTTGACGATCGCCCTGTGCACGGTCCTCTCGGGCGGTCAGACGGCGGTCGACATGGCGATCTTCGCGCGTGAAAAGGAGGCGTTCCTGCGGGAATTTCTCGTACTCGAACATGGCGTGCCGAGCCACGACACCTTCAGCCGGGTGTTCCGGTTGCTGGATCCGGAGGCGTTCGGCGCCTGCTTCCAGCGCTTCATGGCGCGCTTTTCCGAGACCTGCCAAGGGGTCATTGCGATCGACGGCAAGGTGGTGCGGCGATCCTACGACAAGGCGAGCGGCACGTCGGCGCTGCATATGGTCTCGGCCTGGGGCTGTGATCAGCGGCTGGTGTTGGGGCAAGTCGCCACCGACGCCAAGTCCAACGAGATCACCGCCGTGCCGAAGCTGTTGAAACTATTGAGCCTCGAGGGGACGATCGTGACCGTGGACGCCCTCAATTGCCAGCGCGCCATCGCCAGCCAGATTATCGAGCAGGGGGGTGACTACGCCCTGGCGTTGAAGGGCAATCAAGGCACGCTGCATGACGACGTGAGAACCTTCCTCGACGATCCGAAAGCCGAAGCGACCACCACCGACACCACGGTCGATGGCGATCATGGCCGCATCGAGACCCGTGCCGCTCTCGTCTCCAGCCACGTCGAGTGGCTGCAAGAGCGCCATCATTGGCCGGGCCTGAAGGCGGTCGCCAAAGTCACCCGGACCCGCGAGTGCGCGGAGAAGACGTCGAGCGAAACCGCCTACTACCTGCTCAGCCAGCCGCTCGACGCCGAGCGCTTCAATCCCGTTGCCCGGGCGCACTGGGGGGTCGAAAACCGCCTGCACTGGTGCCTCGATGTCCAAATGAACGAAGACCAAGACAGAACCCGCAAGGACAATGGACCGCACAATCTCGCCGTCCTGCGCCACATGGCGCTCAATGTCATGCGAAAGGATCCACGAAAAGACTCGCTGCGCGCCAAGTTCAAAATCGCCGCTTGGAACAACGACTATCTCCTGTCACTCCTCGGCAAATTCTGAAATGCGATTGCCCTGACAACAAAAGCCAAATATCGAAGTAAACAAAGTGCAAGAAAAACGTCTTGCATTCAGATATTTAACCCCACTTTAACCAACTTCCAAAGGCTTGCGAAATACCTGTCGGACTCCCACCGACGCGACCATTTCGCCGCGAATCACCCTCGAATCACTTTTGCTAGCGACCGACGAAGTCATCGAATCCGAGCAGATCGTACTTGTGCACGACATAGAAGACGCCCCAAAGCGCGGCCGCGATCAGGCTTGTCGCGCCGGCCTTGAGCCAGAGCCGGGGCTTGACCGGCGCGCTTTCCGCATGACCCGGCTCCAACGCCTCGCCCGCCTCCTCCGCCGTGCGCACGCCGACGGGCAGCACCATGAAGAAGACGATGCCCCAGATCAGCGCGTAGACCAGAAGACCGCTGGCGAGAGACATCGGCTCAGACCTGCTCCAGCTCGACCAATGTGCCGCAGAAGTCCTTGGGATGGAGGAACAGCACCGGCTTGCCATGGGCGCCGGTGCGCGGCTCGCCGTCGCCCAGAACCCGCGCGCCCTCGCCCGCAAGGCGGTCGCGTGCGGCGATGATGTCGTCCACCTCGTAGCAGACATGGTGCATGCCGCCCGCCGGATTGCGCTCCAGGAAGCCGGCGATGGGCGAGCCGTCGCCAAGCGGCTCCAGCAACTCGATCTTGGTGTTGTCCAGCTCGACGAAGACGGTGGTCACGCCATGCTCGGGCAGGGCCGCGGGTGCGGATATCGTCGCGCCGAGGGTATCGCGGTAGACGGCGCTGGCGGCGCCCAGGTCCGGCACCACGATGGCCACGTGATTCAATCGTCCGATCATCTTTTGCCCTTCCCTAGTCTTCCAGGCGCAGCACGCGCACCTCGGTCACCGGCCGCTTGCCGCAGAACGCCCTCACGCAGCGCCGGGCCGCGACCCGCGCGGCTTCCTCGATCCGCTCGTCATGGCGCCGCGCACCCCGGCCCAGCCGCTCGACGGCCGTGTCGATCGCTTCTTCGACCATGTCCGGCAACGGGCCGCCGTCACCACAGCCGGGCAGGCCCTGCAAGACGACCGAGGGGTCGGCCAGCAGTTCCCCCGCCTCGTCGACCACCAGGGTCGTGACGATCGTGCCATTGAACATCAGCCGCCGGCGATCGCGAAGCGCGCCGTCGGAGTTCTCCACCAGCCGGCTGCCGTCGATCAGCAAGCGTCCCGATTGGACCTCGCCGACGATCTCCGGCGCATCGGCGTCCAGCCGCAGGACCTGGCCGTTGGCGGCGATCACGGCATGGGGGACCTGCAGGCTGCGGGCGAGGCCGGCATGGGCGCGCATATGGCGCATCTCGCCGTGGACCGGCACCGCGATGCGGGGGCGCACCCAGCGGTACATCGCCGCCAGCTCGTCCCGGCAGGGATGGCCGGAGACGTGGACGTCGGCGTCGCGTTCGGACACCACGTCGATCCCGGCCTCGACCAATTGGTTGTGCATGCGGCCGATGGCCCGCTCGTTACCGGGGATGATGCGGGAGGAGAAGATGACGCAGTCCCCCGTCCCCAGCGTCACTTCCGGGTGCGACCCGCCGGCGATCCGCGCCATGGCGCCGCGCGGCTCCCCCTGGCAGCCGGTACAGAGATAGAGGACCTTCTCCGGCGGCAGATAGCCGCCTTCCCGGTCGTCCAGGACCGGGCCGAGATCATCCATATAGCCAGTCTCGCGCGCCGCCTCGATCATCCGCCAGAGCGAACGGCCGACGACGATCAAATGGCGGTCGTGCGCCCGGGCGACCTCGGCCATCGTCTTGATGCGGGCGACGTTGGAGGCGAAGGTGGTGATCGCGACGCGGCCGGTCTTGGTCCCGACCAGGTCGATCAGCCGCTGCCGCACGCCGGCTTCCGAGCCGGAGGTGCCGTCGACCAGGGCATTGGTCGAATCGCAGACCATGGCGACGACGCCCGCATCGCCGACGGCGCGGAAGGCGGCCTCGTCGGTCGGCGCGCTCACCAGCGGTTCGGGGTCGAGTTTCCAATCGCCGGTGTGCAGCACCGTGCCCGCCGGCGTGCGAATGGCCAGCGCGTTCGGCTCCAGGATCGAATGGGTGATCGCCATGAAGGTGATGTCGAAGGGCGGCAGGACGACCTCGCCGCCGAGCGGCACGATATGCACCGGCACCTCGTCCTCCAGGCCATGCTCGATCAGCTTGCGCCGCAGCACCCGGGCGGTGAAGGGCGTCGCATAGACCGGACAGCGCAGGCGCGGCCAGAGATGGGGCACCGCGCCCAGATGATCCTCGTGCGCATGGGTGAGGACGAGGCCCAGCAGGTCATCCCGTCGCTCGGCGATGAAGGTCGGGTCCGGCGTGATCAGGTCGACGCCCGGCGTCGTGTCGTCGCCGAAGGTGATGCCGAGATCGACCATCAGCCATTTGCCGGCATGGCCATAGAGGTTGAGGTTCATGCCGATCTCCCCCGCCCCGCCAAGCGGCAAGAAGATCAGGTCGTCGGGCGACCAGGCGTCGAGACGTGCAGTCTTAGCCATGCGTGCTCCGCGCGTAGATCTCGACCAGGCCACGCATGGTGATGTCGGGGGCAAGATGCTCGAAGACCTCGGTGACGCCCTCGAAAAGCGGCGCCAGGCCGCCGGTCGACACCACGCCCATCGGTCGGCCGAACTCGCTCTTGACCCGCCCGACGATGCCCTCGATCAGGCCGACATAGCCCCAATAGACGCCGGAATGCATGCAGGCGACGGTGTCCGTGCCGATGACATGGTCGGGCTTCTCGACGATGACGCGGGGCAGCAGGGCGGTGGAATTGTGCAGGGCTTCGAGGCTGAGGTTGATGCCGGGCGCGATGACGCCGCCGCGGTAGTTGCCGTCCTCGTCGACCACGTCGAAGGTGGTCGCGGTGCCGAAGTCGATGACGACCATCGCGCGACCCGGGTACATGACGCCGGCGCCCACCGTATTGGCGATGCGGTCGGCGCCGACCGGCGGTGTCGCCAGGACCTCGATGCCGAGGTCGCAGCCCTCTTCGCCGATCACCACCGGCTCGCAATCGAGATAGCGGGTGCAGAGACGACGCAGGTTGAACAGGGCCTGCGGCACCGCCGTCGCGATGATCGCTCCCGCAATGCTTTTCGGCTCGATCCCCTCGAGCTGCATGAGCTGGAGCAGCCAGACGGCGTGCTCGTCGCCGGTACGCTGGGCCGAGGTGCGCTGGCGCCACTCGCCGATCGCCCGCTCGCCGTCATAGACGGAGAATTTGGTGTTGGTGTTGTTGGCATTGATCGCGAGCAGCATGGGACCTCACGCAACCTCGAAGAAGACATCGCCGGCGGTGACCCGGTGGGTCGCCCCCTCGGCGGTGACCAGGACCAGCGCGCCGCTCTCGTCCAGGTCGGTGAAGGTGCCGCGTAGTTCTCCCTGGCCGACACGGGCGACGATTCCCGCGCCAACGCCCCGCGCGCGGGCGAGCCAGGCATCGCGAACCGGACCGAAGCCCGCCTCGCGCCAGCGTTCATACCAAAGCAACAGTCCCGACGCCACGTCGCCCAGCACGGTTTCCCGGTCCGCCGCGGCGTGGCCGAAGGCATGCAGCGAGGTGGTGGGCCGTTCCGCCAGGTCGGGATGATGCGCGACGTTGACGCCGATGCCGACGACGATGCCCGGGTCCGGGTCCAGCGCCACGCTTTCGAGCAGGATGCCCGAGATCTTAGCGCCCCGCACATGGACGTCGTTCGGCCAGCTGAGTTCGCTGTCGCCCGCAGGACACCAGCGGTCGACGGCACCGATGACGGCGAGGGCGGCGACGAAGGACAGCAGGGCGGCCTCGGCCAGCGGCCGGCCGGGATGAAGCAGGAAAGAGGCGTAGAGATTGCCCTCGGGCGACTGCCACTGCCGACCGCGCCGGCCCCGCCCGCCGGTCTGGCGCCCGGCGGTCACCAGCGTGCCCTCGCCGGCGCCGGCCCGGGCGAGACGCAGCGCCTCGTCGTTGGTGCTGGCGAGGCTGGCGTGATCGATGCGGTGAAAGAAGCCCGGAAGCGCCGTCATCCGCCTCAGGGCATCAACGCGGCGGCCGCGGCCTGGGCCCCCTCAAGCAGCGGGGCGGGATAGACGGCGAAGAAGACGACGAAGAGGCTGGTCACCGTCAGGATCACCTTCATCTCGGGCCCGATCGGCTTGACGAACGGCTCGGCCGGATCGTCGAAATACATGATCTTGACGATCCTCAGGTAATAGAAGGCCGCCACCACGCTGGCCAGCACGCCGACGACGGCCAGGCCGTAGAGCCCGGCGTCGACCGCCGCCATGAAGACGTAGAACTTGCCGAAGAAGCCGGCCGCCGCCGGCACGCCCGCCATCGAGAACATGAAGATCAACAGGGCCAGCGCCATCGGCCGGTCGTTGCGGTCGAGCCCGGCGAGATCCTGGATCCCCTCCACCATGCCCTCGCGCCGGCGCATGCAGAGGATCGCGGCGAAGGTGCCGACGTTCATGAAGAGATAGATCGCCATGTAGACGAGGGTCGCGCGCACGCCGTCCGCCGTACCGGCCGCCAGCCCCATCAGCGCGAAGCCGATGTGACCGATCGAGCTGTAGGCCATCAGCCGTTTGATGTTGGTCTGCCAGATCGCCGCAAAGGCACCCAGCACCATCGAAGCCATGGAAATGAAGACGACGATCTGCTGCCAGTCGGCCGTCGCCTCGGCGAAGGGCGCGATCATCGCCCGCATGAACAGGACGATGGCGGCGATCTTCGGCGCCACGGCGAAGAAGGCGGTGATCGGCGTCGGTGCCCCCTCGTAGACGTCGGGCGTCCACATGTGGAAGGGCACGGCCGACACCTTGAAGGCGAGGCCCGCGGTCAGGAAGGCGATGCCGACGATCAGGCCGACGGAAATCTGCCCGGACTCGCCGACATGGGCGGCGATGGCCTGGAAGTTGGTCGAGCCGGAGAAGCCGTAGATCATCGAGCAGCCGTAGAGCAGCATGCCCGAGGACAGTGCGCCCAGGACGAAATACTTGAGGCCGGCCTCGCTGGAGCGATGTGAATCCCGCTTGATGGCGGCGACGACATAGAGCGCGAGGCTCTGGATCTCAAGCCCCATATAGAGCGAAATCAGGTCGTTGGCCGAGACCATCATCATCATGCCGAGCGTGGCGAGCAGGATGAGCACGGGGAATTCGAACCGCTCCATCTTCTCGGCCCGGACATAGCCCATCGACATGATCAGGCCGATTGCTGCGGCCAGCAGGATCAACAGCTTAGCAAAGTTGGCGAAGCCGTCGACGATGAAGCCGCCGGAGAAGGTGATCACCCGTTCGCCCGGCATCATCCAGACCAGCGCGAAGGCGACCGCCATGGCGGCGACCGCGAGCCAGGAGACGAGCCGGGTATCGCCGTCGCCACGGAAGACGCCCAGCATCAGCAGCACCATGGCCGCGCAGGCCATGAAGATCTCCGGCGTGGCGGCGGCGTAGAGGTGGGTGTCGGTCACCATGCGTTCGTCGTCCTATTTCGCCGCCAGTTGCGTCGCCGCCTGGCTGGCCGCCTCGGCCGCCTGCAGGGCGCCCTGGTATTGCTGCAACAGGTTCTCGACGGAGACATGCATCACGTCGAGGAAGGGTGTCGGATAGATGCCCATGAAGAGGGCGACGACGACCAGCGGTGCGAAGATCAACACCTCGCGCGGGCTGAGATCGAGGATCGCCTTCAGGTTTTCCTTTTCCAGCTTGCCGAAGATCACCCGGCGATAGAGCCAGAGCATGTAGGCCGCGCCCAGGATCATGCCGGTCGAGACCAGGGCCGCGACCCAGGTCGAGGCCTGGAAGACACCGACCAGCACCAGGAACTCGCCGACGAAGCCGCTGGTTCCCGGCAGACCGACGGAGGCCAGCATGAAGACGGCGAAGACGAAGGCGTATTTCGGCATCCGGTTCACCAGGCCGCCGTAGTCGGCGATCATCCGGCTGTGCATGCGGTCGTAGACCACGCCGACGCAGAGGAACAGCGCGGCCGAGACGATGCCGTGGCTCAGCATCTGCACGATGCCGCCCTCGACGCCCTGGGTGGTGAAGCTGAAGATGCCGACGGTGACGAAGCCCATGTGGGCGACGGAGGAATAGGCGATCAGCTTCTTCATGTCCTCCTGCATCAGCGCCACCAGGGAGGTGTAGATCACCGCCACGACGGAGAGCGCGAAGACCAGGGGAATGAAATACTCGCTGGCGAGCGGCAGCATCGGGATCGAGAAGCGCAGCAGGCCGTAGCCGCCCATCTTCAACAGCACGCCGGCCAGCACGACCGAGCCCGCGGTCGGCGCCTCGACATGGGCGTCGGGCAGCCAGGTGTGGACCGGCCACATCGGCACCTTCACCGCGAAGGAGGCGAACAGCGCCAGCCAGAGCCAGGTCTGCACCTCGGCGGCGAACTGATGCTCCATCAGGCTCGGGATGTCGGTGGTGCCGACGGTCACGTACATGTAGGCGAGCGCGAGCAGCAGCAGGACCGAGCCGAGCAGGGTATAGAGGAAGAA
This sequence comes from uncultured Alphaproteobacteria bacterium, assembly GCA_951812805.1. GTDB lineage: Bacteria > Pseudomonadota > Alphaproteobacteria > JASLMY01. The sequence goes on along the minus strand of CATOSZ010000005.1, from coordinate 506,315 downwards.
CTTGAAGGTGGAGTAGATCCGCCGCGGCCCGCCCCAGATACCGATGATCAGGAACATCGGGATCAAGCCACCCTCGAAGAACAGGTAGAACAGCACGAAGTCGAGGGCGCAGAACACGCCCATCATCATCGTCTCCAGCACCAGGAAGGCGATCATGTATTCGGGCACGCGGGTCTTGATCGTCTCCCAGCTCGCGAGGATGCAGATCGGCGTCAACAGGCCGGTCAGCACGATGAAGAGCATGGAGATGCCGTCGACGCCCAGCCGGTAGGCGATGCCGGGGGCCAGCCACTCGTGGCGTTCCTCGAACTGGAAGGCGGCGGTCGAATTGTCGAAGCTCGCCCAGATCAGCAGCGAAACCAGGAAGGTCGCGGCGGAGGCCCAGAGCGCGCCATTGCGGGCGTTGCGCGCGGCGATCTCCTCGTCCTTGGTGGTCAGGCCCCCGACCAGGATGAAGGCGACGCCCGCCAGCGGCAGGAAGACGACGAGGGAGAGAAGCGGCCAATCGGTCATCGCGCTCAACCTCCCCACGCCGTCAGGAAGTACCAGGTGGTGAAGATCGCGACGCCCAGCAGCATGGCGAAGGCATAGTGATAGACGAAGCCGGTCTGCAGGGCCGCGGCGCGGCGCGCGATGCGGATCACCGTCGCCGAGACGCCATCGGGGCCGAAGCCGTCGATGATCTGTCTGTCACCGATCTTCCACAGCTGGTAGCCGAGCCACTTGGAGGAGCGCACCAGCAGCAGGTCGAACAGCTCGTCGAAATACCACTTGTTCAGCAGGAACTGGTGGGCATCCCGGTTGAAGGTCGCGACACGGCCCGGAATGCCGGTCTTCCAGAGATAGCAGAGCGCGGCGATGGCGATGCCGGAGACGGCGGCGACGAGCGGCAACGCCTTCACCCAGAAGGGCACGTGGTGCGCGGCCTCCAGGATATTGTCCTCGCCCAGCATCAGGATCGATGTGCCCCAGAACGCCGCGTGACCGTCGCCGACGAAATAGCCGCTGAAGACGAAACCGGCACCGACCGCGCCGATGGCCAGGATGACCAGCGGGATCAGGATCACCGGCGGGCTTTCGTGCGCGTGGTCCATCACCTCTTTCGGACCGCGCGGTTCGCCATGGAAGGTCATGAACATCAGGCGGCAGGAATAGAAGGCGGTCATCAGTGCGCCGATAAGGCCCATCCAGTAGGCGAACTCGCCGGCGCCGGTGGCCCTTGCGAAGGCGCTCTCCAGGATCATGTCCTTGGAATAGAAGCCGGCGAAGAGGGGGATCCCGGCGAGCGCTAATGTACCCGCCCACATCGTCCAGTAGGTCCAGGGCATGACCTTGCGCAGGCCGCCCATCTTTCGCAGGTCCTGCTCGTCCTGCAGGGCGTGGATGACCGAGCCGGAGCCCAGGAACAGCAGCGCCTTGAAGAAGGCGTGGGTGAACAGATGGAAGATCGCCGCCGGATAGGCGCCGACGCCGCAGGCGAAGAACATGTAGCCGAGCTGGCTGCAGGTCGAGTAGGCGACGACCCGCTTGATGTCGTTCTGCACCAGGCCGATGGTCGCGGCGAAGAAGGCGGTGAAGGCGCCGACCACCGTGACGATGACCAGGGCGGTCGAGGAGAACTCGAACATCGGCGAGCAGCGCGCGACCATGAAGACGCCCGCCGTCACCATGGTCGCCGCGTGGATCAGCGCGGAGACCGGCGTCGGCCCCTCCATCGCGTCCGGCAGCCAGGTGTGCAGCGGCACCTGGGCCGACTTGCCCATGGCGCCGATGAACAGCAGCACGCAGATGATGGTCATCAGGTCGAAATCGATGCTGAGGAACTCGAAGGTCTTGCCCTGCATCTCGGGCGAGGCGGCGAACACCGTGTCGAAGTCGACCGAGCCGAAGACCATGAACACGGCCATGATGCCGAGCGCGAAGCCGAAGTCGCCGACCCGGTTGACCAGGAAGGCCTTGATCGCCGCGGCGTTGGCCGTCGGCTTCTCGTACCAGAAGCCGATCAGCAGGTAGGAGGCGAGGCCGACCCCCTCCCAGCCCATGAAGAGCTGGAGGAAGTTGTCCGCCGTGATCAGCATCAGCATCGCGAAGGTGAAGAGCGAGAGATAGCTCATGAAGCGCGGGATGTGCGGATCGTGGCTCATGTAGCCGACGGAATAGATATGCACGAGGGCGGAGACCACGTTCACCACGACCAGCATGACCGCCGTCAGCTGGTCGATGCGGATCGCCCAGTCGACCTCGAAGCTGCCGCTGTCGATCCAGGTGAAGAGTTCCAACTTGGTGACGTTGCCCTGGATGGCGACGTCGAAAAAGGCATAGAGCGAGAGCAGGGCGCCGAGACCGACCGCGCCGCAGGTTGCCCATTGCGCGCCCCGGTCGCCGATCACGCGGCCGCCGAAGCCGGCGATGATCGAGGCCAGAAGCGGCAGGAAGACGATGAGGTAGTACATGCTCCGCCTCAGCCCTTCATCAGGTTGATGTCCTCGACCTCGATCGAGCCGCGATTGCGGAAGTAAACGACCAGGATCGCCAGGCCGATCGCCGCCTCGCCCGCCGCCACGGTCAGCACGAACATGGCGAAGACCTGGCCGACGAGATCGCCGAGATGGGTCGAGAAGGCGACGAAGTTGATATTGACCGCCAGCAGCATCAGCTCGATCGACATCAAGATGATGATGACGTTCTTCCGGTTGAGGAAGATGCCGAAGATGCCGAGCGTGAAGAGGATCGCCGCGACGGTCAGATAGTGGCCGAGGCCGATCTCGAAGAGGGTTGCCAGCATCGCGTCAGACCCCCTGTCCCGGCTCGACCTTGCGGACCTCGACCGAGTCCTCGCGGCTCCGCCCGACCTGCGCCGCGATCGATTGCTTGCGCACGCCCGGCCGCGCGCGCAGCGTCAGCACGATGGCGCCGACCATGGCGATCAGCAGCAGCATGCCCGCCGCCTGGAAGACATAGACGTATTTCGTATAGATCACCTGGCCGAGCGCCTTGGTGTTGGAGACCTCCTCGACGGCCGGGATCGGCACGCCGGCCTTGCCGGCCGAGATCTCCGGCGACCCGACCGCGGTGCCGAGGATCAGGATCAGCTCCACCAGCATCACCAGACCGATGATGCCGCCGACCGGCAGATACTGCAGGAAGCCCTCGCGCAGCTGCACGAAATCGACGTCCAGCATCATCACGACGAAGAGGAACAAAACCGCGACCGCCCCGACGTAGACGACGACCAGGATCATCGCCAGGAACTCCGCCCCCATCAGCACGAAAAGGCCGGCGGCGGTGAAAAAGGTCAGGATCAGGAACAAGACCGAATGCACGGGATTGCGCGCCGATATGACCATGAGGCCGGCGGCGACCGCCACGGCGGCGAGCGCGTAGAAGGTGATGCCGGCGATAATCATGCCGTCATGCCTCCGCTTGGCTGTGCGGTCGTCCGCGTCATACTCACCGTCTCCCCGGCCTCAACGATAGGGCGCGTCCAGCGCGATGTTCTGGCCGATCTCGTTCTCCCAGCGTTCCCCGTTCCGCAGCAGCCGGTCCTTGTCGTAGAACAGCTCCTCCCGGGTCTCGGTGGCGAATTCGAAGTTCGGTCCCTCGACGATGGCATCCACCGGGCAGGCCTCCTGGCAGAAGCCGCAGTAGATGCATTTCGTCATGTCGATGTCGTAGCGGGTGGTCCGCCGGCTGCCGTCCTCGCGCGGTTCCGCCTCGATGGTGATGGCCTGGGCCGGGCAGATCGCCTCGCACAGCTTGCAGGCGATGCAGCGCTCCTCCCCGTTGGGATAGCGACGCAGCGCATGCTCGCCCCGGAAGCGCGGGCTGAGCGGCCCCTTCTCGTAGGGATAGTTCACCGTCGCCCGCTTGCGGAACATGTATTTGAAGGTCAGGCCCATCCCTTTCAGGATCTCGCCCAACAGGATCGCCTTGGCGCCTTGGCTGATCAAGCTCATGTCCGCGCCTCCCGCGCGTTGTTTCGGGGCCGCATCGCGCTCATGGTGCCGGCGCCAGATCGAAGGCCATCAGGACCGCCGCGGTCGCCATCACCCAGAACAGCGAGAACGGCAGGAACACCTTCCAGCCGAGCCGCATCAACTGGTCGTAGCGATAGCGCGGCAGGGTGGCGCGGACCCAGACGAAGACGAAGAGCAGCACGCCGATCTTGGCGAAGAACCAGATCGGACCGGGGATCCAATTGAACGGCGCGATGTCGATCGGCGGCAACCAGCCGCCGAGGAACAATACCGCGGTCATCCCGCTCATCAGGATCATGTTGGCGTATTCGCCGAGGAAGAACATCGCGAAGGTCATCGACGAATATTCGACCTGATAGCCCGCCACCAGCTCCGCTTCCGCCTCGGGCAGGTCGAAGGGATGACGGTTGGTCTCGGCCAGCGCCGAGATGAAGAAGATCACGAACATCGGCAGCAGCGGCAACCAGTACCAGCCGCCGATGATGCCGCCACGCTGGGATTCGACGATATCGGAAAGGTTCAGCGAGCCGACGCAGAGCAGCACGGTGATGATGACGAAACCGATGGAAACCTCGTAGCTCACCATCTGGGCGGCCGAGCGCAACGCGCCGAGGAAGGGATACTTCGAGTTCGACGCCCAGCCCGCCATGATGATGCCGTAGACGCCGAGGCTGGAGATCGCGAAGAGATAGAGGATTCCGACGTTGATGTCGGAGAGCACGATACCCTCGCCGAACGGGATGACCGCCCAGGCGACCATGCCGAGGATGAAGGTCAGCATCGGCGCCAGCACGAAGACGACCTTGTTCGCGCCGGTCGGGAACACCGTCTCCTTGAACATCAGCTTGATGCCGTCGGCCATGGGCTGGAGCAGGCCGAAGGGACCGACCACGTTCGGGCCCATCCGCAGCTGCATCGCCGCCATCACCTTGCGCTCGAAATAGGTCATGAAGGCGACGGCCAGCAGCAACGGCACCACGATCGCCAGGATCTGTACCAGAATGACGATTCCCGGCAGGAGATACTCGGACCAGAACTCAGCCATCGGTCCCCGTCGCCTCCTCGCCGGCGACGAACATCCGGCTGCACTCCGCCATCACGGTGGAGGCGCGGCAGATCGCGTTCGTCAGGTAGAAGTCATCGACCGGGCCGGCGAAAGGCTGGCCGCCCATCTCGCCGGCCGACCCGAAGGCGCCCCACTCACCCGGCCGCGCCACGTCGACTTCGGCCAGGCCGGGCGCCCGCTCGAGCATGGCGGCCCGCAGTGCGCCCAGGTCGTCGTAGGGCAGCGGCTTGCCGAGCTCGGCCGACAGCGCCCGCAGGATGGCCCAGTCCTCCCGCGCTTCCCCCGGCGGGAAGGCGGCGCGGCGGCCGTGCTGGACCCGGCCCTCGGTGTTGACCCAGGTGCCGTCCTTTTCGGTATAGGCCGCGCCCGGCAGCACCACATCGGCGACATGCGCGCCGGCGTCGCCATGGTGGCCCTGATAGATCACCGTCGCCTTGGCGAGGCGCGCGGTGTCGATCTCGTCCGCGCCGATCAGCCAGACGACGTCGATCTCGCCGGCTTCCGCGCCGGCGAGAATGCCTTCGACGTCGCGCCCGCCCTCGCCCGGCAGCAGGCCGAGTTCCAGGCCCGCGACCCGGCTGGCCGCGGTGTGCAGGACATTGAAGCCGTTCCACTCGTCGCTCACCATGCCGCTCGCCTCGGCGAGGCCGCGCGCGCAATCCAGGATCGCCGCGCCGTCGGGCCGGGCCAGCGCCCCGGAGCCGACGATCACCATCGGCCGTTCCGCCGCCCGCAGCACCTCGGCGAAGGGATGGCTGCCCTCGGCGATCGCCTTCAACTCGTCCGGGCTGGCGCCGACATGTTCGTAGTCGTAGGTGAGATCGACCGCCTCGCCGACCAGGCCGACCTTGAAGCCGCCCTGCAGCCAGCGCTTGCGGATGCGGGCGTTGACGAGCGAGGCTTCCCAACGCGGGTTGGTGCCGACCAGCAGCAGCGCGTCGGCCTCCTCGATCCCGGCGATGGTCGTGTTGAAGCGCCAGCCGGCGCTCGCGCCCCCGCCGACCTTGGCGCCGTCCTGGCGGCAGTCGACGTTCGGACACCCGAGCGCATCGGCCAGGTCTCGAACCGCGGTCATCGTCTCCGCATCGACCATGTCGCCGATGATGAAGGCGAGCTTGTCGCCCGCACAGTCGCCGAGGCGCCGCGTGGCGACGCGGAACGCCTCGCCCCAGGTCGCGGGCTTTAGCCGGCCGCCGAAGCGGACATAGGGCCGGTCGATCCGCTGGCGACCGAGGCCGTCGACGGCGTGGCGGGTCTTGTCGGAGATCCACTCCTCGTTCACGTCCTCGTGCAGGCGGGGCAGCACGCGCATGACCTCGCGCCCGCGGGTGTCGACGCGGATGTTCGAGCCGACCGCGTCGTGCACGTCGATCGACTCGGTCTTGCGCAACTCCCACGGCCGGGCGGCGAACGCGTAGGGCTTGGAGGTCAGCGCGCCGACCGGGCAGAGATCGACGATGTTGCCGGACAGCTCGCTCGACAGCGCGGCCTCGACATAAGTCGTGATCTCCATGTCCTCGCCCCGGCCCGTGGCGCCGAGTTCCTCGATGCCGGCGATCTCGGTGATGAAGCGGATGCAGCGGGTGCAATGAATGCACCGGGTCATGATCGTCTTGACCAGGGGGCCGAGATACTTGTCCTCGACCGCGCGCTTGTTCTCCTCGTAGCGGCTGCGGTCGTGGCCGTAAGCCATCGCCTGGTCCTGCAAATCGCACTCGCCGCCCTGGTCGCAGATCGGACAGTCCAGTGGATGGTTGATCAGCAGGAACTCCATCACCCCCTGGCGCGCCTTCTTGACCAGCGGCGTGTTGGTCTTGATCACCATGTTGTCGCCCGCCGGCATGGCGCACGAGGCCACGGGCTTGGGCGAGCGTTCCATCTCCACCAGGCACATGCGGCAGTTGCCGGCGATCGACAAGCGGTCGTGATAGCAAAAGCGCGGCACTTCGGCGCCCGCGGCCTCGCAGGCCTGCAGGATCGTGCTGCCGGGCTCGACCGTGATTTCCTGGCCGTCGATGGTGAGCGTGGGCATGGTCCTATCCCTCAGTCGGCGGCGTCGGCGGGCTGGCGGGCATCGAGGATGCGGGCCTCGATCTCCGGCCGGAAATGTCGGATCAGGCCCTGGATGGGCCAGGCGGCGGCATCGCCGAGGGCGCAGATGGTGTGCCCCTCGACCTGGTAGGTGACCTCGAGCAGCAGGTCGATCTCGGCGACCTCGGCCTCGCCGCGGACCAGCCGTTCCATCACCCGCCACATCCAGCCGGTGCCCTCGCGGCAGGGCGTGCACTGGCCGCAGGATTCGTGCTTGTAGAACTGCGAGAGCCGGGCGATCGCGCGCACCACGTCCGTCGACTTGTCCATGACGATGACGGCGGCGGTGCCCAGGCCCGACTTCACCTCGCGCAGGCTGTCGAAATCCATCAGCTGGTTGTCGCAGATCGACTTCGGCAGGATCGGCACCGAGGCGCCGCCCGGAATGACCGCCTGCAAGTTGTCCCAGCCGCCGCGCACCCCGCCCGCGTGCTTCTCGATCAGCTCGCGCATCGGGATGCCCATCTCCTCCTCCACATTGCACGGCCGTTCGACGTGGCCTGAAATGCAAAAGATCTTGGTCCCGGTATTGTTCTCCCGCCCGATGCCGGCGAACCAGGCAGCACTGCGGCGCAGGATGGTGGGAATGACGGCGATGCTCTCGACGTTGTTGACGGTGGTCGGACAACCCCAGACGCCGACACCGGCCGGGAACGGCGGCTTCAGCCGCGGCTGGCCCTTCTTGCCCTCCAGGCTCTCGATCAGCGCGGTTTCCTCGCCGCAGATATAGGCGCCGGCACCGCGATGCACGAAGACGTCGAAGTTGTAGCCCGACCCGCAGGCATTGCGGCCGAGCAGGCCGGCGTCGCGGGCCTGCTGGATCGCCGCCTCGAGGTTGTTGGCCTCGGTGTGGAACTCGCCCCGGATGTAGATGTAGGCGGCGACCGCGCGCATCGCGTAGCCCGCCAGCAAGCAGCCCTCGACCAGCTTGTGCGGGTCGTGGCGCATGATGTCGCGGTCCTTGCAGGTCCCGGGCTCGCCCTCGTCGGCGTTGACCACGAGGTAGGAGGGGCGGCCGTCGTTCTCCTTCGGCATGAAGGACATCTTCAGGCCGGTCGGGAAGCCGGCGCCGCCACGCCCGCGCAGGCCGGAAGCCTTGATCTCGTCGACGATCTCGTCCTGGCCCCGCTCCATCAGCGCCTTGGTGCCGTCCCAATCGCCGCGGGCCTGGGCGCCCTTCAGGCCCCAGTCCTGGAAGCCATAGAGATTGGTGAAGATGCGGTCGGAATCGCTCAACATCAGTCGTCACCCCGGAAAGCTTCGAGCGTCGTCGGACCGCCTTCCGGCTCCGACGTGTGCCGGCTGTTCTGCGGGCCGGGCGCGGGCGTCTCGCCCTTGGCCAGCGCGTCGAGGACCGCCTCGGTACGGGGGCCGTCCAGGTCCTCGTAGTACTCGTCGTTGACCTGGATCATCGGCGCGTTGACGCAGGCGCCGAGACATTCGACCTCCTGCAGGGTGAACAGGCCGTCCGCCGTCGTCTCGCCGAAGCCGATGCCGAGCTTGGCCTTGCAGGCCGCCACCACGTCGTCGGAGCCGCGCAGCCAGCAGGGCGTCGTCGTACAGACCTGCACCCGGTATTTGCCGACCGGCGCCAGGTTGTACATCGTGTAGAACGTCGCGACCTCGTAGACCCGGATCCGCGGCATCTCCAGCATTTCGGCGATGTGATGCATCGCCGCGCGGGGCAGCCATCCATCGTTCTGGCGTTGCGCCAGATCCAGCAGCGGCATCACCGCGCTCGCCTGCCGACCGGGCGGATAACGCTGGATCACCGCCTCCGCCTGCGCCCGGTTCTCCTCCGAGAAGGTGAACGCGTCCATCTGTTCGGCCACGGCCGTCATCTGTCGATCTCCCCGAAGACGATATCGAGGCTGCCGATCAGCGCCACCGTATCGGCCAGCTGATGGCCGCGGCACAGGAAATCGAGCGCCTGGAGATGGGAAAAGCCCGGCGCGCGGATCTTGCAGCGATGCGGCATGTTGGTACCGTCCGAGACGAGATAGACGCCGAATTCGCCCTTCGGCGCCTCGACCGCCGTATAGGTCTCGCCCGCCGGCACGTGATAGCCCTCGGTATAGAGCTTGAAGTGATGGATGAGGGCTTCCATCGACTGCTTCATCTCGCCACGGTTCGGCGGCACGACCTTGCGGTCGTCGGTCGCGACGGCGCCGTCCGGCATCGTCTCGATCACCTGCTTGATGATACGACAGGACTGGCGCATCTCCTCGATCCGGCAGAGATAGCGGTCGAAGCAATCGCCGTTCTTGCCGACCGGAATGTCGAAGTCGTACTGCTCGTAGCCGTCGTAGGGTTGCGACTTGCGCAGATCCCACGGCACGCCGGAGCCGCGCAGCATCACGCCGGTGAAACCCCAGTCCATCGCGTCCTTAGCGGAAACGATACCGATATCCGCGTTGCGCTGGCGGAAGATGCGGTTCTCCGTCAGCAGGCCTTCGACGTCGACGATGAATTTGTCGAAGTTCTCGCAGTAGCGCAGGATATCGTCGGCGAGGCCGGCGGGCAGGTCCTGGTGTACGCCGCCCGGGCGGAAGTAGGCCGCATGCAGCCGCGCGCCGGAGACCCGCTCGTAGAACTCCATCAGCAGCTCGCGCTCCTCGAAGCCCCAGAGCGCCGGCGTGATCGCGCCGACGTCGATCGCCTGCGTCGTGATGTTCAACAAGTGGTTCAGGATCCGCGAGACTTCCGCGAACAGCACCCGGACCGCCTGGCCCCGGGGCGGCACCTCGATTTGCAGCAGCTTTTCCACGGCCAGCGCGTAGGCATGCTCCTGGCTCATCGGCGCCACGTAATCGAGGCGGTCGAAATAGGGCACGGCCTGCAAATAGGTCTTGTACTCGATCAGCTTCTCGGTGCCGCGGTGCAGCAGGCCGATGTGCGGATCGGCGCGCTCGACGATCTCACCGTCCAGTTCCAGCACCAGACGCAAGACACCGTGCGCGGCCGGGTGCTGCGGCCCGAAGTTCATCGTCAGGTTCTTGATTTCGACTTCGGCCATCAGCCCTGCTCCTCGGCCTTTTCGTCGCCGGGAAGGATATAGTCGGCACCTTCCCAAGGGCTCAGGAAATCGAAGGAGCGGAACTCCTGCGTCAGCTTCACCGGCTCGTAGACGACGCGCTTCTGCTCGTCGTCGTAGCGCATCTCGACATAGCCGGTGAGCGGGAAGTCCTTGCGCAGGGGGTGGCCCTCGAAGCCGTAGTCGGTCAGCAGGCGACGCAGGTCGGGATGTTCGGAGAACAGGATGCCGTACATGTCCCAGGCCTCCCGCTCGAACCAGTTGGCGGCGTTAAAGACGCCGGTGGCGGAGGGCACCACGCCTTCCTCGTCGACGCGGACCTTGACCCGGACGCGCTGGTTCAAACTCAGGCTCAACAGGTTGTAGACGACATCGAAACGCTCCGCCCGCTCGGGATAGTCGGCGCCGCAGATGTCGAGCAGGATCTTGAACTGACAGAGCGGATCGTCGCGCAGGAAGGTCAATACCCGGACGACATGCTCGGCCCGGACCTCGACCATCAATTCGCCGAGGCGGATGTCCGTGCCGCTCACTTCATTGGCGAGCACGCGTTCCACATGCGCGCCGAGATCCGCCAGGGCTTGTTCGTCGACCATCATCGGGGCTTTGCCGTTTGCCTGCGCGTTACCGGAGGAAGGTGCCGGTCCGACGGATCTTCTTCTGCAATTGCAGAATGCCGTAGACCAGCGCTTCCGCCGTCGGGGGACAGCCCGGAACATAGATGTCGACCGGCACGATCCGATCGCAGCCCCGAACGACGGAATAGGAATAGTGATAGTAGCCGCCGCCGTTGGCGCAGCTGCCCATCGAGATGACATAGCGCGGCTCGGCCATCTGGTCGTAGACCTTGCGCAGCGCCGGCGCCATCTTGTTGGTGAGGGTGCCGGCGACGATCATCACGTCCGACTGGCGCGGGCTCGCGCGGGGCACGACGCCGAAGCGGTCGAGGTCGTAGCGCGGCATATAGGCGTGGATCATCTCCACCGCGCAGCAGGCGAGGCCGAAGGTCATCGGCCAGAGCGAGCCGGTCCGCGCCCAATTCACGAGATTGTCCATTTGGGCTACGAGAAAGCCCTTCTCGTTCAACTCGTCGGCGACCGAGCGGAACAGCGCATCCTGATCGTTGCCGACGACGGGGACGTCGGTGGACCCGTCCGTCATTCCCATTCGAGCGCTCCCTTCCGCCATTCATAGACGAAGCCGATGGTGAGGATGCCGAGGAAGATCGTCATCGACCAGAACCCGAACCAGCCGAGGCCGCCGAAGGCCACGGCCCAGGGGAACAGGAAGGCGACTTCGAGATCGAAGATGATGAACAGGATGGCCACCAGGTAGAAGCGGACATCGAACTGCCGGCGGGCGTCGCCGAAGGCCTCGAAACCGCACTCGTAGGGCGACAGTTTCTCCGGATCGGGATGCTGGCGCGCCACGATCAGGGAGGCGATGATCATGCCGATCGCCATCGCCACCGCGACGCCGAAAAACATCAGAATCGGCAGGTATTCCCTCAGCAGGTCGGTCATCTCGTCCTTCCCCACCGCTATCGCCTTCGACAGCACTCGTGCCGACGATAACGCCCCATCACCGGTTCTCTCGGGCCCGGCCAAACGCGGTCATCCTATAGCCCTTAATCGAAAGCCCCGCAAGGATCGCCGGGCCTATCCGAGGCCCGGCCGGCGCGGAGTTCCGGAAAACAGACCCCGCACCAACGGCGCCAGCAGCAGCAGCGCCCCGAACAGCGCGCCGAGGCTGCCGAGAATCACCAACAGATGGCCGAATCCGTCCTCCAGCTGAAAGCGCGTGAGGTGTAATGCAGGCTCCGCCGGGTGATAGACGACCGGCAAGGTCGCCCCGCGCCGCTCCTTGCGCGCTTCGAAAGTCTCGCGGTCGACGGCGCTCTCACCGGTCCGCTCGAAACCCTCGGGGTCGGTGAAGACATAACTCAGCTCGTAGTGCCATTCCTCGTCGACCCGTTGCGAGCCATGGCCGCGGACCCGGGCCTCGATCCAGGTGCCCTCCGCCTCCAGCCCGTCGCGAAAGGCCGCGGGCCCATATCCGAACAACCCGACGCCCGTGCCGGCGAAGAGGAACAACAGGCCGAAGACCAGGGCCGCCCGGGTAGAGTGCGCGAGCGGCGGCCGTGCCGCCCCGCGAACGACGACAAACCCGACCATGGCGATGCCCACGGCGAGCAGGCCGCCGGCGCCGATGAGGACGAGCCCGGGCGCCCGGTTTTGGATGTCGGCACGGGGCAGGGTTCGGGTCGGATCGTCAGGCAGGTAGAGAATGGGATAGATCGCGCGTCCCTTCTCGCCCTGATGATAGGTGCGGCTTCCGACCTCGTGGCGCCCGGCAACGGTTTCGCCGGCCTGCGTCTCGAAGGTGAATTCGATCACGCGGGTGACGGTGGTCCGCTGCCCCTCCTTCGTCTCGGTGGTGGAGCTGGACCAGTTCTTGTCGGCGAGGATTGCGCTGGCCTGCACGCCGTCCTCGGCAAACAACCGCAGCTCCCGGAACTGAATCGCGCCATATATTCCGAGCGCCGATCCCACCAGGATCATCGCCACGCCAAAGACTATGGCCTGCCGCCGCCCGGGCTCGACCGTCATGACACCTCCCGTTACCACACAAGGCGATCAGGCCATGGGCCATGGGCGGCGTCAACGCGCGCCGCGTCAAAACTCGATTCTGATGAGGGAAAATGGCGGGAGTGACGGGACTCGAACCCGCGACCTCTGGCGTGACAGGCCAGCGCTCTAACCGGACTGAGCTACACCCCCTGGCTAGGTCGTTGGAAGTACTGATCCGCCGCCGCCAAGTCAAGGGCCTGTCCAGGTTCACTACATATGAGACGACGAGGTCTTCTTGGCTGTGATCTGTCGAAGGTACTCCTCGGGGGTTTTGCCTTTCAAGGCTCCATGAGGCCTGAAGGTGTTGTAGATGTTGGCGAACTTGTCGATCTGTGGGTTTAGTTTGTCGAGCTGGTCCTCGATGTCATGGCAGGCGTAGAACTCGTAGCGCCATGCGCCGTTGGCTCGCTCGACGCCGCCATTGAGCTGCGGCGTCCTCGGCGGCAAGACATAGACGGGGATCTTTCGGCTCTCGCAGGCGGCCTCGAACTCGGCCATGAACTCGGATCCACCGTCGACCTGGATGGCCTTCACGGGGAAGGGCAGGTCGGCCACGAGTTTGTCGAGGAAGCTCTCGGCGTTCCTGGCGGTCGCTCTGCGGAAGGCCTTGGCACAGGTGAAGCGGCTGACGGGATCGTAGGCGGTGAACTGCTTGACCGTGCGCTCGCCGGCCGGCGTGATGCTCAAGGTGTCGAGCTGGACCAGATCGCCGGGGGCCGTTGCCTTCATCCCCTTCGGCAAACGCTTGGCGTGTGGGCGCTTGGCTCTCTTGCCCTTGGCGCGTCGTCGCGCCACGGGCACCGGCACAACGACGCCGCGCGCGACCAGATGGGCGAGCATGCGACCAACGGTGCTGTCCGACAAGGTGAAGCCCTCTCGGCGCAGCAGCGGTCCGAGCTTGGCCTTGCCCCACATCGGGAAGTCGCGGCGCAGCCGTTCAAGCCGACGCAGCACCGCACTCGACCACTCTCGGCGACGACGGCGGCGAGGCGCGCGCGAGCGCGGCTCCAACCGCTCGTCCCAGCGATAGAGCGTGCTACGCGGCACGCCCACCGCCTGGGCCGCCGCCTCGGCCGTCAAGCCGTCACGCCGGGCCCGATGCCAACGCCGGACGGCGTCGCGTCTGAACGCTACGCATTTAGTGTCGGGCTCCGCGTTCAGACGCGACGCCGTCCTCCAACCCCTGATAACATGTCGGGGCAGGCCAAAAACCTGCATGGGGATCTCCTTCAAGCTGTTGGTCTCGCAACTCACAGCTTCGGAGATCCCCGCCTCTGCCGCCAGAGGCGCGTCTCACATCTATCTGAACCTAGTCAGGGCCATCACGCGTTTTCTCAGCCAAAAGCATCATGGTTGGCGGCGGGGCGCAAAATCGGTAAAGCTGGCCGCCACCAGGAGAGGGGCTCGGGGATGCGGCGTGACGGTTGACGGCAAGAAAGTGATCGCGCTCGTCGTCGCAGCCGGACGCGGCACCCGTCTCGGCGGGCCGGGGCCGAAGCAGTATCAGGACCTCGCCGGGGCGCCGATGCTGCGCCGGACCGTGCGCGCCTTCCTCGATCATCCAGCGGTCGACGCGGTGCGGGTGGTAATCCACGCCGACGACCGCGACCAGCACGACGCGGCACTTGCCGATCTCGAGGTGCTCGCGCCGGTGCCCGGGGGGGAAAGCCGGCAGGAGTCGGTGCACCTCGGGCTCGAAAGCCTCGCCGCCGCAGCGCCGGACCGGGTGCTGATCCACGACGCGGCCCGGCCCTTCGTCGAAGCGTCGACGATTTCCGCCGTCGTCCGCGCCCTCGACGAGTCCGCCGGCGCCGTGCCGGCCCTGGCGTTGGCCGACAGCTTGAAACGGGTGACGGACGGGCGCGTCGTCGACACCGTGCCGCGCGACGGGCTGTGGCGCACGCAGACGCCGCAGGGCTTTCGCTTCGCCGAGATCCTGGCCGCGCACCGGGCCCGGGCAGGCGCCGCCTTCACCGACGATTCGGCCGTCGCCGAGGCCGAGGGGCTCGACGTCGTCATTGTCCCGGCGCCCGAAAGCAACTTCAAGATCACGACGGAGGAAGACATGGCCCGTGCACGCGCCGCCGTGGCGCCCGCCACCGCTACCGTCGACGTCCGCGTCGGTAACGGCTTCGACGTCCATCGCTTTACCGAGGGCGACACGGTCATGCTGTGCGGCGTCGCCGTGCCGCACGAGCGCGGCCTGCTCGGCCACTCCGACGCCGACGTCGGCCTGCACGCCCTCACCGACGCGATCCTCGGCGCGATCGGCGAGGGCGACATCGGCCAGCACTTCCCGCCGAGCGATCCCGAATGGCGCGGCGCTTCCTCCGACCGCTTCCTCGCCCATGCCGCCACGCTCGCCCGCGCGGCCGGCGGCGAGATCACCCATGTCGACGTCACCCTGATGGCCGAGCGGCCCAAGGTCGGCCCGCACCGCGCCGCGATGCGCCAGCGGATCGCCGAGATCCTCGCTATTCCGCCGGAACGGGTCAGCGTCAAGGCGACGACGACGGAGAAGCTCGGCTTTCTCGGCCGGCGCGAGGGCATCGCCGCCCAGGCAACGGCGACCGTGGTGCTATGAAGTTTCGTAAAGCCCCCCTCCCCTTCTTCCATCCGGCCTGCCTGATCTCGACCTGGTTCGGGGTCGGACTGATGCCGAAGGCGCCGGGCACGCTCGGCTCCTTCGCCGCCCTGCCGTTCGCCGCAGTCATCATGTGGGCGGGCGGGCCCTGGGCGCTGGCGGGCGCGACGGTGCTGGTGACGCTTGCCGGCTGGTGGGCCGGCAACATCTATATCCGGGCGCTGGGGCGCGAGGATCCGGGCGACATCGTGGTGGACGAGGTGGCCGGCATGTGGCTCACCTTGATCCCGGCGGGCTTGGATCCCGCGCTCTACGGTGCGGGCTTCGTGCTATTTCGCCTCGCCGATATCTTCAAGCCCTGGCCGGCCCGCTGGGCCGACCGGAACATCAAGGGCGGGCTCGGCACCATCCTCGACGACCTGTTCGCCGCACTCTATTCCGTGGCCGGTGTGATCGCGCTCGGCTGGGCGCTGGAGAGCTGGCAATGACCCGGGCGGACATCGAGGCCCTGGCGGGCGAGGTCGTCCGGGGGGCACGCGCGCGCGGCTGGATGATCGCCACGGCCGAGTCCTGTACCGGGGGCGGCATCGCCGCCGCCCTCACGGACATCGCCGGCGCCTCCGCCGTCGTCGACCGCGGCTTCGTCACCTATTCCAACGCCGCCAAGCAGGAGGTCCTCGGCGTGCCATCGGCGACGATCGAGGGCGACGGCGCGGTGAGCGAGAAAACCGTCCGCGCCATGGCGCGGGGCGCGCTCGCCGCTTCCGCCGCCGACCTGGCCGTCGCCGTCACCGGCATCGCCGGGCCCGGCGGCGGTTCGCCCGAAAAGCCGGTCGGCCTGGTTCATCTGGCCCTCGCCGCGCGTGACGAGGCGGCCGGCGACGTCCACCGGCGGGAAACCTACGGCGACCTCGGCCGGGCCGGCATTCGCGAGGCCACGGTCCGGACCGCGCTGGCGATGCTGCGCGACGCCTTGCAGGGGGCCTGACGCCATGTATGCGGTTCCCGGCAGACACGTCGCCTTGCTGCTGCTGGGCGGCCTCGCCATCCAGGTCCTGGGCGGTGTCTGGCTCTATGTCATGGTACGATTTCTCGGCGTCGAGATGGGCTCCGGCGGCCTTTTCATCCTGCTCGTCCTGCTGCCCCCGATGCTGGCCCTGCTCGCCTGGAGCTATCTCTACATGGGCCGCTTCGAGACGTTCGGCGACCGCTGGTTCGGGCTCGGGCGGCTCGACCGCTGGTCGCTCGGCGCGGCGCTGGCGACGGCGTTGGTCGGCGTCGCGCTCTCGGTGCTGCTGACCAGCCTGCTGGAAGCCCCGCTCGGCCGGCCGAAGAACCCTCTGGTCGACCTGATCGGCGCCGGCGCGCAGATGGACGCCTTCTTCATCGCCGGCTTCGTCATCTTCGGCGTCGTCGTCGCCCCGCTCTGGGAGGAGCTGCTGTTTCGCGGCGCCCTCTACGGCTGGCTGCGCACCCGCCTGCCGATCCTCGCCAGCGCCGCCATCGCCGGCGCCGCGCATGCGCTCATCCACTTCGACCTGGCCGCGCTGCCCGCGCTCTTCGTGCTGTTCACCCTCTTCGCCATCGCCTACGAGCATTTCGACAACCTCTGGGTGCCGATCCTGGCGCATGCCACCAACAACCTCATCGCCGTCCTCGCCGTGACGGCGGGATTGGAGGTCTGACGGGGCGGCCTGCCGGCGTGATCACGACATCGGGAGCTTGGCGGGACAGGCTTTCCTCGATACGCAACTTCGACGATAGTATCCCTCCGGTCCGTTAAACAACCACCGCGCGGGGACCCTCGATCATGTCGATCACGCGTCGAACAGCTCTGTACCTGGCGATCACCTTCGCACTCGCGCTCGGCGGGCGTGGGCTCGACGCTCAGGCGCAGGATCTCGGGCCGGCGATCGGCAAGCCGATCCCGCACAGCCTCGAGGTCCCGGACCAGCGCGGCGAGGCCCGCAGCTTCAAGACACTGACGGGCACGCGCGGGTTGCTGCTGCTGTTCAGCCGCTCCCTCGACTGGTGACCCTACTGCAAGAGCGAGGCGGTCGCCTGGCAGAACCATCTGGACGCGACGCGGGCGCTCGGCTACGAGGTCGCCATCGTCACCTATGACAGTGCCAAAGCGATGGCCCGCTTCGCCGAGGGGCGGGATATCGAGTTCGCCCTGCTGGCCGATCCCGACTCGAAGATCATCTCCGCCTTCGGTCTGCGCAACGAGCGCTTCGGTCCCGGCAGCTACGGCTACGGCATAGCCCATCCGGCACTGATCGTGATCGATGCCGACGGCATCGTCCGCCGGCGCCATTCGGGCCCCAACTATCGCAGCCGCCCGGAACCCGACGAGATCCTCGCCACCTTGCAGTGATCGCGCGCGCCGGCCCGGTCTATTCGGCCCCGAAATCCCCGTGGCGGCCGTGGCCGGCGACGAAACGCCCGGCGCCCGACTGAAAGTCGGTTTCGAAGGCGGCCGCCGCGCCCGCGACCTCGCGCCGGATCGCCTCGTCCTCCGGCCAGTTCCACTGGTCGATGAGCGAGGCCCGATCGGACAGCATGGCGGTCTGCGGAAAAGCGGCGAGCTCGCGCGCCAGGGCCTGCGCCGCGGCGAGCGCCTCGCCCGCCGGAACCAGCCGGTTGGCGAGGCCGATGGCGAAGGCCTCCTCCGCCTCGACCGCGCGGCCCGTCAGCATCATGTCCAGCGCCCGGCTCTGGCCGATCAGGCGGGGCAAGCGCACCGTGGCGCCGTTCGGCATCGGCCCGCCGTAGCGCCGGCAGAAGACGCCGAACACCGCGGTGGCGTCGGCGACGCGAAGATCGCAACAGACGGCCAAGGCCAGCCCCGCCGCGACGGCGTGGCCATGCACGGCGGCGATCACCGGCTTCGTCGTCTGGCGCCGGGTCAGCCCCTTGTCCTCGCCCGCCCAGGAAAAACCGATCGAGGCCCCGCTCGACAGCTCGTGAAGATCGGCGCCGGCGCAAAAGCCGCCGCCCGCGGCCCCGGTCAGCACCGCGGCGCGGGCCGTATCGTCGGCTTCGAACTCTGCAAAGACGTCGTGCAACCGTTTGACGGTGGCCATGTCGCAGGCGTTGCGGGCGCGGGGCCTATTGATCGTGACCGTCCAGATCGCCTCGTCCCGCGCGACCAGGACGCTGTCGGTCGTCATGCCTCAGTCGCCCGCCGGCACCGCGGCCCCGGCGAAGCCGCCGCCGGGCCCATAGACCACCGCCGCGCGCTGCTCGAAGGCGTTGACCATGCGCTTCACCGCTTCCGAGAAGGCGGCGCGGGCGACGAGCTGCAAGGCGCGGGAGCGGAATTCGAAATCGACATAGAAATCGATCGTCGTCGACTGGCCGTCGTCGCCGGGGATGAAGACCCAGTGATTGTCGAGATAGCGGAACGGGCCGTCGATATAGGCGACGTGGATACGGTTCGGCCGCTCCAACGTCACCTTGGAAGTGAAGGTCTCACGGAACAGCTTGAAGCCGACCATGAGATCGCCCCAGATCACGTTGCCGTCGCGCCGGGTCGTCCGGCAGCCGACGCACCAGGGCAGGAACTCGGGGTAGGAATCGATATCGGCGACCAGATCGAACAGCTGGTCGGGCCGGTAGGGCAGGACCTTGACCTCGGCATGCGTCGGCATCGCGGCCCTACCCCGCGCCGAGGCGCGCCTGCCGACGGACGCGAAGCTCCGCGAAGTCGGCATCGGCATGATAGGAGGAACGCGTCAGCGGCGAGGCCGACACCATGTGGAAGCCCTTGCCGCGCGCCATGGCGGCGAAGGCCTCGAACTCCTCCGGCGTGACGAAGCGGTCGATCGCGTGATGCTTCGGCGTCGGCTGGAGATACTGTCCCATGGTCAGGAAATCGACCTCGGCCGCCCGCAGATCGTCCATCACCTGGTGCACCTCGATCCGTTCCTCGCCGAGGCCGACCATCAGGCCCGACTTGGTGAACGACGCCGGTGCCAGCCGCTTGACCTCAGCCAGCAGTTGCAGGGACGCGAAATAGCGCGCGCCCGGCCGCACCGTCGGATAGAGCCGCGGCACCGTTTCCAAATTGTGGTTGAAGACGTCCGGCGCCGCCTCGACGACGACCTCGAGGGCGCCGGGCTTGCCGAGGAAGTCGGGTGTGAGGACCTCCACCGTGGTGCCGGGGGAGGCGGCGCGAATGGCCCGGATCACCTGCGCGAAATGTTCGGCACCGCCGTCGGCGAGGTCGTCCCGATCGACCGAGGTGACGACCACATGCGCTAGCTCGAGCTTGGCGACCGCGTCGCCGACCCTGGCCGGTTCGCCCGCGTCCAGGCGGTTCGGCTTGCCCGTGGCGACATTGCAGAAGGCGCAGGCCCGGGTGCAGACGTCGCCCATGATCATCATGGTGGCATGGCGCTTGGCCCAGCATTCGCCGATGTTGGGACAGGCCGCCTCCTCGCAGACCGTGTGCAGGCCGTGCTCGCGCACGATGCGACGGGTCTCGCCATAGACGGGCGAGGTCGGCGCCTTGACCCGGATCCAGCGCGGCTTGCGCGGGCTCGGGTTGTCGGGCCGGTGGATCTTTTCGGGATGGCGCACCGGTGCGCCGTCCTCGATCATCGCCGTCATGTCACGTCCGCCGTGTGCGTTTCCAGCCTAGAAATGGATCGCCCGGCCGTAGGCGTCAAGCACGGATTCATGCATCATCTCGGAAAGCGTCGGATGCGGGAACACCGTGTGCAGCAGATCCGCCTCCGTCGTCTCCAGCGTTCGGGCAATCCCATAGCCCTGGATCAGCTCCGTTACCTCGGCACCGATCATGTGGGCGCCCAGCAGCTCGCCGGTCGTGGCGTCGAACACCGTCTTCACCATGCCGTCGGCCTCGCCGAGCGCGATGGCCTTGCCGTTGCCGACGAAGGGGAAGCGCCCGACCCGGACCTCGTGCCCCGCCGCGATCGCCGCCGCCTCGGTGAGCCCGACGCTGGCGACCTGCGGCTGGCAGTAGGTACAGCCCGGGATGTTGCCGGTATCGAGCGGATGCAACCCCTCCATCCCGGCGATCCGCTCGACGCAGATGACGCCTTCGTGGCTCGCCTTGTGGGCGAGCCACGGCGGGCCCGCGACATCGCCGATCGCATGGACGCCGGGCTCTGCCGTCTCCGACCATTCGTTGGTGACGATGTGGGAGCGGTCTACCTCGACCCGGGTGTTTTCCAAGCCCAGGTCCTCGACGTTGCCGACGATGCCGACGGCGAGCACGACCCGGTCGACGGTGAGGCGCTCGACCTTGCCGTCGGCGAACGCGAGGCTCGCGGTGACGCTGTCGGCGCCGGGCTGCAGCGCCTTCACCTGGGTGGCGGTGTGGATCGTCATGCCCTGTTTCTCGAAGGCCTGGCGGGCGAAGGTCGAGATCTCCGCGTCCTCTACGGGCAAGATCCGGTCCAGGACTTCGACCACCGTCACCTCGGCGCCGAGGGTGCGATAGAAGCTGGCGAATTCGATGCCGATCGCGCCCGAGCCGATCACCAGCATCGATTTCGGCATGACGTCGGGCACCATGGCCTCGCGGTAGGTCCAGATCAGCGTGCCGTCCGCCGCCAGGCCGGGCAGTTCCCGCGCCCGGGCGCCGGTCGCCAGGATGATGTCGCGGGCCTCGATTTCGCTGACCGCCTTGCCGTCCCGCTCGACCCCCAGCCGGCCCTTGCCGGCGAGCCGGGCGTGGCCGTCAATGACGGTCACCTTGTTCTTGCGCAGCAGATGCTTGACGCCGGCGTTCAGCTGGCCGGCCACCTTGCGGCTGCGCCGCACCACCGCCGCCAGGTCGAAGCCGACGTTGTCCGCCTTGAGGCCGAACTCGGAGGCGCGCTGCATCAGGTGATAAAGTTCGGAAGTGCGCAGCAGCGCCTTGGTCGGGATACAGCCCCAGTTGAGGCAGATGCCGCCCAAGTTCTCGCGCTCGATCACGCAGGCCTCGAGACCGAGCTGGGCGGCGCGAATGGCGGCGACGTAGCCACCGGGACCGCCACCGACGACGGCGACGTCGAAGCTTTGCTTGCTCATGGTTTGCGCTTTTCCCTAGAGGAGCATGGTCACCGGGTCTTCGATCAACCGCTTGAAGGCGCCGAGGTATTCGGCGCCGATGGCGCCGTCGACGGCGCGGTGATCGACCGAGAGGGTCACGCTCATCACCGTGGCGACGGCCAGCGCACCGTCCTTCACCACGGGGCGCTGTTCCCCCGCGCCGACGGCGAGGATGCAGGCCTGCGGCGGGTTGATCACCGCTTCGAACTGCTTGATGCCGTACATGCCGAGATTGGAGATCGAGAAGGTGCCACCGAGGTAGTCCTCCGGCATCAGTTTGCCCGCCTGGGCCCGCTCGGCCAGCGACTTCATCTCCGCCGAGATCGTCTCCAGCCCCTTCTCGCCGGCATTGCGCACGATGGGCGTAATCAGGCCGCGCTCGGTCGCGACGGCGACGGAGATATCGGCCGAATGGAAGAGTTTCAGCCCCTCCTCGCCGTAAGAGGCGTTGGCCGCCGGCACCCGCTTCAACGCCACGGCGGCCGCCTTGATCACCAGATCGTTGACGGAGAGGCGGTAGGCCCCCTCCGCCTTGTCGTTCAGCGATTTGCGCAACGCCAACAGGGCGTCCAGCTCGCAATCCACGGTCAGGTAGAAATGCGGCACGGTCTGTTTCGATTCACTCAGGCGCCGGGCGATGGTCTTGCGCATCTGGCTCAACGGCTCGAGCGTGAAGGCCGGCTGGTGCGGATCGGCCGGGACAGCGCTCGGCGCAGCGGGGGCCGGGGCGGCGAGCGGCGCGGCGGCCGGCGCTGCAACAGGGACCGGCGCGGCCACGGCTGCCTCGATATCCGCCTTGACGATGCGGCCGCCCGGACCGCCGCCGGCGACCGCCGTCAAGTCGAGGCCGGCCTGGGCCGCCATCCGCCGGGCCAACGGGCTCGCCTTCACCCGTTCACCGGCGGCGGTGACCGGGGCGGGCGGCGCCTTGCCGTTGCCGGCACTGGGCGCCGGGGCCGCCGCGGGAGCGGCCGGCGCAGGCGCAGCAGCGGCCGGGGCGGGCGCAGGGGCAGCGGCGGCCGGCGTAACGTCATCCGCCGCCTCGCCCTCCTCCAGGATGACGGCGATCGGCGTGTTGACCGCGACCCCTTCCGTGCCCTCGGCGACCAGGATCTGGCCGACGATACCCTCGTCGATCGCTTCCACCTCCATGGTGGCCTTGTCGGTCTCGATCTCGGCGATGATGTCGCCGGAGGCGACGCTGTCGCCTTCCTTGACCATCCACTTGGCGAGCGTACCCTCGGTCATGGTGGGCGAGAGAGCCGGCATGGTGATGGTAATCGGCATGGTGCATTCCCCCTGACGGCGGCGGCCGGCCGCCGGAACTTGGTTTAGCGATAGCAGACCCGGCGCGCCGCCTCGGCGACACGCTCCGGATCGGGCAGCGCCAGGCGCTCGAGATTGGCGGCGTAGGGCAAGGGCACGTCCTCGCCACTGACCCGGACGACCGGCGCATCGAGATCGTCGAAGGCGTGTTCCATCACGCTCGCCGCGATCTCGGCGCCGATGCCGCAGGCCGGCCAGCCTTCCTCGACGCTGACGCAGCGGTTGGTCTTGCGGATCGAAGCGGCGATGGTCTCGACATCCAGCGGGCGGAGCGAGCGGAGATCGATCACCTCGGCCTCGATCCCCTCCGCCGCCAGCAGTTCAGCGGCATCCATCGCGTGACCGACGCAGATCGAAAAGGCGACGATGGTGACGTCGCCGCCGGTCCGCGCGATCCGTGCCCGGCCGATCGGCACAACATGATCGTCCAGCACCGGCACCTCGAAGCTGCGGCCGTAGAGGATTTCGTTCTCCAGGAAGATGACGGGATTGGGATCGCGGATCGCCGCCTTCAACAGCCCCTTGGCATCAGCTGCCGTATAGGGCGAGACGACCTTCAGGCCCGGGCAATGCGCATACCAGGAGGCGTAGCACTGCGAATGCTGCGCGGCGACCCGGGAGGCGGCGCCGTTGGGGCCGCGAAAGACGATCGAGGCGCCCATCTGTCCGCCCGACATATAGAGCGTCTTGGCCGCCGAGTTGATGATCTGGTCCATCGCCTGCATGGCGAAGTTGAAGGTCATGAACTCGACGATCGGCTTCAGGCCGCTGAAGGCCGCGCCGACGCCGAGGCCGGTGAAGCCGTGCTCGGTGATCGGCGTGTCGATCACGCGGGCGTTGCCGAACTCCTCCAGCAGGCCCTGGCTGACCTTGTAGGCGCCCTGGTATTCCCCGACCTCCTCGCCCATCAGGAAGACGCTGGCGTCGCGGCGCATCTCTTCCGCCATGGCGTCACGGAGCGCGTCGCGCACGGTCGTGGACACCGTTTCGGTGCCCTCGGGCAGGTCCGCTTCGGCGGGCATGGGGGCGGGCACTGGGGCCGATGCCGGCGCGGCAACGACCGGCACCGCCGCGACGGGTGCGGGCGCCGCGGCCGGCTCAGGCGCCGGCGGCGCGGCGGCCAGTACCGTGATCGCGTCCGCCGTCTCTCCTTCGCCCAGCAGCACCAGGATCGGCGCGTTGACGGCGATCCCCTCGGTACCCTCGGCGATCAGCAGCTTGCCGACGATCCCGTCGTCGATCGCCTCGACCTCCATGGTCGCCTTGTCGGTCTCGATTTCGGCCAGCAGATCGCCGCTGCGGACCGCGTCCCCCTCCTTCACCAGCCAGCGGGCGAGCGTGCCCTCCGTCATGGTCGGCGAGAGCGCCGGCATGGTTATCGTGATCGGCATGTCAGGCACGTCCTCCAGGCCCGGGCGACGCCCGGCGCCTCACGCCTCGAGCAGGATGTCGGTATAAAGCTCCGACGTTGCCGGCTCGGGGCTGTTTTGCGCAAACTCGGCCGCTTCGGTGACGGCCTTCTTGATATCCCGGTCCACGGCCTTCAACGCCACCTCGTCGGAGTGTGCGCCGGTCACCAGGAACTCCCGCATCCGGTCGATCGGATCGCGCTCGCTGCGGACCCGTTGGACCTCTTCCTTGGTGCGATACTTCGCCGGGTCGGACATGGAATGGCCGCGGTAGCGATAGGTCTTCATCTCCAGGATGTAGGGGCCGCGGCCAGACCGCGCCCAGGCCACCGCCTCTTCGCCCGCCGCCTTGACCGCCAGCACGTCCATGCCGTCGACCTGCTCCCCCGGGATGCCGAAGCTCTCGCCGCGACGGAACAGCTCCGTCTGCGCGGAGGAGCGCTGCACCGAGGTGCCCATCGCGTATTGGTTGTTCTCGATGATGTAGATGACCGGCAGCTTCCACAGTTCGGCCATGTTGAACGACTCGTAAACTTGGCCTTGGTTGGCCGAGCCGTCGCCGAAATAGGTCAGGCAGACCCGGTCGGTCTCCCGGTACTTGAGGCCGAAGGCGATCCCGGTGCCGAGCGGCACCTGCGCGCCGACGATGCCATGCCCGCCGAAGAAGCTCTGCTCCCGGCTGAACATGTGCATGGAGCCGCCCTTGCCCTTGGAGTAGCCGCCGCTGCGGCCCGTCAGCTCCGCCATCACGCCCTTGGGCGCCATGCCGCAGGCCAGCATGTGGCCATGATCGCGGTAGCTGGTGATGACCGCGTCGCCTTCGCCGATCGCCGCCTGCATGCCGACGACGACGGCCTCCTGGCCGATATAGAGATGGCAGAAGCCGCCGATCAGGCCCATGCCATAGAGTTGACCCGCCTTCTCCTCGAAGCGGCGGATCATCAGCATGTCGTTGTAATATTTGAGAAGTTCCTCGGTCGCGGGGACCGGTTTAGGCTCGTCGAGTTTCCGTTTACGCCGGGTCCTGGCCATCTTCCCTCCGAACATCCACGCCGCGCCCGGGCCGGCAAGGCCCCTCGCGTCGCGACACCCTGGTTTCGATGCCTCCCGGCAGACCGTCCGGGATAACCAGCGCGCCAGATAACGTTATCCTCCCCCCTGCACGCGAATTTAGCAAGCAAGGAAAGTTGCGTATTTTCAAAGGATTATGAAACTTAATTGATTTTCAGTTAATTTCATTGAGCGCCGCCGGATACGGCAATCGCAAAAGCGTCCATTCCCCCAGGCACTTACGGCACGATCCGGCGAAACGGCCTCCGCGGACTCAAAACGGCTCGCGGTTCCGTGATCGGGCCCGCGGGGATCCGATGCCGCCCTGCGAGGACCGCTCGGCTTGCATCAATGGACCTCCGCCAGCTAGGAATACGGGCACTCTCACGCGAAGGGTCGGCTGCCGCGGCATCGACGATCCCGCCCCGCCCCGGAACAACACTGGAGATCCGACGATGCGACCAAACAAAATCAAGCAGATGTGGGCCGATGGCAAGTTCGTCACGCTGGGCTGGCTCTCCATCTCCCATGGCTTCACGGCCGAGGTCATGGCCCGCCAGGGCTTCGATGCGCTCTGCGTCGACCTGCAACATGGAACCTCGGAGTTGAAGGACGTCCTGCCGATGCTGCAGGCGGTCTCGCAGACGGACACGGTTCCCGTCGTGCGGGTCGCCTGGAACGAGCCGGCGGCGATCATGAAGGCGTTGGATCTCGGCGCCTACGGCATCATCGTGCCGCTGGTCAACAACGCCGAGGAAGCCGCCGCCGCGGTCGCCGCCTGTCGCTATCCCCCGGTCGGCATCCGCTCGAACGGTCCGGTGCGCGCGGTGCACTACGGCGGCGCCGACTATGTCGCCAACGCCAACGACGAGGTCGTCGTCATGGCGATGATCGAGACCAAGGAAGGCCTCGCCAATCTCGACGAGATCTGCGCCACGCCGGGGCTGGATGCCGTCTATATCGGGCCGGCCGACCTGTCCTTCGCGCTCGGCATGGCGCCGCGCGGCGACAATCCCGATCCGGTCCACATCGCGACCTGCGACAAGATCCGGGAGACCGCGCACGCCAACGGCATCAAGGCGGTGATGCATTGCGCCAGCGCCGAATTCGCGGCCGGTGCCATCGCGCGCGGCTTCGACATGGTGATGCTGACCGCCGACCTCGCCTGCATGGTCGCCGGCGCCCGCCAGCAACTCGACGACTTCAAGGCCCGCACGTCCTGAGGCGACGACGGCCGGGCAGGGCAACGCGCCCGCGCCCGGCCGTCCCCTCAATCCAGATAAATCACCACCTCGTCCGGGTGCGCCAGCCCGAGGATGCGGCGGGTCTGCTCGTCCAGCATGTCCGGTTCGATATGGTCGGGATGCAGCAGGGCGACGCGGCCCTCGATGATCCGGCGTTCGGCGTCGATGGTGCGCAATTCGGCTTCGGCCCGCGCGACCTCCAGGTCGAGGCGGGCATAGGCGATCAGGCCGCGCTGGCCCTGCACCGTGTGGTAGGCGAAATAGGCGGCCACCAACAGCAACAGGCTGGGCGCGATGAGGGCCCGGCCGCGGCGTCGTATAGCGTACCACAACTCCATGATTCGTCAGGGAATCACGTTTCGCTTCCCCGGATCAAGGGGAAATTGCTCATATATTGTCCGCACCCATCTGCCGCAGCGCCGCCGGCCCCGCGTATTCCGCCTGCGGGCCCAGCATCTCCTCGATTCTGAGCAGCTGGTTGTACTTCGCCAGGCGGTCGGAACGGGCGAGCGAGCCGGTCTTGATCTGACCGCAATTGGTGGCGACGGCGAGGTCGGCGATGGTCGCGTCCTCGGTTTCGCCGGAACGGTGCGACATCACGGCCCGGTAGGCCGAGCGGTGCGCGAGGTCGACCGCCGCCAACGTCTCGGTCAGGGTGCCGATCTGATTGACCTTGACCAGGATCGCGTTCGCCACATCGCGCGCGATGCCGTCGGCCAGGCGCGCCGGATTGGTGACGAAGAGGTCGTCACCGACCAATTGCACGTCGGCACCGATCGCCGCCGTCAGTGCCGCCCAGCCGTCCCAGTCGTCCTCGGCCATGCCGTCCTCGATGGAGAGGATCGGATAGGCGCCGACCAGCTCGCGGTAATAGTCGACCATGCCGGCCGCATCGAGGACGCGGCCCTCGCCCGCGAGGTCATAGCGTCCTTCGGAGAAGAACTCGGTGGCGGCACTGTCGAGCGCCAGTACGATGTCCCGCCCGGCCTGCAAGCCGGTTTCGGCGATCGCCGCCATGACGAAGTCCAGCGCGTCCCGGGTCCCGGAGAGGGCCGGCGCGAAGCCGCCCTCGTCGCCGACGTTGGTGTTGTGGCCGGCCGCCTTCAGGCGGGCACGCAGCGCATGGAAAACTTCCGCCCCCTGGCGCAGCGCTTCGGCGAAG
Source organism: uncultured Alphaproteobacteria bacterium (assembly GCA_951812805.1). GTDB lineage: Bacteria > Pseudomonadota > Alphaproteobacteria > JASLMY01. The sequence goes on along the minus strand of CATOSZ010000005.1, from coordinate 478,676 downwards.
CTGTCGGCCGCCACCGGCATGATCATGAATTCCTGGATGTCGATCGGATTGTCGGCATGCGCCCCGCCGTTCAGGATATTCATCATCGGCACCGGCAGGACCCGGGCCTGCACGCCGCCGACATAGCGATAGAGCGGCAGGCGCGAGGCCTCCGCCGCCGCCTTGGCCGCTGCCAGGCTGACGCCGAGGATGGCGTTGGCGCCGAGCCGCGATTTGTTGTCGGTGCCGTCGAGCTCGATCATCGCCTGGTCCAGGGCCGTCTGGTCGCTCGCGTCGAGGCCGACGAGGGCGTCGTAGAGTTCGCCGTTCACCGCCTCGACCGCGCCCTGTACGCCCTTGCCGCCGTAGCGGGCGCCGCCGTCGCGCCGCTCCACCGCCTCGTGCGCGCCGGTGGAGGCACCGGACGGCACGCCGGCCCTCCCAAAAGCACCGCTTTCCAGCAGCACGTCGACCTCGACGGTCGGATTACCACGGCTGTCCAGGATCTCCCGGGCGCGAATATCGACGATGGCGGTCATGCAGCGGCCTCACACAAGACGGGAACGGGTCACCGCCGCCTCGATGAAGGCGGCGAACAGGGGATGGGGCTCGAACGGCTTCGACTTCAGTTCCGGGTGGAACTGCACGCCGACGAACCAGGGATGGTCGTCGAGTTCGACGATCTCCGGCAGCACGCCGTCCGGCGACAGCCCGGAGAATTTCAGGCCCGCCGCTTCCAACCGGTCGCGGTAGGTGACGTTGACCTCGTAGCGGTGGCGGTGGCGTTCGCGGATCACCTCGTCGCCATAGATCGCGGCCACCCGGCTCTCGGGCCGGATATGGCATTCGTACTGGCCGAGGCGCATGGTGCCGCCGAGATCGTCGCCCGCCTGGCGCCGTTCGACCTCGTTGCCGCGCGCCCATTCGGTCAGCAGGCCGACGACCGCATCCCGGCAGGGCCCGAACTCGGTCGAACTGGCCTCGGGCAGGCCCGCCAGATTACGCGCGACCTCGATCACCGCCATCTGCATGCCGAAACAGATGCCGAGGAAGGGCACCTCGCGCTCGCGGGCGAAGGTCGTCGAATGGATCTTGCCTTCCGCGCCGCGGTCGCCGAAGCCGCCCGGCACCAGGATGCCGCTCACCCCCTCGAGGTGATGCACCGCGTCCTCGGTCTCGAAGACCTCGGCGTCGATCCACTCGACCGTCACGGCGACGTTGTTGGCGATGCCGCCGTGCGTCAACGCTTCGGCCAGGGATTTGTAGGCGTCCTTCAATTCGATGTACTTGCCGACGATGGCGATCTTCACCTCGCCCTCCGGCCCCAGGATCTTGTCGCGGATCTCCTCCCAGCGCGTGAGGTCGGGGGCGGAATCGTCGAGGCGGAAACGACGCAGCACCTGAGTGTCGAGCCCCTCGGCATGGTAGCTGAGCGGCACCTCGTAGATCGAGCGGGCGTCGAGCGCCTGCACCACCGCGTCCGCCGGCACGTTGCAGAAGAGGGCGATTTTGCGCCGCTCCGATTCCGGCACTTCGCGGTCGGCCCGGCAGAGCAGAATATCCGGCTGGATGCCGATCGAGCGCAGCTCCTTGACGGAATGCTGGGTCGGCTTGGTCTTCAATTCGCCCGCGGCGGCGATGAAGGGCACCAGGGTCACGTGGATGAACAGGGTTGCGTCGCGGCCGAGGTCGTTGCCGAGCTGGCGGATCGCCTCCAGGAAGGGCAGGCTTTCGATGTCGCCGACGGTGCCGCCGATCTCGCAGAGCACGAAGTCGACATCGCCGGTATCGGAGCGCACGAAGGCCTTGATGGCGTCGGTCACGTGCGGGATGACCTGCACGGTGCCGCCGAGATAGTCGCCGCGCCGTTCCGCGCCCAGAATTTCCTGGTAGATGCGGCCCGTGGTGACGTTATCGCCCTTGTTGCAGGCCACACCGGTGAATCGTTCGTAATGGCCGAGGTCGAGATCCGTCTCGGCGCCGTCGTCGGTGACGAAAACCTCGCCGTGCTGGATCGGGCTCATGGTCCCGGGGTCGACGTTGAGATAGGGGTCGAGCTTGCGCAGACGCACCGAATGGCCACGTGCTTGCAGCAAGGCACCCAGCGCCGCCGTCGCCAAGCCTTTTCCAAGTGAGGAGACCACGCCGCCGGTGATGAAGATGAACCGCGTCATGGACCTCGTTAGTATAGCGCCGGCGCGCTTCGCGGAAGCAAAACCGGTGGGGCTGGTGAGGAATGCCGGAATTCGGCGTGTTTTATCGGCTTACTCGGTCTTCGGCACGACCGGCCCGCTCGCCGGTTGTTCCTGATTCGCGCCGCCGACCGCGATATCATCGGCGATCGAGCGCCGCTCCCCCGTCGCGCCGGCCAGGATGGTCAGCAGGATCGAGGTCGCCATGAAGCCCGCCGCGAGCCCGGCGGTCGCCTTGGTCAGGAAATTGCCGGCGGCCTGGCCGCTCACCAGTCCACCGATGTTGCCGCTGCCGCCGATGCCGAGCGCGCCGCCTTCGCTACGCTGCAACAGCACCAGCACGACGATGGCGATCGCCAGGATCAGGTGGATGACGGTAATGACTGCGATCATGCCTCAATCTCGCGAAAAGCGCCCTCCCCACGCCATATGGGGCCGGCCGGCGCGTATTTACACCAGGGCGCGGGCCGACGCCAGGGGAATGCTCACCCCGCCGCCTTGACGATGGGCATGAAGGCCTTGGCGGTCAGGCTGGCGCCGCCGACGAGGGCCCCGTTCACATGCGCGACGCCCAGCAGCGCGGCGGCGTTGCCGGCGTTGACGGAGCCGCCGTAAAGCAGCCGCATACCGCGTCCCTCGGCGCGGAACCGCCGGGCCAGGCGGGCGCGCATCATGGCGTGCATTTCCGCAACGTCGTCCACCGTCGGCACCAGCCCGGTGCCGATCGCCCAGACCGGTTCGTAGGCGACCACCGTATTGGCCGCCGCCGCCCCCTTCGGCACGGAGCGTGAGAGCTGGCGGGCCACCACGTCGAGGGCTTGGCCGCGCCGCCGCTCGGCCCGGGTTTCGCCGACGCAGACGATCGCCGTCAGGCCGGCGCGATGGGCGGCCTCCGCCTTGGCGCGGACGGCCGCGTCGCTTTCGCCCTGATCGGCCCGGCGTTCGGAATGGCCGACGATGACGTGCGAACAGCCGGCATCCGCCAGCATTTCCGCACTCTGCTCGCCGGTGTGGGCGCCGGCCGCGGCGGCGTGGCAATCCTGGGCGCCGATGGCGATGGCGCCCGCCGCCAGGGCGTCGCGCAGCACGGGCACGAGGATCGCCGGCGGACAGATCAGGATCTCGGCCGCCGCCCCCTTGCGCCGGGCCGCCTGGCGGGCCATTTGCCCGGCCTGTTTCAGGCCCTCGCGGCGACCGCCGTTCATCTTCCAGTTTCCCGCGATCAGCGGGCGGATCTCGCTCACGGCCGCCTCCCCTCTTCGTCAGTTGACCTCAGCACGCAACGCGTTCATGTAGCAGAGGAATTCTCCGTCCGCCAGCTTGTGGGCGGCGGCGGTACGACCATATGATACGGCGCGCCCCGTTGCGGGGCGCACCAACCTGTGGGAAAGCGACGATACGATGCTCGACTCCTTGCGACGCGGTGCCGGCACCTGGGTGGTGAAGATCTTTCTCGGCATTCTGGTGCTGAGTTTCGCGGTCTGGGGCATCGGCGACATCTTCCGCGTCAGCCCCGATACCGCCGTCGCCGAGGTCGGCGAGATCGAGATCAGCCAGTACGAGTTCACCGACGCCTTCAACCGCGCCGTCGGCAACTTGCAACGGCAGTTCGGCGGACGGATCGATTCGCAGCAGGCCCGCGACATGGGCGTCGCCGACGAGACCCTGCGCCAGCTGGTGAACCAGGCCCTCTACGACCAGGCGGCGAAGGATTTGGGCCTGGCCGTCGCCGACCAGGTCATCCAACGCGAGATGTCGACCAATCCGGCCTTCCAGGGCATCGGTGGCGGCTTCGATCCGCTGGCCTTCCAGAGCGCGCTGCAGAATGCCGGCATTTCCGAGGCCTATTTCCTACAGAACCGCCGGCGCGAGTTGAACCGCCAGCAACTGTTCGATTCCGTCACCCTCGGCGGTCACGCGCCCAAGGCCATGGTCGAGGCGCTGCTGCGCCACCAGCGCCAGCGCCGCTCGGTCGAGGTCCTGACCTTGAACGACGCCTCGCTGCCCGCACCCGACGTGCCGGGCGAGGACGTGCTCGAGGCTTTTTACAAGGACCATGTGACGCGCTACACGGCGCCGGAATACCGCACCCTCACCTTCCTCGACCTCCGCCCGGAAAGTCTGCTCGAGCAGGTCTCCGTGACGGAAACCGAAGTGCGCGACGCCTACGACGCCCGCCTCGACGAGTTCACCATCGAGGAGACCCGCGAGGTCGAGCAGATCCGCGTCCAGGAGGAGGACAAGGCGAACCAGATCAAGGAACGGCTGGACGCCGGCGGCGACTTCATCGCCATCGCCAAGGAGATGGCGGGACTGGACGAAGGCAAGATCAAGCTCGGCATCGTGCGCAAGGGCGACCTGCCGGGCGAACTGGACGACGTGGTGCAGGGCCTGGCCGCGGACGGCATCTCCGCGCCGGTGAAGGGTCCCTTCGGCTGGCATATCTTCCGTCTGACCAAGCTGACGCCCGGCCGCACGCGGACCTATGAGGAAATGAAGAAGCGGATCGAGGGCGAGATCAAGCTGGAGCGGGCGGCCGACGCCCTGTTCGAGCTGTCGAACGCCGTCGAGGATTCGCTCGCGGGCGGCGCCAGCCTCGAGGAGATGGCGAGCGAACTCAGCCTGACGCTCACCAAACTGGCCGCCATCGGCGCCGACCGGCGCGGCCCGGACGGCAAGGTCATCGCCGCCATCCCGCGGGCGCCCGAATTCATGCAGAAGGCCTTCAGCCTCGAGGCCGGCGAAGAGCCGCGGCTGGAGGAATCGGACACCGGAACCTACTACGCGGTGCGCGTCGACGCCATTCAGCCGCCGGCGCCGCGCCCCATCGCCGAGGTCCGCGACAGGGTCCTGGCCGACTGGACGGCCGATGCCCGGCGCACGGCGGCGGAGACGCGGATCAAGGAACTCGCCGCCAAGGCCGAGGGCGGCACCGCCTTCGCCAAGCTCGCCAACGACGGCGGCCTCACCGTCACCAAGCGCGAAAAACTGGACCGGCGCCAGATGGGCCGGGCCGCCGGCGTGGGTGCCGGCGTGGTCGACCAGGTCTTCACCGCCAAGAAGGATGCCGTCATCACGGGCGAGGGTGCGACGGCCACGACGCAAGTCGTCGTCCGCCTGCTGGAGATTGAAGACGTCGATCTCGCCAAATCCAAGGACGAGTTCGAGGCCCTGGCCCAGGGCCTGGAGCAGTCGATGACCGGCGATTTACTGGAACAGTTCAACCGCGGCCTGGAGAAGCTGCACACGGTCGAAATCAACGACCGCGCCGTCGCCTCGATCTTCGACAACACGCAGCACAACTACCGCTGAGCTTCCGCGTCTGAAGGCGCCCGAACGGGCGCCAGGCGCGCAGGGTCGTAGAGCGAGCCGGGCGCGGCCGCCACCACGCGCGGCGCGTCCCGGCGGAGCCGCCCCGCCAGTTGCGGATAGAGGGTGCGGGCGCGAATGAAATCGCCCGCCTCGAAGGCCTGGCCGATATCGCGAAAAGCCATCGACCAGCCGAGCAGCAGATCGCGGGGCCCCTCGCCGGACGTTTTCCGCAGGCGGGCATGGATCAGGCCAGCCTCGCGCCGGAGCGCCGTGGCGACAAACGTGCCGATGGCGGAAAATTCCCGCCGCCCCGCCCAGGCCAGCAACTCGAGGTCCGCCGTCAGCCCGGCGACCTCGCCGGCGAGCGTGATCGCCGTCTCGCCCGCCGCCACCGCGCCGATTCCAGCGACATGGGCTTGCAGGTCCGTGAACGCCCGGGGCGCCAGCCCCGAAACGCCGTGCGATAGTGCGTCCCGCAGATCGGCCGCGCGACCGTCGTGCAGATAGGGCGCCGTTTCGGCCAGGCCCCGCAGGCTCGGCGTGTCGAACACCCCGCCCGTGCCGACATCGTGGCGCCGGCCGTCCTGATAGGCCGCGCTCGGAATGTGGCAGCGCGCGCAGTGGATCTCGAAGATCGCGGCACCGCGCGCGAGAATTTCCGGCGCGGCGACGGCCGGCCCGGGCCGCGGCAAGACGAGCTGGTTTTGATAGGCGACCAGGGCATCCACCAACCAGGGCGGCGGCTCGTCGCCCTCGAACTCCGTGACGATGGCGCGGCGGGCGAAGGCGCGCAGGCTGGCGACCGCACCGCTTCGGCCGTAGGGCGCGGTCTGGGCGACGCCGCGCAAGCTCGGGATGTTCACGGGATCGTGCCGGCCGTTCGCCAGGAGATCTCCCAAGGCGCTATGTGTCACATCGACGTTGCCCGGCCGGTCGGAGAGGCCGGGAACAAAGAACTCGACATTCGCGGCCCCGTTGGGATGGCAACTCGCGCAACTGAGCCCGGCGAGACGTGCGGCACCGCCCAGCACCGCCGGCTGGCGAAACGCCAGCGCGCCGAGCCGGGCCAGGTTCGACAGGCGGCTGCCGGCGATCTCGTCTCGCAGCAATTGGGGCGGGCGGACGACGACGCCGATCCGGCCCGTCGCCGCATCGACCCAGCGCAATCCTTCGATGGCATGGGGCTGGCCGAGATCCTGCGCGCTTGCCGAAATCGACAACAGCAGGGCCATCGCTCCCGGCAGGACGGCGCCCCGGCGCATAGCTCTCTCTACTCCCGGCCCTAACCGGTCCGCCGCCGTGCCACCACGGCGCTCACCGGCGCGATCGAAAAACCCTTACGCCGGAGCGTCGGTAGCCAGGCTTCCAGCGCGCGAAGCGTCTCCTTGTGCGGATGTCCGAGCGCGATGGCGAGGCCGTTGCGCCGCGCCAGCCGCTCCACCCGGCGGAGCTGGGCCTCGATGCTGCGCCGTTCGATGACATGGTCGATGAAGACGTCGCGTCGGGTTGTCGGCACGCCGTGGCGGCGGGCCACGTCGCCGGCGACGCTGCGGTGGGAGGTAACCGAGTCGACGAACAGCAGGCCCCGCGTCTTCAACCGCCGCATTAAAGGCGCGAGCTTGTCCGAACGCTCCGTATAGCGGCTGCCCATGTGGTTGTTGACGCCGACATAGCCTTCCAGCCGGTCGAGGTTCCATTCGATCCGCCGCGCGACCTCTTTCGGCGCCAGATCGACCAGCAAGGCATTGGGGCCTGGATTCTCGTTGCGGCCGTGCGGCTCCATCGGCAGGTGCAGCAACAGCTCGTGTCCGGCCTGTCGGGCCAGGCGGGCGAGGCGCAGGGCCTGCTCGCCGTAAGGCAAGAACGACAGCGTCATCGGCCGGGGCAAGGCCAACACCCGGCGCAACCGGCCGGCATGCAGGCCCAGGTCGTCGATGATGATGACGATCTTCGGTCTGTCGTCGTCGGCCGGCGGCAGCGCGGCGAAACGCTGCCAGGGGGGCAGGCCGGCACCGTCCCAGGCGGCCGGCGGGCGGACGCGATTCTGCGGGGCGGCGGGTGAGGCGGCGGGCGGAACGGCGGGCGGCGGAATGGCGGCAACGCGTGTTTCTTCCCGGGCTGCCCGCCTGGCGGCGATTTCCGCCGGGCGGCTGCCGGGTGACGGCGCCAGGTTCCGGCCCTCCACTTCCGCCGCGTTCACCCCCGGCAGGATTTTGGGAAAGGGTTCGATCGCTTCTTGCACCGCACCGCCCGGCCCCAGCGGACGGCCTGCCGCGACGGCGCCCGGGGAGGGAATGGCGGTACGGGTCGGGCGCAATTCGGACCGCCCGGCAACAGGGGCGACGGGCGCACGGCCGGCGGGCACCCGCGCCGCGCCGGGCGCGACGGGGGCGACCAGCTCGGGCGCGGCGGTGGAGGGGGCGCGGGGAAAAGTGGCATTTTCGCCGAACGGGACGCGCGGTGCGCGGGCGGGCTCGAGGGCGACGGCGGCGACGTTTCGGGGCTGCTCGGTGGCGACCTCGCCATCGGCCGGCGACACGACGAGCGTGCCCGCCGCCACGAGGACGACGCTGGTCATGAAGCCCGCCAGCGCGATCAGCGCCGACTTGCCGATGACGTCCTGCTGCATCGTCCACGCCCGCTTGCCAACGACTCGGGCGGACTATACAGAGGGACGACGAGGCGAACCAGGATATTGCCGCCGCCCGACGGCGGAAGAGAGGCGGAATGGCTGACCAGCAGAGCGACTTCCGGGCATTGATTGCCAAGGTCGCCGATGGCGGCGTGCTGGAGGTGGCGGAGGCCCACCGCGCCTTCGACATCATGATGTCGGGCGATGCCACGCCGGCGCAAATGGGCGGCTTCCTCATGGGCTTGCGGGTGCGCGGCGAACGCGTCTCGGAGATCACCGGCGGCGTCATGGCGATGCGCGAGCGGATGACCCGGATCGAGGCGCCGGCCGATGCCATCGACATCGTCGGCACCGGCGGCGACGGCATCGGCACCCTGAATATTTCCACCGCCTCCGCCCTGGTCGCCGCGGCCACGGGCGTGCCGGTCGCCAAGCACGGCAACCGGGCGCTTTCGTCCAAGACCGGTGCCGCCGACGTGTTGAGCCACCTCGGCATCAACCTCGACGCCGACTTCGCGCTGATACGCGAAGCGGTGTGGGAGGCCGGCATCTGCTTCATGCTGGCGCCCCGCCATCACGGCGCCATGCGCAACGTCGCCGGCGCCCGGGTCGAACTGGCGGTTCGTACCATCTTCAACATGCTCGGCCCCCTCTCCAACCCGGCGGACGTCAAGCGGCTGTTGATCGGCACCTTCGCCGCGCAATGGTGCCGGCCGATGGCGGAGACGATGCAGGCGCTCGGCGCCGAGCGGGTCTGGGTCGTGCACGGCGGCGACGGCAGCGACGAGTTGACACCGGTCGCCGCCAGCCGGGTCGCCGAACTGGTCGACGGCGAGATTCGCGAGTTCGAGGTCTCGCCCGAGGACGCCGGCCTGCCGTTGCACCCGGCCGAAGCCATCCGCGGCGGCGCACCGGAGGAGAACGCGGCGGCGCTCCGCGCGCTGCTCAAGGGCGAGGGCGGCGCCTTCCGCGATGCCGTCCTCTATAACGTCGCCGCCGCCCTGCTGATCGCCGGGCGCACCGAGACGCTGCGCGACGGCGTTCCGATCGCCGCCCAGGCGATCGACAACGGTCGGGCCGAGGCCTGCCTCGAGCACCTGGTCCGCATCACCAACCGGGGAGACGGCGCGACATGAGCACAGTGCTCGACGAGATCTGCGCGGTCAAACGCGAGCATGTCCGCGACCGCCGCACCGAGGCATCCCCGGCCGAGGTCGAGGCCGCGGCCCGCGACGCCACCCCGCCGCGCGGCTTTCGCCGGGCATTGGAGGTGCACGCCGGCGAGGGGCGGCCGGGCCTGATCGCCGAAATCAAGAAGGCCTCGCCCTCCAAGGGGTTGATCCGGGCCGACTTCGACCCGCCGAGCCTCGCCCGCGCCTATGCCGAGGGCGGCGCCAGCTGCCTGTCGGTGCTGACCGACCAGCCCTATTTCCAGGGCGAGGACGCCTACCTGAGTGCGGCCCGCCAGGCGGTGGCGCTGCCGGTATTGCGCAAGGACTTCATGGTCGATCCCTACCAGGTGGCCGAGGCCCGCGCGCTCGGTGCCGACTGCATTCTATTGATTATGGCGGCATTGGACGACGCCCTCGCGGCCGAGCTGGAGGTGGCAGCCGGTGAGTGGGGCATGGACGTGCTGGTCGAAGTGCACGATGCGGGCGAGCTGGAACGCGCGCTGCGTCTGAAAAGCCGCCTGATCGGCGTCAACAACCGCAACCTGAAGACGCTGAGCGTGGATCTCGGAACCTCGGAGGCGCTGGCGGACGCCATGCCGGCCGACGCGTTCCCCATTTCCGAGAGCGGTCTCGGCGGGCCCGAGGACCTGGCCCGCATGGGCCGCGCCGGATACCGGGGCTTCCTCGTCGGCGAGTCGCTGATGCGCCAGGCCGATGTCGCCCAGGCGACCCGGGCGCTGCTGGCGCCGCCCGCGGGCGAGCGCGCGGCTGAATAGAGGACGGTGGAGATGAGCGAGCTCACCCATTTCGACGCGGCCGGCAACGCCCGCATGGTCGACGTCAGCGACAAGGCAGTCAGCGCGCGGATCGCCGTCGCCCGCGGCCGTGTGGAGATGGCACCCGCGACGCTGCAGCGGATCCGCGAGGGACAAATCGCCAAGGGCGACGTGCTGCAGGTCGCCCGTCTCGCCGGCATCATGGCGGCGAAGAAGACCGCCGAGCTGATCCCGCTCTGTCATCCGCTGGCGCTCTCCTCGGTCGAGCTGGCGTTGACGCCGGAGGCGGCGGGCCGGGGCGTCGAAATCGAGGCGACGGTGAAGATCACCGGCAAGACCGGCGTGGAGATGGAGGCGCTGACCGCGGTCTCGGTCGCGGCGCTCACCATCTACGACATGTGCAAGGCGGTCGACCGCGGCATGCGGGTCGAGGGCGTGCGCCTGACGCACAAGTCCGGTGGCAAGTCGGGCGACTACGATGCCGAATAGGGCCCGGCCATGATCTCCGTCGCCGAGGCGCTATCGCGGATCCTGGCCCCGATCGAGCCGCTGTCGGGCGAGGTCGTGCCGCTCGCCGACGCCTTCGGTCGGGCGCTGGCGGAGGACGTGGCGGCCCGGGTCACGCAGCCACCGAAGGCCGTCTCGGCGATGGACGGCTATGCGGTGCGCGCCGTCGACGTCGCCGAGGTGCCCGTCCCGCTCACCGTCATCGGCGAAGCGCCGGCCGGCGGGGCGCATGACGGCGCCCTCGGCCCCGGTGAAGCCGTGCGCATCTTCACCGGCGGCCCGGTGCCGGCGGGCGCCGACGCCATTGTCATCCAGGAAGATACCGATGTGATCGCCGAAGGCCGCATCAACGTGCGCGAGGTTGCCGCGGCCGGGACCTATATCCGGCCCGCCGGGCTCGACTTCACCCGGGGCGACGTCGGCATTCCCGCCGGCACGCGGATGGGCGCGCGGGAGATCGGCCTTGCCGCGGCGATGAACGTGCCCTGGGTCACCGTGCGCCGTCGCCCGCGGATCGCGCTGCTGGCGACCGGCGACGAAATCGTCAGGCCGGGCGAGCCGATCGCGGAGAACCAGATCGTCAGCTCGAACACGCTGGCGCTTGCCGCCCTCATCGAAGGCGCCGGCGGCGAGCCGATCGACCTCGGCATCGCCCGCGACGACTTGGCCTCGATCGAGGCGCGGGTCGCGGGGGCCAGCGGCGCGGACGTGCTGGTCACGCTCGGCGGGGCTTCCGTCGGCGACCACGACCTGGTCCGCGACGCGCTGGCCCGGCGCGGGCTGGAACTGGACTTCTGGCGGATCGCCATGCGGCCCGGAAAACCGCTGATGTTCGGCCAGTTGGGCCAGACCGTGATGCTGGGCCTGCCGGGCAATCCCGTCTCTTCCCTGGTCTGCGGGACCATCTTCCTGCGCCCGGCCATCCGCGCCCTGCTCGGCCTGCATCCCGCCACCGAGCCCCGCGCCCGGGCCCGCCTCGGCCGCGATCTCAGCCAAAACGACCAACGCGAAGACTATTTGCGCGCCGAGCTGCATCGCGACGGCGACGGCACGCTGATCGCCACGCCCTTCGGCAAGCAGGACTCGTCGATGATGTCCCTGCTCGCGCGCGCCCATGCCCTGGTCGTGCGTGCGCCCCACGCGGCGGCGGCAAAACGTGGCGACGAGGTGGAAATCGTCCCCTTTGGCGCCGAATTTGGCGGCATTTGACGGCCCTCCGACGTCCAAATTCAGACTTTTTTGCGCGATTTGGCTGCAGGGCAATCGCATTTCAGAATTTGCCGAGGAGTGACAGGAGATAGTCGTTGTTCCAAGCGGCGATTTTGAACTTGGCGCGCAGCGAGTCTTTTCGTGGATCCTTTCGCATGACATTGAGCGCCATGTGGCGCAGGACGGCGAGATTGTGCGGTCCATTGTCCTTGCGGGTTCTGTCTTGGTCTTCGTTCATTTGGACATCGAGGCACCAGTGCAGGCGGTTTTCGACCCCCCAGTGCGCCCGGGCAACGGGATTGAAGCGCTCGGCGTCGAGCGGCTGGCTGAGCAGGTAGTAGGCGGTTTCGCTCGACGTCTTCTCCGCGCACTCGCGGGTCCGGGTGACTTTGGCGACCGCCTTCAGGCCCGGCCAATGATGGCGCTCTTGCAGCCACTCGACGTGGCTGGAGACGAGAGCGGCACGGGTCTCGATGCGGCCATGATCGCCATCGACCGTGGTGTCGGTGGTGGTCGCTTCGGCTTTCGGATCGTCGAGGAAGGTTCTCACGTCGTCATGCAGCGTGCCTTGATTGCCCTTCAACGCCAGGGCGTAGTCACCCCCCTGCTCGATAATCTGGCTGGCGATGGCGCGCTGGCAATTGAGGGCGTCCACGGTCACGATCGTCCCCTCGAGGCTCAATAGTTTCAACAGCTTCGGCACGGCGGTGATCTCGTTGGACTTGGCGTCGGTGGCGACTTGCCCCAACACCAGCCGCTGATCACAGCCCCAGGCCGAGACCATATGCAGCGCCGACGTGCCGCTCGCCTTGTCGTAGGATCGCCGCACCACCTTGCCGTCGATCGCAATGACCCCTTGGCAGGTCTCGGAAAAGCGCGCCATGAAGCGCTGGAAGCAGGCGCCGAACGCCTCCGGATCCAGCAACCGGAACACCCGGCTGAAGGTGTCGTGGCTCGGCACGCCATGTTCGAGTACGAGAAATTCCCGCAGGAACGCCTCCTTTTCACGCGCGAAGATCGCCATGTCGACCGCCGTCTGACCGCCCGAGAGGACCGTGCACAGGGCGATCGTCAAGATCTCCAGCAGATCGTGACGCCCGGCATTGCCAGTCCGCGGATCCTCGAGACCCTCAAAGCACTCCAGAAAGCCTTCCATCGCAACCTCCACCCGTGAAAAGACCGGGTAGAATCGATTCGCGCCAATACCTCAAGATCAAACACGCACGTCAAGGCAATTCCAAATGCGATTCCCCTGCTTTTGTTGTCAAACGCGACAATTACTTTCATAATTTCACTGCTTTCGGAGGGTGTTCTCCTCTGAAGTACGCTTGAAGGCGTTTCCTCCCAATTATTTGGGCCGCACGGCTCTCGTGCGGCCCCTTTTTCGTGGCGGCGAACCGTGCCGCCGTTACGAAATTTTCATGCTCCGGTGGGAGGCTGGGGAGCATGATGCCGAGCCCTGTCATCTGCGCCCTCGCGGTCATCGGCCTCTTCGTCGTGCCTCTCGCGCGGGCCGAAGACGGTGTCACTTTGGACGGGGCTGCATGCCACCGGCTGATCGAGAGCTCCGCTTCAGCGCAATATGTGGGGGGCGTGGACGCCCGGGGCCGGCCCGTCGTGCCGGCGGAGCTGCCGCGAAACGATGGCCTGTTCCTACCGGGGGAAATCACGTTCGAACTGCTCGTCCCGCACCGGCTCTTGCAGGGCCGGGGCGCGCATCGGCCCTGGCGTATCCGCCGACGTTCGGACCGCGGGCGCCGCGCCCGGCTCGAAGGTGTATTGGGGCGTATTACGTTCGACTTCGAACGCCGACAACTCTTCTATGAAGGGCGAGCGTTGCATCCCACGGCGTGGGCGACGGCGGTCGAGAATTGCCGGCGAATGGGAGCCGCCTCGACACAGGAAGACCCTCGCTCCGGCGACATCAAATAGGATCGGTATCGTGCGAATGGCCCCCTAACCGGGCCGACCGACAATGTGTCGCCGCGTCCGGTGGGCTTCACCCCGCCCCCTGTAGAGACGCGGTCGGCTCGGCCGTGGTTTGGCGGCTGTCCGGGCGGGACTTATAATCCGGCCTCCTGGAGGCGAATTGTCCGCCAGGCAAACCGGGAGAGAGCACCGATGTCTACAGTGACCGGAAGCGGACGGGACCCGGCGGGCCGCGCCGACGCGGCCGACATCGATTGTCTGCTGGCGCTCGAGCGCAAGGTGCTCTGGCTGTCGAGCTGGATCATCCACCACGCCAATCACGTCCGCCCCTCCCGCGACGGGCTGAAGGTCGGCGGCCATCAGGCCTCCTCGGCCAGCCTGTCGACGCTGATGACGGCGCTTTATTTTCACATCCTCCAGCCGGAAGACCGGGTCGCGGTCAAGCCGCACGCCAGCCCGGCCTTTCACGCGATTCAATACCTGCTCGGTCGTCAGAGCCGCGAGAAATTGGAGAATTTTCGCGCGCTGGGCGGCGCGCAGTCCTATCCGAGCCGCACGAAGGATTCGGACGAGGTCGACTTTTCGACCGGCTCCGTCGGCCTCGGCGTCGCGATGACCGCCTTCGCCAGCCTGGTGCAGGACTACGTCTCCATGAAGGGCCTGATGGGGGAACGGCCGGAGACCGGGCGCATGGTGGCGCTGATGGGCGATGCCGAGCTCGACGAGGGCAATATCTTCGAAGCCTTGCTCGAAGGCTGGAAGCATGACATCCGCAATACCTGGTGGGTCGTCGACTACAACCGCCAGAGCCTGGACTCGGTGATTTCCGATCGCCTGTTCGCCCGGGTCGACGACATCTTCCGCACCACCGGCTGGCGCGTCGTCACCATGAAATACGGCAAGCGCCTGGAGGCGGCCTTCGCTCGTGAGGACGGCGACCAGCTGCGTAAGTGGATCGACGACTGTCCCAACTCGCTTTATTCCGCGCTCACCTACAAGGGCGGGGAGGGTTGGCGCGAGCACCTGGTCCGCGACCTCGGCGACGTGCGCGGCATTCGCCATCTGCTGGACGAGCACGATGATGCGGCGCTGCATGCCCTGATGACCAACCTCGCCGGCCAGGACATGGAAAGCGTGCTGGAGGCCTTCGAAACCACGCTCGGGGACGAGCCGACCTGCTTCATCGCCTATACCATCAAGGGCCACGGCCTGCCCTTCGCCGGCCACAAGGACAATCACGCCGGCCTGATGAACCCAGAGCAGATGGCCGACTTCCGCACCCGCATGGGGCTGGCGGATGGGCAGGAGTGGGAGAAGTTTACCGGCCTGGATGTCTCCGCCGACGAGCTGCAGGCCTTCATCGACCAGGCGCCCTTCAACACGGGCACGAGCCGGGTGCGCAGTGCGCCGCGGATTGCCGTGCCCCGGCACCTCCCGCTCGCGCGGAGCGAGGAGACCTCGACCCAGGAGGCGTTCGGCCGGATCCTTTATGAACTGGCGAATGCCGACGATATGTTTTCGGAACGCCTGGTCACGACCTCGCCGGACGTCACCGTCTCGACGAACCTGGGCGGCTGGGTCAACCGCCGCGGCATCTTCGACCGCCATCGCCGCGAGGACGTGTTCCGCGAGGAGAAGGTCGTCTCCGCCCAGCGCTGGCACATGGGCCAGCAGGGCCAGCACATCGAACTCGGGATCGCCGAGAACAACCTGTTCCTGATGCTGGCGGCCCTCGGCCTGTCGAGTGAACTGTTCGGCGTCCGCCTGCTGCCGGTCGGCACGCTCTATGACCCCTTCGTCAAGCGTGGCCTCGACGCGCTCAACTATGCGAGCTACCAGGACGCCCGTTTCATGGTGGTGGCGACGCCTTCGGGCATAACCCTGGCGCCAGAGGGCGGCGCACACCAGTCGATCGTCACGCCGCTCATCGGCATGGGGCAGGACAAACTCGCCGCGTTCGAACCGGCGCATGCGGACGAGCTGGCGGCGATCATGCGCTGGGGCTTCGAGCATATGCAGGCGGAGGACGGCGGCTCGGTCTACCTGCGCCTTTCGACCCGCATCCTGCAGCAGCCGGACCGAGACATGACCGAGGCGCTGGAAGACGAGATTTTGGCCGGCGCCTACTGGCGCATACCGCCGGCCGAGGGGGCGGAGCTGGCGATCGTCTATCAGGGCGCCATCGCCGCCGAGGCGGAGGCCGCTCACGCCGCGATCCTGGAGGATATTCCGGGTGCCGGCCTGCTCGCCGTGACCTCGGCCGACATCGCCTACACGGAATGGAACCGGGCCTGGCGCCGCCGCGCCCGGGGCGAGATCGAGGCGCGCAGCCACATTGGCCGCCTGCTGGATCCGCTGGCGCCGGACGCGGCCCTGATCACGGTGCTGGACGGCCATCCCTCGACGCTTTCCTGGCTCGGCTCCGCCTCCCGGCGCCGGGTGTTCTCGCTCGGCGTCGAAAGCTTTGGGCAGTCGGGCGACATCCCCGACCTCTACAGGGTGCACGGCATCGACGAGGCGGCGATCCTGGACGCCTGTGCCGCCGCCTGCCTGAACCGGCAGGCCTGAGATGGCGGACCTGCCTGCCATCGACACGGTCGTCTTCGACATGGGCGGCGTGCTGGTCGATTGGAGCCCACGCTATCTCTACGCCAAGCTGTTCGACGACGAGGCGGAGCGGGAGCATTTCCTCGCCAACGTCGTGAACCAGGATTGGAACGAACGGCACGACGAGGGGGTGAGCTTCGCGGACGGCATCGCGGAGCTGTCGGCGCGCCATCCCGAGTACGGCGCCATGATCGAGGCCTATTTCGAGCGCTGGCCGGAAATGATCCGCGGCCCGATCGACGGCACCGTCGACATCCTCCGACGCCTGAAGGCCAAGGGCGTGCCGCTCTATGTGCTGTCCAACTGGTCGGCCGAGACCTGGCCGCACGCCGAGCGGATGTTTGCCTGGCTCGAGCTGTTCGACGGCCTGGTGATTTCCGGCTTCGAGCGGACCCGCAAGCCGCGGCGTGACATCTTCGATCGTCTGATCGAGCGGCACGGCGTCACGCCCGGGCGCGCCCTTTTCATCGACGATCTCGCGGTCAATATCGAGGGGGCCCGCGCGGCCGGCCTGCAAGGGCACCACTTCCAGGGACCGGAAGGTCTGGAGGCGGCGCTGCGGGGGCATGGGCTTCTTTAGTTCGCTGGTGTAAAAGGCCGCCCGGCGCGGCCGAACACGGGAAGCGAAACGCCATGACGACCTACACGGTAACGCGGCGGCTGGAGATCGATGCCGGCCATCGCGTGATGACGCACGGCTCCAAATGCCGGCATCTGCACGGCCATCGCTTCGTGATCGAGGCGGAGTGCCGCGCCGGCGCCGATGGCCTGCATGCCACGGGCGAGCAGTCGGACATGGTGATCGATTTCGGCTTCCTGGCCGAGGCCTTGGCACAGGAGGTCGAAGCGCCGTGCGATCACGGCTTCATCGCCGCGGCCGGGGACGACGAATTGCTGGCCATGTTCGCACCGGTGGATGCGGACGTCGCGGCCTGGCGCGCCGATCTGGCGGCGGCCGTGGCACGCGATGGTCGTTGCCTGACGACGGAGACCAGGCTTGCGACCAAGCTTTATGTGATCGCCCGCCAGCCGACGGCGGAGCGGTTGGCGGCGCATTGGTATGGGCGTCTCGAGGCGGAGGTGACACGGCGCAGCGCCGGCGTCGCGGCGCTGGTCGCCGTCCGGGTCTGGGAGACGCCGAATTCGATGGCCGAGTATCGGCCGTGATCCGCGTCGTCGAAATTTTCGGCCCGACGGTACAGGGGGAGGGCGCGCTGATCGGCCGCCCGACCGTCTTCGTGCGCACCGGCGGCTGCGACTATCGCTGCACCTGGTGCGACACGCTCTATGCCGTGTTGCCCGAACATGCTGCGTCGTGGCGTTCGCTCTCGGCCGACGAGATCGTCGAGGAGGTCCTCGCCCTCAGCGGCGGGACGCCGATCCTGGTGTCGCTCTCCGGCGGCAACCCGGCGATGCAGAAGCTGGGGCCGCTGCTGGCGGCGGGGCGGGCCCGGGGCCTGCGCTTTTCCCTGGAGACCCAGGGGTCGCTGCCGCGCGACTGGTTCCGCGATCTCGACTATCTCTTCCTCAGCCCCAAGCCGCCCTCGTCCGGCGAGACACCGGACTGGGAGATCTTTCAAGCCTGCCTCGACTCCGCCGCCGGCGTGGCGATATCGCTGAAGGTGACGGTCTTCGATGCCGCGGACTACGACTTCGCCCGCGCGCTCGCGGCGCGCCATCCCGAATTCGACCTCTACCTGCAAGTCGGCAACCCGTCCTTTCCGCCCGAGACGGCGCCGGAGCCGGCGGATCTGGCGGGTGAATTGATGGCGCGCTATCGCTGGCTGGTCGAACGTTTGGCCCGCGATCGCTGGTATGCGCCGACCGTGCTGCCGCAACTGCACGTGCTGGCGTGGGGCAATACGCCCGGTCATTGAGATCGCCGGGCGAAATGCGCTGGTCTTCGAAAATCCAGGTGTGCTATAGAGTGCCGCCCCGCGCGGGCCGAGGTCTCGTGACGGGGTATCGGCGGACGTGGCGGAACTGGTAGACGCGCCAGGTTTAGGTCCTGGTGGCTTCGGCCGTGGGGGTTCGAGTCCCTCCGTCCGCACCACCGCTTCCCGGCCCCGCGTTGTCAGGAACGCAGCGGCGTGGGGCGGTGGCGAGGGGTCGGCGATTCTTCGTCGGACCACGTTTTCGAAACAGATTGAATAGAGCTCGGGTGCGCGCGATGCAGGTGACGGAAACCCAGTCCGAAGGACTGAAACATGCCTACCAGGTCGTCGTTCCGGCGGATACGCTGGAAGACAAGATGACCACGAAGCTGACGGAACTGGCCCAGCAGGTCGCCGTTCCGGGCTTTCGACCCGGCAAGGCGCCGGTGCCGCTGCTGCGCAAAACCTACGGCAAGCGCATGATGGGCGAGATCCTGGAGGAGACGGTGAACGAGACCGCCTCCAAGACCTTGGAGGAGAAGGAGATCCGACCGGCGCTGCAGCCGAAGATCGAGATCACCAGCTTCGAAGAGGGCGGCGACCTCGAATTCACCATGGAGATCGAGGCCCTGCCGGTGGTCGAGCCGAACGATTTCTCGGCGATCGAGCTGGAGCGCCTGCAGGTCGAAATCGGTGACGAGGAAGTCGACGAGCGGATCTCCGCCATCGCCGACGGCATGAAATCGTTCATCGACGTCGCCGAGGGCGAGGCGGCGAGCGAGGGCGACGCGGTGGTGATCGACTTCGTCGGCCGGGTCGACGGCGAGGAATTCGAAGGCGGTGCCGCCGAAGATTTCCAGCTGGAACTCGGCTCCGGCCGTTTCATCCCCGGCTTCGAGGAGCAATTGGTCGGCGCCAAGGTCGGTGAGGAAAAGATCGTCGAGGTGAGCTTTCCCGACGAATATCCGCAGGCCGATCTCGCCGGCAAGCCGGCCGAGTTCACCTGCACGGTGAAGGCGGTGAAGGTCGCGTTGCCCGTCGCCCTCGACGATGCGTTGGCCGAACAGCTCGGGCTCGAAAACCTCGAGGACCTGAAGACCAACGTGCGCCGGCAGATCGAGGGTGAGTTCGCCCAGCATTCCCGTGCGCGCCTGAAGCGCAGCCTGCTGGACCACCTTTCGGAGAGCCACGACTTCGAGGTCCCGCCCGGCATGATCGAGCTCGAGTTCAACTCGATCTGGGAACAGCTCGAGCGCGAGCTGGAGAATCAGCAGAAGACGCTCGCCGATCTCGACGAGCCCGAGGACGAGGTGCGCACCGAATACCAGCGCATCGCCGAGCGCCGTGTCCGTCTCGGCCTGCTGCTCTCCGAGGTCGGTACCACGAACGGCCTCGAGGTCTCGCAGGAGGAAATCAACCAGGCGATCATGCAGCAGGCCCGCTCCATGCCGGGGCAGGAGACCCAGGTCTTCCAGTTCTTTCAGCAGAACCCGGAGGCCCAGGCCAGCCTGCGCGCGCCGATCCTGGAGGACAAGGTTTGCGATTACATCCTCGAACTGGCCCAGGTCACGGACAAGTCCGTCTCCAAGGAGGAGTTGCTGGCCGATCCGGAGGCGGAAGAGGATGGCGGAGACGACAAGGCCGACGAGGCCGTCGAGGGCACGGAAGGTGACGAGAAGTGAGGCATGATGCGAAAGGGATGGCCGGCATGAACGAGCACGACACGCGTATGAACCTGCTGGTGCCCATGGTGGTCGAACAGACCAACCGGGGTGAACGCGCCTATGACATCTATTCCCGTCTGCTGAAGGAACGGATCGTCTTCATCGTCGGCCCGATCGACGACAACGTGGCCAGCCTGGTGACCGCGCAGCTGCTGTTCCTGGAGGCGGAGAATCCGGAGAAAGACGTCTCCCTCTATATCAATTCGCCGGGCGGTATCGTTACCTCGGGCCTCGCGATCTACGACACCATGCAATACATCCGCCCGGACGTCTCGACGCTTTGCATCGGACAGGCGGCCTCGATGGGCTCGCTGCTGATGGCGGCGGGCATGGCTGGCAAGCGCTATTGCCTGCCGAACGCGCGGATCATGGTGCATCAGCCCTCCGGTGGCTTCCAGGGTCAGGCGACGGATATCGAGATCCACGCCCGCGAGATCCTCGAGTTGCGCGAGCGGTTGAATCAGATCTACGTCCGCCATACCGGCCAGGAGCTGGAGAAGATCGAACGCTCGATGGAGCGCGACACCTTCATGACGGCGGACGCCGCGAAGGACTATGGCCTGGTCGACGAAGTGGTCGACAGCAGGCCGGCCGAGACGGGCGACAGTGAGGAAAACGGGACCTCGGAGAGCACCGACGGATAGCGCCGCGTTCGGCCCGTGACCTCGGTTGACCCCACCGCCTTTACGGAATATTGACCGGTGGACGTCACGCTTTGGCCTGATGTAGTGTATTTGCGGGATTCGACCATGGCACGGGCCCCTTGGTTCGGTGCCATGATTGAGGACTCGGAACGCGTCGGCGCAATTCCGCGCCCGCGCGGGACTGTGGGGTATCCATGACCACCAAGCTGAGCGGCGGCGACTCGAAGAACACTCTCTATTGCTCGTTCTGCGGCAAGAGCCAGCACGAAGTGCGCAAGCTGATCGCCGGGCCGACCGTCTTCATCTGTGACGAATGCGTCGAGCTCTGCATGGACATCATCCGCGAGGAGAGCAAGAGCAGCCTCGTGAAGTCCCGCGAAGGGGTGCCGACGCCGGCGGAAATCTGCCGGGTCCTGGACGACTACGTGATCGGCCAGGCGCATGCCAAGCGCGTGCTGTCCGTCGCCGTGCACAATCACTACAAGCGCCTCGGGCACGGCACCAAGAGCAACGACGTCGAAATCCAGAAGTCGAACATCCTTCTGGTCGGGCCGACGGGTTGCGGCAAGACGCTGCTGGCGCAGACCCTGGCGCGGATCATCGACGTTCCCTTCACCATGGCCGACGCCACGACGCTGACCGAGGCGGGCTATGTCGGCGAGGATGTCGAGAACATCATCCTGAAGCTGCTGCAGGCCGCCGACTACAACGTCGAGCGGGCGCAGCGCGGCATCGTCTACATCGACGAGGTCGACAAGATCTCCCGCAAGTCCGACAACCCCTCGATCACCCGCGACGTGTCGGGCGAGGGCGTGCAGCAGGCCCTGCTGAAGATCATGGAAGGCACGGTGGCGAGCGTGCCGCCCCAGGGGGGACGCAAGCATCCCCAGCAGGAATTCCTCCAGGTCGACACGACCAACATCCTGTTCATTTGCGGCGGCGCCTTCTCCGGGCTGGAGCGGATCATCGCCGCGCGCGGCAAGGGCACCTCGATCGGCTTCGGCGCCGACGTCGAGACCCCGGATATGCGGCAGACCGGAGAAATCCTGAAAGGCGTCGAGCCGGAGGACCTGCTGAAGTTCGGCCTGATCCCGGAATTCGTCGGCCGCCTTCCGGTGGTCGCGACGCTTACCGATCTGGACGAGGCGGCGCTGGTGGAGATCCTGACCAAGCCGAAGAACGCCCTGGTCAAGCAGTATCAGCGGCTGTTCGAGATGGAAGAAACCAAGCTCGCCTTCTCGGACGATGCACTGGGCGCCATCTCGCGCAAGGCGATTGCCCGCAAGACCGGCGCGCGCGGCCTGCGCTCCATCATGGAAGGCATCCTGCTCGAGACGATGTACGAGCTGCCGAGCCTGGAGGGCGTGGAAGAGGTCGTGATCAACGGCGAGGTGGTGGAGGGGCGCGCACAGCCGCTCTACGCTTACGCCCAGTCGCGCGAGGACGTCGGCTCCAGCGCGTCGTGAGGGCCGGGGCCCGCCCGGTCTTGACCTCGATGACGGCCAACGCCACCTGTTGGCCGAGGCCGCTCCTGGCCTGTCGTCCTGGCCCATTCCGGGTCGGGGTATCCATTTGAAGCGTGGGATGAATCATGCTCGAAGGTTCTGAATATCCGCTCTACCCGGTTCTGCCGTTGCGCGACATCGTGGTTTTTCCGCACATGATCGTGCCGCTCTTCGTCGGCCGCGAGAAGTCGGTGAACGCGCTCGAAAGCGTGATGAAGGACGACAAGCAGATTCTTCTGGTCACCCAGAAGAACGCCGCCGACGATGATCCGGGGCCCGGCGACATCTACGAGGTCGGGACCATCGCCTCGGTGTTGCAGCTGCTGAAACTTCCCGACGGTACGGTCAAGGTATTGGTCGAGGGCGGCACGCGGGCGGTCATCCAGGGCTATACGGATCATCCCGAATATTTCGAGGCGCGGGCGCGCCTGTTGGAGGACGAGGGCGACGAGGCCGAAGATCTCGAGGCGCTGACCCGCTCGGTCATCTCGCAGTTCGAGCAGTATGTGAAGTTGAACCGCAAGATCCCGCCCGAAGTGCTCGTCTCCGTCAACCAGATCGAGGATGCCGGCAAGCTTGCCGATACGGTGGTCTCGCATCTCGCGCTGAAGATCCCCGACAAGCAGGAATTGCTGGAAATCCAGAGCGCGCAGGAGCGGCTGGAACGGGTCTACTCGCTGATGGAGAGCGAGATCGGCGTCATGCAGGTCGAGCGCAAGATCCGCAGTCGGGTCAAGCGGCAGATGGAGAAGACCCAGCGCGAGTATTATCTGAACGAGCAGATGAAGGCGATCCAGAAGGAACTCGGCGAGGGTGACGACGGCCGCGACGAGTTGCAGGAACTGGAAGAGAAGATCGCCGAGACGAAGCTCACCAAGGAGGCCCGCGACAAGGCGGTCGCCGAGCTGAAAAAGCTGAAGAACATGAGCCCGATGTCCGCCGAGGCGACGGTGGTGCGCAACTATCTCGACTGGTTGCTGACCATCCCCTGGAGCGACCGCAGCCGGGTCAAGAAGAACCTCGGCCAGGCGCAGAAGATTCTCGATCAAGACCATTTCGGCCTGGAGAAGGTGAAGGAGCGGATCCTCGAATACCTCGCCGTGCAGCAGCGCACGAACAAGGTGAAGGGACCTATCCTCTGCCTGGTCGGCCCGCCGGGCGTCGGCAAGACCTCGCTCGGCAAGTCCATCGCGCGGGCGACGGGGCGGGAATTCGTGCGCATGTCGCTGGGCGGTGTGCGCGACGAGGCGGAAATCCGCGGCCATCGGCGGACCTATATCGGCTCCATGCCGGGCAAGGTCGTCCAGGGGATGAAGAAGGCGAAGAAGTCCAATCCGCTGTTCCTGCTGGACGAGGTCGACAAAATGGGGGCCGACTTCCGCGGCGACCCCGCCTCGGCCCTGTTGGAAGTGCTGGATCCCGAGCAGAACCACGCCTTCAACGACCACTATCTCGAGGTCGACTACGACCTGTCGGACGTCATGTTCCTGACCACGGCGAATACGCTGCGCATGCCCCAGCCGCTGATGGATCGCATGGAGATCATCCGTCTCGCCGGTTATACCGAGGGCGAGAAGGTCGAAATCGCCAAGCGCCACCTCATCCCGAAGCAGATGGAGGCGCACGGCCTGCGCAAGCGGGAATGGACGCTCTCCGAAGGCGTGTTGCAGGACCTGATTCGCTACTACACGCGCGAAGCCGGTGTGCGGAACCTCGAGCGTGAAATCGCCGGGCTCGCCCGCAAGGCGGTGCGCGATATCGTGCAGAAGAAGCGCAAGAAGATCACCCTCACGCGTCGCAACCTGGAGCGCTACGCCGGTGTCCACCGCTTCCGCTTCGGCGAGATCGAGACGGAGGACATGGTCGGTGTGGTCACGGGCCTCGCCTGGACCGAGGTTGGCGGCGAGTTGCTGACCATCGAATCGGTCGTCCTGCCGGGCAAGGGCAACATCAAATACACCGGCAAGCTCGGCGATGTGATGCAGGAATCGATCCAGGCCGCGACGAGTTTCGTGCGTTCGCGGGCGAATTTCTTCGGCATCAAATCGAAGGCCTTCGAAAAGCAGGATATCCACGTCCATGTGCCGGAAGGGGCGACCCCAAAGGACGGCCCCTCGGCCGGCGTTGCCATGTGCACCACCGTCGTTTCCGTGCTGACGGGCATTCCGATCCGTCGCGATATCGCCATGACCGGCGAGATCACGCTGCGCGGTCGCGTGCTGCCGATCGGTGGCTTGAAGGAGAAGCTGCTGGCGGCGTTGCGCGGGGGATTGAAAACCGTGCTGATTCCGATCGACAACGAGAAGGATCTGGCGGAAATCCCCGACAATGTGAAGAAGGGGCTGGAGATTATTCCGGTCAAGACCGTCGACGAGGTCATCGAGCACGCCTTGACCGCACGGCCCGCCGCCATCGAAATCGATGGCGAGGAGATCGAGGTCGAGGTCGAGGCGCTTCCCGAAGGCGGCGACGAGACGGAAAACGTCGTCACGCACTGAGAGTGGGCGGGCGTGTGGCGCGGGATCGACACTCGCCGCGCCTGCCCAGCCTCGAATTCCACACCGCCCCCGGTGGCGTAATCCGCTCGGGGCGCGGATCTGGTGGAAGCCATCGGCGCGAATCCCAACGGGGCCAAGGGAAAAACGCCGTTCCGTCGGCTTTTCCCTTTGACCCGAGTGCCCGGGGGTGCCTACACTCCTCTCGGCGCGGGACAGCAGGCGTCGAATATCATTACCAATCATCATAAGGGGGCGACTGTGAACAAGAACGACTTGGTCGCGGCGGTATCGGCTGAGGCCGATCTCAGCAAATCGGATGCGCAAAAGGCCGTTGACGCGGTGTTTGATCAAATCGGGGGCGCTTTGAAAGGCGGCGATGAAGTACGGGTCGTCGGTTTTGGCACGTTTTCAGTGGCGACGCGCAAGGCCAGCACGGGGCGCAACCCCCGGACCGGCGAGTCGATCCAGATTCCGGCCTCGCGCCAGCCCAAGTTCAAGGCAGGCAAGGCTCTGAAGGACTCCGTCAACTAGGACGCGGACGTTTGAAATATGGGATGGCCACCGGCCATCCCGTGTGAAGCCGGCCCACGGGCCGGCTTCAAACGTTTCGGCGTCGATGGCAGCGGAGATGGACGGATTGCAATGCCGGTGCCGCTGCGGCATTTTGACGGTGCGGGCGGTTAGCTCAGATGGTGAGAGCGTCCGGTTTACACCCGGAAGGTCGGAGGTTCGAGCCCTCTACCGCCCACCATTCTTTGTCAGCGGGTCGCCGGCCCGCCAACCCGACCCGCTGGTTCCGGGTTCGAGTTTGCTCTCGCACCCTTCACCATTCTTTGTCCGCGGGTCGCCGGCCCGCCAACCCGACCCGCTGGTTCCGGGTTCGAGTTTGCTCTCGCACCCTCCACCATATCTTCAAGGGTCGCGTTACATGGCTGGCGCTTAGCGCATTGCGCGGGGCGCCGATCGCGACTTATCTTCATCATGTGCACGAGTCGAACGGAGCCCGCGGGGATGAGTGGCGACGGCATGGCCGAATACGAGCGTGGCGACTACGCCGCCGCGCGCCGCATCTGGCGCCGCCTCGCGGATTCCCACGAGGCCTTCGCGCAATACAATCTCGCCGTTCTTTACGAGATGGGGCAGGGGGTGGCGCCGGATCCGGTTCGCGCCGTCCAGTGGTATCGCCGGGCGGCGGAGCAGGGACACCTCGAGGCGCAAGCCGCCCTCGGCCGCATCCTGGCGGAAGGCGACGGCGTGGAGGCCGACATCCCGGCGGCGCTTCGCTGGCTGCGCGCCGCTGCCGATGCCGGCGAGCCACGCGCGCAGATCAAGCTCGGCTTCATGCTGTTCAACGGCGAGGGTGTGCCCGAGGATCCGGTCGAGGCCGTCATGTGGTTCCGCGAAGCGGCGGAGGGCGGGGACGCCAATGCCCAGTTCAATCTCGGGCTCGTGCACGAGCGCGGGGAGGGTGCGGCGCCCGATGATGCGGAGGCGGTGAAGTGGTTCCGCCTCGCCGCCGAACAGGGCCATGACGGGGCCGAGGTGCATCTGGCGGATTGTCTCGCCCAGGGCCGGGGCGCGCCGGTCGACGTGGCGGAGGCGTTGCGGTTGCTGCACCGGGCGGCGGATGTCGGTAACGCGGATGCGCAGAACGAGCTCGGCCTGCGCTTGATCCTCGGCACCGATGGTCGCCGGGACGCGGCGGAGGCGGCGGAGTATTTTCATGCCGGCGCAGCGGCGGGTCATGTCGGCGCCTGTTTCAATCTCGCACTCATGTATGAGGCCGGCGACGGCGTCACGCGCGACGATGCCGCGGCGATGGACTGGTATGCCCGCGCCGGCGAGGCGGGCGAGATCGGTGCGCTCACCAATCTCGCCTGTATGCATCTGAACGGCCTCGGCCCGGCGCCGGATCCGGAGGCGGCCGTGGCCATGCTGCGCGAGGCCGCCGAGCAGGAAAACGCGCCGGCACAGCAATTGCTTGGCCAAGTGCTGGAGCAGGGCCATGGCGCGGCCGTCGACCTGCAGGCGGCGGCCCATTGGTATCGCCGCGCCGCCGAGGCCGGCCACCTGGAGGCGGAGTTCAACCTCGGCTATGCGCTGGAGCATGGCCGGGGCACCGACGCGGACGCGGCGGCGGCGGCGGCCTGGTACCGCAGCGCGGCGCTCCGCGGCCATGCCGGTGCCCGCAACAACCTCGGTTTGATGTATCTCCAGGAGCGCGGCGTCGCCTACGATTGCGAGCGCGCCCGCGCCTGGTTCCGTGCCGCCGCGCCGGAAAGCCCTTGGGCCTGGTTCAACCTCGGTGAAATGGCCAACGTCTGGAACGCCGGCGCGGACGAGCTTCGCGAGGCGGCGCGTTGCTATCGCAACGCCGCGCTCGGCGATCACGCCAACGCCTGCCTGGCGCTTGCCGAGATGCATCGCACGGGGCGCGGCGTCGCGCGGGACGACGTCCTCGCGCTCGCCTGGTTGCACCGCGCGGACCGGCTCTCGAATGGAAACGCGGAAGACGAGGTCGAGGCCTTCGCCGAGCATCTCTCCGCCGAAACCGTCGCGCAAGCCGAGGCGTTGGCCGCGGGACCGATCGCCGATATGGCCTGTCCCTGCCCGAACGACGACGCGCCGCCGTCGCTCGCCCGCCGCCTCTTTCGCGAAACCTTCGGCCGTCTCGCAGGCACGGGCCCGGCGCGCCGAGACGACGTGCTGGTCGCACGCGCCTTGCTGCCCCGCGCACTTGCCGGCGGTGTCGCGGCGCAGGTCCGTCTCGGTCGACTGCATGCCGAGAACGGGTCCGGCCCGGGGGACGAGACGATGGCGGCGCGGCTCTTTCACCTGGCGGCCGAGCAGGGCGACGGGGAAGCCAATTTCCAGATGGGCCTGATCTGGCGCGATGGTCTCGGTCTGCCGCGCGAACCGGCGCTCGCGGCCGGGCATTTCGGCGACGCCGTATCCCGGGGCCATGTGGCGGCGCATGCCGCCCTCGGCGACCTTTATCTCGACGGCACCGGTGTGCCGCGCGATCTGGACGCGGCCCGGCGCCTATATGAACGCGCGGCGAAGTCGGGCGATGCCGGCGGTCACTATGGCCTCGCCCGCCTGGCCGAGAACGGCCGCGGCGCCCGCGAGGGGCTGGAACGCGCGGCGAAACAGGGCCATGTCGCGGCGCAGCTGGCGCTCGCCCGCATGCACGGCGATGGCCAGGGTGTCAGGCGCGATCCGGGCAAGGCTGCGCTCTGGTACCGGGAGGCGGCGGAGCGGGGCGAGCCGGAGGCCTTCTCCGCGCTCGCCGAATGCTACCTGGCGGGCGACGGTGTCCATGCGGACGCGCGCCTCGCCCACATGTTCCAGGACCTGGCGGCGCGGGCCTGGCGGATCCGCGACGATGGGCCCCGGGCGGATGCCGCCCTCGACCTCCGCGACCGTATCGCCATGGATCTCGATCCCGATTGGTTGTTGGAGGCCCGGCGCCTCGCCGAAGAGTGGGTCGAGGCGCGGGAGTGGTAGAGCGCCGCCGCCGTCCTCACCAATTGGGCGGGCGTTTCTCGTTGAAGGCGTTCAGGCCTTCCTGCGCGTCGGGCGTCGAGATGATGTTGCAGATGACCTCGACCATGCCCTCGATGTTGCGCCGGTAGTCGCCGTCGTTGGCGCGCATGAAGCCGTCGCGGGCGAGCTTCATGACCACGGGCGACTGTGCGGCGAACTTGGCGCCGAGCGCGCGGGCCTCCGCCATGACCCGGTCGCGGGGCACGGCACGGTTCACCAGGCCGCGGGCCGCGGCTTCCGGGAAGCCGATGGTATCGCCGGTGAACAGCAGCTCGAACGCCCGGTGGCGGCCGATCTGGCGGGGCAGGTGGACGAAGTGCATTGCCGGAATGACGCCGACGTTGATCTCCGGATAGCTCATGTCCGCATCCTCGGCGGCGATGATGACGTCGCAGCTGACCGCCATGGTAACGCCGGCGGCGCGGGCCGGGCCGTTCACCGCCGCGATCGTCGGCTTGCCCATGCGGTATTGCGCATCGTGCATGCCCATATAGAGGACCTCGAGAAAGCGACGAAGCTTCAGCGCGTCGCCGCCCTGCATCATCGCGAGGTCCATGCCGGCGCTGAAGGCGCGCTCCTGCCCGCTGGTCAGGATCACCGCACGCACGCTGTCGTCGCGACGGGCCTGGCCGTAGGCGTCGACCAGTTCCTCCGCCAAAGTCATGTTGATGGCGTTGACCGGTGGCCGGTCCAGGGTGATTTCGGCCACGCGGTCGCGGACCTCGTAACGCAGGGTGTCGTAGTCGGGCATCGCGTCGTCTCCTCGCGGTCTCAAACCAGAAACAGGCCGCCGTTCACATGGATCGTCTGGCCGGTGACATAGGCGCCTTCGGGGCGGCAGAGGTGGCGGACCATGCCGGCGATCTCATCCACTTCGCCCTTGCGCTTGAGGGGGATCTTGTCGTCCATGCCGGGCGGTCGGGCCCCGGCCGTCGCCGGCCGCGCCGTGTCGATCGAGCCGGGTGCAACGCAATTGACGCGGATGTTGTCGGCGGCGAACTCGATCGCCAGGGCATGCGTCAGGCCGACCAGGCCGGCCTTGGCGGCGCAGACATGGGCCCGCTCGGGCGTGCCGACATGCGCCGAGACGCCGCCCAAGGTGACGATGGTGCCGCCGCCCGCGCGCTGCATATGCGGGATGCAGGCACGTGCGGTGAGGAAGGCGCCGTCGAGCGGCACGGCCAGGATCTCGTGCCAGTCGGCGAGGCTGATCTCGAGAAAGGGCTGCTGGCGTCGGAAGGCGGCGTTGGAGACCAGGATGTCGACGCCACCGAAGGCGTCGACGGTTGCCGCCAGCAGGGCCCCGACCGCGGCTTCGTCGGTGACGTCGCCGACATGGGAGATGGCCTGCCCACCCCTGGCCTCGATCTCGGCGACGACGGCCGCGGCGGCGGCCCGGTCGGTTCGGGCGTTGACGACGACCCGGGCGCCGTCGCCGGCGAGTGCCAGCGCGATACCCCGGCCGATGTTGCGGGCGCCGCCGGTGACGATGGCGGTTTGGCCGTGAAGCGGGCCGGTTGCGATGTCGGTCATGCGATGTTCTTTGTCGATCCCCATGAGCGGCGGAGGATAGTATGCTCCGCTCAGCGACACGAGGGGTGGCGGGGAGGCGAAGGGCGATGCGGCGGATCCGTCTGCATATCAAGAACAACCGCGCCGGCGAAGAGGTGTTTCGCACGACGCCCGCCCGTCTGCGCGCCGCCTTCGCCCGCCGCCCGCAGGCGCGCGGCGTCGTCTCGGCGCGGATCGATTGGGATTTCGACAATTTCGACGCCTCCCTGGCGACGGCCGATGGCCTGGTCACCTGGGATCTGCCGACGGCGGACCTGGCGGCCCGCGCGCCCGCCCTGAAGTGGATCCATGTGATCGGGGCGGGCGTCGATCACCTGACCCCGCTCGACTGGCTGCCGCCGGGCGTCACGCTCACCAACAACAGCGGCGTGCATGCGGAGAAGTTCGCCGACTACGCCCGCATGGCGCTGCTGATGCTGTGGACCCGGATGCCGCGTCTCGCCAGCGCGCAGGCGGCACGGCGCTGGGACCCGGTCTTCACCGGGCCGATCGCCGGCGGCCGGATCACCATCGTCGGGGTGGGCAAGATGGGCGGCGTCATCGCGGCCGAGGCGCGGCGCCTCGGCTTGACCGTCACCGGTGTCAGCCGCAGCGGCCAGCGGGTGCGCAACGTCGACGTCATGCATCCGCCAACGCGCCTGCGCCGGGCGTTGAAGGGGGCCGACATCGTCGCCGTGGCGACGCCGCTGACGCCGGCGACGGACGGCCTGATCGGGGCGCGTGAATTCGCCGCGATGAAGCCGGGGGCCGGGTTCCTGAACGTCGGCCGGGGCCCGGTGGTGGCGACGCCCGCATTGCTGGCGGCGTTGCGCAGCGGCCACCTGTCCGGCGCGGTGCTCGATGTTTTCGATACCGAGCCGCCACCCCGCGCCTCACCGCTCTGGCGGGCGCCCAACCTGTTGATGACGCCGCATGTCGCGGCCGACGATCTCGAGTCCTATGCACCCCGCACCCTGGACCTGGTGCTGGACAACGCGCTGAGGCTCGCCGGCGGCCGGAAGCTGCGCAATCGCGTCGATCCCGAGGCCGGCTATTGAGCGGGCGCCGCGGTGCCCTGGTGCTGGCGCCGTTCCTCGTCTACGTCACCATCGACTATGTCTTCCGCGTCAACAGCGCGATGATCGCGCCGGCGCTGGCCGGGGAATTTGCCCTCGATGCCGCCGATCTCGGTCTGGTCACCGGAGCCTTCTTCGCCGCCTTCGCCGCCGCGCAATGGCCGCTCGGCCTTCTGCTCGATTCCCTTGGGCCGCGGCGGGTGGTGGTTCCGCTGCTGTCGATCGCCGTGCTCGGTGGGCTGGTCTATCTGACGGCGGGTGACCTCGGCGGCTTGATCGCCGGACGCTTTCTCCTCGGCATCGGAATGGCGGCGAGCCTGATGGGCGGTATCAAGGCCGCGAGCCTTTGGTTCCCGCCCGAACGGCTCCCGCAGATCGCCGCCCTGCATGTCGCCCTGGCGGGCCTGGGGGGCATGCTGGCGACCGGGCCGATGGTCGGGCTGCTGGCGTACCTCGGGTGGCGCGGCGTCATGGTCGGGCTGCTTTGCCTGTGTGCCGGGCTGGTGGTCGCCTTCCTGACCCTGGTCCCGCAAACGCCCCGCCTGGCCGCCGGCCGGCCCGGTCTCACCCGCCAGCTCGGCGAGTATCGCGACATCCTGACCAGCTTCGCCTTCTGGCGCGTCGCGCCCCTGGTCTTCGCCGGCGTCGGTGTCGGCATCGGTTACCAGACGCTGTGGGCCGGCCTCTGGCTGCGAGACGTGGCGGGATATGGCGAAACGGCCCGGGCCTGGGTGCTGTTCGCCATGTTCACCGGCGTTCTGGTCGGCAACCTCGGCTATGGCTGGTGGGTGCGCCGGCGCCTCGCCGCCGGTGGCGAGATCTTCGTGGCCACGCTCGTCGGTTTCGCCGCCATGATCGTGGTGCAGATCGCCCTGCTGCCGGCCGCGGGCGGGGCGCTGCCCGCCGTGCTTTGGGTCGCCGTCTCCGTGCTTTTCGCCTTTCCCGTCGCCGGCTTCGCCATGGTCGCCGGCGGCGTCGCGCCGGAACAGGCCGGCCGTGCCGCCAGCGCCGTCAACGGCCTGCTCTTCCTGGCGATATTCGCCACCCAATGGTCCAGCGGGGCGATCATCGAGGCGTTCCCGGCCGGCGCCGACGGCGCCTGGTCGGCGACGGGACATCGCGCCGGTCTCGGCGCCGCGGTCGCGGTCCAGGTGCTGGCTTTCATTTGGTGTCTCTCGTCGGCCCGGCGGCGCGGGTGAGACGGACCGGTTCGCCTTGCGAAATCGCAAATATTGACGTAATTTGCCGAAAATTTCGGCAAGGCAAGCAGCTGCCCAAACAATGACCATACATGTCGGCCCCCTGAAGCTCGAAAGTCCGGTCATCCTGGCGCCGATGTCCGGGGTCACGGGCGCGCCCTTTCGCCGTCTGGTGCAGCGCCTGGGCGGTGGCATCGTGGTCTCGGAGATGGTCGCCAGTCGCGGCATGCTCTGCCAGAGCCGCGAGAGCCTTCGGCGCCTGCGCACGACGGCGTCGAGGGGCCGCGGATCGTCCAACTCGCCGGCGCCGATCCCGAAGTCATGGGGGAGGCGGCGCGCCTCAACCAGGACCTCGGGGCCGATGTCATCGACATCAACATGGGCTGTCCGGCGAAAAAGGTCGTCGGCACGCTCGCCGGTTCGGCGATCATGCGGGACGAGGATCTGGCGACGCGGATCCTGCGCGCCGTCAAGGCCGCCGTCTCGATTCCCGTGACCTTGAAGATGCGGACCGGTCGGGACCATGCCAACCGAAACGCCCCCCGGCTGGCACGGATAGCCGAGGACGTCGGCATCGCCATGATCACGGTGCACGGGCGTACGCGCGACCAGGCCTTTCAAGGCCGGGCCGATCGAAAGTTCATCTATAATGTTAAAAAATCCGTGCAAGTACCTGTAATCGCTAACGGAGACATCGAATCCGCCGCCGATGCGCGCGACATGCTGCGGCAATCGGGTGCTGACGGGGTCATGATCGGCCGCGCCGTCTATGGGCGGCCCTGGCTCATCGGTGCGGTCTCTTCGGCGTTGCGGGGCCTCCCAGGGGCGGGCAGGGCCCCCACGCGGGCGGAGCGGCACGACATCGTGCAGGTCCATTACGCGGCAATGCTGGCGCATTACGGCTCGGAGCTCGGGTGCCGCATCGCGCGCAAGCATCTCGGCTGGTACCTGACCCGCGAGGGTATCGACGACGAGGTGCGCCGTGACCTGATGCGCGACGACTCGCCCCGGCGCGTGCAGGACAGGTTGACCCGGATATACGACGACCTCGAGCGGTGCGCGGCGTGAGCGACGGCGCGCGCGACGGGGTGGGCGAGGCGATCAGCGTCGATGCGGTGCTGTCGGCCCTGCCGAACCCGGTGCTCGTCGTCGGGCCGGATGGCCGGCTGCGCGACGTGAACCCGGCGGCGGAGCAGTTCTTCCATGCCGGCCGCGGCCATCTCGTCGGCCAGGCCCTGGAAGGGCTGATACCGTATGGCAGTCCGGTGCTGCCCTTGCTGGACCAGGCGGTCGGTGCCGCGATGACCGTCTCCGAGCACGAGGTCGATCTCGGCACGCCGCGCACCGGTACGCGGCCCGCCAATGTGTCGATCGCGCCGATCCCGGAAACGCCCGGCGCCGCCGTTATCGTCCTGCAGGAGACCTCGATCGCCAATCGAATGGACCGTCAGTTGAGCCATCGCGGCGGCGCCCGTGTGGTGAACGGCATGGCGGCGGTGCTGGCGCACGAGATCAAGAACCCGTTGAGCGGCATCCGCGGCGCCGCGCAGCTGCTGGAAAGCGCCGTGCCGGCCGACGACCAGGTGTTGACCAGGCTGATCTGCGACGAGACCGACCGGGTCTGCGCCCTGGTCGACCGGATGGAGAGTTTCGCCGACAAGCCCGTCGCCCGCACGCCCATCAACATTCACGAGGCCTTGGAGCGGGTGCGCCGGATCGCCGAAAGCGGGTTCGCCGAACGGATCGAGATCGTCGAGCGTTACGATCCCTCCCTGCCCATGGTGTATGGCGATTTCGACCAGCTGGTGCAGATCTTCCTCAATCTGGTGAAGAACGCGGCCGAGGCGATCGCCAAGTCCGGTGGCCGCATCGTGATCTCCACCGCCTTCCGCCATGGCGTCCGCCTCGCCGTGGCCGGCAACCAGGCGCGCCATCGCCTGCCGCTCGAGGTCACGGTGCAGGACAACGGCGCCGGCGTGCCGGAGGATCTGCAGGCGCACCTGTTCGATCCCTTCGTTACCACCAAGCGGATCGGCACCGGGCTCGGGCTGGCGCTCGTCGCCAAGCTGATCGACGATCACGGCGGCACCATTGCCTGCGAGTCGGAACCGGGAAACACGGTCTTTCGCGTGCTGCTGCCGATCGACGAGCCCGAGGACGCGGCATGAGCACGGGGACCATCCTGATCGCCGACGACGACCGCGCCATCCGCCTGGTGTTGAACCATGCGTTGGGCCGGGCCGGCTACGAGGTGCGAGCGACGTCGAATGCCGCGACGCTGTGGCGCTGGATCGCCGATGGGGACGGGGATCTGGTGATCACCGACGTGGTCATGCCGGACGAGAACGGCCTGGACCTGCTGCCCCGGATCAAGCAGCTCCGCCCGCACTTGCCGATCATCGTCATGAGTGCCCAGAGCACGCTGCTGACCGCGATCCGGGCCAACGAACGGGGCGCCTACGAGTATCTGCCGAAGCCCTTCGACCTCGGCGAACTGGCCGACGTGGTCCGCCGGGCATTGGAGGAGAGCGCGAAGGGCGCCGTCAGCCCGGCCGAGGGCGAGGCGGGGGAGGTCTTGCCGATCATCGGCCGCTCGCCGGCGATGCAGGACATCTATCGCACGTTGGCCCGTCTCATGCAGACCGACCTCACCGTCATGCTGACCGGGGAGAGCGGGACCGGCAAGGAACTGGTCGCCCGGGCCCTGCACGACTACGGCAAGCGACGCCAGGGGCCGTTTGTTGCCGTCAACATGGCGGCGATCCCGCGCGAGTTGATCGAGAGCGAGCTGTTCGGCCACGAGCGCGGCGCCTTCACCGGGGCGACGGCGCGCGGCACCGGCCGCTTCGAGCAGGCCGAGGGCGGCACTCTGTTCCTCGACGAGATCGGCGACATGCCGGCGGAAGCGCAGACCCGGCTGCTGCGGGTCCTCCAGCAGGGCGAATTCACCACCGTCGGCGGCACGCGCGTGATCAAGACGAACGTGCGCATCGTGGCGGCCACGAACCGGGACTTGCGCCAGCAGATCAACCAGGGCCTGTTCCGCGAGGACCTGTTCTACCGGCTCAACGTCGTGCCGATCCGCCTGCCGCCGCTGCGCGAACGCCATGACGACGTCGCCGACCTGGCCCGCGGCTTCCTCGATCGTGCCGTCGAGGAGGGCTTGCCGCGAAAGCGGCTGAGCCCGCGTGCGCTGGAGCGGCTGGCGAGCCATCCCTGGCCCGGCAACGTGCGCGAGCTGGAAAACCTGATCCGGCGCCTCGCCGCGCTCTATGCGGAAGAGGAAATCGACCTCGAGGTGATCGAGCGGGAACTCGCCGACACGCCGGTACCGGCAGCCGCCTCCGATACGTCGACAGGGGAGAGCATCGGTGCGGCCGTCGATTGGCATCTCAGGCGTTATTTCGACGCCCATGGCGGCGAGTTGCCACCACAGGGTTTGTACCAGCGCGTGTTGCGCGAGGTGGAGCGACCGCTAATAGAACACTGCCTGATCGCCACCGGTGGCAACCAGCTGAAAGCCGCGGATTTGCTGGGGATCAACCGCAACACCCTGAGAAAGAAAATCAGGGAGCTTGACATTTCGGTCGTCCGCGGATTCAAGTGAGACGATTCTGCAACAGACTGTGCCCCAGGGGACGCAGTCTGGCGCCAGGATCGGTGAACTGGGGCGGACGACGTGGCGAGCACGAGCACGGACAGCCTGACGGGCGAGATCTCGACGGCGGCGCGGGGCGACAAGTCCCGCCTGGCGCGTCGGATATCGGCCTGGACGCGGCGCACCCGGATCGCCGGCAAGCTCACCATGCTGCTGGCCGCCGCCGCGGGCGCCGCCGGCATCGCGACCTACGCCGCCTGGACCGGGGCCGGACCGCAGGGGCCGAACCCGAACGTCGTCCTCGGCCTGTTGATCGTCGATCTCGTGTTGCTGCTGTCGCTGGCCGCGCTCATCGCGCGACAGCTCACCCGGTTGTGGGTCGAACGGCGCAGCGGCTCCGCCGGTTCGCGCCTGCATGTCCGTCTCGTGGCGTTGTTCAGTGTCGTCGCCGTAGCCCCGGCCATCGTTACCGTCGTGTTCTCGGCTCTGTTGTTCCATCTCGGCCTGCAGACCTGGTTTTCCGAGCGGGTCGGCACCGCGGTGAGCGAGAGCCTCGCCGTCGCCGACGCCTACGTCGCGGAGCATCGCAACGTCATCCGTGCCGATGTGCTGGCCGTCGCCAACGACCTGAACCGGGCGGCGCCCAACCTGATTCGTCGCCCGCATCTGTTCAATTCCTTCCTGCAATCCCAGGCCCGGATCCGCTCCCTCAGCGAGGCCACGGTTTTCGACAGTTCCGGCCGCGTCATCGCCCGGACGTCGCTATCGCTCATCGCGGCCTTCGACGACGTACCGTTGAGCGTCATCGACCGGGCCCGCGACGGCGAGGTCCTGGTCCTCGGCAAGGAGGGCGAGGACAACGTCTACGCGTTGGCGCGTCTCGATGGCTTCATCGACGCCTATCTTTACGTCGGCCGCTTCGTCGACCCGGTCGTGCTCGCCCATGCCGAGCGGACCCGAAACGTGGTTTCGGAATACAAGACCCTGGAGGGCATGCGCTCCGGTATTCAGGTCACCTCGGTGCTGATTTTCATCGTCGTGGCGTTGCTGTTGCTGGTGGTCGCGGTATGGCTGGGGCTGCATTTCGCTACCGCGATCGTGCGCCCGATCGGCGGGCTGGTCCTGGCGACGGAACGGGTGCGGGAAGGCGACCTCACCGCCGAGGTGCCGACCACCGGCCTCGACGACGAGATCGGCACGCTCAGCCGGGCCTTCAATCGCATGACCCGTCAGCTCGCCGGTCAGCGCGAGGAGTTGGTGGAGGCCAATCGCAAGCTCGACCGCCGCCGTCGGTTCACCGAAGCGGTGCTGAGCGGGGTGTCCGCCGGGGTCATCGGGACCGACCAGGACGGTCGGGTGAACCTGCCGAACCGATCTGCCGCCGACCTGTTGGGCACGGACGTCGAGGCGATGATCGGCCTGCCGCTCGACGAGATCGCGCCGGAACTCGCCGATTTGCTGTCGGAGGCGCGGGGCATGCCGGCACGCGCCCTCGAACGGCAGATCAGCCTCAGTCAGGGCGCCCGGCGGCGCACCCTCTACGTCCGGGTCGACAGCGACCGGGCGCCGGGCCGCGATCACGGCGGCTTCATCATCACGTTCGACGATATCTCCGCCCTGGTCACGGCGCAGCGTACCGCCGCCTGGGCCGATGTCGCGCGGCGCATCGCGCACGAGATCAAGAACCCGCTGACACCGATCCAGCTCTCGGCCGAACGGTTGAAGCGCAAGTACGGCAAACAAATCGGCGAGGACGACGAGGTCTTTTTCCGCTGCACCGATACGATCGTCCGCCACGTCGGCGACATCGGCCGGATGGTCGACGAGTTTTCGTCGTTCGCGCGTATGCCGGCGCCGGTATTGCGCGAGGAGGACATCGGCGAGCTTGTCCGCCAGGCGGTTTTCGCGGCGGATACCGCCCGGCCGGAGATCACCTTCGAATTGTCGGTTCCCGAGGCGCCCGTGACGCTGGATTGCGATGCACGCCAGCTTCGCCAGGTCTTGACGAATTTATTGAAAAATTCCTCGGAAGCTATTGAGGGACGTGAAGAAACCTCCGACGAACTGCCGGAAGGAAGAATTCAGGTTCGGCTGGTCGCGGACGCGGCGCGGGTCTCTGTCGACGTGGCCGACAACGGCCGCGGGCTGCCCGTCGAGGAACGCGATCGGCTGACCGAACCCTATGTGACGACGCGTCGGGAAGGGACCGGCCTCGGCCTGGCAATCACGCGTAAGATTGTCGAGGACCACGGCGGCCAACTGACGCTGGATGATCGGGAGGGGGGCGGCGCCGTCGTGCGCATCGCCCTGCCGCGCCATCGATCGGCGCGGAGCGACAACGACAACGACAAAAATGTCGAAACACTGGATGCAACTCTAGCTGATACGAACGGGGTGGGACATGGCTCGTGACATTCTGATCGTTGACGACGAAGTCGACATTCGCGAAATTCTCTCGGAAATCTTGAGCGACGAGGGTTTCGATACCAGGACGGCCGGCGATAGCGACGGTTTTCTCGCCGCGATGGCGGCAAGGCGGCCATCGCTGGTCATTATGGACATCTGGCTGCAGGGCAGCGACAAGGACGGCCTGGATCTGCTGGACTTCATGCGTGAGGAACACGCGGAAGTCCCGGTGGTGATGATTTCCGGCCACGGCAACATCGAGGCCGCGGTCTCCGCCATCAAGCGGGGCGCCTACGACTATATCGAAAAGCCGTTCGAGGCCGACAAGCTGCTGCTGATCGTCGAACGCGCCATGCGGGCGGCCCGGATGGAGCGGGAGAACCGCGAATTGCGCTCCAAGGCGGTGCGCGAAACGGAAATCATCGGCGAAAGCTCGGCGATTACCGCCGTGCGCGCGGCGATCCAGAAGGTGGCGCAGACCGGCAGCCGGGTGATGATCACCGGGCCGGCGGGATCGGGCAAGGAGGTGGTCGCCCGCCACCTGCATGCGCTATCGCAACGCGCCGAGGGGCCGTTCGTGGTGTTGAACGCGGCAATGTTGGCGCCCGACCGGGTCGAATACGAGCTGTTCGGTGCGGAGGCCGGCGGCAGCGAGGCCGGTCCGGCGCGGGTCGGGCTGCTGGAGCAGGCGCATGGCGGCACGTTGTTCCTCGATGAAATCGCCGACATGCCCTACGAAACCCAGGGCAAGATCCTGCGCTGCCTGGTCGACCAGAGCTTCAAGCGGGTCGGCGGCGACGAAAAAGTCGAGGTGGATGTCCGCGTGGTTTCCGCCACGGCGCGCGATCTGCGCCTGGAAATCGACGAGAAGCGCTTCCGCGAGGATCTCTACCATCGCCTCAACGTGGTGCCCGTCGAGGTCCCAGCGCTCGAGCGGCGGCCCGAGGACGTGCCGGCTCTGGTCGAATACTTCATGCACCGCTCGGCCGAGATGCTCGGCTTGCCGGAGCGGCACATCAGCGACGAGGCGCTGGTCGCGTTGCAGAGCTACGCCTGGCCCGGCAACGTGCGCCAGCTTCGCAATATCCTGGAGCAGGTCCTGATCATGAATCCGATCGAGGGCGGCGAGGTGATCCGGGCCGAGATGCTGCCACAAGACGTCCGCATGCCGACGCCCTCGACGCTGCTGCCGTCCAACAACGAAGAGGTCATGTCCTTGTCGCTACGCGAGGCGCGCGAGGTGTTCGAGCGACAGTACCTGATGGCGCAGGTCAATCGCTTCGGCGGCAACATCTCCCGCACCGCCGAGTTCGTCGGCATGGAGCGTTCGGCACTGCACCGCAAGCTCAAGGCGCTCGGCGTGCACCACCGTGGCGGCGGCAACGGGCACGCCGGATCCAGCGGGGTGAGCGCCGGTTACGGCGGCAACGGTTCCGGCAACGGCGCCGCGGCGCCGGCGATGGCCGCGGCCGCGCCCGAGGCATGAAGATCGTCATCTGCGGGGCCGGCCAGGTCGGCTTCGCGATCGCCCGTCAACTGGCGGACGAGCAGAATGACATCACCGTCGTCGATCGTGATCCGGCGCTGATCCAGCGGGTCAACGATACGTTGGAGGTGCAGGGAATGCTGGGCTTCGCCTCGCATCCCGACGTGCTGGAACGGGCCGGCGTGGCCGACGCCGACATGCTGATCGCCGTCACCTATGCCGATGAAGTGAACATGGTCGCCTGTCAGGTCGCCCATTCCCTGTTCAACGTGCCGACGAAGATCGCCCGGGTCCGGGCCCAGAATTATCTGAGCCCGGTCTGGCGTGATCTGTTCTCCCGCGATCACATGCCGATCGACGTCATCATCTCGCCCGAGATCGAAGTCGCCCAGGCGGTGGTGCGCCGCCTCCACGTGCCGGGCGCCTTCGATACCATTCCCTTCGCCGACGGCGCCGTCCAGGTCATCGGTGTCTTCGTCGGCGAGGACTGTCCGGTGATCGACACGCCGATGCGCCAGCTGACGGAGCTGTTTCCCGATCTGAACATCGTCGTCGTCGGCATTCTCCGTGGCGACCGGATGGTCGTGCCGACGGGGGACGATCAGATCCACGCGGGCGACGAGGTCTATTTCGTCGCCGACAGCAATCACCTGGGCCGCGCCATGACGCTTTTCGGGCACGAGGAGCAGGAGGCGCGCCGCATGATCATCATCGGCGGCGGCAACATCGGGCTTTACTTGGCGCACCTGATCGAAGGCGAGGATTCGGGTGTTCGCGTCAACATCATCGAGCGCGGCACCGAGCGGGCACGGCTCGTCGCCGACCGGCTGGAGCGCGCCGTGGTCATCAACGGCGATGCCCTGGACCGCGAAATCCTGAGCGAGGCCAACGTCGAAAGCACGGAAACCGTCGTCGCGGTGACCGACGATGACCAGGTGAACATCCTGGCCTCCCTGCTCGCCAAACGGCAGGGTGCGGAACGTGTCGTCACCCTGATCAACAACGCGAGCTACGGCCCCTTGATCTCGTCCCTCGGCATCGACGCGGCGGTCAATCCCCGGGCCACGACGGTATCTTCGATTTTGCGCCACGTGCGCCGCGGCCGGATCCGGGGCGTTTACACCCTGCGCGACGGCATGGCGGAAATCCTGGAGGCGGAAGCCCTGGAGACCTCGAGCCTGGTTGGCCGACCCTTGAGCGAGACCCGCGTGCCGTCGGGTGCCATCGTCGGCGCCGTCGTCCGCGACGGCGCGATCATCATCCCGAGGGGCGATACCGTGATCAAGACCGGCGACCGGGTCATCATGTTCGCGCTGGCGGACCGGGTCCGCCAGGTGGAGAAGATGTTCTCCGTCCGCATCGATTTCTTTTAGACCCCGCCGACGTGCGCGGGAGGGTGGGAGGGAGACAGCGCCCATGAGCCGCATCGCCTATGTCAACGGGCGCTATGTCGCGCACCGCGATGCTCGAATCCACATCGAAGACCGCGGCTATCAGTTCGCTGACGGCGCTTATGAGGTGATCTGGCTGTCGGGCGGGCGGTTGGTCGACGGCCAGTGGCATCTTGAGCGGTTGGCCCGCTCGCTCGGTGAATTGGAAATCGCCCTGCCGGCGGGATCGCGGGCGCTCGGCTTCATTGCAGCCGAAACCGCGAGGCGCAACGGCGTCGCCGACGGCATCGTCTATCTCCAGGCGACACGGGGCACGGCCAGGCGCGATCATCCCTTTCCTGCGCGCGCGCCCAGGCCGAGCCTGGTGATGACCTCGCGCCGCGCTGCGGCCCCCGCGGCAGCGACCACCGAGGCCGGCGTCGGCGTGCTGTCGATGGCGGACTTTCGCTGGGATCGCTGCGACATCAAGGCAATCGCATTGGTCGGCAACGTGCTGGCCAAGCAGCGCGCCCGTGAAAGCGGTGCCTACGAAGCCTGGCTGGTCGACCGTGACGGCATGGTCGCCGAGGGCGGCTCGACCAACGCCTGGATCGTCACCGCGTCGGGGGGCTTGGTGACCCGGGCGCCCGACGAGCGCATTCTCGCCGGGATCACCCGAAGGCGGCTGATCGAGCTCGCCAGAGGCGCCGGCATTCCGGTCGAGGAGCGCGCCTTCAGCCTGGAAGAAGCCAAGGCGGCGCGGGAGGCTTTCATCACGTCGACGACCTGTTTCGTGCTGCCGGTCAGCCGGATCGACGACACGGTGCTCGGCAACGGCAGGGCGGGCGGCGTCTCGCTCGAGTTGCGCCGGCTCTACGACCAGTTTGTCGCCGGCGCCCTGTGACGGTGACGCTTGCTTTTGGCCCCGCCGCCGACCATCTTTAGCCGGTGGCGAGGCGGCGCTGCCGGGACGTGAGAATTTCGAAGGCGGCGCCTCGCCATTCCCCTCGTGTATCGGGATCCGTTTGCCCGACATGACAAGGAAGAACGGCGTAACAACAAACAAAGGGTTCGCTCTCCGATGTCAGAACGTTCACACAACGTCCAAGACGTGTTCCTCAATCACGTGCGTAAGAACCACACGCCCGTCACTGTGTTCCTGGTCAACGGCGTGAAGCTGCAAGGCGCGATCAGCGGCTTCGACAATTTCTGCGTGCTGCTGAAGCGCGACGCCCATATCCAGCTGGTCTACAAGCACGCGATCTCGACGGTGATGCCGGCGACGCCCGTGCAGCTCTACGACCCGGCACAGGGCGAGGCCGCGACCGAGCCGGCGTGAACGGGCACGACACCACGGGCGAGACCGGGCCGGGCGCCAGCGGGCGCTGCCTGGTCGTGCATCCCGATACGGGCCGCGGCGGCGCGCATCAGCGAAGTGCGCCGGCCATGCTTGAGGAATCGATCGGCCTCGCCGAGGCGATCGACCTCGAGGTGGTGCACGGCGAGGTCGCCAACCTGTCGCGGCCGCGGGCCAAAACGCTGCTCGGCGCCGGCAAGGTCGAGGCGGTCGGCGATACGGTGCGCGATCTGGAGGCGGAGCTGGTCGTGCTGAACGCTGCGCTCGGCCCGGTGCAGCAACGCAACCTGGAGAAGGCCTGGAACTGCAAGGTCATCGACCGGACCGGGCTGATCCTGGAAATCTTCGCCGCCCGCGCCCGCACCCGCGAAGGACGCCTGCAGGTCGAACTGGCGCAGCTGACCTATCAGCGCGGGCGTCTCGTGCGCACCTGGACCCATCTCGAACGCCAGCGCGGCGGCCTCGGCGCCGTCGGCGGCCCGGGCGAAACCCAGCTCGAGGCGGACCGCCGCATGCTCGACACGCGCATCGAGGCGATCCGCAAGCGGCTCGATGACGTCGCCCGCACCCGCGAGCTGCAGCGCCGCCGCCGTCGCCAGGCGCCCCATCCGGTGGTCGCCTTCGTCGGCTACACCAACGCGGGCAAGTCGACCCTGTTCAACCGGCTGACCCGGGCGGAAGTCTTCGCCGAAGACCAGCTCTTCGCCACCCTCGATCCGACCTTGCGCGGTATCGATCTGCCGGCGGCGGGGCGGATCCTGCTCTCCGACACGGTCGGCTTCATCTCCGAGCTGCCGACCCACCTGGTCGCCGCCTTTCGCGCGACGCTCGAAGAGGTCCGCGAGGCGAGCCTGATCCTGCACGTCCGCGACGTCTCCCACGCCGACCGCGAGGCGCAGCGCGAGGATGTGGAAGCGGTACTGGCGGAACTCGGCGTGCTGGGCGAAGACGGACCACCGATGCTCGAGGTCTGGAACAAGATCGACCTGCTGGACCGGGACGCCCGTGACGAGCTGCTCGAGGTCAACGGTGAGCGGCCGGACCGGGTAGCGATCTCGGCACTGACCGGGGAAGGGCGCGACGGCCTGCTCGCCAAACTGGACGAAATCCTGGCGCCCCGCCGCCAGCGGGTCGAAATCCGCCTCGCGCCCGAGGACGGCGCGGCGCTCGCCTGGCTGCATGCCCATGGCGAGGTCGTCGCCAGCGAGAGCGACGGCGAGGCGATGCGCCTCGACGTCCAGCTCTCCGAGGC
The DNA here is from genome assembly GCA_951812805.1 of uncultured Alphaproteobacteria bacterium. Lineage (GTDB taxonomy): Bacteria > Pseudomonadota > Alphaproteobacteria > JASLMY01. The sequence continues at coordinate 435,275 of CATOSZ010000005.1, read as the reverse complement.
GAACCTCGGCCGCTGGCGCAAATGGGCCGGTGGGCGGGCGTGGCGCGTGGATGGGTCGCCGTAAGCCAACGTGCGGCAATCCCACCGCTGAGACCCAGCAGACTCGAATCTAAATATGTCAAATCCGCCAATGAGTTGGCCGGCACAGACGAACCCCCTTGACAGCTGACGGCGAGCTTTCTATATCCCTGGCACTCATATCAAAGGAGTGCTAGCAGCCGCTGGCACAGGTCAGTCAAAAGTGGAGGAAGTTCCATGGGTATCAGACCCCTACAGGACCGTGTCCTGATCCGCCGGCTCGAGAGCGAGGAGCGCACGGCCGGTGGCATCATCATTCCCGACACCGCCCAGGAAAAGCCGATGGAAGGCGAAGTCGTCTCCGTGGGCTCCGGCGCGCGCGGCGAGGACGGCAAGGTGCAGCCGCTGGACGTGAAGGCCGGCGACACGGTGCTGTTCGGCAAGTGGTCCGGCACCGAAGTCAAGGTCGATGGTGAGGACCTCATCATCATGAAAGAGTCCGACATCATGGGCGTGATCGAGTAGGGAGAGAGAACGATGGCCAAGGAAGTCAAATTCGATACCGACGCCCGCTCGCGCATGGCGCGCGGCGTCGACATACTTGCGGATGCGGTGAAGGTTACGCTGGGCCCGAAGGGTCGCAATGTTGTGCTGGACAAGTCGTTCGGCGCGCCGCGGATCACCAAGGACGGCGTTACCGTCGCCAAGGAGATCGAGCTTGCGGACAAGTTCGAGAACATGGGCGCGCAGATGGTGCGTGAAGTGGCCTCGAAGACGAACGACGTCGCGGGCGACGGCACGACGACGGCGACGGTCCTGGCGGCCTCGATCGTTCGCGAGGGCCTGAAGGCGGTCGCGGCCGGCATGAACCCGATGGATCTTCGCCGCGGTGTCGACATCGCGGTGGACGCGGTGGTCGCGGACCTGGCGAAGCGCTCGAAGACGATCTCGACGGAAGCCGAGGTAAAGCAGGTTGGTTCGATCTCGGCCAACGGCGAGAACGAGATCGGCGACATGATCTCGAAGGCGATGGGCAAGGTCGGCAAAGAGGGCGTGATCACGGTGGAGGAGGCCAAGGGTCTCGACACCGAGCTCGAGGTCGTCGAGGGCATGCAGTTCGACCGCGGCTATCTCTCGCCCTACTTCATCACGAATGCGGACAAGATGGTGGCGGAGCTCGAGACCCCGTACATCCTGCTGCACGAGTCGAAGCTGTCGAGCCTGCAGGCGATGCTGCCGGTGCTGGAGACGGTTGCGCAGTCCGGCAAGCCGCTGATCATCATCGCGGAGGACATCGAGGGCGAGGCCCTGGCGACCCTGGTGGTGAACAAGCTTCGCGGCGGCCTGAAGGTCGCAGCCGTGAAGGCGCCGGGCTTCGGCGATCGTCGCAAGGCGATGCTGGAGGATATCGCGATCCTGACCGGCGGCCAGGTGGTTTCCGAGGATCTCGGCATCAAGCTGGAGAACGTCTCTGTCGACATGCTGGGCCAGGCCAAGCGGGTGTCGATGACCAAGGACGACACGACGATCGTCGGCGGCTCCGGCAAGAAGGGCGACGTCGAGGGTCGTTGCGGCCAGATCCGCGCGCAGATCGACGAGACCTCGTCGGACTACGACCGTGAGAAGCTGCAGGAGCGTCTGGCGAAGCTCGCCGGCGGTGTCGCGGTGATCAAGGTCGGTGGTGCGACCGAGGTCGAAGTGAAGGAGCGCAAGGACCGCGTGGACGACGCGCTGAACTCGACCCGTGCTGCGGTCGAGGAAGGCATCGTCGTCGGCGGTGGTGCGGCGCTGCTGTATGCGACGAAGGCGTTGAAGAAGGTGAAGGCGGCGAACGACGACCAGCGTGTCGGTGCGGACATCGTGCGCCGTGCGCTGGAGGCGCCGGTTCGCCAGATCGCCGAGAACGCCGGCCATGACGGCGCGGTTGTCGCGGGCAAGCTGCAGGAAGCCGGCGACGACGCGCGCGGCTTCGATGCGCAGAAGGGCGAGTATGTCGACATGTTCAAGACCGGCATCATCGACCCGACCAAGGTCGTCCGCACGGCGTTGCAGGACGCGGCCTCGGTCGCCGGCCTGCTGATCACGACGGAAGCCATGGTCGCCGAGAAGCCCGACGAGAAGGGCGCGGCGCCAGCCATGCCCGACATGGGCGGCATGGGCGGCATGGGCGGCATGGGCGGCATGATGTAAGCCGACCGAACCCGGTTACGCGTACCAGGGGCCGCCCTTCGGGGCGGCCCCTTTTCGTTCAGGTCGGCGTGGCGGCGAGGGAGCCTGCGGATTTCGGTAGTTCCGGACGGCGGTTTCAGTAAGTCCTGGCCACCGATTTCATAAAGTCCCGGCCGGTTCCGGGAGTTTGGCTTCGGGTGCCTTGTTGCCGTCAGTCGGGATTGTTTTCCGTTGTGGTTGGCTGGGTCAAGTCGGTCGTCGATTTCTTCTTTCGCATGCTGTCGCCTTTCAAGCCGATGCGGTGGGCGTTGTGGATGACGCGGTCGAGGATGGCGTCGGCGATGGTGGCCTCGCCGATCAGGTCGTGCCAGGCGGTCACGGGGATCTGCGCGGTGATGAGGGTTGAGCGTCGGTGGTATCGTTCCTCGCAGATTTCCAGGAGATCGAGGCGCTGGCGGTCGGTCAGGCCATGGGTTCCCCAGTCGTCGAGGACGAGCAGCTGGACCCGGGCGAGGCGGTCGATCAGGCGGGGCAGCCGGCCGTCGAGGCGGGCCATGGCGAGGTCCTCGAAGAGCCTGGGCATGCGGACGTAGAGGACGGAATGATCGAGCCTGGCGGCCTGATGGGCGATGGCACAGGCGAGCCATGTCTTGCCGGTTCCGGTCTGGCCGGTGACGATGAGGTTCTCGTGTGCCTTGAGCCAGACGCCCTGGGCGAGAGAGAGGACGGCGCGGCGGTCGAGGCCTCGTTCGGCGGCGAAGTCGATGTCCTCGATGCAGGCCTCGGGGAAGCGTAGCCTGGCCTGTCTGAGGCGGTTGGCGAGGCGCTTGTCGGCGCGGGTGGCGGCCTCGCGGTCGAGCATGAGGGCGAGCCAGTCCTCGCGGTTCAATTCCGATGATTGGCCTCGCTCGGCCATGTCGCGGTAAGCCTCTGCCATGCCCTTGAAGCCGAGGGCCTGCATCTGGTCGAGGGTCGGGTGTGTCAGCATGAGGTGTCTTCTCCTGGTTATCGGTAGTAGCCGGGGCCGCGGATGTTGGTGTGTGGCGGCAGCGGCAGAAGCGGTTCGCGCTCGGGGCGTGTGCGATCGAGGCCGGACTTGAGGATGGCGGCGAGCGATGAGTAGCTGGTCGTGTTGATGGTGAGCGCGCGTGCGCAGGCGGCCTCGACGCGTTCCGGTTCGTATCGGCGGGCGAGCGACAAGACGCCCATGGCGCTGCGATAGCCTTGCTCGGGATGGGGCCGATCGCGGATCATCCGCTCGACCAGGAGGGCGGCGTTGGGGCCGATGCGGCTGGCCTGGTCGATCAGGCTTTGTGGCGTTCGCTCGGCATAGCGCTGGTGCGCCTTGGGCATGTGGGCCGGGATCGTGGCATGGCCGCCATGCGGTGAGCGGCGGAGATGGCTGGCGACGCGCTTGTGGTTGTGGAAGATCTCGACCGTGCGGTGAGTGAGCCGGACTTGGACCTTGCGGCCGATCAGGCCGTGCGGCACGGAGTAGAAGCTGCGCTCGACGTCGACGTGATAGTCGGAATGGACCTTGGCGGTCTTCCATTCGGCATATTCGAAGGGCGTCGTCGGCAGGGGTGCCAGGGCCTCGCGCTCGATGGCCTCGAACATCTGGCGCCGGCTCTTTCCAAGGTTGCGCATGGGCCGCTCGTTGAGCTCCTCGAGGAGGTCGCGGATCGCCCGGTTGAGCTGGTCGAGGGAGAAGAAGCGCGTATTGCGCAGTCTTGCCAGGATCCAGCGCTCGACGACCTGGACGGCGACTTCGACCTTGGCCTTGTCGCGCGGCTTGCGGACCCGGGTCGGCAGGACGGTGGTGTCGTAGTGCTCGGCGAGCGCGGCGAAGGTCGGGTTGAGGGTCGGCTCGAACCAGAGCGGCTTGGCGACGCCGGCCTTGAGGTTATCGCAGACGATGCTCTTGGGCACGCCGCCGAAGTAGGCGAGCGCCCGGCATTGTCCGGCGACCCAGTCGGGCAGGCGCTGGGTCAGGCTGGCGGTGGCGAAGGTGAGCGAGGAAGCGCCCAGCACGGCGACGAAGATCTGCGCGTCGTGCACCTCGCCGGTCTCGGGGTCGACGATGTCCACCGTCTGGCCGGCATAATCGGTCTGCATGACCGCACCGGCCTCGTGGCGGTTGCGCCAGGTGGCGCCGGTGCGCCGCTTGAACGCCGTGAAGGCTTCGCAGAACCAGGTGTAGCCGTAGCCATCGGGATGTGAGGCGCGGTATTCCTGCCAGAGCAGGGTCAGCGTCACCCCCTTGCGCTTCAGCTCGGCCGCGACCGTCGGCCAGTGCGGCTCGCACCTGTCGCGCGGGGGCCGGCCCATGCGGCGGAACAGCGTCTCTTGCAGGACCGCGTCGTCCTCGTATTCCGCCGGCAGCGGCCAGGCGGTAAGGCCGACCTCGCGGGCCCGCAGCAAATAGGTCGACACTGTCGTCTTGGAGACCTTCAGCCGTTCCGCCACCTCTCGCGCCGAGAGGCCTTGGTCATGCGTCAGCCGCAGGATCGTTCGTGCATCTCTCACCGTCGTTCGTCTCGTCTGCTTCCGTCTGGGCATGTCCCCTCCCGGCAAAAGCCAAGAGGTAGACGCCGAGACGGCGCACCCGAAAGCTGAACTCAGATCGCCCCGTGATGCTGTCCGGGACTTTCCGGAATCACTGGCCGCGACTTACTGAAATCTCTGGCCAGGACTTTCCGTAATCGGTGTCCGGGACTTTCCGAAACGCGCAGGAGCCCGAAACCGTGAGGTCCAGGTGCCGGGGGTGGCCGTCGAGGGCCCGGCGGACGGCCGTTTCCAGGCGGCCGACCGCGTCGTCGATTTCGGCTTCCGTGATGACCAGGGCCGGACAGATGCGGATGAAGTTCTTCACCGCGATCAACACCAGCCCCTCCTCCAGCGCGTTGTAGCGGATGCGTTCCGCCATCACGGGGTCGGGCCGTCGGCTGCCGGGCGTGACGATGTCGAGCATCCAGTAGAGACCCCGGCCGCGGACGTCGCCGACCGGCTCGAACGCGGCCGCGAGCTCGCGCAGGCGCCGTTCCATCACCTGGCCCAGGCGGGCGGCGCGGCCGGCATAGTCGTCCCGCAGCACGATCTGCAGCTGTTTGAGCGCCACGGCGGCGGGGAAGGGATCGCCCGAATAGGTTCCGGCCCAGGGCATGCCCGCCTTGCCGCGGGACTGCTCGGCGATCTCCCGCGTCGTTACCGTGCCGGCGATGCCGAGACCGGCGGTCATGCCCTTGCCGAAGGTGACCACGTCCGGCACCACGTCGTCGCGCTGGAAGCCCCACATGTGGCCGGTCTTGGCCGGGGCCAGCTGCGCTTCGTCCAGCACCAGCAGGGCGCCCCAACGCGCCGCGAGCTCCTTCAGGCGGGCAAGCCACGCGTCGGGCGGGACCACCATGCCGCCGGCGACGGGGATCGTCTCGGCCAGGACCGCGGCGATCTCCCGGCTGGTGACATGCTCCATCAGCTCCTCGCTCGCCGGCAGGCAGGCGATGTCGCAACCAGGGTATTCGAGGTTGATCGGGCAGCGGTAGCAGAGCGGGGCGTAGATCGCGTTGCGGTGCGCCGGCAGCATCAGGGGCCCGAGCCCAGCCTTGCGCCCGCCGCCGACGCTGGTCACCGCCTCGGCCGCCAGGCTGCCGCCATGCAGGCCGCGGATCAGCGAGACCATGTCGTACTTGCCGGTGACGCCGAGCGCCATGCGCATGGCGATCTCGTTGGCCTCCGATCCGGTGACCGCGAAGTTCACCACGTCGAGCCCGTCCGGCAGCGTCGAGGCGATCAGCTCGGCAAACTCGACCAGCCAGGGGTTGGAGAACCAGGAGGACTGGTGCACCAGGCGTTCCGCCTGGGCCTTGATCTCCTCGGTCAGTTCCGGGTGCCCGTGGCCCAGCACCATGCACATCATCCCGGCGGTGAGGTCCATGTACTCGTTGCCGTCGACGTCGGTGAGGCGAATGCCACTGCCGCCCGAGAACATGATGCGCGGCTCGTAGCGCCAGCCGATGATATGCGCTTCGTCCCGCGCCATCAGGTCGTGGTGGGCGTTGGAAAACTGAAAGTCCGTCGTCATGGCATCCTCCGTTTCGGGGTCGGGTCGGGTGCGACCATCACCGAGTCGCCGTCGGGCAGGCCACATTGTCGCAGCAATGTCGCCAGCCGCTCGTCGTCCGCCAGATCCTCGAAGGGATAGGGACCGAGGATCTGGCGCACCGTGATGGCGGGATCGACGGCCAGGATGTCGTCGACCAGCGCGCGCGCCCTGGCCGCCTCGTCGTTCGCCGCGTAGGCCGCGGCCAGCAGGGCGTGGCCCTGGCTCAGGTGCGCCGCGAGGGTGCGAAACCGTTCCAGTGCCGCCACGGCGATTTCGATGCGCCCACTCGAGAGACAGGCAAGACCCAGCAGCAGCAGGATCATCGGAAAGGCGTTGGGTTGCAGTCGAAGCGCTTCGATCGTCTCCCGGTAGGCCTCGTCGAAGCGTCCGGTCGCGATCAGGGGGCGGGCAAAGACGCTGTGCAGCGTGGCGTTGGCCGGCGAGATCTCGACGCCGCGCCGGCAGGCCTCCAAGGATTGTTCGAAGTTCCGCCGGGCGAGATATGCAAGTCCGATCACCGAATGCCCTTCGCCCGCCGTGGGCGAGAGCGCAAGGGTACGTCGTGCGAGATCGATGGCTTCGTCCAGCAGCGTCTCGTCGTTCCGTGTCGGGGCGTAGAGGACCCGCCCGATGCGTGAACTGGCCGCTCGCGCGTGGGCTTCGGCATAGTCGGGGTCGATCGCCCGTGCGCGATCCGCCTCTCCCATCGCGCGGTCGAAATCCACCGGCGTATAGCGCGACAGCAGGCACCAGGCCCTCAGCACATGGTGGCGGGCGTCCGCGCTCTCCGTTCCCGAAAATCGCGATCGCGCTGCCTCGCCGGAGGCGAGCGCCACGTCCACGGCAAGCGCGATGGCATCGCAGATTTCGTCCTGCGTGGCGAACAGGTCATCGGCGAGGCGGTCGAACCGCTCGGCCCAGGGCAACTCTCCCGACACCGAATCCGTCAACTGCGTATTGATGCGCAGCCGATTGCCAATCGCCTGAACGCTGCCCTCGATCAGATAGCGTACGCCGAGCTCGGCGGCGGCCTCCCGGGCGCCGAGCCCGCGGCCCTTCAGGGCGAAACTGTCGGCCCCCGGTGCGACGGCGATCCTCAGCACGCGCGAGAGATCGGTCGTCAGGCTCTCCGTCAGACCGTCGCAGAAGAACTCCAGCTCCTCGTTCGCACTGCGATTGACGAAAGGAAGAACGGCAACGGTCGGCGGCTCGATCCGGGCGATGAGAGTCATTATGCTGCTGTCGCCGTCGGCAGCGGGCGGCGCGTCTTCGACGGGTTGCATGCCTTCGTGCCAGTGCCAGATCTTGACGGCCCGAGTGATGTTCTTCAGCACCTGCTCGCCGCCATCCACGAATTTCACGTCGAGCCTGCCGATGATCTGCCGGTACGCGTCGTCCGCCAGCGCGATGCCGCCCGGATCGGCGAGGGCCTCGATACGGGCGGCGATGTTGATCCCGTCGCCGAAGATGTCGTCGCCGTCCGCGATCACTTCGCCGATGTTGATGCCGATCCTGAGCCGGAGAGCCCGGTCGTCGGCAATCCCGGCGTTGCGCTTCACCATTTCTCCCTGTACGGCGAGAGCCCATTCGAGGGCGGCCACGGCGCTTTGCAGCTCGATCAGGACGGAATCGCCGGCGGTGGCGAACAGGCGGCCACCGCGGGCCCGGGCCTCCGGCAGCCAGAGTTCGTCCCGGTGCGCTTTCAGGGCGGCAAGCGTCGCGCGTTCGTCGCGGGCCAGCAGCCGGCTGTAGCCGACCACGTCCGCCGCGACGATCGCCGCCAGGCGGCGCTCCGCGCGATCTTCCCCCATGCCTGCCTCCTCCCGGCCTTGCCGGATCCGGCGCTTCTCAGTCTCCCTCGCCCGGGCCCCTGCGAATGACCGGAAACAGATCGCTGTCGAGCGGGTCGCCCGGCCGATGGATGCAGGCCTCGAAGTCCAGGAACGGCGGCGACATCTCGCCTGTCCGGACGACGAAGCGGGCATCGTCGCCGGTCCAGCGGAAGGAGACGGCGCGGCGCCGGGTATCGGGCGAGGCGTTGCGGGGTGCACCGTGCACGGTGCGGAAATGGAAGGCGACACAGTCGCCCGGCTGCATCGCGAAGCTGGCGATGTCGTGCCGGTCCCGCTCGGCCTCGATGTCGGGCATGGCCTCGGAGCCGTCGTCGTCCCGCGTGTAGTCGACGCCGGTGAACTTGGTCGGCGTGAACCAACGCCCCCAGCGGTGCGAGCCGCGAATGAATTCCACCCCACGCGATGCCGGTACGGGGTCGAGCGGGATCCACAGGCTCACGTTGTCGAAGCCGTCGACGCAGTAATAGGGCTGGTCGTGGTGCCAGGGCGTCCTGTCTTCGGTCCCGGGCTCCTTGACCAGGACATGCTCGTGAAACAGGTTGACCTTGTCGGAGCGCATCAGCCGGCCGGCGATCTCGGCGGCCGGAGAGTTGCGCGCGAAGTCCTCGTACTCGGGGATCCGGCGCCAGTTGCAGTAGTCGCCGAAGAATCCGCCGGGCTTGCCCTCGGCCGTGTAGTGACGGCGATAGGGTCCGGGATGGGCGAGGTTGCGCGCCAGGCCGCGGCGCAGGGTCTCGATCCAGTCTTGCGAAAACGCGTCCGGCAACAGCGTCACGCCGTCGCGCTGGTAGCAATCGATCCGGGACGGGGTAACGGTGGACGGCATCGTCGGCGCTCTCCTCGTCGGGGTCGGCTCAGCGCTCCATTGCGTCGAGCAGGCGGTACCAGTTCGAGACGGCCGGCACCATCGCCTGGGCGACGCCCGAGGCCAGATAGGGCTTGAACTCGAGCTGGTCCCAGGCCGTGGCGCCCTCCGCCTCGCCCAGGATCTTCAGGGCGATCTTGTGGCCGAGATGGGTCGATCGCGCGACTCCGCTGCCGCAATAGCCCATGGCGTAGTGGATGCCGTCGCGCTCGCCCGCGTGGGGGAAGACATCCTTGGTGTAGGCGACGTAGCCGCCCCAGGCATGCGTGATCCGCACCCCGTCGAGTTCCGGGAACAGGCGGATCAGCCCCCGGTAGAGATGGGTGTAGTCCTCGGCCCGCGGCGCGTGGGGATTGCCCTTGGCCCGCCCGCCCCAGAGGATCCGCTTGCCGTCTGACTAGGTTCAGATAGATGTGAGACGCGCCTCTGGCGGCAGAGGCGGGGATCTCCGAAGCTGTGAGTTGCGAGACCAACAGCTTGAAGGAGATCCCCATGCAGGTTTTTGGCCTGCCCCGACATGTTATCAGGGGTTGGAGGACGGCGTCGCGTCTGAACGCGGAGCCCGACACTAAATGCGTAGCGTTCAGACGCGACGCCGTCCGGCGTTGGCATCGGGCCCGGCGTGACGGCTTGACGGCCGAGGCGGCGGCCCAGGCGGTGGGCGTGCCGCGTAGCACGCTCTATCGCTGGGACGAGCGGTTGGAGCCGCGCTCGCGCGCGCCTCGCCGCCGTCGTCGCCGAGAGTGGTCGAGTGCGGTGCTGCGTCGGCTTGAACGGCTGCGCCGCGACTTCCCGATGTGGGGCAAGGCCAAGCTCGGACCGCTGCTGCGCCGAGAGGGCTTCACCTTGTCGGACAGCACCGTTGGTCGCATGCTCGCCCATCTGGTCGCGCGCGGCGTCGTTGTGCCGGTGCCCGTGGCGCGACGACGCGCCAAGGGCAAGAGAGCCAAGCGCCCACACGCCAAGCGTTTGCCGAAGGGGATGAAGGCAACGGCCCCCGGCGATCTGGTCCAGCTCGACACCTTGAGCATCACGCCGGCCGGCGAGCGCACGGTCAAGCAGTTCACCGCCTACGATCCCGTCAGCCGCTTCACCTGTGCCAAGGCCTTCCGCAGAGCGACCGCCAGGAACGCCGAGAGCTTCCTCGACAAACTCGTGGCCGACCTGCCCTTCCCCGTGAAGGCCATCCAGGTCGACGGTGGATCCGAGTTCATGGCCGAGTTCGAGGCCGCCTGCGAGAGCCGAAAGATCCCCGTCTATGTCTTGCCGCCGAGGACGCCGCAGCTCAATGGCGGCGTCGAGCGAGCCAACGGCGCATGGCGCTACGAGTTCTACGCCTGCCATGACATCGAGGACCAGCTCGACAAACTAAACCCACAGATCGACAAGTTCGCCAACATCTACAACACCTTCAGGCCTCATGGAGCCTTGAAAGGCAAAACCCCCGAGGAGTACCTTCGACAGATCACAGCCAAGAAGACCTCGTCGTCTCATATGTAGTGAACCTGGACACCGTCGGGACTGACCTGGTAATAGTGGTAGATCCGTCCCGTCTCGCCCATCACCCGCCGGTTCGGCAGCAACCGGGCGATGACCTCGTCGGGCAGCTCCTCCGTCGCGATGATGCCGGAGGGGATCGGTACGACGCGGGCCTTCAGGTCGGGCGTGACGTTGGTGGTATAGCCGTTGGTGGCGGCGATGGCGTTGGAGGCGGAAATCTCCCCCCGGCTGGTGCGAAGCGCGATCCGCTGCCGCTCTTTCTCGAAGGCTTGCACCCGGGTGAAGGGCACGACACGGACGCCGGCCGCCTCCACCCGCTCCAGCAGGCCGCTGTGGTACATCGCCGGATGCACCGTCGCATCCTCGTTCAGCACGACGCCGCCGTGATAGAGGTCGGTGTCGATCTCGTCGCGTAAGCTCTCCCGCGGGACCGCGGTGAAGTCGAGGCCGGTCATCTCGCGGAGCGCCTCGTGCTCGCGCAGCATCGGCTCCCAGTGCGAGGCGCGCCGCGCGGCGCGGAACCGGCCGGAGCGGCGGAAATGGCAGTCGATCTCCTCGCGCTCGATCAGGCCGCAGACATATTCGAGCGCCGCCGTCCCTTCGCGCAGTAGCTCACCCGTCAGCGCGGGGCCGTACATGTCGTGCAGCTGCTGCGTGGTGTAGCGCTGGTTGCCGCTGCCGACCTGGCCGCCGTTGCGGCTGGAGGCGCCGAAACCCGGCGCATCGGCCTCGATGACGACGACGTCCCGTCCGGCCCGTGCCAGGGTGAGGGCGGCCGAAAGCCCGGTGAAGCCGGAGCCGACGATGGCGATCTCGCAGTCCTTCGGCAGGTCGGGTTCGATGGGGTCGCGGCGCGGGGCCCATTCCCACCACCACGGCGTGAACTTAAGGTCATCCGCGAAGATCGACGGGGCCACCTTCAGCCCTCCGCCTTCAGGATGTCGACGGCCTCGGCGATCGCCGTCGTGGTGTGGGCGATGTCGTCCGCGTCGTGGGCGAGGGAGACGTAGAACTTGCTTTCCGTTTTCAGGATGCCGCGTTCGCGCAGCAGCTGGTTGAAGCGGGCCTGCCGGGCCGTGTCGCCACGGGCGACGGCCCGGTAATCGTGGAGCTCGGTCTCCTCCGTGATCACCACGTCGAACAGCGTCGGGTTGCCCAGCACGACGGCCGGGATGCCGACCCGGGCGAAATTCTCGGCCAGCGCCGCCATGATCGTCTCGCCGGTCGCATAGGCCTTTTCATAGGCGCCCGGCTCGCGCAGCACCTCGAGGGTGGCGAGCCCGGCGGCCGAGGCGACCGGGTTACCGCTCAGGGTGCCGACCTGGCGGGTGAAGCCGCTCTCACCGACGGCGCCGATGTCAAAGTGCGCCATGATCTCGGCCTTGCCGGCGATCGCCGCCAGGGGGAAGCCGCCACCGATGATCTTCCCGAGGCTGCAGAGGTCCGGCGTCACGCCGTAGAGCGCCTGGGCGCAGCCGTAGGCGAAGCGGAAGCCGGTGACGACCTCGTCGAAGATCAAGGGAATGTCGTGCCGGGTGCATTCCTCGCGCAGGGTTTCGAGGAAGCCCGGCACCGGCGGGATCAGCCGCTGGAACGGCTCCGCGATGACGCCGCCGAGCTCGTCGGCGTGCGCCGTGATCATCTGCTTCGCTGCTTCGATGTCGTTGAAGGGGGCGATGAGAACCTCGTTCTGGATGCGGCGCGAGAGGCCGGCCGAGTCCGGTTGCGGGTCGGAGGAATTTCCCGACAGCTTGGGAAACGTGCTCATCAGGGCGTGATCGCTCATGCCGTGGTAGGCGCCTTCGAACTTCAGGATCTTTTCCCGGCCGCGGTGCGCGCGGGCGAGGCGCATGACATACATGTCCGCCTCCGAGCCGGAGGAGACGAAACGGACCTGCTGGGCGCAAGGCACGGCATCGCAGATCGCTTCGGCCAGTTCGATGCCGGCGGGGTTGTTGGCGAAGAAGGTGGTGCCGCGCGGCAGCTGGTCCTGGATCGCCGCCATCACCTTGGGATGGCCGTGGCCGACGAACATCGGGCCGGAGCCAAGCAGGAAATCCACGTACTCGTTCCCACTGACGTCGCGCACCCGGCCGCCCTGGCCTTCGGCGATCACGACGTCGGCGGGGAAGTTACCGAAGCCACCCGCCGGCAGCACCTTGGCTGCCCGATCCATCAATTCCTGCTCCGCCGTCCCGCGTGTCACAGCCATGTCCTGTCCCTCCTCCAATTGCCTTGCCTAGATTGCCGACATTTCCGCAGGAGACAACCCGGAATGTCGCTTGCCCCACTCAGATCTCGCGCGCGATGCGATGGCCGTCGATTACCGCCATCTCGATATCGCGCGGCTGATAGCCGTCGCCGGCCAGATGGATCGCCGGTCCAGCCCCCTGCAGCGCGTGAAACAGCCCGTCCTCCGCCGCGCCGCCCGAGGCCAGGACGACGGTGTCGATATCCTCGATCTCGCCCGGCTGTTGGCTGACCACGTTGTAGACGTCGACGCTGTCGGCGTTGACCTCCCACACGCCGGTGAACGGGGTCATTTTCACGCCTTTCTCGAGCAACCGTTCGAACTGGTGATGCCAGGCCGGTGCCGGCATGTCGCGGCCGACATACTCGAGCCCGGTGACGATCTCGACCGCCTTGCCCTCGTCGGCCAGATATTCGGCGACACCGGGCGCCTCGGCGCGGCCGAGGGTGTCGACGACGAGCACGCGCTCGCCGATCTCGGCGTTGCCCTGCAGGACGTCGCGCGCGGTGAGCACGTGGCGTTGCTCGGTGCCGAGGATCGCGGGGCGGAAGGCCTGGCTGCCGGTCGCGACGACGACGGCGTCCGGCGCCTCGGCGAGGATCGAGTCCTTGTCGGCGGTCGTGGCGAGGCGCAGTTCGACGCCGAGCTTCGCCAGCTGGCGCTCGAAGAACAGGATGATCTCCTCGAAGTTCTGCCGCTCCGGCATCTGCGTGATGAGGGCCACCTGGCCGCCGAGGCGCCGTGCCGCCTCGAACAGCACGACCCGGTGGCCGCGTTCGGCCGCGACGCGGGCGCATTCCATGCCCGCCGGGCCGCCACCGACGATGACGACCTTCTTGGCCGCCGCCGCGCGTGGCAGCTCGGCCCATTCCCGTTCCCGCCCGGTGACGGGGTTGTAGATGCAGCCGACGCCCATGCCGACATAGATGTGGCCGACGCAGCTCTGGGTACAGGCGATGCAGGTGCGGATATCCTCCGCCCGGCCGCCCTGCGCCTTGTTCGGCCAATGGGCGTCGGCAATGAGGGCGCGGGCGAGGCCGACGATGTCGGCGCTGCCGGAAGCGACGAAATCCTCCGCCAGGCCGGGCGAGTCGATCCGGCCGGTGCCGACGACGGGCAGTGAAACCACGGCCTTCAGGCCCGCCGGCAGGTGGCGGAAGGCACCGGGCGGGCGGTAGTGCGCCGGCCAGTGGTCGCGCCCGCTCCGCGGGCTCGGCACCAGGCCTTGCCACATGTTGAAGTAGTCGACCTTGCCGCCGGCCTCGAGCAACCGGGCGACGTCGCGATAGTCGTCGAGGCCTAGCGAGAACGCCTCGAGATCGTCATAGAAACGAATGCCGAGCAGGCGGTCGGGGCCGAGGCCCGCGCGCACCACGTCGAGCACGTCGTCGAGGAAGGTCATCCGTTCGCCGAGCGTCGCGCCGCCGTACTTGTCGTCGCGCCGGTTGGCCTCGGGGTTGAGGAAGTTGGTGAAGAGATAGTCCATGCCGATCGAAAGTTCGACACCGTCCATCTCGCCGCGGACGACACGGTCGGTCGCCTGGGCGAAGCTCTCGACGATCGCCTCGACCTCGCCCGTGGTCATGGCGCGCGGCATCAGCATGGGCACGGAGAAGTCCGGTGCGGGAATCGCCGAGGGCGCCAGGCTCGGGCGTTGCAGCCAGGCGGTGGTATCGGAGACGCGGCGGCCGCGATGGCCCATCTGCGCCAGGATCGGCACGTCGTGGGCGTGCGTCGCCTCGGCGAAGCGGCGGTAGACCTCGGTGATGCGTTCGTCGAAGTTGGCGAGCGAAAGCGAGGCGTCGCCGTCATAGTGCGGCACGGTATGTCCGGTGACGATGATGCCGGCCCCGCCGCGGGCGCGTTCGCGCACATAGTCGACATAGCGTTCCGTCGGCAGGCCGTCGCCGGTCTGGAAGTGTGCCGCGTGGCCCGTGTTCATCACGCGGTTCTTCAAGGTGTAGGTACCGACCTTCAGGGGCGAGAAGAGATGGGGGAAGACCTCGGTCATCGGGCGACTCCGCGCTGGACCCGGACGGTGCCGGGCGCCTAGGCTCGTGATCTTAGAGGCGGGGAGGGGCTTATGGGAATCATGATCCGCGATGCGACGGTGCTGACCGTCGATGCCGACGATACAGTGCTGCGGGATGCGGCGGTCTACGTCGAGGGAAATCGCATCGTCGATATCGGACCGAGTGCCGAGGTCGCGGCCCGCCGACCGACACCGTCGCGTATCATCGAGGGCCGGGACAAAGTCGTCGCGCCCGGCTTTATCAGCACCCACAACCATCTCGGCTACACGATGTTCCGGGGCCGGGCGGAGGACGCCAGCCTCGATTGCGTGCTCGGCATGTACCTGCCCATGGGCGATGTCGCGACGCGGGCCGAGCGGCTGGCGATCGGTTCTCTCAGCTACGCGGAAGCCTTGCGCGGCGGGGTGACGACGACGGTGGAGACGGAGGAGGACGCGGACGTCTTCGCCCCCTTCGTCGACCAGCTCGGCAGCCGCAGCTGGATCGGCGTCATGATCCAGGACGTCGAGCCCGAAGGCGCGCGGGCCGGCGAGTTCCGCTACGACGCCGCGCTTCGCGAAACGCAGCTGGCGCAGGCGGTCGAGTTCGCCGAGACCTGGCACGGCGCGGCCGATAACCGCATCAACGTCATGATGGCGCCCAACATGACCATCTTCACCTCGCCCGAGATGCTGCGGGCCTGCCGGCGCGAGGCCGATCGTCTGGGCCTGTTGCTGGCGACGCACCTCGGCTGGGGTGAGGCGGAGGTCGAGATCATCCAGCGCCTGCACGGCACCAGCCCGACCGATTACCTCCAGGCCAACGGCCTGGTGGCGGGCGATACCATCCTGGCGCATTGCTACGTGATGGACGAGGCCGCGGCGGGGACGCTTGCGCATGCCGGGGCCTGTGTGACCCATTGCCCGATGATCAACGCGGCACGCGGAAAAATCGCGCCGATCCTGGATTATATGCGCCGCGGCATTCGGGTCGGCCTCGGCATCGACGGCATGTTCGCCGACCACTACGAGGTCTTGCGCTCGGCGATCCTGATGGCCCGGGTGAAGACCGGCGATCCTCTGGCGCTGCCGGCGCCGCAGGCCCTGCGCCTGGCGACCATCGATGGCGCGTGGGTGCTGGGCCGGGAGGCCGATCTCGGCAGTCTGGAGATCGGCAAGCGGGCAGACCTGCAGGTGATCGACTTCAATCGCTTCGGTCTGCGCCCGATGCTCGATCCGGTGGCCAACCTCGTCTATCACGGCCACGCCAGCGACGTGGAGACGGTGCTGGTCGACGGTGCGGTCGTCGTCGACGGCGGTCGTCTGACGAATGCCGAAGAGGTGCGGCTGCTGGACGATGCCGAGAGTGCGGCGCAGGAAGCCTGGGGTCGTTTCGTCGCGCGCTACGGCGACGTGATCGCGCGTTAAATCCGTACGCTCAGACGTAACTGCCGGTCGGCTGTATATGCCGGTTCGCGGGCATGCGGACCGTGGCGCGCTTCAGCAGACGGTTGGCGTCGGCATCGAAGGGATCGCGCCGGTGCAGCATCACCGCGTTGTCCCAGACGACGAGGTCGCCCATCCGCCATTCATGGGCATGGACGAAGGCGGGCTGGACCGCATGGGCCGCCAGTTCGGCCAGCAGCCCGGTGCTCTCGTTCGCGGCCAGCCCCTCGACCGCGAGCGCCGTGGTGGGATCGAGATAGAGCGCGCGACGACCGGTCGTCGGATGGATATGCACCAGCGGGTGGCGGACCTCGGGCGCCATCTTGCGGATTTCCTCCGGGCTCGGCTGTTCGCCTTCGTAGGTGGAGACCCGCTTGGCGTAGCTGTAGATCACGCTCAGCCCTTCGATCCGGGCCCGCGTCGTCTCCGGCAGGGCCTCGTGGGCGAGATAGAGATTGGCGAAATAGGTCGGCGTTCCGTCCGGTGGGATTTCGACGCCGTAGAGGAAGGATCCCGTCGCCGGCGCCGGCATGTAGGACTGATCGGAATGCCAATCGATTTCACCGCTGCCGAGCCCGCCGAGCGGCGCACCGTCGGCACCGCGGAGGTTGGTGATGTAGGTGATCTCCGGGCACTGGCGGCTGGCCCAATCGTCACGCACGATGTGATCCGGCTCGCCAAAGCCCTTGGCGAAGGCGAGCAGCGTCGGCTCGTCCAACAGTTGGCCCCGCAGGATCAGCAGACCATGTCGGTCGAGGCCGGCGCGCAAGGCGTCGAAATCCGCCGCCGCCAGCCCGCCGTCGAGCCGCAGACCTTGTACCTCGGCAGCGAAACTGCCCGCCATCGGTGTAATGCACGACGTCATCAGTTCGCACCTCCGCATCCTGTCGTGAAATTCTAGCCCACGAACGCCAACGGCGCCCGCTTGGTGAGCGGGCGCCGTCGTAACTCGCGACACCGTCGGCGATCAGCTACCGCTGTTCGCCTCGGTGAAGGTCGTGCGAACGTGTGTGAACATGCTGTCGAGCTCGTCGCCCAACTCGAACACGGCGACCAGGATCAGCAAGCCGACGCCGGCCAGCAGCAAACCATATTCAACTGCCGTGGCACCGCGTTCGTCACGGGCCAGGAAAGCCAGATGACGCCGAACACACGCGCCGAATCCCATCAACACGTCTTGAACATGAAACATTGGGGGTTCCCCCGACTGGTGAACCATGACCACGTCAGCAGCAGCAGGGATCCAAACAGTGGTTCTCTGTCCAGAGCCTGGTTTGTTTTCCCGGCGATCGTTTCATGCCACCCGGAATTTAGGAATGCCCTGGTGTTCGAAACACGGCGAATCAAGGCACAACCCATAATGTGTGGGGGAGTAACGTCAAGTCAAGAGACCTCGACGGTGGCACGATCGACACGAAGTCGTAAGCTATTGAACTTATGTTGCTTTCTTCTTTCCGGAGGGTTTAAGTATCGGCGTGCGCACGATACGCGTGTAAATAATAGCGCATTGCGACGGCCCTTTCGCTTTGTTTGATTCCGCGCTCCTCATGATCCGTCGGGTGCGCCATATCCGCCGCCGCCACAGGATTCGACAAGGATGCGATCACCACGGCCGATGCGAACATTGGCCTTCCCGGCGAGTTCTTCCCGGCGGCCGTCATCGTGGCAGAGGGAAACCCGGAACGTTTCGCCTGGCTCACCGCCGAGCAGGCCATAGGGCGGTACGACACGCCGCTCGAAGACGGTGGTGACGGTCATGTCGGGTACCAGCATGCGGTACTCGCGTACCAGGCCGTCGCCGCCGCGGTGCCGGCCGGCGCCGCCGGAGCCTTCCCGCAGGGCCTGCCGCTCGACCCTGATCGGGTATTCCGCCTCGACGATCTCGGCCGGCGTGTTTGCCGTGTTCACCAGATGGACCCGGACGCAGGGCATACCGTCGCGCTCCGCCCGGGCACCCTCGCCACCGCCGTGCAGCTCGAAGAAGACCCGGTAGCGCCCATCCTCGCCGCGACCGCCGATGATGACGCCGCCGGCGGTGGTGGGGCCGCCGGCGCTCAGGCGCTCGGGCAGCGTGGTCTCGAAGGCGCGGATGATGGCATCGACGATGCGCTGCGAGGTTTCGTGGTTGCCGCCGACCACCGGCGTGTCCGGTCCGGGATCGAGCAGGGAGCCCGGACGCGTGCGGATGGTCAGCGGGCGATAGCAGCCGCCGTTCGGCTGGATCTCCGGCCCGGCGATGGCCTTGATGGCATAGAAGACGGCGGCCGAGGCGACGTAGGGCGTGGTGTTCAGGTAGTTGTCCACCTTGTCGTCGGTGCGCGCGAAATCGAATACCGCCGTGTCGCCCTCGATCTCGATATCGACCCGGATGCCGGCCGGGCCGCCCCCAGGGCTGCCCCCGGGGCCACCATCGTCGACGAAGTCTTCACCCGCATACCGCCCGTCGGGGAGATTGCGGATCGCCTCGCGCATGGCGGCCTCGGAGAGGTCGTGCAGGCGGGCGACCGCGTCCATCAAGGTGGCGCCGCCGTGCTCGGCCGCCAGTTCCAGCAGGCGCGCCTCCGCTGCCCGGGTGCCGGCGACCTGCGCCTGGATGTCGCCCTCGCGCTCGTCCGCCGAGCGCACGTTGGCCAGCAGGAACTCCAGCTTCTCCCGGTCCGGGCCGTCGCCGGTGAAAAGGCGCAGCGGCGGGATCCGCAAGCCTTCCTGAATGGCGTCGCGCGCCTCGGCGAAATAGCTGCCGGGCATCGCACCGCCGATATCCGGCCAGTGGGCGAGGCTGACGGCGAAGGCGAATAGCCGGCCGTCGAGAAAGATCGGCCGGATCGCCTTGACGTCCGGCAGGTGGTTGCCGCCGACCTCCGGCAAGTTGAGGAACCAGACGTCGCCCGGCGAGAGGCGTTCGGGCGCAACGAGGGTCAGGAACGCCTTCACCGTTTGCGCCATGACGCCCAGGTGAATGGGAATGTCGTGGCCCTGCGCGATCAGCTCGCCGGCATGATCGGTCAGGGCAGAGGACATGTCGCCCGCTTCCCGCAGCAGCGGTGAGCGGGCGGACCGCATGACCGTGAGCGTGATTTCCTCCGCCGCCGCCGTCAGGCCGTGGCGGATCACCTCGACCGTGAAGGGATCGATTCCGGTCATGACGTCGCCTCCTCCAGGAACAGGTTGCCGAGCGCGTCGGGTCGGCAATGCCAGCCGGGCGGCACGACGATGGTCGACAGCGCGTCTTCCACGATCGCCGGCCCCGCCAGGGTTTCGCCGTGCACCAGGCCGTCGCGCTCGAAGCGCGGCGTCTCGACCGGCGCGTCGGGGGCGAACCAGCAGCTTCCCCGGGTGCGCGGGACATTCTCGTGGCCGCTCGCGGGCTCGGGCATCGCGATCTCCGAGGGCACGGAGACCTGCACCCGGACGCCCTGCACGATCCATTCCTCGTCCGTGGCGAAGCCGTAGAGCGCTTCGTGCGCACGGTGGAAGTCGGCTTCCAGCCGGTCCGCTTCGGCCGGCGCCGTGAAGGCCACCTCGACCGTGTAGTTCTGCGCCGCATAGCGCATCAGCGCGATGTTCTCGGTGACGATGCGGGGGCCGAGGTCGCGGGCTTCCAGCGGCGTGCGGAGCGGTTCGGCCAGTTCTGCCCGGATCGCCTCGAAGCGGGCGGCGTCCCAGGTGCCCCGCGTCATGCGCACGGTGCGCTGCTGGCTGTGGCTGACGTCGGCGACCAGGCAGCCGAGCGCGGAAAAGCCGCTGGAGACCGCGGGCACGATGACCTGGGAGACGCCGAACTCCCGTGCCAGCCCCGCAGCGTGCATCGGCCCGGCGCCGCCGAAAGCCAGCAGGCTGGCCTGGCGGCCGTCGATGCCCCGCTCGACCGTCACCCGGCGCAGCGCCCGGGCCATCGTCGCGTCGGCGACCCGCAGGACACCCAGCGCGCACCGGACGACGTCGACGCCCAGCGCCGCGGACAGGGGTTCGAGCGCGGCGCGGGCGAGGTCGGGGTCCAGGCGGATGCTGTCGCCGAGGCGGCGGTCCGCGTCGAGATAGCCCAGCAGCAGATTGGCGTCCGTGACCGTCGGCCGGGTCCCGCCCTGGCCGTAGCAGGCCGGCCCCGGATCGGCACCCGCACTCTCCGGCCCCACGGAAAGGCCGCCGGCGCCCAGGCTGACGATGGAGCCGCCGCCGGCGCCGATCGAATGGACGTTGACCATGGGCTGGCGCAACGGCCGGCCGGCGATGGCGCGGTCGTCGCTCACCTCCGCCCGGCCGCCGCGGATCAGGCAGACGTCGGTCGTCGTCCCGCCCATGTCGAAACTGAGGACTGCGGGCCGGTTCAGCTCGCGACCGGCCCGCGCCGCCGCCGCGACGCCCGCCGCCGGGCCGGACAGCGCCATGATCAGCGGCCGCTCGCGCACCGCCTCGGGCGAGGCCATGCCGCCCGCCGAATGAAAGATGTGCAGCCGGTCGCCGAGCGGAACCTCGCGCTCCAGCTCCGCCATGTAGTCGACGGTGATCGGCATGACCGCGGCGTTGAGGGCGGTGGCCGCCGTGCGCTCGAACTCCCGCGCCTCGGGGTTCACGCGGTGCGACAGCGAGACATGCGGTGCGACGGCCGCCAAACGCGCGCCGACGCGGATTTCATGCGCCGGGTTGGCATAGCTGTGCAGCAGCGAGACGGCGACGGCCTCCGCGCCGGTCGCGCGGACCGCGTCGACCGCCCGTTCGATCTCCTCGTCCGTCAGGTCCCGCAGGACCTCACCCCGATGGTCGAGCCGTTCGGCAAGTGGCACGCGCCGCGCGGCTGGAATTAGCGAGGGCAATTTCGGCAGGCTGTCCATGCGGTAGAGCTCGCGCCGGCTCTGCCGGCCGATGTCGAGGGTATCGGTGAAGCCCTCGGTCTGGATCAGCGCGACCGGGGGCAGGCGATCCTCGACGATGGCGTTGGTCACCCGCGTGGTACCGTGGATCAGGTCGGCGACATCGTCGAGCCCGAGGCCGACGGCCGCGAGTGCCTCCCGGATCGCCGCCACCGGCGCGTCGGGCCGGCTCGGCACCTTGGCGCTCCGCAGCGTCCCGCTTTCGCCGTCGAGCGCCACCACGTCCGTGAAGGTGCCGCCGATATCGATGCCGACCCGCCAATTCTGGGCCATGTTCCCGCGCCTCCGCCGTTGTCCGCGGCGGAACCTAGCCCGTATTTCGCCCGCTATCCATGGCCTCGCGGCCGTGGTCGTCGCGCCGGGCGAGGCCGTCGGTCAGATTGAGCGAGTGTCACCCTGCCCAACACCGACGCACCTTTGGCCGAAAGGTCGTTGACGTCCAGCCGTTTTGTGGGGTCAAGTCTTGCATTTTGCCTAGAGAGCGCTAATGAAGGCAAAAAGCAAGACGTGACCCCAATATGCTGTGTGGCATCTTTAAAGGAAAACGGTCTGTAGTGATCTTGTTCACGATGTCATTTCCATACTCACCGTTATCACACCGGCCCACGCTCGGCGTATTCGGTCGAAACCTCCAACTGTCCGGCCTTTTCGCGCGCGCGGGCCATGTCATAGGCAAGCTGGATGCGCATGAGGTGGTCGGCCTTTGGCCCGAACGCCTTCTCGATGCGCAAGGCCATTTCCGGCGACAGGGACGCCCTCTCATTGAGCAAACGCGACAGGGCCGGACGGGTCACACCCAACACGGACGCCGCCTTCGTCACATCGAGGTCGAGCGGGTTGATGATTTCCTCGCGGATCATTTCACCGGGATGAGCGGGGCTGTGCATGGTCATGGCTGCGTTTTCCTTTCCTAATGGTAATCGAGATAGTCCAGCTCCGAGGCGTTGCCCACGGCGAACCGGAAAATAATCCGCCAGTTGCCGGTTACGGTGACACTCCAAAAGCCTTGCATGTCTCCGCTCAGCGGGTGCAGCCGCCAGCCGGGAAACAGCCCTACCTCTTCCGGTTCATTGGCTTCGTCGATCGCCGTCAAAATCCGGCGTATCTTCGGGGCCTGGTCGGCAGGCAACCTTCTTGCGCTGCCTGTCTCGTAGAAAATCTCCAGCCCTTATGACGAAACGACAATATCATAGTATAGTGTAACGCTACGCTATACGGTTGCCAAGTTTTTTCCCTTTTTGCCCTCCTTCGATGGCAGGAAATCGATCCGGGATCCCTGCGCCAGGTCCTCGGGCAGAACATAGACCAGACCGGTTTTGCGGGCGTTCGGCTCTGCATGCCCGGCCCGCTGTCATCCACAGATGACCCTGCCATGGGGCCGGTCAATCGTCGTTGACGCCATCGACAGTGGGAGCAATTTGGGTTGGCGAATTTGCCCGCGGGCCTTCAGGCGTCGAGATCGATCCGCCGGCCCTTCGTCGCGTCTCCCGGCGCGCGCCGTTGTGGCTTGCGACGGTCCTTCGGGTGCGGGTCGGCCGCCTCGACCTTTTCAATCGGACGGGGCCGGCGCCGGGGGCGCGGGCGGGCGAGCTGGACGATACGCGTGATGCCATCGAACATCGGACCATCCTTCCCTGGCGGTGCGGAGGGTACGCGTGCCGGCCGGGGGCCGGGTCGAACGTCCGGTCAGTCTAGCGGCTCGTGGTTAAGACGGGGTTAAGCGCCGCCGATTATTCCGCCGCGTCAAGCAACGCCCCCTCGGGCCGGATGCCGGCCTGGTCGAGGGCGGTGCGAAGGCGCGCCAGCTCCGCCTCGGGGAGTTTCATCAACGGCGGGCGGACGATCGCCTTCTCCATCCGGCCCAGCATGACCAGGCATTCCTTCATGCGGTTGTGCATGTCGAGGAACGGCGGCGTGTAGAAGGCCTGGGCGAGCGGATAGATCCGGTCGTTGATCGCCTGGGCGCGGGCCAGGTCCTTGGCCTGGACGGCTTCGAAGAGGGCGACCTGCAGATCGGCGATGACGCTGC
Source organism: uncultured Alphaproteobacteria bacterium (assembly GCA_951812805.1). Lineage (GTDB taxonomy): Bacteria > Pseudomonadota > Alphaproteobacteria > JASLMY01. Next base: position 412,160 of record CATOSZ010000005.1, on the reverse strand, counting down.
CGGCGCCCGACAGCAAGCCGTTCGCGCCCATCACCAGGGAACTCATCAGCCAGGAGCTGTGCGTCGTCAGCACGCTGATGGGCCGCGGCAGGTTCTGCAGCGTGCGGATATGGCGCTCGTGCAGCATGGCGTCGTTCGACCAGTCCTTGATGGCGACGATTCCGGGGATCTCGTCGATCATCCGCAGCAACGTGTCGAAGGGATAGCCGAGGCCGAGGGGGGCGGGATACTGGAAGACGATCAGCGGCAGGTCGGTGGCCGCCGCGATCTCGGAGAAATGCGCGATCGCCATCTCGGGCCGGAGCTGGCCGCCCATCAGCATCGAGTTCGGCGGAAAGATCAGCAGGGCCGACGCGCCGCCCGCCTCGGCCATGCGGGCGAGCTCCGCCCCCATCAGGGAGCCGTCGGCATAGACGCCATTGACGATGGCGTGCTGGTCGCCGACCTCGTCCATGGTCATGTCGAGAATACGGCGCTGCTCCTCGAAGGTGCAGGCGTGCGCCTCGGAGGCGTGCGCGTTGACGGTGATGGCGCTGATGCCGCGGGTCGCCGCGACATGGGCGAGGTGACGGCGCGACGGCCCCTCGTCGATTTGCCGATCCTCGTCGAACGCCAGCAATGTCGCCGGAATGACGCCCTTCGCCTCGAATGCCCGTCTGGCCATCGTCGCCTCCCTGGTGCCGTAGAATTCGCGCTGAGCATAGCAAAGCCGACGCCGGCGCGCACTGACTAGGTTCAGATAGATGTGAGACGCGCCTCTGGCGGCAGAGGCGGGGATCTCCGAAGCTGTGAGTTGCGAGACCAACAGCTTGAAGGAGATCCCCATGCAGGTTTTTGGCCTGCCCCGACATGTTATCAGGGGTTGGAGGACGGCGTCGCGTCTGAACGCGGAGCCCGACACTAAATGCGTAGCGTTCAGACGCGACGCCGTCCGGCGTTGGCATCGGGCCCGGCGTGACGGCTTGACGGCCGAGGCGGCGGCCCAGGCGGTGGGCGTGCCGCGTAGCACGCTCTATCGCTGGGACGAGCGGTTGGAGCCGCGCTCGCGCGCGCCTCGCCGCCGTCGTCGCCGAGAGTGGTCGAGTGCGGTGCTGCGTCGGCTTGAACGGCTGCGCCGCGACTTCCCGATGTGGGGCAAGGCCAAGCTCGGACCGCTGCTGCGCCGAGAGGGCTTCACCTTGTCGGACAGCACCGTTGGTCGCATGCTCGCCCATCTGGTCGCGCGCGGCGTCGTTGTGCCGGTGCCCGTGGCGCGACGACGCGCCAAGGGCAAGAGAGCCAAGCGCCCACACGCCAAGCGTTTGCCGAAGGGGATGAAGGCAACGGCCCCCGGCGATCTGGTCCAGCTCGACACCTTGAGCATCACGCCGGCCGGCGAGCGCACGGTCAAGCAGTTCACCGCCTACGATCCCGTCAGCCGCTTCACCTGTGCCAAGGCCTTCCGCAGAGCGACCGCCAGGAACGCCGAGAGCTTCCTCGACAAACTCGTGGCCGACCTGCCCTTCCCCGTGAAGGCCATCCAGGTCGACGGTGGATCCGAGTTCATGGCCGAGTTCGAGGCCGCCTGCGAGAGCCGAAAGATCCCCGTCTATGTCTTGCCGCCGAGGACGCCGCAGCTCAATGGCGGCGTCGAGCGAGCCAACGGCGCATGGCGCTACGAGTTCTACGCCTGCCATGACATCGAGGACCAGCTCGACAAACTAAACCCACAGATCGACAAGTTCGCCAACATCTACAACACCTTCAGGCCTCATGGAGCCTTGAAAGGCAAAACCCCCGAGGAGTACCTTCGACAGATCACAGCCAAGAAGACCTCGTCGTCTCATATGTAGTGAACCTGGACACGCACTTGCCCCGGTGCGGCGGCGGGGCCACGATGGCCGCCGGGATCACATCGGCGGTAGGAACTGGGAATCGCGATGCACTTCGGCATGTTCATGGAGTTCGGCTTCCGCGAGGGCGGCGACAGCACCCGGGCCTTCGCCGAGGGCTTCGACCTGGTCGACGCGGGCGAGGCGTGGGGCCTGGATTGCGCCTGGCTTTCCGAGTTTCATTTCAACCCTGACCGCTCGGTCCTGTCGTCACCGATCGTGACGGCGAGCGCGATCGCCGCGCGGACTCGGCGGATGCGGGTCGGCCTCGCGGTTTATGTCCTGCCGCTGGCCGGCACCCCGCTGCGCATCGCCGAGGAAGTCGCGACGCTGGACCAGATCTCCGGCGGGCGGTTCGAGTTCGGCATCGGCCGCAGCGGTTTCCTGCGCGCCTACCGCAGCTACGGCATCGACTACGACGAGAGCCAGGCGCGCTTCGACGAGGCGCTCGAGGTCCTGCGCCTGGCCTGGGCCGGCGGGAAATTCTCCTACGAGGGCCGGTTCTACAGCGTCACCGAGGCCGAAGTGGTGCCGACCCCGGTCCAGCGCCCGCACCCCCCGATGCGCATGGCGGCGAGTTCGGCGGCGACCTTCGAGAAGGTGGCGCGCCAGGGCCTGCCGGTCTTCGTCGGTTTGCGCGGCGACGGCCTCGACATGCTTGCGGACAGCCTGAACCGTTACCGCGCCGTCTGGAAGGAAAGCGGCCACGCCGGGGAAGGCAGCGTCTACCTCCGCGTGCCGGCCTATGTCGGCGCCGATGCGGCCGACGGCTACGACACGCCCAGGGCCAACATCGAATATTATTTCGCCCGCCAGGCCCGCATGTTGATGGCCCAGGGTGCGGGCGACCGCGAACGGGTGGCGAAGGCACTCGCCGCGCTCGACTACGACAACATCCGCGCCTCGCGCGTTGCCTTCGGCTCGGCGGCGGAGGTGACGGACCGGTTCCGCGAATGGCGCGAGGTCCTGGGCATCGACGGCGTGGTGTTGGAGTTGAACGCCGGCGGCATGCTGGGCGCGGAAGCGGTGAAGGCGAGTTTGCATCGGATCTGCCACGAGGTGATGCCGGCGTTTCGTTGAGGCCCGGGACACGGCAACGGTTGACCTCGCGCGGGCTTTGACCACAGGTAGCCGGTCTGGAAGAGAGCAGGGGAGAGCGCGCATCATGAACGGCATCGACTACATCGCCCGGATCTTGAAACAGGAAGGCGTCGAGTGGATGTCCTGTTTCCCCTCGAACCCGCTGATCTCGGCGGTGGCGCGCGAAGGCATCCGCCCCGTCGCCTTTCGCCACGAGCGCGGCGCCGTGATGGCCGCCGACGGCTACAGCCGGGTGAGCGACCGGAAGCGCTTCGGCGTCGTCGCCGTGCAGGCGCAGGCCGGCGCCGAGAACGCCATGGGCGGTATCGCCCAGGCCGCCGCCGACAATATCCCCATCCTGGTCATGCTCGGCGGCAACGACCTGAAGCAGATTTCGGTCCGGCCGAACTTCTCCGCGGCCGAGCGCTATCAGGGCTGGGTCAAGCAGGTCGAGGCGATCTATACGACGGACCAGATCGCCGACGTGATGCGACGCGCCTTCCATGGCCTGCGCAACGGCACGCCGGGCCCGGTGGTGGTCGAACTCACCGGCGACGTCTGTGCCGGCGAGGTGGCGGCGGCGGCGGAGACCTATGCCTCGCCCGCGCTCACCCGCCAGCAGCCGGAGGCAGCCGCGGTCGAGGCCGCGGCGGCGGCGCTGATCGGGGCGAAGAAGCCGATGATCTGGGCCGGGCAGGGCGTGTTGTTCTCCGGCGGCACGGAAGCGTTGCGCGCGCTCGCCGAGCTGACGGCGATGCCGGTGTTCTGCACCATGCCCGGCAAGTCCGCCTTCGACGAGCGCCACCCGCTGGCACTCGGGGCCGGCAGCGGCTCGACCACTCTGCCGGCGCATCGCTGGCTGACGGAATGCGACGCGCTGCTCGCCCTCGGCACGAGCCTCACCCGCACGCCCTACGGCCAGAAGATCCAACCGGGCAAGATGCTGATCCACAACACGGTCAACCCGGACGACATCAACAAGGACGAGGCCGCCTCCATCGGCCTGGTCGGCGACACGGCGCTGACGATCGAGGCGTTGCTTTCGGCGATCCGCGAGAAGACCGGCGGGCAGGGTTTCGGCGACCGGGCGGCGGTGGCGGCGGAGATCGCCGGGATCCGCGAGGAATGGATGGCCGAGTGGACGCAACACCTTCACTCGGAGGTCGAGCCGCTCGACTATTATCGGGTGATCCACGAGATCAACGAGGCCCTAGACCTCGAGAACTCGATCGTCACCCACGATGCCGGTGCGCCGCGCGACTGCATCGTGCCGTTCCACCGCGCGACGGTGCCGCACAGCTTCGTCGGCTGGGGCAAGACCACGCATCTCGGCTTCGGCATCCCGCTGATGATCGGCGCCAAGATGGCGCACCCGGAGAAGTTCTGCCTCAACCTGATGGGCGACGGCGCCTTCGGCATGTCGGGCACGGACATCGAGACCGCGGCACGCTCCGGCGCGGCGATCACCACGGTGCTGTTGAACAACAGCGCGATGGCGACCTACTCGCTCGGCAGTCGCGGTGCCATCGGCGAGGAGGCGCGCGACCTCGGCGTTTCCACCATGCACGGCGACTACGCCAAGATCGCCGAGGGCATGGGCGCCGTTGGCATCAAGGTCAACCGGATCGCCGAGCTGGCCCCGGCGCTGGCCGAGGCCCAACGCCTGAACGGCGAGGGTCGCACGGTGCTGATCGACGTCGCCGCCCAGAAGGACGCCATTCGCGGACGGTTCTAGACGGTCCGATCCGATCCGTGACGGGCGTGCCGCTTGGCATTCGCCCGGGCCGGACGTTACACTCCGGCGTCGTTTTCGCAGCGTCGCCCGTCGGCGCGAGACCACGAGGGAGGCCCCAAGATGTCGATCAACGGTATCGATCACTACAATATCGCCTGCAGCGATCTGGACCAGTCTTGCAAGTTCTACGACAAGGCGCTCAACATGAAGCCGGGCTCGCGCCCGCCCTTCGATTCGCCCGGCGCCTGGCTCTATGCGGGTGGCCACCCGATCCTGCATCTGAGCCCGCGCAAGATGCGCGCTGCCAAGACCACCGGCCGTTTCGATCACATCGCCCTCTTCGCCGAGGATCTGCCCGGGACGCTCCGCCGGCTGAAGCGGAACAAGATCCCGCACGCCGTCCGCCTGATCCCGGAGATGGAAGGCAACATCGCTTCGGGTGGCCGGCAGGTCTTTCTCTATGACCCGGACAACATCAAGATCGAGCTGAACTTCAAGGCCGACGAGCGCCTGCCGCGCGGGACCAAGATCGCGCCGCGGATTCCGAACGGCCCGGCCGACCTGCAGTAGGTCCGCGGCCGGGCCCCGCCGCGACCGGCGGGCCCGCGCGCGAGGAGAAGTGCGATGGCGCGCCATGTGTTGCGTGTGCACGCCCCGGGCGAGACCACGCCCCGGGCGGAGCAGCTGGCCTGGAAACTCGCGGAGATCGCGGCGGACGACGTGGCGGTCGACGCCGAGGCGGCGGGCATGGCGATGAACCGCGTCGTCGACAACGCCGCCGTCTCGATTGCGGCGCTCGCCCGCCGGCCGGTGGCCAACGCCCGCGCGCAGGCGATCGCCCATCCCCATCCACACGGCGCCACCGTCGTCGGCCACGGCGGGGCTGTGAAGGTGGCGTGCGAGTGGGCGGCCTGGGCCAACGCGACGGCGGTGCGCGAACTCGACTTCCACGACACCTTCCTCGCCGCGGACATGAACCATCCGGGCGACATGATCCCGGCGCTGATGGCGGTGGCGCAGCAGCGCGGCCTCGCCGGCGCCGACCTGGTGCGCGCGATCCTGACCGCCTACGAGGTCGACGTCGCGCTCACCAAGGCGATCTGCCTCAACAAGCATCGCATCGACCATATCGCGCATCTCGCCGCCGGCACGGTTGCCGGCCTCGGCGATCTGTTGCGCCTGCCGGTCGAGGTCACCTTCCAGGCGATCAACCACGCGGTTCATGTCGCGATTACCACGCGGCAATCGCGCAAGGGCGAGATTTCGAGCTGGAAGGCCTATGCGCCGGCGCATGTCGCCAAGTTGGCGATCGAAGCCGTCGACCGGGCGATGCGCGGCGAGAGCGGCCCCTCGCCGATCTACGAGGGCGACGACAGCATCGTCGCCTGGTTGCTGGCGGGGCCCGAGGCCGAATACGAACTCGAGCTGCCGGCGCCGGGGGCGGCGCGCCGCGCCATCCTGGAAACCTACACGAAGGCCCACTCGGCGGAGTACCAGGCGCAGGCATTGATCGACCTCGCCTTCCGTCTGCGCGCCCGGGTGCCGGACCCCGACACGGTCGCCGAGGTGGTGATCCACACCAGCGACCATACCCACCGCATCATCGGTAATGGTGCGAACGACCCCCAGAAATACGATCCCGAGGCGAGCCGCGAGACCCTCGACCACAGCGCCATGTATATCTTCGCCGTCGCGCTTGCCGACGGGACCTGGCACCACGACGCGAGCTATACGTCCGCGCGGGCCCGTGCCGTCGCCCCGCTCTGGCGAAAGGTCCGCACGGTCGAGGATGCCGAATGGACCCGGCGCTACCACGAACCGGATCCGGGAAAGCGCGCCTTCGGCGCCCGCGCGGTGATCACGCTCACCGACGGGACGATGCTGGACGACGAGCTGGCCGTGGCCGACGCCCATCCGAACGGCGCGCGGCCTTATGTCCGCGACGACTATGTCGCCAAGTTCCGGACTCTGGCCGACGGCCTCGTCGAGGGAAGCGAAATCGACCGCTTCCTCGCCGCCGCCCTCGGCCTCGCGGACCTCGGCAACGGCGAGCTAGACGCGCTCGGCATCGAGGTGGTGTCGGAGGTCCGCGATCCCGTCCCGCCGCGGGCCGGATTGTTCGAGGTGACGAGCTGACGTCTGCTCGCATCCACGTTGCACTACCCTCGCTCAATCAAATAAAGGGACACGATACTTAAACTCTCAAGGCATAGGTGGTATGGCGCAATTCACCCCAATTTATTGAGAGTTTAAGTATCGCGTCCCTTTAATTGCTATTTTTGACGACAGAAAGTTCGTGTCCGCTGGCCGGCCGATCTTCGGCACCTACGATCATTCCGAAAATGAGACCATTGACTTCGGTGCTCGGGATGCAAAGCTCGCGCGCGATGTGGTCCTGCGTCATCCGTTCTGTCCATAGAGCAGTTAGAACCTTTTGCCATACAATCGACTTCTCGCGCTCAATCGGCTCAGGCTCATCGCGGTTGTAGCCACGCTTGGCAAGCTCAATGCAAAAGTCTCGATATCGCCATTCGGAAGTGAGGCTGAGCTTATGTAAGCGGTAGTTCAGTGCAGCTACTGAAACACGCCAACGAACTTTCGCCTTCACGAGCTGAGCAAGGTAATTTGGCCGAGGCAGGATTGCCTTCACATCTGCTGATGGCATGAGGAATGCCGATGCAAACTGGTTTGCTTCCTCTTCTGCCTTGCGGCCGGTGTTGCCACCATCTTGGTGAAGAACCAAATGAGCTAACTCGTGAGATCCATCGAATCTGCTGCTCTCAGCACTTTTAAAGGTATTAAGAAAAACATACGGCTTTCCGCACCTCCACAAAGAGTATGCGTTCACCCTGACGGTGTTTTCGGCAAGAGAGAAAACGCGAACGCCTTTGGACTCCAACAAATGCGTCATGTTCGAGATCGGCTTTTCCCCTAGCCCCCATTCTTCTCGAAGCGCTCGCGCCGCCGCTTGCGGCTCATAAAGGTGCAAGTCCGGCACATGGATCGGCGGAAGTTCAAATCGATCCTCAATCCAATCTGACAGCAGGAAGCCGATGGCGCCGGCCGCCAATGACGCATCACGGATGGCTGCCGACATGCTCGTGTGGCTCCTAAAACTAGCCGTGATGGGCTCGTCTAGGTCCGGTCCAGAAAAGAACTCTACAGGGAAGCGTAACGCCTTTGCGAACGCATCCAGGTTTTCGGCTGTCGGTTCCGTCGTCCCCTTTTCCCATCGGACAACGGTATGTTGGGCCACATCGAGTAGTTCAGCGAATCTCTTCTTATTCAGTAGTCGCCTTTTCCTGGCGACCCCGAGCCGGGTCGGATTGAACGGCATGGGACACTACTTACGCCTAACAGGGATATCGAAGTCGGAGTCTTCATCGGGGTTATCGCGACGAACCTTCGCCCGATCGTCATCATCTGGCCCAACCAATACTAGTCTTTCGAAAAGTCCGTGAAGTACCCGTTCTCGGTCGCCACAGGGCATGACAACTCAGCACGATACAAATCGCCTTCGCAAAAAACACAGAGATACCATGAGACAACAATACCCGGATGCTGCCGGACCATAGACAACGGAACTACTTTTTGAGCCAAATCTTCGTCAGAAAACAGGGAACCCTGATTGTAATCTACAACTCTTTCTGTTGCCGGCCCCTTCTTGCTTCTGTTCTGCGGAATACGATTCGGCAGCGCTGTGCCATCATCGGTGTTACTAACCGCAAAGCGAAGCCCGCGCTCTTTGTCAAACACCCAAGGGATTTGATCCTGGTCGCTCTTTTCAAGCCCTTTTGGCCGGCCCATTTCCCTGAGGCGGCGACTACCGTCCTTCCAAGACATCCAGCCAGGGGCGCCGGCAGGATCATTCTCGGTGCAGCCGTTTCGCGCCGCCACCATCGCATCGATGACTTCCAGCCACTCCTCTAGCGTCCAACCGAGTTCAGCTAAGCGGTTGTTCACGTCAATTGTGTTGTCTCGAAACATCGCGGGCACCTGTTCGTTCCATGTTCATTTTTTCTTCCTCATTTGTGCCAGAAAAAATGAATATCGTCAACCTCCGCGTTGCTACCGCTTCGCCGCCGCCTTCCAGGCGATCTCCGACCGCTGCTCGGCCGTCAGCTTCGCGGCCCGGGCCTTGCCGCCCTACCGCCAGAGGGCGGCCATTTCCTTGCCGTCGTCGTCGACCTCGTCCTGGATCTCGCCGGCGGCGATTTTGGCGACAATGACGGCGGCGCCGACGACATCGGCGGGGCGCTTGTCGCCCTTCGGGCCCTTAGGCACAGCGGATCACCTTCTTGTCCTTGCCACAAACGCTACACGCATCCTTTCGTCGAACGAAGCCGGGCTTCGGCGCCAACTCGCGCGTCTTGTGGTTAGCATGCTGCCTTCCGCTGTCCCGTCCTTCACATAGGTCCAGCTTGACCGCAATGCAGTCGTCACATATGGCGTCAGGGGCGAGCCTGATAACAAGATCACTGACATCTTCGAGAACGGTCATGGTCCACACCCTGGATGCTTCCCGCTAAGCATACATGGGGATAGGGTGTCGGCGCGAGGGAATCTCAAGGGCGTCGATTTTCAGACTGAGACACTACCGATTGCCCGCTTCCCCGCCGTCACCTAGCCTGAGGGTGTTCACCGGTGGGGGCCGCGAGGGCGTCCGGCCGGCGACGTAGTGATAGGAGGACCCTGTAATGAAGTCATTCGCCATGCTGGCCGGAAGCTTGTGTCTCGCGGGCGCGTTCGCGACGTCGGCGCTCGCCGAACCGTTGTGCGAGTTGCCGCCCGACATCGAGGAGGGCAAGCGCTATACCGTCCGCTTCGTCGGCGACAGCAAGGAGCGGCGCTCCAAGATCCTCGACGTGGAGAACTGTTGGGTACAGACCTTCCGCACCAACGGAAATCACATCTGGTATCCGATCAAAAACATCCTCTACATCGGCACCAAACCGATCGAGAAGTGATAGCCGGCCTTACGTTTTCAGAGTCAGGCGGGCGATGTTGAGCTGGTGGATCTGGCTGGTGCCCTCGTAGAGGCGGAACAGGCGGGCGTCGCGATAGAGCCGCTCGATCGGCGCGTAGTCGGCGACGTATCCGGCACCGCCGAAGACCTGCACCGCCCGGTCCGCCACCCGGCCGCACATCTCCGAGCAGAAGTACTTGCAGATGGAGGCCTCGAGCGCGACGTCCTCGCCGGCGTCGCGCTTGCGTGCCGTTTCCAGCACCAGGGCGCGGGCGGCGTGGATTTCCGCCTGGCAGTCGGCGATGAGGGCCTGGACCAGCTGGAATTCCGCGATCGGCTTGGCGAACTGTTTCCGCCGGCGGGCGTGGGCGACGGCCTCGTCCAGCATGCGGATCGCCGGGCCGACGCAAAGCGCCGCCAGGTGGATGCGCTGCTTGTTCAGCACCTTCATCGTGGTGCGGAAGCCGACGCCCTCGGTGTTGCCGATCAGGTTGGCGGCCGGGACCGGGCAGTTCTCGAACGTGATCTCGGAGACGGGGGAGCCGGCCTGGCCCATCTTCTTGTAGGCCGGCCCGACGGAAAGGCCGGGCGTTTCGCGCTCGACGATGAAGGCGCTGATGCCGCGCGCGCCGGGCGTCTCGGGATCGGTGCGGGCGAGCACGGTGAACAGGTCGGCGATCGGTGCGTTGGTGATGAAGCGCTTCTCGCCGTCGAGGACGTAGACGTCGCCCTCGCGGCGCGCGGTGGTCTGCAGCGCCGTCGCCTCCGAGCCGGCGGCTTCCTCGCTCAACGCCAGGCAGCCGGTCGCCGCACCGCTCGCCAGGCGCGGCAGGAAGCGGGACTTCTGTTCCTCGGTGCCGTCGGCGACCAGGGCTTCGGAGCCGATGCCGGTGTTGGTCCCGACCCGGGCCCGGAATGCCGTCGCCGCCTGGGACAGCTCCATCGCGCCGCGCGCCAGCTCCTCCATCGTGAGGCCGGCGCCACCGTAGGCTTCGGGAATGCTCCAGCCGAAGAAGCCGCGCGCGGCCATGTCGGCGACGATTTCGGGGGGAATCGCGTCCTCCGCCTCGACCCGCTCCTCGGCGGGGATCGCGACCTCGCGGACCCAGGCGCGAACCTCGGCCAGCAGGGCGTCGAGCCGGGCCTGGTCGCGGATCACGAGGCAGGCCGGCTGTAGACGTCCTTCACCGCCAGGCGGTCGCCCTCGAAGGTGTAGCGCTCGACCCCGGCCCGGTCGAAGGTTTCGCCCGTGGCGGCGACGGTGCCGGTCATGCGGTAGGTCATGAATGTCGCTTCGGGCGCATGGTGGTAGACCACGTCCTCGAAGCGGACGTCGGTGTAGCGCCCGCGCCGTGCCTCGAAGAACGCGGCGATGGCCTCGCGGCTCGCCATGCTTCGGACCTCGTCCTCCTCGGCGATCGTCCAGGTGAAGCCGGGCGTCACGACGTCGTACATCAGGTCGAGATCCTGCTTGAAATAGGCCCGGCCGAAGGCCTTGAAGATGGCGTCGCGTTCCTCGGCGCTGGGGGTCATGGGCGCACTCCTCCCGGCAATTCAGCCGTTCTCGTAGGTGGATGTATCGCCGCGCCGCCAGGGTGGTGGCACGCGGCGGCGGTCATAGGGCTTGAAGCCGTAGCGCTGGTACATCGGCAGGGCGGCGGGATGGTCGAGGGTGCAGGTGTTCACCGTAAAGCGGGCCGTCCCGCCCTCCCAGGCCATTTCGATCGCCGTGCCGAGCAGGTAGGGGCCGAGCCGCTTGCCGATGAAATCCGGCATGATGCCGAAATAGGCGAGGTCGACGGTCGGCGCCTGTCGCCGGTCCAGCTCGAAGAAGCCGGCCGGCACGCCATCGGCGTGCAGCACGTAGATCTCCACCCGCTCGTCCTGGATCACCGCGGCCAGCTGTTCGTCGCTATAGGCCTTGCGGTCGGTCCAGTACCAGGGCCGGCCCACCGCGTCGTAGAGATAGTGGTAGAAGGCCGTCGTCGGCGCCTTGGCCCGCAGCAGGGCGATGGGGATCTTCGGCTCGACCCTGGGAACGCTCGGCCGTTCCGACATCTCGAGGAAGGTGATGACGACGTCGTCGTCCGTCGTCGCCCCGCCCATCGGCACCGCGATATCGTCCAGGCGCTTCGAGAGCAGGGCCCGTGGCTCGACCACATAGCCGATGCGCTGGTAGAAGCCGATTGCCTGGTAATTGGAATCGCGGACCAGCAGCTCGACCTTCGGTACCCCTTGCGCTTTCAGGCGATCCTCGGCCGCGTTCATGATCCGTCGGCCGAGGCCGGCGATGCGTCGTTCCGGGTCGGTGGCGACATAATAGATCCAGCCGCGATGGCCGTCGTGTCCCAGCATGGCGCTGGCGACGATGCGGCCGTCCTCCTCGCCGACGATGATCTGGCCGTGACCGCTTTCCAGGCAAAAGCGGATGTCGGTCTCCGGATCGTTCAACGGGTTGACCAGCAGGTCCGCCGCGCGCCAGAGCGCGATCAGCCCGCTTTGATCGGCCGGCCGGTAATCCCGAAGTTCCACCGGCATGACGCTACTTCTTCTTCCGTTGCAACACGGCGGAGGCCGAGAGTTCGGAATCCGCGCAGGCTTTCACCTTGGGCCAGTCGTAGGTACCGTCCGCGCCCTGCAGCTTCTGGGCACAGCTGTTGATGATGTCGCGCTCGGGGCTTTGCGGCTGGAAGAACTGATACATCTCCGAGACCTTTTCACCGGCCTTGCGTTGCAGCAGCAGACATTGCGCCAGCAGGCGGTAGGCGTTGGTCGCCCGGGTATCCATGCGCGAGCCGCAGAGCTGGATGATCTTCGCGGTGAAGGCGTCGGTTTTGGCCCGTCCCCGCTCCTCGTCCAGTTTGGCGAGCGCTCTGACCTCCGCGTCGATGCAGGCGTGCTGGTCAGGCCAGTGATAGCCCCCGTTGTTCAGCTGCGTCGCCCGCGAGCAGGCGCCGTGCAGCAGGCGGGCATCCTGGTTGTCGCGCGTCTCGGCCGCCCAGGCCAGGACCGCGCGGGCGGCGAGGCGCTGTTCGTCGAGGCAGGCCCGGCGCGCGCCGAGGTCGTCACTGTGGATGTTGCGGCAATAGTCGGCGATCTGCTGATCGGTCTGGTTCGCCGCAACCGGCCCGGCCAGCAGCAGGGCGGGAAGAAGGACGGTCAGGGCGAAGCGGCGCATCAGACCTCCACCGGCGTGTCGTCCCGGCTGCCCCATTCCGACCAGCTGCCGTCATAGAGCGTACCCGCCCGGCCGAGCGTCTCGAGCCCGAGCAGCAGCACCGTCGCCGAAACGCCGGAGCCGCAGGAGGTGATGATGGGCTGCGCGAGGTCGATCCCGCTCGCCTGGAACCTGGCGGCCAGATCGTCGGCCGCCAGCAGGGTGCCGTCGTCCGCCAGCAGATCCGTATAGGGCAGGTTGAAGGCGCCCGGCATGTGGCCGGAGCGCATGCCCGCGCGCGGCTCCGGCGCCGTGCCGGCAAAGCGCGCCGCCGCGCGGGCGTCCAGGATCTGTTCCGCCCCGCTCTCCAGTACGCGCAGCACTTCGCCCATGTCGCGCACGCCGCGGGCAGGGCTCGTGGCGCGGTAGGACGAGGCCACCGGTGCGACGACATCGCCGGTCCAGGGCCGGCCCTCCGCCCGCCATTTCCTGGCACCGCCGTTCAGGACCTGTACCCGCTCGTGGCCGAAGGCGCGGAACATCCACCACACGCGGCCCGCCGCCGACATCGAGCCGCCGTCGTAGCAGATCACATGATCGTCGTTGGCGATGCCGAGTTCCGAGACGGCCGCGGCGAAGACGGCCGCGTCGGGAAACATGTGCGGCAGCGGATTGGCGCCGTCGCTGATCGCGTCGATGTCGAAATAGGCGGCGCCCGGCAGGTGGCCGTCAGCGTATTCCGCCAGAGGATCGCGCTGCTCCGTCGGCAGGTACCAGGAGCCGTCGAGGACCTTGACGCCCTCGGCGCCGAGGTTGTCGCCAAGCCATTCGGTCGAGACCAGGGGGCTGTCGGTCATCGCGTGCGTATCCTTCGTTTCCGCTGTTCAGGCCTCGGAAAGGGCGACGCGGACCCGTCGGTTCTGTCGCCCCTTCTTCTCGATCTTGCGCACTTCGACCAGGCCGATCTCGGCCGTGTTGGCGACGTGGGTACCGCCGCAGGGCTGCAGGTCGCAGCCCGCGATATCGATCAGACGGACCTGGCCCTGGCCGCTCGGCGGCTTGACCGACATGGTCTTCACCAGGTCCGGATTGTCGGCGAGTTCCGCATCGCTGATCCAGCGTGGTTGCACGTCGTGATTGCCGGCAATGACATCGCGAAGACGTTCCGTGATCTCTTCCTTCGTCGTCTCCAGCGCCGGCATGTCGAAATCGAGCCGGCCCTCGCCGTCGCCCACCTGTCCGCCGGTCACCGGATAGGTCAGCACGGCCGAAAGCAGATGCATGCAGGTGTGGATGCGCATCAAGCGGTGCCGGCGCTCCCAGTCGATTTCCGCCGTGAGGGTCGCGCCGACGTCGGGCGCCGCCTCGCCCTCGGCCGGGACATGCACGATCTCGCCCGGCGCCTCGCCCTTCACCGTCGTGGCGATGCGGATCTCCCCGCCGTCGGCGCCGCGCAGCACGCCGCTGTCACCGGGCTGGCCGCCGCCGGTCGGATAGAACACGGTGCGGTCGAGGACGATGCCGCCCCGCTCGTTCACCGCCAGGACCTGCGCCTCGCAGCTTTTCAGGTAGGCGTCCTGGCGAAACAACTCCTCGGTCATGCTGGTTTCATCCACTTCGGGTAGGGCAGGCCCTTCTCTTCCAGGAAGGACACGTTGAACATCTTGCTCTGATAGCGCTGGGCGCCGTCGCAGAGCATGGTGACGATGGTATGGCCGGGGCCGAGATCGCGGGCGAGCCGGATGGCGCCCGCGAGGTTGATCCCGCTCGAGGTGCCGAGTACCAGCCCCTCCTCGACGATCAGGTCGAACAGCAGCTCGAGCGCCTCGCCATCGGGGATGAGGTAGGGGAAGTCGACCTGCAAGTCTTCGATGTTGGCGGTGATCCGGCCCTGGCCGATGCCCTCGGTGATGGAGCTGCCCTCGGCCTTCAGTTCACCGTGGGCGTAATAATGATAGAGCGCGGCGCCATGGGGATCGGCCAGGCCGATCTTGATGTCGGGGTTCTTCTCGCGCAGATACATCGAGATGCCGGCGAGCGTGCCGCCGGTGCCGACTGCCGCAACGAAACCGTCGATCCGCCCGCCGGTCTGCTCCCAGATTTCCGGCCCCGTGGTTCGCGCGTGGCCGTCGCGGTTGGCGACGTTGTCGAACTGGTTGGCCCAGATCGCGCCCTGGGGATGGCTCTCGGCCAGTTCCGCGGCGAGGCGGCCGGAATACTTCACGTAGTTGTTGGGATCACGGTAGGGCGCCGCCGGTACCTCGCGCAGGTCGGCGCCGCAGATCCGCAGCGTGTCCTTTTTCTCCTGGGTTTGGGTTTCGGGAATGACGATGACGCTGCGATAGCCGCGCGCGTTGCCGACCAGCGCCAGGCCGATCCCGGTATTCCCCGCCGTGCCCTCGACGATCAGGCCGCCCGGTGCCAGCAGGCCTTTCTTCTCCGCATCTTCGATGATGAAGAGCGCGGCGCGATCCTTCACCGAGCCGCCGGGGTTGAGGAACTCGGCCTTGCCCAGGATCTCGCAGCCGGTGATCTCGGAGGCCTTTTTCAGGCGGATCAGCGGCGTGTTGCCGATCGTGTCGGTGAAACCGTCGCGTATCGCCATGTCCGCAAATTCCAATCGTTTCCAGGTGCAAGCGCGAGGGTAACCGGGCCTCCCGGGGCGATCAAGCGACCCGGGACCGACATTTGCCGCCGGCCGCCGGGCGCAATACCGTACCGGGTGAACACGGCGCCCGAACGGGGGATATCCACATGACCAATTCCATCGCCATCGTCGGCTGCGGGCTCGTCGGCCGGGCCTGGTCGATCGTCTTCGCGCGCGCCGGACGGGAGGTCGCGATCCACGATCCGGCCGAGGGCGGCGTCGAGGCGGCACTCGCCTGGTTCGATTCGACGCTGCCGGAGCTTGCGGAGTCCGAACTGCTGGCGGGATGTGCGCCCGGCGAGGTGCGCGAGCGGATCCGGGCGGCACCGTCGCTGGAAGCCGCGTTGGAGGGGGCCTGTCATGTCCAGGAAAGCGCACCGGAACGCGTCGAGGTCAAGGCGGAGCTTTACGCGGCGCTCGACCGGCTGGCGCCGGCGGACGCGGTTCTGGCGAGTTCGACCTCGGGCATTCCGGCCTCCGCCTTCACGGAGCCCCTGGCGGGCCGGTCGCGCTGCCTGGTCGCCCATCCGATCAACCCGCCCCATCTGGTGCCGCTGGTCGAGCTGGTGCCGGCCCCCTGGACCGAGCCGGGCGTGGTCGAGCGGACGGCCGCGCTGATGGCCGAGGTCGGTCAGTCGCCGATCCATCTCGCCCGCGAGGTGACGGGCTTCGTCGTCAACCGATTGCAGGGCGCGCTGCTGGCGGAAGCGTTTCGCCTGGTCGAGGACGGCGTATGCGGTGTCGCCGACGTCGATGCCGCGATCGCCGACGGCCTCGGCCTGCGCTGGTCGTTCATGGGCCCGTTCGAGACCATCGACCTGAATTCGCCGACGGGTGTGCGTGGCTATTGCGAGATGCTGGGCGATCTCTACCACCAGCTCGCCCGCGAGCAGGCTGATCCTCGGCGCTGGGACGAGGCCATCGTCGCCAGGATCGAGGGGGAACGTCGCGCGGTCCTCGACCTCGGAGCGGTACCGGATCGCCAGGCCTGGCGGGACAAGCGGCTCGCCCAGCTGGTGCGGGCCAAGCGCGAGGCGGGGGAACGCCTCGGCGACTAAGCATGGCGTTTCATTCCGTTTCTTGTAATATTTTTGCTTGCGGACGCTCGCTCCGGGGCGTCGTGGTGACGGGGGAAGCGAGCGCGTGATCATTTCGAATATGGAGGAGCTGCCCGGCATGCGGGTGGTGCAACATCTGGGCGTCGTGCAAGGCAGCACCGTGCAGGCGAAGAACGTCTTCCGTGATATCGGCGCGGCGCTGAAGAACCTGGTCGGCGGCGAGTTGCGAAGCTACACGGACCTGCTGAACGAGTCGCGCCAGGCCTCCCTCGAACGCATGCAGAGCGAGGCGCAGGCGCTCGGTGCCAACGCCATATTGAACGTCCGTTTCTCCACCTCGACGATCACCCAAGGGGCCGCGGAACTGCTTGCCTACGGCACGGCGGTTATCGTCGAGGACGACGCGCGTGGTTGAGGGCCTGATCACCCTGTTCTTCAATCTCGCGCTGCCGCTGCTGCTGCTCGTCGTCGGCTTTCTGGTCGGGACCATCGTCGAGCGGCGCCATCTTCGCCGGATCCGCGCGCGGGAGGCGGAATTGCGCGACGTCCTCGCCTTCGCCCTTCGCCGGATCCCGGAGGACCTCGAGGTTTCCGCGCCGAACTTCGTCGCCGGCAGCGCCGTCATCTCGGTGGACTACTTCAAGCGTTTCGCGGCGAGCTTGCGCGGCCTCATCGGCGGCCGGCTCGGCGCCTATGAATCGCTGTTCGAGCGGGCGCGACGTGAAGCCATGGTGCGGATGAAGGAGGAGGCGCGTCGGCTGGGCGCCGACATCGTCCTGAACGTGAAGCTGGAGACGACGCGCATCCAGGCGGGCGGCCGCAACGCGACCATCAGCGTCGAAGCCCTGGCCTATGGCACGGCTTACCGCCGGGGCGAGGGGGATGGACAAATACACTAACCCCACGCCGCCGGAGGGGATCAGCTCCGGCCACGAACATCCCCTGGTGGACGTCGCCAAGTCCTCGGCCATCGTCGGCGCGCTGCTTTGCGCCTTTATCCTCGCCGCCTATTACGGAGCCCGCTACGCGGCGCCGCTGCTGCCCTTCGCCTGGGAAAAGGCGTTGGTCGACGGCCTGCCGGAACTGGAGGCCGAGCGCTCGACGGCGCAAGCGGCCCGGCAGCGCGAGCTCGAGGTCCTGGCCGCCCGGGTCGTCTCGGTGATGGAGCTGCCGCCCGACATGGACATCACCGTGCATTATGTCGAGGACGATCAGGTGAACGCCTTCGCCACGCTCGGCGGGCACGTCGTCGTGTTCTCGGGCCTGTGGAAGACGCTTCGCAGCGAAAACGCCCGGGCCATGCTGCTCGGCCACGAGATCGCCCATATCGTGAACCGCGACCCGATCCGCGGCGCCAGCGGCACGCTGATGGCGTCCCTGGTGGTCGGTGTCGTTTTCGGTTCGGCCGACATCTTCGGCAGCCTGGCCGCGACCGGCAGCCTGCTGACCGCGCTGCATTTCAGCCGGGAACAGGAACGGCAGGCCGATGCCGATGCGGCCTTTGCGGTCAACCGGCTGTACGGCCATTTCAACGGCGCCACCGATCTGTTCGAAGGCATGCGCGCGCTTACCGAAGCCCACGGCGAGCCGCCGGCATTCCTGTCGAGCCACCCGCAGCTGGATGCGCGGATCGAAGCCCTCGACCGGCTCGCGCGCGAGAACGACTGGCGTCTCGACGGGGAAAAGGTCCCCGTCCCGCAGTCCTGAGGCCTGGGCGAACCTTCCTCTAGATCGCGGTCATGCCGCCGTCGATCACCAGTTCCGAGCCGGTGACGAAGGAGGATTCGTCCGAGGCCAGGTACAGCATGCCGTTGGCGATATCCTCCGCGTTGCCGAGGCGGCCGATCGGCGTCTTGCGCAGGATCTCGGCGCGGAAGTCGGGATCGTGGAAGCGACCGTCGGTGAGGGGGGTGTCCGCATAGCCCGGATGGACCGAGTTGATGCGGATGCCCTCCGACGCGTACTGGATCGCCGCCGACTTGGTGAAGATGCGGATCGCCCCCTTGGCCGCCGAATAGGCCGGCGTCGTCGGGCTGCCGACGATGCCCATGACCGAGGAGGTGTTGACGATGGAGCCACCGCCCGCCGCCCGCATCGCCGGGATCGCGTGCTTGGTGCCGAGGAAGACGCCCTTGGCGTGGATGTCGAGTTCCCGGTCCCAGATCTCCTCCGGCATGTCCTCGACCTTCATCGGATGGCCGACGCCGGCGTTGTTCAACAGCACGTCGAGCTTGCCGAACTCCGCCACCACGAAGGAGATCGCCGCTTCCCACTCGTCCTCCTGCGTGACGTCCAGGTGGATATAGCGCGCATCCTTGCCCGCCTCGCGCAGGATCTTCACCGCGCGTTCGCCGAGTTCGTCGCGGATATCGCTCAGTACCACCTTGGCGCCCTCGCGCAGGAAGATGTGTGCGGCCTGGCCGCCGAAGCCCATCAACTCCCCCTCGATCGCCGCCGCCGCGCCGGTGATCAGCGCAACCTTGCCCGCCAGTCGCATGGCTCTCTCCCTCCCTCGAATGTCCAGCGGCAAATTCTAGCAGGTTTGCGTCCGTCCAAGCGCGCCGTCACTATGGCGACCTGATCGAACGGGGACGGGGAGACGACGAGATGAGCGCCACGGAACTGGAAAGCCTGATTGAGCTGTTGACCAGCCGGCCGATGCCGGAAGATGCCAGCGTCGACTTCATGCGCGAGCGGTTCGACAAACTGCGGAACCTGCTGCCGATGCCGGACGACGCCGAGGTCGATACGATCGACGCGAACGGCGTCGCGGCGGAGCGGGTCCGCGCACCGGGCACCGGGCAGGGCCGCATCCTCTACTTCCACGGCGGCGGCTACGTCATCGGCTCGGCCGCGACGCACCGCCGCCTGGCCTATGATCTCTCCGCCGCTTCGGGCGCCGAGGTCTTGTCGTTGGATTACCGCCTGGCACCGGAACACCCCTTTCCCGCCGCCGTCGACGATGCGGTCGCGGGCTATGAGTTCCTGTTGGCCGAGGGCGCGGCGCCGGGCGACGTGGCGGTCGGTGGCGATAGCGCCGGGGGCGGTCTCGTCGTCGCCTTTCTGGTCGCCGTCAAGCAGCGCGGCCTGCCGATGCCGGCGGCCGGCCTCGCGATCAGCCCCTGGGTCGACATGGAAGCGCTCGGCGAGAGCATCGAAAGCCGGGCCGAGGCCGATCCGACGGTGGTCAAGTCACGGCTGCTGCAAATGGCGGACCTCTACCTGGCGGGCGCCGATCCGCGCAGCCCCCTGGCGGCCCCCCTCTATGCGGACCTCTCGGGTCTGCCGCCCCTGCTGATCCAGGTCGGCGACGCCGAAATCCTGCTTTCGGATTCGACCCGCCTGGCCGAGGCCGCGCGGGCGGCCGGCGTCGACGTCCGGCTGGAGGTTTCGGATCGGATGATCCATGTCTGGCACCTCTATGCGCCGCTGCTCTCGGAGGGCGGCGAGGCGATCGACGTCGCGGGCGCCTTCATCGCCGAGCGTCTGGGCCTGCAGCGCGCCGCCTAGGCCCGAAGGAGGGAAGCGACAATGGATGATGTACCGGCGGGCATTCCCGCCGAGGTCCTGGCGGAGTTCGCGCAGGAGGCCGGCACGGTCTATCTCGACACCTGCGCGCGCGGGTTGCTGCCGCGTTCGGCCCGGGACGCGGTGGTCGCGCATCTGGACCGCCGTGTTGCCGGGACCGCGGACAAGGCAGCGATGTTCGAGACGCTGGAATCGGCCCGCGCCGGGTTCGCGCGCCTGATCGGGGCCTCGCCCGACGAGGTCGCCATCACCAAGAACGTCTCCGACGGGCTTTGCACGATCGCCGGCGCCATTCCCTGGCAGGCGGGCGACAACGTCGTCGTCTGCCTGGATCTCGAGCATCCGAACAACGTCTATCCCTGGCTCAATCTGGCCGAGCGGGTCGGCATCGAGGTGCGCGCCGTGCCTTCGGCCGGGGGCCATATCGATGCCGGCGCGCTCGCCGCGCGCCTCGATGCCCGCACGCGTCTGGCCACGGTGTCGACCGTCACCTTCTCACCCGGGTTTCGCATCGACCTCGCTCCGCTCAGCGCCGCCTGCCGCGCCGCCGGCGTGCCGCTGCTGGCCGACGGCGTGCAGTCGGTCGGCATTCTCGACACCGACGTCGAACAGCTCGGCATCGATGCGATGGCCGTTTCGACCCAGAAGGGCTTGCTCGGGCTTTACGGCTTCGGTTTTCTCTATTGCCGCCGGGCCTGGGCGGAGACGCTGCGCCCGCTTTCGCTCGCCCGCTTCGGCGTCGACCTCGGGGCCGATGCCCATGAAGCGACCACCGGCGCCGGCGAGGGCTGGAGCCTGATGCCGGGCGCGCGGCGTTTCGACGTCGGCAACTACAACTATCCGGGCGCCATCGTCGCCGACGCCTCTTTGAAGTTGCTGCTGGGCGTCGGCACGCGGCGGATCGAGGACCACGTCACGCGCCTCTCCCACCGCCTCGCCTCGGGCCTGCTGCAGCTCGGCCTGCCGGTGGTGGGCGGCCCGCCCGGCCCGCACCTGGCCGGCATCGTCAGCGTCGGCACGCCCGGCGGTGGCCATGACACGAGCGACGACCCCCTGGTCGCGCGGCTTTACGAGCAGTTGAGCGAGGCGGGCGTCAAATGCACCATCCGCCGCGGCACGCTGCGCATGGCGCTGCACCTCTACAACACGGACGGCGACATCGACCGCGTCCTGGAACTGGCCGCCTGACGACCGAGTTGCCATGAACATCGTCAGCATTCTCGAAGGCATTGAGAAGCTCGTCGTCGACTTCGTAATGTGGATCCTACTCATTCCGCGAACTTTGCGGATGATCCTCGAGAACCCGGGTGACGTCCCGGAATTCGTCGAGCGCGAGCTCTCGAAAAGCACGGAACGGTTCGACGGTTATATCTCTCCCGTCCTGCTTTTCCTCGTCTGCTCCGCGGTAATGTTCTTCCTCATGGATCTCGTCGTTTCGGCGGATCATACGTTCGTGGAAGTGCAGGACAAGCTGCTCAAAGCCTTGCAGGGCCCGCAGGGTGTCGCCGCGGCGATGGGCTTCCTCCTGCTGCCACTGTTTCTGGGCCTGGTCACCCATGCCAGTCGTAAAACGCAAGTCACCGGCGAATGGCTCAGGCGGGTACTCTACATCCAGTGCTGCTATTGCGCGCCGCTGACGCTCTCCGTGTTTTCGTTCGGCTTTTACAGCGCCAGCCGGGCGCTCGAACCCTCGCCGGTGCGCGTCATCGCCGACAGCGCGCTCGTGGTGCTTTGTGTGGCGCTCTTGGTCTGGTTCGTTATCGTCGAGATACAGCTTTTCGCAAAACAGCGAGGTACATCGATCGGAGTGTCGATGGCAGCGCTCGTGGCCACCGCCGTTGCGGCGGGATTTGCAGTGAACTTTCTGGTCAGTGCGTTTGGAGGTGGGTTCGATGGACGACGCGTGTTCATCGATTCCGAGTACATTCGTGACTATCGATTGCCGAGCACCGATAAGTACCACATCACATTGACGTCCGACGATAAAAACAAGGGACGAGGCACTTACAAGATTTCACTCTCGAAATCTACGGACAAGGGCGTCACCTGTGCTACTGCCCGCTATTTTGATGTCGTGACGGGCACGTCGGGCGATGCACCTTTGGACGGTGGCAAGATAAAACTCGGTGAAGCCGTCGTCGGAAAGCTCTCGGAAAGCCAGACGGTATTCTTCTCTTTCGATGGTATAGAGGGCGATCGTATACATCTTCTGGCCGAGGCTCTCGGCATGGAGGAAGCCCGGCCCGAAGGAGGATATTCTTATTGGTGGATAGATATACAGCATGCGGATAGCGGCTCGTCGATCCTGACGGACGACCTCAGTGATGAGGATCGTAGGAACCGAGGCGCAATTCCCTACATCCTTCTTACAATCTATGTCGTGCTCATCGGCTGGGGCCTCGGCAAAGGCATCTTTCGCAGCCTCGGCGGATATGGATTTTCAGCGTACTTCTGGGTTCTGATCGCGGTCGGTGGGCTGAGCGCACTCATGGTCTGGGCTATGAATACGGATGCGACGCACCGGGATCGAGTTCGCCAAGCCTTGTCGGATGAGGGCGTATGGGAGATAGCGGTAACGCATAGCTATGGCGATCCCGGCAAATACGCCTATACGCTCAGGCTCGCCCGCTTGGGACGAAACCTTTTGGAAGATTGTCCTCTAGATGCCCTCGGCAAGATTGCGGCCGAAAAGACCGTTGACGGGGTACCGTCCGATACGGGCGCAACGAGCAATATCCTGAAGTACGGCGGCATCGGTCGCGGCGAAGTCACGGGCGACGAGACCGATATCTGGTTCTTCCAAGGATCTAAGCATGACGTCGTGGGTATAGAACTCTCGAGTCGCGAACTCCTGCACTTCACGCTCACGAAGAGCGAGACGCAGTAGGAAAACATGACGGAGAGAAGCTCCGGTAGTGTAGGCCGCATGTCGCAGGGACGGCCTGTCCGACAGAAACTTCAAGCTGCCCGCAACTATCCAACCCGGGCAAGCGAGCCGCCGTCGACGGGGAGGGCGGCGCCGGTGATGAAGCCGGCCTCGTCGGAGGCGAGGAAGAGGGCCGCGTGGGCCACGTCCCAGCCGGTGCCCATCCGGTTGCGGAGCGGCACTTTGGCATCGCGCTCGGCGGCGATCGCGGCGCGCGGTTCGCCTGTTATGGCGGCGCGGCGGTCGACGGCCATGGGCGTGTCCATCAGGCCCGGCAGAATGGCGTTGGCGCGCACGCCGGCATCGGCGTGGCTGAGCGCCAGCTGACGCGTGAAGGTCACCATCGCCGCTTTCGACGCGGTGTAGAGCACGGTCGGATGGCCGGTCCAGCCGACGGAGGCCGAGGAGATGTTGACGATCGCCCCGCCGCCGGCCGCCCGCATGATCGGCACGGCATGCTTGCAGGCATACATGGTGCCGAGCAGGTTGACGTCCATGATGCGGTGAAAGCGCGCCTCGTCGACCTCCTCCAATGGGCAATCGCCGCCCTCGACGCTGATGCCGACGTTGTTGTGCAGGATGTCGAGGGCGCCCCAGGCCGCATGGCTCTGTTCGATCACCTTGGCCACCGCAGCTTCGTCCGTGACGTCGGCGGCAAGCGCCAGGGCCGTGCCGCCCTCGGCCTCGATCATCGCCACGGTCTCGGCGGCCGACTCCATAGAACGATCGACGCAGGCGACCCGGGCGCCCTCGCGCGCGAACAACAGGGCCGTCGCCCGGCCGTTGCCGATGGCGCTGCCGTCGCCGGGGCCCTGGCCCGCGCCCATGATGATCGCCACCTTGCCGTCCAACCGCATGTCTCAATCCCCCGTGCCGTTCTCGACCTCGATCCTCGGCGTTTCACCGCGCGCAAGCAATGCCGACACCGCGTCGCGCTCGGGCAGCCCGTCCGGCCCGCCGGTGCGCGCGACGGCGAGGGCGCCGGCGGCGTTGGCGAAGCGCATCGCCGTCGCCACAGCCTGGCCTTCCGCCAGCGCCAGGGCGAAGGCGGCGTGCCAGACATCGCCGGCGCCCAGGCTGTCGTGCGCGGTTACGGTGAAGCCGGGACTTCGGTGTGTTTCCCCGCCGGCGTGCCAGCGAACGCCCGCCTCGCCCTCGGTCACCGCGACCAGTCCCGACAGTTGGGAATCCGCCGCCGCGATATCGTCGCTTCCATCCAGAAAATCACGCAGGCCTTGCTGCGAAAAGGCGACGTGGCTCGCCGCTGCGAGAGCCGCCCGGGCAACGCCGGTCGGGGCTTCGCCGTCCATGACGCCGGGGATGTCGTCGGCCTGGGCCCGGTTCATGGCAGCTTCCGCACCGGCGGGCCAGCGGGTATCGGACAGGATGGCATCGACGCCGGCGAGATGCGGCGCCAATCCCGCCACGTCGCCATGCAATGCCGCGTCGCGGTAGTTGACGATCTGCCGCTCGCCGGCGCCGTCGACCAGGATCGAGGTGAAGGGCGTCCCCGCGCCGCCGACCGCGTGGAGGGCCCGGCAATCGACGCCGCGCGCGACGAGGCGGGTGCGCAGCAGGGTGCCGAGATCGTCGTCGCCGATCCGGCCGGCCAGCACGGCCTCACCGCCGAGGGCGGCGACGGCGCTGGCCATGCGGGCAGCACCACCGATATCGAGGCGGGCCGTTTGCGCGCGATACTTCTCCGCCCGGCGCGGCAGTGTTTCCAGGCCGAGGACGAAATCGGCGGCGACCAGGCCGAGACAGAGCACGCGGGCCATGGCCGTGTCAGCGCGGTTCGACCCTGAGGATCCGACCCTCGTCCGAATCCGTCAGCAGGTAGACGAAACCGTCCGGACCCTGACGGACGTCGCGGATCCGCTCACCGAGGCCGCCGAGCAGGCGTTCCTCGGCCACGACATGTTCCCCGTCGAGGCTGAGGCGCGCCAGCAGACGATTTTTCAGGGCGCCGACGAGCAGGCTGCCGCGCCAGCGCGGAAACTTGTCGCCCGTATAGAAGGCCATGCCGGAGGGGGCGATGGACGGGTCCCAATAGTAGACCGGCTGTTCCATGCCCTCGGCCTCGGTGCCGACACCGATCCGGCCGCCGGAATAGTGGCGGCCGTAGGCGATCACCGGCCAGCCGTAATTGCGTCCCGCGAGCGGCACGTTCACCTCGTCGCCGCCGGCAGCGCCGTGTTCGTGCAGCCAGAGCTTGCCGCTTTCGGGATGAAGGGCAGCGCCCTGCGGGTTGCGGTGGCCGTAGCTCCAGACTTCCGCCCGGCGGCCGGCCACGCCGACGAAGGGATTGTCGGCCGGCACCCGGCCGTCATCGTGCAGCCGGATCACCTGGCCGCGGTTGATGGTGAAGTCCTGGGTGCGTTGGCGCTCACCCCGCTCGCCGATGGTGATGAAGAGGCTGCCGTCCCGCGCGAACACCAGGCGGGAGCCGAAGTGCCGGCCGCCCCGGCTCTTCGGGTGCTGGCGAAAGATCACCTGCAGGTCGTCGAGCCGGGTGGCCGCCGCATCCAGCCGGCCGCGCGCGACGGCGGTGCCCGCCCCGCCGGAACCGGGTTCGGCATAGGAAAGATAGACCAAGCGATTGCCGGCGAAGTCCGGGTGCAGCGCTACGTCCAGCATGCCGCCCTGGCCGGAAGCTTCGACCCGGGGCAGGCCCTCGAGGCGCGGGCCGAACGTTCCATCCCTACCGACCGCACGGACCGGGCCGTCCCGCTCGCTCACCAGCATGCTACCGTCCGGCAGGAAGGCGAGGCCCCAGGGGGACTCCAGCCCTTCCGCCACGGTGACGACGCGAAGCTTGTAGTGGCGCGAGTCGAACGTCTGCGCCGTCGCGGCGACCGACAGCAAGAGCAAAAGCAGTAATGTGAAGGCCGAGCGTTGCACCACCACCATGGGCTGTTCCTTACCGTATTGCGCCGATCCGCCTATTCTGACAGCGCGCGATGAAGCTTGGCCAGGGAGAAGGCGACTATGGGCGATGTTTTCGAACGGTTGGGCATACCCACCATCATCAACGCCAAGGGGACGGCGACCCGTCTCTCGGGCGCGCTGTTGGCGCCGGAAGTGGTCGAGGCGATGGCGGAGGCTTCGCGCACCCCGGTCGACATGACCGTCCTGCAGGCCCGCGCCAGCGAGATCATTGCCGAGGCGACCGGGGCCGAGGCGGGCTATGTCACCTCGGGCGCGGCGGCCGGGCTGCTGCTCGGTACCGCGGCCGCTGTCACCGGGCTCGATCCGGCGCGGATGAACCGGCTGCCGGACACCCGCGGCATGGCCAACCGGGTCGTCGTCGCCCGCAGCCACCGCAACTTCTACGACCATGCGGTGCGCACCTGCGGGGTGAGGCTGGTCGAGGTCGGCCTCGCCGACCGCTTCGCCGGCGCCGGCGTGCGCGATACGGAAGCCTGGGAGATCGAGGCCGCGATCGACGCGCGCACGGCCGCCGTGCTCTACGTCGCGCAGCCGCACAGCCAACCCTCCCTGCCGGACGTCGTCGCCGTAGCCCGGGCCCGGGGCGTGCCGGTAATCGTCGACGCCGCCGCCCAGCTGCCGCCGGCGGCCAACTTGCGCCGCTTCATCGCCGAGGGTGCCGACCTCGTCGTCTTCAGCGGTGGCAAGGCGTTGGGCGGCCCGCAAGCCTCCGGCATCCTCGCCGGGCGGCGGGACCTGATCCAGGCCGCGGCATTGCAGCATCTCGACACCGACATCCACTTCGCGCAGTGGAACCCGCCGCCGGCCTTCCTCGACAAGTCGCGCCTACCGGGCCTGCCGCAGCATGGCATCGGACGGCCCTGCAAGGTCGGACGGGAGGAGGTAGTGGGCCTGCTGGTGGCGCTGCGCCGGTTCATCGCGGAGGGCGATGCGGCGCGGGAGGCACGCTGGACGGCCCGGGCGGAAGCGCTGCGCGACGCACTGGCGGACCTGCCGCACGCCGAGGTGACGCTCGTCCCCGACAGCTACCGCCCGGGCATGGCCGGCGTGCGCCTGCGCCTCGACGAGGCGGCGGCCGGCTTCGACGCCATGGCGCTGTTGAACCGGCTGGCGGCGGGCGAGCCCTCGGTGCATGCCGACAATAGCCAGGTGGGCGACGGCATCGTCGGCTTTGCCCCGATCTGCCTGCGCGATGCGGATATCGACATCGTCGCCCGGCGCGTCGCCCAGGAGCTGCGCCGCAACAGCTAGTCAGTCGTCCCGTTCCACCGTTTCCGCCTCGATTTGGTAATGGTCGTCGAGGCCGATGAGATCCTCGATCTCCTGGCGTGCGCGCAGGAAGTCCGCGGGCGAGAGGCCGGAGACGTCGCCGCGTTCGCGCAGTTCCGTCAGCATGTCGCGCTGGGCCGCGAAGGCGGTGGCGAGCACGACCTGCGCGTCGATCATGGCGACATAGCCCATGTCCCTGAGCTCGTCCCGGGAAAACAGCGGGCGGCCGTCGCGGTTGCCGCGGCTCTGCACATAGACGAGGGGCACGTCGCAGAGACCGGGCGCGGCGGCGGCCTCGTCCGCGTCGCGGGGAAACAGCAGGCCCATGTCGGCGCCCGCTTCGGCGGCGCGATTGATCCGGGGCACCGCTTCGTCCAGGCCGAACTCGCGGCAGGTATCGGTGCGGGCGATGATGACGAAGTCGGGATCGACCTCGTCGCGGGCGCGGCAGGCATAGCGGATCTTGGTGACGAACTCGTCCAGCGGAATGCCGTGCACCTGGTATTTGTGATAGTGCGCGCGCTTGGGATAGAGCTGGTCCTCGATATGGATGCCGGCGATGCCCGCCGCGTGGAAGGCGCGCACCGTGCGCATGGTGTGCAGCGGTTCGCCGAACCCGGCGCCGGCATCCGCCAGCATGGGAATGTCGACGCTGGCCGCCGCCGCCTCGGCCACCGCCACCTGCTCGGTCATGGTCAGCAACGGCTCCGTGATCGCGCGGCTGGCGCCGGTGACGTAGCCGCCGACATAGCTCGCCTCGAAGCCGGCCTGTTGGACCAGGCGTGCGGAGATCGGATCATAGACCGAAGGCAGGTGTAGAAACGTGCCCGACGCCAGAAGGTCGCGCAGCCGGCGGCCCATCGTCATGTCCATGTCGCTCTCCTTCTCCCCTCGTGTGCGGGGCGATGATAGGGTGCGCCGCCATTCGAGGACAGCGCGCGGAGATGGACATGTGGAAGAACATCGCCTTGTTTCTGATCGGGGGCCTGCTCGGCACCGGCTTCGGCGTCGCGGTCGGCTTTTTCGCCTTCCCCTATGTCTTTCCCCCGCCGCCGGCGATGGAATCTCTGACGGCGGCTGAGAAGACCAAGCTGGTCGCGCGCGGTGACTTCATCCACGCCAATCCGGCGGACCCGATCCATTACGGTGAGGGCAAGGTCCAGGTCTACGAACGTACCGTCTATCTCGACCGGGACTTCAAGGTCGGACCCGGGCCCAAGTTCCATGTCTACCTGGTGCCGAAGGCGAAGATCCGCGCGACCGGCGACCTGGACGGCTTGATGTATGTCGACCTCGGCCGCCTGCGCGCTTTCGAGGGCAGCCAGAACTACACCATTCCCGCCGGTGTCGACCTGGCGGACTACCCGAGCGTGGTGATCTGGTGCGCTCAGTTCAACGTTTCGATCTCGCCCGCGGATCTGCAGCGTGAAGGCTGATGCGGACGCCGTTCCACGGTGCTGGAAGTGGACCGGCTTCGCCGTCTTCCTGGCCGTCGCCGTGGCGTTGCCGTTTCTGCTGGAAGGCTACAGCACCTATCGCCTGGCGCTCGTCGGCGCCATGGCGGTGGCGGTGCTGGGCGTCAATCTGCTGATCGGACAGAGCGGCCAGATCTCGATCGGTCACGGCGCGTTCTTCGCCCTCGGCGCCTACAGCGCGGCGATTGCGATGAACAGTTTCGGGCTTTCGGCCTACAGCGCCGTGCCGATCGCCGCGGCGGTCACGTTCGTCGCCGGCTTTCTGCTGGGGTGGCCGGCGCTGCGCTTCGGTACGGTGCATCTGATCCTGTTGACCTGGGGGGCGTCCCTGGTCCTGCCGCAGTTGCTGAAGCTGGATGTTTTCCAGCCCTGGACGGGCGGCGTGAACGGCATCTATTTCGACCGGCCGGAACCGCCGGCCTGGTTGAACCTGAGCGAGGACCGCTATTGGTACTTCGTCGTGCTGGCGGTGATGATTGTGTTCTTCTGGATCGCCGGCAATCTCGTCCAAAGCCGTTCCGGCCGGGCGCTCGCGGCGATCCGCGACAACGAGATCGCCGCGGCCGCGGCGGGCATCGACGTCCGGATCTTCAAGACGGTCATCTTCGGCATATCGGCGATGTATGTCGGCGTCGGCGGGGCGTTGACCGGACTGCTGGACGATTTCATCGCACCGGATTCCTACGGCCTGTTCTTCTCGTTCCTGCTGCTGATCGGGGCCGTCGCCGCGGGCTTCGGCTCGGTCTGGGGCGCGTTGATCGGCGGCTTTCTGATTCTGTTCCTGCCGACCACCGTCGCCAACCTGCCGGCCGCGCTCGCCGTGCCGCCGGCGGGGTTCTTCATCCTGCTGGTGATCTACTTCATGCCCGACGGCTTCACCGGCCTTATGCGGCGAGCCTATCGCCGCTACCGACAAAGGGTCCCTCGGTCGAAACTCTAGGCCACGGTCAACGTCGCGTAGATGACATTGATGTCCGCGGCGAAGTCGGGGTTGGCGGGAAGATAGGGCTTCGGCCCCGTGGCGGTCGCCGCCGCGTAGACCTCGGCCTCCACCAGGCCGCGCATCGTCGCTTCGAAGCCGCGTTCCCGGAACAGGTCGTCGCGCTGGGTGACGAGGACGATGCCGCCTTGGCGGACGATGCGCGCGAAGTCCCGGAGGATGGCCTCGCTGTCGGGAACATAGGTCAGCACGCCGATACAGATCAGCGCGTCATAGGCGTCGTCTCCGATGGCCAACGGCAAGTCTTGGAAATCGGCCGGCTGCAGGTCGCGGTAGATGTTGCGGGCCCGGGCCTTGTCGAGCGATGTCGGCGACAGGTCGATCCCGTCGATGACGCCGGTGAAGCCCGCGGCGCGCAACGCGCTTCCGACCAGGCCGGTCCCGCAGCCCGCGTCCAGGATGGTGCCCGCCGCCGTTACGGCCTCCCGCAGCAACGCGGCGCCCTGCGCCGGCGCCTCATAGTCCCACTCGACCAGGTCGGCATCGTAGGTTCCCGCCCAGTCGTCGTAGCTTCGACGCACCTCGGGGGCTGACGTACTGCCTTGTTTCAACCAACCATGGCCTGCCGGGTCTGTCATGCCGTCGGATGGCCGATGGTGAAGTCGTTGCGACCGCCGCTGCGATCCTCACCGTGGACCAGGAGCAGGGGGCGGGTGTGATGGGCGCTGCCGCGTGAATCGGCGATCGGTACGTCGTGATGGTCGTAATGGGACGTCGCCGGCATGAAGCGGAGCGCATAGCCGACCCGGCGGGTGTCGCTGAAATTGCCGAGCGAGCCGTGTGCCGAGTAGACGTCGAAGATGACCATTTCGCCGGCCTGCAAGGTGACGTCGACCGCGTCCGCCTCGTCATACTCCGATGGCTCCAGCGTCTCGGGGATGGTGACCCCGTCGCCATGGTCGCGGTAGTGCCGGCCGATCTCCCGCGCGTTGTGGGAACCTTGCAGGATACGCAGGCAGCCGTTCTCCAGCGTCGTCTCCTCGACCGCGATCCAGACCGAGGTGGTCGTCAGCGGCTTGATTGGCCAATAGCGCCCGTCGCGGTGCCAGGGCACGATACGCCCCATGCCGGGCGGCTTGTGGAACAGCGTCGAGCCCCAGAGCACGATGTCCGGCCCGACGAGGTCGGCGACCATTTCGACGATGTCGGGGTGGGTGGCGATACGCAGCCAGTCCGGCTCCGAGTTCAGGCCCTGCGTGCCCGAGCCCGGGACATGGGGCGAGGCCTTCGGCTCGTCCGGCTCCATGTGCCCGTTCGCCGCGATCAGGCGGTCGGTCAGGGCGTGCAACAGCTCCCGGTCCGCCGGCGGCAGCCGGTAGCTGGGCTTGACGAAGCCGTCGCGCGCGAAGGCCTCGATCTCCTGCGGGTTGAGTTTCGCCATGATCGGCCGCCCCTCTTATGCTGCGGCGAGGCGGGCGTTCGACTCCTCGAACAGGCGCATGTTCTTCGCGACGTCGTACTCGCCTTCCTGCAGGCTGGCATGGTCCCATTCGCTGCGCGGCATGTCGAAGAACTGGCCGCCGTAGACATGGATCGCGCTGGTCAGCTGGCCGAGCGGATTGGTCACCGAATGGATGATGTCGCGCCCCAGCGGCGCGCAGTCCTTCGGGCCGAGCGAGCGGGCGCCCGCTGCCTCGATCAAGCCGCCTTCGGCCTCGGCCACGCGGCGCCAGAAGACGTTGTCCTCGCGCCCGCCATAGACGCCGATCACCGCCCACATCTCGTGGTTATGCGGCATGATCGTCATGCCCGGGCCCCAGACGACGTTGATGATGGTGAGATCGTCGTCGGCGTGGATCTTGGCGACGCCGGCCTTGTCCGGCGTGCCGAGTGCGGCGAGCACGCCGGCGGGATCGGACACCGCGCGGTCCACGATCTCACGTACCGCCTTGTGGCTGTCGTCCTCGGCTACCGCCTGGCGGCAGTCCTCGATGAAGTTGTCGAGTGCAAACATGATGTCTCTCCTTGGGATCGCGGGTTCGGGACAGGATACGCCCTCGCCCCTCACCGGTTCAAATGGTTGAGCGGCAGGCCCGGCCTCGGCCATTCCATTTCCACGAGCTGACCGGTCGCCGACAGGGTGATGTAGGCGGTGCGCAGGTCCGGGCCGCCGAAACAGATGTTGGTCGCGAAGTCGTCGCCCGGCGTCTCGACGAAGTCGATGATGCCGCCCTCGGGCGCGATCACGGTGATGCCGCCCTTCAGGATGGTGCCGACGCAGACGTTGCCGGCGCTGTCCACGGCGAGGGAATCGAAAAAGCGGAAGTCGTCGACGCTCGCCAGCAGGGTGCCGTGGAACCAGCGTTGCTCGCCCTTGCCCTTGACGATGCGGCCGGGCGCCTCGATCTCGAAACGCCACAGACGCCCCGCATGGGTCTCGGCGACA
Source organism: uncultured Alphaproteobacteria bacterium (assembly GCA_951812805.1). Taxonomy (GTDB): domain Bacteria; phylum Pseudomonadota; class Alphaproteobacteria; genus JASLMY01. The sequence continues at coordinate 380,113 of CATOSZ010000005.1, read as the reverse complement.
TAGAGAAAACGCTCGTCCGCGGACAGGCCGACGCCGTTGGGATCCTCGATCGGATGCACGACCTCGACGATCTCGCTGCCGTCGGCGCGGGCATAGAAGACGCCGCCCCGGTCCCGGTCCCGCCAGCGCGATTTGCCGTGGTCGGTGAACCAGAAACCGCCGTCGCTGTCGAAGACGATGTCGTTCGGGCCCTTCAGCCCTTCGCCGTCGCACGCGGAATACAGCACCTCGACCGCGCCGGTCTCGATGTCGACCCGTTCGATCCGCCCGCCCTCGTACTCGGCGCCCGAGAGGCCGGGGATCAGGCGGCCGGCGATGTCGTGCCAGCGGAAGCCGCCGTTGTTGCAGATGTAGACCTTGCCGTCCGGACCCATGGCGGCGCCGTTCGGCCCGCCGCCGGTCTCGGCGACGACGGAAACCTCGCCCGCGGGCGTCACCCGTGAAAGCGTGCCGCGGGCGATTTCGACCAGCAGGATATCGCCGCCGGGCAGCGCGATGGGTCCCTCGGGAAAGCGCAATCCGGTGGCGAGGATGCGTTGCGTGCTCATGGCTCGTCTCCTCCCGCGCCTCAGTAAGGCGCACCGCTCTTGTGGAAAAACCCGTTGCTGCCGCCGCCGACGCGCATATGCAGGTCGATGTCGGGATAGTGACATTGGTCGCCGGGCGCGCGGTCGCCGACGACCAGGAAGACCACGGGCGTGGCCGTGTTGTTCACCAGCGTGTGGCCATCGCCGTCGCCGGCCGGGAAGGCGGCCATCATGCCGGGGCCGAGCGGCTGTTCGCCGGCATCGCTCACCAGCGTCGCCTCGCCCTCCAGAATCTGAACGAATTCGTCCTGCTTGGAATGCCAGTGCCGCTGCGAGGAGGCGGCGCCGGGATCGAGCGTGACCACGTTGACGGCGAAGTTCGTCAGCCCCAGCACGTCGGTCAGCCGGCGCACCCGCCGCCCTTCGGTCGAAGCCCGGAACGGCGCGGGATAGGAGGAGCCGACGGTCTCGTCGACGGTGTTGGGATCGAGGGTCGTGGCCATGTCGGCAATCTCCCGCCTGTGCTGGAACGAGCGGTCAGCCTAATCGATCCGCGCGCCCGTTCAAGCCGCCGACCAAGGCGTTCAGAGTCTCGTCGATGCCGGGCGGCGCGAGGGCGAATTCGCGGGCCTCGCGCGTCATGTCGAGGGTACTGTGGCGCGGCCGGGCTTCGAACGGAAACTGATGGGGATCTGCGGCACGGGGCCGGACCAGGTCCGCCGAGACGCCGAGCCGGCGGGCGAGACGGCTCGCGAGCTCCCCGTAGCTCACCTCCTCCCGCCCGGAGAGCTGGTAGACGCCGCCGCCACCGCCCGCGACGATGGCAGCCAGGGTCTCGGCCACCAGATCGCGGGGCACCGGTGCCAGGTACATATCGGCGAAGGGCTGAATCTCGCGCCCTTGCCGCAAGGCGCGGGTCCAATCGACCAACAGCGGTTCGCCCGGCCCCAACACCTTGGCCAAGCGCAGGATCGCGCCGCGTGGTCCGAGCGCGCGGATCCCGGCCTCGGCGAGGGCCTTCTGGCGGCCATACTCGGTCTCTGGTGCCGCCCGGTCCTGGCGCGGACGGTGGGCCACGCAGCCGTCGAACACCTTGTCGCTCGACAGAAACAGGACCCGGGTGCCGCGTTCGGCGAGGTGGCGGGCGAGGTGCAGCGTGCCGGTGACGTTGACCGCGGTGGTGGCCGCGGGATCTTCGGCGCAGGCGCCGAGCCGGGCGATGGCGGCGGCGATGATCGCCATGTCGACATCCGGCAAGGACGTCGCCGGCGAACCGAAGGTGGCGAGGTCGAGGAACGGATGATCGGTCCCGGGCCGGCGTGTGGACGACCAGACGTCGTGGCCGTCCGCTTCGAGGCGGGCGGCGGCGGCGGCGCCGATGGCGGAATCGCCGCCGACGATCAGGATCCGCCGTGCCGGGGTCACGGGGCCTTCGGGCCGCAGCAGAGGCCGAGATAGTAGTGCGCCATCGGCCAATAGCCGGTGTGGACCACCTCGTCGTTCATCGAGAAGACGAAGACATGGGTGAAATGGCGGGCCAGCACCGCCTGCAGGTCCGGGCCGTCCTTGCAGTTGACATGACCGGCGAGGCTTTGCGGCGAGGCGTAGGCCTGGCTGGCGAGTGACGGCATCCCGATGATCGCGGCGCCCTCCGGCCTGAGGGAAGCGGCGAAATTGGCGAGGAAGCGATCCTCCGCCGCCGCCTCGATATGTTCCAGCACGTCGAGGCTGTAGGCGGCGTCATAGCCACCGTCCAAGGGCCCCGAGAGCATGTCGTGTACCCGCAGGTCCATCGGCCAGTCGGCATGACGGCGGCCCTCGGCGTCGGCGATGAACACGGGGTCGAGGTCGACGGCGGTGACGTGGCCGACCTCCGCCTGGACGATGCGGGTGGCGAAGGCGTCGGCGCAGCCGACCTCCAGGACCCGGTTGCGCCCCGCCAGCATCTTGGCGACGAACTTGTAGCGGGCCAGCACGAAGGCCAGGCGCTTGGGATCCTCGTGCCAGACCTGGTTGCTCATCACGCCCAGGCGCGCGATGCCCGCGTCCTCGGCGACGCGCAGGCAGTCCTCGTACTGGGCTTCCCGGGTGCGGGCGTTCATGGGCGGGTCTCCCTGGGCGGTCACTCGAAATAGATGCAGCCGTAGTCGCCGTCATAACCGGCCTGGGCGAAGGCGAATTCCCACTCCTGCGGCGTCAGGAAGGCGCGGCAGGTCAGCTGCCAATAGAGCAGGTTCACCTTCTCCCGCTCGTTCCGGTAGGATTCGACGGTGATGTGCTTCGCCCCCCGGCCGACGCGCTGCATCTCGCAGACGGCGCTGTGAAGCTCGTGGTTATAGAGGTTGTGCAGCGTGTTGATCGAGTAGACGAGATCGAACGCGCCGTCGTCCCAGGACAGGGCGCTCGCCCGCCCGTGGACGAGCCGGTCCCGGATCTCGGGCTTGGCGTGTTCGATCCCGTAGCAGGAGATGTCGATGCCGTGGACCTCGACGGATTCCAGGACCTGGGTGAATTCGTACAGCAAAAAGCCTTTGCCGCAGCCGACATCGAGGATGCGGGCGCCTGGCGCCAGGCCGTAGTGCGCCACCATGGCCTCGGCGACGACGCGCCAGCGCCCGTCATAGCGATAGCCGCCATAGCCGTGTTCCCGCGCGCCGTCCCAATAGTCCTCGCCCCAGCCAAGCGCCACTTCGGCGCAGGCGGCCTTGTCGTGCGCCGTTACCCGCTCCAGGTAGTCGCGCGACGTCGCCGTGTGCAGGCGGCCGACGAAATCGACATAGCTCAAGGGCTCGTCTCCCCGGTCAGGGTCTCGAGGATGAGGAGGTCCTCCAGCCGCAACAAATCGTCGCCGTCCCGGATCACCAGCCCCTCCAACGCGCCGTGCAGGTCGCAGCCGGCACCCAGCACCCGGTCGTAGATTTCCCAGCGCCGCTCCGCCCGCTTGGGCAGCATATGGACGGAGAACAGGATGACGCCTTCCAGATTGTCGAGTTCCGCCAGCACCGCCTCCAGGTTCATGTAGCAGCCGCCCATGGCGTATTCCGTCGCGCTCAACAGGAACTCGAGGCCGTGCTTGCGGGCGTGGTCGCGTACCACCAGGTTCTGCACGTGCTGCGGCCACATCTGGCCGCGCACCGGGCGCGAGGCGATATAGCCGCGATGGCCACGGCGGTTGGGAAAGGCCAGGGCCTCACTCATCGAAATCCTCCGGCATGCGATGCGCCATGCCGAGGCGGCTGGCCGCGCGGATGGTGATCGGCTCGAAGAACTCCCCCAACCGGTTGCTGGCGTAGGGCGAGAACAGGCTCTTGAACCGGCAGTTGAGCGACCAGCGGGTCTCCGCCTCGCCGTTGACGATGTTGCCGTGCATCAGGTTCTGGCTGAACAGCAGGGCGGTGCCGTAGGGCACGTCCAGCCAGACGACCTCGTCGCGGATCGCCGCGAACAGCTCGTCGGTGCCCGCCTCGGAATAGCGCTGGAAATCGGCCTCGTGGCGGGCCTGGGCGGCGGGCGGCAGCAGGAACATGCTCTTGCTGCCGTGGCAATCGACCAGGGGCAGCCAAACCACGACCTCGAAGGGGGAATCGCCGTTCCACACGTCGGCGTGCACCGGCAGCAGCGCGCTGTCGTCGCCCGGCAGCTGCACCGAGAGGTTGAGGCGGCGCTGCATCGCCAGCTCGTTGCCGACGAGGACTTCCAGCGCCGGGCGGGCCAGCTCGAAATAGTCGCGCCGGACGCCGGCATCGGCCTGCAACCCTTCGATGACGGCGAGCTTGAAGCCGTTCAGCGCCGCCGGGCCGACCCGGGTGTGGATCGCATCGAGAAAATCGCCCGGCGCCTCCGGCATCGCGATATCGAGATGGTGCGCGGCAAGGCCGGCGATGGCGGCCCGCAGCCGGTCCAGCCGGTCGGGGTCGGCGACGGGAATAATGACGTGGCCGTCCGCCAGGAAGCGGCGATGCAGCGCCGTCTCCTCGTCCGGGAGAAAGCCCGTCGGATAGCGATCCAGCGCCAGCATCAGGCGGCCCGTCTGGCATCGAGGAAGTCCCCGACCGATGCCGCGATGCCCTCGGGCGTCAGGCCGGCCAGCGCCAGCAGATCGTCCTGACCACCGTAGTTGGCGGGAAAGGCGTCCGGCAGGCCGAGGCGCAACAGCGGCGGCGCCGTGCCGGGCAGGCGGTCGACCAGCAGATCCGCGACGGCGCTGCCGAGGCCGCCGACCAGGGTGTGTTCCTCGATCGTGACGACCGCCCGCGCCCGGCCGGCGAGATCCAGCAGACGCGCTTCGTCCAGTGGCTTCACCGTATGCAGGTGCAGGACGCCCGCCTCGATTCCCTGCGCGGTCAGGATCTCGGCCGCGTCCAGCGCCCGCGTCGTGGCGATGCCGGTGGCGACCAGCGCCACTTCGCCTTCGGGGCGAAGCTGGATGCCCTGGCCGATCTCGAAGCCGTGCGCCGCCTCGGACACGACCCGGTCGCCGCCCTTGGCGAGGCGGATGTAACAGGGGCCGGGAAGCTCCAGCGTGCTCTCCATGAAGCGGGCCATCTCTTCCGCGTCGCACGGCGCGACGACGGTCATGTTCGGCAGCGCCCGCATGATGCCCATGTCCTCGATCGCCATGTGGGTGGGCCCGAGCGGGGCGTAGACCAGGCCGCCGCCGTTGGCGATCAGGCGGACGGGCAGGCGGTGCATGCAGAGGTCGACGGCGACCTGTTCATAGCAGCGCCGAGTCAGGAAGGTGGCGATGGTGTTGACGTAGGGGATGTAGCCTTCCATCGCCAGGCCGGCGGCGACGCCGATCAGGTTCTGCTCGGCGACCCCCTCCATGAAGAAGCGATCGGGCAGCTCTTCGCGAAAGGCGTCCAGGGTGCCGACGCCGAGGTCAGAGCCGACGAAGACCACGCGGGCATCGCGCCGGGCCAGGTCCAGGACGCTGTTCAGACAGGTTTTACGCACCGTGCCGCCCTCCGAGTTCGTCGTACACCGCGTCCAGTTGATCCGGAGCGAGGCGCGACTTGTGATGCCAGGCCATGTCGTTCTCGGCGAAGGAGACGCCCTTGCCCTTGACGGTATGGGCGATCACCGCGCTCGGCCGACCGCTCTTGAAGGGGAGGGAGGTGAGCGTGCGGCGCAACTCGCCGACGTCATGCCCGTCGACCTCGCCGACGGCGAAGCCGAAACTTTCCCACTTCGCCGCCAAGGGTTCGAGGTCCTGGACCTCGGCCGTGGCGGCGTAGGACTGGTGTTTATTGTAGTCGACGATGATCGTCAGGTTGTCGAGGCCGTGCTTGCCGGCCATCATCGCCGCTTCCCAGACCGCGCCCTCGTTGATCTCGCCGTCGCCGGTGACGACGAAGACACGCCAGACCGCCGCCTTCATCCGTGCCGCGAGCGCCAGGCCGAGGCCGATGGACGGCCCGTGGCCGAGCGCGCCGGTCGACGCCTCGACGCCCGGCACCTTGGTCGCGTCGGGATGACCGCCGAGCATGCCGTCGACATGGCAGAAGCGGTCGAGTTCCTCCGCCGGGAAATAACCGCTATCGGCGAGGATGGCATAGAGCGCCAGGCAACCATGTCCCTTCGAGAGGATCGCCCGGTCGCGCAAGGCCCAGTCGGGTTCATCGGCACGGTGCACCATGATGTCGTCGTACAGCACCCGCAGGATTTCGATCGCCGAAAAGGCGGAGCCGAGATGCCCGCGCTCGCCGCCGACCATGCCGCGGAAGGCCAGACGGCGGAGCGCCAGCGAACGCTCGTCCAGTGGCGGCGTCGCCAGGCGGGCCTCGAGTTCGCGGTGCATGCGAAGGGGTTCGGGAATCATGGGCAGCCTTTCGTCAGAGCGGGGAAAGCACGGCATCGGCCGTCGCCAGGCGGCGCCGGCACAGCACGTCCAGGGCGCCGCCGTCCGCCAGAAAGTCTTGCCGGCGCCGGCCCTGGGGAAGGAAGGGGTTCAGCACGATCAGGCTCCAGCGCAGCGCGAAGAGCGGGCGCAACGTCGCGACGCGCGCGCCGAGCGCCGGTTGGTCGGGGAACAGCGCCAGCACCTCGGCGCGGAAGGTGCGGGCCATCTCCGGGCTCAGGCCCATGGCGGGGTGCAGCTCGAAGTCGGCGATCAGCTTGGCGGGATCGTCCCAGCCGAAATATTCGAAGTCGAGGAAGACCAGGGCGCCGTCCGGCCGGCGCAGCGCATTGTGAAAGCCGAAGTCGGAAGGCGACAGCAGGCGCGCCTCGGGCGGGATCTCCGGTTCGGGGTCCAGGGGCAGCCGGCCTGCGAGTCGGGCATGCAGCGGGTCGAAACGCTCCAGCAGAAAGCGACGCAACGCCGGGTCGCCGACGGCGCCGAGGCTCGTGCGGCGGGCCGCGATCTGGCGCAGGATCTCGCGCCCGGAAAGGCAGGCCTCCGAGGCGAGCGGCAAGGCCCGGGCCTCCGGCGCTTCGCCGGCACGGCGCAACGCCGAGACGAAATCGACGACGGCGGCGAGGTCCGCCGGCCCGGGCGTCGTCACCGCCTCGCCGTCGATCCAGTCGTAGAGGGCGACGCCTGCGCTTCTGTCGGCGGCGATGGGGCGCGGCACGCGCCGCTCGCCCCGGGACCAGAGGAAGTCGAGGCCGCCGAACTCCGCTCCCAACCGGTCGCGGGCATCGTCCCGGTCGCGGGCGTAGGTCTTCAGGGCGAAGTCGCGCCCATCCTCCGCCCGCAGACGATAGAGCCGGTTGTTGCCGCCGCCCGGCAGCCGTTCGAGCCGGCCGACGCGGCCCCCCAACAGGGTTTCGGCGATGGCTTCAGGCGGCGGCACCGGCGGCCTCCCTGCGGTTCAGCTCGGACCAGGCGTCGATCCGATGCCAGGGGCCGGCGGCGGTGGTGGTGCCGTGCGGATCGAACAGGACCGCCACGGTGGCGGGGGGAAAGGCGGGTTCGCGAAACACCTCCTCCAGGTCGTCGACGAAGAGGTCGCAGCCGAGCCGCGCAATCCGCGCGAGCTTGTCCGCGCGATTGTCGTTGAAGAAGACGTCCTCGGCGCGGACCGGTGCCGTTTCCGCGCCCACCAGATCGTGCGCGCGTAGCCAGGCCATGGCTTGGCGACGCAGGTCCACGCCGCGGGGATCGTCGGCGGAGACCCGGGTCTTGTGGCTGATGATGAAAATCCGCGCGCCCTCGCCCCGCCAGCGGGCAAGCGTTTCGCCCGCGCCTGGAAACAAGGTCGCCCGCGCCATGTGGCGGCCATAGGCGAGGCCCTGGAGGCGGCGCCAGGCGAGCTCGCCGTCCGGCAGCTTGCGAACCGCATCGCGCACCCCGCGCTTGCCGCCGGGCGGCGTGCGCGACAGCAGGCCTTCCTCGCTCGCCAACGCCGCGAACAGCTCGTCGTAACAGGCGAGAGTATTGTCGAAGTCGACACCGATGCGCATGGGCCTCCCCGGCGGGCCGTTAACCCTGCGCAAGCGTAACCAGACGCGGTTAAGAAGGGCTTAAGCGGTCGAGGTCGGGCGTCCCGGCGGCCGCCCCCATCTCGATCGTGGCACTGCCGCTGTGTGGGAAATCATGGTGCCGGCGGAGGGACTCGAACCCCCGACCTGAGGTTTACAAAACCCCTGCTCTACCAGCTGAGCTACACCGGCGTCGGCGACCGGTTTCTCACTAGCCGATTTCGTGCCCGCCTCCAAGCGACGAAATGGATGATAAACTGTGCGTGAGGCGTCGGATTGGCCCTGTTCCCCCCGCGCCTGCGTGACCAGAATGAGGAGGGGGCCCGGACACGAGGCGCTATGATGATGAAACGGTCGGTGTTGAAGCGTGGAATCGTGGGGCTGGTGGCCCTATTGGGTGTGGCGGCGCTGGCGTCGGGCGTCGGCGCGCAGTCCGACGATGGCGAGCTGCGGGAAACCGAACACATCACGATCGAAAACCCAGGCCAGCTCACCGCCGAGAAGGCGGAACAAATCTACCAGTCGATTTCCGAGGAATTGACGACCTTCTACGCGATGTCGGAATCGACCACCGCCAAGCGGTTTCGCAAATGGCGCCGCTACAACAAGGCGCCCTATCTCTCGGCGACGCACGGCAACCGCTACGTCAACAATTACGCCAACGCCAAGGCCAAGGGCTATGACGCCATGTCGCGCGGCGTGCAGATGCCGGCCGGCGCCATCTTCGCCAAGGACAGCTTCACCGTGACCAAGGAGGGCGAGGTGTTCGGCGCCGCGCTCTTCATCATGGAAAAGCTGGCGCCGGGCAAAAGTCCCAGGACCGCCGATTGGCGGTATGCCGAAATCCTGCCCGACGGCAGCTTCGCGGGCGATAGCGCCGGCGACAACGCGCGCGACATGGACTACTGCCACGCCTGCCACAAGATAAAAGCCAAATACGACTATCTCTATTACGTGCCGCGGAAATATCGTCCCTGACGACGCGCGGCGGTTCAGCCGGCGGGGCGCTTGGTGTCGTTCTTGCGCTCCACCTGCATCTGGCTGCCGTGCGCCTGAATGCAGCTATCGCCGCCCGGCAGCCGCTCGACCAGCGTCCAGCTGCCCCGGCGCGAGGCGAAGAGTTCCATCTTGTTGCCGTTCTCCAGCCGCGCCACCGCGACGCGCGCCTCGCTGAAGGCGCGATCGAGATAGACCGCCATCTCGGCGTGATGCAGGCACTTGCCGGCGTCCGGCGCCTCTGCCGCGAGCGGAGTCGCCACTAGGACGAGCGCGGCAACCGCGCCCGCCGCCATGTTTTTCAAAATCATCATTTTCGACACCTCGTTATCCCGACCCCGTGAGCGGGCCGGCGACACCGCGCCGAAGCGCGATGCCCGGTATATGCATCCGAGTCTCGACCACTAGATAGCGTTCAGGAAAACACTTGCAATCACATAGCCGTGACAAATTTGTGATATATTGTCGCCGACGCCCCGCTGTTCAGCCGGCGCGCAGCCGTTTCGCGGCATCGAGCGCGAAATAGCTCAAAATTCCGTCGGCGCCGGCCCGCTTGAAGGCGAGCAGGGCCTCCAGGATCACCCGGTCGCCGTCGAGCCAGCCGCGCTCGATCGCGCCCATCAGCATGGCGTACTCGCCGCTCACCTGATAGGCGAAGGTGGGCACGGCGAAGTGGTCCTTGATCCGCCGCAGCACGTCGAGATAGGGCATGCCGGGTTTCACCATCACCATGTCCGCCCCCTCGTCGAGGTCGAGGGCGATCTCGCGCAAGGCCTCGTCGCTGTTGGCGGGGTCCATCTGATAGGTCTTCTTGTCGGCGGTGCCGAGGTTGGCGGAGGAGCCGATGGCGTCGCGGAAGGGGCCGTAGAAGCCCGACGCGTATTTCGCCGCGTAACTCATGATCCGCACATCCTCGCGGCCCGCGGCGTCGAGCGCGTCGCGGATGGCGCCGACGCGGCCGTCCATCATGTCCGAAGGCGCGATGATATCGGCGCCGGCCTCGGCCTGGACCAGCGACTGGCGGACCAGGATCTCGACGCTTTCGTCGTTGGCGACATAGCCATCGACGATGACACCGTCGTGGCCATGATCGGTGAAGGGATCGAGGGCGGCATCGCACAGCACGCCGATCTCGGGCACCTGCTCCTTGATCCGCATCGCCGCCTGGCAGACCAGGTTATCGCCCCTGACGGCGACGGAGCCGCGCGCATCCTTCTGGGACTGTTCGATCTGCGGAAAGATGGCGACGACGGGGATGCCCGCTTCGTGCGCCGCGGCGGCGGCCTCGACGATGCGGTCGACCCCCAGGCGCTCCACCCCCGGCATGGAGTCGACGGGGGTGCGGGAATTCCCCCCCTCCTGCACGAAGAGGGGCCAGATGAAATCGTCGGGCGTCAGATACGTTTCCGCCACCAGGCGCCGGGTCCAGGCGTCGCGCCGGTTGCGCCGCATGCGCCGGCGCGGGTATTGCCCGTGCGCGCGCACCCCGCTTCCCGCGGCCGCGTCGCCGTCGGACGTCTTGCGGGGCATCGGGATGGGGTCGGACATGGTTTGTCTCCATTTCTCAGACGGGGATGGCGAGTTTAGGGCCCGGTGGAGCGTGAGACAATCGAGGTGCCGCGTGACAAGGTGCCGCGCGGGCCGGCGCGTTGACAGGCGGATCGCGGCACGCGTATCACCGGCGCGATCACGCGGGGCGGACCACGGCCATGGATTTTGAACTTTCCGAGGAACAACGGGCCTTCCAGGACATGGCGCGCGGCTTCGCCGAGGCGGAAATGGCGCCCCGGGCGGCGACATGGGACGAGGACTGCATCTTTCCCGTCGACACGCTTCGCCAGGCAGCCGCCCTCGGATTTGGCGGCATCTATGTGGCCGAGGATGTCGGCGGCGCCGGGCTCGGGCGGCTGGACTCGACCATCATCTTCGAGGAGTTGGCGGCCGGCTGTACCTCGACGGCGGCCTATATCTCGATCCACAACATGGCCGCCTGGATGATTGACACCTACGGCGGTGCGGCGCAGCGCAAGCGCTGGCTGCCGGAGCTCTGCCGCATGGCGACCTTCGTGAGCTATTGCCTGACGGAGCCGGACGCGGGCTCCGACGCGGCCAGCCTGCGGACCCGGGCGGTGCGCGAGGGCGACGACTATGTCGTGAACGGCCAGAAGGCCTTCATCTCCGGCGGCGGCGTTTCCGACGTCTACGTCACCATGGTGCGCACCGGCGGGGAGGGGGCGGGCGGCATCAGCTGCCTCGTCGTCGACAAGGACACGCCGGGCCTCAGCTTCGGTGCGCAGGAAAAGAAACTCGGCTGGCGGTCCCAACCGACGGCCATGGTCAACTTCGAGGATTGCCGCGTCCCCCTCGCCAATCGCCTCGGCGCCGAGGGCGAGGGCTTCAAAATCGCCATGCAGGGCCTCGACGGCGGGCGGCTGAACGTCTCGGCCTGTTCCCTGGGTGCGGCGCGGGCCTCGCTCGACGCCGCGCGGGCGTATATGGGCGTGCGCAAGCAGTTCGGCCGCGAGCTGGCCCGCTTCCAGGCACTGCAGTTCCGCATCGCCGACATGGTGACGAGCCTGGAGGCGGCCCGCCTGTTCCTGCGCCAGGCGGCGGTGAAGGTCGACGCCAAGGCGGCGGACGCCACGCTGCACGCGGCGATGGCCAAGCGCTTCGCCACCGACGCCGGCTTCGAGATCGTCAACCAGGCCCTGCAGCTGCACGGCGGCTACGGCTATCTGAAGGACTTACCGATCGAGCGATACCTGCGCGACGTGCGGGTGCATCAGATCCTGGAGGGAACGAACGAGGTCATGCGGTTGATAATCGCCCGTGAGGTGCTGGGACGATGAGCGGGGATCTCCGGCTGGAGTCGGGCGGGGGCCTTCTGGTCGCGACGCTCGACCGCCCGAAGGCCTTGAACGCGCTCACCCTCGAGATGGCGCGCAGCTTCGATGCGGCCCTGGTCGCGGCCGCCGCGGACGACGCCTGCCGGGCCGTGCTGATCAAGGGGGAAGGCGAGCGCGCCTTCTGCGCCGGCGGCGATATCCAGCGCCTGTACGATGCCGGCCGGGCGGGGGAGGCCTACCCGCGCGATTTTTTCCACGACGAATACCGCCTGAACGCCCGCATCCACCATTTCGCCAAGCCTTATGTCGCGCTGATGGACGGCATCGTCATGGGCGGCGGTGTCGGCCTCTCGGTACACGGCGGCCTGCGCGTGGTGACGGAACGGCTGATGCTGGCGATGCCGGAGACGGGCATCGGCCTGTTCCCCGATGTCGGCGGCGGCTATTTCCTGCCCCGCCTGCCGGGCGCGGCGGGAATGTTCATGGCGCTGACCGGTGCGCGCATCGGGCACGCCGACGCCCTCGCCCTCGGCATCGCGGACGCCTATGTGCCGAGCGCGCGGCTGGACGAGCTGGAGGCTGCCTTCCGCGCGGCGCCGCCGGGCGACCTGGCGGCGGCGCGGGCCCTGGTCGGCGGCTTCGCCGAGGATCCGGGGCCGGGCCGCCTGGATCCGGTGCGCGGCGAGATCGACTGCCTGTTCGCGGACGACTCCGTCGAGGCGATCCTGGCGGCGTTGGCGGCCGACGGCGGCGAATGGGCGGCGAAACAACACGACGTCGTCGCGGCCAAGTCGCCGACCAGCCTGCTGATCGCCTTCCGGCAGATCCGCGCCGGGGCCGGGTTGTCGTTCAACGATGTGATGCGCATGGAGTTTCGCATGGCGCTCACCTGCCTCGCCGGGCACGACATGTACGAGGGCGTGCGCGCGGTGGTGATCGACAAGGATCAATCGCCCCGCTGGTCGCCCGCGCGCCTGGGCGAGGTCACCGCGGGCGACGTCGCACGATATTTCGACATCATGCCGGACGGGGGCGACCTGGTGTTGCCCGGGGATCCGGCTTCGGACAACGAGGGAGAGCGGCAATGACCAAGATCGGTTTTATCGGCGTCGGCAACATGGGCGGCCCGATGGCCCGCAATCTGGTGCAGGCGGGCCACGAGCTGGCCGCCTTCGACCTGGACGAGGAGAAGCTGAACCTGGTGGTGCAGGTGGGCGCGCGGCGCGCCGCCTCCGTGGCCGATGCGGTGGCCGGCGCCGAGATGGTGGTCACCATGCTGCCGGCGGGCGGGCACGTGCGCGCCGTCTATACCGGCGAGGACGGCGTCATCGCCGCCAGCGCCGCGGGCACGCTGCTGATCGATTCCTCGACCATCGACGTCGACAGCGCCCGCGCGGCGCATGCGGCGGCGGCGGCGGCGGGCTTCGAGATGATCGACGCGCCGGTCTCCGGCGGTGTCGGCGGGGCGGAGGCCGGCACGCTCACCTTCATGTGTGGCGGCACGGCGGCGGCCTTCGCGCGGGCCAAGCCGATCCTCGACATCATGGGTGGCAACATCTTCCACGCGGGCGACGCCGGCGCCGGCCAGGTCGCCAAGATTTGCAACAACATGATCCTGGGCGCGGCAATGATCGTCACCGGCGAGGCCTTCACCCTTGGCCAGCGCCTCGGCCTCGATGCGCAATCGCTGTTCGATATCGTCAAGACCGCCTCGGGCCAGACCTGGGCGCTGACCAGCTATTGCCCGGTGCCGGGTCCGGTGCCGACCTCGCCCGCCAACCGCGACTATCAGCCGGGCTTCACCGTCGAGATGATGGCGAAGGACCTGCGCCTCGCGCAGGACGCGGCGCAGGGCGCCAAGCTGGCGACGCCGCTCGGCGCCGCGGCGCTCGCCGCCTACTCCCTCTTCGAGGGGGCCGGCAACGCGCAGATGGACTTCTCCGGCATCATCAAGATGTTGCAGGGCGAGGGGTGAGCGTCGACCCCGATCCGGGAAGCGAACTCGCCCGCGAACTCGGCGTCACCGTCACGGCGCGCGCCGACGGCCGCGCGGTGACGGCGATGGTCGTCGGCCCGGCCCATACCAACGCGGCCGGTGTCGCCCATGGCGGGACCACCGCGGCGTTGATGGACATCACCATGACGATCGCCGCCGTGCCGCGCGAGACGACGGGCGAGCGGCTGTTCTCCATCACGTTGTCGTTGACGACAAACTTCATCGCGCCCGTCGGCCAGGGCCGCGTGCGCTGCGAAGCGGTGCGCACCGGCGGCGGCCGGCGCACGGTCTATTGCGAGGGGCGGATCCTCGACGAGGCGGACAATCTGTTGGCCACGGCGAGCTGTGTCTGCCGGTTGATCCCCCATCCCGAGGCCTGAACACGGCCGCGCGTCGTCGCGCTTCCGGCCACCTTTGGGACGGCGTCTCGTCGTACCGTCAGTTGTCGTCGCGACCGCGGCCGGGTAGCGTATACCGCACTGACGTTTACGATTCATACGCGCGGATTTTGATTGGGGGGAATGAAGCCTGATGCAGTGTCCTGGCTGCCAGTCCCACGTCGAGGACGGCTTCAAGTTTTGCATGGAGTGCGGGATGTCCCTCGCGCGCGTCTGTCCCTCCTGCGGTCATGCCAATCCGGCGACGGCGAAGTTCTGTTCCGATTGCGGTGTCGCGCTTCCGTCCCCATCCGCCGGGGTGGCGCCTCCCGCCAAACCCGATATCCCGGAACCCGCCCCGCAGGCGCAGGCGGAGCGTCGCCACATCAGCGTGATGTTCTGCGACATGGTCGGGTCCAGTGCGCTCTCCACCCAGATGGATGCGGAGGCCAACAGGGATCTCATCTCCAGCTTCCTTTCCTGCTGTGCCGCCGAGATCACGCGGCTCGAGGGCATGGTCGGGGCCTATCTCGGCGACGGAGTCCTGGCCTATTTCGGCTATCCGACGGCGCATGAGGACGATGCCGAACGGGCCGTCCGCGCGGGCCTCGAGATCATCGACGCCGTCCGGAAATTGCGACCGGCCGAGGACCTGAGGTTGCAATGCCGCATCGGTATCGCCTCGGGCGAGGTCGTCATCGGCGACCTCGTCGCGGGCGGCGTCGCCCAGCGCAATACGGTGATCGGCGAGACGGCCAACCTCGCCTCACGGCTGCAGACGCTGGCCGAGCCGGACACCTTGGTGATCTCGACCGCAACCTACGAACTGGTCGGCGGACGTTTCGAATACGAAGACCTCGGATCGCATGCGGTGAAGGGTTTCGCGGTACCCGCCCACCTTCGCCGCGTGCTGCGTGTAAGCGTGGAGGAAAGCCGCTTCGAAGCGCGCAACCAGGAAGGCGTATCGCAAATATTCGGGCGAGACGAAGAGATCGAGCTGATCGAACGGCGCTGGGACCTGGCGTGCCGGGGCCAGGGCCGTCTCGTGCTCGTCACCGGCGAGGCGGGGATCGGCAAGTCGCGGATCGGCCACGCCATGGAGGAGCGACTTCGTGGCCAGGACTATACCTGCCTCACCTATCATTGCTCGCCCTACCACCGGGACAGCGCGCTGCACCCGATCATCGGCCAGATCAATCGGGTGGCCGGGATCGGCCGCGCCGACGGCACGGCGGAGAAGCTCGCGAAACTGGAGGCGTTGCTGGCACGCTCGAGTTCCGACCTCGCGGAAGACGTGCCGCTCTATGCGTCCCTGCTGTCCATCCCTCATGGCGAGGGGGTGCCGGCGCCGGACCTCACGCCGCAACAGCTGAAGAGCCGTACACTCGATGCGCTGTTCGCCAACCTGAAGGGGTTGTGCGCGCGACGGCCGGTCCTGTTGATCTTCGAGGATCTGCAATGGATGGATGCCACGTCGCTGGAGCTGTTGTCGCTGGTGGTCGACGGGCTGGCGGGCCTGAACCTGCTGATCCTGGCCACCGCGCGCCCGGAGTTCACGCCGCCCTGGCCGCGGTACGGCCACGTCTCGTCGACGGCGCTCGGCCGCCTCGACAACACCGAGGCCGTGGCCCTCGTCGTCGGTGTCGCTGCCGGCAAACCGTTGGGGACGGAACTCGTCGCGCAAATCGTCGAACGGGCCGACGGCATTCCCCTTTACATCGAGGAGCTGACCAAGACCGTGCTCGAGAGCGGACTGCTCGAGCAAGAGGGCGACGAGCTTCTGTTGAGCGGCCCGATGACCTCGGTCGACATTCCGCCGACCTTGCGGGCGTCTCTGATCGCCCGTCTCGACCGTCTCTCCTCGGCGAAGGAGGTTGCGCAGATCGGCGCCGCCGTCGGCCGGCAATTCTCCTACGGCCTGATGGCGGCCGTGTCGACGGCGCCGGCCTCCACGCTGCGGGAGGCGCTCGATCGCCTGGTCGACGCCGAGTTGATCTTCGAGCGTGCGGCTAGCCCTGAGGTGATCTACGAGTTCAAGCACGCCCTCTTCCGCGACGCCACCTACGCCAGCCTGATCGCCGACGACCGTCGCCACCTGCACAAGCGGATCGCGGGCGCGCTCGAAGAGCACTTCCCCGAAGTGCTCGCCAACGAACCGGAGACGCCGGCGCGTCATTTCGCCGAGGCCGGCGACAGCGACAGGGCGATCACGCTCTGGCAGCGCGCGGGCGAGCGCGCGATCAGCCGCTGTGAGAACAAGGAAGCACTCGGCCATCTGAGGGCGGCCTTGAATCAGCTCTCCCTGCTCGACGACACGGCCGAACGGGACCAGCGTGAATTTCAGCTGCAGGTGGCGCGGGGCGCCGCACTGATGGTGGCGCAGGGGCAAAGCTCGCCCGAGGTGGAGCAGGCCTATTCCCGCGCGCGTTCGCTCGCCACGGGGGTGCGGGATTCGGAAGAGCTCTTTCCCGCACTGGTCGGCCTGTGGCGTTACTACGCCGCCAGTGGGGCCCAGGACGACGCGCACGGGGTCGGTGAGTTGCTGCAGGGCCTGGCGGCGCGGCTCGGCAACAACGACCTTCGCATCAAGGCCTGCATGACGCTCGGTGTCACGCTCTACCAGCAATGGCGGATGCCCGAGGCCTACGATCTGCTTCGCGAGGGCGCGGAACTCTATGAAAGCGATCCGCCCGAAGAGCATGATGCGGCGCTTTCGGCACTCGGGCAGCACCCCGGTTTCATGTGCGCGATGGGCGTGGCGATCATCCAATGGCTGCGTGGCGAGAGCGCCGAGGCGGTCGCGTGGCGGGACCGCTCGCTCGCCATTGGCAAGCGGTTGAGCAATCCGTTCCAGATCACCATCGTGCACGGCTGGAGCGCGGTGCTGTCCTACTATCGGTGCGACTGGGACCGGCTCGCCGAAGAGGTCGCCGTCGCGCGGGACATGGCCGAGCGGCATCATGTTCCCGTCTGGGTCGCCATCACCGGCGTTCTGTCGGGCTTCCTCCAGGTCCGGGACGGCGCGGTGGAGGAAGGCCTCGCCACCTGTAGCCATGCGGTCGGCGAGATCGACCGGCTCGCCTACGGCACCTTCCGCACGCGAGGCCTCCTGATTTTGGCCCAGGCCCATGCGATGGCCAACCGTCCGGCCGACGGGCTCGGCGCCATCGACACGGCGATCGATTCCTACGGCGCTTACGGCGAGATCTGGATCGAGCCCGAATTGCATCGCGTGCGTGGCGAGCTGCTGATCAAGGCCAGGGCCGGCAGGTTGCAAGAGGCCCTGTCGGCGTTCCGCAAGGCCATCGAGATCGCCAGGTCCATCGGCTTGCCGACCTATGAGCGGCGCGCCGTGCTGTCCTTGGTCCGCGCCGAGCTGGACGACGGAGATCGGCCGGCGGCGCAGGCCGCCCTCGGGGACTTGCTGCACGATTGGGCGGACGATCCGCTCTCCGCCGAGTGGCGGGAGGCCGAGGCGCTACGCCGGGAAGTGAGCGCGACGCCGGTCGGCGCGACCGCCTGAACGGGGCCGGCCAGTCGGCCGGCGGCTACATTTCCGAGAACGGCGTCAGGCCCGTTGTGACGACAGGCGGCGACTGCAGAGCTTTCGCGACGTTCGCCGGCGTGTCGCCCGGCAGTTGGGCGGTTGCATCGCCGCGTACCGCCTGGGCGAAGGTGAACAGGTCGTGCGGATCGTACTTGGCCTTCACGCGTTGGAGAACGGGATAGGCCTCGCCCCAGAATGCCGTGGCATAGTTCGGCTCGTCCGTCGAGGGATAGTTCTGGTAGATGTGGCCGTTCCAATAGGGCTGCACCATTTTGTTCCAACCGGCCAGAAACGCCTCGCTCTCGCCGCGCTCCGACTCGCTCTTCCAGAAGACGTCCATCACCAGGTTGAAGGCGACGTCGCGATGGATGAAGGCGTTCTTCAGGGGCGGCGCCTCGCGGATCGCGCCGCCATAGACTTCCATATAGGCGAAGGCGCGGTTCGGCACCGACGTCGTCATATAGGTCAGCATTTCCGTCCACTCGGCGAGCGTCAGGTCGCGGGCGACGTAATGTGACGACTTGTCCTCCAGCGGATCGGGTCCGGGGGGCATCGGCGGCATGCCCTGAGGCCGGTTCAACAGCATCTTGTTCAGCACATAGAAGCTGGCGACCTGTTCCCAGCCCTGGTCCGCCACGACCCCCGGCAAACCTTTCAGCGGCGCGATCAGCCCCGGCCCGTCCGCGGGATCGCCCGCATAGAGCCCGCGTACCATCAGGAACGGTGCCATCGCGTCGCCATCGTCCACATCTTGGAATCCGATGTGGATCTGCAGCGTCATGTCGGGACCGAACGTTCTATCCACCATGTAGCGCGCTTGCATGGTCATCAGGGCGTCGGCCGCCAGGGCGATGTTCACGGGCGTATCCAGGGCCCAGGTGACGGCGAAGCCGAAGCCGATGCGGAACTCGTGCAGCCGATAGGTCACCGAGAGCAGCACGCCGAAATTGCCGCCCGTTCCGCCGCAGGTCGCCCAGAGCAAGTCCGGGTTCACGGCCTCGTTCGCGACCAGAATCGAGCCATCGGCCAGCATCACGCGGGCCGCGATGACGTTGTCGCAGCTGACGCCGTATTTCACGGCTGTGAAACCGAAGCCGCCGCCCTGGACATAGCCGCCGACGCAGACGTCCGAACACTCGCCGCCCGGAACGTTGAGGCCATAGTGATCGAGGGCCTGCTGAAATGTGCCGAACTCGACGCCGCAGCCGACCGTGGCGGTGAGAGCCTCGGCATCGATATGGATGTCGTTCAGTGCCTTGACGTCGATCATGATGCCGTTGCTGCCCGAGAATCCCGCCGTGCAGTGACCGCCGGAACGCAGCGAAAACGGGACGCCCTGATTGCGCACGAACTGCAACGTGAGACCGACATCGACCTCCGACGTGCAGTAGATGATCGCCATCGGGTGAAAGTCGAACACCGGATTGGACAGTTTTCGGTCCTGGTCATAGTCGGTGTCGCCGGGCACGACGATGCGTCCGTTGAACTGTCTTTGCAGCGCGTCGAGGGCGTCGCGATGGCGTCCGTCCGGGCCGAAATGCGAGGCGGGCAGGCCGTTGATCACGGCGGAGAACGCCGCATCGCGGCGATCCTTGCTCGAAGTGCTCAAAGCCATGATATTCCCCCCTGGCGGCAGCCTGGCGTCGACGCTAGCAGCCAGGCCTCGGTGCCGTCCAGCCGCGTGGCCCCGCCGGCAATACGCGGAGATTCCTAACGCGCGACAAAGG
Organism: uncultured Alphaproteobacteria bacterium; assembly: GCA_951812805.1. Taxonomy (GTDB): domain Bacteria; phylum Pseudomonadota; class Alphaproteobacteria; genus JASLMY01. The sequence continues at coordinate 360,672 of CATOSZ010000005.1, read as the reverse complement.
TTCTATAACCGGTGATGGCGAGGTTGGTTCGGAGGGGCGGAGAAATGCTCAGCTATCAGATCACGGAATACGGCAAGCCGCTGGAGGCGCTGGAGCGCGCCACGCCGGTGCCGGAGGGCGACGAGGTCCTGCTCAAAATCACGGCGAGCGGCGTTTGCCATTCGGACCTCCATCTGTGGGAGGGCTATTTCGATCTCGGCGGCGGGCGCAAGGCCGACATCACGCGGCTGCGCGATTTGCCCTTCACCCTCGGCCACGAGATCGTCGGCGAGGTCGAGGCGGTCGGCCCGAACGTCGCCGACGTTAAGCCCGGCGACCGGCGCATCGCCTATCCCTGGATCGGCTGTGGCGACTGCGCGATTTGCGCGCGTGGCGACGAACATCTCTGCGCCAAGCCGGCGCAGCTCGGCGTGCATGTCGACGGTGGCTACGCCAGCCATGTGACGGTGCCCCATTCGCGCTATCTCTACGACTATGGCGACGTGTCGACGGAACTCGCCTGCACCTATGCCTGTTCCGGCATCACCGCCTTCGGCGCCCTGAATAAAGTACGCGAGCTGGCGACGGGGAATCAGCTGCTGATCGTCGGTGCCGGCGGCGTCGGTTTCGCCGGCCTGATGATCGCGCAGGCGATGATGGACACGGAGATCGTCGTTGCCGACATCGACGAGGCCAAACTGGAGGCGGCGAAGGCCGCCGGTGCTGCGCATGTCATCAACCCGACGGCGGACGGCGCACGCAAGCAGGTGATGGCGATGACCGGCGGCGGCGCCGCGGCGGTCGTCGACTTCGTCGGCTCCGGTCCTTCGACCCAGTTCGGCATGTCCTGCCTGGCGGCCAACGGCGAGATGGTCGTCGTCGGCCTGTTCGGCGGCTCCTTCGACATGTCGGTTGCGATGTTCCCGCTGAAGAACATTTCGCTGCGTGGTTCCATCACCGGCAGCCCGGCCGAGATGGCGGAACTGATGGCGCTGGTGAAGTCCGGCAAGGTGAAGCCGCTGCCCGTCGCCGCGCGCGGCATGGGGGAGGCGCAGCAGACGCTCGAAGACCTGCAGGCCGGCCGCATCGTCGGCCGCGTGGTCCTGGTGCCGTGAGGCGCGCGCGATGAGTGACGACGACAAGGGCGGCGGCAAGCTGGAGTGGGACGACCTGGAGGAGGAAGGCTATTCGGCCTTCCAGACGATCCGCGCGATTGTCCTCTTCATCATCGTCGCGGGCGTCATCGCGGGCGCCATCGGCCTGTTCTCGACCTCGCCCTGGATGCGGGTGAGCCATGACTGTTCGATCTTTTGCGTGATCGAGATGGACGTCCGGGAGTTCTTTTCCTGAGAGGGGGAAGCGGCCTCCGATCGCGCGCCTTTCTTTCGCCGATGGGCGACAATTCGTGATAATTTGATCCTCTGGTGTAATGACCCCGCCGCATGGCCGGGGCAAGGGGGACGAATGTACAGAGAATTGCGCGACCTCGTCGTCGTGGGTGCCCTGGCCTGCGGCGTGGCGGCGGCGCCGGTCCGGGCGCAGGAGTTTTTCGGACTTGGCTTCCTCGACCCCGACGCGGCCGGGCCCTACAGTACCGGCTACGGCATTTCGGCCGACGGCATGACCGTCGTCGGGGAAAGCAATCTCGAAGCCTATCGCTGGCGCGCGGCGAACCCCCTGGTATTGGAAGGGCTGGGCTTCCTGCCGGGCGGCGTTACCAGCCAGGCCCGCGACGCCTCGGGAGACGGTAGCTTCGTCTCGGGCTCCAGCGGCACGCCGGCCGGCGGTCGTGCCTTCCGTTGGAATGGCGGCGTGATGTCCGACCTCGGCCCCTTGCCGGGCACGGGTGCGGACACGTTCGGTAACGGCATTTCCGCCGACGGTCTGGTCGTCACCGGCACCTTCTCGGGTTCGTTCGACGCGGGCGGATTCCACTGGCTCGACGGCGTCGGCATGATCCAACTGGCGGATCTGCCGTTCGATGACAAGGCGTGTCAATCAGCATTTAATTCTGACCCCCTATCGGCGTGCAAAATTGACCCCCCCCCCTCAGGGGAATCGCATTTGGAATTGCCTTGACGTGCGTGTTTGATCTTGAGGTATTGGCGCGAATCGATTCTACCCGGTCTTTTCACGGGTGGAGGTTGCGATGGAAGGCTTTCTGGAGTGCTTTGAGGGTCTCGAGGATCCGCGGACTGGCAATGCCGGGCGTCACGATCTGCTGGAGATCTTGACGATCGCCCTGTGCACGGTCCTCTCGGGCGGTCAGACGGCGGTCGACATGGCGATCTTCGCGCGTGAAAAGGAGGCGTTCCTGCGGGAATTTCTCGTACTCGAACATGGCGTGCCGAGCCACGACACCTTCAGCCGGGTGTTCCGGTTGCTGGATCCGGAGGCGTTCGGCGCCTGCTTCCAGCGCTTCATGGCGCGCTTTTCCGAGACCTGCCAAGGGGTCATTGCGATCGACGGCAAGGTGGTGCGGCGATCCTACGACAAGGCGAGCGGCACGTCGGCGCTGCATATGGTCTCGGCCTGGGGCTGTGATCAGCGGCTGGTGTTGGGGCAAGTCGCCACCGACGCCAAGTCCAACGAGATCACCGCCGTGCCGAAGCTGTTGAAACTATTGAGCCTCGAGGGGACGATCGTGACCGTGGACGCCCTCAATTGCCAGCGCGCCATCGCCAGCCAGATTATCGAGCAGGGGGGTGACTACGCCCTGGCGTTGAAGGGCAATCAAGGCACGCTGCATGACGACGTGAGAACCTTCCTCGACGATCCGAAAGCCGAAGCGACCACCACCGACACCACGGTCGATGGCGATCATGGCCGCATCGAGACCCGTGCCGCTCTCGTCTCCAGCCACGTCGAGTGGCTGCAAGAGCGCCATCATTGGCCGGGCCTGAAGGCGGTCGCCAAAGTCACCCGGACCCGCGAGTGCGCGGAGAAGACGTCGAGCGAAACCGCCTACTACCTGCTCAGCCAGCCGCTCGACGCCGAGCGCTTCAATCCCGTTGCCCGGGCGCACTGGGGGGTCGAAAACCGCCTGCACTGGTGCCTCGATGTCCAAATGAACGAAGACCAAGACAGAACCCGCAAGGACAATGGACCGCACAATCTCGCCGTCCTGCGCCACATGGCGCTCAATGTCATGCGAAAGGATCCACGAAAAGACTCGCTGCGCGCCAAGTTCAAAATCGCCGCTTGGAACAACGACTATCTCCTGTCACTCCTCGGCAAATTCTGAAATGCGATTGCCCTGCCCCCCCCCTCCCTTGCTTCGACGGAGGTTGTCCCGGTAGTCCACGGGAGGGCCCCGCGCGGCTTCGTGTAGCGCTTTGCGTTACGCGGAGCGAAGCCGCGTGGGAGGGGCCTGTGGGCCCACCGGGACAACCGGGCCGGCGGCGGAACGTGGGGATCAGGTGGGGTTCTTGAAGTGGCAATGAGCTTTTGAAGTAGTGTCCAGACTGTTCTGCAAGTTTGTCATGGCTGCCGATGAGGGCCACCGGCATGCCTGGCGCGGAGATTTCGATTGCTCGGAGCGCCAGGCATGCCGAGCCGCCGTCAGGCGGCTTTCTGGATGCGTTCGCTTTTGCTCTCCTTGAGATGGATCATGTTGAGCTAGCGGTTGGCATCCAGCCAGTCCTCATGGATTTCGATCGCGAGAGCCCGGACCAGCCGGAGGCAGCTCATCCACCCCATCGGCCCGGACTTGTGCCCCAGCTACGAAACCCCTTTTGCAGAACAATCTGTACAGGACCCGTTTTGATTTGCCCGCCTTTGCGATGAAAGCCCCCAGGCTGATTGGCTCCATATAGCGGATCAGCCTGGGGCTTTGCTTACAGGGCGGCTACTTTTGTCGTCGCTGTTTGCTTTGTGCGAAGCGGTAAGACATGTTGCCTGTTTCGATGATTGCGCAGTGATGCGTTACACGATCCAGCAACGCGGTTGTCATTTTTGCATCTCCGAAGACGGAGACCCATTCCCCGAACTCCAGATTGGTGGTGATGATGACGCTGGTCTTCTCATAGAGTTTGCTGATCAGGTGGAACAAGAGCGCACCGCCGGATTTGGGGAATGGGATATAGCCCAGTTCGTCGATGATGACGCAATCCATGGCCGTCAGTTGCCGGATGATCTTGCCGGCGTTGCCTTCGGCCTGTTCCTTGATCATCGCATTGATCAGATCGACGGCGTTGAAGAAACGGACCTTCTTTCCCTGATTGATCAACAGCGTCCCCAGAGCAATGGCGATGTGGGTTTTGCCCGTACCGGTTCCGCCCACCAGAATGAGGTTGTGGGCCTCCTGGGTGAACTGCCCTGAGCAGAAGGGGTCGATTTGCGCTTGGGTGACGGCGGCTAGGCCGTAATCGAAAGTGGCGAAGTCCTTATGGTGGGGGAACTTCGAGGCCCGCATTTGGTGCTGGATAGAGCGCACCCGGCGCTCTACAGTCTCGGCGTCGATCAGTTGCTTTATCGCAGTGGTCAGACTTGGCGGCTTGCGCGCGGCCAGCAAAGCTTCGGCGCAAGCCGCCATTCCATACAGCCTCAGGGCGATCAGTTGGTCTATCAAAGCTTTCATGCGACGGCCTCCCCGGCAACGCACAGCGTCTCATAGCGCTTGCAGTCCGCTTCGGGCCGCAAGGTCAGTTGCGGATAGGCGTGGCTCTCGCCCCATGGCGCGATGACCGGCTCCACCAGTTGGTTGATCAGATTGATGATGGCCGGAAGGCGCAGCGTGTTCTGCTCCACGGCCAGTTCACAGGCTATCTCGACCACCTCGATCCCGTGATCCTGGGCCAGCAGGAGCAGATCGACAAACTCCCGGTCCCCGCCTTTGCCGGCCATGTAATGCGCCCTGACCCGGTGCATCGCCTCAGGCAATTGCCAACCCACAAAGGGCGCGCCATCTCTCAGCGCGCCGGGCTTGCGGTCGAGTAGGGGCAGGTAATGCCAGGGCTCGAAATAGCTGGCGTTGCGGGTAAAGCGGCGCTTGTGCTCGGCAATCACATTCTGCCCTGACACAACCACGATCCGGTCCGCATAGGCGCGCAGAGAGACAAGCTCCCCGGCGAACCGGGAGGGGACGCTATAGCGATTGGTGGCATATTGGACCAGACAGGTAGAGCGGACACGAGCGGCCTTCTCAACATAGCCGTCAAAAGCCCGGCCCAGGGGACGCAGTTCGGCGCACTCGTCTGCGAACACGTCCGAGATCTTGCGATCCGATTGTTCGGGGTGGGCGCGATTCGCCAATTCCTCGCAGCGCAGACGCAACCAGCCGTTCAGCGCATCCAGATCGTCAAAGGCGGGCTTGGGCGCAAACAGCTGTCCCCGCAGGAACCCAACCTGGTTCTCAATCTGACCCTTCTCCCACCCCGCCGCGGGTGTGCAAGCAACCGGTTCCATCACATAGTGGTTCATCAACGCCAGAAAGCGCGGATGGAACACACGGTCCTTAGAGCGCGAAACATAGGTTACCATCGTCTTGGGGTTGTCGATGATCACCCGGCGCGGTACGCCGCCATAGAAAGACATCGCCCGTGCAAAGGCGTCCAGCACCATCTCCTGAGATTCGCTGGGATAGGCAACAACAAAGGGCTTGCGGCTATGACATAGGCGGAAGTGGGCAACCTTTACCTTCTGCTCGACACCGCCCAGGACAGCGTATTCCGTGCTCCAGTCAAACTGGAGCGCGTCACCTGCCGTAAAGTGCAACGGAATGAACGCATCCCCCGATCCGGCGCCAGAACGCTTCAGGTCGCGGACAAACCTCTGAACCGTCGAGTAGGATCCGCTATAGCCTTCCGACACAAGCTGCTCATAAAGCTTCTTGGCCGTCCGGCGCTCACGGCGCGGGCGCCCCAGGTCCTGCTCAAAGAGCGCCCGAAGCCGGCTGGCGAAGCCATCGCTAAGCTTACGCCGGACGGGTGAAACGCGCCGCTGATAGCTCGGTGGATCGCCGTCCTTCAGATACTTCTTAATCGTGTTCCGCGACAAACCAGTCTGACGAGATACAGATCGGATACTCCGACCCTCCCGTAATATCCAACGTCGGATCTTCAATACGCTTTCCATCAATACCACCTGCTCTTTCCTCCGCACTGTTCCGTGCGGATGCTAGCGTTCCAGGTGGGTCAATTCTTACCGCTCATAACCCACCAAAGTGGGTCAGTTTTGCATGCCGATTCACACCCCTCGGCCAGCAGGGCGTCGAGGGCCGCTGCCGTCGCCGCCCGATCGGCGAGGTCGACGGCGACGTGGCGCCCTGCCTCCGGGTTTTCCGGCGCCAGGACATCGAACTGCACGACCTCGTAACCGTCGGCGACCAGCCGTTCGCAGATCCCGCGACCTATATTGCGGGAGCCGCCGGTGACCAGGACCCGCTCGACCACGACTAGAGCAGCCGGCCGATCGACATGCCGCCGCAGACGAAGAGTGCCTGGCCGGTGATGAAGCTGGAGCGTTCGTCGAGCAGGAAACTTGCCGCATGCGCGATGTCGGCCGGCTGGCCGGCACGGCCGACGGGGATGGTCGCCATCAGCTGCTGTTCCTGCGGGCTGCCCGGTGGATTGGCCGCGCGCAGCATGTCCGTGTCGATCGGCCCCGGCGCGATCGAGTTGGAGGTGATGCCGTCGTTCCCCAACTCCAGCGCCCAGGTCCGCGCCATGGTGGCGACGGCGGCCTTGGAGGCCCCGTAGGCGGTGAGCTTGGCCATGCCCTGCGCGGCCCGGCTGGCGATCGAGACGATGCGGCCGAAGTGTTCCGCCCGCATGCCCGGCACCAGCGCCTTGGTGCATTGCACGGCGACCCGGGCGTTGAGGCGCATGATCCGGTCGAAGTCGTCCAGGTCGACGTCGTCGATGGTGACGGCGTTGACGAAGATGCCGACGTTGTTGACGAGGCGGGTTACCGGTCCGTCGGCCAGCAGCGCGTCGAGGGCCGCGGCGGTCGCCGCCTCGTCGCCGAGGTCGACCTCGACGAAGCGCCCGGCGTCCGGGTTCTCCGGCGCCAGCACGTCGAACTGCACGACCTCGTAGCCGTCCTCGACCAGCCGTTCACAGATCCCGCGCCCGATGTTGCGCGATCCCCCCGTCACCAGAACCCGCTCGGCCATGCCGCGTCCTCCCCGTCGATTGTTCATCGTCGGGATATCCTAGCGCCTCAGCCCGGGGAAACTAGATCTGCTGGTTCAGCCGCGGTTTCCAGAAGGGACGGAACAGCTCGATCTTCGGGCAGCGGTTCATCACCACCTTCATGCCGGCCGCCTCCGCCAGGGCGGCGGCCTCGTCGTTGCGCACGCCGATCTGCATCCACAGCACCTTGGCGCCGACCTCGACCGCTTCCTCTGCCACGTCGTAGGCCGCCTGGCTGGTGCGGAAGACCTGCACCATGTCGATTGGCCGGTCGATGTCCTTCAGGGACGGCTTGCACTCCAAGCCGCGGATCTCCGCGCCGGCCTCGCGCGGGTTGACCGGGATCATGTCGTAGCCGGTCTCGTGCAGCACCCGCAGCACGCCATAGCTGAATTTGGTCGGGTCCGAGCTGGCGCCGACCATGGCGATGGTCTTCACCGACTTCAGGATGTCGCCGAGGTATTGCTCGCTATAGGGCTCGTCGTGGTTCATCTGAGGCTCTCCTCCGGCACCAGGCCGGGCTTCAGCTCGTCCGCGCGAAGCGGGCTTGCGAACGGGTTTCGGTAGAGGTCGTCGTGGCTCTCGACGCCGATCTCGAGGGTGAGGTCCGAAAGCGGCAGGGCCACGCACAACAGCACGTAGCCGGCCTTCAGCTGCCGGCCGTTGAGGGCGACGCCGTCGGACTGGTCGACCTCGCCCGCCAGCAGCTTCGCCGCGCAGGAGATGCAGCCGCCATAGCGACAGCCGTAGGGCAGGTCGACGTCCCGGGCCTCGAGCGTGTCCAGCAGCGGCTCCCCCGCTGGCACGGCAATGCGGGTGCCGTCTCGGTTGGCGAGCGTAACGGTATAGGCCATCGCCGTCAGACCCAGATGTCCGAGGTGCAGTCGCCGCCTGGATAGCGCGTCTCGTGACAGCGTGCGGGACCGTTCGGCTCCTTGCCGAAATCGACGAAGAAGTCCGGGTTGATCGACATGCCGCCCGACTCGGTATCGCAATCGACCATCACCATGCAGCCGCCGTTGGTGCGGATCTCCGGATAGAACTGGTTGTCCCAGGTCGAAAACAGGGAGGTGGTGACGTAGAGCCGCTTGCCGTCGAGGGAGAGCTGGATCATCTGCGGCCCGCCGGTGATCTTGCGCCCGTTCACCTCCGGCGCCTTGTTCAACAGGCCGCCCATCCAGACCTGGCCGGTGAATTTGGGGTTCGAGGGATCGGTGATGTCGTATTGGCGGATGTCGCCGTGCAGCCAGTTGCAGAAGTAGAGAAAGCGGTCGTCCATCGAAATCAGGATCACGCTGATGACGCCCGGCAGGGGGATCGGCCATTCCGGGTGGCGTTCGTTTTCGACGTCGATGATCTTTTCCCAGATCCACCGGCCGTCCGCGTCCTTGTACCAATGGATGATGTTGGAGGAGAGCGCGGCGCCGCAGAAGCCGTGGTGCGAGTCGGGGTCGTGGTGGAAGCGGACCTCCAGCGGCACCAGCCCGTCCTCGCCGAGGTACATCGACTGCTCGACCCGCTTCTCCTCGAAGTTCCAGAAGTGCAGCTCGCGGCCGTATTTCAGGTGCCCGACCTCCTCCAGGTCGAAGCCCGGCATGAAGGTATTGGGTGCCGCCCATTCGGAGGAGACCATGACGTTGTGGCGCGGCTGGTACCAGAAATCGTAGTTGAACTTCATCGCGCCCAGGTCGTTTTCCCAGCGTCCGACGATCTCGAAATCCTCGTTGATGTGGAGGAAGCCGCCGGGCGCCTCGCCCTTGGCGTCGCCCAGCATGGAGATGATGATGTCCGAGCCCAGGCAATGCACCGTGTGCGGCGCCGAGAGATTGGTCTTCGCCTTGATCTCGTCGCCGGAGATGACCTTGTGCAGGCGCGGGGCCTTGGGGTCGGCGGCGCAGTCGACGATATGCAGGTTGGAGCTGCGAACCCCCGGCACGATCAGATAGCGCCGTTCCTTGGTCGCGTCGTCGTGGCAGGAGGAGCAGGCGTTCCAGCCCATATGGTGCAACTCGTCGCCGATGCCCGGCATCTCCAGCCGGCTGATCACCTGGGAGTAGGTCGCGCTCTCCGGGTCGGCGTCGATGGTGGCGAGATAGTCCGGCTTCTGGATGCCGGTACCGATATAGAGCGCGACGGTATAGAGCAGCTTTTCCCGCGGCGCCCGCATCGCCTCCGCCGGCGAGGCATAGCCCGGCCCACAGCAGACCGTCTCGCACGCGTCCGTCATCACCTCGTCCCTCCCCGAAAGGTGCGGCCCCCACCGCATCTGCCATAATATAGCGCCTTTTGTCTCGATTTGTAGGACAAATGTCTGTAGAGTGAGAAATTATGCATCTCGATCGCCTCATCACCGTTCTCGAAGCCATCGCCGTCGCCGGCCGTCCGGTCTCGGCGGGTGAGGTCCAGCAGGCGACGGGGCTGCCCCGGCCGACCTGCTATCGGCTGCTGCGAACCCTCGCGGCACATCGGCTTTTGGAGGATGTCGAGGGCGCGTCGCGCTATCTGATCGGCGAACGGCTGACCCGGATCGCCTTGCTCGGCCAGGCCGACAGCGACGTGCGCCGCGCCGCGATCCCGACCCTGCGCGAGGCGGCGATCGGCTTCGGCGAGGCGGTCTTCCTCTCGCGCTTTCGCGAGTCCGGGGTCGAGATCATCCATGTCGAAACGCCGGCGGACCCGGCACGGGCCTATATCCATCCCGGCCTCGGCTTCCGCCCGATGCATGCCTGTTCCTGTTCCAAGGCGATCGCCGCCTTCGCCGAGGCCGAGTTCCGCGAGGCGATCTTCGAGGGCCCGCTGCGCGCCTATACCCAGCACACCAAGATCGGCCGGGAAGCGTTGGAGGCCGAGTTCGCCGCCATCCGCGACCAGGGCTGGGCCGAATGCGTGGAGGAGATCGAGATGGGCGTCTCCTCCGTCGCCGTGCCGATCCGTATCGGCAACGTCGGCGCCATCTTCTCGATCGGTGCCACCGGCCCGATCCGCCGCTTCACCGAAGCCCGCCGCCGCCGGGTCGGGGAGGAGTTGCTGCGCCTCTCCACCAAGGTTGGCGCCGCCATCCGGCTGCGCGAGGTTGGTGAGGCGGACTAGACAGACGTGACGGCCTTGCCCCGGGCGCCGCGTGGCGGTAGCGTCCGCGCGACGTCACCGTACTCGAGGGAGGGGCCCGAAGACATGCAACTCATGGAACAACGCCAACAGCTCGCCTGCGCGCTGCGCTGGGCTGCACGCCTGGACCTGCACGAGGGTGTCGACAACCACTTTTCCCTCGCCGTGCCGGACGAGGACGGGCAAATGCGGGGCAACCGTTTTCTGATCAATCCCTACGGCTATCACTGGTCGGAGATCGACGCCTCGTCGCTGGTGTTGTGCAACGCCGAGGGCGAAGTCCTGGAGGGCGACAACTGGGTGGAGCCGACCGCCTTCTTCATCCACAGCCGGGTTCATATCGGCGTGCCGAGCGCCGTCTGCGTGCTGCACACCCACATGCCCTATGCGACGGCCCTCACCTTGCTGGAGGGCGGGCGGCTGGAGATGTGTGAGCAGAACGCCCTCTCCTTCGACGAGCGGATCGCCTATGACGACGACTACGACGGTCTCGCCCTCGATTGCGACGAGGGCGATCGGCTGGCCCGCAAGCTCGGCAACAAGAGCGTCTGCTTCATGGCCAACCACGGCATTCTGGTGGCCGGCGCCAACGTCGCCGAGGCTTTCAACGACCTCTACTACCTGGAGCGCGCGGCGATGTTCCAGGTGCTCGCCCGCTCCACCGGCGGCAAGCTGAAGATGATCTCGGACGAGGTGCGCGCATCGGTGAAGGAACAATATGCCGAGGAACGCGCAAACGTCGCCGAGCGCCATTTTACGGCATTGCAACGCATTCTCGATCGCGAAGCGCCCGAGTATCGGAACTGATCTTCCTCAGTCCGAGGCGGCCAGTGCCTCCACCAGTTCCGGCATGACGCTGGCGATGTCCAGCAACCGCGCCCAGGTCGGCGTGAGGGTCAGCCGTGCCATGCGCGGGCTGGCCGCGGCCATGCGGGCGAGCCAGAGATCGCCGGCGCGGCGGCCGTAGTAATGGTGTGCGGCCTCGACATATTCCGGCACCAGGCCGTCCACGACCTCGATTCCGATCGTCCCGCGGACCTGTAGACAGCGGTAGGGCGGGGTGTCGCCGTCGATGGTCAGGGCCACCTCGGGGCGACGCCTGAGCGCGGCGACCTTCGGCGCATCGGCCCGGCTCGCCAGGATGAAAGCGCCGTCGCGCCAGACGAACCAGATCGGCAGGACCCGCGGCGTGCCATCGCGCCCGCCATAGGCCAGGCGGGCCGGGATGCGCGAGGCCAGGAGTTCCCGGGCGACCGGTTCCGACAAGGCCGTGAGTGGTGATGCATCCGCCATGGTCTCAACGCTGGCCGGCCGGCGGCGCCTCGGGTCCGGCACGGTAGGCCTGGCCACTGCGATAGAGTTCGAGACGGCTCTTCAATCCGGCCATGCGGCTTCCGCTGTCTTCCTTGTCGTTCGTCTCGAAGAGCTCGATGGCCCGCTTCTGCTCCCGCACCGCGTCTTCGAACTGCCCCGCCTCGGCGTGGGCCGCGGCGAGCGTGTCGATGAAAATCGGGATCGCCTGCAACTCGACCGCGCGCTTGGCGAAGGTCACCGCCTTCTCGCCGTTGCGCGCCTGGGCGTGATCGGCCGTGGCGAAATGCCAGGCGAGCGCGTTGTAGGCCTCCGCGCTGCCATCGGAAATATGCATGGCCTTGCGAATATCCTCGTCGGCCTCCTCGTGCCGATCGGCATGGCGATTGGCGAGCGAGCGATCGATGAAAGCGGTGATGAACTTGGAGCGGAAGCGGATCGCCTTCTCGTAATCGCCGAGCGCGCTCTCGTATTTGCCGATCTTGACCTGGCTGTTGGCCCGGTTGTTGAAGGCGCGGGACAGGTTGGGCTGGATCTTGATCGCGAGGTTGAAGTCGCGGATCGCCTCCTCGTAACGCTCCTGCTGGAAGTAGGTGCTGCCGCGCGCGACATAGGCCGGCGCGTTGCGAGACTGAAAGTGGATGGCCGTTGTGAAGTCCGAACGCGCGGCTTCCCACGCCTCCAAGACGAAATGCGCCACACCGCGCAGGTAATGCACGGAAGACCGGTTCCGTTCGCCGAGCGTGCTCACGTCCAGCAGCCAGCCGCACGACTTGACCGCTTTCTCCGGTGCCGCTGCGGCCTTTGAACAGGCGCGCGCCATCTTCTTGTACTCGCTCTCGCCACTCGCCGGAACGGTGATCAGCATAGCGAGGGTAAGCAGGGCCAGGGTCCGTTTCACGTCCACGAATCCTTCCAATCGAAAAGGTCTGTCTGGCCGTATTGTATTTCCGCCGGCCGGCAGATGCCACCTTCCTATTTTCGTTCGAGTGCGTGCGATGGCGGTCGACGCCGACATGTGAACATGGTTGACTGGCCGCCGCGTTGGATCGGGCGAGGGAGCTGGTGATGAAGGTTCTGGGAATTTCCGGCAGTTTGCGGAAGGCGTCGTTCAATACGGCTTTGCTGCGCGAGGCGGCGGCCCTGGCGCCCGATGGCGTGACGGTCGAGATCGTGGATATCTCGGGGCTGCCGCTTTATGACGGCGACGTGGAGGCGGCCGGCATGCCGCCCGCCGTCGACGCCTTCAAGGCGGCGATTCGCGCGGCGGACGCGCTGCTGATTTCGACGCCGGAGTACAACTACTCCTTCTCCGGCGTGTTGAAGAACGCCATCGACTGGGCCTCGCGCCCGCCGGAGCAGCCCTTCGACGACAAACCCATCGCCATTCTCGGCGCCAGCGCCGGCAAGCTCGGCACGGCGCGGGCGCAGTATCACTTGCGCCAGGTCTTCATTTTCCTGAACGGGCGAATTCTCAACAAGCCGGAAGTGATGGTCGGCGGCGCCGGCGCGGCTTTCGACGATGCCGGCCGCCTGACGGACGAGACGGCGCGCGAGCTGATCGGCCTGCAAATGGCGGCGCTTCGCGACTGGGCGACGAAAATCAACGGCTGAGCCGGCTATTCAGCATTCCCGATCGGTCGAGAAGAGCGGCGAACATATTGTCGCAGCACCGCCGGCATGACCGGTGTCGTCTCGCCGCGTGCCGCCGCCGCGGTCATCGGCAGGCGGTGGCCGGCGAGATCGGCATGCTCCGCCCAATTGGCGACGAGCGAGGGCAGATAGAGCGCTACCATGACGGCGAGCGCGATGGCGCGCCCGATATGTAATGGTCCATGCGCGACCCGCTCCCCGATCCGCCAGAGCATGACCAGCAGCGGCAGGATGCCGGCGACCATGATCGTGTTCTCGCTACCGACCAGGGAGAGCAGCAGCAGCCAGAAGATGGAAAGCCAATAGTCGGGCGCGGCAATGCGGAGCACGAGGCCGAGGGCGAGAAACGGTCCCAGTTCCTGAACCAGCACGAGCGCGAACTTGCCGGCGCCGTAGTCGAGAAGGTGGGCCGAGAACAGGTAGCGCAGACGCGGCGCCGTGTCGCTGGCGAAGAAGTGGGCGAACCCGGCGAGGATCAGCAGCAACGCAAGCCAGGAGAGCGGACCGAGGACGGTGAAGCGGAGATATCGTTCGCGCATCAGCGCCGCCAGATAAAGCGTCAAGGAGACAAAGATCAAAGGGGATGTCGATAAGATAAAGATCAAACAGGGGATGGCATATAGACCTAGACGAGGTGTTGGCTTTAGCTGACAACCTATCAGGCAGAAAAGCGCAAACATCCCAGTTGTTACGTGTCCCGGCAGCCAAAAAAAAGCGCTGGTGAAATCCTGAATTCGGATCGGATAGAAGTAGTCGTCGATGCCGCCCTTCTGGATGTCGCCACTGAACAGCGTTCCCTCCACCGCCGGCAGGAGGAGCAGTCCCAACCCATCCAGGCCCCCCAGCAGGACCAGCGCCGCGACGAAGGCGAGCGCCGTGCGCCGGCCGACCAGGCGATCGATCGCCAAAAGAATGGCCGCCAGCAATAGAACGAACCAGCCATTGAAGGCGGCTTGCAAGACGAAGACGTCGGGGGCGGGGAGCAGGCCGGCGGCCTCCAGTGCCGCGACGGCCCAGATCGCAGGCAGGTAGATGGCATAGTAATAGGAAAGGGCGTGGCGCTCGCCCGCGATTCCGACCTCCGGGTGCAGGGGCGCACGGGCAATATCGGTCAGCAGCGCGTTGTATTTGAGATAATCCCAGTTCGGAATCGACTGCCAGCCCGCTTCCAGGTAGGCGAATTTCTCGAGTGCCAGCAGGATGACCAGGGCCACGGCGAAAGCCAGCGTCCCTCGCGATGGGGCGGCCCACACGGCCTGTCGGCGCGCACCGTGCCAGACATGCACGGCATACAGTGCCAGCAGCACCAGCCGAACGGCAAACGGCAGGCTGTTGAGCGCGAGCAGAAACAGCCCGTTTGAGAGATGGATCAGCTGCCAGAGCGGCGCCGGTGGCGCGAGGGACGCATTGTGCCGATCCGTTATCGACAATGTTGCCATGCATACATGTGTATTCTAGTGAATAAGTATTTTATTCTAGGGAAAATATCGAAATTGGCAAGCGATGCCCGACGCTGCGCGGCCGCCGCCTGGGGACCATCACGTTGCCTCAACTCGATGTCATCGCGATGTGAATTGTGACCGCCGTCACACCTGCCCATATCCGCGCTGCCCATCTCGGCAATAGGGCCGCTGTGGGCGGCGATGACGACGACTTGATGACGGAGGACGAACGCATGAAACGGTATTCCATCGGTGCCCTCGCGGGCGCGGCGGCCCTGGCACTGGGGCTCGCGGCGGGCGGCGCCCAGGCGGCGGGCGGGGCCAAGATCATCGAGCTGACCCAGACCGGTTGCCAGTTCCTCGAGCCCGAGGGTGCGCTCGATCACGGCTACAAGCCGTCGGCCAAGCGCGACTGCGAGCGGATCAACAACAAGACCGCCGACGGACGCCTGGCCACGGCGAAGACCATCGAACTCGCGGCCGGCAGCTACGTCTTCCGCGTGACCAACAAGAACGTGCCCTATCCGCTCGGCTTCTGGCTGCGCGGCGACGGGCTCATTGGTCGCGCCACCCTGCCGAGCGTTTCCGGCGGCGGGCTGCACACCGGCGCCTCGCGCGATTACGCCATCACGCTGGAGCCGGGCGAGTACCTCTATTCCTGCCCGCTGAATTCGACGCCGGACTACAAGCTCGTCGTCAAGGGTTGAAGTGTCTCGAACGCGTGAGGAGTGGCGTCATGGGTGAACTGATCAAAGTGGACATCGCGGTCATCGGCGGCGGCTCGGGCGGGCTTTCCGTGGCGGCCGGCGCGGCGCAACTGGGCGCCAAGGTCGTCCTGGCCGAGAAGGGCGCGATGGGCGGTGATTGCCTGAACACCGGCTGCGTGCCCTCGAAGGCGCTGATCGCCGCGGCGCAGGCCGCCGAGACCGTGCGCACGTCGGGGCGCTTCGGCGTCAACGGGCATGAACCGACGATCGATTTCGCCGCCGTACACGCTCACGTCAAGGACACCATCGCCGGTATCGCCCCGCACGACAGCGTCGAGCGCTTCGAGAGTCTGGGCGTCCGGGTCATCCAGGCGTCGGCCCGTTTCACCGGACCGGGCGAGATCGAGGCCGCCGGCACGCGTGTGCGGGCCCGCCGCTTCGTCGTCGCCACCGGCAGCCGCGCCGGCGTACCGCCGATCCGCGGGCTCGAGGATGTGCCCTACCTCACCAACGAGACCGTGTTCGATCTCGATGCCGCGCCCGAACACCTGATCGTCATCGGCGGCGGCCCGATCGGTATGGAGCTGGCGCAGGCCCACCGCCGCCTCGGCGCCCGCGTCACGGTCTTGGAGGCCGCGACGATCCTCGGCCGCGAGGACCCGGACCTGGCCGAGGTGGCGATCCGCCGCCTCGCTGCCGAGGGCATCGAACTGCGCGAGCGCGCGCGGATCGAAAACGTCGCGCGTCTCGGCAACGGCGTCCGCGTCATCGTCGAGAGCGGGGCGGGGATGGAACATTTCGAAGGCTCGCACCTGCTGGTCGCTGCCGGCCGCCGGGCGAACGTCGAAAGCCTCGGCCTCGACACGGCCGGCATCGAGCATTCCGAGCGCGGCATCGCGGTCGACGCTCGCATGCGGACCAGCAACCGGCGCGTCTTCGCCATCGGCGACGTCGCCGGCGGGGCCCAGTTCACCCATATGGCCGGCCACCAGGCGGGCATCGTCATCCGCAACGCGTTGTTCCGCCTGCCGGCGAAGGCCCGCAATAGCGGCGTGCCGCGGGTGACCTATACGGACCCGGAAATCGCCCATGTCGGGCTTAGCGAGGCGGAAGCCCGCGCGGCCGGTGAACAGGACGTGCGCGTCGTCACCTGGTCGTTCGAGGAGAACGATCGCGCCAGGGCCGAGCGCGCGACCGAGGGATTGGTCAAGGTCGTGCTCGGCCGGCGGGGCCGCATCCTGGGTGCCGGCATCGCCGGCCCGCACGCGGGCGAGCTGCTGGCCCCCTGGATCCTGGCGATCGAACAGAAGCTGAAGATCGGCGCCGTCGCGGACATGATCGTGCCCTATCCAACCCTGGCGGAAGTCTCCAAGCGGGCCGCCGGTGCCTCGTTCACAGAGACCCTGTTTTCGGAGCGCACACGCAAGCTCGTCCGTTTTCTCGGATATTTCGGTTGAGCGGGCGGGAGAGCAAGACCATGACAGACAGCGATACCACCCTCGCCGCCCCGGCCAAGCCGGGCCTGGCGCGCCGCCTGGTCCCCCTCGTCGTCATCGCGGCGGCGCTGGGCCTCGTCTTCGCCTTCGACCTCGATCGCTTCCTCACCTTCGAAGCCTTGCGCGAGAACCGGGCTCTGCTGACGGGCTTCGTCGCCGAGAACGCGCTGCTCGCCGCGCTCGCCTTCATGGCGATCTATGCGGTCGCGACGGCGCTTTCGGTGCCGGGCGGGCTGGTGCTGTCCATCGCCGGCGGATTTCTCTTCGGCTCGGTCCTCGGCTCGACGCTGATCGTGGTCGGCGCGACCCTTGGCGCCACGGGGATCTTCCTCGCCGCGCGCAGCGCCTTCGCCGACCTGCTGCGCGATCGTGCCGGGCCCTTCGTCGCCAAGCTGGAAGCCGGCTTCCGCGAAAACGCCTTCAGCTACCTGCTGGTCCTGCGCCTGGTGCCGATCTTTCCCTTCTTCGTCGTCAACCTGGTGCCGTCCTTCCTCGGCGTCGGCACCTGGGTCTATGTCGCGGCGACCTTCATCGGCATCATCCCCGGCGCCTTCGTCTTCGCCCTGGTCGGCGCGGGCCTCGGCGACGTGCTCGATAGCACGGAGGCCTTCTCGCCCCAAGCCGCGTTGACCCCCGAGGTCATCGGCGCCCTCGTCGGTCTCGCCGTGTTGAGCCTGCTGCCGATCGCCTACAAGCGCTGGCGCACCGCGCGCGGCGGCTCGGCGGGCTGAGGCCTTCGCGCTACTCGGCCGCGGCCATCTCGCTCTCGCGGTTCTGGAAGGCCCAGGGACCGACATAGCCGGCGGACCAGTCGGGCGGGACCTCGCAGGGCCGGGGGTCGATGCTGGAAAAGCGGGCCGGTTCGCCGCGGACCAGCATCCCGTCCTGCGGGCTGGGGATCGGCTGCGCGCGATAGGGAAAGCTGTCGGCGGAGCTGTAGACGTTCAACAGCAAGGGCCGCATACGGGCCGAGCGGTTGGCCTTCGAGCCGTGGATGACCCGGCAGTTCAACAGCACGAGGGAGCCGGCCGGCCCGGTCAGCTGAACGACATCCTTTTCCCAACCGGCGGGGAGGTCGTCTTCCGGGATCTTCAGGACCCAGTTCCGCTCCGCGTCGTACATGGAATAGAGCTCACCCTTGTGGCTGCCGCGGATCGCCAGCAACGGTCCCTGCTCGGGGCCGCAGTCTTCCAACAGCACGCCGATGGTGACCGGGCTGTAGTCGGTGTGCGGCCAGGCCTGGATGTCCTGGTGCCAGTCGAAACGCTGGCCGCCCTTCGGCCATTTGAAGTTGAGCTTGCCGTGATAGAACTTCACGTCGGGACCGCAGACGTCGGCGGCGACGTCGGCCGAGGCGGACTCGGCCATGAAGGCGAGAAAGTCGGCATGATGCGCCTGCGGGCTGTTCAAGCGACGCAGCTTGGGCGTCTCGGCCGTGTGGCCCTGTTCCAGAATGAACTTGGTGTCGGTTTCGGCGACCCGGCAGCTTTCCTCGACCATGGCGTCCATCGCGCCGTTCAGACGGCGTACCCAGTCGTCCGAGATGACCCCCTCGACGACGCAACATCCCTCTTCGACGAATTGGTCGCGCGTGGCCGAGGCCATCGTGCGCGCCGGGTGCGTCAACACATCCGCGATCAACATGGCGTCCCCCTCGTTTCAGCTGTGGCCGATCGTCGGCTAGCATAGACCCGGGACCCGAGCCGAACCAAGCGGAGGACAATCATGCGGCCATTCGATTTCCAGCGCTGGCTCGAGGAGAATGCGCCGTCGCTGCGCCCGCCGGTCGGCAACAAGGCCCTCTTCCCCGGCGCCGACATGACGGTGATGGTGGTGGGCGGCCCGAACACGCGGACCGATTTTCACGACGATGCGGTCGAGGAGTTCTTCTATCAGATGAAGGGCGACATGGTGTTGAAGCTGCATCGCGACGGTGGCTTCGAGGACGTCGTGATCCGCGAGGGCGAGGTCTTCCTGCTGCCGCCGCACACCCGCCATTCGCCGCAGCGCCCGGTGCCGGGCTCCCTCGGCCTGGTGGTGGAATCGCCGCGCCCGCCGGGTGTCCTCGACGGCTTCGAGTGGTTTTGCTTTGCCTGCGGCACCCTGCTGCACCGGGTCGAGAGCCGGGTCGAGGATATCGTTGCCGACCTGCCGCCGCTGTTCGCCGCCTTCCACGCCGATGTCGCGGCGCGAACCTGCGCCGGCTGCGGCGCCCTGCATCCGGGCGATACGCCGCCGCCCGGCTGGGTCACGCTTTAGGGATGCCCGCGATCTATTCGGACAGTTCGCACCAGACCGGGGTGTGGTCGGACGGCCGTTCGCGGCCGCGCGGGCGTTTATCGATGCCGGTCTCGATCAACCGGTCGGCGGCCTCGGGGCTGAGCAGCAGATGGTCGATGCGCAGGCCGTGATCCTTTTGCCAGGCGCCGGCCTGATAGTCCCAATAGCTATACGCGATTTCGCCCGGGTGCTGGGCGCGAAACGCCTCCGTCAGGCCGAGGTGGAGCAACGCGTTGAAGCGGGCGCGGCTTTCCGGTCGGCAGAGCGCGTCGTCGGCGAAGCCCACGGGATCCCAGCAGTCATCGTCCAGCGGGCAGACGTTGTAGTCGCCACCAAGAACGATGCTTTCCTGTGTTTCGAGAAGGGTTTGTGCCCGCTCTCTCAGGCGATCCATCCAGTTGAGTTTATAGGTGAACTTGTCGCCGTCGGTCGGATTGCCGTTCGGTAGATAGATCGCCGCGACGCGCACGGTGCCGACCGTCGCCTCGAGATAGCGGGCCTGTTCGTCACCATCGTCGCCCGGCAGGCCGATCAGGGGATCCTCGATCGGCCGTTTCGAGAGGATGGCGACGCCGTTGTAGCTCTTCTGCCCGTGCGCGAGCACGTTGTAGCCGAGATCCTCGATCGGCTCGGCCGGGAAGCCCTCGTCCTGGACCTTGATCTCCTGCAACAAAGCGACGTCGGGGGCGGCCTCCTGCAGCCATTCCAGCACGCGCGGCAGGCGGGCCTTGATCGAGTTCACGTTCCAGGTCGCGATCCGCATGGCGGCTTTCCCGTCATCAGGCGGCGAAACGCGCCAGGGCGGCGTCGACATGATTGCCGACGATGTCGCCGACCTTGTCGAGCTGGGTCTCGAAGAAGTGACCGGCGCCCCGGATCGTCTGGTACTCGATCGTGATGCCGCGCTGCTGCGAGAGCCGTTCGTGCAGCTTGTCGACCTCCTCCAGCGGTACCAGCTCGTCCGACGTCCCGTGCAGGATCAGGCCGGAGGAGGGGCAGGGCGCGAGGAAGGAGAAGTCGAAGATGTTGGCCGGCGGCGAGATCGAGATGAAGCCGCTGATCTCAGGCCGGCGCATCAATAGCTGCATGGAGATCCAGGAGCCGAAGGAATAGCCGATGATCCAGCAGCCTTTGGAATTGGGGTTGGTGCTTTGTAGCCAGTCGAGCGCCGAGGCCGCGTCCGACAACTCGCCGCCGCCGCCGTCATAGCTGCCCTGGCTGCGCCCGACGCCGCGGAAATTGAAGCGCAGCGCCGAAAATCCGCGGCCGACGAAGGTCTGATAGGTGTTGTAGACGACCTTGTTGTTCATCGTCCCGCCGTATTGTGGGTGCGGGTGGAGGACCAGCGCAATGGGCGCGTTGCGGTCGTCCTGCTGATGATAGCGGCCTTCGAGCCGCCCGGCCGGTCCGGTGAAGATGATCTCTCGCATGCTCGCGTCCCGTCGAACCTCGTCTCTTGCGCTCAGGATGGGCCTGGCGAATACTTGACCCACCAGGTCGGGTAAACTATCTACCAACCAAGGGTACTTCGCGGAAATAGGCGCATCGAAGCGCGTTTGTAACCCAGCGGGGCGGGATACGCCATGTGGAAAACATTGAAAGACGACATTGCCGCCTGCATGGCACGCGATCCGGCGGCGACGTCGGTCCACGAGGTGGTTCTCACCTATCCGGGCTTCCACGCGGTCCTGGTCTATCGCGTTGCCCATTGGCTGTGGAACCGTCGCCTGCGGCTGCCGGCGCGGCTGCTGTCCTATGTCGCGCGGACGATCACCGGTATCGAGATCCATCCCGCCGCCCGTATCGGCCGCGGCTTCTTCATCGACCACGGCCTCGGTGTCGTTATCGGGGAGACCAGCGAAATCGGCAACGACGTCACGCTCTATCACGACGTCACGTTGGGCGGCATCGCGCCCTCGATCGATTCCGACAGCCAGCGCAGCCAAAAACGCCACCCGACGCTGCGGGACCGGGTCATCGTCGGCTCCGGCGCGCAGATCCTGGGGCCGATCACCGTCGGCCGATGTGCCCGTGTCGGCGCCAATTCCGTCGTGCTGCAGGACGTACCGGAAGGTGCCACCGTCGTCGGCATTCCGGCCCGCCAGGCCCGCCGCCAGGCGGATTCGGAGGGCTTCGCGGCCTATGGCACCAGCGCCGACGTGCGCGATCCCATGCAACACGTCACGGAAGCGCTGATGGACCGGGTGCAGACGTTGTCGATGCGGATCGAGGAGCTGGAACGTCGTCTGGGGGACGCGCACCTGGCGGACTGGGAACCGCCGAAGCCGGTGTCGGGGGAAGAGGAGACGCCGCGCGAAGACTAAATGTGCGGCGGCGGGAGGAGCCTTGGGGGAGGAGTGACGCGGTGAAACTGTCGACATGCGCGCGCTATGCGGTGATGGCCGCCGTCGAGCTGGCCGGGCGGGAAAGGGAGACGCCGATGGCGCTCGCCGAAATCGCCCGCCGGCAGGAGATATCGCTGTCCTACCTGGAACAATTGTTCGGACGCCTGCGCCGTGCCGGCGTGGTGAGGAGCGTACGCGGACCCGGCGGCGGTTATGTGCTGGCCCGCGCGGCCGAGGGCATTGCTGTCGCCGATGTCGTGCATGCGGTCGAGGCGCCGGCCCGCATGACCCGGTGCGAGTCCGGTGCGGGCGGCTGCCTGTCGGGCGGCCGGAGTTGTGATACCCATGACCTCTGGGCCGCGCTCGGTGACGAGGTGGAGCGCTTTCTTGCGTCCGTCACCTTGGCCGATGTCGCGCAAGGGCGGCTTTCGCCTTGTGCCCGGCGGGTGGAGAGGGACAGAATGGCCGAGGCGCCGCGTGCGGTCATGCTCGGCGGAGATTGAGAATCGAGAGGCGAGGGACAGGTGAGCAGTCAGCACGTCTATTTGGATTACAACGCGACCGCGCGCGCGCGCCCGGAGGTGATCGAGACGGTGGCCGCCGTGATGGGCGAGGTCGGCAATGCCTCCTCGATCCACCAGCCGGGCCAGAAGGCGCGCCTTGTCGTCGAGGATGCGCGGGCCAAGATCGCCGCCCTGGTGGGTGCGGCGGCGGAGAACGTCATCTTTACCTCGGGCGGGACGGAGTCGGACAATCTGGCATTGAAGGGCGTCGGCGATCGGCGTTTGATGATTTCGGGCGTCGAGCATGGCGCCGTGCTGGCACCGGCGATGCTGCGCGATTCCGGCGCCGTGATCCTGCCCGTCGACGGTGCGGGACGGGTCCTGCCGGAGGCGCTCGAAGCGGCGCTGGCCGCGGCGGACAAGCCGGCCCTCGTTTCCGTCATGCTGGCGAACAACGAGACCGGCGTGATCGAACCGGTAGCGGAATTGACCGAGATCGCGCACCGTCATGGCGCGCTGGTGCATTGTGACGCGGTGCAGGCGGCCGGCAAGATCCCGGTCGACATCAACCGGTTGGGTGTCGACCTGATGACCTTGACCGCGCACAAGATCGGCGGGCCCCAGGGCATCGGCGTCCTGGTGCTGCGCGAGGAAATGAACCTGGCGGCCGAGATCGTCGGCGGCGGGCAGGAGCGGGGCCGCCGCTCCGGCACCGAGAACGTGGCCGGCGCGGCTGGATACGGCCGGGCGTGCGAGCTGGCGCTCGAAGGCCTCGACCGTTTCGCCGCGCTTGCCGAGTTGCGCGACGACATGGAGCGCCGGGTCGCCGCCATTGCGCCCGCCCGCCGTGTCTTCGGCATCGAGGCGCCGCGGCTGCCGAACACCTCGTGCCTGTCCATGCCGGGCGTACGCTCGGACACTCAGGTGATGCAGTTCGACCTCGCCGGCGTCGCGATCAGCGCCGGGTCCGCCTGTTCCTCCGGCAAGGTTTCGGCCAGTCACGTGCTCGAGGCGATGGGCGTGCCGGACGAGGAGGCGACGACGGCGGTCCGTTTCAGCCTCGGCTGGGCCAGCACGGCGGCGGACGTCGATCGCTTCGTCGAGGTCTGGGGCGACATCTATGCCCGCCAGGGCACGCGGGCGGACGCCGCCTGATCACCATATTCCGATGACGCGGGGAGGGGAGCCGGCCATGGCCAAGATGGTCTTCGTCAGCACCGACGGAACGGTGCGCAAGGAAGTCGAGGCGGATCTCGGCATGACCGTGCTGGAGATCGCGCATCTGAACGGCATCGACATCGAGGGGGCCTGCGAGGGCTGCATGGCCTGCTCGACCTGTCACGTCATTGTCGAGCCGGACTATTACGAACGGCTGGAAGCGCCGAGCGAGGACGAGATCGACATGCTCGACCTCGCCTCGGGTCTGACCAAGACGTCCCGCCTCGGCTGCCAGATCGAGATCACGGCGGAGATCGACGGTCTCACCGTCCAGCTGCCGGCGCAGACCCGCAACATGCTGCTGACCTGACGACCTCGGCCATGACCGCGGGCAACAGCTATTTCGAGCGTTTGAAGGCGACCTGCGCCGGCGACTGGCGGGCCTATACGGAGCATCCTTTCGTGCAGGCGTTGGGCCGCGGCGACCTGCCGGAGGCGGCGTTCCGCCATTACCTGGCGCAGGACTATCTCTTCCTCATCCACTTCGCCCGGGCCTACGCGCTCGCCGTCTACAAGTCCGAGACGCTCGCCGACATGCGGGCCGCCGCCGATATCGTCAAGGGCCTGCTCGACGTCGAGATGAGCCTGCATGTGAAGTTCTGCGCCGGCTGGGGCCTGAGCGAGGCGGAGATGGAGGCCTTGCCGGAAGCCCGCGCGACGATGGCCTATACCCGCTTCGTGCTCGATTGCGGCATGGCCGGCGACATCCTCGATCTCTATGTGGCGCTCGCCCCCTGTGTCGTCGGCTACGGCGAGATCGGCAGCGCGCTCGCCGCCGCGGGCGACCTCACCGGCAATCCCTATGCCGCATGGATCGAGATGTATGCGGGCCCGGAGTATGCCGACGTGGCCGAGGGCGCGATAGCGCAGTTGGAACGGCTAGCCGAGAGCCGCGGTACCGAACAGCGTTTCGCGGCGCTTGCCCGCACGTTCCGCCAGGCGACCCGGCTGGAGGCCGCGTTCTGGGACATGGGCCTCGAGCTGCAGGACTAGAGGGGGGCGGCAGCCATGAAGTTCGGGACCATTCGCGACCTGCCGGTCGAGCATGCCGATTGCGGCTGGTACAACCTGCTTCCCGCACCGCCGCCGGCGCGGCCCGTCGCCGGTCCGGAAGCGGCGGACTGGGCGATCGTCGGGGCCGGCGTCTGCGGTCTCGCCGCGGCGCGCCGGTTGGCCGAGCATTATCCCGACCAGCGGATCGTGCTGCTGGAGGCGACCCGGGTCGGCCTCGGCGCTTCGGGCCGCAACTCCGGCTTCGTGCTGAACTACAGCCCGCACGGCGTCGGCAGCGGCGCCGACCACGACTTCGAGCGCCGCTATGCCGAAGTGTTGAGCGCCGGCGTCGACGAGCTGCGCCGCCTCGTCGCCGAGCATCAGATCCAATGCGACTGGAGCGAATGGGGCCGCCTCTATGTCTCCGCCGGGTCCGACGGCGACCATCACCTGGCCGACGTCCGCGCCGCGCACCAGCGCGTCGGCACCGAGATCCGCGACTATGACGCGACGGCGCTACGCCGCCTGACGGGCACGTCCTTCTACCATTCCGGCCTCTGGGCCGCGGGCAACGCCATCGTGCAGCCGGCCGCCGTGGTGCGCGGCCTGGCGGCGACCCTGCCGGTCAATGTCGACCTCCGCGAGGAGACCCTGGTGACCGCCATCCATCGCCGCGGCGATGGCTTCCAACTGGTCTGCGATGCGGGCGAGGTGACGGCGGACCGGCTGATTTTGGCCGGCGGTTGCTATACCGGCGGGCTCGGCGGCTTTCGCGGCCGCACGCTCGCGGTCGCCACCTATGGCTCGATGACCCGCGCACTGAGCGCGGAAGAAAAGGCGGCGCACTTCCCCGAAACCGACGAGCTCGGCCTGCTGCCGGCCTCGCACAACGGCTCCACCGTCCGCCTGACCCGCGACCATCGCCTGCTGATCCGCAACTCGTTCGACTATTCCCGCCCCGGCCGTCGTCCCCCGGCGGTGCCGGGCGAGGCGATCGACAATCACCGCAAGGCCCTCAGGGCCCGCTGGCCGGCGCTCGGCGATCTCGAGTTCGAGCACAACTGGGGCGGCTCCATCGCCTACACGCGCAACCAGGGCGCGCTCTTCGGCAGGCTCGCCGAGGGCGCCTGGGGCGTCGTCGCGGGCGATGCCGGTCCCGTCGCGCGCGGCTCGATCACCGGCAAGCTGCTGGCCGACTACATCGCCGGCGCGGAAAGCGCGTTGCTCTCCACCCAGCTCTCCCTCGCCAAGGCGGCCTGGCTGCCGCCCGACCCTATCCTCGGCTTCGCCGTCAACCGCGAGCTGAAATCGATCCGCCGCGCCGGCGCGGTCGAGCTGTAGGGCGCGCCGTCAGTCCCGGAACGCCGGGATGATCTCGCTGGCGATCAGCTCCAGGTTGGTATCGATATAGTCGTCGGGGCAGGCGGCGGAGACGAAGATCGAGGTGGCGCCGGCGTCGATATATTCCTGCAGCCGGGCCCGGCAGGCCGCCGGATCGCCGGCCAGCGCATAGCGATGCACCAGCTTGGAGAAGTCCTGGTTGTACTGCCGGCTCAGGCGGTCGACCGCGAATTTGACGCCGGTGTCGTTGTCCTCGTGCACGGCGGTGAAGACGTAGAGACCGAAGGTGAAGTCGGAGATGTCGCGCCCCGCCTCTTCGGCCGCGGCCTTGATCTTCTCGATGCTCTGGGCGACGTGCTCGGGCGTGTACATGTAGGGCAGCCAGCCGTCGCCATAGCGCGCGGCCCGGCGCATCGCCGCATCCGTCCGGCCCGAGACCCAGATCGGTGGCCGCGGCTTCTGGATCGGCAGGGGCTTCAGCGAGAAGTCGTCCAGCTTGGTAAAGCGGCCGTCGTAGGTGACGTTGGTCCCGCTCCAGGTCCGGGTGACGACTTCGAGTGCGTCGTCGGTCCGCGCGCCGCGCTCCTTCACCGGCACGCCGCAGGCCTCGAACTCCTTTGGGAACTCGCCGCCGACGCCGACACCGAGCGTATAGCGCCCGCCCGAGGCGACATCGAGGGAAGCGCCGAGCTTCGCCAGCAAGGCCGCGGGATAGAGCGGCACCAGGGTGATCGTGCTCATCAGCCGGATGGTCGAGGTCGCCCCCGCCGCCACGGAGAGCGAGATGAAGCCGTTCGCCGTGTCGACATAGAAGCTGACGTGCTCGCCGCAGCCGAGGATGTCGAATCCCAGGTCCTCGATCCGTTTCGCCTGCGCCGCCACGTCATAGGGCGAGCGTAACGCCGTGCCGAACTCGATATGTTTCTCCGCCATGATCTCTCTCCCGTAGCCGACGGGTCCGAAATCTAACGCAGCGACCGCGAAAGCCAAGGGGGATGGTGGTGCGTCGGCTTGGCAAGCGCACTACGGGCGGAGTGTCTCCATTTCGTAGGAGATCGTACTTCAAAAGTACGCATCCGGTGAGCACCGCCTTGTCGGTGCTCCGGTAATTTCCGAGTCTCCCCTCTTCTGAAGTGGGCACTTCGTTCGTGTCCACGAGTTTGAAGATGGGCACGAGTTTGATGGTGGACGAAGAAGATCTCCCTGCCGGCGACAGGCGCACGGCGTCCCAGCCCCGGCGTCGCTGGCCTTTGGCGGAGAAGCGTCGGATTGTCCTGGAGAGCCTGGAGCCGGGCGCGTCGGCATCGGTGGTGGCGCGTCGGCACGATGTGAACGCGAACCAGGTGTTCGCCTGGCGCAAGCTCTACCGCGAGGGTTTGCTGGGCGGTGCCGGCGGCCTGGTTCCGGTGACCGTGGTGGCGGACGAGCGGGGTCCCTCGGCGCCGGCTCCGTCGGTCGGGTCGGGGCGAATGACGATCGAGCTCGGCTGCGGCGCGCGGGTGATGGTGGACGCGGGCGTGGACGCCTCGGCGCTTGGCCGGGTGTTCTCGGCCCTGGCGCGGCGATGATCCCGGTTCGCGGCGATGTGCGGGTGTGGCTGGCCTCGGGCGTGACGGACATGCGTCGCGGCATGAACACGCTGGCCTTGCAGGTCCAGGAGGCGTTGGGCCGGGACCCGCATGCGGGTGACCTGTTTGTCTTCCGGGGCCGTCGGGGCGATCTGTTGAAGATCCTGTGGCACGACGGGGTGGGCATGTCGCTTTATGCCAAGCGCTTGGAGCACGGCCGCTTCGTCTGGCCGGCGGCTCATGGCGGGGGCGCCGTGGCGATCTCTTCGGCGCAGCTGGCCTACATGCTGGACGGGATCGACTGGCGTCACCCGCGCTTGACCCGGCGTCCGGAGCGGGCGGGCTGAGGCGCGGCATATCGACTCGGTCGGCGCAATAGGTCTGGCGGGCGGGCGCGGGGTCTGATTCACTCCCGCCCATGACCAGCGCCGATGTCCTCGAAGAGAACGCCCGCCTGCGCGACGCCCTGGCCGAGGAACGGGCGGCACGGACGCGGGCCGAACTGGAAGTCGAACATCTGAAGCTGCAGATCGCCAAGCTGCGCCGCGAGCAGTATGGCCGTTCCTCCGAGCGTGGCGCCCACCTGCTGGAGCAGCTGGAACTGCAACTTGAGGAGCTGGAGACGGCGACGGCCGAGAGCGCGGGCCCGGGCGAGGCCGACGACGGCACGACGGTGCGCGGCTTCACCCGACGCAAGCCCAAGCGGGCGCCGCTGCCGGCCCACCTGCCGCGCGAGCGGGTCGTGCTGCCCGGCCCCGAGTTCTGCTCTTGCTGCGGTGGCGACAAGCTGGTGAAGCTCGGGGAAGACGTCACCGAGAGCCTGGAGCTGGTGCCCCGCCAGTGGAAGGTGGTGCAGACGGTGCGGGAGAAGTTCAGCTGCCGGGCCTGCGAGACGATCAGCCAGCCGCCGGCGCCGCACCACGCGATCCCGCGCGGGCGCGCCGGTCCCGGCCTGCTGGCGACGGTCCTCAACGACAAGTTCGCCATGCACCTGCCGCTCACCCGGCAGAGCCGGGCCTTCGCCGCCGAGGGTATCGAGCTCGACGTCTCGACCTTGGCGGATTGGGTCGGCGCCTGCTGCGCCACGCTTCGGCCGTTGCACGAGCGCATCCGGGCCCATGTGCTGGCCGCCGAACGGCTGCATGGCGACGAGACGCCGGTGCCGGTGCTGGCCAGGAAGAAGACGGTCAAGGGCAGGATCTGGACCTACGTCCGCGACGACCGTCCCTTCGCCGGCAGCGACCCGCCGGCGGCGCTCTACTTCTACTCCCGGGATCGGGCCGGCCGGCATCCCCGGGGTCATCTGGAGGTCTGGTCCGGCATCCTCCAGGCCGATGCCTACAGCGGCTTCAACGCCCTCTATGCGAAGGGACGCCAACCGGCGCCGCTTATCGAGGCCTCGTGCTGGGCTCACAGCCGGCGCAAGTTCTTCGAGCTGGCCGATCTCGGCAAGGCGATCCGGGCGCCGATGGCCCGCGACGCGGTGCGCCGCATCGACGAGATCTTCGCCATCGAGGCCGAGATCAACGGCGACACGGCGGAGCGCCGTCGCGGGATCCGCCGGGCCCGCGTCCGCCCACTGGTCGACGACCTCGGGAAATGGATGCGGACGGAACGCGCCAAACTGTCCTCGGGCAGCGCCGTCGCCAAGGCCATGGATTACATGCTCAAGCGCTGGCCGAGCTTCACGGCGTTCCTGGCCGACGGTCGCATCTGCCTCACCAACAATGCCGCCGAGCGCGCGCTCCGGGGCATCGCCGTCGGCCGGCGCAACTGGACCTTCGCCGGTTCCGACCGGGGCGCCGAGCGCGCCGCCGCCGTCTACACCCTGATCGAAACCGCCCGCCTCAACGACGTCGACCCTCGCGCCTGGTTCGAAGACGTGCTGCGCCGCATCAACGACCATCCGGCAAAGGCGATCGACCAACTCCTGCCCTGGAACTGGAAAGCCGCGACACCCAACAACATCGCCGCCTGATCCGTTCCCCGCAGCCGCGCTCCGTCAATCCGAGCCGACCGTGGTCTTGGCCGGATGCGTACCTTCAAAATGAATGAATGTCCCGACCACTGCCCCCCACCTGACTAGGTTCAGATAGATGTGAGACGGGCCTCTGGCGGCAGAGGCGGGGATCTCCGAAGCTGTGAGTTGCGAGACCAACAGCTTGAAGGAGATCCCCATGCAGGTTTTTGGCCTGCCCCGACATGTTATCAGGGGTTGGAGGACGGCGTCGCGTCTGAACGCGGAGCCCGACACTAAATGCGTAGCGTTCAGACGCGACGCCGTCCGGCGTTGGCATCGGGCCCGGCGTGACGGCTTGACGGCCGAGGCGGCGGCCCAGGCGGTGGGCGAGCCGCGTAGCACGCTCTATCGCTGGGACGAGCGGTTGGAGCCGCGCTCGCGTGCCCCTCGCCGTCGTCGTCGCCGAGAGTGGTCGAGCGCGGTGCTGCGTCGGCTTGAACGGCTGCGCCGCGACTTCCCGATGTGGGGCAAGGCCAAGCTCGGACCGCTGCTGCGCCGAGAGGGCTTCACCTTGTCGGACAGCACCGTTGGTCGGATGCTCGCCCATCTGGTCGCGCGCGGCGTCATTGTGCCCGTGCCCGTGGCTCGCCGACGCGCCAAGGGCAAGAGAGCCAAGCGCCCACACGCCAAGCGTTTGCCGAAGGGGATGAAGGCAACGGCCCCCGGCGATCTGGTCCAGCTCGACACCTTGAGCGTCACGCCGACCGGGGAGCGCACGGTCAAGCAGTTCACCGCCTACGATCCCGTCAGCCGCTTCACCTGTGCCAAGGCCTTCCGCAGAGCGACCGCCAGAAACGCCGAGAGCTTCCTCGACAAGCTCGTGGCCGACCTGCCCTTCCCCGTGAAGGCCATCCAGGTCGACGGTGGATCGGAGTTCATGGCCGAGTTCGAGGCCGCCTGCGCGAGCCGGAAGATCCCCGTCTATGTCTTGCCGCCGAGGACGCCGCAGCTCAATGGCGGCGTCGAGCGAGCCAACGGGTCGTGGCGCTACGAGTTCTACGCCTGCCATGACATCGAGGACCAGCTCGACAAACTAAACCCGCAGATCGACAAGTTCGCCAACACCTACAACACCTTCAGGCCTCATGGAGCCTTGAAAGGCAAAACCCCCAAAGAGTATCTTCTCGAAATCACAGCCAAGAAGACCTCGTCGTCTCATATGTAGTGAACCCGGACACCACCTTGACCCCATGCAGCCCGAATGCGCACTATCGCGCCGCCGTGGCGGGGGACGAAACAAATCGCGGCCGGCACGGGTCGACGGACAAAGACGGGGATGGTTATGAGCCAAAAACGAAACACCTTGATTTTGGGGGCGTCCTACGGGTCGCTGTTGGCGACCAAGATGGCCTTGGCCGGTCATTCCGCCTGCATGGTCTGCCTGCCGGAAGAGGTGGCGCTGATCAACGCGGAGGGGATCCGGGTTCGCCTGCCGGTGCGCGGGCGCGACGCGCCGGTCGAGATCGATTCCCGGACGCTGCCGGGCACCCTGTCGGCCTGCGGGCCGGAGGAGGCAGATCCCGGTGCCTATGATCTCGTCGCGCTGGCGATGCAGGAGCCGCAGTATCGTTCCCCCGGCGTACGCGAGCTGCTGGCCCGTGTCGCGGCGAGCGGCACGCCCTGCATGTCGATCATGAATATGCCGCCGTTGCCCTACATGGCGCGCATTCCCGGGCTCGACGTCGCGAGCCTGCGCGACTGCTATACCGATCCGACGGTCTGGGACGGCTTCGACCCGGCGCTGATGACGCTGTGCAGCCCAGATCCCCAGGCCTTCCGCCCGCCGGAGGAAGCGCTGAACGTGCTGCAGGTAAGCCTGCCGACCAACTTCAAAGCGGCCCGGTTCGAGTCGGACGACCACACCGCCATCCTGCGCGAGCTGCAGGCCGACATCGAAGCGGTGCGCCACGAGGGCCTGGAGTTGCCGGTCAAGCTGAAGGTGCACGACTCGGTCTTCGTGCCGCTCGCCAAATGGAGCATGCTGTTGACCGGCAATTATCGCTGCATCCAGCGCGACGACATGCGTGCCATCAAGGACGCGGTGCACAGCGACGCGGAATTGAGCCGCTCGGTCTACAACTGGGTCGGCGAGGTCTGCGCGTCCATGGGTGCCGATCCGGCGGACCTGGTGCCGTTCGAGAAATACGCCGCCGCCGCCAACGGCCTGATCCGGCCCTCTTCGGCGGCACGTGCGCTCGCCGCCGGTGCGCCGAACATTGAGCGCACCGACCTCCTGGTGAAGACCATCGCCGGCCAGAAGGGCATGCAGTCAGACGCGGTCGACGAGACGGTGGCCCTGGTCAGCTCCTGGGTGGACAAGAACCGCGCTGCCGCAAACTAGCGTTTGTCTTTGTCCGATACCGGCCACCCCGCGCCCCCGTCCCAACCACCCCAAAGGTACACTCGACGGGTAGTTGGGACGGGCGCGCGGGGTGGCCGAGCGCTGCGGATCAAACGTGATCCGATTTAAATATCGTCCCGGGCCCAGAGCCGGTCGGTCATCACCCCCACCCGATCCTCGATCGCCTCGGCGGCGTCGAGGATCATGTCCTCGCGGAAACGGCGGCCGACGATCTGTACGCCGATCGGCAGCCCATCGGCCTCGTTCGCCGGCACGTTGGTGGCGGGCAGGCCGAGATAGTTCATGGCGAAACAGTTGAGGGCGCTGCCCAGGACTTCGCCGACACCGTCGAGGCCTTGTGTATCCCGGTCCCAAGTGAAGATCGGCTTCGGCATGAACGGGGTGAGGACCAGCGGGTAGTCCTGCAGAAAGAGCGTCCAGGCCCGGCAGTGGCGGTTGCGCTCGGCCATGGCCCGGAACAGGTCGTCGCCCTCCAAGGGGCCGAAATAGGCATAGTAGTCGTCGAAGATCCGGGTCACCTCTTCGCTGCCGTACTTGCGGATGTCCGGGTCCATCAGGACCTTCATTTCGCCCAGCAGGCAGCGCGCGCCGGCGAGCGCCGCCTCGCGAATGAAGGGCGGCTCGACCAATTCGACCCGGTAGCCGGCATCGATCAGCGCCTCGCGCGCGGTATCGAGGGCTTGGCTGACGCCCGGATGCAGCTCGAAACCAAAGGCGTTCTTGGTCATCGCAACCCGGATCGGCCCTTCCAGCGGCGGGCCGTCGAAGGGCATCTCCACCATCCAGGGATCGTGGGCGTCGTAGCGGACGAGCGCCCGCATGCCGAGGCGGACGTCGCGGACCCGGCGCGCGATCAGGCCCTGCACGCTCATCAGCTGGGCCATCAGGCCGCGTTCCGCCGCAGCACTCGGATTGTAGGCGGGCGTGCGGCCGAGCCCGGGCTTCACCGTCGCCAGGCCGCAGGCGTAGCTCGGAAAGCGCAGCGAGCCGAGGATGTCGTTGCCGTGGCCGAGCGCGCCCATGCCCGAGGCGACCGCCGCCGAAGCGCCGCCGGAGGAGCCGCCGGCGGAAGCCTCGGCATGCCAGGGGTTGTGGGTGCGGCCATGCAGCGGGTTCACCGTGGTCCCGCGCATCGAGAATTCGGGCGTGTTGGTCCGACCGATGACGACGGCGCCGGCCGCCTTCAGGTTGCGGACGACGGGCGAATCCTCGCCCGCGACGATGTCCTTGAAGGCCGGCACGCCGTTCGGCGTCGCGCGACCGGCCTGGTCGATGTTCTCCTTGATGGTGATCGGCACACCGTGCAGCGGGCCGACGGTGCCCTCGCGCGCCTGCGCCTCGTCGAGGGCGGCGGCCTCGGTCGCGGCCTCTCCGCTCATGTCGTCGACCACGGCGTTGATGTGCCCGTTCACCTCGGCCATGCGGTCCAACGCCGCGCCGACAGCGTCCCGGCTGGAAATCGTCCCGGCGGCGATGGCCTCGGCGAGGTCCAGGGCGCCCCATTGCCACAGCGGTCGGGTGTCGGTCATGGCGTTCGGCTCCTTCAAACGGTGAGGGGTTTCGACAGGCGTCCCGAGGCGGCGACGGCGGCGATCGCCAGCAGGGCGAACAGGCCGGCCAGCCAGAACACCCAGGCGGGCTCGCCGGAATCGAGGACGAGGCCGAAGATCGGCGGGGCGATTGAGATTCCGAGCGAATAGCCGACGAAGACGAAGCCGAACACCTTGCCGACCGAATCCGCCGGGATGATCGCCTTCAGCTGCAGGTCGCGGGCCGGCAGGGCCGCGCCGAGGCCGATGCCGGCAACGGTCATCGCGGCGATGATCCCCGCTTCGGGCAGGGCGAGGGTGACGGGCAGCACGGCGGCGAGCGCGGCCAGCAGCAGCGAGAGGGAGATGGTCGCTACGTGATTGCGGTAGCGGTCGACGATGACGCCGGCGCCGGCAATGCCGATGACGACGCCGAAGAGATGGCCGGTGAGCGCCAGGTTCGCCGCGTCGAGGCCGAAGCCGAGCAGGTCGATCAGGCCGGAGGCGGTGAAGGCCAGCAGGCCGCCGCTGGAAATGCCGTAGAAGACGAAGAAGGCGAGGAACAGCAGGATCGGCGGGCGGGCGAGGATGCGCAGCTCCTCGGCCAGACGCCCGGGCGCCGGCCTGGCCGCCGCTGCCCCCGCCTCACCCGCGGCGAGCCCGTCGAGCAGGCGTTGGCGGAGCGCCATCGCGCCGGCGACGACGAAGCCTGCGAGACCGAACAGGACGAGCGCGTCGCGCCAGTCCATCCATTGGATCATCGCCAGCACGGCGACCGGTGCGCAGGCACCGCCGAGGAAGCCGGAGAAGGTATGCACCGCGTAGGCACGGCCGAGCCGCCGCTCGTCGATGCCGCGGCTGAGGATGGCGTAGTCGGCCGGGTGAAAGACGCTGTTGCCGATGCCGGCGAGAAGCGAGAGCAAGAGCAGCAGCCAGAAGGCGTCGGTAACGCCGATCAGCAGGATGGCGCCCGCGTTGAGCGCCAGGCCGGCGATCAGCACCCGGCTCGCGCTCTTCCGGTCCACCAGCACGCCGACCGGGGCCTGCAGGATGCCGCCCACCAGCGCGTAAGCGGTCACCGCCAGGCCGAGCTCGGCGTAGGAGACGCCGAATTCCGTCTTCAGCAGGGGAAACAGCGGCGGCAGCAGCAGGGCATAGAAGTGGCTGAGGAAATGACCGGCGGAGATCAGCCCCAGGATGCCGCGCTCCCGCGCCCGCCCGCCGGCCGGCTCCCCGCCCGCCTCGATGCCGATATGCGCCTGCGCCATCCGCCGCCACCTCGTTGCCCGCCACGGTGATGACGGAAAATCGGCCTCCTGAAAAGCACCAATTCGCAAAGGCCTCTGAGGCCAGTTCTGGCTCAGAAGGTGATGACGAGGCGGCCGCGGGTGCCGCCGGCTTCCAGGCGGGCATGGGCATCGCCCGCGCGTTCCGGCGGCACGGTGTCGGCGACGCGCAGGCTGAGCGTCCCCGCCTCGACCAGGAGGCGGAGCGCGTCGAGCTTCTCGTACTCGCCGTCGTAGGAGCGGACCCAGGTCTGGGTAAAGCGGATGCCGCGCTCCCCCGTGCCCTCGTAACCGCGCACCGCGGTGAAGGCGCCGCCGTCGCGGACCGCGGCGATCACCGCCTCGTTCTGCACCGCGCCGTCGGCGAGGCCGTCGACCCCGTCGGGGAAATGCTCGCGAATGCGCGCCGCGACGTCGGGCCCGCGCGCGACGACGATATCGGCGCCGAGGGCGGCGACCAGCGCCTCGTCCGCCGCGCTCGCATCGGCGATCACGGTCAGCCCCTCGGCCTTGGCGAGCTGGATGACATAGCCGCCGTAGGCCCCGGCCGCCCCGGTCACCGCCAAAATCTGCCCGGGCGCCAGCGCCAGGTGGTCGAGCGACAGGCGCGCCGTCAGCCCGTTCATAGGCAGGGTGCAGGCCTCGACCGGTCCGGTACCGGCCGGTGCCGGGACGACCGCGCGCTGATCGAGGACGATCTGCTCCCGGTAGGCGCCGTGCGCGGCGTGCGGCACCACCATGGCCATGACCGCATCGCCGACCCGGACCCCGGTCGCCACGCCCTCGCCGACCTCGTCGACGATCCCCGCGGCGTCCATGCCCGGCACATAGGGCGGTGGATCGAGCTTCTGCTGCTCGGCCCGGCTACCGTTCCGCGCCATCACATCGGTCGGATTGACCGCCGCCGCCTGCACCCGCAGGCGAACCTGGCCGGGCCCGGCATGGCATTCGGGCACCTCGACGACCTCGAGCACCTCGGGCCCGCCATGTCTCATCACTCCGACCGCCCGCATGCGCCTTCTCCTCCTGCTGTGTCCAAGGCCGCGACCCGGCTCGATGCCGGCGGCCACGTTTATCGGTTCGCGATAGGGGTAACAGGAATCCCCGCGTCTTCACAGGTCACGCGGCCGGCGTATCCGGCAACGCCGGCATACGCCGTCGACCGGAGACCCTCACCGGAAATCGAAAAATGGGGTCAAGTCTTGCTTTTTGCCTTCATCAGGAATTTCCGATGTATGCAAAAAGCAAGACTTGACCCCAATCAGGTGGTTCATCTTTGGGATCGAGGTGGGCCGATCATCTCGCTCGTGCGACGACGATCAGCTCTTTGCCGTAGGCCGGTGGCGTGCCGTGGAAGTCGCTGAATTCGTTCTCGACCTCGAAGCCGGAGAGTGCCAGCAGGTGGTGCAGTTCCCAGCGCCAGGTCCAGCGCAGGACCATGCGCCGTTCCGCCTCGGCCACCTGTGCGCCGTCGGCGTCGAATTCCGCGTAGTGCCAGTCGTCGTGCCGCAACTGGGCCAGGTGGTCGAAGCGGGTCTCGGTCATGCGGCCGACGAAGCGGTGGCCGCTCGCGACATCG
Organism: uncultured Alphaproteobacteria bacterium; assembly: GCA_951812805.1. Classification (GTDB taxonomy): domain Bacteria; phylum Pseudomonadota; class Alphaproteobacteria; genus JASLMY01. The sequence continues at coordinate 324,819 of CATOSZ010000005.1, read as the reverse complement.
ACACCTTCGCTCGGTGGCGGCGTGGCACTTCCCTCGACGAGGAATTCCAGGCGGGGGTCGAACAGATGCAGGGCCAGCCGCCCGCCCGGTGTCAGGTGCCGGCGCATGGCGGCGAGCGCGGCGCGTTGCTGTTCGATCGTCCGGAGATGCTGGAACGATCGGAAGGCGACGATGATCGACGCGAAGCGCGCCTCGAGCTCGAACGACGCCATATCGCCTTCGGCCAAGTGCAGTCGATCGCGGATGGATGCCGGCAGGGCCTGTGATTTATTGCGGGCGACGGCCAGCATGCCCTCGGAGAGGTCGAGGCCGGTAACCCGGTGGCCGGCTTCGGCGAGCGGCAGGGCGATGCGGCCCGTACCGCAGGCGAGTTCCAGGACAGGCCCCGCACCGTCGTTCGCCAGCGCCGTATAAAAGGCGACGTCGCCGGCAAACTGCGATCGCTCGGCGCCATAGAACGCGTCATAGGCCCTGACGAAGAGCGAGTCGGCGCCCCTATAGAACTGATCCATGATCGAGGCCACCACGTTTTCAAACGCGTTTTCGTGTTGTTTGGTAGCGGGGGAGGGACTTGAACCCCCGACACGCGGATTATGATTCCGCTGCTCTAACCAGCTGAGCTACCCCGCCACCGGAGGCGGTCGGATAGCCGATAATCGGCGGGAACGCAAGGCTCTTTCAGCGCGTCTCCGCGAACGCCGCGACCATGCGGTGGTAGTGCTGCACCGCCGGCTCGTTGCGGCCGTAGAGGAAGTCGCGCTCGCCGCCCGCGCGCAGGCCGGCCTGGATGCGGAAGCCCATGTCGTAGTCCTCGTCGCGGACCGCCTGCAGGACCATGTCGGAGAACAGCCGGCTCGCCGCCGCGGCCTCCGCGCTCTCGGGCGGCGTCGCGGCGAGGATGGTTTGGCGGGTGAGCGTGGTCGCCGGCGTCGGTCCGGGGAACAGCTGGCTTACCAGCAGATGGTCGCCGACCACGCCGGAGAAGGAGAGGTTGGGGAACACCGAGTGGATCAGGCGGACGTGCTTTTCCGGCTCCCACGCGCTTTCCGGTTGGTCGACCAGCTCGGCCAGGCTGCGCCGCCCGAAGGTGATGCGCTGGTGCGGGCCCCAGACGTCGTGCAGCAGCAGGTTGCCGATGGTGTATTTGCCGACGGTGCGGCCGTGCAGGGAGTTGTGGTGATAGGCCTCGAGGTAGCCGTCCCAGGTCACCTTCCAGCCCGGCCCCGCCAGGTCGCGCTGTTCGAAGAGGTGCCAGTTCTCGAGGTCGAGGTGGGCGAGCTCGTCGGCGAAATCGCCGAGCCAGTCGTCGATGTCGAAGGCGGCGTCCGCTTCGAGCGCCACCCAGACCAGGCCCAGGCGCTCGGCCGAGGGCAGCTCGAGCAGCCCGTGGCTCGCCCGGTCGACCTCGCCGAAAGTGTGTTCGCCGTATACGGCGACGAGGGCGCCCTGCGTGTCGTAGGCCCAGGCGTGATAGGGGCAGGTGAAGCTCTTGCCCCGGCCTTGCCCCTCGGGGCAGACCGGCGCGCCGCGATGGCGGCAGGCGTTGAGGAAGGCGCGCACCCGCCCGTCCTCGCCCCGGACCATCAGCACCGGGATGCCGAGCATTTCGGTCGCCCGCCAGCTGCCCACCTCCGGCAGCTCCAGCGACAGCGCCAGGGCGAGCGGCAGGCGCTTGAAGATGCGCTGCGTTTCCGCCGCATAGCGCGCGGGATCGCAATAGGCCGCGACCGGCTGGCGCATGATGTCGTCGGCCTGGTCGGTCGTGCGGGCCTGGAAGTGGGCGAGCGCGCGTCGGGCCAGGTCCATCATGCGGTCCGTGTCGTTTCGCATTACGGCGGACCCCGCTATTCCGCCGCCTCGGCGAAGAACTTCCGCCAGGCGGGCAGCGCCTCGGGATAGTCGGCCGGGCGCGGTTCGCCGCCGACATGCATGCGGTTCGGCCCGTGCAGCACGCTCGGGTAGGCGCTGACCGGCACGTAATAGAGGAAGTGGATCTCCCGCGCTTCGAACAGCCAGCGGCCGTCCACCCGGCGGTAGTCGTCGTGATAGCGCATGGCGGCGACGGAGACTTCGCCGTCGGGACAGGTCTCCGCATGGCTCAGCACCAGGCCCTGTGCCCGGTCGGGGTCGGCGTCGTCGAAGGTGACGGAATGATCATGCGTCCAGTGGAAGGAGGGGCCACGGGTCGCCAGCACCTGGCGGAACATCGCCAGAATCGCCTCGCGGCCCTCGGCGCCCATCAGCCCGTTCCGCGTTCCCATGCGCGCCGTCTCGGTGAAGAGAGGGCCGAGCTCGTCGATGTCATGGTCGTCGCAGGCGATGCCGTAGCGTTGGATCAACTCGGCGATCTCGGCGCGGGCTTCCAGCCGGTCGATCCGGCGTTCCAGGCTCAGGCTGTCGGTCATGCTTTCATCTCCTCGTCTATTCCGCCGCGCGTGCCCGCTCGGTGCCCGGCCCGAAGGCCGCGGCCCGGTCGAGGCGCTGGCCGAAGCTCGCCACCCGCCAGCCCGAAATCGGCTTGCGTTCCGGCAGCGGAGAGAGGTCGCGCAGCGTGCCGTCGATCATCACATGGGCGATGCGCCCGGCCTCACCGAGGATGGTGACGTCGGCCGTGGGATCGCCCTGTACCGCGATCAGATCGGCGCGGCGGCCGACCACCAGCTCGCCCACCTCGCCCTCCAGGCGCAGCGCCCGCGCGCCTTGCGATGTGGCGCAATGGATCGCCTCCAGCGGCGTCATGCCGAGATAGCGGATGAAGACCTCCATCTCGCGGTAATGCCATTCGCCGTAGGGCACGAGGGAGAAGCCGCTTTCGCTGCCGCACAGCATCGGCACGCCGGCCTTGTGGGCCCGGGTGAGCGTGTCCGCGCTCGCCTCCAGCTCGTGCGCGAGCAGGTCGATCAGCGAGGCCGAGGAGCCGACCCGGGCGCCGAAGTCGACCAGGTTGGCGAGCAGGGTCAGCGTCGGCACCAGGGGCACCTTGCGTGCGACCACCGCTTCCAGCGCCGCTTCGTCCATCAAGGTCGCATGTAGCAGCATGTCGAAGCCCGCCTCGGCCGCGCGCCGGGTGGCGTCGGCACCGCGGCAATGACCCATCACCGGCGTGTCCAGGTCGTGCGCGGTATCGCAGATCAGCCGAAGTTCCGCATCGCTCCAGGCGCACATCTCGCCCTTGTGGGCTTGGCGTGGCACGACGCCGGTGACGTGCACCTTGATCCAGTCGGCGCCGTATTTGATCTGCCGACGGACCTCGGCGACGATCTCGTCCGCGCCGTTGACCGCCATGTAGAAGCCGGTGATGCCGCTGTCGTTGATCAATCGCCCGGCGGTGCCGCCGATCGAGGTGATCAGCGCATAGGCGCCGCAGGCCATGCGCGGGCCTTCCGCCACGCCGAGATCGATGGCGTCGCGCAGGTCGATCATGTTCTCGAAGGTCGAGTCGGGATCGAGGATCCCGGTGACGCCGGCGCGGATCAGCTTCTTCGCGTTGTGCGCGGCGACCAGGGCCGAGAGCGCGTTGCGGCGCTGGTGGAAGAGTTCCGTGTTGCTCTGCGCGTCGTCGAAGGCCAGATGGCAATGGGCGTCGATCAGGCCGGGCATCAGGCTCATGCCGGTGGCGTCGATCCGCGTCGTGCCCTCGTCGGCACGCGCCTCGGCCTCGGCGCCGAGGGCGGCGATCCGCCCGTCCGTGACCAGCAGCGCCTCGGCGCGGGGCGGGGCGCCGGTGCCGTCGATCAGGGTCGCGTTCTCGAACAGGGTCGCAGCGCTCATGAGGTCAACTCCGCGATTCGCGCCGCAGCAGGCGGCGGGCATTGTCGGCGAGGCTCGGGTCGGGCGGCGCGCCCCCCGCCGCGTCCGGCGCGTCCCAGCCGACGAAGTTGGTGCCGTAGACCAGATGCGCTTCGTCGATCAGGCTGCGCAGCAAAGCGAGGGAGGCGGGCGCGTTCAGGTGCGTGTCGAACCAGAGCCGGCGAAACCGTTCCTCGAACGCCCCTTCGGGCCGGAGCTGTTCGGGCGACCAGGGGCGGCGCTCGGCGGCGCGCGCCATGCGGCCGATCAGAAAGGCGGTCGAGCCGCCGCCATGGCTCATGCAGATGTCGAGGGTGGGGAAACGATCCAGCACCTCGCCGTAGATCAGCGAGGCGGCGGCGATCGCCTCCTGCGCGGCAAAGCCGATGACCACGTCGAGGTCGAAATGCTTCAGGTTGGGATCGCCCGCCGGCCCGTCGATCCCGGCCGGCGCCGGGTGCAGGAACAAGGGCACGTCGAGCGCCACGCAGGTCTCGTAGAAGCGGTCCATCTCCGCATCGTGCAGCGGCCGGCCGGTGTCGGTGCCGATATAGCCGGCGGCCAGGCCCAGCTCCTCGACGCCGCGGCGCAACTCCTCGCAGGCCGCGCCGATGTCCTGCATCGGCAGCGCGGCGAAACCGCCGAGCCGGTCGGGATAGGCCTGGCGGATCGCCGCCACGCCCTCGTTGTTCATCCGGCAGAAGGCGAGCGCGTCCGCAGTGCCGACATGGTGGAAGTAGGTCAACGGATTGGGCGATAGCAGCTGGTAGTCGATGCCGGCCTGGTCCATGCGCGACAAACGAAGGCCGACGTCCATGAAGGGGCTGCCCTCGTAGCGCACGCCGTCCAGCACATAGTCGCAGACCCGGAAGCGGGGGATGCCGTCGGGCCCGATGGAGATTTCCGGGCCGTGCGCGCCGGCGGTGCCCATCGTCTCGGCGAGGACCACGTGGGCATGCACGTCGATGACGCGGGCCTCTTCGATGCCGGCCATGAGCGCCTCCTCCCCCCAAGTGACGGACGCGAGTCTAGCGGCTCGTCGGGCGGAAATCCAAATCTCCGCCGACATACTAGTGTATGATAAAGGCGTTATGTTTCAATTAAGAGACTTATCTGTATGGTGGGTTTGGATACGGGGTCATGTCGGCTCGCCGAGTTCGTGCAGTGCGAAAGGAGTTTCGGCAATGGAAATCTTTGGGCGTTGTCTGGTGGTCGTGCTGGCGGTGGGATGGGGCGCGTTGGGAATGCCGGGCTTCGCGTCGGCCTTGGACCGGCCGACGGGTCGTGTGCTGCTCCTCGTCGACGGGGCCATCGCCGTCCCCAACGACGGGGCCGGTGGGGCACGTTTCGACAAAGCCATGCTGGAGGCATTGGATGTCGTCGAGATCGTCACAGAAACGCCCTGGACCGATGGTCTATCGCGCTTCGAGGGCGTTTCCCTCCAGGCGTTGCTACACGTTGTCGGCGCGCGCGGAGATCGGATGCGTGCGGTGGCGATCAACGATTATGCCGTCGACATTCCGCTATCCGACGCGGCGGCACACGGTCCCATCGTCGCCTTGAAGTTGAACGGTGACTATATGTCGGTGCGCGAGAAGGGCCCGCTGTGGATCATCTATCCCTGGTCGGACAATCCGGCCTTGCGCAATGAGACCTACTACGCCCGTGGGATCTGGCAGTTGAAGCGACTGACGGTGCGCTGATGGCGCGGGCGACGGCGGTATCATGTCCCGGCTCCTGAGAAATCTGAACCGGCTGTTGTTGGTGGCCATCGCTGTCTTTTCGGCGGGCGCGTTCGTTTCGATCAACGTTTTGACGCAAGAGCAAGACCGCGCACGGAACCATTTCCGCGAAAACCTGACCGGCCTGGCCTTTCAGGTCGACTACGAGCTGTTGATCCTGATCGATTATCTCGATCGTTTCGCCGAGGGCGATCCGAGGGTGGACCACGACGTTCTGTCGGATCGGTTCAATGTTCTTTGGAGTCGGGTGGATACCAATTCCACCGGCCAGACCGGCCGCTATTACCTCGGGCTCCCCGGCGCCGAGGCGCTGATCGCAAACTTAAGGCGCGTTCTTGATGATCTTGAAGCGACGGTCGCCGGGTTGGAGTCGCATGATACGGCGTCGATCGGGGCGGTGAAGCATGCCCTGCGCGGGCTCATCGAGCCGGTCCATGCCGTGACGATGGAATCGGTCATGCGGCAGGCCGCCTTGCGCGGTCGCATGCACGACAAGCATGAGGAATTGCATCGCACCCTTCTCGTCTTTCTGATCATCGCCCTGCTGCTCGGCTTCGGCGTGATCGCCATTCTGTTTCTGGAGCGCCGCCAGCTCGACCTGCTGAGCCGGACCCTGGAGGCGCGGGTGCGCGAGCGTGGCGAGGAATTGCGCCGGGCGGAGTTGCGCTTTCGCACGTTGATCGCCGCCTCGCCGGCGGAGATCTTCCTGCGGGATACGGCGGGCCGGTTCCTCCTCGTCAACCAGGCTTGGGAAGATCGGTACGGTCGGCGCGAGGCGGACGTCATCGGCCGTGCGTTGGCCGACATTCTGCCCGCGACGGAGATCGAGCACGAGCGGCGCGACGACGAGGAGGTTCTCGCCACCGCCCGGCCGTTGGAAAGCGAACACACGGTCACCGGCGACGACGAAGAGGTGCGAAGTCTGCGCACCGTGCGCTATCCCATCGTCGACGGCATGGGGGCCGTCGAAGCGATCGGCGGGATTACCACCGACGTCAGCGAACAGCGCCGGGCCGAGGCTGGGTTGCGCCGGGCGCAGAACGTGGAGCTCGTCGGCCGACTGACCGGTGGCGTCGCGCACGACTTCAACAATCTGCTGGCCGTCGTGTTGGGTAATGCCGAGATGCTGGCGCGCGCCGACGAGGGCGACGAGCGGGTCGCCGCGATATTGCGCGCGGGACGGCGAGGCGCGGAGTTGACGCAGCGCCTGCTGGCCTTCTCTCGCAGGCAACCATTGAGCCCACGGGCCTTCGACCTCGCGGCCCTGGTGCATGGCATGACGGATCTGTTGACCCGTACCTTGGGCGACACCGTTCGTGTGGAGATCGAGGTGACCGCTGATCTCTGGCCCACCGTCGCCGATCCGGGCCAGGTGGAGAGCGCCCTGCTCAATCTGGCGATCAACGCCCGCGACGCCATGCCGGCCGGTGGAACGCTGACCCTGCGCTGCCACAATCGTCGTCTGGATGACGATGAACTCGACGGGGAGGTGGAGATGCGCCCGGGCGACTACGTCAGTCTCGCCGTCATCGACGATGGCAGCGGCATGAGCGCGCACGACCTCAGCCACGCGTTCGAACCGTTCTACACGACGAAGGAGGTCGGCGCCGGCAGCGGCCTGGGCCTCTCCATGGTCTACGGCTTCGCCAAGCAGTCGGGCGGCCACGTCGTGCTCGACAGCACGGAGGGGGAGGGGACCACCGTCGAAATACTCCTGCCGCGGGCTGGTCCGAACGACGCGGGCGAATCGTAGGATTTGACCGCGCGCGGGGGATTCGGAGATATTGTTGCCTAGACACCTATCGGTCGATCCCGCCTTTGCCGCGCCGATCAGCTCGGGCGCGGCATGCCATCCTCTGGAGTGATATCCATGTCCGACGCCACCGCACCTCAGCAGAGCAACCTCGACCTCGACGTCGTCATTATCGGCGCGGGGGTCAGCGGCCTTTATGCCCTGCACCGAATTCGCGCCATGGGCCTCAGCGTCAAGGTCCTGGAAGCCGGCGACGGGGTCGGTGGTACCTGGTACTGGAATCGCTATCCGGGTTGCCGTTGCGACGTCGAAAGCCTGGAGTATTCCTATTCTTTCGATTCCGACCTGCAGCAGGAATGGGAATGGCCGGAACGCTACGGTACCCAGCCGGAGATCCTGCGCTATGTGAATCACGTCGCCGACCGCCACGACCTGCGCCGCGATGTGGTTTTCGAGACCCGGGTGACTTCAGCCCATTTCGACGAGGCGGCCCGGCAATGGGTGATCGGGACCGAACGCGGGGAAAGCCACCGGGCCCGTTTCTGCGTCATGGCGACGGGCAACCTCTCGACCCCGCGGGTGCCCGACGTCAAGGGCCTCGAGAATTTCGAGGGCAAGTGGTACCACACCGGCCTCTGGCCGCATGAGGGGGTCGACTTCTCCGGCCTCAGGGTCGGCAGCATCGGTACCGGCTCGTCCGGTGTGCAGTCGATCCCGATCATCGCCGCCCAGGCCGCGCACCTCACGGTCTTCCAGCGCACCCCGCAGTTCAGCCTGCCGGCGCGCAACGCGCCCATGGACAAGACGACGGAGGCACGCCACAAGGCCGAATACGACGATCGCCGCCAGGCCGCCTATGACACCCCCTTCGGCATTGCCGGATATCCGCCGCCCAGCCAATCGGCGCTGGAGGTCAGCGCGGAGGAGCGCGAGGCCGCCTATGAAAGCAAGTGGGCGGAAGGCGGCTCCATCAGCTTTCTCTATACCTACAACGACCTGTTCACGAGCCGGGAGGCGAACGAGACCGCCTGCGAGTTCGTGCGTCAGAAGATCCGCGAGACCGTCAAGGACCCGGAGACGGCGGAGAAGCTGACCCCCTACGACCACCCGATCGGCACCAAGCGGCTGATCCTCGATACCGGCTATTTCGAGACCTACAACCGCGAGACCGTCGACCTGGTCGACGTCCGCAAGGCGCCGATCGAGGAGATCACGGCCAAAGGCCTACGGCTCGCCGACGGCAGCGAATACGAGCTCGACGCCCTGGTCTTCGCTACCGGCTTCGACGCCATGACCGGGGCCTTGCGCGACATCGAGATGTCGAACGGCCGCGGCCTCACCATCCAGGAGAAGTGGGAGGGCGGCCCGCGCTGCTATCTCGGCCTGGCGATGGCGGGCTTCCCGAACCTGTTCATGATCACCGGACCGCAGAGCCCCTCGGTCAAGGCGCAGATGATCCTCGGCGCCGAGCAACACACGGACTGGATCGTCGACTGCCTCACCCACATGCGCGAGCACGGCCATTCCCGCTTCGAAGTCACCCAGCAGGCCGAGGACGCCTGGGTCGAGCACAACAACGAGGTCGCCAACCGGACGCTCTATCCGCTGGCCAATTCCTGGTACGTCGGCGCCAACATCCCGGGCAAGCCGCGGGTGTTCATGCCCTATGTCGGCGGCTTCGATCGCTTCAAGCGGACCTGTGACGAGATCGCCGCCAAGGGCTATGAAGGGTTCGAGATGGGCGGCGGGGAAGCGGTCGCCGCCGAATAGGTCACCATCGATTTGGTGAAGGCCGGGTGGTGTCACGCGTACTCTGTTCTGTCGGCGACCTCCTCTGCAATGTGGCAATCACAAGTTTTGCAAAGGTCATGACTTGTGGCGTTGCAAGAATGGAGGATGAGGTGGCGGTGACTGCAGCTGGCGCGCTCGGTTGTGCGGGGCGGCATGTCAAGGGATGCGGGCTAGCTATGATCTCTCAATAGGTTGTCCACTCGGCCCGGACCGAGGAAACCGTTGATTGGCGCATCGGAAGTTTCCACGGAGAGGCCGAAGGGACATCCTCAAGAATGTGCCCCTGATCCGGCATAGTCGCACCGAGACCGTGCGCCGCGTATGCGAAGAGGGGCAGACGCCGAAGGGCTTGGCACCCGCTATGTCCACGAGGGCAGGTCGACGGTCTCCAATGAGACGTTGCTCGGCTCGGGCGCTTCCGAAATCAGAGTGGCCTCGGCTGCCGTAAAACCCGGATCCGTTCCCGTCCTCGCTGACCACCTCGGCAATCCGTCTTACTCGCCACCCATCGCCTCCGTACTGCTACATTTTTTCTTTGGATTATGTCACCTAAGGTATCCGGGACATCCAGTTGAAAAGATTGACCCCGCTCCGGTTGGTCGCCGTTAGCCGAGGCAGCAACTATAAAGAATAAATATGTATTTATATTGATATATGTAATAATGGCAGCATTGGCTAGAGAGTACCTTTGCGCAATTTCTGGCCTCTCGTGTCGGAACAGACACGGACCAGGAACCGATGCATGGAAGGTGTTGTGGAATAGTGAATTGACATTCTGAATATAAATTGCTAGCCTATATTTCAAGGTAATGTATATTGGTGGCGCATGGGTTTGACATAGAGGTAGGGTCAATCATGAGAGTGGGATTTCACATTTTGACGATTGCGTTGGCGCTTTTCTTGTCGGAAGCGGCGTCAGCTGGGGTTGTTCGAAACCTTGAGGTGGAGGAAATTTGGGTTGGGGGTCCCGAATATATACGTGTTACCGCATTGAAGAATGGCGAACAGGTGTCATTCCCGACAACATGCAGCCAACCTACGATTTTCGGAATCGACAAAACAGAAAACAACAATGACTTCAAAGAAATGTATGCCATTCTTCTTATGGCAACCGCATTGAATCGCTTGATCGTCATCGAGATAATTGATGAAGATGAATGCGTCGACAGTGCAAATCGTTTTGTGAAAGTGCAACATATTCGATTGCTGCCGTCGAGCCAGTAGCTGGCGATAGGCGTAACGGCCTAAGACCAATGGACATTGATGATTCACAAGGACGATAATATGTGAAGCCTATGGTTCCAACTGCTTCGCGGTTGGAAATCATGTCATTACGAGGCAATATGAGTTGAATGTTTGGCAGTGGGCCCGAATTGGGTCCAGGTGGCTCGGCAAGCCGGACGATCCGGGTTAGACGGGCCGAAACAACCGATCCTTTGTCGATGCTGGGTTGTTTGGGTACTGCGCTCCAGGTCCCATCGGCAGGCCGCGTCAGAGCGTTACGGCACTGGACGTGATGATCGGCTCCTCCTGGGGCCCGTGCGCGGTTTCGAGCGTGCAGCCCATCGCACCGGCCAATCCAACTCCCGGGACGTCGGTTGGGCGTTTCTCCATTCTGCTATTGACGACCGCTCGGACGTCGCGTTCTGCGGGACCTTCGCCGATGAGGAAGGCGAAAGCGCTCTCGCTTCCCAGGAATCTGCCGTCAGCCTACTGCAAGAGCCTCGGCATTCATATTGAACCCGTCGTAGCCGACAGCGGCTCCCGCGCCATAAAGCCTAGAGCATGTCAGGACTGATATCGATCATATCCAGCGTGCTTGGTGACGTTCAGGCATTCTTGAGGCGAGAACAGATCCATGGCGTTGGCGATTCCACGTTCGAGTTCCTCACGCGTTCTGGCGGCGACTTTTCGAAGCAAGGCCTTCAGCTTTGAGAAGGTCCTCTCGCTGGTATTGAGATCGGGAGAATAGGGCGGCAGGTACAGCAAGAAAGCCTTCTTGGCCTTGATCGCCTGGTGGACGCCGTGGACCTTATGGCTCGATAGGTTGCCCATGATGGCGACGTCGCCCGGGCACAGGCTCGGGGCCAACATCTGCTCGACATCGGCCTTCGAAGGTGGGACCGTTCACGGCCCCATCGAGCACCGGGCGGGCGGTCAGGCCCGTGCTGCGCGATCCGGCGACGAGTGTTGTGGTCTTACAGCGTCCACAGGGGACGGCGGCCTTGAGCCGCGTGCCTTCGATGCTGCGCCCTCGAAGCCGGGCCATGTTCGTCTTGGCCTCGGTTTCATCGACAAAGACGAACCGCTCCGGCCACAGCTGTCAACGGCGGTGCAATGCTGCCAATTGCGCCAATGAACGCGCTTCCCCGCCACGTCGGCGCGTTCTTGTTCCGCCGCGTGCGTGGTCCTTCTTTATAGCGGTAACCCAACGCATGCAGCGTGTCGTCGATGCTTTGCCGGAAGATCTCGATGCCCATTTCAGCCAGCCGAGAACGCAGCTCGGCCAGCGTGATATCCGGTTCCGCCGTCATCACGTCGTGCAGCCAGCCTTCGTCGTCCGCCAGCTTCCGCTTCTTTTGGCCGCCAAACTGCCCAGGCTCCAGGCTCTCCGTCTTCCGCCATTGCGCGACCAGTGTGATCCCACACGATGGGCTCGCCCCATATCGCCGTGCTGCTGCGCGGGCCGAACCCGTCGCCTCGGCTTCCGCGACAATCCGTTTGCGAAGATCCAACGGGTATCCGTACTCCATATCTCGCGCTCCAGCGCCATAAAACCACAACATCATGGCGCAGAAAAGAGGCAGCCAACCCGATTTATGTCAATCCTAATGTACTTTGGCCTTCGCCTACGTCTGTCGAGACTTAGAACTCCAGAAAATTCGCTAACAGCACCACACCCTCGATGTCATTAGATTGGCCGGGTGCTTCATCCAGGCGGTGTTGAGAGAGCGAGCCTATGTCCAGACCTGTCGGAACTTGAATCAATGAGCCGACAATCTCCCGTATTGGATCCATGAGTGCAACTTGCGTTGACCTCATGGGAGTCTCGACTACAGCGTCCCCATTATCCAAATTATCGGCAGTGAGAGCAATCTTTTTGGTCTCCACAGCTAATGCTATCCGTGCTAAGATCGGCAGCGGAGATCGGTGCTTGCGGAATCGTGCCTTGATGAGAAAAGGGGATGGGGTTCCGTCTTAACTAAATTCTCTCATATGTATCTGTGCGGTTGATCATGTCTTGTCGCTGTTGGGAGGAGGAGACCTTTGAGGGCCGGCTTGCGCTGTTGGTCTTTGGTCCTGTTTGCGGTCGACGTCTTCTCAACGACGCTGAGGCCTATTGAATTTTCCCCGTAATTATCTGCGAGATTGCCGGTCGATGAGACATTTTGAAAGACTAGAAAATTTGATTCTGGCCATGACCTTTCTGGCGGTCGCGACCCCGTCCTTCGCGCTTGCTGCTCAGGAAGATATTGCAGGGATGTTTTTTCAGAATATGGATAGTGTATCGTCATCTATGTCGATTGCCGCAATTCTTCCGCCCAGCGGTAATATGACCGTTGCGGTATGGAATCATAACTTTCAAGGCGAAGGCATGGTATACGAGGATGTGCCAGTTACAAGCGACGGTACTTTTTTTCACGATTCGCCCGATGGTGTTTTTCAACGATTGTCCGGGCAGTTCAATGCCTTCACGATAGTAGGAGCGGTCGAACGATCGGGTCAATCTTCCACTTTTCGGGCTTCCGAGTGGCCGAGAGAAGGATCGCATAGCCTGTCGGCGGGTCTTTACTCAGGGCCGCTTGAAATGGAAATCTTTATCGATGGAACATTATTCTCCACGGTTGAAGGGACGATTTCGTTATTCCTCTCAGCGTTGGGGAGTGGTTTTGCCGTCGTAGATACGACGATTGACGGCGAGAATATTATAGAGATGGGGCCTGTTTCCGTAGACTCCCAAGGTGTCATGTCAGGCATTTTGTTTGACGCTCTTCAAGTGTCTGGCGCGCTCGACGAATCGACGAAAACAGCGAGCGGCACCGTCTTCGAGTCAGAGACGCGCGACGGCGTGAGTTTAGAGCTCCACGGCAGCTGGACAATGAGCCGGTCAATTCCGTTGCCGAACTCAGCTCCAATCGCAAATCCCGATCATTTTTCGATTCCGCACGATCGACCTCGCACTCATCATGTACAAGGTAACGATGTCGATCCTGATAGGGATAATCTTGAAGTTATTGTCGTGTCACCACCTACGACGGGTACATTGGGCGCAGCGGGGAGCAATCTGACTTTTACTCCGCCACCCAGCCCCACGGTGCCGGTATCCTTCACATACAAGCTGAGTGATGGCTTTGTCATGGGTAACACGACCACGGTGACATTCAACTATCAACCAATTATGGAGCGGGATAGCTACGCGGTAGCGCCAGGGCAAAGTTTGGTAGTCGACGCAGAGAACGGCGTGCTAGAGAACGATAGGGATGTTGAGGGGGATCCTCTCGAAGTGGTAAATATTTCGCCGCCCGATGTGGGGACGTTGATCTGGGAACCAGATGGTAGTTTTGTTTTTACGGCGCCGGAATTTTTTACATACGATGAGATATTCGGATATGAGATTCAGGAAGAAGGGGGGCTGAGTCATAGTTCTGCAGTGACCATACGCCCCATCAATGTCGCGCCCATATCCAGCGATAATGTCTTTACTGTCGCCGGATACTTTGTGCACAATCATCCAGTGCGTGAATTTGGTGTGTTGCGGAATGATATTGACCATAATCGTGACATCCTTGTTGTTAATCTCTTAGATGACGTCGAGCATGGTGAGCTGACATTGTTGTCCAATGGTGGTTATATGTATCAACCAGGTCCGAATTTCGTATTCGAAGATAGTTTTAGTTATAAGGCGAATGATGGCGAGTTTGATGGTAACGTGGCGGTCGTGACGTTCCGCGGTTTTGATTCAGACAGTGACGAGCTGGCGGATTTTGTGTAACCGGGGCAAAAGGCCGGGCCTGGGGACGGGGGGATCTGGCCTGGGTATAGGGGTGAGTCTCAACGGCCACATCTTGTGAGGCTTCCGCGTCAAGTGACCAGATATCGATGTTCGCGGCGGGAGGTCTGTGATTCGATCCCGTCATGGCCGAATCGCTTCCGGATCTCGACGATCTTGATGTCGCCGCCCTGAAGGCGCTGGTTCTGACGCTGCTTGAGGAGCAGGCGGCCCTGCGTGCCGAGAACGCGACATTGCGCGAAGAGATCCGCCGTCTCAAAGGCCTTTCCGGGCCACCGGATATCAAGCCGAGCGGCATGGACAAGCAGGCCGTATCCCGGGGCCGGACGGGGCGGAAGGCGGGACGGCGGGCCAAGAAGGGCCGGGTTCCCATCGACGAGAGGCGGATCGTCCGGGCCGCCGTGCCGGCGGGCTCGCGCTTCAAGGGCTATGAAGACTATCTGGTTCAGGACCTGCTCTGCCGGCCGAACACTGTCCTGTTACGCCGCGAGCGCTGGCTGACGCCCGAGGGGGCCACGATCGTGGCGCCGCTGCCGGCGGGGACGCGCGGCCACTTCGGCCCGGCGCTCAGGCGTTTCGTGCTGGCGCTCTATCATGGCGGCCAGACCAGCGCGGAGCGCTTGGCGCGGCTCTTGGACGACCTCGGCATCAAGATCTCCAAGCGCCAGGTGGTGCGGTTGTTGAACGAGGGCCATGACGGCTTCGTCGCCGAGGGCGAGGCGGTGCTGCGCGCCGGCCTGGAGACGGCGCCCTGGATCAGCGTCGACGATACCGGCGCCCGCCACGCCAACCGCAACGGGGTGACGAGCGGGATCGGCAACGACGCCTTCGCTTGGTTCGCCACGACGTTTTCCAAGAGCCGCTTGAACTTCCTGGAACGGCTGCGGGCCGGCCACGCGGACTATGTGCTCAATGCCGCCGCCTTCGCCTACATGGCCGAGCGCGACCTGGCCGCATCGGTGATCGCCCGTCTGGCCGAGGGCTGCCCGCGGCGCTTCACCAACGAAGATGCCTGGCTGGCCCACCTGGGGCGGCTCGCCATCACCGGGCACGGGGACGGGCGCGGGGCCGCGCGGACCGCCACCGAGGGGGCGCTGTGGGGCGCCATCGCCGCGCACGGCCTGCTCAGGGGCACGGCCGCGGGCGCCTGCGTCGTCCTGAGTGACGATGCTGGCCAGTTCAACGTCGGCCGCCACGCGCTCTGCTGGGTCCATGCGGAGCGCTTGATCCACAAGCTGATGACCTTCTCCCGGAGCCAGCGGCGCGAGAAGGAACACATCCAGGCACGGCTCTGGCAACTCTACGCCGATCTCAAAGCCTATCGCGAAAGGCCGGCGCCAGGACGGCGGGCCCACCTGGCATGCCGCTTCGATGCGCTCTTCGCGACCAAGACCGGATTCCTCCGCCTCGACCGGCTCCTGGCTCGCCTGCATGCCAACCGCGACGAACTGCTCGTCGTCCTCGACCGCCCGGAGGTCCCGCTCAACACCAACGGCGCGGAACGCGACATCCGCGCCATGGTCACAAGGCGAAAATTCTCCGGCGGCACACGCTCCGAGGACGGCAAGCAGGCCCGAGACACATTCCTCGGCCTCTACAAGACCTGCCAGAAACTTGGCCTCTCCTTCTGGGATTATCTCGGCGACCGCCTCAAGGTCCCCGGCGCCCCACCCGTGCCCCCACTGCCGATCCTCGTCAGACAACGCTGCATCGAAATGGCTTGACCGCCCGGGGTTTTGCCCCTGTTACGATTTTGTCGAGAGAAGAATCGGGACTTCCACCGATACAGATGACACTGACGGGGATGGCCGCTCGGATCTTGAGGAGCATTTGGCTGACGAGTTTAACCCGACCGTGAACGAGGAAGCCGTCGCCGGTTTGATTTCGGTGATTTTCGGGGTGCTGGAGGACGGCATTTGAAGGCCTCAGTTTGCGAATTTGAATAACTTTTAATTGCGGCAATGTCGACCAACGGAGAGGCCTTGGCCCAGGAACGCGGCCAGACGGGGAACGCGGTGGATGACGGCGCGTTCAGGCCTATGGGGTGCCTGGCACAGAGAGATCCGGGATAGGCGCGTGTTGCCACCATGGGTTACACTTGCAGAAGGTTGAAGTCTGAGCATTCACCCGGAGAAACGGTCCGATGAAATTCGGTTGGTTGACACTCGCCCTTTCCCCCTCGCCGTCGGAGGATGCGGCCCGGATCGAGCAGCAGATCCAACAGGTCGAGCTCGCCGAACGGCTCGGCTTTCAGGACGTGTGGCTGACCGAGCATTATTTCACCGGGGAGAGTGTCTATAACGACGCGGTGCTCTTCGCCTCGGCGTTGGCGATGCGAACGGAGCGGATCCGCATCGGCTTTGCCGTCGTGCAGATGCCGTTTCACCATCCCGTCCGCCTCGCCGTCCAGCTCTCGCTGCTCGACAACCTGTCGAAGGGGCGGATCGACGTCGGGGTCGGCAAGGGCACGGTCTACAACGAGTACGAGTTCGTCGGCCACGGCCTGCGCAGCGGCGATTCTCGCGCCCGCATGGAAGAGGCGATGGAAATCCTGCGACGGATCTGGACCGAGGCGCCGTTCAGCTTCGAGGGCGAATACTACAATCTGAGCCTGCCCGAACTGCGGCCGCGCCCGGTGCAGCAGCCGGGTCCGCCCCTGTGGCGAAGCGTGATTTCCCCCGGCTCCTTCGAGGAGTGTGGCCGCCTCGGCCTACCGATCCTGACGGCCCGCCTGCCGGTCGAGCGGATCGGCGAGCGCTGGCAGATGTATGAGACCGGCCTGGAGGCCGGCGGCCACGACGAGGCCACGCGCGAGCGGCTGCGCGCCCAGAACGCGGTCTGGCGCAACGTCTACATCGCCGACAGCGACGCCCAGGCGGAGGACGAGCTGGGCGAGTTCCTGGCCGCGACCCGCGAGCACATGATGCACGTCCGCGATGCCTACAACCCGTCGGACTTCGTGATCGAGCCGGCGATGCTGAACGCCTGGACCGATCCCGCGGTCGCGGACGAGATCGCCATCCCCTTCGCGCTGGAGACCGGCTCGATCTACGGCTCGCCCGACAGCGTACGCGGCCAGGTCGAGGCGCTGCGCGACGTCGGCGTGCGCCACCTGCTGTGCCAGACCGGTTTCGGCGACATGAGCCACGAGCGCAATACCGCCTCGATGACCCGCTTCGGGCGCGAGGTCATGCCGGCCTTCGCATGACGCGGCGGTGCGCGTTGGTCGCCGGCGCGCTGGGCGTCGTCGGCCGGGCGACGCTTCGCCATCTGGAGGCGTCGGCGGACTGGGATGTGATCGGCCTCTCCCGCCGTGTGCCGGACTTTCCGACGGCGCGCTTCATCCAGCTCGACCTCACCGAGGGAAGCGCCGCGGCGGACGCGCTGGCGGACCTCGCCGACGTCACCCACGTCTTCTTCTGCGCCTACGCGCCGCGGAACACCATGGAAGCGGAGGTCGTGGCCAACCTCGCCATGTTGCGCCACCTGATGGCGGGGCTGGAGCCCGTCGCCAGGGACCTCGCCCATGTTCAGCTCGTGCATGGCTCCAAGTGGTATGGCTGCCACCTCGGTCCCTACCCGACGCCGGCCCGGGAGGACGATCCGCGCCCTGACTTTCCCTGCTTCTACTTCGACCAGCAGGACTGGCTGGAAGACCGCCAGCGGGGCCGGCCCTGGACCTGGTCGGCGGTGCGGCCGCACGGCATCTGCGGCTTCGCCGTCGCAAGCCCGATCTCCCAACTGACGATCCTCGCCGCCTTCGGCTCGATCGCCGTGCATCTCGGCCGCCCACTCCGCTTTCCCGGCAAGCCCGGCGCGTTCGGGGCGCTCTACCAGACGACGGAGGCGCGCTATCTCGCCGAGGTCATGGCTTGGATCGCGTCCCGGCCGCAATGCGCCAACGAGGCCTACAACGTCACCAACGGTGACCTGTTCCGCTGGGAACGGCTCTGGCCCGACGTCGCCGGCTTCTTCGGCACCTCGCCGGGCCCGGTGGAGACGCTCGATCTCGCGGCCTTCTTCGCCGAGCACGCCGGCACCTGGGAGGCGATCAAGGCCCGCCACGGTCTCCGCGACTACAGCCTGGCCGAGCTCGCCAACGGCGATTTCGCCAACTGGCTCTACGGCACCGACTACGACATCGTCTCATCGACGACCAAGCTCCGCCAGGCGGGCTGGCCGGGCCTGGTCGACAGCCTCGAGATGTATCCCCGTCTGCTCGGAGAGTTGCGCGAAGCGCGGATCATTCCCTGACGTTCACAAACAGCTTTGCAGGAAGTCCAGCGTCCGCGCCGCCGCACCGTCTTCCGTGTCCGGCAGGACGGCGATGAGGTCGCTGGCGCCGGCCTCGCGGATGCGGGTGAGGGCGGCGCGCAGTTCCGCTTCGTCGCCGACCAGCGCGAGGTCGGCGGGGCCGGCGAGGCCTTCGCGGTCGAGCATGGCACGGTAGCTCGGCAGGCGGCCATAGACCTTCAGCAACTGGCCGACCTTCTCGCGGGTTCCGGCCGCGTCGTTCGTGAGCACGACGGGGAAGCCGGCGATCGCGCGGGGCGTCGGGTGGCCTGCCGCGCCGGCGGCCGCGGCCAGCGCGGGGACGACATGGTCCCGGATCGTCTTTGGGCCGGTCATCCAGAGGATGGTACCGTCGGTTCGCCGGCCGGCGATTTCCAGCATGCGTGGGCCGAGGGCGGCGACCAGCAGGGGCACCGGCGTCGCGGCATCCGCGACATCGAGGCCCATGGCGACCCGGTGATGGTCGTTCGCCGCCTCCGCCGCCGCGCCCGCCAGCAGGGGCGCCAGCACGTCGAGATAGTCGGCCATGGTGCGCGCGGGTCGCGCCCAGCTCAGGCCCAGCATGTCCTCGATGACGACCTTGTGGGAGAGGCCGATGCCGAGGCTGAAGCGTCCCCCGGCGATGGCCGCCGCGCTCAGCGCTTGCTGTGCCAGCGCTACCGGGTGGCGTGGCTGCACCGGCGTCACTGCGGTGCCGACCTCGATACGTTGCGTTTCGCGCCCGGCCAACGCCATCGCCATCACCGCGTCATGGCCGCGGATATGCGCCATCCAGAGCGAGGCGAAGCCCCGCGCCTCCACGTCGCGCGCGCGATCGAGCAGCGTGTCGATTCGCGCTTCGGGCCCCGGCACGGCGCCGAGCATGATGCCGAGTTTCATGGGTTCGTCACTCCGGCTCGGTGACCACGGGGTCGTTGGTCGAGAAGTAGAGGTCCATGCGGGTGAAACGGCCGTCCTCGACGCGGAACATCTTGACGTTGGCGAGTTCCGTCGCCCGGCCCTCGTGGTCGACCAGGCGGACGTCGAAGGCGGCGGCGACGCGCTGGGCGGCCTCGTCCACGGTCCATTCGAAATTGCCGTGCCAGACGGTCTGGTACTTGCCGAGCGCATCTTCGAAGGCGCCGCGGATCGGCCCGTCGCGACCCTTCAGGCTGATGTCGGCGGGATAGATGTTCCACACGCAGTCCTCGGCGACACACTCTAGGGTTTCGTCCAGGCGCCCCTGGTCCATGGTGTTGAAATAGCGCTTCTCCACCAGGTCGATCAGTTCCTGCTTGCTCAACATCGCCGTCCTCCATCGCGTTGCCCGGCGGAGTTTAACACCGCCGCCGCCTGACTAGGTTCAGATAGATGTGAGACGCGCCTCTGGCGGCAGAGGCGGGGATCTCCGAAGCTGTGAGTTGCGAGACCAACAGCTTGAAGGAGATCCCCATGCAGGTTTTTGGCCTGCCCCGACATGTTATCAGGGGTTGGAGGACGGCGTCGCGTCTGAACGCGGAGCCCGACACTAAATGCGTAGCGTTCAGACGCGACGCCGTCCGGCGTTGGCATCGGGCCCGGCGTGACGGCTTGACGGCCGAGGCGGCGGCCCAGGCGGTGGGCGTGCCGCGTAGCACGCTCTATCGCTGGGACGAGCGGTTGGAGCCGCGCTCGCGCGCGCCTCGCCGCCGTCGTCGCCGAGAGTGGTCGAGTGCGGTGCTGCGTCGGCTTGAACGGCTGCGCCGCGACTTCCCGATGTGGGGCAAGGCCAAGCTCGGACCGCTGCTGCGCCGAGAGGGCTTCACCTTGTCGGACAGCACCGTTGGTCGCATGCTCGCCCATCTGGTCGCGCGCGGCGTCGTTGTGCCGGTGCCCGTGGCGCGACGACGCGCCAAGGGCAAGAGAGCCAAGCGCCCACACGCCAAGCGTTTGCCGAAGGGGATGAAGGCAACGGCCCCCGGCGATCTGGTCCAGCTCGACACCTTGAGCATCACGCCGGCCGGCGAGCGCACGGTCAAGCAGTTCACCGCCTACGATCCCGTCAGCCGCTTCACCTGTGCCAAGGCCTTCCGCAGAGCGACCGCCAGGAACGCCGAGAGCTTCCTCGACAAACTCGTGGCCGACCTGCCCTTCCCCGTGAAGGCCATCCAGGTCGACGGTGGATCCGAGTTCATGGCCGAGTTCGAGGCCGCCTGCGAGAGCCGAAAGATCCCCGTCTATGTCTTGCCGCCGAGGACGCCGCAGCTCAATGGCGGCGTCGAGCGAGCCAACGGCGCATGGCGCTACGAGTTCTACGCCTGCCATGACATCGAGGACCAGCTCGACAAACTAAACCCACAGATCGACAAGTTCGCCAACATCTACAACACCTTCAGGCCTCATGGAGCCTTGAAAGGCAAAACCCCCGAGGAGTACCTTCGACAGATCACAGCCAAGAAGACCTCGTCGTCTCATATGTAGTGAACCTGGACACCGCCTGGTACATCCCCCGCGTGGTGGTTAAAGTTCCCCTCGGGGAGGCACGCGTCATGGACAGGAAGGGGGGCGAGGGGCCGCTGACGTCCCTCGCGGACTACGCGGGCCCGATCCGATGGATCGGCAACGGGATCTGCGGCTTCGCCCTGTTCGTCCTCGTCGCCGGCACGATCGCCATGTTGACGAGCGACGAGGGCTTCGATTTCACCATCGTCGTGATCACCGGCGTGTTCTTCGCCATCGGCCTGCTGTTCCGTTTCGGTGCGAACAAGTTGGCGGGCGGCGACGGGCCGGAAATGCCGGTTGTGTTCTCTTGGGTCTTCATGGCCGCGGGCGGCGCGATGGTCGTGGGTGGCATCGTGTTGGTCATCGACGATCCCGCCGGCTTCGCGCTCATGGGTTTCGGCGCCGTCTTTCTGGCCGCGGGATGGTTCGCCCGCAAACTCTTCGCCACGCCCGCGGGCAAGAAGGCGGTCTTCGTCCAGGCGCACGAGGCCGACATCCGAACCTACGATGGGCGTACGGGAACCCGGCGCGGCGGCACCGTCATCCATGTCGACGAGGACGCCGATGCGGCGGAGATCGACGCAGCGCGGGCCGCGTGGCTCGAGGCACGGCGGGCGGAGCGGCCCGACTGGGTCGCCGGCCGCGTCGAAGCGATGGACCAGCGCCAGGGCGGATTGATCTATGTCGGCGCGGCCCTCTGGGTCGTCTTCGCCGCGGCGGCGTTCGGGGCGGCGCTGATCTGGGGCGATGTCGCCTGGATCGTCGCACCCATCGCCGGCGTGGTCGCCCTCGCCATCGTCGGTTTCGCCGTTCGCACCTGGTTGCATCGCCGCAAGTACGCGGCCAGCCACTGCGTGCTGGCGGGGACGCCGCTCTATCTCGGCCAGCCCTTCGAGGCCGAGATCGAGAGTGGGATCGCCAAGTCCGCCTCGCCCCGGGACGGCTTCACCGTGGAATTGCGCTGCGTGCACCGCTGGGAGGAAACCCGGGGCGTCGGCAGCGAGAGGCGCAGCCGGCGACGGGCCGACGTGCTCTGGCGCGGGGAAGCCCGCAGCATGGGCAAGCATTCCGCCCGGCATGACCGCGTGCTGGTCCCGGTCGCCTTTACGCCGCCCGAGGACCAACCGGCGGCGACCCTCGGCGGTGTCGAGGGCATCTATTGGGAATTGCGCGTCCGGGCCGAGATGCCGGGCCTCGACTACGAATCCGCCTTCGAGCTGCCCGTTATGGCGCCTGTCGGCACCGGGTGTTAGGGTCGCTCCGGCGCCGGCCGTGCGGGCTGTGCGGGGAGGGGTGGTACGGCATGGACAAGGCCTTTCGGGTCTGGACCTGGATCATGGACCAGGTCGTCGGCTATCTCGCGGCCGCGCTGATGCTGGGGGCCACGGGCCTGGCGATCGTGGAAATCGTGCGCCGTTACCTGCTCGATAGGACCTTTCACTGGGGCCAGGATGCGGTGACCTACACCATGGTCTCCGCCGTGTTCCTGTTCTTCGTGGTAACGCAGCTGCGGCGCAGCCACCTGGCGGTGACGGCGTTGAACGAGTGGCTGGCCAACCGCGGCCATCACCGGGCCATTCAAGTTCTGCGCCTGGTGAACACCACCCTGGCGCTCGGTTTCGCCGGTGCGCTCACCTGGTGGGGCGTGCCGGCGGTAGCGCGCAACTACGAACTCGGCCGTCTGACGCAGAGCATGATCCTGCCGTTCTGGCCATTTCAGGCGGCACTGCTGCTCTCGCTCGCGTTGCTGATCGTCACGCTGTTGTTCCAGCTCTATCAGGATATCCAGTCGTTGCGGGGCAAGGATGTCTTTCCCTGGGCCGACAGCGAAGAAGGCCTCGAGGTCTAGGGGCCGGAAACAGTGATATTTCTCGGCCCGCTCTCGATCATCCTGCTGGCGATCGGCCTGCCGATCGGCATCGCGCTCGCCGGTTCCTCGTTGATCTTCATGCTGTTCGACCCCATGCTGGGGCCGAGCACGATTTTCAACGCCTTCTTCAGCTTCGTTTCGAAGTACACGCTGATGGCGATCCCGTTCTTCATCTACGCCGGCTTCCTGATGGAACGGACGGGACTGATCGGCAAGCTGTTCAAGTTCGCCGACGCGCTGGTCGGCTGGGTGCCGGGCGGCTTCGGCTTCGCGACGCTGATCGCCGCGGTACTGTTCGGCGCGATTTCCGGCTCCTCCACCGCGATGGCGGCGGCGATGGGGGTGATCGCCTTCCCGGAGATGATCAAGCGCGGCTATCCGACCTGGCTGGCGGCGGGTGTTATCGCGTCGGGCGGCGGTATCGCCATTCTCATTCCGCCCTCCATCACGCTGATCCTGTTCGGCGTGTTGACCGAGGAATCGATCGTCGAGCTGTTCTTCGCCGGCTTCGTGCCGGGCGTGCTGCTGGCGATCAGCGACGCCATCGTGCTGATCGTCGCCGCGGTCTGGCTGAAGTTGCCGTCCGGCACCTTCAGTTGGAAGTTCCTCGGCGCGGCGACGCTGGAGGCCTGGCCGGCCCTCCTGATGCCGGTGATCATCCTCGGCGGCCTCTACGGCGGCTTCTTCACGCCGACGGAGGCCGGCGCCGCCTCCTGCGCCTATGCGATGCTGTATGGCCTGCTTTCCAACTTCAAGGGCTTCCTCAAGGACCTGATGCCGATCACGCGCCGCGCGATCAATCTCTCCTCGGTGATCTTCTTCCTCGTCGGCTGCGTCGGCGTCTTCCAGTTCCTGCTGGCGAACAAGGGCTGGCCGCAGGATATCGCCGAATGGGTGATCGCCCAGGACCTCTCGCCCTTCGTGTTCCTGCTGTGCACGCTGGCGGTGCTGCTGGTGTTGTCGATGTTCCTCACCGGCGTCGCCATCCTGGTGCTGACGGTGCCGATCTTCTTCCCCGTCGCCAGCGCCGTCGGCATCGATCCGATCCATCTCGGCATTCTCGTGGCGTTGGCGGTCGAGTGCGGCGCCATCATTCCCCCCGTCGGCCTCAACCTGTTCGCCGTCTCCGGCACCACCGGCGTCCCGTTGGTGCGCGTCATCCAGGGCGCCTCGCCCTTCCTGTTCACCGACGTCTGCGTCCTGGTCCTGGTGCTGTTCTTCCCCATTCTCGCCCTCTGGCTGCCGGGGCTGCTGGTGACCTCCGTCTTCTGAGGCCGCCTGCGCCCATGCTCCGGCGGCCGGCTCGTGCTATAGCTCCCCGCCGTGGGGGCGGTGCGGCCAGCGGCGGCGACGGATCCGGAGACAGATGAAGACGATTTCGGCGACCGGACCGTTTACCCGCGCCCAGCGTATCGCCATCACCGTGCCGGTGTTGATGGCCTCGCTGCTGCACTCCCTGAATATGAGCACGGCCTATGTCGCCCTGCCCGCGATCCAGGGCAATCTTTCCGCGACGCCGGACCAGGTCGGCTGGATCATCACCGCTTTCGTCGTGGCGACGGCAGTCGGCACCATCCTGACCGGCTGGCTCAGCCAGCGCTTCGGCCGGCGCTTTGTCTTCATGGCCTCGATCCTCGGCTTCATCGTCACTTCGGCGCTTTGCGTCGGCGCGCCGAGCCTGCAATGGCTGGTGCTGTTCCGGGCCCTGCAAGGCTTCGTCTCGGCTCCGCTGATGCCGATCAGCCAGACCATCATGCTGGATACCTACCCGCGTGAGAGCCACGGCTTCGCCATGAGCATCTGGTCGATGGGCATGATCCTCGGCCCGGTCCTGGGGCCGACGGTGGGCGCGCTGCTGACCGAGTTCTACGGCTGGCGTTATCTCTTCATGATCAATATTCCGATAGGCTTGGCCGCCTATGTGGCGATCATGCTCACGCTGCCCCGGCAGCCGCCTTCACCGCGATCCCTCGACTGGATCGGCGTCATCGCGCTCATCGTCGCGGTCTGTTCCCTGCAGATGATGCTGGACCGGGGACAGGGGGAGAACTGGTTCGAATCGACCGAAATCGTCGTCGAAGCGGCGGTAGCGGTGATCGCCTTCCATATCTTCGTCGTCCACTGTCTGACGGCGAAGGAGCCTTATATCAATCTCTCCGTCTTCCGCGACCGCAACTTCGTCATCGGTCTGATGTTAATCTTCGTCTTCGGCATCGCGGTGTTCTCCAGCCTGTTCGTCCTGCCGCTCTTCCTGCAGAACGTGCAGGGCTATCCCGTGCTGTCCGCCGGTTGGGTGATCTCGGCCCGTGGCATCGGGACTTTCGTGGCGATGATGGCGAGCGGCTTCCTGACCGACCGGGTACCGCCACGCCAGCTGATCCTGATCAGCCTCGCCTGCGTCGGCTTGTCCAACCTGTGGATGACGGGGTGGAACTCGGACGTCTCGATGAACGAGGTGGTCGGCCTCACCGTCGTCAACGGCTTCGGCATGGGCATGATGTGGGTGGTGCTGACGACGGTGACCTTCTCGACCCTGCCGACCCAGCTGCGGGTCGAGGGGGCGGCACTGTTCAGCCTGATGCGCGCGATCGGCGCCTCCATGGGCACCTCGGTGATCGTCGCGTTGCTGGTCCGCTCAACGCAGATCAATTACATCGAGTTGCGGGCGCATGTGCATATTTTCAATGAGAATTTGGCCCGGGCCGGCCAGTCGACGATCTTTAATGTCGACGAGGTGAGTGGCCTGCTGGCCCTGCGCAATCTGGTCAATAGCGAGGCGCTGACCATCGCGTTCCTGAACGATTTCGTCTTTCTCGCGATCGTCGCGCTGGCGGCGATGCCGTTGGTCTTCCTGCTAAAACGGCCGAGGGGATAGACGGCACGAAGACGAACGTACCCGTGGCTCGTCCGGCGAGCGTGGGTGGCGTTTTGGGGATCGAAGGCCGCGCCGAACGCGCGGCCGGGATCAGATCAGGCCTTCGCGCTGGGCCCGCTTGCGCGCTAGCTTGCGGGCGCGACGCACCGCCTCGCCCTTCTCGCGCGCCCGCTTTTCGGAGGGCTTTTCGTAGTAGTTCCGGAGCTTCATCTCACGGAACATTCCCTCGCGCTGCATCTTCTTCTTCAGCGCGCGCAGGGCCTGATCGACATTGTTGTCGCGTACGGATACGTAGACCAGGGTACCGCTCCCCATCTTTTCAAGTCTCGGCACCCCCCATGGGTGCCGGCGAGGCGGCGTTTTATAGCGCGCCTTTCCGGGCTTGTGAAGTCCGGCGACGCTCAACCGGCGGTGTGGCCGAGATCGTCGAGGCGGGCGCCGATCAGCTCCAAATGTTCCCGCCCCCAGAAGATTTCGTCCTCGACGACGAAGGTCGGCACGCCGAAGATTCCCGCCGCTTCGGCCTCGGCGCGGATCGTTGCATGGCGCTCCGCGCCCGCGCTCCCGGCCCAGTCCGCAAAACCGTTCGTCGCAGCACCCGCTTCCTCCAGGACCGCGGCGACAACGGTGACGTCTTCGATATCGAGCTCGCGCCGCCAGAACCGCTCGAAGGTGATGTCGTGATAGCGCCGCGTCACCTCGCGCCCGCCCTGTTTGGCCCAGAGCAGCCCGATGGCGGCGAGGGACGAATCCCAGATCTTCCGCGTACCGCGGATCGTCAGGCCGCGCAGGTTCGCATAGCGGCGCACGTCCATGTAGGAATAGCGCACCCGGCGCCATTGGTGCGCGGTCCGGGTTTCCGCCACGACATCGCCCTGGGCGTTCAGCTCGGCGCTGCCGAGATAGTCCGGTATGTCGAGGGTGTAGGGACGCCAGTCGATCTCGACGTCCCGCGTGTCTTCCAACTCGTAGGCGAGGTCCTTGACCAGGTAGGCGTAGGGGCTTTTGTAGTCGGTATAGAGCGGGATGGAGAGGGTCACGGGTGTCGGCCTTCCCTTCAGACGACGCCGCGGGCACGAAGTGCGTCGATGCGCGGGGCATCATAGCCGAGTTCGCCCAGCACCTCGCCCGTATGGCCGCCGAGTTCGGGCGCCGGCAGGCGGACCTGGCAGGGCGTGCCGTCGAGTTTGACCGGAAACCCGGTGACCTTGACCGGCCCGCGCCCGGGATGATCGATCTCCAGCACCATTTCCTGGGCTTGGATCTGTGGATCCTCGAACACCTCGGTCAAGGGCTGGACGCGGCCACAGGGCACGCCGGCGCCGTTCAGCCGCTCGATCCAGGCCTCGACCGTATCCAGGCCGATCCGGGCCTCGATCTCCGCGTCGATGCCGGCGCGGTTCTCGAACCGGTCGGCGTTGGTGGCGTATTCCGGGCGTTCCAGCAGCTCCAGCAGGTCGATGGCGCCGAGAAAGCGCTCGACGATGCCGTCGTGGCTGGCGGCGACCGCGATCTCGCCGTCGGCGGCACGGTAGAGGCCGTAGGGCGACATGATCGGATGGTCGTTGCCGGTCCGCTTCGGGTCGGTGCCGCCTGCCAGGCATTCGGCCGAGAGATAGGCCATCAGGCTGACGAGGCCGTTGTTCAAGCTCGCCTCGACCCGTTGCCCCGCCGCGCCGTCGGCCAGGCGGCCGCGCGCCATCAGCGCGCAGACCGTGCCGAAGGCGGCGTAAAGGCCCGCGACCAGATCGCTCAAGGGCGGGGCCGCCCGCATCGGCGGCTCTCCCTCCCGCCCGTTCACGGCCATGAAACCGCTCATCGCCTGGGCGATGAAGTCGAAGGCGGGGCGTTGCGCATAGGGACCGGTGGATCCGAACCCGTTGACGCTGGTGGTCACCAGGTTCGGGTTCAGGGCGTCCCGCCGCGCCTGGTCGAAGCCCATCTCGTCGAGCACTCCCGGGCGGTAGTTTTCGACCAGGACATCGGCACCGCGGATCAGGTCGGCGAGCACGGCCTTGCCCTCGGCGCTGCGCAGGTCGAGGGTGAGGGAGCGTTTGTTGCGGTTGAACTGGGCGAAGTACCAGCTGACGCCATGCTTCATCGCCCCCTGGTTGCGCACCGGATCGCCGCCGCCGGGACTTTCGATCTTGATCACGTCCGCGCCCATGTCCGCCAGCAGCATGGTGCAGAACGGCCCGGCGAGGATGCGGGTCAGGTCGACGACGCGAATGCCGCTGAGGGCCATAGGGTGGTCTCCCGGAGTTTCGACGAGGCGGGGCGCGCAGTCTCGACCATGGCCGTCCGGGCCGCAAGGCGACGGGACTCGGCGACGTAAACCCTATGTTAATTACGATGGCGCGATGCTCGCCAAAGCCCGCAGGTCCTCGAGGTTAGAGACCACGCCGGACAACGACAGGGAGGGGGCCAAACGCCGTGTTCCGATTGACCAAGCCCTTTGTCATCATGCTCGCCCTGACGTTCGGCGGTTTTGCGGCGCTTACGACGTTCAGCGTGTTCACGGCTGAAGAGACCATTATCGAGTCCGAGGTCGAACTGCTGACGGCGGTTGCCGATGCGCACGCCTCGCAGCTGAGCCGGATGCTTCATCTCTATGGCGAGAACGTCAATCTGGTCAAAAGCCGGACGAAGCTGCGCCGCCTGGTCGCGGCCGGCCGGTTTGGTGAGCACGATGGGGATCGCCGGTTCGCCCGCCGCATTCTCGCCGACGCGCTCGCCTCGAGCGACAGTTTCGTTTCGCTGACCGTCGTCGACACGGCCGGCAACCGGGTGACCGCAGCGGAGCACGGGGCGGCCGAACGTGCCGCCAATTCGCCGAGTCTCCCGCCGGCGGATGTACTTCCGGAGGGCAGGGCCCCTCGATTCGAGGCCTGGCTGGCGGACGGGTCCGTGGACCTGCTGGGTCGCGCGCAGCTGCACCTCGATGGCGCCGCCATCGGCTGGCTGTTCGCCGACATCAAACTGACGGCCATCGCCGACGAGATCGGCCGGGGCGGTTTCGGCGGGACCGGCGAGGTCGTGCTCGGCATGCGCGATGCGGAGGGGCACGCCCGTTTCGTCACCGGAATCCGGCAAATGTCCGAAGCGGCGGCCCGCACGCTGGCCACGAGTAAAGGACATGGCACGCCGATGATCCATGCTCTTAATGGCGAGAACGTCGTTCTGCGTGACGGTGCGGCAGACTACGACGGGACGCCGGTCATCGCGGTGACGCGCCATATTCCCGAACTCGGCTGGGGCCTGGTCGCCAAGATCGATCGCGCGGAGGTCCTCGGCCGCATCGCGACGATCAAATATGTCCTGATCGCCTTCGGCGGCTTCCTCGCTCTTGCGGCCACAGCCTCGATCTGGATGGTCGGCCGTCGTCTGCAGGCCGAGTTGGACCAGAGGAAACGGGCCGAGGCCCGCTTCAGCCGCATCTTCACCGACGCGCCGAACGCCATGCTGCTGGTCGCGCGCGACGGCATGATCAAGCTCGCCAATCAGCAGGCGAAGGACCTTCTGGGCTATGGCGGCGAGCGGCTGCTGGAGATGTCGGTGGACGACTTGGTGCCCGATCATGTGCGCCCTCGCCACCCGGAACTTCGCCGGAGCGTCGAGGGTGAGCACTCGGGTGTGCGCGCCATCGGCGCCAATCGCGACGTGCATGCGATCGACGCGGAGGGTCGCGCCGTTCCGGTGGAGATCGCTCTCATGCCAATCGATACGGACGAGGGCCCGATGATGCTGGCCGCCCTGGTCGACCTTTCCGAGCGTCTGGAAACCCAACGGCAGCTCGAGGCACACGCCGAGGATTTGGAGCGGAGCAACCGCGAGCTCGACGAATTCGCCTATGTCGCCTCGCATGACCTGAAGGCGCCGCTGCGTGGTATCGACCAGCTCGCCGGTTTCATCGAGGAGGATGCGGGACATCTGCTGCCCGACGAGTCGCGTTCCGACCTGACGCTGCTGCGTGGCCGGATCACGCGGCTCGAGAGGCTTCTCGCCGATCTGCTCGAATACTCGCGCATTGGCCGCATGGAAGACCGCCGCGAGGATGTCGATGCCAACGAGGCGATCGAGATGCTGGCCGACCTCTACGTCCCGAATGATCGCTTCACTATCGTCGTCGAGGGCGACTTGCCCGCGATCCACGCCTCGCGCGCGGCCGTCGAGTTGGTCTTCCGCAACCTCTTGATGAACGCGGTCAAGCACCACGACGGGGACCGAGGTGAGATCACCGTGCGCGGCGGGCGCGAGGGCGGGGTGCTCCGCTTCGAGGTTTCCGACGACGGGCCCGGCATTCCGCCTGGCTACGAGGACAAGATCTTCCAGCTCTTCGAAACCCTGAAATCACGCGACAAGGTCGAGGGGAGCGGCATGGGCCTGGCCTTGGTGCGGAAGATGATCGAATTCGAGGGCGGCTCGATCGAGTTGCTGCGTCGGGAGGGTCGTGGCGCCACCTTCCGTCTCGACTGGCCCGACCATCAAGCCGATGCGGCACGGGCCGCCTGAACAATGCGTGCAATCGACTGCAGCCCCATAGGAAAGGTTCCGTCATGCAAAGCGATGCGATTACGATCCTGATCGTCGACGATGACGAGGTCGATATCCGCGCCATTACCCGCGCGATCCGCAAGCACGGGATCGACAATCCCATCGCCGTCGCCAACAACGGTCTCGAAGCGCTCACGTTGATGCGGAGCGACGGCGAGGACGCGCTCTCCAAGCCCTATCTGGTATTGCTCGATATCAACATGCCGCTGATGAACGGGATCGAGTTCCTCAATGTCATGCGCGAGGATCCAACGCTTTCGGATGCGATCGTCTTCGTCCTGTCGACCTCGGACGACGACAGCGACATCCTCGCCGCCTATCGCCAGCATGTGGCCGGCTATATCCTCAAGAACGATGCGGGCCAGGATTTCATCAACCTCGTGACCATGCTCGACTACTTCAAGATCACCGTCCGCTTTCCGCGGCCGCACGCGGCCTGAGCCGCCGGGCCCCGTTCGACGGCATTGCCGCCATCTGGCACACTTCTCCCGAGCGAAATCGGGGAGGACGAGCCGTCATGCGTTTCGAGAACAAGGTCGCGTTGATCACCGCCGCGGGCAGCGGTATCGGGCGCGGCAGCGCCGACATCATCGCCGCCGAAGGTGGACGCGTGATCGCCGTCGACAACGATCCCGCCCGGCTCGACGACATGGTCGCCAACCTCGGCGAGCGGGTCGAACCGCACGCGGTCGATGCCCTCGACGGCGAGGCGGTCGGCGCCCTGGTGGCGCGCAGCGAAGCGGCGCACGGCCGCATCGATATCCTGGTGAACGCGGTCGGCGGCTCGACCATCATCGACAATCCCGGCGCCGGAATCGACGAGCTGTCGGCCGACGACTGGCAGGCGATCGTCGACTTCAACCTGAACGGCACCTTCAACTTCACCAACGCCGTCGTGCCGGGGATGAAGGCCGAGGGCGGCGGCAAGATCGTCAACCTCGCTTCGATCGCGGGACGCGGGCTCTCCATCGCTTCTTCCGCCGCCTATGCCGCGGCCAAGGGCGGCATCATCGCGCTCACCCGCAAGTTGTCCCTCGAACTCGGCCCGCACGGCATCAACGTCAATGCGATCGCGCCGAGCCGCACCCTGACGGAGCGGATCCGCCCGCGCTTCGAGATGCTCTCGCCCGAAGCGCAGGCCGCCGAAGTCGCCAACGTGCCGCTGCGCCGTCTGCCGGACGCGATGGACCAGGCCCGGGTGGTTTGCTTCCTCGCCTCCGCCGATGCCGATTTCGTCACCGGCATCACGATCGACGTCACCGGCGGCCTGTGAACCGGTACCGCGCGCTTCCTTTGTGAGATCTCTCGCTCTCTGGCTGTCCGGCCGGCTGCCCTTTCACTATGCCTGGCTGGTGCTGGCCGCGGTCTGCTGCGCGGGCTTCGCCCGACAGGGGCCGGCGGTTGCCACCCTCTCGATCTTCGTCGAGCCGATGAGCAGCGAGTTCGGCTGGTCGCGGACCGCGATTTCAGGCGCCGTGTCCCTCGGCGGCGTGCTGGCCGCGTTGAGCTCGCCCTTCCTCGGGCCGGTGCTCGATGCGCGTGGGGCCCGCGCCGTGCTGTGTTTCGCCGTGTTGACCACGGCGGCGGCCTGTGCCGGCCTCGCCTTCGCCAGCTCCCTCGTCGTCTTCTATCTGCTGTTCTGCCTGGCGCGGACCAACTTCGCCGGTCCCTTCGATCTCGGCGTCTACAGTGCCGTCGCCAACTGGTTCGTCGAGCGCCGGGCGCTGGCGGTCTCGCTCACCACGCTGGCGCATATGATCGGCCTCGCCTGTTTGCCGCTGATCGCCCATCTGGCGATCAGCACCGGCGGTCTCGAGGCTGGCTGGCTGGCGGTGGGGGCGACGGTGTTGCTGGTCGGTCTGCCGCCGGTCTTTCTGCTGGTGGTCCGCCGGCCGGAAGACATGGGCCTCGTGCCGGAGCGCGCACCCGGGCTCGCCGACAAGCCGGCGGCGCCCGAGCCTGCATTCACCCGCGCCCAGGCCCTGCGGCAGCCGGCCTTCTGGCTGCTCGCCCTCTTCACCGCGCTCGCCTATCCGGTGCAGGCGGGCGTCAGCCTGCACCAGGCCCCCCACCTGATCGAGCGCGGGTTGGAGCCGGGCGTGGCGGCGACGGTCGTTGGAACCTTGTCCCTGGTGTCGGCCGCGGTCGGCTTCGCGCTCGGCTTCTGGCCCCGGCGTCTTTCGCTTTCCTGGGCGCTGGCGGGCACGGGCCTCGCCCTGGGGTTGAGCGCCTTGATGATGCGGGAGATCGACTCGGCGTGGGGCGCCTATGTCTCGGGCGCGCTGTTCGGCGCCGGCGTCGGCGGCCTGATCACGGTCCTGCCGCTCGCCTGGGCGAACTACTTCGGGCGGGCAAGCTTCGGTGCCATCCGCGGCATCGCGCTCGCCATCCAGGTCATGAGCCAGGCGACCGGGCCGATGATCTCCGGCTTGCTGCGCGACTCGACCGGGGACTATTTGCTGCCCTTCGCCTGCCTCGGCGCGGCGGGCCTGGTGGCGGCCCTGGTCGCGATCTTCGCCCGCGCGCCCCGTCCACCGGCGGCCTAAGCCGTGGGCTCAAGATCTGGCGGGCGGTTCAGCGGTCGCTGGTTGCAGTGGTGGCGTGGCATCCTTCAACCAGTCGATGACCAGCGCCACGCGGGGAATGGTCGCGACATCCTTGTGGACCAGGATGCGGAGGGTGCGCCAAATCTCCGCCGCCGGCCCCGAGAGGCGGCGCAGCCCCGCGTCCTCGGCGGCGATGTGGTCGGGGATGAGCCCCTTGCCGAGGCCAAGGCGGATGGCCTCGTACATCAGGCCCGCGTCGTTGAAGCGCAGTCGAGCCTGCTCCACCGGTGACAGGTTCGCGTCGTACCAGTGTCCGGTGGCGACGGTCATCTCCGGGATGTCGTCGCCGAAGCCAAGCCAGGGCGCCTCCCCGTCCCTGGCGTCCGCCGGGCCATAGAGCGAATAGGACAGGCTGGCGACGGGCAGGCAGATCTCGTCCGTCAGCGGGCCGGCCTCGAAACGCAGTTCGAGGTCGGCTTCGCGTCTGTGCAGGTTGCGCCGTCGGGTGCTGCCGATCAGGTCGAGTTCGATCTGCGGCTGCAGGCGCGTGAAATCGGCGAGAAGTGGCAAGAGGAGGAAACGGACCAGCCAGGGCTGGCTGGAAACCCGCACGCAGCCGACGGGCGCATCGTTCCGACCCTGGGCGCGGCGTTGCATCGCCATCGCTTCGCCTTCGATCCGCTCCGCATGTTCCAGCAGCCGTTCGCAGAGTTCGCTCGGTATCAGGCGCCCCTTGCGTCGCAGGAAAAGCGGCGACCCGAGCGCATCCTCGAGGCCGCGCAACCGTCGGCCGACCGTCGTCTCGTTGACCTTCAGTTGGTTGGCCGCCGCGACCAGACTTTGCCGGCGCGCAACGGCGAGCAAAACTTTCAAGTCGTCCCAATGCATCCCGTGTGTTCCTGCAATTTTGCATTCTCTTTCTGTAGTTTTCGCCATTGTGTCAAAAAGGAGGGTACCTGTAACGTCTGAAAAGAGGGACGAATTTAAGGTCACGGTTTCGTGAATGATAGTATCGAATACGCTAGAGAGCCGTCGCCCGAGAACTGGCGCGGATATCTCGTCACGAGATTCGGGCTGACCCGCGCGGAACTGCGTTTCGCGGAAGCGTTCTTTCATGCCGGCTCCATCGCCGGGGCGGCCGAGACCCTTGGTATTGCGAGGAGTACCGCGCGGCAGCACCTCCAGCGAACGGCCAGGAAGACCCGCGCATCCGGGCAAGCGGAAGTGATGAAGATCCTCTGCCTTCTCCGCCTGCGCGGCTCGTTATCCGAATAAATGCGCAGGTAAGAGTTTCACAAGTCTGTGAACTGTCGTGCGTTCATACGAAATATCCTGCATCTGTTCGATAAACCGGGGAAATCTTCATCCAAATGAGTGAGGCGGGCGTTGTGGCGTTGCCTTAGCTTAACAAGGCTTGATCAACCGTCAAAAACGCCGGGAGATCGCGTCGGAACATGGCCGGCGGACGTTTATTTCGGAGCTTGTTTCAACATGTCTCCATGCGGCCGAGGAACGGCCGGATAACGCCCCGTGTACCTGTGCGCTTCGCCCGGGCTGCAATTGGATGTTGCCACATGCCCAGAATTGCCTCTCGTTCCCTGCGCTCTCTTGCTTTCGCGACGCTCGCGGCCCTTGCCGTCGTCCCGTCCCCCCGCGCCCAGGAGGCCGGTCTCGTCGGTCACTGGACGTTCGACGAGGGGGCCGGCGTGACGGCTGCGGACTCTTCGCCGAGCGGCCTGGTCGCCGATCTGTCGAATGGTGCTGCGTGGGCGCCGGGCGTCGTCGGCGGCGCGCTTTCCGTCGACGGCGTCGACGATATCGTGGAAATCGACGATTCAGGCTCCGGTCATCCCCTCGACCTGACCGCCGGCCTTACCATCGCCTTCTGGATCAATCCGGCGACCCAGACGCAGGGCAACGACAAGGTGGTGGCCAAGAACAACGCCTACGAGCTGCAGATCGACGCGGGTCAGAACGGACGCTGGAACCTTCGCCTGAACAACGGAATCGTCACCCATGCCACGACCAAGCTGAAAGTCAGCACCTGGCAGCATGTCGCCGCGACCTGGGACGGCGCCAACGTCGTCTATTATCTGGACGGCAACGCCGACGGTGGATACGTCGTGCCGGGACCCTTGGTGAGCAACGACAACGACATCGGCATCGGCGCCCGGCCGAGCAACAGCAGCGGCCAGCTCTATATGGTGCACGGGCTGATCGACGACGTCCGCATCTACGACCGCGCCCTCGACGTCGACGAGATCCGCGACCTCGTCGCGCTGGCGAGCGGCAGCGATACCACCCCGCCACTGTTGGCCAACGGCCAGCCGAGCGGCGTGCTCCCCGCCGGTACCGAGAGCGTCACGCTCTCCCTCGACACGGACGAGCGGGCGATCTGCCGCTTCGACGATCTCCCCGGTACGTCCTTCGCCGCCATGCCGGTGATCTTCGAGAACACCGATACCACCACGCACAGCCATCTGTTGACGGGCCTGGAGAGCGGGCGCAGCTACATCCGCTATGTCCGTTGCGAGGACCTCGGCGGCAACGCGAATACGGTGGACTTCGAGATCGTCTTCTCGATCCTCGCCGAGACCGCCATCGGCTTCCATCCGACCGATCTGCAGCCGCTCATGTTCTATGTCGACTCGACCTTCTTCGAGGATTTCGACAATCGCGCCCGGGCTGTTGCCACCTGCCATACCCAGGATTGTTACGACCTGCACGGCAATTCCTCGTCGCCGACCCCGATTACCCAATCCTATTGCGATACCGTCGTGGACGAGAATGCCGCCGTCGGTGCGCGCGGCGTGGCACCCAACGGCTGCGTCCGGCGCTGGGAGGACCAGTCCGGCTACGTCTCGATGCGAATGGACATGTTTCCCGGCGAACTGCTGACGGGACGGGACTTCGGCCAGGAC
Organism: uncultured Alphaproteobacteria bacterium; assembly: GCA_951812805.1. Classification (GTDB taxonomy): domain Bacteria; phylum Pseudomonadota; class Alphaproteobacteria; genus JASLMY01. The sequence continues at coordinate 289,214 of CATOSZ010000005.1, read as the reverse complement.
GATCTCGAAAAACCGGTGCTCGTGCCGAACTGCGTCAACGGGCGGGCCTGCGCGCGGGGCGTGCCCTCCAGCCTGCCGGACCCGACCTTCGAACAGAACACCTCCTTCGAGATCGAGGGGGCGGACGCCTGCTGCACCGGCAACCCCGACGTCGTCCCGAGCGGGACACCGAACGACCTCGGTCTCTACGACGATTTCTCCCTCTTCCATCTGGTGAAGCCGACGGGGCATGCCGACGACTTCTACTACTTCGGCTGCGGGCCCGGCGGCTTGCGCCACAACGTCGCCGACAATTCGCTCGACTATCTCTGCGGCGGCGGTTGCGTTGGCAGTGGCACCGCCACGCGCGCGGGCGCCATGCAACTCGACGCCTGGCAGTTGATCGAAGTGCATCGCGATGCGACCGGCGACATCCAGGTGCTGGTCGACGGCCAGGACGTGACGGCGCCGGTTCCGGTCAACTCCGTCGGCCCCTGGTGCTTCAACGACGTCATGAGCCGGTTCAAGGGCGAGCAGGCCTTCTTCGGCGACTGGGCGGCCAGCGCGGTCTACGATCGCCATCTCGACGAAACCGAGCGGACCGACGTCAGAAGCTATCTGAACGGGGTCTATGGCCTGGACGGTACGGTACCGCGCCCGCCCACCCCGCCGGTCGCGCGCGGCTATCAGGGACGGGGCTGCAGCTTCGACATGGACGACGATCTCGTCTATGGCGAGCCGGAGGATTGCAACGTCGGCGACGGCGTGACCGTGGATCCCGACGGTGACGGCGTGGCGGAAGACCTGATCTATGTCGATTGCGACGCCGGGTCGGACGTGGCAGGCGATGGCTCGCCCGCCAACCCCTTCGCCACCCTCGGCCACGCCTTTCAGGTCGCCGATGGCCCGAGCGACGGGGCCGAGGACATCGTCGTCTTCGCCGGCATCTGCTCGCCCGACGAGGCCAGTATCCCAGTTTCCGGCCTGCCCGGCTTCAAGGTCCGACCGCGCACAGGCTCGGAGGAGCGCGACTTCCAGTATCCCCGCGATCCGATGATGCTGATCGGCTGGGACCGCGACGACGACGGTCTGTATCCGCCCTTCGACACGGACGACGTCGCGGTGCTCGATGGCGGCGCGCCGCATTGCCTGGCCTATGCGCTCGGCTACGACATCGCGGATGCGCGCTCCTTCATCGAGGTCGCGCATTTCGAAGTGCGGGGCTACGGCACCTGCGAGGGCGACGAGATTCCCTCTGGCTTCTTCATCCACGAGAGCAAGTCGAACCAACCCTCGACGCACCACTATTTCCACGACATCGTCATGCGAGACGTGAACCGGGCGGCGCCGAACGGCGAAACCGCGACCATCGTGCACAACATGTTCTCCGGCGGCTACATGCGCTGGTTCGCCTTCGAGAACGAGGCGATCCTCGATGCCTCCGGCTACTCCTACCGGGGCTCGACGGGCACACAGGATGGCGAGTCCGGTCCCTTCCGTTTTCAGGGCTCGACGCGGACCTGCTTCGCGAACGGCATACGCCCCGACACAGGCACGCTCTGTTCGGGTTGGAAGGTCTGGAACCACGTCACCGGGGTCGAGATCATCGATCAGGTCTTCGACATGAATTTCGCGGCGGGCTGGACCCAGAAGAACGATACCGCGGCGAACGCGATCGGCGTGTCGACCTGCATGCAGGACGTCGTCGTGCGCAACAACCTCGGCATCGATTCCAAGACCTTCGTCACGATCAACGGCTACGATGACCAGGCCTGCAACCAGTCCAAGGGCATCACGCCCCGGCCGACCCGGAACGTTCGCATCGAGGGCAATGTCTGGCGCAACACGCACGACTGGTCGACGAATGGCAACGCCGCGGGCGGCTGCATCGGCCTCAGCGCCTGCAACAGCTTCGAAAGCTCGATCCAGGACGTGGTGATCACCAACAATTTCTGCTCCAGCGCGACGCGTGTCAGCACCGTGATCAACATGCGCTGCAATCAGGACGTCGGTGAGAATCCGGGCCAATGGACCTTTAGCGGCAATACGCTGGTCGCAGAGCAGGGCGCCTCACTCGCCGTCTTCAACCACGACACCAACGGCGGTGTCTTCGGCGAGGACGACGTCCGGTTCCAAAACAACATCCTGGTCACGACCGCCGGCGAGCGGGCCTTTCGGCTGCCGCGCGTCATCGCCGATTTGGAGAGCGACTACAACACGATTTCTCCCGGCGTGAAGTTCATCTGGGACGGCGAGGTGCACCTGACGCTCGCCGACTGGCAGGCCGCCACAGGGGGAGACGCGGCGTCGCGCGAGTGCGAGCCCGCCTTCCAGGACCTGCCGGCCGGCGACCTGCATCTCGATCCCGCGGACAGCTGTGCCCTCGACCGGGGCATCGCGCTCGCCGCGATCACTCTCGGCGATATCGACGGTGCGGTCCGGCCCGGCGGGCAGGGCTGGGATATCGGCGCCGACGAGGTGGCGGGCGGCACGGCACCCCCACCGCCCCCGCCGCCGCCCGCGGATACGACGCCGCCGGCCCTCTCGATTGACACGCCGCCGCCGCCGACGTCTCTGACGCAGATCCTGCTCGACGGCGACGCCTCGGACAACGTTGGTGTCACCAGCGTCGAATGGGTCAATTCGACGACGGGCCAGACGGGGACCGCCACGGGCTGCGGCGGCGAGACCAGCTGTAGCTGGACGACCTCGTCGATCACGCTGGTCGAGGGCGCCAACCTCCTCCGCGTCACCGCACGCGACGCGGCCGGCAACACGAGCGAGGACACGGCCACGATCACGCATACGCCTGCGGACACGACCCCGCCGGTGATCTCGATGAACGCGCCGCCGTCGTCGACGCCTCTGACGCAGATCCAGCTCGATGGCGACGCCTCGGACAACGTCGGCGTCATCAGCGTCGAATGGGTCAATTCGACGACGGGTCAGACAGGTGCTGCAACGGGCTGCAATGGCGAGATCAGCTGTAGCTGGACGACCTCGTCGATAACGCTGGTCGAGGGCGCCAACCTCCTCAGCGTCACCGCACGCGACGCGGCCGGCAACACGAGCGAGGACACCGCCACGATCACGCATACGCCTGTGGACACGACCCCGCCGGTGATCTCGATGAACGCGCCGCCGTCGTCGACGCCTCTGACGCAGATCCAGCTCGATGGCAACGCCTCGGACAACGTCGGCGTCATCAGCGTCGAATGGGTCAATTCGACGACGGGTCAGACAGGGGCTGCAACGGGCTGCAATGGCGAGACCAGCTGTAGCTGGACGACCTCGTCGATCACGCTGGACGAGGGCGCCAACCTCCTCCGCGTTATCGCACGCGACACGGCCGGCAACACGAGCGAGGACACCGCCACGGTCGTGCATACTTCCGCGGACACGACACCGCCGGTGATTTCCGACCTCGTCGCCACCACGAACACCGGAGCGACGGTGACGATCACGATCAGCTGGACGACCGACGAGCCGGCAACCACGGCGGTCGACTACGGTACGACGACGGCCTATGGCGACGTCGCGAGCGACGGCGTGTTGAAGACCGATCACGCCATCGTTCTCGACTGCCTCGCGCGAAAGACGACCTATCACTTCCGGCCCCGCGCGCGCGACGCGGCGGGCAACGAGGCGATCGGCATCGACAACACGATCCGCACAGAGGGCAAGCCGCCGAAAGGAAGCTGTCCGTGACGCTGTGAAGGGCCTTGTGGCCGCCGCAGAAAAAGAATGGCGGAGGGTTCGAGACGAAGTCCGAACCCGCAGCCCGCGGATCGGGCTGGTGGGTCGGCGATCCGCAGAGAAAGAATGGCGGAGGGTTCGAGACGAAGTCCGAACCCGCAGCCCGCGGATCGGGTTGGTGGGTCGGCGATCCGCAGAGAAAGAATGGCGGAGGGTTCGAGACGAAGTCCGAACCCGCAGCCCGCGGATCGGGTTGGTGGGTCGGCGATCCGCAGAGAAAGAATGGCGGAGGGTTCGAGACGAAGTCCGAACCCGCAGCCCGCGGATCGGGTTGGTGGGTCGGCGATCCGCAGAGAAAGAATGGCGGAGGGGGTGGGATTCGAACCCACGGTACACTCACGTGCACAACGGTTTTCGAGACCGCCCCGTTCGACCACTCCGGCACCCCTCCGTGGGGGCTCGGACGGCGGCGCGGGGCCGTCGTCACGGTCGCCGCCCTTATAAAGACCGGGCGGGGGGCTTCGCAAGTCTCGTGTGTGCTTGCCCGTTCGCGCTCAGGCCGCTTCGCCGCCGCCGACCAGCAAGGACCGGTCGTCGACGGTCGTGAGCGGGCGGAAATCCGTGCCTCGGACCCATTCGGGCCGGGGCTCGTCCACGGTGCGGGCCTGGTTGGCGCAGGTGTTGTAGCAAAGATAGGCCTGCCAGCGATTCTCGGCCGACAGGTTGTGCGCCGAGGCATGCATGAGATTGCAGTCGAACACCACCGCGTCGCCGGGGGCGCCGGTGATCGCCACCGGGGGCCCGTGGCGGCGCAGGCGGTCACGCATCTCCTCGCGCGGTACCGTCCAGATCCCATAACTGGTCGAGCGGTCGAAGACCGGCTCGTGCCGGCCGTCGGCTTGCGAGCCGGGCAGCAGGTAGAGACAGCCGTTCAGTTCCGTCGAGGGATCGATCATCACCATGACCGTGGTCATGTCCGGCGCCTGGATGCCGTCGAAGCGCCAATAGCCATAGTCCTGGTGCCAGGGCCAGACCGAGCCGTCGACCGCCGCCTTCAGGTTCATCTTGGTGTGATGGACATAAAGCTCGTCGTCACCCAACAGCTGCTTGGCGACGTCGAGGGTGCGGGGCAGGCGGACCATCGATTGCAGCACCGGCGAGGCGGTCCCGCTCTCCGGGGCATGCATGTGCATGATCGCCTTCGGCGGGCCGTCCTCCGCCTCGCGGCGGATCTCCTCGCAAGGGATGTCGGCCACGCGCTCGATCTCGGCGCGGAGCACCGCGACCTCGGCGGCGGAGAACAGGCCCGGCAGACGGAGGAAGCCGTCGCGGCGATAGCCTTCGAGTTGGGTTTCGTTCAATCGCATGATTTCGTGCCCCCATGCCCTTTCGTCCCGGAACGTCTCGCCTATTATACAGCCTCCAACGACGGGTGGTATCTCGGGGGAGAGGGCATGGCGGCAGGTATCGGCGCGAGCCGGGAGCGGAAAGAGGATGCGCGACATCTGGCCGGGCGTGGCCGCTTCGTCGGCGACATCAAGATGGTGGGCCTGCGCGAGGTCGCCTTCGTCCGCAGTCCGCTGGCGCACGCCCGCATTCGCGGCGTCGAGGCGCCGGCCGGGCGGGAGGGCGAGGTCTTCACCGCCGCCGATATGACCGGGGTGGCGGCGATGCGGGCCGAATCCTGGATTCCGGGCTTCAAGGCGGCCGATTACCATGCGCTCGCCAGCGGCAAGACCCGCTTCGTCGGCCAGATCGTCGCCATTTGCCTGGGCGAGACGCGGGCCGAGGCGGAGGACCTGGCACAGGAGGTCGTGCTCGACCTCGAGGAACTGCCGGCGGTGCCGGACATGGCGACGGCGCTGGCGCCCGACGCCCCGCTGGTGCACGAGGGCTGGGGCGACAATGTGATGATCGCCACGGATATCCCGGGCGACATGAGCCGGGTGGCGGCCTCGGCGGCGCATGTGGTCGAGCGGCGCATCAAGCTCAACCGGCAGTGCATGGTGCCGATGGAGGGCAAGGGCGTGCTGGCGCATCTCGATCCCGTGCGCGACCAGCTGGTGGTCGAGACCTCGACCCAGACGCCACATGTCGTGCGCAAGGGCCTGGCGCTCTGCCTGGATATGACGGAGGCGCGGATTCGAGTGATCGCCCCCGACGTCGGCGGCGGCTTCGGCTTCAAGGCGGCAATGCAGCCGGAGGAGCTGGCGCTCGCCTGGCTGGCGTTGCGGCTCGGCCATCCCGTGCGCTGGACCGAGGACCGGCGCGAGCATCTGACCGCCGCCGCCAACTGCCGCGAGCATGCCTACGACCTGAAGCTCTACGCGGCGGAGGACGGGCGGTTGCTCGGCCTCGACGTGCAAATCGACGTCGACGCGGGCGCCTATTCGATCTGGCCCTTCCACGGCGGTTTCGAGGCGGCGCAGGCCGGCGCCAGCTTTCCCGGTCCCTATGTGATCGAGGCCTACAACTGCCGCACCCGCACGGTGGCGACCAACAAGCCGCCGCTGCAGCCCTACCGCGGCGTCTCGCGCACCGGCATCTGCTTCGCGCTGGCTGCGCGTTTCGGAAAGTCCCGGACACCGATTACGGAAAGTCCTGGCCAGAGATTTCAGTAAGTCGCGGCCAGTGATTCCGGAAAGTCCCGGACAGCATCACGGGGCGATCTGAGTTCAGCTTTCGGGTGCGCCGTCTCGGCGTCTACCTCTTGGCTTTTGCCGGGAGGGGACATGCCCAGACGGAAGCAGACGAGACGAACGACGGTGAGAGATGCACGAACGATCCTGCGGCTGACGCATGACCAAGGCCTCTCGGCGCGAGAGGTGGCGGAACGGCTGAAGGTCTCCAAGACGACAGTGTCGACCTATTTGCTGCGGGCCCGCGAGGTCGGCCTTACCGCCTGGCCGCTGCCGGCGGAATACGAGGACGACGCGGTCCTGCAAGAGACGCTGTTCCGCCGCATGGGCCGGCCCCCGCGCGACAGGTGCGAGCCGCACTGGCCGACGGTCGCGGCCGAGCTGAAGCGCAAGGGGGTGACGCTGACCCTGCTCTGGCAGGAATACCGCGCCTCACATCCCGATGGCTACGGCTACACCTGGTTCTGCGAAGCCTTCACGGCGTTCAAGCGGCGCACCGGCGCCACCTGGCGCAACCGCCACGAGGCCGGTGCGGTCATGCAGACCGATTATGCCGGCCAGACGGTGGACATCGTCGACCCCGAGACCGGCGAGGTGCACGACGCGCAGATCTTCGTCGCCGTGCTGGGCGCTTCCTCGCTCACCTTCGCCACCGCCAGCCTGACCCAGCGCCTGCCCGACTGGGTCGCCGGACAATGCCGGGCGCTCGCCTACTTCGGCGGCGTGCCCAAGAGCATCGTCTGCGATAACCTCAAGGCCGGCGTCGCCAAGCCGCTCTGGTTCGAGCCGACCCTCAACCCGACCTTCGCCGCGCTCGCCGAGCACTACGACACCACCGTCCTGCCGACCCGGGTCCGCAAGCCGCGCGACAAGGCCAAGGTCGAAGTCGCCGTCCAGGTCGTCGAGCGCTGGATCCTGGCAAGACTGCGCAATACGCGCTTCTTCTCCCTCGACCAGCTCAACCGGGCGATCCGCGACCTCCTCGAGGAGCTCAACGAGCGGCCCATGCGCAACCTTGGAAAGAGCCGGCGCCAGATGTTCGAGGCCATCGAGCGCGAGGCCCTGGCACCCCTGCCGACGACGCCCTTCGAATATGCCGAATGGAAGACCGCCAAGGTCCATTCCGACTATCACGTCGACGTCGAGCGCAGCTTCTACTCCGTGCCGCACGGCCTGATCGGCCGCAAGGTCCAAGTCCGGCTCACTCACCGCACGGTCGAGATCTTCCACAACCACAAGCGCGTCGCCAGCCATCTCCGCCGCTCACCGCATGGCGGCCATGCCACGATCCCGGCCCACATGCCCAAGGCGCACCAGCGCTATGCCGAGCGAACGCCACAAAGCCTGATCGACCAGGCCAGCCGCATCGGCCCCAACGCCGCCCTCCTGGTCGAGCGGATGATCCGCGATCGGCCCCATCCCGAGCAAGGCTATCGCAGCGCCATGGGCGTCTTGTCGCTCGCCCGCCGATACGAACCGGAACGCGTCGAGGCCGCCTGCGCACGCGCGCTCACCATCAACACGACCAGCTACTCATCGCTCGCCGCCATCCTCAAGTCCGGCCTCGATCGCACACGCCCCGAGCGCGAACCGCTTCTGCCGCTGCCGCCACACACCAACATCCGCGGCCCCGGCTACTACCGATAACCAGGAGAAGACACCTCATGCTGACACACCCGACCCTCGACCAGATGCAGGCCCTCGGCTTCAAGGGCATGGCAGAGGCTTACCGCGACATGGCCGAGCGAGGCCAATCATCGGAATTGAACCGCGAGGACTGGCTCGCCCTCATGCTCGACCGCGAGGCCGCCACCCGCGCCGACAAGCGCCTCGCCAACCGCCTCAGACAGGCCAGGCTACGCTTCCCCGAGGCCTGCATCGAGGACATCGACTTCGCCGCCGAACGAGGCCTCGACCGCCGCGCCGTCCTCTCTCTCGCCCAGGGCGTCTGGCTCAAGGCACACGAGAACCTCATCGTCACCGGCCAGACCGGAACCGGCAAGACATGGCTCGCCTGTGCCATCGCCCATCAGGCCGCCAGGCTCGATCATTCCGTCCTCTACGTCCGCATGCCCAGGCTCTTCGAGGACCTCGCCATGGCCCGCCTCGACGGCCGGCTGCCCCGCCTGATCGACCGCCTCGCCCGGGTCCAGCTGCTCGTCCTCGACGACTGGGGAACCCATGGCCTGACCGACCGCCAGCGCCTCGATCTCCTGGAAATCTGCGAGGAACGATACCACCGACGCTCAACCCTCATCACCGCGCAGATCCCCGTGACCGCCTGGCACGACCTGATCGGCGAGGCCACCATCGCCGACGCCATCCTCGACCGCGTCATCCACAACGCCCACCGCATCGGCTTGAAAGGCGACAGCATGCGAAAGAAGAAATCGACGACCGACTTGACCCAGCCAACCACAACGGAAAACAATCCCGACTGACGGCAACAAGGCACCCGAAGCCAAACTCCCGGAACCGGCCGGGACTTTATGAAATCGGTGGCCAGGACTTACTGAAACCGCCGTCCGGAACTACCGAAATCCGCAGGCTGGAACTGGCGATCGACGCGCTGGCCCGCGGGCTCGGTCGCGAGCCGCACGAGCTGCGCCAGGCAAGCCTGCCGCCGGCCGACGCCATGCCCTACACCAACGTCATGGGCAAGCTGTTCGATTCCGGTGACTATCCCGAAAGCGTGCGCCGCGCCGTCGCGGCGATCGACGTCGACGCGGTGCGCCGGCGCCAGGCGGCGGGGGAGGCGGACGGCCGCCGTCTCGGTCTCGGCATCGCGACCTACACCGAGCAGACCGCGCACGGCACCAAGGTCTTCGCCGGCGCCGGCATCGAGGTCCTGCCGGGGCACGAGCAGGCTCGTGCCCGCCTCGCCCCCGACGGCAGCCTGGAGTTGGAGATCGGCGTGCAGAGCCACGGCCAGGGCATGGAGACGACGATGGCCCAGGTCGCCGCCGAGGTGCTGGGCATTGACAACGACCTGGTCCGGGTCCGCCATGGCGATACGGGCGAGACGCCGTTTTCCACCGGGACCTATGCCTCGCGCTCCATGGTCATGGCCGGCGGCGCCGTCGGCCGGGCCTGCGAGATGCTGGCGGAACGGATCGCCGAGGTGGCCGGGCATCTCATGCAGTGTTCGCCCGAGGAGGTGACGGTGGCCGACGGCGTGGCCCGCGGGCCCGGCGCCGAGACCACGTTCGCCGCCGTCGCCAACGCGGTCTATGCCCGGCCCGACCAGGTGCCGGAAGAGGTGGTGGCCAAGGGCCTCGAAGCGCTCGGCACCTTCAAGACGACCTACGACCACGGCGCCTTCAGCTATGCGACCCATGCGGTCACCGTGTCGGTCGATCCGGAGATCGGCGACGTTCGGATCCTCGACTATGTTATCGCCGAGGACTGCGGCACCCGGGTCAATCCGATGATCGTCGAAGGCCAGACCATCGGCGGCGCCGCGCAAGGCATCGGGACCGCGCTTTGGGAGGAGGTGCCGTTCGACGCCCAGGGCCAGCCGCTGGCCTCGACGCTCGCGGACTATCTCGTGCCGGGCGCGACGGAGGTGCCGAACTTCAGGATCGAGCATATGGAAAGCCCGTCGCCCTTCACCGCCTTCGGCATCAAGGGGATCGGCGAGGGCGGCGCCATCGCGCCGCCGGCGGCCATCGCCAACGCGATCAACGACGCGCTGCGTGAGTGCGGGGCGGAAGTGCTGGAGACGCCGATGACGCCGCGCCGGGTCTGGGAAGCGATCCGGCGCGCGGGAGGTGCGGCATGAAAGCGGGCGACTTCAGCTATCGCCGGGCGGGCGACGTGGCCGAGGCGACGGCGGCCCTGGCCGAAGCGGGTTGGGACGGCAAGGCGATGGGCGGCGGCCAATCGTTGATGCCGATGATGAACCTGCGCCTGGCCCAGCCGACACAGCTGGTCGATGTCTCGGCCGTGCCCGCGATGCGCGGCGTGTCGGCCGACGCGGGCGTCGTGCGGATCGGCGCGGCGACCACCCACGCCGAGATCGAGGATGGCGCGGTGCCGGGCCGGCTCGGCCAGATCATGGCCGGCATCGCCGCCGATATCGCTTATAGGGCCGTGCGCAACCGGGGCACGGTCGGCGGCAGCCTGGCGCATGCCGATCCCGCCGCCGACTGGCCCTCGGCCCTGCTGGCGCTCGGCGCGCGGATCGTCGTCGCCGGGCCCGCCGGCGGGCGAACCCTGGCCTTGGAGGAGTTCCAGCAGGGCGCCTTTTGGGTCGCGTTGGAGCCGGAGGAGATCATCGAGGCGGCCGAGCTGGACGAGCCCGGCCCCGCGGCGCGCTGGTCCTACCGAAAATACTGTCGCAAGCCCGGCGAGTTCGCCGAAGCGATCGCCGCGGTGCTGCATGATCCGGGCGGCGGGACCCGCGTCGTCGTCGGCGCCCTCGACGCGGCGCCGGCCCTGTTGGCCGATGGTGCCGCCCTGATCGGGGCGGACCTCGAGCGGTGCCGCGCGGCGGTGGCCGCTGTCGCGCCCGGCCTGGACGACTACGGTTTGCAACTGCACGCCGCGATGTTGCGGCGCGCCCTGGCGGAGGTGGCGGCATGAGCGGGGTGAGCCTGACGGTGAACGGGCGCAAGATCGCCCGCGAGGTGGCGGACCGCGTCCATCTCGGCGACTTCCTGCGTGAGGAGCTGAACCTGACCGGCACCCATCTCGCCTGCGAACACGGCGTCTGCGGGGCCTGCAACGTGCTACTGAACGGCGTGCCGGTCCGTGCCTGCCTGCAGCTGACGGCGGCCTGCGAGGGCGCGGAGATCACCACCATCGAAGGCCACGACGACGACGCCCTGATGGCCGAGCTGCGCGCTGCCTTCACCCGCCATCACGGCCTACAATGCGGCTACTGCACGCCGGGCATGCTGGCGACGGCGCGCGACATCGTTTTGCGCCTGCCCGACGCGGACGAGGACCGCGTCCGCCTGGAACTCGCCGGGAACCTCTGCCGGTGTACCGGCTATCAAGGGATCGTCGCCGCGATCCGGCAGGTTCTCGCGGACCGGCGGGCATGAAGATCGAGCAGAGCTTCACCGTTGGCCACGCGGCGCCGGCGGTCTGGGCCTTTCTCGGCGATCCCCGCGCGGTGGCGGCCTGCCTCGCGGGTGCGGAAGTGACGCGGGCGGACGCGGACGGCAGCCTGGAAGGCAAGATGTCGGTTCGGTTCGGCCCGATCCAGGCGGCTTTCTCCGGCGAGGCGCAGGTGACGCGCGACGAGGCGGCGATGACCGGCCGGATCGAGGGCCAGGGACTCGACCAGCGCAGCCGTTCCCAATGCAAGGGCGTTATCGATTACGCGGTGCGGGCGGTCGACGGCGGGACCGCCGTGGCCCTCGAAGTCGACTATACGCTCGCCGGCTCCCTCGCCCAATTCGGTCGCGGCGGCCTGGTGAACGATCTGGCCACCCGCCTGACACAGGATTTCGCCAAGGCGCTGGAGGCCGCGCTCGAAGCGCAGGCGCCGGCGGTCGACGAGGTTGCACCGGAGCTGCCCTCCGATCCGCCGCCGCGCGAAGCGCTGGATGCGGGCGGGTTGCTCGGTGCCGTCCTGTGGGTGCGGATCAAGGGTTTTTTCGCGCGTCTCTTCGGCGGCGGTTGAGGCTTACGGGCGTCCCCATTTGATATCCAGCCGGTGATCGAAGTTGCGCTGCCAGACCGGGGCGATCTTCGGGTGGGCGGCGACGCGGTGGGTGAGCGCTGCGCAGCGGGGCAGGGCGTCGGCACCGCGGTTCCAGGCCGTGAGCATGGCGAGGAAGAGGTCGGCGGCGCTCATCTCCGGCCCCAACAGGAAGTCGCCTTCTGCCAGTTCCGCCTCGATCACGCCCAGCGCCTCGCCCATGCGCCGGCGGGCGGCATCGGCGATGGCCTCGGTGCCGGCGGGATCGGTGGTGAAGCGTTCGGGATAGCCGCGGCGCAGCACCGCCTCGTAGACGTTGGCCGAGAGGAAGACCAGCCAGCGCAGGAAGCGGGCGTGGTCGCTCGTGCCGGGGGCGGGGCCCAGGGCGGCCTCGGGATGGGCGGCGGCGAGGTGGATCAGGATGGCCGCCGACTCAGTCATCACCGTGCCGTCGGCGAGGACCAGCGTCGGCACCTGGCGCCAGGGATTGATCGCCCGGAACCCGTCGGGGAGGGGAGTACCTGGCGTCGACTCGATCAATTCCAGCTCGAACGGCGCGCCGATCAAGGTCAATGCCGCCTCGGCCACGAAACCGCCGGAGCCGAGACGGTTGTAGAGTTTGTAGGTCATCGGCGTCCCCACTTTACGTCCATCCTCGAATCGAAGTTGCGTTGCCAGATCGGCGCCACGACCGGGTGGGCGGCGACCCGGTGGGCCAATGCCGCACCCTCGCCGACCATGCCGCCATCGCCGTGCCAGGCGACCAGCATGGCGATATAGACGTCGATCACGCCCATTTCCGCACCGAACAGATAACCGCCCGGTGTCACCTCCGCCGCGACCAAGGCGAGGCCTTCGGTCATGCGCCGGTGCGCGGCCTCGGATATCGCCGGGGCGCCGGCGGGATCGGTGGTGAAGCGGTCGGGATAGCCGATGCGGATTTCGGCCTCGTAGACGTTGGCGGCGAGGAACACGAGCCAGCGCAGGAAGCGTGCATGGGCAGGCGTTCCGGATGTCGGCGCCAACCCCTTGTCCGGGTGGGCCGCGGCGATGTGGATCAGCATTGCCGCCGATTCCGTCATCAAGCTGCCGTCGGGCAGGATCAGCGCCGGGACCTGGCCCCATGGATTGATCTCGCGAAACGACTCGGGCAGCGGGTTGCCGGGGACCGAGTCCAGCAGCTCCAATTCGAACCGCGCGCCGGCGAGCGTCAGGGCGACTTCGATGGCGAAGCCGCCGGAGCCGAGGCGGTTGTAGAGCCTGTAGCTCACGGCAGGTCGATTACGATGTTGCCGTACGCGTCCAGGCCGGCGCGGGCGCCGGGCGGGATCACTGTGGTCGAGTCGTATTCCTCGACGATGGCCGGGCCCGGCCGCGCTTCGGCCAAGTCGGCGCGGGCGAGGATCGGCGTCGCGAGCCAGCCGTGGTCCGGGCCGAAATAGGCCTCCCGCGTCGCACCGGTGGACTCGGCCGCAAGCGCGGCGTCGATCCGATCGGGCACGCGGGGACGGTCCGGCAGGCCCTGGCCGACGACCTGGACGTTGACCAGCTCCACCGGCTCCTCCGGCCCGGCGCGGTGGCCGTAGGTGGTCTCGTGCTCCTGCCCGAAGGCCTCTTCCATGGCGGCGATGGCGGCCGCGTCGATCTCGCCGCCGGCGACCGGCACCGTCAGCTCGTAGATCTGCCCCTTGTAGTGCATGTTGGCGGCCCGGCGGATCCGCATCTGGTCGCTGCGGAAGCCGTCGGCGGCGAGCTGGGCGCGTGCCTCGTCGGCGATGCCCTCCCACAGGCCGTGCAGTTCGGCCGGATCCGCATCCTTCAGCAGGCGGCGGAAGGTCCGCGAATAATGATGCTCGACGTCGGCATAGAGCAGGCCGAAGGACGAGAACAGGCCGGCCGAGGGGGGGACGACGATACGCTTCATCGACAACGCCTCGGCCATGCCGGCGGCAAAGATCGGCCCGTTGCCGCCGAAGGCGAAGAGGGCGTATTCGCGGGGGTCGCGGCCGCGTTCGCTGGACACCGCCTTGATCGCCCGGATCATGTTGGAGCCGGCGATCAGATGCGCGCCGTGCGCCGCGCGGGCGAGTTCGAGGCCCATGGGTTCCGCCACTCGGGCCTGGAAGACCTCGCGCGCCTTGCCGGCATTGAGTTTCACGGCGCCGCCGACGAGGTGGTCGGGGTTGAGGTAGCCGAGGATCAGGTTGGCGTCGGTGATGGTCGGATCTTCGCCGCCGATGTCGTAGCAGACGGGGCCCGGCTCGGCGCCGGCGCTCTCGGGGCCGATCTGCAGCGAGCCGCCGGCATCGATCCAGCACTTGGAGCCGCCGCCCGCCCCGACCTCGGCGAGATCGATCGCCGGGATCTTCAGCATGTAGCCGGCCCCGGTCAGCAGGCGCGAGCCGATCATGATGCCGCCGCCGACCTGGTATTCCTGGCTGCGGGTGACTTCGCCGCCTTCGATCAGCGCGGCCTTCGCCGTGGTCCCGCCCATGTCGAGGGTGATGACGTCGTCGAGGCCCATCTTCTCGGCCAGCGCCTGGGCGCCGACGACGCCGCCGGCCGGACCACTCTCGATGACATTGGCCGGCAGGCGCGCCGCCACCTCGGAGGTGGTGAGGCCGCCGTTCGATTGCATCAACAACAGGGGCGAGGTGATCGAGACGTTGTTCAGGTCCTCCCGCAACTGGCGCAGATACTGCGCGACGACGGGCAGGATGTAGGCGTTGATGACGGTGGTCGAGGTGCGTTCGTATTCCTTGATCTCCGGCAGCACGTCGAAGCTGATGCAGCTCGGGATCCCGGGCGCCTTCTCCGCCAGCACCTCTTTCAGCAGCTGTTCGTGCGCCGGGTTGGCGAAGCTGTTCAGCAGGCAGACCGCGATCGCCTCGACCCCCTCGGCCAGCAGGCGGTCGACGGCCGCCTCCGCCTCGGCCCGGGTGAGCGGCGTCAGAACCTCACCGTCGATACTGACCCGCTCGTCGACGACATGGCGGAGGTAGCGCTCGACCAGGGGCGGCGGCTTCTCCCAATGCAGGTCATAGAGCCGGGGCATGCGCAGGTTGCGGATCTCCAGCACGTCGCGGAAGCCCTTGGTGGTGATCAGGCCGGTGAGCGCGCCTTTGTGTTCCAGGATGGCGTTGGAGGCGACCGTGGTGCCGTGGCGGATCTCCTCCACGTCGTTGCCGGAAAGACCGGTATCGGCGAACACCTCTTGCAGGCCCTCCGCGATGGCGCGGGCGTAGTTGCCGACGCTGGACGACACCTTCTTGGTGTGCAGTCGCCCATCGGCGGCGAGGAAAACGATGTCGGTGAAGGTGCCGCCGATGTCGACGCCGACGCGGAAATCCGTCATGGGCTTGTTCGTCCTTGATTGCGGGCAGGGAAGGGCGCGGCTATTCGGCCGCGACGCCGTGGGGGGGATCGGTCCAAACGGTGGTCGGCAACGGGCCGGGGCCGCGCGCCGCGCGGAGGGCGCGCCGCCGCGCTTCGCTCGCCGGCTGGTCGATCCGCCAGGCCGCGGTATCGACGACGACGCCATAGTCGGCGAGCGCTTTCTCGACGCTCAGCAGCTCGTTGCGCACGTCGCGCAGCACGGCGTCGGGCGGGCGGTCCAGCGGGTCGCCCCAGCCGCCGCCGCCCGGCCATTCCAGGCGGTAGCGGTCGTCGCGGCGAAGCCGAGCGGTGGCCTTGCCCGGCAGCACGCTCTCCTCGCCATCGCGGGTCACCCGACTTACCGCCGGCTGGCCGGGGCCGCCGCCGTGCAGGCCGTAGGGGCGGATCCTGTTGCGGTCGGAGCGGACCTGCAACTGGCCCTCCTTCTCCAGGAAGTGATACTCCCGGTAATAGGGGTCGCCGCCCCGGTAGCGGCCGGAACCGGCGCGGTCGGGCAGGAACTCGTAGGCCGGAATGCGCAAGGGATGCTCGGCCTCGGTCACCTCGACGGACTGCCCGGCGAGGTTGGCGAACAGGCTGGAGTTGGCCGAGACGCCGTCGGCCCAGGGTCGCCCGCCCCAGGCGCCGCAACAGGCGTCGTGGAAGACGAAGGGCTCGGCCCGGTCCTCGTGCCAGCCGCCGATGGCGACGACGCAGACGCCGCCGTCGCTCGCCGCGCCGACCCTGTCCGGCACCATCTGGGCCAGCGCGCCGAAGGTGCAGTCCATCATGCGAAAGCCGGTGACGCCCCGCATGGCGCAGGCGCCCGGCATGACGACGGAGGTGACGGTACCGGGCGGCGTGATCACCCGGATCGGGCGGAACATCCCCTCGTTGTTGGGAATGTCGGCCGGCAGGATCGAGCGCACGGCGGTGTAGACGGCCGCGGCGGAGAAGGAATGGGTCGAGTTGATCGCCGACTTCACCTGGGGGGCGGAGCCGGTCCAATCGGCGGTGATGCCGTCGCCCTGCTTGGTAACGGTGACGAACAGGCGGACCGGCGTTTCCAGGTCGACCCCGTCGTCGTCGATCCAGTCCTCGAAACGCCAGGTGCCGTCGGGAAGCTCGGCGATTGCCGAGCGGGTCATCCGTTCGGTGTAGTCGACGACGGCGCCCATGTAACCGACGACCGCCTCGGCACCGAACCGCTCGACCAGCTCCAGCACCTGTCGTTCGGCGATGGTGCAGGCGGAGAGCTGGGCGCGCATGTCGCCGAACAGCGTCACCGGCATGCGCACGTTCTTCTCGATCAGCTGGAACAGGCTCTCGTTCCGCTTCCCCTTCTCGTACAGCTTCAGCGGCGGCAGGCGCAGCCCTTCCTGGAAGATCTCGTCCGAATCCGCGGCCATGGAGCCCGGCACCCGCCCGCCGATGTCGCCCTGATGGCAGGTCGTCGCGGCGAAGGCGATACGTTCCCCCGCCCAGAAGATCGGCTTGAAGGCGAAGATGTCGGGCAGGTGCATGCCGCCGTCGAAGGGATCGTTCATGATCACCACGTCGCCCGGATGCAGGTCGTCGCCGAAGTCCCGCAGCACCGATTTGATCGCTTCCGGCACCGAGCCTAAATGCCCCGGCAATGTCAGGCCCTGCGCCACCACGGTGCCGGCCGCGTCGGTCAGTGCCGTCGAATAGTCCATGGTATCGCGCAGGATCGGCGAATAGGCGACGCGGGAGATGGTGAGCGCCATCTCGTCGGCGATCGCGAAGGCCGAGTTCTTGAACAGCTCAAAGGCGATCGGGTCGAAATCCTGGTTGCGCATGGTGACCCGGCCCTACTCCGCCGCCTGGGCCGGCCGCGGCTCTTCCCAGTTGACCGCCGCCGCGTCGCCGGCTGGCCGTGCCGCCCGCATTTCCGCCCGCAAGGCCGCCGTCGCCGCCTCGTCGATCCGCCAGGCGTCCGTGTCGAGGATGACGCCGTAGTCGGCCCGCCCGCGCTCGACGCTCAAGAACTCGTTGCGCACGTCCTTCAGGACTGCGGCGGGATCGCGTTCCAGCGGGTCGCCCCAGCCGCCGCCGCCCGCGAGCTCGTGGCGGAACACCGTGCCTCGGGTGATGTCCATGGTGAGCTTGGAGGCGACCGGCTCGTTCTCTGCATCCGGATTGAGGCAGTTCTGCGAGGGCTGGCCGGCGCCGCCGCCATAGAGGCCGTAGGGCCGGAAGCGTCGTCGGTCGGAGCGGACCTGAAAGACGCCTTCTTCTTCCAGGAACTCGTAGTCGCGCCGGTAGGGCACGCCGCCGCGGTACTGTCCGATGCCGGCCCGGTCGGGGAGGAACTCGTAACTGCCGATGCGCAGCGGGTTCTCCGCCTCCGTCACCTCGATCGACTGCGAGGCCATGTTGGCGAACATGTTGGAATTGCCGTTGAGCCCGTCGGCCCAGGGCCGCCCACCCCAGGTGCCGCAGGTGAAGTCGACATAGATGAAAGGATTGCGGTCTTTGTCGTAGCCGCCGACGGAGACGCCGGTATTGCCGCCGTCGGAGGCGGCGCAGACCCGGTCGGGCACCATCATCGCCAGCGCGCCGAAGGCGCAGTCGACCATGCGGAAGCCGGTGAGGCCGCGCGCCGCACAGGCCGCCGGTAGCACGCCGTTGGCGATGGTGCCGGGCGGTGCCGTCACCTCGATCACCCGGAAGACGCCTTCGTTGTTGGGAATGCCGTCGGGCAGCACGGAGCGGATCGCCGTATAGCTCGCCGCCTTGGTGAAGGAGAGGGTGTTGTTGATCGCGCCCTTCACCTGGGGTGAGGTGCCGGTCCAGTCGACCTTCATGGAATCGCCGCGCTTCTCCATGGTGACGAACAGGCGGATCGGCGTGTCGAGGTCGATGCCGTCGTCGTCGATCCAGTCCTCGAAGCTGTAGGTGCCGTCCGGCAACTCGGCGATCGCCGCGCGGGTCAGCCGCTCCGCGTAGTCGATCACCTCGTTCATGTAGAGCTTCACCGTATCGCGGCCATAGCGCGCGATCAGCTCCATGAACTGGCGCTCCGCGATGGTGCAGGCGGCGAGCTGGGCGCGCAGGTCGCCGAACACCTTGACCGGGACGCGGACGTTCTTCTCGATCATCTTGAAGATCGTCTCGTTGCGCTTGCCCGCCTCGAACAGTTTCAACGGCGGGATGCGCAGGCCTTCCTGGTAGATCTCGGTCGAGTCCGCCGCGTTGGAACCGGCGACCCGCCCGCCGACGTCCGTGTGATGGCAGATCGTCGCGGCGAAGGCGACCCGTTCGCCCTCGTGGAACAACGGCTTGAAGACGAAGATGTCGGGCAGGTGCATGCCGCCGTCGAAGGGATCGTTCATGATGAACATATCCTCTTCGTTGATGTCGCCGGCGAAGCGTTCGGTAATCACCGCGAGCGCCGTCGGGATCGAGCCGAGATGGCCTGGCAGGGTCAGCCCCTGGGCGACCAGCTTGCCGTCCGCGTCGGCGAAGGCGGTGGAGAAGTCCATGTTGTCGCGCAGCACGCCGGAATAGGTCGTGCGGCAGA
Organism: uncultured Alphaproteobacteria bacterium; assembly: GCA_951812805.1. Classification (GTDB taxonomy): domain Bacteria; phylum Pseudomonadota; class Alphaproteobacteria; genus JASLMY01. Next base: position 270,331 of record CATOSZ010000005.1, on the reverse strand, counting down.
TGGTCAGGGCCATCTCGTCGGCGATGGAGAAAATGGAGTTCTTGAACAGTTCGAAGGCGATCGGATCCTGGATCTCGGTCATGGTCGCAATTCCCCGCTGGCGCGTTGTCGGAGGGAGCTTAGCCCGCCCGTCCCCCGCGATCCATGGCCTCAGATCCGCTGGTTGCGCCAGACCCGGCCGAGGGCGAAGGCCAGCACCGCCGAGGCGAGCGCGAGGACGGTCATCGCCAGGAAGGCATGCCCGGCGAAGCTGCTGTACAGCCAACCGGCACCGGCCATGGCACCGGCCATGATGACGCCGCCGGCGATCGCGGTATTGAGGCTTTGTGCCGTTGCCGTCAGGTTGGCGGGGATGGCGCGGGCGATGAAGTGCATGGCGGCCAGATGCGCCGCGCCGAAGGTCAGGCCGTGCAGGGCCTGCAGGGCGATGAGGGCCGAGAGATCGGTGGTGAGGCCGAGAGCGAACCAGCGCAGCGCCGAGGCCAGGCCCGCCAGCAGAAGCAGCCCGGAAACGCCGATGCGGGCGAGGATGCGATTGGAAAGGGCGAAGAGCAGGATCTCCGCCAACACGCCCTCGGCCCAGAGCCAGCCGATGGTGGCGTCGGACAGGCCCGAAGCGCGCCAGTGCAGGGTAGCGAACCCATAGAGCACCGCGTGGCTCGCCTGGTTCAGGCCGGCGGCGGCGAGGAACAGCCAGAACACCGGCTTCCCCAGCAGGGCCGCGATCGCCCGAGGGGCGGCTGGTGCGCGTTCGCTCGCCCGGTGCGCCGGCATGGCGATACAGGCGAGCACGACGAGGCCGAGCAGGGCGACCATGGTGGCCAGGATCAGGTCGACGCCCCGGCTCGCCAGCAAATGGCCGAGGCCGACGGAAGCGTCAATGAAGGTGACCGAGCCCCACAGCCGCAGTCGTCCGTAGTCGAGGCCCCGGGCATAGACCACGGCGAGCCCGATCGCCTCACCCAGCGGCAGGATCGCGGCGAAGGCGACGCCGCCCAGCACCGCGAAGGGCAGCACGCCCCAGAACCCCTGCGCCCCGAACAGACCGGCATAGGCGGCGAGTGTCAGGCAGGCGACGGCGATCATCACCCCGCGCCGGGCCCCCAGGCGGTCGGCGCTGGCGGCGATCAGTGGGTTGGTGACGACCTTGCACCAGAGCACGGTGGCCAGCAGCAAGCCGATCTCCCCCGGGCTCAGCCCATGGGCTTCCAGCCAGACCGGCCAGAACGGCAGGTGCACGCCGACGAAGGCGAACATCGCCGCGTAATATGCCGACAATCTGAGCCGCATCGCCCCTCGTCCCCCGCGCGCTCCAGTGTCATAGTGCCCCCAAGCTCATTTGGACAGCGGGAGTGCGACGGCATGCTGAAGGTGTGGGGACGGCCGAATTCGGTCAATGTGCAAAAGGTGATGTGGGCGGTGGCCGAGCTGGCCCTCCCGCACGAGCATGTCGTCGTCGGCGGCGAGCACGGCCAGGTCGGTGAGGACTGGTACCTGGCGATGAACCCCAACGCCCGGGTGCCGGTGATCGACGACGGGGGCTTCGTGCTCTGGGAATCGAACGCGATTGTCGCCTATCTCGCGGAGACGCACGCAGCCGGCGGCCTCTGGCCCGATACGGTGGCCGAGCGCGCGATTTCCCATCAGTGGGCCGACTGGCAGCAGACCATGCTGATGGGCGCCTTCCGCGACGTCTTCTGGGGGCTGATCCGCACCGCGCCCGAGGATCGCGACATGGCGGCGATCAATGCCGGCGCCGCGGAGACCGCGCGCCTCTTCGGTTTCGTCGAGGCCGCGCTCCGGGGCCGCGACTATATCGTCGGCGACCGGTTCACCATGGCCGACATCGCGGTGGGCGCCGCGGCCTATCGCTGGTACGGCATGGACGTGCCGCACCCCGACTATCCGAGCTTACGCGCCTGGTACGAACGCCTGGTCGAGCGTCCCGCCTACCGCGACCACGTCATGCTGCCGATCACCTGACGGTGACCTCGACCCGGCGGTTCTTCGGTTCCGAGACCCCGTCGGCTGTGGGCACGAGGGGGTTCGCCTCGCCATGGCTGGAGACCAGGATATGCGCCGGATCGACGCCGACGGCGATGATCGCGTCGCGCACGCTTTCGGCCCGCCATTCGGCGAGGACGGCGTTATAGTCCCGGTCGCCTGAGGTGTCCGTGTGGCCGACGACATCGACGTCGGGCGCCGCGCGCCGGCCGATCTCGGCCAGGATCTCCGGCAGTTGCTTCTCCGAGGCGGCCGTCAGCCGGGGTCCGTCGAGCTGGAAATAGAGGATGAAGGTCTTCGCCGCGGGCGGCTGGGCCGAGATCGTCTCACCGAAGTGTTCCTCGACATGCTCGGGCTTCAGGATGCGCGCCTCGCCCGGGCCATGCTCGTCATGCAACGCGGCGGCATGGTGCGGCTGGTGCAGCAACCGGGTCCCCTTGTCGTGGCTGACCTCGAGCTTGCCGACGCCGCCGTCCGCATCCGGCAGCAGGACGACGACACTCTCCGGCACGCTTTCGCAGGCGCCGAGCGCCAGCAGCAGGCCGAAGGCCGCGAACAGAGCTTTCCGCATGTGCCTACTCCCCCTTCACGCGGACCACGAAGGTCGTGCCACGCACGCCGATGGTGCCGCCCGGCGTTTCGACCGAGGCGGCGCTCGGCGACAGCTTGGCGATCAGGCCCGAGACGTAATGCAGGGTGCCCCGCGTGACCTTGGTGACGAAGGAATATTCCTCCTTCGTCGGCTCGAAGGCGTAGTCCTTCAATTCCACGATGGACTTCGGACCGATGGCGAGGCGCGTCTGGTCGCGGAAGGTGATGCCGGTCTTGCTCTTCTCGGCGGTGCGTACGACGTCGCGGCGAAACACTCGCGTGCCGACGGTGGCCTTGGTCTCGGCGCCGTCCCGCGTGATCACAACCTCGCCCTCGAGGGTCTTGATGCGGCCGATCGCGTCCTCGGCGGCCAGTGCCCCGCTCCCGAAGACCAGGCCCAGCGCCGCCGCCAGGACCAGCCCCCGTATCGCTTCCCCGAAGCGCCGCATTCGCGTCTCCCCCGTGCTGTCGTCGGAGACAATTATACCAGCTCGCGCGGGAACAGGCATCACCGGCGGCCGGCGGCCTTGCTCGTGGGTCCGAGCGTCGCGAGCAGGATGCCGGCGAGCACCACGGCGATCGCGCCGATCTTGATGCCGGTCATGATCTCGCCCAGGAACAGCGCGGCGAGGGCGGCGGTCAGCGGTGCGGTCAGGGCGGAGAACAGGCTGGCGCGGGCGACCGGAAGGCGGGCGAGGGCGTAGTTGTAGAAGAAGAAGGGCGACGCGGTGGCGATGCCGAGATAGAGCAGCAGCCAGATCTGGTCGGTCGACAGATCACGGAAGGGGGCCGGCGGGCGTTCGACGGCGAGCAGCACGACGAGGGCGATGACGACCGCGACCGTCACCTGCAAGGTGGTCGTCACCAAGGGCCGCCCGGCGGTCTGTGCGACACGGCGAGCGATCAGCTGGTTGATACAGGCGGCGAACACGGCCGCGGCGGCGATGGCGTCGCCTAGCAGGGACCCGGCGCCGATCTCGAATTGATGATGGATCAGCAGCACCGTGCCGGCGAAGGCGACGAGGGCGCCGGCGACGTCGCGCAGGCGCAGCGCCTCTGCGAGGAAGACCCGCCCCAGGATGGGCATGACCAGCGGCATCAGGCTCCAGAACACGGCGACGTTGACGGCCGCGGTGAGGGAGAGCGACCAGACGATCAGGATCGCCACCAGGCCCGGATCCAGGACGCCCATCAACAGCCGGCGACCCGTGTGGGCATCGAAGAGGGGGCGTTGCCGGGCCGCGAGCGTGATCAGCCAGAAGAACCCGGCGCCGATCGCCAGCCGCGCCACGCCGACCTCGGATACCGTGAGGTCGACCAACGCGGCCTTGTTCCCCACCGAGAGGGTGGAGAACAGGAAGATCGCCATGGCCATGCTCAGCGACGCCATCGCCGCCACCCCCAACGTCGCCCGGACCGGCCCGGAGACTACACCTCAAACGGGGTTGCTGCCGGCTTGTCGTGCGCGCCCGGTCCTCATAGATTGCCCCGATCATTTCATCCGACCGGAGCGCCCGCCCATGGATCTCGCCTTCAGCCCCGAGGAACAGGCCTTTCGCGCCGAAGTCGACGCCTTCCTCGCCGAGCATCTGCCCGTCGACATCCGTGAATCCATGCGTCTCGGCCGCGCTCTCGACAAGACCGACCATCGCCGCTGGCAGCGCATCCTGAACGACCGGGGCTGGGCGGCGCCGCACTGGCCGACGGCGCATGGTGGCGCCGGCTGGGACGCCACCCGGCGCTATCTGTTTTCCGAAGCGCTGGCGGCCGGCGACGCGCCCGAGCCGTTGCCCTTCGGCCTCAACATGGTCGGGCCGGTGATCTACAGTTTTGGCGACCAGGTGCAGAAGTCGCGCTTTCTGCCGCGCATCCTCTCGGGCGAGGACCTCTGGTGCCAGGGCTATTCCGAGCCGGGCGCCGGTTCCGACCTCGCCTCGCTGCAGACCCGGGCGGTGCGGGACGGTGACCATTACGTGGTGAACGGCACCAAGACCTGGACCTCGCTCGCCCATTGGGCGGATTGGATGTTCTGCCTGGTGCGCACCTCGGGCGAGGGCAAGCCGCAGGAGGGCATCAGCTTTCTGTTGATCGACATGACGACGCCCGGCATCGAGGTGAAGCCGATCCTCACCATCGACGGCGGCCATCACGTCAACATGACCTATCTGACCGACGTGCGCGTGCCGCTCGCCAACCGGGTCGGCGAGGAGAACCTGGGCTGGACCTACGCCAAATTCCTGCTCTCGATGGAGCGCACGGTGATCGCCGAAGTGGGCCCCTCGAAACAGCGCCTGCGCCGGCTGCGCGACATGGCCCGGGCCGAGAGTGCGGGCATCGGTCCGCTGATCGAGGATGTCGGCTTCCGTCGCCGCGTCGACGAGGTCGAGGTCGACCTGATGGCCCTCGAATACACCAATCTCCGCTATCTGGCGGAAGAGGCGGCGGGCGGCGACGTCGGCGCCCGGGCCTCCCTGCTGAAGATCCGCGGCTCGGAGATCCGCCAGCGGCTGACCGAGCTGTGCGTCGAGGCGCTCGGCCATTATGCGTTGATGCTGGATGCGGGCGAAGACGCGCTCACCAACCAGCCGCCGGTCGGCGGCGAGATGGCGCCCGGGCAGGTCGGCGATTTCTACTATTCGCGGGCCGCCACGATCTACGGCGGCTCCAACGAAATCCAGCGGAATATCGTCGCCAAGATGGTGCTCGGCCTTTGAGCCGGGCCGCTGAACATGCTAGTGAGCCCGGATGGCCGATGGCGTGGCCGGGCGGGGAGGATCCATGGACTTTTCACTTTCTGAAGAGCAACAGCTCCTGAAGGACAGCGTCGACCGTTTCGTGCGCGAAGCCTACGAGTTCGAGAACCGGCGCAAGCTCGCCCAGACCGACCAGGGCTTCAGCGACGACAACTGGCGCCAGATGGCCGAGCTCGGCTGGCTGGCGGTGGGCCTGCCGGAGGAGTACGGCGGCATCGGCGGCGGCCCGGTCGAGGTCATGGTGATCATGGAGGCGATCGGTACCGGCCTGGTGCTGGAGCCGTTCTTCGCCACCGTCGCGCTGGGCGCCAACGCGCTGTTGCTGGGCGGCAAAGAGGAATTGAAGTCCGAGCTGTTGCCGAAACTGGCGGCGGGTGAGATCAAGATGGCGCTGGCCTATGCCGAGCGGCAGTCGCGCTTCGATCTGAACGACGTCGAGTTCGCCGCCAAGGCGGACGGCGACGGTTACGTGCTGGACGGCCACAAGGGCGTCGTCCTGCACGCCGCCAGCGCCGACAAAATCGTCGTCAGCGCGCGCACCTCGGGCGGCAGCCGGGATGCGGACGGCATCACCCTCTTCCTCGTGGACGCCGGTGCTGCCGGCCTTTCGCGCCGCGACTATCCGACGGTGGATGGCCAGCGCGCCTCCGAGCTGACCTTCGAAGCGGTCAAGGTCGGCGCCGACGCGGTGCTGGGCGAGGTCGGCGGCGGCCTCGCGATCCTCGAGCAGGTCGCCGAGCGCGGCACGGTCGCCTTGATGGCCGAGGCGGTCGGCTGCATGCAGGTGTTGCTCGACACGACCAACGAATATCTCAAGACCCGGGAGCAGTTCGGCCAGCCGATCGGCAAGTTCCAGGTCCTCCAGCATCGCATGGTCGACATGTTCATGAACGTCGAGGAGGCCCGTTCGATGGCCTACATGGCGACCATGAAGATCGACGAGGAGGACGCGCGCGAGCGGGCCCGCGCGGTCTCCGCCGGCAAGGTGCAGATCGGCAAGTCGGGCCGTTTCGTCGGCCAGCAGTCCGTGCAGTTGCACGGCGGCATGGGCATGACGGACGAGCTCAGCGTCGGCCACTACTTCAAGCGGTTGACCATGATCGACACCATGCTCGGCAACCAGGACCACCACCTCAAGCGCTACGGCGAACTCTGAGCGGCTTTACGACGTCGGCGGTTTGCTCAACCAGGTCGCGGTGAAGCGGGCGATGGCGATCGTCGCGCCCTCGTCGTCGGTGATTGTGACGTCGCAATAGCCGTTGCGCCCGGCGCGGTGAAGTCGATGCTGTCCGTCGACACCTGGTCAGCGTCCCTTGAATTCGGCGCTGCGCTTTTCGATGAAGGCCCGGGTCGCCTCGTTGCGGTCCTCGGTCGCGTTCAGCGCCGCGTTCACCCGCCGCTCGAAATCGAGGCCATGGGCGATCGGCAGGTCCTGCGACTTCAGCACCGCTTCCTTGGCGAGCCGGACGGCGAGCGGCGGGCGGGCGGCGATCTTCTCCGCCAGTTCGATTGAGCGGGGAATGGTCTCCTCGTCCGGCACGACCTCCGCCGTCAGGCCATGGGTGAGCGCCGTCGCCGCGTCGATGAACTCGCCCGCCAGGATCACCTTCATCGCCAGTGGCTTGCCGAGGATGCGCGGCAGCCGCTGCGTGCCGCCGCCGCCCGGCAGGATGCCGAGCCGGGTTTCCGGCAGGCCCATCTTCGCGCCCTCGCCGGTGATGATGATGTCGCAGGCGAGCGCCAGTTCCAGCCCGCCGCCGAGCGCGTAGCCGTTGATCGCGGCGATCAACGGTTTCGGGCAGCGGTCGACCCGGTCCCGAGTCCGCCCCCGCGCGTCCAACAGGGAGGAGGCGGGCGTGCGGTCGGGAAACTCCTTCACATCGGCGCCGGCACTGAAGACCTTGTCGCCGCCGGTGATGACGATGGCCCGGATCTCGTCGTCGGCCACCGCATCGTCGAGGGCGTCGGCGATCTCCACCAGCAGGGCGTTCGAGAGGGCGTTCAGCGCCTTCGGCCGGGTGATGGTCAGCAGCCGGACATGGGTCGCCGGGGTTTCGATGGCGAGGATATCGCTCATGGTCGATGGTCTCCGATAGTGGCGTCGTCACCGTGGCCTGGCCGGGAAAATTAGTGAATGTCGGCCTGGTCGGCCCAGGCCTTGCGCAGCACGTCCATGTTGAAGCCGGGCGCGCGGGCGACGTCGAGGACGACGGCCTCGCGCCGGGCGAGCAGGTCGCAGGCGCCGGGGACGTCGGCGACGACGTCGTGCGGGATGACGACGGCACCGTGCTGGTCGGCGTGAATGACGTCGCCCGGCCGCACCATCATGCCGGCGACGTTCACCTGCTTGTCGTAGTCGGTGATGTGGACGTGGGCGTGGCTCGGGCCGACGCGGCCGCCCAGCAGCTGGAAGCCCGGCGCCAGGTCGTCGAGATCGCGGATCGAGCCGTCGGTGACGCAGCCGATGCAGCCGAGGCCCATGTGGACGGCGGTGTTCACCTCGCCCCAGAAGGCGCCGTAACCACCTTCGGGCCGGTCGAGATCCTGGATCACGGTGATCGAGGGCATCGGCTCGGCGGCGACATAGTCAAGTAGCTGAGCCGCAGCTCCTTCATGGCGTCGGCGGAAAGCTCGCTCGGCTGCTTAGCGCGGATCGTGGCGGTGCGGGCATAGCCGACGATCGGCGGCAGCTTCGGGCGGGCGCAGACCAGCGGCTCCGTCGTGAAGCCGATGGCGCGCCGCGCGGGCGCCACGATCTCCAGGGCGTTGCAGATGGTGGGCGTGTCGACGGCCTGCAGGGCGGCGATCAGGTCGGGCGTGAGGGGCGTGCTCATAATTCTGGTTTCCTTGCCGGTGTCATGGAGGGCTGGCGGCGGCAAGATGCGCCAGCCGCCGCGCCGGGGCAAGTCGCTGTCCAGGTTCACTACATATGAGACGACGAGGTCTTCTTGGCTGTGATCTGTCGAAGGTACTCCTCGGGGGTTTTGCCTTTCAAGGCTCCATGAGGCCTGAAGGTGTTGTAGATGTTGGCGAACTTGTCGATCTGTGGGTTTAGTTTGTCGAGCTGGTCCTCGATGTCATGGCAGGCGTAGAACTCGTAGCGCCATGCGCCGTTGGCTCGCTCGACGCCGCCATTGAGCTGCGGCGTCCTCGGCGGCAAGACATAGACGGGGATCTTTCGGCTCTCGCAGGCGGCCTCGAACTCGGCCATGAACTCGGATCCACCGTCGACCTGGATGGCCTTCACGGGGAAGGGCAGGTCGGCCACGAGTTTGTCGAGGAAGCTCTCGGCGTTCCTGGCGGTCGCTCTGCGGAAGGCCTTGGCACAGGTGAAGCGGCTGACGGGATCGTAGGCGGTGAACTGCTTGACCGTGCGCTCGCCGGCCGGCGTGATGCTCAAGGTGTCGAGCTGGACCAGATCGCCGGGGGCCGTTGCCTTCATCCCCTTCGGCAAACGCTTGGCGTGTGGGCGCTTGGCTCTCTTGCCCTTGGCGCGTCGTCGCGCCACGGGCACCGGCACAACGACGCCGCGCGCGACCAGATGGGCGAGCATGCGACCAACGGTGCTGTCCGACAAGGTGAAGCCCTCTCGGCGCAGCAGCGGTCCGAGCTTGGCCTTGCCCCACATCGGGAAGTCGCGGCGCAGCCGTTCAAGCCGACGCAGCACCGCACTCGACCACTCTCGGCGACGACGGCGGCGAGGCGCGCGCGAGCGCGGCTCCAACCGCTCGTCCCAGCGATAGAGCGTGCTACGCGGCACGCCCACCGCCTGGGCCGCCGCCTCGGCCGTCAAGCCGTCACGCCGGGCCCGATGCCAACGCCGGACGGCGTCGCGTCTGAACGCTACGCATTTAGTGTCGGGCTCCGCGTTCAGACGCGACGCCGTCCTCCAACCCCTGATAACATGTCGGGGCAGGCCAAAAACCTGCATGGGGATCTCCTTCAAGCTGTTGGTCTCGCAACTCACAGCTTCGGAGATCCCCGCCTCTGCCGCCAGAGGCGCGTCTCACATCTATCTGAACCTAGTCAGTCGCGCCTGCATTGCGTCGGGGCCGGGGATGGGCTTGGATGCCGGCCGGCATTTCAGGGACGGGAGAGCGAGATGATCGACGTCAAGGATTGGGTGGTGATCGTGACCGGGGCGGCCTCCGGCATCGGCGAGGCGACGGCGCGGATGCTGGCGGCCGGCGGTGCACGGATCGTCGTCAACTACCGCGCCAACCGGGAAGGTGCCGACGCGGTGGCGGAGGCCTGCCGGGCCGCCGGCGGCGAGGCGATCGTCGTCGGGGCCGACGTCTCCGAGGACGCGGGCTGCAAGGCGATGGCCCAGGCCGCCCTCGACCAGTGGGGACGGATCGATGGGCTGGTCAACAATGCCGGTACCACGAAGATCGTACCGCACGACCAGCTCGACGATCTAAACGGCGAGGATTTCCTGCACATCTACAACGTCAATGTCGTCGGGCCCTATCAGATGACCCGCGCCGTCGTGCCGGCGATGAAGGCAGAGGGCCGGGGCTCGGTGGTGATGATCTCCTCCGTCGCCGGCGTCATGGGTGTGGGCAGCTCGATCGCCTATGCCGCCTCCAAGGGCGCGCTCAACACGATGACCCTGTCTCTAGCCCGCGCGCTGGCACCGGAGATCCGCGTCAACACGGTGTGCCCCGGTTTCGTCACCGGGCGCTGGCAGCAGGAGTGGCGGGGCGAGGGCTACGACGACTTCGTCGCCGGCGTGAAGGCGGCGACGCCGCTCAACCGCGCCGGCTCGCCGGAGGACATGGCGGAAACGGCGATCATGATGCTGGCCGGCAACGCGAACGTCACCGGCGAGGTCATCCTTTGCGATGCCGGTTCCCACCTGGGCGCGGCGCCGTTGAAGGCGCGGTGAGGGCCGCGCGATGCGCCGTGGCCTGGTCTTCGGCGCCATCCTGCTGGCCATCGTCGGCGTCGCACTGCCGGTGAGCTTCATCGCGACGATCCTGCTGGTGCCGTTCTGGCGCTGGCTGGAGGCGGACAGGGGCATCGAGGCGATCGGCCACTCGGGCCCGGCGGAGTGGTGCTTCTGGCTGATGTGGGCGCTGTGTGTGGCGACGGCGCTGGTGTTCTGGCGGGTCATGGCGGCCCGGCGCGGCAGGGAGGAACCGTGATGTTCGAAGGTTTCGAGACCGGGCGTTTCCACCACGACGGCGCGGAGATCCACTATCGTCGGGGCGGCGAGGGGCCGCCGTTGCTGTTGCTGCACGGCTATCCGCAGTGCCACGTGATGTGGCATCGCCTGGCCCCGCTGCTGCGGACACGCTTCACCCTGGTGATGCCGGACACCCGCGGTTATGGCGACAGCCGCGGCCCCGGGCCGGACGACGGCCATCTCGGCCATTCCAAGCGGGTGATGGCGGCGGACATGGTGGCGTTGATGGCCGACCTCGGGCACCAGGAGTTCTGCCTCGCGGGCCATGATCGCGGGGCCCGGGTCGCCTACCGGCTCTGCCTCGATTGGCCGGGACGGGTGCGCCGCTTCGTCGCCCTCGACACGGTGCCGACGGACGATGTTTGGGCGGCGACCGACAAGACCCGGGCGCTCGGCGCCTTTCACTGGCCCTTCCTCGCCCAGCCCGCGCCCTTGCCGGAGCGTTTGATCGGCGGCGACCCGGACTTCTTCGTCACGCATCTGCTGGACCGCTGGGCAGGAAGTCCCGGCATCCTCGACGCGGAAGCGGTACAGGCCTATGTCGCGGCACACCGCAAGCCCGCGGTGATCGAGGCGATGGCGGAAGACTACCGCGCCGGCGCCGGCATCGACCACGCGCACGACCGGGCCGACCGCGCCGCCGGCCGCCGCATCGACTGTCCACTATTGGTGATCTGGGGGTCGCGCTATACCAAGGCTTCGCCGCTCGCGACCTGGCGTGGCTGGGCCGACGCGGTCTCGGAACGCGAACTCGACTGCGGCCACTTCGTCGCCGAGGAAATGCCTGAGGCCTGCGCCGAGGCGATGCTCACTTTCCTGGGCAAACCGAAGCCGTAAACCCGCCCGCGAGGCGCGGCCCCGCGGGCGGACTTGGCGGAGCCGGAGCTCAGCCGCGCTTGGGCATGGTGGCGGCGACGCTGGGACGGGCCGAGACGGCGTCGTGCCAGCGGGTCAGGTTGGCGTGGTCCTCGGGGATGCGGATCTTGGCGACCCGGCCGATGCCGAAGGCGCAGATCGCGGTGATGTCGGCCACGGTGAAGGCATCGCCGGCGATGAACTCCCGGTCCGCCAACTCGCCGTCGAGCCAGGTCATCCGCTCTTCCGCGTTCTTTCGGCACAGCTCGCCATATTCGTTCACCTGCTGGATCCGGCCTTCCCAATAGGGGTGCGAATGGCGGAAACAGCCGGTCATGTTCTGCATGAGCTCAAATTCCATGCGCCGGTTCCACATCTCGACCAGGGCTTTGTCGCGGGCATCCGTGCCGAACAGCGCCGGCTCGGGTTGTTGTTCCTCGAAGTAGCGGCAGATGGCGTTCGATTCGGCGAGGCAGGCCCCGTCGTCGAACTCCAGCACCGGCACGCGGGCGAGCGGGTTCTTGGCGACGAAGTCGGCCTCGAAGTTGCCTTTGGCGGCGAGATCGATCTGTACCTTCTCGACCTCGATTCCCTTCTCGTTCAGGAAGATGTCGACACGGCGGGGGTTGGGGGCGACGGCGGCGGTCCAAAGCTTCATGGTTTCGGTTTCTCCCTCGGTTTGCGCGCGCGGCCCGGGCCGCGCGGGCCGGAGACTACAAGCAACTCCGTGCCAAGGCGAGGGGGTGTCCAGGTTCACTACATATGAGACGACGAGGTCTTCTTGGCTGTGATCTGTCGAAGGTACTCCTCGGGGGTTTTGCCTTTCAAGGCTCCATGAGGCCTGAAGGTGTTGTAGATGTTGGCGAACTTGTCGATCTGTGGGTTTAGTTTGTCGAGCTGGTCCTCGATGTCATGGCAGGCGTAGAACTCGTAGCGCCATGCGCCGTTGGCTCGCTCGACGCCGCCATTGAGCTGCGGCGTCCTCGGCGGCAAGACATAGACGGGGATCTTTCGGCTCTCGCAGGCGGCCTCGAACTCGGCCATGAACTCGGATCCACCGTCGACCTGGATGGCCTTCACGGGGAAGGGCAGGTCGGCCACGAGTTTGTCGAGGAAACTCTCGGCGTTCCTGGCGGTCGCTCTGCGGAAGGCCTTGGCACAGGTGAAGCGGCTGACGGGATCGTAGGCGGTGAACTGCTTGACCGTGCGCTCGCCGGCCGGCGTGATGCTCAAGGTGTCGAGCTGGACCAGATCGCCGGGGGCCGTTGCCTTCATCCCCTTCGGCAAACGCTTGGCGTGTGGGCGCTTGGCTCTCTTGCCCTTGGCGCGTCGTCGCGCCACGGGCACCGGCACAACGACGCCGCGCGCGACCAGATGGGCGAGCATGCGACCAACGGTGCTGTCCGACAAGGTGAAGCCCTCTCGGCGCAGCAGCGGTCCGAGCTTGGCCTTGCCCCACATCGGGAAGTCGCGGCGCAGCCGTTCAAGCCGACGCAGCACCGCACTCGACCACTCTCGGCGACGACGGCGGCGAGGCGCGCGCGAGCGCGGCTCCAACCGCTCGTCCCAGCGATAGAGCGTGCTACGCGGCACGCCCACCGCCTGGGCCGCCGCCTCGGCCGTCAAGCCGTCACGCCGGGCCCGATGCCAACGCCGGACGGCGTCGCGTCTGAACGCTACGCATTTAGTGTCGGGCTCCGCGTTCAGACGCGACGCCGTCCTCCAACCCCTGATAACATGTCGGGGCAGGCCAAAAACCTGCATGGGGATCTCCTTCAAGCTGTTGGTCTCGCAACTCACAGCTTCGGAGATCCCCGCCTCTGCCGCCAGAGGCGCGTCTCACATCTATCTGAACCTAGTCAGGGGGTAGGCGCGGACGTTTCCGGGCTGGCCAGCCGCCGTCGCCGCGGTGTGCTACGTTCGCCGTTCCGGCGGCACCTGGTCGCCATCAACGAGGCGAGGGGACAATCGTGGCGAACAAGATCAAGGTCGGCATCGTCGGCGCAACCGTGACACCGGGCGGCAGTGGTTGGGGCGCCAACGCCCATGTGCCGGCCTTGCAGGCCTTGCCCGGCTATGAGCTGAAGGCGGTGTGTACCGCGCACGAGGAGACCGCCCGGGCCTCGGCCGAGAAATTCGGCGCCGAGCTCGCCTTTCACGACATGAACGAAATGGTAGCCCATCCCGACGTCGACCTCGTCGCCGTCGTCGTTCGTGTGCCGCTGCACCGCCAGCTCGTCATGGCGGCGATCGAGGCCGGCAAGCCGGTCTGTTGCGAATGGCCGCTCGGCGCCCATCTGGCGGACGCGCGGGACATGGCCGACAGCGCCCGGGCGGCGGGCGTTGCGACCCTGGTCGGCCTGCAGGCGCAGAGCGATCCGGCGGTGATGTATGCCCGCGACCTCGTCGCCGGCAGCGAGATCGGCGACATCGTCACCGTCAATTTGAGCGTGATGGTGGGCGCGATCCCCGAGCGCGGCGACGGCCGCATCTGGCAGGGGATCCGGGCGAACGGCGCCAATCCCATGACCATTCCGGGCGGCCATGCGGTCGATGCGCTCTGCCATATCCTGGGCGAGTTCACCGAGGTCGGCGCCCGGGTGACGACGCGCATCCCCATGTGGAAACACGTCGTGACGGGCGAGGATTTCCCCGTCGACGCGCCGGACACGGTGACGGCGGCGGGTGTGCTCGCCGGTGGCGCGGAAGTCGCCTACCAGGTCGCCAGCGTCCCCCACAACGCGAGCGGCACCCGCATGGAGATCTACGGCCGCAAGGGGACCCTGGTGCTGACCTCGAACTCCGTCAACATCGGCCCGAGCCGGCTCCACCTCGCGCTTGGCAACGCAGAGCTGGCGGAGATCACGCCGCCCGAGTCCTACCGGCTCATCCCCGCGGACATGGCGGCGGGCCCGGGCCGCAACGTCGCCCAAGCCTACGCCCGTTTCGCCGCGGCGCTGGAGGCGGGAAGCGCCCCCGCGCCCGACTTCGACGACGCCGTCCGCCGCCACGCCCTGATCGACGCCATGGAGCGCTCCCACGAGGAAGGCCGGGTCGTCAAACTGGGGTAGGGCCGCCCTCCGAGCGACAAGGCTGCCCGGCCAACACACACCCTACGATCCCACGGCTGGTTAGGGGTCAGGACTTGAATGTTGAATTAAGGCAGACGAGGGTACGGCAGCGCTGTATTTCTCTTCCCTCTCGACGCTCACCCGGGCGTGGGAAAAGGGCAAATTCAACATTCAAGTCCTGACCCCCTTCAGTACCGGACGCCTGAGCTGGTCCCCGCCATCGATCTCATGATGGCCATGGTGCGTGGGGTTTCGAGGTCGTCAAGGACGCGCAGAAGGCGCGCCAGCGCAGCTGGTCGGAGATCCTTTACGACCTCGAAATCCCACGCGACGCTCCGCCATGAGATCGACAGCGCATTGTGTATGACGGGTTCTTGTTCCACGCTCCCTTCGAGAATCCGGCGGTGAGTCACGGGGGCGATTCCTTGGACGCCGGGCCGGAGCAGGGAAGAGGTTCCGGCCGCATCTACCGTGAACGTTGCTGGAACATGGGTGGAATCTACAATTAGAAACAACACCTTAAAAAACTTCTTGCCAATGAGAACAAATCATGTACATCATCCCTCGTTGCCCTATCATGGGGGGCATGGGATAAGGGATTAGGGACATGAGCACTTCGGGTCTCCGCTTGGTCGAGCAGCAGGACGGTATGGATAAGCAAAAAGCCTTGGAAGCCGCCCTCGGGCAAATCGAACGCGCCTTCGGCAAGGGCTCGGTGATGAAGCTCGGCGACAGCGGCCATGCGGTCGACGTCGAGGCGATCCCGACCGGCTCGCTCGGGCTCGACATCGCGCTCGGCATCGGCGGCCTGCCGAAGGGCCGGGTGATCGAGATCTACGGGCCGGAAAGCTCGGGCAAGACGACGCTGGCGCTGCAGGTCGCGGCCGAGGCGCAAAAGCGTGGCGGCATCTGCGCCTTCGTCGATGCGGAACACGCGATGGATCCGGGCTATGCCCGCAAGCTCGGCGTCGATATCGCCGAGTTGCTGATCAGCCAGCCCGACACCGGCGAACAGGCGCTGGAAATCGCCGACACGCTGGTCCGCTCCGGCGCGGTCGACGTGCTGGTGGTCGACAGCGTCGCGGCGCTCACACCGCGCGCCGAACTCGAAGGCGAGATGGGCGATACCCACGTCGGCCTGCAGGCCCGCCTGATGAGCCAGGCGCTCCGCAAGCTCACCGGTTCGATCTCGCGCTCGCAGTGCATGGTCATCTTCATCAACCAGATCCGCATGAAGATCGGCGTCATGTTCGGCAGCCCGGAGACCACGACCGGCGGCAACGCGTTGAAGTTTTACGCCTCCGTCCGTCTCGACATTCGCCGTATCGGCCAGATCAAGGACCGGGACGAGGTGGTCGGCAACCAGACCCGGGTCAAGGTGGTGAAGAACAAGGTGGCGCCGCCCTTCCGCGTCGTCGAGTTCGACATCATGTACGGCGAGGGCATCTCCAAGATGGGCGAGCTGCTCGACCTCGGCGTGAAGGCAGGCGTGGTGGAGAAGTCGGGCTCCTGGTTTTCCGCCGAGGGCCAGCGCATCGGCCAGGGCCGGGAAAACGCCAAGCAGTTCCTGAAAGACAATACCGCCGTCGCGGAGGAGATCGAGCATAAGATCCGCGCCAGCGCCGGCCTGATCCAGGAGCAGATCATCGCCGAGCCGACGGCGGAGGAACTGGACGACCTTGACGACGTGGCCGAGGGCGGCTTGAGCTAGGAACGGCCGCCCGCGCGGCGCGCCGATTTCCCTTCGACGGCCGCCCGCGGGCGGCCGTCTTCGTTTGGGGCGCGGTCGCACTCATCGTCGCTGGACAGGTATTTCCCCGCCGAGTAGGTTGCCGCCGCCCCGGCGGCGGGGCGTTGAAATCCCGAGCAGACAATCGAAAGCTGGCGCCATGGCGACGACCCGAGAAATCCGACAGACCTTCCTCGACTATTTCGAGACGAACGGGCACGAGATCGTGGCCTCCAGCCCGCTGGTGCCGCAGAACGACCCGACGTTGATGTTCACCAACGCGGGCATGGTGCAGTTCAAGAACGTCTTCACCGGCGCGGAACGGCGGCCCTACGACCGGGCCGTCACCTCGCAGAAATGCGTGCGCGCCGGCGGCAAGCACAACGACCTCGACAACGTCGGCTATACCGCGCGCCACCACACCTTCTTCGAGATGCTCGGCAACTTCTCCTTCGGCGACTATTTCAAGGAGCGGGCGATTTTGCTCGCCTGGGACCTGATCACCAAGGAATACGGCCTGGACGCCGACCGCCTGTTGATCACCGTCTACCACGAGGACGACGAGGCCTTCGACCTCTGGCGCCGCATCGCCGGCCTGCCGGAAGAGCGCATCATCCGCATCGCCACCTCGGACAATTTCTGGGCCATGGGCGACACCGGCCCCTGCGGCCCCTGTTCGGAGATCTTCTACGACCACGGCCCGGAGATCCCGGGCGGCCCGCCCGGCAGCCCGGACGAGGACGGTGACCGCTTCATCGAGATTTGGAACCTGGTCTTCATGCAGTACGAGCAGCTGACGGCGGCCGAGCGCGTCGACCTGCCGAAACCCTCGATCGATACCGGCATGGGCCTGGAGCGGCTGGCGGCACTGCTGCAGGGCAAGCACGACAACTACGATTGCGACCTGATGCGCACCCTGCTGGAGGCCTCGGCCGAGATGACCGGCACCGAGCCCGACGGGCCGGAGCGCAACAGCCACAAGGTCGTCTCCGATCATCTGCGCGCGGCCTCCTTCCTGATCGCCGACGGGGTCATGCCGTCGAACGAGGGGCGGGGCTACGTGCTGCGCCGGATCATCCGCCGCGCCGTCCGCCACATCCACCAGATGGGCCACGAGGAGCCGCTGCTCTGGCGCCTGGCCCCGGTGCTCGACACTCTGATGGGCGGCCAGTTCCCGGAACTCAGCCGCGCCCAGGCGTTGATCGGCGAAACCCTGAAGCTAGAGGAAACCCGCTTCCGCCGCACCGTCGAACGCGGCCTGCACATGCTGGCGGAGGAGACCGGCAGGCTCGGCGAGGGCGAGACCCTGTCGGGCGAGATCGCCTTCCGCCTCTACGACACCTACGGCTTCCCGCTCGACCTGACGCAGGACGCGCTGCGGGCCGAGGGCCGCGCGGTCGACTTGACGGGCTTCGAGCAGGCGATGGCCCGCCAGCGCGAGGCGGCCCGGGCGAGCTGGTCCGGCTCCGGCGACCAGGCGACGGACCGGGTCTGGTTCGAGGTGCGCGAAGCGGTCGGCGGGAGCGAGTTCCTCGGCTATGAATCCCGCCGGGCCGAGGGCGTGGTGACGGCCCTGCTGGTCGACGGCGCGCGCGTGGAAAGCGTCGAGGCCGGCACGGACGTGGCCATCGTCTGCAACCAGACCCCGTTCTACCCCGAGTCCGGCGGCCAGCAGGGCGACACCGGTCGGCTGAGCGCGGCCGAGGGGGCGACGGCGGTGATCGACGACACGCGCAAGCAGGCCGACAGCCTGCATGTCCACCAGGCCCGGATCGAGACTGGCACACTTCGCGTCGGCGACGCGGTCGAACTCAGCGTCGACGAGGGGCGGCGCGACCGGCTGCGCCATAACCATTCGGCGACGCACCTGCTGCACGCGGCGTTGCGCCGGCGCCTGGGCGACCATGTCACCCAGAAGGGTTCTCTCGTCGCACCCGACCGTTTGCGCTTCGACATCTCCCACCCCAAGGCGATCACCGCGGCGGAGATCGCCGACGTCGAGGCCGACGTGCGCCGGCAGATCGCCGTCAACGCGGAGGTCGCCACCCGGCTGATGGAGCCGGACGCGGCGGTCGAGGCCGGTGCGCTCGCCCTCTTCGGTGAAAAGTACGGCGACGAGGTCCGCGTCGTCTCCATGGGCGCGGAGGATGACGGGCACTATTCGACGGAGCTTTGCGGCGGGACCCATGTCGCGCGCACCGGCGACATCGGGCCATTTCACATCGTCTCCGAAGGCGGCGTCGCGGCGGGCGTGCGCCGGATCGAGGCGCTGACCGGCCCGGCCGTGTTCGCGCACTATGACGGACGCGACCGGATTCTCGACCGCCTCTCGGAAGTCCTGCGGGTCAACGCCGACGGCCTGCCCGAGCGGATCGAAAGCCTGGTCGAGGAGCGCCGGCGGCTGGAGCGTGAGCTGACCCAGGCCCGCCAGGCGCTCGCCCGGGGCGAAGGCGGCGGGGCCGACGCCCAACCGGCGGCGAAGGACATCGGCGGCATCGCTTTCCGCGGCCGCCGCCTGGACGGTGTGCCGGCCAAGGAGCTGCGCGCCATGGTCGACCAGGCGAAGGCCGACATGGGCTCCGGCGTCGTTGCCTATATCGCGGTGAACGAGGGCAAGGCGGCGCTCACCATCGGCGTCACCGACGACCTGACCGACCGGTTGGACGCGGTGGCCCTGGTTCGTGCCGGCGCGGCGGCTGTCGGCGGCAAGGGCGGCGGTGGCCGCCCCGACATGGCCCAGGCCGGTGGCCCGGACGGTGAGAACGCCGACGCGGCGCTGGCCGCGATCGAAACGGCGATCGAAACGGCAAACGCGGGGGGCTGACATCCCGCGGGCTGACGTCCCCGGTTCATCGGAACCCCTGAACGCGAAACGGCCCCGCCCCCCGGTCGGGGACGGGGCCGCCGTCGCGTCGCAGCGGCGAACGTGGCCGGATCAGGCCATCGCCTTCTGCAGGTTCTCGTCCAGCTTGTCCATGAACTGGCCGGTCGTCAGCCATTCCTGGTCCGGGCCGACCAGGATCGCCAGATCCTTGGTCATCGCGCCGTTCTCCACCGTCTCGACGCAGACCCTTTCCAGGGTCTCGGCGAATTTGGCGACTTCCGGCGTCTCGTCGATCCGCGCGCGGTGCGAGAGGCCCTGACTCCAGGCGAAGATCGAGGCGATCGGGTTGGTCGAGGTCTCGTTGCCCTGCTGGTGCTGGCGGTAATGCCGGGTGACCGTGCCGTGCGCGGCCTCGGCCTCGACGGTCTTGCCGTCCGGGCTCATCAGCACCGAGGTCATCAGGCCGAGCGAGCCGAAGCCCTGCGCCACCGTGTCCGACTGCACGTCGCCATCGTAGTTCTTGCAGGCCCACACGAAACCGCCGCTCCACTTCATCGCCTGCGCGACCATGTCGTCGATCAGCCGATGCTCGTAGTCGATGCCGGCGGCCTGGAACTGGTCCTTGAACTCGGCCTCGAAGATCTCCTCGAACAGGTCCTTGAATCGGCCGTCATAGGCCTTGAGGATCGTGTTCTTGGTCGAGAGGTAGACCGGCCATTCCCGGCCGAGGCCGTAGTTCAGGCAGGCCCGGGCGAAGTCGCGGATCGAGTCGTCCAGGTTGTACATGGTCATGGCCACGCCGCCGGAGGGGAAGTCGTAGACCTCGCGCTCGATCACCTCGCCGCCGTCCTCCGGCTCGAACTTCACGGTCAGCTTGCCCCGGCCCGGCACGACGAAGTCGGTCGCGCGGTACTGGTCGCCGAAGGCGTGACGGCCGATCACCATCGACTGGGTCCAGCCCGGCACCAGGCGCGGGATGTTGGAGCAGATGATCGGCTCGCGGAACACGGTGCCGCCCAGGATGTTGCGGATCGTGCCGTTGGGCGAGCGCCACATCTGCTTGAGGCCGAATTCCTCGACCCGCTCCTCGTCTGGCGTGATGGTCGCGCATTTGACGCCGACGCCGTATTCCTTGATCGCGTTGGCGCTGTCGACGGTGGCTTGATCGTCGGTGTCGTCGCGATGCTGGATACCGAGGTCGTAGTAGACCAGGTCGATATCGAGGTAGGGATGAATCAGCTTGTCCTTGATCATCTGCCAGATGATCCGGGTCATTTCGTCGCCGTCGAGTTCGACGACAGGGGTCGCGACCTTGATCTTGCTCATTTCGTCTCTCTGATGTGTTCGGGAATGGCGAAACATTCGGGATCGGCGGCACGCCGTCGCGGCGTCGCCGAGCGGCGCCACATATATCACCGCCACTGCCGAACGCAAAGGGCGCCCGGCAATGGCTCGAAGCCAAGGGGGGCGAACGCAAAGGGCGCCCGCCAGTGGCTCGAAGCCAAGGGGGGCGAACGCAAAGTGCGTCCGGCGGCGCTTCAGAGTTGCTCGGGCCGAGACGGCACCGTCGGGTGGGCGCCCGCCGCGAGGCGTCGGAAGAGGTCGTCCAGATCTGTGACGGTTTCATAGAGGCGGCGGATCGAGGTGTCGGCAAAGCCGCTGTCGATCACATGCGCCATGAGGTCCTCGAGCGGCCCCCAATAGCCCAAGTGGTTCATCAGGTAGAGCGGCTTGTCGTGCAGGCCGAGCTGGCGCCAGGTCAGGATCTCGATGGTCTCGTCCAGCGTGCCGATGCCGCCCGGGAAGGCGACGAAGGCATCCGAGAGGGTGAACATGCGGTGCTTGCGGGCATGCATCGAGTCGACCACGATCAGCTCGCTCGCCCCGCCGTGCGCGATCTCGACGTCGTTCAGGTGTTCCGGGATGACGCCGACGACCTCGCCGCCCGCCGCCAGCACGGCGTCGGCGATCACCCCCATCATGCCGATCCGGCCACCGCCGTAAACCAGGCGCATGCCCCGTTCGGCGAGCCTGGCGCCGAACGCCTCGCCCAACGCACGGTGGCCTTGCTCCGCGCCCAGACGCGCCCCACAATAGACCGCCAGGGAGGTGATTTCGGCCATGATCAATCAATCCCGTTGGTTGTTGCGGATGCTGTTCGCCGCGTCCATCGCGTTTTCGCCGCTCGTCCCGGCGATGGCGACGGAGGCGGACATCGTCAACGTCAGGGTGACGCAAACCTCGCCCGGCGTCTATCGTTTCACCGTCACCGTTGTGCACGACGACATCGGCTGGAAACACTATGCCAACAAGTGGGACGTGGTGGCGCCCGACGGCACCGTGCTCGGCACGCGGGAGCTGTTGCATCCCCATGTCCACGAGCAGCCCTTCACCCGATCCCTCTCCCGCGTGAAGATCCCCGACGGGATCCGGCGGGTGACCCTGCGTGCTCACGATTTCGTGCACGGCTATGGCGGCAAGGAAAAAATGATAGACTTGCCCCGCTAGATCGGGTCGCTCGCGTGTTCTAGCAGCCTGTCGGACTTGAGCCGAGTTTCGAGATGAGATTCACTGTCACGGTCTGATTCTCTCCTGCGCGGTGATTTTGTGATGAGCAACTTTCGACAGGTTGACCGGGAGACCAGCTATCTTCTGCCGCCTTCGGTGGACGAATGGCTGCCTGATCGTCATCTGGCGCGCTTCGTGGTCGATGTGCTGGAGCAGCTGGATCTCTCTGCGTTCGTGAAGGCCTATCGTGGTTCGGGCTCGGCGGCGCATCACCCGAGCGTCCTGCTGGGCCTGCTGATCTACGGCTACGCGACGGGGGTGCATTCCAGCCGGAAGCTGGAGCGGGCGAGCTATGATTCGGTGGCCTTCCGCTTCATCGCGGCAAACGACCACCCCGACCACGACACGATCGCCACGTTCCGCCGTCGCTTCCTGCCGCTGATCGAGGGGCTGTTCGTGCAGGTTCTGCTGCTGGCGCGGCAGGCCGGCATGCTGCAACTGGGCACGGTGGCGCTGGACGGGACGAAGATCCATGCCGACGCGAGCCGGCACAGCGCCCTGTCGTGGCAGCGTGCGGGCGAGATCGAAGCCCGGCTGCGGGCCGAGGTGGCGGAGTTGATGGCGTTGGCGGAAGCGGCGGACCGGTCCGAGGTTCCCGACGGCATGAGCGTGCCGGAGGAGCTGGCACGGCGCGAGGACCGGCTGGCGGCGATCGCCGCGGCGAAGGCGGAGATCGAGGCGCGGGCGGCCGAGCGTCATGCGCGGGAGCAGGCGGAGTACGAAGAGAAGCTGGCAGCCCGCGAGGCGAAGGAAACGCGGACCGGCCGCAAGCCGGGCGGGCGGCCACCGAAGCCGCCGGAGCCGGGGCCACGGGCGAAGGACCAGGTCAACCTGACGGACCCGGACTCGCGCATCATGCCGGTGGCCGGCGGCGGCTTCGAGCAGTGCTACAACGCCCAGGCTGCGGTGGCCGCCGGCAGCCTGCTGGTGGTCAGCGCCGACGTGGTGCAGGCGGCGAACGACAAGCAGCAGATCGAACCGACGCTCGAAGCACTCGCCGGCCTGCCGGACGGGCTTGGCGAGGTCGAGACCCTGTTGGCGGACAGCGGCTACTTCAGCCAGGCCAACGTCGAGGCCTGCGGGGAAGCGGAGATCGCGCCGCTGATCGCGCTCGGCCGGGAGCACCACCATCTTTCCTGGCGGGACCGCTTCGCCGAGGCGCCGCCAGCGCCCGAGGATCCGACGCCGCTCGAGGCGATGTGCCATCGCCTGGCCACACCCGAGGGCCGGGCGCTCTACGCGCTTCGCAAGCAGACGCCGGAGCCGGTGTTCGGCATCATCAAATCGGTGATGGGCTTGCGTCAGTTCAGCCTGCGCGGCCTCGACAAGGCGAAGGGGGAATGGACCTTGGCCACGCTCTCCTGGAACATCAAGCGGATGTTCGTCCTCAGCCACGCCTGAACGGGCGGGCCAACCCGCGTTCGCAACTTCATGGGGGTAAATCCATGACATCGACGCCCGCCAAGCCAATCTTACCAATCCTTGCATGCCCGAGTCCGACAGGCTGCTAGTGTTGGCGAATTCGTGCCCGTCCCTCAGGCGGGCGCACAACCGAAGTCCTATAGGGGAGGCTTCCGAATGTTGAAATCGGTTCTTACGCGGCATGGGTATCGCGACGCTTGCGGTTGGCACCATCGCGCTCTCGGCGTCCGCTGCGACCGTGCTGGAAAATCGTGCCGCGACCATGAAGGGGTTGGGCGCGAACCTGAAGGCGATCGGCGCGGTCGCGAAGGGCAAGGCGGAATACTCGCCGGCGCTCATCGGCAACGCCAAGGCGCTGGTACAGTACTCGAAGAACATCGAGGTGCTGTTTCCGCAGGGCTCCAAAGGCAAGCGCACCAAGCCGGAAATCTGGTCCGATTGGGCCGGCTTCGTGAAGGCGTCGGAGGCTCTCGAGGTCGCGGCACCGGCCCTGCTGGCCGCGGTCGAAAGCGGTGACAAGGCCAAGATCGGCGCGGCCACCGGCGCGGTCGGCAAGACCTGCGGCGGCTGCCACAAGCCGTACCGGGCGCCGAAGAAGAAGTAGTGGTTTGTCGCCTGCGTCGATGACGATGACGGGCGCGAGGTTCGGGAAAGCGTGCCGGCGGTTCGCCGTCGGTGCGCTTTTTCTTTTGCTGCTGAGTCCGGCCGCGCGTGCCGCCGAAACGCCGAGCGCCGTCGAACGCGGCGCCTATCTGGTGAAGGCGGCCGGCTGCATCAGCTGCCATACGGACCGCAAGGGCAAGGGCGCACCGCTCGCCGGCGGGCATGCCCTGAAGACGCCGTTCGGCACCTACTACAGCCCCAACATCACCCCCGATGCCAAGACCGGTATCGGTGGCTGGAGCGACCAGGACTTCCTGAACGCGCTCTGGAAGGGGGTGGCGCCGGACGGGGACGACTATTTCCCGGTCTTTCCCTACACGACCTATACCAAGATGCGCCGCGCCGATGCGCTGGCGATCAAGGCCTATCTCTTCTCGCTGAAGCCGGTCGCGAAGGCCAACACGCCGCACGACGTCTCCGCCCCCTTCGGCTGGCGCTGGCCGATGACGTTTTGGAAGTGGCTGTATTTTACCGAAGCGCGCCATGTGCCGCCGCCCGGCGCGGACGCGGCGCTGGTCCGCGGTGCCTATCTGGTCGAGGCGCTGGCCCATTGCGCAGAGTGTCACACGCCGCGCAACTTCGCCGGCGCCCTCGACCATGACATGTGGATGGCCGGCACCCGCGACGGGCCGGACGGCGAAATCGCGCCCAACATCACGCCCGCGCCCAA
Source organism: uncultured Alphaproteobacteria bacterium (assembly GCA_951812805.1). Classification (GTDB taxonomy): domain Bacteria; phylum Pseudomonadota; class Alphaproteobacteria; genus JASLMY01. The sequence goes on along the minus strand of CATOSZ010000005.1, from coordinate 245,993 downwards.
GACCGGCATCGGTGAGTGGTCGGCGGACGAGATCGTCACCCTGCTGCGGGAGGGAGTGAAACCCGATTACGACGACATCCAGGGCGTGATGGGAGAGGCGATCGAGGACGGCCTCGCGCATTTGACCGATTCGGACCTGGCCGCCATCGCGACCTACGTGCTCAGCCTGCCGGCGATCGAAAACGACGTCGAAAGCAAGCCATAGGCTCGAAATCCAGCCTGCTGCATGGATTCGGTTTCATGACCGGCGCGTGATGTGCGATAAGGACCCCACAATATGACCATCCAATACGCGTAGCGGGAAAAGCGATGGCGAGAGTGGCGCGCGCAAGGACGAGACGGCGGCTGGCCTGGGTCGGCTATTTCGTCGTGCTGGCCGGCGCTCTGACGATCGGCATCGAATTCGGCTGGCGGGACGAACCGGATTTTCGTCGCCTGACGCTGACGCCCGAAGCGACCTCGCGACCGGTGCCGTCCGCTACCCTCGATACCGTCCGGCGCCCGGTACGGCCGACCTCGGAAACGGACCGGGAGACGGCCGAGGCGCGGGCGATGGCAGCCATCGCGCCGGCGGCGGGGGATGTGGTCCCGCCGCCGTCTTTCGATATCGTCCGCGTCGCCCGCGACGGCGCCGCCGTATTGGCCGGGCGTGCGCCCGCCGGTGCGCGTGTGACCATCAGCGAGGGCGGCCGGCCGCTCACCCAGATCGCCGCCCGGGGGGGTGAATGGGCGGTGGTGCTGGACACGCCGCTCGCGCCGGGGCCGCGCGCGCTGACGGTCGAGGCCACGCTCGACGATGGCGCGACGCTGGCGGGTGCGGCGCCGGTGCTGGTCGTGGTGCCGGCGCGTGCCGAGGACGACGCGCTGGCCGTCCGCCTCGCCGCGCGAACCGGCGAGGCGAGCGTGCTGCTGACCCAGCCCCCGGCCACCGGTGCCTCGAGGGAACTGGCGCTGGCCACGGCGGACCATGACGAAGACGGCGGGGTCGTCCTGACCGGCACCGCACCGGTGGGCCGCACCGTTCGTGCCTATCTCGACGATTCCCCGATCGGCGCCGCCCGTGCCGTGCGGGATGGCGGCTGGCATCTGGTGCCGGCCGGTCCCGTAGCGCCCGGCCGCTACCGCCTTCGCCTCGATCAGATCGCGGCGGACGGCACGGTCGAGGCCCGCGTCGAAGTGGCCTTCACCCGCAGGGCGGCACCGTCCGATGAGGTGCCGGAGACGGCCCGGCGCATCGTCGTGGAGCCCGGGACCAATCTCTGGCGGATCGCCCGGCGGATCTACGGCGAGGGCATGCTGTTCACGACGATCTACGAGGCCAATGCGGGACAGATCCGCGACCCGGACCTGATCTATCCTGGCCAGGTCTTCATGCTGCCGAAACTCGCCCGGCGCTGAGCTGCGAATTCAGGCGCGCAGGCTATCGATGTGGGGTATGGCGGCAAGCGCGCCTTGGACACAGGCGACGGCGAGGCGCGGTCCATTCACCGGCGTATCCACCTCCGTCTCCGTGACGAAGGCGATCCCCTGCTGGCGGGTGAGGGCGAAGCGGCCATCCTCGAGCGCGGCGACATCGTCGAGGAAGGCGAGGAGCCGCGCGCGTTTTGCCGGATCCTCCGCGCTGTAGGGCAGCTGGCCGAGCGTCACGCACTGGCGCAGCAGCACGGTGTCCTCGTTGCGGTAGACGTAGCCGGTTATCGCCAGCCCCCGCCATTGATAGGTAAAGCGTGAGGGCAGCGGTATGTCCCCCGCTTCCAGGGCGGCTTCGGCCTGGACGAGGGCGCCGTCCAGACGGACGACGTTGTCGGCGAAGGGCGCGTTCGGGCGGTCCGGGGCGGTGAGCGGCAAGCTGGTCACGGGCATCCTCGTTTGCGGTCTTGCCCTGTTATTTGGCGCCCACGGCGTTAAATATGGGTTAAGCACGTGGCTGGTAAGGCCACGTGGGTGATGAGGGAGCGAGCGTAATGCACGGGCATGGCCCCCCGCTCGACGCGCCAAAGCTGGAGGGACGGCAGCTCGCGACGCTCGCGAAGCTGATGGGTTTCCTGTGGCCGGCCGGGCGTCTCGACCTGAAGTCGCGCGTGGTCGTCGCCCTCGGCTTCCTGGTCGCCGCCAAGATGGTCACCGTCTATGTGCCCTTCCTCTACAAGGGGGCGGTCGACGCCCTCGACGTCGAGGCCGGCGCGCCGATCCTGATCCCGACCGGGATCATCATCGCCTACGGCATGGCACGGATGTTCTCGCAGGCCTTTGCCGAGTTGCGCGACGCCACCTTCGCCAAGGTCGGCCAGCACGCGGTGCGGGCCGTAGCGCTCGGCACCTTCCGCCACCTGCATGCCCTCTCGCTCCGCTTTCACCTGGAACGGCGCACCGGCGGCCTCAGCCGGGCGATCGAGCGCGGCACCAAGGGGATCGACTTCCTGCTGCGCTTCAGCCTGTTCAACGTGCTGCCGACCTTCTTCGAGATCGCCATGGTCTCGATCATCCTGGTCGTTGCCTACAACGTCTGGTTCGCGCTGGTCACCTTCGTCTCCGTCGTCGGCTATATCACCTACACCTTCCTGGTGACGGAATGGCGGATCAAGCTTCGCCGCCAGATGAACGAGTCCGATGCCGAGGCCAATACCCGCGCCATCGACAGCCTGCTGAACTTCGAGACGGTCAAGTATTTCGGCAACGAGGCGCACGAGGCGGCACGCTTCGACGGCTCGCTCGCCCGCTATCAGCGCGCCGCGGTCGCCAGCCAGACCAGCCTCGCCGTGCTCAACATCGGGCAGGGCGTCATCATCGCGGCCGGCCTGATCCTGGTCATGGGCATGGCGGCCCAGGGCGTCGCCGATGGGTGGATGACGCTCGGCGATTTCGTCCTGGTGAACACCTTCCTGATCCAGCTCTATCAGCCGCTCGGTTTCCTCGGCACGGTGTACCGCGAGATCAAACAGTCGCTGATCGATATGGAGCGGATGTTCGAACTGCTCGAGGTGGAGCGGGAGATCGAGGATGCGCCGGATGCCCGCCCGCTCGCGCTTTCGGGTGGCGACATCGTCTTCGATCGGGTCGGCTTCTCCTACGACGGCAAGCGGACAATTCTGAACGAGGTGTCGTTTCGCGTGCCGGCCGGCCATACGGTCGCCATCGTCGGCCCATCGGGTGCCGGCAAGTCGACGATCTCCCGCCTGCTCTATCGCTTCTACGAGGTGAGCGCCGGCGCGATTTCGATCGATGGCCAGGACATCCGCGGCGTCACCCAGGCGAGCCTGCGCGAGGCGATCGGCATCGTTCCCCAGGACACCGTGCTGTTCAACGATTCGATCGACTACAACATCCACTATGGCCGCACCGATGCGAGCGAGCGGGAACGGCGCCGGGCCGCCGAGCTCGCCCGTATCGACGACTTCATCCGCCGCCTGCCGGAGGGCTACGATACCCAGGTCGGCGAGCGCGGCTTGAAGCTGTCCGGCGGCGAGAAGCAGCGTGTGGCGATCGCGCGGACCATCCTCAAAGACCCGGCGATCCTGATCTTCGACGAGGCGACCTCGGCCCTCGATACGCATACGGAGCGGGAGATCCAGGCCTCCCTCGATGCGGTCAGCCGGGATCGCACCACGCTGGTCGTGGCGCACCGGCTCTCCACCGTGATCGACGCGGACGAGATTCTGGTCCTGGTCGAGGGGGGAATCGCCGAGCGGGGCACCCACGCGGCGCTGCTGGCCCGGGGCGAGGTCTATGCGGCGATGTGGGCCCGCCAGCAGGAGGAGGGGGAGGGGGCCGACGCGGCGCGCGACGAAGGCGACGACGAGGCGTATATTCCCCTCGACCCGACAGCGGTATAGATGTCGCGGTTCGAGGCGAGGTGACGACAGCGCATGGATACCATCCGATCGGCGATCACGCCCATCCACCGGGAGGGCTGGCGGTTCATCGCGATGTTCGCGGCAGCGGCGGTCTTCTTGCTGTGGCTGTGGCAGCCACTCGGCCTGGTGGCCGTGGTGGCGACGCTCTGGTGCGTCTACTTCTTCCGTGATCCCGCCCGGGTGACGCCGGCCCGTGCGGGACTGGTCACCAGCCCCGCCGACGGCGTCGTGCAATCGATCGTCAAGGCGGTGCCGCCGGAGGAGTTGGGCATGGGCCCGCATCCCCGCACCCGCATCGCCGTCTTCATGAACGTCTTCGACGTGCATGTGAACCGGGTTCCGGGGGACGGCGAGATCACGGCGCTCGCCTACCGTCCGGGCAAGTTCTTCAATGCCTCCCTCGACAAGGCGAGCGTCGACAACGAGCGCCAGGCGGTGCGCATGACGCTCGACGGCGAGCACGACATCGCCTTCGTGCAGATCGCCGGCCTGGTGGCCCGGCGCATCGTCTGCGACCTCTATGAAGGACAGCGGGTGCGGGCCGGCACACGCTTCGGGCTGATCCGGTTCGGCAGCCGGGTCGACGTCTATCTCGACGAGGCGCAGGTCCCCCAGGTCATGGTCGGCCAGCGCGCCGTCGCGGGCGAGACGGTGCTGGCCGTGGCCGACGGCATTCGGGCCGAACGGCGGGAGGATCGATAGCGATGCTGAAACGCCGTGATAAACGCCGGGTCGGGCCGATGCCGATCAACAGTCTCATCCCGAACATGCTGACGGTGCTGGCGCTCTCGGCCGGCATGACCTCGATCCGCTTCGCGCTGGACGAACGCTGGGAGGCGGCCGTGCTGGCGATCGTCGTCGCCGCCGCGCTCGACGGCCTCGACGGCCGCATGGCCCGGTTGTTGAAGGGGGCGACCAAGTTCGGCGCCGAACTCGATTCACTCTCCGACTTCATCGCCTTCGGTGTGGCGCCGGCCTTCATCGTCTATCTCTGGTGCGTGAACCTGCTGGGCGGCATTGGCTGGGTCGTGGCGCTGGGCTTCGCCGCCTGCTGCGCGCTTCGCCTGGCACGCTTCAACACCGCGCTCGATTCCGAGGAAGAAGAGCCGGCCTGGAGCAAGGACTACTTCACCGGCGTCGCAGCACCGGCGGGCGCCGCCTTCGGCCTGATGCCGATCGTCGCCTCCTTCCTGTTCGGCGACGAGATCTTCCGCCAGCCGATCCTGGTTGCCGCCTGGACCGTGCTGATCGCCTATCTGATGGTAAGCCGGATCCCGACCTTCTCCTTCAAGCGCCTGCGGGTCGGGCGCGAATATGTCTTGCCGATGCTGATCGTCGTCTCGCTCTCGGCGGCGGTCACCGTGACCTATCCCTGGGTCGTCTACACCCTGCTCGGCAGCGCCTACTTCCTGACCATCCCCTACAGCTACCTGCGCCAACGCCGCTCGCGGCTGAACGAGCCGCCGGCGGGCGAGGCCGAGTAACGCTCTATCCGACCATTCGGGCTGCCGCCGTCATGTTCCGCAACTTGGCGAGGGCCAGCTCGCGACCCAGAAAGCCGAGACCGCAGTCGGGCGCGACCCAGAGCCGCTCCGCCTCGATAAAGCGCAACGCCTCGCGCAGCCGGGCCGCGATCAGCGCCGCGGGCTCGACGGCGCTTCTGGCGATGGCGACAGCACCGAAGACGACGATGGTATCGCGAAAGCGCGGCAGCAACTCGCCAAGCGCATTGGGCCGGTGCGCGTCCTCCAAGCTGACGGCGTCGATGTCCGCGCCGTCGAGGGCTTCGGCCAGTTCGAGATAGCTTTCCCGCGGCGCCTTCGGATAGTCGACGGCGTCCAGTTCGTTCGGATAGCCGCAGCAGATATGCACCGTGCGGGTGACGCCCGCGTCCACGCCTTCGAAGCAGGCGGCGAGATGGTCGAGGCCGAAGGCCAGCGCGTTCGCCGCCTGGCGGGCGAACAGCGGCTCGTCGATCTGGATATGGCGGCAGCCGGCCGCGGCGAGGTCGCGGACCTCGGCGTTGATCGCCCGGGCGAGATCGTGCCCGCGCACCCGCGCGTCGCCGTAATGGGCATCGGCCACCGTATCGCCGATCGTGAGGGGGCCGGGCAGCGTCATCTTGAGGGGTCGTGTCGTCATCGCCTGCGCCGTGCGCCATTCCTGGCCAAGAAAGGGCGTCCCCGCCCGCACCGGGCCGGTGATCGTCGGCAGCGAGGCCTTGTAATGGCCGCGCAGTTGCTTTTCCGTGCGCACGGCGAAATCGATGCCCGCCAGCCGCCGGCAGTGATAGTGGATATAGTTCTCGCGCCGCACCTCGCCGTCGGTGATGATGTCGATGCCGGCGTCCGCCTGGTCGGCGACGACGTCCGCCGTGGCGCGCGCGAAGAGGGCGTCGGCCGCCCCGCCCGCACGGGCCAGTTCCATCTCGTAGTCGCGGGTCGGATCGGCCGTGTCGGTGCCGTTCGGTGCCGAGAACCAGTCGCTGATCGGCACGTAATCGGGCTTGGGAAAGGCGCCGATGGTCGTCGTGGTCAGGGGCATGGGAAACTCGATCGCGCCGAGGGTAGGATTTTGCGGCTAGAATGGGCCGAGGGAAAGGAGATGCCAAGCGTGCGTTACCTGACGGTTCTGATCCTGCTCTGCCTGTCGCTCTCCGCGCGGGCCCAGGCGCCTGATTTCGGCGCCTACCACGCGCTCGTCGTCGGCATCGACGACTACGCCCATCTCCGCCCGCTGGCGACCGCCGTCGGGGACGCGCGGGCCGTCGAGGCGGAACTGCGGGATCGCTACGGCTTCGAGACGACGCTGCTGGAGAACCCGGACCGGGCGGCGTTGATGCGTGCGCTCGACCGTTATCGCGCCGAACTCGGGCCGCGCGACAATCTGTTGATCTACTATGCCGGCCACGGCTATCTCGACAAGGTGACGGAGGAAGGCTTCTGGCTTCCGGCCGACGCCGAGGAAGACAGCCAGGTCGAGTGGATCGCGATCTCCGCCGTCACCCGCCTGCTGCGGGCGACCGTCGCCAAGCATGTCCTGGTGATCGCCGATTCCTGCTATTCCGGCACGCTCACCCGCGATAGCGGCGCCCGCCTGCCGACCGGCGGCGAACGCCAGGCGGAGTTGGCCCGCCTGAGCGACAAGCGGGCGCGCAAGGCTCTGACTTCCGGCGGCGTGGAACCGGTCGTCGACGGCGGCGGCGATGGCCACTCGGTCTTCGCCCGCGCCCTGCTCGACACCCTGGCGGAAAATGACCGGGTGCTCGAGGGTTATGCGCTCTATCGCCAGCTGCGCCGGCGCGTCGTCGTCAACGCCCACCAGACACCGCAGTATGCCGATGTCCGCTTCGCCGGCGACGAGGGCGGTGACTTCCTCTTCGTGCCGGCCGCTTTCTCACGGCGCGCCGCGAAGCCTGGGACGGGTTTCCTGCAGGCTGGCGAAATCCGCGCCCGCCTCGTTGGCAACACCATCCGTTTCCGCAGTATTACGAACGGGCGCATGATGCGCATGCATTTCCTCGAGGACGGCGCGCTGCAGGTGCAGCGGGAGGATCGTCCCGGTCGTTTCGTCGCCGGGAAGTGGTGGCTCAAGGGCAAGCGCGTGCTGTGCCGCAACCATGAACGGAACCCGAAGACGGTGTGCCAGAGGTTCACGCCGGGCAAGACGCGCGACATCCTGCGCATCCACAAGGGCCGCGACGGCACCTACCTGCTCGACGCGACGTTGACGCCGGGGCGCGCCCTTCGCGAGTAGGCGGCGCTATTCGGCGGGCTGAGGCGTCGCCGGCAGGGCCGGGACCCGCTTTGCTTCGCGCCAGCCTTCCAGGGCCAGAAGGCAGGGCGTCACAACCAGGGTCAGCAAGGTCGCGAAGCCGAGGCCGAAGGCGACCGCGGTCGCGAGCTGGACCCACCATTGGGTCGAGGGCGCGCCGACGCTGATCGCACGCCCGATCAGGTCGATGTTCAGTTGCAGGACCATCGGCAGCAGGCCGGTGATGGTGGTGACGGTGGTCAGCATGACCGGGCGCAGGCGCTGGGCTCCGGTCCGCAGGATCGCCTCGCGCGTCGCCATGCCGGCGGACTTCAGCCGGGCGTAGGTATCGATCAGCACGATGTTGTTGTTCACCACGATGCCGGCGAGCGAGATGATGCCGATCCCGGTCATGACGATGCCAAAGGCCTGGCCGGTGACCAGCAGGCCCACCAGCACGCCGACGGTCGACAGGATCACCGCACTCAGGATCAGGAAGGCGCGGTAGAAGCTGTTGAACTGTGTGACCAGGATGATGCCCATGACGGAGATGGCGACGGCGAAGGCCTTGACCAGGAAGGCCATGGAATCCTTCTGCTTGTCGTCGGCGCCCTTGAAGCGGATGTCGACGGCGGGATCGAGGGTCTGTTCCGCCAGCCAGGCGCGGATCTCGGCGACCTTGTCGTCGGCCAGGATGCCGTCCTCGACGTTGGCCTGGATCTTGATCGCGCGCTGACCGTTCGTGCGCCGCAGCGTGCCGGTCTGGGCCTTGGGCTTTCGGGTGACGAAGTTGCCGATCGGCACCTGGCCGCCGGGCGTGGCGATGCGCAGCCGGTCGATCTGGTCGAAGTGCCGCTCGTCGCGGGGGAAGCGGACACGGATGTCGATCTCGTCGTCGGCGTTGTCGGGCCGGTAGTCGCCGACCTTGATGCCGTTGGTGACCAGCTTGACGACGTTGCCGACCATGGCGATGTCGGCGCCGAAGCGCGCGGCCTGGGCGCGGTTCACGTCGATCTCCCACTCGATTCCCTCCAGCGGACGGCTGTCCTCGATGTCGACGAGGCCCGGCTGGGTCTCCAGGAAACCGCGGATGGCGAGGGCGACGGCGGTCAGGCGCGCGGGCTCGCGGCTGCGCAGTTCCACCTGGATGTCCTTGCCGGTCGGCGGGCCGGCCTTTTCATAGCGCGGCTCGACTAGGATGCCGGCGAGGTCGGCGGAGGCATCGCGAATGCCGGCGAGGATTTGGGCGGCCGGCGGGCGGGCCTGCCAGTCGGCGAATTCCAGGAAGATGATGCCGATGACGTCGTCGGAAACCTCGTCGCCCTCCAGCCGCTGGCCGGAGCGGGTATAGACCGTCTCGATGCCCGGGGCGTGGAGCGCGCGCTCCTCGACTTCGCGGACCAGCGCGTCCTTCTCGTCGGTCGACAGGTTGCCCCGCGCATGCACGTAGATCAGCGCCTGCTCCGGCTCCACGTCGGGAAAGAACTCCACGCCGTTGCCGTGGTTGACGTAATAGACCCACACGCCCACCAGCAGCGCGAACGAGAGGGCGACCATCTTCAGGGGATGGCCGATCAGCCGGTCCAACATGCGGACATAGCGCCCCGTTAGGCCCGGGAGCGCCCGGACGTCGCCGCTTTCCGCTTGCCGCAGGGCGGCCATCGCCTCGGGCGAGGCGTTGCCGGCGCGGCCGATCCTGGCGCCGAGGGTCGGCACGAAAATCAGCGCCGTGACGAGCGAGCCGACCAGGGTCGCGATCAGCGTGATGGGGAGGAACTTCATGAACTCGCCGACCACGTCGGGCCAGAACAGCAACGGCATGAAGGCGGCGAGCGTCGTCGCCGTCGAGGCGGTGATCGGCCAGGCCATGCGCTTGGCCGCCTCCGCGTAGGCTGCGCGGCGCACCGCGCCCTCGGCCATCTTCCGGTCGGCGTATTCGGTGACGACGATGGCGCCGTCGACCAGCATGCCGACGGCGAGGATCATGGAGAACAGCACGACGATGTTGACCGTCAGGCCGGCGCCGTCCAGCACTAGCATGCCGAAGAGGAAGGAGGTCGGAATGGCGAGGCCGACCAGCGTCGCCGTGCGCAGGCCGAGCGCGGCGACGACGACGATCATCACCAGGAGGATGGCACTCAGCACGCTGTTCTGCAGATCGCTCAAGATGCCGCGGATTTGCCGCGAAGCGTCCTGAATGAAGGCGACCTCGATTCCCTCCGGCCAGACCTGGCGGGCCTCGGCGACGGTGGCGCGAACGGCCTCGATGGTATCGATGACATTGGCGCCGATCCGCTTCTTGATCTCCAGCGTCACGGCGCGGCGGCCGTCGACCCGGGCGTGTCCCGTGGCGTCCTTGAAGGTACGACGCACGCTGGTGACGTCGCGCAGGCGCACGATGCCGTCGCCCTCGGCGCGGATCGGCAGGTTCAACAGGTCGTCGGCCTCGTCGAACAGGCCCGGAACCTTGACGGCGAAGTTGCCGCGCCCGGTGTCGAGCGCGCCGGCCGTCACCAGCCGGTTGTTGCGGGCGACCGTCTCGAACAGCTCGACCTCGGAGATGCGATAGCTCTGCAGGCGAACCGGATCGATGACGATCTCCAGCAGCTCCTCCCGCTTGCCGGCGATGTCGACCTCCAGCACCCCGGTCAGGCCCTCGATCTCCTCCTCCAGATCCCGGGCGATGGCGAACAGCGTGCGTTCCGGCAGCTCCCCCGCCAGCGTCACCGTCAGCACCGGAAAGAGGGAGATGTTGACCTGGTTCACCGTCGGCTCGTCGCTGTCCTCCGGCAACTCGGGCTTGGTCTCGTCGACCTTTTCACGGACGTCGATCAGCGCCTGGTCGGCATCGAAGCCGGCTTCGAACTCCAATACGACGGAGGCGCGGCCCTCCGAGGTGTTGGTCCGCATCTCCTTGACGCCCTCGATGGCGCGTAGCGCCTGTTCCATCGGCCGGGCCAACAGGCGTTCGGCGTCTTCGGGCGAGATGCCCTCGTGCCCTAAGGAGACGTAGATGATGGGGATGTCGATGTCCGGGCTGCTTTCCTTCGGGATGGTCAGGTAGGAGAACAGGCCCGCCGCGATGATCAGCACCATCAGGCTCAGCACCGTGCGCGATCGATGGATCGCGGCATCTATGACGGCGTTCATGCGCCCGGCGCCGTGGTGATCCGGACGACGCGCACCTTCTGGCCGGCGCGCACGAAGACGTGGCCGACGGCGATGATGTCAACGGCGTCTGGCGGTCCGATCACCCAGACACCGGCCGCGTCGTCGCCCAGTACCTCGACCGCGTGGAAGACGACCGCGTTGCCCTCGACCGCGCGCACGCCGACCTCGCCGGCATCGTTCAGCACCAGCAGCGCCGGAGAAAGCCGATGCGCCCGGTCGGCGCCGAGCGGCAGGCTGATCTCCGCCGTCACGCCGTCGCGCAGCCGGCCGTCCGTGTTCGCCACCTCCAATTCGATCCTGAAGGTGCGGGTTTCGGGATCGGCGATCGCCGCGATGAAGCGGATGCGGCCTTCGAGGGTCTCGCCGGTGACCAGGCGGGCCCGGGCCGTGGCGCCTATGGTGAGGCCGGCGACGTCGTTCTCCGAAAGCTGGCCGACGACGAGAAAGGGGTCCTGGTCGACGATTCCCGCGACGACCTCGCCCACCTTGAGGAAGGCGCCGAGTTCGGCGGGCTGGGTCTCGATCACGCCGTCGAAGGGCGCGCGGACCACCGTCTTATCGAGGTCGATCTGCATGGCCGTCACCTGGGCGCGGGCGGCGTCCAGGCTGGCCTCGCTCGCCGCGAAGGCGGTTTCGGCGCGGAAGCCCTTGGCCTTCAACCGCTTGGAGGCGGTGAATTCGATCTCGCGCTGGCGCGCCAGGGCCTCCGCCTCGCGCAGCATGGCCTTGCGCTCGTCGAGGGCGAGGCGGGCGACGATGTCGCCCTTGCGCACCCGTTGGCCCTTGGCGACAGGAAGTTCGACCACGCGGCCCTGCGTCTCCGCCTTGATGTCGACCTTGCGGATCGCTTCCGTATGGCCGTGGATGACCACGACCCGCGCCCGCTCCCGCGCCGTCGAGCGCAACACCCGGACCGCCGCCAGGGGACGTTCCGTCGCCGCCGGCGCGCTCGTCTCGGCTGCGGTTTCGGCTTCGTTGGCGGCATTGGCCATGAAGTCCGGCAGGCGGCCGCTCGCCATCCAAACGGCCGCGGCCAGCGCCATCACCAGGGCGAGAAGGACACTGCGTCGCATGGCTCCCGCCTCCCTCAGTCCGCCGCGTCGCGCGCCGGCGCGGTCCGCGCGGCGTCGTCGAGCAGATGGCGGTTGGCGCGGAGATAGGCGTTACCGGCCTCGTAGACCGCCAGGCCGTAGCCGAGCGCGAAGCGGCGCCCGGGCGGCAACCGGTCGGGGTCGATGCCCCGCAGCCCGGCAAGCTGGGTTTCGTAATGCTCGAGGCGGGTGGCGACGAAATCGGCGACCAGATCGTCCGCCAACAGCTCGACGAAGACCATCTGCGCTAGAAACTCGGAGCGGACCCGGTCCGGCCCCGGCGGGCGCGAAAGCTCCGCCAGCAGCGCGGCGCGGCCCGTCTCGCTCAGCGCATAGATCTTCTTGTCGGGCTTGCCGTCCTGCGGTTCTTCGCGCACGGAGACAAGGCCGTCGGCCAGCAGGGCGCTCAGGGCTGGATAGATCGCCCCGAAGCTCGCCTGGTAGAAATGGTGGAACGGGCCTTCCAGCTGCTTCTTGATCTCATATCCCGTCGCCTCGCCGATCGACAGCACGCCGAGGCACATCGTTTTGACATTCATGACCCGCGTTTCCCCACCGCCTCGATTGCGGAATTGATATATCAATCCGATATATCGTTCCGTCGCGGCATATGTAGGATCGGTTGGGCCCTATTCAAGGATCCCGTCGCGGGCAATCGTGATGGCGGCGCCCGTCAGCCCCCGCGCGCGGCGATCTGTTCCGCCACGTCGACCAGGCGGTACATGGTGCGCAGCACCGGCTTTTCGATCAGCTTGCCGTCGACCACCAGCAGGCCGCTGTCGGAGGCCTCGAACTCGGCGATGACCCGGCGGGCGTGCGCGACCTGTGCCTCACTCGGCCCGAACACCTCGTTCAGGATCGGGATCTGCTTGGGATGGATCGAGCCCTTGCCGCTGAAGCCGAGGTTGGCGCAGGCCTCCGCCTCCGCCCGCATGCCGTCGAGGTCGTTCAGGTCCAGGTAGGGCACGTCGATGACGTCGAGGCCGGCGTTCGCCGCCGCGTGTGCCAGGCGGGCCCGGGCATAGACCAGCGAGTTCCAGTCGCCGCCCGCCCGCAGTTCCGCCGCCATGTCGACGCCGCCGAAGAACAGGGCGTCGATCCGGTTGGAGGAGCGCGCGATCTCGTGGCAGGCCTCCAGGCCCCGGTTGGTTTCGATGATCACCTGCAGGCGGGTCGCCACGTCGTTCTCGGTGAACAGCTCGTCCAGTGAGGCCACCTCGTCCGGCGAGACGACCTTGGCCAGCATGATCGAGGGCGGTGGTACGGGGCTGTCGAGGATCGCCAGAATGTCCGCATAGCCATCGCGGGTCCGCAGACAGTTGATCCGCACCATCCGCTCGACCCCGTCGTCGGCCTGCGGTTCGTGGAACAGCTTCAAGGTCTTCTCACGCGCTTCGTCCTTGTGCTGCGGCGCGATCGCGTCCTCGAGGTCGATGCACACGATGTCGGCGCCGGAGGCCAGCGCCTTGGGAAACATCGCCGGGTTGGTGCCCGGGGCAAAGATGAAGCTGCGGCGCGGCTGAAAGCCGCCGCTGGTCGAGTTCGTCACGGCATGCGTCTCCGTCGTATCGGGTCGGTTTTGCGGCGGCGGCGGCCTATTTTTCGGCCACGATCCGGTTCATCAAGGTGCCGATGCCCTTGATCGACACCTCGCAGACGTCGCCGCGCTTCATCCACACCGGCGGCGTCCTGGCGGCGCCGACGCCATGCGGCGTGCCCATGATGATGACGTCGCCCGGCTCCAGCGTCATGACCTCGGACATCAACTGGATCGTCGTCGGAACGTCGAAGATGTGCTGGTCGGTCTTCGACTTCTGCATCGTCTTGCCGTTCAGCTTGGTGGTGATCTCCAGGCCGTCCGCGCCCGCCGGCAGCTCGTCGGGGGTCACCAGTTCCGGGCCGAAGCCGCCCGTGGCGTCGAAGTTCTTGCCCATGATTGTGAATCGGCATGCAAAACTGACCCACTTTGGTGGGTTATGAGCGGTAAGAATTGACCCACCTGGAACGCTAGCATCCGCACGGAACAGTGCGGAGGAAAGAGCAGGTGGTATTGATGGAAAGCGTATTGAAGATCCGACGTTGGATATTACGGGAGGGTCGGAGTATCCGATCTGTATCTCGTCAGACTGGTTTGTCGCGGAACACGATTAAGAAGTATCTGAAGGACGGCGATCCACCGAGCTATCAGCGGCGCGTTTCACCCGTCCGGCGTAAGCTTAGCGATGGCTTCGCCAGCCGGCTTCGGGCGCTCTTTGAGCAGGACCTGGGGCGCCCGCGCCGTGAGCGCCGGACGGCCAAGAAGCTTTATGAGCAGCTTGTGTCGGAAGGCTATAGCGGATCCTACTCGACGGTTCAGAGGTTTGTCCGCGACCTGAAGCGTTCTGGCGCCGGATCGGGGGATGCGTTCATTCCGTTGCACTTTACGGCAGGTGACGCGCTCCAGTTTGACTGGAGCACGGAATACGCTGTCCTGGGCGGTGTCGAGCAGAAGGTAAAGGTTGCCCACTTCCGCCTATGTCATAGCCGCAAGCCCTTTGTTGTTGCCTATCCCAGCGAATCTCAGGAGATGGTGCTGGACGCCTTTGCACGGGCGATGTCTTTCTATGGCGGCGTACCGCGCCGGGTGATCATCGACAACCCCAAGACGATGGTAACCTATGTTTCGCGCTCTAAGGACCGTGTGTTCCATCCGCGCTTTCTGGCGTTGATGAACCACTATGTGATGGAACCGGTTGCTTGCACACCCGCGGCGGGGTGGGAGAAGGGTCAGATTGAGAACCAGGTTGGGTTCCTGCGGGGACAGCTGTTTGCGCCCAAGCCCGCCTTTGACGATCTGGATGCGCTGAACGGCTGGTTGCGTCTGCGCTGCGAGGAATTGGCGAATCGCGCCCACCCCGAACAATCGGATCGCAAGATCTCGGACGTGTTCGCAGACGAGTGCGCCGAACTGCGTCCCCTGGGCCGGGCTTTTGACGGCTATGTTGAGAAGGCCGCTCGTGTCCGCTCTACCTGTCTGGTCCAATATGCCACCAATCGCTATAGCGTCCCCTCCCGGTTCGCCGGGGAGCTTGTCTCTCTGCGCGCCTATGCGGACCGGATCGTGGTTGTGTCAGGGCAGAATGTGATTGCCGAGCACAAGCGCCGCTTTACCCGCAACGCCAGCTATTTCGAGCCCTGGCATTACCTGCCCCTACTCGACCGCAAGCCCGGCGCGCTGAGAGATGGCGCGCCCTTTGTGGGTTGGCAATTGCCTGAGGCGATGCACCGGGTCAGGGCGCATTACATGGCCGGCAAAGGCGGGGACCGGGAGTTTGTCGATCTGCTCCTGCTGGCCCAGGATCACGGGATCGAGGTGGTCGAGATAGCCTGTGAACTGGCCGTGGAGCAGAACACGCTGCGCCTTCCGGCCATCATCAATCTGATCAACCAACTGGTGGAGCCGGTCATCGCGCCATGGGGCGAGAGCCACGCCTATCCGCAACTGACCTTGCGGCCCGAAGCGGACTGCAAGCGCTATGAGACGCTGTGCGTTGCCGGGGAGGCCGTCGCATGAAAGCTTTGATAGACCAACTGATCGCCCTGAGGCTGTATGGAATGGCGGCTTGCGCCGAAGCTTTGCTGGCCGCGCGCAAGCCGCCAAGTCTGACCACTGCGATAAAGCAACTGATCGACGCCGAGACTGTAGAGCGCCGGGTGCGCTCTATCCAGCACCAAATGCGGGCCTCGAAGTTCCCCCACCATAAGGACTTCGCCACTTTCGATTACGGCCTAGCCGCCGTCACCCAAGCGCAAATCGACCCCTTCTGCTCAGGGCAGTTCACCCAGGAGGCCCACAACCTCATTCTGGTGGGCGGAACCGGTACGGGCAAAACCCACATCGCCATTGCTCTGGGGACGCTGTTGATCAATCAGGGAAAGAAGGTCCGTTTCTTCAACGCCGTCGATCTGATCAATGCGCTGATCAAGGAACAGGCCGAAGGCAACGCCGGCAAGATCATCCGGCAACTGACGGCCATGGATTGCGTCATCATCGACGAACTGGGCTATATCCCATTCCCCAAATCCGGCGGTGCGCTCTTGTTCCACCTGATCAGCAAACTCTATGAGAAGACCAGCGTCATCATCACCACCAATCTGGAGTTCGGGGAATGGGTCTCCGTCTTCGGAGATGCAAAAATGACAACCGCGTTGCTGGATCGTGTAACGCATCACTGCGCAATCATCGAAACAGGCAACATGTCTTACCGCTTCGCACAAAGCAAACAGCGACGACAAAAGTAGCCGCCCTGTAAGCAAAGCCCCAGGCTGATCCGCTATATGGAGCCAATCAGCCTGGGGGCTTTCATCGCAAAGGCGGGCAAATCAAAACGGGTCCTGTACAGATTGTTCTGCAAAAGGGGTTTCGTAGCTGGGGCACAAGTCCGGGCCGATGGGGTGGATGAGCTGCCTCCGGCTGGTCCGGGCTCTCGCGATCGAAATCCATGAGGACTGGCTGGATGCCAACCGCTAGCTCAACATGATCCATCTCAAGGAGAGCAAAAGCGAACGCATCCAGAAAGCCGCCTGACGGCGGCTCGGCATGCCTGGCGCTCCGAGCAATCGAAATCTCCGCGCCAGGCATGCCGGTGGCCCTCATCGGCAGCCATGACAAACTTGCAGAACAGTCTGGACACTACTTCAAAAGCTCATTGCCACTTCAAGAACCCCACCTGATCCCCACGTTCCGCCGCCGGCCCGGTTGTCCCGGTGGGCCCACAGGCCCCTCCCACGCGGCTTCGCTCCGCGTAACGCAAAGCGCTACACGAAGCCGCGCGGGGCCCTCCCGTGGACTACCGGGACAACCTCCGTCGAAGCAAGGGAGGGGGGGGTCAATTTTGCACGCCGATAGGGGGTCAGAATTAAATGCTGATTGACAGGCCGGAGGAGCGTCGCGTCGGTTTCCTCGGTTACGGCATGATGGCCAAGGCGCCGGCGGCGGTGCTGAAGACGCTGGGCTTCCCGGTTTCGGCCTGGGTGCGGCGAGGGCGGGCGGGCGAGGACGTGCCGCTGTTTCACGGCGACGATCAGCTGGAGGCATTTTTGGCCCAGTGCGACATCGCCGTCTGCCTGTTGCCGCTGACACGGGAGACGGAAGGCATCTTCTGCGCCCGCACCTTCGCCATGATGCCGCGAGGCGCGATGCTGGTGAACGTCGGCCGCGGCAAGCATGTCGTCGACGCGGACCTGATCGCCGCGCTCGATTCCGGGCAGCTCTCCCACGCCGCGCTCGACGCCCTCTGGCCCGAACCCCTGCCGCCGGAGAGCCCGCTCTGGGGGCACCCGAACGTCACCGTCATGCCGCACGTCGCCCGCCGGCCGACAGTCGTCCAGCTGGTAAGCGAGATCGCCGCCAACGTCGCCCGCCTCGAGGCGGGCGAGCCGCTGCTGCAACCGATCGACGTCACCGAGGGATATTAGGCGCGATGAGTGAAGAGGCGGCATCGAGGATCGGCGACGCGCCGAAGCGTCGTGAGGACCCGAAGTTCCTGACCGGGAAGGGCGCCTATCTCGACGACCTCGGTTTCGAGGGCCTGTGCCATGCGGTGTTCCTGCGTTCACCGCACGCCCATGCGCGGATCGACGCGATCGACGTGTCGGCGGCCCGCGGGGCCGACGGTGTGATCGCGGTGCTGACGAACGACGACGTGAAAGCCGACGGGCTTTCGCCCTTGATGCCGAACGCCGTGGCGAACGCCAAGACCGGCACGCCGTTCGGCTTTCTGCCCCAACCGCTGCTCGCCGACGGGGTGGTGCGCCACGTGGGCGAGCCGGTGGCAATGGTCATTGCCGAAACGGTGGCGCAGGCCCTGGATGCGGCAGAGCGGATCGATGTGACCTACACGCCGCTCGCCGTGGTCACCACGCCGGACGCCGCCCGGGCGCCGGACGCGCCTCGCCTGTATGCCGACGGGCCCGGCAACGTCTGTTTCGAGGAACATTTTGGCGACCGCGACGCGGTGGACGCGGCGATGCGCACCGCGGCCCGGGTGGTCGAGCTGTCGCTGGAAAACCCGCGCATCGTTATCAACCCGCTGGAGCCGCGCGGCGTGATCGGCACGTGGGACGCGAAAGGGAAACGCTATACGCTGCACGTCTCGAGCCAGAACCTCCATCTCATGCGCGAGGTGACGGCGAAATCCCTCGGCGTCGAGAACAGCGCGGTACGCTTCGTCGCCCCCGACGTCGGCGGGGCCTTCGGGGTGAAGAATTTCGCCTATGTGGAATTTCCCCTGCTCGCCTGGGCCGGGCGGCGTGTGGGGCGGCCGGTGAAATGGATCGCCACGCGATCGGAGATGTTCCTGACCGACCATCAGGCCCGTGATCATGCCTCGACGTCCAGGCTGGCGCTCGACGCCGACGGCCGCTTCCTGGCGCTGGAGATCCGAAGTGCGGCCAATCTCGGGGCCTACATGGTCGGCGCCATGGGCGGTGTGCAGGCCGCCCTGTTCAGTCATCTGGCGGGCACGGTCTACGACATTCCGGCGATCTCCCTGCAGCTATCGGCGGTCTATACCAACACCACGCCCCTGGGTGTGACCCGGGCGCCCGGGTTCTCGGAAGCCAATTTCATCGTCGAGCGCCTGATCGACACGGCGGCGCGGGAAGGCGGCTTCGATGCGGCGGCGCTTCGCCAGCGGAACTTCTTTCCGGCCGAGGCCATGCCGTTCACCAACGCGCTTGGCGAGAGTGTCGACAGCGGCGACTACGCCGCCTGCCTGGATGCCGTCCTCACCCGGGCCGACCTCGACGGCTTTGCGCTGCGGCGGGCGGAGAGCGAGGCGCGGGGCCGCCTGCGAGGCTTCGGCTTCGCCTATCACATCAAGGCGACCGGCGGCTCACCGCACGAGAACGTCGAGATCAGGTTCGAGGAAGACGACACCGTCACCCTGATCAGCGGTACCCAGACGATCGGCCAGGGGCACGAGACCAGCTTCCCCCAGATCGTGAGCGAGCTGCTCGGCGTTCCCGACAGCGTTGTTCATCTGCGCGACGGCGATACGGATGCCATTCCGACCGGCGGAGGGCATGGCAGCTCGCGCTCGACCTACATGGCGGGCACGTCGATGTGGCGTGCGGCCGGGGAGATCGTCGAGAAGGGCAGGGTGATCGCGGCCGAGGCGCTGGAAGCCGCGCGCGAGGACATCCAGTTCGCCGAGGGGCGGTTCACCGTCGCGGGTACCGATCGGTCGATCGGGTTGTTCGAGGTTGCCGACCGGGCACGCGACGCCGGCGCGCCGCTCGACACCTACGATCACTGGACACGTGAGCACATGACGTTCCCGAACGGCGCGCACGCCGTCGAAATCGAGATCGACCCGGAGACCGGTACCGTCGCGGTCCAGCGCTATACCGTGGTCGACGATTATGGCGTGCTGGTCAACCCGATGCTGGCCGAGGGGCAGACGCACGGGGCGACGGCACAGGGCATCGGCCAGGCCCTGCGGGAACGTGTGGTGGTGGACGCCGAAAGCGGCCAGCCGCTCGCCGCGTCTTTCATGGATTACGCTCTGCCGCGCGCCGACGATCTGCCGTTCTTCGACGTGACCTACAGTCCGACGCGCTGCACCACCAACCCGCTCGGCGTGAAGGGCGCGGCGGAGGCCGCCGTCGTCGGCGCCCCCTCGGCGATCGCCAACGCGGTGGTCGATGCGCTTCGCCCATTCGGCGTTCGGCACTTCGACGGCGCGGCGACGCCGGAACGGATCTGGCGGGCGATGCAGGGGTGAACGCTGGCCATCACGTCCGAGCGGTGCCGGAGCGGCGTCGCCGCGAGGCCGCGCGGTCGAGGCGGTAGCGGGGCGCGCCGGCGAGGTTCGTCTCCCGTTCGACGACGGCGCCATAGACGGCCTCGGCGCATTCCGGGGTGACGATGCCTTGATCGAGATCGCGTTCGACCGCATCGAGGTCGCGGGTCCGCGGGTCGCCGAAACCGCCCCCGCCGGGCGACCACAGCCGGACGCTGTCGCCGGGAGCGAGCGGGACCTTCTCGGCCTTGCTACGCATCTCCGGTTCCCACTCCCGACTCCCGGAATGGAAGCGCACCCGGTTGGGTTCCGCGCTCCCGCCGCCGGAGATGCCGAAGGGCGCGTGGTCGACCCGGTCACCGAGGACGGAGACGAGACAGTCCTTGAGCGCCGTGATCTCGTAGGTCGTGCCGCAGCCGCCGCGGTGGCGGCCGGGCCCGCTCGAGTCCTCGCGAATGGCCAGGTTCTCGAAGCGAAGGGGAAAACGATGCTCACTCATCTCCACCGACATGAAGCCGGCGAGCGAGCTCGGCAGCGTGCCGTTGACCAGGCCGTCGCCCTGGGCACTGGCACCATAGCCGCCGGGGTAGGGGAAGACGGCGACGTAATAGCTGCCGTCGTCGCGGCGACCGGAAACGGTCGTCACGCCCGTCGTGCCGAAGGGGGCGGCGGGCGTGATCTCTGGAATGGCCTGGGCCAAGGCGCCGAACACGACGTCGATCACCCGGTTTATGACGTCGGTATAGCCACAGACCGGCGCGGGATAGCGGGCGGCCAGCATGCAGCCCTCGGGCACTTCGAAGTGGATGGGCCGGAATGTGCCGCCGTTGACCGGGACGTCGGGGAACAGGTGCTTGAGCGCGACGAAGGCGAGCGAGCGGGTCGTGGTTTCCGCCATGTTCAGCGGTCCGATTGCCGCGGGAGAGGTTCCGGTGAAATCGAGGTGCATGTTCGTGCCGTCGACGGAAAGTGCGAATTCCACCGCCAGTGGCGCGTCGACGATGCCGTCGTTATCGAAGTGGTCGACAAAGCGATAGGTGCCGTCGGGAATGCCAGCGATATGGTCGCGCATCTGCCGCTCGGAGCGTTCCATCATCTCCTCGACGCAGGCCCGGACCGTTCGAGTGCCGTAGCGCCCGATCAGGTCCGCCAGGCCGCGCTCGCCGACGTGAAAGACCTGGGTCATCGCGGCCAGATCGCCGGCGATCTGCTCCGGCAGGCGGAGGTTGGCGAGGATCAGCCGGACGACCTCCTCGTTGCGCACGCCGCGCTTGAACAGCCTGAGCGGCGGAATAATGATCCCTTCCTGATGAATTTCGCGCGCCTGCGGTGCCCAGCCGCCGGGGACGCTGCCGCCGACGTCCATCCAGTGTCCGGTGTTGGCCAAGAGCGCGAAGATCTCGCCGTCGACGAAGTAGGGCGCCACCAGGGTGACGTCTTGCAGGTGGGAGCCCGATAGATAGGGATCGTTGACGATCCAGATGTCGCCCGGCTGGAAGCCGCCTTCCGCCGCGACATGGGAAAGCAGGTTCTGGATCGTGTACTGCATGTTGGCGAGGAACATGGGCAGGCCGTAGCCGCCCTGTGCGATGGTCTCGCCCGTCGCGGCATCGTAGATGCCGTGTGCGCAGTCGTGCATTTCCGAAATGATCGGCGAGATGGCGGCGTGGATTAGATGCAGATCCATCTCGTCCGCGATCTGGTGCAGGGCACCGCGCGTGACGGCGAGCGTGATCGGATCGGGTTTCGCACCGTTCATGAGTTCGCCTCCACCTGAAGGTTGCCGAAGCCGTCGACGCTGGCCCGCATTCCGGGCTCGACGATCGTTGTCGTGTCAGCCTGCTCGACCACGGCCGGTCCTGCGAAAGACATGCCCGGTTCGAGCGCACGGCGATCGTAGATGGCCGTGTCCAGCCAGGCGCCGAAATGGACGGGACGCCGACGGGCTGGCGTCGCCGGGCGCGCGACGACATCGCCCGGCGATCTCACAACACGCCCCGGCGGCGGCGCGGACACGACGGCCTGCACGCTGACGAGGGTGGCGGGCACGTCGGCGAGCGTGTTGCCGAATTCGGCGCGGTAGGCCGCCTCGAAGGCGCCGCCGAGGCGTTCCGCGGACCAGCCGCGTTCGATGGCGACGCGCAGGTTGTGGATCTGCCCAAAGTAGCACAGGTCCGCCGTATAGCTGACGTCGGGCGTGACGTCCTGTTGCCTGGAGGCGGTCAGGTGCGCTTCGCCGGTGCGCCTCAGCTCATCCAGCATGTCGTCGAGTTCGCCGTCGCCGAGCTCGCCGAGGGGCCGCTCGACCGTGCGTGAGACGTCGTGGCGAATGTCGGCGATGCAGCAGCCCGTCGCGCACAGCACCCCGGGCTCGGGCGGCACCAGCAGACGCGAAATGCCGACGTCGCGCATGATGGCGGCGCCGTGCAGGGGGCCGGCCCCGCCGAAACAGACGAAGGTGAAGTCGCGCGGGTCCAGTCCTTGTTCGATCGACAGCAGCCGCGTGCGGCCGGCCATGGTGTGATTGACCACGCGGAGTATGGCCTCCGCCGTTTCCTCGACACCGAGATCAAGGCATTTGCCGAGGTCGCCGATGGCGGCGCGTGCCGCCTCGAGATCGAGAGCCTCTTGGTCACCCGCGCCGATCGGCCGAGCCCAGTCGATGCGGCCGAGCACGACGTTGGCGTCCGTCACCGTCGGCGCCGTGCCGCCCCGCCCGTAACACGCCGGCCCCGGGTCGGCCCCGGCGCTTTCCGGTCCGACTTGCAGGATGCCCGCACCATCCAGGCCGGCGATGCTGCCGCCGCCGGCGCCGATGGTATGCACGTCGATCATCGGCAGCTTCAAGATCACCCGGAAGTCGAGGCGGCTGGCCCGCGCCACCTTGGGCGTGCCGTCGACGACGACCGCGACGTCGAAACTGGTGCCACCCATGTCGCCGGTGATGATGTTGTCGAAGCCGGCCTCGCCGGCGAGCCGGGTGGCCGCCATGACACCGGCGGCCGGGCCCGAGCGGACGATGTTCGCCGCCCTGGCCGCAACCTGGTCGAGCGGCACCACGCCGCCGCTCGACTGCATGATCAGGGCCTCGCTCCGGTAGCCGCCCTCGTCCAGGCGTTCGCGCAGGCGCCGCGCGTAGCCGGCGACCAGGGGTTGCAGAAAGCCCTGGATCGCGGCCGTGCTCGTCCGCTCGAACTCGAAATACTCGTTGCAGACCGAATGCGAGGTGACGATCTCGAAGCCGGCGTCGAGTTCCGCCAGCCATCGGGCCGCCGCCTGTTCGTGCGCCGGATTGGCGTAGGCATGAAGGAAGCAGACGACGACCGCTTCGATTCCCTCGTTTGCCAGGGCTGTGCCGAGCGCCAGAACCTCGTCCCGGTGCAGCGGCCGCAGGACCTCGCCGCGCGCATCCAGCCGCTCGTCCACCTCGAAGCGCAGATCGCGGGGGATCAACGGCTGCTGGACACCGCCGAGGCCATACATCGTCGGCCGGTCGCGACGCCCGAGTTCGAGGATGTCGCGAAACCCGCGCGTCGTGATCAATGCCGCGCGCGCGCCTTTGCGCTCGATGATGGCGTTGGTCGCGATCGTGGTGCCGTGCACGATGAGAGCGGTCGCCGCCGGATCGACGTCGCTCGCCTGCAGCGCGTGGATCAACGCGGCCGACGGATCGCGCGGGTTCGAAGGTACCTTGGTCGTCGTCCGGCACCCCTCGTCGTCCGCGTAGTAGAGATCCGTGAAGGTTCCTCCGACATCGATGCCGACGATGTTTTCCACGTTCCGCAACTCCATCGCGTCGTTCGGGGATGCCGTTTCGCGTTCAGTCGAGTTCCAGGTCGAGGAGGACCCAGATCGCCGCCTTCTGCCAGTGCAGGCCGGCATGCAGCGTCGCGTAGACGCCGCCCGGCAAGGCGTCCTCGATGACGAACTTCAGCGCGTTCAGACCGGGGACCGGATAACGGGCGACGATACCCGGCATGACGCGGGAGATCGCCGCCTGCGCTACCTCTTCCGTCAGCCGGGCTTCCAGCCAGCGGTATTTCTCCTCGTCGAGGGCGACCAGGGACAGGTCCAAGGTCCCGCCCTTGTCGCCGGAACGTCCGACCGAAATCGCGCCGACTCTCATTTGACCTGCTCCCACACAGTCTCCGTCGCGACCAGGTCGCGATCGATGAAGCCGTCGACGACCGCCAGGCTCGGCCGCCTCTCGCTTCGGACGCTGCCGCCGCCCGCGGGCCCCGACAGCGTGAGGGCATAAACCTCGTCCTCGACGATCTGTGCCGCCTGTGCGTCGCGGCAGCGGGCCGAGACGTGGACGCGGACCTCCGGCATGCGGTTGGCGGGCGGCAGGGAGGCGGCACCCAGGGTCGAATCGACGCCGACCAGGTCGATACGGACGTCCTCGTCCGGAAAATCGTCGAGGCGCAGACGCAGCGCATCGGCGGCGAGGCGGCCACGGTTCAGCGCGTGGCTGCCGGCGTAGCCGATCTCGATGTCGGCGATGAAACCCGGTTGCTCGACGAAACCCGACACCTTCAGCCGCTCCGGCCGGCCGCGGGCCCGCGCACCGCTGACCCGAACGCGGTTCGGGCCTACCTCCTCGAAGACGACGCCGGTGAAATCGAGAATGCCGTCGGGCGTGATATAGGCGCTCGGATCGTGCACCTCGTACAGCAGTTGCAGCGTGCAGGTGAGCCGGTCGAGGCGCCCCGGCGCGCCGTCCAGGAGGCCGATCTCCGCCGTGCCGTCCGCCCGGACCGTGGCGAGCGGAAAGCCGAGTTCGGCGAAGTCGGCCGCGCTCAGGCTGTCGCCGTCCGGCATCTCGAAATTGCCGCCCGTCACCTGGCCGGAGCATTCGAGCAGGTGGCCGACCGTCGTGGCGCCGGCCAGCGCGTCGCCGTCGTCCTCCAGGATCGGCAGCAGTTCGGCCGAGAACAGCGCCGAGTCCGCGACCCGGCCGGTAACCACGACGTCCGCGCCCTCGACGATTGCCTCGCGCAGCGCATCGGCCCCGAGATAGGCGTGGGCGCCCAGCAGGTTGCCGTCCACCATATCGTCCCACGCGATATGCTTGGCGAGGCCCGCGACGTCGTCGCCGACGACGGCCGCGACGCGAAGCCCCCGGCAGCCGAGCTCGGCGGCCAGCCTGGCGATCTTGCGCCCCGCCGCCGCCGGATTGGCGGCACCCAGATTGGAGATGACGCGGCAGCCGTTGGCCCGAGCGACCGGAAGCAGCGGTCGCAGGCGACGCTCCAGCCTGGGGTCCGCGCCGGCTTCGGGATCGCTCCGGCGGGCGCGGAGCCCGGGAACGATAGTCCGCTCGGCCAGGCATTCGAGACCGATGGCGTCGACCCGACCCGAGGCAGCAAGCGCCACCGCCGGTTCCGTCCGGTCGCCGGCGAACCCGGCGCCACAGGCGACGACCTTTTGCTCCATCGGAGGTTTCTCCTTCAATTCGGATTCGGTCCAGCGTCACCTGTGGTGTCTGGACGTGGGGGCAGAGGGATGGGGCAGACCCCGGGCTCGGGGTTCCCGGCCGCCACCTCCGACAGGGTCTCCGCGTCAACGTCCGTCAGGAAGGTGGCATGGAAGCGGTTGATCATATTGGAAAGCCCGACGGTGAGGCAAAGGTCGATGATTTGTTGCTTCGAGAAGTGGCGCGCCAGGTCGCCGTAGGTCACGTCGTCGATATTTTCCAACCGGGTCGACTTGCGGGCGTAGCGCACGATGGCCGCCTCCGCCGGCGCGTAGACACCCTGTGGCAGAGGGTCGTCCAGAAGATGGCGCATCTGGTCTTCCCTCAGCCCGAGCGCCCGACCGAGCGCCGTGTGGGTGGGAATTCAGTAGAAACAGTCGTTCGCCGTCGTCGCCGTCAGATAGGCGAGTTCGCCGTGCTGCGGCGACAGCGTCGAGTCCTTGCGGTAAACGGTCTGCAGCAATGGCGTCAGTGCCGCGAGGGCCTCCGGCCGGTTGGCCATCGCCCGGTAGACGTTGATCAGCCGTCCCCGGGCCTGGCCGGCGGCCAGCAAGGCCGCACGGGCGCTGGGATCGGTGTCGCGATCGTTCTCGTCCAAGATCGGTATCCGGGCCATGCTATCTCCATCACGGCGCTGGGGCCTTCGCCGTCGACGACGTCCTGCCCGGTCTTGTTCGAAAAGGACGTGGCCGCCCGTTGGAAGTGGCGGATCGCCCTCAGGCGTCCCGCCATGTGTTGTGGGGCTCGAACGCGGTGACGACGGGGTCGCGCGGATCCTTGACCCAGAGTTCGCGATTGGGATGGATACCCGCGCCCTCGGTGGCCGGCACCGACGACATACGCATCCGGTTCAACAGTCGCGTGCCGGCGTCCCCGCAGTTCGGATGAATGCCGCCGTTGTCCTCGACCGTCTTGCGCCAATGCGCCTGGCGGGCCGCCAGAACCTCGGAATCGTCGAGCGCCGGGCAGTTCAGCTCGTTCCGGTTCAGGTCCGCGACGATCTCGTCGCCGTCCTCGATATAGGCGATCGGGCCGCCGATCGCCGCCTCCGGTCCGACATGGCCGATGACCAGCCCGACCGATCCGCCGGAGAAACGCGCGTCCGTCATCAGCCCGACGACGATGTCCCGTTCGCGGCAGAGCGTCGTGATCCGCGAGGTCGAGTCCAGCATCTCCGGCATGCCGGGGGCGCCGCTCGGGCCTTCGTAGCGAACGATGATCATGTCGTGGTCGTTGAAGCTGCCGGGCGCCTGCTCGAGCGCGTCGAGCAGGCCCTGTTCCCCCTCGAACACCCGGGCCCGGCCCCGAAACACGTTGTCGTCGAGGCCGCCCTCGACCCCGGCGAGTTTCAGGATGGCGCTGTATTCGGGTGAGAGATTGCCGCCCAGCAGGCGCAGGCCGCCGGTCGGCTTGTAGGGCGCCTTCACCGGATAGACCACCTCGCCGTCCGCCGGCGCCGTCTCCAGCCGCGCGACCTGCTCGGCCAGGGTTTCGCCGGTGCAGGTCGGCACGTCGCCGTTCAACAGGCCCGCGTCCAGCAGCTCCTTGACGATGACCTGCACGCCGCCGACCCGGTCGATATCGACCATCGAATAGCGCCCATAGGGCCGGGCGTCGGTCAGCACGGGCACGACATGCTGCGAGAGGTGGTTGAACTCCTCGGGCGTGATGATGTCTTTCCAGAACGAGCGGAAACCCGCGGCGCGCGCGATCTCCGGCGCGTGCAGGACGACATTGGTCGAACCGCCGACGGCCATGGCGACGATCAGCGCGTTGCGCAGCGCGTCGCGCCCGACGATGTCGCGCGGCGTCGTGCCCGCCTCGATCAGCTTCGAGAGATACCCGACCAGCTCCGCGGGAAATTCCTCGATGCGGCGTGGATCGTCGGAGGGCGGTGCGACCATGTGCAGGGGCTGCATGCCGACGACGCCGATGAAGGTCTGCATCGTGTTGTAGGTGAACATGCCGCCGCAGCTGCCATAGCCCGGGCAGGCGACGCAGGCGATGTGCTTGCGAAATGCCGCGTCCTCGTTGCCGGCCGCCTGATAGGCGGTGACCAGGTCGACGGTTTCGTTCGAGACCGGGTCGGTCGCCGGATGGATCGAGCCGTCCGACATCATGATGGCGGGCAGGTCGTGTTCCAGCAGCGCGGCGAGCGTGCCGACCGGCGGCTTGTCGCAGGCGACCACGGCGATCGTCCCGGCGAGCCCGCTGGCGCTCACATGCTCGCAGATCGCATCGTGCGTCACCTCGCGCCCGATCAGCGAGTAGCGCATTTCCCGGGTGCCGTTGCGAATGCCGTCCGAGGTGGCGACGGTGTATTCCGGTTGCACCAGCCGCATCGCGATTTGTCCCGGCTGCGTTCCGATCCGCGCGCGCAGACTGTCGTGGATCGCCTCCACCTTGCCCTGCACGCCGAGATAGCACTGGCTGTCGCCCTTGTTGCCGATGACGCCGACCGACGGGGCATGAATCAAATCGGGATCGGTGCCGAGCTCGCGGGCGATGCCGTAGGCCTGGGCGTTGCGACCCGGATGCATATCGATGGTGACGGGCTCGGATTTGGACATGTCGAACTTCCCCGGTATCTGATCTTGACGCCCGCCCTTATACACCGCCGGCCGACGCGGGGACGAGGCCTGGCGCGCTTCCGCGACATTATTACGCTCATCCCCGTTACGGCGAAAACGCGTGGGTGAAGTGGGACACGTGGGCCGGCGGAAGGGCAAAAGCGTCCGTCGCGACGGATACGGCCGATCGCCATTGTCGTATATGCTGTCCGATACGGCTCGTGGGGATCGGAGGCCTCGAGATGTCAGGCTTCCCATCACGATGGAATCCAGTCCGGGAGACGACCATGGTGACGCCGACACTACCGATCATCGATTTTTCCGATTACCGCCATGGCATGGCCGCGGCGCGGTCGGAGCTCGTCGCCCAGGTCGTCGAGGCCTGCGAGAGCACGGGCTTCTTCATCGCCACGGGCCATGGCGTAGCCGAGGACCTGGTGCAGGAGACTTACGACCTCGCCGGCGCGTTCTTCGCCTTGCCCACGGCGGAAAAGCACCGCGTGGCCCGGCCGCGGCCCGAGCAGAACCGGGGCTATATCGCCTACGGTGAGGAACGCCTCAGCCGCTTGCAGGGCGGGGAGACGCCGCCGGACGTCAAGGAAGTCTTCGCGATCGGCCCCGATGGCGTGCCGGACGAACCCTATTTTCAAAGCGCGGACGCCTATCCCAACTTCGCGCCCAATCTCTGGCCGCGCGAACCGGCCGGACTGCGCGCCGCCATGCTCGCCTATTGGGCGGCGATGGACGAATTCAGCGGCCTGTTGACGGGCATCTTCGCCCGCGGTCTCGACCTGCCGGAGGATTACTTCGTCGACAAGCTCGACCGCGGCATCAACATGATGCGCCTGCTCTGGTATCCGGAGCCGACGGCACCGCCGGAGCCCGGCCAGTTTCGCGCGGGCGAGCATCGCGATCTGGGCCTGCTGACCTTGATCCGCAACGAAGCCTCGGCGGGCGGCCTGCAGGTGAAGACGACCTCGGGCGCGTGGGTCGAGGCGCCGGCCATTCCGGGATCCTTCGTCGTCAATCTCGGCGATCTGATGATGCTCTGGACCAATGATCGCTGGCGTTCGACGCCGCATCGCGTCGTCCTGCCCCCGCGCGGCCAGGAGCGCGGCAGCGCCCGTCTCTCCATCGTCTACTTCATCATGCCGAACTACGACACCGTGATCTCGCCCGTGGCGAGCTGCGTGTCGCCGGAGCGCCCGGCACGCCATGCGCCCACGACCGTGGCCGAATACCGCAACAGCCGCTTTGCCGCGAGCGCCCGGGACGTCGCCTGAAGGGCCGCCGTCTCGGCGCTTCGTCCGAGACCCAGGAGGGATCGAAATGGCCGAGGTATCGGACGTCGCCAAGCTGCAGACGGTCGTTGTTCAGAACCGCGACGGGCGCATCGTGACCATGGATTCCATGACCTATGTCGGCGCGGACAACTTCAGCTCGGACGTCATCGTCGCCGGCTCCTTCATCGGCGCCATGCCCATTCGCTGCTGGGTACGCCGTGTCGATCCGAAGGGGGTGATCGGCCATGCCGCAGGCACGGGCCGGAACATGGCCGGGATCAGCGGGCTTCGGGCGCTGGAGGCCTTGGACATCCCGGCGGCGGCGGCGGAGACGTTCTCGTGCCGAATTTCCGACGGGGACGATTTGTATGAGAAGGGACGGGTCGGCCCGCTCAACGGCTGCGCCCGCGATGTGGGCATCGTGGAGGGCATGTCCGTTCGGGACGCGGCGCGGCTGATGCTCGCCCGGCGGCGGCGGTATCCCGATATCGGACAACAGAACGCGGTCCTGCAGGCCGGCGGCGACGGCAACATCGTCGCGATGGGTTCGGTATCCTTCATAACCCCCGCCAACGAGGGGGACGTCATCTGCGCGGGATCGCATTTTGGCAGCGCTTCCGCGGCCTATTCGTCACGCTTCGTTCTGCGGGGCGTCATTTGCAACGACGCCGGCGGATGCAAGGACGACTCGGGCATTGCCGGCCTGGCCGTGCTCGACGGCAAGGGGATCCCGGGTGCGGCGGTCGCGGCCGCAAGCGCCGAGATCGGCGACGGCGCCAGCACCTATCACGACGGCATCGTCTCGGCCCTGAACGAGGCGGCCCGAAGCCTGGGGATCATCGCTGGCATGACGGCCCGGGAAGCGGCCGGCAGAATGCTGGCGCGGGCTCTATAGCTCGCCATTGCTTGTCGACGGGTCAGCGAAACTCGACACGGGTTCCATTCTCGATGCTGTCGTTCGGGTAGCGCAGGACGAGGTCGCCGGGCGCCAGCCCATCGTTGATCTCGGCCTCGAGGTCGGTGCGGTGGCCGACGGTGACGGCCCTGAGTTCGGCGATCCCTTCGCGCGCCCGGAAGACCGACCATTCGCCCCCCTCGCGGAAGAGGGCGGTCAGGGGCAGCTTCAGGACATCCTCGCTCTCCCAGAGCACGACCCGCGCATCGACCTGAAAGCCATGCCCGAGGGGCCGCCACTTCGCCTCGGGGTCGGTCAGGGCGATGACGACGTCGACGCGCTGCTCCTCGATGCCGAGCGCCGAGACCTTGGTGTAGCCATAGGGCTCGATCCTGGCGACCCGTCCGGCCAGCGGCGTGTCGCCGCCCCAGTTCTCGATGATCACGCGCTGTCCGTACGCCATCCGCACGGCGTCGACCGAGAGGAAGTCGACGCGGATTTCGAGCTTGCGGGGATCGCCGATCTCCAGCAGGTCCTCGCCCGCGACGACGACGCCCTCGCTCTCGTGCAGCACGCGAAGCACCTTGCCGTTCACCGGCGAGCGGATTTTGACGCAGCCGCAGTCGTCGCGCATGGCTCGCGCCTCGACCGGGGAGAGGAGATGGACCTCGGCCTGCCGCAACTCCGAGGCGCGCATGGCGACGGCCGCGCGTGCCGTCGCCACCGCCGCCTGCCGGGTCTTGAAGGCGCGTTCCGCCTCGTCGAGCGCCCGCTTCGAGATGTTCGCGTTCTCGAACAGTCGGCGCGCCCGATCGAGTTCGAGGGTGACGAATTCCAGATCGGCCTCGGCCTGGGTCAGCTCGGCCGCCGCGAAGGCGCCCGCCGCCCGTGCCGTGTCGACGGCGGCCTTGGCCTCCGCTTCGCCCCGCACATCGAGGAAGGCGGGGTCGATCGGCTCGATCTCGGCCAGCACGGTGCGGCCCGCCTCGACCAGGTCGCCGGCCTCGACTTCGATCCGGCGCATCCGACCCGCGACCGGCGCCGAAAGCACGAAGACGTCCTCGACCCGGGTTTCTCCTTCCTCCGCGATGGTGACGACGAGGGGGCCGCGCGCCGCCGCGATGACGTCGACGGGGACCGGATTGGGCAGCGCCAGGTAGACGATGGCCGCGGCGAAGCCGAGGATGGGCAGGGACCAGAAGGCGATGCGCCTGGTGAGGGCGTTCATGGGCGTCACTCCCGAGTCTTGAGAACGGCGATCAGGTCGAGTTGGCCGAGACGGCGGGCGACCGCCAGTCCCGACAGGGCAGCCGAGGCTGCGACGATTGCCATCGAGACGGCATAGGTCGACGGCGTGATGACGAGGGGGATGCGAAACAGCTCGGTCTCGAAGGCGGCGGCCATCCACCAGGAAAGCGCGGCGCCGAGCGGGCCGCCGAGCAGGAGGCCGAGCCCCACCAGCAGGGCCGCCTCGCCCAGCAGGATGTAGCAGACCTCCGCCCGGCCGAAGCCGAGAACCCGAAGCGTCGCGAGCTCCCGCCCGCGTTCGGAGAGCGCGATGCGCGTCGAATTGTAGGTGACGCCGAAACCGAGCGCGCAGGCGAACGCCGTGAAGATCGTGATGTAGATTAGCAGGGTCTCCGCCAGCGTTTCGTGGAAGGTGGTGAGCGCGCTCGACTTGACGGTCACGGCCAGGACTTCCGGCCGCGCCTTCAACGCGCGAAAGAGCGTCGTCTCCGCCGCCCGGTCGGTCAGCAGATTGACCTGGGAGAAGCGCGGCCCCTCGCCGACCAGCCGGCCGAGACTGTAGAGTTCCATGAAGGCGGGCGTGCCGAGATAGGTTTCGAACAGGCCGACGACCGGCAGCGTGACCCGGGCCCGTCGCCCTTCCAGGATCTCCACCTCGACCCGGTCGCCGACGCTGACGCGAAGCTTCTCGGCGAGTTTGGTGCCGAGCACCAGGCCGCCCTCTGGCACCGGGACCGTCCAGCCCCGCGCGTCGCGGATCACCTCCAGCGCCGGCGCGCGCGCGAGGCCGGTGATGTGGCCGCGATGGCGTCGCCGGTCGACGGTGAAGTCGGCCGGGAAGTGCCGCGAGACCTGGGTCGAGAGCACGCCCGGCAGTCGCGCGAACTCGTGGCGGGCCGCCGGTGCCTGTGGATCGTGCAGCGCGACGCTGAGATCCTGTCGCAAGGTCTGGTGGAAATAGGATTCCGCCAGATGCTCGATCGAATCGATCCACTGCAGCGACATGATGAGGACGGCGACCGCGAAGGCGATGCCGATGCTGGTGGTTCCGGAGCGCACCGGCGTCCGGGCAACCTGGCGCAGGATGATCCGGGTCGGCTGGTCCAGGCGGGTGATCAGCGCCGCCACCAGCGGCACCTCCCGGTAGGTCGGGGGTGTCGGCGGGCGTAGCGCCTCCGCCGGTGGCAGGGCGACGGCGCTGCGCACCGCCAGCAAGGCGCCGGAGACGGCGGCGGCGATGCCGATCGCCGCGCCGAGCAGGAAGACGCCGAAGCCCGGCCGGTAGTAGAGGAAGGGGAAGCGGAAGAGGTCGGCGTAGACCTCGGTGTTGTAGCGGCCGAGGGCGGTGCCGACGATCCAGCCGAGCAGGACGCCGACCGCGCTGATGGCGATCGCCAGCTTCGCGTAGTGCCAGCCGATCCTGAGGTTGGAATAGCCGAAGGCCTTGAGCAGGCCGATCTCCTCCCGCTCCGTGGCGATCAGGCGTGCCAGCACCATGTTGGTGAGGAACACCGCCACCAGCAGGAAGATGGTCGGCAGGACCGTCGCCGTCGTCTTCAGCTGGGCCAGCTCGTTCATCAGGAACCAGTTGGAGATCTGGTCCTTGCGGGCGATCGCCCCGTTCCCACCATAGGGGCCGAGCAGCAGGTCGAGCTGTTCGATCACCGCTTCCGCCACGGCGCCGCGCAGCAGGCTGAGCGATACGTCGTTGAAGGCGCCTTTCATGTCGTAGGCCGCGGCCAGCGCGTCGCGTCCGAGCCAGAGAATGCCGAAGCGCGCATCGTCGGGCATCAGGGCGCCCGGGCCGATCGCATAGACGAATTCGGGCGAGAGCGCGATGCCGACGACGTCGAGCGTGCGTCGGATGCCGTTCATGACCACGCTCAACCTCGCGCCCGGCCGCAAGCCGTGCGCCAGCGCGAACGGCTCGCTGATCACGACCTCGTCGACGCGGCCGGCGGCGACGGCCCGGCCCTGGCGGAGAACCGGCCGGTTGAGCAGGGGCTCGCCTGCTTCGGGCAGGGAGACCAGGCGTCCGACGACGGGTTCGTCCAGCCCCGGCATGTCGATCGTCGCGAAGCCGGTGATCCGCGCTTCCGCCGTGCGCACGCCGGGGAGGGCGGCGATGTGTGGCATCAACGCGTCCGGTGCCCGCTTCAGGCCGGCGAAGACCTGGGCGAAGCGCTGGCGTTCATAGTAGGCCTGCCCGGTCTCCTCGAGCGCGGTCAACGCGGTGAGCGACATCAACAGGACGCCGACGCCGCAGGCGATGACCAGCGCGATCGCCAGCACTTGGCCGCGCAGGCGCCAGAGATCGCGCAGCAACTTGCGGTCGAGCATGCCCATCGCCGGCTACCAGCGGATTTCGCCGGGCCGCCGGCGCTGTTCGTTGCGCCGGACGTCGACGATGCGCCCGTCGCTGATGGTGACGACCCGGTGCGCCATGTCGGCGGTCGCGACATTGTGGGTGATGAGTGCGGTCGTCGTGCCGAGTTCCCGGTTCGCGCGATCGATCGCCTCCAGCACCAGAACGCCGGTCTTGCTGTCGAGGGCGCCGGTCGGCTCGTCGCACAGCAGGATGCGGGGCTTCTTGGCGATCGCCCGGGCAATGGCGATCCGCTGCTGCTCGCCGCCCGAGAGCTGCGCCGGGAAGTGATGGGCCCGCGCCTCCATGTCGACCAGCGCCAGCGCCTCCAGGGTCGGCATCGGATCGCTCGCGATCTCGGTTACGAGATTGACGTTCTCCGCCGCCGTCAGGCCGGGCACCAGGTTGTAGAACTGGAAGACGAAGCCGACGGAATCGCGGCGGTAGCGGGTTAATGTCCCGTCGTCGGCCGTGGCCAGGTCGACGCCGTCCAGCAGCACGCTGCCCCGGCTCGGCCGGTCCAGGCCGCCGACGATGTTCAGCAACGTCGATTTCCCGCTGCCCGAAGCGCCGAGCAGCACGAGGAGTTCGGCACGGTGGAATTCGATATCGACATCGCGCAGGGCATGCACCGCGAGTTCGCCGGTACCGTAGGTCTTGCCGACGCCGCGAAGCCTGAGAATGGCCTCTTCTGGCGTTGGCGTGTCGTCGATTGCGCTCGTATCGGCCATCCATAAAGCCTCGCTCTGGAGGACGGGGGTGGCATTGATCGCAGTCAATTCGTTCGCCGGGGATCGGCGTAGTATTCGGTCGGTTCATCGAGCGGGAAGGGCGAGACATCGATGCCGGGCGGCGGGAACGGACAACGGCGACGCGTGGTGATCATGGGTGCCGCGGGGCGCGACTTTCACAACTTCAACGTCCTCTATCGCGACGATCCGGGGACCGAGGTCGTCGCCTTCACGGCGGCGCAGATCCCCGGCATATCCGAGCGACGCTATCCGCCGGAGCTGGCGGGGCCGCACTATCCAGGCGGCATCGCCATCGTCGCGGAAGCCGAGCTCGAAGAGCTTTGCCGCCGGGAAACCGTCGACCAGGTCGACTTCGCCTACAGCGACGTGCCGCACGAGGCGGTGATGCATGCCGCCTCCCGCGCGCACGCCGCCGGGTGCGACTTCCACTTGGCCGGGCCGAGGGCGACGGCGCTTCCCTCGAAGCGTCCGGTGATCGCGGTCCTGGCGGTCAGGACCGGATGCGGCAAATCGCAGACCACGCGCCATCTCTCCCACCATCTCGGCCAGGCGGGCTTTCGCGTCGCCGCGGTGCGCCATCCGATGCCCTATGGCGATCTGGCCGCCCAGGCGGTGCAACGCTTCGCGTCGATGGCCGATCTCGAAGCCGCGGCCTGCACCATCGAAGAGCGCGAGGAATACGAACCCCATATCGCCGCCGGTTCCGTCGTCTTCGCCGGCGTCGACTATGGCAAGATTCTCGCCCGGGCCGAGGCGGAGGCCGACATCATCCTCTGGGACGGCGGCAACAACGACTTCGCGTTTTTCAGGCCGGATCTCACCATCACGCTGGTCGATGCCTTGCGGCCGGATCACTTGACCACGCACCATCCGGGGGAGGCGACGCTCCGCCTCGCGGACATCGTCGTCATCGCCAAGGCGGACGCGGCAACGGCCGACGAGGTGGATCGGATCGAGGCCCGGCTGCGCCGCCTGGTACCGGACCGCCCGATCGTCAGGGCCGCCTCGCCGGTGACGCTCGACCAGGAGGGGGCGGTAGCCGGCAAGCGGGTCCTGGTGGTCGAGGACGGGCCGACGATCACCCACGGCGGCATGCCCTGGGGGGCCGGCTATCAGGCGGTCGCCGCCATCTCCGGCGTCACGCTGGTGGACCCGCGCGTCCACGCGCACCCCGAGATCGCCGGGGTCTATGAGGCCTATCCGCACATCGGCCCGGTGCTGCCGGCGATGGGCTACGGGGCCTCGCAGGTCGAAGCCCTGCGGGCGACAATCGAAGCGGCGGGGGCGGATGTCGTGGTCGCGGCGACGCCGATCGATCTGGCGGGCGTGATCGACGTTGCCGTCCCGATCGTCCGGGCGCGTTACGGCTACGCCGACTTCGGCGCGCCGCGGCTCACGGACTTGATCGACCTTCGCCTGGCTGCGTGGCGAAGGGCGTGAGCGCACACCGTGACGGCGAAGACGGCCCGGTCGTCATCGGTCTCGGCGGCAACGCCCTCCTCACCCGGACCGATACGCCGAGCATGGCGGTGCAATGGCAGAACGCCGGGCGAGCCGCCGCCGCAATTCGAACGGTCGTCGGCGATCGACTCTTCGCCGTCACCCATGGCAACGGCCCCCAGGTCGGCGCGCTCGCCGCGTCGGGGGGGGCGACGGCGGGTCTGCTCGCGGATCAGACGCTCGACGTCGCCAATGCCGAGAGCGCCGGCATGATCGGCTATATGCTGGAACAGGAACTCGCGGGTCGCATGCCGGAGCGGCAATTCGCGACGCTGCTGACCATGGTCGTGGTGGCTGCGGACGATCCGGACCTCAGCGTGGCGCGAAAGCCGATCGGGCCCTGGTACGACTCCCGGACCCGGCCGGCCTCGCCGGCGGGAGAGGCATGGCACTGGCTCGATCGCGACGGCCTGTCGCGTCGCATCGTGCCATCGCCGGCACCGGTGGAGATCCTCGAACTCGACGCGATTGTGGCGCTGCTGGCCGCCGGGATCGTCCCTATATGTGCGGGCGGGGGCGGCATCGCCGTCACACGAGGCCCGAGGGGAAAGCTGGACGGCCTCGAAGCCGTCGTGGACAAGGATCTGACGACGGCCCTGCTGGCGGAACGGATCGAGGCTTCGGCGATGCTGCTGTTGACGGATGTCGACGCCGTTCATGCCGGTTGGGGGAGCGGCCATGCCCGGGCGCTGGCGACGCTCGATTCTGAAGAGGCTGCAGAGCTCGACCTGCCCGCCGGGTCGATGGGCCCGAAGGTCGAGGCGGCGCTCGGCTTTGCCGAGAGGACCGGGCGCCCGGCCGTCATCGGCTCGCTCGACGGCGCCGCCGGTTTGCTGACGGGCGAGAGGGGTACCCGCATCGTCGCGAAACGTCGCGCCGGCTGATATAGCGGTGCAAGGCATGTCGCAGGCGGCGAGGAGTAGGCCATGAAGTTCGGCTATATGATTCAGTTGCAGATGCCCCGGCCCTGGACCGAGACCAGCGAGCGTGAGGCCTATGCCAATGCCCTGGAATGTCAATCAGCATTTAATTCTGACCCCCTATCGGCGTGCAAAATTGACCCCCCCCCCTTGCTTCGACGGAGGTTGTCCCGGTAGTCCACGGGAGGGCCCCGCGCGGCTTCGTGTAGCGCTTTGCGTTACGCGGAGCGAAGCCGCGTGGGAGGGGCCTGTGGGCCCACCGGGACAACCGGGCCGGCGGCGGAACGTGGGGATCAGGTGGGGTTCTTGAAGTGGCAATGAGCTTTTGAAGTAGTGTCCAGACTGTTCTGCAAGTTTGTCATGGCTGCCGATGAGGGCCACCGGCATGCCTGGCGCGGAGATTTCGATTGCTCGGAGCGCCAGGCATGCCGAGCCGCCGTCAGGCGGCTTTCTGGATGCGTTCGCTTTTGCTCTCCTTGAGATGGATCATGTTGAGCTAGCGGTTGGCATCCAGCCAGTCCTCATGGATTTCGATCGCGAGAGCCCGGACCAGCCGGAGGCAGCTCATCCACCCCATCGGCCCGGACTTGTGCCCCAGCTACGAAACCCCTTTTGCAGAACAATCTGTACAGGACCCGTTTTGATTTGCCCGCCTTTGCGATGAAAGCCCCCAGGCTGATTGGCTCCATATAGCGGATCAGCCTGGGGCTTTGCTTACAGGGCGGCTACTTTTGTCGTCGCTGTTTGCTTTGTGCGAAGCGGTAAGACATGTTGCCTGTTTCGATGATTGCGCAGTGATGCGTTACACGATCCAGCAACGCGGTTGTCATTTTTGCATCTCCGAAGACGGAGACCCATTCCCCGAACTCCAGATTGGTGGTGATGATGACGCTGGTCTTCTCATAGAGTTTGCTGATCAGGTGGAACAAGAGCGCACCGCCGGATTTGGGGAATGGGATATAGCCCAGTTCGTCGATGATGACGCAATCCATGGCCGTCAGTTGCCGGATGATCTTGCCGGCGTTGCCTTCGGCCTGTTCCTTGATCAGCGCATTGATCAGATCGACGGCGTTGAAGAAACGGACCTTCTTTCCCTGATTGATCAACAGCGTCCCCAGAGCAATGGCGATGTGGGTTTTGCCCGTACCGGTTCCGCCCACCAGAATGAGGTTGTGGGCCTCCTGGGTGAACTGCCCTGAGCAGAAGGGGTCGATTTGCGCTTGGGTGACGGCGGCTAGGCCGTAATCGAAAGTGGCGAAGTCCTTATGGTGGGGGAACTTCGAGGCCCGCATTTGGTGCTGGATAGAGCGCACCCGGCGCTCTACAGTCTCGGCGTCGATCAGTTGCTTTATCGCAGTGGTCAGACTTGGCGGCTTGCGCGCGGCCAGCAAAGCTTCGGCGCAAGCCGCCATTCCATACAGCCTCAGGGCGATCAGTTGGTCTATCAAAGCTTTCATGCGACGGCCTCCCCGGCAACGCACAGCGTCTCATAGCGCTTGCAGTCCGCTTCGGGCCGCAAGGTCAGTTGCGGATAGGCGTGGCTCTCGCCCCATGGCGCGATGACCGGCTCCACCAGTTGGTTGATCAGATTGATGATGGCCGGAAGGCGCAGCGTGTTCTGCTCCACGGCCAGTTCACAGGCTATCTCGACCACCTCGATCCCGTGATCCTGGGCCAGCAGGAGCAGATCGACAAACTCCCGGTCCCCGCCTTTGCCGGCCATGTAATGCGCCCTGACCCGGTGCATCGCCTCAGGCAATTGCCAACCCACAAAGGGCGCGCCATCTCTCAGCGCGCCGGGCTTGCGGTCGAGTAGGGGCAGGTAATGCCAGGGCTCGAAATAGCTGGCGTTGCGGGTAAAGCGGCGCTTGTGCTCGGCAATCACATTCTGCCCTGACACAACCACGATCCGGTCCGCATAGGCGCGCAGAGAGACAAGCTCCCCGGCGAACCGGGAGGGGACGCTATAGCGATTGGTGGCATATTGGACCAGACAGGTAGAGCGGACACGAGCGGCCTTCTCAACATAGCCGTCAAAAGCCCGGCCCAGGGGACGCAGTTCGGCGCACTCGTCTGCGAACACGTCCGAGATCTTGCGATCCGATTGTTCGGGGTGGGCGCGATTCGCCAATTCCTCGCAGCGCAGACGCAACCAGCCGTTCAGCGCATCCAGATCGTCAAAGGCGGGCTTGGGCGCAAACAGCTGTCCCCGCAGGAACCCAACCTGGTTCTCAATCTGACCCTTCTCCCACCCCGCCGCGGGTGTGCAAGCAACCGGTTCCATCACATAGTGGTTCATCAACGCCAGAAAGCGCGGATGGAACACACGGTCCTTAGAGCGCGAAACATAGGTTACCATCGTCTTGGGGTTGTCGATGATCACCCGGCGCGGTACGCCGCCATAGAAAGACATCGCCCGTGCAAAGGCGTCCAGCACCATCTCCTGAGATTCGCTGGGATAGGCAACAACAAAGGGCTTGCGGCTATGACATAGGCGGAAGTGGGCAACCTTTACCTTCTGCTCGACACCGCCCAGGACAGCGTATTCCGTGCTCCAGTCAAACTGGAGCGCGTCACCTGCCGTAAAGTGCAACGGAATGAACGCATCCCCCGATCCGGCGCCAGAACGCTTCAGGTCGCGGACAAACCTCTGAACCGTCGAGTAGGATCCGCTATAGCCTTCCGACACAAGCTGCTCATAAAGCTTCTTGGCCGTCCGGCGCTCACGGCGCGGGCGCCCCAGGTCCTGCTCAAAGAGCGCCCGAAGCCGGCTGGCGAAGCCATCGCTAAGCTTACGCCGGACGGGTGAAACGCGCCGCTGATAGCTCGGTGGATCGCCGTCCTTCAGATACTTCTTAATCGTGTTCCGCGACAAACCAGTCTGACGAGATACAGATCGGATACTCCGACCCTCCCGTAATATCCAACGTCGGATCTTCAATACGCTTTCCATCAATACCACCTGCTCTTTCCTCCGCACTGTTCCGTGCGGATGCTAGCGTTCCAGGTGGGTCAATTCTTACCGCTCATAACCCACCAAAGTGGGTCAGTTTTGCATGCCGATTCACATGCAGGCCGGCATCCTCCGGCGCGTGGGCGAGGGCGCGCCGATACAGCGCCTCCGCCTCGTCGAACGCGCCCTGGCCCGCTTGCAATACGGCGAGATTGGAAAGTGCTTCGACGGTTTCATCGCCCTGGAGGGCGCGGCGGTAAAGGGTCTCCGCCTCCGCCAGGCGGCCGGCGCGATGGGCCGCCAGGGCATCGCGAAGCAGGGGTGCGGTATCCATCATGGCCCGTCCTGGATAGCCTCCGCGATGTTGAGATTTCATTAAGCACGTGCGGCGCCTTTTGCCGGCCCACCCGGCAAAACTGGCACCACGAGGGCTGGGACGAAGCACCCCGGGCCCTCGCCGAGCAGCGGTGAGAAACTAATTGCCAAAGCAAAATCAATGGGTTGACCCGGGTTTCCTCGGCCCGTGCCGCAACTTGGCACGGCCCTTGCGCCAGTGCTGGTGGGCAAGAAAGCCAGCCGGCGTGCGGAAGCGCCCCGGCGGGAACGACAAGGAGAGAGAACCATGCCTCTGTCGGTCAATACCAATCTCGGCGCGATGATCGCGTTGCAGAATCTGAACGCGACCAACAAACAGCTGGAGCAGACCCAGCTCAACATCACCACCGGTCTGAAGGTCAACGGTCCGAAGGACGACGCGTCGACCTATGCCATCGCGCAAAACATGCGGGGCGAGGTCAGCGGCTGGAAGTCCGTCGGAACGGCGCTGGCAACAGGTGAAAGCATCGTCAACGTCGCCATCGAGGCCGGCAAGTCGATCTCCGACCTGCTGATCGAGATGAAGTCGAAGGTGGTGCAGGCCAACCAGGCGGGCCTCGACAGTGCCTCGCGTAGTGCTATCCACAATGACTTCGCGGCGCTTCGCGACCAGATCACCACCATCGTGCAGACGGCGGAGTTCAACGGCACCAATATCATCGAGGCCAGTGCTGCCAATCTCACCGTGCTCTCGACGGTCGACGGCTCGACCATCGCGGTGAACGCACAGGCGATGGACAATTCCTCCCTCGGCATCGCCAGCGTGTCCCTGACGACGTCGGGCGGCGCGCAGTCGGCCTTATCGGTAATCGACACGGCGATCACGAGCATGAACCAGAAGCTGGCCAATCTCGGCTCGGTCGGCAAGCGGCTGGAGGTACAGTCCGAGTTCTCGGTCAAGCTGATCGACATCCTGAAGGCCGGCGTCGGCAACCTGGTGGACGCGGATCTTGCGGAAGAGAGTGCGGAATTGCAGGCCCTGCAGATCAAGCAGCAGCTCGGCGTGCAGGCCCTGTCGATCGCCAACGCTTCGCCGCAGACGATTTTAAGCCTTTTTAACTAAACCGGGCGTATGAGAGGGACGGGCGCCCCGGCGTCCTTCCCGGTTCCCAGAAGGGGTTCCAGACGATGGCACTGAAACTGACGCTCTCACCGAACGAGAAGCTGGTGGTCAATGGCGCGGTGATCCAGAACGGGGATCGCCGGGCCAGCGTCGTGGTCCAGAACAAGGCCTCGATCCTGCGCGAGAAGGATATCCTCCTGCCCGAGCAGGCCGTGACGCCCATGCGTCGCGTCTATTTCGAGATCATGATGATGTACCTCGACGAAAAGCAGCGGAAGACGCACTTCGACGCGTTTTCCAGCCGGATCACGGAGTTCATGAACGCGATCCGCAATTCCGACGCACTTGCCGCCTGCGTCAACATCATTCAGCTGGTGCACGACAAGGAGTACTACAAGGCGCTCCTGGCCTGTCGCCGGCTTTACGACTTCGAGGAAGCGAGGTTGAACTATGTCCCTCCAGAGTTATCAGCAGGTCCAGAACGCCACTGAGGACGGTCGGCGTACGGAGTATCGATTGTTCGCCCTGGTCACAAAATCGCTGCGCGACGCCGCCGAAAGCGACGACGT
The DNA here is from genome assembly GCA_951812805.1 of uncultured Alphaproteobacteria bacterium. GTDB lineage: Bacteria > Pseudomonadota > Alphaproteobacteria > JASLMY01. The sequence goes on along the minus strand of CATOSZ010000005.1, from coordinate 204,371 downwards.
GACGGCGCGGACCAAGGCGCTGCATTGGAACCGGCGCCTGTGGCTGACCTTGCAGGCGGATTGCGCCAACGAGGACAATCTGCTGCCCGAGGAGGTCCGGGCCGGAATCATCTCGCTCGCCATCTGGGTCGACAAGCACAGCCGTACGGTGATGCGCGGCGACGGCGAGATCGCCCCGCTGATCGACGTCAACCGCTCCATCATGGAGGGCCTGGCCCCCTGAGACGCCGCCGATCCTGCTAGAATACGCGGGATTCGGAAACTCGGGGAGGACGGGGATGTCGGTACTAAAGCGCATCGAGGCGCGGTCGGATGAACTCGCGCAAATCCGCCGTGATATCCACGCCCACCCCGAAACCGCCTTCGAGGAAGAGCGGACCTCCGACCTGGTCGCCGACTATTTGACCCGGCACGGCATCGAATTCGAACGCGGCTTCGCCACCACGGGCATCGTCGCGACGATTCGGGCGGGCGAGGGCGCGCGGCGCATCGGCCTGCGCGCCGACCTCGACGCCCTGCACATCCACGAGAAGAACGACTTCGCCCACCGCAGCCGCCACGACGGCAAGATGCACGCCTGCGGCCACGACGGTCACACGGCGATGCTGCTGGGCGCGGCGCGCGACCTGAAGGAAAACCCGGATTTCGACGGCACCGTGCACCTGATCTTCCAGCCGGCGGAAGAGGGGCTGGGCGGCGCCCGGGTCATGGTCGAAGAGGGCTTCCTCGAGCGGTATCCGATGGATGCGATCTACGGCATGCACAACATGCCGGGCTGGGAGGCGGGGCATTTCGCCATGCGCTCGGGCCCGATGATGGCCGCGAGCGACAGTTGGACCGTCACCTTGCACGGTAAGGGCGGCCACGGCGCGATGCCGCACAAGGGCACGGACGCGACGGTGGCGGCGGCGCAGTTCATCCTTGCCCTGCAGACGGTGGTAAGCCGTGCCCTCGATCCCATACAAACCGCGGTGATCAGCGTCGGTCATATGGCGGCGGGCGATTTCGGCGCGCCGAACGTGATCCCGTCCGACGTGCTGGTGCGGGGAACGGCGCGAAGTTTCCGGCCCGAGGTCCGCGACCTGTTGGAGGCCCGCATCGCGGAACTCGCGGAAAGCGCCGCGCGGCTCGCGGGCTGTACGGCGACGTGCGACTATGAACGGCGCTATCCGCCGGTCATCAACCACGAGGCGCAGACCCGGATCGCCGCCCGCGCGGCCGCGGAAGTCGTCGGCTCGGAGGCGGTTCACCTCGGCGTCGACCCGATCAGCGGCAGCGAGGACTTTTCCTATTTCCTGAACGAGGTGCCGGGCGCCTATGTCCTGATCGGCAACGGCCCGGTGGGCGAGGGCGGCTTCGTGCACGCCCCGCTCTATGACTTCAACGACGAGATCATCGCCCGCGGTGCCGCCTTCTGGGTCGAGCTGGTCGGCCACGAACTCGGCACCAACCGGGACTGACCCACCCTAGAAAGCAACGCCGCCCGGGCTCCGTTAGGGAACCCGGGCGGCGCGGCCGAATGGTCCCTGTCGTCGAGGCGTCTAGTGGGCGAGGGCCGCGAGCAGCAACAGCGCGACGATGTTGGTGATCTTGATCATCGGGTTCACCGCCGGGCCGGCCGTATCCTTGTAGGGATCGCCGACCGTGTCGCCGGTGACGGCGGCCATGTGGGCTTCCGAGCCCTTGCCGCCGTGGTTGCCGTCCTCGATGTACTTCTTGGCGTTGTCCCAGGCACCGCCGCCGGCCGTCATCGAGAGGGCGACGAAGAGGCCCGTGACGATGACGCCGAGCAGCATGGCGCCGAGCGTCGCGAAGGCCGAGGCCTGGCCGGCGATGGCGTTGATCACGAAGTAGACCACCACCGGCGCCAACACCGGCAGCAGGGAGGGGATGATCATTTCCTTGATCGCCGCCCGGGTCAGCATGTCGACGGCCCGGCTGTAGTCGGGCTTGCCGCTGCCGTCCATGATCCCCGGGATCTCCTTGAACTGGCGACCGACCTCGACGACCACGGCGCCCGCCGCCCGGCCGACAGCGGTCATGCTGAGGGCGCCGAACAGGTAGGGCAGCATGCCGCCGATGAAGAGACCGACCACGACAAAGGGATTGGAGAGCGAGAAGTCGATCGTCAGGTGGCCGAAGAAGAGCTTCAGGTCTTCCGTATAGGCCGCGAACAGCACCAGGGCCGCGAGGCCGGCGGAGCCGATGGCATAGCCCTTGGTCACCGCCTTGGTGGTGTTGCCGACCGCGTCGAGCGCATCGGTCGTGACGCGCACGTCGCCTTCCAGCTCCGCCATCTCGGCGATGCCGCCGGCGTTGTCGGTCACCGGGCCGTAGGCGTCGAGTGCGACGACCACGCCGGCCAGCGCCAGCATGGCCGAGGCCGCGATGGCGATGCCGAGCAGGCCCGCTAGCAGATGCGCGGCGATGATGCCGGCACAGATGATCAGCGCCGGGATCGCCGTGGCTTCCAGGCTGATGGCCAGGCCCTGGATGATGTTGGTGCCATGACCGGTGGTGGAGGCCTGGGCGATCGACTTCACCGGCCGATACTCGGTGCCGGTGTAGTATTCCGTCGCCCAGATGATCAGGCCCGTTACCACCAGGCCGACGATGCCGCAGTAATAGAGGTGCCGGGCCGGATACTCGGCGCCGCCCGCGTTGATCACGGTATCGAAACCGACGATCCATTCCGTCACCGGCCAGAGCGCGATGGCCGAGAGCACGGCGGCGACGATGAAGCCCTTATAGAGCGCGCCCATGATGTTCTGCGACTTGCCGAGCTTGACGAAGAAGGTGCCGATGACGCTGGTGATGATGCAGGTGCCGCCGATTGCCAGCGGATAGAGCATCATGTTGGCCTGCAGGGTCGGATCGGAGACGAAGAAGATCGAGGCCAGCACCATGGTCGCGACCACCGTCACTGCGTAGGTCTCGAACAGGTCCGCCGCCATGCCGGCGCAATCGCCGACATTGTCGCCGACGTTGTCGGCGATCACGGCGGGGTTGCGGGGGTCGTCCTCGGGAATGCCGAGATCGATCTTGCCGGAGAGGTCGGCGCCGACATCGGCGCCCTTGGTGAAGATGCCGCCGCCGAGACGCGCGAAGATCGAGATCAGCGAGCCGCCGAAGCCGAGGGAGACCAGCGCGTCGACGATCTGGCGGTCCGTCGCGTCGATTCCGAGCAGGATGGCGTAGTAGACGGCGACCGACAGCAACGCCAGGCCGGCCACCAGCATTCCAGTGACGGCGCCGGCGCGGAAGGCGACCTCGAGGCCGCGGGCCAGGCTGTGACGGGCGGCCTCCGTCGTGCGCACGTTGGCGCGCACGGAAATATGCATGCCGATGTAGCCGGCCGCGCCCGAAAGCACGGCGCCGATGAGGAAGCCGACGGTCGCGTGCCAGCCCAGGGTCGGGAACAGGATGATGGCGATGACGACGCCGACGATCGCGATTGCGGTGTACTGTCGGTTGAGGTACGCCGCGGCGCCTTCCTGGATGGCGGCGGAGATTTCCCGCATTCGGTCGGTTCCGGTGTCGGCGTCCATCACGGATTTGGCAGCCCAGATGCCGTAGACGATGGCGACGACGCCGCAGGCGATGGCGAAGATCAATCCGGCGGACATGGCGGTATCCTTTGTTCTCGATTTCTGTCGATCGGCTGAACGCGCCCGGTGTCGGGCGCATCGCGGTTCCGGTGACGTGTGACACGCGTGCAAAGACGCATAGCGACGGGACATCGTCGCTTCGGGCGCGGAACATGCCAAAAGGGCCCGCCAAATGCAACGCCGAAGGGGCGATGTTTCTCGAAGTGTGACATTGCGGCGCGGCACGGCGGATTTTCGTCTGTTTTCAGGGGCCTGGAGCAGAGCGGCGCGGCGCGCGAGGGGACGAATCACACGCGCCTTGGCGGCGCGATGCGCCGCGTCCAGAATGGTGCCCGGAGGGAGAAAGACGATGACCGATGACCAAAGCATACGGGGCCGACATCTGGTGGATGGGGCCTGGCTCGCCGGCCACCTCGGGGATCCGAAGCTGCGGGTGCTCGATTGCACGGTGGTGATGACCCGGAGCGACGACGGCGTCTGGAAACCGAGTTCCGGCAGATCGGCCTATGACGAGGGGCACATTCCAGGCGCCCTGTTCGTCGACCTGTTGCGCGATCTGCACGACACCTCGAGCCCGTTCGGTCATATGTTGCCGGCGGCGGAGGCCTTCGCCGCCGCCATGGGCGCGCTCGGCATCGACGCGGACACCCGCATCTTCGTCTATGCCAGCGCCGTGCCCTGGTGGGCGACCCGCCTGTGGTGGATGCTGCGCGCCTTCGGACATGAGAATGTGGCGGTGTTGGACGGCGGCTTCGCCAAATGGCGCGCCGACGGCCATCCGGTGGATGCCGCGACCCCTGTCGTCACGCCCACCACGTTTCCGGCGCGGCTCAGGGGTGAACTCATCGCCGACAAGGCGCGGGTCAAGGCGGCCGTGGACGGTGCCGGCCCCGTGCTGGTGAATGCGCTCTCCCGCCAGCTCTTCACCGGGGAGAGTGATCTCGGCTACGCCCGACCCGGCCGCATCGCCGGCAGCGTCCTTCTTTCCGCCCTTTCGCTCGTCGATTCCACTGACGGCACCTACCTCGACGACGCGGGATTGCGTGAACGGATGGACGGTGTGCTCGATCCCGCTTCCGATGACGTCATCTGCTATTGCGGCGGCGGCATTGCGGCGACGATGGACGCCTTCGCCCTGGCCCTGCTGGGGCGCGACGATGTCGCGGTTTATGACGGCTCCCTCGACGAATGGTCGGCCGATGCCGGGATGCCGATGGCGATCGGCTGAGGAGGGGGCTAAATTCTCACGCCCGAGGCCTTGTAGGTGCTTGGCGGCCCCGCGCAGCATATGGTATTGAGCGCGCGATGGGGCGCGGGCATGGACCCGGGGCCGCTTTTGCCAGTCTTCGAGGAATTTTGCATGACGATGACGACCGCCGCCGCCCCGCAGGAGCCGGCCGATCCGTTCTTCGCCGACGATCTGCCGACGGTCGATGGCGAAATCGCGGCCGCGATCGGCGCCGAGTTTCGCCGCCAGGACCGGCAGATCGAGCTGATCGCCTCGGAAAACATCGTCTCTCGCGCGGTGTTGGAGGCGATGGGCTCGCTCCTCACCAACAAATATGCCGAGGGCTATCCGGGCCGGCGCTATTATGGCGGCTGCGAACATGTGGACGAGGTCGAACGATTGGCGATCGCGCGGGCCTGTCGCTTGTTCGACTGCGGCTTCGCCAACGTACAGCCGCACTCCGGCGCGCAGGCCAACCAGACGGTGTTCCTCGCTTTGCTGCAGCCCGGCGATACCTTCCTCGGCATGGACCTTTCGGCCGGTGGGCATTTGACCCATGGCGCGAAGGTCAACCTATCCGGCAAATGGTTCCATCCCGTCTCCTACGGCGTCAGGCCGGAGGATGGCCGTATCGATTACGACGCCATGGCGCGCCTGGCCGACGAGCATCGCCCGAAACTGATCATCGCCGGCGGCTCCGCCTATCCCCGGGAGATCGATTTCGCGCGTTGCCGCGAGATCGCGGACTCGGTCGACGCCCATCTGATGGTCGACATGGCGCACTTCGCCGGCCTGGTCGCCGGCGGTGCCCATCCAAGCCCGCTGCCGCACGCCCATATCGTCACCTCGACGACGCACAAGACGCTGCGCGGACCGCGCGGCGGCCTGGTGCTGTGCAACGACGAGGCGTTGGCCAAGAAGATCAACTCGGCGCTGTTTCCAGGCCTGCAGGGCGGACCGCTGATGCATGTGATCGCCGCCAAGGCGGTGGCCTTCGGCGAAGCGCTGGAGCCGGGCTTCCGCGACTATGCCGCCGCCGTCGCCGCGAATGCCCGCAGCCTTGCCGGCCGGCTGATCGATCGGGGCTACGATATCGTCTCGGGCGGAACGGATACCCACCTGATGCTGGTCGATCTGCGCCGCCAGGGCCTCAAGGGCAACGTCGTGGAAGACGTGCTGGAGCGCGCGGGCATGACCTGCAACAAGAACGGTGTGCCGTTCGATCCGGAAAAGCCGACGGTGACCTCGGGCGTGCGGCTCGGCTCCTCCGCGGCGACGACGCGGGGCTTCGGCCAGGCGGAGTTCGAGACCATCGGCGATTGGATCGCCGAGGTGCTGGACGCGCTGGGCGAGGGCCGGGAAGAGAGCCGCATCGAGGCGGTGCGCGGCGAAGTCGAGGCGCTTTGCGCACGCTATCCGATTTACGGGGGCGCGGCCGGCTGAGGCCGGCGGCGAGGAGGGGGAAAAGCCATGCGGTGTCCGTTCTGCGGCCACAACGATACGCAGGTGAAGGATTCGAGGCCGGCCGAGGAACACGCGGCCATTCGGCGTCGGCGGGCCTGTCCCGAGTGCGGCTCGCGCTTCACCACGTTCGAGCGGGTGCAGCTGCGTGAGTTGACTGTGCTCAAATCCGGCGGCCAGCGGGTGCCTTTCGATCGCGACAAGCTGCTGCGCTCGATCCTGATCGCGACCCGGCGCCGGCCGGTGGAGCCGGAGCGGATCGACCGCGTCGTCAACGGCATTCAGCGCCGCCTGGAAAGTTCGGGGGAGAACGAAATCGCCTCCCAACGAATCGGCGAGATGGTCATGGACGCGCTCGCCGGCCTCGACCAGGTCGCCTACGTCCGCTTCGCCTCGGTCTATCGCAATTTCCGCGAAGCCAAGGATTTCGAGGACTTCCTCGAAGGCCTGGGCGGCACGGAGCGGGGCGACGTCAAGGCGGATGACGGCGACTGAGGCACGTGATCCAGCGCTGATGCGCCATGCCTTGGGGCTGGCGCGACGCGGCCTGGGCAACGTCTGGCCCAACCCCGCCGTCGGCTGCCTGATCGTCTCCGACGGCAGGATCCTGGCCCGCGGCTGGACCCAACCGGGCGGTCGCCCCCATGCGGAGGGTGAGGCGCTGGAGCGCGCAGGCAAGGATGCGCGGGGCGCAACCGTCTACCTCACGCTCGAGCCCTGTTCCCATCACGGCCGGACGCCGCCTTGTGCCGACGCCCTGATCGCCGCCGGCGTCGCCCGGGTGGTGGTGGCGACCGGCGATCCCGACGCGCGTGTCGCCGGTCGTGGCCTCACCCGGCTGCGCGACGCCGGGATCGCGGTCGAGGTGGGCCTCTTGGAGGGCGAGGCGCGGGACCTCAACGCCGGTTTTTTCAAGCACCGCGAGGCCGGGCGCCCGGTCGTCGGCCTGAAACTCGCAACGACGCTCGACGGAAAGATCGCCACCGTGACCGGTGAGAGCCAATGGATCACCGGCCCGGAAGCCCGGGCCTGGGGACATCGCCTGCGGGCCGAGGCCGATGCGATCCTCGTCGGCTCCGGTACCGCGCTCACCGACGATCCGGCCCTGACCTGCCGGCTGCCCGGCCTGGGCGGCCGCTCGCCGGTTCGCGTCGTGCTCGACGGCCGCGGTCGGCTCGGCGCCGATAGTGTTCTGGTTGCGACGGCGGGTGAGACGCCGACCTGGCGGCTCGTCGGCAAGGGGGTTCCGGCCTTGCCAGGCGTCGTTGATCTCGTCGTGCCGGCGGGGCGTGACGGGCATCTCGACCTCGACGCGGCGCTGGCGGCGCTCGCCGGCGAAGGGATTACTCGGGTGATGGTCGAAGGCGGGCGCGGCCTCGCCACGGCGCTGATGCGCGCCGATCTGGTCGATTCGATCGATTGGTTTCGCGCGCCCGCCCTCATCGGCGGCGACGGCATGGCCGCGCTCGACGCGCTGGGAATCGAGGAAATGGGTTCGCTGCGGCACTGGCGGCGGCGGCGTTTGCAAATTCTTGGCGACGACATACTGGAATCCTTGGCGCCAACGACATAATAAGAGGGCATGTTCACAGGCATCGTCACCGACATCGGTCGGATCAAGGAGATCACCCCGGGCGGGGATACCCGCTTCCGGATCGAAACCGCCTATGACACCGAGGGTATCGAGATCGGCGCCTCCATCTCCTGCGATGGCGCCTGTCTCACCGTGGTGGAGCGGGGGGGCGGTTGGTTCGACGTCACCGCTTCGCAGGAAACCCTGTCGAAGACGAAGCTCGGCGCCTGGCGCGAGGGCAGCCCGGCCAATCTGGAGCGCGCCCTGAAGCTCGGTGACGAGCTCGGCGGTCACATCGTCTCCGGCCATGTCGATGGCGTTGCGGAGATCGTCGAGTGTCGGAGCGAGGGCGATTCCATTCGTTATGTCTTCGAGGTGCCGGCGGACCTGGCGCCCTTCATCGCGCCGAAAGGCTCGGTATGCCTCGATGGGGTTTCGCTGACGGTCAACGAGGTCGAGGGCAATCGCTTCGGCGTGAACGTGATCCCGCACACCCGGACCGTCACGACCTTCGCGACGCTCGGGCCTGGCGACCGGGTCAATCTGGAGATCGATGTTCTGGCGCGCTACGTAGCCCGCCTGGTGGAGGCGCGCGATGTCGGCTGAGCACGAAAATCTTTCGAGTATCGAGGAAATCCTCGACGACGCCCGCAAGGGCCGCATGTTCATTCTGGTCGACGACGAGAATCGGGAGAACGAGGGCGACCTCGTGATTCCGGCCTCGTTGGCCAACGCCGATGCCATCAACTTCATGGCCATGCACGGGCGCGGCCTGATCTGTCTGTCGATGACGGAGGACCGGATCCGCGGCCTCGGCCTCGATCTGATGAGCCGGCGCAACGAAGCGCGCCACGCCACCGCTTTCACCACCTCGATCGAGGCGCGCGAAGGCGTGACCACGGGGATCTCGGCCGCCGACCGGGCGCGGACGATCGCCGTTGCCACCGACCCCGATAGCGGACCGACCGATATCGCGACGCCCGGCCACGTCTTTCCGCTGCTGGCGCGCGAGGGCGGCGTGCTGGTGCGGGCCGGCCACACCGAGGCCGCCGTCGACATCGCCCGCATGGCCGGCCTGCCGCCTGCCGGCGTGATCTGCGAAATCATGAACGACGACGGCACCATGTCGCGCATGCCGGATCTGGTGAAGTTCGCCCAGCTGCACGGATTGAAGATCGGCACCATCGCCGACCTGATCGAGTATCGCCGGGCGACGGAGACCTATGTGGTCCGCGAGCTGGAGGCGGAACTCGACAGCATCCATGGCGGGCCCTTCCAGATGGTCGTCTACATCAACAAGGTGTCCTATTCGGAACACATCGCGCTGGTGAAGGGCGATGTGTCCGCCCCCGGGGCGGTGCCCGTGCGCATGCACGCCCTCGACATTCTGAGCGATGTCCTCGGCGACAAGGCGGGCAAGGCGGGGCTGCTGCAATCCGCCATGCGCATGCTGAGCGGAGAGGAGCGCGGCGTCGTCGTGCTGGTGCGCGAGGCGCGCGCGACGGCGGTATCGGAAAAGGTCCGCCGCAAGGTCGGCGAAAAGGTCGATGCCCAGGTACAGCTCCGCGACTACGGCATCGGTGCCCAGATCCTCAACGACCTGGGGGTCAAGGAGATCGAGTTGCTGACCAACACCAAGTACGACATCAAGGGATTGGACGGTTACGGCCTGCGTATCATTGCCAGCCGTAGCATTCCGATCGAGATGGGCTAGCAGCCTGTCGGACTCGGGCATGCAAGGATTGGTAAGATTGGCTTGGCGGGCGTCGATGTCATGGATTTACCCCCATGAAGTTGCGAACGCGGGTTGGCCCGCCCGTTCAGGCGTGGCTGAGGACGAACATCCGCTTGATGTTCCAGGAGAGCGTGGCCAAGGTCCATTCCCCCTTCGCCTTGTCGAGGCCGCGCAGGCTGAACTGACGCAAGCCCATCACCGATTTGATGATGCCGAACACCGGCTCCGGCGTCTGCTTGCGAAGCGCGTAGAGCGCCCGGCCCTCGGGTGTGGCCAGGCGATGGCACATCGCCTCGAGCGGCGTCGGATCCTCGGGCGCTGGCGGCGCCTCGGCGAAGCGGTCCCGCCAGGAAAGATGGTGGTGCTCCCGGCCGAGCGCGATCAGCGGCGCGATCTCCGCTTCCCCGCAGGCCTCGACGTTGGCCTGGCTGAAGTAGCCGCTGTCCGCCAACAGGGTCTCGACCTCGCCAAGCCCGTCCGGCAGGCCGGCGAGTGCTTCGAGCGTCGGTTCGATCTGCTGCTTGTCGTTCGCCGCCTGCACCACGTCGGCGCTGACCACCAGCAGGCTGCCGGCGGCCACCGCAGCCTGGGCGTTGTAGCACTGCTCGAAGCCGCCGCCGGCCACCGGCATGATGCGCGAGTCCGGGTCCGTCAGGTTGACCTGGTCCTTCGCCCGTGGCCCCGGCTCCGGCGGCTTCGGTGGCCGCCCGCCCGGCTTGCGGCCGGTCCGCGTTTCCTTCGCCTCGCGGGCTGCCAGCTTCTCTTCGTACTCCGCCTGCTCCCGCGCATGACGCTCGGCCGCCCGCGCCTCGATCTCCGCCTTCGCCGCGGCGATCGCCGCCAGCCGGTCCTCGCGCCGTGCCAGCTCCTCCGGCACGCTCATGCCGTCGGGAACCTCGGACCGGTCCGCCGCTTCCGCCAACGCCATCAACTCCGCCACCTCGGCCCGCAGCCGGGCTTCGATCTCGCCCGCACGCTGCCACGACAGGGCGCTGTGCCGGCTCGCGTCGGCATGGATCTTCGTCCCGTCCAGCGCCACCGTGCCCAGTTGCAGCATGCCGGCCTGCCGCGCCAGCAGCAGAACCTGCACGAACAGCCCCTCGATCAGCGGCAGGAAGCGACGGCGGAACGTGGCGATCGTGTCGTGGTCGGGGTGGTCGTTTGCCGCGATGAAGCGGAAGGCCACCGAATCATAGCTCGCCCGCTCCAGCTTCCGGCTGGAATGCACCCCCGTCGCGTAGCCGTAGATCAGCAGGCCCAGCAGGACGCTCGGGTGATGCGCCGCCGAGCCCGAACCACGATAGGCCTTCACGAACGCAGAGAGATCCAGCTGCTCCAGCACATCGACCACGAAGCGCGCCAGATGACGATCAGGCAGCCATTCGTCCACCGAAGGCGGCAGAAGATAGCTGGTCTCCCGGTCAACCTGTCGAAAGTTGCTCATCACAAAATCACCGCGCAGGAGAGAATCAGACCGTGACAGTGAATCTCATCTCGAAACTCGGCTCAAGTCCGACAGGCTGCTAGAGGTGCCGGACATGGACGACACACCGCACGTATTGATCGTCGAGGCCCGCTTCTACGAAGACATCGCCGACGAGATGGTGAAGGGCGCCACCGCCGAGATCGAGGCCGCCGGCGCGACGCATGAGCGGCTGGCGGTGCCGGGGACCTTCGAGATTCCGGCGGCGATCCGCTTCGCCATCAAGGGCATGCATCTGGTCGGCGCGCGCCGGCGCTACGACGCCTATGTCGCGCTCGGCTGCGTCATCCGCGGCGAGACCACTCACTACGACTATGTCTGCGGCGAGAGCGCCCGGGCGCTGATGGACCTCTCGATGCAATACACCATCGCGCTCGGCTACGGCATCCTGACGACGGAAACCCGCGAGCAGGCCTGGGAACGGGCCCGCGTCGACGGCAAGAACAAGGGCGCAGATGCCGCGCGGGCCGCAATGCGGATGGTCGATCTGAAACGCCACTTCGGCTTCCACCCGCGATGAGCGGGGGGCGCGAAGCTTCCTCCGAAGGCGGTGACGACGGTAGCGCCGGATTTGGCCCGCGCCGTGCGGCGCGCCTTGCCGCGGTGCAGGCCCTCTATCAGATCGAACTCGCGGGCGACGAGCCCGAGAGCACGATCCTGGAATTTCTCCGCCATCGCCATGGCCCGATGATCGAAGACCAGGAAACGCCGGAGATGGACGGCAATTTCTTTTCCGACCTGGTGCGCGGCGCCTGTCTGCGCGGGGTCGAGGTGGACGAGCGGATTTCCGGCGCGCTCAGTGCCGGATGGCGGCTCGAGCGACTTGAAACCGTCATGCGCGCCATCCTCAGGGCCGGGGTCTACGAGTTGATGTTGCGCGACGACGTACCGGCCCGCGCGACGATCAACGAATATGTCGAGGCGGCGCATGCCTATTTCGCGGGCGAGGAGCCGAAGTTCGCCAACGCGGTGCTCGACCGCATTGCCCGGGGGTTGAGGGCGGAGGAGTTCGTTTCCGCCAAACCGTCATGAGCGGCGACGAGTTCGATCTCATCCGCCGTCACTTCGCCCCTTTGGCGACGGACCCGGGTGCCCTGGGCCTGTTGGACGACGCCGCTTTGTTTCGTGTGGATCCGGGCGAGGAGGTCGTCACCACCGTCGATGCCATCGTCGCCGGCGTGCATTTCCTGCCCGACGACCCGCCCGATCTCGTGGCGCGCAAGCTGCTTCGGGTCAATCTTTCCGACCTGGCCGGCATGGGGGCGGCGCCGTTCGGCTATCTGTTGACGACGGCGTTTCCGCGTGACGTCGACGAGGCCTGGATCGCCGGCTTCGCCGCGGGACTGGCGGTGGACCAAGTGTCCTTCGGCCTCGCCCTCTTGGGCGGCGACACGGTCGCGACGCCCGGCCCCGCATGTTTTACCGCAACGATGCTGGGCCGCGTCCCGGCGGGCTGCGCACTGCGGCGGAACGGTGCGCAACCGGGCGATCGTCTCTATCTGTCGGGCACGCTCGGCGATGGCGCCCTCGGTTTGGCCGCCGCCACGGGCGAGCTGGACGACCTGCTGGCGGAGGACGATCGGACGTTTCTCGCCCGGCGCTACCGGCTGCCGGAACCGCGCGTCGAGCTCGCCGCGCGTCTCGTCGGCCGCGCGAATGCCGCCATGGATGTCTCGGACGGGCTGGCGCAGGACGCGGGCCATATGGCGCGGGCCTCGGGCGTGGGGGTGGTCATTGAACGTGGCCGCTTGCCGCTCTCGCCGGCCGCGAAGCGGGCGCTCGAGGCCAGGCCCGATCTCTGGCCCGCGGTTCTGGGCGGCGGCGACGACTACGAACTTCTGGTCGCCAGTCCGGCCGGCCTCGGCGACGACGCCCTACTGAGCGAAATCGGTCGCGCCGACACCGGATCGGGGGTGCGCATCCTTGATGAGGCGGGCGGAATCCTCGATCTCGACCAAGCGGGCTGGCGGCATTTCGTCGATTCGGCATCGGATTGAAGCGGTAACCTTCTCTTAGGTGATTTACGGCAGACTCGTCTTCGGTGTGGCATACCGCCCGCCGGATCGGAGCGCGCGTCCGTTGAACAAGAAGCTGTTGATCTTTGGGCTTTTGGGTCTGTTGCTGCTGGGCGGCGGCGGGGCCGGTGCCATGTTCGCTATGGGCCTGTTCGGCGGCGGTGATGCCGAGGCCAAGGCCAAGGCGGAGCCGGAACCGGTAGCCGAGAAGGACGTTTCGTATATCGAGCTCAAGCCGCTGGCCGCACCGGTGTCGGAGGGTAACCGCATCCTCTTCAACGTTCTGCTGACCTTGTCCATCGAGGTGTCGGAACAGACGGAGAAGGAGCACATCGCCCGCTTCATGCCCCGCATGCGCGATGCGATGCTGCGTGAGTTACACCAGAACCCCTTGCGTCGGGACAAGAAGACCGCGCGCTTCGACCTGGGCGAGGTCAAGGGCCGGATGCTGAAGATCGTCCGGGATACGACGCGAAACGAGGCGGTGACCGACGTCCTGGTGGTCGCCGCGGTGCGGATCAACTAATCCCGGTTCAATCGTCGCCCGAGCCGCCCGAGGGACGCTGTCGCGGTCGGATCGGCGCTGAGTGGGGTCACGGTAACGAAGCCGCCCAACAGCAAGCCGATGTCACTTTCCAACGTGCTTGCCGCGTCGGGGCGGAGCTCGTCCACATAGAAACCCACGCGGCCATCCGGAGCGGGAGGGCGCGGCTCGATCCGGACCGGGCCTGGCCGCCGTCCCACCGGTGTGGCGCGGACGCCCGATACGGCGCCTGGCGGGAAGTTGACGTTCAGCACCGGGCTCTCGTCGTCGAGTCTGGCGACGAGGTCGGGCAACAGCCGCGGCAGCCACTCCCGCGCCGTCGCCCAGGCGGCCGGCCCGGTATCGTGATAGGCGCCGAACTGGCTGAAGGCGATTGCGCGGACGCCCTGGTCGCCGGCCTGCAGGCAGGCCCCGACGGTGCCGGAGGAGGGAATCTCCTCGCCGAGATTGGCCCCCTCGTTGACGCCGCTCAACACGAGATCGGGGCAGCGTCCGGGGATCAATCCGTTCAGTCCCAGAATTGCGCAGTCGGCCGGCGTGCCGTCGACGGCGTATTCCCTCTCCGCCTGCTTTCTCGCATAGACCGTCGTGCGGACGGAAAAGGCCCGGCCGCGGGCGCTCTGATTGGTCCGCGGCGCCACGATCCAGACATCGTCGGTGAACGCGCGGGCGGCCTCGGCCAGCAAGGCGAGACCCGGGGCCTCGATGCCGTCGTCGTTGCAGATTAGGATTCGAGTGGAATTCAGGGTGGTCATGGACTCGCCGTGGCTCTCGGAATATCGATTGTCGAGAGAAAATGGTGGAGGGTGCGAGAGCAAACTCGAACCCGGAACCAGCGGGTCGGGTTGGCGGGCCGGCGACCCGCAGACGAAGAATGGTGGGCGCGCCCAGACTCGAACTGGGGACCTCTACGATGTGAACGTAGCGCTCTAACCAGCTGAGCTACGCGCCCCGGCCGGCGATCCCGCCGGCACCCGACGTCACTATAGAAGTGGCGGACGGGCCTGTCAAGCGAGGCGGTCGAGGGCGGCCGGCAACTCGGCGAAGTCGTCGATCAGGATGTCCGCGCCGAGGTCGGCCGGGGGGACGGCGGTATAGCCGAAGGAGACCACGACGACCGGCAGGCCGGCGTTGCGGGCGGCGGCGACGTCGTTGCCCGAGTCGCCGATCATGACCGCGCGGTCCGGGGCGACGTCGAGACGACGCAACGTCTCCAACAGATGGGCGGGATCGGGCTTGCGCACCGGCAGACTGTCGCCACCGAGCATGGCGCCGAAATGGCGGGCGAGGTCGAGTTCCGCCATCAACTTCTCGGTGAGCGCGATGGGCTTGTTGGTGCAAACGCCGAGCTTTGCGCCCCGGGCCCGCAGCCCCTCCAACTCCCGCACGACATTGGGAAAGGGGTGGCTGGTATCGGCGACATGATGCCAGTAGTGCTCCAGCAGCCGGTCGAACCATTCGCTGAGCTGATCGTCGTCGACCTCCCGGCCCGCGGCCGCAATCCCGCGGGAGAGCAGGGCGCGGGCACCGTCGCCGATCATGTGCCTGACGTCCGCCAGGGTCACGGTCGGCAGGCCGGCGCTCGCCAGCGTATGGTTCAGTGCGCCCGCCAGATCCGGCGCGGTTTCGACCAACGTGCCGTCGAGGTCGAAGAGAAGGGCGTCGAAACGCCGCCGCCAGGCCATGTCGTCAACTCCTGCTTCCAAGCGGCTCACGCATACACGTCGGCGGACCTCGCCGTCAAAGTATCCCCGCCCGCAAATGCGGTTGCGACTTGTCGTCGGATTTGATTTTGCCCGCCGCTGGTCGCTATGGCATGGTGGGTTGCTGAATCGTCGATAGCTGTTGTGGGGCAAAGAGTTAGCTGATGCAAGAATGGCGTGCTGTCATCCTGGCCGCCGGTGCTGGTTCGCGAATGAAATCGGCTTTGGCGAAACCGCTGCACCGAATTGCCGGCGCTTCGCTGTTGGATCACGTATTGCGGACCGTCGCGGAAGCGGCGCCGTCCGAGACCATTCTCGTCGCCTCGCCTGAGAACCGGGACGCGCTCGCGCAGGCGGCGCCCGCGGGGGTTTCGGTCGTCGTGCAGGAGACGCCACTCGGCACGGCCCATGCGCTCGGCGCGGCACGTGCGGCGTTGGCGGTGGGCGAGGGGGATGTGATGGTCCTCTTCGTCGACACTCCGTTGGTAACGGCCGGGACGATCCGGGCCATGCTGGCGGCGCGGCGAGAGCGGCGGGATCCCGCCATCGTCGTCCTCGGCTTCGAGCCGGCGGATACCGCGGCCTATGGGCGGTTGGTGTGCGATGGCGACGGTCATCTCGAAGCGATCGTCGAGCATGGCGAGGCGGACGAGAGCCAGCGGGCGATCGGCCTCTGCAATTCGGGATTGATGCTGTTCGATGGTGCCGCTTTGCCGGCGATTCTCGACGGGATCGGTAACGACAATGAAAAAGGCGAATTCTATCTGACGGATGCGGTCGGCGTGGCACGGGCGCAGGGACGGGCCGTCGGATTTGAGATCGCCGAGGCCACGGAAGTCATGGGGATCAATTCCCGCGCGGAGCTGGCGATGGCGGAAGCGGTCCAACAGGATCGGCTGAGGGCCGCTGCCATGGCCGGCGGCGCGACCCTCGAGGATCCGGCGAGCGTATATTTCTCGGTCGATACCGTTCTCGGCCGCGACGTCGTCGTGGAGCCCAACGTCTATTTCGGGCCTGGCGTCGAGGTCGGCGATGGCGTCCACATTCGCGCGTTCAGTCATCTCGAAGGATGTCGTGTGGAAGACGGCGCTAGCATCGGGCCTTATGCACGCCTGCGCCCGGAGGCACACATTGGGCCGGAGGCGCGCATCGGCAACTTCGTCGAAGTGAAGAAGGCACGGGTCGAGGCGGGCGCCAAGGTCAATCATCTGACCTATATCGGCGATGCGCGGGTCGGTGCCGGGGCTAACGTGGGGGCCGGGACCATCACTTGCAATTACGACGGCTACGCGAAGCATTTCACGGACATCGGCGAGGGGGCGTTCATCGGCTCCAACACGGCCCTGGTGGCACCCGTATCCGTCGGTGCCGGGGCGATCGTCGGCGCCGGCAGCGTGGTGGCACGCGACGTGGCGGCGGACGATCTGATGTTGACCCGTGCCGCCGAAAAGACGATACCGAATTATGCCGCGCGACGGCGTAAGCAAAGCGCGGCCGGGTCGTGATAACGGTGTCGATTAATTTGGGGCAATTGGAAGCGTAACATGTGCGGTATTATTGGGATTCTGGGTGCGGGTGAGGTCTCGCCGTCGATCCTCGAAGGGTTGCGGCGTCTTGAATATCGAGGATACGACTCGGCGGGTATCGCCACCTTGGTGAACGGCCACATCGATCGTCGTCGTGCGGAAGGCAAGTTGGATCGGCTGGCCAGCCGGCTGGATGACGAGCCGCTGCCGGGCGATGTCGGCATCGGTCACACGCGCTGGGCGACCCACGGGGCACCGACCGAGAACAACGCCCATCCCCACGCCACAGACCGCGTCGCCATCGTCCATAACGGAATCATCGAGAACTTCCGCGAGATCCGACAGGAGCTGATGGCGCGCGGTTCGAACTTTTCCTCCGAAACCGATACCGAGGTGGTCGCTCATCTCATCACCGCCAACCTCGACAACGGCATGGAGCCGGTACGGGCGGCGGGCGAGGCCTTCGCCCGGTTGGAAGGTGCCTTTGCGCTGGCGGTCATCTTCAACGGCGAGCATGATCTCATGATCGGCGCGCGCCGCGGCTGCCCGCTGGTCGTTGGCCACGGCGATGGCCAGATGTACCTCGGATCCGATGCCCTGGCGCTGTCGTCCCTGACGCGCGAAGTGAGCTATCTCGAAGAAGGCGACTGGGTCGTTCTGCGTCGCGACGGCGCGGTGTTTCGCGACGGCGAGGGCAACGTCGTCACCCGTGAAACCCATGTCATGAGCGAATCCTCCGGCCTGACCGGCAAAGGAAATCATCGCCACTACATGCTGAAGGAAATACACGAACAGCCGACGGTCATCGGCGATACGCTGCATTCCTTCGTCAATCAGGCCGAGCGGCGCGTATCGCTGCCGGATTTGTCGGTCGATCCCACCGCCATTTCGCGGTTGAACCTGGTTGCATGCGGCACGTCCTACTATGCCTGCCTGATCGCCCGCTATTGGTTCGAGACCCTGGCACGCATCGCCGTCGACGTCGATATCGCCTCCGAGTTCCGTTATCGCGAGCCGCCGCTGGAGCCGAGCGGCGTTTCCCTGTTCGTCTCGCAATCGGGCGAAACCATGGACACGATGGAGGCGTTGCGGCTGGTGCGCCGGTCCGGTCAATCGATCATCAGCGTGGTCAACGTCCCCCAGAGCACGATGGCACGGGAAAGCGACGATGTGTTGGTAACCCACGCCGGCCCCGAGATCGGTGTTGCCTCGACCAAGGCGTTTACGACGCAGCTGACGACCCTGCTGTGCCTCGCGATTGCAATGGGACGGGCACGGGGCACCTTGACCGCCGAGCGCGAAGCGGAACTCGTGCAGGCCGTGAGTGAAGTCCCGGCCCGGGTCGCGGAATTCTTGGCGGATGACGAAGGCCTCGAGAGCTTGGCATTGGATATCTCGCGGGCGCGCGATGTCCTTTATCTCGGGCGCGGCACGAACTTTCCGATCGCGATGGAGGGGGCCCTGAAGTTGAAGGAGATCTCCTATATCCATGCCGAGGGCTATGCGGCCGGCGAAATGAAGCACGGCCCGATCGCCCTGATCGACGAAGAGGTGCCGGTGGTCGTTGTCGCCCCGCGCGACGGCCTTTTCGAGAAGACCGTCGGCAACGTCCAGGAGGTCGCGGCCCGCGGTGGTCGTGTCGTGCTGTTGAGCGACGAGCACGGCATCGCGGAGATTGGCGAGGCCGCCTGGGCGAGTGTGCGGCTGCCGACAGTCGATCCCGTCGTGGCGCCCATTCTCTATGCCGTGCCCGTCCAGCTGCTCGCCTATCATGTCGCCGTAGTCAAGGGTACCGACGTGGACCAGCCGCGCAATCTCGCCAAATCCGTTACGGTCGAATAGGTCACTTTCGCATGGCCGGGAGAGCACGCTCTCGGTCCTGGCCGTCACCTGTCGTGGTGCTGCTTGCCGGCGGCGTGGTTCTTGGTCTGGCGATCGGCTCGCGCCAGGCCTTCGGGCTCTTTCTGGTGCCGATGAGCGTCGATCTCGGCTGGGGGCGGGAGACCTTCGCCCTGGCGATCGCCATTCAGAACCTGATCTGGGGTATCTCCCAGCCGGCCTTCGGCTATCTCTCGGATCGGCTCGGCGCCACCCGGGCCATCGTTCTTGGAACCGTGCTCTATTGCGCCGGCGTTTACCTCATGGCGAAGACCGGTGGGGAATCGGAGTTTCACTTTTCCGCCGGCGTGCTCGTCGGACTAGGCCTGTCGGGCACCAGTTTCGCTGTGGTGCTGGGCGCCGTCGGCCGCGCCTTCCCGCCGGCGCGGCGCTCGCTCGCCCTCGGCATGGCGAGCGCTTTCGCCTCGATCGGGCAGTTCGCCATGCTCCCGATCGGCCAACAGCTCATTACGGCCCATGGCTGGTCCGGCGGGTTGACGGGCTTCGCGGTCATTCTCGCCGTCATGGCCGTTTTCGCGCTCGGTTGCGGCGGTCGCGCGAGCGAGGCGCCGGAGGGACCGGCGAGCGTCGGTCCCGGCCACGCCCTCGCCACGGCGTTCCGCAATCGAGGCTATGTGCTGCTGACCCTCGGATTCATGGTGTGTGGATTCCAGATCACCTTCATCATCACCCATCTTCCCGCCTATCTCGGCGACGTCGGGTTGAGTGCGGGTGAGGCGGCGAACGCCGTGGCCTTGATCGGTCTCTTCAACATCGCCGGCACGCTGCTCTGCGGCGTGCTCGGTCAGCGTTTGCCCAAACGTCACGTGTTGGCGGGGCTCTATACCGTTCGCGGCGTGGTGCTCGTCGCCTTTCTCCTGGCACCCGCCAGCCTGATGGGCGCCTACGTGTTCTCCGCCGCGATGGGACTGCTGTGGCTCGGCACCGTCCCCCTCACCAGCGCGCTGGTCGCACAGGTCTTTGGCCCGCGCTACATGGGGACACTGTTCGGCGTGGTCTTCCTTGCCCACCAGATCGGCGCCTTCCTGGGGGTCTGGATGGGCGGGCGGCTCTATGACGCGACGGGCAGCTACGATGTCGTCTGGTGGTTGAGCGTCGCGCTCTGCGCCGTCGCCGCGCTGTTGCATCTGCCGATCGACGAACGACCGCTGGCCGAGGCCGAGCTGGCCAGTTGATCCGCGCTCAGACCCGCCCTGCGATGAACAGGCCGCCGCCCATGCCGCCGCTCTCGAAGGCGTCCAGGATCCGATGGTTTCGCGCCATGACGATGTCGCGAACCTTGCGGCCGAAGCGGCCTTCGAGATCGTCGGCCATCGCTTCCAGCTTGGCGACGACGTCGCGATACTGCCGGGTAAAGGTCTCTGAAATGTCCGCGACCTGGCCGAGCTCGAAGCCGACCCGAGCGAGCCAGTCCCGGTAGTCGTCGGTCGTCGCCAGGTCGGGCGAGGATATGGCCTTCAGGGTTTCGGCCTGTTCGCTCGGGCCCATTCCGGAAAGCTGGATCCAGTCGGTGAAGGCGAAGCGGCCGGTGGGCGACAGAACCCGCGCGCCCTCGGCGATCAGGCGGTCCTTGCCGGGCACGTGACACCAGGCATCCTGCCCCCAAACGACGTCGAAGGCGCCCGTGTCGAACGGCATGTCCGTGGCGTCGCCCTCGCGGAAGCGCACACTCTCCGTCAGATCACGCTCCGCCGCCCGGGCGTTGGCATCCGCCACGGCCGTCTCGACGAGGTCGAGGCCGGTTACGTCGACGCCGCGCGTCGCGCCCAGATGCAGCGCTGGTCCACCGAGACCGCTGCCGACATCGAGAACTCGTTCGCCGGCTTGCAGGCTGGCCGCGTCGGCCAGGGCATCGGTAGAGGCCGGCCCGCCGATCGAGAGATAGTCGTCGCTGTACATCGCCTCCATGATGTAGCGGCCGACTTCGTTATAGGTCTTGCGGACATCGTCCCGGCTCATATCGTTTTCCTTTGCGGCGTTTCAGCCCGGGCCACCGGGCGGCCGTCCTCGAGGTCGACGCGGACGGCGAAGGGGATGCTATCGATTTCCAGGCAGGCGTCCACATCGTCCGTGGCGAGGGCGATCCCATCGGTGCGCGGGCTGAGCGCCAGGATCGCCTGCCGCACCGGTGCCACTGGGGGCTGGCGGCCGGCAAGCCGTGCCTGCAGATAAAGCGCGCAGAGTTCGTCCTCCGGCGTTCGCGCCGTGTCCTGCTCGCCCATGGCGACCAAGGTGACCGGGGCATCGCCGCGCGCCGCAATCACATCGGCGGTGGCCTTCGCGGTCACCAGGGCACCGGCATAGATGCGCTTTGCCCGGCGTGCCCGGAAGATGCCACGCGTGCCGTTGGATGTGGTCTGTGCCAGGCTGAGAGCGCTGAAATCGCACGCGCCGATTTCGGCCGGCGAATTGCCAAAGTCGAATCCGTCCGGTTTCAGACCGCGGCGCTCCCCCATGCAGAAGCGGCACGTTCCCGTATCGCGAAGCGCCAGCGCCTCGTCCAACCTGTCGACCATGACGATGCGGTCCGCGCCGTTGCGAAGCGCGATGGCGGCGGTAGTGAAGGCGCGAAAGACGTCGATGACGACGGCGGTGCCGAGATCGCCGTGGGCGCCGGGCGAGAGGGAGTCGATACGGACGTCCATCGACGCCCGGATGCCGCTCACCACGATACGGCCGTCAGCGCTGCAAATCGGGCGTCACGCCCAGGGCCGCATCCTTGCCGTCGAAGCGGCCCTGATGGATCGGCCGCGCACCCGTGGTCGGGCCCGGGTACTGCATGAAGACGATGGTGCAGCCGGTTTCGGTGTGCATCTCGTATTCGAAGTGCGGGTCCTGCATATGCACCATGTCGCCGGCGCGCAGGGTTTGCGACCCGAAGCGGCATTCCCCCTCCAGCACGTACCAGAGCTGGGCGAAATCATGCATGTGCAGGGGGAAGCCGCTTCCCGGCTGGTAGGTGAGGGTGCCGGCGTTGGGCGCCGTCGGGTTTTCCGCGCTCGGATGAAAGACCATGCGGGTGACGTTGCCGAAGCGCCCAATATCACCCGGATGATCTTCGGGTCGGCGCACGACCGGCGCGTTGTGGGTGCGCCGGGCCTCGGCCTCGCTCGGCCGGTTCGTGTCAGACATCGAGCCTCTCCTCGGAAAGCGGGCGGCGTTCCGCAAGGTTGAAACGATCCTCGTAGATCGGCCGGCCGCCGGTCGTCGGCCCGGGATACTGCACGAACAGCATGGTCCCGCCGGTCTCGGTCGAGAGCGCGTCCTCGTAGTGGGGATCGGGGTGGAAGACCATGGTACCGGGACCATAGAGCTTTTCGCCGATGGTGAACTCACCCTCCAGAATGTACCAGACCTGGGCGAAGTCGTGACGGTGTGTGGGATGGTGTGCGCCCGGCTCGTAGCGCACGAAGCCGGCGTTGGGATCGCTCGGCCGTTCCGCGTCCGGGTGAAACAGCATCTTCGAAAGCTGGCCTGGAAAGCGCAGCGTCTCCCAGTCCATGTCGTCTTCGTGGCGGGCCTTGTGGCCGTGGTCGTCGGCTTTGCGTTGCGGGCCGCTCATGTCGCTCTCCTCCGATCTGTGAGGAGAGACTATAGCAAGGATACCCGTCGTCGCCGGCCTCTGGCATAATCGCGCCCGGATTGCGGGAGAATTGTGATGAACCAGACTCCGGGATCGCTCGCCGAGTATCTCGACGGGGCGGCGACGTCGCTGCTCGACGCCTGTACCGCCTGCGGCGCCTGCGTGAGCGCATGCCCGGTCGTGCCGACGGCGGGGATCGCCGACGCACCACCGGAGGGGGTCATCGGCGGGATCCTCGACCTGCTGCGCACCGGCGCCCCGCTGGAGGGAGCGTCCAAGACCTTTGCCGGCCAGTGCAACGGCTGCGGCGAATGCATCCCCGCCTGTCCGGAGGGGATCAATCCGCGCCGGCTGATCATGCTGGCCAGCACCATGGCGGCGCGGGAGGCGGCGGAAACGCCCCATCTCTTCCGTCGCATGTCGCGCGCGATCCGTATCATGGCCGCCATGCAGCTGGCCCCCGACGACCTCGCGAAGCTGATGCGTCCACCGTCGCCGCGGCCGGTCGACGTCGTGTTCTATCTCGGCTGCAATCCGATTCGCACGCCCCACCTGCTGTTCAACGCCATGACCGTCCTCGACGCGCTCGAGGCCGACTACGAGGTGGTGGGCGGCCCGGCCGCCTGCTGCGGCATCATCCACGCCAAGTGGCAAGGCGACTTCAAGCGGGGCGAGGCGGTCACCGGGGGCAGCCTCGACCGCTTCGCCGGCTTCACGCCGGACAAGGTGCTGAGCTGGTGTCCTTCCTGCGTCCTCCACCTGGGCGAGACCGTCGCCGGGTTCCGTGATCCGGGCTTCGACTTCGGCCATGTGACGAGCTATTTCGTCGAGCGGCTGGACCGGCTGCAACCGCTCCTCACGACGCCCGTCCGCCGGCGCGCCATACTCCACACCCATGTCGGGATGGCCGAGTACGGCGACAACGTGCATCGCCTGCTCGCCGCCGTTCCCGGGTTGGAGATCGTCGAGGTCATGGCCGAGCCCGGCTATACCTGCGGCGGCTCCGGCGCCGACCGGTCGCCGGCGCTGAAGGCGCAAGCCCGGGACGCCTTGCTCGAGCGTATCCGGCACGACGATGTCGACACGCTGATCAGCCTCTATCACGGCTGCCACGGCCAGCTTTCCAGGTTGGAGGCCGAGGGCGACGTCGAGGTGTTGAACTTCACCGACCTGCTGGTCGAGGCGTTGGGCGAGGCGCCGCGGGAGGATCGCGCCAAGCATCTGCGGATGATGGACGATTGGCGCCTGGTGTTCGAAGAAGGGGCGCCCTGGCTGAAGGCCAACGGCATCGACGTCGATCCGGACTGGCTGCGCGGCCTGCTGCCGGACATCTTCGCCCAGGCGGAGTTCAAGGGAGGTCTCGACGGCCTCGACACTTCCTCGGTGCCGGCGTCGTGAAGCGGCGTTGTCGTCAGATGCGGTTCCTTCCGGCCCTCGCGATGGTCCTGCTGTTTTTGGCCATGCCCGGTTCAGCCGTGGCCGATGCCCGCGCGGATTTCGAACGGGCGATGCGGGCGGTCGAGGGGGGCGATTACAGTGCGGCGGTCAAGCACTTCGGCAACATCATCAAGTCCGGCGAATTGGGGCCGGCCGGCCTTGCCGTGGTTCATGTCAACCGGGGACACTCGTTTCTCCAGCTGGAACTCTATGACGGGGCGCTCGGTGATTTCACGCGCGCCCTCACGCTCTCGCCCGGGCATGCGGGCGCCCACTACGGCCGTGGCCGCGCACTGGCGGCGAAGGGCCAGGACCAGGCCGCCCTCGCCGATTTCGACGCCGCCATCGCCAACCGGCCAGACTTCGCCGAGCCACATGGCGAGCGCGGTCAGGTCCTGTTGCGTCTGGGTCGTCTGGACGAGGCGCTGGTCAGCCTGAACGAGGCGATCCGCCTCGGCGTACAGGACTGGCGGGTGTCCAATAATCGCGGAATCATCCTGATGACGCGCGGGGATCTCCAGGGGGCGTTCGGGGCCTTCGACCAGGCCGTGGGGGCCGGCCCCGACCAGGGCACGCCGTACCGCAACCGGGGTATCCTCTACATGTTCGCCGGCACGCTGCCGCAGGCGGGCTTCGATCTGGAACAGGCCGTGAAGCTGGCGCCGGGCGATTTGGATACGATCCTCTGGCGGACGATCTACAACAGCGTGGTGGCGCTGGGTGTGAAGTCCGAGATCGCGGGTCTCACCACGCCAGAGACGCGCCGCGCCTGGCCCGGCCCCTTGCTGGAGATGTTCCTGGAGACCGACGTGCCGGCCTCGGTCCTCGCCACCGGCGAAGAGCAGTTCGCCCGCGGGCCGGCGCAACTGCTGGCGCAGACACGGTATGCCGTCGCCATCTACTATCTCTTCAACGGCAACCCCAACCGGGCACGCGACCTCTTTGAACGCATCGTGGCGATGGGGGTGCCGAACCTGTTCGAACACCATGGCGCGGTGATTATGCTCGAGCGGATGGGCGTCGTGCCCGCCACCGGCAAACAGTAGACGCCGGTCCTACTCCTCGAGCGTCGGGCCGGCGCCGCAAACCCGGGTCTGGCGCATGTAGCGGCGATGGCGATCGGCGTCGTATCCGGCACCGCGGTGCAGCAGGCAGCGGTTATCCCAGATCACCAGATCGCCCGGCTTCCAGGCGTGGCTGTAGACGTGCTCCGGCGCCGTCGCGCGGGTGTGCAGGTCGTCGATCAGCTCGCGGCTCTTCTCGTGGCTCCAACCCTCGATGTCGCGGGCGTGGCTGCCGAGATAGAGGTTGCCCCGGCCATTGCGGGGATTGCGCCGGACCATGCGCTGGCGCACCGGCGGCAAGGACTTGGCGTGGCTCGGCGATACCGCGTCCGGCGCGACCTTGGACCGCGAGAAGACATAATCGTGGATGGTGACCAGGGGATCGATCGCCGCGCGCTCGTCCTCGTCCAGGCGTTCGTAGGCGGCGCGCTGGCTGAGGTACAGGGTCTCGCCCCCCTCGTCGGGCACTTCGTAGGCGCACATGATGGAGACGAAGGTCGGATTGTCCCGGAAGGACGAATCCGAATGCCACATGTTGTTGCCGGTCAGGAAGATGGTCTTCTTGTCGTCGTTGCCGAGAACGCTGCCGTCGTCCTGCACGTTGCCGATGGTGCCGAAGTGCTCGATCCGCCCTTCCTGCCCGAGGATGACGTGGTTGGCTTCGGGCTCCCCCAACAGGCGGGTAAAGGCGAGCTGCTTGTCATCGTCCATGGCCTGGTCGGGAAAGCAGAGGAAGGAGTGCGCGTCGATCGCGGCGCGGATTTCCTCGACGACCGCCTCGGCGAGGGGCGCCGCGAGGTCGACGCCGGTGAGCCGGGCGCCGAAGTCTTCATGCAACGGTTCCGTCTGCAGATGGGCCATGTCGTTTGCCTCAGGCGTCGGACATTACATGGATGACCCGGCTTTCGATCAGGTCTTTGGTCTTGGCACCGTAGGCTTTCATATGGTCGGAGGCGGCGTGCGCCATCAGATGGTCGAGGCTCGCCCATTTCTCGACGACGACGAAAGACTCCGGTCCGTAGGGAGTCTGGAAGGGGCCGACACCCTCGGCGTCCACCGTCGCGCCATATTCGATGCAGCCGTCCTCGGCATGCACGGCGGGCACATTCGCCTTGAAGGCTTCGATGATCTCGCCCCGCTTGCCGGCCTTGGCCGTGATCACCGCGATGACATGAACTCTCGACATGGTGTTTCTCCTCGTCTTTTGGGTGTCTTGTTCCCGGCGATTGTTCCATGTTCACCGCACGACCGGAAGCCCCCTCAGGCCAGCGGTTTCGGGGCCAGATCGCCGATCGAGGCGGCCAGTGCCGCATCGCTCTCGCCCGCCCGGTCATGCGGGCGGGGCAGGGGGGTGTCGTAGACATAATCGGGATCGATCTGTTGCCGGCGCCAGATCTCGCGCATTTCCCGCCAGGCGCCGACCAGGGTGCGCGGCTCGGGCATGTCGTCGGCGACGGCGCGGTGCAGTGCCTTCAGATTGTAGCAGGGCACGCCCGCGTACATGTGGTGCTCCAGGTGCCAGTTCATGTGCCAGTAGAGGAATTCCGACAATGGATCGAGGGTGATGGTGCGCACGCATTTGCGGAAGTCGCTCACCTCGCTTTGCAGGCCGCAATGCATGGGGACGCCGACGAAATAGCGCAGCCAGCCGGCGAAGAAGGTCGGCAGGCTGACGACGAGGACCAGCAGCCAGAGCTGGAAGACGGCGGCGACGAGCAGTACCGCCAGGTGAAAGGCGATGGACAGGCGCGAGAGCAGGACGGGCTTGCGCCGGTCGTCGCGATAGCCGTCATAAAGCGCCGCCAGCCATTCGCCCCGCTCCGAGGGCTCGTAGCGGCCGGCCGCCGTGGCGAACAGCGCGCGCAGCGTCGGGATCAGCCCTTGCGACTCGTAGCCGCCGGTCACGTTGAAGGTGAAGAGCTGCAGGAGATAGAGCGGCGAGAGCGAGGGCACCTTCGGCAGGACGACTTCCCGGTCGGCGCGGGGGTGCAGCGTATAGCGATGGTGGTGCGTGTGATGCATGGAATATTCGTGATAATTCCGCATGCCGATGATGCCGAAGACGACCGCGAAGATCCGGTTCAGCGGCTTGGTGCGGAACACCGTGCCGTGACTGAGCTCGTGCATGGCGACGCCGGACATGAAGCTGGCGACGGTGCCGTGACAGAACAGGGCGACCAGGCCGGCGGCCCAGAGGCCATGATCGAACAGGAGGTAGGTGGCGGTGCCGGTGAGCGCGAACAGACCCAGATGGCCGAGCGCCTGGAAGGCGCCCTGCGCGTCGCTCCGCCGGCTGAGGTCGCGCAAGGTGGCCGACGGGATCGGAGAACGGTACCAGTCGACCCGGTAGGTCTTGCGGGTTTCCGAGGGCGGTTCGAAGGCAGGCGGCATGTGTCGGGCTCCGGGCGTCTGGGGACGCATGGCGTCGAAGCGTGATATATCGGGGCCTGGACTGTCAACGTGGCTGAACGGAGCAGGGGAGAGGCCAATATGGCGAGCACGGATGGTTGGAAGTTTCTACATGCCCAGGCGGAGAACGCGGAGTGGATCCCCGGGCTGCGCCAGATCATGGATTACCGCGATCTCGGCACCAAAGGGGCGACCGACGGTCAATTCATCGCCCACATCATCCGCCGCAACGACCGGGAGGAGCACGACGAGGTCGCCGAATGGCACGTCCACGACTGCGACTTCCAATTCGTCTACGTCCTGAAAGGCTGGGCCAAGTTCGAGTTCGAGGGCGAGGGGGTCCGTACGCTGCGGGCAGGGGACTGCATCAACCAGCGCCCCGGCATCAAGCATCGGGAAATCGAGCTTTCGGACGACTACGAAGTCCTGGAGATCGTCTCGCCGGCGGATTTTGGAACGCGCCTGGTCGACGCACCCGCGGACTGAACGTCAGACCGCCTCGTCGACGGCGAAGCCCGTGCACGTGTCGTAGACGACGCTGCCTGCGATACGGGCGCTGGCGGCAAGTTCCGCCTCGTCGGTCCGATCCCAGCGATAAATCGAAGCGCCCATGATCTGTATCGGTGCGTCGTCGTTGTCGGCGATGGGGAAGGCCAGACGCTCGACGCGCTTGTACTGTGATCGTTCCCGCTGGATTCCATGGGTGAGAAGGGCTTCGTCCAGCATGCGGTCCCAGCGGCGGCGCACATGCGTGACAAAGTCGGGCCCCAGGACTTCTCCCGCGCAACGCCCGTTGATGGGATCGCCCCAGGCGTCGTTGATCTCTTCGCCGGCCAGGACACAGCGATAGACGCACTCGGGGTCCCGGCGGTAGATCCAGACGTGCGGCAACACCTTGGCGATGCGTGTCGGATCGACGTCGCGCCGCCGCGGCATGCGGCGATCGCCGCGTGCTTCGATCCAATGATCAAAGAAATCACGCAACAGCGAATGGTCGATGACGTCGCGGACCCGCATTTCCTGTCGTCCACTCAACTCGATTCCAATGCCGCGTTCCGGGGCGGCTTGCGATACACCCATCGTGACGCGGCTGCCTTGATCTACTCCGCCGCCTGGGCGAACTCGGCGGATCGGTCGATCTCGCCGCCGGCGTCGTAGGCCTGCAGGCGCGGCAGCACCGTTTCGGAGAACAGGCGCAGATTGCCTTCGGCCACCTCGGGCGGCATGCCGGCATAGGAGAAGGCGCCGACGAAGGCACAGGCATTCACCCGCCGGCGAATGTCGAGGATCTTTTCATAGACCATGTCCGGCGTGCCCCAGACCTGCAAGTTCAGGAAGAAGTCGACGAAGGTCTGCTGCCCGGACTTCTGGATACGGTCGGCCATCTTGCCGTACCACTCGTAACCCTTGGTCGTCTTCATGTGGTCGGAGGCGAACTCGTAATGGTCCATCACCGTCTGGTAGTAGCCGCCGATATATTCCACCGCCCGTTCGTGGGCTCGTGCCTCGTCTTCGTCGACGAAGGTCCAGCCGAAGGCGATCGGCTGCGGCGCCGGGCGGCCGTTCACCTCGAGGAAGATCTCGCTGTACTGTTCCAGCTCCCGCGCGACGTCGTCCCACGGCTTTTGCGGGATGATCAGCAGGCCGATGCCGAGTTCGGCCATGATGCGCGCGCTTTCGGGCGAAACGGCCGAGGCGTAGGTCCGCCCCTTGAAGGTCTTGGAGGGCGCCGGCCGGATATCGGCGCGCGGCTGGCTGATGAACTCGCCTTCGTATTCGCAATAGCCCTGCTCGAGCCCCGGCAGAACCATGCGGGCGTACTCGACGAAGCGTTCCCGGCTTTCGCCCATGTCGACGCGGTAGCCCTCGAACTCGACTTTGCCGGCGCCCCGGCCGAGGCCGAGGATCATCCGCCCGCCCGAGATCGTATCCAGCATCGAGATCTTTTCCGCCACCCACATCGGATCGTGCCAGGGCAGCACGAGGACGGAGGAGCCGAGGCGGATCTTCTCGGTCCGCCCGGCCATGTAGGTCAGGAACTGGGTGACGTCGGGACAGCAGATGTAGTCGGTGAAGTGATGCTCGATGCCGAAGATCGAATCGAAGCCCAGCGGCTCCACCAGATCAGCGAGCTTCAGCTCGTTCGCATAGACCTCGTGGTCCGGGATCAGCCGGCCCGGATTCTGGAAGTTCATGGCCACGCCGACATGCATGATGACGTCCCCCGAATGATCGTTAGATTTTCCTCGGCGAAAATCGCCCAGGGCCGGGCCGATTGCAAGAGCTAGCCGAGCGGAACCAGCCCGTTTCGCGTGATCCTGAGGCCATGCGCCTCGCAGTCCCAGGTGTTGGCGCTCGGCCCCTCGGCGCGGAGTTCAACCTTGCGGACCTTCGTCAGCGAGGTGCGCGGCAGGTCGTCGCGGAACTCGACGAAGCGCGGCACCATGAAATAGGGCATCTGATCGACGCAGAAGCGCAGCAAGGCCTCTTCTGTAAGGCTTTGTCCCGGTTTGAGGACGCAGATCACCTTGACCTCGTCCTCCTGCAACTCCGAGGGCACCGCGATCGCCGCCGCTTCGGCGACCGCCTCGTGGGTATTGACGATGCGTTCGACCTCGAAGGAGGAAATGTTCTCGCCCCGCCGGCGGATCGAGTCGGTGAGGCGGTCGAGGAAGAAGAACCAGCCGTCTTCGTCCATCACCCCCTGGTCGCCGGTGTGGAACCAGAGATTGCGCGTCGCCTCCAGGCTCTTTTCCGGCAGCTTGTAATAGCCGGTGAGCAGCATCCCCGGGCGGCGTGAGCGCACGCAGATCTCGCCCGGCATACCAGGCGGGCAGGGGTCGTCGTTCTCGTCGTGGATCTCGATCTCGTAGAACCGGCCCGCCTTGCCGAAGGAGCCGTTCGGGCTGACGCCGGGGGTCGAGGCGGCGACGATATTGGCCTCGGTCGAGCCATAGCCCTCGATGAATACGAGGCCGAAGCGTTTCTCGAATTCGGCCTGGAACTCGGCCGGGATCGGCACGGCGTAGATCACGCGCAAGGGGTTGTCCGCATCGTCGTCGCGCTCCGGTTCGGCGTTCAGCATGTGGCAGATGCCGCCGACGGCGACGGTGATGGTGCAGCCGAACTCGCGGATGTCGGGCCAGAAACGGGCGACGGAAAAGCGCTGGCGCAGGACCATGCGCGCATCGACCATGAGCGCGGCCATCAGCACGAACTTGCCGGCGACATGGAAGAAGGGAAGGAAGTTGTAGGCGACGTCGTCGGCGCGGATATCGACGATCTCGGCGATGGTGACGCCGAAGGCCCATTCGAAGTGGTGCTCGATGATGACGCCCTTGGATGGGCCGGTGGTGCCGGAAGTGAACATGATGCAGGCGACGTCGGTGTGGGCGATTTCGACGTCGGGGGGCGGGACGTCGCCTGCCATCAGGTCGGCCAGTCGTACCTCACCGGGCACCGTCGGCGCCGCCGCGCCAAGCGTCGGGTTGACGACGTGGTGGACGAGGTCGGGGCAGCTGTCGTCGGTGTCGGCGACGACGGCGGCGAACTCGTCGTCGAAGACGATTCCCACGGCACCCGCGGTCACCAGGACATGGCGCAACAGCTCGCCCTTGTAGGCGATGTTGACCGGGATCTCGATAGCGCCGAGCTTGGCGATGGCGAACCAGACGTCGATGTAGGCCGGGCTGCTCTGCATGATCACGGCGACCCGGTCGCCCTTGGTAATACCGAGGCCGGCGAGGCCGGCCGCAACCCGGTCGGCCCGGGCGTTCATCTGGGCGTAGGTATGGTCGCGTCCCTCGTAGTGCATGAAGGGATGGTCCGGCTTGGCGGCCGCCTTGGCCTCCAGGATGCGATGGATGATCCAGCCCTCGTCGGGGAACAGTGCCGCGTGGTCCATGGTGGTGCCTCTTGTCTGGCCGGGATCGGTACAGGCGCTATGATCCGGCCCGCGCGCGTCAGGTCAATGGGAGAAGTGAACATGCGGGTGATGGAGATCCGGGGCGAGTGGGGCTACGACAACCTGCAGGCGGGCGAACGACCCGAGGTGGCGCCCGGTCCTCGGGACGTGGTGCTGCGGATGAAGGCGGCCTCCCTCAACTATCGTGACTACCTGATGATCGATCGCGGCTATGGCCGGCGCAGCGGCACGCTGCCGCTTATTCCCGTCTCGGACGGCGTCGGCGATGTGGTCGAGATCGGCGCGGAGGTCACCCGCGTCGCTGTCGGCGACCGGGTCTGTCCATGCTTTTCGCAGACCTGGTTCCACGGCCCCTACAGCGACGATCATTGGGACAGCTACCTCGGCGGCCCGCTCGACGGCGTGATGCGGGAGTATATGACCCTCTCCGAGGAGGGCGTGGTCAAGGTGCCCGACCACATGAGCGATCTCGAAGCCGCGACCCTGCCGGTCGATGCCCTGACGGCCTGGAGCGCCGTCGTCGACAAGGGCGGTGCCACGGCCGGCGATACGGTGCTGGTCCAGGGCACGGGCGGTGTCGCGCTCTTCTGCCTGCAGATCGCCAAGCTGATCGGCGCGGAAGTGCTGATCACCTCCTCCAGCGACGAGAAGCTGGCGCGTTGCCGCGCGCTCGGTGCCGACCATGTCGCCAACTACCGCGAAACCCCGGCGTGGAGCGAATGGGCGCGGGAGGTCACCGGCGGGCGCGGCTGCGATCTGGTCATCGAGCTCGGCGGGGCCGGTACCCTCGAGCAATCGACCCGCGCGCTGGCGCCCGAGGGCACGGTCAGCCTGGTCGGCAACCTTTCGGGCTCGGTCGCGCAAGTGAACCTGTTCCACGTCTTCGTCCGCGCCGCCCGCCTGCAAGGTGTCGCAACGGGCAACCGCGAGACCTTGGAACAGATGATGCGCGCCTTCACCGTCACACCGATCCGCCCCGTGGTGGACGAGAAGGTCTATGGCTTCGACGAATTGAAAGCGGCGCTGCTGGCCGTGCCGGAGGGACGGCACTTCGGCAATATCTGTCTGGAGTTCTAACCCGGACAGCGGTTTGCCCACGGGGCCGCCCGGCGCGTATTCTGTCCGACACCGCGACGTCACGACATTGAGGAGCCATCGATCACCATGGAATACCGCAGGATCTCGGCCGACTGCCATCTCGACATGCCCTGGATGCCACCGACGCTGTTCACGTCCGAGGCGTCCAACGCGCTGAAGGACCGTATGCCCTTTGTCGAGGACGGCCCGGACGGTCCGCAATGGGTCACGAAGCAGGGCGCGAATTTCGGCCTGTTGAACGGCGTCGGCCCGGGCGGCGCGAAGTTGGTGCCGGGTCAGAACAAGCGCGTCGACATCATGGCCGAGACCGGCATGTTCGCCGATGGCAAGAAGGGCATCCAGCGGGTGTCGGATCCCCATATGCGGCTCGAGGAGATGAATCGCGACGGTGTCGACGCCGAGGTCATCTTCGGCATCCTCGGCTCCGCCTCGAAGATGCAGGACAGCGAGGCGGCCAACGAAGTCTTTCGCATCTACAACGACTGGCTGAAGGATTTCTGCAGCCACTATCCCGACCGGCAGATCGGCCTCGCCTGTTTGCCTTACGGCGATATCGATGGCGCCGTGGCGGAAGTCCATCGCACGGCCAAGATGGGCCTGCGCGGGTTGGAGCTGTCCTGTTCGTGGGACATGGAGCCGATGTGGCACCCCTGCTGGGAGCCGTTGTGGCAAGCCGTCGACGAGGTGCGGTTGCCGCTGCATTTCCACACCTTCCCGACGACGTCGCCGAAGGCCCGCGAGCAGGCCTCCGGCCAGGTGCGCCGCGCAGCGCTGTTCACCGGCGTGTCGGCGTTTCAGATGGGCCTGATCCACATTCTAGCCGCCATGATTGGTGCCGGCGTGTTCGACCGCTATCCCAATATCAAGGTATCCCTCGGCGAGAGTGGCATCGGCTGGATCCCCTATGCACTCGACCGCATGGACTTTGAATTCGAAGACCGCTTCCGCGATCTCATGAAGTTGAAACCCTCGGAGTACTGGCAGCGCCAGTGCAAGGCGACATTCCAATACGACCCCATCGGTCCGATGCTGGTGAACAAGCGGGGGTTGATGACGGAAGACACCCTGATGTGGGGGTCCGACTATCCCCACACGGACGGGATCTGGCCGGAATCCACCAAGTACATCGAGGAACAGTTCGACGGGCTGACGCCGGCGCAGATCCAGAAGATCACCTGCGACAACGCGGTCGAATTCTACGGCCTGGCCAATTGAGGGGCGGCCGGCGCCGTGATCACGATTGGTAATGCCCGGACAGATGGCGATTCATGGGCGGGAGAACTTGTGGTAAGCCCAAGCACGTCCTGAATTGCTGCTGGAGGGAAACACCCGATGAGACCTTCGTTTCTCGCGTGCCTGTTCGCAGTCCTGCTGCTGGCAATCCCCGCTCGGGCGGAGCGAACCCTCACCTGGGAGGAGCTGGCGCCACCCCTGCCAGACCTGAGCGCGCCCTTCGAGCATATGAACGACGGGCAGCGCGACCAGCTGTTCGAACTCTACAAGCTGGAAGAGTTGCGCAAGAAGGGCAAGGATCGGGTTTGGGAGGGCATGGACGCGCAAATCCATGAGGCGCGGACGGCCCTCGCCGCGGACAAGCTCGAGGTGGACGATCTGCTCGCCGCGCTGAGATCCGGCATGGCGGAGTACAACAGCCTCATGTCGAAGCCGGTGGCAGCGCTCGACGGCCAGGAGATTCGTCTGCCGGGTTATGTGCTGCCGCTCGAATTCTCCGACCAGCTCGCGGTGAGCGAGTTCTTCCTGGTGCCCTATGTCGGCGCCTGCATTCACACGCCGCCACCGCCCGCCAACCAGATCATCCTGGTCAAGCTCAATCAGAGTTACCGGGTCAGCGGTCTCTACGATGCGGTCTGGGTTTCCGGCCGATTGAAGGTCGTCGAAAGCAAGCGGGAACTCGGCTACCGGGACGGTAGCGGCAAGGTCACCACGACCTATGAACTCGAAGGCGTCGAGATCAAACCCTATGAATGACCTTTCGGCCACCGGGGGTGAGGGCGTTTCGGCGCCGCCCGCCGGAACCGTCCGGCCGACGTTCTGATCGCTGGATGATCCAGGTCCGCGACCTCCGATTTCGCTGGCGACGCGACACCCCGGTCGTGCTCGACATCGCCGACCTGCGGATCGCCCGGGGTGAACGGCTGTTTCTGCGCGGGCCGTCGGGGAGCGGCAAGACGACGCTTCTGAACCTGCTCGCCGGGGCGGCGGTGGCGGAAGAGGGACGCATCGACGTCCTCGATCACGATCTCGCCCGGCTCGGCGCGGGCGCGCGCGATCGGCTGCGGGCCGATCACATGGGGCTCATCTTCCAGACCTTCAATCTAGTGCCCTATCTGAACCTGATCGAGAACGTGACGCTGGCCTGCCTGTTCTCGGCCCGGAAACGCGCGCGGGCCGAGGGGCGCGACGGCTCACCCGAGGGGGCCGCGCGCCGACTGCTGGCGGCCATGGGGCTTGGCGACGACGACCTCGCGGGACGTACAGTGGCGGAACTCAGCATCGGCCAGCAGCAACGGGTTGCCGCCGCCCGGGCCTTGATCGGCGAGCCGGATCTGATCATCGCCGACGAGGCGACCTCGGCCCTCGACGCAGGCAATGCCCGGCAATTCCTCGACCTGCTGTTCCGCGAGAGCGAGGCGCTCGACGCCACCCTGCTGTTCGTCAGCCATGATGAGCGCCTGGCGGCGGGGTTCACGCGCTCCCTCGATCTCGGAGAACTCGGCGCGACGTGCGGAGTTGAGCCTTGAGGTCGGGCCTGCTTCTCCGTCTCGCCTGGAAAAGCCTGGTGAGCCGCCGGGCGACGGCCGGCCTCACCATCCTGTCGCTGACCCTATCGGTCGCTTTGGTGCTGGGGGTCGAGACGCTGCGCCGCGAGGCACGGGCCGGGTTCGCCGGCACGGTTTCCGGTACCGATCTCATCGTCGGTGCCCGCGGTGGGCCGATCGCGCTTTTGCTATATTCGGTCTTTCGTGTCGGGGACGCGACGGCGAACCTGTCCTGGACGACGGCACAGCGGATCGCCGCCCATCCCGACGTCGCCTGGACCGTGCCGCTCTCTCTCGGTGACAGTCATCGCGGGTTTCGCGTCGTCGGGACCGATACGGGATATTTTCGCCACTACCGTCACGGTGAGCGCCAGCCTCTCGTCTTTGCCGAGGGGGTCGCCTTCGACGATACCTTCGACGCCGTCCTCGGTTCGGAGGTCGCACGAGCGCTCGGGTATCGCACCGGTGACGACATCGTCGTCGCCCACGGTCTCGGCGAGATCGCGACGCAACGCCATGACGACACCCCGTTCCGCGTTTCCGGCATTCTGGCGCCGACCGGCACGCCGGTGGACCGAGCTGTCCATGTCTCCCTCGCCGGGATCGAGGCGATGCATGTCGGCTGGGAGTCCGGCGCGCCGCGGCGCGGGGCGGGCATCGGCACCGACCGGCTTCGCAAGATGGATCTGAAACCGCGCGACGTCACCGCCCTTCTGGTCGGTATGAAGACACGCTTCGCGGTTTTCGGGTTGCAGCGCGAGCTGAACACGGACCCCGAGGAACCGCTGTCGGCGATCCTCCCCGGTGCCACGTTGGCGCAGCTTTGGGGCCTGATGGGCAACGTGGAGACGGCGCTCCGGGTGATATCGGCAATGGTGGCGGCGGCGGCTTTTCTCGGCATGCTGGCGATGCTGCTGGCCGGGCTCTCGGAACGACGGCGGGAGATCGCGGTATTGCGTGCGGTCGGCGCACGCCCCTGGCACATTGTCGTCCTCATCGTCACCGAAGCCGTGGCGTTGACGGTATCGGCGATCGTGCTGGGCCTCTGGTTGATCCATGGCGGTCTCGCCATCGCCCGACCGTTGATCGCCGAGTTCGTCGGTGTGCGGATCGGTTGGGGCGGGCTCGAGGCCTTCGACCTCGTCTATCTCGCCGGTTTCCTCGCCATCGGCGTTCTCGCCGGCCTGCCGCCCGCGTTCGCCGCCTATCGGCGCAGCCTTTCGGAAGGCCTGATCCCGCGCCAGTGACGACGGGAATCGGATTGGCGCTCTCCGCCGGCCCATGCTAAGCCCGCGGCCATGAGCGTCACCTACGATCCCCGCGATAGCGCGATCCTGCACGAGCCGTTCGAGGTCTATCGCCACCTGCGCGACGCGGATCCGGTGCATTGGTGCGAACCGCTGAGGGGTTGGGTCGTCACGCGCTACGAGGACTGCAAGCGCGTGCTGAACGATGCGCGCTTTTCCGCCGACCGTTTGAGCCCCTTCTTCGACCAGCTCGCCCCGGCGGAGCGGGCGCGGGTGCAAAACCTCGAGGCCTCGATCTCGCGCTGGTCTGTGTTCATCGATCCGCCGAGCCACACCCGACTTCGCCGCCTGCTGGCGCCCGGCTTCACCTCCCGGGCGCTCGCCGGCATGGAACGGCGGGTGGCGGAGATCGTCGAGGATCTGCTCGACCGGGCGGCGGCGCGGCGCGAGATGGAGTTCATCGCCGACTTCGCCTATCCGCTGCCGGCCTCGGTGGTGATGGTGGTGTTGGGCGTGCCGCTCAAAGATTTGGACCGGTTCAAAGTCTGGTCCGACGACCTCGCCCTTTTCGTTGGCAGCGCCCAGGCGACGGCGGACAAGTATGCCCGGGCGGAACGGGCGACGGCGGAGATGAACGACTATTTCGCAGCCCTGATCCGCGCCCGTCGCGCCGTGCCGGCCGAGGACCTGATCAGCGTCCTGCTGGCGGGCGAGGGGGACGGGGCCGGCCTGGACGAGGCGGAGATCGCCGCCAGCTGCATGTTCCTGCTGTTCGCCGGGCACGAGACGACGACCAACCTGCTCGGCAGCGCGCTCTGGCATCTGACGCGAAATCCGGCGCAGCTGGCGCGGCTGGTGGCGGACCCGTCGCTCGCGGAACACTGCGTCGAAGAGGTGCTTCGCTACGATGGCCCGATCAACGCGATGGTCCGCATCGCGACCGAGAGGGTCGAACTGGCGGGCCGGGAAATCGAGCCGAGGGCCCGCGTCTTTGCCATGCTGAATGCCGCCAACCGCGATCCCCGTGCCTTCGAGCGCGCAGACGAATTCGACATCACGCGGCGGCCCAACCGGCAGATGGCCTTTGGTTACGGCATCCATTTCTGCCTCGGCGCGCCGCTCGCCCGACTGGAAGGGCGCGTCGCCCTGCAGCGGATCGTCGCGCGCCTCACGGACATTCGCTGCCCGCCCGAGGGGCCGCGGCGTGTCGACAGCCTGGTGCTGCGCGGCCTCGCCTCGCTGCCCATCCACTATCGCCCGCGCGGTTGAGCCGCGCCGCCACGGAGTACTCCCGCGCATGAACCCCGACGTCATCGCCGCCGCACCCGGCCAGCTCGCCGCCGCCCTCGCCGAGGGCCGCTTCGCCATCACGGCCGAAACCTCGCCCCCGCTCACCACCGATGCGATGCGGGTGGTCGAGCGGACCGCGCCGCTCGCCGGCCTGGTCGAGGCGGTGAACGTAACAGACGGCGCTGGCGCGCGGGCGCATCTCGCCTCCTCGGCCGCCGCCTATTTCATGACCCGCGAGAACGGTATCGAGGCGGTGCTGCAGTTCACCACGCGGGACCGCAACACCCTCGCCCTCGAACGCGATCTCATCGGCGCCACTGCCTTCGGGATCCCGAACATCCTCTGCCTGTCCGGCGATCCCGTGCATATCGGCGATGCCCCGGACGCCAAGGCGGTGAACGATCTCGACAGCACGGGCCTGGTAAACCTCGCCGCGTCGATGCGCGACGAGGGCAAGCTGCCCTCGGGTCGGGAGATCGATCCGGCACCCGCCTATCTCGTCGGCGCCGCCGACGCGCCGCTCGACCCGGCACCGGACTGGCAGCCCGACGGCCTGGCCCGCAAGGTCGCGGCCGGCGCCAACTTCGTGCAAACCCAGTTCTGTTTCGATCTCGACGTCCTGGGTCGTTACCTCGACCGCTTGCGGGAGGCCGGCGTGCTGCCGGGGTTGAAGATCATCGTCGGCATCGCCGCGCTCACCACCGCACGCCAGGGCGCCTGGATGCGCGACAACCTGTTCGGCACGATCATCCCCGACGAGGTGCTGGCACGCATGGAGGCGGCCGAGGATTCCCGCACCGAAGGCCGAAAGATCGCCGGCGAATTGATGCACGAGTTGAGCGAGACGGACGGTGTCGCCGGCGCCCATCTGATGGGGCCGGGGGCCGAGGCGCAGATCGCCCAGGCCATCCGCGAAAGCGGTCTCAGGGACTGAACGACAGGGAGAGAACCGATGAGCAGCGCACCGATGAGCGGCATCCCCTTCCTCGACGAGGCGACGGTCCGGCGCCACCTCGATCCCGATGCGCTGATCGATGCGATGGACCGGGCGTTCATCGACTTCTCCGGCGGCCGGGTGGTGCAGCCCCTGCGCAATT
Source organism: uncultured Alphaproteobacteria bacterium (assembly GCA_951812805.1). Lineage (GTDB taxonomy): Bacteria > Pseudomonadota > Alphaproteobacteria > JASLMY01. Next base: position 165,666 of record CATOSZ010000005.1, on the reverse strand, counting down.
TGATTCCGGTCGAACCGCATGGCGGCTTCTTCGGCATCATGCCGGCGATCGGCGAGGCGATGGGCATCAAGCTCGTCACCTTCTATCCCGACAACGCGGCGCACGACCTGCCGACCCACCTCGGCCTGATCCTGCTGTTCAAGCCGGAGACGGGGGAGGCGGAGGTCATGCTCGACGGCCGCCTCATCACGGAGCTGCGCACGGCCGCCGCGTCCGCTTCGGCCGCCCGCGCGCTCGCCCGCTCCGACGCCCGGGTGCTGACCATCCTCGGCAGCGGCGTTCAGGCCCAGGCCCATGGCGAGCTGATGCCCTGCGTGCGCGATTTCGCCGAAGTTCGCCTGTGGGGCCGTACGCCCGAACACGCGAGGGCCCGAGCCGCAGAGATCGGCGCCGTCTATATGGGGGACGTCGAGGCGGCGGTCCGCGGCGCCGATGTCGTAGTCTGCACCACCGCGGCCCGCACGCCGGTGTTCGACGGCGCCTGGCTGAAGGCGGACGCCTTCGTCAGCTCGGTCGGCTGGAACGGCAAGGACGGGCACGAGCTGGACGCGGCGACCATGGCCCACCCGGTGATCGTCGAAAGCCGCGAGGCCGCCCTCGACCAGTCGGGCAACGTCCTGGTCACCGGTGCCGAGATCTACGGCGAACTCGGCGAGATCCTCGCCGGCACGAAACCGGCGCCCGACGCCGGCATCCGCGTCTTCGACTCGATCGGCATGGCGGCTATGGACATGTCGGCGGCGAAGCTGGTGCTGGACGCCTGGCGGGCGGCGGGGGAGGGGTAGGCCCCTCTCGCCATGGGCCTGGAAGACACGCGATTCAAACATCCCTGGCGCGGCTACCAGGCCAAGGTCCTGGAGGAGTTGGGCCGTCATCTCGGCGACGACCGGCTGCACATCGTCGCGGCGCCGGGTTCGGGCAAGACGGTGTTGGGGCTGGAGGTGATGCGGCGGCTTGGGCAGCCGGCCCTGGTCCTGGCGCCGACGCGGGTCATCAGGGACCAATGGGCGGCGCGGCTGGTCGAGCTGTTTTTGCCCGATGGCGCCGGCCGGCCGGACTGGCTCTCGACCGATCCGGCAGCACCCGGGCTCGTCACGGTCCTGACCTATCAGGGCCTGCACGCCGCGCTCGCCGGGGTGGCCGAGGCTGACGAGGACGGCGACGAGGACGGCGACAATGGCGAGCCGGCGCTGGACGAGGCGAAGGACGCGCCGTTGATCGCGGCCTTGCGGGCCCAGGGCGTGCGGACCCTGGTCCTCGACGAGGCGCATCATCTGCGCAAGGAATGGTGGCGAGCCCTGATGCAGGTGAAGGCGATGTTGGGCGTCGAGCGGGTCGTCTCGTTGACCGCAACGCCGCCTTACGATGTCGAGCCCACCCAATGGCGGCGCTACCTCGAGCTTTGCGGCGAGATCGACGCCGAGATTTCCGTGCCCGAACTCGTCGCCAGCGGCGACCTCGCGCCGCACGCGGACTTCGTCTATCTCTGCGCGCCGACGGAGGACGAACAGGCCGTCCTGACTCACCTGCACCGCAACATCGAACAGCTGCGTTACGACCTGCTGGCCGACGAGGCCCTCGTCGCCGCGGTCGAGAACCTGCCCGGCCTGCGCGATCCCGTTGCGCAGGTCGAAACCATTCTCGACCGTCCCGAGGCCTATTCCTGCCTGCTGGTCTATCTCGACGCCGCCGGCCGCGTCGTGCCGTTCGAGGCCCTCGATGTGCTGGGCGTCGACGGTGCGCGAATACCCGCGTTCGACGATCTATGGCTCGAACGCTTTCTCGACGTCGCGCTCTTCCAGCTGGATGGGGAGCTGGCGGCCCTCGGCGCGGATGTCGACGACTTGCGGACCCACGCACGGCGCTTGGGCCTCATCGAGCGCCGGCGCGCCGTCGTTGGCGAGACGGCGCGGGTCGCGCGGTTGCTCAACGCCAGCCTCGGCAAGCTTTCGGCGATCACCGATATCGTGGCCCGGGAGGGGGCGGCGCTCGGCGACGGGTTTCGCTGCGTCGTGCTCTCCGATCATATCCGACGCGCCTATCTGCCGGTGGCACCCGGGCATCTGCCGACCATCGACAAACTCGGCGTCGTGCCGATCTTCGAGGTTCTGCGCCGGGCGGCGATCCCCGGGGTCTCGCTCGGCCTGCTTTCCGGCTCGCTCATCCTGCTGCCGGCGAGTGCGGGCGAATTGCTGTGGGAGGTCGTGGCACGCGAGGGCATCGATCCGGCCCGCCTCTCGCTCGAACCGGCGGCCTTCGATCCCGACTATTTCGAGGTCAGAATCGGCGGGGAGGCCGGCCATCGCATTGTTCATCTGGTGACCGAGGTCTTTCAGGCCGGCGCGGTCAATGTGCTGGTCGGCACCCAGGCCCTGTTGGGCGAAGGCTGGGATGCGCCTGCGGTGAACACCCTCGTGCTGGCGAGCACGGTGCGTTCCTTCATGCTCTCCAACCAGATGCGCGGGCGTGCGATCCGGATCGATCCCGCACGTGCCGACAAGGTCGCCAACATCTGGCATCTGGCGGCCGTCGACGCCGCCGATCCCGCCACGACGTCGTTGCGGCGGTTGGGACCGGACCTGGGTGCGCTGGCCCGCCGGTTCCGCGCCTTCGAAGGGGTGACCGCCGACGCGCCCTACAGCATAGAGAACGGCATCGCCCGTCTCGGTCTCGCCGGCCTTCTGGCGGAGGGCGGCGGAGTCGCCCGGGCAAACCAGGCGGTGTTCGAGGCCGCCGTAAACCGCGCCGAAATCGCGCGGCATTGGCGTGTCGCCGAGCGCGGCAACAGTGAATTTCCGATGATGCGCGAACGGGTGTCGACGGACCACCGGCCCCAGTCGTTCATCCATGCCAAGACGGCCAAGGCTTGTCGCATTCTGGGCATCTTCCTCGCGGTCGAACTCATTCTCGGCACGGGCGTGGCGTTGGCGGATCTCGGCACGCAGCTTATGGAGATCGCCGTGGCCGTAATGGGCGCGGTCGCCGTGCCGCCCCTGGTGGTGCTCATCCGAGCCATGCCGACTCTGTTCCTGACTTTGCGCCACCGCAACTTGCCGCGGAGCCTCGAAGCTGTTGGTACCGCTGTCCTCGATGGCTTGGTGCTGGCCAGGGAAGTTGTAACCGCGCGTGACGATCTCACCGTCGTTTCCGGCGGGGCCTCGCAAGACCAGGCGTATTGTGCGCTTGCCGGGGGCGACCGGCTGGAGCGGGCGATCTTCGTCGAGGCGATGGCGGAACTGCTCGATCACGTCGACAACCCGCGCTACCTGATCCGCCGCCGGACCCGTTCCCTCGGGATCCAGCTGGCAGACTATCATGCGGTCCCGACCCGCCTGGCGCGCCGCAAGGCGGACGCGGAGGCCTTCTATCTCGCCTGGCGCCGCCATGTCGGCGACGGTGAGCTGATCTACACCCGAACGCCCGATGGCCGGCGAGACCTGATCCGCGCCCGTGGCCAGGCGATTTCCGCCGCTGCCGACACGCGGACCGAACGCAAGACGGTGTGGGAATGATCGGCGCCGGGGGCCGGCATTTGGACATGCTTTAGTGATTGCCATAACCTTCTTCCGGTTTGGGGGAGGGGAAGCAGGATGGCGTCGGCGCGTCGCGGCCCGGTGTTTCGCTTTGGCGAGTGCGAGCTCGATCCGCAACTCAAGGAGTTGCGGCGCGGTGGCGATGTCGTCGGAATCGAGCCGCGAGCCTTCGATCTGATCGCCTACATGCTTGCCCACCGCGATCGGCTGATCGACCGGGACGAGTTGAACGCGGCGGTCTGGGACGGGCGCATCGTTTCCGATAGCGCGCTCAGCACCTGCGTGAAGCAGGCCCGCCGTGCCATCGGCGACGACGGCCAACGCCAGGACTTCATCCGGACCGTGCCGCGCCGCGGCTTCCGTTTCGTGGGAGAGGTGGCGGAGATCGAGCACGGCGAGGCCGCGCCCGCCGGTCCGCCGAAAGCGGCTTCGCTGGTATGGCGACGTCCGGTCGGTTGTTTCTGGGCGGTGGCCGTGCTGGCCGGCGTTCTCGCCCTCACGGCGGCCGGATTCTGGATTTCGCCCTCGTCCGTGTCCGGGACGCCGTCCATCGCCGTGTTGCCGTTCCTGGCTTTCGACGGCGAGGCGGAACAGCTGACCTTCGCCGACGGCATGGCGGAAGACATCATCACCGACCTCTCCCGCCTCGACGGCCTGTTGGTGATCTCGCGAAATTCCTCCTTTGTGTTCAGGGGCGAGCAACCACAGGACGCGCGCCGGATTTCCCGGACGTTGGGCGCACGCTACCTGCTCGAGGGGTCGGTTCGACGCCTCGACGGGACCGTGCGGGTAAATGCGCAGCTGATCGACGGCACGGATGGCACGCATGTCTGGGCGGATCGTTTCGATGCCCCGCTGGAGGATCGTTTCGAACTGCACGACCGCATCGTCGAACAGGTGGTCGACGAGTTGAGCGTCGTTCTGACCGATCGGCAGCGACGGAGCTTGCGCCGGGTCGGGACGCGGGATCCGGAGGCCTACCGGATGTTCCGCGAGGCCCGCGCGCTGCATGACACCGCCAGGTCGAAAGAAAGCGCCGAGGCCTTTGCGTTGTACAAGAAAGTCTTGGACCGGGATCCGGGGTTCGCCGCAGCATGGGCGGCCGACGCGTTGCTGAGCTTCGAGATCTGGACGCAAGGTTGGAATTGGATAATGCGGGCCCGGGAGGCGAAGGCGCGGCTCCTTGAGTCGGCCAAGCGGGCATTGGCTCTCGACCCGGACAATGCCATGGCCCGTGTCGCCCTTGCCAAATATCACCTTCATCACGACGACTATGGCAAGGCCATCGAATTGTCCGAGCAGGCGGTGGCGCTTCTGCCGAACGGTGGTTTCAACCAGATGGCCCTCGCGTTCATGTATGCCATTGCGGGCGAGCCGAACGCGGCCCGTACGGTCCTCGATCGATTTTCACGAATAGAGCCTTCACCCGACGGGCGAACATTGATTGGTGTCGGCTGGACCCTGCTGTGGATGGGAGAATTTGCCGAGGTCGTGACGACCTTGCGAAGAGCCCGTGAAACCGGCGACAGATTGAACGAATGGTGGATGGCCCAGGCGCTGGCAGCGAGCCATGCGCAACTCGGCGATAAGGCTGCGGCCAGCGCCGAACGTGCAAAAATGTTGAAGATGTGGCCTGCGGCGAATGTCACGATTGCGAGAACCTATAATCAATACATACGTGATGATGATGTCGCCAATCGACTGATCGAGGGATTGGAACGCGCTGGGCTTCCGGAATGGCCTTTTGATTTCAAGGGTAGCCAGGAACAACGGTTGACGGGCGCGGAGATTCGAGAGCTGCTTTTCGGCGCGCGTCTCAAGGGAGCCAGTTCGACCGGCGACGAGTTCGACGTCATTTTCGAGGAGAATGGTGATTGGCTCCTCCGTGCCAAGGGCATGACGTTCGAGGGACAAAGCTGGATCGAGGGCGACCTCTCCTGTCTGCGATCCGAGGACCTCGCTCTCGGCCACTCTTACTGCCATCCCTATTTCCGCAATCCTGAAGGAACAGCCGCCGAGTTGAACGAGTATCTGACCATCAGTCCCTACAGCCTGCGATATTTCTCCGTCTCGAAGTAATGGCGATTGCCAGTTTTGGATGCTGATTAACATACTGAATTTACACGAGAAAGTTTTTACTCAAGAGATAATCACTGCAACACCACCGTTACCTCAAGCACATCTTCCCCGGCCTGGCATCCTGGTCTCTGCGAGGGGTACAGCGCGGCAGCGCTACCGCTCGCCAACGGTAATCGAGAGGCAACGGGAGCGAAGAGAATGAACGGCACCACGGCAATTCTGGCCGGCGTCGCGATGACGGCGGCCTTGACGACGACGGCACTCGCGAAGGAATTCAAGGTCGAGGGCATCGGCTGCTACGGGGGCGAGTCGAAGCTGATCACCCATACCTACGACCGGGAGAGCAAGCCGGCGAAATCCCATTTCGCCTGGTCCTTCGAATCCATGGGTGTAACCCGGGGGACGCTCGCCCTCGTCGGGGAGAAGGGCGCCGCACGCCATTGCGTCGGCACGGGCGCGTTCATCAATGGCGTGCGGCATGAAAGCGGCTATTGCGAAGGCCGGGTCAGCAAGGCCGACACCTGGCTGACGAAATGGGAGGGGACGAACGGCAAGGGCACCTGGACTATCGTCTCCGGCAGTGGGAAGTACGCCGGCGTAACGGGGCAGGGGACCTGGCAGTCCGAAGGCCGCTACCCGCGCTTTCGTGCCGGCACCTTCCAGGGCTGCTCCAGGAACCAGGGGACTCTGACGTTGCCGGATTGAGTCGGCGGCGCGTCGCGGGGCGGTCGGCCTACTTCCCCAGGACCGCCGCCGCGCGGGCGAGCTGCAGGAATTCGGCGCGGTAGCCGCCGTCGTCCCGGGCTCGCGCCCCATCGGCCAGTCGGGCAACGTCGTCCATGGTGAAATCCTCCACATAGTCGCCGCCGCGCAGCAACTGGCCGAAGGCGGCGACGGCGGCGGCGAAGCGCAGGTTGTCGGAGGCGTCGGCCAAGGTGGGTTTTGCGGCGCCCGCGTAGACGATGGATTCGGTAAGCCGGCTGGCGGTTTCGCCTGGGCGCTTGAAGCGAAGCTTGAGGCGGGCGATCTCGTCGGACTTAACGCCGGCGTCCCGGCCTTTGGCGTAACGCAGCGCGCTCAACCGGGTGCCGCCGCTGCCGACCAGTGCCAGTTCATAGAGCGCCGTGACGTCGTGTCCGGCGCCGATGTCGCCGGCATCGACCTTGTCGTTCTTGAAGTCCTCCTCCCGCAGCACGCGGTTCTCGTATCCGATCAAACGATATTCGGCGACCGTCGCGGGGTTGAATTCGACCTGGATCTTGACGTCGCGCGCGATGGTCTGAAGCGTGCCGGACAGCTCGTCGACCAGAACCTTGCGCGCCTCCCGCGCGCTGTCGATATAGGCGGCATTGCCGTCGCCCGCGTTCGACAGTCGCTCCATCAGCGCGTCGTTGTAATTGCCGGTACCGAAACCCAGCACGGAGAGTGAAATGCCCGCGTCCCGCTGCGTCTCGATGGCCGCGACCAGGGCGTCGTGATTGGTGATGCCGACGTTGAAATCGCCGTCCGTCGCCAGGACGACCCGGTTGATCCGTTCGCCGTCATGGTGCGCGCGCGCCAAGGCATAGGCGAGGTCCAGACCGGCACCACCCGCGGTCGAGCCGCCGGCCGACAGACGTTCGATCGCCGCCAGGATTTTGGCCCGGTCGTTGCCGGTCGTGGGCGGCAATACCATTCCCGCGGCACCGGCATAGACGACGAGGGCCACGCGGTCGTCGCCATCGAGTTCGCGGGTCAGCATCCGCAACGCCTGTTTCACCAGGGGCAGCCGTCCCGGTCCCTGCATCGACCCTGAGACGTCGACCAGAAAGACCAGGTTGGCCGCGGGCCGGTCCTGCTTCGGGACTTCATAGCCCTTGAGCGCGATACGCAGAAGGTGGGTGTGCGGGTTCCACGGTGTCGGCGCCAGCTCCGTCAGCATCGAGAACGGCACTCTTTCCGTGCCGGGGACCGGATCGTCATAGTCGAAGTAGTTGACCAGCTCCTCGATGCGGACCGCGTCCTTGGGCGGCCGCTGTCCATGGCCGAGGAATCTCCGGACGTTGGCGTAGGCGGCCGTGTCGACGTCGATCGAAAAGGTCGAGACCGGGGTCGTCGCCACGCGGGTGACGCCGTTGTTTCGTATGGGATCGTATTTCTCCGAGGCGACCCACTGCACGACAGCGGGGCGAGCGACCGATTGCTGAACCATGTGGCCTCTACCGCCCGCCGTCACGTTCGATTCTGGCCGCATGGCGCAGCTTCCCAATGCCACCGCCACCGACATGATGGCTATGGCGAGCGGCAGTGATATTGCTTTTCGAGTGTTCGTCATGGCCCAGCCTCCCTTGATGTAGGCGGGCGCAGCATGCTTCCCTGAGTGGTGCGAGAATTGGGCCGCAATGGGATCGATTGCGCCCGAAACACGGCGATCTCGCGGCAAGGCTTCGGGCGGGGGATATTTCCGATGGTCTGGGACCGCTTCGACGATGCGATGGACGGCCTCGACGAGGACGAGCGCAAGCTGGAGGCGGCGATCGCGCGAGCGAAGTACGGGCTCCGCGAAAGGGGGGTGGAAATCCCGGCTTTCACGCCGCCGCTGCCGCTTGAAATTCGCGGGCCGGACGAAATCCATACCAATCAGAAACGCCGCATCGCCGCGCTGGGCGTCTATGCCGAGGCGTTGGAACGGGCGATCTTCGTGCACGATTTTCCGGGCGAGGACCCGGACCTCGACGACGACGAGCGCGTCGTCATGGCCGCGATGGCGCGGCTGGGCGAGGCCTCCGTGTCGGATGTCGCCGCGGCGGTCGACCGCTCACAGGGCTGGGTCCGGCCGCTGATCTACGCCCTGGCGGACAGCGGCAAGCTCGACGGCAACCGCGTTGGGCGCGGCATACGCTACCGCATTCCCGATTGACTAGCCCGTGAAGGCCTGAAGTCCCGTCTGTGCGCGGCCGAGGATCAGGGCGTGGATGTCGTGCGTGCCCTCGTAGGTGTTCACGGTTTCCAGGTTCACCACGTGGCGCATCACGTGATACTCGTCCTGGATGCCGTTGCCGCCGTGCATGTCGCGGGCCATGCGGGCGACGTCGAGGGCCTTGCCGCAGGAATTGCGCTTGATCAGGCTGATCAGCTCCGGCGCCGCGGTGCCCTCGTCGAACATGCGCCCGACCCGGAGGCAGGCTTGCAGCCCGATCGAGATCTCGGTCTGCATGTCGGCGAGTTTTTTCTGGATCAGCTGGTTGGCGGCGAGCGGCCGGTTGAATTGCGTGCGGTCGAGCGTGTATTGCCGCGCCGCGTGCCAGCAGGCTTCCGCCGCGCCGAGCGCGCCCCAGCCGATGCCGTAGCGTGCCCGGTTGAGGCAGCCAAACGGCCCGCCCAAGCCCTTGGCGTTCGGCAGCTTGTTCTCCTCCGGCACGAAGACGTCCTCCAGGACGATCTGGCCGGTGACGGAGGCGCGCAGCGACAACTTGCCCTCGATCTTCGGCGTCGAGAAGCCTTCCATGCCGCGCTCGACCACGAAGCCGCGGATCACGCCCTCGTCGTCCTTGGCCCAGACCACGGCGACGTCGGCGATGGGGGAGTTGGTGATCCACATCTTGGCGCCGTTCAGCTGGTAGCCGCCGTCGACCGTCTTCGCCCGTGTCTTCATGCCGCCGGGGTCGGAGCCATGGTCCGGCTCGGTCAGGCCGAAGCAGCCGACCCATTCACCGGTGGCGAGCTTCGGCAGATATTTCTGGCGCTGTTCCTCCGAGCCGTAGGCGTTGATCGGATGCATGACCAGGCTCGACTGCACGCTCATGGCTGAGCGATAGCCGCTGTCGACCCGCTCCACCTCCCGCGCCGCCAGGCCGTAGCTGACGTAGTTGACGCCGGCGCAGCCATAGCCCTCGATCGTCGAGCCCAGCAGGCCGAGCTCGCCCATCTCGTTCATGATCTCGCGGTCGAAGTGTTCCTTGCGGGTCGCCTCGATGACACGGGGCAGCAGCCGGTCCTGGCTGAAGTCGCGGGCCGTATCGCGGACCAGGCGCTCGTCCTCGCTCAGCTGCTCCTCCAGGAGGAAGGGATCCTCCCACTGGAAGGTGGCGGTGCGCTGACGGGCTTCGCTCGCGGGTTGGACGCTCATGGCTTTCGCTCTCCCTGCCTGGACTGTGTGCGTGACATAGCAAGTCTGGCAGCGAAGCGAAAGCGACGCGTGGTCGCGGCGCTCAAAGCTAGTCGTTGCGCAGCAGCGGGGCCGGTTTTACCGCGAGCGCGCGCCAGGTACCCCACAGGCCGAGCGATAGCGTGATCAGCACCGCCGCGGCCAGCGTCCAGATCAGCGTTCCCGGCAGCCAGATCCAGCCCGCGCGCATGATGCCGGTGACGATCGCCCAGGCGGCCGTGGTGCCGACGGCCGCGGCGATGCCCGCGGCGACCAGGCCCAGGATCAGATACTCCAGCAGGTAGGCGAAGATGATCTGTCGGCGTTCCGCGCCCAGCACCTTGAAAACGATGGCGTCGTAGACCCGGCGTTGGTGCCCGGCGGCGAGCGCGCCGGCCAGCACCAGCACGCCAGCCAGCAGGGTGATGAGGGCCGTGGCGCCGACCGCGACGGCGACGTTGTCGAGGATCAGCCGCACCGCCTCCAGCGCCTCGCGTACGCGGATGGCGGAGACGTTGGGAAAGGCGTCGATCACCGCCGTTTCCAGCGCCGCCTCGGAGGCGACGGGGGCTTCCGCCGTGGCGATGAAGCTGTGCGGCGCACCCTCCAACGGGCCGGGCGCGAAGACCAGGACGAAGTTCATCGAAAAGGTCGCCCAGTTGACGCTGCGGAGGTTGGCGACCGTGGCGGTGATTTCGCGCCCGAGGATGTTCACCGTCAGGCTGTCGCCGACGCCGAGGCCGAGGCCGCGGGCCTCGCGCGCGCTGACGGAGACGAGGGGCGCGCCGGTATAGTCGGCGGGCCACCATTCGCCGGCGACGATCTCGGCTTCCGGTGGCGGCATCGCCGAATAGGTCAGGCCGCGGTCGCCGCGGATGACCCATTCGACGCTGGGATCGACACTTGCTTCCGCGGCCGGGCGGCCCTTCAGCGAAATGATGCGCCCGCGCACCGAGGGCACGCTCTCGACCCGGCCGATGCCGTCGACCCCGCGCGCGGCGGTCAGAAACGGCTCGATCTGGTCGGGCTGGATATCGATGAAGAAGAAGGCCGGTGCCTCCTCCGGCAGGCGGTCGCTGACCTGGGAGGTGAGGTTGCCCTCCAGCAGGCCAACGGTGACCATGACCGTCAGGCCGAGGCCGAGGGAGAGCACGACGTTCACCGTCGGCGCGCCGGGCCGGTGCAGGTTGGCGACGGCGAGGCGCGGGCCCGGGCGGCGGATCCGCGGCAAGCGCCGCCCGATCCAGATCACGGCGCGCGCGGCGAGGAAGAAGGCGAGCAGGGCGCCGCTGGCGCCGGCGACGAACTGCAGGGCGAAGCGCCACTCGTTCTGGGTCAGCACGGCAAGCGCGGCGAGTGCGGCGAAGGCGAGCGCTACCAGCGCGGCGTCGCTCCAGCGGGTCCGCGTTGTGCCCTGGGCGCTCGCGTTGCGGATGAGGGCGGCGGCGGAGACCGCGCGGGTCGCCAGCAGCGGCTGGAGGGCGAAGACCAAGGCGGTCGCGGCACCGTAAATCGCCGCCAGGAGGAGGGGGGTCGGATAGATCGCCAGCTTCGCCTCGAAGGGCAGGTAGGCGGCGATCAGGCCGGAAATGGCGAGCGGTGCGGCCGCGCCGATGGCCAGGCCGATGGCGATGCCGACGGCGGAGAGCATGGCGACCTGCGTGAAATAGGTCTGGAAGACCAGGCGGTCTGGCGCGCCCAGGCATTTCAGGATGGCGATGGTGCGAGCCCGGCCCTTTAGATGGCTGGCGACCGCGCCGGCGATGCCGAGGCCGCCGATCAGCAGCGCCGAAAGTCCGACGAGGATCAGGAAAAAACGCATGCGTTCGACGAAGCGGCGAATGCCGGGGGCGCCGTTGCGCACGTCGCGGACGCGCCAGCCGGCCCTGGGAAAGGCCTGTTCGATCTCTGTCGACCAGGCGGCGACGTCGGTGCCCGGCGGCAGGTCGATCCGATATTTGAAGCGAACCAGGCTGCCCTCGCGAACGAGGCCGGTCGTGGCCAGGCTGTCGGCGGCGACCATCAGCCGGGGGCCGAGCACGAAGGCGTCGGCGCCGCGATCGGGCTCATGCTCCAGAATTGCGGTCAGCCGGTAGACCTCCTCGCCAACGCGGACCTCGTCGCCGAGCTCCACGCCAAGCCGGTGCGCCAGGCCCTTCTCCGTGACGGCACCCCAGCGCCCGTCCCGCTTCGCCAGCGCCTTTTCGAGATCGCCGGCCGGTGCCAGGCGAATTTCGCCGAACAGGGGATAGGCCCGGTCGACGCCCTTCAGCTCGACCAGGGTGCGCTTGTCCTCGGTCCGGGCCATCGCCCGCATTTCGACGATACGGCTGAGCGTGCCGGCGGCCGCCAGCCGTGCATCCTCGCCGGGATCGGCTGGCCGGTGGGTCAGCCGCAACTCGACATCGCCGCCCAACAGCCGCGTGGCGTCGGCGTCCAGGCCGCTCACCAGCGCGCGGGAAAGCGAGCCGACCGCGGCAACCGAGGCGACGCCGACCGCGAGACAGGCGAGGAACACCCGGAACCCGGCGAGGCCGCCGCGCAACTCGCGCAGCGCCAGACGCAAGGGCAGGGGAAGGGCGCGGGGCGAGGCCATGTCAGTCCGCCGCCTGGCCCGCAGGTGCAGGCGCGTCGCTCAATCGTCCGTCCCGCATTTCGACGATCCGGTCGCAGCGTTGCGCCAGGTGCGGATCGTGGGTGATCAGCACCAGCGTGCTGCCGTGGGCCGCTTGCAGGCGGAACATCAACTCCACCACGTCCTGTCCTGTTTCCGCATCGAGGTTGCCGGTCGGCTCGTCCGCCAGCAGCAACTGCGGCTTGCGGGCCAGCGCCCGGGCGAGGCCGACGCGTTGTTGCTCGCCGCCGGACAGCTGGGAGGGATAGTGGTGCAGGCGATGGCCGAGACCGACCTCGCCAAGGCCCGCCTCCGCCTGTTCGAAGGCGTCCCTGGCGCCGGCGAGTTCCAGCGGGATCGCCACGTTTTCGAGCGCGTTCATGGTGCCGACCAGGTGGAAGGCCTGGAACAGGATCCCGAGCGTTTCGCGCCGGAAGAGGGCGAGGGCGTCCTCGCTCATCGTGGCGAGGTCGTGTTCGGCGACGCGCACGCGCCCCGACGTGGGTCGTTCAAGGCCGGCGATGACGGCCATCAGCGTCGACTTGCCGGAGCCCGAAGGTCCGACCAAGCCCAGGCTTTCCCCGGGGGTGACATCGAGGTCCACGCCGCGCAGGATGTCGACCGGCCCGGCTTCGCTGGGCAATGTCAATCGAACGTCGTCGAGGTGGATCATGTTTCGCCGCCCCCATCGCGGTTTACCCGGCACACGGCCCCGATATGTCATGTTGGCCGTGTTTTTCAATCTTCTTTTGCTTCCCACCGTGTCTGCCGCAGCGGCGGAGCGGGTGGTGATCGCATTCGGCGACAGCCTGGTCGCCGGCTATGGCCTGGCATCGGCGGACTCTTTGCCGGTAGTCTTGGAGCAGCGTCTTCGCGCCGCGGGCCTCGAGGTGTCGGTGCGCAATGCCGGCGTCTCCGGCGATACGACGGCGGGTGGGCGCGCCCGGCTCGACTGGTCCGTTCCCGACAAGGTCGACCTGGTGATCCTGGCGCTCGGCGGCAACGACATGCTGCGCGGCATCGAACCGGCGGTGGCGCGCGCCAATCTCGACGCCATGCTGTCGCGCCTGAAACAACGGGCGATCCCGGTTCTGCTGGCCGGCATGCGCGCGCCGGCCAGCCTCGGCGCGGATTATGTTCGCGCCTTTGACGCCATCTATCCCGAACTCGCCGCGGTGCATGGGGTTCCGCTCTATCCGTTTCTGCTGGACGGCGTCGCCCTGAAGGCGGAGCTCAACCTCGACGACGGGCTGCATCCCAACCCGGCCGGCATCCGCCGCATCGTCGACGGCCTGGCGCCGCAGGTCCGCCAAATACTGTCGATAATCGGGTAGGAGGGGTCCTCTCGGCGCCCCTCCTCCCACACCACCGGGCATACGTTCTACGTACCACGGCGGTTTCCGGTCAGTTGTAACGCGAGATACCTATCGGTCATAGGGACAAGCCCCTGGCCTTCGAACCAAGCCAGGGTCATGGCTTCGGTGGCTTGATAGCTGAGGGACTTGCGCCACCAGCCCTTGCCGGAGAGAGCCAAGATCCAGGCCCGCCGCTCGGGCACCCCGAGGCTTCGCAGGAAGTCCGCTTGCGCCTTGGTGCGCTTGCATTGCTTGAGCCGGACACAGCGCAGTTTTCGACGGATCCAGCCGTCGAGACGCCGAAGCTGGCTCGCGCAACGGGCATGGCGGAAGTACGTCACCCAGCCGGCGAGGAAGCCGTTGAGTTCGCCGACCATGCGCGCGAGGCTGATGCCCCGGTTGCGCCGGGTGATCTCGCGAACCCGTTGCTTCGCCCGCCGCAGGCTTTGCGGCGCGATGCCGAGCGATCCATCCGACAACAGCCGGTGGCCGAGGAACTTGCGGTCCCCGGCCGGAGCGACGGCACTTTTCTCCTGGTTGACCCGCAGATGCAACCTGCCTTGGAGGAATTCGGCGACCGAGGCCATCACCCGCTCGCCCGCCGCTCGAGTGCGAACGTAGATGTTCACGTCGTCGGCATAACGGCAGAAGCTATGGCCCCGCGCCTCCAGCATCCGGTCCAGATCGTCCAGTAGAAGATTGGCCAGCAGCGGCGACAGCGGGCCGCCTTGCGGCGTGCCCTCATGGCGCCGGATGCAGACGCCGGTCTGCATCATCCCCGCTTGCAGAAAGCGACGGATGGTGCGCAGCAGGCGCTTGTCGCCAATCCGCCCAGCCAGTCGGGACATCAGAATGTCGTGATTGACCCGGTCGAAGAACGCCTCCAGATCCAGGTCGACCACAATCCCGCGGCCTTCGGCAACGTACTTACCCGCTTGGGCCAGAGCATCGTGAGCGCTCCGGCCCGGACGGAAGCCGAAACTCGAAGCCGAGAAACCCGGATCGAGGATCGGCTGAAGGACGTGCAGGATGGCTTGCTGAACCAGACGATCCAGCACCGTCGGGATGCCCAATTGCCGCATCCCGCCTCCCGGCTTGGGGATCGAGACCCCCTTCACCGGTTGGGGCCGATAGTCGCCTCGCGACAACGCCGCCACCAGCGCGTCCTTGTGATCGACGAGCCAGAGCCGCAGGTCTTGGATGGTCATCCCATCCACGCCCGCCGACCCCTTGTTCGCCTTCACCCGCTTGTAGGCTTGGTTCAGGTTGGCGGAACTCACCACCCGTTCCATCAGGTCTTGCGTCAAGGCTCGTTGCCGGTCCAACGCCGTGCGCACTTGTGGCACCTCGCAGGCTCCAGTTCCGGTTCCGCCGTCACCAGGGGCCTCGGGGCGCAGCGCCTTCATCAGGGCCTCGTCGAAAAGGTCCAATTGATAGCCACCGCCTTGCTGCCGCTCCATGCTCATCGAGTTGGTCCAGACTGCTCCTTGCTATTCGGATTCGGCCCTTCGGCGCCTCGCGGCCCCTACTATGGCCTCGGCTGACTTCTCCACCGCCGTCGCTCCCCGTCGCCGGGTCGCTACTCGGTTCCCCCGAGAGCGCTGGAGATCTCCCTGGGTAAAACCTTGATCTTTCCGCCGGTCGCGGCCGGATTTACCAATGCGATGTCCGAACGACTATCGGGCATCGCCATCCATTGCTGGCTTACCCCATCGCACCGGCCTGATATCCGGTTTCTGTTCGTCCGCTCCGGATTTTGCCTCCGGCTTCCTCCCCACCCCACCTCGCGGCGACGCAGTTGCCTTCAGCTAACGGTTCCGGTCGTTACGGCCCGTAGAGAACTTCCATCTCCTAGATCAACGCCATGCCAGGCACACAAGAAAAGGGGCGCGTCCCGATGGAACGCGCCCCGTTGGGTAGGACCCGATTAAGCCGGTCGTACAACAACTGACCGATACGCCAAGCCCCCCTTACAACAGTTCGCAGCTCAACTGCAGCCGCTGGTCTCGCCGCAGGTATTGCACTTCATGCAGGTCCCGTTGCGCACCAGGGTGAAGTTGCCGCAGGCGCCGCAGGCGTCGCCCTCGTAACCCTGCATGCGGGCCTGGCGGACCCGGTCCATCTCGTCGCCGATGGCATCGGGGCCTGCCTCGGCCGTCGGCGCCGTGACGACGGCGGCCGGTGCGGCGCCTTCGGCCAGCGCCGTGCCCCCGCCCTCGCCGGCCGCGGCGCCGTCATTGCCGCCGCGCAGGACATAGAGCTGGCCGATCTGGCCACGATGGAAACCCTTGGAGGCGAGGTTGCTGACCGCCGCAATCGCCGCCTCTTCCTCGTCCTCCGGCAGCTCGCCCTCGTGGGCGCCTTCGCCGATGGTATCGGGGCGCAGGTCGTCGATGTCGACGTGGGCCAGGTCGTTACGGCCGAGATAGCTGATCGCCAGTTCGCGGAAGACATAGTCGATGATTGAGGTCGACATCTTGATGGCATCGTTGCCCTCGACGATGCCGGCGGGATCAAAGCGGGTGAAGGTGAAGGCCTCGACGAACTCCTCCAGCGGCACGCCGTATTGCAGGCCGATGGAGACGGCGATGGCAAAGTTGTTCATCAGGCTGCGGAAGGCGGCGCCTTCCTTGTGCATGTCGATGAAGATCTCGCCGATCCGGCCGTCCTGGTATTCGCCGGTGCGCAGATAGACCTTGTGGCCGCCGACGATCGACTTCTGGGTATAGCCCTTGCGCCGGTGCGGCAGCCGATCGCGCTGCTGCGAGATGATCTTTTCGACGATGCGCTCGGCGATCTGCACCGGCGCCTTCTCGACGACGGCGTCCAGCAGATCCTCTTCCGCATCGCTCTCGTCCAGCAGCGCGGTGGCGAGCGGCTGCGAGAGCTTGGAGCCATCCCGGTAGAGCGCGTTCGCCTTGAGGCCGAGCTTCCAGGAGGTTTCGTAGGCCCGCGCGCAATCCTCGACGCTGGCGTCGTTCGGCATGTTGATGGTCTTGGAGATCGCGCCCGAGATGAAGGGCTGGGCCGCCGCCATCATGTAGATGTGCGCATCGGTCGAGAGGAAGCGCTTGCCGGTCCGCCCGCAGGGGTTGGCGCAATCGAAGACGGGCAGGTGTTCCGCCCGCAGGCCGGGGGCGCCCTCCAGCGTCATGGCGCCGCAGCAGTAGGTGTTCGCCACCTCGATCTCGTCGCGCGAGAAGCCGAGCCGGGTCAGCATGTCGAAGCCGGGATCGTTCAGCTGCTCGTCCGAGAAGCCGAGGGCGTCGCGGCAGAAACCTTCGCCGAGGGTCCAGCGGTTGAAGACGAAGCGGATGTCGAAGGCACTTTCGAGCGCGGCCTCGACTTTGGCGATCGCCGGGGCGTCGAAGCCGGCCTCGCCCAGTCGTTCGTGGTTCACGCCGGGCGCACTGGCGAGCGTGCCGCGCCCGACCGCGTAGTCGATGATGGCCTCCACTTCCCCCTCGTCATAGCCGAGGGTGGTCAGCGCGCGGGGCACCATACGGTTGATGATCTTGAAGTAGCCGCCGCCGGCGAGCTTCTTGAACTTCACCAGGGCGAAGTCCGGCTCGATGCCCGTGGTATCGCAATCCATGACCAGGCCGATGGTGCCGGTCGGCGCGATCACCGTCGCCTGCGCGTTGCGGTAGCCGTGCTTTTCGCCGAGCGCCACGGCCCGGTTCCAGGCCGCCGCCGCCGCGCGGGCGACGTCCGCGTCCGGGCAGTTGGCGATATCGAGGGCGACCGGCGGCGTCTCCAGGCCTTCGTAACCCGCGCTCTCGCCCCGGGCGGCGCGGCGGTGATTGCGCATGACCCGCAGCATCGACTCGCGGTTGTTTTCATATTCGGCGAAGGCGCCGAGCTCGCCGGCCATCTCGGCCGAGGTCGCATAGGCGGTGCCGGTCATGACGGCGGTCAGCGCGCCGCACATCGCCCGGCCCTCGTTGCTGTCGTAGGGGATGCCGAGGCTCATCAGCAGGCCGCCGATGTTGGCGTAGCCGAGGCCGAGGGTGCGATAGAGATAGGACAGCTCGGCGATCCGGGCCGAGGGGAACTGTGCCATCAATACCGAAATTTCCAGCACGACCGTCCACAGCCGGACCGCATGCTCATAGGCCTCGATGTCGATGGCGCCGTCGTCGCGACGGAACATCATCAGGTTCAGCGAGGCGAGATTGCAGGCCGTGTCGTCGAGGAACATGTACTCCGAACAGGGGTTGGAGGCGTTGATCTCGCCGCCGGCCGGGCAGGTATGCCACTCGTTCACGGTGGAGTGGTACTGGATGCCGGGATCGGCGCAGGACCAGGCCGCCTGCCCGATCTGCTGCCAGAGGTCGCGGGCGGAGATCGTCTTTGCGACGTCGCCGCTGGTGCGGTTGATCAGGTTCCAGGGTCCGTCGTCCTCGACCGCGCGCAGGAAGTCGTTGGTCACGCGCACGGAGTTGTTGGAGTTCTGCCCCGAGACGGTGAGGTAGGCGTCCGAATCCCAGTCCGTGTCGTAGGTCTTGAAGTCGATCCGGGTATAGCCCTGGCGTGCGAAGTCGATCGCCCGTTTGACGTAGTTCTCGGGGATCAGGGCGCGTCGCGCGTCGCGGATGGCTCGCTTCAAGCCGATATTCTGTGCCGGCTCGAAACGGTCGTCGCTGCTGCCCGCCTGGCAGGCCTCGATCACCGCGTTCAGATGTTTCTCGGCGAGGCGCGAGCCGGAGACCAGGGCCGCGACCTTCTGCTCCTCCAGCACCTTCCAGTTCACATAGGCCTCGATGTCGGGATGGTCGGCGTCGACCACGACCATCTTGGCGGCCCGGCGCGTGGTGCCGCCGGACTTGATGGCGCCCGCCGCCCGGTCGCCGATCTTCAGGAAGCTCATCAGGCCGGAGGACCGGCCGCCGCCCGATAGCGGCTCGCCCTCGCCGCGCAGGTTGGAGAAGTTGGTGCCGGTGCCCGAGCCGTATTTGAACAGCCGGGCCTCGCGGATCCAGAGATCCATGATGCCGCCTTCCTTCACCAGGTCGTCGGAGATCGACTGGATGAAGCAGGCGTGCGGCTGCGGGCGTTCATAGGCGCTGTCGGAGGCGTGCACGTCGCCGGTCTTGAAGTCGACATAGTGGTGGCCCTGCGCCGGCCCGTCGATGCCATAGGCCCAGTGCAGGCCGGTGTTGAACCATTGCGGCGAGTTGGGCGCGCCCATCTGGCGGGCCAGCATGTGGCAATGCTCGTCGAAGAAGGCCCAGGCGTCCTCCTCCGAATCGAAATAGCCGCCCTTCCAGCCCCAGTAGGTCCAGGTCCCGGCCAGGCGACGGAAGACCTGCTTGGCGCTGTTCTCGGAGGTGCCGCGGTCCGCCGCGGGCAGGCCCGCCAGCATCTCCTTGTCCGCCTCGCTCCGCCACAGCCACTGCGGCACGTCGGCTTCGTCGACCTTGCGCAGGCGGGCCGGAACACCGGCCTTGCGGAAGTATTTCTGCGCCAGCACGTCGCCGGCGACCTGCGACCAGGCGGTGGGCACTTCGATGTCGTCGCGGCTGAACACCACGCCGCCGTCGGGATTGCGAATCTCGCTCTTGGCTTGCCGGAATTCGATTCCGTCGAACGGCGAGCGACCCGCTTCCGTGAAGTGCCTCTGAATCCGCATGATTTCAGCCCCCTTTTTCTTGCCCGGAGATGCCGTGCCGCCGCCAGGCGCGCCGACACGCCACATCCCCTCCCGGCCGCACCCCCGTGCCGACCAGGTTCCCGTCTGTTAATGCCTCTGCCGAACAGGGGCTAGATGTTGTGTCTGCCCACCCCGTCGGAGCGATATGTAGCCATGGGCCAAATGGTGGTGTCAACATGAAAAGAAGGAAGACAGTAAAAAAGACTTAATGTTGCGCTTCAGTCACGCGTTTCCAAGTCTACTGGGATCACGTTACTTCACAAGCACTTGCACTCGGGCAAATTGAGTGAAAACCCGCCCGTTGAACACTTGATTTGCGATGGACACGGCGGCGGACCGGAATGACCGCCGACCGAGGGGCACCTTATCGACATGACGCCTCTGGCGCAACGATATTTTGTGGTTCTGAGGCAAGAGCCGCCAAAATCTAGGGGTCGGGGAGGGAGACTTGCCAGACTTGGCCCGCCGTGGTCCATTCCAGGCGATTTTTTGAGGGCGGGAAGGAGTACGAATCGATGGCGGGACGGGGTGAGGCGTTACGGGCAAGCCTGGCGGGACCGGATCTGGTGGTGGCGCCGGGCATTTTCGATCTGATTTCGGCGCGCATGGCGGACAGTCTGGGCTTCGATGCGCTCTATATGACCGGCTACGGGGTCGCGGCCTCTCTGCTGGGCATGCCGGATGCCGGCTACGCGACCTATTCCGACATGGTCGGCCGCGTCGCCCAAGTGGCGGAGCGGACGACGACACCGCTGATCGCCGATGCGGACACCGGTTTCGGCGGCGCTCTGAACGTCGCGCAGGCGGTCCGCGGCTACGAGCGCGCGGGCGCCGCGGCGATCCAGATCGAGGACCAGGAGTTCCCCAAGAAATGTGGCCATACGCTCGGCCGCAAGGTCGTACCGCTGGAAGACATGGTGACCAAGATTCGCGTCGCGGCGGACGCGCGGGAGAGCGAGGACTTCCTCATCGTCGCACGGACCGACGCGCGCACGACCTACGGGCCTGACGAAGCCCTGCGCCGTGGCGAGGCCTTCGCCGAGGCGGGTGCCGACGTGTTGTTCATCGAATCGCCCGAGAGTGAGGCGGAAATGGCCGAGATCGGGCGCCGTTTCGACGCCCCGGTGCTGGCCAACATGGTGCCGGACGGCCGCACGCCGGTTCTCTCGCGCGCCCGGTTGGAGGAACTCGGCTATGCCATCGCGATTTATCCGAGCTCCGGCTTCGTCGCCGCCGCGAAGGCGTTGCACGATTCCTACGCCCATCTGCTCGCGACCGGCTCCACCCTCGACACGCCCGTTGCCTTCTATCCCTTCGCCGAAATGAACAAGCTGATGGGTTTCGAGGAGGTCTGGGCCTTCGACGAGAAATACGGCGAGGCCGGTTGAGCGGCGCGGAATAGATGCCCGATCCGGCCCTCATGCGCTTGCCGGCGGCACCGGACGTCGTGGCGCCGGACGGCTCCGACGTGCGGGTGCTGCTGGGACTGAGCGCGGGCGGCATGGCGCATTTCGAGCTGGCGCCCGGCCGGGTCTCCAAGGCGGTCACGCACCGCACGGTCGAGGAGATCTGGTACATCGTCGCCGGCCGGGGCGAGATGTGGCGTAAGTTCGCGAACCGGGAAACCATCGACACGCTCGAGCCGGGCGTCTGCCTGACTTTGCCGCTGGGCGTGCATTTCCAGTTCCGTTGCCAGGGCGATGAACCGCTCGCCGCCGTCGCCGTCACCATGCCGCCCTGGCCGGGGGAGGGGGAGGCGATCCTCGTCGACGGGGTGTGGGCGCCGACGGAATGACCGGGCTGTGTCGTCAGCTTCCGGCCATCGTCGCCCTGCGCTCCCGGGCGGCGGGCCGTTGCTGGTCCGTGACCGCCTCGATCGTCGCCAGCAGCGCGTCGAGCTCGATCGGTTTCGCGGCGACGCCGGAGAAGCCGGCATCGAGGTACTTGCCGTAATCCTCCTTCATGGCGTCGGCGGTGACGGCGATGATGGGGATCCCGGCGTAGGTCGTTTCACCGTTGCGGATTTCCCGGGTTGCTTCGATGCCGTCCAGCACCGGCATGCGGATGTCCATGAGGACGAGGTCGAAGCGGCCCGCCACCAAGGCGTCGATCGCCTCGCGGCCGTTGTTCGTGACCTCGATGACGTGGCCGAGTTTTCCGAGCAGGGCGGTGAACAGCAGCTGGTTCACCCGGTTATCCTCCGCCAGCAAGATGCTGAGCCTTCTGGACGGCGTCGCCATCTTCGGTGTCGTCGCTGGTGCCGCGGCGTCGACGGGTCCGACCGCTTCGCGACAGGGGATGGTGAACCAGAAGCGGCTGCCCTCGCCCTCCCGGCTTTCGACGCCGATCGCGCCGTCCATCAGTTCGACCAGCTGCTTGCAGATCGAAAGCCCGAGGCCGGTGCCGCCGTAGTCGCGGGCCGTGGCCGTACTCGCCTGTTCGAAGCGCTGGAACAGACGGGACTGTTGTTCGGTCGACAGGCCGATGCCGCAGTCGGCGACCTCGAAGCGCAGCAGGCGCGCGTCGTCCGGTCCGCCGGTCACCGAGAGAGACACCGTAATGTCGCCGTCCTCGGAGAATTTGACGGCGTTGCCGGCGAGATTGATGAGGATCTGGCGCAGGCGAACGGGATCGCCGTTGATCCGTTCCGGCACGCCGTCGGCGGGCTGTCGGATGAGGTTGAGGTTCTTTTCCTCCGCCTTGGTGACCAACAGATCCAGCACACTCTCGACCAGGCCGGCGAGATCGACGTCGGTGTTGTCAATCTCGAGCTTGCCGGCTTCCAGTTTCGACTGGTCGAGGATGTCGTTCAGGATGGTCAGCAGGACGCCGCCCGACTCCTTGATTGTTTGCACCTTGTGCCGCTGTTCCGGCGATAGCGCCTCCATCAGCAACAGGTCCGCCATGCCCAGGACGCCGGCCATCGGCGTGCGGATCTCGTGGCTCATCGTCGCGAGGAAGGTCGACTTCGCGGCGTTCGCCGCTTCCGCGTCCCGCTTCGCGGTTTCGGCGGCGATGGCGAGGCGCCGCTGGCGGTACAGCAACCCATAGATCGCCAGCACGGCGACGCCGATCAGCAGAACGAAGCCGATGATCGCGATGATGAAGGAACGCAATTGATCGCCCTGGGCGGTGATGGCGTCGAGTGTGGCGTTGTTCAGCTCGACGCTGAAATGCTTGACCAGGGAAGCCTCCCGGTCGAGGGCGGACAGCCATGTCGCCAGCGCCGGCAGATCGATCGCCGGGGCCGGCAGGAGCAATTTCTCCAACCGCCCGAGCAGGACGATCATCCTGTCGACGGGCGCCGTCGGCGTCATGGTTTCATGGCCGACGGAAGCGATGTGATCCGCCCGGACCCAGGCCAGATCGAGGCGGGTGGAGAGTGCCTCCGCAGATTTCGCGTCCCGCTCCCGCAGGACGCGGCGTGCCGCGCTCTGTAGATGGGCGATTTCGACCAGGAACCAGCTGGTCTGCCGGTCGAGCAGCGGCGCCTGGACAGCGAGCGTGTGTTCGATCTGCCGCAGCCGGTCGATGCCGTACCAGGTGGCGCCGGCGAGCAGGGCGACGACGAAGAAGGCAACGGCCGCGAACGGAGACAGGAGCAATCTCGCGTTCACGTCCGGCAACCGTCTCTTACTCGGGGACCTCGAAGGACTTGATCATCCAGGCCCAGTGCGAGCCCATGCTGCGGACCGCCAGCTTTTCGTCCAGGGCCATCGGGAAGATGAGGCGCGTCGGCCCCTTGTTGCGCAGCGAAAGCAGCTTGCCGTCGCGCCGTGTCGCGAGAAGTACCGGCCAGCGCGTCCAATCCTCTCGTGGGATGGTCACGGCATAGTCGTCGATCGCCTTGATCAACAGCTTCTTCTGTCCGTGCATGCCGACTTTCTTCAGCAGATCGGACAGCAGCACACCCTCATAGGTGCCATCGTCGCTCGGCCAGAAGGTCTTGGTCGTCAGACGGTAGGTGCCGAGGGCTTCGATCTGGGCGATGGTGAAGTCGTGCACCTTGCCGTCCTCGCCATGTATGGACAGGACGACCTTTTCACTGGTCGAGGGCGGCAGGGTGATGGCTTGCGGCTGATTGGCCAGGGCCGAGGCGGGAAGCAGCAGGAACAAGGCCAGGGCAACCCAATGGTGGGCTTGTCGCGCGTTCATGGATGACGATCCCTTGTCGGAGGTCTTGTGAAGTCTCGACACTATGGGCGGGATCGCATTAACGGGACGTTGACAAGCGAAGCTAATTCAGCAGGTCGACCGTATACGACAGGACCGCGATACCGGCCGACACCCAGACCCACAGGCGTCGGAAGGCCGGGCCCCGGGTCCCGGGCGACGCCCGCATGGCGGCGATGACCCCGGCAATGGCGGCCGATATCAAGACACCGCCGAGGGCGAAGCCGATGACGTGTGCGACCAGACCCTCACCCGAGGGAAGCTTGGCGCCCACATGCAGCGTGCTGCCCCAGGCCGCCAACAGCCAGATCGCCAACGCCAGGGCGGTGGCCTGGAGGGGCGTCGGTGCGAAGGACTTCATCCGGCCGCCGCCAGGGCCTCCGCCTGCTCGGTCAGCAAGGCCCGGTCGATCTTGTTGGTGCTGGCGAGCGGCATCTCGTCGAGGAAATGGACCTCCCGGGGATGCTGGTAGGCCGGTCCGCCGGCGAGCGCGTGGTCCTTGACGCCCTGGGCCTCGATCCCGGCCCCGGCGGCGCGGACGACGAAGGCGATCGGCCGGGTGCCGCGGATCTCGTCGGCGACCGGCACGACGCAGGCCTGGGCGACGTCTGGATGGCTTTCCAGCAGACGCTCGACCTCGACCGGATAGACGTTCTCGCCATTGGAGACGAACATGTCGTCGGCCCGGCCGACAAAGTAGTGAAAGCCGTTTTCGTCGCGCCGCATGATGTCGCCGGTAACGTAGTAGCCATCCGCCGTCATCGCCTCTGCCGTCTTCTGCGGCAGGTTGTGATAGCCCGGCATCAACGCTGGACAGTCGACCTGCAACACGCCCTGTTCGGCGTTCAGATCGTCCCCGTCGGCGAGGCGGATGCGCGCCTCCGACAGCGGATGGCCGAGCGCCAGGTCCGGGGTCGGCAGGCCGTCCGGATGGGCGCCGAAGTTGGCCGGACCGGCCTCCGTCGTGCCGTAGCCATAGACGATGCGGGCACCGGGAAAGGTCTCGCGGATCGAGTCGAACAGGCCCTGGGTCGCGGGCGCCGAGCCCATGGCGACGATGGTGACCGAGCTTCGATCCACCCGGGCGAGGATCTCGTCGCTGCGCACGACACGGGCCATCATCGGCGGCACGGAGGTGAGCCACGTACAGCGAAACCGCTCGATCGCCTCCAGATAGCGTTCCTCGGTGAAGCGGGGCAGGATCACCTGGCTGCCGCCGGCCAGTTGCGCCACCTTGCTGATCGCCAGTGCGTTCATGTGATAGAGCGGGGCGGCCACCAGAAAGCGATGTTCGGCCGAGGCCGGATTGGCCCGGATCCGCGTCTCGGCCGCCCACATGTGGCCCCGGTGGGTAAGCGGCACGCCCTTCGGCACGCCGGTCGAGCCGGAGGTGTAGAGGATCATCGCCACGTCGTCGTCCGTCGGGCGAAACACGTCCAGCGTGCCGGGCGTGCCGAAATCCTCCAGGCCCGGGCCAATCACCGCGTGCGGCAGGCCCGCCGGCAGCGTGGCCACCTGCGCCGCATCGACGAAGGCGAAGGAGACGCCGGCGTCCCGCAGGACATAGGAGATCGTCTCCGGGGGAAAGCGCCAGTTGACCGGCACCGAGATCATGCCGGCCCGCATGGTGGCGAAATAGGCGATGAGGTAGTCGGCGCTGTTCGCCGCCAGGATGGCGATCCGCTCGCCGGCCGCGTGACCGCGCGCGAGCAGGCCCCGGGCGACCGCGTTCGCCCGGCCCTCCACCTCGCCATGGGACAGCGTGATCGGCGCGTCCCACGGGCCCGCGTCGATCATGGCGATACGATCCGGGTCGTGCGCCCGGTTCAGATCGCCGAGATTGCCGCTCGCCGGGGTCATCGGCCCTGAAAGGCCGGCGGCCGTTTCTCGACGAAGGAGGCGACGCCCTCCGCCGCGTCGGCCGTGTCGGACAGGCCCATGTTGATCTCCTTGTAGGCGGCGAAGGACTGCTCGAAGCCGCGTTCGAGGGCGCTGCGCGCGCTGGCGAGCGTGGCGTAGACCGCCAACGGCGCCTGCTCGGCGATGCGGGCGGCGATCGCCCGCGCCCGGGTCAGTTCCTCGCCGGGGGGCACCACCTCCTGCACGAAGTTGCACGTCACCGCCGCCTCGCAGTCGAACTCGTCGCCGGTCAGCAGATGCACCATGGCGTGGCCCCAGCCGGCCCGCTGCACCATCCGCGCGCAGGCTCCGCCCGCCGCCATGATGCCGCGGCGCACTTCCAGCTGGGAGAAACGGCAATCGCTGGCGGCGACGACGATGTCGGCCGCCAGCATCAATTCGATGCCGATCGTGTAGGTGATGCCCTTGACGGCGACGATCATCGGTTTGCTGCGGCGCGGTTCGGAAAGGTCGAGGGGGTCGATGCCGCCCTCGGCCCAATGGCGCTTGCCGGCCTTGATGTGCGGCGCCACTTTGGGCAGGTCGAGGCCGGCGGTGAAGTGCGCCCCGGCCGCGCTCAGCACGCCGACACGCAAGTTCTCGTCGCGTTCCAGCACCGTATAGGCCTCGGACAGTTCCAGCAGCATCTTCGGCGTGAAGCCGTTCAGCTTCGCCGGCCGGTCGATGACGATCTCCAGCAGATGGCCGTCCCGGCGGTGGCTCACCCGCCCCTCGGCGTTCTCGTCGTCCGTGCTCACCGCATCCTCCCTCCGCTTCCGCCGGCACCCTATCGCCGGGGTCACACGGCGGCAAGAATGAGCCGGCGGGGTCGGGTAGAGTAGGGCTCGCTTCGAGGGGACAACGATGAACGTGATCTGGAAACGCTTGATGATCCTCCCGCCGCTCGCCGTGGGTGGCGTGCTGCTGGCCTGGGCGATCCTCGACGTCTCGCCGCCCGCCCGCGCACCGGCCGCCGAGCGCGTGGCGACGGCCCGGATCATCGCGGTCGAGGCGGTGTCCGTCGTCCCGCGCGCCATCGGTCACGGCACGGTCAGCCCCCGTGCCGTCTGGAGCGCGGTGGCGGAGGTCGAGGGGCGCATCATCGCCAAGGCCGAGCGGTTGGCCCGGGGTGCGGTCATCCGTAAAGGCACGGTGCTGTTCCGCCTCGACCCCATCGATCACAGCCTGGCCATCGCCGAGGCCGAGGCCGATATCAATGCGGCGGAGGCGGAACTGCGCGAGCTGGAGATCGAGCGGGTCAATCTCGAAGCGAGCCGCGCGCTCGAGCGGCGTGCCCTCGAACTCGGCGAGCGGGAACTCGAGCGCAAGCGCAAGCTCGCCAAACGCGGCACGCTGGCCCGCGCCGCCCTCGACGGCGAGGAGCGTACCGTCCTCGGCCTGCGGGCGAAGGTGCGCGATCTCGACAACCAGCTGCGCCGCCTGCCGGCGGAGCGTGACCTGAAGCAGGCGCGTCGCTTGCAGGCCGAGGCCCGGCTGGAATCGGCGCGGCGCGATCTCGAGCGTACGGAGATACGCGCGCCCTACGATCTGCGCATCGCAGAGGTCGAGGGCGAGGTGTCCGAGTTCGCCGCCGCCGGCACGGTTCTAGCCCGGGGCGACGCCGTCGATATCGCCGAGGTCACGGCCCAGTTCGCGCCCGCCCGGGTTCGCACGCTGATCGCCCCCGGCGCGGTGAAGGGCCCCGTCACCATCGCGAGTTTCGCCCGGGTCGCCGAACTCGCCCACCTCGAGGCCGTTGTCCGCCTGCATCTGGAGGATCGCGTCATCGAATGGCCGGCGCGTTTCAGCCGCTTTGCGGACACGATCGATCCCGAAACCAGAACCGTCGGCGCCATCGTCGCCGTCGACGATCCTTACGGTGCGGCCAAGCCCGGTGAACGGCCGCCCCTGGTGAAGGGCTTTCGGGTCGACGTGGAACTGCGCGGGGCGGCCAGGCCGGCATTGCCGATTGTGCCGCGCGAGGCGATTACCGAAGGCCATGTCCTCGTGCTCGACGCGGACAATCGCCTGCGTCGCCGGCCCGTCGTGGTCGGCATGCGGCTCGGCGCGCTTGCCGCCATCGCCGAGGGCCTCGACGCGGGCGAGCGGGTCGTCGTCTCCGACCTCTCTCCGGCGATTGAGGGGATGCGGGTCGACGGCGTGCTCGACGGCGCGCTCGCCAGCCGGCTCGCGGCCGAGGCGCGGGGTGAGGGGACGGCCAGATGATCGCCTACTTCGCCCGCCACCCGACGGCGGCCAACCTGCTGATGCTGGCGTTCATGGCCGCCGGCCTGGTCGCCATGCCCTCGTTGCTGCGCGAAACCCTGCCGCGAATTCCCGCCGACAAGGTCGAGGTTCGGGTGCTTTATCCGGGCGCCAGCACTGCCAAGGTCGAGGAGGCCGTCTGCCGCCGCCTTGAGGACGCGGGCGACGGCGTCGACGACCTGAAGGAAATCCGCTGCGTCGCCGAGGAGAGCAGCGCGCGCGACCCTGGTCATGCGCGAGGGCGCCGACATCGACCGCTTCGAAACGCAGATCAGAAGCGAGGTCGAGGCGATCTCGGATTTTCCGGCCGAGACGGAGGATGCGGTGGTCACGCAACTCGGCCTCACCGACTTCGTCGTTTCGATCGCGCTCACCGGGCCGATGGCGCCGGGCGACCTGAAGGTCTACGCAGAAGAAGTCCGCGACCGCCTGCTGCGCGAGCCGGAACTGTCCAAGGTCGAGGTTCGTGGTTTCTCCGACCGACAGTTCCGGGTCGAGGTGGCGAAGGAGACCTTGCAACACCTCGGCCTCTCGGTGCAGCGGCTGGCGGAGATCATCGGCAAGCAGAGCCTGGATCGCCCGGCCGGCACCCTGGAAGCGACGGAGCGGGAAATCCTGATCCGCTTCACCGACGAGCGGCGTGCGCGCCATGCCTTCGAGGACATCGTCGTGCGCGGCGGGGAGGGCGGGGCGATCGTCCGCCTCGGCGACATCGCCACCATCACCGACCGCTTCGAAGTGGCGGAGGAACGTATCCTCTTCAACGGCGAACGGGCGGCGCTTCTGGATGTCATCAAACGGCGCGACGAGGACACGTTGCGCGTGGTCGACGCGGTCCGCCGCTTTATCGCGCGGGAACGGGCGACGGCACCGCCCGGCGTGGAGATCGCGCTCACCAACGACGTCGCCTCGGTGGTGCGCGACCGGCTGCGTCTGCTGTCGTCCAATGGCTTGCAGGGCCTGCTCCTGGTGCTGGTGGTGATGGCGGCATTCTTCGGGCTGCGCTACTCCTTCTGGGTCGCCATGGGGCTGCCGACTTCCTTCCTCGGCGCCCTGGCGGTCATGCTGCTGCTGGGCCTCACCATCAACATGATCACCATGGTGGCCCTGCTGCTGGCGATCGGCCTGTTGATGGACGACGCCATCGTCATCGCCGAGAACATCGCCGCCCATGTCGAGCGGGGCGCCGACGGCATGACCGCGGCGATAGAGGGAACGCGGGAGGTTCTGCCGGGGGTCTTTTCCTCCTTCGCGACGACGGTCGTCGTCTTCCTGCCCCTGGCCTTCATCACGGGCGAAATCGGCGCCGTACTGCGGGCCTTGCCGATCGTGCTGATCGCGGTCATGGCGGTGAGTCTGGTCGAGGCCTTTCTGATCCTGCCGGCGCATCTCGGCCACGCGCTCGCCAAACGTGCCGAGGTCGCGCCGGGTGGCGTGCGCGCGCGGATCGAGGGGGCGATCGCCTGGACGCGGGAACGGGTGCTGGCCGTGCCGTCGACTTCGCCGTCGACCAACGCTATCTGCTGCTGGGCCTCGTCGTCGGTTTCTTCCTCGCCACGTTGGCGATGACCGCGGCGGGAATCGTCAAGTTCCGCGCCTTTCCCGATATCGACGGCGACGTGGTCGAGGCCCGCGTCCTGCTGCCTCAGGGCACGCCGCTCGCCCGAACGGAAGCCGTCGTCGCCACGCTGGTCACGGCGATCGGGCGGATCGACGAGGAATTCTCGCCCCGCCAACCGGACGGCAACGCCCTCGTGCGCAACGTCATGGTCCGCTACAACCACAACCTCGACAGCAACGAGCACGGCCCGCACGTCGCCACCGTCCTGGTCGACCTGTTGGCGGCGGAGACGCGGGTCGGCCGGGTGCAGGAGATCCAGAATCGCTGGGCCGAGCTGGTCGGCACGCCGCCGGACGTGTTGGCGATCACCTACAAGCAGCCCGCGGTGGGCCCCGGCGGGCGGGCGATCGAGATCCGTCTGGTCGGCGAAGACCTGGCCGGTCTCGAGGGCGCGGCGAGCGAACTTTCGCAATGGCTCGCCGGTTACCGGGGCGTGTTGAACGTCGACGACGACCTGCGTCCGGGCAAGCCGGAGCTGCGCCTGAAGCTGCGCGACGAGGCGAACGCCCTCGGCCTCGATGCCGAAACCATCGCCGGTCAGCTTCGCGCCGCCTATTTCGGGCGGACGGCGGCGGAAATCCAGGTCGGCGCGGAGGCCTACGAGGTCGACGTCCGCCTCGCCGCGCGCGATCGCGACGGCCGCGCCGACTTCGATGCCTTCACCGTGACCACGTCGAGCGGCGCGCAGGTGCCGATCGGCGCCGTGGCGGAGATCGAACCGGGTCGCGGTTTCGGCCGCATCCTCCGGGTCGACGGCCGGCGCACCGTCACTGTGACCGGCGACATCGACGGGGCCGCGGCGAACGCCAACGAAGTCATCGCCGACACGGCGCGGCGCTTTTTCCCGGAGTTTCGCGAACGGCACCCCAGGGTAGAGATCTCCCTAAAAGGACAGCAGGAGGAGCAGGCGACGACGCAAGGCTCGATGGCCCGGGCGATGGGGATTTCCCTCATCGGCCTGTTCGTCATTCTGAGCTTCGTCTTCCGTTCCTACGTCGAGCCGGTGATCGTCATGGCGGCGATCCCGCTCGCCTTCATCGGCGTGGTCTGGGGCCATCTGGCGCTGGGCCTGGAGATCTCGCTGCCCTCCAACATGGGGTTCATCTCGCTCGCCGGGATCGTGGTCAACGATTCGATCCTGCTGGTGCTGTTCATCAAGCGCCATCACGCCGCCGGCGAGGCGGTGCACGACGCTGCGCGGAGCGCGAGCCGGGCGCGCTTCCGCGCCGTGCTGTTGACCTCGCTCACCACCATCGTCGGCTTGTTGCCGTTGCTGGCGGAGACCAGCCTGCAAGCCCAGGTGCTGATTCCGCTCGCCGCCTCGCTCGCTTTCGGCCTGATGGCCTCGACGGTGCTGGTCCTGCTGGTGGTGCCGGCGTTCTACACGGTGCTGGAAGATCTGGGCTATGCGAAGGCCCGCCCGCATGGTGAGATGGCGGACGGGGGACGCGCGGAGGAGGCGGTTTCATGAAATTCGGTATCCACCTGCCGCAGAGCGGACGCAAGGCGGGCCCGGACTCGATCCAGCGCGCGGCGCGCCAGGCCGAGGAACTCGGCTGGGACGATGTCTGGGTGAACGACCATCTGGCCGTGCCCGAGGGGGCGCCCTATCCGCCGAGCGCCGTCTTCTTCGAGCCGATCGTGACGCTGACCTGGGCGGCGGCCGCGACCCGGCGGGTCGGGCTCGGCACCTCCGTCCTCGTGCTGCCGCTGCGCCATCCGGTCCACCTGGCGAAGGAGCTGGCGAGCCTGGATCTGTTGAGCGAGGGACGGCTGATCCTCGGTGCCGGCATCGGCTGGCTGCGCGAGGAGTTCGTGGCGCTGGGCGCCGCGCCGACGGAGCGCGGCAAACGCACCGAGGAAAGCATCGAGATCCTGCGCAAATGCTGGGGCGAGCGGACGGTGGATCACGACGGCGTCTATGTCCCGACGGCGATGCGGGCGATGCGGACTCTGCCGCAGCCCGCGCGAAAACTGCCGATCTGGATCGGCGGCACGTCGGACGCGGCGATTGAGCGGGCCCGGCGGATCGGCGATGGCTGGCATGCCATCCGCCTGACGCCGGCGGAGATGGCCCCGCACGTCGCCCGCCTGCGCGAGGCCCGGCCGGAGCCGGAGTTCACCATCTCGCTACGGCAGAACTGGGACGGGCTGGAGGACGACCGCGACGACATCCGCGCCCAGGTGGAAGCACAGGCGGCATTCGGCGTACAGCACATGAGCTTCGAGCCGCGCCAGCGGGGGATCGACGACTGGCTGCGTTCGGTCGAAGCGCTCTGGCGTCTGGTCGAGCCGTTGCGCTAAGGTCCCGGAAAGATCGACTGAGAAAGGCACCGCGATGAAGCCCGAAAAGATCCTCGCCCACGAGCCCCGTATCCTGAGCCAGGAACAGCGCGAGTACTACTTCGAGAACGGCTACCTGCTGCTCGACTCTTTCATCACCGGCGAGCGGCTGGCACGAATCCAGGAGACCGTCGCCGGCATCGTCGAGCAGAGCCGCGAGGTCGCCGCCTCCAACAAGATGTTCGACGTCGAGCCCGGCCATACCGCGGACGCCCCGCGCCTGCGCCGTTTGAACGAGCCGGTCGAGCATTCCGACGTGTTCTGGAACTACGCCAAGGACAGTCCGATCACCGATGTCGCCGCCGACCTGCTGGGCCCGGACGTGGTCTTCCACCACTCCAAACTCAACTTCAAATGGTCCAGTGGCGGCGAGGAGGTGAAGTGGCACCAGGACATTCCCTTCTATCCCCACACCAACTACGGCGTGCTGGCGATCGGCCTCTATCTCGCCGACGTCGACGACGAGATGGGCCCGATGGGCATCGTGCCGGGCTCGCACACCGGCGAGATCTTCAATCACTATAACGACAAGGACCAATGGGTCGGCGCGCTCGACGATGGCGACGTCCCGCGTGTGCCGACCGAGACGGCGCATTGGCTGAAGGGGCCAGCGGGCTCCGTCACCGTGCATCACAGCCGGGCCGTGCACGGCAGCGTGCCGAACAGCTCGCCCCGCCCCCGGCCGCTGTTGATCAACGCCTTTTCCTCGGCCGATGCGCTGCCGATCACCGCGCACCCGTTCCCGGGCCCCAAGGTCGGTACGGTCGTCAGGGGCAAAGCCGCGCGCTGGGCGGACTTCGCCGACACGCCCTGCCTGCTGCCGCCCGACTGGTCAGGCGGCTACAGCTCGATCTTCGCGCTGCAGCAGGAGGAAGAAGAGACCATCGCCCGCTAGGATGCGCCGTCCATGAAGTATCAAGCCGCCGTATTGCGGGAGGTCGGCGGCCCGTTGGGAATCGAGACGGTCGAGGTCGGCCAGCTTCGCCCGCACGACGTCCTGGTCAAGGTGCATGCCGCCGGTCTTTGTCACACGGACCTGGAAACCATCCAGGGCAGCCTGGTCTATCCCCTGCCGTTGATCACCGGTCACGAGGGCGCCGGCGTCGTCGAGGCGGTCGGATCATCGGTATCGCAGGTCGCGCCCGGCGATCATGTCGTGCTGTCGTGGAATCCGAGTTGCGGTCACTGCTACTACTGTGACCGGGACCAGCCGATCCTGTGCGAGCCGCTGAAGATGCACCAGCCGAAGGGTGAGCTGATCGACGGCGGCCGCCGGCTGAAGCTCGAAGGCGGCGAGGACCTCTATCATTTCATGATGACCAATTGCCACGGAGAATACACCGTGGTGCCCGAGGCGGGTGCGATCCCGGTGCCGCGCGAGATGCCGTTCGCCGAGGCGAGCTTGATCGGCTGCGGTGTCATGACCGGTGTGGGCGCCGCGCTCAACGTCGCCCGCATGAAGGTCGGGGAGAGCGCGGTCGTGATCGGCTGCGGCGGCGTCGGCTTCAACGCGGTGCAGGGCGCACGGCTGGCCCGCGCCCATCCGATCATCGCCGTCGATATCAACCCCATGAAGCTGGAACAGGCCCGCCTTTTCGGGGCGACCCACGTGATCGACGCGCGGGACGAGGGGGCGGCGGCGGAGATCCGGGCGATCACCGGTGGGCGCGGGGCCGACGTGGCGATCGAGGCCGGCGGCAACGAGGCCTGTTTCCGCCTGGCTTTCGAAGCGGTGCGCCCCGGCGGCCAGGTCGTACTGCTCGGCAAGGTGAACGTCGACCGGGAGGTCAGCTTTCGCTGGGGCACGCTGATGGGCGAGAAACGCATGATCCGCTCCAGCTACGGCAACACCCGCCCGCGCGAGGATTTCCCGATGCTGGCGCGCCTCTTCCTCGAGGGCGAGTTGAACCTCAGCGCGCTGGTCAGCGACCGCATCCCGCTATCGGAGATCAATCGGGGTTTCGAGCGTTTGGAAGCCGGCGAGGTGATCCGCAGCGTCGTGGAGTTCGATTAGGCTGCGCGGCTTCGATGCCACCTCCGCGTGGTGACCTGTCCACCGGCAGGCATCGCGCCGGGCATCAACTCCAGCCCCAGGAACCGGTCGGCATCGACCGGTCCCGGCATCTGGAAGCGATCCGCCACGCCTTCGAAGCCAAAACGCCGATAGTAAAGTGCATCCCCCACCAGCAGGATAAAGCCATGTGCACCGGCGGTGGCGCGCGCCAGGCTCTCGCGGATCAGGCGGGCACCGAGGCCGCGGCCCTGGTGTTCCGGCGCGACGACGACGGGACCGAGCAGTAGGCCCGGCGCGCCGCCCGCGAGGATGGGCCAATAGCGGATCGAGCCGACGAGATCGCCGCGGTCCCGCAGGGTCAGGCAGAGGCCGGGCACCGGCGCCGCGTCCTCGCGCAGGCAGTAGACCGTCTTTGCCCGGTGGCCGGGGCCGAAGCAGTGGTCGAGCAAGGCATCAATGGCCGGCCCGTCGGCAGACCGTTCAAGACTGGGAAGCAACATGGGTGGGATCTCCGGCGATCAGGGGCGGTTCGCCCGCCCCGGCGCGGATCCCTTCGAAGGGTCAGGCGGTGGCGAGCGGCGACGTGGCGCGCAGGGCGCGCGTCATTCGTCGTCGTCGAAGCTCCAGCCGCGATAGGGGCATTGCCCTCTCCCGATCCCTTGACCACCGATGCTCTAGCACGCCGCGCTCGCCGTCGCCAAGCGGAATTGATTTCGCGCGCGGAAGCGGGATGATGGCGCGCGAACTGCGCGTTTCGGAAAGTCCCGGACACCGATTACGGAAAGTCCTGGCCAGAGATTTCAGTAAGTCGCGGCCAGTGATTCCGGAAAGTCCCGGACAGCATCACGGGGCGATCTGAGTTCAGCTTTCGGGTGCGCCGTCTCGGCGTCTACCTCTTGGCTTTTGCCGGGAGGGGACATGCCCAGACGGAAGCAGACGAGACGAACGACGGTGAGAGATGCACGAACGATCCTGCGGCTGACGCATGACCAAGGCCTCTCGGCGCGAGAGGTGGCGGAACGGCTGAAGGTCTCCAAGACGACAGTGTCGACCTATTTGCTGCGGGCCCGCGAGGTCGGCCTTACCGCCTGGCCGCTGCCGGCGGAATACGAGGACGACGCGGTCCTGCAAGAGACGCTGTTCCGCCGCATGGGCCGGCCCCCGCGCGACAGGTGCGAGCCGCACTGGCCGACGGTCGCGGCCGAGCTGAAGCGCAAGGGGGTGACGCTGACCCTGCTCTGGCAGGAATACCGCGCCTCACATCCCGATGGCTACGGCTACACCTGGTTCTGCGAAGCCTTCACGGCGTTCAAGCGGCGCACCGGCGCCACCTGGCGCAACCGCCACGAGGCCGGTGCGGTCATGCAGACCGATTATGCCGGCCAGACGGTGGACATCGTCGACCCCGAGACCGGCGAGGTGCACGACGCGCAGATCTTCGTCGCCGTGCTGGGCGCTTCCTCGCTCACCTTCGCCACCGCCAGCCTGACCCAGCGCCTGCCCGACTGGGTCGCCGGACAATGCCGGGCGCTCGCCTACTTCGGCGGCGTGCCCAAGAGCATCGTCTGCGATAACCTCAAGGCCGGCGTCGCCAAGCCGCTCTGGTTCGAGCCGACCCTCAACCCGACCTTCGCCGCGCTCGCCGAGCACTACGACACCACCGTCCTGCCGACCCGGGTCCGCAAGCCGCGCGACAAGGCCAAGGTCGAAGTCGCCGTCCAGGTCGTCGAGCGCTGGATCCTGGCAAGACTGCGCAATACGCGCTTCTTCTCCCTCGACCAGCTCAACCGGGCGATCCGCGACCTCCTCGAGGAGCTCAACGAGCGGCCCATGCGCAACCTTGGAAAGAGCCGGCGCCAGATGTTCGAGGCCATCGAGCGCGAGGCCCTGGCACCCCTGCCGACGACGCCCTTCGAATATGCCGAATGGAAGACCGCCAAGGTCCATTCCGACTATCACGTCGACGTCGAGCGCAGCTTCTACTCCGTGCCGCACGGCCTGATCGGCCGCAAGGTCCAAGTCCGGCTCACTCACCGCACGGTCGAGATCTTCCACAACCACAAGCGCGTCGCCAGCCATCTCCGCCGCTCACCGCATGGCGGCCATGCCACGATCCCGGCCCACATGCCCAAGGCGCACCAGCGCTATGCCGAGCGAACGCCACAAAGCCTGATCGACCAGGCCAGCCGCATCGGCCCCAACGCCGCCCTCCTGGTCGAGCGGATGATCCGCGATCGGCCCCATCCCGAGCAAGGCTATCGCAGCGCCATGGGCGTCTTGTCGCTCGCCCGCCGATACGAACCGGAACGCGTCGAGGCCGCCTGCGCACGCGCGCTCACCATCAACACGACCAGCTACTCATCGCTCGCCGCCATCCTCAAGCCCGGCCTCGATCGCACACGCCCCGAGCGCGAACCGCTTCTGCCGCTGCCGCCACACACCAACATCCGCGGCCCCGGCTACTACCGATAACCAGGAGAAGACACCTCATGCTGACACACCCGACCCTCGACCAGATGCAGGCCCTCGGCTTCAAGGGCATGGCAGAGGCTTACCGCGACATGGCCGAGCGAGGCCAATCATCGGAATTGAACCGCGAGGACTGGCTCGCCCTCATGCTCGACCGCGAGGCCGCCACCCGCGCCGACAAGCGCCTCGCCAACCGCCTCAGACAGGCCAGGCTACGCTTCCCCGAGGCCTGCATCGAGGACATCGACTTCGCCGCCGAACGAGGCCTCGACCGCCGCGCCGTCCTCTCTCTCGCCCAGGGCGTCTGGCTCAAGGCACACGAGAACCTCATCGTCACCGGCCAGACCGGAACCGGCAAGACATGGCTCGCCTGTGCCATCGCCCATCAGGCCGCCAGGCTCGATCATTCCGTCCTCTACGTCCGCATGCCCAGGCTCTTCGAGGACCTCGCCATGGCCCGCCTCGACGGCCGGCTGCCCCGCCTGATCGACCGCCTCGCCCGGGTCCAGCTGCTCGTCCTCGACGACTGGGGAACCCATGGCCTGACCGACCGCCAGCGCCTCGATCTCCTGGAAATCTGCGAGGAACGATACCACCGACGCTCAACCCTCATCACCGCGCAGATCCCCGTGACCGCCTGGCACGACCTGATCGGCGAGGCCACCATCGCCGACGCCATCCTCGACCGCGTCATCCACAACGCCCACCGCATCGGCTTGAAAGGCGACAGCATGCGAAAGAAGAAATCGACGACCGACTTGACCCAGCCAACCACAACGGAAAACAATCCCGACTGACGGCAACAAGGCACCCGAAGCCAAACTCCCGGAACCGGCCGGGACTTTATGAAATCGGTGGCCAGGACTTACTGAAACCGCCGTCCGGAACTACCGAAATCCGCACGCGAACCGCGGATCGAGTGGAGGAGACGACCCATGCGCCTGAGCGAGCCCCGAATCCGGCCGAGCGAAGCGGCCGAGTGGAACGAGGAACAGCGCGAGCTGATGGAGCGGATGGAGAAGGGCGTCGGGCCCATCAACATCATGCGCACCCTGGTTCGCCATGAGAAGCTGCTGCGGCGCTGGCTGCCGTTCACCAATCACATCTTCTTCAAATCGACGATCACCTTGCGGGAGCGTGAGCTACTGATCCTGCGCACCGCCTGGAATGCCGAAGCCGTCTATGAATGGGCCCAGCATGTGGTCATCGCACGCGACGCCGGTTTCACCGAGGAAGAGATCGCCCGCGTCAAACAGGGATCGGGCGCCGGGGGCTGGAGTGCGGAGGAAAGCGCCCTGCTGGACGCGGCCGACGAGTTGATGGCGGACCGGATGCTGTCGAATGCCGCCTGGGCGGCCCTCGCCGCGCATTACTCGGAGCGTCAGCTGATGGACATCATCTTCACCGTCGGCAACTACACCGCCCTGGCGATGGCGTTGAATTCGATCGGCGTGCAGCTCGACGAGGGGTTGGAGGGTTTCTGAGGCCGGACCTCAGCCGAAGCCCCATCGCGCGACGTATTCGTCCCGCATCGCGCGATACCAGTCCGCTTCCGGCGCCTGCCACCAGATGTTCCCCAGCGCTTCGTCGTTCGGGCCGAAGGCCTGTTCACGGCGTTCCCGATAGGCTGTGCCGAGATAGCGGCCCGCACCCTTGGCTGCACTGTGAAATCTGGTCGACAGCGTATACATGGCGCCGGCTTTCGCGGAAACGCAGAAATTGATGAAGGCGTAAATCTCGGAACTGCGCGACGATGTTGCGGACACCAGCATCGAGTCGAACCACCCGAGCGCCCCGCTTCTGGGCGACACGAACCTGAATCTCCCAGGCGCCTCGCCGAGCAAATCCGCGGCGCTTCGCTCGTCGGCTATCCCGACGACGCAGCGTTTGTTCACAAACGCGTCGACGAGCTCATCGGTTTCTTGCCAGGCCACCTGGACCCATGGCCGGTGGGCGAGCGCGAAGTTGACGACGCGTTCGAACATGTTGCGCGCCAGCACCCGATCCTCGTGCGCCCGGGTCAATATGTCCCGACCCTCTTGCATGAGCGCGATCGCAGTCAGCGTCGAGGCGGGCTCGATTGCTACTCGTCCCTGGTTCTCGGGTGCCCAGAGGTGCTTCCAATCGGCCTTTCCGTAATCGTAGTCGCGCTGGTTCGAATCGTAGACGAGGGAATACGTGCCCCAGCCGAACGGGATCGCCGCGCGTTGGCCGTAGACACGGAAGGCTTTCGTTCCCGAGGCTGTCCAGAGAGCCGGGATGATCGCGCTTCGATCGATGCGCAACTCGTCGATAGGGGCGAGGAGTGGGGAGGCCGATCCCTTCGACGCGGAAATCCAGTTCCCGATATTGCTGTTGGTGACGAAGGCGATATCGGGGCCCGTGCCGTCTGCCGCACCGAACGTCGTCAATGTTTCCAGATCCTCGGAATGGGTCACGAGGGAAATTTCGATCCCGGTCGCATCCCGAAATGCCTTGATCATCTCCTCGTTCAGATAGTCCTCCCAGACGGCGACTTTCAGAGGCTCGGCGGCAAGGCCGCGCCGCGAGATCAGTGCCGGCGCCGCGAATGCCGCGACCGCCCCGCCGACGACGGCCCGGCGCGTCGGTGATGGTGTTCCACCCGACTTGCCCATGGAATCCTTCATGGCGCCTCGAATCCTCATGCTCGTTTCACGACACAGGCCTTTTATCACGATTCTAGGGCGGCTCTCACAGACTATGTGCCTTCCACCAGGTCCGGTCGGCGGTCGATCCAGGGGCGGGCCGCCTCCAGTTCCGCGGCGAGCGAGAGGATCGTGCGTTCTTCGCCGAACCGGCCGACCAGCTGGACCGCGAGCGGCAAGCCGTCGTCGGCGTTGGCGAGCGGCAGCATCATCGCCGGCTGCCCCGTCAGGTTGAACCAGACCGTGAAGGGCGAGAACTCGAACACGCGCCGCCAATACTCGTCGACATCCTCCATCATCATGTCGAGCCAGCCGAGCGGTACCGCCGTGCGGGCGAGACCGGGGGTCAACAGAATATCCCAATCCTGGTGAAACGCGCCCATCTGGCGGCCCAGGCGATGGGCGGCCTGGGTCGCCCTGACATAGTCCTCGGCCGACATGCGCCGGCCCATTTCGGCGGAAAGCCAGGTAATGCGCTCGACCTCGTCCTCCCGCGCGGGGCGGCCCTTGGTCGGATGGCTGGCCAGGTTGACCACCGTGTTGGCCGCCATCAGCGACAGGAACGTCGGCACCACGGTTTCACCGGCGATGTCCGGATCCACCTCCTCGACGATATGGCCGAGGTCCTGGGCGAGGCTGGCCGTTTCTTCCAGCAGGGCGAGGCATTCCGGCGCGACCGGTGCGCCGTTCGGTGTCCGCTTCGTGACGGCGATGCGCAGTTCGCCCGGGTCGGCTTCGACGGCCGAGAGGAAGCTGCCGCTCGGGCCCGGGGCGGCATAGGGATCGCCGGCGCCCGCACCGGCGGTGGCGTCGAGCAGGGCGGCCGTGTCCCGGACGCTGAGGGTCACCGCATGCTCGCACGACAGCCCGCCCAATCCTTCGCCGAGGAACGGCGCCATGGTGTTGCGACCCCGTGTCGGCTTCAAGCCGACCAGGCCGCAGCAGGCGGCCGGTGCCCGGATCGAGCCGAACCCGTCCGAGGCATGCGCCATCGGTGCCATGCGCGCGGCGACGGCCGCCGCCGCCCCGCCGCTCGAGCCGCCGGAAATGTGGGCCGTATTCCAGGGATTGCGGGACGGCCCGGTCAATTGCGGTTCGCAGGTGAGGCTGAGGCCGAGTTCGCAGGTATTGGTTCGCCCGAAGACGACCAGGCCCGCCGCCTTCAGCCGGCGCACCATCTCGCTGTCCTCCGTGCCGACGACGTCGGCGAAGAAGCGGGAGCCGCGCGTCGTCGGCTCGCCGGCGATGGACGCGCTCAGGTCCTTCAGCAGATAGGGGACGCCGGTGAAGGGGCCTTGCGGCAGGCCCGCCTGGATATCGCGCCGGGCCTGCTCGTACATCCGCGTCGTCACCGCGTTCACCGCGCCGTCGCGCGCCTCGACCCGCCGGATGGCGGCCTCCAGTACCTCCTCGGCACTGGCCTCGCCCCTGGCGACGAGATCGGCCAGGCCCAGGGCGTCATGGTCCTCGTAATCGTCCATTGCCATGTCTCCGGTTTCGCTTTTGCCGCATTTTCGGGGCTGATAGAGTGCCGGCACAAGGGGCGGGACGAAGATCGCTCCGCCACCTTCCCTTTTCAGGCGCCCGGGAGAGCATAGAGATGAACCGTCCCATCACCACCGAGGTTGCGCAGCCGAACGATCTCGAAGCCTTTTGGATGCCGTTCACGGCGAACCGGCAGTTCAAGTCGGCGCCGCGCATGTTGGTCGGTGCCAAGGACATGCACTACCGCAGCCACGACGGGCGCGACATCCTCGACGGCACGGCGGGCCTGTGGTGTTGCAACGCCGGTCATGGCCGCGAGGAGATCGCCTCGGCGATCAAGGCGCAGGCGGACACCATGGATTACGCACCCAATTTCCAAATGGGCAATCCGCTTGCCTTCGAGTTCGCCTCGCGCATCGCCGAGATCACGCCCGAGGGCATGGACCGGGTGTTCTTCACCAATTCCGGTTCCGAGTCCGTCGATACCGCGCTGAAGATCGCGCTTGCCTACCAGCGCGTGCGGGGCGAGGGGACGCGGACCCGGCTGGTCGGGCGCGAGCGGGGCTATCACGGGGTTGGCTTCGGCGGCATCTCGGTCGGCGGCATCGTCTCCAACCGCAAGTTCTTCGGCCCCCTGCTGAACGGCGTCGACCATCTGCCGCACACCCACGACCTGGCGCACAACGCCCACACTCGCGGCCAGCCGGAATGGGGTGCGCATCTGGCGGACGAATTGGAGCGGCTGGTAGCACTGCACGATGCCTCGACCATCGCGGCCGTGATCGTCGAGCCGGTCGCCGGCTCCACCGGCGTGCTGATCCCGCCGGTCGGATACCTCAAACGCTTGCGCGAGATTTGCGACAAGCACGGCATCCTGCTGATCTTCGACGAGGTCATTACCGGGTTCGGTCGCCTCGGCTCGCCCTTTGCCTCGGAGTATTTCGACGTCAAGCCGGACATCATGACGCTCGCCAAGGGCCTGACCAACGCGGCGGTACCGATGGGTGCCGTGGTCTGCCGCAACGAGATCTACCAAACCTTCGTCGACGCCACCTCCGATGGGATCGAGCTGTTCCACGGCTATACCTATTCCGGCCATCCGCTCGCCGCCGCCGCCGGGATCGCCACGCTCGACGTTTACCGGGACGAGGGGTTGCTGGAGCGCGGCGCCGAACTCGCCGACTACTGGGAAGACGGCATGCATTCCTTGAAGGATGCGCCGCATGTGATCGACATCCGCAACCTCGGCATCATCGGCGGCATCGAGCTGGAACCGCGCGAGGGCAAGCCGACGGCGCGGGCGGTCGACTGTTTCACCGACTGTTACGAAAATGGCCTGCTGATCCGCACGACGGGCGACATCATCGCGCTGTCCCCGCCGCTGATCCTGGAGACGTCGCATATCGACCGCATCGTCGACACGATTTCCGGCGCGCTGAAGCGCGTCGCCTGAGCCGGAGGAAACCCCATGCGGATCGGCGTTCCCAAGGAAGTCAAGGCCGAGGAGCATCGCGTCGGCCTCACGCCCGGCAGCGTTCGCCAGGCCCGCCATCACGGCCACGAGGTCATCGTCGAGCGCGACGCGGGGCATGCGATCGGCCTCGACGACGAGGACTACCGGGCCGTTGGTGCCGAGGTCGTCGACACGGCGGCGGAGGTGTTTGCGCGGGCCGAGATGATCGTCAAGGTCAAGGAGCCCCAGTCCGAGGAATGCGCGATGCTGCGCAGCCACCAGCTGCTGTTCACCTATCTGCATCTGGCACCGGCGCCGGAGTTGACGACCGCGCTGATGGAGAGTGGCGCCGTAGCCATTGCTTACGAGACAGTGACGGACGATCACGGCGGCCTGCCCCTGCTGGCTCCGATGAGCGAGGTCGCCGGGCGCATGTCGATCCAGGCCGGCGCCCATTGCCTGGAGATGGAACAGGGCGGGCGCGGCATGCTGTTGGGCGGCGTGCCGGGCGTGCGGGCCGCGAAGGTGGTCGTGCTGGGCGGCGGCGTCGTCGGCACCAACGCCGCGCGCATGGCGATGGGGTTGGAGGCGGCGGTCTATGTCATCGACATCAACCTGCGCCGGCTCTACGACCTGGACCTGCAGTTCGGCGCGACCCTCAACACGATCTTCTCGAC
Organism: uncultured Alphaproteobacteria bacterium; assembly: GCA_951812805.1. Lineage (GTDB taxonomy): Bacteria > Pseudomonadota > Alphaproteobacteria > JASLMY01. The sequence goes on along the minus strand of CATOSZ010000005.1, from coordinate 123,241 downwards.
CGTCGACGCGATCGAGGAACATGTGATGAGCGCCGACCTGGTGGTGGGCGCCGTCCTCGTGCCCGGCGCCGCCGCGCCGCGCCTGGTGACGGAGGACATGGTCCGCGGCATGCGGCGCGGCAGCGTCCTGGTCGACGTGGCGATCGATCAGGGCGGCTGCATCGAGACGGCGCGGGCCACCACCCATGCCGCCCCCACCTATATCCAGCACGACGTCGTGCACTACTGCGTCGCCAACATGCCGGGCGCGGTCGCCCGCACCTCGACCTTCGCCCTCAACAACGCGACCCTGCCGTTCGTGATGGCGCTGGCGGACAAAGGCTGGCGCGAGGCCTTGCGCCAGGACGCCCATTTGAAGAACGGCCTCAACGTCGCCGAGGGCATGCTCACCTACGAGGCGGTGGCCCGGGATCTGAACATGGCGTACCGCTCCGCCGACGATGTGATCGGCGCGTGAGGGGAGGGGAGACGATGCGGAACCTCAGGATCAATCAGGACCGCCTCTGGGACAGCCTGATGGAGATGGCGCGGATCGGCGCCACGGAGAAGGGCGGCGTCAATCGCCAGGCCCTGACCGATCTCGACCGGGAGGGGCGCGACCTCTTCGTTTCCTGGTGCGAGGCGCAGGGCTGTAGCGTCCGCGTCGACACCATGGGCAATATCTTCGCCCGCCGCGCCGGCACCGACGATGGCCTGGCGCCGGTAATGACGGGCAGCCACTTGGATACCCAGCCGACCGGCGGTAAGTACGACGGGGTCTACGGCGTGCTCGCCGGGCTCGAGGTGATCCGCACCCTGAACGACATGGGTCACGCGACACGGCGCCCGGTCGAGGTCGCTGTCTGGACCAACGAGGAGGGCTGCCGTTTCGCCCCCGCCATGGTCGGCTCCAGCGCCTATGTTGGCAAGTTCAGCCTGGAAGAGGCGCATGCCATCCGCGACGGCGAGGGCAAGAGCATGGGGGAGGAGCTGGAACGGATCGGCTACCTCGGCGACCTGCCGCTCGGCGGGCGCGAGATCGCCGCCTTCTTCGAGGCGCACATCGAACAGGGCCCGATCCTGGAGGCGGAGCGGAAGACCATCGGCATCGTGCGCGGCGCCCAGGGCCAGCGCTGGTTCGACGTCACCGTCACCGGCCAGGAGGCGCACGCGGGCCCGACGCCGATGGCGATCCGCCGCGATGCCCTGGTCGGTGCCAGCCGCATCGTCGACCTGGTCAACCGCATCGGGCACGACTTCCAGCCGGGCGCCTGCGCCACGGTCGGCCAGTTCGTCGTCGCGCCGAATTCCCGCAACACAATTCCCGGTCGCGTGGTCTTTTCCGTCGACTTCCGCCATCCGGAGGAAGAACGTCTCTCGGAGATGAAGGCCCGCCTGCTGGCCGAGGCCGAAGCGATCACGGGCGGCATCGGCCTGGACCTCGAGATCGACGAAATCTGGCATCAGCCGCCGATCGTTTTCGACGAGGCCTGCGTGGCGGCCGTCGCCAAGGGGGCGGAGGTGAGCGGCCTTTCGGCGATGCGCATCACGTCGGGCGCCGGGCACGACGCCTGCAACATCTGCGAGGTCGCGCCGACGGCGATGATCTTCGTCCCCTGCGAGGACGGGATCAGCCACAACGAAGCGGAGGAGGCGACGGCCGAGGACCTCGCCGCCGGCTGCGACGTTCTCCTCGGCGCCATCCTGGACCGCGCCGACGCGCCTTGAGTGGATCAATCCCGACAGGAGCGACTTCATCGCCGTCGTCGGCCTCTTGTGGGCGCGTTCGGCCATTGCGCGGGTCAAGCCGTAGATAGCGGCGGGCGGCGCCCTGCCGGTCTATTCGATCAATGGCGGGACGTCCCGCGTGCATGCAAGGGAAGGACGGGAATGTCCCGGGAGACCTACTACAGAGACCATTGGGTCGACATCGAACCCGATCGTTTGGATCGATACGAGGAGCAGTTCGCCTGGAGCGCCGGCAAGGACCGCCTGCTGGAGCCGGCGGACATCGCCGCGGGGCACAAGGTCGCCGACTATGGCTGCGGACCCGGCTTTGTTTCCGTCGAGCTGGCGCGCCGCGTCGGCGCCGGCGGCCATGTCCATGCCTTCGACATCAATTCCGACTTCGTGGCGCGAACCCGCCAGCGGGTAGCGGACGAAGGGATCGCCGAGCGCGTCGACGTCACGCATCTGCAAGGCGATGTGCTGCCGCTCGGCGAAAATGCGCTCGACCGGCTCGTCGTCAAGAACGTGATGCTCTACGTCGACGATCCGCTGGCCAGCTTCGCGGAGTTTCGCCGTGTCGTGAAGCCGGGCGGCAAGGTGCATGCGATCGACAGCGACTTTTACATGACCGCTTTCGATCCGGTGACGCCGGAAGATTGGCGCGTTCTCCTGGATGCGGCGCTGCCCGCTTTCAGGACGCCGGAAATTGGCCGCAAGATGTATGGCCTGGCCCGCCGGGCGGGGTTTTCGGACGTGGCCGTCCGGGTGATTGCCGTGCCCGACACCATGGGCCGGATGCTCAACCTGGTGCGGAACCTGGCCGGCTACGCCCGCGAAAGCGGGACCCATGACGAAGCAACGGTTCAGCGCGTCGTCGACGTCGCGACCCGTGCGGTGGCCGACGGCGACTTCTTTGCGCTCAATCCCCAGTTCCTGGTGACGGCGACGGTGTGAGGCTGGGCACCGTCCGGGTCACTCCGCCGCGTGCGCCGCGCTGATCGCCTGTTGGCGCCGTGCCTTGGCGACCGCCCCCTTGGCCGAGTCGCTGGCCGAATAGAGATCGAGCTCGTCGTACTCTTCTTCCACGACCGGCGTGAGGGAGAGGTCGGTGTAGTTCTTCATCGCCTCGGGGTCGCTGCGAACGCGCGCGAGCATGGCATCGTAGCGCCGCTTCATCATGTAGAAGCCGATGAACTTGCCTGCCGTTTCCCAGACGAAACGCGGGTAGAAGACGAAGGGGCTCTCCAGCGGCATGGTGGAGCGCCGGTCGCGACGGTATTTGCGCCGGAACAGGCCGCCTTGCAGGGGATGTACCTTCTCGAACACGTGGCAGCCGTAAAACTCCAGGATCGCCGTCTTCACCGCGTTCGGCCGCATGCCCGACGCGGCGGCGCGGCGCAGGATCGTCTCCACATGTTCGTCCGTATAGAAGGTGTCCCAGGCCTGCCGATAGAGTCCCTGGAATTCTTCCTTCGACATCTTCGGATGGGCCGTGCAGACATGTTCGAGGTCGTATTTGTTCATGTCCGGGTCCATCGCGACGCCCTTGGCCGCGAGCTCCTGGTGATCCTGCGAGCCGGGCAGCGGCGTCAGGCAGAAGAACTCCAGCATGTCGATCGGCAGCTCGCGCTTCAGGATCTCGATATCGTTCAGCGCGCGTTCGGGCGTGTCGCCGGGGAAGCCGAGGATATAGCCGCAATAGGTCATGGCGCCGGCCCGCTTCCAGGCCTGCAGCATGTCACGATACTCGGTGATCTTGTTCTGCCGTTTCTTGGCCGCCAGCAGGTTCTCGGGATTGATGTTCTCGAGCCCGATGAAAACCCGGGAGAGCCCGGCGCGCGCCGCCTTGTCGATGAAGCCGTCGATCTTGTGGCAGAGCGTGTCGACCTGGATGATCAGCTTCAGCTCGATGCCGTCCTCTTCGCGCAGCTTTATCAGACGGTCGAAGATCGCTTCCCAGTTTGAATTGCGGGCGAAGTTGTCGTCGGTGATGAAGAACTTGCGAATGCCCTGGGCATCGTTCTGGCGGATGATATGCTCGATATCGTCGGCGGTGCGGTAGCGCGATTTCCGGCCCTGCACGTTGATGATGGTGCAGAAACTGCACTGGAAGGGACATCCACGTCCCGAATCGAAGCTGGTGAAGGTATCGACCGTGCGCTCGACGCTGCCGCGGGGCAGGATCGGAATCGGCGCGCCGGTGAGGTCGGGCAGGTCCGCCATGTAATTGTAGAGCGGCTTCAACGCGCCGGCATAGGCGTCCTGCAGGACCTGGTCCATTCGCCCCTCGGCCTCGCCCGCGAAGAAGGAGATGCCGAGGTCCATGGCATCCTGGATATCGCTTGGCAGCTCCGGGAGCATGGAGAGACAGCCGCTGACGTGAAAGCCGCCGATGCAGACCTGGATACCGGCATCGCGCAGCGGCCGGGCGAGGTCGACGGCGCGGGGAAACTGGTTCGACTGAACCCCGACGAGGGCCACCATACCCTTGCCGCCACTCTGTTTGATCGCCTTGATGATCTCTTTCGGTCGGATCCGCGTGTTCGTCTCGTCGGCCGCCTCGATTTCGATATCGACGTCGTCGCCGAGCACCTGTCGTTCGATGCAGTCGAGCGTGATGCCGTAGACCGAGGCCATCGAATTCGAGGGGATTTCCGACCGCATCCACTGAATGACGTAGCCGTCGTCATCATAGTGCGAGGGTTTCACAAAGAAGAGTTTGAAAACCTCACGCTGCCCTTGCCGATGCACGTTCATTCGTCGCCCCGCGTCGTTGCCTTATGAACTCTTCCAATTCCGAAACAGCAAAAACAAAGCCCGGAAACGAAGAGAACAATCTCCGCCTATAGACATAGAACAAATCGCGCGAAATAGCTTCTCCCGATTTTTTCGAAGTCGGCGCTGGCACGGTTCAACGGGGGGCGCGGCCCGACAGCTTCCGTCCGACGGCCCGGGCGGCGGCGGCAAGAAAGCTGGCCGAGGGCACGGCGGCGCCGATCTCCCGGCCTTCGATCTCGCCGCGGCCGACGTGCAGGCCGACGATGACGTATGTCGAGCCCGCCTGTCGGAGCAGCGGCGCGCCGGAGGTGCCGTTCTCCGCCTTGCAGTCGTGATGCACCAGGGCGGCCTGACCGTCCCAGCGCAGCAGGCGGCAGCCCCGATGGGCGGAAAGCGCGAAGGGCCGGTCGCGGCCATAGCCGACCAGACTATGGATGGGATCCGGCGGCAGCGGCTCGCCGGGCGCGATGCGGGCGAGGCCGAGATGGCCGATCTCCGGCCCGGCGGCCTTGGCCAGGCGCAGCACCGCCCAGTCGTGGGCGCTGTCCGGTGCCTCGCGTCGCTTGCCGCCCGGGCGGTAGCCCGGCGCCACCTCATAGGCATTTGCCTTGGCGGCGAAGAGATAGCGGCCCTTCTGGTAGGCGGCGACGAAGTGCACGAGGCGCGGTTCCGCCCAGGCACCACGCTTGGCGTCATAGAGGCAGTGCGCGGCCGTCAGGACGACGTCCGGCGCGATGAGCGCGCCGGTGCAGAAGCCGCGGGCATGGCCCTGCCGGTTGACCCGGCCAACCGCGTGCCAGGGATAGGCGAGCGCGTCGATCCGCACGCGCGTCTCCGCCCCGGCGGGCATCGACGCCGAGGGCACAAGCAGCGCGGCGGCAATCAGGATCGGGACGAGATGACGCATGCCGGCTCCTTGTTCTGGCGTGCGCGGAGCCTAATCTATTGCGAGCCCCGACCGCCAGCCGAGGATGGTGAACTGCCATGCGTTTCGCACCCCGCCGTCCCACCGCGGGCCACGAGCCGGCCGTCAACATCACGCCGGTGGCGGGCGCCCTGATCGCGATCTGCATCGCCGTGCATCTCGGGCGTCTGGCGTTGCCGCCGGCCTGGGACGAGGCGGTGATGGTCCACGGCGGCTTCTTTCCGGGCGACTTTCTCTGGCCCGGCGGGGTGATCGTCCTCCCGCTCGACCTCTGGTCCTGGCTCTCCGCCGTCACCTACGCTTTTCTGCATGCCGACGCGCTGCATCTGTTGTTGAACATGGGCTTCGTCCTGGCCTTCGGCACCGGGCTCGAACGCCGCCTCGGCGGGCCCCGCCTGTTGGCCTTCTATTTGCTGTGCGCGGTGCTGGCGCTCGGCGGCAGCTTGCTGGCGCAGGTCTTCCACCCGGGGCCGGTTCTGCTGGTCGGCGCGTCGGGTGCCATCTCCGGCCTCTTTGCGGGCGTCCTCTGGATCCTCTGGCTCGGCCCGCCGCAACGCTTCGCCGACCTGCCACGCCGCCGCGACCCCAAGCCGATCATCATCGCCGCGGCCGTGTTCGCCGGCATCAACGTGTTGATCGGCGCCACCGGCCTCACCCCCTCCGCCGGCGTCCAGGGCATCGCCTGGGAAGCCCATCTCGGCGGCTTCGTCGCCGGCTGGGTGCTGTTTCCGCTGTTCGATCGGCGGCCACCGCCGCCGCGTTGAAGACCCGCCTTTGCCCCCCGGGCCCGCATCTGCTTTTATGCGCCCCGCCGAAACCGGGGAGGGCGAGCCGCGCCCATGAAGATCACCGACCTCCGCACGAGCCGCGTGCTCGTGCCCTTCGACGAGCCGCTCCGCACCTCGATCCACCGGATCGAGTCCGTGGGCTGTGTGCTCGTCCATCTGGAGGGCGAGGACGGCGTCGTCGGCGAGAGCTACATGTTCACGCTCTCGGGCGCCCGGCTCGACGTGCTCGATGCCATGGTGCATTCGTTGAAGCAGCACGCGATCGGCCGCGACAGCGCCATGAGCCAGCGGATCTGGATGGACATGTGGCGCGACATCAACTGCGTCGGCCACAAGGGCGTGCCGATCTTCGCGCTCTCGGCGATCGATGCGGCCTGCTGGGACCTGCACGGCAAGGCGCTCGGCCAGCCGGTCGCCCGGCTGCTCGGCGGTGCGCGGGACCGGGTGCCGGCCTATGCCAGCGCCGGGCTCTGGGTGTCGATGTCCATACCCGAATTGCAGGCCCAGGCACGCGGGTTCATCGACCAGGGTTTCCGCGCCATGAAGATGCGCCTCGGCAAGAAGAGCGCGGCGGAGGACGCCGAACGGGTCGCCGCGGTGCGCGAGGCGATCGGGCCCGAGATCGCCCTGATGGCCGATGCCAACCAGGGATTTTCCGTCAATCACGCGATCCGAGTCGGCCGCGCAATCGAGCCCTACGACCTCGTCTGGTTCGAGGAGCCGGTGCAGGCCTACGACCTCGCCGGCTCGGCCCGGGTGGCGGCGGAGATCGACACGCCCATCGCCAGCGGCGAGACGGAGTACGCACGCTACGGCTTTCGCGAGATGCTGCGCCTCGGCGCCGCCGACGTTCTGATGCCCGACCTGCAACGGGTCGGCGGTATCTCCGAATTCATGAAGGTCGCGCACATGGCCGAGGCCGAAGACGTGCCGATCAGCCCGCACATCTTCACCGAGCAGAGCCTGCAGCTCTGCGGTGCGATCGCCAACTGCGAGTGGGCGGAGCACATGCCCTGGTTCACCGCCCTCTTTAACGAGCAAATGGAGCTCGTGGACGGCGACCTGATCATCCCGGACCGGCCCGGTCTCGGCTTCACCTTCGATGCCGACGCCGTCGCCCGCCTGGCCATCCCCAACTGAGGACCCGAGGCCCGTGAAAATCGAGAACGTCGAAACCTTCCTGATCAAGATCCCCTTCACCGCCGGTGGCGAGCTGAAGGACTGGAAGGCCTGGAACACCCTCGACTATGTGTTGATGCGGATCGACACGGACGCCGGCATCTCCGGCTGGGGGGACGCCTTCGGCTACGGCGCCGCGCAGGCGACCTACGGGGCGGTCAAGCACATGATCGCGCCGGCCCTGATCGGCGAGGATGCGCGCGATATCGCCGGCATCTCGCACCGCCTGCAGAAGGCGAACCACATCTGGGGCCGCTACGGCGTTACCATGTTCGCGATCGGCGGCGCCGACATCGCGTTGTGGGATATCGCCGGCAAGGCGGCGGGCAAGCCGGTGCACGAACTGCTGGGCGGCCGGGTGCACGAAAGCCTGCCGGCCTATGCCAGCCTGTTCAAATACCAGGACCCGGAGATCGTCGCCGAACGCTCCGCCCATGCGGTGGCGAACGGCTACCGCCATGTGAAGCTGCACGAGACCGAGGTGGCGGAAACCCGCGCGGCCCGCGAGGCGGTGGGCCCGGACGTCGCCATCATGCTGGACACCAACTGCCCCTGGACCCCGCGCGAGGCGCGTGAGGCGGCGGCGCGCCTGGCCGAGTTCGATCTCTATTGGCTGGAGGAGCCGATCTATCCGCCGGAGGATTTCGACGCGCTCGCCGAATTGCAGCTGCAGACCGGGATCCCGATCGCCGCCGGCGAGAACGCCTGCACCGCCTTCGAGTTCGCCAAGATGATGGACGCCGGTGCGGCCAGCTTCGTCCAGCCGAGTGTTACCAAGGTCGGCGGCATCACCGAATACCGCAAGGTCGCGATGCTGGCCGAGGCGAGGGGCGTGCAATGCGTGCCGCATTCGCCCTATTTCGGCCCGGGCTTCCTGGCGACGCTGCACCTGCTCGCCGCCGATCCGAACGCCTTCCTGGCGGAGCACATCTATCTCGACGTCGAGGCCTATCCCTACGGCGCGCTGAACCACCCCGACGGCTGTTCGTTCCGCGTGCCCGACGGGCCCGGGCTCGGCGCCGATCCCGATTCCAACGTCCTGCGCGACTATCGCGTCGAAGCTTGAGGAGAGCCGCCCCGTGGCCGAACTGACATTCAATCGTGAGGTGGAATTCGAGTATGGCGCGCCGGCGCAGATCACGCCGCTGATCCGCCGTGTCGTCGCCCATAACCCGAGCGCCTTTACCCTGCACGGCACCGGCACCTACATCATCGGCCAGGGCCGCGACGTCGCGGTGATCGATCCAGGCCCCGATGATCCCGCCCATGTCGAGGCGCTGCTCGCCGCCCTCGACGGCGAGACGGTGAACCATCTCGTCATCACCCACACCCACCGCGACCATTCACCGGCCGCCGCCGCGCTGAAGGCCGCGACCGGCGCCAAGACCTATGGCTTCGGCCCACACGGCTCCGGCCGGCCGGACGCCGAGGGGCAGGGCGAGGACGTGGAGGAGGGCGGCGACAGCGACTTCGATCCCGACGTCCGCATGACCGACGGCGATGTCATCTCGGGCGCCGGCTGGACGCTGGAGGCGGTGTATACGCCCGGCCATACCTCGAACCATCTCTGCTTCACCCTGGCGGAGGAGGAGACGCTGTTTCCGGGCGACCATGTCATGGGCTGGTCGACGACGATCGTCTCGCCGCCGGACGGCGACATGAAGCGCTACATGGAAAGCCTCGACAAGCTGACGCACCGGAACGAGAAGCTCTACTGGCCGACGCACGGGCCGGCGATCGCCCGGCCGCAGGACCATGTCCGCGGCCTGATCGCCCACCGCGAGGCGCGCGAGACGCAGATCACGGCGTGCCTCGCCGACGGCGTCGGCCGGATCCCCGACATGGTGGCGCGGATGTACACCGACGTGCCGCAGTTCCTGCACAAGGCGGCGGAGCGTTCCGTGCTCTCCCACCTCATCCACATGGTCGAGACGGAGCGCGCGGCGACCGACGGGCCGGCCCGCTCCGACGCCGTCTACCGGGCGGTCTGAAGCAAATAAGTCTGGAGGAAACGAGATGCGGATCATCCTGAACGGCCAGCAGGCCTTCGGCAAAGCCTGCCTGGAGGCGATCCTGGAGAAGGGCGAGGACGAGGTCGTCGCGGTCTATACCGCGCCCGATGGCAAGGGCGGCCGGGTCGATCCGGTCAAGGAGGCCGGCGAGGCGCATGGCCTGCCCGTATTCCAGCCGAAGAGCTACCGGGACGACGCGGTGCTGGCGCAGCTCCGCGAAGTCGAGGCCGACCTGATGGTGCTGGCCTTCGTCACCGCCTTCGTGCCGGAGGCGGCGCGCGATATCCCGACCCACGGCTCGATCTGTTTCCACCCCTCCCTGCTGCCGCTGCACCGGGGTCCGAGCTCGATCAACTGGCCGATCATCTGGGGCGCGGAGAAGACCGGCCTCACCATCTTCTGGCCCGACGACGGCCTGGACGAGGGCGAGATCCTGCTGCAAAAGGAGGTCGACATCGAACCCGACGACACGTTGGGTACGGTCTACTTCTCCAAGATCTTCCCGCTTGGGGTCGAGGCGGTTTTGGAATCGATCGATCTTGTTCGTGCCGGGACCGCGCCCAAGATCGTGCAGAACCATTCCCTGGCGACCTACGAGAGCTGGTGCCGGGCCGAGCAGGTCGAAATCGACTGGTCGCGTTCCGTCGGCGAGGTCTACAACCTGATCCGCGGCGCAAATCCCGCGCCGGGCGCCTGGACCACCTATGGCGGCGAGACGCTGCAGATCTTCGATGCCCAGCGGGTCGAGGCCGGCGGTCGGGTCGGCCAGGTGGCGGCGATTTCCGACGACGGGATCACCGTCGTCGCCGGGCGTGGCGGCATCCTGGTCCAGCGCGTGCGCCACGGCGCCGGCGGCAAAGTGCCGGCAGCGGAGTTCGCCCAGGCCGTGGGCCTGGAGGTCGGTGCCAGGTTCGGCGAATAGAATCTAACGCTCGCTAGAATTTCCCCCGCGCCTTCAGATATGATCGCCGCGGGAGGAACATCGATATGAATACGACGATCGGCGCCGAGCGCGCCCTTGCCGGTGTGCGGGTCCTCGACCTCACGCAGTTCGAAGCCGGCCCCTCGTGTACCGAGGCGTTGGCCTGGCTCGGCGCGGACGTGGTGAAGGTGGAGAACCCGAAGGGCGGCGACCAGGGCCGCTTTGCCGGCAGCGATCCCGAGGGTCGCGACAGCCACTATTTCCTGCTGTTCAACGCCAACAAGAAGAGCATCACCGCCAACCTCAAAAGCGAGAAGGGCCTCGAGCTCGTCAAGCGCATGGCGGCGGAGGCGGACATCTTCATCGAGAATTTCGGCCCCGGCGTCATCGATCGCCTGGGCCTCGGCTACGACGTGCTGCAGGCGATCAACCCCGGCATCATCTATGCCCAGGTCAAGGGCTATGCCGAGGGCAGCCCGTACGAGGACTACCTCTCCTTCGACATGATCGGCCAGTCGGTGGGCGGCGTCATGTCGATCACCGGCGAGGCGGACGGCCCGCCGATCAAGCCCGGCGCCACCATCGGCGATACCGGCACCGGCATGCTGGCGGCGATCAGCATCCTGGGTGCGCTCTATCAGCGACGCGAAACCGGGCGCGGCCAGCGCATCCAGGTCGCCATGCAGGATGCGATGATCCAATACACCCGGATCGCCTATTCCGTGATGGCGCAGACCGGCAAGCCGGGCCCGCGGACCGGCGCCAAGGTCATCACCGGCGCCAACGCGCCGAGCGGGCTTTACCCGTGCGCGCCGGGCGGCCCGAACGACTACGTCTACATCTACACGACCCGGGCCGCGAACCATCAGTGGGTGCGCCTGTGCAACGTGCTGGGGCGCGACGAGCTGGCCGAGGATCCGCGCTTCGCGACACCCGTCAGCCGGATGGAGAACGAGGCGGAACTCGACGCCATGCTGACCGAATGGTCGATGGGCCGCGACAAGCGCGAGGCGATGGAGACGCTGGGCGCCGCCGGCATTCCGGCCGGCGCCGTGTTCGATACGGCCGAGCTGCAGGCGGACGAGAACCTGGAGGCCCGCGGCATCTTCCAGACCGTGCAACACCCGACCCGGGGCGACTTCAAGATGCCGGCCTGGCCGGTGAAGATGAGCGCGAACGAGGTACCGCTCGAGCCCGCCCCACTGCTGGGCGAGCATTCGGAAAGCGTGCTCGGCGACTGGTTGGGCCTGAGCGCCGCCGACGTCGCCGGCCTGAAGGACGACGGCGCGATCTAGCGCCGGGCTCCTAGTCGAAATCACGACCGCAACGAGGGAGGAAACCGTGGCGGAACTCACAGGATCGGAAATTCTCGCCAAGGCGCTGGCGCGCGAAGGCGTCGACACCTTGTTCTTCATCATGGGCGGGCCGATGCTGCTCGCGGAGGAGAGCTGCATCAAGGAAGGCATCCGTCCGCTGGACGTGCGCCATGAACAGGCCGCCGCCTTCATGGGCCAGGCCTACAGCCGCCTGCTGAACAAGCCGAGCGTCTGCATGGCCGCCTCCGGCCCGGGCGTCACCAACCTGGTGACCGGCATCGCCAATGCGCTGGTCGACTGCGTGCCCGTGGTCGCGATCGGCGGCTCCAGCCCCTTCAACATGTACGGCCGCCAGGTCTTCCAGGAGATCGACCAGGTCGCCATCCTGCGGCCCTGCGTGAAATGGGCGGAGCGGGTCTACAACCCCCGCCGTATCCCGGAAATGGTCAACGTCGCCTTCCAGAAGGCGATGGCCGGCAAGCCGGGACCGGTCTACCTCGACCTGCCGGGCGACGTGCTCTACCAGAAGGTGGACGAGAGCGAGATCGACTGGACGCTCTCCGGCCGCAAGCTCGCCCGCGCCCGCCCGCACGGCGATCCCGAGGTCATCGATCGCCTGGTGGACGCGCTCGCCAAGGCGGAACGACCGGTGATCGTCTCCGGCGGTGGCATCCTCTGGTCGGACGCCTCGTCCGAGCTGCACGAATTCGTCGACAAGGCCGGCATCCCCTTCTACACGACGCCGCAGGGCCGCGGCGTGATCCCGGAGGATCATCCCTACTGCTACATGACCGTGCGCTCGACCGCCTTCCGCGAGGCGGACCTGATCATGGTGATCGGCACCCGCATGAACTACATCATCGGCCACGCCGCACCGCCGCGCTTCAACGCGGATGCCACCATCGTGCGCATCGACATCGACGAGGAGGAGGTCTCGACCAGTCCGCGCGAGATCGACATCGGTGTCGTCGGCGACGCCAAGGCGGTGCTGAAACAGGTCATGGCCAAGCTCGACGGAAAGGTGAACGACGATAGTTACGCCGGCTGGCGCAAGCAGCTCGGCGACCAGGAGGCGGAGAAGCGGTCGCGGCCGGGCGCCAACACAGTCTCGGACGAGACCCCGATCCATCCGTTGCGGCTCTGCGAGGAAGTGAAGAACTTCATGAACCGCGACGCCGTTCTCGTCGTCGACGGGCAGGAGATCCTGAACTACGGCCGCCAGTCGATGCCGACCTATGCACCGGGCCACCGGCTGAACTCGGGCCCCTTCGGCACCATGGGTGTCGGCCTGCCCTTCGGCCTCGGCGCCAAGGTGGCGAAGCCCGACACCCAGGTCATCGTCGTGCACGGCGATGGCTCCTTCGGCCTGAACGCGATGGAGCTGGACACGGCGGTGCGCCACGGCATCGCCGTGTTGGTGGTGATCAGCCTCAACGGCGGCTGGACCGCGGACCCGGACGGCACCAAGCCCGGCCGCGACCTCGGCTATACCCGCTACGACAAGATGGCCGAGGCGTTGGGCTGTTACGCCGAGTATGTCGAAGAGCCGGGCGACATCCGCCCGGCGCTGGACCGCGCCCAGGCCAAGGTCGACGAAGGCATGGTCGCGGTGGTCAACATCAAGACCGACCACCGCGCCCGCGCCGGCACCCAGCAGTTCGCGCAGTATTCGACGTGAGGTGACGCGCCTCCTCCTCGCCTGGTGCGGGGAGGGGGTGCGTTGTGTCCTCGAAACGCTACCAGCTCCCGTCTTTTCGATGCTCTGATGGCGCTGGACCGGAGCTCTGTTTCATGTCTTGATTGTATTGAGAAGTTTTTGTAAAGTTTTTGCCGAGTTACAGGATCGGTCGATATTGGATTTCTGGTTCTGTCCCCATGCGGTGCGTTCGGGAATCCGATCCAGAATTTGGAGGTGCAACGGTGAAACATAGAGCTCTTTGGATTGTGGGATTGGTCGTGGGGGCCCTTACCGTTGTTCCCGTATCTTCTGTCCATGCCGGATACGACCAGAACTTGTATGGCATACCGACCCATGTCATTTCCTATGCGTCCGGTCTGGTCCTCATAAAGCTGCAGAACCAACCGACGAGTCACCCGTCGTGTAACAATGCCTTTTTTGCCATGGGGCCGAGCGATCTCGGCAACGACATCATCGATAGAATGTACGCGCGCGCTCTGACAGCGCATCAATCGCAGCAGTCCGTAAACATCGGCTTCGACGGCCAAGGCGATTGCGCCTACGGCTACATTCGAATTCATAGAGTAGGCTGAAGGAACCGGGGGGGCTCCACCTCATTTTTCCATGGAAGCAGCTCTCCCGCGCCCTCGCATGGCCTGTCGGATCACGCGCGGCCTACGCCTGAATTCAGATCTATTGCGAAATGAACGCCGATTCGTCTAGGATAACCGTGGCATTTCGCATCAAGACCAATTTGGAGCAATTTGATTAGCGTCCGATACGCATGGCATTCCATGAAGGGCTGATCGAACTCCGATGCGGTTCAGGAGAAATGTCGAAAGTCGCTAGAAAATCTACGCTATCTGAATTAGAGAAGGATATTGGCAATGACTAGACGCCCACGCAAAGCGGAAATGGACACGGCCACGGACGGTTACGACAAGCCGTCTTGCACGGCGCCCCAGGCGCACCTGCGGCCTTTGCCGGTCGACATTGATCCCCGACGGGCCGGATTTATTCGCTACAACGAGAAGAAATGGGTCAACGGCACGCGGCTCAGGTATTACTTCTTCGATCGCAATACCGACGGCATTGGCGGCAGCTGGGTCGGCCCGGAGGCGCAAAAGGCGGTCGTGCGGGACGCGTTCCGGACATGGAAGGACCTCGGTATCGGCCTGGATTTCGAGGAGGTCCGGGATCGGGAGGACGCGGAGATCCGCATCGGTTTCATGGTCGGCGACGGCTCCTGGTCCTATGTCGGTCGTGACCTGGTCGAATTCGTCACGGACCCCAACCGGCGGACCATGAATTTCGGCTGGGATCTCACGACGCCGCACGGCAGGGATACAGCCCTGCACGAGATCGGTCATACCCTGGGCGCGCCGCACGAACATCAGAACCCGAATGCCGGCATCGTCTGGAACGAGGCGGCGGTCTACGACGACTTCAGAGGGCCGCCCAACAACTGGCCCGACGACCAGATCGAGAGCAACATCCTGCGCAAGCTTTCCGCGGCCGAAGTTACCGGTTCGGATTGGGACCCGAACTCGATCATGCACTACAGTTTCGGGCCGGGCCTGATCGTCCACCCCACGGGGTATGCCGGCGGGCTGACGCCGGATCCGGGTCTTTCGCCCGTCGACGAAGAGTGGGTCCGCCGGTTCTATCCCCCGCTCGAGGAGGCGCGGGATCCGGAACTGAGGCCGTTCGAGTCCCATCGCATCACCATCGGCGCCGGCGAGCAGGTGAATTACACGATCCACCCGCAATTCACCCGCGACTATACGATCCAGACCTTCGGCGCCGCGGACACGGTGATGGTGCTGTTCGAGACGGTCGATGGTGAGCCCTGGTATGTCGACGGCGATGACGACGGCGGCACCGACTTCAACGCGAAGCTGCGTCTTCGGCTCTACCGGGGACGCGAGTACGTGCTTCGCCTGCGCCTCTATTACGCCGATGTCGCAGGCGATACCGCCGTCTTCATGTGGTAGCCGACGACGATCGAAAGGGGCCGCGCCGAGGGGGCCGCAACGCCGGGATCCGGCAATCCCTCGGCCACCCTATCGAACGACGGGCGAGGCGCTGCTTGCGTCATCGCCCGGCAATGGCGTGATCGAGTTCGTGTCACGGTCCCGCCCGGACAGGCGCCGGGCGGGACCGTGGGATGCTCTGGTTAGGCTCGCAACTCCCCGCTGAGGCTGGTGCCGTCGGGGGCGAACTCCTCCTCCGGTGCGGCCACCGCGCTCGAATCCTCGTGCAAGGATTTCACGACGCCCCAGGTCATCAGGAGCAGGACGACGCTCACCGGCAGGGCCGCTGCGATGGAGGCGGTCTGCAAGGCCTTGAGACCGCCGGCCAGCAACAACGCCCCCGCGACGAAACCTTCGCCGAGGCCCCAGACGATGCGGAATTTCTGCGGCGGATCGTCGTCGCCCATCGACAGCATGGTGGTGATCACCAGGGTGCCGGAGTCGGACGAGGTGATGAACCAGGTCGCCAGCAGGAAGGTCGCAAGCGCCGCCATCGCCCAGTTCAGCCAATCGAGCACGGTTACCTGTTCGATCGTCCCGTAGAGGGCGGCGGGCAGGTTCCAACCGCGGACCAGGTCGGCAATGCCCGCGGTGCCGACGCCGCCGGCCGCGGTCAACTCGGCATGTATGGCACTGCCGCCGAAGATGCAGAGCCAGAAGAAGGCGAGCGTGGTCGGCACGAACATGACGCCGATCATGAATTCGCGGATCGTCCGGCCCCGGCTGATGCGGGCGATGAACATGCCGACGAAGGGCGCCCAGGATATCCACCAGCCCCAATAGAAAATGGTCCAATTGCCCTGCCAGGACGAAGCGCCTTCACCATTGAAGATCTGGAAGCCCATCGGAATGACGTTCCAGAGATAGTCGCCCGTCGTCGTGACGAAGAAGCCGAGCAGCCAGTTCGTCGGCCCGCCGAAGAGGAAGAAGGCGAGCAGTGCGATGGAGAGCCAGATGTTCCATTCCGAAATGATCCGGATGCCGTTGCCGACGCCGGAGACGGCGGAGAAGGTGGCGACGATGGAAATCACCACGATCAGGATGAGCTGCGTCGTCGTTCCGGGATCGACGCCGAAGAGGTGATTGAGCCCGACCGCCATCTGTGAGACGCCAAGGCCGAGCGAGGTGGCGACGCCGAAGACCGTGCCGAAGACCGCGAGCAGGTCGACCGCATGGCCGACCGGGCCGTAGATCTTCTCGCCGATGATCGGATAGAGCGACGATCTGAGCGTCAGCGGCAGCTTCTTGCGGAAGCCGAAGTAGGCCAGGCTCAAGCCGACCATCACGTAGACGGCCCAGCCATGGAAGCCCCAATGATAGTAGGTCACGCGCATCGCATGGACCGCGCGCGCCTCGTTCATTTCCGTCACCATGGCCTGGTCGGCGAAGGGATTGTTCGGATAGCCCCAGGGCTTGGTATTGTCGAAATAGAACATCGGCTCGGCAATGCCGAAGAACAGCAGGCCGATGCCGACGCCCGCCGAGAAAAGCATGGCGAACCAGGAAAAATTGGAGAATTCCGGTCGGCTGTCGTCGTCGCCCAACCGAATGCTGCCGAATCGGCTGCACATCAGGTAGAAGCAGACGAACATCATGATGACCAGCGCCGAGATGTAATACCAGTTCAGCGCCGACTCGATCCAACCGCGTATTGCCGTATAGATGGAATTGGCGAACTCGACGTTGAGAACCGTAAAGACCACGAAGGCGACGACCATGCCCTTCGCGGCGAGGCCCATTCCGGGATGTAATCCCCGCCATAGCCCCGATTGCGCAACTAACTTCGATCTATCCGTAGCCATGCCGTTTCCCCCTCCCGGCTGCTGTGCAGGCCCCGTCCGATGATCAGCATGCGTCAGCGGTCGGGCGAACAATCGCGTCTGAATTCATGCACGCACTATAGACATCCACAATTTCAAGGTACTCGAGGTGGCCCTATCCCGAAGGCCAGAAGGCGGTTAACGATTATTTACCAAGAATTTAAGAATCTTAGTGTTCTCCGCGCCTCGCCACAAGCCCGCGGTGGTTAGAGTGTAGGTGACGCGTGAGTTGACCGGATTATGTAGCGCACGAAGTGACCGGTTCTGAGATGTCTCCAAAGTGGTTTTTTTTTTGGAGGCTTGGATGGGACCGGCACTTATCCGTCAGGAGATCCGGATCATGCGTTTTGAGGAGATACTTTCGCGTCACGAGCGTCGCGAGCTGAGCCAGCTCGAGGCTGCCGAGATATTGGGGATGGACGAGCGGACGTTCCGCCGCTGGCGGGATCGCTACCGGGAGGAGGGGGCGGCTGGCCTGCTGGACGGCCGGATCGGCAAGCCCTCGCCACACCGGGCGGATGAGAGCGAGCTGGAGCGGGCTCGAGCGCTCTGGGAGGAGATGTACGGTGACTTCACGGTCAAGCACTTCCACGAGAAGCTGGTCGAGCAGCATGGCTACAAGCTCGGCTACACGACGACCCGTGTCGCCCTGCAGCGCTCGGGCCATGTCCAGCCGGCCAAGCGGCGTGGCGCGCACCGGCGCAAGCGTCCGCGCCGGCCGATGGCCGGCATGATGCTGCACCAGGACGCTTCCAGCCATGCCTGGCTCGCGGGCGCGGCGCCCCTCGACTTGGTGGTGACCATGGACGATGCGACCAGCGAGATCACCTCGGCCTTCCTTGTCGCGGAGGAGGGCACAGCCTCCAGCTTCCGCGGCCTCGCCGAGACGATCCATGCCAAGGGCCTGTTCTGCGCCCTCTATACCGATCGGGGGAGCCACTACTTCCACACGCCTGAGGCCGGCGGCAAGGTCTCCAAGACCCAGCTCACCCAGGTCGACCGCGCCTTGGCCGAGCTGGGCATCGAGCACATTCCGGCCTACTCGCCCGAGGCCAGGGGACGCTCCGAGCGGCTCTTCCGAACCCTTCAGGACCGCCTCGTCAACGAACTCGCGCTCGCCGGCATCACCAACATCGATCTCGCCAACCGCTTCATCGCCGAGGTCTATATCCCCGACCACAACAAGCGCTTCGCCGTGCCGCCAGAGGATCCCACATCCGCTTGGGTCTCGTGCCGGCCCGAACAATGGCGGGATATCCTCTGTTGCCGCGAAACCCGGCAAGTCGCCAACGACAACACCGTGCACTGGCAGGGCCGGCGGCTACAGATCCCGCCTTCGCGTCTCAGACCCCACTTTGCAAAGACCAAAGTGCGGCTCAACGAATACCCCGACGGCGCCATCGCCATCTTCTGGGGCCCTCACCGCATCGCTGACTTCCCGCCGACGGAAGAGGCTAACAGCTCACGGAGCGAGGCGGCGTGAACGATCGCGACGCCATCTCGCTTCCGCGCCCTGTGGGGATGTGGACAAGTCTACGACTTGACCACATCCCCACAGGGACAACATCATCAAAAGCGGTCAATTCACTCGCTACGTAAAGCGGGCAACTTCACGCGTCACCTACAGCCCGCGGTGGTTAGAGCCGCTCGCGCGCCAGGCGGGCGCCGGCGACCATGGTCTCGAGCTTGGCGCGGGCGATGGCCGGCGAAAGCGGGACCAGGCCGCAATCGGGCGCGGCTTGGATCTGCGTCGCCGGCAGGTGGCGGGCGGCGGCGAGCAGCTTGTCGGCGACCGCTTCGGGCGTTTCGACCGCGTCGATGCCGTTGTCGATGCAGCCAAAGAGGACGGTCTTCGAGGGACAGAGCGACAGCAGGGCGGGATCGAGGCGGGAGGCCTCGAACTCCAACGCCAACTCGTCCACCGCGGAACGTTCCAGCGCGGCGAGGATGGTGGGGTAGCTGTCCTGGATCGGCCGCGGCACGCCCGGCATGGGATAGCTGTAGCAGACATGCACGGCGGTCCGCGCCGAAAGCCCGCGGAGTGCTGCGTCCAGGGCTTCGATGCCCCAGTCCGCGACCTTTTCGGGATAGCGCGAGAACACCGGCTCGTCGAACTGGATGACGGCGGGGCCGAGGGCGTCGAGCGCGCGGGCTTCGGCGTTCATGGCCTCGGCCGCGGCCATCGACATGGCCCGCTCGTCGCCGTAATGCTCGTCCGCCAGGGTGTCGACGATGGTCATCGGGCCGGGGAGCGTGACCTTCAACGGTCGGTCCGCCTCGGCCAGCGCGAAGGCCAGGTCGTCGACCAGGATCGGCGCCTGGCGATGCAGTGGCCCGATGCAGCGCCCGACCTCCGCGAGGCGGCGATTGTTGCGCGTCCATTTCTTGGCGAGCGTCGTGTAGTCGACCCCGCCCAACGCCCGGGTGATGTGGGTGAGGTAGGACTTCCGCCGCTGCTCGCCGTCGGACACGATGTCGATGCCGGCGTGTTGCTGTTCGTGGATCGACAGTCGCACCGCGTCGTCGAGTGCCACGTCCAGCGTCTCACCGGAAAACCGCCAGTCGGCGCCGGCGCCGTGCACCTGCTTGCCCTCGGCGTTCAGCGGCAGTTGTTCCTGCAGCCAGATCGGTTTCGGCATGCTGCCGACGACGGTGGTGAGAAAGGCTTCGCTCATGAGGTCGGGTCCCGGTCCCGGCCCCGCGCGAGGGCCGGGACCGGATCTCCTAGCGCGCGGTGATCATGCCCAGGATGTCCTGGAAGGCATCCTCGGCAATAGCGCGGATTTCCGCGTTGGTCCGATCCTGGATCGGATGCGGCACGTAGACGATGCCCGGCTCGAAGCCGAGCGAGACCGCTTGCGCTTCGGCGGCCTTTTCGAAGGCCGTGGTGGCGATCATGCCGCCGGGGATGCCGCGAGAGTCGAGATCCGCAATGTCATGCAAACTGCACGACGTGCAGGAGCCTCAATCGCTCAAGGCTTCGACGACGAGGTCGCACTCCGTGGTGATCGCCTGCAGCACCTCGACCGGGGCGGTCTTGGTGTTGGTCGGTTTGGCATAGCGCCGCACGATAATGCCGCGTTCCGCCATCAGTTCCTCGACCCGGTCGATGAACTCGTCGCCCCGGGCCTTGCCGATGTCGAGCAGGCCGATCGTCAGCCCCTCGAGCGCCGCCGGTGGCGCCTTGCGCTGGCGTTTCGCCGGCGTCGTCTCCGCCGTCGGGTCCAGCAATACGGTTGATTGGCTCATTCGCCCACCTCCTTGGTTACCATCTGGCTTCCCTTGTCGCCCGTCGCGGCCCAGCCGCCGATAATCGCCGACATCATGCCGGCCTCGCCGCCGGCCCGCACGATGTTGAGGCCGTCGGGACGGAATTTCTGCAGGCGCTGGCCGGCCACGCTCTCGGGCATACCCTCGGCGATGCCGCCCGCGCCGTAGACCAGGTCGTCGCCCGGGCGTTCCGAGGCCCGATCGAGAGCCGCGCGAACGTCCTTGCGGCTCCATCCGGCGTTCGCAAAGGTCCTGAGATGCTCCGGCGAGATCACCAGCAGGGCGTCGTGCGCCTGCGCCTTCTTCGGATGGCCGATCGCGTTCATCGCCATGGCGAGGGAGGCGGTCAGGCTTTCCGGTGTGCGGCTCTTCTGATCGAAACAGCCGAGCACGCCGTCGCCGCCGAACAGCGTCACGGCGGAGCGCCCAGGCGCGATGCCGCGCTCGACCGCGAGCGGCGTCCAGCAGGAATTCGACTCGTCCTCCGCGAAGCAGAAGGTGTACTTTCCGGGGGTGCCCAGCGTCGCCCGGTCGATGCCGCCCGGCACGCCGCCGCCGACATTGCGGATCACCAGCTGCAGGGCGCGCCCGATCGTGGCGTTCGCCCGGTTGCCCTGGCCGAGCGCGTTCTCCCGCGAATTCATGCCGATGGCCTGGGCTACCGGTCCGTTGACGATGAGAACCGGCGCGGAGAAATAGGTCGTGCACAACAGGCCGTGCATGCAGAAGTCGGGGATCAGCGCCGCCTCGACCGCGGCCAGCACGACCGGCATGTATTCGGGCTTGCAGCCGGCCATCACCGCATTGATCGCAACCTTCTCGACGGTGCATTCGGCGAGGTTCGGCGGCACCAGGCCCAGGACCTCGCCCGGATCGCGCTTCGTGCCTTTCAGCATGCGCAGCACCCGGATTTCCGTCGGCGGGACGACCGGCAGGCCGTCGCTCCAGCCGCGTTCGTAAGCGCTCTCGACCGGGTCCTCATAGCCGCCGAGTTCGATCCGCCGGGCTGCCATCGGCGCCTCGCCGTAGCGCAGTTCCAGCACCTCCTCCATACCCGGGTCGTAGGTGCGCGAGCCGCAGCCGGGCTGGGCCTCGGGCAGCGCGGGGCCGAGCGCGGCCTGGCCCGACACCTCTTCCCATTCCCCGCGATGCCAGCCGATGGCGCGGGCGACTTCACGGCCGCCGGCCATGCGGATCAGCGTCGGCACGGTCTCGATGTCGAGCCGCCAGGAGGCTTCGAGCTCGCGGTCGTCGATGGGCTGGGCGATCGCATCGGGGAAGGCCGGGTCGTCCTGGCTGTAGACGAGGAGTTCGGCGGGCCCGTCGGCGAGCTGGCGGTAGACCGGCTCGATCAGGGTGCAGGTCGGGCAGTCGCGCTTGGCGACGACGATCAAGCCGTCCGAGATCGGCGTGCTCACTTGCGCACCCACTTGCCGTTTTCCTTCAGGAAGTAGGTGCCGCGCGGCGCCTTCGAGAGTACGGTTCGGGCATAGACGCGGCCGACTTGCTTGGCAGACACGCGTTGCTGTTTGGCCCGCTTGTTGTAGATGGAACGCCGCTTGCTGTTTACCGAGCGGACCATCTTCTTGATCTTCGACGACGGCTTCTTCTGCGTTGCCATGACGTAGCCGTCGTAACGCTCACCGATCTGCCCTTTGGCGCGATAACTGTCGAGCGACTGGGCCGACGCGGGCGAGGGCGAGAGCGCGAACAGCAGGGCCATCAGGAGCGGGAGGGCCAGCCAGAAGCGGGCCGGGGCGGGGAGTTTCAAAGCGATATTCATCATCAGAACACGTTCGGGTTTTGCGCGATGTCGTCCTGGGCTGCTTCTTCCAGCTTCAGCACGACCTCGGCCGAGAGGTTGATGTTCAGGTTGATGGTGATCGGTTCCGTCGGTGTCTCGACCTTCACGGTCGGCGAACAGGCCATGACCGACAGTGCCAACACCAGCGGTGCGATCATGGCGAGGCGAGGGTCGAGGGCTGCGCGCATGGCGAACTCCAGGGAACCGGTCGATGTGACGCCGGACGCGGAGCCGGACGCACGATCACTTGACGGTAGCGCGTATGGCCTGGTCGGACAAGCGATAGGCCCGGAGCGCGGTGTCCAGAAGATCGTCGAAACGGCCCCGCAGATCGATGTTCACATCGAAAGGATGGCCATTGAGTACGGCAGGATTGTGGCCGTCGATGAAGAGCTTCAATCGACCGCCGCCGTCGGCGGGTTTCTCCAACGCCAGCACCAGGCTCGAATAATGAAAATCCTCGAGCGCGGTGAGCAGCAGCTTCACCTGCTCCGCCGTCCCGGTGAGCGACTGGTTCAACGCCTCGACGGAAATCTTGATGACGCCGGGCGCTTCGGCCGCCAGGCGGCCGTCCGTCACCGTGAAGTTGTCCTCGAGCACGGTGATCGGGATCGCGCCGGAGAGGCGCCCGCTGCCCGCGACCCCTTCGACATCGAGACGGGACAAAAGGGCGGCGAGGTCGACCTCGCTCAAGCGCACCGTCATGTCGTGCCGCCCGGACGTGGCATCGATGCGCAGCGGGTCGAGCGTGACCCGGGCGAACGGGGTTGTCGCCTGGGCCTCGTCGACGCCGAGAATCAACGGCCGTGTCGCGTCGCCGGCGAGCGACAACTCGGCGCTCACCTCGCTCGCCTCGACGCCGGAAACGACGTTCGCGATTCTGAGGACGGCGGGTCGTGCGGTGCGCGGTGGCCAGATCCGGTCGAACTCGAAGCGGACGTCGAGGCCGTCGACGCTCGCCGCCTCGGTCTCGAAGGCGATATCGGCAAGCTCGAGGACGCCCGTGCCGGTGAGTTCGCCATCCCGCAACGACAGTTTTACGCCACCCGACAGCTGGCCGATGACGTCGGTCAATATCTCCAGCTCCGTTGCCAGGTCGCCCGGCTGCAAACCGTCCGGCGTGAAGTCGAGGGGGACCAGCGTCGCCTCGACCTCCGTCGTCGCCTCGTCCAGGTGATGGCGAAGCGTCGCGTCGAGACGCACGCGCTGTTCCGCGTCGAGCAGGGAGAGGCCGACGCCCAGGTCCTCATCGCCGATCCGGGCGCGGCCGAGGGCGAGCAGCGCGGGCAGTTCGACCGGCGCATCCGTCCAGTCGATCTGACCGACCTTGAACTCGGCCGTCGCCAGGTCCGTGATCGCCGCGTCGATGCCCTGGAGGTAGACGCCCTCGGCGGGCAGGGAGAGCGCACCGCCCGAAAGGGCGATCCGGCTTCCGTCGTCGTCGAACGTGACGGCGACCGCACCCGGGGCGACCTCCAGCGCCAGCGTGTCGTTGGCCGTCCGCACCTGCAGGGGGAAGGCCGTTGCCCGAAGAGGGAGGTTCAACGCGAACTGTCCGCTGCCTGTGTCGAGGTCGAGGACCGGGCCCGCCGGCTTGGCCAGCGTCACCACCGTCGGCGCGGGCAGCGTGAGCTTTTCGCCAAGGCGGATCGCCGGCAGGCGCAGGTCACCCGGCGCACGGAGGCCTAAGGTCAACCGGCTGCCATCGAACGCCGCCTCCAGGGGAAGCCGGGCAACGATCCAGCCGAGGTCCGGCAGCGCGGCGACGCGGGGCTTATACTCGCCGCTGAGGCGACCACCGGCCGTGAAGCCCTTGTCCCCGTAGCCGAGTGCGCCGGTGAAGGCGAGACGCCGCATGCGGTGACCGGCGGCGGAGAATCGGTCGAGACGCGCGGTCGTCGGTGCGGCGGTGAGGCGGCCGGCCAGACCGTTTTGATCGAGACGCCCCTCCAGGCTCGTCGTCGCCTCGACGGCGAAACCGGCGCCGAGGCTGAGTGAGAGTTGCGCGCCGCCGCTCAGGGCCAGGCCCGAGATCGCGCCTTCCGGGTCCCGTAAGGGGCGCAGGCGCAGGGCGGGTGTCGGCGCGATGGCGAGGCTGCCGCCGCCATCCAGCATATCGGCGGGCGGCGTCCAGCCGGTGAACGCGGCCCGGTCGATCGCGCCGACGGTGAAGAGGGCGGGCACGGCGAGGCTTGCCTCCAGCTCGCCCGCGGGCGCCGCGATGTCGAGGTTCGCGGCGCCGGAGATGTTGGAGGTGAGACCGGGCAGGGCCAGGTCCTTGATCTCGACGACACCGGAGAGCTGGCCGTCCGCCAGGACCGCCGGCAATGCCGCCAACGGGGCGGCGCCGAGCGCGGCGACATCGAGGCTGAGGTCATGGCCGGCGAGGCTGACGGCAACCGCGCCCGCCGTCGGCGCCGCCGTCCCGGCATGGCGCCAGAGCGCCGCGTGGTGGGGCGCGCGCGCCTCGATCGACAGGCGTTGCAGACGGATCAGGCCGGCTTCGAGGTTGGGGATGCCCGACACTTCGATTCCGCCCTCGGCACCGAAGGCGCTGCCGGCAAACCCGGCGAGTACGATGTCGCCCTGCCGGCTGAGCGACAGCGCCCCCCGCGCCACCCGCTCGCCGTCGAGGGAGAGCGCCAGCTCCGCCAGTTCGACGTGCAACGCCGCCATGGCGCCGCCCGCGACAGTAAAGCCGATGTCACCTGTGAGGCCGTCGACGCGTGCCTGTTCGAACTCGAGGAAACCTCCCGAAAGACGCGCGGCGCCCGTGACGTCGCCGGCGGGCGATCCGGCAAGCTCGAGCGTGGCTTCGACCCGGCCCCGTTCCGCCCGGGCAACCAGGGTCGTCTCGATGCCGTAGGTGCCGTCCGCGGCGCGGTGCGCTTTTCCATCGAGCGCGATCCGCAGGGGGCCGAGCGGGCTTTGCCAGTCGAGTTCGCCTCCCGTCACGTGGAGTGCGAGCGGGCCCGGATCGAATCCGTCCCCGCCGCCCTCGTCGTCGCCCGCGAAAAGGGCGCGGACCGCCGGCGCCGACAGGTCGAGCCTGGGGCGGGTCAGCCGGATTTCGCCGAGGCGCGGTGCCCAGGGGGTCGACAGGTCGTAGGCGACGTCGATCGCCTCGCCGGCGAGACCGTCCGCCAGCGCGACATTTCGCAGCCGCGCGCCGGTGAGGTCCAAACGCTCGATTTCATAACTGGCCGCGGTGAGCCCGGTGCGGGCCAGGCCGTCGTCGATCGCAATGCGGGCGAGATCGATCCGGTAAATCCAGGCCGCAGCCGCTCCGCCCGCCAGAACCGGGATGAGAACGCAGAACAGGATGAGGGCGGCGCGGCGCATGGGCGAAGAGTACGGCCTCCGTCGCGTTCGCGATATCGCCGGATCGTGATTGGCCGAATTATCCCGGTCGAAGGATATTTTCCCTGTGGCGGAGAGGGGGCCGCGGAATGGCGATTCGCATACGCAGTCGAGCGCACTTTTGGGTCGGGCTGGTCTTTTCGCTGTCCGGTGCCGGCGTCTTGAGCAGCGGCATCTGGTACGGGGCGCACCGCCAGGACATCCTCGCCAACGGCCACGCCGTCGCCGCCCAGGTGACCGCGACATGGGTCGAGGTCGCGGACAACGGCAAGAGCATTTCCCGCATCGCCTATGCCTTCACCGCCGCGGACGGTCAGAAGATCGAAGGCGACGTGGTGGTCGGCGCCGAGCTCTATGCGAACCTCGTTGCCGACAAGAGCGTGGTGGAGATCGTCTATCGGCGCGACGATCCGAGCGACCTCGTCCTGACCGGAGCGGGCGACAGCGATCGCCCGAGCGTCATCGCGCTCACCGGTGCCATGGTCCTGGTCATCGGGTTGGGGCTTCTGGCCTTCGGTGTGGTGCGCGTGTGAGGATCGATACCTCAGCGGAACGCCGGCTCGTCATAGCTTCTGAGTTTGCGGGAATGCAGGCTTTCGGCGCCGGCCTCGCGCAGGTGGTCGAGGGTGCGGATGGCGATGGCGAGGTGCTGGCCCACGCTCTCGCGGTAGAAGGCGCTTGCCATGCCCGGTAGTTTCAGCTCGCCGTGCACCGGCTTGTCGGAGACGCAAAGCAAGGTGCCGTAGGGCACCCGCAGGCGGAAACCGTTGGCGGCAATGGTCGCCGATTCCATATCGATGGCGATGGCGCGCGACTGGTTGAAGCGCACCGCCAGCTCGTTCAGGCGAAATTCCCAGTCCCGGTCGTCGGTGGTGAAGACGGTGCCGGTGCGCATCCGGGTCTTCAGCTTGCGCCCGCTGAGGCCCGTCGTCGCGGCCACCGTCGATTCCAGTGCGACCTGCATCTCGGCGATCGGCGGCACCGGCACCCAGGGCGGCAAATCGCGGTCCAGCACATGGTCCTCGCGCACATAGGCGTGCGCCAAAACATAGTCGCCCAGCCGCTGGGTGTGGCGCAGGCCCCCGCAGTGGCCGATCATCAGCCAGCAGTGCGGCCGCAGCACCGCGACATGGTCGGTAATCGTCTTGGCGTTCGAGGGGCCGACGCCGATGTTGATCAAGGTGATGCCGGCGCGACCCTCGCGCGTGAGGTGGTAGGCCGGCATCTGCGGCAGGTGGCGCGGCCGCTCACCTACCGTCTCGCCACTGCGGTTCGTGACGACGTCGCCCGGTTCGACGAAGCTGACGTCGTCATTATCCCGCCTTAGTTCTCCGAGGGAAAATTCAACAAATTCATCGATATATCTCTGATAGTTCGTGAACAAGATGAAGCGTTGAAAATGTTCGGGCGCGGTTCCGGTATAGTGCCGCAGCCGGGTCAGCGAGAGATCGACACGTTCCGCCGAAAATAGCGCGAGGGGCTTCGGCTCGCCCGCGCGCGGCGCATTGGTGCCGTTTGCCACCGAGTCCTCGATCGCGGCCAGGTCCGGCAGGGTGAACAGGGTCTGCAGCGAGGTAACGTCCTCCGCCGTGACCCCGGCGGTCGCGTCTTCGACGACGAAGGGGAGCGCGATCGGCCGGTCGGAGATCCCGACGGCGATCGGCCGGCCATGGTTGGCGATCAGGCGGCCGAGCTGTTCGAGATAGTAGTTCCGGAACAGCGTCGGCCGGGTCAGCGTCGCGCCGTAGGTGCCGTGGTCCGACAGCACACCGTAGGGGACACGGGAATCCGTGCTGACGTCGCCCGGCCGGATGGTGATGCCGACATAGGGATAGTAGCCGACGTCTCCCGGGCTGGTCCGGTCGCCCGCCGCGTAGCGCGCGAAGCGCTCGCGGACCCGGCGCGCGCCTTCCTCGTAGATCTCGACGATACGGGCGAGCGCGGCCTCGGCGTCGTCGTAGCGTCGGATCGCCCGCGCCGCGCCGTGACCGCTCTCCACCATGGGCGAGTGAGCGCCCTAGACCGGGCGGTCCCCCTTGATGGTCACCCGGTGCCCGGAACGGACCTGCGGGAAATAATCCCACATCGCGGTGTGCTGAACGCAGCGATTGTCCCAGAGCGCGACCGAGTTCCGCTCCCAGCGGAAGCGGCACTGGAAGTCGAGCCGGGTCGAATGGCTGCAGAGAAAGCCGAGCAGCGCGTCGCTCTCGCCCTTTTCCAGCTCGTTGATCCGGGTCGTGAAGGTCGAATTCACGTAGAGCCCCTTGCGACCGGTGACCGGATGGGTGCGGACGACGGGATGTATCGATTCCGGATAGACCTTGTCCCGGTCGTCGATGCCGCGATGGTTATAGCGCCCCCGGTAGACATGCTCGCCCGAATGGGTTGCGGTCTTGTCGGCGAGGAATTCTTTCATCGGCTCGGAAAGCGCCTCATAGGCGGCGTACTGGGAGGCGAACAGGGTATCGCCGCCGCCGCCTTCCGGAATGGTCCACAGATAGAGCATCGAGCCCATCGGCGGCTCCGCGTCGCAGGAGACGTCGGAGTGCCATTTTTCCCCGGCGATGCGCTTCGAGTTTTCGTCGGCGTGAATGATCAAGATTTCCGGATGGCCGTCTGGCGGCGGCGAGCCCGGGTGGATGTGCAGCTCGCCGAACCGGCGCCCGGCCGCCTTGTGCTGGTCGACGTCCATGTTCTGGTCGCGGAAGAAGATGACCTGGTGGTGCATCAGCGCGTCGTGCGCCGCCTTGAAATCCGCATCGTCCATGTTCGCGAGGTCGACGCCGAAAACTTCGGCGCCGATGCGTGGTGTCAGCGGTTTGATCTCGATCGAATTCTTGGCCATGCGATCATCTCTCCCTGGATATCGTTCGCGCCCATCCTGCCAAGCCGCCGCGCCCGCGTCAAAAAGCTGTATCATCGCGCTTCCAAACGGGAGGGGAGTGCGCGAGCGTGCAAGCGGATCAACGGGTGGCCTCCGATATCGGCGGCACCTTCACCGACATCGCCTATATCGACGACGACGGCCGGCTGGTGACGGGCAAGGTGCCCTCGACGCCGGAGAATTATGCAGCCGGTGTCGTCACCGGCATCGGCGACCTGCTGACCCGCGCCGAGCTGGCGCCCGGCCGGGTGGGGGAGATGCTGCACGGCTGTACCGTCGCGACCAACGCCATCCTCGAACAGAAGGGCGCCGCGACGGCGCTGCTGACCACGCGCGGCTTTCGCGACATTCTGGAATTGCGCCGCATTCGCGTGCCCCGGCTCTACGAACCGCTCTACGTCAAGCCGCCGCCGCTGGTGCCGCGCCGCCGCCGGCTGGAGATCACCGAACGGATGGATGCGGCCGGGGGGGTGCTCACCGCGCTCGACGAGGCGGACGTGGCCCGCGCGATCGAACGCCTGGCGGATATGAAGGTCGAGGCGGTCGCCGTCTGTTTCCTGCACGCCTACGCCAATCCCGCGCACGAGCGCCGGGTGGGTGAGATGCTGCGGGCCGCCATGCCCGGCGCCTTCATCTCGCTTTCCGTCGACGTGCTGCCGGAGATTCGCGAGTACGAGCGGACGAGCACGACGGTGATCAACGCCTATGTCGGCCCGCCGGTGAAACGCTATCTCGATTCCATGGTCGAGGACCTGTCGGCCGCCGGACTGACGCGGCGCCTCATGGTCATGCAGTCGAGCGGCGGGATCCTCGATGCCGCGACGGCGGCGGACCGGCCGGCGCAGATCGTCGAGTGCGGCCCCGCCGCGGGCGTCATCGCCGCGCGGGAGCTCGGCCGGCGCTGCGGCTATCCCGACCTCATCACCTTCGACATGGGCGGGACCACCGCAAAGGCGGCGATTATCGAGAAGGGCCGGCTGATGAGCGCCGACGAGTTCGAGGTCGGCGGCGGCATCTCCAGCGGCGGCGCGCTCGGCGGCGGTGGCGGCTATGCCCTGAAACTGCCGGCGATCGACATCTCCGAAGTTGGCGCCGGCGGTGGTTCCATCGTCTGGATCGACAAGGCGGGCGCCCTCAAGGTCGGGCCGGAAAGCGCCGGCGCGGTGCCGGGACCGGCCTGCTACGGCCAGGGCGGCGAGGCGCCGACGGTGACGGATGCGAACGTGGTGCTCGGCTATCTCTCACAGACGACGCTTGCGGGCGGCACGGTCGAAATCGAAGCGGAACGCTCGCGCCGGGCCATCGTCGAGCGGATCGCCCGACCGCTCGGCCGCGACCTGATGGAGACCGCGCACGGCATCCATACCGTCGCCAACGCCAACATGATGCGCGCCGTGAAGGCGGTGACCACCTACCGGGGGCGCGATCCGCGTGACTTCTCCCTCGTCGCCTTCGGCGGCAACGGCGGCGTGCACGGCGTCGACCTCGCCCGGGTCCTGCGGATTTCGAAGGTGATCGTGCCGCCCGCCGCCGGCGTCTTCAGCGCCATCGGCCTGTTGAACGCCAACCGGGAGCTGAACCTGTCCGCCGCCTTCCGTACGACCATCGCCGATATCGACGTGACGGCGGCGGAGCGGGTCTGGGCCGGCCTCGAGGCCGAGGTGCGCGCGCGGTTTACCGGCGAGGCGCTGGCCTTCCGCCGCCTCGCCGACATGCGCTACGGCGGCCAGGCGTTCGAGCTGACCGTGCCGTTGCCGGACGGCGCGCTCGATAGCGCGGCACTGGCGGCACTGGGCGAGGCCTTCGAGGACGAGCACGAGCGGCGCTACGGCCACAAGTTCGCCGGCGCGCACGAGTTGGAGATCGTCAACCTGCGCCTGGTCGGCGTCGTGCCGGTCGCCGAAATGGGCGCCATCGCGCTCACCGACGCACCGCCGCCCTCGGGCGACACGAGCCGCCGGGTACATTTCGGCCCGGGCTTCGCCGCGGAGATCGAGACCCCGATCCTGGCCCGCGCGGACCTCGATGCCCGCCTGCGCGCCGGGCCCTTCATCGTCGAGGAATACGACAGCACCACCGTGGTCGCGCCCGATTGTCGCGCGGCCCTCGACGATCATGGCAATATCGTCATCGACGTCGCCGAGCAGCCCGGAGATACGCGGTCATGAGCGCCAACATCGATCCCTTCCAGCTCGAGGTCCTGAAGAGCGCCTTCGACACCATCGCGGACGACATCGCGATCACGCTGATGCGCACGTCCTATTCCGGCATCATCCGCGACTCGCTCGACTTCTCGACGGCGATCTGCGATCCGAACGGCCTGACGCTGGCCCAGGGCGTGTGCACGCCGATGCACCTCGGATCCTTCTACGACGCCATGCGCAAGATCATCGGCCAGTACGAAGGGCGTATCGAGGAAGGCGACGTCTTCATCTCGAACGATCCCTACACGGCGGAAGGGCAGCACCTGCCGGACATCTACATCGTCAAGCCGATCTTCTGGCAGGGGCGGCTGGCCGGCTGGTCGACGACGGTGGCGCACCATTCCGACGTCGGCGGCATTGTGCCGGGCAGCAACGCGCTGGGCGCGGTTGAGATCTACCAGGAGGGGCTGCGCCTGCCCGTCATCAAGTTCGTCGAGGCCGGCCGGCCCAACCAGGCGGTCTGGGACATCGTCGCCACCAACGTGCGCACGCCCGAGAAGGTGATCGGTGACCTGCAGGCACAGATGGCGGCCTGCGTCAGCGGCGAGCGGGAGTTGTGCGAACTGTTCGAACGCTACGGCCTCGACACCGTCCTCGGCTACGCCGATCACTTGCACGATTATGCCGAGCGGCTGGCCCGCGCCGAAATCGCCGAGCTGCCGGACGGCGTCTATCGCTTCGTCGATCACATCGACGGCCTGGGTGAAAGCGGTGAGGAAATCGTCCTCAACGCCGCCGTGACGATTCGAGGCGACCAATGCTGCGTGGACTGGACCGGCTCCTCGCCCCAGGTGCGCGGCGGCATCAACTCGACGCTGCCGTTCACCAAGGCCTGTGCCTATACGGCGATGCGCTCGGTGATGCCGGCGGACGTGCCGAACTGCCACGGGTTCACCCGGGCGATCGAGGTGATCGCGCCGGCCGGAACCGTGGTCAATCCGGTCCATCCCGGACCCTGCGGGGCACGGGGCATCACCGGCTACCGGATGATCGATTGCCTGTTCGGCGCCCTCTCGCAGGCCGCACCGGACAAGGTGACGGCGGACGGCAGCGGCGGCTCGACCCTGCCGACCATCGGCGGCTACCAGGACGGCAAGGCCTTCGTCTTCTGCGAAACCTTCATGGGCACCTGGGGCGCGGCCGAAACCCACGACGGCCAGGAGGGGGTACCGCACATGGGGGCCAACCAGACCAACGTGCCGATCGAGATGATCGAGGCGGAGTATCCGCTGCGCATCGAACGCTACGGCCTGGTGCCCGACACCGGCGGCCCGGGCCGCCACCGGGGCGGCCTCTCGCTCACCCGCGAGTATCGCCTGCTCTCGGACGAAGCGGTGCTGAACGTCCGCTCCGACAAGCGCAAGCATCGCCCGCACGGCCTGTTCGGCGGCGAGGAGGGTCACGCCTCCTCCAACATCCTCGCCCGCGCCGACGGGGCTGAGGAAAGCCTGCCCGTGCTGCTGACCGATCCCGTCTACATGCACGAGGGCGATGTCTTCCGCCATGTGATGTCGGGCGGCGGCGGCAACGGCGAAGCCCTGGCGCGCGATCCGGCCCTCGTCCTCGACGACGTGCTGGAAGAAAAGGTCACGCCCGCCCATGCGGCCGAGGCCTACGGCGTGGTCATCGCCGAGGGGCCGGTACCGCGCGTGGACGAGGCCGGCACCGAGGCGCTGCGTGCCGCGAGACGGACGGCGGTGTCGTAATCCGCCGCGCACGGATCATCCCGAGATATCGTTGTCGGGCCCGGCAGATCCTGCCGGTTCTCCAGGCAGGAATTGCCCTATGGGCATTTTTTGCCGAGACTTGGCGTTTACAGTAAACATCAAATTAACCAACAAGTAATCGCCCCCTCAATACTTTGCCGATACAACATCGTTAACGTCTTCTACTGGCACATCTGTTGCAACGCCCGTCGTGACCGCACAAGGCGGTTCGGCGCAGAAACGCGCACAACAGACTTCAGAAGAAGGGGTCAGAGAAAATGACGCTATCCGTGAACACCAATGAAGGTGCCATGGTCGCCCTGCAGAATCTCGCCAGGACGAACAAGAGCCTCGAACAGACTCAGCTTTCCATCACCACCGGTCTTCGGGTCAACGGTCCGAAGGACGATGCGTCGTCGTTCGCCATCGCGCAGAACATGCGCGGTGAGGTCGCGGGTCTCGGCGCCGTCCAGACGGCTCTCGCCAACGGCGATGCCACGGTCTCGGTCGCCGTCGAGGCGGGCAAGGCCGTTTCCGATCTGCTGATCGAAATGAAGGCGAAGGTGGTGCAGGCCAACCAGGCCGGCCTCGATTCGACCTCGCGCTCGGCCCTGCACAACGACTTCGCGGAGTTGCGCAACCAGGTCGAGGAAATCGTCAAGGCGGCCGATTTCAACGGCACCAACCTGGTTCAGGCCAGTGCCACCGCCACCAGCGTGCTCTCCACCGTCGACGGCAGCACCATCTCGGTGTCCGCGCAGTCGATGGACATCTCGACGCTCTCCATCGCCAGCCTGACGTTGACCACCTCCGTCGGGGCGTCCTCCGCCCTCTCGGTCGTCGACAGCGCCATCACGTCGGTCAGCGACAAGCTCGCGGCCTTGGGTTCGGTGGCGAAGCGCATCGAGGTGCAGGGTGAGTTCAACACCAAGCTCACCGATATCTTCAAATCGGGTATCGGTAATCTGGTCGATGCCGATCTCGCGGCCGAAAGCGCGAAGTTGCAGGCCTTGCAGATCCAGCAGCAGCTGGGCGTGCAGGCTCTGTCGATCGCGAACTCCGGCCCGCAGATCATCCTGGGCCTGTTCTGGTCCGAGCCAAGGGGAGGGGCCTTCCGGCCCCTCCCGCGTTCGCGCGCCGGGAGACCGGTGCGCCGGCGCATGCACGGGCCATGGCGGGCCGCGTCTCGCCGCTCAGGTCGTTCCGGGTGGCAGGGAGAAGAGGCCATGGACAAGGGAGTCGACTTTACAAGCGCCGTCGTCGCCAGGATTACCCCGCCCTCACGCAGCAACGCGGAGGAGGCGGGCGAAACGCGTGCGGAGACCCGACCGGAGACCGCGGGCGTCGCCGCTACCGCGGGGCCGGAGGAGCGGCCCGACGACCGTCGCGTCGGCAAGATCGAGCAATTGCGCGCAGCCGCCGAGGACGTCGCCCAGGGGGACGGGGTACGGCTGTCGATCAGTTACGACGAGGGAACCGGGCGTTTCATCTATCGGGGCCTCGATCCTTCGACCGGTGAGGTGGTACGGCAGTACCCTCCCGACGAGCTGCTGGAACGCGCGGCCCGTCTGCGCGAGCTGCGCGGGGTCGCCATCGACCGGGAGGCCTGACGTCAGATCACCTGGTCCAGGGTCAGCGGCACCGCCGTCGCCGCCGCCTTGAAGGCCGGCGCCATGACCGCGTCGCGGCCGTAGTTCATCACCGGTTTGTCGCGCCGGCCGGCCCGTTCGGCCACCTGGTTCAACATTTTTTCCGTCAACGCCTTGGCCGCCTGCACCAGGCGGCGATGCTCCTCCAGCTGGTCCTGGAAATAGCCGGTGGCGTCGCGCAGCCGGGCCAGCGGTTCCTTGCCGAGCGCGGAGAGCGCCGCGGGCTCCGCCTTCAGGGCCTGGACTTCGATCTCATAGGCCTCGGTCAGCCGTTGTTTCTCGTCGGCCGAACTCGCGAGCGCCGCTGGCCGGCGGGACCGCAGCAGGGCGTTCTCCTCCGCCACCAGGTCGCCCAGGCGTCGGCCGAGGGTCGTCGCGGCCAGGGCGCGGGTCTGAAGATCGGTCATCGGGGTACCTCCTGCAGGCGCAAAATCTCGGCCTGCACGACGTCGGCGATGCCGATGCCGCCGCGGGCCGTGACCGACTGCGCGTAGGTGTCGAACAACATGGCGCGCCAGGTCTTCTCCGAGGCGCCGCCGCCGAACGGGCCGTCGGTTTCCAGCCCACTGCTCATCTGGCCCAGCACTTGGGCGAGGAAGAAGCTTTCGAAGGCCTCGGCCACCTCGCGGGCCCGGCCGGGGCCGAGCGGGGCCGTGCCGGCCGAGGCGAGGGACGCCGGCAGGGCGGGCGGGCTGGCGACCATCGGGGGAAGCATCGTCGTCGTCATGGCTATTGCACCACGATTTCGGCTTGTAGGGCGCCCGCGACCTTGATGCTCTGTAGGATCGAGATCAGGTCGCGCGGCCCGACGCCGAGCGCGTTCAGCCCGTCGACCAGGTCGCGCAGGCTGACGCCCCGGTTCAGAACCGTCAGCTGCCGGTCGCCGGATTCGTCGACTTCGACGGTGGTGCGCGGCACGACCACGGTTTCGCCGTTCTCGGAGAAGGGCGCCGGCTGCGAGACCTGCGGCGTCTCGGTCACGCGGACCGTCAGGTTGCCTTGGGCGATGGCGACCTCGTCGACGCGGACGTCGGCGCCCATGACGATGATGCCGGCCTGCTCGTCGATCACCACGCGGGCGATCTGATCCGGCTCGACGCGAAGCAACTCGATCTCGCCCATCAGGTCGACCATGGCGAGGCCGCCGCCGGGGGGAAGCATCACGGCCACGGTCGCCGGGTCGAGGGCGCGGGCAATGCCGGTCGCGAAGCGCTTGTTGATCACCTTGGCCATGCGGCGCGAGGTGGTGAGGTCCGGGTTGCGCAGCGAGATGTGCATCGTCGTCATCTTGGCCAGCTCGAAGCCGATCTCGCGTTCGATGATGGCGCCGTTGGCGATGCGCCCACTGGTCGGCACGCCCTTGATCACCGTCTCGGCCTCGCCGCCGGCGCTGAAGCCGCCGACAGCGACGGTGCCCTGGGCGACGGCATAGACCTCGCCGTCGGCGCCGAGCAGGGGTGTCACCAGCAGGGTGCCGCCGAGGAGCGAGCCTGAATCCCCGAGCGTCGAGATCGTCACGTCGATACGGCTGCCCTGGCGGGCGAAGGGATGCAGATTGGCGGTCACCATGACGGCCGCGACGTTCTTGGTGTTGGCGTTGGCATCGCGCGTGTTGACGCCGAGCCGTTCCAGCATGGCTTCCAGGCTTTGCCGGGTGAAGGGGGCGTTTCTGAGGCTGTCGCCGGTGCCGTTGAGGCCGACCACGAGGCCATAGCCGATCAACATATTGTCGCGGATGCCCTCGAAGTCGGCGATGTCCTTGATGCGGGAGGCGGCCCGGGCCGAGGGATCGAGGCAGGACACGAGGATGGCCAGGGCGATGGCCACCGTAAGGGCGAGGGGTCGGGTACCGGGGGATTGCGTCATTCTGGGCGCCGCTCCGTTTTGGATGCGGGGTCCGCGTTGCGAAATTCATGCCAGCCCGGTTGCCGCGGAAATCCTGGCTTCGGGCGACGGGGCGGCAGAAAGTGCCCGCCGCCGCCGGCAGGGCCTGCCGGCTTCAAGCTTCGTTAACCATCGCCGCGGCACTCTCCTCCCGGTTCAGGCAGCGAGGTCGGGAATGAAGATCGAGGGACCGAGGGGACCCCTGGCGGCGACGCCCTCCCGCGCAAAGCGCACCGGGAGCGCCGACGGTGCACGCTTCAGCTTGCCCGTCGCGGACGAGGCGAATACCGCGGCGGTGGGAGGGCCGGCGCAAACCGGAGGGATCGATGCGTTGCTCGCCCTCCAGGAGGTTCCCGATCGCGGCGAGGCGGGCCGACGTGCGCAACGGCGCGGGCACGACCTGCTCGATTCCCTCGACCGCCTGCGCCTGGCCCTGCTCAGCGGCCATCTCAGCTCGGCCCAGCTCGATCGTCTCGCTCACTTGGTACGAGCACGGCGCGACGAGGCGATTGATCCCGGCCTTGCCGCCGTTCTCGCCGAAATCGAGGTTCGCGCGGCAGTCGAGCTCGCCAAGCTCGAACGGGCCTGAGCCGCGACCGCCTTTCCCGCAAGTCCCGGCAATGAACGTCTTGAAGCCGCCGTTCTAGGTGGATATATAGGGCCCGCCTTTGTACGACGACCTCGACGCTCGGGAGTTTCGCATGAACGACGTGACCCTGCCGCCCAACTACAGTCCGAGCGAAAAAGAACCCTTCATGAATCCGCGCCAGCAGGAGTTCTTCCGGCGTAAGCTATTGAGCTGGAAGGAAGAAATCCTGAAAGAGGCGCAGGAAACGATCCTGCACCTGCAGACCGAAAACACGCCCGAGCCGGACATCGCCGATCGCGCCTCGACGGAGACGGAGCGATCGATCGAGCTGCGCGCGCGTGATCGCCAACGCAAGCTGGTCGCGAAGATCGATGCCGCGTTGCGCCGGATCGAAGAGGGCAACTACGGCTATTGCGACGAGACCGGGGAGCCGATCACGCTCCGCCGTCTCGAGGCCCGCCCGATCGCCACGCTCTCGATCGAGGCCCAGGAACGCCACGAGCGACGCGAAAAGGTCTACCGGGACGATTGAGCCCGCTTCCAACGCAGCAGGAGAAGTACGTCATGTCGAAATGGACACTGCCCGGCCTCGTGATCGTGGCTGCGCTGTCGCTCGGTGCCGGTGCCGCACAGGCCGAGGGAGACGCCGCCAAGGGCGCCAAGGTCTTCAAGAAGTGCAAGGCCTGTCACACCATCGAGGCGGGTGGCAAGAAGAAGCAGGGCCCGAACCTGCATGGTATCGTCGGCCGCGAGGCGGCAAGTGTCGAAGGTTTTAAGTATTCCAAGGCGATGAAGGCCTCGGGCCTGACCTGGGACGAAGAGACGTTGGATAAATTCCTGACCAAGCCGAGGAAGCTGGTACCGAAGACCCGCACGGCCTTCGCCGGCCTCAAGAAGGAAAGCCAGCGCAAGAATGTGATCGCCTATCTCAAGGAAAACTCCAAGTAGCGATCGACGAGCGCGCCGAAGCGGCGCGCCCTGACGGCGCTCTTCAGTCGGCCGAGGGGCCGAAGACGCGGGCGAAGATGAGGTCGACCCGGGCGAGGTGTGGGGCGAGGTCGAAGCAGGCGTCCAGGGCCGCGGCGTCGAGATGGGCGGAGACCTCCGCGTCGGCTTTCAGTGCATCCTTGAAGCTTCCGCCCTCGCGCCAGATCGGCATCGCGTTTTTCTGCACCAGTGCGTAGGCCGCCTCGCGGCTCATGCCCGCCTGGGTCAGGGCGAGCAGCACGGCCTGGCTATGGATCAGGCCACCCAGGCGGTCCAGGTTGGCGGCCATGTTCTCCGGATAGACCATCAGCCGCTCGATCACGCCGGCCAGGCGGCCGAGCGCGAAATCCAGCGTCACCGTCGCGTCCGGCCCGATCATCCGCTCGACACTGGAATGCGAGATGTCGCGCTCATGCCAGAGCGCGACGTTCTCCATCGCCGGCAGGGCATAGGCACGCACCATGCGGGCGAGGCCCGTCAGGTTCTCCGTCAGCACCGGATTACGCTTGTGCGGCATCGCCGACGAGCCCTTCTGGCCCTCCGAGAAGAACTCCTCCGCCTCCAGCACCTCGGTCCGCTGCAAGTGGCGGATTTCGACCGCCAGCCGTTCGATCGAAGAGGCGACGACGGCGAGGGTCGCGAAGTACATCGCGTGTCGGTCGCGCGGGATGACCTGGGTCGATATGGTCTCGGCTTCGAGGCCGAGCGCCTCGGCGACATGCGCTTCGACCCGCGGATCGATGCCGGCGAAAGTGCCGACGGCGCCGGAGAGGGCACAGGTGGCGACCTCGGCCCGCGCCGCTTCCAGCCGGGTTCGGTTGCGTTGAAATTCCGCGTGCGCCTGCGCCAGCTTCAGGCCGAAGGTGGTCGGTTCGGCGTGGATCGCGTGGCTGCGGCCGATACAGGGGGTGAGCTTGTGCTCCCGCGCCCGGGTTTCCAACGCGGCCAGCAGGCGGTCGATGTCGGCCAGCAGAAGATCGGCGGCGCGGACCAGCTGCAGGTTGAAACAGGTGTCGAGCACGTCGGAGGAGGTCATCCCCTGGTGCACGAAGCGCGCCTCCGGCCCGACATGTTCCGCCAAATTGGTGAGGAAGGCGATGACGTCGTGCTTGACCTCGGCCTCGATGGCGTCGATCCGTTCGACCTCGAAGCGCCCGCGGTCCCACACGGCGGCCGCCGCCTCCTTCGGGATCACGCCCAATTCGGCCTGCGCGTCGCAGGCGTGTGCCTCGATTTCGAACCAGATCTGGAACTTGGCCTCCGGCGCCCAGAGCGCGACCATCTCGGGCCGGGAATAGCGTGGGATCATTTGAGCGCGGTCAGCCCCTTGGTGATGCCGGCGAGCGAGACGGACACGGTAACGACCTTGCCGCCGAGGCCGACCTGAAAGCCGACGAACAGTTCCTTGCCGGCCTTCAGCGTCGCCAGCGTCTTGTCGTTCAGCACGACCGCCGCCTCGCAGCCGTTCTTGGAGCAGGTCTGCGGCACCAGGGCGAACTGCTCGCCCTTGTCGATGCGCGCGGCGACGCCCGCGGGCAGGAAAATGCCGAGCGGCATGAGCGCCGCCAACACCGTGCGCCGGGTCTTCGTTTTCGTGTCGTCGAAACGGCGGATCGTCAGGTTCATGATCGGCGACTTGCCGCTTTCGGTCTCCCAGAGGACGATCTGGTAGAGACCGCAGACGGTCGTGTCCTGGCCGACGGCGCGGCAGTTGAAGTTCCAGTCGCCGAATTTGTCGCCCACCTTGGGAGCTTGCGCCCCCACCGTACCGGTCATCGCCATCGTCGCGGCGACGAGGAGGGTGGCAAGAAGTCGTTTCATGTCAGCTCTTCCCCCGAAGCTCGATTCGCCCCCTCAAGGAGCGTTGCTTAACCCAATCGACGCCCGCCGCCAAGGGATCCCGTCATCGCCCTAGAATTCCGCCCCTAAGCGATTGACGAAGAAGGGATTTTTTGCGCCGGAAAAGGCGCCGGCCAACGTTGTTTGCGGGCGCTGAAAGTGCTAAATTCATAGCTGTGCTCACCCGCTAGATGGTGTGGGGTCGATCCCTCACACCACGACATATAGCATTACTTTGGATCCATCGCGAGACATCGGTTTTGACCGACGAGACGACGACGCCGCCACCCGAGGACCCCAACGTCACGCCGCTCGCCCTCGAAGACGAAATGCGCCGTTCCTACCTCGATTACGCCATGAGCGTGATCGTGGCGCGGGCCCTGCCCGACGCGCGCGACGGCTTGAAACCGGTGCATCGGCGGATCCTCTACTCGATGCACGTGAACAACCTCGCCTCCGACCGCCCCTACCGCAAGTCGGCCCATGTCGTCGGCGACGTCATGGGCAAGTACCACCCCCATGGCGACAGCGCGATTTATGACGCGATGGTCCGCATGGCGCAGCCATTCTCCATGCGGCTGGAACTGGTGGACGGCCAGGGCAACTTCGGCTCGATGGACGGCGACCGGGCGGCGGCGATGCGCTACACCGAGGTCCGCATGGCCAAGGCGGCCGAGGCGATGTTGAACGACATCGACAGGGAGACCGTCGATTTCCAGTCGAACTACGACGATTCGATCCAGGAACCGAAGGTGCTGCCCTCGGAATTGCCCAATCTCCTGGTGAACGGGGCGGGCGGCATCGCCGTCGGCATGGCGACCAACATTCCGACCCACAACCTCGGCGAGATCGTTGACGCCTGCCTGGACTATCTCGCCAATCCGCACGTCTCGGTCGAGGACCTGATGCGCCACGTCCAGGGCCCGGACTTTCCGACCGGCGCGCAGATCCTGGGGCGGGCCGGCATCAACAGCGCCTTCCACACCGGCCGGGGCTCAGTGATTATGCGCGCGCGCGCCCATGTCGAGACGCCGCGCAAGGATCGCGAGGCGATCGTCGTCACCGAGATTCCCTATCAGGTGAACAAGCTTACCCTGGTCGAGAAGATCGCCGAGGCGCATCGCTCCAAACGGATCGAGGGCATCTCCGCCCTGCGCGACGAGAGCAACCGGCTGGGCGTGCGCATCGTCATCGAGCTGCGCCGCGACGCCATGGCCGACGTGGTCTTGAACCAGCTCTATCGCTTTACCCCGTTGCAGACCAGTTTTGGCGTCAACATGCTGGCCCTGAACGGCGGGCGGCCCGAGTTGATGAACCTGCGGGCGCTGATCGCGGCCTTCGTCGAGTTCCGCCTCGAGGTGGTGACGCGACGCATCAAGTACTTGCTGAACCGTGCCCGGGAGCGGGCGCATGTGCTGGCCGGCCTGGCGATCGCCGTCGGCAATATCGACGAGGTGATCCGGCTGATCCGCGCCGCGCCCGACCCGGCGTCTGCCCGCGCCCGGCTGCTGGAGCGGGACTGGCCGGCGGCCCAGGTCGCCGACATGATCCAGCTGATCGACGATCCCTCCCACGTCGTGGTCGACGGTCGCTACCGGCTGTCGGAAACCCAGGCCCGCGCCATCCTCGATCTGCGCCTGCAACGGCTGACCGCTCTCGGCGCGGAGGAGATCCGCGAGGAGATGGAGAGCCTGGGCGAGAAGATCCGCGACTATCTCGAGATCCTGGCGAGCCGGGAGCGGCTGACGGCCATCGTGCACGAGGAGCTGACCGCGGTGCGCGAGGCCTTCGCCACGCCCCGGCGGACGGAAATCCTCGACCAGGAATTCGAAAGCGACGACGAGGACCTGATCCGCCGCGAGGCGATGGTGGTGACGGTCAGCCACAACGGCTACATCAAACGCGTGCCCCTCGACACCTACCGCCCGCAGCGGCGCGGCGGCAAGGGCCGGGCCGGCATGTCGACCCGGGACGAGGATTTCGTCTCCAAGGTGTTCGTCGCCAGCACGCATGCCCCGGTGCTGTTCTTTTCCTCCACCGGACAGGTCTATCGGTTGAAGGTCTACCGGCTGCCGCAAGGCACGCCGCAGGCCCGCGGCAAGGCGATGGTCAATCTGCTGCCGCTCGGCCAGGGGGAGACGATCCATACCATCCTGCCGCTGCCCGAAGACGAGGCGGAGTGGCAAAATCTCTACGTGATGTTCGCCACCGCGTCCGGCTATGTCCGGCGCAACGACATGGCCGATTTCATCAATGTGCCCTCGAACGGCAAGATCGCGATGAAGCTGAACGAGGGCGATTCGATCGTCAACGTCAGGCTCTGCACGGAGAAGGACGACGTCCTGCTCTCGGCCGCCGGCGGCAAATGCATCCGCTTCCCGGTGATCGACGTTCGGGTCTTCCGCGGCCGGGACTCGGTCGGCGTGCGCGGCATGCAGATCGGCCGCGACGACCGGGTGATCTCCATGGCGGTGCTGCGCCACTTCGAGATCGATACCACCCAGCGTGACGCCTATCTGCGCTGGGCGACGGCCAAACGGCGTGCCGAGGCCGGTGAGAACGGCAACGATGAATTGCC
Source organism: uncultured Alphaproteobacteria bacterium (assembly GCA_951812805.1). Classification (GTDB taxonomy): domain Bacteria; phylum Pseudomonadota; class Alphaproteobacteria; genus JASLMY01. The sequence goes on along the minus strand of CATOSZ010000005.1, from coordinate 81,329 downwards.
GAACCCGCCCGCCGGCGCCGAGGACCTGGCCGCGGCCGAACAGTTCGTCCTGGCGATCACCGAGAACGGCTATGGCAAGCGCACCTCGGCCTACGAATATCGCATTACCGGCCGGGGTGGGCAGGGCATCATCAACATCGAAACCTCGGCGCGCAACGGGCCGGTCGTCGCCACCTTCGCGATCCAGGGCAACGACCAGATCATGCTGGTGACCGACGGTGGCCAGATCATCCGCTGCCCGGTCGACGACATCCGCATCGCCTCGCGCAACACCCAGGGCGTCACCCTGTTCGACACGGCGGAGGACGAGCGTGTCGTCTCCGTTGCCCGGCTGAGCGAGCCGGAGGCGGGCGAGGACGACGACGAAGGGGACGAGGACGAAGGCGAGGGTGGCGGTGGCGGCGGTGGCGACGATACCGCTGACGACGTCGCATCCCCGGAGACGCCGGACGATCCGACGCCGGATGGCGACGGCTGACTGGACAAGCAACGGCGGCTGGTCCAAAAAGCGGCCCCGCGAACACCGATTCCGAGGTTCCAGAAGGGGTGCACGTCTTGGCAGAGCGGCGCGTTGGTCTCTATCCGGGGACATTTGACCCGATCACCCTGGGTCATCTCGACATCATCAAACGGGCGAGCGGCCTGGTCGACCATATGGCGATCGGCGTTGCCATCAACCGGGACAAGGGCCCGTTGTTCACGCTCGAGGAACGCATCGAGATGGTCGAGGCGGAACTCGACGGGCTCAACGGCCTGAACGGTACGACCTTCGAGATCATCCCGTTCGAGAACTTGCTGGTGCAGCTGGCCGAACAGGCGGGCGCAAGCATCATCATCCGCGGCCTGCGCGCCGTCTCCGACTTCGACTACGAGTTCCAGATGGTCGGCATGAACCGCCGCATGAATCCGGACGTCGAGACGGTCTTTCTGATGGCGAGCGAACGCCACCAGTTCATCGCCTCGCGCCTGGTGAAGGAAATCGCCCGCCTCGACGGCAGGATCGAAGAGTTCGTCTCGCCGGCGGTCGCCGCGCGGGTCTATCACGCCTATGGCAAGGTGCCGGCCGCGGCCGGCACCGCCGACTGATCAACCACGCAACCCAGAGGTTCGAAGCCCATGCGGTATCTCTTCCTCGCCTTGTTTTTCTCACTCATCATGCCGAAGGGAGCCGTCATGGCCGCCGATCCGGAGAACACCCTCTACCTCGAGCTCAAGGACGGCCGCGTCGTCATCGAGCTGCGTCCCGACCTGGCGCCGAACCACGTCGCCCGGATCAAGGAGCTGGCGCGCGAAAAGTTCTATGACGGCGTCGTCTTCCACCGGGTGATCGACGGCTTCATGGCGCAGGGCGGCGATCCGACGGGCACGGGCACCGGCAGCTCCGACAAGCCGGACCTGAAGGCGGAGTTTTCCAACAGCGCCAAGCATCTGCGCGGCACCACCTCGATGGCCCGCGCCGCCAATCCCGACAGCGCCAACAGTCAGTTCTTCATCATGCTCGCACCCTCGTCGCATCTGGACGGCCAGTACACGATCTGGGGCCAGGTGGTCGACGGCATGGAGTATGTCGACATGATCAAGAAGGGCGCGGGCGGCAACGGCATCGTCGACGGTCCGGACAAGATCGTCAGCATGCGGGTCGCCGCCGACGTCGAGTAGGCTGTCGCCGCCCGGACGGGCGGACCAGGTAATGCGCCTCCAGGACTTCGATTTCGAGCTGCCGGCCGAGCGCATCGCCACGCGCCCGGCCGAGCCGCGCGAAAACGCGCGCCTGCTGCGCGTCGGCGACGGGCTGGTGGACCATCGCATCGCCGATCTGCCGGACCTGTTGCGACCGGGCGACCTGATGGTGGTGAACGACACCCGCGTCATACCCGCGCAACTTTTCGGGACGCGCGGGGCGGCGAACATCGAGATAACCTTGATCGAGGCGAGCGGGCCCGGGTGCTACCGTGCCTTCGCCCGGCCCGCACGGCGCTTGCGTGCCGACGACGTTGTCTGTTTTGCCGACGACTTCGAAGCCCGCGTGCTGGCCCGCGAGGGTGCGGAGGTCGAGCTCGATTTCCAGCTTGGCGAGGCGGCCTTCGCCGAGCGGCTCGCCCGTGTGGGCACGGTGCCGATCCCGCCCTATATCCGCGCCCGCCGGGCCGCCGACGCGGCCGACGTCGATGATTACCAGACCATGTTCGCCGCCGAGGCCGGCGCCGTCGCCGCGCCGACGGCGGGCCTGCATTTCACGCCGGCCCTCGTCGCGGAACTGGCCGTGCGCGGCATCGACACCGCGCGGCTGACCCTGCATGTGGGCCCCGGGACATTCCTGCCGGTGACCGTCGACGACGTCTCCCAGCATCGGATGATGGCGGAGCGCGGCATTCTCGACGCGGCGGTCGCCGCGCGGATCAACCGGGCCCGGGCCGAGGGCGGGCGCATCCTCGCGGTCGGCTCGACCAGCCTGCGCCTGATGGAGGCCGCGGCCGATCCCGACGGTGAGGTCCATCCCTTCGACGGCCGCACCGACCTGTTCATCCGCCCGGGCTACCGCTTCCGGGTCATCGACTTGATGTTGACGAACTTCCATCTGCCGCGTTCCACCCTTTTCATGCTGGTCGCCGCCGTCGTGGGGCGGGAACGGATCCAGGCCGCCTATGCCCATGCGGTCGGGTCCGGGTACCGGTTCTATTCCTATGGCGATGCCTGCCTGCTGGAGCGGGCCGGATGAGCGGTGAGTTCGCCTTTCACCTCGACGCGCGCGATGGCGCCGCGCGCAGCGGGCGCCTGGTGACCGGTCGGGGCGTCATTCGGACCCCGGCCTTCATGCCCGTGGGCACCGCCGCGACGGTGAAGGCGATGATGCCGGAAGACGTCGCGATGACGGGTGCGGACATCCTGCTCGGCAACACCTATCACCTGATGCTGCGGCCGGGGGCGGAGCGGATCGACCGGCTGGGCGGCCTGCATCGCTTCATGGATTGGTCAGGGCCGATCCTCACGGATTCGGGCGGCTTCCAGGTCATGAGCCTGAGCGAACTCAGGAAGATGACGGAGGAGGGGGTGACCTTCCAATCCCACATCGACGGCAGCCGTCATCGGCTGACGCCGGAGCGCAGCGTCGAGATCCAGCATCTGCTGGGCTCGGACATCACCATGGTGCTGGACGAATGCACCCGCTGGCCGGCGAGCGCGGCGGAGGCGCGGACCTCCATGGAGCTTTCGATGCGCTGGGCGGCGCGTTGCCGTACCGCCTTCGTGGCGCGGCCGGGCTACGGCCTCTTCGGCATCGTCCAGGGCAGCGTCTACGGCGAACTCCGGCGCGAGAGCGCGGCCCGCCTGGCCGACATCGGTTTCGACGGTTACGCGGTCGGCGGCCTGGCGGTGGGGGAGGGGCAGGAAATGATGCTCGCCACCCTCGACGAGACGGTGCCGGCCCTGCCCGAGGGACGGCCACGCTATCTGATGGGCGTCGGCAAACCCTCCGACCTGGTCGAGGCGGTCCGCCGCGGCATCGACATGTTCGACTGCGTGCTGCCGACCCGCTCCGGGCGGACCGGCCAGGCCTTCACCCGGCGCGGCGCCCTCAACCTGAAGAACGCCCGTCATGCCGACGACCCGCGTCCCCTGGACGAGGTTTGCGCCTGTCCGGCCTGCACCCGCTTTTCCCGCGCCTACCTACACCACTTAATCCGCGGCGGCGAGATCCTGGGCGCCATGCTGCTGACCCGCCATAACCTCACCTACTACCAGGACCTGATGGCGGGCCTGCGCAACGCCATCGCCAGCGGAACCCTCGACGCCGTCGCCGCCGACTTCGCCAGCGCCCAGGCGGAAGGCGACATCCCTCGCCTGGACGCGACGTCCTAATTCCGCATGCGGCTGCCGTCCGGGTCGAAGAGCGGGCGCAGGCTCGCCCGTGCGGTGAAGCGGTCGCCGGCGATGTCGATCTGGAGGTCGTCCCAGCCCTCGACTTCCGAAGGTGCCGCGCCGTTCAGGCGGACGTAGCCCATGGCGACGGCGTGGCCGAGCGTGTGGCCGAAGGCGGCCGAGGTGATCTGGCCGACGATCTCGCCGCCCTTCAGGATCGGCTCGTCGCCGATCGGCCAGGCGTCGGGCTCGGGAAGTGCCAGGTGGACGAGGCGGCGGGCGAGCGGGCGTTCGCGGGCTGCCAGCAACGCGGCGCGACCGGTGAAGGGAACTTGCTTGCCGGCCTTGACCGCGAAGGCGAGGCCCGCCTCGTCCGGGGTGTCGTCGGGCGTGACGTCGTGGCCCCAGGCGCGGTAGCCCTTCTCGATACGCAGCGCCGTCATCGCATGCGTGCCCGCGTGCCGCAGGCCAAGTCCGGCGCCGGCCTCGAGCAGGGCCTCGTGCAGGCTGGCGGCCATCTCGGCGGCGATATAGATCTCGAAACCCGCTTCGCCCACATAGGAGAGGCACGCCGCGGCGGCCATGACCGGGCCGATCGCGATCTCGCGCCGGGTGAAGAGGGGGAAGGCGACACGCGAGAGATCCTGGTCGGTGAGCGCTTGCAGGATCTCGACCGCCCTCGGTCCCATCAACCCGAAAACGGCGATGGCGCCGGACACTTCCGTGACGGCGACGCGGTCCGAGGGGCCCGTGTGGCGGCGAAGCCAGTCCGCGTCGCGCCTGGCCTGTCCGGTGCCGGTCACCATGAGGAATCGCTCGGCGCCGGTGCGCATGATCGTCAGGTCGCTTTCGAAGCCGGCGCGCTCGTTCAGCATGGCGGTGTAAACGATGCGCCCGGGGGCCACGTCGACGTCGTTGGCCGAGACACGCTGCAACAGCGCGCAGGCCTCCGGCCCCTCGACCAGCAGCTTGCCGAAGGAGCCTTGATCGAAGAGGGCCGCCGTCTCCCGCGCCGCCCGGCATTCCGCCGCGACCGCTTCGTGCCAATAGGGTTTGCCGTAGCGAAGCGGGATCGCGCCCTCTTGGCCCGGCGGCCGGAACCAGGTCGCTCGCTCCCAGCCATGGCGTTCGCCGAACTGGGCACCGGCCGCGGCCAGCGCATCGTGCACGGGGGAGCGGCGGACGCCACGGGCGGTTTCGAACTCCCGGCCCGGATAGCCGATGGCGTAATGGCGCGAGAGTTCCTCCGGGATCCGGGCGGCCAGCAGGTTGGGGTTGTTCTGGAAGGCCTGGAAGCGGCGGATGTCGACCGGGGAGAGATCCATGGTCGGCTTGCCCTCGACGATCCATTCGGCGAGCGCGCGGCCGGCGCCGCCGGAACTGGCGACCCCCATCGAGTTCATGCCACAGCCGAGATAGAAGCCGGCCAGCTCCGGCGCCTCGCCCATCAGGAAGGCGCCGTCGGCGGTGAAGCTTTCGGGGCCGTTCAGCAGCATGCGCACTTCCGCCGTTTCCAGCGCGGGGATACGGCGCAGCGCGTTTTCCATCATCGGTTCGAAATGGTCCCAGTCCTCGTTCAACAGGTCGAAGGCGAAGTCGTTCGGCAGGCGATCCAACGGCAGGCCCTTGGCGTTCGGCTCGAAACAGCCGACCAGCAGGCCGCCGACGTCGTCGCGGATATAGAGGTAGTTGTCGTGATCGCCGAGCGTCGGCAGATGGCCCTCGATGCCGGGTATCGGTTTGGTCAGCAGGTAGAAGTGTTCGCAGGCATGGAGCGGTGCTGCGACGCCGGCGAGGTCGGCCACCCGGTGACCCCACAGGCCGGCGCAGTTGACGACGATCTCGCAGGCGATGTCGCCGCGGGCGGTGCGCACGCCGGCGACGCGGCCGTCGCGGATGTCGAAGCCCGTGACCTCGGTATCTTCGAAAATGCGCGCGCCGCGGGCCCGCGCGCCCTTGGCCAGCGCCTGGCAGAGGTCGCTTGGATTGACCCGGCCGTCGTCGGGCGCATAGACGGCGCCGACGATGTCGTCCGTCGCCATCAGGGGCCATATGCGGCCCGCCTCCGCGCCGCTCATCACTTCGGTGTCGACGCCGAAGGCAGCGGCGAGTGCCGCCTGGCGCTTGATAAAGGCGAAGCGGTCGGCGCTTGTGGCGATCGACAGGCTGCCGGTGCGCGACCAGCCGGTCGACTGTCCCGTCTCCGCCTCCAGCGCGGCATAGAGCTCGGCCGAGTATTTGATCAGCTGCGTCAAGTTGTTAGAGGCACGCAGGCGACGGACTTGCGCGGCAGAGTGCCAGGTGGTCCCGGCCGTCAGCTGCTGGCGTTCCAGCAGCACCGCGTCGGTGATGCCGAACTTGGCCAGGTGATAGAGGGTGGAACAGCCCATGGCGCCGCCGCCGATGACGACGGCCCGGGCCTGGGTCGGAAAGGGATCGGACATCGCTGCCTCACGGTACGACTCGGTCCCGCCAGTAGAGGCCCCGGCGCCCGCAATTTCAATCACCTAGCAGCCTGTCGGACTCGGGCATGCAAGGATTGGTAAGATTGGCTTGGCGGGCGTCGATGTCATGGATTTACCCCCATGAAGTTGCGAACGCGGGTTGGCCCGCCCGTTCAGGCGTGGCTGAGGACGAACATCCGCTTGATGTTCCAGGAGAGCGTGGCCAAGGTCCATTCCCCCTTCGCCTTGTCGAGGCCGCGCAGGCTGAACTGACGCAAGCCCATCACCGATTTGATGATGCCGAACACCGGCTCCGGCGTCTGCTTGCGAAGCGCGTAGAGCGCCCGGCCCTCGGGTGTGGCCAGGCGATGGCACATCGCCTCGAGCGGCGTCGGATCCTCGGGCGCTGGCGGCGCCTCGGCGAAGCGGTCCCGCCAGGAAAGATGGTGGTGCTCCCGGCCGAGCGCGATCAGCGGCGCGATCTCCGCTTCCCCGCAGGCCTCGACGTTGGCCTGGCTGAAGTAGCCGCTGTCCGCCAACAGGGTCTCGACCTCGCCAAGCCCGTCCGGCAGGCCGGCGAGTGCTTCGAGCGTCGGTTCGATCTGCTGCTTGTCGTTCGCCGCCTGCACCACGTCGGCGCTGACCACCAGCAGGCTGCCGGCGGCCACCGCAGCCTGGGCGTTGTAGCACTGCTCGAAGCCGCCGCCGGCCACCGGCATGATGCGCGAGTCCGGGTCCGTCAGGTTGACCTGGTCCTTCGCCCGTGGCCCCGGCTCCGGCGGCTTCGGTGGCCGCCCGCCCGGCTTGCGGCCGGTCCGCGTTTCCTTCGCCTCGCGGGCTGCCAGCTTCTCTTCGTACTCCGCCTGCTCCCGCGCATGACGCTCGGCCGCCCGCGCCTCGATCTCCGCCTTCGCCGCGGCGATCGCCGCCAGCCGGTCCTCGCGCCGTGCCAGCTCCTCCGGCACGCTCATGCCGTCGGGAACCTCGGACCGGTCCGCCGCTTCCGCCAACGCCATCAACTCCGCCACCTCGGCCCGCAGCCGGGCTTCGATCTCGCCCGCACGCTGCCACGACAGGGCGCTGTGCCGGCTCGCGTCGGCATGGATCTTCGTCCCGTCCAGCGCCACCGTGCCCAGTTGCAGCATGCCGGCCTGCCGCGCCAGCAGCAGAACCTGCACGAACAGCCCCTCGATCAGCGGCAGGAAGCGACGGCGGAACGTGGCGATCGTGTCGTGGTCGGGGTGGTCGTTTGCCGCGATGAAGCGGAAGGCCACCGAATCATAGCTCGCCCGCTCCAGCTTCCGGCTGGAATGCACCCCCGTCGCGTAGCCGTAGATCAGCAGGCCCAGCAGGACGCTCGGGTGATGCGCCGCCGAGCCCGAACCACGATAGGCCTTCACGAACGCAGAGAGATCCAGCTGCTCCAGCACATCGACCACGAAGCGCGCCAGATGACGATCAGGCAGCCATTCGTCCACCGAAGGCGGCAGAAGATAGCTGGTCTCCCGGTCAACCTGTCGAAAGTTGCTCATCACAAAATCACCGCGCAGGAGAGAATCAGACCGTGACAGTGAATCTCATCTCGAAACTCGGCTCAAGTCCGACAGGCTGCTAGCCGGCGGGCCTATACTCGACCGCCACATAGACGAAGGGGAGACGAGCATGCGCGCACTGGTGACGGGATCCAGCCCGGGGATCGGCGGGGAGACCTGCGTGAAGCTGGCGCGCGACGCGCTGGCGCGGGGTGAACGGGCGGCGATCGCGGCCTGCGAGGTGCGCGAGACGGACGAGCTGGCGGCCCTGGCGGAAAGGCTTTCGGGCATGGGCGCGGAGGTGGTGACGCCGACCGGCGACCTGATGGATCCCGAAACGCCGGCGCAGCTGGTCGAAGCGGCGGTGGCGGCCTTCGGTGGCCTGGACGCGGTCGTTTCCAACGCCGGCATCACGGCGCCCGGTTTCGCCGCCGATCTCGCCTTCCAGGACTGGGAACGGGTGATGCGGGTCAACGTCACCGCGGGCTTTCTTCTGGCCCAGGCGGCCTATCCGCATCTGAAGGAAAGCCGCGGCGCGTTCGTCGGCATTGGCTCGATCTCCGGGCGGAACGCGCATCCGGGCATGGGGGCGTACGCACCCTCCAAGGCGGCGATCATCATGCTGTGCCGGACGCTCGCCCAGGAATGGGCGCCGGACGGTATCCGGTGCAACGCGGTCTCACCCGGCATGATCCGCACGCCGTTGACCCACGCGGCCTATGCCGACAACGCCATCGCCCAGGCGCGCACGGACCTGGTGCCGATGGGCCGCGTCGGTGAGCCGATCGACATCGCCAACGCCATCGCCTGGTTGGTCGGGCCCGACAATACCTACGTCACCGGCAAGGACATCTGCGTCGACGGCGGCTTCGACGATTCCATCATGGCCCATATCCCCGGTCGCCCGACGCGGGAGATCTGAGTTTGAGCTCGAGCGACGATCCCGCGCCGCGGCTGCCGGCGCCCTATCAACGGCCGGTGCCGCTTGCGGCCGAGCGGCACGCGGAAACGCGCCTCGACACCGGCGTCGGCCACGGCTTCGCCGCCGAGATGACCTCCGTGCCCTTGAACGCGGTCGAGTTCGCGGCCGCCGCGCGGCACTATCCGATCGTCTTCACCCCGGGCGACGACCCGGTCCCCGTCGCGGTCGTCGGCATCGAGGCCGGCCGGAACCTGTTCGTGCAGGATGGCCGCTGGGCGCCGGGATGCTACGTTCCCGCCTATATCCGCCGCTACCCCTTCATCTTCATCGAGCGACAGGGCGAGGACCGGCTGACCCTCTGCATCGACGAGGCCGCCCCATCCGTCACCACGGAGAAACGCGGACAGGCCCTTATCATCGATGGCGAGCCTTCGGAGCTCACGCGGCGCGCGCTTGATTTTTGTACCGCCTACCAGCAGGAAGTCGCCAAGACACGTGCTTTCGTCGAGGCGCTCCGTGCACAAGAGGTGCTGGTGCAACGCCAGGCCAAGGTCCGCCAGGGCGAGGCCGAACGTTCGCTGGGCGGCTTTCAGGCCGTGGATGAGGCGCGGTTCAATGCGCTCGAGGACGAGATGCTGCTGGACTGGCGCCGTCGAGGCTTCCTGCCGATTCTCTACGCCCACCTGTTGTCGGTCGGGGCGTGGGAGAGTCTCTCGCTGCGAAACCAACCGAAATCGGCATGAACGGTCGAAAACCGCATCGTTGATGACGCGGCCGGCGGGCTCCTCTACCATTCGGGCGACGCCGGCGAGGGCCGTGGTGAGTTGGGAGCCGGCGGCGGAGGAAGGACGTGGACGGAGCGAAGACGACCAAGGCCCAGCGCCGACGCTGGCTGGGGCCCGTCCTTCGACCGGTGAAACCGGTCTACCGCGAAGTCGCCGTGATGAGCCTGTTCGTCAATTGCATGGCCCTGGCGACGCCGATCTTCGTGCTGCAGGTCTACGACCGGGTGGTGTTTTATGCCGGCCTTTCCACCCTGAAGGGGCTGGTGGTCGGGATGATCCTGGTCCTGGCTTTCGACCTGATCCTGCGACAGAGCCGGGCGCGAATGCTGCAGAAGGCGGCGCTGCAGATCGATGCCGTGGTCGGACGCAAGCTGTTCGATAAATTGATGAGCTTGCCGCTCGCCGAGCTGGAGCGACGGCCGGCGACCTTCTGGCAGGCGCTGTTTCGCGATCTGGAGGTGGTACGCAACACGCTGTCGGGCGCCTCCGCCGTCCTGGTGATCGACCTGCCCTTCGCGGTGCTGTTTCTGCTGCTGGTCTTCGTCATCGCCGAGCCGGTCGCCTGGGTGATGCTGGCCGCCCTGCCGGTCTTCTTGCTGCTGGCGATCCGCTCCGGCCAGGTGCTGAACCGGACCAACAGCGCCGAACGCCAGGCCGCCTTCAACCGGGAGCGGCTGATCGGCGAGGTCGTCGCCGGCCGCTCGACCGTGAAGGCGCTGGCGCTCGACGACTGGTTGCGGCCGAAGTGGGAGCATTTCCACGCCGGCACCATCGAACGCAGCCTGGAGCGCGGCAGCCATACGGACGGCTATGTGAACATCGCCGCGGTCGCGACCGTGGCGACGACGGTCGCCGTCACCACCTTCGGCGCCATCGCCATCGTCGAGCAGCAGTTGACCATCGGTGCGCTGATCGCCGCCAATATCCTGGTCGGGCGTATCGCCGCGCCCTTCAACCAGCTGGTCTCCTCCTGGCGCAACTATGCCAGCTACAACCAGGCGATCGAGCGTCTCGGCGAAGTTTTCGCCCTGCCGGGGGAGGTGCAGCGGCCCGCCGTCGAGATGGAACGGCCGAAGGGCGAGCTCAGCCTCGACCAGGTGAGTTTCACCTATCCCGACGGCGAGGCACCGGCGCTCGACGGGCTGCGCGCGCAGATCAAGCCGCCGGGCATGCTCGGCATCGTCGGCGCGAACGGCAGCGGCAAGACGACCCTGCTCAAGGTCCTGCAAGGGCTCTATGCGCCGGACTCCGGTCGGGTCCTGCTGGACGGCGCCGATCTCGCGCAGTTTTCCAGGCCGGAGATCTCCGGCTGGATCGGCTACGTGCCGCAGGAGAACGTGCTGTTCGGCGGGACCATCCGCGACAACCTGCTGGCCGGCGCGCCGGAGGCGGGCGATGCCGAGCTGCTTCGCGCGGCGGAGCTGGTCGGCCTGCATGCCCGCGTCGTCGACCTGCCGGAAGGCTACGGTACGGACGTGGGCGAGGGGGGCATGCGGCTCGCCGGTGGGGTGCGCCAGCGGATCGCCATCGCCCGGGCGCTGATCAAGGATCCGCCGGTGGTATTGCTGGACGAGCCGTCGAGCAATCTCGACCATCAGGGGGAGCGGGAATTGACCCAGGCACTCGCCGCGCTCGCCGCCGATCATATGGTCGTCGCGGTAACCCACAGCGCGACGCTGCTTGCGGCCTGCCGGATCGTCGTGGTGCTGGACCGCGGCCGCATCGTCCGGGTCGGCCCACCGCACGAGGCGGTGCCGGAGCTGGTGGGCGGCGCCGACGGCCCGGTGCGTCTGGGGACGACGCCATGAGCGAGCTCGACGGCATGATCCGCAAGCATCCGCTGCCGACCTGGCGGTGGGCGGCATGGATCGTCATTACCCTGATCGTCCTGGCGGTCGGCTGGGCGCATTTCACCCAGCTGGAGGAGGTCGCGATCGCCGACGGCGAGGTCGTGCCGGTCGGCCAGATCAAGGTGATCCAGCACCTGGAAGGCGGCATTGTCGAGGACATCACCGTCGCCGACGGCGATACGGTGCAGGCCGGTCAGCCGCTGGTCCGCCTCAACCTCGCGGCCAATCGGATCAACCGGGAGGAGTTGCAGGTCCGCCTGGACGGCCTGACGCTGGCCCGCGCCCGCCTGGACGCCGAGGTCAACGGCTCCGAGCCCGAGTTTCCGGCGGAAGAGGCCGCGCGCCGGCCCGAAATGCTGCGCCGCGAACGCGAGCAGTTCGAGAGCGGCCGGCGCGAGCAGCAGAGCGCGATCGCCGTCCTCAAGGAACAGATCCGCCAGCGCCAGCTCGACACCCGCGAGCTGCAGACCAACCGGCGCGCGGTGAAGGTCGATCTCGGCTACAGCCGGGAACGGTTCGAGATGTCGCAAGGACTGCTGGAGAAGGGCCTGACCTCGCGCATGGAGCATGTGCAGCTGACCCGCGAGGTCGAGGCGCTGCGCAAGAAGATGGAAGCGCTCGATGCCTCGATCCCCCGCTCCCGCGCGGCGCTTGCCGAGGCGCGGGAGCGCGAGAATGAGATCGACCGCAAGTTCAAACGGCAGGCGAGCGACGAGATCCGCGACGTCGAGGTGGAGATCACCCGTATCGGTGAGTTGATGGTCGAGGCCACGGCGCAGGCCGATCGCACCCAGATCACCAGCCCGATCGACGGCATCGTGAAGAACTTGCGCTACCACACCATCGGCGGCGTGGTCCGGCCGGGCGAACCGATCATGGAGATCGTACCGACGCACGAGAAGCTGGTGATCGAGGCCCGCCTCAATCCCATCGACCGGGGCTATGTCGAGGAGGGGCAGCGTGTCGTCGTCAAGGTCGGTTCCTACGACTTCGTGCGCTACGGCGGCCTCGAGGGCAAGGTGGCCCATATCGCCGCCGACGCGAACTCCGACCAGAACGGCCAGGCCTACTTCCGCGTGATCGCCGAGACGGACAAGGCCTATCTCGGTGATGTCGCGGGCAGCCTGCCGATCATTCCCGGCATGCAGGCCAGCGTCGACATTCACACCGGCTCCAAGTCCGTCATAGACTATTTGCTGCGACCGGTGCTGAAGCTGAAGCACGAATCCTTCCGCGAACGGTGAACCGATGCATGGCGATCCCGCCCTGACCCCCGCCGACCTGATCGCCGAAGAGGGCGAGGCCGGGCGCTGGCGGGCGCGCTTCGGGTCATGGGGCCGCGCGGTCTGGCGGGCCTGCACGAGCAAGGGGCGTCCCGTCGCCCTGTTGTTGATCGTCGGTTTCGTCTTCCTGCGCGGCGCCGATCCGGCGCCGGTGCAGGTGCTGCGCTACAAGACCTTCGACCTGATGCAAACCCAGCTGCCGGTCGAGACCAAGCCGCCCTTGGTGAAGGTCGCGGCGATCGACGAGAAGAGCCTGCGGGAACTGGGGCAATGGCCCTGGTCCCGGCGGACGATGGCGCAATTGGTCGTCAAGCTGCGTCGCATGGGGGCGATCGCGGTCGGCTTCGACATGGTCTTCGCCGAGCCGGACCGGACCTCGCCGGATTACATCGCCGAGCGGACCCCCGGCCTCGGCCAGTCGATGGTCGAGGCGCTGAAGAAGATGCCGTCTTACGACGACACCTTCGCACGCATCATCGCCAAGCATCCCGTCGCCCTCGGCCTGTTCGCCGAGTTCGATCCGAATGCCGTGGAAGACGAGGACGTCCTCAAGAAGATGGCCGTCGCGCGCCTCGGCGAGGATCCCAGAGGCTTCATGATGCCGATCGGTGGATTGATCAAGAACCTGCCGGTGCTGACGGAGGCTGCGCGAGGCATCGGTGTCGTCATTCCGGATATCGATCGCGACAGCATCGTCCGCCGTGTCCCGGCGGTCTATCTCGTCGGCCGGAAGTCGATCGTTCCCACCCTCAGCCTGGAGGTCCTGCGCGTCGCGACGCAGCAAAGAGGCCTCGCGATGAAAACCGATACCTACGGTCTCTACGAAGTGGTGTTGCAGGGGGTGCGAATTCCGGTCGACTGGAAGGGTCGGATGTGGCTGAAAGGGCTTCGGCACGACCCGTCCCGCTATCTCTCGATTACCGACATCCTGGCGGGCCGCGTGGACTCCGCCGAACTGGCTCAGAAGATCGTTCTCGTCGGGGCGACGGCGAAGGGCCTGCAGGATATTCGCTCGACATCCCTGGAAGCGAACATACCGGGGGTGGAGATTCATGCCCATCTGATCGAGAACGCCGTCAACAATACCCATCTGGTGCGGCCTCCCTACGCCAGCGCCTACGAGCACACCGCGGCCGTCCTCGTCGGCCTGCTGTTGGTCGTTGCATTGGGGGTTGTGGGCGCGCGGTTGACCCTGGTCGCCCTCCTCGCCGTCGCCGGAGGGCTCGCCGTCGGCGCCGTCTATTTCCTGCGGACCGAGCTCCTGCTGTTCGACCCTTCCTATCCGATCGCCGTGGCCCTGGTGCTCTACATCTACCTCGTATACGCCAGCCACGTGGCGGAGGAGAAGCAACGCGTCTTCATCAAGGGGGCCATGGGACAGTACCTATCGCCCGATCTCGTCGAGCAGCTGGCGGATCAGCCGGACCTGCTGCAGCTCGGCGGCGAGCATAAGGAACTGACCTTCATGTTCTCCGACGTGCGTGGCTTCACCGCGATCTCGGAGCAGTTCCGCGACAATCCCCAGGGCCTGACCCGGCTGATCAACCGCTTTCTGACGCCGATGACGCAAATCATCCAGAAGCGGCAGGGGACGATCGACAAATACATGGGCGACTGCATCATGGCCTTCTGGAACGCCCCCCTCGACGATTCCGAGCATGCCCGCCACGCCTGCGACAGTGCCTTCGCCATGCAGGCCGAGCTCGCCACGCTGAATGCCGAGCTGGTGGCCGAGGCCCGGGCCGAGGGGCGGGAGGCCAAGACCCTGGATGTGGGCATCGGCATCAACACCGGCGGCTGCATCGTCGGCAACATGGGCTCGGAGCTGCGCTTCGACTATTCGGTGCTGGGCGATGCGGTGAACCTGGCCTCGCGCCTGGAAGGACAATCGAAAACCTACGGCGTGCGCATCATCATCGGTGAGGATACCGAGCGCCAGGTGCCGGAGCTGGCGGCTCTCGAACTCGACCTGATCGCGGTCAAGGGGCGCAGCGAGGCGACCCGCATCTTCACCCTGATGGGCGACGGCGAGGTCGCCGAGACCAGCGCCTTCCGCGAGCTCGCCACGGCGAACGACCGGATGCTGGCGGCCTACCGCGACCAGGACTGGACCCGGGCACGGCAGTGGCTCGCCACCTGCCGGGAGATGGCGCCGGAACTGGCCGAGTTCCACGATCTCTACGAGGAGCGCATCGCGCTCTTCGAGGCGGAGCCGCCGGGCGACGATTGGGACGGGGTCTTCGTCGCCGAGACGAAGTAGCCGAAATTCAGATGTCGACGTCGCCCTTGAGAAGACGCTGGGCGATGGTGCGGCGCAGGATCTCGTTGGTACCGTCCGCGACGTTGACGACGCGCAGCGCGTGCCAGGCCTCCGTCAGGCCGATCTCGTTCGTGAAGCCCATGGCGCCATGGGTCTGCATCGCCCGGTCGACGGCGCGGACGCCGATTTCCACCGCATAGGCCTTGGTCATCGAGACCTCCTTCACCGCCGCCTCGCCCTGGTCCAGCAGGGTGCTCATGTTGCGGCCCATCAGGTGGGCGGCGTGCAGTTCCATCGCACTTTCCGCCAAGGGAAAGCTGACGCCCTGGAAGGCGGCGATCGGCTGGCCGAACGCCTCGCGCTGGCTCGCGTGGTCGAGGGCGGTTTCCAGCGCCCAGCGCCCGAGGCCAACGGCGCGCGCGGTGTTGTAGATCCGCCCGAGATTGACGCCATAGAGCGCGGTGCGGAACCCGTCGTGCAGCTCGCCGACGAGTTGCCAGGGCTCGACCCGGATATCCTCGAAGGCGAGTTCCGCCTCGTCGCCACCGATCGAGCCGAACATGCGGATGACCCGGTCGATACGGAAGCCGGGCGCGTCCGTCGGCACCAGGAAGGCGGAAATGCCGCCCCGGCGCTCGGCCGCGCGGTCGCTGTCGGTCACGGCGAAGACGATGCAGTAGTCGGCGATCGGCGAATTCGTGGTCCAGATCTTCCGCCCCGAGAGCCGCCAGCCCTCGCCGTCGGCCACGGCGCGCGTGCGCATCGCCTGGACGTCCGAGCCGGCGCCCGGTTCCGAAAGGCCGAAGCACATCGACTGCTCGCCGCGCATCAGCGGCGCCAGGATTTCCTCGCGCGCGCGGGGCCCGACCTTTTCCAGCAGGCGGCTCGGCCCGAAGGCCCAATGGCTGATGGCATAGAGCATCAGCCAGTGGTGCGGCCCGCAGTGATGGAAGAGCGCCTGCCAGCCGGCGAAATAGGCGAGATGGCCGAGCCCGCCGCCGCCAAGCGATTCCGGAACGCACATCGTGTAGAAGCCGGCCTCGGCCGCGCACATCCGCATCTCCCGGATGATTTCGACCGTCTCGTCCGCCAGGCGGCCGTCCTCGCGAAAGCGGCGGCGGGGGTCGTCGAGGATGTCGCCGTATCGTTCGTGGCGCGGCTGGATCTCGGCCCGGGCGAAGGCGATCAGGCCCTCGACGGCGGCGGCGATATCGTCGGGCAGCGGCTGGGCGATGGCGGGCATGGCGGATCTCCTCGCGGGCGCAGGGGCGGTCCGCCAAGATCCCGCGCCGGGCGGGGTTATTCAAGGCCGTTGAAGACGGCGGCCGGGCCGACTAACGTTGCGGCATCATTTTCCTGGAAGGAGCCGGGCCGCCGTGGCCGATGACATCACATACGAAGCCTCCCCGCTCGATATCGACGAGGAGATCGTCGCCGCCCATCGCCGGGCCTGGGCCCGCCTCGCGGCGGCAGGCGCCTGGTGGGACGGTGCGACCCGCGTGGCGATCGCGGCCGAGGCCCGGCAGGCCCGCGCCTGTCCCCTCTGCCGCGAGCGCAAGGCGGCGCTGTCGCCCGCCATGGTGGAAGGCACACACGAGAGCCTCGGCGACCTGCCCGAGGCCCTGGTCGACGTCGTCCATCGGATCACGACGGATCAGAGCCGCTTGACCCGGTCCTGGTACGACGCCCTCATCACCGACGGCATGGCGGAGGGCGAGTATGTCGAGGCGGTCGCAGTGATCGCCAATGTGACCGCGATCGACAGTTTCGCCGAGGCCCTCGACATGCCGCCCCATCCCTTGCCGGCGCCACAGCCGGGGATACCGACGCGGCAGCGCCCGGCCGGCGCCAAGGCGGGCCTCGCCTGGGTGCCGACGGTGGCGCCGGAGGATGTGGGCGCGGGGGAAGCGGATCTCTACGACGGGCTCGGCGGCGCCAACATCCACCGGGCGCTCAGCCTGGTGCCGGCGGAGGTCAAGGGCTTCTTCGACCTGGATTCCATCCATTATCTTCCCGACGCGGTGCTGCGCGACTTCGCCAACGAGTACCGGGCGCTGACCCATGCGCAGATCGAGCTGCTGGCGGCGCGGGTGTCCGCCATCAACCAGTGCTTCTACTGAACCACCAGCCATGCGGTGCTGCTCCGTGCGAGCGGCGAACACAAGGGCGAGGACTACGGGTTCGGCGGCATCCTGGGGACGGGCGGCGACAACATGGGTCCGAGCGGCGTCGACGACGCCGAAGCGCTGATCGATTTTGCCGAGGCGTTCTTCGAGGGCGGCGGTCGCCTGGCCGAGGCGCGGGCGCGGCTCGTCACCGGGCTCGGTGCGCAGGCGGCGATCGAGGCGGCGGGCGTGGTGGCGATCTTCAACGCGGTCGTCAGGATCGCCGATGCCACGGGCATCCCGCTGGAGGACTACAAGGCCGATCTCTCCGTCGGGATCCGGGCGGAGCTGGGGATCGACCAGTTCCCCTCCGCCAAGCCGACGTGACGGCACGAGAAAAGGACACGACATCATGAGGCTGGTGCAGTTCAAGGACCGGGATGGCGCACGCCGTGTCGCCATGGTGGGGGAGGGGGGCGAGCTGGAGGTTCTGGGCGATTGCACCTCCGTCCATGAGCTGGCCTCGATCGCCGTTGAGACGGACGCGCCGCTCACCCATCTCGTCACCACGCGGCTCAGCGACGGGCGCGAGAGCTTGGACCAGGTGCTGGCGGAGGGACGGATCCTCGCCCCCCTCGACCATCCCGATCCCGCGCACTGCATCGTCACCGGCACCGGCCTCACCCATCTCGGCTCGGCCGACGCGCGCGACCAGATGCATGTGAAGCTGGATGCCGCGGCGGCGGACGATGCGCTCACCGACTCGATGAAGATGTTCAAGCTCGGCCTCGACGGCGGCAAGCCGGCGCCGGGCGAGACCGGCGTGCAGCCCGAATGGTTCTACAAGGGCGACGGCGCCTGTGTCGTGCCGCCGGAAGCGGGCCTGGCGATGCCGGCCTTCGCGCTCGACGGCGGCGACGAGGCGGAGATCGCCGGCCTCTACATCATCGCGCCCGACGGCACGCCGTGCCGCATCGGCTATGCGCTCGGCAACGAGTACGCCGATCATGTGATGGAACGGCAGAACTATCTCTACCTCGCCCATTCCAAGCTCCGCCCCTGTTCCTTCGGGCCGGAGCTGCTGATCGGCGAGTTGCCGGCCGACGTTGCCGGCACCGTTCGGGTGCGCCGGGGCAATGAAGTGGTTTGGGAGAAGCCGTTCCGTTCCGGCGAAGCGAACATGTCGCACAGCCTCGCCAACCTGGAACACCATCACTTCAAATACGGGCTGTTCCGCCGGCCGGGCGACGTGCATGTCCATTTCTTCGGCGCCGACGCGATCAGCACCGCCGACGGCGTCGAAACCCGTCCGGGCGACGTATTCGAGATCGAGAGCGAGCTGTTCGGCCGGCCGCTCCGCAATGGAATCGTCGCGGACGCGGCGGAAGACGTCCGGGTGCGAACGCTCTGACCGGGAGACGGGACATGAACACGAAGAATACCCTGGCGATAAACGAACAGCGGCTGTGGGACACGGTCATGCGGTCGGGCGAGATCGGGCCGGGCCGCGATCAGGGCTTGCGCCGGCTGGCCCTGGATGCATCCGACGGCGAGATGCGCGACCTGTTCGTGGCCTGGTGCGAAGAGGCCGGGCTTGCGGTGCGGGTCGATGGCATGGGCTCGATCTTCGCGCGCCGGGCCGGGCGCGAGGACGAGCTGCCGCCGGTTCTGGTCGGCAGCCATCTGGACACGCAATACACCGGGGGCAAGTTCGACGGCATCCTCGGCGTGTTGGGCGGCTTGGAAGCGTTGCGCAGCCTGAACGACCGCGGCATCGAAACCCGCCGGCCGATAGAGCTGGTCGACTGGTCGAACGAGGAGGGTGCGCGCTTCAACCCGCCGATGATGGCCTCCGCGGTGTTCGCCGGCATTCAAAGCCTGGAATGGGGGCTGGCGCGCACCGATCTCGACGGCATCACTTTTGGCGATGCGCTGGCCGAGATCGGCTATGCCGGCAGCACGCCCGTCGGCGGGCGGGAGATCGATTCCTATTTCGAACTGCACATCGAGCAGGGCCCCTTGCTGGAGGCGGCCGGCGTCCCCGTCGGGGTCGTTACCGGCGGCTATGCGACACGCGGCATGCGGATCCGTATTTCCGGCGAGACGGCGCATACCGGGCCGACGCCGATGGATCAGCGCCGCAACGCGTTGGTCGGCGCCGGCTATGTCATCGCCGCGGTCAACGACATCGGCTGGGCGCACCATGACGCGGGCGCCAAGGCGACCTCCAGCCAGATCGAGATCTGGCCGAACGCGACCGGCATCCTGCCGGAACACGCGATGCTGACCGTCGACTTCCGCCACCCGGAACAGGCCGGCGTCGAGACGATGCGCGCCGAGGTCCTGGCCGCGCTGGAGGCCTCCGCCAAGAAGGGCAACGTCGATATCGAGATCGCCGAGACCTGGCGCTTCGGCGACGAGGCCTTCGATGACGATTGCACGCAGCGGGTCCGCGACGCCGCAGGCGCGCTGGAGATTCCCTATATCGAACTGCTGAGCCAAGCCGGACACGACGCCTACAACATGACGCACGTCTGTCCGACGGCGCTGATCTTCTGTCCCTGCGACGGCGGCATCACCCACAACGAGGCGGAGAACGTCAGCCTCGAAGACGCCGCCCCGAGCGTAAACGTGCTCCTGCACGCCGTACTTAGCCGGGCCGACCGATAGGATTGAGGCGCCTTTATGCCGCGGCGAGGGCCTCGCGCATACGTGCACTGGAGGCTTCGAAGTTCGGGCCGACCTTGGCCATGACGGCGTCCGGCGCCTGGGAAGGATGGCCCGACTGGTAGGGCGGGGCCGGGTCGTATTCGATGGTCAGTTGGATCGATTGCGCGACCTCCTCGCCGGCGATCTCGGCGACGAGGCGAAGCGCGAAGTCGATGCCCGAGGTCACGCCGCCGGCGGTGGTGACGTTGCCGTCGTGCACGACGCGGCCCGCCTCGTGGGTGGCGCCGACCAGCGGCAGCAACCCGGTATAGCCCCAATGCGTCGTGGCGCGCCGGCCGTCCAGCAGGCCCGCGGCGCCCAGCAGGAAGGCGCCGGTACAGACCGAGGTCACCCAGCGCGCGCGTTCTCCTTGCGTGCGGATGAAGTCGACCGTCTCCGCATCCCCCACCGCCTCGGCGACGCCGAGGCCGCCCGGCACGCAGATGAGGTCGAGCGGCGGGCAGTCGGCGAACCTGGTCGTCGGCACCAGGGCCAGCGGGCAATCGGTCGGCACGGGCGCTGTGCTTTTGGCGGCGATATGGATCTCGGCGCCCGGCAACCGCGCCAACACCTGCAACGGTCCGGTGAAGTCGAGCTGGGTGAGATTGGGGAACAGAACGAAGCCGACGTTCATCGTGGTCATACCGGGTCTCCCGTGGGGTCGAGGCGTCGCCCCGAGCAGGTGGATGGATCTTGGTCCGATGGGACGCGACTCTAAGGCTGTTCGCGGCTGGCCCAAAGGGCAATAATGCCTCGTCCATGATGACGCGGACGAGCGGGGAGGGGCACGATGGATCTCGCACACGACGACGACGCCTTCCGGGCGGAGGTGCGGGCGTTTCTGGCCGAGGCCTTGCCGGCGGACCTTCGCGAGAAGGTGGCCCGCGGCCTCTACCTGCGGCGCGACGACTATGTGCGCTGGATGAAGATCCTGCATGCGCGCGGCTGGGCGGCGCCCGGCTGGCCGCTCGCGCATGGCGGTGCCGGATGGACGGCCGCCCAGGCCTTCGTCTTCGAGAACGAATGTGCCGGCATCGCGCCGCCGGTCCTGCCGATCGGCGCCGCGATGGTCGGGCCGGTGCTGATCGCCTTTGGCGACGAGGCGCAGAAGGCCCGCTTCCTGCCGCCGATCCTGGCTGCCGACGAACTCTGGTGCCAGGGCTATTCGGAGCCCGGCGCCGGTTCGGACCTGGCCGCCCTCACGACCCGGGCGGAACGGGACGGCGACGATTACGTCGTCAACGGCACGAAGATCTGGACCTCCAAGGCGCATTGGTCCGACTGGATGTTCGCCCTGGTCCGCACCAGCGCCGAGGGCCGCAAGCAGGAGGGGATCACCTGCCTGCTGGTCGACATGACGTCGCCCGGCATCCTCGTCGAGCCGATCCGGATTCTCGACGGCACGCACTACTTCAATCAGGTCGTCCTTACCGACGTCCGGGTGCCGGCCGCGAACAGGATCGGCCGGGCGGGCGAGGGCTGGACCATCGCCAAGTATCTATTGGAGCACGAGCGTTCCGGCGGCAGCGCCGAAATCGGGAGGGCCGGGCGCCGCCTGGCCGACATGTGGGACGCCTCGGCCGGGCTGGCTGACCCAGGGCGCGCGCGGGCGGCGGTCGAGATCGACCTGATGACGACCCGTTGTACGACCGAGCGCATGCTGGCCCAAGGTGCGGCGGGCCTGGACCTCGGCGCCCTCTCGTCCCTGGTCAAGATCCGCGGTTCCGAGACCAACCAGCGCATCACCGAGCTGACCGCCGAGGCGCTCGGCTACTGCGCCATGCCCTACAGCGTCGAGGCCTATGAGCAGGGCGGCAACGTCCCGGCGGTCGGGCCGCGCGACGCGAACGCCCGCATGGCCGACTTTCTCGAATGTCGCAAGATGTCGATCTGGGGCGGCTCGAACGAAATTCAGCGCAACGTCATGGCGAAACGCATTCTGGGCCTGTAGGTCGCCGCCGTCAGGCGACCAGGCCGCCGTCGACCGGGATCGCCGCGCCGGTCATGAAGCTGGCGCCGTCTTCGGCGAGCCAGGCGACCAGGCTGGCGACCTCCTCCGGCCGGCCGGGCCGCTTCGTCGCCTGCTGGGCGAGGATGGCGTTGGTCCACTCGGGCCGGTTCTTCCAATCCTCGGTCATCGGCGTGTCGATCCAGCCCGGACAGACGGCGTTGATGCGGATGCCGTCCTCGCCGTATTGCAGGGCCGCGGAACGGGTCACGCCGACGACGCCGAACTTCATCGCGCTGTAGATCGGGCTGCCCGCATGCGCCTTCAGCCCGGCGGTGGAGGCGTTGTTGACGATGACCCCGCCCTTGCCGCGCGCCAGCATCACCTCGATCTCCGCCTTCATGGCGACGAAGACGGCGCGCAGGAAGGTATGGGAATAGTGATCCCAATAGTCTTCGTCCCGCTCGTGCATGCGTGCCGGCGCACCCTGCACCCCGTTGCCCGCATTGTTGAAGGCGATGTCGAGGCCGCCGTAGGTCGTAAGCGCGGTCTCGATCATGGCGGTGATGTCGGCCGTCTTGGTGACGTCGGTGCGGGCGAAGACGGCCTCGCCGCCGGCGGCTCGGATTTCGTCGACGACGGCCAGGCCCGGGGCCTCGCGCCGGGCGGCGACGACGACGCGCGCGCCCTTCGCTGCCAGGGCCAGCGCGCTCGCCCGGCCGATACCGGAATTGCCGCCGGTGACGATCGCCACCCGGCCGTCGAGAGATCCCGTCATGTCCCGCTCCTCACGCCGTCTCGTGCGCCAGCCGTTCCAACGGCTGTTCGCGGATCGGCCAGTGCAATAGTGCCGCCACCAGGCCGAGGCCGATCGAGAGGCCCCACATCAAGTCGTACGAGCCGGTGACATCGTAAATATAGCCGCCGAGCCAGGCGCCGCCAAAGGCGCCGAACTGGTGGCTCATGAAGACGACGCCGAACAGCATGCCGAAATAGCGGGTGCCGAAGATCTGCGCGACGATGCCGCCGGTCAACGGCACGGTCGCCAGCCACATCACACCCATCAAGGCGCCGAAAACGAGGGCGGTCGCATCGTTGATCGGCACGACGAGTAGCAGGGACATGACGATCGCCCGCCCGATGTAGAGCACGACCAGCAGGTTCTTCTTCGAATAGCGGTCCGAAAGCTTGCCGAACAGAAAGGCGCCGACGACGTTGAATAGACCGATCATCCCGAGCGCCAGGGAGGCCGCCCAGGAGGAAACCTGATTGTCCGCGAGATAGGCCGGCAGATGGGTGCCGACGAAGGTGACGTGGAAGCCGCAGACGAAGAAGCCGAGCGTCAGCAGGATGTAACCGGAATGGGTGCGCGCCTCCCAGATCGCGGCGCCGAGCGATTGGCGCGGGCCCGCCGGCTCGCTCGTTTTCGCGCCCGTCAGGCCGACGGCCAGCAGGGGCAGCACCAGGATGGCGACGGCCAGCAGCGCCATGGCCTGGCGCCAGCCGAATCCGTCGATCAGCGCCTGGGTGCCCGGCACCATGAAAAACATGCCGAGCGAGGCGGACGCGATGATCAGGCCGAAGGCGGTGCCCCGGCGCTCCTCCGGTACAACCTTGCCGACGGCGCCCAGCACGATGACCTGGGTCGAGCCGCTGAGCCCCACGCCGACCATCAGGCCGAGCGAGAGATAGAGGCCGAGCGCACTCTCGCTCGAGCTCGCGAACCAGAGGCCGCCCGCATAGAGCAGAGCGCCGCCGAGGATCAACTTGTAGGCGCCGAAACGGTCCGCCAGCAGCCCGGCGACCGGCTGGCAGATGCCGAACAGCAGGGCCTGGCTGGCAATCACCAGACCGAAGAACTGGCGCTGGATGTCGAGATCCAGGGCGATCGGCGGCAGGAAGACGCCGAAGGACTGGCGCAGGCCGCCGGCCAGCAGGACGATGAGAATGCCGCAGGCGATCATGATCTGCAGGTGGCGCGACATCGAATACTCCTTGGGGGACGTGGGGCGGGAGCCTTCTAACAGGCTTTCCGCGCGCCGTCGCCTCTATCGGCCGTCGAGACTTCGGGCGTGGCTGAGGCGCGGCCGGCGGGCTAAGCTGCGCGCCATGACGAAGACGACGCAGCGCAGACTTACGGCCATTGTCGCCGCAGATGTCGTCGGCTACTCGCGACTGATGGGTGCCGACGAGGAGGGCACGCTTGCCCATTTGGGATCCCTTCGCAGCGAGATCGTCGATCCCGCCGTTGCCGACCACGGCGGACGCCTGGTCAAGAGCAGCGGCGACGGCCTGCTGTTGGAATTCTCCAGCGTGCCGTCGCCGCGCGCGAAGCCGACCGGGACGAGGCCCGGCGCATGCTGTTTCGCGTCGGCGTCAATCTCGGCGACGTCATCGTCGATGGCGACGACATCCATGGCGACGGCGTCAACGTCGCCGCGCGGCTGGAGGCCATGGCGGATGCGGGTGGCATTTGCCTATCCCGCACTGTGCGCGAGCAGATCGTCGACCGGCTGGACCTGACCCTCGAGGATCTCGGTGAAGTCGTGGTGAAGAACATCGCGCGGCCCGTACATGCGTGGAACTGGCGCGAGGGGCCGCCGGCGTCCGCCGCACCGAATGCCCAGGTCCTGGCCCGGCCGGCGCTCGCCGTGCTGCCGTTCGACAATCTGAGCGCTGACCCCGAGCAGGACTATTTCGCCGACGGCATTACCGAGGACGTGATAACGGCCTTGTCCCAATGGCGCTGGTTTCCGGTGATCTCGTGAAATTCGACCTTCACCTACAAGGGGCAGTCGATCGATGTGACCCGCATCGCCGCCGAGCTGGGCGCCCGCTACGTACTGGAAGGCAGCGTTCGCAAGGCCGGGCCCAGGGTGCGGGTCAATGCGCAGCTGATCGATGCCGCCAGCGGACACCACCTCTGGGCCAAGCGTTATGACCGCGATCTCGACGATATCTTCGCCCTGCAGGACGAGATCACCGAGACCATCGTTGCCAGCATCGAGCCGGAGATCGGCCGCGCCGAGCAACAGCGCGCGGCGCGGAAGGCGCCCGAGGCGCTCGATGCCTGGGAGAATGCCATGCGGGCGCAATGGCATATCAATCAGCAGACCCGGGAAGACGACGAAAAGGCTCGCCGGCTGCTGGCCCGGGCGGTGCACCAGGATCCGGACTGGAGTGGTGCGGCGGCCCTCCAGGCCATGTGCGAGATCCTGGCGGCGAACCGGGATCTCAGGCTCGATCTTTCGCGGAATTTCGAGACGGCGGCCACGGCGGCGCGGCGCGCGCTGGCGGTAAACGAAGGGGACTGGCTGGCCCACACCGCACTCGGGGCCGCGCTCCTCTTTGCCAACCGGCACGAGGCCGGCATCCAGGAGCTGAACCGGGCCATCGAACTGAACCCGAGTGCGGCCCGTGCCTACCATTTCCTGGGCGGTTGCCAGGTCTTCACCGGGTACTGCGAAGAGGCGATCCATACGCTCGAGATCTGGCAACGTCTGGATCCGAACGATCCGCTGCGCACGCACGCGCTTTCGGCCTTCTCGCTCGGCCATCTGCTGTTGGGGAATTACGAGGCCGCGAAGGCATTCGGCGAACAGGCGATCGCCGCCCAGGGCGAGAATTTTCGCGGCTACCACCGCCTGGTCGCCGCGCTCGGCATGCTGGGCGACACGGCGGCGGCGGCCTCGGCGATCGCAACGCTGCGCCGCCTTCATCCTGATGTGTCGCTGTCTTACTTCGACACGGCCTATACGTTTCGTCGGGGCGAGGACCGCGAACATTTTCTGGACGGTTTACGTCGTGCGGGCCTGGAAATCTGAGCCGGCTTGTCGCGATTCACGTCCTGGGCCAGACTGGCGCTGCCCGAGGCAACGATGAGTATAGAGACATGACCGACACCCCCGATCTCGTCATTCGTGGCGGCACCCTTTATGACGGCACCGGCGGCGCGCCGATCGATGCCGACATCGCGGTTTCCGGCGGCAGGATTTCCGCCATCGGCCCGGATCTGCCCAAGGGGGCGGAGGAGGTCGAGGCCAAAGGGCGGATCGTCACGCCGGGCTTCGTCGATGTGCACACGCACTACGACGCCCAGGTGACCTGGTCGAACCGGATCAATCCATCCTCCTGGAATGGTGTGACCACGGTGATGATCGGCAACTGCGGTGTCGGCTTCGCGCCCTGTCGGCCGCATCAGCGCGACAAGCTGGTGGAGCTGATGGAGGGCGTCGAGGACATCCCGGAGCCGGTGCTGGCCGCCGGCCTGCCGTGGAACTGGGAAAGCTTCGCCGACTATCTCGACGCCCTCGACGGCAAGCCCTTCGATCTCGACGTGGCCACCCAGGTGCCGCACGCCGCACTCCGCGTCTATGTCATGGGGGACCGCGGCGTCGCCCGCGAGGATGCGACGGCGGCGGACCGGGCGGCGATGGCGCGCCTCGCGGCGGACGGCATCCGGGCCGGCGCGCTCGGCTTTTCGACCAGCCGGACCATCAACCATCGCACCGTCGCCGGCGAGAACACGCCGACGCTCGGCGCGGCGGAGGCGGAACTGCACGAGATCGCGGCCGCGGTCGGCGAGACCGGGCAGGGCTGGCTGCAGGTGATTTCCGACTTCGACGACCCGGCCGAGGAAATGGCGATGCTGCGCCGCCTGGTGCACACCGCCGGCCGGCCGATGACCATCACCGTCCTGCAGCGCGACAAGCGGCCCGAACTCTGGCGTGAGACCATGGCCGACATCGCCGAGGCGAACGCCGACGGTGCGGCGATCTTCGGCCAGGTGCTGACCCGGCCGACCGGCGTCATGCTCGGCTTCGAAATTTCGCTCAACCCCTTCATGGCCTGCGCGGCCTGGGCTGAGATCAAGGACCTGCCGCATGCGGGCAAGCTCGCCCGCCTCAGCGATCCGGCCTTCCGGGCGCGTATGCTGTCGGAGCCGCAGGGCGAGCATCTGATGCGGACCCGCGTCCTCACCTGGGAACGGATCTTCCCCTTAGGCGACCCGCCGGACTACGAGCCGAGCGCGGATCGCTCGATCGCCGCGATTGCCGCGCGCGAGGGCCGCACGCCGGAGGAGGTCGGCTACGACCTGCTGATGGAGAACGAAGGGCGGAACATCCTCTATCGCCCGCTCTCCAACTACGCCCATGGCGACCTGGAGACGGTGAAGGACATGATGCGCCATCCCAACTCCCTCGTCGGGCTGGGCGATGGCGGGGCCCATGTCGGCGTGCTGACCGATGCCAGCGCCATCACCTACCTGCTGACCCATTGGACCCGCGACCGCACGCGGGGGGAGCGGCTGCCGCTCGTCTGGGCGGTCCGGCGGCTTTCGGCGGACAACGCCCATGCGATCGGCCTGCATGACCGCGGGATAATCGCCGTCGGCCGCAAGGCGGATCTCAACGTCATCGACTACGACCGTTTGCAAGTGCATGCGCCGGAAGTGATCTACGACCTGCCGGCCGGCGGCAAGCGCATGGTCCAGCGGACCGTCGGCTACGACGCCACCATCGTCGCCGGCGAGGTGGTCTACCGCCACGGCGAGGCGACGGGCGCCCTGCCGGGCCGCCTGGTGCGGGGAGCCAAGACATGATCGAGTTGTTGCAGGTCGCCACCCTGCCGCCCTACCTGATGGAGCGGTTGGCGAAAGAGTACACGATCCACGATTTCACCAACCCGGCCGACCCGGATGCGCTCATCGACGAGGTCGGGCCGCGGGTGCGCGGCGTGCTGGCCGGCGGCATGAAGGGTCCGAACGCCAATCTGATCCACCGCTTGGAGAATCTGGAGATCATCGCCCATTGCTCGGTTGGCTTCGATGCGACCGATGTCCTGGCGGCGCAGGGCCAGGGCGTCATCGTCACCCATACCCCCGACGTGCTGACCGCGGACGTCGCGGACCTGGCGATGATCTTCATTCTGATGGCGCCGCGCCGCATCGGCGAGAGTGAGCGCTTCCTGCGCGAGGGCAAGTGGCTGGCCGGGCGCATGGACCTCGGTACCACGGTGAAGGGCAAGCGGCTCGGCATCCTCGGCCTCGGGCGTATTGGCGGCGCGGTGGCGCGTCGTGCGCAGCCTTTCGGCCTGCATGTCGGCTATCACGATATCAAGCCGATGGGCGATCTGCCCTACCTGGCCTATCCGACGCTGGTCGAACTGGCCGCGGCGAGCGATATCCTGCTCGTCGCCTGCGAGGGGGGCGAGGCGACGCGCGGCCTGGTCGGCGCCGAGGTGCTGGCGGCGCTCGGCCCCGATGGCTTTTTGATCAACACGGCGCGCGGCACCATCATCGACCAGCCGGCCCTCGTCGCCGCCTTGCAGGCCGGTACCATCGCCGGCGCCGCCCTCGACGTCTTCGACGGCGAGCCGGCGGTGCCCGACGAACTGATGGCCATGGAGAACGTCGTGCTGACGCCGCACATCGCCTCGTCGACCCGCGAAACGCGGCGCGCCATGGCGGACCTGGTCTACGACAATCTGCAGGCGCATTTCGCCGGCAAGCCGGTGTGGACCCCGGTACCGCCGCAAGCCTGATGCACGGCGCGGCGGGCCCGTGCTAGAAACGGGAAGACGCCTGCGAGGGAGACGAAGATGCAGCTGAGCGAGGCCGAAAGGCGGCAGTTCGACGATGAGGGCTATCTGTTTTTCCCCGAGCTGTTCAGCCCGGCGGAAGTGGCCGTCCTGCGCGAGGAGGCAGGCCGCCTCTATGACCAGGAGCGCGAGGAGATCGTGCGCGAGAGCGACGGCAAGACCGTGCGCACGGTGTTCGCCGCGCACCGCTTCTCCGACGTCTTCGAGAAGGTCGCCCGCCATCCCCGCCTGGTCGAGCCGGCGATGTCGCTGCTCGGCGGCGAGGTCTACATCCACCAGTTCAAGGTCAACGCCAAGGCCGCCTTCGACGGTGACGTCTGGCAATGGCACCAGGACTATGGCGTCTGGTCGCGCGACGACCGGATGCCGGAGCCCCGGGCGATGAACCTGGCGATCTTCCTGGACGAGGTGAACGAGTATAACGGCCCGCTCTATTTCATTCCCGGCAGCCACAAGGGCGGCGTGATCGAGGCGGGCCACGACACCGCGACGACCAGCTACCCATTGTGGACCATCGACAATGCCACCATGACCCGGCTGGTCGACCAGCACGGGATCGTCGCGCCGAAGGGTGCGCCCGGCGGCGGCATCTTCTTCCATGGCAATCTGGTGCACGGCTCGCCCCCGAACATGACGCCCTGGGGCCGGACCATCGTCTATGTCAGTGCCAACCGGGTCGACAACGCGATCCAGCAGTACAAACGGGCCGAGTGGATTGCGCATCGCGATTTCACGCCGATCCGACCGCTGGCCGATGATTGCCTGCTCGCCCAGGACGCCGCCTGAGGACAACCGCCGATGAACCTCCATTCCCTCCTGGCCGCCCGTGCGGAGGCCGGACGCCCGGTGCGTGTCGGCCTGATCGGCGCCGGCAAGTTCGGCGCCATGTTCCTCTCGCAAGCCCGGCGCACCGCCGGGATCCATGTCGTGGCGATCGCGGACCTCGATGTCGAGCGGGCCCGCCACGCCTGTCGGGTCACCGGCTGGGACGAGGCGGCTTATGCCGCCACGTCCTTCGACGGCGCGGTGGCGAGCGGGGCGACCTACCTGCTGGAGGATGCCGCGGCCCTCATCGCGGCCGGTGAGATCGACCTGGTGATCGAGGCGACGGGCGATCCCCGGGTCGGCATTCGCCATGCCTTGGCGACGATTTCCGCCGGCCGGCACATCGTCATGGTCAACGTCGAGGCCGACGTGGTCGCGGGGCCGTTGCTGGCCCGCAAGGCGGCGGAGGCGGGCGTCGTCTACTCGCTCGCCTACGGCGATCAGCCGGCGCTGATCTGCGAGCAGGTCGACTGGGCGCGGACCTGCGGCTTCGAGGTCGTCTCCGCCGGCAAGGGCACCGCCTGGCATCCGAGCTTCCATGCCTCGACGCCGGAGACGGTGTGGGATCATTTCTACATCACCGCCGAACAGGCCGAGGCCGGCGGCCTGAACCCGAAGATGTTCAACAGCTTTCACGACGGCTCGAAATCCGGCATCGAGATGACGGCGGTCTGCAACGCCACCGGCCTGACACCGCAAGCCGGCGGCCTCGGCTTTCCGACCGCGTCCTGCTACGAGCTCGCCTCGATCTGCAAGCCGGCAGCGGCCGGCGGGCGCCTCAGCCACACGGGCACGACCGAGGTCGTCTCCTCCCTCGATGCGGAAATGAACGAGATCGAACATCACATCCGCATGGGCACCTTCGTCGTCGTCGCGGCGGGCCATGACTATGTGGTGGAATGCAACCGGCAGTACGGCTTCCTGCCCGACGAGAGCTACGAGCATTTCGCGCTATACCGGCCGACGCACATGATCGGCCACGAACTCGGCGTGACGGTCGCGAGCGTGGCGTTGCGCGGTGAGCCGACGGGGGCGCCGACGGCGTTCCGCTCCGACGTCGTCGCCTGCGCCAAACGCGACCTGAAGGCGGGCGAGGTACTGGACGGGGAGGGCGGTTACCTGGTCTGGGGCAAGCAGGTCGCGGCCTCGACCTCGCTCGCGCTCGGCGGCCTGCCGCTGGGCCTGGCGAGCGACGGCCCGCTCACCCGCGATATCAAGGCGGGCGAACTGCTGACCTGGGCCGACGTCACGCTGGACGAGAGCGACCCGGCCCTCGGCGTGCGCCGCGAAATGGAAGCGGCCTTCGCCCAGCCGAACGCCTGAGTTGTCCCTCGGGATAGGCTATAGTGCCGCGACGACCGTGGAGGACGAAGTCATGAGTAATGACGCTGAGAGCCGTCTCGACGCCTGGGCCCGGATGGCGGCCAAGGAGTTGCGTCGCGATAGCCTCGATCTCGATTGGGCGACGCCGGAGGGTATCGCCATCAAGCCGCTCTATACCGCGGCGGATCTGGAGGCGTTGGCGGAAACCGACACCCTGCCGGGCCAGGCGCCCTTCACGCGGGGCGTGCGCGCGACGATGTATACCAACCGGCCCTGGACGATCCGGCAATACGCCGGCTTCTCCACGGCGGAGGAATCGAACGCCTTCTATCGTCGCGGCATCGCCGGCGGGCAGACCGGGCTTTCCGTCGCCTTCGACCTGGCGACGCACCGGGGCTACGACTCGGATCACGACCGCGTCGTCGGCGATGTCGGCAAGGCGGGCGTGGCGATCGACTCGGTCGAGGACATGAAGATCCTGTTCGACCAGATCCCGCTCGACCAGATGAGCGTTTCGATGACCATGAACGGGGCGGTGTTGCCGACGCTCGCCACCTTCATCGTTGCGGGCGAGGAGCAGGGGACGCCGCGCGAGAAGCTGTCCGGGACCATCCAGAACGACATCCTGAAGGAGTTCATGGTCCGCAATACGTACATCTATCCGCCGGCCCCCTCGATGCGCATCGTCGCCGACGTCATCGACTACACCGCGGCGGAGATGCCGCGCTTCAACTCGATCTCGATCTCCGGCTACCACATGCAGGAGGCCGGCGGCACGGCGGTGCAGGAGCTGGCCTTCACGCTCGCCGACGGGCTGGAGTATGTCCGCGTTGCGACCGACAGGGGCCTGGCGATCGACGCCTTCGCCGGCCGGCTGTCGTTCTTCTTCGGCATCGGCATGAACTTCTTCATGGAGATCGCCAAACTGCGGGCCGCCCGCATGCTGTGGGCCCGCATCGTCGGCGGGTTCGAGCCGCAGAACCCGCGCAGCCTGATGCTGCGCACCCACTGCCAGACCAGCGGCGTCAGCCTGACCGAGCAATCGCCGCACAACAACATCGTCCGCACCGCCTACGAGGCGATGGCCGCCGTGCTGGGCGGCACCCAGAGCCTGCACACCAATTCCTTCGACGAGGCGATCGCGCTGCCCTCGGATTTCGCCGCGTCGGTGGCGCGCAATACCCAGCTGATCCTGGCGGAGGAAACCGGTGTCACCCGCGTCGTCGATCCCCTGGGCGGCAGCTATTACGTGGAGGCGCTGACCCAGTCGCTGGCCCGCCACGCCTGGGAGTTGATCGAGGAGGTCGAGGCGATGGGCGGCATGACCCGCGCTGTCGAGGCTGGGATGCCGAAGCTCCGCATCGAGGAGGCCGCCGCCCGTCGCCAGGCCCGCATCGACCGGGGCGAAGAGGTGATCGTCGGCGTCAACAAGTACCGCGCGGAGCGGGAAGAGGAGATCGACGTCCGCGAGATCGACAACACCGAAGTGCGCCAGGCGCAGGTCGCCCGCCTGGCGACGATCCGCGCCGGCCGGGACGAGACGGCGGTGGCAAACGCGCTGAACGCGCTCCGCGACCGGGCGGCGGGTGACGCGAACCTGCTGGCCGCCTGCGTCGAGGCGGCACGCGCCCGGGCCACGGTCGGCGAGATGAGCCTGGCCATGGAGGACGTCTTCGATCGTTACCGGGCGGAGATCCGCTCGATCTCCGGCGTCTACGGCAAGGCCTACGAGGGCGATGCCGGTTTCGAGGCCGCGGTTGCCGAGATCGCGGCCTTCGCCGAACGGGAAGGCCGGCGCCCGCGCCTGCTGGTCGCCAAGCTCGGCCAGGACGGGCACGACCGGGGCGCCAAGGTGATCGCCACCGCCTTCGCCGACATCGGCTTCGACGTCGACGTCGGGCCGCTGTTCCAGACGCCGGCCGAGGTCGCCGCCGACGCGATCGACAGTGACGTGCACGTGGTCGGCGTCTCGACCCAGGCCGCGGGCCACAAGACCCTGGTGCCGGAACTGATCGAGGCCCTCCGCACCGCCGGCGCCGGCGAGATCCTGGTGGTCTGCGGCGGCGTCATCCCGGCCAAGGACTACGACTTCCTGCACCAGGCCGGCGTCTCCGCCGTCTACGGCCCCGGCACCAACATCCCCGAGGCGGCACGCGAGATCCTGACCTTGCTGGCGAAGGAGCGCCAAGCCGCCTGACGACGGTGTGGGGCGGGGGAGGTGCGCGCCGTGCCCGAGGAACCGAATGAGGTTCTCGCCGCGGCTATGGCGGCCGAGGTGCTTTCCGGACCGCTCCGTGTGACGCGGTTTCCGACCGGCACAAGTCATTTTGTCTACGAGGCGGTATCGTCCGACGATCGGGCTGTGGTTGTTCGTGCATCGCGCGGTTCGCAGGTCGAAATCCTGCGGGATGCCCTCTATTGGTCGCAGCTGCTGCGGCCGATGGGCGTGCCGCTGCCCGAGGTACTGCATGCCGACGATGGGAT
Source organism: uncultured Alphaproteobacteria bacterium (assembly GCA_951812805.1). Lineage (GTDB taxonomy): Bacteria > Pseudomonadota > Alphaproteobacteria > JASLMY01. The sequence continues at coordinate 48,401 of CATOSZ010000005.1, read as the reverse complement.
GTCGCGCCATCCCTTTCCCTTCATGATCTTGGAGCGGTTGCCGGGGCGTGACCTCGGCCAGGTCGTCGGCGATCTCAGTGAAGACGAGCTGTCCCGGCTCGCCGGCGAACTGGCCCGGGTGCAGGAGATCGTTACCTCACTGCCGCCGGGGAAAGGCTTTGGCTTTACGCCTCACCGTGACGGACCGTTTCCGCACGAAAGTTGGGCAGGCGTCCTGACCGGGCAGGTAGCCCGAAGCCGCCGGCGCCTTCGCGCGGCCGGCATCGTCTGTGAGCGACTGGCGGACCGGGTCGAGACGGCGCTCCTGGATATCGGCGATTACTGTGCCGACGTGCCCGCGACTCCATTCCTGCACGACATCACCACAAAGAACGTGATCGTCGAAGGCGGCCGGCTGAGCGGCATCGTCGATGTGGACGATCTTTGTTTTGGCGATCCGCTGTTTCTGGTCGGCCTCATTCGAATGGCCCTGCTGGCGCACGGCCACGCGCCCTTCTATGCCGAGTGTTGGCGCCAGGCCTACAGTCGCGATCGCGATGCGGATCGCGTGCTCGACGTCTACACCGCGCTCTTTGCCCTCACCTTCCTTTCGGAGTTCGGGCATCGCTTCAACCGTGCGGAGGCTGCAGCCGTCGATTCCGTCGACGTCGCCCGACTGGAAGGCCTGCTCGCCAGGCATCTGACGTAGGTGTGCCTTTATCGATGCGGGCTAGCATCGGCGCCCTGCGTTCGAATCATGAAGCGGGCGTCTAACGGCTCCACTTCACCTCGCCGTCGTGCACGGTCATGCGCATCTTCAGGTCCTTGGCGGCCTGCTTGCGGGAATCAGCCATCGCCTTGTCGTGTTGGTTGAGGGCGCGCTTGTTCTCGAAGTGCTGGATCAGCATGCCCGCGTTCGGTCCGATCTGCGTCATCTGCATCGCCGTCGCCGGGCTCTCGGCCAAAACCGGTACCAGTTCCTTGCGGAAGTGTTTCATGCACTCCGCATAGGAGAGTTTCGAGGTCCACGAGATCGTCCGAATCCAAGCCATGATTGCCCCCTTTGTCGGCTTTTTGATTTATGACAAGAGGAGTGTAGCCGCGTCGCGCGGCGATTGCGAATACGGGGGGATGCAATGGGCGGGGAAAACATCGACTTCGAGGAGGCGATCGGCGCGGAATTTCTACGCTACGCCGGCATGGTCGCCGCGCGCGGCTATATCCACAACACGCTGGGTAACATGGCGATCCGCGCGCGCCATCCGGACTTCGCGCACGGCCTTGCCTATACCAAGCATGCCGAGGTCAGCCTGGAGGAGATGGGGCGCGAAAACATCGTCGTCACCGATATTCCGAGTTCCCGGATCCTGCATGGCGAGCGGATGACCAGCGTCGGCCACAATCTCAACCGCGAGATCCTGCGCCTGCGCCCCGACATCGACGCGGTCATCCATGTGCACGACGACGCCACGATCGGCTTCTTCGCCTCGGGCGCGTTCGAGGAGGTCGGCGTCGTCAGCCTCGACTTCCCCTTCATCCATGGCAAGCCCGCCTACTACCTGCCGGCCGACGTCGACGTCGAGAGCGACACGCGCATCGTCCACGAGTTCATTCAGGAGACCAACTGCCTGGTGCTGCTGGGCCATGGCATCACGACGCTGGGCCGCACGATTTCCGAGGCCTATCACCGGCTGAACGCCTTCACCTCGGAAGTCCGCCGCAACATCGTGGCCGAGCAGCTGGCGGCGGCGAAAGGCACGGCGGTCCGCTATCGTGCGAAGGACGAGGTCGAGGCGATGTACCGACTGGCCGAGACGGTGATCTATCCCGACCGGGCCGAGGACGTCATGGCGGGGTGAGCGCTCAATCCGTCGCCACCATCTCCGTCGCATAGCCGGGATCGACGCTGACATCGAGGACGACGAGGCCGCCGGCCGCGACCCGGTCCGCGGCCGCCGTCAGGGCCGCGACCAGAGCGCCGGCATCGCGCACGGTGTCCGGCGCCTGCGCGTTTCGGAAAGTCCCGGACACCGATTACGGAAAGTCCTGGCCAGAGATTTCAGTAAGTCGCGGCCAGTGATTCCGGAAAGTCCCGGACAGCATCACGGGGCGATCTGAGTTCAGCTTTCGGGTGCGCCGTCTCGGCGTCTACCTCTTGGCTTTTGCCGGGAGGGGACATGCCCAGACGGAAGCAGACGAGACGAACGACGGTGAGAGATGCACGAACGATCCTGCGGCTGACGCATGACCAAGGCCTCTCGGCGCGAGAGGTGGCGGAACGGCTGAAGGTCTCCAAGACGACAGTGTCGACCTATTTGCTGCGGGCCCGCGAGGTCGGCCTTACCGCCTGGCCGCTGCCGGCGGAATACGAGGACGACGCGGTCCTGCAAGAGACGCTGTTCCGCCGCATGGGCCGGCCCCCGCGCGACAGGTGCGAGCCGCACTGGCCGACGGTCGCGGCCGAGCTGAAGCGCAAGGGGGTGACGCTGACCCTGCTCTGGCAGGAATACCGCGCCTCACATCCCGATGGCTACGGCTACACCTGGTTCTGCGAAGCCTTCACGGCGTTCAAGCGGCGCACCGGCGCCACCTGGCGCAACCGCCACGAGGCCGGTGCGGTCATGCAGACCGATTATGCCGGCCAGACGGTGGACATCGTCGACCCCGAGACCGGCGAGGTGCACGACGCGCAGATCTTCGTCGCCGTGCTGGGCGCTTCCTCGCTCACCTTCGCCACCGCCAGCCTGACCCAGCGCCTGCCCGACTGGGTCGCCGGACAATGCCGGGCGCTCGCCTACTTCGGCGGCGTGCCCAAGAGCATCGTCTGCGATAACCTCAAGGCCGGCGTCGCCAAGCCGCTCTGGTTCGAGCCGACCCTCAACCCGACCTTCGCCGCGCTCGCCGAGCACTACGACACCACCGTCCTGCCGACCCGGGTCCGCAAGCCGCGCGACAAGGCCAAGGTCGAAGTCGCCGTCCAGGTCGTCGAGCGCTGGATCCTGGCAAGACTGCGCAATACGCGCTTCTTCTCCCTCGACCAGCTCAACCGGGCGATCCGCGACCTCCTCGAGGAGCTCAACGAGCGGCCCATGCGCAACCTTGGAAAGAGCCGGCGCCAGATGTTCGAGGCCATCGAGCGCGAGGCCCTGGCACCCCTGCCGACGACGCCCTTCGAATATGCCGAATGGAAGACCGCCAAGGTCCATTCCGACTATCACGTCGACGTCGAGCGCAGCTTCTACTCCGTGCCGCACGGCCTGATCGGCCGCAAGGTCCAAGTCCGGCTCACTCACCGCACGGTCGAGATCTTCCACAACCACAAGCGCGTCGCCAGCCATCTCCGCCGCTCACCGCATGGCGGCCATGCCACGATCCCGGCCCACATGCCCAAGGCGCACCAGCGCTATGCCGAGCGAACGCCACAAAGCCTGATCGACCAGGCCAGCCGCATCGGCCCCAACGCCGCCCTCCTGGTCGAGCGGATGATCCGCGATCGGCCCCATCCCGAGCAAGGCTATCGCAGCGCCATGGGCGTCTTGTCGCTCGCCCGCCGATACGAACCGGAACGCGTCGAGGCCGCCTGCGCACGCGCGCTCACCATCAACACGACCAGCTACTCATCGCTCGCCGCCATCCTCAAGTCCGGCCTCGATCGCACACGCCCCGAGCGCGAACCGCTTCTGCCGCTGCCGCCACACACCAACATCCGCGGCCCCGGCTACTACCGATAACCAGGAGAAGACACCTCATGCTGACACACCCGACCCTCGACCAGATGCAGGCCCTCGGCTTCAAGGGCATGGCAGAGGCTTACCGCGACATGGCCGAGCGAGGCCAATCATCGGAATTGAACCGCGAGGACTGGCTCGCCCTCATGCTCGACCGCGAGGCCGCCACCCGCGCCGACAAGCGCCTCGCCAACCGCCTCAGACAGGCCAGGCTACGCTTCCCCGAGGCCTGCATCGAGGACATCGACTTCGCCGCCGAACGAGGCCTCGACCGCCGCGCCGTCCTCTCTCTCGCCCAGGGCGTCTGGCTCAAGGCACACGAGAACCTCATCGTCACCGGCCAGACCGGAACCGGCAAGACATGGCTCGCCTGTGCCATCGCCCATCAGGCCGCCAGGCTCGATCATTCCGTCCTCTACGTCCGCATGCCCAGGCTCTTCGAGGACCTCGCCATGGCCCGCCTCGACGGCCGGCTGCCCCGCCTGATCGACCGCCTCGCCCGGGTCCAGCTGCTCGTCCTCGACGACTGGGGAACCCATGGCCTGACCGACCGCCAGCGCCTCGATCTCCTGGAAATCTGCGAGGAACGATACCACCGACGCTCAACCCTCATCACCGCGCAGATCCCCGTGACCGCCTGGCACGACCTGATCGGCGAGGCCACCATCGCCGACGCCATCCTCGACCGCGTCATCCACAACGCCCACCGCATCGGCTTGAAAGGCGACAGCATGCGAAAGAAGAAATCGACGACCGACTTGACCCAGCCAACCACAACGGAAAACAATCCCGACTGACGGCAACAAGGCACCCGAAGCCAAACTCCCGGAACCGGCCGGGACTTTATGAAATCGGTGGCCAGGACTTACTGAAACCGCCGTCCGGAACTACCGAAATCCGCAGCGCCTCGGCGCCGAGGGCGCGGGCGAGGGCGGGGATATCGACGGGGGGGTCGTCGAGGCGTTGGCCGATCCAGCGGTTCTGTACCGGGCGTTCGCGCGCGCGGGCGACGCGTTCCTGGTGCATTTCGTCGTTGAAGTAGCTGCGGTTGTTGGCGACGACGACGAGGAGGGGGATGGCATAATGCGCCGCGGTCCACAGCGCCTGGGCCGACATCAAAAAGTCGCCGTCGCCCAGCACCGCGACCGGCAGGCGGCCGCTGCCCCGGAGTGCTAATGCCGCGCCCACCGCCATGCCGGGGCCGGAGCCGAGACCGGCGCCGCCGTCGTAGCCGAGGAACGACAGCGGATGGTCGAAGCGGCAATAGGCACCGGGCCAGCCGAGCGGCAAGCGGATTAGGCAGCGTTCCCGCATGGCGGTCGCGGCTTCGAGGGCGCGGGCCAGGATCTCGAGGTTGATCGGCCCCTCCGCCGGAATGGTCGTCGCCGGCGTCTGTGTCGGCGCGAACGGTGCCGGCGTCGGCGCTTCGAGGGCCTGGTTCAAGGCCGCCGTCGCCGCGTCGGGATCGGCGCCGAGGTCGATGTCCAGCGGTGCCGGCGCCTGGTGGTCGTAGCTCCAGCCGTTGGCCAGCCGTTCGTCGAGGGAGGCACCGATCACCGTCGCCGCGATCCGTGCTTCGCCCCAGACCGTGGCGAGCGTGCCGCCGAGGTCGATCCAATCGAGGGAGAGGATGACGTCGGCACTCCAGACGATCGCCGTGGTCGCCTCGTCGAGGAAGAAGATCGGCGGGTTGGCATGCAGGGGATGCGCCGTTGGGAAAGCGGCCGCCGCTTTCTGGTCGGTCAGTACCCGCGCGCCGAGGCGTTCGGCGAGCGCGATGCGGGCCTGCCAGGCGGTCATGTCGCGGCCGACCCGGCCGGCCAGGATCAGAGGGGACTTTGCCTCCCGCAAGGCCTGGGCGGCGGCGCTCAGCGGGGCCGCTGCCGGCGGTGCCAGCGGGGCGGGGCGATGGCGGGCGAGGTCGGGAAAGCGGGGCGCGCTGGCCAGCGCCGATTCCTGCAGGCCGACGTCGAGGCAGATGTAGACCGGCGCCCGGGGCGCTTCGTTCGCCAGCTTGGCGGCGCGGGCCATGGCGTCGACGGCGGCCTGCGCGCTCGCCGGTTGCTCGTCCCACTTCACATAGTCGCGGACCAGGGCGCCCTGGTCGCGCGCGGTGTGGATCCAGTCGATCCAGGGCCGCCGCTTGGCCGCATCCAATGGCCCGGTCGCGCCCAGTACCAGCATCGGCTGGCGATCGCACCAGGCATTGAAAAGGGCCATGGTCGCGTGCATCAGGCCGACGTTGGCGTGCACGGCGGCGGCCATCGCCTGGTCGCGAACTTTCGCCCAGCCGTGCGCGATGGCGATCGCATGCTCCTCGTGCAGGCAGACCAGCATCGTCGGCGCCTCGTTGCCGAGATAGTTGACCAGACTGTCGTGCAAACCCCGGTAGCTGGAGCCGGGCACGAGCGCGATGTATTCGACCTCCAGCCGGCGCAGCATTTCCGCCACCGCATCGCTCGCCCAGCCGAGTGTCGTCGTATTCGCCGCCACCGGCCGTTCGGGTCTTTGCGTCTCGCTCATCTCTAGATCCCCAGCAGTTCGGCGGTGGAGAGGACACGGTAGATCCGCTTGATCCGCTCCTCGGCGATTTCGATGTCGTCGCGCGGCGGATTGAACTGGGCCAGCAGGACCCGGCCGCGGGCCCGGCGCAGGAAGCGCTTGACGAAACAGGCGCCGGGGTCACCGTCGCGCCCGTGCAACTCGACGATGACGTCGGCCCCGGGGCGGACCGGCAGGTGCGGATTGACATAGAGCAGGTCGCCCGGGTCGTAGCGCGGCGTCATGCTGTCGCCGGCGACATAGACGGCGAAGATACCGCTCGCCGCGGCGACGCCGGGCGGGCGGCGAACCCGGTCGATGACCTCGCCGTTGAAGGCGAATTCACCGTCGTCGCCCCCCACGGCGGTGCCGTGGACTTCGACGTCGCGCGGCATGGCCCGCGGGCTGATCCGCTCCGCGACGCTGGCCGGGCGTTGTGGATCGGCGATGTCGGCCTCGGCTCCGCCGACGGCCATGGCAGCCGGCATCGCTTCGAAGCCGCCGGCCTCGGCCTCACCGAAGTGGCCCGGCGGCAGGCGCGGATCGCTCAACCCCGGCTGGCCTTCGCCGGTGAGCAGCCAGACCCAGCTCACACCCAGGTGCCCGGCATAGCGCCGCGCCGCCTTCTCGCCGAAATTCCGGGTGCCGGATTCATGTGCCCGGTACGTGACTTCGGGAACTTCCAGGATACGGGCGAATTCGGCGGCGGAGTCGTACTCCAACGCGCGCGCCCACCTCAACCGTGCCGGTTTATCGACCATTGTCGTCCCATTCCATTTCCGCCAAGCATGCCCACCTCGCGCCGGCCGGACGGCGCGGACCTTCGGGATCGGGTCGAGAGGGCGGGAGCGTCGTGCGCAGTGCGCGAATCGGGTTCTGATACGAATTGTAACGGAAATTTTTCTTTTTGTCCGCTACAAAACGTGTTGGTATGTGGAAGGCTCGCCCACGGTTTCGCCGACCGGGGGGTTGTGCCATTCTGGCGGCCGATTCGGCAATGGATACGGACGTTTCGATGTCGCCCAAGGTAAAGACAGCGTTGAAGCTGATTGCGGCCTGCCTTCTCGTCGGCATGGTGATGAGCTGGCTGTCGATCGACGTGCTGGATTATCTGCGCTCCCTCGGTCAGGCGACCCATTACATCGTCGACAACGCCTCCGGTGTTCTGAAGATCGGCGGGGAATGGGTGTTGCTGGGGGCGATCGTCGTCGTGCCGATCTTCCTGGTCCGCCTGTTTTTCGCCCGCTCGAAGCGCCGCGCCCCGGACCCGGCCCCCCCGCCGCCGCGCCCGCCGAGGAAGAAGGCGTGATTCTCTATCGGCCGGTCGGTCCCAAGGAATTGGCGTTGATCGAGGCGAGCGACTGGCGTGCATTTCCGCCCCGCCTGCCGGGCCAGCCCATATTCTATCCCGTGCTGAATTTCGAGTATGCCGAGGAAATTGCCGCGCGCTGGAACTCGACGCGCGAAGACAACGGTTTTGAGGGGTATGTGACGCGTTTCGAGGTCGACGACAGCCACGTGGCGCAATACCAAAGCCAGGTCGTCGGCGGGGCCCGTCATGCCGAACTCTGGGTGCCGGCGGAGGCGTTGGATGACTTCAACGCCCATATCCTGGGGAAGATCGAGGTTGTGGCCCGTTATTCCAAGGGCGAGCGGGTCGAGGATTGAGGTCATCGACCGATCTAAATGACGCGCAGCCGCTGCCATTCGATCGCTGTCATCGCGAGGTGCGAAGCGCCGTGGCGATCCAGGAAATTTCGAGACCGAGCTCAAACTTTTGGCATCCGTCACGAGGCTCTGGATCGCCACACTCGCTACGCTCGTTCGCGATGACATCAAGACGAAGCGGTGGGGCAATTCAAAGGCTCAGCGGTATGAGACCGGCTATCCCTTACTCCGATCCAGCCCTATAGTGCGCCGACCTTTCTGGGGGCGGCATGGACCTGATACTGAAAATCTCCATCCTGGGCGTCGGGATCTATGCCGGCGTGGTGGGGGCGATGTACCTGATCCAGCGCAACATGATGTATCACCCGGCGGGCGATCTGCCGATGCCGGCCGATGTCGGGCTCGCCGATATGGAGGTGGTGCGGCTGCGGACCTCCGACGGCCTGGATCTGGTCGCCTGGTATCGCCCGGCGACGGCGCCGCACGGCGCGGAGCTGGTTCATTTCCACGGCAACGCGGGCAACATCGCCCACCGGGCCGATCGGGCGCGCCGCCTGCTGGATGAGGGCTTCGGCTTGCTGTTGGTGAGTTACCGGGGCTTCGGCGACAATCCGGGCAAGCCGAGCGAGACGGGGCTGTTCGCCGACGGGCGCGCGGCGATGGCTTTCATGGCGGCCCGCGGCGTGCCGGGCGCCCGGCTGGGCCTGATCGGCGAATCCCTCGGCACCGGCGTCGCCGTCCGCATGGCCAGCGAACACGAGGTCGGCGCCGTCGTGCTGGAAGCGCCTTATACCTCCACCGCCGATGTCGGCCAGCGCTGCTATCCGATTATCCCGGTGAAGCTGTTGATGAAGGACCGCTTCGACTCGCTTTCCGTCATCGCCCGGATCGATGCGCCGTTGCTGGTCGTGCATGGCGAAAAGGACCGGGTCATTCCGGTCGACTTCGGCCGCCAGCTGTTCGCGGCGGCGCGGGAGCCGAAGCGGGCGATGTTCTATCCCGATGCCGGCCATGGCGATCTGCACGCCTCTGGTGCCCTGGACGTCGAGATCGAGTTTCTCGAGGGCGCGCTGGCCACGGGGGCGGAACCGGTCAGGTCGACCGGCTCGTAATCTCCGTCAGGGCCTCCGGCGTGTCGACGTCGATGAAGATGGCGTCGTCGTCGCCGCCCATCTCGACCTCCACCAGCTCGTCTTCGTGTTGTCCGATCAGGTGGCGGGCGCCGACGTCGCCGGCGACGGTGCGCATGTCTTCGAACAGGTGGCGGGCGAAGAGCACGGGATTGCCGCGTTTGCCGGCACGCGTCGGCACGCAGATGGCGCGTCCCTCCAGCGGGTTGAAGGCGGCGATCAGCTTGTCGATATGCGCCGGCCCGACGCGCGGCATGTCGCCGAGCAGGACGACGACGCCGTCGATATCTTCCCCCAGCGCGTCCAGGCCGGCGCGCAGTGACTGGCTCAGTCCCTCCGCATAATCGGGGCTGTGGGCGAATCGGACGGAGCGGTCGGCGAGGCAGGCCCGCACCTCGTCCGGTTCGTGCCCGGTGACGACGACGACACTGCGGGCTTCCGACGCGAGTGCCGAATCCACCGCGCGGGCGACCATGGGCACGCCGTCGATCTCGGCCAGCAGCTTGTTGCGCCGGCCCATGCGGCGCGACTGGCCGGCCGCCAGCACCAGCGCGGCGATGCGCGGCGCGCGGGCGGGCTCGTTTGCCTGTGATCCGGCGCGGGGTTGCGGGCGGCTGGCGATTTCCATCAACAGGCCGCCGGTGCCCATCGCCTTGATGTCGTCGGCCGTCACCGGCACGCCGGCGACCAGGCGTTCCAGTACCCAGTCGAAGCCGTTCAGCTTGGGCGAGCGGGCACAGCCCGGCAGGCCGATGATCGGCACGTCGCCCTTGTGACCGAGCAGCAGCAGGTTGCCCGGATCGACCGGCATGCCGAAATGGTCGACGGTGCCGCCGGCCGCCTCGATACCTGCGGGGATCTCGTCGCGCCGATCGGTGATGGCGGAGGCGCCGAAGATCAACACCGGATTGGCGCCGGCGGCCAGCGCCGCCTCGATCTCGCTCCCAATCGCCTCCGCTTCGTGGGCGCAGCGCGCCTCGTGGCCGATCCGGCTAGACAGTTCGGTGAGGCGGGCGGCCAGAACCTCGCGCGTCTTGTCGAGGACGCTGGCCTTCGTCGTCTCCAGCCGCGTCATGATCAGCGCCGCGTTGCGCGGGCGGAGCGCACTCACCGAGACCAGCGGGGTGGCCTCGCCCGCGATGGCGAGGGCCGTCTCGACCGCGGCCCTGGGGGCGGCGAAGGGGATGATCTTGATCGTCGCCAGCATCTGTCCCTCGCGCACCCGGTGGTGCGGCGGCAGGGTGGCGACGGTGATCGCCTCGTCGATGCGGTTGAGGGCGTCGATCCGGCCCGTGTCCAGGCACAGCACGCCGTCGGCCTCGGCATAGAGGTTGGCCCGCCCGGTGAAGGCGGCCTGACGACGCACGGCCGCACCGGCGAGCGTGCCGGCGATCGCCTCCGCCGCTTCATCCTCCGCCATGTCGCCGGCCTCGAGGCGGGCGGCGATCACACTGTCGACGCCGGCGGCCAGCAGTGCCTCGACATCGCCGGTGGACAGCACGCGCCCCTTCTTCATCCGCAGGCCCGCCACCGCCTGGGCATGTGCGAGAATGGCGCCGGCGGCCTCGGCTGTCGGAAGCGGCCCGAAATACATCAGTCGAGCTTCCGGCGAAGCGTTTCGGTGATCTCGCCCATGATGGAGACGGCGATCTCCGCCGGCGACTTGGCCCCGATGTCGAGCCCGATGGGGCCGTGGATGCGGGCGAAGTTCGCCTCGTCGATGCCTTCCGCCGACAGCCGTTCCTTGCGCTTGGCGTGCGTGCGGGTCGAGCCGAGGGAGCCGATGTAGAAGGCCGGCGAGCGGAGCGTGACCAGCAGTGCCGGGTCGTCGAGCTTCGGGTCGTGCGTTAGCGTCACTACGGCCGTGCGGGCGTCGGGGCCGAGCGCCTCCATCGCTTCATCCGGCCATTCGTGGCTCAACGCCAGCCCGGGAAAGCGTTCCGCGCTGGCGAACGCGGCGCGCGGGTCGACCACGGTGACGTCGTAGCCGGCGAGCGTGGCCATGCGGCTTAGCGGCTGCGCGATGTGCACGGCACCGCAGATGACCATGCGCAAGGGCGGATTGTTCACGTTCAGGAACAGGCGCCGGCCTTCGTGCTCGATGATCCGGCTCTTGTCGGCACGGGCCGCGGCGGCGACCGCCTCGGCCAGGGCGCCATCGCCGCCCTCGCCGGGATAGTGCAGTTCGCCGCCGCCGTTATCGAGGTCGGTCACCAGCACCACCGCGCGTTTGGCGTCCCGGTCCGCCAGCAGCCTGTCCAGCAAATCCGACTTCATTCGACTGGCTCCACGAAGACTTCGACCGTGCCGCCGCAGGCGAGCCCGACTTCCCAGGCCATCTCGTCGGTGACGCCGTAGGTCAGCATGCGGGTGCCGCCCTCGTCGATCACTTGCCGCGCCTCGTGCACCACCGCGCCCTCGATGCAGCCGCCGGAGACCGAGCCGATGAAATTACCCTCGCCCGTGATCGCCAGCTGGCTGCCGACCGGGCGGGGCGATGAGCCCCAGGTCGAAACCACGGTGGCGAGCGCCACGCCCTTGCCTTCCGTCTTCCAGGCCGCGGCCTGTTCCAGAACCGTTTCGTCGTCCTTCAGCGCGTCCATCTGGGCCTCATCCGTTGCCTTGTCATGCCATCCGCGCCTCGCTCAGGGCGGCGCGGTGTTCCACCTTGCGGGTTGCCGGCCGGCTCAGCGCCGTGGCCAGGTCCCCCAGACTGTCGAGGTTATGGACGGTGCGGAAATCGTCCACATGGGGCAGCATCGCGCGTACCCCTCTCGATTTTGGTTGGAATCCCTCGTAGCGCAAGAGGGGATTGAGCCAAATCAGCCGGCGGCAGGATTTGTGCAGCCGTTCCATCTCGCCGGTGATGCCCTGGCCTGCGTCCCGGTCGAGGCCGTCGGAGATGACCAGGACGATGGCGCCCTGGCCCAGCACCCGGCGCGACCAGGTGGCGTTGAAGTCCGCCATGCAGGCACCGATCCGCGTGCCGCCGGACCAGTCGTCGACCGCCTCGGTAATCCGGTCGAGGGCGACGTCGACGTCCTTCTGCCGCAGGTGGCGGGTGATGTTGGTGAGGCGCGTGCCGAATACGAACGTATGCACCCGGTCGCGATCGTTGGTGACCGCATGCATGAAATGCAGGAACATCCGGGAGTAACGGCTCATGGATCCGGAAATGTCGCAGATCACCACCAGCGGGGGATGGCGGCGCAGGCGCTTGCGGCGGCGCAGTGGAATGGCGGCGGGATCGCGGAGTGCCGCGCGCAAGGTTGCCCGCATGTCGATCCGTCGGCCGTGGGAGTGCGGCTTGAAGCGGCGGGTGGGAACATCGACGATCGGCAGGCGCAGCCGCGCGATCGCCGCCTTGGCCTGTGCCAACTCCTCCGCGCTCATGGCTTCGAAGTCCATGCCCTGGAGGACTTCTTGATCTGAAAAGGTGAGGGTGGCGTCGAACTCGATCTCTTCCGGCGCATCGTCGTTTTGTTCGCCGTCGCGCCCCGGCAACAGGGCCTCCGCGACCCGGCGGTTCAACTCCTCGCGCTGGTCGTCCTCGCTCTCCGTCTCGACGCTCGGGAGCAGCATGGAAACCATCCGTTCCAGGATCTTCGGATTGCGCCAGAAGACGTGGAAGGCCTGGTCGAACAGGTCGCGCTGGTCGCGCCGTGAGACGAAGACGGAAAACAGGGCCCAGTAGAAATCGTCGCGCCGTGTGACGCCGACGACCTCCAGCGCGCGCACCGCCTCGATCACCCGGCCGGGCCCGACGGGGAGGCCGGCGGCCCGCAGGACGCGGGCGAAGTGCATGACGTTCAGGGCGATGTGCCCGCTCTCGCCGCTGGCGGGCGTCGGCGACGGCGTCTCGCTCATGACAGGTTGAGGATTTCCCGGTTGATGTCCTGCAGGATGCGCGCCGCTTCGCTGCCCTGGATCTTCTGAATGTCGTCCTGGTACTTCAGCAGCACGCCGAGCGTGGTGTCGATCGTTTCGGGATCGAGGGCGAGACGGTCGAGGAACGACAATGCGGTGGCCCAATCGATCGTCTCGGCGACGCCCGGCAGTTTGAACAGGTCCTCCCGGCGCAAGGCCTGGACGAAGGCGACGACCTGGCGGGCCAGCGCCTCCGGCGTGCCGGGGGCCTTCAGGCGAATGATCTCCAGCTCGCGTTCGGCGTCGGGATAGTCGACCCAGTGATAGAGACAGCGCCGTTTCAGCGCGTCGTGGATTTCCCGCGTCCGGTTCGAGGTGATGACGACGAGGGGCGGGGCGCCCGCCGCCAGGGTGCCGATCTCGGGAATGGTGATCTGGAAGTCGGACAGCACCTCCAGCAGGAAGGCTTCGAAGGGTTCGTCCGTACGGTCGAGTTCGTCGATCAGCAGCACCGGCGGGCCGCCCACGTCCGCCTCCAGGGCCTGCAGCAGCGGCCGCTTGATCAGGAATTCAGCATTGAAGACGTCGCGGCCGAGCGCGCCGCGGTCGACCGTGCCGCTCGCCTCGGCCAGGCGGATCTCGATCATCTGGCGAGCGTAGTTCCACTCATAGACCGCCGAGGCGATGTCGAGCCCCTCGTAGCATTGCAGGCGGACCAGGCGGCGGCCGAGCGTGTCGGCCAGGACCTTGGCGATTTCCGTCTTGCCGACCCCGGCCTCGCCTTCGAGGAAGATCGGCCGGCCGAGCGAGAGCGAGAGGAACAGCGTCGTCGCCAGGCTGCGGTCGGCGACGTAACTGCCCGCCGAGAGCAGCGCCTGCATGGCGTCGATATCGCCCGGCAGGGCGCCGGGGGCCGGGGAAGGGATGGCGCGCTCGCTCATGGCGCGTGACTCCTGCTGTTCATCGAGGCCACAAACAAATGTCCGGGGAGGCGAACCTCCCCGGACATGTAGCATATCCACGCCCCGCGAGGGGCGGGCGGTTCGTAAGCTCAGCCGCCCGCGGCCTGGACGGCCCGCTTGGCCATCACACCGACGAGGTGGGCGCGATACTCGGCGCTGCCGTGGATGTCGGCGTTGAGGCCGTCGGCCGAGACCGAGATGCCGTCGAGGGCGCCGGCGGAGAAGTTGCCGGCCAGTGCGGCTTCCATATCACCGACGCGGAAGACGCTGGGGCCTGCGCCGGTGACGGCGACGCGGACGCCACCGGCGCCGCGGCTGACCATGACGCCGACCATGGCGAAGCGCGAGGCCGGCTGCGGGAACTTGGCATAGCCCGCCGCCTCAGGTACCGGGAAGGCCATGGAGGTGATGATTTCGCCCTCGTCCAGCGCCGTTTCGAACAGGCCCTGGAAGAAGTCGTCGCCGGCGATGGCGCGCCGGTTGGTGTTGACCGTGGCGCCGAGGCCGACGATGGCGGCGGGATAGTCGGCGGCCGGATCCGCGTTGGCGATGGAACCACCGATGGTGCCCATGTTGCGGACCTGCGGATCGCCGATCAGCTCGGCGAGGGCGGCGAGCGCGGGAATGGCGCTTGCCACCGCTGCGGATCCGGCGACGTCGGCATGCCGGGTGCCGGCCCCGACGGTCACGGCGCCGCCGGCCGACTCGATGTTGGCGAGCTCGGGAATCGCGCCGATATCGATCACATCGCTCGGACTGGCGAGACGCTGCTTCAGGGTCGGCAGCAAGGTCTGGCCGCCGGCCATCAGGGCGCCGTCCTCGGCGGCGGCGAGCGCGCTCTCCGCCTCGGCGAGGGAGCCCGCGCGGTGGTAGTTGAAGTTGTACATCCGTCTACTCCTTGAATTCAGTGCCGGGCCGAGGTCAGCCGGCGTTTGCCGCGCGCCAGACTTTTTCGGCCGTCGCGGGCATCTGCATATTGTCGATCCCAAGCGCGTCGGTTACCGCGTTCATCACCGCGGCCGGCGCTGCGATGGCGCCCGCCTCGCCGCAGCCCTTCACGCCCAGCGGATTGTGCGGGCAGGGGGTCACGGTGGTGTCGACGTCGTAGGAAGGAAGGTCGCCGGCCCGCGGCATCTGGTAGTCCATGAAGGACCCGGTGATGAGCTGACCGCTGCCGTCGTAGACGACACCTTCATGCAGCGCCTGACCGATGCCCTGGGTGATGCCGCCGTGCACCTGGCCTTCGACGATCATCGGGTTGACGACGTTGCCGAAGTCGTCGACCGCGGTGAACTTGGCGATCTCCACCACGCCGGTGTCGGGATCGATCTCCACCTCGCAGATCTGACAGCCCGCCGGGTAGGTGAAGTTGGCGGGATCGTAAAAGGCGTTCTCGTCCAGGCCCGGCTCCAGCTCATCGAGCGGATAGTTGTGCGGGACGTAGGCCGCGAAGGCGATCTCCGCGGTGGTGATCGACTTGTCGGTGCCGGCGACGGCGAAGGTGCCGCCGTCGTACTCGATATCCTCGACCGAGGCCTCCATGATGTGGGCGGCGATCTTGCGGCCCTTCTCGACGATCTTGTCGCAGGCCTTGACGATGGCGCTTCCGCCGACCGCCAGGCTGCGCGAGCCGTAGGTGCCCATGCCGAAGGGCACGCTGGCGGTATCGCCGTGCACCACCTCGACATTCTCCAGCGGAATGCCGAGCTTGTCGGAGACGATCTGTGCGAAGGTCGTCTCGTGGCCCTGGCCGTGGCTGTGCGAGCCGGTGAAGACCAGCACGTTGCCGGTCGGGTTGAAGCGCACCTGCGCGCTCTCCCACTGGCCGACGCCGGCGCCCAAGGACCCGACCACCTGGCTCGGTGCCAGGCCGCAGGCCTCGATGTAGTTGGAGAAGCCGATGCCACGGCGCTTGCCGCGACCTGCTGCCTCCGCCTTGCGGGCGGCGAAGCCGGCGTAATCGGCCAGGCCCAACGCCTTGTCCATCGTGGCCTCGTAGTTGCCCGAGTCGTATTGCAGCGCCACCGGGGTCTGGTAGGGGAACTCGTCCGGCTGGATGAAGTTCCGCCGGCGCAACTCCGCCGGATCGACGCCGGTCTCACGGGCCGCCTGCTCGACCAGCCGCTCGACCACGAAGGTCGCCTCCGGCCGCCCGGCGCCGCGATAGGCGTCGACCGGCACGGTGTTGGTGAAGGCCGCGCGGACGTTCACGTGGATCACCGGGGTCTTGTACTGGCCCGCCAGCAGGGTGCCGTAGAGGTAGGTCGGCACCGCCGTCGAGAAGGTCGAGAGATAGGCCCCCATGTTGGCGATGGTGTCGACCCGCATGGCGAGGAAGTTACCGTCCCCGTCGAGCGCGAGTTCCGCCGTCGTTACATGGTCGCGGCCGTGCGCGTCGGTCATAAAGCTTTCCGAACGCTCCGCCGTCCACTTGATCGGCCGGCCGACCTTGGCCGACGCCCAGGTGAGGAAGACATCCTCGTTGTAGATGAAGATCTTTGAGCCGAAGCCGCCGCCGACGTCGGGTGCGACGACACGAAGCTTGTGCTCCGGCGCCAGCCCGTGGAAGGCGGAGAGCACGAGGCGCGTCACATGCGGGTTCTGGCTCGCGAGATAGAGGGTGTGCTGGTCGGTGCCCGGATCATGCGCGCCCACCGCCGCGCGCGGCTCGATCGCGTTCGGCGCCAAGCGGTTGTTGACGATCTCCAGCTTGGTGACATGGGCGGCACCGGCGAAGGCGGCATCGACGGCGGCCTTGTCGCCGAGGTCCCAGTCGTAGGACATGTTGCCGGGGACCTCGTCGTGGATCTGCGCCGCGCCCGCGTCCAGCGTCGTCGCCAGGTCGGCGCTCGCCGGCAGCACGCCGTAATCGACGTCGATCAGCTCGGCCGCGTCCTTGGCCTGGGCCAGCGTATCGGCCACGACCACGGCGACGGGGTCGCCGACATAGCGCGCCTTGCCGCTGGCGATCACCGGGTGCGGCGGGGCCAGGTGGCCTTCACCGTTCTTGCCGACGACGTTCCAGCCGCAGATCAGCGTGCCGACGTCTTCCGCCGTGACGTCGGTGCCGGTGTAAACCGCGCGGACGCCCGCCGCCGATTTGGCCGCATTGACGTCGATGCTGTTGATCGTCGCGTGCGCATGGGGCGAGCGCAGGAAAAAGGCATGCACCTGTCCCGGCTGGTTGATGTCGTCCGTATACCGGCCCCTGCCGGTGAGAAATCGGCCGTCTTCCTTGCGCTTGACCGCTGCGCCAATACCGGTCTCCGCCGTCATGTTTCTATCCTCCCTAATCCCAATAGCCGGGTCGCCTCGCCAATGTGCCGGACGGAGGTCCGGCGGGCGGGCGTCAACCGGCCGTCGCCACCTGTCGGATCGCCTTGACGATGTTGTGGTAGCCGGTGCAGCGGCAGAGGTTGCCCTCCAGCTCGCGGCGGATCGTCGCCTCGTCGGCGCCCGGGTGGCGCTTCAGCAGGTCGATGGCGCTCATCACCATGCCCGGCGTGCAGAAACCGCACTGCAGGCCGTGGTTGTCCATGAAGGCCTGCTGCATGGGGTGCAGGGTGTCGCCGTCGGCGATGCCTTCGATGGTGGTGACGTCGGCGCCCGAGGCCTGGGCGGCGAGCACGGTGCAGGATTTCACCGAGCGGCCGTCCATATGGACGACGCAGGCGCCGCACTGGCTGGTATCACAGCCGACATGGGTGCCGGTCAGGCGCAGGTGGTCACGAAGCAGTTGCACCAGCAGGGTGCGGTCTTCCACTTCCGCGGAGACGGCTTCGCCGTTCACGGTCAACGATACGCTCGCCATCGGGTCCTCCCTCGAATTAGGACGTAAAGGTTTCTTGTCACAGGGGATAAGACACAGCGACGCGCGCCCGCGACACCACCCCTCCCTCTAGGTCGAAGTGTTCCGCGTTCGCCGGCCGAGGTCAAGGAAAAGCACGACGGGAAAGGTGGTGTAGCCAGCTTGCTTCGGCGTGCAAATCGGCGCAGCCTCGGGCGATGGCGAGTTGGGACGATTATTTGAGTGAGGCCGACCGCAAGACTCTGTCGCGCGGCGGCTGGGCGCGGGCGGGTGGCTACGGCGCGCGGCCGGCGGTCCTGGTGATCGACGCGCAGAACTACATGGTGGGCAAGCGCGGCGTCGACGACCCCGAGACCTGGCCCTTGAGCTGCGGCGACATCGGCTGGCGCGCCCTCGACCACGCCCGCACCTTGATCGAGGCGGCGCGGGCGGCGGGCGTGCCGGTGATCTACACCCGCTTCGCCCTGGATCTGGACCGCGGCGAGGGCGGCGGCTTCACCCGCAAGCTCTCCCCGCCGCCGGGCGACCACGTCTTCATCGAGGGCACGCCCGGCAGCCAAATCGTCGCCGACATCGCGCCGCGCGGCGACGAGATCGTCATCACCAAGCAGAAGTCGAGCGCCTTCTTCGGCACGCCGTTGCAGGCCTATCTGACGGACCGCGCCGTCGACACGGTGATCGTCACCGGCGGCTCCACCTCCAACTGCGTGCGCAACACGGTGACCGACGCCGCGGCCCACAATTACCATGTGATCGTGCCGGAGGAGGCGGTCTTCGACCGCATCCCGCTGTCGCATCACGTCACGCTGTTCGATATCAACCGGACGTTCGGCGATGTCGTGGGCTGCGCGGAGGTGTTGGGGTATCTGGAGTCGCGGGGGGTGGCGTAGCGCAGATCAACCCTGCCGGCGCGCCAGAAAATCCAGCAGGGCGGCGGTGAAGGCCTCCGGCGCCTCGCCCGGCGGGATGTGGCCGACGTCGGGCAGGAGGACGAATTCCGCGCCCGAGATTTCGGCGCGGACCATTTCGCCCCGGTCCGGCGGGGTGGCGACGTCGCGGGCGCCGGCGATCACCAGGGTCGGCACGCCGATCCGATGCAGCTGGCGGGTGGTGTCGATGTCGCGCAGGTTGGTCATGATGTTGAGGCGCACGTCGTCCGCCATGGCGAGGAAGCCCGCCCGCATCAAGGCGACGCCGTGGACTTCGCGGGCCAACGACTCGGGCGTGAACCAGCGCACCATGACGCCTTCCAGCAGGGCTTCCGCGCCGTGATCGGCCAACTCCTCGAAACGGGCGGTCCAGCCGGCCCTTTGTTCCGGCGTATAGACGCTGCAGGTGTTGGAAAGTACGAGGGAGCGCAGCCGGTCGCCATGCCGGATGGCGAGGTGCTGGCCGATCATGCTGCTCATCGAGATGCCGCAGAAATGGACGCGGTGCAGGTCCAACGCATCCAGCAGACGGACTACGTCCTCGGCCATCTCGGCGAGCGTGAACCAACCACCGGGCGTGCCGCTTTCCCCGTGGCCGCGCGCGTCGTGGCGCAGCACCCGGTAGCCGGCCGCCAGCAGGGCCGGCATCTGCGGATCCCAAAGCGTGCGGTCGGCGGCGAAACAATGGCCGAGGACGACGACGGGCGCGTCCACCGGGCCGACGAGGTCGTAGCCCACTTCGAAGTCGCCGAGGTCGATCAGCATGTGGTCTCCAAATCTAGAAACTCGCCCGGCCGCCGGAGACGTCGAAGGCCATGCCGGTGGTGAAGCTGCACTCCGGTCCGACGACGAAGGCGACCATGGCGGCGATCTCCTCGACGGTACAGAGGCGGCCGAAGGGCATGCGGTCGCGGATCGCCTGGATATAGTCGGCGTCCATTTCCGCCAGGAGGTCGGTCTCCGCCATCGCCGGGGTGATGCAGTTGACCAGCACGCCGTCGCCGACCACGCCCTGCGCCAGCGCCTTGGTGAGGCCGATGACGCCGGCTTTGGCAGCGGAATAGGCGACGGCGTTCGGATTGCCCTCCTTGCCGGCGATGGAGGAGATGGCGACGAAGCGGCCCTGCCGCCGCGCCCGCATGCCGGGCAACACGGCGCGGGCGGTGAGGAAGACGCCCGTGAGGTCGACGTCGATGACGCGCCGCCAGTCCTCCAGGCTGTAGTCCCAGGCGGGCTTGGTCGGGCCGTTGACGCCGGCGTTGGCGACCATGATGTCGATGGGCCCGATCGCCTTCGTGCTGTCGGCGAGCGCGGCGGCGACGGCGGCCTCGTCGGCGACGTCGCAGGCGGTGGCGTGTTCGGCCGGCGCGATATCGGCGCGGGGATCGCGATCCCAGATCGACACCCGGGCGCCGTCGGCGGCCAGCCGTTCGACGATGGCGTGGCCGATGCCCCGCGCGCCGCCGGTGACGACCGCGCGCTTGCCTTCCAGTGCCTTCATCTCTGCCGCCTCGAATATCGCTTGTTGACGCGCGGTGCCTGGCCGAGCATAGCATCGCCTGGACGAAGGGGAGGAGAGATGAACAACGATTTCCATGTCGCCGTCGGCGACCGGGTGACCTTTTCCAAGACCGTCGCGGAATGCGACGTCTACAACTTCGCCGGCCTCACCGGTGATTTCTCGCCCAACCATGTGAACGAGGAATACATGGCCCGCTCCAGCTACGGCCGGCGCATGGCGCACGGCGCGTTGATGGTGGGCTTCATGTCGACCGCCTCGACCCTGGCGATCGCGAAGTGTCGCGAGGATCCGCACGAGACGCCGGTCTCCCTCGGCTATGACCGGATCCGCTTCCTGGCGCCGGTCTTCCTCGGCGATACCATCACCGTCGCCTACGAGGTGAACGAGGTCGATGTCGAACGGCGCCGCTCCACCGCCGAGATCCAGGTGACCAACCAGCAGGGTGAGCTGGTCTGCGTCGGCGCGCATATCCTGAAATGGGTGGCGAACAGTTGAGCCGGCGCGACAAGTTCACCGATCCCCGGGCGCTCGCCGCGCTGGTCCCCGACGGCGCCACCCTGGGCATGAGCGGGGCGGGCGGCGGCCTGGTCGAGCCGGACGCGGTGCTGGCGGCGATCGAGGCGCGCTTTTTCGAGACTGGCCATCCCCGCGACCTGACGGTGATCCACGCACTTGGTATCGGCGACCGCGCGGCGCGCGGCGTCAACCGGCTGGCGCACGAGGGCATGGTGCGCAAGGTCATCGGCGGCCACTGGGTCTGGTCGCCGGAGATGCAGCGCCTGGCGCGGGAGAACAAAATCGAGGCCTACGTCCTGCCGGGCGGCGTGATCGGCCAGCTCATGCGCGAGACCGGCGCGGGGCGGCCCGGCCTGTTGAGCCATGTCGGCCTCGGCACCTTCGTCGATCCCCGCCTCGACGGTGGCCGGATGAACGACGCGGCCAAGGACGAACTGGTCGAGGTGGTCGAGATCGCGGGACGGGAATGGCTGCGCTACAAGCCGATGCCGCTCGATATCGCGGTGATCCGCGGCAGCTTCGCCGACGGCGACGGCAACCTGTCGCTCGACCAGGAGGGGGCGAACCTCGACATCTGGGCGATGGCGCTGGCCGCGCACAACAGTGGCGGCAAGGTCCTGGCCCAGGCGCGCACGGCGGTCGAGCACGGCGCCTTGCCCGCACGCTCGGTCCGGGTGCCGGGCGCGATGGTCGATGCCGTGCTGCTGGTCCCCGACCAGGCGCAGAGCTATGCGGGCGCCTATGATCCGACCCTTTCGGGCGAGCGGCGCGGCGTGGTGCCGGCCGAGGCGCCGCCCGAGTTCTCCGTCCGCCAGGTGGTGGCCCGCCGCGCGGCCGAGGAACTGCGCGAGGGCGCGGTGATCAACTTCGGCTTCGGCATTCCCGACGGCGTCGCCAAGATCCTGGCCGCCTCCGGCGCGGTCGATCGCTATTACCAGACGATCGAGCACGGCACCTACGGCGGCTCCCTGCTCGACGGCACGTTGTTCGGCTATGCGCGCAACGCCACGGCCATGCTCGACTCGCCCTCGCAGTTCGATTTCTACGGCGGCGGCGGGCTGGATATCGCCTTCCTCGGGATGGGGGAGCTGGACGGCGCCGGCAACGTCAACGCCTCCAAGCTGGACGGGACCACGGTCGGGCCTGGCGGCTTCATCGACATCGCGCAGAACGCCCGCAAAATGGTGTTCTGCGGCACCTTCGAGACCAAGGGCGCGCGCCTCGTGCCGGGTGACGGTGTGCTGCGTATCGAGGCGCCGGGCCAGATCTCCAAGCTCGTGGCCGAGGTCGCACAGATCACCTTTTCCGGCGCAAGGGCGCGGGCCACGAACCAGGAGGTCGTCTACGTCACCGAGCGCGCGGTCTTCCGTTTGAGCGAGACGGGCGTCACCCTGACGGAGATCGCGCCCGGCATCGACCTCGAGGCCGACGTGCTGCAACGCATGGGCTTCCGCCCCGAGATCGACGGCCCGGCAATCATGAACCCGGACCACTTCCGGGCCTGAGAGAGCAAGGGAAACGAGCATGCAAAAGGTTCGACTGGCGGTCATCGGCGCCGGCGTCATCGGCCGCCGCCACATCAAGCTGATTGCGGAGTCGGAGACCTGCGCGCTCGCGGCCATCTGCGATCCCGATCCCCAGGCCCGAGAGCTCGCGGCGGCCTTCGGGGTGCCCTGGCGCGCCACCGTTCAAGACCTGTTCGAAAGCGACGCGCCCGAAGGCGTCATCGTTGCAACGCCGACCGGCAACCATCTGGAGATGGGCCTCGCCTGCATCGAGGCGGGCGTGGCCATCCTGATGGAGAAACCCGTGGCCGCCAGCGTCGAGGAGGCGCAGACGCTGGTGCGGGCGGCGGAGGCCAAGGGCGTGGCGATGGCCGTCGGCCACCACCGCCGCTTCAATCCGACGGTGGAAAACACGCGGGCGATCGTTCGCTCGGGCGAGCTCGGCCGGCTGGTCGCTTTCCATGTCTTCTGGACGGCGTTGAAGCATGCGGAATATTACGACGTCGACTGGCATGTGGCGGCCGGCGGCGGGCCCGTGCTGACCAACCTCATTCACGATATCGATTGCCTGCGCTGGATCGCCGGTGAGATCACGGAGGTGAGCGCCCAGGTCAGCTCGGCGACCCGGGGCCACGAGGTCGAGGATACGGCGGCGGTGGCGCTGCGGCTCGAGGGCGGTGCGATCGGCACGGTCATCCTCTCGGATGCGACGCCGGCGCCCTGGTCCTACGAGATGACCATGCGGGAGAACGCGGATTTCTTCCAGACGGACCAGAACAGTTTTCACTTCATGGGCAGCGAGGCGTCTTTCGCGGTGCCGGAGATGCGGCTCTGGCGATACAGCGGCGCGAATGCGTCCGGCTGGCAGTATCCGCTGGCGAGCGAGACCCGGCCACACGACTGGGGCTATGCCTATGCCCGGCAGATCGAGCATTTCGGCCGTGTCGCCCGGGGCAAGGAAGCACCGCGGACGAGCGCGCGCGACGGCGCGGCGACCTTGGCCGCGACCCTCGCGGTGAACGCGGCGGCGGCGGCCGGTCGCACCCTGGCGCCGACCAACATCGCGTGAGGAGCAGGGCCGGATGGCAGAGAACAGGGAGGTCCGGCCAGGCGGCATCGGCGCGTCGATGCCGCGCAAGGAGGATCGCCGCCTGCTGACCGGGCGCGGCGGTTATACGAGCGACTTCGCGCCGGACGGTCTGGCCTTCGCGGCCGTCGTCCGCTCCCTCCACGCACATGCAGAAATCACGGCGATCGACGCCACGGAGGCCCGCGCCCTGCCGGGCGTGCTGGCGGTGTTGACCGGCGCGGACGCGGCGGCCGACGGGCTGCAGCCGATGCCGCACGATCCGGTCTGGTCCGGCCCGCCGGACGCCGAACTGACGTTGCCGGACGGCTTCGAGGTCTATCTCGCCGCGCACGACGTGCTGCCGGCGGACCGGGTTCGCTATGTCGGCGAGCCGGTCGCCTTCGTCGTCGCCGAAAGCGCGGAGATCGCGGCCGATGCGGCGGAGCGGGTCGAGGTGACGTACGCGCCGCTGGCCGCCGTGGTCGATGCTCGCGCGGCCCGCGCCGCCGACGCGCCCCGGGTCTGGCCCGAATGCGCCGGCAACCTCTCGCTCGCCTGCGAGGTGGGCGATGCGGCCCGCACCGATGTGGCCTTCGCCGAGGCCGCCCATGTCGTGGAGTTCGAGACCTGGGTACAGCGGATCACCGGCAGCCCGATGGAGCCGCGCGCGGCGATCGGCGAATACGATTCCGCGCGCGACCACTACACGCTGCGCGCCGCCTCCGGCCGGGGCGCGGTGCAGACGCGGGATCGGCTGGCGACCATCCTCGGCGTCGCGCCGGAGACCTGCCGCGTGCTGTTCGGCGACATGGGCGGCAACTTCGGCACGCGAAACGCCTTTTCGCCGGAATTCGCCCTGGTCGCCTGGGCGTCGCGGCGGGTGGGCCGGCCGGTGAAGTGGACCGCCAGCCGCAATGAATGTTTCCTCTCGGACTATCAGGGGCGCGACCTCGCCGTCCGGGCGGCGCTGGCACTGGATGTGGATGGGACGTTCCTCGGCCTGCGCGGCGCCAACACGATGAACCTCGGCGCCTACACGGTTTATTTCTGGCCGTTGCGCAAGGGCCTTTCGATCATGCAGGGGGTCTACGACATCCCCGCGGTACACTTCACCGGCGAGGCGGTGTTCACCAACACGCCCCCCGTCGCCGTCTATCGCAGCGCCGGGCGGCCGGAGGCGATTTTCGTCATCGAGCGGTTGATCGACCTGGCAGCCGAGGTCTCGGGTATCGACCGGATCGAGCTGCGTCGCCGCAACCTGATCCCGAGCGCAGCCATGCCCTTCACCACCGCGGTCGGCGTTACCTACGACAGCGGCGACTATCTGGCGGGCATGGAGCGGGCCCTGCACCTCGGCGCGTGGGACGGCTTTGCCGCACGCCGGGCGGAGTCTGCCGCGCGCGGGCTTTGTCGCGGCATCGCGCTCGCCAACTACATCGAGGTGACGAGCGGCCTGCCGCGCGAACGCGCGGAGCTGACGGTGGCGCCCGACGGCGGTGTCGAACTCGTCGTGGGCACCGCCAGCAGCGGCCAGGGGCACGAGACGAGCTATGCCCAGCTGGTGGCCGACTGGCTGGGCGTGCCGTTCGACGCGGTCCGCTATGTCGCCAACGACACGGCGCGGGTGTCGGTCGGCGGCGGTTCCCACTCGGGCCGTTCCATGCGTCTCGCCTCCATCGCGATCTCCCAGGCCATCGAGGATCTGGTGGCGCGCGGCACGAAAATCGCCAGCCGGGAGATGCAGGCGCCGGAGGGCGATATCGCCTTCCGAGACGGCGTCTTTCACGGCCCGGGCGGCGCCAGCCTCGACCTCGCAAGCACCGCACGGGCGGCCGGCGAGGGCCTCACCGGCGTCGGCGACATCACGGACCGGGCCGGCGGTTATCCCTCGGGCAGCCATGTCTGCGAGGTCGAGGTGGATCCGGTGACGGGCGAGGTTCGCCTGTTGACCTGGACCGGGGTCGACGATGTCGGCCGGGCGGTCAATCCGCTGATCCTGCACGGCCAGGCGCAAGGGGCGATCGCCCAGGGCCTGGGCCAGGCGTTGATGGAAGCGATCCACTACGAGCCGGAAACCGCGCAATTGCTCACCGGGTCGTTCATGGACTACGCCATGCCGCGCGCCGATACCACGTCGCCGATGCAGACTGAGTTAATGGAGGTGCCGGCGTCGTCCCACCCCCACGGCATTCGCCCGGGCGGGGAAGGGGGCACGACACCGGCCCTGGCCGTGGTGATCAACGCCATAGTCGATGCGCTCGGCGATTACGGCGTGCGCCATGTCGAGATGCCGGCCACGCCCGAGAGGGTCTGGCGGGCGATCCGCGCGGCGCAAAACAATTCCGTGACGTGAGGCCAATACACTCGACCCGTCCCGTAACGCTGGTTAACATAATTCCTCGCGGGTAATGCCGGGGGCACGTGGCCCGCGAAAACTCGTGCCGGCGTTGGGGAGGAGTGTTGATGTACATTCGAATTCTGCCGCTTTTGGCGGCGATGTCGCTGGCCGTGGCACCGTCCATGGCCATGGCGCAGGACAAGGCGAAAGCCAAGGTTTCCGTGGGGGATGGAGAGGCCAAATCGCTCGTCTGCGTCGAGAGCGGTTCCGGCGGCTTTCGCTGGAAAGACGACGAGGCGAAGCTGAAGGAATTCGGCAAGTCGCGCTATCTGGTCAAGATCACCTCGCAACGGCGACGCACCGTCAGCTCGGGGGAACGTGAGCGCACCCTGAAATGCGAGGCCGGCGGTGAGGATTTAACGCTTTGCCGGCGCGGCTACGAGACCTGGGCCTTCAAGGGCGACGCCAGCTTCACCTTCTCCTATATCCATGGCGGCGTGGTCGGCGGATCGCCGAATATCTTCCTCAGTTATGGGGAATGCCAGGCGCCCTGACGGGTCGGGTCGGTGATGATTCGCCGGTATCAGTCCTCTGCGCCCGGTCCCAGTGGCTGGCCGTGGCTGAACTCGACCGCGTTGCCGTCGGGATCGCGGACACCGCAGTAGTAGCCGACGGGATAGGGCTCTTCGCGGGCCGGCCAGACCAGGATACCGGCCGCCTCGGCGCGGGCGGCGATGGCGTCGACCGCCTCGCGGCTCGCCAGCGCGAAGCCGAGGTGGCTGAAATCGCGTTCCGCGACCCGTCGTCCGGGGCCGCCGGAGATCAGCACGAAGATGAAGCTCTTCTCCCGTCCGGGCTCCGCCAGCCAGGCGACCTCGACCCCGTCGGCGGCGCGCTCGTGCACGACGTTCATGGCGCAGAAATCGCGGTAGAAGGCGAGGTTGGCGGCGAAGTCGCGGACATGCAGGGCGATATGGGTGAGGGTCGGGCTCATGGCGGCGCGCCTCAGGCGGCGCCGCCGGGGCTGATCAGGCGCCGGGGTGCGGCCCGGTTGCCGGAGCCGCGCGTCGGCGCCTTCGGCAGGGCGAAGCCCTGGAAATACGACGCCTCCAAAATCACCTTGAACTTCCACAGCAGGCCGCCGGCGATCGCCGCGACCCCGCCGAGCGCGAGCAGTACCAGCGCGCCCGCGCCGGCGCCGACCCAGACGGCCAGGCCGAAGAACAGCAAGGGGCAAGCCTGTCCCGCGACCATCAGCAGGGGCGTCACCGCCTCGATCTCGCGCCGGGCGAGCGGCGGAATGCCGCGCGCGCGCGCCGTGGTCCGGTAGGCGAACCAGAGACCGGCGTTGGCGAGAGTCAAGGCGATGCCCGTGAAGGCGAGCCCATCGACCAGGCCGCTGGTCGCGGCGCTCGCCCAGGCGAAGGCCAGGACGGCGAGCAGGCCCAGCCCCTCGAGCAGGCCGGTCGCCGTCAGCATCCAGGGGACAAGTGGCGCCCGCCAGGCGGGAATGCCGCGCGCGCGGTAGAGAATTTGCGCCTGGCTGACCAGGAAGCCCAAAGCGCCGATACCGACGAGGGCATGGAAGACATCGTTCGGCCAGAGCAGGTCGAGCAGGATCGCCGGCACGATCAGGGCCACGCAGTAGGTCTCGCGCGTCATCCAGGAGCTGGAGGGGCGCAGCAGCACGTTGAGGAACCGCGCCTTCCTGTGGATTTTCAGGAAGACGAAGACCAGGCCGACGGTCAGAAGCGCACCGGAGAGTGCGAAGAGGCCCGAGAGCGCGGCGTCCGTCACCGGCAGCGCAAAACTCGCCAGCCAGGCCATCACCATCGCGCCCGACGCCAGGCCGCCGAGGCCGAAGTTCATCGCGGCCTTGTAGTCCCAGTATTCCTGCCGTTTGCCGACCAGCGGGTTCTCGGGGTCGCTCAGGCTTTCGTCGTCGGTGTCTTCGGGGCGGGCGGTGTGTCCCGGCATGCTGCCCGGCACTTCGTAGAGGTACTTGATCTGCGGATCGGTGCCGAGTTCCTCGTGCATCTGGAAGAAGGCGTTCTCGGCCGCCAGGCGCGAGACGTTGGAGGCCGGATCGGCGAAATCGCCGAAGTGGATCGCGCTGGCGATGCAGGCGGCGGCGCAGGCGGGCGTTACGTCCATGTCGACGCCCGGCGTCAGCCCCAGCGCATCGGCCTCGTCGATGCGCTCGACGCAGAAGGTGCATTTGGTGGCGACGCCCAACCGCTCGTCGTGATAGGTCGCGTTCTCCAACGCCGTCGGCTCGCCGTAGAAATATTCCTTTTCCGCGACGATGGTGCGGGCCTGGTAGGGACAGGCGACGGCGCAGTAGCCGCAGCCGATGCAGGTCTCGTAGTCCATGGTCACCAGCCCGTCGGCGCGCTGCGCCGTGGCGCCGGAGGGGCAGACGGGAACGCAGGGCGGCTCGGCACAATGCTGGCAGCCGACGACCATGAACAGCCGCTCGACGTCGGGATAGCTGCCCTGCTCGATGTCGATGACGCTGCGCCACTGCACGCCCGGCGGGGTGGCGTTGGTCTGCTTGCAGGCGGCGGTGCAGGTATGACACCCCACGCAGCGGTTGAGGTCCACGACCATGCCCAAACGGCTCATCGGCACTCTCCGTCTCTCACCGCTTCCGGATCTACAGCAGGGCGCGGGCGATGTCTTCCCATTCCTCCGCCAGCGCAGCCTCGGACGCGGGCTTGTCCGCGCGACGATACCAATAGCCGGCATTCGTGAGGTCGCCTTCGACCCGGTGCAGGTAGGCGTGCACCCAGGCCCCCGTCGCATCCTCCTGGCTTTGCGCCAGGGCGTGGGCGGCGTCCCATTCCCCCTTGGCGTCCTGCCAGAGCGCCTGGAGCGCCGGTGACAGGCCGGCGGACGGGGCCGATTGGTCGAGGGATGCTTTGAACTCGTCGAAGGTCATGGCGACGGCCTCTCCTGAATTTCGAACACGCTGGCCGATGATAGCGTATTTCGCGCTGGACCGACGGGCCACGCGCGGGTGACAATTCAGCGATCCGCTCGCCACCGCACCGGTGGTCGGGCAAGACAGTTTTCCCAAGGGGGATCCCATGCGCGCTTCGCTTCCCATCACCATCGCCTCGGCCGCGCTGCTGGCCGCCATGCCGCTTGCCGCCGCCGAGTTGAGCCCCGCCGTCGTCTTCGACATGGGCGGCAAGTTCGACAAATCCTTCAACGAGGGCGTCTGGAACGGCATCGAACGCTTCAAGACGGAAACCGGCGTCAAGTACCGCGAGTTCGAGGTCACCAACGAAACCCAGCGCGAACAGGCACTCCGCCGCATGGCCCAGCGCGGCGCCGATCCCGTCCTCGGCATCGGCTTCGCCCAGGCGCCGGCCTTGGAAAAGGTCGCGAAGGAGTTTCCCGAAACCCGCTTCGCCATCATCGACATGGTGGTCGATCTGCCGAACGTGCAGTCAATCGTCTTCAAGGAGCATGAAGGCTCCTTCCTGGTCGGCGCCCTGGCGGCCGCGACCTCGAAGACCGGCAAGGTCGGCTTCATCGGCGGCATGGACATTCCGCTGATCCGCCGCTTCGCCTGTGGTTATGTCCAGGGCGTGAAGCACGGGAACGCCAAGGCCGAAGTCCTGCAGAACATGACGGGCACGACGCCGGCGGCCTGGAACAATCCAACCAAGGGGGGTGAGCTGGCGCGCAGCCAGTTCGACCGCGGCGCCGATATCGTCTACGCGGCGGCAGGTGGCACCGGCGTCGGCGTGATGCAGGCGGCCAAGGACGCCGGCAAGCTGGCGATCGGCGTCGACAGCAACCAGAACCACATCCATCCGGGCACCATCCTGACCTCGATGCTGAAGCGCGTCGACGTCGCCGCCTACAATGTCTTCAAGACGGCGATGGACGGGACCTGGAAGCCGGGTATCCAGGTGCTCGGCCTCGCCGAGGACGGCGTCGGCTGGGCCCTCGACGGCAACAACGACAAGCTGGTGGACGCCGGAACCCGGGCCATGATGGACAGCCTCAGGGCCGACATCATCGCCGGCAAGATCAAGGTGCACGACTACATGTCGAACAACAGCTGCGAGGGCTGAACCTCTCGGAACGGCGCGCGCGGTGAGCCAGGCGGCCGACGTCGCGCTCCTGCCGCCGGCGATCGAGCTGGTCGGCATCGACAAGCGCTTCGGCGCCGTGCATGCGAACCGCGCGGTCTCGCTCGCCGTCGCGGCCGGGACGATCCACGGCATCGTCGGCGAGAACGGCGCCGGCAAGTCGACCTTGATGAATATCCTGCACGGCTTCTACCAGGCCGATGCGGGGGAAATCCGGGTCGACGGCACCGCCATCGCCGTCCGCTCGCCCGAGGATGCGATCCGCGCGGGCATCGACATGGTGCACCAGCACTTCATGCTGGTCTCGACCTTCACGGTGCTCGAGAACCTAGTGCTGGGCGTCAAGGGCGGCTGGCGGCTTGCGCCCGCCCTTGGCCGGGCACGGCGCGAGTTGCTGCGCCTCGCCGACGAGTTCGGCCTGGAGATCGATCCCGATGCCGTCGTCGGCGATCTGCCGGTCGGCCCGCGCCAACGGGTGGAGATCCTGAAGGCCCTCTATCGCGGCGCCCGGATCCTGATCCTGGACGAGCCGACCAGCGTCCTCACGCCTGCGGAAACGGCGCGGCTGTTCGCGGTCCTGCGCGCCCTGAAAGCCCGCGGCGTGACCGTTGTCCTGATTACCCACAAGCTGCGCGAAATCATGGAGATCACGGATACCGTCTCGGTCATGCGCCAGGGCGCGATGGTCGCGCACCGGGTGACGGCGGAGACGGACAGGGAAAGCCTGGCCGAGCTGATGGTCGGCCGCAAGGTCCCGCTCGGCCTCGACAAACAGGCCGCTCGGCCGGGCGACGTCGCGCTCGCCGTCCGCGGCCTGAGCGTCGTCGACGACCTCGGCGTCACCCGCGTCGACGACGTCGGCTTCGAGGTGCGGGCCGGCGAAATCGTCGGCATCGCCGGGGTTTCGGGCAACGGGCAGAGCGAGTTGCTGGCAGCGCTTGCCGGGATGGAACCCTTCCCGCAGGGCGAGGTGCGGTTCGCCGGCACGGTCATGACGCCGGCCCTGCCGGGGGATCCGGGCGACCTGCGGACGCGCGGGTTGGCGCATGTGCCGGAGGACCGGTTGGGCGACGGCGTGGTCGGCGCCTTCCCGGCCTGGGAGAACGTCATCCTCGGCTATCACGACGATCCGGCCTATCGCCGCGTCGTGCTGATCGACCGGCCCGCGATCCTGGCCGATTGCGCGGCGAAGATGGCCAAGTACGACGTGCGGCCGGCCGATCCGCATCTCGCCACCCACGGCTTTTCCGGCGGCAACCAACAGAAGCTGGTCATTGCCCGGGAGTTGGAACGGGCGCCGTCGGTGCTGCTGGTCGGGCAGCCGACGCGGGGCGTCGACATCGGCGCTATCGAGTTCATCCACAAGACGCTTCTCGCGATGCGCGACGCCGGCTGCGCGGTGCTGCTGGTCTCGGTCGAGCTGGAGGAGATCATGGCGCTCGCCGACCGGATCCTGGTGATGTTCGAGGGCCGCATCGTGGGCGAGGTCGCGGGCGAGACGGCGGACGAGCGCACCCTCGGCCTGTTGATGGCGAACGCGGCGGAAGGCGACGGCGATGGCTCGCGGTGAGGCGGCGCCCGCCTGGGTCGGGCATGTCCTGGTGCCGCTGGTCAATCTGGCGCTGGCCTTCCTGGTCTCGGGCCTCATCGTGCTGGCGATCGGCGAGGACCCGCTGGAGGCCGTCGTCATCCTGGTCCGCGGTGCCGTCGGCTTCGAGGAGGCGATCGGCTATACCCTCTATTACGCAACCAACATCATGTTCGCCGGCCTCGCCGTGGCGGTCGCCTTTCATGCCGGCCTGTTCAACATTGGCGGCGAGGGCCAGGCCTATATCGGCGGCCTCGGCGTCGGCGTGGCGTTGCTGGCGTTCGACGCCCACCTGCCGCTCCCGATCCTGCTGCTGATCTCGATCCTCGCCAGCGCGGCCTTCGGTGCGGCCTGGGCGTGGATACCGGGGTACCTGCAGGCCCGGCGCGGCAGCCATGTCGTCATCACCACGATCATGTTCAACTTCATCGCCTTCGCATTGATGAACTATCTCCTGGTCAACGTGCTGATCCAGCCCGGACAGATGAGCCCGCAGAGCCGGGAATTCGAGCCGGTCGCCTGGTTGCCGTTCGCGCACGAGGCGCTCGGCTGGTTCGGCATCCAGGTGACGCGTTCGCCGCTCAACCTCTCTTTGCTGTGGGCGCTGGCCTGCTGCCTGTTGGTCTGGCTGCTGATCTGGCGCACCCGTTGGGGCTACCGGATCCGCGTCGTCGGTGGCAACGAGCCGGCGGCCCGCTATGCCGGTATCGATCCGGCCAAGGTGGTGATCGCCACCATGTGCGTTTCCGGCGCGCTCGCCGGCTTCGTCGGCCTGAACGAGATCATGGGCGTGCAGCACCGCCTGCTGCTGAACTTCACGGCCGGCTACGGTTTCGTCGGCATCGCCGCGGCGCTGATGGGACGCAACCACCCGCTCGGCATCATCCTGGCGAGCCTGCTGTTCGGCGCCCTTTACCAGGGCGGTGCCGAACTCGCCTTCGAAATGCCCCGCATCACGCGGGAGCTGGTGGTCGTCATCCAGGGGCTGGTGATCCTGTTTTCGGGCGCGCTCGAACACATGCTGCGGCCGCGTATCGAGGCGATGTTCCGCCGTCCGGCACCGGCCGGCGGGGAAGGCTAGCCTGGCCATGGACGAGCATTTCCTCCTCGCCGTGCTGACCCTGGACGCGACCCTGCGGGTCGCCACGCCGCTGATCCTCTGTGCCATGGCCGGGTTGATTTCCGAGCGTTCCGGCATCATCGACATCAGTCTCGAGGGCAAGATGTTGGGTGCCGCCTTCGCCGCGGCAGCGGTGGCCCATGTTTCGGGCAGCGAATGGGTCGGCTTGCTCGCCGCCGTCCTCACCGGCGCCATGCTGTCCCTGGTGCACGGCTTCGCCTGCATCACCCACAACGGCAGCCAGGTGGTGAGCGGCGTTGCCGTCAACATCCTGATGTCGGGCCTGACCGTCACGCTCGGCATCGCCTGGTTTGCCCAGGGCGGCCAGACCCCGGGCCTGGGCGAAGCGGAACGATTTCGCCCGCTCCTCTGGCCGGGCACGGAGGCGCTTCGCGAGGTGCCGGTACTCGGCACCCTCTACCGTGAATTGTTGAGCGGCCACAATCTCCTGGTCTACGTTGCGCTCGCCGCCGTGCCGCTGGTCTGGTGGGGGCTCTACCGCACCCGCTTCGGACTTCGCCTGCGTGCCGTCGGCGAAAACCCGGAGGCGGTCGACACGGCGGGCATCTCGGTGGCCTGGCTGCGTTACCGTGCCGTGCTTCTGGCGGGATTGCTCGCCGGTATCGCCGGGGCCTATCTCTCAACCGCGCAGAACGGTGCGTTCGTGCGGGACATGACGGCGGGGCAGGGCTATATCGCGCTCGCTGCGATGATCTTCGGCAAGTGGCGGCCGGTTCCGGCATTGGGCGCCTGCCTGCTGTTCGGCTTTCTCGACGCCCTCGCGGTTCGCCTGCAGGGCGTGGCCTTGCCCGGGGTCGGTGAAATTCCGGTACAGTTCATCCAGGCGCTGCCCTATGTGCTGACCGTGGTGTTGCTGGCGGGCTTCATGGGGCGCGCGGTGGCACCCAAGGCGATCGGCATACCTTATGTGAAGGAACGATGAGCAAGCTCCCGCAAGATCTGATCGATGCCGCCGCCGCCGTGCGCGCCATGGCGCATGCGCCCTATTCCAAGTTCCAGGTGGGTGCGGCGATCCGCAGCGCCGAGGGTGGCGTCTTCTCCGGCTGCAACGTCGAGAACGCGGCCTATCCGCAAGGCTGGTGTGCCGAGGCCTCGGCGATCGCCGCGATGGTGGCGGCCGGCCATCGCCGCATCGCGGAGGTCGTGGTCACGGGCGGTGGCGAGAGGCTCTGTACGCCGTGTGGCGGCTGCCGGCAGAAGCTGATCGAGTTCGCCGGCCCCGACACGCCGGTCCTGATCTGCGGGCCGGAGGGACTGCGTCGCCGGTTCACGCTCGCCGAGCTGATGCCGCACGCCTTCGACCGGGACACGCTCGGTTGAGTGTCGCCGCCGCGTTGTCGACGCTCCGCACCCGCGCGCCGGAGGCGGCGCCCCGCGTCGGGCTGATCCTCGGCAGCGGCCTCGATCCCCTGGCGGCGGATATCGAGGATGCGGTCGAGGTCGCCTACGCGGACCTCGCCGGTTTTCCCGATCCCGGCGTCGCGGGACATGCCGGGCGCCTGGTTCTCGGTCGGCTGGCAGGCCAGTCGGTTGCCTGCCTGCGTGGTCGCGCGCATCTCTATGAGGGCGGTCCGGCCGACGCTATGGCCGTGCCTGTCCGCCTCCTGGCGGCGCTCGGCTGCGAGATCGTGGTGCTGACCAATGCGGCGGGCGGAATCACGCCGGGTATGGCGGCGGGCGAATTGATGCTGATTTCGGATCATATCAATTTCGCGGGCGCCAACCCCCTCGTCGGGCCGAACGACGATGCGGTGGGCCCGCGCTTTCCCGATATGACCGAAGCCTATGACGGTCCCTTGCGCGCTGCCATGAAAGCGGCGGCGGCGGGGGAGGGGGTGCGCCTGCACGAAGGCGTCTATCTCTGGTGCCTCGGTCCCAACTTCGAGACGTCGGCCGAGATCCGGGCCTTCGCAGCCCTGGGCGCCGATGCGGTCGGCATGTCGACGGTGCCGGAATGCCTGCTGGCGCGGCATGCGGGTCTGCGGGTCGCAGGCGTATCGTCGATCACCAATCTCGCCGCGGGCCTCGGCGCAGGCGCGATCAGCCACGACGAAACCCTGGCGATGGGCGCGCGGGCCGCTGCCGGCCTGTCGCGCGTTCTGCGTCGGTTCTTGCAGGATATGCCATGATTTTGCCGCAGGAGATCATCCGGCGGAAGCGTGACGGCGCCGGTCTTTCCGAGGCGGAAATCGGGGCCATCGTCGCCGGCGTCGCCGACGGCACGCTGGCCGACGCCCAGGTTGGGGCTTTTGCCATGGCCGCCTGGTTGAACGGTCTCGATACGGCGGAGACGGTGGCGCTGACCCGGGCGATGACCGCATCGGGCGAAACCCTGACGTGGACGGGTCTGGACGGCCCGGTACTGGACAAGCACTCGACCGGTGGGGTCGGCGACAAGGTCAGCCTGATCCTGGCGCCCCTGTTGGCGGCGTGCGGGGCCTATGTCCCGATGATCTCCGGCCGAGGGCTCGGCCATACGGGCGGCACCCTCGACAAGCTGGAAGCGATCCCCGGCTACGATGCGACGCCGGACCTGGCGCGCTTCCAGCGTGTGGTCGCCGAGGCGGGCACGGCCATCATCGGGCAGACGGCGGAACTGGCGCCGGCCGACCGGCGGCTCTATGCCGTGCGCGACGTGACGGCGACGGTCGAGAGCGTGCCGCTCATCACCGCGTCGATCCTGTCGAAGAAGCTGGCCGCCGGTCTCGACGCGCTGGTCATGGACGTGAAGGTCGGCAACGGCGCCTTCGCCGACAATCTCGACATGGCGCGGGAGCTGGCCGGAAGCATCGTGCAAATCGCGGCCGGCGCCGAGCTGCCCGCCATCGCCCATCTGACCGACATGAACCAGGTGCTCGGCCGGACCGCCGGCAATGCGTTGGAGGTCGTCGAGACGATCGACTTTCTGGCCGGCGAGGCGCGGGAGCCACGTCTGGAGGCGGTCGTCCTGACCCTGGCGCGAACCCTGCTGGAGCTGGGCGGCATCGCGGCCGACATCGAGGGCGCACTCGCCTCGGGCGCGGCCGCGGAACGCTTCCAGGCGATGGTCGCCGCGCTCGGCGGGCCGGCGGATCTCCTGGACCGGCCAGCCGCATATCTTCCGCACGCCCCCGTCCGCCGGCCGGTGCCCGCGCCGCGCTCGGGCGTTCTGGCGGCGATATCGACACGGGATATCGGCCTTCTGATCGTCGCCATTGGTGGTGGGCGCCGCCGGCCGGACGACGTGATCGACCCGCGCGTCGGCCTCGCGGATGTTCTGTCGCTCGGCGCCGCCGTCGAGGCCGGGGAGGCGATCGCCACGGTGCATGCCGCAGACGAGGCGAGCGCCCAGGCGGCGGTTGCGCGCTATGGCGAACTGGTAATGATTTCCGATACGCCGCCGCCGCCGGCGCCGGTCGTGGTCGAGCGGATCGCCCCGTGAGCCGCCCTCATCCTCACTTCCCTTTTCCCGCCGACGGCCGGCCGTCGGACGAGATGCGCGCGGCCTATGATCGCGACGGCTTTCTGCATTTCACGGATGCCGTCGACGTCGAGACCCGGAAGGTTCTGTTGGCGCATATCGATGCGCTCATCGCTGATTTCGACGCCGGCGCCCAGCGCACGGTCTTCGATGCAGGCGCTGATCAGAGCCATGGCGCGGACCGCTATTTCCTCGAGTCCGGCGACAAGATCCGTTTCTTCCTCGAGGCCGGCGCCCTCGACGCCGAGGGACGGTTGACCTGCGACAAGGCGGTGGCGGTCAACAAGATCGGCCACGCGCTGCATGCGCTGGATCCCCGCTTTCGGTCCTTTTCCGATGATCCGCGCTTCTCAACGCTGGTCCGCGGCCTTGGCCTCGCCCGGCCCCGAGCCGTCCAAAGCATGGTGATCTGCAAGCCCCCCTTCGTCGGCGGCGAGGTCGAATGCCACCAGGACGCCACGTTTCTGCACACCGATCCCGTCACGGTGACCGGCCTCTGGTTCGCCTTGCAGCCAGCGACCAGGGCCAACGGCTGTCTTCACGTTGTGCCCGGCGGGCATCGGGCCGGGCTTGCCAGGCGGTTTCGCCGTAGCGGGGACGCCTGCCGGATGGACCCGCCGACGCCGGGCGTCGTCTGGTCCGATGCCACCATCCCCCTGGAGGCGCAAGCCGGCGACCTGATCGTCCTGCATGGCCTGCTGCCGCACCAAAGCGGCCCCAACGAAACGGCAGCCGCGCGGGCGGCCTATGCCCTGCACCTGGTCGACGATGGGGCGCGCTGGAGCGCGGACAACTGGCTGGCGGTGGCGGCGCCGACAAATGGGAGCAACTCGCCGAAATGAGTGGAATGGACAAAATGAATCAGGATCGGGCCGCGGTGAACGGCAGCGTCCCCGAGCCTGGTGATTCCGATTACGAGGAATGGCTGGGGGCCAAGGTGCGGGCGGCCATCGAGTCCGCAGATGCCGGAAAGTTCGCGAGCCGGGCGGACGTGCAGCGGGTCATGAGGAAATTCGTCCCCGATGCATGACGTCGTTTGGACGGACGATGCCCTTCGGGTTCTCGATCAAAGCGCCAAACGACAAAGGGCCGCCCCGAAGGGCGGCCCCCGTCTGTTTCCGGCACAGATGTCGTGATCAGACGCTGTAGTACATCGCGAACTCGATCGGATGGGGCGTGTGCTCGAAGGCATGCACCTCTTCCATCTTTAGCTCGAGATACCCGTCGATCTGGTCGTCAGTGAAGACGCCGCCCTTTTTCAGGAAGTCGCGGTCGCCGTCGAGGGCGTCGAGCGCCTCGCGCAGGGAGCCGCAGACCGTCGGCACGTCGGCCAGTTCTTCCGCCGGCAGGTCGTAGAGGTTCTTGTCCATCGGGTCGCCCGGATGGATCCGGTTCTCGATCCCGTCCAGGCCGGCCATCAGCATGGCGGCGAAGGCGAGATAGGGATTGGCGCCCGCGTCGGGGAAGCGGATTTCGACGCGCTTGCCGTTGGGCCCGGGCGCGAAGGGAATGCGGCAGGACGCGGACCGGTTGCGGGCCGAATAGGCCAGCAGCACCGGCGCCTCATAGCCCGGGATCAACCGCTTGTAGGAGTTGGTCAGCGGGTTGGTGAAGGCGTTGAGCGCCTTGGCATGCTTGATGATGCCGCCGATGTAGTACAGCGCCGTGTCCGAGAGATCGGCATAGCCAGAGCCCGCGAAGAGCGGCTTGCCGTCCTTCCAGATCGACTGATGCGTATGCATGCCCGAGCCGTTGTCCTCCATCACCGGCTTCGGCATGAAGGTCGCCGTCTTGCCGTAGGAGTGGGCGACGTTGTGCACGCAGTACTTATAGATCTGCATGTTGTCGGCGGTGCGCACCAGGGTGTCGAAGACGATGCCGAGCTCGTGCTGGCTGGGTGCTACCTCGTGATGGTGCTTCTCGGTCTTGAGGCCCATCTCGCGCATCACCGACAGCATCTCGGCGCGGATGTCGGAGCCGGAGTCGACCGGCGGCACCGGGAAATAGCCGCCCTTGATCGGCGGGCGATGGCCGGTGTTGCCGCCCTCGAACTCGGCGCCCGAATTGTAGGGGCCTTCGGAATCGTCGATCTTGAAGAACGTGTTGTGCATCGAGACGTCGTAGCGGACGTCGTCGAAGACGAAGAACTCGGCCTCGGGCCCGAAGAAGGCCGTGTCGCCGGCGCCACTGCTCTGCAGATAGGCCTCGGCCCGGCGCGAGGTCGAGCGTGGGCAACGGCCATAGGCCTCATGGGTCGACGGCTCCAGCACGTCGCAGAACAGGATCATCGAGGCCTGCGCCGAAAAGGGATCCATGACCGCCGTGGCGGGATCGGGCATCAGGGTCATGTCGCTCTCGTTGATCGCCTTCCAGCCGGCGATCGACGAGCCATCGAACATGATGCCGTCGGTGAACATGTCCTCGTCGACCACGGCCGCATCCATGGCGAGATGCTGCCACTTGCCGCGGGGATCGCTGAAGCGCAGGTCGACGAACTTGACGTCCTGCTCCTTGATCTGGCTCAAAACCGAATTGGCGTCGGACATTTTCTAGGTTACCTCCACGAGATTGCGGGTTTGCTTGCGGGGGAGGGCACCCCCCATCGATGAAAGCGCGGTGGGCTCAGATCGCCTCGTTGCCACGCTCGCCGGTTCGGATGCGCACGGCGTCCTCGATCGACGTGATGAAGATCTTGCCGTCGCCGATCCGCCCGGTATGTGCGGCCCGCTGGATCGCCTCGACGGCGCCCTCCGCCAAGTGATCGTCGATCACGATTTCCAGTTTCACCTTCGGCAGAAAATCGACCACATACTCGGCCCCCCGATAGAGTTCCGTGTGGCCCTTCTGCCGGCCGAAACCCTTCGCCTCGGTGACGGTGATGCCCTGCAGGCCGATGTCGTGCAGCGCTTCCTTCACCTCGTCGAGCTTGAAGGGTTTGATAATTGCCTCGATCTTCTTCATCGCCGACTCTTCGTCGTTGCTGTGTACGATCGCGAGGCATGGGGCGTTGGCGCCAACCCCGCGGTGACCACCGTGCATGACCCATGCCAAGTTATGCCAGTGTGTAGGCCATTGTTTTCAAATGCGTTTTCACGGCAAACAGGACCGGCTTTGCCAATATAGCCTGTTTTTTAGGCAGGTCGATGCAATTTTAGGCGAGAAGCTCCCGGATCCGCCGGCAGGCCTCTTTGATGTTCTCCAGGGAATTGGCATAGGAAAAGCGAAGATAGCCCTCGCCGAAGGCCCCGAAACTGGTGCCGGAGATCACCGCGACCCCCGCCTCGCCCAACAGCTTTTCCTGCAGCGTATCCGATGTCATGCCGGTCCCTTCGATATTGGGGAAGGCATAGAAGGCGCCGCCGGGACGCGGGCAGCGGAAGCCGGGAATGGCGTTCAGCTCGTCCTGGATGGCGAGGCGGCGCTCGTCGAAGGCCTCGACCATGGCGTCGGCGGCATCCTGCGGGCCCTGCAGGGCGGCGATGCCGGCGAACTGCGTCGGCGCGTTCACGCAGGAATGGTCGTTGACGCAGAGCCGGGTCGCCTGTTCGACGAGCCGCTCCGGCCAGACCGCATAGCCGAGCCGCCAGCCGGTCATCGCGTAAGTCTTGGACCAGCCGTCGAGCATGATCAGGCGGTCGCGCAGTTCCTCGTAGGCCAGCAGGCTGACGTGGGGCTGGTTGTCGTAGACCATCCGGCTGTAGATCTCGTCCGACAGCACGACGACGTGGGGATGGGCGACGAGGCCGGCGACCAGCTTGTCGAACTCCGCCCGGGGGACGACGCCGCCGGTCGGGTTGGCGGGACTGTTGACGATGATCAGGCGGGTCTTCTCGTTCACCTGGGCCAGCACTTCCTCCGCATTGAAGGAGTAGCCGGTTTCTTCATGCAGCGCGATCGGCACCGGCCGCGCGCCGGAGAAGTTGATCGCCGACTCGTAGATCGGAAAACCGGGATTGGGATACATGATCTCGGTGCCGGGCTCGCCCAGCATCATGCAGGCGTAGAACATCGTCGGCTTGCCGCCGGGCTGGATGACGACATGGTCGGGGTCGATCTCGACGCCGCGGTAGGTGGCGATATCCGCGGCCACGGCCTCGCGAAGTTCGGGGATGCCGTTGGCGGGGGTGTAGCCGTGGTGGCCGTCGCGCAGGGCCTGGACGGCCGCGTCGACGATATGGTCGGGGGTTTTGAAGTCCGGTTGGCCGATGCCGAGGTTGATGATCGAGCGGCCCTCGGCGGCGAGCTTGTTGGCGCGGGCTAAAACCTCGAACGCGGTTTCGGTGCCGAGATGCGACATGCGTTGGGCGAGCTGGATCATGGGCTTGACCTCGTATTGGACGTCATAGTTTTGGACGTCACGGTTCTTGACGTCACGCGGGGGACGGCACACGCCGGCGCGTGCCGCGGGCCCGTTGGATGCGTGCGCTATCGCGGGGCCCGTGCCCGCTACTTATCGCGCCCGGGCCGGCGGCTCAAGAACCGAGACGGTTGAGTTCCGCCTTGGCGGCGAGGTAGGCCGGGACCGTCGTCAGGCCGCTTTCCAGCGCGGCGCGGAAGTGGCGCAGCGCCCGGTCGTTGTCGCCCTGCAAAATGGCATGCTGGCCGAGGTAGAAGTTGCCTTCGCACTGCCGGCGCGCGCGCATGGCGGCATCGCTGTCGTCGGCCTGCGCCAGCACGCGACCCGGCGTGCCTGTGCCGAGATAGAGCGCGAGGACCGCCTCCGGCCAGCCGCCCTGTCCGGCGACGCGGCGCGCGGCACCGGCCAGGCGCTCGCGCCCGCCGAGGCCCGAACGCTCCTCCGATAAATAGAGCCAGAGCATCGTGTCGATGTCTTCGGGGTCCTGACGCAGGGCCTTGCCGAGATCGGGGATCGCGGCCGCATGCAGGCCGGTGCGGAAGCGGGCCATGGCCCGTCCCGTCAACGCGGTGACGTCGCGGCGGTCGCGCTTGAGCGCCTCGTTGAAGTCCAGAATGGCCCGCGCATCGTCGCCCAGCACCGCGTAGGCGAGGCCGCGGGTCGTATAGTTGCGGGGATCGTCGCCACCCGCGGCGATCGCCAAGTTCAAACTGCGGATGGCGCCGCGATAGTCGCCGGCCCGAACCCGCAGATGGCCTTCGATGCGCCGGGCCGCCGCGTTGTTCGGATCGCTCGCCAGGATCGGCTGCAGGTCGGGGGTCGCGGCCGGCAGGTCGTCCAGCCGTTCGTAGGCCAGCGCGCGGTCGAGGCGTGAGGCGATGTCGCCGGCATTGGCGGCGATGACCGTGTCGAGATCGCGGATCGCCATTTTGTCGTCGCCCGCGGCCAACAGCAGCGTCGCCCGAACCCGGAACCCGGCCACGTAGTTCGGCCGCAACTCCAACAGCTTGTCGAGGTCGACCATGGCCTCGCGGGTGTTGCCCTCGGCGAGCAGAAGGTTGGCCCGGTTCAAGTACGCGTCGGCATAATCGGGATCCGTGCTGATGGCCTCGGCAAAGGCGATGAGCGCGCCTTCCTTGTTGCCACTGGCGTTCTGCAGTACGCCGCGCAAGTTGTGCGCATCGGCCCGGCCCGGCGCCAGGCGAACGACGGACCGCAGATCCTCCTGCGCCTTGTCGACGTCGCCCAGCCGCTCGTAGGCGATGGCGCGGCCGAGATAGCCGTCGGCGAGGTTTGGATTGTCGTCGATATACTGCGCGTAGTCGTTCACGGCATGCTGGAAATAGCCGAGGCGGGCGTAAGACTGTGCACGGCCGAGATAAGCCGCTGACATCCCAGGCCGCAGCTTCAAGGTCAGCGTGAAATCGGTGGCCGCGCCGGTATCGTTGCCGAGCGTCTGCTGCGCCAGCGCGCGATTGAAATAGGCGCTCGTCAGGCGGGGGGAGAGTTCCAGCGCGCGATTATAGTCGACGACGGCGTCCGCCTGCCGGCCGAGCCCGCGAAGCGCGATACCGCGGTTGACCAGGGATATGGCGCGGTTTTCATCCGTCAGATCTTCAGCCGCCATCGCCTGGTCGCAAAGCGCCAGCCGCGCCGCCGGATCCGAGGCCTCGTGACATTGCCGGGCGATCTCGTCGGTCGATTGCGCCAGCGCCGTGGTCGAGACCAGCGCCGTCGAAGACATCAATGCCGCCAGCAAGGCGTAAGCGTGGAAGTGCCGCATCCCCAAACTCCCCTTCACGCGAAGGATTCCGCGAGCCATCGCATAGAAACCAGTTTTGCCGACCAGTATGAGGGATGCGATCCGAACCGGCAACGCCACCCGGAAAATGCCTTCCGGTGTGTGGCTTTGGGGTTTCGCCTTCATCCGATAGGGGACCATCGGTCGGCCGCAACTGGTGACGTAAAAATGAGCTTTCGCACGCCTGAAAATTGCTCTAAGGAGATTTTTGTTGCGTGTCATACGAAGCTTAAGCCCGCTGTAGCGGGACAGAAATAATTAAGAATCATGTTCGGAAATATTTTTTCACGGTCGAAACCGTCTGGAAAATCGCCGTGATTTTGGGGGCATTCCGGCCTGGAAAATCGGCCACGATGCGTTGGTGATGGAGGCCTTTCATGAGACCCTGTAGATTTTCCAATTGATCCACCACCGGCCCCCGCGCACTGGTCGAATATCAGTGACCCCCTTACACCAGAGATCGAGCTTGAGGCGCAGCGTCTGACCGCCGCTCCAGCGCGTTAAAGGCAAGACAGTGACCTGCACACCCCACAATACG
Source organism: uncultured Alphaproteobacteria bacterium (assembly GCA_951812805.1). Taxonomy (GTDB): domain Bacteria; phylum Pseudomonadota; class Alphaproteobacteria; genus JASLMY01. Next base: position 5,848 of record CATOSZ010000005.1, on the reverse strand, counting down.
TCCGGCGGGACACCTGGATTAGATATCACGTGGGCATTGGTAATCCCGCCCGTGCCGAGATAGGTGGCGTCGGTGCCATTCCAGGCGCTGATCGGCACGCCGGTCCGCTCCACGAACCAGGTGCCGGCGAGCCTAATCGCCGCGGAATGTTTGACGCCCCAGCGGGGGATGGGGAGAGATCCCTGATCGGCGACGATCTTGCGCGAGATGACGACGCCGTTGAATTCGGCGTCCCCGGACTTCTGGATGCGCCAGCCGGATTTACCGGTCCGAAAATTAGAACTCTGAATGACGCCAGAAAGTTTCTCGCTACCGACCGCCCCGTCCCTGATCCCCTGCGAGCCGACGACGATAGAGCCGGCGCGGATGTGAGAGCTGGTAATGGAGTTAGCCGCGATCGCGTTCGCGGTTACGCTTCCGGGCATCAGAATATTCCCGTCGAGGCGTTTATCGATGCGTAGCCACGCGCGACCCGACCAGGCGCGGGTCTCTGCCCACGAGCCGCTCGGGTAATACAGTGTGACTGTATCTGAGACTATCGGAGCACCAGGCAACGCGAGACGAGCCTCCGCGCCAGACCATGCGGCGCGAAGAGCGCGGCGATAAAAGTCCCCCCGCGCGCGCTTTCCGGACGCGCCATCCTCGCCATCCTCGCCGTCCTTGCCGGGATTACCATCCTTGCCGTCGCGAGAGTACCGCGAGAACAGCGCGGGGGTGGAGAAATTACCCCAAGCGCCGGCGCGGCCCTGGCGGCTGGATACCCACTCGGAGGGGAGGTCGACGGTGACCCCCCGGGGATCGCGCGACCAGCCGTAGGGGAGATAGGAGTCTACGACACGGTCGCCCGTGGGCCGGGCGGGCGCGGTGGCGCCCGCCGTGCGGCGAAAGATGTATTCGGTCGACCGGGCGGCGCCGCGCGGTGGCGGCAGGGTGGCGGCGGCGTAGGCCGGTTCCGACTCCCGGCCGTGGGCGTCGACCGCCACGATGGCGAAGCGCCAGGTGCCGGCGGGCGGATCCTGGCTCTCCCAGGGACTGGCGGTGAGCAGGCCGTCGTGCAGCGGCGTCATGGCCGAGCGTGGGTCCCGCGCGCCCGGCGCGTACAGAATGCGGTATCCGACGACGGTGGGGGATGCGGCGTCGCGCCAGCCGAAGCGCCGGGTGCCGTCGGCGGCGGCCGCGACCGTGAAGGCCTCCGGCGCGGCGGGCGCCGGGCCGGCCACGCCGGCGGCCTTGAATTTGGCCACGAAGGGCGTGCCCGCCGGGGCGGCGTCGGAGCCGGGCGTCACCACCACGTCGATTTCGCCGCCGGCGCGGGCGATCCAGCTGGCGCTGGTCTCGCCGGCGGAGAGCCTGGCGACGACGCGCATCTCGCCGCCGTCGTCGGCGCGGATGGTGCCGCCACGCCAGTCGCCGGCCACGGAGAGTGTGGCGGTGATCTCCACCAAGTGGGCGCGGCCAACCTGGACGGGCGCCTCCGAGAAGCCGATGGCGAGCACACGCGGCGTCTCGCGGCGCAGGCGGGGCAGCGGCACCGCGAGGTCGGAGGTGGCGGCCCGGTGATAGGCGTCGACCTCGTCGATCGCCTCGAAGCGGGTCGTGCCGTCGGCGCGCGGCCGGACCGAGACGATCCGGACCTTGGCCGGCGGGCTGCCGGCCGGGTAGAGCCGCCAGAGGATGTCCAGGGGATCGTCGCCCGCCGCGCCCGGGGCGGCGGGCAGCGGCGCGGCCAACAGGACCTCGTCATCGCCCCCGCCGCCAGGACGAGCGACCAGGGTGGTGTGCAGGGCGCCGTCGGCGAGACGCAGGATTATGTAATCCTCGCCGGTGAGCTCGACGGGGCGGGAGAGACGCAGGCGGCGCTCGTTGCCGCCGAGCAGACGGCCGGCGAGGCCGCCGTCGATCAGGCCGTGGGTCAGCCTGACGACGTCGCCGCGCTGGATCAGCAGGCCCTCGTCGGCCATGTCCCAGGCGATGCGGCGGCGGTGATAGATCTGCCGCGCGGCCTGCAAATTGCATTCGGTGGCCGCCTGCGCACGCTTCGTCACGCCGGGCAGCGTGACGGTCACGCTACGGGCCGGCGCGCCACGCACGCCCGGCGCCAGGCGGCGGACGCTGTTCCACTGCCAGTCCAGGTCGGGTTCGACGTAGCGGCAGACGATCTCCTCGGCGCCCGTCGCCGCGGCCCAGTCGACCTCGAGGGAGCCGGCAAGGATGTTCTCGGGCGTGATCAGCGCGGTGACCGGCGTCCCCGCGGCCTCCCAGACCACGCCGAGCTTGCCGGCGGCCCAGCTCGGGCTGGCGCGGCCACAGCGCGCGATCAGGGTGAGGACCTGGGCCTGCGTCATGGCGCGGTCGATCGCGTAATCGCAGGCCAACCCCTGGGCCTCGCACCAGGCGCCCCAGCGCTTGAGGGCCGCGTCGTCGACCCGCGCGGGCGGCAGGCCGGCGCCGGCCTTGAGCTGGCCATCAACGAACACGCCGCGGGCGAACCAGCGGTAGATCCAGGCCGGGTTCGAGGTGACCCGGGGTGCGCTCCAGCGCCGGCCGTCCCAGACCGGGACCCTCTGGCTCACCATGGCGGATATTTTCTCCAGGCGGCCGGAGACCTGGCCGGAGGCGCGGAACTTGAGGCCGAGCCGGGTCTGACCGCTGTAATCGGCGCTATCCGGCTGATAGCCGCGTAGCGCGGTCCAATGCAGCCGGTCGATGACGTATTTACTGTCTTCCGGCGCCCGGAGACGCCGCAGGCGGACATGGTGGGCTTTGTCGGCGCCGGCATTCGTCAGGGTGAGAGCGATGGTCCGGCGATAGGGTGTCCGTTTGTCCCAGGCGAGGGTACGGCGGAGTGCGACCTTGCCGACATCGCCGCCCTCAGGCCAGTGCTCGATCTCGATCTCGACGGCGCGACGCCCAGGGTCGCCCTTCTTCGATAGAGTGAACAGCTGCCCGGCGATGTCGATGGCGGCACGGGCCGTGCCGGCGGGCAGCACGCGCTCGATCCAATCGGTAGCATCGAGCGCGGCGCCCTCGACGGTGTCGACGTTACCCGCGACCAGCGAGATCGTGCCGCCACCGCGCGCCCACTCGGTCTCGACGCCCTCGTAGACGGAGAGCGGTGTGTCGCCGTGACGGAGATCGCGGATCTCGAGGTTGCCGAAGCCGAAGTTGAAGATCTGGAAGAGGCCCTGTTCGACCCGACCGTCCGCGCCGGCGGCGAACTCGGCGTATTCACGGGCCCCGAGGTCGGGGAACATCCGGTGGGTACCGAGCACGAGGGGCAGGCGGGCGTAGAGGCGCGCCCGGTTGGCGCCGCCGGCCAGCGAATAGACCGCCTCGCCCGGCGCGCCGCCGCCCGGCGCGTCGGGCGAAGGCGGCGGGACGAGGGCGTTGGCGACCAGGGTGCCGCCGATCAGCACGGCGGCGCTGGCCGCACTGGCGGCGAACTGGCTGCCGAGCAAGGCGACGCCGGCCGGACCGCCGATATAGGCGGCGCCGGCGATGATGGCGATCTGCAGGGCGATGGCGAGGGCGTTGGAGTCGCCACCGGCGGGCACGACGCGCAGGGTCACGATGTCGCCGGGGCCGAGCCTCGCCGCTGGCCAGAGTGCGCGGGCGACCGGGCAGCCATTCAGGGCGATGGCGACGTGGCCCGGGTCCGCGCCCAGACGCCGCGCCTCCTGGGCGGCGAGGCTCGCCAGGGTCTCGTGGCCCCGGAGCGCCACACGCCGTGTCTCGCGGCCCTCGGCGGTCAGCGGATGGGGCCAGAGGTCGGCGACCGCGGCCTGTTCCGGGGCGGTGCAAGGGCCGGAAACGGGCGTTTCTCGCATCTTTACAGCCACCGGTACAGGCCTTGGATCTCGAGGCCACGGGCCGCCAGGCTGGCGGCGGGGTGCAGCACGGTGCCGACGCCCCGCTGACAGTGCAGCACCCAGGCGTCGCTTTCGATTCCGACGTGGAGGCCGATGTGGTGGCCGAGGCCGCGCCGCCGGCCGGCGGCGCGCATCAGCACGCCGTCGCCCTCTGTCGCTCTCTCGCCGTGGGCGAGGGGGCGGGCGTATTCAGTGGCGAGCGCGCCCACCTGGGCGTCGCGCCCGCGCACGCCCCGGGCGCGCGGCGGCGGCGACCAGTGCCGGGCGAAGCGCTCGGCCAGGACGAGAGCGACGAGATCGGCGCAGTCGAAGGCGCCTTCGATATAAGGTCGGCCGATGTAGGCCTCGCTCCAGTGTCGCGACGTGGCGGCGGCTTCAGACATCGATCCCTCCGTCGTCGGGCGAGGCGCTATCTTCGGGGCCGTCGGGGCCGTCGGGGCCGTCGTCGCCGTGGTCGCTCTCGCCCTGATCGTCGGACGGGCCCAAGGATCCAGGCGCTGGCGACGGCGGTGGGGGTGGTGGCGGCGGGTCGACGTCGACGTCGCCACCGCCACCGGTCGGGCCGTTGGCGGCCGTCGCCGCGCCGAACAGGCCGGGCGCGGTCTCGGGGTCGTACCGCACGGCGACCGCGTCGCGGTCCAGCAGCGGATCGTAGCCGAGCGTGACCGTCACCCGCTCGTCGTCGTAGCGCACGTGCAGGACGTCCAGCACCGCCTCCCATTCGATGGCGCGGCGCGCGGCGAGCACCAGCATTACCCGGCAGGTGGCGCCGGCGGCCCCACCCGCGCGCTCGATCCATTGCGTCAGATCGCGGCCGACGTTGTCGAGCACGAGTTCGGCCGAGGGGGCGCGGCCCTCGACGTCGTCGGCCAGGCGCAGCATGAAGCCGAGCGCATCGTAACGGTGCCGGCCGATCGTGATCGGTGTCGTGTGGGAGACCACGCGCACCGGGTCGGTTATCGCCGGGTGGCGGATCTCCAGGGCGGCCAGCACCACGTCGTCGGCGCCGAGGGTGGAGAGCGTGCGGCGGAATCGTGCTGTCGTCATATCCGGTCCGCCTCCAGGCCCTCGATTTCCAGGGCGGCCGCCCAGTAGCGTCTGTCCTGGGCGGGAGAGCGCGCGGCGTAGCGGATGGAGCCGGCGCCACCGCGCACCCGCGCCCGGCGAAGGACGCCATCGTGCGGGTCGTTCCAGGCGAACCAGCGGTGGGCGTGGCGCGCCGCCCAGACCCGGAAGCGCGCGAGATCGGCGTCGCTGTCGATATGGACCCGCACGATGCGCACCAGCAGCGCCGAGGTCGACCGGCGGGCCTGGCGCACCGCGCCGCTCTCGAACGTCGTGCGGCGGACGTCGACGTCCTGAACGACCTCATAGCCATCGGCCTCGACAACCGCGTATGCGGGCCACGCGGTCATCGGGCGCCGCCACGCCTCCCGATCGTCTCGACCATGCTCGCGATGGGGCCGCCGTTCAGGCCGTCCGTGACGACCAGATCGACCACCCATTGCCCGTCTTCGAAGCGCGCGGTGCGGCTCACCTCGCGCTGTGGCGTGCCCTGATTGCTGATGTTGATGACAGGGGCGGCCGGCGGCGGCACGGCGGGCGCGCGGGCCTTCGCTGCCGCGTTGCCGGCCGGTGCATCGCCGCGCGGCATCACTTCGTAGGCGACGGGGATCTGCTCGGGTCGCAGCCGGTCCACGAAGTGGCGCCCGCGCGGCGGGGCGAACAGCCCGGCCAGATCGTCCTTCACACTCTCGGGCAGCGTCAACGCCACCTCGGCCTTCAGGGCGAGGTCGAGGGGGAGGGCGCGCGGTACCTGGGCGAGGTTGTCGCGGTGGCGCGGGTCCCGCGCCGTCAGCACCTCCTCGCCCTTCTCCAGGATCGCCGGCTCCTCGCCGCCGCGTAAGCCGACGACCCCGCCGGCGTGCCAGCGCCGGGCCTGGGCGAAGATCGCGGGCGGAACGGCACGGCGCGTGCCG
>CATOSZ010000004.1 GCA_951812805.1 uncultured Alphaproteobacteria bacterium | reverse complement strand
GGAGCTTGTAGTTCCTAGCAGCCTGTCGGACTCGGGCATGCAAGGATTGGTAAGATTGGCTTGGCGGGCGTCGATGTCATGGATTTACCCCCATGAAGTTGCGAACGCGGGTTGGCCCGCCCGTTCAGGCGTGGCTGAGGACGAACATCCGCTTGATGTTCCAGGAGAGCGTGGCCAAGGTCCATTCCCCCTTCGCCTTGTCGAGGCCGCGCAGGCTGAACTGACGCAAGCCCATCACCGATTTGATGATGCCGAACACCGGCTCCGGCGTCTGCTTGCGAAGCGCGTAGAGCGCCCGGCCCTCGGGTGTGGCCAGGCGATGGCACATCGCCTCGAGCGGCGTCGGATCCTCGGGCGCTGGCGGCGCCTCGGCGAAGCGGTCCCGCCAGGAAAGATGGTGGTGCTCCCGGCCGAGCGCGATCAGCGGCGCGATCTCCGCTTCCCCGCAGGCCTCGACGTTGGCCTGGCTGAAGTAGCCGCTGTCCGCCAACAGGGTCTCGACCTCGCCAAGCCCGTCCGGCAGGCCGGCGAGTGCTTCGAGCGTCGGTTCGATCTGCTGCTTGTCGTTCGCCGCCTGTACCACGTCGGCGCTGACCACCAGCAGGCTGCCGGCGGCCACCGCAGCCTGGGCGTTGTAGCACTGCTCGAAGCCGCCGCCGGCCACCGGCATGATGCGCGAGTCCGGGTCCGTCAGGTTGACCTGGTCCTTCGCCCGTGGCCCCGGCTCCGGCGGCTTCGGTGGCCGCCCGCCCGGCTTGCGGCCGGTCCGCGTTTCCTTCGCCTCGCGGGCTGCCAGCTTCTCTTCGTACTCCGCCTGCTCCCGCGCATGACGCTCGGCCGCCCGCGCCTCGATCTCCGCCTTCGCCGCGGCGATCGCCGCCAGCCGGTCCTCGCGCCGTGCCAGCTCCTCCGGCACGCTCATGCCGTCGGGAACCTCGGACCGGTCCGCCGCTTCCGCCAACGCCATCAACTCCGCCACCTCGGCCCGCAGCCGGGCTTCGATCTCGCCCGCACGCTGCCACGACAGGGCGCTGTGCCGGCTCGCGTCGGCATGGATCTTCGTCCCGTCCAGCGCCACCGTGCCCAGTTGCAGCATGCCGGCCTGCCGCGCCAGCAGCAGAACCTGCACGAACAGCCCCTCGATCAGCGGCAGGAAGCGACGGCGGAACGTGGCGATCGTGTCGTGGTCGGGGTGGTCGTTTGCCGCGATGAAGCGGAAGGCCACCGAATCATAGCTCGCCCGCTCCAGCTTCCGGCTGGAATGCACCCCCGTCGCGTAGCCGTAGATCAGCAGGCCCAGCAGGACGCTCGGGTGATGCGCCGCCGAGCCCGAACCACGATAGGCCTTCACGAACGCAGAGAGATCCAGCTGCTCCAGCACATCGACCACGAAGCGCGCCAGATGACGATCAGGCAGCCATTCGTCCACCGAAGGCGGCAGAAGATAGCTGGTCTCCCGGTCAACCTGTCGAAAGTTGCTCATCACAAAATCACCGCGCAGGAGAGAATCAGACCGTGACAGTGAATCTCATCTCGAAACTCGGCTCAAGTCCGACAGGCTGCTAGGCTTGCGGGGCATGCCGCGCCCGCATCTCCTTGAGGAAGGCATCATTGTCGAATTCTTCGGGTATGCCGCTTTCCTCGCCCTCGATCAAAGCGGCGCGCAAGGCTTCGAGCTTGGCTTCATGCTCTTCCAACAGGCGCAGGCCGGCGCGGACGACCTCGCTGGCCGAGCCGTAGCGGCCTTGGGCGACACGCTCGCCGATGAAGTTCTCGAAGTGGTCGCCCAACGCAACGGATGTGTTCTTCGCCATGGTTCGAACCTCCATGATTACCAATATATCATAGTATTTGGTATCAGGTGATCCGGAAGCAAGCGGCTGAATCCGGGGTTTGTGCACCCTCAGCAGGCGACGAAGGCTGCCTCGACCTCTCCGACCAGAAGACCGATGGCGCCGCCGAGCGCGGCGCCGACGGGACCACCGATCAGGGCGCCGACACCAGTGCCGCCTACCGTGGTGGTGATGACCAGGTCGTGGGTCGCGTTGACGCAGGCGGTGCTGTTCTGTTCGACGATCAGGTTGTTGGTGATGTTGTGCGCCTGGGCGTTGATGTGGACGTCGCTGTTTTCCTTGACCTCGATGCCGTCCAGGGTGGCCATGTCGCTCGCGGTCCAGCAGGCGTCGCCGAAGTTCGCCTCGACACCGTCCCAATGGGCGTTGGTCGCATAGCTGTAGCGATCGGCGGCATCGACCTCGGAGATATAGACCTCGTTGTTCTGCAGGCGAAAGCCGACCTCCGCATCGGGCTTCAGGTGCTGATCGAAGAAACCGACGGTCAGGGTCTGCGAACAATTGTAGGCGAGCGCGGCGAGTTTCGTCGCCGCGCTGTAGACATTGCCCGGCACGAGTTCGGCGTTGAGGTTGAGGTGGGCGTTCAGGAAGGCCTTGTACTCCCCCACCGCCGCCGCGCCGTCGTTCGCCGCGCTCAACGACGTGTTGCCGGCGGCGAAGAAACCCGTCATGTCGCCGATGTCGTAGGTGTCGACCAGGTCCGGCGCGTCGAAGCGGCCGTTGCGGTTGACGTCGAGGACGATGTTGAAGCGGCTGCCGTAATGCGCGGCGAAGCTCGAGCCCGTGCTGATGCCGGTGCCGGCAGCGGCGCGTTTGCCGCTGCCGGGCGTCGGGGCCCGGCAGGCCGGTGCGATTTGGGGAAACGCGGCGACGATTTCCGGATCGCAGAGGTCGCGCTTGTCGCCCGGTTCGATCTCGGGCAGGCCGAGACCGTCGGGGGCATCGAAGGACGACGGCTGGCCGCGGTAGACCGCACCGTTGTAAAGCAGGCCGGGTTTGCTCCAGGCGCTGGCGAACAGGCCGCCTTCCGGGTCCGTCGTCAGGGTGGTGAAATAGGAGAGCGGATCGCCCGGCTGCTGTTGGCCGGTGTCATTCGCGCCGAGCGGCGGCAGGATCAGGCTGCCCGTCGTCGCCGTGGTGGGAACCGCGACGCTCGCCAATTGCAGCGTGCCGAGCGACTTCATCGCCGGCCAGCCGGTGAAGCTCGACGGCAAAAGCTGCTTGGCGACGACATAGAGATCGACGTCGTGTACCGCCGGCAGATCGCGGGCGACGGCGTAGACGTTCTCCGCCCGGTCCGCATCGAACAGCTCGCGCAGGTTGCCGTTGTCGTCGAGGGAGGCGAGCAGGGAATGGGTATCGCCGCCGGGGACGACGATGACGTCGGCCTCGTTGCCGTTGTTGGCGACGTCGCCGTCGCTGGCGCGGAAGACGCCGTCGCCGTTCATGTCGACGACGGTGTTGAACAGGCCGGTCGCCGACGTCGCCCAGGTAACGGGCGTGGCGAAATCACCGCTGGAGGTAATCGCCACCCGGCTCGGCGCGCCGCGCACATCGCTCAGGGGATAGGCGTTGAAGCTGTCGAAATTGCGTGTCTTCAAATAGGGCGTGATGTAGACGGCGGCTGTCTGGCCGGTCTGCGTCGCGGCCAGGTTCTTGCCCTTCAGGGCGACGGTCATCGAGCGGGTAATCCGGCGTTTCTTCGCCACGGGCTGCGCCGCGCTGACGGTGACGACCTGGGCCACCTTCTTCTTCGACGTCCCGCCGAAGCGCACCCATACCAGGTAATGGTCCGAGACGCGCCGGCCGTCGACGCGCAGGTTGATGCCGGTTCGGAAGATGCCGTGCGCCTGGTAGACGGGCTGAATGGCGTTGTTCAGGAGGATCCGATCGTAGGCGCAACTCGAACTCTGCGCGGTGTTGGTCTTTTCGCCGTCGCCGATGACCCAGTTCCAGCCGTTGAACTCGTTGGCGCGAAAACGCGGCTGGTAGTAGACGCAATCCGCGTTCAGGTCGCCGATGACGATGCGGTTGGCGTTGACGGATTGCAGGTTGTCGTCGGTCGATGTCAGCTCGTTGCGTACGCTGGCGAACTTGGGCGCGTGGACGGGCGTGCCGGCCGGGCGGGCGCCGGCGCTGTATTGCGGTTTGGTGTGGATCGTCGTGATGTCGAATTCGAAGAAGCTGTCGTCCGGCTTCTTGTAGCGAAAGGCGACGCGGGCCGGCGGGCGCATCCAGATGTTCTGCGCCGTCTGCACGGTGCCGTTGATGGCACCGTAGTTGTTGCCGAGATAGTCGTAGGCACCGGCGTAGGTCAGCTCCGGCGCGTTGACGTAGCAGACCGCGTAGTTCTCCCGCCGCCCGGCACGTCCGGCGGGCTGGGAGATGTTCACGCAGGTATAGGCCGGCAGCAGTGGCGCCAGTCCCATGGTCACGCCGCCGCCGCCGTTCAGGACCTCCTGCAGGACGACGATGTCGTATTGGCTGATGATGTTGGCCATGGCCTGCAGCAGGTTGGGATGCGCTGGATTGGGCGCGATCCCGGCCTTGCGGTTGCCGAAGTTCAGGATGTTCCAACTCGCCACCGTGATCGACCAGGGCGTGCTGACGGCCCGCGCCTGGGCGAGCGTGACCGGTTTTGCTTCCGCGGCCGCCGGCGGAGTTGCCGGCGGGGGGGCCGATGGGGGGGCCGAGGTCTCGCCGCGTTCACCAACGGCGCAGGCCTGGAGCAGCAGCGCCGCCACCAGCATGGCAAGCGGGCGGAGTGCGATCATAGTGCCCGCCCCCTACCGGTCGGGTCCGCGCCGCACGGCGATTTTGTAGGGGCCGTAGCCCGCCACGATCGCCTCCCCCTTCAAGGGCTGCACGAGGAGGGCGGGCTTGTCCTTGCGCACCGCCTTGACCTCCCAGTCGAAGGCCTGGGTCGAGGCCGGATTGTTGGAAATCACGGTAAAGCGTCCCTCGGCGATGCGGCGCCCGTCGCTCGGCTGCACCGCCAGCGCATCGAAGCCGCCGACGTTGGTGAGCTGGATGGTGCGCCGTTCCTCTTTCGTCAGGGCCTCGAAATAGGGGGGCAGCGCAATGGTGGCCCGGCCGTCGCGAAGCCGGGCGCTGCCCCGGTAGTAGACGGCGCCCTCCGGCCCTTCGAGGGTTGCGTGCACCAGGTAGCGGGCCGGATCCACGGGGTGATCGATGACGAAGGTTTTGAAGACGTTCGCCTCCGGATTCATGATCTGGATGGCCTGGGGCGTCTTGCCGTAGTTCAACTCGTCGAACACGAAGACCAGGGCGGCGGGGCTGCCCAGTGTGTTGTAGGCGTTGAGGAGCGGCGAGCCCGGATAGCGGTCGCCGAAGCCGACCCCCGTCACCCGGCCCTCGGCATGCAGGTTGCCGCGGACGTGCAGGTCGGCCTGGGGCGCCTTGGTGCCGATGCCGACGTCGCCGTTCGGCAGGACGTAGATGCCGTTGATGTCGTTGGGCGACGGCGCCGGCGCGGGCGTTTGCGCCGCGGCGCCGGCGGCGGCGAGCGCGAGGCCCGCCACCATCAGGGCCGCAAAGCCCACCGTCTGTAACGCTTGCGTGTTCATCCGCTCACTCCTTCCCGGCTTGGCGTTTGAGGATGTTCTCGTTGTCGGCCCGCCAGGCGAGGGGGGCGTTGGCGTGGATCGTGCTGGCCCGGGCGCGGTAGGCCTCCTCGAAGACGCGCTGCATGCGGTTGTCGCCGACCATGATGCCGTCGGCGAACAGCAGGCTGCCTTGCGCCTTTGTGACCTCGTCCTTGGGCTCGAGGACCAGGTTGTAGACTTTGCCCCGGTGGCGTTCGCGGCGCAGTTCCGTCACCGTTTCGAGGCCGTCGCGCGTCATCACGCCGTCGCCGATGGAGATTTCGCGCGCCAGCTTGATCCGCAGGCCCGCCGTCATGACCGGATGGTTGCGGGTCAGCAGAATGGTCTTGCGGCTTTCCGTGACGATGCGGATGACGTCCTCTTCCTCGCCGTGGACGGTGCCGGTGACGAGGGTGCTGCCGCCGTGCCGGTCGGTGATGACCCGGTCCTTCTGGGCGACGATGTCCTCCACCCGCTTCGGCCCGTCGACGGTCTCCACCATCGCGCCCTCGACCAGGCAGCCCCAGAGGATATCGATCTGTGGGATCTGCGTGACGTTGTCGTTCGCGGCGGAGGCGCCGGAACTGGTGATCGCGCCCAGCACCGGCGTCACCGTGCCGTTGACATTGATGTTGACGGTCATGGCGAAGGTGAAGAGCGCCATGGTGCCGCTCGGCATGCAGGCCTGGGCGGCGCCGAAGTCCTGCGGGTTCTGGTTCCAGGCGATCTTCGTCGGGCTGGTGGCGTTCGGCGTGTAGGTGGCGTTGGGGAAGAAGGCGTCGGCCGTCAGTCCGGGGAAGACACAGCCGCCGCCCTCGGTCGGGTGCACCAGGTTGAAGAGCAGCTGGCCCATCTGCGGCACGCCGTTCTGCATCACCACCGGATTGTTGTAGGCCATGGAGCCCTGCACCGGCAGGATGATCTCGTGCGCATTCGGCTGCCAATAGTCGCAGTCCCCCTTGTTGCCGGAATTGCGGAACATGCAGGCGACGATCGGCCCCGTCGTCACACCGGCGCGGGTGTACTTCGGCGCATCGTTGACGATGGTGACCGGCTCGTCCGTCGTCGCGGCATAGACGGTGCCGGAATGAAAGCCGCCGTCCCGTGCGACGTAGGCGTAGAGCAGGCTGGAGTGCACCACCTCGCTGCTGGCGGCGCCCTGGGCCTGCGTTTCGACGAACTGCCCCTGGCCGCTCGGCGTGGTCGTGCCGGCCTGATCGATCAGGTGATTGTTCTCGTCATAGAGCGAGAGGGTAACGTTGGTCTGCACCGTCCCACCGAGGACCGAGGAGAAGCCGGAGGTGACGACATTGCCCGCCGTCGCCGAGGGGCCTTCCTCGACGCCGATACTGGTCAGAATGTTGACGGCGGAGACGAGGCCCGCCTGTTCCGTATCCGCCGGCGTCATGGTGGCGAGGGAGGCGGCGTGCGCCTGTTCCCGGTATCCCGGTTGCCGGTAACGCTCCCGCTCCGCCCGAATGGTGGCGAACAGCTGCGGGGCGAACGCCGGCGTCACGCCGGCGAGGCGGAGCTGCTGGATCAAATAGCGGTATTCCCGCTCGTGCCCGAGGTCGAGCGGCTGCGGATGCAACGGCCGCCCGCGCGAGAGGATATGGGCGACGTCCTCCTTCTGCTCCGGCCAGGCATAGGCCCGCCCGTCGTTCGCGGCGAGGGCGGCGGTGGAGGCTGTGGCGGACAGGAAGAGGGCGGCGGCTACGGTACGCGTTAATCTAGAAAAAATAGAAAAACTTGGCATCGGAAGATTTCCTTTCGGAGGCAAAATGAGAGTGTCGCTCGTTTCATCCCAGGAACAAACGCCGTCTTTGCGCTGTTTTCTGCGTTGGTATGGCTGTCTCAGGGGCTGGTTGCGCTTAGGAAAAGAGTTATGGAGATCCGTGCATTACAATTCCTTTTGTGTTCAGCATAGAATCGACTGGAAATTACGTTACGATACCGAACCGTTACATATTGCTGATCCCTGAGTCAATGCATTTTTTTTAAAAATTAAACTACATAATGTTCGATGCGCGACGAGGCTATCGTCCGAGGACCCGGTCGGTTGTCTCGAATTAGCCGATAACGCTTGAAATCCGCCGTCTTGCGAGGCCTGGCGGCTGCGCCGCGCTGGTCCGGGGTGTGTGCAAGCCACGGTCGTGGAGGCTGTGGTTGGCGCGCACCAGTCCGCGCCGCGGCTTTACTCCGTCTCTCCCTCCCCGTCCGCGCCGCCGCCGACGCGGCTGGCGAGGGAGGCTTCCAGGTAGACGTTGATATCGCCATCCAGCACGCGGGCGGCATCGCCCCGTTCGACGCCCGTGCGCAGGTCTTTCACCATCTGGTAGGGCTGCAGCACGTAGGAGCGGATCTGGTGGCCCCAGCCGATGTCGGTCTTCTGTGCTTCCTGCGCCTGCTTCTCTTCCTCGCGCTTCTGCAACTCGGCTTCATAGAGGCGGGCCTTCAGCATCTTCATCGCCGTCGCCCGGTTCTTGTGCTGCGAGCGTTCCTGCTGGCACTGCACGACGATGCCCGTCGGCTCGTGGGTGATGCGCACGGCGGAATCGGTCCGGTTGACGTGCTGGCCGCCGGCGCCCGAGGCCCGGTAGGTGTCGACGCGCAGCTCGCTCTCGACGATTTCGATCTCGATGTCGTCGTCGACTTCCGGATAGACCCAGATGCTGGCGAAGGAGGTGTGGCGCCGTGCGCTGGCATCGAAGGGTGAAATGCGGACCAGGCGATGCACACCGCTCTCGGTCTTCAGCCAGCCGTAGGCGTTCTCGCCGCTGACCTTCAGGGTGGCGGACTTCAGGCCGGCTTCTTCGCCCGGGCTTTCCTCGATGAGCGCGGTCTTGAACGTGTTCTGGTCGGCCCAGCGGTCGTACATGCGCAGCAGCATCTGCGCCCAGTCCTGGCTTTCGGTACCGCCGGCGCCGGCATGGACTTCGAGATAGCAGTCGTTGCCGTCCGCCTCGCCCGACAGCAGGGTCTCGAGCTGGCGCTTGGCCGCGACCTCGTGCAGGGCCGCGAGCTGGGCCTCCGCCTCGGCGACGATCTCGCTATCGCCCTCTTCCTCGCCGAGCTCGATCAGCCCGACCGCCTCCTCCAACTCCGCCGTCAGCGTGTCGAATTGCGTCAGCGACTGGTCGAGGCTGGTGCGCTCGCGCATCATCGCCTGCGCGCGTGCCTGGTCGTTCCAGAGATCGGGGCTCTCGATCTCCCGGTTCAGTTCGGACAGCCGGTCCCGGGCGGCATCGGGGTCAAAGATGCCTCCTCAGGAGGGCCAGGCTTTGGCGGATCTCGTCCACCAGGGCTTGCGTCTCAGCGCGCATGCCGCCTCCTCGTCGTCGTGGGGTTGCGTGAGGGCCCGCGACGGGCCCCGATTCGGACTCAATATAGTCCGCCCGTGCCGGAACGGGGAGTCGCCCCCCCGCGGCCGGCCGGCGTAGTGCCGGTGCCGGAGACGCGGCGGCCTGGTTTCGGTTCTGTGCCCGGCTTGAAGGCCTCCAGGATGACGCGCTTGTCGCCGGGCCGGGCAAGCTGGCCGCTCGCCGCCTCGACCCGGACGAGCTTGATGCCGGAGGGAATGCGGAAGGGCGTGGTGGCACGGGTTTCCAGCGCCTTCGCCATGAAGTCCTTGAAGATCGGTGCGGCGACGGACGAGCCGGTTTCCTTCTTGCCGAGCGGCGTCGGCTCGTCGAAGCCGACGAAAACGCCGACGGCGAGATCGGGGGCGAAGCCCATGAACCAGGTATCGCGAGACTCGTTCGTCGTCCCGGTCTTTCCCGCCAACGGCTTATTCAGCGAGGCGATCCGCCGCCCGGTGCCCCGCAGCACGACGCCGCGCAGCAACGAGACGACCTGGTAGGCGGTTGCCGGGTCGAGCACCCGTTCGCGCTCGTCGGCGACCTGCGGTTCCGGCTGCTCCGCCCAGGTAGCCGCCGTACAGCCCGCACACTCGCGCGCGTCGTGGCGGAACACCGTCTTGCCGCGGCGGTCCTGGATCCGGTCGATCAGGCTTGGGTCGACCCGCTTGCCGCCGTTCACCAGCATGGCGTAGGCGGCGGTCAGGCGCAGCAGCGTCGTCTCCCCGGCGCCGAGCGACATCGGCAGGTAGGGCGGCATGTCGTCGACGATGCCGAAGCGCTTGGCGTAGTCGATGACCACGTCCATGCCCATCTCCTGGGCGAGGCGCACGGTCATCAGGTTGCGCGATTTCTCCAGGCCCAGTCGCACGGTGGAGGGGCCATAGAACTTGCCGGAGTAGTTGACCGGCTTCCATTTCGGCTTGCCCGGTCCCTGGTCGACCACGAAGGGACCGTCGAGGATGATGGAGGACGGGGTGAAGCCGTGGTCGAGGGCGGCGGCGTAGACGAAGGGCTTGAAGGCGCTTCCCGGCTGGCGCTGCGCCTGGCTCGCCCGATTGAACTGGCTGTCGCGAAACTCGAAGCCGCCGACCATGGCCAGGACCCGCCCGGTGTGCGGAT
This sequence comes from uncultured Alphaproteobacteria bacterium, assembly GCA_951812805.1. Classification (GTDB taxonomy): domain Bacteria; phylum Pseudomonadota; class Alphaproteobacteria; genus JASLMY01. The sequence continues at coordinate 335,558 of CATOSZ010000004.1, read as the reverse complement.
CCATTGCGACGATGCCGCCGGAGATCTCGGGGATCTGTTCCAGCGCCCAGCCGTTCTTCACGAAATCCTTGTCCTCTTTGGGAATGGCCCGGACGGCGACGACATCGCCGATGGCCAGCACGTCCCGGGCCCGGACCACCCGCGGACCGAGGACCTGGCCTTTGATCCAGGGCCGCGCCCACTTCAGGCGGGAGAGCGGAATGATCCCCTTGCCGCCGTCCGCGAAACCGATGTCGGCCCGCTTGGCACGGACCTTCAGGACGACGGCGCGGCGCCATTCGTCGATCCCGCGCGGCAGCTCCAGCGCGGCGAGCCGTTTGGCCCAATCGTCCAGCTTGTCGAGCTTGGCCAAGGGGCCGCGCCAGCCATGGCGGCGGTCGTAGCGCCGCAGCCCGCGGCGCAACGCCGTCTCTCCAAGTGTCTGCAGATCCGAATTCAGGGTCGTGCGGATGGTGAGGCCGCCTTCATAGAGCGTGCTCTCGCCGTAGCGTTCGACGATTTCGCGCCGCACTTCCTCGGTGAAATAGGCCCCGGCGGTGAGCGTGCGCCGTTCCGGTCGCTTGACGCCGAGGGGAAGGGCGCGTGCCGCATCGGCCTCCACCGTCGTGATCACGCGATCCTCGACCATGCGCCCGAGTACCCAGTCGCGCCGTTCCAGCGCCGCCTCGGTGTGGCGTTCGGGGTGATAGTTGTTGGGCGCCTTCGGCAGGGCGGCGAGATAGGCGATCTCGGCCAGGGTCAGCTCGTCGAGCGACTTGTCGAAATAGTTCAGCGCCGCGGCCGCGACGCCGTAGGCCCGCAGGCCGAGAAAGATCTCGTTCAGATAGAGCTCGAGGATCCGGTCCTTGGTGTAGGTGTTCTCCAGCCGCAGGGCGAGGATCGCCTCGCGGATCTTGCGCTCGTAGGAGACCTCGGCGGAAAGAAAGAAGTTCTTCGCAACCTGCTGGGTGATGGTCGAGGCGCCGCGCGGCCGCTGGCTGCCGCCCGCAAGCTTGTTCTTGATGTTGGCGGCCATCGCGCTGGCGACGCCCAAAGGATCGATGCCGAAGTGGCCGTAGAAGGTCTTGTCCTCGGCCGAGAGGAAGGCCTGGATCAACAGCGTCGGCATGGCGTCGACGGGAACGAAGATGCGCCGCTCGCGCGCGTATTCGCCGATCAGCCGGCCGTCGCCCGCATGCACCCGGGTCATCACGGCGGGCTTGTAGTCGATGAGTTGGTGATGGTCCGGCAGGCCCGGCGAATATTTCCAGAAGACGAAAAACACCCCGCCCGCACCGATCAGGCCCACCAGCGAGAGCGCCACGATCAGTTTGCCGCAGGTTTTCAGGATGGGAATCACGTCGTCGGGCCTCGCCTTCGCCTCACGCGTTTGCCGGCGAGGATTATAGCGAAGATTGCGGCCCTTTGGTGGCGGCTACTTGTCGAGTGCCTTGAAATAAACCTCGACTGCGGCCGCAACGGCACGGGCGATCGCCACCCGGGTGCCGGCCTGCTTCAGATAAGCCGCGTCTTCCTTGTTGGAAAGGTAGCCGAGTTCCAGCAGTACCGAGGCAACGTCGGGCGCCTTCAGCACGCGGAACCCGGCGAAGCGGTGCGGCTTGCCGCGCATGCGGATGCGGGCGCGGCGAAACTCGGGCACCAGGGTCGTGGCGAAGCGGGCCGCGTAGTTCTTCGTTTCGCGCTGGGCCAGGTCGATCAGGATTGAGACGACCTCGTCGTCGTGTTCGTCGAGCGTAATGCCGGCGATCAGGTCCGAGCGGTTCTCCTTCGCCGCGAGAGCCTCGGCCTCGGCATCGGAGCCGTGCTCGGACAAGGTATAGACGGCGCCGCCGCGGACCCTGCCGTCGGCGATCGAGTCGGCGTGGATCGATATGAACAGGTCGGCCTGCGCGTCCTGGGCGGCCTGCACGCGGCGGCGGAGCGGCAGGAAAATATCCCTCGACCGCGTCAGCCTGACCTTGAAGCCCGGGCGTTTGCCGAGTTCCGCGGCGATCGCGCGGGCATAGTCCAGCACCACGTGCTTTTCGAACTCGCCGTCGTGGCCGACCGCACCCGGATCGACGCCGCCGTGGCCGGGGTCGAGGACGATGATGCGCGGGCCTTTGGGTTTGGCGCGTGGCTTGGGCAGCGGCGGCGGCGGGATCGGGCGTTTCGCCGCCGGTCGCACGGCCGGCGTCAGCGCGGCCGCGAAGCTTTTCGCATCCGTCGCCTTCAAGTCCATGACGAAGCGATAGTTGGTATTGCCCCGCGGCGTCAGCACGAAGGCCTGGGCGACCCGCGCCGGGCCGAGCGTATCGACGACAAGGCGTGAATTGCCGGGTTTGAACTGCCCGAAGCGGTATCCTTTGATCAAGCCACGATGGCGCTGCGAGGCGGTTTCGGCCGTCCCGACCTTCAACTCCGGCAGGTCGACGACGATCCTGTAGGGGTCGGCCAGCGTGAAGATCTTGAACTTTACCGTGTCGGTGAGATCCAGGACGATTCGCGTCTTATCCGGATGCGCGCCGATCCGAATGCCGTCCAATGTCGCTTCGCCACGGGCCGCGCCGCCGGCGAAGATCAGGGCGAGCACGGCGACCAATGCATATGCGAAGGGGCGAAACGACATAGATCTAGTGTACCACGGCCAAGGTCACACCACATGTTTGTGACGTTGGGCTGGATTTAGCATTCTCATGCGTGATGGGAAAGTGCGGAATTAGCGATGACTAGGTTCAGATAGATGTGAGACGCGCCTCTGGCGGCAGAGGCGGGGATCTCCGAAGCTGTGAGTTGCGAGACCAACAGCTTGAAGGAGATCCCCATGCAGGTTTTTGGCCTGCCCCGACATGTTATCAGGGGTTGGAGGACGGCGTCGCGTCTGAACGCGGAGCCCGACACTAAATGCGTAGCGTTCAGACGCGACGCCGTCCGGCGTTGGCATCGGGCCCGGCGTGACGGCTTGACGGCCGAGGCGGCGGCCCAGGCGGTGGGCGTGCCGCGTAGCACGCTCTATCGCTGGGACGAGCGGTTGGAGCCGCGCTCGCGCGCGCCTCGCCGCCGTCGTCGCCGAGAGTGGTCGAGTGCGGTGCTGCGTCGGCTTGAACGGCTGCGCCGCGACTTCCCGATGTGGGGCAAGGCCAAGCTCGGACCGCTGCTGCGCCGAGAGGGCTTCACCTTGTCGGACAGCACCGTTGGTCGCATGCTCGCCCATCTGGTCGCGCGCGGCGTCGTTGTGCCGGTGCCCGTGGCGCGACGACGCGCCAAGGGCAAGAGAGCCAAGCGCCCACACGCCAAGCGTTTGCCGAAGGGGATGAAGGCAACGGCCCCCGGCGATCTGGTCCAGCTCGACACCTTGAGCATCACGCCGGCCGGCGAGCGCACGGTCAAGCAGTTCACCGCCTACGATCCCGTCAGCCGCTTCACCTGTGCCAAGGCCTTCCGCAGAGCGACCGCCAGGAACGCCGAGAGCTTCCTCGACAAACTCGTGGCCGACCTGCCCTTCCCCGTGAAGGCCATCCAGGTCGACGGTGGATCCGAGTTCATGGCCGAGTTCGAGGCCGCCTGCGAGAGCCGAAAGATCCCCGTCTATGTCTTGCCGCCGAGGACGCCGCAGCTCAATGGCGGCGTCGAGCGAGCCAACGGCGCATGGCGCTACGAGTTCTACGCCTGCCATGACATCGAGGACCAGCTCGACAAACTAAACCCACAGATCGACAAGTTCGCCAACATCTACAACACCTTCAGGCCTCATGGAGCCTTGAAAGGCAAAACCCCCGAGGAGTACCTTCGACAGATCACAGCCAAGAAGACCTCGTCGTCTCATATGTAGTGAACCTGGACAAGCGATTGGCCTCGCGGGGGAACCTCACTATGATGGGCGCGCAATGCTTCGTAGTCCGAACTTTCCGAATGACCTGACGATTTGGCGTTCGACCCCGGTGGGGCGGCAGGGCCGCGACGCGCGCTCAAACGCGCGCGCGGCGACGTCGTCGCTTCCGCCACTTTGGACGAGACGGATTGATCTTGAAACTCCGAAGCCGCTTTCCGCCCGCGATGGGCGGGAAGTCGGGACCGGCACTCCTCGATCACGGTATCCGGACGGCAATCGCGCCCTCCGCGCCGCGCTTCGGGTCGAGTGGACCCCCGACGGCTTCGACATAGCAAGGGAGCCCCAGGCCCCCCACCCGGTGGGTGGACGACGCCTCGGGGCAATGACACACCATGACAGTGCGCATGCTCATCGATGCGACGCACGCGGAAGAAACCCGCGTCGTCGTCGTCAGCGGTAACCGGCTCGAGGCGTTCGACTACGAATCGGCCAACAGGAAACAGCTCAAGGGCAATATCTATCTCGCCAAGGTAACGCGGGTCGAACCCTCGTTGCAGGCCGCCTTTGTGGAATATGGCGGCAATCGCCACGGCTTCCTGTCCTTCAACGAAATTCATCCCGACTACTACCAGATCCCGGTCGAGGATCGTGAGGCGCTGCTGGAGGAGGAGGCGCTGAGCGCCGACGCCGAGGCGGCCCGGGAAGAGGCCGAAGTCGCGGCCGAAGCCCTCGCGGCGGAAGCCGCCGAGGCGGAGATGATCGCCGACGACTCGGAGTCCGAGGCGGACGCCGCCGATGGCGATGCCGAAGCTGGCGACGCCGAAGCCGGTGACGCTGACGCCGACGACGCTGAAGCCGATGAAGCGGCCGAAGCCGTCGAGGCGGCCGCGGCGGACGAAGAGCCGGCGGCGGAAGAAACGGCGCCCGATGAAACGGTGGCCGATGGAGAAACGCCCGAGACCGAGGTCGCAGCAGAGACCGAGGGCGGCGACGATGGCATCGATGCGGCCACGATCGCGGCCGAAGCGGCCGATGACGACGAGGACGAGGCCGGCAGCGGCGGCGACGATTTGGACGAGGTGCCGCGTCGCCGTCCGCAACGCCGCTACAAGATCCAGGAAGTCATCAAGCGCCGCCAGATCCTGCTGGTCCAGGTCGTCAAGGAGGAACGCGGCAACAAGGGTGCCGCCCTCACCACCTACCTCTCGCTCGCCGGGCGCTATTGCGTGCTGATGCCTAACACGGCACGCGGCGGCGGGATCAGCCGCAAGATCACCAACCCCGCGGCGCGCAAGAAACTGAAGAGCATCGTCTCCGACCTCGACCTGCCGGAGGGCATGGGCGTTATCGTTCGCACCGCCGGCATGAGCCGGACCAAGACCGAGATCAAGCGCGACTTCGAGTACATGCTGCGCGCCTGGGACCAGGTGCGGGAACAGACCTTGGAATCGACCGCGCCGGCGCTGGTCTACGAGGAAGCCAACCTCATCACCCGGGCGATCCGCGATCTCTACAACAAGGACGTCGAGGAGATCCTGGTGGAGGGCGAGGGCGGCTATCGCATGGCCAAGGACTTCATGCGGACCATGCAGCCGAGCCATGCAAAGCGGGTGCAGCACTACAAGGAACGGATTCCACTGCTCCATCGCTATCAGGTGGACCAGCAGCTGGACCAGATGCATTCCAACGTCGTGCAGCTGAAGTCCGGTGGCTATCTGGTCATCAACCCGACCGAGGCGCTGGTCGCGATCGACGTGAACTCCGGCCGCTCGACCCGTGAGCATCACATCGAGGAAACCGCGCTCAAGACCAATATCGAGGCCTCCGACGAAGTCGCCCGGCAATTGCGCCTGCGCGATCTCGCCGGCCTGATCGTGATCGACTACATCGACATGAGCGAGAACCGCAACAACCGCGCGGTCGAACGACGCCTGAAGGAGGCCTTGAAGTCCGACCGGGCCCGCATCCAGGTGGGACGGATTTCGAGCTTCGGCCTGATGGAGATGTCGCGCCAACGTCTGCGTACGAGCCTGTTCGAAGCCTCGACCGTGACCTGCGACATCTGCGGTGGTTCGGGCCATGTGCGCTCGACCGAGTCGACCGCGCTGCATCTGCTGCGCGCGATCGAGGACGAGGGCATTCGGGACCGGGCCGCGGGCATCACCTTGACGGCACCGACGCGGGTTGCGCTCTACGTTCTGAACCAGAAGCGCGATGCGCTGAGCGAGATCGAACAGCGCTACGACATGCGCGTCTCCCTGGTCGGCGACGACGACCTGGTGCCGCCGAATTTCTCGGTCCAGGTCGACGAGACGCGGGACGGCGCGGCGCCGGAGCCCACGGAGCGGAACGATCGCGGCGGTCGCGGCGAGGAGCGCGATGCAGACGCCAAGGGCGACGGCCGCAAGCGCCGCCGCCGCCGTCGCCGCCCCGAGGAGGACGAAGCCGAAACCCCCGCCCGTGAGACCGCTGCTGCAGCCACTGCCACTGGCACTGCCGAGAGTGAGGGGGAGGGCGATGGTCGCAAGCGTCGCCGCCGCCGCCGTCGGCGCAGCGAGGAAGAAGAAAGCCAGACGTCCGGCGAGACCGAGGTCCAGGAAGAGACCACCGAAGCCGTCGCATCGCCCGAGGGCGAGGCCGCGGGCGAGGAAGAAGGCAATGGCCGTCGCCGTCGCCGTCGCGGTCGCCGCGGTGGCCGTCGTCGGCGCGAGGGTGAGGAGGCTGTCGCCGAGACGGCCGAAGCCGGCGAAGAAGGTGCCACGGAGGCGGTCGCCGACGAGGCCCAGCCGGTCGACGCCGCGGAAATTGTCGCCCAGGCCGTAACGCCCGGGGACGAGGACGGCGAAGCCGAGGCGGTGGTCGAGCCCGAGGCGGTCGCGCCCGAGGCGGACGATGACGGCGAGGCGATCGCGGAAGCCGCCGTGGAAGCGGAAGACGAGGCCGTCGTCGAAACGGCGCCCGAGCCGGTCGCCGAAGCCGAGGTCGAGGAGGCAGCGGAGCCGGAGCCACAGACGGAGTCGGAGACGGAAGAGGCGTCGTCGGACGACACAGGCGAGCCGGTCGCGGACGAAGCCGAGGAGGACGCTTCGCCCTTGGCGGCGGACGCCGGCGACGAGGCCGCTGCGGTCGAGGAGCCGGAGGCGGCCGCGCCTGCGATCTCCGAGCCGGACGCTGCCGAAGATGCGCCGGAGGAAGAGCCACGTCCGAAAAAGCGGGGTTGGTGGCGGCGCTAGCGCGCGTCGCCCCGTCCGTCGCCCTGGCCGTCGACGGCGTCCAGGAAGGCTGCGATCGCCGAGATCGTCTCCCTCTCGGCGAGGCGCGGCGCATGTCCCTGGCGCGCGACGACCAGGCCTTCCAGGTCCGGCTTGCGACGGGCCATCTCGTCCAGGGTTTCGGGGCGCAGAATGCCTGAAAGCTCGCCCCGGATCGCCAGGGTCGGGATCTGTTCCAGCGCCATGAAGCTGTCCCAGAAGGTCAAGCCTTCCCCCGCGGGGAGCGCCGCCAGGCTTTGCAGGATGGCCGGGTCGTAGCGGACCTCCGCGCGCCCGTCCGCTCCTCTTTCGTACCTGCGCGCCGCCTCCTCGTCCCAGTCGCCATCGTCCAGGTCGGGGAACGCGGCGCCCTGGGTCTCGCGCAGCAGGCGCGCGGCGTCCTTGAGGCTGGACGGCGCGGCGAGACGTTCGAGATCGCGCTGCAGGTCGGCGAGCGCGGCGCCGGGAACTTCCGGGCCGATATCGTTCAGCACCACGGCGCGCAAGGCGGTCGGCCGGGTCGCACCCAGGCCCATCGCCAGGATGCCGCCGAGCGAGGTGCCGACGACGGCGATGTGATGGCAGCCCGTCAGGGTCAACAGATGGCCGATGTCGGCGAGGTAGCTATCGTTGGTATAGCTCTTGCCGTCGGCGTCGCGATCCGACAGGCCCCGCCCGCGCAGGTCGAGTGCCAGAACCCGGCGCGTCGCGGCAAGCGTGAGGGCGAGGTCGTGGAAATCGGCGCTGTTGCGGGTGAGCCCCGGCAGGCAGAGGACCGGCGTCGCCCGCGCGTTGGCATCGCCGTAGTCGCGGAAGAACAGCCGCGTGCCGTCCTGCGCGCTGAACTCCCGCGCCCGGTAGCCGGCTTCCGTCATCAGCCGACGCCGACGATGTCGGGCAGCGGGTGCAGCGAGGTGACCTCCGCCATGGGCACGCCCGGCAGCCGCTCGCGGGCCTGGCCGAAGCGATTGATCCAAACGACTTGGAACCCATAGGTCGCCGCGCCGTGGGCGTCCCAGGCGTTCGAGGACTGGAAGGCGACCCCGGCGCCCTCGACGCCGAGCTGCTGGCCGACCTGGGCATAGACGGCGGGCGTCGGCTTGTAGGTTTGCAGGTCGTCGACGGAGATCACCGCATCCAGCAGCCCGCCCAGGTTCGATCCCTCGACCGCGGCGGCCAGCATCGCGGGCGAGCCGTTGGACAGCACCGCCGTCTTCATGCCCGCCGCCTTCAGCCGGCCGAGCACGTCGGGCACCTCGGGGTAGCAGTCGAGCTTCATGTAGAGCTCCAGGAGCCGTTCGCGCAGGTCGGCGTCGTCGATCCCGAGGCTCGCCATGGCGAAGTCGAGGCCGTCCTGGGTGATCTGCCAGAAGTCGACATATTCGCCCATCAGGCTTCTGAGCCAGCTGTATTGCAGTTGCTTCTGGCGCCAGATATCGGCCAGCGGCTGCCAGCGCTCGCCGAGTTCCGCCTGGCAGTGGCCGGCCGCCGCCGTCACATCGAACAAGGTGCCGTAGGCATCGAACACGCAGGCGCCGATACCGTCGAGACGAACGTCGCTCATGGTCTTGATCACTCCTTCCAGGCCCCGCGGCAGACTAGACGAGGAGTTCGGCACGGCCAACTGGTTCCGACCGTCGGCCTCGATTACCATGGGCGGCACGACAGGCAGGGAAGGCCAGCGCCATGAGCAAGATCCTCACCGCCGCGGCGGTCCAGAAATACGCCGCCGACGGCTTCTGCGATCCCATCCCGATTCTAAGCCATGGCGAGGCCGCCGCGGCCCGCGCCGGGCTGGAGGCGTTCGAGGCGGAGAACGGCGGCCCGCTGCACGGCGGCCAGCGCTTCAAGAGCCATCTGCTGTTCAAATGGCTCTCGGACCTCACGCGCGACGACCGCGTGCTCGATGCAGTCGAGGACCTGATCGGGCCGGACATCCTGCTCTGGTCGACGGACTGGTTCATCAAGGAGGCGAACTCAGGACAATACGTCTCCTGGCATCAGGACAGCGGCTATTGGGGGTTGGAGACGCGCCGCTTGGTCAGTGTCTGGGTCGCCCTCTCGCCGGCGACGATCGAAAGCGGCTGCATGCGGATCATCCCCGGCAGCCAGGAATGGGCCGATATGGAGCATGTCGAGACCTTCGCCGACGACAACATGCTGACCCGCGGCCAATCGATCGAGGGTCTGGACGACAGCCAGGCCGTCGATCTCGAGGTGCCGATGGGGTCGGGGGCGCTGTTCAACTACCGCATGGTGCACTCCTCGCCGCCGAACGGCAGCGACGACCGTCGCATCGGCATCGTGCTCCGCTACATCCCGCCGGAGACGCGGCAGATCAAGGCCGATTGGGATTGCGCCGCCCTCGTGCGCGGCCAGGACCGCCACGGCCACTTCGAGCACGAGCCGTTTCCGGCCCACGACCTCGACCCCACGGCCGTGGCCTTCCACGAAATGGCGCAGGAGCGGCGCCGGCAGATCTACTACCAGGGCACGGAATGGAACGAGTTTCGCACCTGAGGCGCCGCGCCGCTCAATCGGCTTTCGGGTAGCGGCACCAGTAGCTCTCCCCGATCGAGAAGATCGGCCGGAACTCCGAATGCTCGTCCAGGCGTGTGATCTCGCGCCGTCGGCTGTCGAGCCAGTGGATCTCTCCGTCGACGGCGACGAGCAGGACCGCGTGGGCAATCCCGTCGGCTTCGTCGTAGAGCGTCAACAGGCGGAGCGCCGGCGAAGGGAAGCCGATCTCGCGCAGCGTGATGAACTTGGCGATGGCATAGTCTTCCTCGTCGCCGCCGTGGGCTAGCAGCCTGTCGGACTTGAGCCGAGTTTCGAGATGAGATTCACTGTCACGGTCTGATTCTCTCCTGCGCGGTGATTTTGTGATGAGCAACTTTCGACAGGTTGACCGGGAGACCAGCTATCTTCTGCCGCCTTCGGTGGACGAATGGCTGCCTGATCGTCATCTGGCGCGCTTCGTGGTCGATGTGCTGGAGCAGCTGGATCTCTCTGCGTTCGTGAAGGCCTATCGTGGTTCGGGCTCGGCGGCGCATCACCCGAGCGTCCTGCTGGGCCTGCTGATCTACGGCTACGCGACGGGGGTGCATTCCAGCCGGAAGCTGGAGCGGGCGAGCTATGATTCGGTGGCCTTCCGCTTCATCGCGGCAAACGACCACCCCGACCACGACACGATCGCCACGTTCCGCCGTCGCTTCCTGCCGCTGATCGAGGGGCTGTTCGTGCAGGTTCTGCTGCTGGCGCGGCAGGCCGGCATGCTGCAACTGGGCACGGTGGCGCTGGACGGGACGAAGATCCATGCCGACGCGAGCCGGCACAGCGCCCTGTCGTGGCAGCGTGCGGGCGAGATCGAAGCCCGGCTGCGGGCCGAGGTGGCGGAGTTGATGGCGTTGGCGGAAGCGGCGGACCGGTCCGAGGTTCCCGACGGCATGAGCGTGCCGGAGGAGCTGGCACGGCGCGAGGACCGGCTGGCGGCGATCGCCGCGGCGAAGGCGGAGATCGAGGCGCGGGCGGCCGAGCGTCATGCGCGGGAGCAGGCGGAGTACGAAGAGAAGCTGGCAGCCCGCGAGGCGAAGGAAACGCGGACCGGCCGCAAGCCGGGCGGGCGGCCACCGAAGCCGCCGGAGCCGGGGCCACGGGCGAAGGACCAGGTCAACCTGACGGACCCGGACTCGCGCATCATGCCGGTGGCCGGCGGCGGCTTCGAGCAGTGCTACAACGCCCAGGCTGCGGTGGCCGCCGGCAGCCTGCTGGTGGTCAGCGCCGACGTGGTGCAGGCGGCGAACGACAAGCAGCAGATCGAACCGACGCTCGAAGCACTCGCCGGCCTGCCGGACGGGCTTGGCGAGGTCGAGACCCTGTTGGCGGACAGCGGCTACTTCAGCCAGGCCAACGTCGAGGCCTGCGGGGAAGCGGAGATCGCGCCGCTGATCGCGCTCGGCCGGGAGCACCACCATCTTTCCTGGCGGGACCGCTTCGCCGAGGCGCCGCCAGCGCCCGAGGATCCGACGCCGCTCGAGGCGATGTGCCATCGCCTGGCCACACCCGAGGGCCGGGCGCTCTACGCGCTTCGCAAGCAGACGCCGGAGCCGGTGTTCGGCATCATCAAATCGGTGATGGGCTTGCGTCAGTTCAGCCTGCGCGGCCTCGACAAGGCGAAGGGGGAATGGACCTTGGCCACGCTCTCCTGGAACATCAAGCGGATGTTCGTCCTCAGCCACGCCTGAACGGGCGGGCCAACCCGCGTTCGCAACTTCATGGGGGTAAATCCATGACATCGACGCCCGCCAAGCCAATCTTACCAATCCTTGCATGCCCGAGTCCGACAGGCTGCTAGGAATTCGAACGGCGTCGTCCAGCGGTCCCGCATGCCCCAATGCTCGTGGTCGCGGCGGTGTGCGACCGCGTTGACGAAGCCGTTGACCTGCTCGAGCTGTCGGCGCCAGGGCACGTCGGCAAGCAGGGTGGTGAGGGTGCGCCACTCCCGGACCGCGGCGACATCGTGGAACGAGTTCCGCCGCCCGGCCTCGACGGCACGGCGCTGGCGGCGATAGCGGCTAAGCATCGTCGTCCATTTCGGCAGGAGTTCGATCTCACCCGTACACCGCGCGATCCGCCCGCCGATCGGCGGCCAGAAGTCGGGAAAGCTGGCGGCCGGCCACTCGGACGCGATTCGTGCCGGCGCGGCGTCGCGGATGCGCTGGCGGGCCAGCTCGGCGAAGGTCCCGTTCGGATACTTGGAAAGGTAGGCCTCGTACTCCTCGCGGTGGGTGGTCGCCTCGATCGAATGCCAGAACGCCGCTTCCCGGTCCGCGGCCGGATCCGCTGGATGGGGATCGAAGCTGAAGGCGTCTTCCAGCGAGGACCAGGTTTCCGGGATCTGCGTCCCGCCGGTTCGCTTGGCGACGTCGAGGCGGATCTGCTTCGCCGCCGCCTCGAGGTCGAGGCCGGGCGCGGCGATGGCGTCCGTGAGCGCGGCGGCGAAGGGGCTGTTGTCGCCCGCGCCGTCCCGGGCCGCGGCGCCGGCGAAGGTCGAAAAGATCATGTAGCTGTGGCGGGCGAGCGCCATGCGCGCCAGCCCGTTGAACGCCTCGCCGGTCCGGGCGGCGAACGGATTGTTGCGGCAGGCGTCCAGAATGACGATGTTCACGCGCTTTCCCGCGTCGCCCAGGGTCTTCAGGATCAAGCCGGCGTCGACACCGGCGAGCGGGACGTCCGCCAGATCCTCGATCCCGGCGCCGAGCGGGATCAGGTAGTTCCGGTTGTCGACCTGGACGCCGTGGCCGGCGAAGTAAAAGAGCGCGGTGGCGTCCGGCCCGGCGGCGTCGAGGCGGCGGCGAAAGCCGCGCAAGGCCCGCAACAGGCCCGACTGATCGAGGTCGACGGCGAGCGTGACCTCGAAGTCTCGCGCCTCCAGCGCCTTGGCCACCAGCGTTGCGTCATGGGTCGGATTGCGCAGCGCCGGAATGGTCCGGTAAGCCGCGTTGCCGATCACCAGCGCCAGCCGCTCCGCCGCCTGCGCCGGGCCACAGGCCAGGATCAGAACCAGGCAGAGGGACGGGAAAAGCCGTGACATCGCATCCTCGAAACTCGATGGGCCGATACTATTCGCGCCCGGCGATGGCATGTCGACAGGTTTTTCGGCGGGACTTGCCGTGACCTGCCATTCGGTCGATGATCCGCCGCGCCCATGGCGGGCGAAAAGGGGGAGGGGACGCATGTCCAGCAACCGGGATGCCTTGTTGAAGCGGCTTCGCGACGAAGCGGTGATGATCCGTCGCGGGCTGTGGCGCGCCTTTCACAACGGCGGATCGGGCCATGTCGGTGGCTCCTCGTCCGCCGCCGATATGCTCTCGGCCCTGTATTTTCATCATCTGAGGCTGCGCCCGGCGGAGCCGGACTGGCCGGACCGGGACCGCTTCGTGCTCTCCAAGGGGCATGCGAACGGCGGCCTGGTCGCGGCGCTGGCGCGGGCCGGCTTCTTTCCCGAGGACGAGCTCGACACCTTCTATGGCTTCGAAAGCCTGCTCGGCATGCATCCCGACATCAAATGCCCCGGCGTCGAGATGAGCACCGGCGGCCTCGGCCACGGGCTTTCCATCGGCCTCGGCATGGCGCTCGGCGCCCGCCTCCAGGCCAAGGAGTTCCGCACCATCGTCATGCTGGGCGACGGCGAGCTGCAGGAAGGCTCGAACTGGGAAGCGGCCATGCACGCGGCGCATCTGCGGCTCGCTGAGCTGACGGCGATCGTCGACTACAACAAGGTGCAGCAGAGCGATCATGTGGGCACGTTGCTGGGGCTGGAGCCGTTGGCGGACAAATGGCGCGCCTTCGGCTGGGAGGTGCGCGAGATCGACGGCCACGACATGGAACAGATCATCGACGCCCTGGACGCCTTGCCGTTCGTCGCCGAGAAGCCCTCGCTCCTCGTCGCGCACACCGTGAAGGGCAAGGGCGTCGGCTTCGCGGAAGACACCTACACCTGGCACATGAACATGGTCACCGACGAGGTCTATGCCGAGGCCCTGGCCGAACTGGGGGAGCCGTCATGAGCGCTGCGCCCGAAGCCCATCAGAACCAGTCCCGCCTCGCCTTCGGCCTGGCGGTGACGGCGCTTGCCGAGGCGGATCCCCGCGTCGTCGCGATTTCCGCCGATACGCTCGACCTCATCGGCATTCGCGACATGAAGGCCCGCCTGCCGGAGCGGGTGATCGAGGCCGGGATCGCCGAGCAGAACGCGATGGGCGTCGCCTCCGGCCTGGCGACGACGGGAATGCGGCCCTTCGTCTGCGGCTATGCCCCCTTCATCACCGCGCGTTCGATGGAGCAGCTGCGCAACGACGTCGCCTATGCCAACCAGCGGGTGGTGATCGGGGCCGCGGCGAGCGGCGTGGTGCTGGGCGTCTCCGGCGGCACGCACCATGCGCTGGAGGACCTGGCCGTGCTGCGGAGTTTTCCCGGCATGACCGTGATCGTGCCGGCGGACGCCAACCAGGCCTGGCAGGCGACGCTCGCGACGGACGACATCGACGGGCCGGTCTACGTCCGCCTCGGCGGCCGCATGCTCGAGCCCGAGGTAACGCCCGCCGACGCGCTCTTCCGGCTGGGCCGGGCGGACGAGCTGCGGGCCGGCAGCGACGTCACCGTGATCGCCTGCGGCGCCCTGGTGGCGCCGGCGCTGGCCGCGGCGGAAACCCTCGGCGAGGCGGGGGTCTCGGTCCGGATCCTGAACATGGCGACGATCAAGCCTCTCGACCGCGAGGCCGTGCTGGCCGCGGCCGCCGAAACCCAGGGCATCGTCACGGCCGAGGAACACCACCTGACCGGCGGCCTCGGTGGCGCGGTCGCGGAGTTGCTGGCGACGACGCGGCCGACGGCGATGCGCTTCGTCGGCATGCCGGACGAGTTCGCGGTGGTTGGTCCGACCGACAAGGTGCGCGAGAAATACGGGATGAGCGCCGAGGGCATCGTCGATGCCTGCCGGGATCTGTTGTCCTGAATTCCGCCTGCCCGACAAATCGTGGTCGCGCCGGATAGTGAATTGTCCTATATAAGGCCTCTTTGTGGCCCCCTGCGGTGCCGGGGGCAAAGAAAAACGAGGGGGAGGACCTGAACGATGGCGATTGGTGATACGGCACGTGAGTTTTTCGAGGCGTGCGAGGCGGGCAAAGGCTGGGAGGCCTGTCAGGCGTGGTGCCAACCGGGCGCCAGCTTTTCCTGTCAGGCCGGCGCTTTGGCCGAGGTCGGCACGATCGAGGCTTATTCGGAATGGATGAAGGGCCTGCTGGGGCCGATCCCAGACGGCCGCTATGAACTGAAGGCCTTCGCGACCGACGAGGCGCGCGGTGCGGTCGTCGCGGCGGCGGTTTTCCACGGCACGCATTCGGGCGACGGTGGCCCCGTGGCGCCGACCGGCAAGAGTGTTGCCTCCGACTACGTCTATGTCATGGAATTCGAGGGCGACAAGATCCGCCATTTGACGAAGACCTGGAACGACGGGCAGGCCTTGGTACAGCTCGGCTGGGCCTGAGGGTACGGCGGTTTCCGACCTGTGATCGTGATGCCGGACGGGCGCGGCGGGCTATTGTGCGCGTCGTCGCCTGCCGGTAAGAAGCGGGCATGACAGACCGCCTCGCCATTGCCCTCGCGCAGTGCAATCCGACCGTCGGCGACGTCGCCGGCAACGCCGAGATTGTCCGCCAGGTCCGCGCCGATTTTTCCGGCCGCGCCGACCTCGTCGTGTTTTCCGAGCTCATGCTCTCCGGCTATCCGCCGGAGGATCTGGTGCTCAAGCCCGCCTTCCAGGACGAGCTGGAGGAGACGGCGCTGGCGCTCGCGCGGGAAACCGCCGACGGCGGGCCGGCCCTGTTGCTGCCGACGCCCTGGCGGGTCGACGGCAAGCTGCACAACGCCGTGCTGCTGCTGGATGCGGGCGAGATCCAGGCCGTTCGTGCCAAATGCGATCTGCCGAATTATAACGTCTTCGACGAGAAACGGGTCTTCCAGCCGGGCGAGTTGCCGGGACCGGTGAGCTTCCGGGGCGTGCGCATCGGCGTGCCGATCTGCGAGGACATCTGGACCGAGGATGTGCTGGAGTGTTTGGCCGAGACCGGGGCGGAGCTGATCCTGGTCCCGAACGGCTCGCCCTTCGACCGGATGAAACCGGACATACGCCTGAACCTGGCGATCTCGCGCGTCGCCGCCTTCGACCTGCCGCTCGCCTATCTGAATCAGGTCGGCGGCCAGGACGAGTTGGTGTTCGACGGCGGCTCCTTCGTCATCAATCCCGGCGGCGAGCTGGCCGTGCAGTTGCCCTACTTCGAGAGCGCCGCCGCGCTCACCGTGTGGACCCGGGGGCCGGCCGGCTGGCGCTGCGAGGTCGAGCGGCGCGATCAGCCGACGGAAGGGTTGGAGGCGATCTATCAAGCCATGACCCTGGGCTTGCGGGACTACGTAAACAAGAACCGCTTTCCCGGCGTCATCATCGGGCTTTCGGGCGGCATCGATTCCGCGCTCAGCGCCGCCGTGGCGGTCGACGCGCTGGGCCCGGACCGGGTCTGGTGCGTGATGATGCCCTCCGTCTTCACCAGCGACGAGAGCCTGGAGGACGCGGCCGAATGCGCACGCCTGTTGGGGGTGCGCCTCGACGACGTCTCGATCGCGCCGGCCGTGCTGGCCTTCGAGGAGACGTTGGCACCCGTCTTCGCCGACCGGGCGCGCGACATCACGGAAGAGAACCTGCAATCGCGCAGCCGGGCGATCACCTTGATGGCGCTTTCCAACAAGTTCGGGCACATGGTGCTGACCACCGGCAACAAGTCGGAGATGAGCGTCGGCTACGCCACCATCTACGGTGACATGGCCGGTGGCTATTCGGTCTTGAAGGACGTCTACAAGACCACGGTGTTCGAGCTGTCGGCCTGGCGCAACCAGGACCGACCCGCGGGCGCGCTCGGCCCCGAGGGGCGCGCCATGCCGGAGAACATCCTGGTCAAGCCACCCTCGGCGGAACTGCGCCCGGACCAGAAGGACGAGGATTCCCTGCCACCTTACGAGGCGCTGGACGACATCCTCGAAAGCCTGGTCGAGCGGGAACTCGCCTTCGAGGAGATCTTGGCCCGCGGTCATACGGCCGAGACCGTGAAACGGATCGAGCACTTGCTCTACATCGCGGAATACAAGCGCCGCCAGGCCCCGCCGGGCGTCAAGATCACCCAGCGCGCCTTCGGCCGCGACCGGCGCTATCCGATCACCAACGGCTTCCGGGACGCGCGGTGATGGCGTCGCTCGGCCCGTTGCTGCTCTATCATGCCTGGTCGTCCAGCGCCTCGCGCAAGGTCCGGCTCTGCCTCGCCGAGAAGGGCCTCGACTACGAGGGGCGCATCCTCGACCTCCGCCGTTTCCAGCATCACCAGCCCTGGTACAAGGCCTTGAACGCGAACGGCATCGTGCCCTGCCTGCTGGTCGGCGGAACGGCCTTGGTCGAAAGCAACCTGATCAACGAATTTCTCGACGAAGCGGTGCCCGAGCCCCCGCTGATGCCGGTGGATCCGGCCGACCGGCACGAGGTGCGGCGCTGGTCGAAATTTGTCGACGACGTCTGCCTGCCGGCGGTGCAGAAACCGAACTGGTCGCGCACCATGCAGCCGATCGCCGAAAAGTGGTCGGACGCCGAGCTCGAACGCCGTCTCGCCGCGATCCCGACGGAAGGGCGCCGCCAGCTCTGGTATCGCATGGCCCGCAATCCCTTCACCCGGGAGGAGATCGATGCCGCCCTCGATATCCTGGAAGACATGTGCGGGCAGATCGAGGATTACCTCGCGGCCCGTGGCGGTCCCTGGCTGATGGGCGACCGATTGACCCTCGCCGACCTCGCCGCCGCCCCCTATGTCGTGCGCTTCGAAGAAGAACGCCCCGGCCACCTGCAACCGCGCACGGCCGAATGGTGGGCCCGGCTCACCGCCCGCCCGTCATGGACGCGGGCCGAAATCGGCGGCTACCAGGAAGACACCGACCGCTCCGTCGCCGAGGCGATGGCGGATCCTGATTAGTCTCCAAGTTCGGAGCGGCTGGATCTTTTTCCGCTTCGGGGCGCCCGTTCCTTTGTTTGCAGATCGATTTCGTCGAGCTCCAGATCCTCGATGTGAGGGAATTCCTCGTCGAGCGGCTCGAATGTCGCAAGTACGTCCAACAGGGTCCGTTTCGGTACGGGCGCCGAGGTGCCGTGATCTTTGTCCTTGGGCATGATCGTCAGCCGCCGGCGCTACTCCGCCGCGTCCGCCAGCCGGGTGGCGCCGATGTCGCGGGGTGCGACGCGCTTGGCCGCGTCCATTTGCTGCGGCCAGGCCAGATGCTCCCACTCGTCCTCCCAGAGGTCTTTCAGTTGCGGCATGACCTGCTTGGCGAACAGCTCGGTGTTGTACTGCGCCAGGTCCTTGCTCATGTTGCCGAACTGGAGAAGCATCATCAGGTTGCCGAGATTGAACTCCTTGGCGATCTCCCGAAGCTTCTCGGCGACCTCGTCCGGCGTGCCGACGATGACGTAGCCTTCGTCGAGGATATGCTCGAACTCGGTCGCAAGGTTGGCCCGCTGTATCGCCTTTCCGGCGGCGGCGGCGACCTGGCTTTCGACCTTGGCGCGGATCGTCGCTTCGGTCATGTAGCCGGGCGGGCTGGCGAATTTCGGGCTGACGTGCAGGCAGCGGCCATAGAAATATTCCGCCGGCTCGCGATACAGCTTCAGCGCCTCCTCCCGTGTCTCGGCGACGCCGACGAATTGCAAGAAGCCGGCGCGGAACGGATTGCGATCCTTGCCGAGTTTGTCCATCTCGTCCCAGAAGCCGAGCATGGTGCGCCGCCCGGCCTTGTAGCCGTAGTAGGAGAGATAGCAGTAGACGTAGTCCATCGCCGCGCACCACTGCCAGGTCTCGATCGAGCCGCCGCCCGGTACCCAGACGGGCGGGTGCGGCTTTTGTACCGGCCGCGGCCAGATGTTGACGTAACGTTGCTGGTTGAAGCGGCCGTTGAAGGCGAAGGGCGCGTCTTCGGTCCAGGCGCGGATGACCATGTCGTGCGCCTCGTGATAGCGGTCGCGCAGCAGGCTCGGATTCTGGCCGTAGGCGTAGCAGGTGTCCATCGGGCTGCCGACCGGGAAGCCGGCGATCAGCCGTCCGCCCGAAATGCAGTCGATCATCGCGAATTCCTCGGCGACGCGGACCGGCGGGTTATAGAGCGCCAGGCTGTTGCCCATGACGCAAAGCGCGGTATCGCGCGTGCGCCGGGCGAGCGAGGAGGCGATTAGGTTCGGCGAGGGCATAAGCCCATAGCCGTTGTTGTGATGCTCGTTCACGCAGATGGCGTCAAAGCCCATCTCGGAGGCGAACTCGAGCTCGTCCATGAACTCGTTGTACATCTCATGCGCACGTTCCGGGTCGAACAGCTCGGGATGGATGTCGACCCACACGGATTGGTGTTTCTCCCGGAAATCGTCGGGCAATTCCGTATAGGGCATCAGGTGGAACCACATGAGCTTCATGACCGCGCGCGCCTCCAATTCGAACTCGGGTTCGAAAATCCTAGCATATTCGCTCGGGTGGGAAATCCATCCGTACGGACTTGGCGTCGGCTATTCCAGGTGATTTTAAGCAAAATTTGGGGTTTCATGACCAAAGTGCTTATGGAGCGCCGAAAACTCTACTCATATGGGTGAAGCGACGCTCCCGGATTTGTGTTAGTATCAAACTTGACGTCACGGGATTCAGCGTCTCGTGGCCGTCGGAAAGGCTGTGGACGACGTGACGACGCTTTCTGGAAGACGCCAGGCCGCTGGCCCTAGATTGATCCGAAACAGCGGAACCGTGCCGGGATTCGCCTGGTATGTGGTTGTGGTCTGTACCGGCATGATCATCTTGGCCATCGTGTTGAAGCCGGGTCCGGCCGAGGACGAATTCGCCCATGTCGCCGATTCGGACCTCGAATCGTTTCTTGCACCCGCCGCGGGCGGGAACGGGGAAGGGGCGGGGCCGGAAGAAGAACCCAAGAAAAAATTCTCCCTGCGTGAGACGATGCGCCGCCGTCTGGAGACCTCCCGCGATCGTTGATCGCTGTACGCGAGGGGTGGATAAGGGGTGCGAGGGGAGGTGTCGGGCATGCTGCAGCGGGAAGTCGCTTCCTTCGAGATCCGAGATCTGGGCGGTGCTCTCGGTGCCGAAATTATCGGTCTCGATCTCGCCTCGCCGCTCGACGGTCCGACCCGGTCCGCTATTCGTGACGCTTTTCTCGAACACCAGATCCTGGCCATCCGGGACCAGGACCTCGACATTGAGGCGCAGGTCGCCTTTTCCCTGCAGTTCGGTCCCTTGGAACGCCATGTGATTTCGAATCGCAACGCGCCCCACCCTCTGGTGCATATCGTCACCAATCTGGACGCGGACGGGCGGCCGAGCGGCAGCTTGCAATCGACCACCTGGCACTCCGACAAAAGCTTCCGGCCCGAGCCATCGATGGCGACGATCCTGCACGCCCGACAACTTCCGCCGGCGGGGGGTGAGACCTGTTTCGCCGACATGTATGGCGCCTACGACAGCCTCCCGGCCGAGACCCGGGCCGAGATCGACGACCTTCGTGTCGTACACAGCTATGCCCTCGGGCGGGCCCGCATGGGGGTGTCGGTGTCCGAGGCGGAGCGTCGCGACGCCCCCGATACCATTCACCCGCTGGCGAGAATTCATCCCGATACCGGGCGTCGAGCCCTCTTCATGGGCGACCATGCGCATCACATCGAGGGCTGGCAGGTCGAGACGGGCCGAGCGCTGATCGAACGCTTGCAGGCGCACGCCACGCAAGAGTGTTTCGTCTATCGCCACGAGTGGCGCCCGGGCGATGTCTTGATGTGGGACAACCGCTGCCTGCTGCACCGGGTCGAACAGAATTTCGATGCGGCTCGCCATGCCCGCGTTCTGCACCGCACGTGTCTGCGCGGCACCGCGCCGGCCTGAGATTCAGGCGTCCCGTTCCAGGATCGCGACGAAGAAGCCGTCCGTCCCGTTGGCGGCCGGCGTCAGCATGAGATACGGCCCCGCGCCGGGCGCTTCGCCCGCCAGCACGTTGGCCCAGACCTCGGCCACTGGCAGGGCGTGGAAATCCGCCCGCTCGGCCAGGAAGGCGGCGACGACGTCCTCGCCCTCCGAGGCCAGGGGGGAACACACGACATAGATCACCCGCCCGCCCGGACCCGCGAAACCGGCGCCCTTGGCGAGCAGGCCGCGTTGCGCCGCGGCGTGGTCGGCCAGCGCCGTCGGTGTGAGGCGTACGCGACCCTCGGGCTGGCGACGCCAGGTGCCGACGCCACTGCACGGCGCATCGATCAGCACACGGGCCATGCGGTGGCTGAGATCTTCCGGCACCGGTGCCTCGGCGGCCAGGCGGTGGGCCTGGACATTGCGCACGCCGGCGCGTTGGACGCGCAGCCGCAACCGATCCAGGCGGCCGGCATGGATGTCGAAGGCGTGGATTTGCCCCTTGTTCTCCATCGTTGCCGCCAGCGCCAGGGTCTTGCCGCCGGCGCCGGCGCAGAGGTCGACGACCTGGCCCCGCGGTGTGGCCTCGACCAGGGCGGCGGCGATCTGCGAGCCCTCGTCCTGTACCTCGATCCGCCCTTCGCGGTAGAGGGAATGGTCGCTCAGCGCCGGGTGGCCGGTAAGACGAATGCCATCGGGCGTGACGGCGCTCGCCGCCGCTTCGATCCCGTCCTTGCCCAGCCGCCGGAGTACGCCGTCGCGATCCGCCTTCAGCCGGTTGACCCGAAGATCCGTCGGCGCGCGTTGATTGAGGGCGTCGAGTTCCGCGCAAACCTCCGCGCCGAAGCGGGCCTCGAACTCCGGCCAGAGCCATTCGGGCACGTTGGCGCGGGCCCACTCGGGGGCGCCGTCACGCGGGCGTGGCGGGGCGGCCTGTTCCGCCGCGTCGAGCGGTGCCGGTCCATGCGCGTCGCCCGCGAAGAGGGTGTCGAGTTCGCCGTCGTCGGCGAGATGGGCCCGCATCAAAGCACGGCCCGTCACCGGGGTTTCACCCAGCCGCCAGACGAGTTCATGCCACTGGCGCAGCACGTCGTAGACCATTCCGCCGACGGCACGCCGATCGCCGCCGCCGGCATAGCGGCGGGGGCGGAAATAGTCGCGCAGTTCGGCGTCCGCCGGTGCCGACGTCTGGATGATCCTATCGAGGATCTCGATCCCGGCCTGGACCCGCGCCGCCGCCCGCAAGGCTCAGCCGCTCAGCGGGTAGTTCGGCGCCTCGCGCGTGATGGCGACGTCGTGGACATGGCTTTCGCGTTGGCCGGCTTGCGTTACCCGCAGGAAGGTGCAGCCGCTGTGCATGTCCGCCAGGGTGCCGTTGCCGGTATAGCCCATCGCCGCGCGCAGGCCGCCGATCAGCTGGTGCAGGATCTGCCCGACCGGCCCCTTGTAGGGCACCCGGCCCTCGATGCCTTCGGGCACCAGCTTCAGGCTTTCCCGCACTTCCTCCTGGAAATAGCGGTCGGCGGAGCCGCGCGCCATCGCCCCCATCGAGCCCATGCCCCGGTAACTCTTGTAGGACCGACCCTGATAGAGGAAGACCTCGCCCGGTGCCTCGTCCGTGCCGGCCAGCAGCGAGCCGACCATGGCGCAGTGCGCGCCCGCCGCCACCGCCTTGGCGAGGTCGCCGGAAAACTTGATCCCGCCGTCGGCGATGACGGGGACGTCCTGGCGGGCGCAGGCCTCGGCCGCGGCGTCGATCGCGGTCAGCTGCGGCACGCCGACGCCGGCGACGATGCGGGTCGTGCAGATCGATCCCGGGCCGATGCCGACCTTGACCGCGTCCGCGCCCGCGTCGATCAGCGCCTTGGCGCCGTCCGAGGTGGCGACGTTGCCGGCCAGCAGCTGGGTGTAGTTGGAGGTTTTTTTGATCCGCTCCACCACCTCCAGCACCTTGGTCGAGTGGCCGTGCGCGGTATCGACGACGATCAGGTCGACGCCCGCGTCGATCAGCGCCTCGGCCCGGGCCATACCGTCGTCCCCGACACCCGTCGCGGCGGCGACGCGCAGGCGACCCTGCTCGTCCTTGGTGGCCAGCGGATAGAGCTGCGCCTTTTCGATGTCCTTCACGGTGATCAGGCCGACGCACTCGAACTCGTCGTTCACCACC
This sequence comes from uncultured Alphaproteobacteria bacterium, assembly GCA_951812805.1. GTDB lineage: Bacteria > Pseudomonadota > Alphaproteobacteria > JASLMY01. The sequence continues at coordinate 312,794 of CATOSZ010000004.1, read as the reverse complement.
AACAGCTTTTCGATGCGGTGTTTGTGCAGCAGGCGTTGCGCTTCGACGCTGCCAACCCCCTCGCGTACCGTGACCAGGCCGTCATTGGTCATGAGCGCGCTTACCGGTTCGTCGGGATCGGTGGCGAAGCGGACGTCGCGATGGGTGAGGACGCCGACCAGGCGCCCCGCGCCGGGATCGACCACGGGAATGCCGGAGATGCCGTGACCGCGCATCAGCTCGAGCGCCTCGGCCAGCTTGGCCTGCGGGCCGATGGTCACCGGGTTGACGACCATGCCGCTCTCGTAGCGCTTGACGCGGCGGACCTCCTCGGCCTGCTGATCGATATCCATGTTCTTGTGTACGACGCCGATGCCGCCGTTCTGCGCCATGGCGATCGCCATCTGATGCTCGGTCACCGTGTCCATGGCCGCAGAAATCAGCGGAATGCCGAGACTCAGGTTACGGGTGAGCCGGGTGCTGGTGTCGCACTCGTTTGGCAGGACGGCGGAGGCGCCGGGTTGGAGAAGAACGTCATCGAAGGTAAGGGCCTCGCGTATCTCCAACGTCGCCTCCTGCTCGGGAATCACGGTGCGCGACTATGCCATGGACGCCCTTGGATTGATAGCGGGCCTGGGCCGATTTGGTAGCGGGTTCAAGGATGGTGTCGCGCGACGGCTTACAAGACGCTTCTTCGAAAGTCGAGCTCGGAGATCAGGGCGAAGGCCGCAAAGGCCGCACAGAAAGAGAGCAACTGAACTTCTATCGCCTTTAGCTCGACCCCGAGCCATGTTTGACCCCACCACAGCGTGGCAGCGACAAATGCCGTCGCGCCCAAGCTAAAGGATAGCTTTGTTCCCCACGCATGGTAATAATCGACGTCAACAACCGGCGTCAGCTTCATGGTCATCCGCCATAGGGAAGGCAGCAGGAACACTACCGGGACAATTCCCGGGAGATCGCTTGCAATTTCCCAAATAAAAACAAATATTGCGGTCATGAATACGCTGTATCGACAGCCCTCATAGAGGCCCTGAAAACGAGTTGACGCTGGGACTAGGCCTTCTCTCTCGACATTGTTTGCCGATTTCCCAAACCGGTGCCACTCGGAAATAACGAGAAATAGAAAAATAGAACTGAATGTAAAACCCATGACCTGGAGGCCAACCCAGCTCCAGTCGCCATCTTGAAGGGATGCCAGGCCAGGCAAGCCGAGATTCAGGACGCCGACAATGCCAAGAATGACGAAAGCCCGTCTCTTCCAGCCGGGACCATATTCCAGAATTCTCCCAGCAAGATAGAGATGGCAAATGCGCCATAGCGGGCAAAAGAGGAGAATGGCGAAGCCCCAATGTAGTCCTCGACCAAGAGGCGCAATCACCGAAAAGAAAATCGCCAGCATAGCCAAGGTAGTTATAAGGCTGAGAACATGGGGCAGGGGTTCGTCTCCATGCCGCACGGTCCAATTCGACCGCCATTAGTAATACTACCATAGAAAGTAATGATCTTGAAAGTCGGTTAGAAGGATACGTCTGATCGCCGCTACAAAGTTCGAACGGTGCGATCAACCATCCCGCTCCGCCTCCGCCGCCGCGTCCGCGTAGAAGTCGCCGTCGTCCGTCTCGGTGAAGAGGCCGGGATGATGTTCGCGGAACGCCGCCTCGATCTCGTCGTAGGGCAGGTCGTCGAAGACGCCGCGGTCGCGGACATATTCCATGTGCCGGCGGCCGGCCATGTCGTAGGGGTGGAAGACCGAGTCCTCGACGCCGTCGAACTCCAGCGTCTTGACGCCGAACTTCTCGCAGAGCTCGAGGTTGAAGGCCGGCGTCGCCTTGACCCAGCGGGCGCCCAGCTTGACGTCGGCATAGCCGTGGAAGGCGAAGAGGTCGCCGGAGTTGAACTCCAGCAGCCGTTCCGTCGCCAGGTGGTTGCGGACGTCGCCGAAGCCCATGCGGGCCGGGATGCCGTCCGCGCGCAGGCAGGCGGTCATCAGCGCCGCCTTGGTGATGCAGAAGCCGTAGCCGCGCTCGATGCAGGCGCTGGCGCGGAAATGGTCCGCTTCCATGACCACCCGGTAGGGGTCGTAGCGAAAGCCGTCGCGGACCGCGTAGTAGAGGCTGATCGCGCGGGCTGTGTCGTCGCCGCTGCCGGCATTGGCGCGGGTGAAGGCGACGATCTCCGGGTGTTCGGAATCGATCAACGTGGTCGGCTGCAGATGGACGTCGCGAACCGGATCCTCACGGCTTGCCTCGGCTGGGTGCATCAGGGCTCTCCTCCCTCGCGTTTGGGGGTGCGGGGAGGGGATAGCATCATGCCTCGTCCGGCGGAAGGCCCTCGCCCCGAAACCCGGTCGCCAGCAAATAGATCTCGGCGCTCTCCTTGCGGCTCGCCGGCGGTTTGACATGGCGGACCTGGCGGAAGCAGCGCTTGAGATGGGCGAGCAGGTCGCTCTCCGTGCCGCCCTGCCAGACCTTGGCGATGAAAGTGCCGCCCGGTGCCAGCAGTTCCTCGGCAAGGAGGGCGGCCGCTTCGACCAGGGCGAGGATGCGCAGGTGGTCCGTTGCCTTGTGGCCGGTGGCCGAGGGCGCCATGTCGCTCAACACCAGGTCGACGCCGGCGGGGAAGCGGCGCCGGACCTCGGCGATCACGTCATCCTCGAAGATGTCGCCGATCAGCACATCGCCGCCGGGCACCGCCGGCATGTCCAGAATATCGAGGGAGAGCAGCCGGCCGCCGCCGGCCTCGCCGGCACCGATGCGGGGGGCCGCGATCTGGCTCCAGCCCCCCGGCGCCGCGCCGAGGTCGAGCACGTTCAACCCCCGCCGCAACAGGCGATGCTTCTCGTCCAGCTCCAGCAGCTTGAAGGCGGCGCGGCTGCGATAGCCCTCGACCCGGGCGGCGCGGACATAGGGATCGTTCAGCTGACGCTCCAGCCAGCGGGTCGAACCGACCTTGCGGCCCCGCGCGGTGCGTACGCGAACCTTGGACGCGCCGCGCCCGCTGGCGGAAGTGGATCGGGGAGATTTCGCCATCGCGAGCTAGCCTTCGTCGGCGCCCGGGCGGGCCCGGCGCGCCTCGCGGTCGGCGCGTCGCATCAGGCCTTGCAGCAGGCCCTCGCGAATGCCGCGGTCGGCGACCCGCAGATCGCCCACCGGCCAGGCGCGGCAGATCGCCTCCAGAATGGCGCAGCCGGCGACCACGAGATCGGCCCGGTCGGGGCCGATGCAAGGATGGGTCGCGCGTTCGTCGTAGCTCATCCCGCGCAGGCGGGCAGCGACGCCGAGGGCTTGTGCAAAGCCGAGCCAGACACCGTCGACCCGGTTGCGATCGTAGCGTTCGAGTTCCAGGTGGATGCCGGCGAGGGTGGTCACCGTGCCGGAGGTGCCGATCATCTGCACGTCGTGGCGCTCGATCGCCTCGACCAACTCGTCATGGGCCTCGAAGTTCCGCAGCTTCGCCGTCACCTCGTCGATCATGCGCTCGTAGACGTCGGCCGAGATTCTGTCGCCGCCGTGCCGTTCCGCCAAGGTCACGACACCCATGGGAAGAGAGAGGGTGGCCAGCCGGCTCGGCTTGGTGCGGCGGTCGAGTTGGATCAACTCGGTGCTGCCGCCACCGATATCGAACACCAGGGCCATGCCGGCGCGCCGCGAAATCAGCGGCAGGCAGCCGGACACCGCGAGGCGGGCTTCCTCGTCGCTGGAGATGATCTCCAACTCCAGGCCGGTCTCGTGGCGCACGCGGTCCAGGAATTCGGCGCAGTTTTCTGCCTGCCGGCAGGCCTCGGTCGCCACCAAACGGGCCCGGCCGACATCGTGGCGGCGGATCTTGCGGGCGCAGACCGCGAGGGCTTGCACCGTGCGATCCATTGCCGCCTCCGAGATCCGGCCACTCGCGCCGATTCCTTCGCCGAGGCGGACGATGCGGCTGAAGGCGTCGATGACGCGAAAGCCGCGCCGGGTCGGCCGCGCGACCAGTAATCGGCAGTTGTTCGTACCGAGGTCGAGGGCGGCATAGGTGTGGGCAAAACGCCCCCGCCGATCCGAACCGCCCCTGCCGCGCGCCGCCTTCGAAGCGGAAGGTGCGGGGCGGTCGGCGAATTTATCGGTCCTCGCCACATCCATTGGTCTTCAGCCTCCGCCGCCAGCATCCCGCATAGGGCAAGGCGGTGCAACCATTGCCGATATGCGGCTCTTGACGTCATTGACAGGGCCGCCCCTCGGCTCCAAACATGAGGCTCGGGTCAACGGCGGGATGGGAGCGTTTCGCAATGCGTCAGCAGGGGAGGGGTTCCATCCATCCCTATATCCCCGAAGCCCTCGATTCATACCGCCGGGGCGACGTCGGACGACGCGAATTCCTACGCCTGGCAACGCTGCTCGGCCTGTCGGTGGCCGGCGCGCACGCGCTGATCGGCGCTCAGCCGACGCGTGCCCAAACCCCGACCCCGGCCGGCAGCGGTGGCATCCTGCGCTGTTCCCACCGGGTGCAGGCGATCACCGATCCCGCGCGCTTCGACTGGCCGGAAGCCGGCAACCTCACCCGCCACATCGTCGAGTATCTGACGGTCACCGGCGCCGACAACATCACCCGGCCCTATCTGGCGGAGCGTTGGGAGGTCTCGCCCGACCTGAAGACCTGGACCTTCCATCTGCGCCGGGGCGTGACCTGGTCGAACGGCGACGACTTCGGCGCCGACGACGTGGTGGCAAATATCGAACGCTGGCTGGATCCGGCGACCGGCTCGTCCAACGCAGGCCTGTTCTCGGCGATGATGGAAGACGTCGATACGGGCAAGTCGGACGGCGAAGGCACGCCGTTGATCGAAAAGCGCATGGTGTCCGGCGCCGTCGAGAAATTGGATGCCCATACGGTGCGCCTGCATCTCTCGCGGCCCTCGCTGGCGATCCCGGAGAATTTCTACAACTACCCCGCGGCGATCCTGCACCGCCGCTTCGTCGAGATGGGCGGCGACTTTGCCCGCCATCCCATCGGCACCGGCCCCTTCGAACTCGTGGAGCATCGGGAGGGGGAGCGCTTCTCCGTCCGCCGGCGCGCCGACGGTGCCTACTGGGGCACGCCGGTGAAGCTCGACGGCATTACCTATATCGACCATGGCGACGATCCCGCGGCCCGCCTCTACGCCCTGATCGCCGGCGAGGTCGACATGGTGAGCGACGTCGACATCGGACAGATCGAACTGGTCGAAAAGGTCGCTGGCCTGTCGATCAACGAGACGGTCACGGCGCAGACCGCCGTCGCCCGCATGCAGATCAGCCGCGAGCCGTTCGACAATCCGCTGCTGCGCCGCGCGATCCAGGCGGCGGTGGATCGCCGACGCATCCTGGAAGTCGCCTACCGGGGCCGCGGCGCGCCGGGGGAAGACCATCACGTCGCGCCGATCCACCCGGAGTATTTCAAGCTGCCGCCGCTGCGCCCCGACCCGGCGAAGGCCAGGCGCCTGCTGGCCGAGGCGGGGTACGGCGAGCGGCTACGCCTGTCGATCGACCTCGGCCAGGCCGAGGCCTGGCACGAGACGGCAATGGCCGAGTTGAAGGCGCAGTTGGCGCCGGTGGGGATCGAGCTCGCGCTCAACCTCATGCCGGGGACGAGCTATTGGGACGTCTGGGAGAAGACGGCGTTCGGGCTGACGTCGTGGACGCACCGCCCGCTCGGCGTGATGGCGCTGGATCTCGGCTACCGCGGCGGCGTGCCCTGGAACGAGAGCCACTATGCCAATCCCGACTTCGACCGCGCCCTCGACGAGGCGAGCGCGACGCTCGATATCGTCGAGCGGCGGCGCAAGATGGAGGCGGTCGAGCGGATCCTGCAGAACGATGCGGTGATCGTGCAGCCGCTCTGGCGGTCCGTCTTCTCGGCGACCCATGAACGGGTGAAGGGCTACACGGCCCACCCGACCTTCTATCATGACTTTCGCGGCGTCTGGCTCGGCTGAGAGGCCTTGTCGATCCCCTCCATCAAGTGTTCGAGGTCGTCCGGTGCCGCGTTCCAGTGTTGCAGCTGCTGGCGGATGTCGCAGTCGGGAAGCAGCTCGAAGACGCGGCCAAGCGCGGTTCCGGCTTCCGAATCGCCAAGCTGGCCGAGCGCGGCGGCGCCAAGGATATGCGTCCAATAGAATTCAGGCATATCGATGCGGGCGAGATCGGTAAGCGCCTTGGCATAGTCGCGGCGCGCGAAGTGGTAACGCGCGAAGCTGAAATGATACCAGCTCGGGTGAAACGGATTGAGCCGGCGCGCCTGGCCGGAGAGCTCGATTCCGCGCTCGAACTCGCCCATGAAGGCATAGTAGTGACCGGCGTCGGCCAGGATCTCGGGATCGTTCGGGTTCAACAGCAGGGCGCGCTCCGCCTCGGCGTGGAACAGGTCGTTCTCGTGGCGAAAGAAATGCGTGATTGCCAGCCAGAGGCGCGCATAGGCGTTCTGGGGATCGAGTTCCGTCGCCCGCTGCGCCATGGCCAGGGCGCGGAGGATCGGATCCGGGCGGGGATTGAGCTCGAAGCGGTACTCCGCCAGGTAGACGTTGCACAGCAACGCATGCGCATCGGAGCTGTTCGGGTCCTGGACGATCGCGGCCTCGAGCAGGTCGCGTGCCTCCGCGTGGTCCGGGGCCAAGAGCGTCCGGGTATAGCGCCGGGCCCGCAGCACCAAATCATAGGCGTTCAACTCCGCCGGCCCTTTCGATAGCGATTTTTGCAGGCCCACGTCCTGCACCTGCACGCCGAGGATCGCGGCGACGGTGCGGACCAGCTCGTCCTGGAGAAGCAGAATATCTTCCAGCTCGTGGTCGAAGTTGTCCGCCCAGACATGGGTGCCGGTCCCAGCGTCGATCAGCCGGACCGACAGGCGGACCCGGCCGCCGCGCCGCCTGACACTGCCCTCGACGACATAATGCGGGTTCAATTCGGCCCGCAGCAACGTCAGGTCGAGGTCCTGGCCGCGGAACCGGAAGGTCGAGGTGCGGGCGATGACCTGAAGTTCGCGGAAGCGGGACAGGCTGGTGATCAGATCTTCCGCCAGGCCGTCGGAGAAATATTCCTCGAGCCCACCGCCGAGATTTTCGAACGGCATGACGGCGATGACGGGCCGCTCAGCCGGACGCTCGGGCATGACGGGGAGGGGGGCGGGCGGGGCATCCGGCCTCTCACCGCCGACGAAATAGAAGCCCCGACCGCGTACCGTGCGGATGCGTTCCTGCGTCTTGCCGTCGTCGCCCAGCGCGCGGCGCGCGGACTTGAGGCAGCCGGAAATCGTCGCATCGGAGACGATCCGCCCCTGCCAGACGTGCTCGACGATCTCCTGGCGGCCGACGACCCGGTCGGCGTTGCGCGCGAGATAGAGGATCAGGTCGAAGACCAGCGGCTCCACCGGCACGGGTTCGCCGTCGTGGCGCAACTCGAACCGGGTATCGTCGATTTCGAATGCGTCGAAACTCAGAAGCATGGCCCCTCCAGCCTCCTCGCAGCCGGTTCGATGATAGGCGCCGACCGAATCCCCGGCAAATCCCTGTCCAGGTTCACTACATATGAGACGACGAGGTCTTCTTGGCTGTGATCTGTCGAAGGTACTCCTCGGGGGTTTTGCCTTTCAAGGCTCCATGAGGCCTGAAGGTGTTGTAGATGTTGGCGAACTTGTCGATCTGTGGGTTTAGTTTGTCGAGCTGGTCCTCGATGTCATGGCAGGCGTAGAACTCGTAGCGCCATGCGCCGTTGGCTCGCTCGACGCCGCCATTGAGCTGCGGCGTCCTCGGCGGCAAGACATAGACGGGGATCTTTCGGCTCTCGCAGGCGGCCTCGAACTCGGCCATGAACTCGGATCCACCGTCGACCTGGATGGCCTTCACGGGGAAGGGCAGGTCGGCCACGAGTTTGTCGAGGAAGCTCTCGGCGTTCCTGGCGGTCGCTCTGCGGAAGGCCTTGGCACAGGTGAAGCGGCTGACGGGATCGTAGGCGGTGAACTGCTTGACCGTGCGCTCGCCGGCCGGCGTGATGCTCAAGGTGTCGAGCTGGACCAGATCGCCGGGGGCCGTTGCCTTCATCCCCTTCGGCAAACGCTTGGCGTGTGGGCGCTTGGCTCTCTTGCCCTTGGCGCGTCGTCGCGCCACGGGCACCGGCACAACGACGCCGCGCGCGACCAGATGGGCGAGCATGCGACCAACGGTGCTGTCCGACAAGGTGAAGCCCTCTCGGCGCAGCAGCGGTCCGAGCTTGGCCTTGCCCCACATCGGGAAGTCGCGGCGCAGCCGTTCAAGCCGACGCAGCACCGCACTCGACCACTCTCGGCGACGACGGCGGCGAGGCGCGCGCGAGCGCGGCTCCAACCGCTCGTCCCAGCGATAGAGCGTGCTACGCGGCACGCCCACCGCCTGGGCCGCCGCCTCGGCCGTCAAGCCGTCACGCCGGGCCCGATGCCAACGCCGGACGGCGTCGCGTCTGAACGCTACGCATTTAGTGTCGGGCTCCGCGTTCAGACGCGACGCCGTCCTCCAACCCCTGATAACATGTCGGGGCAGGCCAAAAACCTGCATGGGGATCTCCTTCAAGCTGTTGGTCTCGCAACTCACAGCTTCGGAGATCCCCGCCTCTGCCGCCAGAGGCGCGTCTCACATCTATCTGAACCTAGTCAATCCCCACGCAATCCCCACCAACTTCGCGCCTCGGCCTCAAGCAGTCTCGGGTTCGCCTCCCCAGGTTCAATGCAGGCCCGCTGCCGCGGTGCCGCGAAAGACAAGAGGAGTGGACAATGTCCGGGAAAATCGATCTGACGACGCTGGCGAAGGAACTGGGGCCGAGGTTCGCGGCGCGGACCGCCGAGGCGGATCGCGATGACCGTTTCGTGGCGGAAAACTACGTCGAGATGAAGGCAGTGCGCCTGTTCAGCGCCCTCGTTCCGCTGGAGTACGGCGGCGGCGGGGCGACGCATTCGGAGATGTGCCGCTTCCTGCGCACGCTGGCGGGGCATTGTTCCTCGAGCGCGCTGGCGCTTTCCATGCACCAGCACCTGGTCGCCGCGTCGGTCTACAACGATGCCGCGGGCCGGCCGGGGCGCAAGGTCCTCGACAAGGTCGCAGGCGACGAAAGCGTGCTGGTCAGCACCGGGGCGAACGACTGGATGGAATCCAACGGCAGCGTCGAGCGGGTCGACGGCGGCTACCGGGTGAGCGCGCACAAGCCCTTCGGCAGCGGCTCGCCGGCGGGTGCCGTGCTGGTGACCTCGGCGCCCTACCAGGATCCGACGGCGGGCTGGCAGGTGCTACATTTCCCGGTGCCGCTCGGCGCCGAGGGTGTGTCGCTCGCCGGAGATTGGCAGGCCATGGGCATGCGGGGCACCGGCTCGCAGACCATCGTGCTCGACCGGGTCTTCGTGCCGGACGAGGCCGTCGTCATGAAGCGCGGCCAGGGCGAATACACCATGGCCTGGAACGTCATCCTGACCGTGGCGATGCCCTTGATCCTGTCGGTCTATGTCGGCGTCGCCGAGGCGGCGGCGGCGATCGCGACGAATGCGGCCGGGCGGCGGGCCGGCGAACCGGAAACCGCCATTCTGTTGGGCGAACTCGCCAATACCCTCACCTCCGCGCAGCTCGCCGTGGACGACATGGTCGCAATCGCTGGCGACGGCGGCTTCGAGGCGACGACGGCGACGGCCGATCGGATCCTGGTGCGCAAAACGCTCGCTGCGAACGCGGTCATCGCCACGGTCGAGAAGGCGATGGAAGTGGCGGGCGGCAGCGGCTTCTTCCGGGCCAAGGGCCTGGAACGGCTGGTCCGCGACGCCCATGGCGTGCGCTATCACCCGCTGCCGGAGAAGAAACAGCTCGCCTTCACCGGTCGCCTGGCCCTCGGCATGGATCCGGTCGGGCACGGGACGACGGCTGCGGTTGCCCAGGCGGCCGAGTAGTCGGGTCGTCAGCAGACGGTGGCGAAGCGGTCCTTGATGACGGTGAGAACCTCGTCGGGATCGCGGCGCCACCAGTCGCGCTCCGAGAAGATCTCGACCTCGTGCAGGCCGTCCCAACCGGCCTCCTCCATCATCCCCCGGAAGCCGGCGAGGTCGATGGCGCCGTCGCCCATCATGCCGCGGTCGAGGCGCAGATCCCGCGTATCGTAGAGCCAGTCGTTGATGTGATAGGCGGCGATACGCGGCGCGGCGCGGGCGATCTCGCGGGCCAGGTTGGGATCCCACCACAGGTGATAGACGTCGATCGCCAGGCCCAGTTCCGGACCGGCGTCGATCTCGTCCAGCCAGTCGTTGGCTTCCTCCAGACTGACCAGGACCGAGCGTGAGGCGCAGATCATCGGGTGCAACGGCTCGACCGCGAGCGTCATGCCCGCGGCCTTGGCCTCCGGCAGCAGGGCGACGAGCGCCTCTTTCACCCGGTCCTTGGCGCCGGCGAGGTCGCGGTCGCCCTCGTCCAGGCCGCCGGCGACGAAGACGATGGCACGGGCGCCGATCGCCTGCGCCTCCGCGATGACGCGCCGGTTGTCGTCGAGCTGGGCCCGCCAGCGCGCCGCATCGCGCGTGGCCTGCAAGCCGGCGATGCAGAAGCCGCTCACCGTCATGGCGTGATCGCGCAGCATGCGGGCGCCTTCGTCCACGCCCAGCTCGGCGAGCTTGTCGCGCCAGACGGCGATGCCGTGGATGCCGTGGCGCGACAATCCCTCGATCGCCTGGCGCAGCGACCATTGCTCGCGCAGCGTGACCTGGTTGACGGAAAGCTTGGCGATGTCCGGCATCGTCGTGGTCCCCTCAGATCTCCGAGTAGCCGGATCCCCGGCTCTCGATACCGCGCCCCACCGCCGCCTCGATCCAGCCGAATTCCTTCAGGATCAGCTGGCTGTAGGTGACGCGGCCGTTGATCCGCGCCGCCGCTTCGCTCGCCAGCAGGAGGGAGGCGTTGGCCATCACGTCCGGATGCTCGCCCCGGGGGTCGTCGACGCCGGTGACCAGCTTGTGGTGGATGGTACCGGGGGTGGGGACGACACGGCTCGGAGAGACGCAGCTGACCGCGATATTGCCGTCAGCCGCGACTTCCTGCGCCAGGCCTTGCGTGAAACGTTCTAGGGCCGCCTTGGTCGCGCCGTACATGGTGCCGCCGCGCACGCTCTCGTCCTCGTAGGGTCCGGAACCGGGCCCGATCGCGGCGCCCGAGCCGATGTTGACGATATGCGCCGGGCGGCCCCGCTCGACCATCTCCGGCAGGACGGCCTTGGAGAGCACGAAGGGGCCGTGCACGTTGACGGCGAAGGCGCGGATCCAGCGATTGATCGCATAATCGACGACGGGGACGTAATAATTGAGCGCGGCGTTGTTGACCAGAATGTCGACCGGCCCGTAAGCCTCCCGCGTCGCATCGACCAGGGCGAGGCAGGCGTCCGGTTCCGAAACGTCGGCGGCCACTGCGACCGCCTCGCGCACCGCCTGGACCGTGCGGTTGATCGAGCCTTCCAGCATGTGTTCGCCGTCATCCACCGTACGCGCGGCACAAACGACCTTGGCGCCCTCCGCCCCGAACAACTCCGCGATGACCTGGCCGATGCCGCGGCTCGCGCCGGTGACCAGCGCTACCCGTCCGTCGAGTTTTCCCATCGGCGCGCACGCCTCCCTTGCGGATTTCTTCAGTCGCTTTCGAAGTCGATCGGGGCCGGCCTAACGTTGCCCGCAGCCCGAGCCCCGGCCTCTGTCTCGCCCTGTATCGCTGGCCGAACCACTACCGGCGCAAGGATCGATGGCCTCGTCGACCAGTTCGAAATAGTTCCGCATTTCCGAACCGATGGCGAAGATGGTCGAAAGAATGGCGATAGATATACCGACGGCGAGAAGGGCATATTCGATGCCCGCCGCACCCTTTTCGCATCGAATAACCCGGCGCAAGATGTCGCCAAATCTCGTCTTCATGGGCCGCCCACAGCCTTATTCACGCCGGCTATTATTTGACGATAACCGGTTTCTTGCAAGCGTCTGCGTTTCAACCGACTTCAGACACCGCCGACGCGGGATTCGCGCCCCTGCCAGAACGGCGAGCGGAGATCCTTTCGCAGGATCTTGCCGACGGGAGATTTCGGCAGGGCTTCGCGCTGTAGGCGCACGGCTGCGGGCTTCTTGTAGGAACCTAGACGGTCCGCGCAGAGACGGATGATCTCGTCCTCCTCCAAGGGGGCGCCCTCCGCCACCTGGCAGACCGCCATCGGCGTCTCGCCCCATTTGTCGTGCGGAATGCCGAAGACGGCGGCTTCGAGCACGGCGGGGTGGCTCTCGATCACGTTCTCCAACTCCGCGGGATAGATGTTGAAACCGCCGGAGATGATCATGTCGTTCGAGCGGTCCAGCATGTAGAGATAGCCGTTGACGTCCAGCATGCCGACGTCGCCGGTCTTGACCCAGCCGTCGACCATACGCTCGGCCGTCGCCTCGGGATTGTTCCAGAAGCCGGTCATCTGCCCATCGCACCGGATGGCGATTTCGCCTTCCTTGCCATAGGGGAGCGGGTTGTTTTCCGCGTCCCAGATCGCGACCTCGGCGAAGGGCAAGGCCCGCCCGCAGGCCCTGAGCGGTTCTGAACCCTCGATCTCGGCGAACCATTCGCTCGGCCCCATGACAGCCGCCGGCAGCGCCTCGGTCTGGCCGTAAAGCTGGTAGAGCACATCGCCGAAGAAATCCCGCGCCGTCAGCGCCGTCTGATCGGTGATCGGCGCGGCGGCGGTTTGCAGGCAAGCGAGGTTGGAGAAGTCGCGCGGGCCCTGGCCGGCATCGCGCTCGGACGTCAACACGGCGTTCACCATGTTGATCATGGTCGGCACCAGGAAGGTCATCTTGATGCCTTGCGTTTCGAGCATCTCGATGGTGCCGACGGCGTTGAAACCGTCCATCAGCACCGCCGTGCCGCCGCCGAGCCAGGTCGGAACGTAGAGATAGCCGGAGGCGTGAGAGATCGGGGCGACATGCAGGAACTTGTCGCCGGGCCCCATGAACGGCAGGGAGTGGGTCCAGTCCCGACCCGCGGCGAGCCAGGCCCGGTGGCTGTAGGCAACGCCCTTGGAGCGGCCGGTTGTGCCGCCGGTATGGCGGATGATGAAGACGTCGTCCTCGGCGACCGGCAGCATCGGGTCCGTATCGTCGTGACCGGCGAGCCAGTCCTCATAGTCCTCGTCGCGGACCAGCAGTCCATCGAGGTCGGGGAGGCTTTCGACCAGGCCCTCGGTTTCGCCGATGTATTTGGCGTCGACGACGAGGCGGCGGCAGTTGGTGTGGCCCATCATGTGGATGTGCGCCTCCTGCCCGTTGCGGGGGTAGAGCGGCACACGGACCAGGTTGGCGATCGCCGCCCCGAGGAAGAGATCGATGCAGGGAATGCCGTTGTCTTCGAGGCTGGCGACCCGCTCCCCCGGTTTCAGGCCGAGGGCGATCAGGGCGTTCGCCATGCGGCAACCCCGGGTCCAGGCCTCGGCGTAGGTATGGCTCCGCCCGTCCATCACGGTCGCCGGAACGGCGGCGTGGAACTGCGCCGAGCGGCGCATCTGATCGGTGACGTTCATTTTCACCCCTCCTGGATTGCCCGAGCCACGTGGCCATTTTGTCGATGTCAGGTGACCGGGTCCAGTCGGATCGACCTCAAAGTGCCGGCCGGACCTCGCGATCTTCCGCCAGCGACTGCGCGGCGGCGAGGCAGAGGGCGACGGCACGCCGGCCTTCCGCGCCGGTGACCAGGGCACGGCGTTCGGCAAAGGCCTGGATGATCTGGGCGAGTTGCGCTTCCAGTTCGAAGACCTCGCCCGAGGCGGCGATGTCGATGGTGCGCGGCGCCTCGTCCCGGGCGCTCTTCACTTTCAATTCGAAGCTCGGCTCGTAGGTTCGGTCCATGACGCCGGACCACCAGGTGCGCAGGCTGCCCGTCTCGCCCGCCAGTTCCAGCGTGAAATGGTTCTCGAAGCCGGTGAGGCTCTGCGTCACGCTGGCATAGGCGCCGTCGGCAAATCGCAGCTGGATGGTGACATTGTCCCACAGGCCGTCATCGCCGCGCGGTCCGTTGGCGATGGCGCGCAGGCCGACGGGATCGCCCGCCTCGGCGAAGTACCACAGCATGAGGTCGAGGAAATGCACCGGCTCCTCCAGCAGCCAGGAGCCGACGCGGGCCGGATCGCGCCGCCAGCCGTCGGCGCCGGGGCGGAAGGGAAAGCGGAACAGGCTGAAGCTGGCATAGCGCGGCCGGCCGATCTCGCCCGCCTCGATAATGTGTTTGACCGCCCCCCATTGGGTCGAAAGGCGCAGCTGGTGGCCGACGCTCAAGACCCGCTCGCTCGCCGCCGCAGCCGCGATCAGCCGGTCGCATTCGGCGAGGCTGACGGCCATCGGCTTTTCCAGCAGCACGTCCTTGCCGGCCTCCAGCGCCGCGACGCCGATCTCGCAATGCAGGTGGTTCGGCACGACGATATCGACGGCATCGACGTCGTCGCGGGCGACGAGGTCGCGCCAATCCCCCATTACCACTGCGCCCGGATGATCGGCGGCGGCGGCGCGTTGTCCCGCGGAATCGCGGCAGCAAATCGCAGCCGGACCCGCGCCGGCCGCGGCCATGGCCCGCGCGTGAAAGCGTCCCCAACCCCCGTAGCCGACCAGCCCCATGCGCATGGCGTTCGCTCCCGCTGTCGTCCTAGACCAATCGATCCAACGGCGCGGAGGCGGGCACCAGCTCCGCCGCGCGGGCAGCCCGCTTCGAACGTGGATCCATCAGTTGGAAGCGGGGGGAGCGGTCGAGGAAATAGCGCTGATGGACGCTGACGCTCTCGTCCTCGATCAGCACGACGCCGTAGGCGGGCGGCTCGTGGGTGCCGACCATCTCGTCCTCGGGCCCGAGGTGCAGGCCGACCTGATGGTTGGTGCCGGGCAGCGTCGTCGCCGGAATACCGTGCCAGGACCCGGCGATGGCCCGGTGGACATGTCCGTAGAAGATGTGCCGGACACCGCCATGCGCCCGCAACAGCTCGGCGAGCGGGGCGGCCTGGGCCAGCCGGCTGGAGTCGAGCGCGCCGATGCCGATGGCGTGCGGGGGGTGATGCAGGAAGACGAAGACCGCCTCGCCCGCGCGTTCGTCCAGGCGGGCGGCCAGCCAGTCCAGGCGGGCCGGACAGAGGACGCCGCCTTCCGCCCCGTCCTCGACGGTGTCCAGCATGATGAAGGCGCCGGCCTCGCATTCGACGACATATTGCACGAAGCCGTTCTCGTCGCGCGGTGTTTCGGGAAAGATCCGCTGGAAGGCGGCGCGGTCGTCGTGGTTGCCGATCAGCAGATGGCACGGCATCTCGAGGTCGGCGAGGATCGCCCGCAATTCTCGGTAGGCCGGTTCGCGGCCGTGATAGGAAAGATCGCCGGTCAGCACCATGAAGTCCGCGTCCGCCTGGGTGCGCGCGATATCGGCGACGACGGCGCGCAAACGCTCGCTCGGCGCCAATGCGCAGAGCGGTTCGCCGGCGGGCACCAGGTGCGGATCGGTCACGTGCAGGAACTTCATCGTCGTCCTCACCACCTCAGCCGATAGCGCACGATCCTGTCATTGCCGCTATCGGAAAGCCAGACGGTATCGCCGCGGAGCGCCACGCCCTCCGGCGTGCGGAACTTGCCCGGACCGCGCCCGGCGCCGTCGCCGCCGATGACGCCGCGCAGGCGGCCGTCCGCCGCGACGACCTTGATGGCGTGGCTGTACTTGTCGGCGACGATCAGCGTGCCGTCCGGCGCCACGTCGAGATAGCGCGGCCCTCTGAAGCCGTAGGCCGGGCCGCTCAGCTCCCCCAGCGCCCGCAGGTCCGGTGCGAGGCGCAGCATGCGGTCGTTGCCGGCGTCCGCGACCCAGATATCGCCGTTCGGCGCGAAGGCCACGTCGTGCGGCGCGCTCAGGCCGCCTTGTTCGGCGATCGCCTCGCCGTCCTGGAACAACAGGATGTTGCCGCTGCCGGCCCCGGTGACGTAGACGCGCCCGTCCGGGGCGACCAGCACGCCCTCGGGCTTGGAGAAGCCGCCCCGGATCTCACCGACCAGGCGGCCGGAGTCGCCGTCGAGGACGTAGATCGCGATGCGATGGTTGTGCGTATCGGCGACATACATTCGTCCGTCCGGGCCTAAGTCGATGTCGTGGGTGCCGTTCTGCTCGTCCCGGCCGAAGGCGGCGAGGCGCTTCAGGCTGGCCGCGTCCAGGATCGCCACCTGGTCGTTGTCGACGTCGGAGACGTAAAGCCGCGTGCCGTCGGCGGACAGCTTCACGTCGTGCGGATTGCCGAGAAACGCCTCGCTCGTATCGAGGAACTGCGCCTCGAAAGCACTCGCGCTCGTGGCGATAAGGGCGAGCAGTGCCGCCGTGGGAAGTCTGATCATGTTCGTCTCCTCGGGCCCCCGGGGGGGAAGTCTATGCGGTCAGGCGGCGGCGCGCACCCGTGGCGGCGTCTTGACCAGGAGGAGGAGGGGCAGCACGCAGGCCGCCGCGACCGTATAGAGATAGAACGCGTTGATGTAGCCGATCATCGAGGCCTGACGGCGGATCTCGCCGGAGAGGGCCCGCAGCTCGCCCGTACTCTCCACCCCCCAGCCGCCGGCCTGCGCGCCGTAGCGGAAGAACTCGTTATAGAGCGAGACCTGTTCGGTGAAGCCGGCGTAGCTCGAGGCGGTGGTTCGCACCACCAGGGCGACGCAGATCGAAATGAAGACCGAACTGCCGAGGTTGCGCAGCAGATGGAAGAGGGCCGAGCCTTCGGCGAAGTCGTCGGGCGGCAGGGTCGAGAATGCGATGATGGTCATCGGCACATAGATCAGGCCGACGCCGAAGCCCTGAAGGGTATTGGTCCAGAACACGCTCGTCGGGGTGAGGTTGATGTCGAGGCTGGCCATGGCGAGCCCGGCGAGGACGTGACAGAAGAAGCCGAGGCCGATGGTCAGGCGCGGATTGAAGTTGGTCATCTGCACGACGATCATGAAGGCGAGCCAGTTGCCGATGCCGCGGGCCGACAGCAGGATGCCGATGCTCGACTCGGGAAAGCCGCGCAGGTTCTGCAGCAGCGGCGGGAACAGCACCGTCGGCACCAGGAACAGCATCCCGAAGGCGAAGGCCAGCGCCAGGCCGATGACGAAGTTGCGGTTGAGGAAGAGCCGCAGGTTGATGAAGGGATTGGCCGCGGTCAGGCTGTGCACGATGAAGAGATAGAAGGCGACCAGGGCGACGACCGCCTCGAGGATGATTTCCGGCGACTCGAACCAGTCCTGGCTCTGACCCCGGTCGAGCATCAGTTGAAAGGCGCCAATCGCGATGATGAGCGAGAGGAACCCGGTCCAGTCGAGCGGTACCCGCGGCTGGCGCCGACCCTCCGTCAGGAAGATCCAGCAACCGAGCCAGGCGGTGATGCCGAATGGCGCGATTAGGTAGAAGGCCCAGCGCCAGTCCATCTCCTCGCCGACATGGCCGCCGAACAGCGGGCCGATGAAGGTGCCGGTGACGGAGACGAGGCCCCAGCACATGGTGGCGAGCGCGTGCAGGCGGCGGGGAAACACGTCCAGGATTATCGCTTGCGCGAGCGGCATCGTCGGCGCGCCGAAGGCGCCCTGGGCAATCCGGTAGAGGATCAACTCCGGCAGGCTGTCGGCGGTCCCGCACAGCAGGGTCGACACGGTGAACCCGGCGAGCGCGTAGAGCATCAGCCGCCGCCTGCCGAGCCGCGCGGCGAGCCAGCCGGTGGTCGGCGTCGCCACCGCCGTCGCCACGATGTTGAAGGTGACGATCCAGGCGATCTGGTCCTGCGTCGCCGCCAGCCCGCCCTGGATCTGCGGCAGCACCACGTTGGCCACGGTCAGCGTCAGGCCGTAGATCAGGGTGCCGAGCGAGATCGATACCAGGATCATCACCTGGTGGAAGCGCGTCAGGCGCTCGGGCTCGCTTGCATCGATGCTCATGTCCGGGCTCGCGGCATTGCCGGGGTCGGGGTGCCGCGCCTATCGTGGTCGCCGACGGGCGCACGGTAGCCCAGGGCGGGGAGATAAGCATGCGTATTCTCATCACCGGTGGAAGCCGGGGCATCGGCGGCGGCATCGCGCGGCGCCTGGCTCGGGAGCGGAACGGCGCCCCCTTGTCGATCGCACTCTGCGAGCGCGACGAGATGGCGACGCTCGACGCCATGACGGCGGAGCTCGAAGGTTTGGGCGCGGAGGTTCTGCCGCTTACCGGCGACGTCGGCGAGGTCGAGACGGCGGATCGTCTGGTGGGCGCGGCGGCGGATGCCTTCGGCGGGCTCGATGCGCTGGTCTCCAACGCCGGCATCAGCCGTCCGGCCCCGCTTGCCGAGATGTCGGTCGAGACTTGGGACGAGATGATGAACGTCAACCTGCGGGCGACCTGGCTGCTCGCCCGTGCGGCCTATCCTGCCCTGAAGCAAAGCCGGGGTGCCATCGTCGCCACGGCGTCGAGCGCGGGTCACATGCCCTACCGCGGCCTCGGCGCCTATTCGACGACCAAGGCGGCCTTGATCATGCTGGTCCGCCAGCTCGCGCAGGAATGGGGCCCGGACGGCATCCGCGTCAACGCCCTCTCGCCGGGCGCGGTGCACACGCCCCTTTCGGCCCGGGTCTATGCCGACAACCGCATGAAGGCCGAGCGTGAGGCGCTGGTTCCGCTCGGCCATATCGCCGATGCGACGGACGACATGGCGGGCGTCGTCGCCTTCCTGTTGAGCCCGGCGGCGAAATACCTGACCGGCCAGAGCCTGCTGGCCGACGGCGGCCTCACCCATTCCGTCTTCAACCACATGCCGGGCCAGTCGATGGCCGAGGACTGAGGGCCGGGCAATGGCACGCGTGGCGCCGGGCGTGTTAGTCTCCGCGCCGACAGTCAACGGCGGGAGAGACGCGGCATGCGGGCGGTGGCGGCAAGTGAAGCGAGCGAAGTGGAAGTGGTTCGGGCCGAGGGCACGGGCAAGCGGTTCGATTACATCGGCTCGCCCGGCACGATCAACGCCGAGCCGCAGGCCTTTCTCGTCGACAGGCTTTATCCGGGCGCGTTGATCCCGCCGCATTTCCACGACATCGACCAGTACCAGGTGGTGGTCGAGGGCGAATGCGCCATGGGCAAGAAGGCGGCGAACCCGGTCACCTTCCAGTATGCCGACGCCTATACGCCCTACGGCCCGATCCGCGGCGAGGAGAAGGGCTTCGCCTTCTTCACGCTCCGCCCGATCGCCAGCGGCGGCTTCTTCGCCATGCCGGGCAACAAGCACAACATGCCCTGCCGGGCGGGCCGCAACATCGCCGGTCATTTCGACCGCTCGGGCCCGGTGCCGGCGCCGGGGGAGGTGGTGGAAACGGCGTTGATGGCGCCCCAGGACGACGGCGTCTTCGCCATCGGTCTTCGCCTCGGCCCGGGTGCCGCGGCGGAAGGGCCCACCTCGGACGCGGGCGGGCAGTACTATCTAGTCTGCGATGGGGAATTGAGCCGCGACGGCGCGGACCTCGATCGCCACTCGCTGATCCATGTCCAGCCGGGCGAGGCCCCGGCACGGCTGCAAGCGGGCCCGGCCGGCGCGGACGTGCTGATCCTGCAATTCGCCCGCCCGACGGCGCGTCCCGGCTCCGACCCGATCGCGCTCGCGAAACGCGATCCGGCCGCCTACATGCAGCGACCCGACGACACGGTGAAGCGCCCGTGACGACGACCTTCTACATGGTGGAGATGCACTATCCCGCGAGCGAGGATCGCGCCGCGTTCGACGGCTTCTATCGAAAGCACATCTCCATGCTGTTGAGCATTCCGGGCTTCCTGTCGGCTCAGCGCTACGCATGCGATCCCACCGCCGACGCGCCGTTTCTCGCCGTCTACCGTCTGACGGGACCGGAGGTTCTGGAGAGTGAGAACTACACCTCGCGGGCCGGGCGCACTTCGGTCGACCCGGTCTTCCGGGCGAAGATGACCAACTGGGACCGCAACCTGGTGCAAGGCGATATCGCCGACATGGATCTGGGCGAGGCGGGTTGGATGGTCCTGATCGATCGGTTGACGGATGCCGCACCGCCGTTGTCCGACGATTTCACCCCGCTCGCCATCGTCGGCCTGGACGCGACGATCCGGGAACGGGGCGTGCGGATCGGCCAGACGGGAACGCCGCCGAACATCGCCGCGGCCGCGGGCTGGCGGGTGCGAACCTTCCAGCCGATCCATCCGCCGCGCCATCCCGGGTGACGGTTGCTGGCCGCTTGCGCGAGGGGGTCGCTGGACCCATCTGCTTCGGGTAGACTTGATCGAGCGCCGCGCGAAACACAGGGAGCTCTCGCCATGACGCGCGAGGATCGGACCCGGGCGGACGGAACCCCCGTGCCGGCCAAGGACCCGGAACGGCAGGTGGAGGCCACCGCCGACGTGCAGGCTTTTCTCGACACGGTGCGCGACATGCCGCGTGTCCGGGAGAAGGCATCGCGTGGCCGGCTGCTGTTCGCCATGGACGCCACCGCGAGTCGCGAGCCGACCTGGGACATGGCCTGCCAGATCCAGGGCGACATGTTCGCCGAGGCCTCGACCCTCGGCGGGCTCGACGTCCGGCTGCTATTCTATCGCGGCTACCGGGAACTGAAGACGACGCCCTGGGTTTCCAGCGCCGCCAAGCTCATCCCCTACATGACCCGGGTCCGTTGCCTCGGCGGGCAGACCCAGCTCGAGCGCATGCTGGACTATGCCATCCGCCTGGACAGTGAACGAAAGATCGACGCCATGGTCTTCGTCGGCGACGCGCTGGAGGAGGAGATCGACGCGGTCTGTGCCAAGGCGGGCGAGCTCGGCCTGCGTGGCGTGCGCTGCTTCCTCTTCCAGGAAGGCCACCTCGACTACGCCGAGCGGGGCTTCCGTCAGGTCGCGCAGCTGACCAGCGGGGCCTATTGCCGGTTCGACGCCGGGTCCGCGGCACAGCTGAAAGCGCTGCTCGGCGCCGTCGCGGTCTATGCCGCCGGCGGCCGCCGTGCGCTGCTGAGCCACGGCGAGAAGTGGGGCGGCGAGGTGCTGGCGATCGCGCATCAGGTGAAGTGAGCCATGCTGGCCTATCTCGTTCTCGGTGTCTGCCTGCTGCTGGCCTTCCTGCTCGCCTCGCGCTGGCTGGTGTCGGCCGACCCGAAGCTGCTGGCGCAAGGCCTGCGTTATCTCTGCTTCGGGCTGGTGGGCGCCGTTGGGTTGGTGTTCCTCTTCACCGGGCGCTTCTTCCTCGGCTCCGCGCTGCTGTTCGTCGCCTGGAAACTCTATCGCGGGTTTCACGTGCCGACCCTGCGGATGCCGGGTGGCGGCGGTGCGACGAAGCCGAGCGGGCGGACCTCCAAGGTCGAAACCGCCTGGCTGCGCATGACCCTCGAGCACGACAGCGGCGACATGTCCGGCGAGGTCTTGCGCGGTCCCTTCGCGGGCAAGCGTCTGGCGGACCTCGACCTCGAAAACCTGGTCGCCCTGCTTGGCGAATGTCACCGCGAGGATCCCGACTCGGCCCGGCTGCTGGAAACCTACCTCGATCGTGCCGTCGGCGAGGACTGGCGACAGACCGCCCAGGCCCAGGGCGGGGCGGAGACGGCCGGTGCCGGCGGGGCGCACGAGGACGAGCATGTCGGACGCGGCTGGGGCCGCCGCCCGCCGCCCGGTGGCCGGCCGCCTGCAATGACGGTGGACGAAGCGCGTGAAATCCTCGGCGTCGGGCCCGAAGCCGGCGCGGCGGAGATCAAGGACGCCTACCGGCGGCTGATGCACAAGATGCACCCCGACCAGGGCGGCTCGACCTGGCTGGCGGCCAAGATCAACCAGGCGAAGGACATTCTGCTGGCGGCCTGAGATGCCTTGCGCCGGGCGGAGGGGCATGGCAGAAGGCGCCCCTGACGTGATCCGAACAGCAGCGGAATGTCCTCTCCATGACGCACTCATTCGATCCCGGCGTGCTGCGGGAATACGATATCCGCGGCATCGTCGACGAGACCATTTCCACCGCCGACGCCTACGCCATCGGCCGCACGCTGGCGACCATCGCGGGCGCGGCCGGCGGCACCCGCCTCGCCACCGGCTATGACGGCCGCCACAGCTCACCCGGTTACGAACAGGCCGTCGCGGAAGGCATCCGCGATGCGGGCCTGACCGCCTGCCGGGTCGGCCTCGGGCCGACGCCGCAGCTCTATTTCGCAGTGCACGAGCTGAACTGCGACGGCGGCATCATGGTCACCGGCTCGCACAATCCGCCCGACTACAACGGCTTCAAGATGAGTCTCGGCGGCAAACCGTTCTTCGGTCCCTCGATCCAGGATCTCGCCGCCCGCGCCGCCCGAGGGGACTGGGCGACGGGGCCCGGCGTGCTGGAAAGCCACGATGTGGTGCCGGCCTATCTCGACCTGTTGGTCGCGACTTACGAGGCGCGGGCGCCGCTCGCCGTCGCCTGGGATTGCGGACACGGCGCTACCGGCGACGTGGTGCAGGCCCTGATCGAACGCCTGCCCGGTCGCCATCTGACCTTGTACGAACGCATCGACGGCAATTTTCCCGCCCATCACCCGGACCCGACGGTGGCGGAGAACTTGCAGGACCTGATCGCCCTGGTGCGGGACGAGGGGCTGGATTTCGGCGTCGGCTTCGACGGCGACGGCGATCGCATCGGGCTGGTCGACGGGTCGGGGCGGATCATCTGGGGCGATCAGCTGCTGACCCTGCTGGCGCGCGACGTGCTGCGCGATTTTCCGGGCGCGCCGATCCTGGCCGATGTGAAGTCCAGCCAGACCCTGTTCGACGAGGTCACCCGGGCCGGCGGCAAGGCGGTGATGTGCCGGACCGGCCATTCCGTCATCAAGGACGAGATGGCGAAGATGCAGGCGCCGCTGGCCGGCGAGATGAGCGGCCATATCTTCATGGCCGACAAGTTCTTCGGCCATGACGACGCGATCTATGTGGCGCTTCGGTTCATGGATCTGGTCGCCCGTTCCGGCGGCTCGGCCGCGGCGTTGCGTGACAGCTTGCCGGCGGCGGTCAACACGCCGGAGATCCGGGTCGATTGCCCCGACGCACGCAAGTTCGATCTGGTCGAGGAGGTGCGCCGGAACCTGGCGGCGCGCAAGGCCGAGGTGAACACCCTCGACGGGGTGCGGGTGCGGACGGCGGCCGGGTGGTGGCTGCTGCGCGCCTCCAACACGCAGCCCGTCGTGGTGCTGCGGGCCGAGGCGGAGAGCGAGGCGGCACTGGCCGAGCTTTGTGCCGAGGTGCGGCGCGAACTCGAGGCCGTCGGCCTCGATCCGGGCGATGCGCTCTGAACCCGCAGGCTTGATCCGGCTCGACGACGAGGTCGCCCAGGCCCTCGGCGACGGCCGCCCGGTCGTCGCCCTGGAAACCAGCATCATCGCCCAGGGCTTTCCCCGCCCCGACAACCTCGCCCTCGCCCGGGAAATGACGGATGCGGCACGTGCGGCGGGCGCGGTGCCGGCACTGATCGCTCTCATCGACGGTCGCGTGCGGGTCGGGCTCGACGACGACGCGCTGGTGCGTATCGCCACCGAGGCCTGCGCCAAAGTATCGGCCCGCGATCTGGCGGCGGTGCTGATGTCAGGCGGCCTGGGTGCCACCACCGTGGCTTCGACGATGCGGATCGCCGCCGAGGTCGGCATCACGGTCTTCGCCACCGGCGGCATCGGCGGCGTCCACCCGGGCGACGGTCCGCCCGACGTCTCGGCCGACCTGATGGAACTCTCGCGCCGCCCCGTCGCCGTGGTCTGCAGCGGGGCCAAGTCGATCCTCGACCTGCCGGCGACGTTGGAATTGCTCGAAGCCCTCGGCGTTCCGGTCATCGGCCATCGTACGGACCGTTTTCCGGCCTTTCATGCCGTCGACAGCGGCCTCGCCGCGCCCGGCCGGGCCGAGGATGTCGACGAGATCGCGGCGGTCGCGCGGGTGCATTGGGCGCTTGGCGGCGGCGGGGTGCTGGTCTGCGAGCCGCCGCCCGCGGACCTCGCCATTCCCACATCGCAGTTGTCCGGCTGGTTGACGGCCGCACACGAGGCCGCCGCGTCGGCGGGTATCGCCGGTCCGGCCTTGACGCCGTTCCTGCTCGCCGAGCTCAACCGGCTCTCGGTGGGACGGACGATGGCGGTCAACCGCGCGCTGGCGCTCGCCAACACCCGCCTCGGTGCCCGCTTGGCCGGGGCGTTGGTCACCGCCGACGGGCCCGAGTGACCTCACGCTTAACCCGACAGTGACAATCTTGTCGGAAGTTCGTTCCGCAGGGGTATGATGGCGTCCTATCGGGGGGCGCGGAAAAGCGCGGAGGGTTGTCCATGTCGGAACGTGACTATGAACTGGTGGTGCTGGGGAGCGGCCCCGCCGGTCACCGGGCGGCGATCCAGGCGGCCAAACTCGGCAAGCGGACCGCCGTCATTGAGCGCCAGGCCGTCGTCGGCGGCGCCTGCATCAATACCGGCACGATCCCGAGCAAGACCCTGCGCGAGGCGGTCATGCACCTTTCCGGCTACCGGGAGCGGGGAATCTACGGCGCCTCCTACCGGGTCAAGGACGACATCTCGATCGCCGATCTGCTGGTGCGCACCGACAATGTCATCGCGCACGAGCTGGACGTCAGCCGGCACCAGCTGCAGCGCAACCAGGTCGACCTGCTGCCGGCCGAGGCCTGTTTCGTCGGTCCCCACACCCTGCGGCTCTCCGCCCTCGACGGGCGCGGGCATCGCGAAGTGACGGCGGACAACGTCATCGTCGCGGTCGGGACCACGACGACGCGGGCCGCCGGTGTCGAGTTCGACGGCGAGCATATCTTCACCAGCGACGAGATCCTGACCCTGCCGCGCCTGCCGCGCAGCCTGGTGGTCATCGGCGCCGGCGTCATCGGCCTCGAATACGCGACGATCTTCGCCGCCCTCGGCATGCGCGTTACCGTCGTCGACAAGCGGCCCCGCCTGCTCGGCTTCGTCGACCACGAGATCATCGACACGCTGGTCTATCAGATGCGACAGAACCGGATCACGCTCCGCCTCGGCGAGGAGGTCGCGGGCTTGGAGCGGTTCAGCGACGGCCTCGGCGAGAAGGTGCGGATCAAACTGGCCAGCGGCAAGCAGATCCAGGCGCACGCCGCGCTGTACAGCATCGGGCGGACCGGGGCGACCGGCGACCTCGGCCTCGACGAGATCGGCCTGGAGACGGGCGAACGCGGGCTGATCACCGTCGACGAACAGTTTCGCACCTCGCTGCCGCACATCTTCGCCGTCGGCGACGTCATCGGTTTTCCGAGCCTGGCCTCGACCTCGATGGAGCAGGGACGCATCGCCTGCTGCCATGCCTTCGGCGCGCCGGCCGAGAACACGCCCGACCTGCTGCCCTACGGCATCTACACGATTCCCGAAATTTCCATCGTCGGGCGCAGCGAGGAGGAATTGACCGACGCGGGCGTGCCTTACGAGGTCGGCCGCGCTTCTTACAACGAGATCAGCCGCGGCCAGATCCTGGGCGATTCCGTCGGCATTCTGAAGCTGCTCTTCCACCTGGAGACGCGCGAGTTGCTGGGCGTCGCCATCCTGGGGGAGGGGGCCTCGGAGCTCATCCACATCGGCCAGGCGGTGCTCAGCCTCGGCGGCAAGATCGACTACTTCGTCGACACGGTGTTCAACTATCCGACGCTGGCCGAATGCTACAAGACGGCGGCTTTCGACGGGATAAACCGGCTGAGTTGAGATCCGGCCATTGACTTTGCCTGGCGAGGATATACGTGCGTAGGCATCGACCGTTCTCCACATCCAAGCAAAGGAACGATGCATGTCTCTTGCCGAGAAACTGGACGAGATCCGGGCGGGCGGGGCGAAGCGGATACCCGCCGACAAGCGCGAGGTGATGTCCGCCGTAACCCAGGCGCAGCGCGAGGCCAGGATCGCCGACAAGGCGATCAAGGTCGGCGCCACATTGCCCGACTTCTCCCTCATCAACGCCCAAGGCGTCGAAATTCACTCCAACGATCTTCTGGCCCAGGGGCCGGTCGTCCTCACCGTCTTCCGCGGCGTGTGGTGACCCTACTGCAATGCAGAGCTGTATGCTTTGCAGGCGGTATTGGAAGACCTGGAAGACATCGGCGCGACGCTCGTCGCGCTCACCCCGCAGCTGCCTGACCACAATCAGGCGATGATCGCGAAGAACGCGCTCAACTTTCATCTGCTTTCGGATCCGGGCAACGCCTATGCGGCGGAGCTTGGCCTGCGCTTCGAGGTGCCGGCCGACCTGAAGGCGATCTATGCCGAATTCGGTATCGACCTGCCGAAGTTCAATGGTGATGAAAGCTGGACCCTGCCGGTTCCGGCCCGTCTGGTGATCGACGAGGAAGGCATCGTCCGCGCGACGGATGTCGACGTCGACTACACCCGGCGCCCGGAAGCGGACAAGACGATCGAAGATCTCCGCGCGCTCGGCTGAGTGGCCGCAGCGCTACTCCGCCAGCAGGCGGAGGATTTCATCTTCGGGACCACGGCGGCGGGCGTAGTCGATCGCCCGCCGCCCCCATTGATCCCGATGATTCCTGTCTACGTCACGCGCCAACAGCAGGCGCGCGATGACGACATGGTTCTTGAACGCCGCCAGGATCAGCGGTGTCACCCCCTCGCTATCGATCCAGCCCGGATCGGCGCCACGCGCCAGCAGCAGGCGAGCGATCTCCGTCCGCCCGTCGCGGGCGGCGTAAATCAGCGCCGTGTTACGGGCCCCGTCGGCCAGGTTCGGATCGTCGCCCGCATCCAGCCGGTGGTGGACCGCGGCGATGTCGTTCGCAAGGGTCGCGGCCAGCAGGGGAATCGCCTGCGGCGGTGCGGCCGCGGCGGTCGATACCGCCAGCATCAAAACAGCTGCCGTTAGATACGCCCTCAAGGCCACAAGCTGTCGAGCGGCAGGAAATGCAATCCGCCACCCCAGGTGCCGGCCAGAACCTGGCCGTCGACGACATGGACGTGGAGCACGGTCTGATCGGCGAGCAGGCGGCGGCCGAGCTTTCCGTCCGACGTCAGCGCGACCAGGCCATTCGACCAGGAGCCGGCAATCAAACGGCCGGCCCCGGCGGCGGCGACGTCGGCGAGCTTTTCACCCTCGAGCGCGCGTCGTCGCTCGGTCCTGGCCAGCAGATGCAGGCCGGCTTCGCCCGCGATGGCGACCAGACCCGTACCGCCCACCGCCGCATGGGCCTTGCCGTCCTCGAACAGGTTGCGCCAGCCGCCCGCCGTGCGTCGGAAGACGCCGGCCTCGGGCGAACTGGCGAGCAGGCCTTCCCCCGTCGCGGTGAGGGACCAGAGAAACGCCTCACCCGCCGGGCCGATGCTTTGCCAGCTGCGTCCCTCATCGCGGCTTTCGAAGACACCGCTGCGTGCCGTCGCGGCGAAGACCACGCCGTCGACGACGGCCAGGTCGCGAACGTCGCGGCTCGGAAAGTCGGTGACCCGCTCGAAGCGTCCGCCGGCATCGTGCGAGACGTAGAGGCCGTGCTTCCAGGTGCCGGCCAGCAGCACCTGCTTGGAGAGCGCGGCGACGGCCTGCACGTCGCTCGCCTCGGGCGAGAGCGGGCGATTGCCGTTGAGCGTGCGCCACTGTCGCCCGCCGTCCAGGCTGCGAAAGACCAGCGCGGAGCCTGGCGCCCCGGCCTTCTGGCCGACCAGGATGTGCGACGGATCGCCCGGCTCCACCGCCAGGGCGCGAATGATCCGTCCCTTCAGGACATGGCGCGCTTCGGCCTGCGCTGCCGCAGGCAGGCCGATCAGCAGCAAGAGGACGAGGAGGGCGCGGAGCATGGCCTCAGCGCTGCTCCGTCCAGCTTTCCGAGAAGGCGAGCGCGCAGGTCGAGAAGGCGCGACCCTCGCGCTCCCGCGGCCAGGCCTGGCCCTGGGCCTGCATGCCGTTGACGGTGAGGCGGGTGCCCATGGCCGGGATCAGCACGGT
Source organism: uncultured Alphaproteobacteria bacterium (assembly GCA_951812805.1). Lineage (GTDB taxonomy): Bacteria > Pseudomonadota > Alphaproteobacteria > JASLMY01. The sequence continues at coordinate 284,857 of CATOSZ010000004.1, read as the reverse complement.
GCAGACCCCCCATTTGCGGTCCGCCGGCACGCCCGGTTCGGTGTGGATCAGCAGCGGGTCGCCGAGATCGAACCAGGTCATGGTGATGTCGTCCATCTCGCTGGTGATGCGCTCGGTCCAGAAATAGGCGGGATCGCCTTCCTTCGTGAACTCGGCGTCGATCACGGGGATCGAAGTATCCGCCGTCGCTGCGTTCAAATTGCCCTGGATGGTGTCTTGCAGCCAGCGCGCCATGGCGATGTTGTCGGAATAGATCCGCGTTTCCTCGTCGGTGAGCTCGCTTTTGATATAGAGCACATTGCCGGGGCCGGCGGGGCTGAAGAGGACGCGCCAGAAGCTGGCGTCGGTGGTGTTCTCTGCGCCGTCCGTGGCTGCGAGGCGGATGAACGGGTTCTCGCCGGTCAGGATGACGCGGTGCGGGTCGGCCGTGCTCATGCGATTTCTCCTCTGGCTGGGCATCTTTCGCGGCGATGCTATCATGTCGGCGAGGTTTCCGAGACCAGGGAGAAGCGGTCATGCTGACGGCGGCGGAAAACGAGCTGTTGACCCGTACCGATGCGGGAACGCCGATGGGCGATTATTTTCGCCATTTCTGGCAACCGGCGGCCCTGGTCGAGGAGCTGCCGGCGCCCGACGGCCCGCCCGTCAGGGTCCGCCTGATGGGCGAGGACCTCATCGCCTTTCGCGATAGCGAGGGACGCGTCGGCCTGGTCAGCTCACGGTGTCCGCATCGCGGCGCCGACCTCTTCTGGGGGCGGAATGAGGGTTGCGGCCTGCGCTGCGTCTATCACGGCTGGAAGTTCGACGTGGACGGCAAGGCGGTCGACCTGCCGAACGTGCCGCCGGGCGCGCGCCATCACGACACGGTCCGCGTGAAGGCCTACCCGACCCGGGAATACGGTGACATCGTCTGGGCCTACATGGGCCCGAACACCGAGAACCTCCCGGGCGTGCCGGAGCTTGAGTTCGGCGCCATGGCGCCGGCGCGCCGGCGCGTGTCCAAGCAGCTGGTGGAATGCAACTGGGCGCAGATCATGGAGGGCGGGCTCGACACCTCCCACTTCTCCTTCCTGCATATGCCCGCGCCCGCGGTCCCCACGGACGACAATCCCGACGCGCCGGCCGACACCCGCCGCCTCGGCTGGATCCGCCGCGATCCGATGCCGAAGTTCTCGCTGCAGGCACACGACGTCGGCTTCGTCGTCGGCGGCGCGCGGGCCGCGGATCCAAGCGAGACCTACTGGCGCATCACGCAGTATCTGCTGCCGGCGCACGGCACCGGCCCCTCGACCCTGCCGGGGGAGACCTATTTCGGCTACACCCTGGCGCCGCAGGACGACGAGACCTGCTGGATGTACACCTACGCCTGGAATCCGGAGCGTGACATCGGCGCGGAGGAGCGCGCGAAACTCGATGCCGGGCATGGCATCGTCGCCCATGTCGATGCCGACTATCGTCCTCATGCCAACCGGGCCAACGACTATCTGATCGACCGCGAGGCCCAGAAACATCGCAGCTTCACCGGTGTCCCCGGTCTCGCCGAGCAGGACCTGATGATCCAGCAGAGCCAGGGCCGCATCGCCGACCGCACCCGCGAGATCCTGACCGCGACCGATGCGGCCGTTGTTCGCTTCCGCCGCACGGTGATGGCCGGCGCCACCGCGCTCGCCGAAAGCGGTGAGGCGCCGACGGCCCCTTACCTCGCCGCGGCCTTCCGCACCCGCCCCGGCAGCTGGATCGCCGCCGAGGGCCGGGACTTCGAGGCAGTCCTACAGGAACGCTTCGGCGACCCGCTCGGCCGCGTGGCGGCAGAGTAGCGCGCCCGCGAGGGCGAGATTAGGATGGCGGCCGTGCCGTTCGGCGCGACGACATTCCTGATCAGCAAGGCGGAGAACGGGCGATGGGTGGGCCGAGTGAGCGCGGGGTCGAGGTTCGGGGCACGACCTGCCGGGTCTGGGAAAAGGGCGAGGGCGCGCCGATCGGCTTTCTCGCCGGGCTCGGCGGCCTGGCCAATTGGACACCGTTCCTCGACGTGCTGGCCAAGACCCGCCGGGTCGTCGCGCCCTCGCTTCCGGGCTTTCCGGGCGGCGGGCGCGGCCACGATGCCCTCGACACACATCTCGACTGGCTGCTGGCGGTGCGCGATCTGATCAGCGGTGCCGGGCTCGACGGTGCGGACCTGGTCGGCGTCTCCCTCGGCGGGTCCTTCGCGGCGGAGATGGCGGCGATCTGGCCGGCCTCGGTCCGGCGGCTGGTGCTGATCTCGCCGCTCGGCATCTACGACGAGGCGCGACCGGTGACCGACGTCTGGGCCCAGCGTCCGGGCACGCAGGGCCAGCTCTACGTCGCGGATCCGGCGAAGCTGGACGCGGTGAGCGTGATGCCTGAGGGCGAAGACGAAGGCGAGTGGCAGATCCTGGGCATCCGGGCCAACGAGGCCGGCGCGCGGATCCTCTGGCCGCTTTCCGATACCGGGCTCGGCTCGCGGCTCGGTCGCATCGATCAGCCGACGCTGGTGCTGTGGGGCGAGGCGGATCAAGTGGTGCCGGTGAGCTATGCGGATACCTTCGCCGAGGCCATCGGGCCGTCCGCCACGGTACAGCACCTGGCGGGCGTCGGCCATTTGGCCGAGATCGACGCGCCCGAGGCGGTCGCCGCCGCGGTTTTGGCGCACTGCGCCTAACGCCGCTTAAGGCATGGCACGATAGACCTCGAAATCACCGACCCGGCCGAGGGGGGAGATCCAAGACGGCGGATCGCCGTCGAGCAACCGGTCGTACATGCCCCGGCCGTGCCAGAGCGCATAGTCCAGATGGCCCGACCCCGGGCAGATCACGATCAGGCCGACGGCCCGGCGCCGGGCGATAGCGCGGGCGCGGGCCTCGTCCCCGGTCTCGAGAAACTTCACGCTGTCGTAGAGGCCGGCGATCAAGGGATGGTAGTGCATCGCCACGACCCGGTGCGGCGTGCGGTAGAGCAGTTCTGGTCCGAAGTTGGCGGACGCCAGCAGCGTGTGGGGCCGGTCGCCCCATGGCGAGCGCCGCAGATAGGCGACCAGCGGGGCGAGGTCGCAGGCCGGCCGCGCCATGTGCTCGCCGCCGGCGGGCCGGGCCGGGGTGGCGGCGCGTAGCGCCAGGCCCAGCACCATCGGTCCGACCAATAGCGCGAGCAGCGCCGCGACCTTGAACGGCACGCGGCGCAGGCCGGCCAGACGCCCGTCGATCGTGCGGTCGACGTCTGCCGCGAGGCCGGCGAGGGCGATCGCCAGGAAGATGCCGCCGTAAGGCGCCCAGCGCTGCCAGGCGAGGGCGAACAGCGGATAGAACAGCAGACAGAGGGCGAGTGCCGCCCAGCCCCAGCGCGTCGTCTCGCCCCACGCGCGCCATAGCCGGGTGAGGACCCAGGGGACGGCGAAGACGAAGGTGCCGAACAGGATCAGCGCGTTCGCGAGCCCGCGCACCGGCCGGTACTCGTTGACCATGTGGATGTAGGGCAGCGCCTCGCGCGGGACGCCGGCGAGGGCGCCCTCGAACAGGTCGGGGTAGAGCCCACGGAGGACGGCCAGGCACAGTGCCGCGCCGGCGACGGCGAGGAATAGGCGCGTGATTGGAGTCTTCGCGGGAAAGCGCAGGACCAGCGCCCAGAACCCGGTAAGCAGCGCCAGCAGGGTGAGATGGAGGATCGATATCCGGTCGTAGGCCACGCTGGTCAGGGCACCCGGCCCCCACTCGAGCGCGACGACGGCGAGGCCGGCGAGGCTGGCGGCGAGCATCGCGTGAAACGCGGTGACCGCGCCGCGCGCCTCGCCGCGGAGCCAGGGCAGGCCGCAGGCGACCAGGGCCAGGGCGATGAAGACCAGCGTCTCCGGGCCGACCCAGAGGCCGGCGGCGAGGAACACGCCCGCGGTACCGGCGCCGGCGCGCCCGTCGGGCGACAGCAGGGCGCGGAGCAGGGCGCCGAAGGCCAGGATGGTGACCAGTAGATAGAGCGTGTGGTGATCGGCGGTGCCGACGTGGGCATAGCTCATGATGCCGGGCTGTATGGCGGTGAAGGCGCCGGCGAGCGCGGCGACCCGCCGGCCGAGGAGCGGCGTCACCGCCCAGGCGAGGGCAAGGACCGCGGCGACATGCAGCAGCGGACTGATCAGGACCGCCGCGGTAAACAGTGCCGCCTTCATGCCCAGAACCGGAGCCATCGGCAGGGTGACGGCTAGCAACAACAGGTCGAGGAAGCGCGTCCAGTGCAGGTCGCCGCCATCGGGGGCATTGGCGCGGGGCAGGGCGGAATCGAACCAGCCGCCCGTCGCCAGCAGCCGTTCGATCCGCACCAGGCGCATGTAGCTGTCGGGATCGGTCAAGCCGGAGCCCTCGGCGCTGGAAAAGCCGACGGCCCACCATCCGAGATGCAGCATCGAAACGAACAGGGCCGCGACGACGGCTGGTGCGATGGCGCGAAGCCTCATGGCGCCCGAAACCTCCGTTTCGACGACGATCCGCCCATCGTACCCGCGACGGCGACAAATGCCACGAAGTGCGGGGGAGGCGGCGCGGGCCCGCTTTCTGGTAATCTCGTCCCCTCGCGCGCCCGAGTCGGGCCGCAGGAGATGGAGTGCCCCAATGACCGATGCCGCCGATACCCGTCCCCGCCGTCCCGATACCGTGCGCCTGCAGCGCCTGGCCAAGGGGTTTTGGGAATCGGCCGTGTTGATGGCGGGGGTCGAACTCGGCCTGTTCACCGCCCTTGCGCGCGGTGACGACACCGTCGCCCGGGCCGCGGGGAGTATCGGCGTCTCGGAATTGAACGCCGAACGCCTGTTGACGGCGGCGACGGCCTTGGAGCTGGTCGCGCGCGAGGGCGATCGCTTCGTCAATGCCCCAGATGTCGCCCGCTTTCTGGTCGAGGGCGAGGCGACCTATGCCGGGCCCTGGATGCTGTTCTCCAAGCCCAGGTGGGCGGAATGGGGCCGTCTCGCCGAGCTGCTCCGTGCCGGGGAGCCGCCGAAGCTGCTCGGCATGTACGCCGAGGGCTTCACGGTGGAGCGGGCCCGGCGCTACCACGAGGCGACCTATTCGATCGGCATGGGCGCCGGCCGGCGGTTCTGCCGCCAGGTCGATCTTTCCGCGCGCTCGCACCTGATCGATCTCGGCGGCGGTTCGGGCTGTTATTGCATCGTCGCCTGCAAGACCTGGCCGCGGCTTGCCGCCACGGTCCTCGACCTGCCGCCGGTGGTCGAGGTCACAGCCGAATTCGTCGCCGAGCACGGCCTTACCGAGCGGGTCGCGGCGCAAGCCTGCGACTTCACCGCCGACCCGTTGCCCGAGGCGGACGCGGCGATCATGGCGAGCAACATGCCGCAATACAACGCCGATATGGTCCAGCAGGTGGTCGACAAGGTCTTCGCGACGCTGACGCCCGGCGGCGAGTTTCACCTGATCGGTGAAATGCTGGACGACGACCGCTCGGGTCCGATCGCGCCCGCGCTCTGGGGCCTGAGCGAGGCGGTCAGCGGCAGCACCGGGCGCGCCCATTCGGTCGGCGAATGCCGCGGCTATTTCGCCGCGGCCGGCTTCGAGGGAATCGAAGACGTGGAGTTCATTCCCGGCACCTTGACGCGGGTTACCGGCATCAAGCCGGGCTGAGCGCGGCGCTTGTCACAAATAGGCGTTTCATATCCTCACCGAATCGGCGATGATCGTCGGGAGGGTATCCGAATAATATTTCCGAGGGGCGGCCGGGAATGAGCTTGGGGATCGCGAAACGCGTGGCCTTGGCCTTCGGCATCCTGCTGTTCCTGTTCTTCAGCACCAGCGCGATCTCCTATCTGCTGACCAACCGGATCAAGGACGACGTCCTGGCGATCGTCGGGCCCGACAGCCCGCGCCAGGAACGGGTGATGGAGTTCCGCTACCGGCTGCTCGAAAGCACCGTGCAGCTCGGCGCCCGTTTCGCCCGTCTCGGACAGCCCGAGGGCGAGGCGCTTTCCGTCGTCGCCTGGCTCGCCGAGTTCGATACCATCGTCGAGGATTTCGCCGCCTCCACCGGGGGCAAAATCGATTCCGAACAAGGCGGCCCCATTCGGGAGCGCTTGGAGCGGATTCGCCAGGTCGGGCAGCGCAGCTTCTCCAGCGAGGCGGATGCGCTGCGGGCGAACCGGGATCTCGAGGCCAAGGTGCAGGCGGCGACGGCGCTGATCGACCGTTTCCTCTTAAGCGGCGGGGCCGGCGCCGACGAGGATGTCTTCGCGCTTCGCAACGCCGCCCGCGAGGCGAGGTTATGGCTGGCGGACCTGCCCGTCTCCGTGCGCCAACACCTGGCGAGCGTCGATCCGGCGCATCGCGAGACGTTGCGTCGCGCCGCCGTCGTCTTTGCCCGACTGAACGCGGCCTTCGAGGGTCAGGCCCAGGGTGATGCGGCGCGCGACCGGCTGGCGACGCTGGAGGCGACGCTTGCCGACGCGAGAGCCTCGGCGGAGGCGGCGATGACGCTCGCGGAACGACGCGCGACGGGCATCAAGGATTTCGAAACCGGCGTCGGCGAAATCCTGCGCCGGCTGGAATTCGACGTCATCGCCCCCATTCGCGCGCAGAAGACCGGCGCCGAGGCGATCGGCAGCGGCCAGCTCGACTTCCGCATCGAGGTGATGGGCAACGACGAGTTGGCCCGGCTCGCGCGGTCCTTCAATCGAATGGCGGAGAACCGGCAGCGCAGCGAGGAAGCGCTCCGTACCATGGCGCACCAGGATGCGTTGACGGGCCTGCCGAACCGCAAGCTGTTCCAGGACCGGCTGTTCGAGGCGGTGCAGCAGGCCGAACGGATCGATCGCAAGGTGGCCGTGCTGCTGCTGGACCTCGATCACTTCAAGGACGTGAATGACACGCTCGGCCATCCGGCGGGCGATGCGTTGCTGATCCAGGTCTCGCAACGACTGATCGACTGCGTGCGCCGCTCCGATACGGTCGCCCGGCTCGGCGGCGACGAGTTCGCGATCATCCAGACCAACCTGGAAGCGGCCGACGGCATCGAGGTGCTGGCGCAGCGCATCGTCGACCGGATCTCGAAACCCTTCAGCCTCGACGGCGAGCGGGTCTACACCGGCTGCTCCATTGGCATCACGCTCTATCCGCACGATGGCAAGGACGCCGACAAGCTGGTCAAGAACGCCGACCTGGCGCTCTATCGCGCCAAGCAGGAGGGGCGGAACAAGTACCAGCTCTATGACGCCGAGATGAACGCCGAGGTCAGCGAACGCAAGGCGCTGGAGCACGACCTCCGCCGGGCGATCGAGGACAATGACCTGTTCCTGGCCTATCAGCCCCGCGTCGACCTGAAGAGCGGCGACGTCAGCGGCGTCGAGGCCCTGGTCCGTTGGCAGCACGCCGTGCGTGGCCTGGTGCCGCCCTCCGAATTCATTCCCGTCGCCGAGCAGGCCGGCCTGATCACCAACCTCACCGATCTCGTGCTGCGGCTCGCCTGCCGGCAGATGCGGGCCTGGCGCGAGGCGGGCTATCCCGAGTTCCGCGTCTCGATCAACCTCTCACCGGCGGACTTCAAGCGGGAGGGCTTCATCACCAACGTCATGTCGATGCTGCGCTCGACCGGCGTCGAGGCCAAGTGGATCGAATTCGAGATCACGGAAGGCCTGCTGATGTCGACGGACGAGCGGGTCAGCCGGGTGCTGGACGAGTTGCAGGGATTGGGGTTCCGCCTGGCGATCGACGATTTCGGCACCGGCTACAGCTCCATGGCCTACCTGCAGCGTTTCGCCGTGCATTGCCTGAAGATCGATCAGATCTTCATCCGCAGCCTCGGCCAGGACCAGGACAGCACGGCGATCACCAACGCCATCATCCATCTCGCGCACGACCTCGGCCTCGAAGTCATCGCCGAGGGCGTCGAGACGGAAGCCCAGGCCGCCTTCCTGCGCGAGCAGAACTGCGACGAGGCGCAAGGTCACCTGATCAGCCGGGCGCTGGACGCCAAGGCCGCCATCGCCTTCGTTTCGGAACGCCTCGGCGATACCGGTCAGGCCGTCGCGGGGGATTGAGTTCGCTCACGCTTCCCAAGGTTGGCTAGGCTTCGAACGTTACCGATATCCGTTTCACGTTTTTCGGCGGATCGGGCAGGCGGGTCGTGAACGGCGTGGCTTCGCCCGGGGCGATGTTGCGAGTCGGCATGGCCACCGTCCAGTTAAATAGCGGGCGATCGTCGTCGTCGATGATCATGACGCGCAGGCGCGGTACCGACTTGGCCTCGGGACCGACATTGACCACCTGGCCGCTGACTTTCAGGATCCGCTGTCCGCCCTCGAAGCCCACCTTGGAGGCGACGTCGCGGATGTCGAAGGCGAAGATTTCCGGCGGTGCCACCTCGAGTTGGACCAGCTCGTACAGTTTTCCGGCGGGCGGCCAATGCGCCACCACGGCCTGGCGCCAGATCACCGCGGCGGACGTTCCGATGGCGAGGAACATGACCAAAGCCGCCCAGGCGAGCCAGCCCCGCGTCGAGGATCTCGACTGCGGCAGGGCCGGCAGGTTCGAGCCGGGGGGCAGGGGACGGATGCCCTCGGGCGGCGAGATCGGCGGCGGCGTGATCTCCTCGACCAGCGCCGCGTCGGACCCGGATCCATCGCCCGGCGGGAGAATGTCCGCCGCCGCCGGGGCCTGTCGCCACTCGCGACCGCATTTGGCGCACCGTACCTGTCGGCCGCCGACGCCGATGGCGCCGGCATCCACCAGGTACCGTGTCGTGCACGCTGGACAGGTCAAAATCATCGCGTCCGCCCTCGTCGGGATCGGCTCAGGTCCCCGTTTTATAGGTCGAGAGGGTTACCAAACAAGCAACATCGACACGCTTGGTCGCCCAATCCACGAAAGTTTTGGACGCGGAAGCCGGCCCGTGGCATCCTTCGCGCCGCCTTCCAGCCCAAGGGGTTTCGGTCCTTGATTCGCTTCGAGAACGTCGGTCTGCGCTATGGCCAGGGGCCGGAAGTCTTGCGCGACATCTCGTTCCATCTGGAACCCGGCTCGTTCACCTTTCTCACCGGGCCGAGCGGCGCGGGCAAATCGACGCTGTTGCGCATGATGTATCTCGGCCTGAAGCCGAGCCGGGGCACGATTTCGCTGTTCGGCGCCGACGTCGCCCGGGCGACCCGGCGTGAATTGCCGGCGATCCGGCGGCGGATCGGCGTGGTGTTTCAGGATTTCCGCCTGCTCGACCATCTGAGCGTGCTGGAAAACGTGGCCCTGCCGCTCAGGCTCGCCGGTGAGGTGGAACGCCGCATCGAGGGGCCGGCGCGGGAGATGCTGGAATGGGTCGGCCTCGGCGACCGGATCGAGGCGTCGCCGACGACGCTTTCGGGCGGGGAACAGCAGCGTGTCGCGATCTGCCGGGCGGTCGTCGCGCAGCCGAGTTTGATCGTGGCCGACGAGCCGACGGGCAACGTCGACGACGCCATCGGCTACCGGCTGATTCGCCTGTTCGAGGAATTGCATCGCATCGGCACGACGATCATCGTCGCCACCCATAACCAGCCCCTGATCGAGCCCTTCGACTATCCCCGGCTGCACTTGGAAGACGGACAGTTGGCCGGCGGTCCGGCGCGCGCACCGGCCCTGGCGGCCGAAGCCGGGTTGGTGGGATGAGCGGGGGCGTCAAATTGATTCCCGACGATACGGGGGCGGGGCGTTTCCTGCCTTGGGTCGTCGCCGTCATGGTGTTTCTCGCCGCCCTCGCGGTCTCTGGCGTGCTCGCGCTGGACCAGGGGGTGCGGGGCTGGCAGGCGGGTTTCGAAGGGCACCTGACGGTCGAGGTTCCGGCCGGGCGTAGCGCCGACCTCGATACCCGCGTCGCGGAGACGCTTCGCATATTGCGTTCGACGGCGGGGGTTCGGGGTGCCGTCGCGCTCGACGATGCCGAGCATGCGGCACTGCTCGCCCCCTGGTTCGGACCCGACAACCCGGTCGCGGATCTGCCCATTCCGCGGCTGGTCGACGTGGAATTGGACACGGACCATCAGCTGGATTTCGACTATCTCGCCCGCCGGCTGGACGACGCGGTGCCGGGCGCCCGTCTCGACGACCACAAGGTCTGGGTGGCGCAATTGATCCGCCTGGCCCGGGGCGTGCAGTTTATCGCGCTGGCGACCGTGGTGCTGATCGCCGGCGCCTTGGCCGCCGTCGTGGTCTTCGCCGTTCGCGCCACGCTCTCCGTCCATCATGACATCGTTGCGTTGCTGCATGTCATGGGCGCGCGCGACGCCTATATCGCCCGGCAGTTCCAGAACCATGCCTTGTGGATGGGCGCCAAAGGCGGTGCCGTCGGCTTGGTCCTCGCGGCGGCGACGCTCTTTGTGCTCTCTCGCCTGGTCGCGCGCCTGGAGGCGCCCTTGCTCGACCAGCTATCGCTCGGCCCCGTAACGCTCGTGGTCTTGGCGTTCGTGCCCGTCGCCGGCGCCGGCATCGCCTTTTTCACCGCACGTCTGACCGTGTTCGGTGCGCTCGGACGCATGCCCTGATGGCGCGGGGTGAGAAAGCTCCGTCGCTAACGCGGCGTCTGGTCCTGTGGATCTGCGCGCTCGCTGCGCTGTGGCTCGGCGGGTTTCTACAGTTCGTCGCCGACTTGCCGCGCGATCCTGCAACTGCCGCCGGGACGAGCGACGCGATCGTCGTCCTGACCGGCGGTGCCGAGCGGATCGCCGAAGGGCTCGCCCTGCTGGAAGCCGGGCGTGCGAAGCGCATGCTGATTTCGGGCGTCGATCGCGGCACCGGGCTCGCCGACCTGCGCCGCCAGGGCACGGCCAAGGCCAAGGCGGAAACCTTCGCCTGTTGCGTGACGCTCGGCCACGAGGCGCAGGACACCAAGGGCAATGCCGTCGAGGCCGCCATCTGGATGCGGGAGGCCGGGTACGACAGCCTTCTCCTGGTAACGGCCAGCTACCACATGCCGCGGGGCGAGCTGTATTTCCGCGCGCGTATGCCGGATGTGCGCATTCAGGCCCATCCGGTATTCCCGCCCACGGTTCGTCTGGCGGAATGGTGGCGCCATTCCGGCACGGCGCGGCTGCTGGCGGACGAGTTCAACAAGTATCTGCTGGCCCTGGTGACGGTTCGCCTGGCCGGGGCCGAAGAGGGTGAGTCGGGCGCATGATCCCGGTCCGTTCCCTCGCCTTCAATCTGGCGTTCTATGTCTGGACCGTCGTCATGGTGCTGGCCTATGTGCCGGGTCTGTGGATGAGCTGGCGGGTGACGGTCTCCGGTCAGCGGCGCTGGGCCGGGCACATGGTCTGGCTGATGCGCGTCCTCGCCGGCATCGAGATCGAGATCCGCGGTGCCGAGCATCGCCCGGCCGGCGGCCACCTGATCGCCGCCAAGCATCAATCCGCCTGGGATACGCTGATCTGGCATCTCATCGTCGACGACCCGGCGGTGGTGATGAAGCAGGAACTGCTGTCGATCCCGATCTATGGCGCCTACTGCCGCAAGTCGCGCCAGATTCCGGTCGATCGGGCGGGCGGCCCGAAGGCGTTGCGACGGATGATCGAGACCGCGCGCCTGGCCGGGGCCGAGGGCCGGCCGATCATCATCTTCCCCCAGGGCACCCGCGCCGCGCCCGATGCGACCAGCGACGAGGTGCCCTACCAGCCGGGGGTTGCCGCGCTCTACCGGGGCCTCGACCTGCCGGTGGTGCCGGTCGCCCTCAACTCCGGCCTGTACTGGCCCCGGCGTAGCTTTCTGCGCCGCCCGGGCCGGATCGTCCTCGAATACCTGCCGCCGATCCCGCCGGGCCTCGACCGTCGCGCCTTCATGAGCCGGCTGGAGGAGAGCATCGAACAGGCGACCCGGCGCCTCGTCGCCGAAGGCCGTGCGGAGGTTGGTGGATAACCTTGGGGATAACCCTGTGAGTTATCGCGGGAGGGGATGGGGACGACTCGGGCGTCGTCGATCGCATCTCCGCGCTACTTCATGTGGAGCTTGTGGGTAACTTGTGAGATCGTTTGATATCAGATAGTTACCACAGAATTCTCATTGTATTCATTATAGTACGAAACAAGAACATTGACCCTGCCGGCGCTGCGACATAGAGTGGCCAGCCGGGCCCGGATCCGCCGTCGGCCCGCTTGTGGAGCGCTCCGCCATGCCGACCGTCGCGCCGATATCGCAGCAGATCTGGGATATGAAGTACCGCTTCAAGGGCGCGGACGGCACGCCCATCGACAATGCGATTGAGGACAGTTGGCGCCGGGTCGCGCACGCACTAGCGGCGGTGGAAGATGATTCCGTGCTTTGGGAAGATCGCTTCGTCGATGCCATGGCGGATTTCAAGCTGCTGCCGGCGGGGCGCATTCTGGCCGGTGCCGGGACGGCACGGACCGTCACCTTGTTCAATTGTTTCGTCATGGGCGAGGTCCCGGACGACATGTCCGGCATCTTCGAGCACCTGCGCGAGGCGGCCTTGACCATGCAGCAGGGCGGCGGCATCGGCTACGACTTCTCGACCCTGCGCCCGAAGGGGGCGCCGGTGAAGGGGGTCGGTGCCGACGCGTCGGGACCGCTCACCTTCATGGATGTCTGGGATGCCATGTGCCGCACGATCATGAGTGCCGGCCACCGCCGGGGCGCCATGATGGGCACGCTCCGCTGCGACCATCCCGACATTGAGGCCTTCATCGAGGCCAAGCAGGATGCGGGCCGCCTGCGCATGTTCAACCTCTCGGTCCTGGTCACCGACGCCTTCATGGAGGCGGTGGCGGCGGACGGGTCGTGGGATCTCGCCTTCGACGGGCGGACCTACAAGACGCTCCGCGCGCGGGAGCTGTGGGATCGCATCATGCGGGCGACGTACGCCTATGCGGAGCCGGGGGTGATCTTCATCGACCGGGTGAACCGGCGCAACAACCTCGCCTATTGCGAAACCATCGCGGCGACGAATCCCTGCGGTGAGCAACCGTTGCCGCCTTACGGCGCCTGCTTGCTGGCCTCCCTCAACCTCGCGGCGCTGGTCGCCGATCCCTTCGAGGCGGAGGCGGAAATCCCCGAGGGCAGGCTCGAAGCCGTGGTCGAAACGGCGGTCCGGATGATGGACAACGTCGTCGACGTCTCCGAATTCCCGCTGCCCGAACAGCATCGCGAGGCCCAGGCCAAGCGTCGTATCGGCCTCGGCGTCACCGGCCTCGCCGACGCGTTGATTTTCTGCCGGGCCCGCTACGGGTCGGCCCGGGGCATCGAGCTGACGGAGGCCTGGCTGTCCCGCGTGCAGCGCGCCGCCTACCGGGCGAGTGCGCGGTTGGCGGCCGAAAAGGGGCCGTTCCCGGCCTATGACGCGGCCGGATTCCTCGCCTCGCCCAATGTCCAGGCGCTCGACGCGGAGACCCGAGCGTTGATCGAACAGCACGGTGTGCGCAACGCCACCCTGACCTCGATCGCGCCGACAGGGACGATTTCGATCCTGGCCGACAACGTCTCCAGCGGGATCGAGCCGGTCTTCAGCCTCGTCTACACCCGCCACGTCCTGCAGCCGGACGGGGAGCGGCGCGAGGAGCAGGTGAGCGATCACGCCTATCGGCTCTACCGCGCGCGTTTCGGCGAGACGGCGGCGCTGCCGGACTATTTCGTCGATGCCCAGCGTTTAGCCCCCGGCGACCATGTCGCCATGCAGGCGGCGGCGCAGCGCCATGTCGACACCTCGATCTCCAAGACCATCAACTGTCCGGCCGACATTTCTTTCGACGACTTCCGCGAGGTCTACCGCCTGGCCTACGAGGGGGGCTGCAAGGGCTGCACCACCTACCGGCCGAACGACGTGACCGGCGCGGTGCTGGAGGCGACCCCGGCCGAGGGCGACGCGGCGCCGAGCCAGCCGGAGTTGCCTCTGACGCCCCCCGCGGCCCGGCCGGCGGACGCCTACGATGCGGGGGGCGTGGTTTATATGACCCAGCCCCTCGACCGGCCCGAGGCGCTGCCTGGCAACACCTACAAGATCGCCTGGCCGGAAAGCGACCATGCCATCTACATCACCCTGAACGACATCGTTCAGGACGGCCGCCGCCGTCCCTTCGAGGTCTTCATCAACTCCAAGAACATGGAGCATTACGCCTGGACGGTGGCGCTGACCCGGATGATCTCGGCGGTGTTTCGCCGCGGCGGCGACGTCAGCTTCGTGGTGGAGGAGTTGAAAGCGGTGTTCGATCCACGCGGCGGCCATTGGATGCGCGGGCGTTATGTGCCCTCGTTGCTGGCGGCGATCGGCGAAGTGATCGAAACCCATATGATCGCTATCGGTTTCCTGCCCGACCCCAAGGCGGCGGCGCCGAATACCTCGACGGCGGTCGTCGCCCTGCCGCTCGGCGGCCGGACCGGCGGCGGCAAGGGCTGTCCCCGCTGCGGCCAGCCGGGCCTGATGGTGCGGGAAAACTGCGATCTCTGCGCGAGCTGCGGTTATTCCAAATGCGGGTAGTCCCGCCGCCGCGCCGATTGGGCTAGATTGCCTCTCTGTTCGAGGGAGGTGATGTCATGAAGATCGAAGGCAAGACCGTCGTCGTCACCGGCGCGGCAAGCGGCATCGGCCGGGCGCTCGCCCGGCGCTTCAAAGCCGAAGGGGCGGCCGGTCTGGTGCTGGCCGATCTGCAGGAAGGCCCGCTCGCCGAGGTCGCGGCGGAGGTCGGCGGCATCGCGGTCGTGACCGATGTCGCCAAGGAAGGCGACATCCAGAACCTCGTCCGTCGCGCGGAGAGCGAGGCCGGACCGATCGACGTGTTCTGTTCGAACGCCGGCATCGCGCGGATGGGGGATGCCGATGCGCCGGACGCGGACTGGGCGGCGAACTGGGACATCCATGTGATGGCGCATGTCTATGCCGCCCGCGCGGTGATCCCGGGGATGGTGAAGCGGGGCGGGGGCTATCTGGTCAACACCGCGTCGGCCGCCGGCCTGTTGACGCATATCTATTCGGCGACCTACTCGGTCACCAAGCATGCCGCCGTCGCCTTCGCCGAATATCTCTCGATCGCGCACGGCAGCCAGGGCATCCGGGTGTCCGTGCTTTGTCCCCAGGCGGTGCGCACGGCGATGACGGCGGGCCGGGAGGCAGGCGTGGCCAGCGTCGACGGCATGATCGAGCCGGAGGAACTGGCCGGATCGGTGATCGAAACCATGGACCGCGAAGACTTCCTCATCCTGCCCCATCCCCAGGTGCTCGACTATATGCGGCGCAAGACCGCCGATTATGATCGCTGGCTCGGCGGTATGCGGCGCATGCGCGGCAAGTTCGAAGAGGTCTGAGGAACAGCGCCATGAAAGTGCAGGACAAAGTCGTCGTGGTCACCGGCGCCGGCGGCGGTATCGGTCAGGCGCTGGCCCGCCGTTTCGCGGCGGAGGGCGCGCGCGGCGTGGCGCTTGCCGACCTCGACGCGAGCGCCATGGAAGGCCTGGCCGGCGAGATCGGCGCGCTGGCGATTGCAACCGACGTCACCCGGGAAGCCGACATCCAGGAGCTGGTCCGCCGCACCGAGGCCGAGTTCGGCGGCATCGACGTGTTCTGTTCCAATGCCGGAATCCTGACGCTCGGCGACGAAGATGCCGCCGATGCCGATTGGGACCGCAACTGGAACATCCACGTCATGGGCCATGTCTATGCCGCCCGCGCGGTGATCCCGGGGATGATCGAGCGGGGCGGCGGCTATCTGGTCAATACCGCCTCGGCCGCCGGCTTGTTGAGCCACATCCTGTCGGCCACCTATACCGTCACCAAGCACGCCGCCGTCGCCTTTGCCGAATATCTCTCCATCGCGCACGGCGAGCAGGGCATCAAGGTCTCCGTGCTCTGCCCCCAGGCGGTGCGCACGGCGATGCTCAGTGGCCCGGATGCCGAGGTCGCAACCCTCGACGGCGTGGTCGAGCCGGACGGCCTCGCCCAATGCGTCGTCGAGACCATGGATCGCGAAGACTTTTTGATTCTGCCCCATCCCCAGGTCGCCGACTATATCCGCATGAAGACCGGCGACTACGACCGCTGGCTGCGCGGCATGGGCCGGATGCGCAGCAAGTTCGACGCCGGATGACGGCGATCGACCATATCCATCTCGATGCGCTGGGCGGCGCCAGCGGCGACATGTTCCTGGCCGCCCTGCTCGACATGCGCCCCGATCTCGGTCCCGGCTGCATCGCCGCCATGCGCGCCGCCGGCCTGCCGGCGGATTGGGAGGTGACGCTCGCCGCCCATGGCGACGGCACGCTGACCGGCAGCCACGTCGCGATCACGCCGCCCGCCGCCGGCAAGTCCCGCCCCAGCGGCCACTTCGCCGAGATCCGCGCCCGGCTCGAGGCGGCCCGGCTGACGCCTGCCGTGTGTGCGCGCGCCATCGCCATCTTCACCCTGCTGGCCGAGGCGGAGGCGGAGGTGCACGGGGTCGAGGTCGACGCGGTGCATTTCCACGAGATCGCCGACTGGGACTCGGTCGCCGACATCACCGGGGCGGCCTGGCTGATCGACGCGTTGGGTGCGGGCAGCTGGTCGCTCTCGCCCCTGCCGCTTGGCGGCGGGCGGGTGCGGACGGCGCATGGGCCGCTGCCGGTTCCCGCACCGGCGACGGCCAAGCTGCTGCGGGGCTTCGCGGTGATCGACGACGGCATCGGCGGTGAGCGGGTGACGCCGACCGGCGCCGCCATCCTGCGTCACCTGGCGCCGATCCCCCGCGGCGCGGCGCCGACGACCCTGCTGGCCGAGGGCACGGGCTTCGGCACGCGGAAGCTCGACGGGCTTTCCAACGTTCTGCGCGCGCTGGCCTTCGGTACGGCGGTGGCGGACACGGGAACGGACCGGGTCGCGGTCATCGCCTTCGAGGTCGACGACCAGACGGCGGAGGACCTCGCCGTCGGCCTCGACAACATCCGTGCGCTGGCGGGCGTGCTGGACGTCCGGCAGACCGCGACGCTGGCCAAGAAGGGGCGCCTGGCGAGTGCCGTCCAGGTCCTGGCGGCGCCGGCCGCACGCGAGGCCGTCTGCCGGGCCTGTTTTGCCGAGACTGCGACGATCGGCCTGCGCTGGCGGCTCGAGAACCGCATGGTGCTGTCCCGCCAGATGGTCGAGACGGCGGACGGTGTGCCGGTCAAACTGGTCGAGCGCGGCCCGGCCGGGCAGAGCGCCAAGGCCGACGTCGACGCGGTGGCCAGTCCCGGCATGGACCATCTCGCCCGCACCCGCCGTCGGGCCCGGGCGGAGCGCGAGGCGCTCGGGGAGGACGAGACATGACCGACGAAGCCGCCCTCGCGCGATTGGAAGCCGCGTTCGCGAACGGCGAGGCCGTGGCCCTGGCGGTAAGCGGCGGCGTCGACAGCCTGACGCTCGCCCATGTCGCGCACCGGGTCGCGGCGGACCGGGCGACGGTTTGGCACGCGACCTCCCCCGCCGTGCCGCCGGAGGCGACGGCCCGGGTGCGCCGTCATGCCGCGCGGGAGGGCTGGCATCTGGAAATCATCGACGCGGGCGAGTTCCACGATCCCGACTATCTCGCCAATCCGGTGAACCGTTGCTTTTTCTGCAAGACCAATCTCTACGGGACGATCGCGGCCAGGACGGCCGAGTGCATCGCGTCGGGGACCAACACCGATGATCTCGGCGACTACCGGCCCGGCCTGATCGCCGCCCGTGATCACGCCGTGCGCCATCCTTTCGTCGAGGCGGGGATCGACAAGGCGGGCGTGCGCGCCATCGCCCGTGGCCTCGGCCTCGACGACATCGCCGAGCTGCCGGCCGCCCCCTGTCTTTCCAGCCGGCTGGAAACCGGCACCCGGGTGACGGCGGAACGGCTGGCCCGGGTGCATGGCGTCGAGCGGGCGTTGAACGCCGCGCTCTCGCCGCAGACAGCGCGTTGCAGGATCCTGGCCGACGGCGTGCGCATCGAACTCGACGCGGAGGCCCTGGCGCGGGTGACCGGAGAGGCAGGCGCCCGGCTGCGTGGCGAGATCGAGGCGCTCGCCGGCACGCGGCCGGATTACGCACTCTACCGGCGCGGCAGCGCCTTCATCGGAGCGGACAAAGATGGCGGATGACGCGGCGGCGGCCGGCCGGACCTTCGATTTCGCCCGGGTCGGCCGTTTGGGTATCGCCGAGGCGGTCCTGGCCGCGGGCAAGACGACGGCGCAACTGGCCGCGCTGATCCAGGCTTCGCGCGACAACGCCTCGCCCTTGTTGTTGACCCGGTTGGCACCCGAGGCGCATGCGGCGCTCGGCACGGCGGCCGCGGATCTCGATTACGACCCGCTATCCCGCACCGCCATCCTCGGGCCCTGGACGCCGCCGGCGGGCCCGTCGGCCCTCGCCGTGGTGACGGCGGGCACCTCCGACCTTTCCGTCGCGGGGGAGGCGGCCCGCACGCTCGCCTTTCACGACGTCGCCAGCACGGTGATTTCCGACATTGGCGTTGCCGGCCTCTGGCGCCTGGAAGCCCGCCTGGATGAGCTTCGCCGCTTTCCCCTGCTGATCGTCGTCGCCGGCATGGACGGCGCGCTGTTCAGCGTGCTGGGTGGCTTGCTGCCGGGCGTCGTCATCGCCGTCCCGACCTCGACCGGCTACGGCGCCGCGCGCGGCGGCGAGACGGCACTGGCCTCCGCTTTGGCGAGCTGCGCGCCCGGCGTCGTCGTCGTCAATATCGACTCCGGCTACGGCGCTGCCGCGGCGGCGCTGCGGGTGCTGCGGGCCCAGCCCGCGCGCTGAGGACGGCGGCGTACGAAATACGCGAATTGTTTGTGTTCTTACGTCCGCCTGATTGAATCTTAGGTTGCGTTTTAATAGATGATGTATTATGATTTTATCTGAGCCGCGAAAAGGCTCAGACGACGTTCATTTCACGAGGAGACATTTCCGATGTTCGCGAAACTTGCTCAATATGCCCTGCTGATCGCCTTCGTCCTTGCCGTCGCGCCGGCGGCACAAGCCGCCGATGTTCCGTGGACCAACCATCCGGTGACGATCAACGTCCAGGTCGGAGGTGTTACCCAGACTACATATACCGGTATTCCCTGGACGCTCGGCATGACGGCGCTCGATGCGATGAAGATGGCGAATGGTCTGCAATTCACCGGGCAGTGGAACTGGAAGATCAGCGGATGGTTCATCACGTCGATTGCCGGAATGGACAACCAGGCCGGCGGCAACACCTGGTTCCTCTGCGTGAATGGATTCCCCGCCGGCGTGGGGGCCGGTTCCTATGATCTCGGGCCGGGGTCGACGGTGGCTTGGACCTATCAGCAGACGTTCCCGAAGGGTGTCTGCAAGTAGGAGAACGCCGACCTCGTCGAGCGGGACGCGCGGGAGAGCCCTCCCCCCTCAGGGGACGACGACCACGCGGCCCATCGACTCGCGCGCGACGACGATGCGCATCGCCTCGTGGAAGTCGGTGAGGGGGAGGGTGTGCGAGGTGGCGAGGCTGATCCGGCCGTCCTGGAACCAGGCGGCGAGTCGGTCGATGTCGCGGGTCAGGCGGTCCCGGTAGCTCTCGCGCACGTCGTCGGGGCTCCAGCCGACGTAGTAGCCGTAGTTGAGGCCGACGACGGACAGGTTCTTGACCAGCAGGATGTTGGCCGGGACGCTGGGCACCTCGCCGCCGGCGAAACCGATCGGGCAAATGCGTCCCTCCGGCGCCAGGCAGCGCAGCGACTGGGCGAAGACGTCGCCGCCGACCGGATCCAGGATGGCGTCGACGCCCGCGCCGCCGGTGAGGTCCAGCACCGTCTGGCGAAAGTCCTGGGCACTATGGTCGATCACGTGATCGGCGCCGTGCGCGGCCGCGAAGTCGCACTTCGCCCGCCCGCCCGCCGTCGCGATCACCGTCGCGCCCAGGATCTTGCCGATTTCCGTCGCCGCGACGCCGATGCCACCCGACGCGCCGTGCACCAGAAGGGTTTTCCCGGGCGTGAGGTCGAGCAGATGCGGCCAGGCGAGCGCGGCGAGGGACGTGGCGTAGGAGGGCGACAGGCTCGCGGCCTGCGCGAACCCCATGTCGTCGGGAATCCGATAAAGCGTCGCGGCGCTTGCGACGGCCTCGTCGGCGAGCCCACCCCAGTCGATCGGCCCGGCGACCCGGTCGCCTTCCGCGAGATGGCGCACGCCCGGGCCGACCTCGCCGACGACGCCGGCGATCTCGCTTCCGGGCGTGAACGGCAACGGCGGCCGGCGCTGGTAGCGTCCCGACACGAAAAGCTGCAGCGCGATGCTGATCGCCGAGGCCCGGATCGAAACGCGCACCTGGCCCCGTCCGACCGGCTCCGCAGGCACGTCCTCCTCCAGCCTCAGCGCCTCGAACGCCGTCCACTCATGTACCCTCACCGCCCGCATCGCCCGCTCCCTTCATGCCGTGCCGACCAAGTCTGACAGGCCGCCCCGCCCCGGCGCAACGACGCCGAAGCTCGCTTCATCCTCCCATAGGGGTCAGGTCTTGTTTCTTGCCTTCATCACCGGTTTCGAAAGTATGCAAGAAAAAAGACCTGACCCCTTTTGAGTGGTGGCCGTGAGGGGGCTGGCGTATGTCGGGCCGGGGAGGGGGTTAGAAGATGCCGGCTTCGAGGCCGGCGGCCATCAGGGTGCCGAGGTCTTCGACGTCGGCGATGAAAGAGTCTTGCCAGTCGCCGCGGCAGATCACCGGCTCGTTGACGGCGCGCCAGCGCAGGCCGGTGAGGATGGTCTCGACGCCGCGCCGGGTGCCGGTGCCGTCGTGGCCGGCGCGGATATAAAGCGCGTAGGGCAGACCCTGCTTCTCCTCCAGCACCGCGTAATAGGTGCGGTCGAAGAAGTCCTTCAGCGCGCCGCTCATGTAGCCGAGGTTCTCCGTCGTGCCGAGGAGGACGGCGTCGGCCGCCATGACGTCCGCCGGGCCGGCCTCGAAGGGCGTCAGGACCGCGACCTCGACGCCGGAAATGTCGGGATGGCGGGCGCCGCGTGCCGCCGCCTCGCGCAGGCGGACCGTGTTCTCGGACGGCCCGTGGGCGACGATCAGCAGGCGGCGCGCGCTCACCCCGCGACTCCGGTAGGCCTGCTTACTTGATGGGGGAGAAGGGGGCCGGGATCAGGATCCGGCTCTTCTGGCTCTTGATCCAGGGCCGGACCTGGGAGACGTAGCCGAGCCACTGCTTGTTCTTGAACAGCTTGGTGCGCCGCCGGGCCCGGTCGTTCAGGTCCTTGTAGCCCCACATGTGGATGAGCAGGTTGAGATCGCCGATGTCGGTGGTGAAATAGCCGACCATGTTGCCCAGGATCTCCTTCTGGACCTTCATGCCCTCCGCTTCGTAGAGCTCGAGCATCTTCGGCAGCATGCCGACTTCGATTTCGTAAATCCGTTCCTCGACGATCATCTCCGCCGTTCCTCCCTGGTTGCTGTGCGCCCGCAGCATAGCGGGACGGCGCGGGCGCGTCATTCGAAGCCGAGCAGCACGCGCGGCAGCCAGAGCGCGATGTCCGGGAACCAGATGATCAGCCCCAGCACGACGAAGTGCAGCGCGATGAAGGGCATGACGCCGGTGTACATGTCGATCAGCCGGATCTCCGGCGGGGCGATCGAGCGGAGATAGAACAGGGCGCCCGCCATCGGCGGGGTCAGCAGGCTGGTCTGCATCATGATCAGCATGGCGATGGCGAACCAGATCCGGTCGAAGCCGTGCGCGGCCATCAGGGGAAGTGCAAAGGGCACGATGATCAGGATGATGGTGATGAGGTCGAGGACGAAGCCGGCGACGAAGATGATCAGCAGGATGACCCACAAGGTGCCCCAGCGCCCGAGGCCGAGGCCGCCCATCAGCGTCTCGATCTGCGCCAGGCCGCCGGCCTTGACGAAGACGCCGCCGAACATGGTCCCGCCGACGACGATGGTGAGGATCATCGCCGTGATGGTCAGCGTCTTGAGCAGTGCCTCGCGCAGCACTGCGTGGCTGTAGGTGCCGTAGAGCAGCGTCAGCAGGAGCGAGCCCGCAGCCCCCACCGCCGCGGCCTCCGTCGGCACGGCGACGGCGAAGATGATGGAGCCGAGCACGCCGGCGATGAGCGCCAGCGGCGGCACGAAGGCGACGATGGTGATCCTTAATTTCTCGGCCAGCCCCGGCTCGTCGTCGGAGGGCGCCACGCGCGGTCCGGCGGCGGGCTGCAACGTGCAGCGGGCGAGGATATAGAGGATATAGAGCCCGGCCAGGATCAGCCCCGGCAGCAGCATCGCGGTGAACAGGTCGCCGATGCCGAGATCGCCGACGGTCGCCAGGATGACGACGAGGACCGAGGGCGGAATGATCGAGCCGAGGGAGCCGCCGGCGCAAATCGTGCCGCTGATCAGGCCCCGGTCGTAGCCGTGGCGCATCATCACCGGGATCGCCAGCATGCCGACCACCGTCTCGGTTGCGCCGACGACGCCGCTGGAGGCGGCGAAGACCACGCACATGATGATGGTGCCGATGGCGAGCCCGCCCGGCAGCCGTCGGGTCCAGAGATGGATCGCCTCGAACAGCTTGTTGGCGATGCCCGAGCGTTCCAGCATCGCGCCCATGAAGATGAAGAGGGGCGCCGCCGCCAGGATGTGCGAGGAGGAGATGTCCTGCACCTTGTGGGCATACATGTAGACGGCGGCGTCGCCGAAGACGAAGACACCGAAGACGAAGGCGACCCCCATCAGCGCGAAGGCCACCGGCACGCCGAGGAAGAGCACGCCCAGCAGGGCCGGAAACATCCAGAGGCCGAGATACTCGCTCATGCCGGCGGCTCACGGCCGAAGGTGATTTGGGCGGCCTTCACGATCTCCGCCACGATCTGCAGGCTGAACATGCAGAAGCCGAAGGCGACGATGCCGCGCAAGGGCCAGATCACCGGGTTCCAGCCGCTCTCGCCCGAGACTTCGCCGACGCTGTAGGCCTCCCACGCCACGTTCACCAGGCGCCAGGCGATGAGCCAGACCACCGGCAGGACGAAGCCGGTCAGCACGACGAGGTCGATGGCCTTTTTCACACGCCGGGGAAATCGCGCGTGCAAAAAGTCGATGCGGATATGCGCATCTTCGCGCAGCACATAGGCGACGCCCAGGGAGAAGTGTGCGCCGGTCATCATGTAGGCGAGTTCGTAGGCCCAGAAGGTCGGCAGGTCGAAGACGAAGCGCGAGAGCACCTCCCAGACCATGACGGCCGACAGCGGCAGTACCAGACAGGCCCCACCCATGCCGACCAGGCCGGTCAGGCGATCCATCAGGCGCACGAGTGCCATGCGGTCTCCGTCGCTGAATTCCTTGGATCCGGGGAGTCCGGCAGGGTAAGCAGGAAGGATCATCGGACAAGCGGGAGAGGTTGTCATGGATATTTTGCGTTTGGCCGGCCAGTCGCAGGGCCGCAACCGGGCCGTTGCCCACGGCGACCTGGTCTTCACCGTGGCGACGGCGGGCAATGCCGGCCCCGACCTCAAAGCGCAGACGGCGGCGAGCCTGGCGCAGATCGAGGCGAACCTGGTCGAGGCCGGCAGCGACAAGACCAAGCTGTTGCAGGCGACGGTCTATGTCACCGACATCTCGCGCAAGGCGGAGATGGACGAGGTCTGGTGCGCGTGGATCGGCCCGGACAACTGGCCACAGCGCGCCTGCATCGGTGTCGACCTGGCGCCGGGCGACCTGGTGGAAATCGTCGTCGTCGCCGCGCGCTGACGAGGACCCGCCTCACGCCTCGTCGAGGAACGGCAGCAACTCCGCCAGCACGGCTTCCGGCCGTTCCTCGACCAGCCAGTGGCCGGCGTCCTCGATGGCGCCGCCGCGAACATCCGCCGCCACCCGGCGGGCCGAGGCGAGCACGACGTCCGCGCCGCGCCCCCGCCCGCCGGTGCCGGCGAGGCTGAGGACCGGCAGCCGAAGCTTGCCGTTCGCGGCGAGCAGGGCCTGGTTGTCGGCGACGTCTTGCGGTGTCGCCCGGTAGTATTCAAAGCCCGCGCGCATCGCGCCCGGTGCCGAGTAAGCGCGCACGTATTCACCGATCGCCGCGTCTTCGATGGCATCCGGCCGTGCGCCCCAGTTGCGGTAGAAGTGTTCGAGGTAGATCCGCTCGCGGCCGACGACCAGGGCCTCCGGCATTTCGGCGATCCAGTGGAAGGCGTGATGCCAACGGTCGTGGAAGAAGACGTCCGTGCCGTCACCCGGAATCGGCACGTCGAGCAGGGCCATGCGATCGACTCGTTCGGGCCATTCGGCTGACAACGCGAAGGCGACCGGTCCGCCCCAGTCGTGCCCGACCAGCGAAACGCGATCGAGCTCGAGATGGTCGAACAGCAGGCGGGCGATGTCGCCGGCGATCGTCCGCTTGTCGTAGCCACCGTCCGGCCGGCTCGAATCGCCGAGGCCGCGCAGGTCCGCCGCCACGACGAAATGGTGCGCCGCCAAATCCGGAATGACCTTGCGCCACATAAACCAGGTTTGCGGCCAACCGTGCAGCAACACCACGGGCCGGCCGGCGCCCGCGGTGACGTAGTGCAGGGTTACCTCCCCGAGATCGGCGCGGGCGTGATTCCATTTCGACATCCATTCGTCTCCGGTTAGGCTGTCATTACGGATGCCCTTAGCAGCCAGGGTGATCGCCCGCCAGTTTAGCGGGCGGGAAGCGGGGAAGAGGTTGCCATGACGACAGCGGAGACGGTCCGACTGGAGGACTACACCGCGGCGGATTTTTCGCGGCTCGCCGGCTGGCTGACGACACCGGAGATGGTTTTGCAGTGGGGTGGGCCGCGCATGAGCTACCCCCTTCGTGAAGACGAGATGCAGGCGCTTCTGGCGGCGACCCGGACATCGCCGCCGGAGGCCCGGATATTCCGGGCGGTGTATGTGCCGGACGACGACGTGGTCGGCCATATCGAAATCGGTGCGATCGATTGGATACATCGTTCGGGCCGGATCTGCCGCGTCCTCGTCGATCCCGTCCGTCGCGGTCTTCGCCTCGGCGAGCACATGAT
Organism: uncultured Alphaproteobacteria bacterium; assembly: GCA_951812805.1. Classification (GTDB taxonomy): domain Bacteria; phylum Pseudomonadota; class Alphaproteobacteria; genus JASLMY01. Next base: position 259,909 of record CATOSZ010000004.1, on the reverse strand, counting down.
GCGGGCCGCCGTCGATGTCGGCTTCTCCGAGCTCAGTCTGCATCGCCTCGAGCTCAACGTTTATGACTTCAATACGAGCGCCATCCGCTGCTACGAGAAGGTCGGTTTCCGGCACGAAGGGGTGCGCCGCGATATTGTGCACGGCGGCGACGCGTATTGGAGCGCTTGCATGATGAGCCTGCTGGAGCATGAATACGCGGGGCCGGGCCGGTCGACTTGACAGAACAAGTCTCGAATAGAGTAGGCTTCCCGAATACCGCGTATGCCATCGCGGTGGGGGAGGGCTGGTCGTGGTCGCGCTGGAGAAGCTCGAAATCTGGGTGACCCGGCTGAACGACTGGGTCCTCGTCGTCTTCAAATGGCTGTTGATCGCCCTGCTGGCTACGATGTTGCTGATCGTCGATGTCGCGGTCTTCATGCGCTATGTGATGAACGACGCGCTCGCCTGGTCGGAAGAGATCGCCAAGTTCGTCATGGTCTGGCTGACCTTCATCGCGGCGCCGATCGGCCTGCGCATGGGCGCCCATGTCGGTATCGAGATCCTGGTCGGCACCATCAAAGGCCGGCTGCGCCAGCTGATCCTGGTGCTGATCTTCACGGGCGTCATCGGGCTGATGTTCGTCTTCGTCAAGGAAGGCACCTTCATGACTTGGAACGCGCGGATCCAGACCGCGTCGACCATCGATATCTCCATCCTCTACGTCTACATCTGCATGCCGATCGGCTCCTTCATGGTGGCGATGGTGGCGCTGGAGCTGCTGATCAACGCGGTCCGCGGCGTGCTGGACCCGCGCCTGGCGCGGACGCCCGCGGGCCACGACCTGGTACAGGCCGAGTAGGCGGAGTGCAATTATGAGTGTCGCGTTTTTCTGGATCTTCCTCGCCGCCATGTTCATCGGCATGCCGATCGTCTTCGCCCTCGGCTTCGCGCCCATGGTGGGCTTCCTGCTGGCGGAGAAGCCGATCTTCCTGAAGATGCTGTTCCAGCGCACCTTCGCCGGTATCCACCAGTTCCCGCTGCTGGCGATCCCCTTCTTCATCCTGACCGGCGAGATCATGAACCGCGCCGGCATCACCCTCAGCCTGGTGAACTTCGCCAACACCCTGGTCGGCCATCTGCGCGGCGGCCTGGCGCATGTGAACATCGTCACCTCGATGCTGTTCGCCGGCATCTCCGGCTCCGCCGTCGCCGACACCTCGGCCGTCGGCTCGATCCTGATCCCGGCGATGGAGAAGGACGGCTACAGCCGCAAGTTCTCCGCCGCCATTACCGCCGCGTCCTCCGTCATCGGGCCGATCATCCCGCCGAGCCTGATCATGGTGGTCTACGCTTTCATCATGAACGTCTCGGTCGCCGGCCTGTTCGCGGCCGGGCTGATTCCGGGCCTGATGGTCGGCTTCATGCTGATGCTGGTGACCGGGGTGATTGCGCGCCGGCGCAACTATCCCAAGGCGGCGGAGCGGGCGAGCATCAAGCAGGTCGGCCAGTCGGCCTGGGGGGCGGCGCTGCCGCTGATGACCCCGGTAATCATCCTCGGCGGGATCCTGGGCGGCATTTTCACGCCGACGGAATCGGCCGCGGCCGCGGCCGGCTACGCCCTGCTGATCGCCCTCTTCGTGTTGCGCACCCTGAAGTTCAAGGACCTGCCGCAGGTCTTCCTCACCTCCGCCGTCACCTCCGGCGCGATCCTGCTGATCGTCGGCACCGCGACCGCCTTTGCCGCGATCGCCTCGCTCTCCCAGGTGCCGGTCAAGCTTTCGGGCCTGCTGTTCGCGATCTCCGACAACCCGCTGTTGATCCTCTTCCTGATCAACGTCCTGCTGTTGATCGTCGGCATGTTCCTCGACGCGGGGCCGGCGATCTTGATCCTCGGGCCGATCCTGGCGCCGACCATGGTCAACCTCGGCGTCGACCCGCTGCACTTCGCCGTCATCATGTGCATCAACCTGACGATCGGTCTGGCGACGCCACCGATGGGGCTGATCCTCTTCGTCGCCTCCTCGATATCGAAACTCCGGGTGGAGGTGATCGCGCTCGAGATGTTGCCGCTGCTGGCGGTCGAGATCGGGGCGATCTTCATCGTCACATACTTCCCCTTCGTCTCGATGAGCCTGCCCTACTGGCTCGGTTTTACCCGCACCGCACCCAGCTTCTTCATGTAGCGGCGGCGACGCCCGGTTGACCGGGTCGGGCGCGAGCGTCACACTTTTTCTTATCCTTGGAAATGGAGGGGAGACACGCAATGCAATTGTTGAAAACAGGCCTCGTCGCCGCGACGGGGCTCGGCCTGGCGGCGGCGCTCGCCGTTGCCGGACCGGTTCAGGCGGCCGAGACGACGATCAAGATCTGTCACATCGGCTCGACCGACGACGAAGATCACAAGGGCGCGCTGGTTTTCGAGAACTTCGTCGAGTCGCAGACCAACGGCGCCGTCGAGGTCGAGATCTATCCGGCCGGCCAGCTTTGCGGCAACTTCCGCCAGTGCCTGGAATCGGTCCAGCTCGGGACCTGCGAGATCACCGGCACCACGGTCGGTGGCATCGCCAACATCTTCCCCGAGATCCAGGTCACCGATCTGCCGTACATGTTCCCGAACGACCGGGTCGCCGAGAAGGTGATGAAGAGCCCGTTCATGGACGAGGTCCGCAAGGCGGTGCTGAAGAAGACCGGCACCCTGCGCCTGATGGGCCTGAACAACACCGGCGGCTGGCGTGACTTCTTCACCACCGACAAGACGATCAGGTCGCCGGCCGACCTGAAGGGCGTGAAGATGCGGACCATCGAGTCGCCGCTGCAGGTGGAAATGGTCCGGCTGATGGACGGCAACCCGACGCCGATCCCCTGGCAGGAGCTTTACACCTCGCTCGCGACCGGCGTCGTCGTCGGCACCAAGAACGGCATCACCGACATCGTGAACATGAAGTTCCACGAGTTCCTGCATCGCGTGACGCTGGACCACCACGCCTACATGTTCCTGTTCTGGTGGATGAACGACGACTTCATCAAGGGCCTGAAGCCCGAGCTGAAGCGCGTCGTCGCCGCCGGCTTCCATCACATGACCTCGATGGCGAGCGACGATCCGAAGTACACCGCACTCGCCGCCTATGCCGCCTTCAAGGAGAAGGGCGGCGAGGTCTACGTGCCGACGGCGGAGGAGAAAGCCCAGTTCGTCGCCTCGGTCGCACCGCTGAAGAAGTGGTACACCGACAAGTTCGGCGACAAGTGGCTGAAGCTGCTCGAAGCCTCGATCGCCCAGGCGGAGAAGGAGATCGAGGAAGAAGATCGCCGGCTGCTCGAATAGTCGCAGCGGTTCGTCGTTGTCCGGGGCTCCCGCATCCGCCGGGGGCCCCGGTTCGTTTCGTGCACGCCATCGGGAGCCCGGACCATGACGGTTTCGCACCACGCCCGCGTCGGTGTCGACATCGGCGGCACCTTCACCGATCTGGTGCTGCTTCGCGCCGACGGCGAGACCGCCTTCGCCAAGGTGTCGTCGACGCCCGAGGCGCCCGAACGCGCGGTGCTGGAGGGGGTCGGTGCCCTGCTGTCCGCGGGCGGTGTCGCGCCGGCGGCGATCGACGAGGTGGTGCACGGGACCACCGTCGGGTCCAACACTTTGTTGCAACGCAAGGGGGCGGAGACCGGCCTCGTCACCACAAAGGGTTTTCGTGACGTGCTGGAGATTGGCCGCCTGCGCACGCCCGACATGTTCGATCTCGGTTGGGACAAGCCGGAGCCGTTGATCCGCCGCCGTCACCGCCGCGAGGTCACGGAACGCATCGGCGCGGATGGCACGGTCATAACACCGCTCGACGAAGCGGAGCTGCTGCGCGAGGTCACGGCGCTCCGGGCGGAAGGCGTCCGCTCGCTCGCCGTATGTTTCCTCAACAGCTACCTCGCGCCGACACACGAGCGCCGCGCCGGCGTGCTGCTGGCCGAACATTTCCCGGATCTGGCCGTCAGCCTCTCCATCGACGTGCTGGCCGAGGCGCGGGAGTACGAGCGGACCAGCACCGTCGCCGTCAACGCCTATGTCCGACCGGTCCTGGCCGACTACCTAGCCCGCCTGGAAGCGGGGTTGCAGGACCTCGGCATTCGGGCACCGTTGCGCGTCGCCAACTCGAACGGCGGTCTGTCGGCGGTGGCGACGGCGCGGGCAAAGCCTGTCTTCTTCATCTCCTCCGGCCGGGCGGCCGGCGTGGCGGGGGCCGGGCACCTCGGTCGCGCGGCAGGGCGGCGAAACCTGATCGTCTTCGACATGGGTGGCACCACCGCGTCGGCTTCGTTGGTGCACGAGGGTGAACTCTCCCGCCTGCAGGAGTACGAGTTCCGCGCCGGCATCTCGACGCCGAGCCGCTTCATCAAGGCGGGCGGGTTTCTAATGCGGGTGCCGACGGTGGATGTCGCCGAGGTCGGCAGTGGCGCCGGCTCGATCGCGCATCTGGACGCAGGCGGATTGCTGAAGGTCGGCCCGGTCTCCGCCGGCGCGGCACCGGGGCCGGCCTGTTATGGCATCGGCGGCACCGAGCCGACGGTGACGGACGCCAACCTGCTGCTCGGCTACCTACCGACCCGCTTGGCCGGCGGGGAGCTGGCGCTGGATGTCGAGGCCGCGGCGGGCGCCCTGGCGCGGGCGGTCGCCGGACCCCTCTGCATGGAAACGCGGGCGGCGGCGGCAGGCGTCCGGCGCATCGTCAACGACAACATGGGACGCGTCATCCGGGCGGTGACGGTGGAACGCGGCGTCGATCCGCGCGATTTCTCCCTGCTGGCCTTTGGTGGCAGCGGTCCGGTGCACGCCTGCGACCTTGCCGACGACATCGGCATCACCGAGGTGATCTTCCCGCCGATGCCGGGCGTCTTCACCGCGGCCGGCATGTTGGCGGGCGATGTCGAGCGCTATTTCATCCACGCCCTGCCGGGTCCGCTGGCTGAACTCGATGCCGAGCGGTTGCGGGGGCCGATCGCGGATTTGCGGGCGGAGGCCGAAGCGGCGCTGGCCGAAGAAGGGGCCGGGACGGCTAGCCTGGAATTCCAACTCGACCTGCGCTTCATGGGGCAGGATTCGCAGCTGCCGGTGTCCCTGCCGGATGTACCGGGCGCGGATATCGCCGCGCTGATGCGGGAGCGTTTTCTCGATGCCTACCGCCGCACCTATCGCTACGCTTCGGCCGACGCGGTGGAGATGGTCAACCTCCGTCTCGTCGCCCGGGCCGAACGGGCGACGCGTCTGGATTTCGCCGCGATCCGCGGCGCTGCGGGTGAGGGCGGCGCGCGGACGACGCGGTCCGTCCATCTCGCCGACGGCGCCGCGCCGAGCGAGGTGCCGGTGATCGCGCGCGCGGCGTTGACGGGCGAAGTCCGGGGCCCGGCGATCCTGGAGAGTGCGGATTGCACCATCGTCATTCCGCCGGGCTGGCGGGCGGCGCCGGATGAATTCGCAAATATCGTCGCCCGGGCCGATGGGGGGCCGTCATGACCGATCCGGTGACCTTCGCCATTCTGAAGAACGCGCTCGACGCCATCGTCGACGACATGGCCTATACGGTCATGCGGACGGCACGCTCGCCCATCGTGCGCGACGTGCTGGACTATTCCTGCACGCTTTGCGACGCGAAAGGCCGCATTCTCGCCCAGGCCAAGACCGTGGCGCTACACCTCGGTGCGGTGCCGGACGCGATGGCGGCGGTGATGGACGCGTACGGCCATGACCTGCAACCCGAAGACGTCGTCATCCTGAACGATCCCTACCAGGGCGGCATGCACCTGCCCGACATCTTCATGTTCAAGCCGATATTCCATGAGGACCGGCTGTTGGGCTTCGCCGTCGTTATCGCGCACCACTGCGATATGGGCGGGCGGGTGCCGGGCTCGAACGCCGCCGACAGCACCGAAATCTACCAGGAAGGCCTGCGCATCCCGCCCTTGAAGCTCTATTCCGCGGGCACGCCGGACGAGGCGCTGTTCGGCTTTTTGCGCTGCAACGTCCGCGTCCCGGATCTGGTGCGCGGCGACCTCGATGCGCAGCTCGCCACCTGCGTCATGGGCGAGGACGAGATCGTCAAGCTGGCGACGCGCCATGGCACCGACGCGTTGGAGGCGTTTTTTGACGCCCTCATCGACTATGGCGAGAGCCTGACCCGCAAGTGCCTCACCGCCTGGCCCGACGGGGTCTACGCGTTCACCGACTATATCGACGACGACGGTCTGGGATCGGACTCGATTGCCATCCGCTGCGCGCTGACGGTGGCGGGAGATCACGTGACCGCCGATTTCACCGGCTCCGCCGCACAGGTGAAGGGCGCGATCAACTGCACGCTCTCCTACGTGACCTCGGCGACCTACATGGCGGTGCGTTGCGCCCTCGACCACGAGGTGCCGAACAACGAGGGCGTCTATCGCTGCATCACCGTCACCGCGCCCGAGGGCAGCATCGTCAACCCGCTGCCGCCCGCGGCCGTCGCCGCCCGCGCGCTCACCGGCTACCGGGTGGCCGACGCCGTGCTGGGCGCCGTGGCGCAAATCGTGCCGGAGCGTGCGGTGGCAGCGGGGGAGGGGGGCAACACCGTCGTCTGCATCGGCGGCTGGGACAGCGAAACGCGTGAGCCCTTCATCATGGTCGACATGATCAACGGCGCCTGGGGCGGCCGGCCGGACAAGGACGGCATCGAGGGCATCACCAACCCGACGCAGAACATGTCGAACATGCCGGTCGAAACCCTAGAGTACCGCTATCCGATCCGGGTCGAGGAATACGCCTTTCGTCCCGACTCCTGCGGCGCCGGGCGCTGGCGCGGCGGCCTGGGCCTGATCCGCCAGTACCGGTTTCTGGGGGACGAGGCGACGCTGCAGCTTCGCGCCGACCGGGCACGCCACCTGCCCTGGGGCGTCGATGGCGGGGAAAGCGCCGCGCCCGCCCGCAACATCCTCAACCCCGGCACGGCGGAGGAAACCGAGCTGCCTTCGAAGATCACCCGGCAGATCCATGCCGGCGACGTCATCCGCCACGAGCAACCGGGCGGCGGCGGCCACGGCGACCCGGCCGCACGGGACGGCACCCTGATCCGCCGCGATCTCGCGGACGACAAGGTGTCGGAGGCCTGGGTCGGACGCTGGTATCCCGGCCACCGGGCTGATGGCGGGAATTGAAAATCGGCCTGTTTTTCGCTATATGTCGGTTACGGAGTGGGACGGCGGCTCGCGCCGCCGCCCCGGTTCCCCTAGCGGAGAGAGAGTCGGAGAAGGATGGTTAGGCCTCGCCGGCTCTTTCTCACGCTGAGGGAAAAGTCGATGCGCGGAATGCGCATGTCCTTTTCCTCCGTTAGCGGACATCGGCACGTGCCCACTTGTCGTGGCGGCGAAACCCTTATCCCCGCGGCATCGCCTAACCCGATGCATCCGGCTTCATGTCCACGCGATTAATCTAATCGATAGAATTGCCGGAATACATAAGTATTTTTTGATTCAATCTTCCGGTCGATCCATGAAGGCGTTCAACACGTCGAAGCCGGGGGTGCCTTCGAGCCAGGAGAAGGTTCCGCCGTCGGCCATTTCGCGGCTGGCGCGAAGCGCGAGGCCGAGGGTCGCGCGGGCGAGGCCGGAGCCGATGGAAATGCGTTTCGCCCCCGCCGCCGCCAGCTCGGCCACCGAGTGATGGCGCAGCGGGCCGGCCAGGATCACATTCACCGGCTTCGAGACGGAGGCGCAGACCCGTTCCACCGCTTCCAGGTTCGGCAGGCCCGGTGCATAGAGCACGTCGGCGCCCGCCGCCTCGTAGGCCTGCAGCCGCCGGATCGTGTCGTCGAGATCGGGGCGGCCGTGCAGGAAATTCTCCGCCCGCGCGGTCAGCAGGAAGTCGCCGGACGTCTTGGCCAGCGTCTCCGCCGCCGCCGCGACCCGGGCGACGGCGATGTTGAAACCGTAGATCGGCTCGGCCGGGTCGGGCGTCGCGTCTTCTACGCTGGCGCCGGCGAGGCCGATATCGCGGGCCATCACCATGGTTTCCGCCACGCCCTCGGGATCGTCGGCAAAGCCGTTCTCCAGATCGGCGGAGACGGGGAGGGTGGTCGCCTCGATGATCTGGCGGGCGTTGGCGAGCGCTTCCGCGCGGCTCACCATCGCCCGGCCGTCCACGCGGCCGAGACCGTAGGCGACGCCGGCACTGGTCGTCGCCAGGGCCTTGAAGCCGCAGCCCTCCATAATCTTGGCGCTGCCCGCGTCCCAGGGGTTGGGGATGACGAAGGCGCCTTCGGCCTCGTGCAGCGCGCGAAAGCGTGCGGCCATGTCCAGCTGGTTCATGCGTTCTCTCTCCCTCCGTGGCGTTCGCACAGTATAGCCCGACGTTCCCGTCGGCCGCGCAAATGACTATGATCGAGGCGGCGGGGAGCCGGGAGTGGACGTCGATGCTGCATGAATTGAGGATCTATACCCTGGTACGCGGCGGGGCGCCGCGCTTCGTCGATCTGGCGGCGACGGTCGGCATGCCGATCCGGGGCGATGATTACGGCAAGCTGGTCGGCTTCTGGTCGAGCGAGATCGGCAAGCTGAACCAGGTGCTCCACATCTGGAGCCACGAAAGCTGGGAGGCCCGCCGGGAGAACCGGCGACGCATGGCCGAGAATGCCGAATTGATGGAAAATTACGCGCCGCAGATCTATCCCTTGATCGTTCGCCAGGAGGTTCGCTTCCTCAATCCGCAAAAGCCGATCGTCGCGCCGGAGAGTGCAGGGAACCTGTACGAATACCGCAGCTATCGCACCGGTATCGGCAAGTCGCGGGAATGGCTGGAGCATTTTCTGGAGATCCAGCCGGTGCGGGAGAAGTACTCGAAGAATGTCGGCATCTGGCAGACCGAAACGCCGGACCCCAATCAGGTGAGCCACATGTGGGCCTATCCCGGCCTGGATGTGCGCAACGAAACCCGAGCCAAGCTGGCGGGTGATTCGGCGTGGGCGGAATTCGGCAAGCGGGCCGGCCATTGTCTCGAGGAAATGGACTCGATGATCCTTGTGCCCGCACCCTTCTCGCCGCTGAAATAGACGATGTCGACGCGCAGACAAGTCGTGCTGGCCGGGGCGGCGATGCTGCTTGCTGGGCCGGCGCTGGCCCGCGCGCCGCGGATCGCCACGCCCGCCCAGGTGGCCGGGCCTTTCGCGCCGGTCGACTGGTCGGGGGATGTCGACTGGGACCTGGTGCATATCGAGGGGCGCGCGCGGGACGCTTACGGCCAGGTCTGCCATGTCGTCGGCCGGGTTCTGGATATTGCCGGAGAACCGGTCGCCGGCGCGCGGCTGTCGATCTGGCAGGCCGACGCGCTCGGCCGCTATCACCATCCCCGCGAGCGCCGGGCCGACCCGGATCCCTATTTCCGGGGCTTCGGCCGGACGTTGAGCGGCGCGGACGGCGCCTATCGGTTCCGCACCGTGACGCCGGTGCCCTATCAAGGCCGCACCGCGCATATCCATTTCCAGGTCGCTGCCCCGGGACACCGGCCGTTGACCACCCAGATGTACCTGGCCGGAAACCCGCAAAACCGGCGAGACGGCCTGTTCATGGGGCTGGACGACGCGCGCCGCGGGCTGCTGGAAGCGCCGATCCGGCCGGCGGGCGATATCGAGGCGGACGCGGTCCGAGCCGATTTCGACCTGGTCCTGGCGCCCACTGTTTGAGGAGAGAAAGATGGCCGAGCATGAAATCAACGCCACGCCGGACAACGTGCACTGGGGCATCTTCGATGCAGCCCTGCCGCCCCGCCTGGAGATCGAGTCCGGGGACCGGGTGACGATCCACACGATTTCCGGCGCACCCGAGGTCACGCCCGACGAAGGCTTCCAGGTGCCGCCCGAACAGCGCGCCTTGCACGACGAGCGCGGCCCGGCGATGCCCGGGCACATCCTGACCGGGCCGATCGCCGTCAAGGGCGCGCAGCCGGGGGAGATGCTGGAGGTTCGCATCCTCGACGTGAAGCTGCGCACGGACTGGGGCTGGAACGTGATCCGCCCGCTTTCCGGTGCCCTGCCGGACGAGTTCGCGGAGGAACGCCTGCTGCACATTCCGCTGGACGCCGAGGCCAACGTCGGCAAGCTGCCCTGGGGCGTGGATCTGCCGCTGCGCCCCTTCTTCGGCGTCATGGGCGTGGCCCCGCCGCCCGCCTGGGGGCGCGTTACCTCGATCATCCCGCGCCGCCACGGCGGCAACATGGACAACAAGGAATTGATCCCCGGCACCACGTTGTTCTTGCCCGTGCACGTGCCCGGCGCCAATTTCTCCACCGGCGACGGCCATGCGGTGCAGGGCGACGGCGAGGTCTGCGTTACCGCGATCGAGACCGCGCTCACCGGCACGTTCGAGTTCATCCGCCGGCCCGATCTCAGCCATCGCCTGCCACGCGCGGAGACGCCGACCCATTACATCACCATGGATTTCCACGAGGATCTCGACACCGCTGCCCGCCAGGCCTTGCGCGACATGATCGCGCTGATCCAGGAGCGGGCGAACCTCTCGCGCGAGGATGCCTTTACGCTCTGCAGCCTCGCCGCCGACCTTCGCATCACCCAGATGGTCAACGTCAACAAGGGCGTCCACGTGATGCTGGCCAAGAAAGCCCTGCACGGCTAGTTCCGTCGTCTCGCGGCGGCCCCTCTTTCTTGCTGGAGTTTCCCCATGCGCGTTCTCACCACCTTGCCGCAAGCCGATCTGAACGATGCCGCCGCTGCCGCCCAGGCGGCCGAGGCGGCGGGCTTCGATGGTTTCATCACCATGGAAAACCGGCACGATCCGTTCCTGGCGCTGGCCGTCGCAGCGACCGCGACGAAGCGTATCGAACTCGCGACAGGCATCGCCATCGCTTTTGCCCGCAGCCCGATGAGCATCGCCAACATCGCCTGGGACCTGCAGCGCGCGTCCGCCGGGCGCTTCGTCGTCGGGCTCGGCAGCCAGGTCCGTGCCCACAACGAACGACGCTTTTCCGTACCCTGGTCGCCGCCGGCGCCGCGGCTGGTCGAATATTGCGAGGCGCTCCGGGCGATCTGGCGTTGCTGGCGCGGTGAGGGGAGGCTCGACTTCCAGGGCGATCACTACACCTTCACCCTGATGACGCCGAACTTCGTGCCGCCGCCGACCGGCACGCCGATGCCGGCGGTAACGCTCGCCGCCGTCGGCCCGGCGATGTTGCGCGTCGCCGGCCGGGTCGCCGACGGGGTGCGGCTGCATCCCTTCTGTACGCGGAAGTACTTCGAAGACACGATCCTGCCCCGCATCGAGGCTGGCCTGGCGGAGAGTCCGTTGAATCGCGCCGACTTCGAAATCTCCGGCGGCGGTTTCATCGCGACGGGCCCCGACGAGGCCACGGTGGCCGAACGGCGCGAGTGGGTACGCTACCGGGTCGCCTTCTACGGCTCGACCAAGGCCTATTGGCCGGTGCTGGCGGCGCACGGGCTCGAGGATCTGGGGGCCAAGCTGCTCGCCCACTCCCGCGCCGGCACCTGGGACGAGATGGCGGCGGAGATCACCGACGACGTCCTCGACCTGTTCTGCGCCGCCGCCCCGCACGCATCCATCGCCGCTGCGGTTGACGCACGGTTCTCGGGCCTGAGTGACGCGCTCAACGCCTCCGTCTCGACCGACATGCCCTCGGACCTGCCACCCGACGTGATCCAGGACATCCAACGCCTGCCGCGTATCTTCAAAGGCTTCGATACGGACAAGTGGTCGACGAGCGGCGCGACATTGACGACTGCTAGCAGTTAAGTAGAAGTGCTGGCATACCCGATGATTAAGTGATATCTTTGATCGACCGGATCTTCTTTTCCGAGGAGTGATGCATGGGCAGTTTGAGCATCAGACGTCTCGACGACGACACATTGCGGCGTTTGAAGGCGCAGGCCGCTGCGCATGGTGTTTCGATGGAGGAAGAGGTGCGCCAGATCCTTCGCGCCAGCGTTGCGCAAAATGAAGGTCTCGGTGAACTGATGGTGCGAATTTTCTCGCGGAGTTATGGCGACGAGCCCTTCGAGTTGCCGCCGCGTGAATACGTCGAACCCCTGAAATTCGATTGATTATCCTCGATACGAACATCCTGTCCGAGTTTATGGGAACGCCGCCGGCTGGGTCGGTTCAAGCTTGGCTCAATCTTCAGAACGCAGATGCGCTTCGCATCACGGCCATCTCGATCGCCGAGATCCGGCTCGGTTTGCGGTTGATGCCACCGGGTCGACGTCAGCGCCTCCTGGCGGAAGACTTCGACACGATGCGGGCCCTCGCCATTTCCCGGCCAGCGCTGCCATTCGATGACGCCGCGGCCGAGGCTTACGGGGAACTTCGCGCACGGCGCTCGGCGGCGGGCCGACCCATCGGCGTGCTGGATGCACAAATCGCCGGCATTGCCCGCTCCCGCGCGGCGGCCATCGCCACCCGGAATGTTCGCGACTTCACCGGTTGCGGTATCGAGGTGATCAACCCCTTCGATTTCGGCATCGAGTAGAAAGCCCGGTCGCAGGGCCGCTCTACGTCACGGCCGTCGTGCAGGCCGCATGTCGCTCGATGTGGTAGGGCTGGCGGGTGAAGCCGACGCAATAGGTGCCGACCACCGTTTCCAGCTCGCCGGCAAGCGCCTTGGCTTCCGCCGTGGCGGCGCTCAGCCGTTCGGCGGCGGCTTGCGCGTCGCGGGCGAGTTTCGCCTCGTCGACGGTCAGCATGCGCCGGTTCTCCATCACCATGCGGCCGCCGATCATCACGCTCTCGACGCCAGTGCCGTCCTCGGCATGGACCAGCTGATTGGTCGGATCGTTCAGCGGCATGTAGTTCGGATGCAGCAGGTCGAGCATGACGATGTCCGCCTTGGCGCCCGCCACCATGCGGCCGACGGCATCACCGAAGCCGAGCGCGGCGGCGCTGCCGCCGGTCGCCATGGCGAGGACCTCCTCGGTCGCCAGCCAGCGCGCCGGGTCGACGTCCTGCACGCGGGAGACGAAGGAGGCCATGCGCATGGCCTCGAACATGTTCTGGTTGTCGGAGCAGGACGCGCCGTCCGTGCCGATGCCGATCTCGATGCCGAAATCGCGCATCCGCCGGGCCGCCGCCATGCCGGCGCCGAGCCTGGCGTTGGAACCGGGATTGTGCGCGACCCGCGCGCCGCGATCGGCGAGGCGGCGCATATCGTCGTCGTCGAGCCAGATCGCATGCGCCGCGGTGAAGTCGGGGCCGAGAAGGTCGAGGTCGTCCATATGGGCACAGAGCGTCTTGCCGTAGAGCCGGGGGCCGGCCAGCGCCTGGGCCTTCGATTCCAACAGATGGGTGTGCAGCGCCAGGCCGTTCTCGCGCGCGAGATCACGCGTCGCGACGAGAAACTCTTGCCCGCAGTGATGTGGAATGGTCGGTGCCAGCGCCAGGCGAACTCGGTCCGCCGCCGGACGCCAGCCGCGAATGATATGTCCGCAGGCCTCGAGCGTCGCCGCGCCCGGCGCCAGCTGGAAGGCCTCCGCCCGCCTGCGCAAATCGTCGGGCAGCGCATCCAGCAGGCCGGGCAGGGCCTGGTAGAAGGTCTTGTCGGCGATCATCGGGGCGACGACGGCGCGCATGCCGGCCGTCTCGTAGGCCCGCGCGATGGCATCGAGCCCGTCGGCCGTCGGCATCGGAAACTCGTAGGTCAGGTCGTAGGCCGCGGTACAGCCCTTGCGGATCATCTCCACCGCGCCGATCAGGGTGGAGAGATGCTTGTCCTCGAGCGAGCGCCCGCCACTAACCCACCCGCCGGCATTCAACAGCAACTCCAAGGTCCAGCGATCGCCGAGCCCCTTGCCGAGATTGCCGTGTCCGTGCGTGTGCGCGTTCACCAGCCCCGGCATCAACAACCGGTCTGTCGCCTCGATCGCCACCGCCGCCTCCGGCGCCGCCATGCCGGGCGGACCGATCTCCCGGATCAAATCGCCTTCGATCAGGATGTCGGCCGCCGGCGCGGCATGCGCCTGAATGTCGAGCAACCGTCCGCCGCGCAAAATCGTGAACATCGTCTCGCCTCCTCGCCGTACCGGTTGCCGACAGCTTGGCACGTTTGGAGGGTCGTGTGTGATAGCCGGGCAACCTCGCGGAAGCATGGCGGCACGCGGGCCCGAGTTCCCGCGGCGGACCTTCGGTGTCGAATCTTACGTCGCGGGCGTGGTCGAGGGTTTCGTCCCACAGGGCAGGTGTCGGCGCAACCGAAGGCAAGAAACAAGACCTGACCCCGTTTCCCCGGGGAAATAGGGGTCAGGTCTTGTTTCTTGCCTTCGCCTCGATCTCCCAAGCCTTGATGATCTTGGAGACGGTGGCGTAGTGCACGCCCGCCGCGTCAGCGATCTCGCGCAACCGGTAACCATGTTCGCGGTAGGCAAGGGCCATCCACGCCGCGCGCTCGCCATGCTGCGCGCGCAGCGCCGCCAACGTTGGTGGGGTGGTGCGCTGGCTCGCTCCCGGGATTTCCCGGCCGGGCGATCCGGCCGCGTTGAGCAGGTCGTCGCGAAACGCCGGGCTGCCGAGTATGTGTGGCCCCGCCAGCTGGTCCCATGGGCGTGCCGCCTTCATCCCGCCGGCAACGAAACGTCGATAGGCGCGGAGCGCCGTTTCCGGGTCGCGGTCGAACTGTGAGAGGATCCAGTCCCGATGTTCGAAATCGCGCGCCGGCGCATATCCGGCGGTGGCGCGAAAGCTGCTCCAGCGCCAGTCCCGGGCCCGCGAGACCATGCCGGCGCGGACCGGGTTGAGCACGACATAGCGGCTGAGCTCGAGCAGGTGCGGTTCCCGCTCCACCAAAATCGCCCGGAAGCGGCCCTGGAAGACATGGCCGACCCGATCGTGCCGGCGGTTGATCCGCTGGGTGTAGACGCCGTTGAGCTGCCGCATGCCGCGCGAGAGGTTCGCCGTCGGCGTCTCGACCAGCAGATGATAGTGATTGTCCATCAGGCACCAGGCGTGGCAGAGCCAGCCGAAGCGGTCGACGACGGCCCCGAGCACCTCCGTGAAGAGCTGGCGGTCCGCATCGTCCTCGACGATGTCCGCGCGCGCGTTGCCGCGGCTCGTCAGGTGATAGAGCGCGCCCGGGTATTCGATGCGGAGGTGTCTGGCCATGACCCGATGTTAAGCCGGCGCGAGGCAAAAAACAAGACCTGACCCCTTTTCGATCGACCGGTTCGTCGCGGCGCATGCCGGAGCGGAGTTCGTGACGCTGAGCCGGGCTCAGAGAACCACGTGTTCGCGTGTGATGATGAAGTCGACGCCCGTGTCGGGGAGGAAATTGGGTTCGTCCGCGCGAGTTTGGGCAAAGGCCTCGGAGCGGGCCGAGGCGCGCATGGCCTGTGTGTCGTCGAACCAGACGACCGCCAGGCCGTCGTAGAGGGGGGCGGGGCCGCGGGTGTAGGCGCCGGGGCGGAGGTGGTTCTGTTCATAGCGGCGGATCTGGGTGATGCCGGCGGCGATGGGCCCGTGAACGTCGCGCCAATGGCGTTGGAAGTCGGCGACGGCCATGCCCGGGCGCCGCGCTATGAACTCGATGCTCTTGACCGCGCCCTCGGGCACCTCGCCCTCGACGATCACGTGCGTGTCGAGCAGCATCAGCACCATGCTGTCGCGGTCGATGAAGCGGGCCTCGTCCGCCTCCAGGTCGCGGTATTCGGGCGTCGTCGCCAGATGCTTGAGGGCGGCCAGATCGTCGAACCAGAGCTCCGCGACGCCGTCGCGGGCGAGTTCGCCCTTCGAATAGCCGGCGAGCAGGGGGTGGCTCTGCACATAGCGGCGCAGGCCCGGCAGCCGGCAGACGACGTCGGCGTGGCGGGTCCGCCAGTAGTCCTGGAAGGCTTCCAGGGCCATGCCGGGCTTGCGCTTGAAGGCGACGGCGACTTTCAGCATCGCGCGCGCCGCCTCAATAGCCGATGGCGCAGCCGTCTTTTCGCGGCTCCGAGCCTGCGGCGAGCGTGCCGTTCTCCCAGTCGATGGAGATCACCTGGCCGCCGCCCCACGGCATGTCCGGCCGACCGACCTGGTGGCCCTTGGCGGCCAGGCCCTCGACCACGTCGTCGCCGAGGCCGCGCTCGACATCGACCTGGCCGCGGATGTGGAAGACGCGGGGGCTGTCCAGCGCCTCCTGCGGGTCCATGCCGTAATGGATCATGTTGGCCAGCACATGGGCGTGGCCGACCGGCTGGTAGTCGCCGCCCATGACGCCGTAGCTGTGCGCGACGCGGCCGTCCTTCATGCACATGCCGGGAATGATGGTGTGCATGGGCCGCTTGCGCGGGGCGACGCAGTTGGGATGGCCGGGCTCGACCCGGAAGCCGCTGCCCCGGTTCTGCAGCATCACGCCGCTCTCCGGTCCCGCCTGGCAGGAGCCGAAGTTGAAATAGAGCGAGTTGATGAAGGAGCAGGTATTGCGGTCCCGGTCGACCACGGTCAGGTAGATGGTATCGCGGTAGACAGGTCCCTCGCTCATCGGCAGGGCGGCCATGGCGCGCTCGGCCGAGATCTCGTTCCGCATCCGGGCGGCGAACTCGGACGACAGCAGCTCGCCCACCGGCACCTGGGCATAGCGCGGATCGGCGACGTGCTGGTCGCGGGCCTGGTAGGCGATGCGCGAGGCCTCGATCTCGAGATGCAACCGCTCGACCCCGTGCGGATCCAGGTGGGCGAGATCGTAGCCCTCGAGGATGTTCAGCATCATCAGCGCGGTGATGCCTTGGCCGTTCGGCGGGATCTGATAGACGTCATGCCCGGCATAATTGGTCGAGATCGGCGTCACGTATTCGGCCGCCGTTTCGGTGAAGTCATCGTAGTCGTGCTGGCCGCCCTTCGAGCGCATGTAGCTCACCAGGTCTTCGGCGACCCAGCCGTCGTAGAACCCGTCACGGCCCTTGGCGGCGATTTCCTTCAGCGTGCGGGCGAGCTTCGGCAGCCGCATCCGCTCCCCCACCCGGGGCGCGCGGCCGTCGATCAGATATTGCTCGGCGCTCGACGGTTCGGCCGCCAGGCGGTGGGCGTTGCGCGCCCAGTCGACGGCGACGCGCGGCGTGATCGCCCAGCCCTCTTCGGCATACTTGATCGCCGGCTGCAGCGCCTTGTCGAGACCGAAGGTGCCGTGGTCGGCCAGCAGCCGTTCCCAGGCGTCGATCGCGCCCGGCACGGTGACGGCGTGCGGCGTCTCCGCCTCGATAGACGTGATGCCCCGTTCGAGAAGATGTTCCGCGGTCAGAGCCTTCGGCGCCCAGCCGGAGCCGTTCAGGCCCGTCACCTCGCCGGCCCCGCCCTTCACATAGAGCGCGAAGCAATCGCCGCCGATGCCGGTCGATTCCGGCTCGACCACGCATTGCACGGCGCAGGCGGTGACGGCTGCGTCCATGGCGTTGCCGCCCTGGCGCAATGCGTCGATCGCCGCCAGCGTCGACAGCGGATGGGAGGTCGCGGCCATGCCCTCGGTGGCATGGACGGTGGAACGGCCGGGGAGATGCAGGTCACGCATGGGAACTCTCTCGTCGAAAAGGGAGGAATTGAGCCGGACTATAAGGGCCGGTTCCGGTCCTGGCCAGAACAGGATTGCGAGACCCGCGTCCCGCGCGGGGCTGGCCCGCGAATTCGTCGCTGGTCGCGAACCGCGGGGAAGCGCATCTCTGGCCGGCACCTCAACCCCAGGAGTTTTCACGATGTCGTTCCTGAGAGCCGCCCAAGGCTCCGACAGTACGCTTGCCGGGATCGCCAACCTGACGATCGCCACGCTTCTCTTCGGCTCGATGGAGGCCCTGGTGAAGTGGCTCAGCGCCGACTACTCGGTCTGGCAGCTGATCTTCGCCCGCGCGGCCTTCGGCCTCATCCCGCTCGCTTTCGTCGTCCGCCATTCGGGCGGCCTCGCCATTCTGCGCACCCGGCGCCCCGGCATCCACGCGACCCGGGCGATCCTCGGCATCGCCGTGACGGCCTGCTTTTTCCTGGCCTATGCGCACATGCCGCTCGCCGACGCCATCGCCATCGGTTTCACCGGGCCGCTCTTCCTCACCATCCTGTCCGTGCCGCTGCTGGGCGAGACGGTCGGGCCCCGGCGCTGGGCCGCTGTCGGCGTCGGCTTCCTCGGCGTGTTGCTGATCGTCCGGCCGGGCGGCGACGTCTTCGGCTGGATCGCGCTGCTGCCGTTGGCGGGTGCGCTCGGTTATGCCTTCGCGGTGATCTGCGTGCGCCGGATGAGCCGGACCGAAAGCAACGCGGCGATCGTCTTCTATCACACGGCCGTGGCCGCGCTTGTTTCGGGCGCGGCGCTGCCCTTCGTCTGGGTTACCCCGGACCTCGTCGGCTTGGTCGGCCTGATCGCCGTCGGCGTCATCGGCGGCACGGCGCAGATGTTCATGACCCAGGCCTTGCGCCTGACGCCCGCCGCCGTGGTCGCGCCCTTCGACTATTCCCGCATTATCCTCGGCATCGGCTTCGGCGTGCTGATCTTCGCCGACATGCCGGACAGCTGGACGCTCGCCGGCGCGGGCGTGGTGGTCGCCTGCGGCCTCTATATCCTGCACCGCGAGACCGTGCGCCGTGGCGAGGCCAAGGCGCCGGCGGTCGTGGCGTTGCCCAAGCCCGCGGCCCAGGCGGGCTGATCGTCTGCTATCCTGGCGGGCCGAAGGGAAGTGTTACGATGGCGATCAATCCCGAACTGTTCCAGGAGTTCTGTCCCGAGGCCCTCGACCTGGAGATCCTCGAGGTCGCGACGACGCGGGTGCCGGCAGGCGAGACGGTATGCCTGCGTGCCCGAGTGCGGGCGGTGATCCGCACCGCCGCCGGTCTCGCGCCGGGGGCGGAAATCGAGATCCGCTATTTGCGCGACGACGAGAGCCTGGCCCGCGCCGAGGACTGGCTCGACCGGGCCCGCGCGGAAGGCTTCACCGGTGAAGTGCCCGACCATCCCCCGCCGCCGCCCGCCGTCGGCACGACGACGCGGGCCTTCCTCGCCCCCCATCCGGACGCGGGCGCCGGGGGCTTCCAGCCGGACGCCCATCACCACAGCTTCGAATAGCGCGGCCGCCGGTGTACCCTTTCCCGCGGGACGGTTCGGGGAGGACGACGGGATGAGCGTTTCGGGAGATATCGGCGGCTTTCGCGTGGGCCCGGGGGAACTCGGTTTTCTGGGCGCCGGGTTGAAGCGGCCGGAATGCGTGCTCTGCACGGCCAACGGTGATACCTACATCTCCAACTGGGAGGGCGGCGTCACCCGGATTGCCGCCGGCGGCGAACAACACGACATCGTCGACACGACGCGCGCCATCGGCACCAACGGCTTCGCGATCACGGCCGAGGGGGACTTTCTCTGCGCCAACCTGCACGCCGACGGCGGCGGCGGGGCCTGGCGGGTGCGGCGCGACGGCACGTCGGAGCCTTTCCTGGTGGAGATCGACGGCCGCGCTTTGCCGCCCGCCAACTTCGTCGGCGTCGACAAGGCGGGGCGCGTGTGGATCACCGTCTCGACCTGGCGCGAGCCGCGTTCGCTGGCCTACCGCCCGGAGGTCGCCGACGGCTTCGTCATTCTGGTCGACGGGCGCGGCGCCCGCATCGTGCTGGACGACTGCGGCTATACCAACGAGGCGATCGTCGACCCCACGGGCGAGTGGCTCTACGTCAACGAGACCATGGGCCGGCGCACCCGGCGCCACCGGATCCGCGACGACGGCACCCTCGGCCCGCGCGAGACGGTCACCGAATATGGCGACGGCGTCTATCCCGACGGCCTGGCCCTCGACGAGGCGGGCGGCGTGTGGATGACCAGCGTCATCTCCAACCGGGTGATCCACGTCGCCCCCGACGGCGCCCAGACGGTGGTCATCGAGGAGAACGACCCCGAGACCCTGGCCGAGACGGAACGGGCCTACCGCGACGGCACCCTGTCGGCGGACCACATGGGCAAGGTGGATGCGGAGATCATGCGCTCCGTCTCCTCCATCGCCTTCGGCGGCGCGGACCGGCGCACGGTCTATCTCGGCAATCTGCTGGACGAGCGGATCTATACCTTCAGAAGTCCGATTGCCGGCGCCGCGCCGTCACATTGGAACTTCACTTGGTAGCCCGCGCCGGCCCGCTCAGAGCGGATCCCCCTCAGCGTCGGTCACCGGCACCGTCACCGCCCGGGTCGAGCCGAAGCTGAACAGCACGGCCGAATGGCGCCCGGCGGCGCCGGCGGTGACGATCTGCAACTCGTCCGGTTCCGAGAGGATGCGGCTGCCGTTGCGCCAATCGCCGTCGATGAAGCGGTCGGCGACGCGCGTGGCCATGGCTTTCGCCTGCGGCTCGGAGATGTGGTGGCCCGGGATGATCGCGTGTTCCAGCAGGAACTGCTGGGTATCACGCCGGGTGAAGCCGTCGCGGGCGATGATCTCCGCATGCTCCGGCCCCAGGATCAGCATGATCTCGCCGCCGAGATAGCAGTTGTTGGCGCCCGTCACGGCGAGCGAGCCGGCGATGGTCAACAGCACCTCTTCCGCCGTGGTGCCGAAATGGTCGTTGATGTTGTGCGGCCCCTCGACGCCGGCCAAGGTCACCGCGCTTTGCCCCGCCTCGAAGCCGCGCGTCGCGTGGAACGGGCCCCAGGGGCTGTCGGCCTCGTTCTCCGCCAGGCAGAAGGCGTATTTCGCCGGAGCGCCCTGGGTCGAGCGGTCGAGCACGCCCGGCGTCGCGCCGCCGATGTTCAACAGCACGAAGCGCATGGCCCGCCCGATCGCCGCGTTGGCGAGGCGGCCCTGGCCCATGGCGTTGTAGGTGGCGTTGAGGCCCGCGGCCTCCCCCGCCGGGCCGTTGACCAGGGTGAGCACCGTGCAGGGATGGGTCGTGGTCTGCAGCGCCTTCAGGTTCAACGGCGCCTCGCCGAGCGCGCGCACGGCGGCCAGCAGGACCGAGAACTGGGCCGGCTCCAACCCCGCCATCACCGCGTTGGCGGCGACCTTGGCGACGCTCGCCCGGCCGAGCTTGGGCTCCACCAGGCTCAGGACCGCGCCCGGGTCCCACTCGCCCAGCATGGCCTCGACCCGCTCTCCCGTCGGCGGCACCACGGGCAGCCCATCGGTCCAGCCGCGCCGGTAGAGCAGGGTGTTGATCGCCTCGAAGCCCTCCGGCGCGTTGAAACTGGCCGGGGCGTCGGGCGCGTTGAAATTGCCTTCGAAGAGCGAGTGATAGCGCATCCGCCCCTTGGCCTCGGGCACGCGCGCCTTGTGCTTGGCCGCCAACGCGTCCGGCGCCAGCGTCCAGCCCTCGACCGCTTCCTCCAGCGCCGCGGCGGCGATCTCCGCCACTTCGTCCTCCGAGCGCTTGGCCATGGGGTGGGGCAGGATCACCAGCGGCAGGCCGGGCAGGCCGAGGATTTCCGCCTCCGACTTGCCGAGCGCGTGAAACTCGTCGGTCGAGAGCACGACCGTGGCGATTCCCGCCTCTTCGAGCTTAATGGCGTCATGGATACACCACGACGTGCAGGAGCCTCAATCCGCGAGCGCGGCGACCACGACGTCGCATTCCGCCAGGAAGCCGGCGGTGAAGGGGGCGGGCTTGCTCGCCTCCTTGGTAAAGCGCACGAAGTTCAGCCCGGGATAGCGCGCGGCCAACAACCCGCCGAGCTTCTCGACGACCGTGTCGGCATTCTTCTTGGAGTTCGATACCAGCCCAACCGTCGTCCCCGCCGCGAGCCCGGGCCTGGCGGTCAACGGCGCCTCCTTATGGGTGAATTCCCCGCAGGGGTTCATCAGTTCCATGGGGTTGGGCTCCGGTGTGGTGGCGTGGTGTGTCGGGGGAATTGGAACAGATCGGGGGGAGGGGGGCAAGGGGGAGCAAGCTCGATACAAAAATTGAAGACGGATTTCGCATACTGCCCTGATCTACACCGCCGCGACACGCGAGAGGCAAAAAGCAAGACTTGACCCCTATGCCCTCGACCCCTATGCCTTCGCATCAAGAAATGGCTCGGCCATGAGAGCCTTGCCACCATCGAGGTCTGTCTCAATGTTGCCGGGGCCGAGGACCGCGTCTTTGCCGAGCGGATGTGGTGTGATGGCGGCGAGGTGGAGGTTGACGATGGGCATGCTCACCATCTGATGGCGGCCCGAGCATGCCTCAGCGCACGTCTGATGGTGCCAAAGAGAACATCTGATGAACGGTCGGAAGCGGGCCACTTGAAATGCATCGCCACTGGTGTGATAATTCGCTTTATGGAAACTTAAGACGCGTCTCGCATCTCAAGCCGGCCGTGACGATGCGAACTGTTTCATGGGAATTTCGCAACCCATCTTTACTATTACGGAAATGAAAGCAAATCTGAAGGCGGCAGAATGCACCGCTGATCTTCCTGAATGATTGGATATCGGAAACACTCATTTGCCCGGGCTCACTCCCTTTTGCAGGCATTGCGCATTGATTTGGAGGACTTGACAACGCTCAAAGAGCTCCAGAAGCTGTTGCTTCACGAGGTCATGCGGGCGGAGGGTAAAATCCGTGAACTCAAGACCGAACAAAGGGCGGTTAGAGGAACGGAGGGCAGCACAGTCAAGAAACGTCCGTCCTATTTTGAGAAGCGCATCGAACTATTTCGACAGTGTGCATTTATTTGGCGCTGCTTCGGCGATGCGATAGCCTTCCTCTACATGGACCGATTCGCATTAAAACAGAGTTTTTATAGCACTGAAAATACGAACGCTAAACAGGACGCTGGGTTCATTATCGGTAACGAAGGGCTTGCAAATGAACTCTTGCTTCTGGACTCTGCACTGGTGCACGCTGTTCCAGCGTTGTTGGTTGATCTAACCAATACCATCCGACATGGCGACATCTGCTTGATGGGCGGGTCCGATCCTTGCCTGATCGAGGTGAAGACATCGAAGAAGCTGAATCGCCGTGGCAAGAAGCAGAAGCGAAGCCTAAAGAAACTGCATGCCTTCTATGAAACGGATATGGTCGAAGGGTTCCGCGGGTTTCCCGTGCTGCGCCGCCGTGCCGCCGAAGTGCCTGAACTCACATATGTTGACCAAATCAATGAATGCATTGTCGAAGCTCAAAAGGACGGGCATGCCGTTCGAAATCCCGAACGCGGCTTGTAACAGGGGCAAAACCCCGGGCGGTCAAGCCATTTCGATGCAGCGTTGTCTGACGAGGATCGGCAGTGGGGGCACGGGTGGGGCGCCGGGGACCTTGAGGCGGTCGCCGAGATAATCCCAGAAGGAGAGGCCAAGTTTCTGGCAGGTCTTGTAGAGGCCGAGGAATGTGTCTCGGGCCTGCTTGCCGTCCTCGGAGCGTGTGCCGCCGGAGAATTTTCGCCTTGTGACCATGGCGCGGATGTCGCGTTCCGCGCCGTTGGTGTTGAGCGGGACCTCCGGGCGGTCGAGGACGACGAGCAGTTCGTCGCGGTTGGCATGCAGGCGAGCCAGGAGCCGGTCGAGGCGGAGGAATCCGGTCTTGGTCGCGAAGAGCGCATCGAAGCGGCATGCCAGGTGGGCCCGCCGTCCTGGCGCCGGCCTTTCGCGATAGGCTTTGAGATCGGCGTAGAGTTGCCAGAGCCGTGCCTGGATGTGTTCCTTCTCGCGCCGCTGGCTCCGGGAGAAGGTCATCAGCTTGTGGATCAAGCGCTCCGCATGGACCCAGCAGAGCGCGTGGCGGCCGACGTTGAACTGGCCAGCATCGTCACTCAGGACGACGCAGGCGCCCGCGGCCGTGCCCCTGAGCAGGCCGTGCGCGGCGATGGCGCCCCACAGCGCCCCCTCGGTGGCGGTCCGCGCGGCCCCGCGCCCGTCCCCGTGCCCGGTGATGGCGAGCCGCCCCAGGTGGGCCAGCCAGGCATCTTCGTTGGTGAAGCGCCGCGGGCAGCCCTCGGCCAGACGGGCGATCACCGATGCGGCCAGGTCGCGCTCGGCCATGTAGGCGAAGGCGGCGGCATTGAGCACATAGTCCGCGTGGCCGGCCCGCAGCCGTTCCAGGAAGTTCAAGCGGCTCTTGGAAAACGTCGTGGCGAACCAAGCGAAGGCGTCGTTGCCGATCCCGCTCGTCACCCCGTTGCGGTTGGCGTGGCGGGCGCCGGTATCGTCGACGCTGATCCAGGGCGCCGTCTCCAGGCCGGCGCGCAGCACCGCCTCGCCCTCGGCGACGAAGCCGTCATGGCCCTCGTTCAACAACCGCACCACCTGGCGCTTGGAGATCTTGATGCCGAGGTCGTCCAAGAGCCGCGCCAAGCGCTCCGCGCTGGTCTGGCCGCCATGATAGAGCGCCAGCACGAAACGCCTGAGCGCCGGGCCGAAGTGGCCGCGCGTCCCCGCCGGCAGCGGCGCCACGATCGTGGCCCCCTCGGGCGTCAGCCAGCGCTCGCGGCGTAACAGGACAGTGTTCGGCCGGCAGAGCAGGTCCTGAACCAGATAGTCTTCATAGCCCTTGAAGCGCGAGCCCGCCGGCACGGCGGCCCGGACGATCCGCCTCTCGTCGATGGGAACCCGGCCCTTCTTGGCCCGCCGTCCCGCCTTCCGCCCCGTCCGGCCCCGGGATACGGCCTGCTTGTCCATGCCGCTCGGCTTGATATCCGGTGGCCCGGAAAGGCCTTTGAGACGGCGGATCTCTTCGCGCAATGTCGCGTTCTCGGCACGCAGGGCCGCCTGCTCCTCAAGCAGCGTCAGAACCAGCGCCTTCAGGGCGGCGACATCAAGATCGTCGAGATCCGGAAGCGATTCGGCCATGACGGGATCGAATCACAGACCTCCCGCCGCGAACATCGATATCTGGTCACTTGACGCGGAAGCCTCACAAGATGTGGCCGTTGAGACTCACCCCTATACCCAGGCCAGATCCCCCCGTCCCCAGGCCCGGCCTTTTGCCCCGGTTACCGCGGCTTGCACTATATTGTCATCACACAGGATGGACCGGAGCTAGAAAATATAATGGATTCTCTTGAGCTTAATGCACCTTGGGTATTTTTTCTTAACCAAGCTAAGTCAAGTCGAACTTGGGCGCCATATCTGCCCTTTATTTTGACTGTTGAGTGCAAAGACCATCTTTGGGACTTCATCCGTGGCAACCTATTCATTTTGGTTTTGGTCGAGTTGGACGCGCTATGCCAGATCGCTATTAACGAGGGCTATGATGCGGTATTTGATCGCAACGATGAGAATTATCCGCTGCGAATTGAAGTGCCGGGCGGCGAAGGTATGGCAGGCATTTCCGAGCACATACTAAAGCGCATTGGGATGGAATTTATGTCACCCGGGTGGATCGTGTTGTCTTCGGTTGAAAGGTTAAAGCGGGAATTCGAGGCCATAAAGTCAGAGAATCATGCCGTGCCTTCTACCTAGTACATGGTAGAGTTTGAGATGGACCCCTCTTTTGTGGTGGTGGCAGCCAGCTTTAATCAGTGTACATATGGCCGTTTAGGGTGTGAGATATAATAATGGCAATTGAATCGATTTACTGGCGAGAAGAATTGGTTCGTATAAGTAAGTTACTGTCGCCTGTCAAGCAACCAAAACGCTGGTCTGAGCGGCTCGTTTGTAGCGTCGAAAGAGATACAGTTATTGGATTTTTTATCGTCCGTAAATTGATTGAATCGAAGAAGGTCACTTGCGAAACCTCTGATCATAAAATGGACGTCTATTGCAGCAAGCCTTTAGTAGACATCAATCTAGTCAATCGTTTTTAGGTTGACGAAAACTACGACTGGAATAAGGAAGCGAAGAAGTCCGTATCGGTTTCTCATGTCGCAAACCAATTTATGCACGCCTACATGATATTCTTACTTCGAGACGAAAGCAGGAATTGGATCGAGTTTCTTTTATTCTCTGATTATGATCGAAACAAAAATCTCTGGCGCGTACCTGTTGAAGAAATAATCAAAGCATTTGAGGTAGCTATCGACGATTGGCCAACTTCAATGCATCTTCGATATAACGCCACTCGAAAGGACTATGATATCGATATAGTGTGATAATCAGCAGCATGTTGCATTCAAGTTAATTGTTGAGTAATTTTTTTATCAAATATAGACTTGCACGGAAAGGGGTCAAGTCTTGCATTTTGCCTTGATATACGCCGCCGTGACATGCGAGTGGCAAAAAAGGCAAGGCTTGAACCCTATACTTGGTCGTCGCCCCGCACGGGGCGCGGATACAGATGATCCCGATAGTCTGTGTGTTCGCCTACACGCTGTTTGGTAACAGGGGCAAAACCCCGGGCGGTCAAGCCATTTCGATGCAGCGTTGTCTGACGAGGATCGGCAGTGGGGGCACGGGTGGGGCGCCGGGGACCTTGAGGCGGTCGCCGAGATAATCCCAGAAGGAGAGGCCAAGTTTCTGGCAGGTCTTGTAGAGGCCGAGGAATGTGTCTCGGGCCTGCTTGCCGTCCTCGGAGCGTGTGCCGCCGGAGAATTTTCGCCTTGTGACCATGGCGCGGATGTCGCGTTCCGCGCCGTTGGTGTTGAGCGGGACCTCCGGGCGGTCGAGGACGACGAGCAGTTCGTCGCGGTTGGCATGCAGGCGAGCCAGGAGCCGGTCGAGGCGGAGGAATCCGGTCTTGGTCGCGAAGAGCGCATCGAAGCGGCATGCCAGGTGGGCCCGCCGTCCTGGCGCCGGCCTTTCGCGATAGGCTTTGAGATCGGCGTAGAGTTGCCAGAGCCGTGCCTGGATGTGTTCCTTCTCGCGCCGCTGGCTCCGGGAGAAGGTCATCAGCTTGTGGATCAAGCGCTCCGCATGGACCCAGCAGAGCGCGTGGCGGCCGACGTTGAACTGGCCAGCATCGTCACTCAGGACGACGCAGGCGCCCGCGGCCGTGCCCCTGAGCAGGCCGTGCGCGGCGATGGCGCCCCACAGCGCCCCCTCGGTGGCGGTCCGCGCGGCCCCGCGCCCGTCCCCGTGCCCGGTGATGGCGAGCCGCCCCAGGTGGGCCAGCCAGGCATCTTCGTTGGTGAAGCGCCGCGGGCAGCCCTCGGCCAGACGGGCGATCACCGATGCGGCCAGGTCGCGCTCGGCCATGTAGGCGAAGGCGGCGGCATTGAGCACATAGTCCGCGTGGCCGGCCCGCAGCCGTTCCAGGAAGTTCAAGCGGCTCTTGGAAAACGTCGTGGCGAACCAAGCGAAGGCGTCGTTGCCGATCCCGCTCGTCACCCCGTTGCGGTTGGCGTGGCGGGCGCCGGTATCGTCGACGCTGATCCAGGGCGCCGTCTCCAGGCCGGCGCGCAGCACCGCCTCGCCCTCGGCGACGAAGCCGTCATGGCCCTCGTTCAACAACCGCACCACCTGGCGCTTGGAGATCTTGATGCCGAGGTCGTCCAAGAGCCGCGCCAAGCGCTCCGCGCTGGTCTGGCCGCCATGATAGAGCGCCAGCACGAAACGCCTGAGCGCCGGGCCGAAGTGGCCGCGCGTCCCCGCCGGCAGCGGCGCCACGATCGTGGCCCCCTCGGGCGTCAGCCAGCGCTCGCGGCGTAACAGGACAGTGTTCGGCCGGCAGAGCAGGTCCTGAACCAGATAGTCTTCATAGCCCTTGAAGCGCGAGCCCGCCGGCACGGCGGCCCGGACGATCCGCCTCTCGTCGATGGGAACCCGGCCCTTCTTGGCCCGCCGTCCCGCCTTCCGCCCCGTCCGGCCCCGGGATACGGCCTGCTTGTCCATGCCGCTCGGCTTGATATCCGGTGGCCCGGAAAGGCCTTTGAGACGGCGGATCTCTTCGCGCAATGTCGCGTTCTCGGCACGCAGGGCCGCCTGCTCCTCAAGCAGCGTCAGAACCAGCGCCTTCAGGGCGGCGACATCAAGATCGTCGAGATCCGGAAGCGATTCGGCCATGACGGGATCGAATCACAGACCTCCCGCCGCGAACATCGATATCTGGTCACTTGACGCGGAAGCCTCACAAGATGTGGCCGTTGAGACTCACCCCTATACCCAGGCCAGATCCCCCCGTCCCCAGGCCCGGCCTTTTGCCCCGGTTACGCTGTTTGCCTCCACGCAGGTCGGCAGCGCCGGGCGCGAGGGCTCGAACTTCGGCAATTCGTCGATTGCTCCTCGGTAGCTTGCAGCTCATGCCCCTGGGTGCCGGCCGATCTACAAGGACGCAGGTCGACACTCAAACCGGTAAACGCCCCCTAATCCAAACAAACAACCTCACTTGTCTCCGCATCGACGCCGAGGTTTTCGCAATTCGCCAGCGGATGCGGCGCGCCGCTGTCCGGGGTCTCGTCCACAGGCGGCAGACCGGTGTCCGGCGCCTCGCCCCCGTTCTCGCCCGTAAGCAATGCCAGTTCCGCCGCCAGCAGGTCGGGATCGTCGAGCTCTTGTTTGTGCAGCATATAGGCCACCGGGCCAAGCGCGCCCTTGACCGTGACGTCGAGGTTGCCGTCGGGGTGCAGGCGCAGCTCGGCCGGGCCCAGCAGGGGCAGGTCGTCGGCCGTGTAGACGCCGATGCCGGTGCGCGCGAAGTTGCGCAGGACCACCATGTCGGGGTGGATCTTCAGGGTGAACAGATGCAGCCAGGAATCGACGGCGAAGGCCCGGCCGCGCTGGATGTGGATGCGCTTGGACAGGCTGGAAATCGTCCACACGCCGTCGATCGGCAGGGCGTCGCTCTCGGCGACCTGGTCCTTCATCGGCAATAGCGCGTCGATCTGTGCGACGACGATTGCCCGGCCGGCCGGGCCGCCGTCTCGCGGGCTCGACGCCGCCGGGCCCGCCCAAGAGAGCGCGAAGGCGAGGGTGAATGCGAGGGCCGTTCCGGCGACGAACGCCCGCACCTTCCGCTTCGTCATGCCGGCCATCTTCACGTCCCCCCACACCCCTCACCGCCCGGACGTTAGGGGGGAGGGGGCGAAATCGCAATGGCCTCGCGCGGGGCGCTGGCGTAGACTCGGCGCGCGCGTTGTCGGCTTGGGGGCCGTCGTTGTCGAGTAGGGCGTGAAACGATGTTCGGTATGTCGAAATCCGCCGGGATTCTGTTCGGGATCCTGGGGTTGGTGTTGTTGTTCACGGCATTGCCGCTTGGCAGTACGGCGCTGGCCAAGAAGGCCGACGAGTGCAGTGCCGCGGGGCAGAAACCCTGTCCGGCCTTCTACAAGGGGCCGATCTGCGACAAGGGCCTCGGCAATATCGGCGGCATCTGCCGCAAGTGCGGCGGCGAAGGCCAGCTCGCCTGTCCGGCGATCGAACGGGGCAAGTCCTGTCGCGGCGGGCGGATGAAGATCGACAAGCGGTGCTACGCCAGGTGCGGCGGGCCGAACCAGAAGGCCTGTCCGAAGGTCAAGCGGGGCTATCCCTGCCGTGGCTACTTCGCGCCCGACGCGCGGCGGTTCTGCAAGCCCTGCGGCGGCGCCGGCCAGAAGCCCTGCCGTGCGCTCAAGGCGGGGAAACGCTGCAAGGCGCCGCTGAAACTGATCGACGGGCAGTGCCGGGCCTGCGGCGCGTTGAACCAGCGGGCCTGTCCCAAGCTCGCCGGCGGCTATCCCTGCAAGGGGGCGCTGGCGCCGAACAAGCGCGGCATCTGCAAGCCCTGCGGCGGCGCCGGCCAGGCGCCGTGTCGTGCCCTGAAGGCGGGAAAACGCTGCACGGCGCCGTTGAAGCTGATCGACGGCCTCTGCCGGGCCTGCGGCGGGCTGAACCAGCGGGCCTGCCCCAAACTCGCCGGCGGCTATCCCTGCAAGGGCGCCCTGGCGCCGGACGCCCGCGGTGTCTGCAAGCCCTGCGGCGGCGTCGGTCAGAAGCCCTGCCGGGCGCTGAAGGCCGGAACGCGCTGCCAGACGAAGCTGAAGCTGATCGACGGCCTCTGCCGGGCCTGCGGCGGCCCGAACGAGCGGGCCTGCCCCAAGCTCGCGACCGGCTATCCCTGCCGGGGGGCCTACGCGCCGGACACGCGCGGCATCTGCCGGCCCTGCGGCGCCAAGGGCCAAAAGGCCTGCCGGGTCGGCAAGGCGGGTCGGCAATGCGCGCCCGACAGCACCGAGCGCGGCGGCGTCTGCGTCGGCTGCGGCGGCGAGGGGGAACGGGCCTGCAAGCTC
This sequence comes from uncultured Alphaproteobacteria bacterium, assembly GCA_951812805.1. Classification (GTDB taxonomy): domain Bacteria; phylum Pseudomonadota; class Alphaproteobacteria; genus JASLMY01. The sequence continues at coordinate 229,928 of CATOSZ010000004.1, read as the reverse complement.
GGCGACAAGGGCAAGCCCTGCGCCGAGGGCCTGAAGCGGGGCCTGAACGGGCGGTGCAAGATCTCCGTCGAGGCGGCGACCAAGCGCGCTGCGCTCGCCCAGCTCGAAGCTATGAGTGGTGATCTGCTGCCGGCCTTCAACATGGCGCGCAGCATCAATTCCGACGAAAACCTGAAGTCCGACGTCCGCAGCGAGGATGGCGAGGCGGTGGCGGCGGTGCCCGACAACAACCTCTGTCCCGGCGGCAACTATGCGAGCTGGACGCTCGGCGTCGGCGCCGAGGTCGGCGTCATCGGCGGTGTCGAGGGCGAAGTCGGTGCGGCATTCCGCTGCGCCGATCACGCCAAGGATCGGAAGGATTCCAAATGGTATTCCTCCGGCAGTTTCAGCCTGTCCGCCGGCGGCGGCGCGTCGGCCGGCGTGTCGCTCGGCATGTGGAAGAGTGACTTCAACGACCTGCGCGGCAAGTCGCACGGCTTCGCGCTCGGCATTGCCGACGTCATCGCCAACATCAAGGCGGTCAAGGCAAAGTCGGGCCTCGGTAATCTGAAGCAGGTGCAGCCGGACCTCTCGCTCGCCATCTGGTTCGAACGGCGCGACGAGGACGGCGACGGCAAGGACGACGAGATCGGACCCTTCCAGGGCTTCACCGTGACGGTCGGCGGGGCGGCGGGGTTCGATGTCGGCGGCAGCTATATCAAGGCGACGACGCTGCAGTTCTGTACCAACGACATGAAGTGCACGGAGGGCAGCTGGCAGGGCCGGCTCGGCGGGCGCAACCAGGATATCACCGTCGACGGCCAGACCAAGAAACGGATCTACGCCCGCATCGGCGACGGGCCGCGCACCCGCTTCGACCGGGTGCTGCCGGCCGGGCGCAAGTATCGCAGCGACGCGGGCGACATCATCCGCTTCCGCAAGAACTACAAGCTGCTGAAGTTCTCCCCGCGCGGCGGCGGCAAGGGTGAGTTCCGGAAAACCGCCGCGGCGAACGTGGACAAGGCCGAGCGGCCCGTCGCCCGGCCGCCGGCGACCATCGTGGGGCTCGACGTCCGGGGGATCTGGGAGTTTACCATCGACGGCGCCACGGTGCGCGAAACGGTGCTGGAACAGGGTGCTGGCTATCTCGTCGCGCGGCGCGGCGGGAGCAGCCGCACCCGCCGCTATGAGAAGACCGGGGAGAATGCCTATCGCGGGCAGGACGGCGGCACGTTCCGCTTCGTATCGCCCAGCCGCGCCATCTTCATCAGCCCGGATCGCACGAAGGTGTTCCAGGCCCGGAAGCGGTAGGTCGGGCCCGGGCGTTACTTGCCGTCCATGACGAAGTCGCCGTCCCACTCGGCCGGTGGCGGCGTGGTGATATAGCCCTCGGCGCGTGTCGCCAGCAGGACCGCGGGGCCGTCGTCGGGGCCCAACGCCCGCCAGCGCGCGGCCGCGCCGGTGAAGTCGCGCGCCCGGTAGGCGGCCAGCGCCGTTTCGTAGGCCGCGGCACTGGCGCGGGCCGCATCGTCGGCGGCGTCGATCTCGGCCAGCGGCTGGTAGACGGGCAGCGCGGTATCGCGGCCCTTGACGACGACCTTGTCGATTTCGCGGTAGAGGATGGCGGCTTCGGTCCGGCGGTGGATCTCGTCGCCGACCAGGATCGGGCAACCGTAAAGGCCGGGCAGGCCCTCGAGGCGGGCCGCGATGTTCACCGTCTCGCCGACGGCGGTGTAGTTGTAGCGCTTGTCGGAGCCGACGTTGCCGACGATCGCCGCGCCGGCGTGCAGGCCGATCTTGATGCCGAAGCCGGGCTCGCCCCGGGCCTCGGCCTCGCCCGCCCGTTCGGCGATGCCGCGGGCCATGGCGAGCGCGGCGCGGGTGGCCGCCAGCGCGTGGTCGTCGAGGTCGGCAGGCGCACCCCACATCGCCATCACCGCGTCGCCGATGAACTTGTCGACATAGCCGCCGCTGGCGTCGACCTCGTCCGCGATGAGGGCGAGGTAGTGGTTGGTCAGCCGCATCAGATCCTCCGGCCCGACCCTGGTCGAGAGCGCGGTGAAGCCGGAGAGGTCGGCGAACATGATGGTGACGTCGCGCCGCTCGCCGCCGAGGCCGAGGGCACCCGGCTCGTCGATCATGCGATCGACCAGGCTCGGCGCCAGGAAATGGCCGAAGGCCTTCTGCACGGCGAGGCGGCGGCGTTCCTCCACCAGATAGCGCACGATATAGGCGAGGATCGCCGCGGCGATCAGGGCGGCGAGCGGGAAGGCGGTCTGCAGCCAATAGCCGGCGTCGATCACCAGCACCTGGCCGAGCCAGGCGAGAAGCGCCGGCACCGTCAGGGACAGGGCGGCGATCCAGGGCGTCAGCCAGAGACCGAGCGCCGCGCCGACGAGGGCCAGCAGGCCGGCGAGCGCGACCCCGGCCCAGCCGGGCGCGGGCACGACCCATTCGCCGTCGAGCACGGCCTGCGCCGCCGCGGCGTGCAGGTGGACGCCGGGGACCGTGTTGTCGTCGTTGTCGTCGGGCGGGATCGACGGGCCGAGCGGTGCGGGCGGACAGCGCGCTTCGACGGTCCGGGCGGCGGGCGGCGGCAGGTATCGGCTGGCCGGGCGCTTGCGGTCTTCTTCGCGCAGGACCGAGCCGATGAACACCAGCTTGCCGGCGAAAATCTTCCGGAGGCCGGCCGGCGCCGTCTCGGCGCAGGCAAGGACGTCGGCGAGCGCGAAGGTCGGTAGCGATTCCACATGGCGACGCGGGGCCGGGACGATCCGGTCCGGGACCTGGCCGTGGCCGGCGCGGGCCAACGCGGCGGCGGCGATACCGTTCAGGGCGGCACCGTCCTCGGTCCGATGCACCAGCGTGATGCGGCGGACCACGCCGTCACCCTGGTCCTCCATCTCCAGCAACCCCAGGGCCTCGGCACGATCCTGCAGCACGGCGCGATAACGCCGCAGCGGCAGCGTCTTTTCCGAGTGGCCAAGCACGATGTGATTGCGGTGTTTCCTGAGTGCGACCAGGAAACTTCGATTGTATTTCTTGCCGACGAGGCTGGCCCCGTCGCTCGCGAGGATGAGGTCGAAGGCGATCGCCCCGGCTTTTGCGTCGGCGAGGCCGTTGACGAGCTCCGCCCAGAACGGCGCGAAGAGGGCGCGCGGCGTTGCCGCCAGACGCGGCGTGGCCAGGCTGCGCGGGTCGACGGCGACGACGGCCACCGCCGGGCCCTTATCGCCGGTCTCGGATGGTGAGAGCTGTGCGCGGGCGGCGAGCGCCCAATCGTAGAGGCGACCGTCGCCCGGAACGCCCGCCGGCAAGACGGCTTGAAGCAACAGGGCGGCCAGGACCAGGGCGAGCAGGGTCGGCCCCCGATAGCGTTGTCGCCCCCGCATCGCCAGCCCCCGGGCCCGGCGTCAGTCGATCCGGATCAGCATCAGCGTATTGGCGTTCTTCCGCACCTTGGCTGTCTTGGCCTCCGGGGCGCCGCCTTCGGTGCGGGTGAGTTCGATTTTGTACTCGGCGCCCGACTCGAGGGCGGCCAGCTCCTTCGGCCAGGGCACTTCGCGGCCCTCGGGCTTCAGCTCGGCGATCACCGCATCGCCCGAGAGCACGCGCACCGCCGCGACGGTCGACCAGTCCCCGCCGATCAGAACGAAGGTCGGCGTCGGCGCCAGCTTCTTCGCACCGAACCCGGACCGCAGGACCACGCCGCCGACGGAACTCGATTTGGTGAGATCGACCGCGTCGGGACATTGTCCGCGGGCAACATCGACCACTTCACCACCGCGGACCAGATAACGTCGCTCGGTGAAGGCCAATTGACCCCCTATGATAGTGACCTCGTCACAGCTTTGGTAATGCTGGAAAACGATCCGTGCATCCTTGCCGAGGTCGAGGGACGTCTTGGTCGTCACCTCGTCGAAGGCCTCGATGGCGGGGCTGCTGGTGCCTTCGAGCTCGAGCACCAGACCCGCGGGCTTGGCCGGCGCGGCGGCGGCGGAAACACTGCAAAGCGCGAAAAAGCCCAACAGCGTCAGCAACAAACGTGGTCCACTCATCCAGCAGCGCTCCTCGTACAGGCGGGTTCCATCGGGTGAATGAAGACTACCCCAAGGCAGCACCGTTTCCCAGGATCGGTTGCATATGCGGGACTTTTCCCGACTTCGGCGATGCTCCGGCGCCACGGGAGATTCGCGGCTCGAAGACGGCCGTTCCACAATTGGTCGGCGAAATGGGTTTGGGGACCCTGTTTTCGGCCGGGCGAAGTTTTATCGGCAACATTTGCCTTGAGGCGTCGTTTTGTCCTAAGCAACTGAATATTAAGGGGGTTTCTCGATGGTTTGGAAATCGGGGTCAAGATCTGCTGAAAATCTTCTTTTCGATGTCGCGCCCTCATGCTAGGTTTCGCTCGCTTCTTAAGCAGTGCCGGGGATGGCCCCCGGATCGAACCAGTTTGGAGTGAAGAGTCATGAAGACGGGAATTGTCTTGGCGTTGTCGGGTCTCCTGGCGTTGTCGCCGGTGGTTGCTTCGGCACAATCGCAGCAGGTCGCGGCGCAGCCGCAGCAGACGACGGGCGCCGCCGCAGGTGGCGAGGCGTCGGGCGCCGTGCTCGCTGGTATCCCCCTTGCCGGTCTGGTTGTCGGTGCTGTTGTGGTGGTTGCTGGCCTTGCCGTGGTCGTGACCAGCATTTCCAGCAATTCTCATTTTGGCGATTTGCGTTGATTTTTTCCTATGCAAGGAGCCCGGTTTCTGATTCAAAGTGGCGATGAAGGTGCTCAAAGACCTGATATTGGAGTTGCGCTCGCTCTGCGGGTCCTTCCCGGACAAGCGGACGGGGAGCAACAGCCGCTATGACATGGCCGACTTCGGGCTTTCGGCCTTCTCGCTGTTCTTCATGCAGAGCCCCTCGTTCCTGTCCCATCAGCGCACGTTGGCGCGGGCGCACGGGCGCTCGAATTGTGAGAGCTTGTTCTCCATGTCGCGGATCCCGACGGACAACCAGATCCGGGCGATGCTGGACCCGGTGGTGCCGGACAGGCTCTATCCGCTCTTCTCGTCCCTGCTGGAACGTCTGGAGGCGGGCGGTGGGCTCGGCCCCTTCCGACGCCTGGACGGCCATCTCCTGGTCGCGCTCGACGGCACCGAATATTTCTGCTCGCGGAAGATCTCCTGCCCCAACTGCTCGCAGCGCAAGCGCAACGACGGGGCCGTGGAGTATCACCACAACATGGTCACGGCAGCGCTTGTCGCCCCGGGCCACGCCCGGGCGATACCGCTGGCTCCGGAGTTCGTCGTTCCCCAGGATGGCGGGGAGAAGCAGGACTGCGAAAGCCGGGCGACGCGGCGCTGGCTGGTCGCGCACGGGCCCGGCCTGGCCCGGCTGAAGCCGATCTATCTCGGCGACGATCTCTATTCCCGCCAGCCGATTTGCGAGGCCGTTCAAGCGGTTGGCGGCAACTTCCTGTTCGTCGCCAAGCCAGGCTCGCATCCGACGCTCCACGAATGGCTCGACGGCATCGAACTGCCGATCCACGAGGAACGGGTCAAGAAAGGCCGTGGCTTCCAGACCCATCGCTACCGTTGGCTCGCCGACGTGCCGATCCGCGACGGTAAGGACGCGCTCCGGGTCAACTGGCTCAACATCGAGATCGTCAACAAGGCCGGAAAGGTCACGTACCGCAACAGCTTCGTCACCGACATCGCTGTCGACCGGAGCAACGTCGCCGAACTCGCCGCCTGCGGGCGGGCCCGTTGGAAGATCGAGAACGAGACCTTCAACGTGCTCAAGAACAACGGCTACAATCTCGAGCACAACTTCGGACATGGCAAACAGAACCTCTCGGCCCTGCTCGCCACCATGAACCTCTTCGCCTTCGCCTGCCACGGCGTGTGCGAGATCCTCGAAGCCGTCTGGGAAAAGGCCCGCGGCGCCCTTGGCTCACGTCGGCGCTTCTTCGAACACTTACGCACCATTACCAGCTACATCGTCTTCCCCTCCTGGGCGGCCCTCGTGCGGACCCTCATCACTGGGCAGCCACCGCCTGCCAGAGCCAGCCTCTGAACCGAAACCGAACCCCAAGCGAGTATCACCCAGGAGACAGAAACAAGAGCCATAATGAGAACTGCTGCAGCATTTCCGATGATGGTGACGGGACGGGCACGGTTACCGTGTCGACGACGACGACGACTAACTGACGATACTTTGATGACCGCGGATGGTGGTGCCATCCGCGGTCGGATGAGGTGAATGAATTATGGGGATCGCTGATTGCGTCAGTGATCCCTTTTGCTCGTCTGTGTTAGATCATTTGTGGCGCGGTTTGGCCTCCCGATCCTGGTCGGGTGACGTCGATTTTCGAGTCCTTGTGAAGGTGGGTTACGTCGGGGAATCAGCATGACGACTCCGACCACCCCGGCGGCAATCCTCAAAGGCATCGGGTGTGTCGTCGTCTCCGGTGCGTTGATGACGTGCCAGGATACGACGGTCAAATGGCTGAGTAGCGACTTCGCGACCGGCGAGATCATGTTCTGGCGCGGGCTGTTGAGCTTCCTGCCGTTGTCCCTCCTGCTCTGGTGGCAAGGCGGGTGGCGGCGATTGAAGACGGCACGGCCGAAGGAGGTCGGATTACGTGCGGCGCTGGCAGCCCTGACGTCGCTGTTGATCATCGTCTCGCTTCGCCATCTTCCGATCGCCGATGCGCTCGCCATCGTATTCGTGGCGCCTTTGATTTTGACCGCCCTGTCGAGCCTCTTGTTGGGGGAGACCGTCGGACCGCGGCGCTGGATCGCGGTCGGCATCGGATTTTGCGGCGTTTTGCTGATGATCAAGCCCAGTGGCGGGGTCGTGACGATCGCCGTGTTGGCGCCGCTCGGCGCCGCGCTCGCCTCCGCCTTGCGCGATGTGGTGACGAGGCGGCTGGGCGCGACCGACGGCGCCTCGACGATCCTGTTCTATTCCATGGTCCTGGCGACGCTCATCGGCTTCTTCGACATGCCGAACGGGTTGACCCTGCCGGCCTGGAGCGATCTTGCGATCTTCCTCGCCACGGGCTGTGCCTGGGCGGCGGCGCATCTGTTCTCGATCATGTCGCTGGCCTATGTCGAGGCCTCGATCACGTCGCCGTTCCGCTACCTCTCGTTGGTTTGGGCAGCGATTCTCGGCTATCTCGTCTTTGCCGACGTGCCCGATGTCTGGCTCGGTATCGGGGCGACCCTGGTGGTCGCGAGCGGCCTTTACGTCGCCCAGCGCGAACGCCGGCTCGCTGCCCTCAACGCGCCTGCTCCGTCCCGCTAGTCTCGGTGCTTATCCGGTGTTTCCGGAGATTCCAGTACACCGGAAACGGCGCGCGGACGAAGCCGCTGATGGTGCCACGGTGGGCGAGGGGGCGGTGAAATTCACCGAGCGGGATGTGTGTTACCAGGGCGTGGGCGCCGTCCTGCACGCGTTCGGCGATGTCGCGTCGCGCCCTGGGATCCGCTGTCGTGAGCCAGCTCCGGCGCAGCTTTTCCGACGCCGGGTCGCAAGGCCAACCAAACCAGGCTCCGTCCGCACAACCGGCCCAGATACCGATATTGATCTCCGGATCGGCGATGTTGGCCGCGCTCCAGAGCGTGTGAAACATGTGCCAGCCACCCTTTTCAGGCGCCCGACGGTCCGCCCGCCGTGCCGTATAGGCCTCCCAGTCGAGGGCTACGACATCGACCCTGGCGCCGGCCCGGCGCAGCAGTTCGGCCGTGACATTGGACAGGCCGGCAAGATCGGGGATATTCGTCGGGCGCAGAACGACCAGCGGCTCGCCGGTATAGCCGGCGGCGGTCAGCAAGGTCTTCGCGGCGCCGACATCGTGGCGTAACACCGCCTCGCCGCCGGTCTCGCTCGCCAGCGGCGTATCGCAGCCGAACAGGGCGGCGCAAGCCCGTGCGAGCTTCGGATAATCGCCGACGAGGGCGCGCATATATCGCGCCTGATCGACCAGGATCTGCATCGCTCGTCGGGCCCGCAGATCGTCGAAAGGCGGATGCAGGTGGTTGAGGCGGAGCCAGGCTTGATGGCCGGCCGGCGCGGTGACCAGAAGCCGGATGCCTTCGGGCGCGGCGGCGCTCAGCCGATCCAGCATCGAGAACGGCGGGCCGACGATCATGTCGTGCCGGCCCGCGACGAGGGCGGCGAGCGCCGCGTCCCCGTCCGTGATGCGGTGCCATTCCAGGCGATCGACCAGGGCCCGCTTGGCGCCGGCGGTTCCGCTCGGCTCGTCGTCCCGCGGCTTGTAGGCCGGATTTCGGCGATAGCGCGCGACGAGCGAGGGCGGGCCCGAGGCAATCGCCTCTGCGATGAAGGGGCCGGAGCCGACGGGTTCGCGCAGCTCGGTGAAGGGATCGGTTTCGGCGAACCGGCGCGGCAGCATGAAGGGCACGGGCGGGCTGGTCTTGGCCAAGGCCGCCGGCAAAAGCGCAAAGGGGCGGCGCAAGATCATGCGGAAGCGACGTGCGTCCAGCGCCTTCATCTCGGCCATCTGGTCCATCAGTTCCTGGCCGATCGGATCCCGCGCCGCCCATCGGATCAGCGAGACGACGCAGTCCGTTGCCGTTACCGGGGCACCGTCGTGGAAGCGCAGGCCGGTCCGCAGGGTGAAGACCCACTCGAGCCCATCCTCCGACACGGTCCAGCGCTCGACCATCTGCGGTTTGACATTGTGCTCGTCATCCCGGCCGAACAGGGTATCGAATACCAGAAATCCGTGATCGCGCGCGATGTAGGATCCGCTCCAGAACGGATCGGGGCTGTCGAGGCGATCGGGGATCTGGACGCGCAGAACGCTCTCGGCGACAGCGGCCGGGCAAAGCCAAAGCAGAACGCAAAGCAGAAAACAGCGTTGGAGCAAAAACACGGATCGTCGTCTCGTCGGGGTGATGTTCGAGGTTCGTCGCGGAGGGGAACTTATCCGAGATTTCCTCCGCCCGCACAATCAGCTTGCACTGACCGGTGGCTTGCGGCAATGGTCGACGTCGAATTGCCAAGGGAGTGAGGCGGTGATGGAGACGAAGCTTCCCCCGGGCGTCGACGATGCGGCCATCGCGGCCTTCCGGCGCGACGGCGCGGTCGCCTTGCGAGGCGCATTCGAATTGCCATGGATCGAGGAGTTGCGGGAGGCGGTCGAGGCCGACAAGGCGGACCCCGGGCCGATGGTCCGCCGCAACACACCCGAGGGCGAGGCGGGCGATTTCTTCGTTGATTTCCAGCTTTGGCAGCGCTGGTCCGCCTGCCGCCGTTTCGTCGAAGAGAGCCCGGCCGCGCGTATTGCCGCGGCGATGCTGGGTGCCCGTCGCATCGCCTTCTATCACGACCATCTGCTGGTGAAGGAACCCGGTACCGCCGCTCCCACCCCCTGGCACCACGACCAGCCCTATTATCCGATCGACGGCGATATGATCGGTTCTATCTGGTTGCCCCTCGATCCCGTGCCGGCGGCGGCCAGCGTCGAGTACATCGCCGGCTCACACCGTTGGGGGCGCCGGTTCCGCCCGCGCTATTTCAATGTGGCGCAAACCGCCCTGGTCGCCGACGACGGTTTCGAGGACCTGCCCGATTTCGATGCCGAACGAGACCGCCACGAGTTCCTCTCGTGGGACCTGGAGCCTGGCGACTGCATCTTCTTTCATGCGCTGACCGTGCATGGGGCGCCCGGGAATCTGTCGCCCGTGCGCCGTCGTCGGGCCTGGGCGACACGCTGGCTCGGAGAGGATGCCCGCTACGCGGCCCGGCCCGGACGGGTCTCGCCGCCGCTGGAGGGACACGGGCTGGAGCCGGGTGATGCCATGGTCTCGGAGATGTTTCCCCTGATCTGGTCGGCGGACGCGGCGTAATGACCTTGGACCTCGCCACCCTCGATGCCGTGCGCCGGCCGATCAAGGAGGCCCGGGGCCTGCCGAATGCCTGCTACACGGACGACGAGATGTTCGCCCGTGAACGGGAGTTGATCTTCAAGCGGACCTGGTCGGCGGTCGCCCTCGGCCAGGATGTTCCGGCGCCGGGCGATGCGCGCCCGATCGAGGTTCTCGGCATGCCCCTCCTGCTGCTGCGTGATGGCGACGGCGCGGTCCGGGTTTTCCACAATGTCTGCCGTCACCGGGGCATGCAGCTGGTGACGACGGCGGGGAACGTCGGCCGGGTATTGCGTTGCCCCTACCACGCCTGGTGCTACGGCCTCGACGGGCAACTCCGTTCGACGCCGAACGTCGGTGGGCCCGGGGTGCACGAGCATCCGGCGATCCGGCCGGGCGAACTCGCCTTGCAGGCGGTGCGCAGTCATGTGCGCGTTTCGGAAAGTCCCGGACACCGATTACGGAAAGTCCTGGCCAGAGATTTCAGTAAGTCGCGGCCAGTGATTCCGGAAAGTCCCGGACAGCATCACGGGGCGATCTGAGTTCAGCTTTCGGGTGCGCCGTCTCGGCGTCTACCTCTTGGCTTTTGCCGGGAGGGGACATGCCCAGACGGAAGCAGACGAGACGAACGACGGTGAGAGATGCACGAACGATCCTGCGGCTGACGCATGACCAAGGCCTCTCGGCGCGAGAGGTGGCGGAACGGCTGAAGGTCTCCAAGACGACAGTGTCGACCTATTTGCTGCGGGCCCGCGAGGTCGGCCTTACCGCCTGGCCGCTGCCGGCGGAATACGAGGACGACGCGGTCCTGCAAGAGACGCTGTTCCGCCGCATGGGCCGGCCCCCGCGCGACAGGTGCGAGCCGCACTGGCCGACGGTCGCGGCCGAGCTGAAGCGCAAGGGGGTGACGCTGACCCTGCTCTGGCAGGAATACCGCGCCTCACATCCCGATGGCTACGGCTACACCTGGTTCTGCGAAGCCTTCACGGCGTTCAAGCGGCGCACCGGCGCCACCTGGCGCAACCGCCACGAGGCCGGTGCGGTCATGCAGACCGATTATGCCGGCCAGACGGTGGACATCGTCGACCCCGAGACCGGCGAGGTGCACGACGCGCAGATCTTCGTCGCCGTGCTGGGCGCTTCCTCGCTCACCTTCGCCACCGCCAGCCTGACCCAGCGCCTGCCCGACTGGGTCGCCGGACAATGCCGGGCGCTCGCCTACTTCGGCGGCGTGCCCAAGAGCATCGTCTGCGATAACCTCAAGGCCGGCGTCGCCAAGCCGCTCTGGTTCGAGCCGACCCTCAACCCGACCTTCGCCGCGCTCGCCGAGCACTACGACACCACCGTCCTGCCGACCCGGGTCCGCAAGCCGCGCGACAAGGCCAAGGTCGAAGTCGCCGTCCAGGTCGTCGAGCGCTGGATCCTGGCAAGACTGCGCAATACGCGCTTCTTCTCCCTCGACCAGCTCAACCGGGCGATCCGCGACCTCCTCGAGGAGCTCAACGAGCGGCCCATGCGCAACCTTGGAAAGAGCCGGCGCCAGATGTTCGAGGCCATCGAGCGCGAGGCCCTGGCACCCCTGCCGACGACGCCCTTCGAATATGCCGAATGGAAGACCGCCAAGGTCCATTCCGACTATCACGTCGACGTCGAGCGCAGCTTCTACTCCGTGCCGCACGGCCTGATCGGCCGCAAGGTCCAAGTCCGGCTCACTCACCGCACGGTCGAGATCTTCCACAACCACAAGCGCGTCGCCAGCCATCTCCGCCGCTCACCGCATGGCGGCCATGCCACGATCCCGGCCCACATGCCCAAGGCGCACCAGCGCTATGCCGAGCGAACGCCACAAAGCCTGATCGACCAGGCCAGCCGCATCGGCCCCAACGCCGCCCTCCTGGTCGAGCGGATGATCCGCGATCGGCCCCATCCCGAGCAAGGCTATCGCAGCGCCATGGGCGTCTTGTCGCTCGCCCGCCGATACGAACCGGAACGCGTCGAGGCCGCCTGCGCACGCGCGCTCACCATCAACACGACCAGCTACTCATCGCTCGCCGCCATCCTCAAGTCCGGCCTCGATCGCACACGCCCCGAGCGCGAACCGCTTCTGCCGCTGCCGCCACACACCAACATCCGCGGCCCCGGCTACTACCGATAACCAGGAGAAGACACCTCATGCTGACACACCCGACCCTCGACCAGATGCAGGCCCTCGGCTTCAAGGGCATGGCAGAGGCTTACCGCGACATGGCCGAGCGAGGCCAATCATCGGAATTGAACCGCGAGGACTGGCTCGCCCTCATGCTCGACCGCGAGGCCGCCACCCGCGCCGACAAGCGCCTCGCCAACCGCCTCAGACAGGCCAGGCTACGCTTCCCCGAGGCCTGCATCGAGGACATCGACTTCGCCGCCGAACGAGGCCTCGACCGCCGCGCCGTCCTCTCTCTCGCCCAGGGCGTCTGGCTCAAGGCACACGAGAACCTCATCGTCACCGGCCAGACCGGAACCGGCAAGACATGGCTCGCCTGTGCCATCGCCCATCAGGCCGCCAGGCTCGATCATTCCGTCCTCTACGTCCGCATGCCCAGGCTCTTCGAGGACCTCGCCATGGCCCGCCTCGACGGCCGGCTGCCCCGCCTGATCGACCGCCTCGCCCGGGTCCAGCTGCTCGTCCTCGACGACTGGGGAACCCATGGCCTGACCGACCGCCAGCGCCTCGATCTCCTGGAAATCTGCGAGGAACGATACCACCGACGCTCAACCCTCATCACCGCGCAGATCCCCGTGACCGCCTGGCACGACCTGATCGGCGAGGCCACCATCGCCGACGCCATCCTCGACCGCGTCATCCACAACGCCCACCGCATCGGCTTGAAAGGCGACAGCATGCGAAAGAAGAAATCGACGACCGACTTGACCCAGCCAACCACAACGGAAAACAATCCCGACTGACGGCAACAAGGCACCCGAAGCCAAACTCCCGGAACCGGCCGGGACTTTATGAAATCGGTGGCCAGGACTTACTGAAACCGCCGTCCGGAACTACCGAAATCCGCAGTCATGTCTGGCGCGACGTCGTCTTTGTGGATCTTTCCGGCGAGGCGCCCGCCTTCGAGGTGCATGTCGAACCGTTGGCGACCCGCTGGCGGGCGTTTGAACAGCCCCTATTTGCCGGCGGTGCCGACTCGAACTTGACGCTGGAGATCGCGGCCAACTGGAAGCTGCTGATCGAGAACACCAGCGAGGCCTATCATCTACCGACCATCCATCCCGGTCTCAACAGCTATTCCCGGCTCGAGGATCACTATGCCATCGCCGAAACGGGACTGTTCTCTGGCCAAGGAACGAACGTCTACAGCCCGACGCTCGACGGTATCGGCCGAGGCTTTCGCGACTTCGACGGATTGTCGGCGCGCTGGGAGAACGCCGCCGAATACATCTCGCTCTATCCGAACGTGCAGTTCGGCGTGCACCGGGATCATGCCTTCGTCCTGCTGATGGAGCCGCTGGCGCCGGGCCTGACGCGGGAGCGGGTCGCCCTCTACTTCGCCGGCACGGAGATGACGGGGCCGGCCTACGGCGACATGCGGGCGGCCCTGCTGGAGCTCTGGCGCGGGATTTTCCTGGAGGACCTGGCTGTGGTCGAAGGCATGCAGCGCGGCCGCCATGCGCCGGCCTTCGACGGTGGGCGTTTCTCGCCGGTGATGGAGGCGCCGACCCATAACTTTCATCGTTGGATCGCCGATCGGCTCGAAGCGCGTTGACGTGGCCGCCGCCCCTTGCGACCCTCATGCTCGTATGGGCGGAACGCGCGAGGACGACGGCATGAGCGAAGCGGACATCGAACGACTGGCGGAGATGGTACGGCAGGCCCGCCGGGTCGTCGTCTTCACTGGTGCCGGGATCAGCACGGAATCGGGCATTCCGGATTTTCGCAGTCCGGGGGGCTTGTGGACCAAGTACAAACCGATCGAGTTCCAGGACTTCATGGCTTCGGAAGAGATGCGGCGCGAGGCCTGGCGCCGCAAGTTCGCCATGGACGATACGATGAAACAGGCCGCGCCCAACCGCGGCCACCGGGCCGTCGCCCAGCTTGCCACGCGCGGCAAGATCACTCACGTCATCACGCAGAACATCGACGGACTTCATCAGGCCTCGGGCGTGCCGGACGAGAAGGTTATCGAACTGCACGGGAATACGACCTACGCCCGCTGCCTCGATTGTCATGAGCGCTATGAATTGGCGCCAATCAAGCAGGCCTTCGAAAAGGACGAGACCCTGCCCGCGTGCACGAAGTGCGACGGTATCGTGAAAACAGCGACGATTTCCTTCGGCCAGGCGATGCCGGAGTTGGAGATGGCCCGCGCTCAGGAAGCCGCCGTGAGCTGCGACTTGCTGCTCGCCATCGGCTCCTCCCTGGTGGTCTATCCCGCAGCCGGCTTTCCCATCATGGCAAAACGCGGCGGCGCCGGCCTCGTCATCTTGAACCGGGAGCCGACGGACCTCGACGCCATTGCGGACCTGGTTATCAATGCCGAGATCGGCGATACGCTCGGGACGGTGGTCGGGAACAACTGAGCTGTTTCGAGTGTCAACGCTGCTGGAAGACAGGACATTCGGCCTCTTTTGGCGTCCAAACCCGGTCAGGGACAAACATGCGAGACACGTAAAAGCGCAACGTCATGCGGTCGGGAAGAAGACCGCAATCTTGGTAGCGACGGTTGAGCGCATCTTCGATGGCATTGCCCGGGGTAGATATCTCCGACGGTGTGATAACAATTGCGAACGTCGTCATGTCGATTGCGGCTTGGATGGCTGGTCGTAGTTCAACTGGAAACAGCAGATGCGGTGCCTCGAGAGTCGCGTCTGCGAGCAGTGTTTGCAATGGGGTAAAGACCTCTTTGCCGGCGAGGGCGCCAACCGCGGGATGGCTGGGGATCCAGATGGCGCCGGGTTGATCGGCGACGAAGGTGACCAGTGCTTGAAAGCGGGCGGCGTCTTCAGGCGCCGGACGGTAGGCAGAGGGCGATGCATCGTGGAGAGGGCGCAGTATCGCCGGCATTGTCAGGCCTAGGAGCAGTAAGCCGATCATCAGGTAATTCCGAGCTGCAATCTGACTCTCTAGAAACCGCGCTAGTACGAGTCCAGCCTGCACGGAGTAAAGGGCGAAGTTCTGCACGCTGCCGCCATCCTTGCCGACAGAGAGCAGCGTGCCGGCGAATGCCGCCGTAGTATAAGCGGTTGCGGTCGATAGTCGCGTTGCGCCCGATCGCATGGCAATCACACCGCGAGCCAGGCAAAATGCGGGAACGACAACCCATATCCATTGCAAGATCATGTAGGTAACGACGTTGCGTGTTGCTCTGGCCGGCCCAAATGCATGCATTGATGGGTAATCGATTGTCCAGAGCACATAATTCGGGCCGAAATTCGCCCGGAAGAGCAAAAGATACAGGCCGCCCATCAGGAGAGCCGTCAGGAGGCTGATCCATTGGCGCCGGTCACTTGGCAGCAGGAGCAAAGGTGCAAGGAGAAAGAGAACTGCACTTTGCTTCACTGCCGCTGCTGTGGCGAGGAAAAGACCGGTGAGGACATAGAGATAAATCAGACGTCGGTCGTTGAGGCTCGTCGTTAAAATTGCGAGCAATATCAGAGAAAGAACTATGGAATCTACTCGGGCAAGGTCTATCCAGCAAAAGACCTGGTAGCCCAAGAGCGAAATCAATATCCAAAGGGTGCCCAGAGAGCCTGAAAAAATCCTACCGCGAAGCAAGATGGCGCAGAGCAGAATGGTGGTGATGAGTGGAAGCACCGTTACCAGGCGGAGGTTCTTGAAAGAAAGGTCCTCGCCTAGTACATGGGAAGCTGCCCAATAGAGAGCCGGATTGTAGATTTCTCCCACGCTCCGAATGCCGGCATCCGGGTCCGAATAGATGTAACAGGGGCAAAACCCCGGGCGGTCAAGCCATTTCGATGCAGCGTTGTCTGACGAGGATCGGCAGTGGGGGCACGGGTGGGGCGCCGGGGACCTTGAGGCGGTCGCCGAGATAATCCCAGAAGGAGAGGCCAAGTTTCTGGCAGGTCTTGTAGAGGCCGAGGAATGTGTCTCGGGCCTGCTTGCCGTCCTCGGAGCGTGTGCCGCCGGAGAATTTTCGCCTTGTGACCATGGCGCGGATGTCGCGTTCCGCGCCGTTGGTGTTGAGCGGGACCTCCGGGCGGTCGAGGACGACGAGCAGTTCGTCGCGGTTGGCATGCAGGCGAGCCAGGAGCCGGTCGAGGCGGAGGAATCCGGTCTTGGTCGCGAAGAGCGCATCGAAGCGGCATGCCAGGTGGGCCCGCCGTCCTGGCGCCGGCCTTTCGCGATAGGCTTTGAGATCGGCGTAGAGTTGCCAGAGCCGTGCCTGGATGTGTTCCTTCTCGCGCCGCTGGCTCCGGGAGAAGGTCATCAGCTTGTGGATCAAGCGCTCCGCATGGACCCAGCAGAGCGCGTGGCGGCCGACGTTGAACTGGCCAGCATCGTCACTCAGGACGACGCAGGCGCCCGCGGCCGTGCCCCTGAGCAGGCCGTGCGCGGCGATGGCGCCCCACAGCGCCCCCTCGGTGGCGGTCCGCGCGGCCCCGCGCCCGTCCCCGTGCCCGGTGATGGCGAGCCGCCCCAGGTGGGCCAGCCAGGCATCTTCGTTGGTGAAGCGCCGCGGGCAGCCCTCGGCCAGACGGGCGATCACCGATGCGGCCAGGTCGCGCTCGGCCATGTAGGCGAAGGCGGCGGCATTGAGCACATAGTCCGCGTGGCCGGCCCGCAGCCGTTCCAGGAAGTTCAAGCGGCTCTTGGAAAACGTCGTGGCGAACCAAGCGAAGGCGTCGTTGCCGATCCCGCTCGTCACCCCGTTGCGGTTGGCGTGGCGGGCGCCGGTATCGTCGACGCTGATCCAGGGCGCCGTCTCCAGGCCGGCGCGCAGCACCGCCTCGCCCTCGGCGACGAAGCCGTCATGGCCCTCGTTCAACAACCGCACCACCTGGCGCTTGGAGATCTTGATGCCGAGGTCGTCCAAGAGCCGCGCCAAGCGCTCCGCGCTGGTCTGGCCGCCATGATAGAGCGCCAGCACGAAACGCCTGAGCGCCGGGCCGAAGTGGCCGCGCGTCCCCGCCGGCAGCGGCGCCACGATCGTGGCCCCCTCGGGCGTCAGCCAGCGCTCGCGGCGTAACAGGACAGTGTTCGGCCGGCAGAGCAGGTCCTGAACCAGATAGTCTTCATAGCCCTTGAAGCGCGAGCCCGCCGGCACGGCGGCCCGGACGATCCGCCTCTCGTCGATGGGAACCCGGCCCTTCTTGGCCCGCCGTCCCGCCTTCCGCCCCGTCCGGCCCCGGGATACGGCCTGCTTGTCCATGCCGCTCGGCTTGATATCCGGTGGCCCGGAAAGGCCTTTGAGACGGCGGATCTCTTCGCGCAATGTCGCGTTCTCGGCACGCAGGGCCGCCTGCTCCTCAAGCAGCGTCAGAACCAGCGCCTTCAGGGCGGCGACATCAAGATCGTCGAGATCCGGAAGCGATTCGGCCATGACGGGATCGAATCACAGACCTCCCGCCGCGAACATCGATATCTGGTCACTTGACGCGGAAGCCTCACAAGATGTGGCCGTTGAGACTCACCCCTATACCCAGGCCAGATCCCCCCGTCCCCAGGCCCGGCCTTTTGCCCCGGTTACGAATAGATCGGCTCGTCATTATTAATGCGGTCAACAGCGAAGAGTGTATAACTCTCCTGATGGTCCAACGGGCCGTCATGGATCAGGCGCTGGACGAGTGTAGGAAGCGCGACTGCCAATGCATAGATTACGAGGATGGCGCCCAGCAGGGAAAGTGCCGTCGCTGGTAGCCTCCCAGACTTCATTTTATCAAAATCCTCGAATGGTTACCCTAAAATGAATGGTGGCGTGTCAATAGCGTAACGCGTGACGGGTGAATAGCAAACCGAAGCCACCGAGCAAGATGTAGGTATAGAGCGAGTAGAGCAGACCGGCTGCGAGCGCGTCCGCGGCCGCGACCTGGCCCGCGAGGAGGGCGACAAGGGCGGCTTCGCGCGTGCCGAAACCGCCGAGCGTGATCGGCAGCAGTCCGGCGAAGATGGCGAGCGGCATCGCCGTCGCGATGGCCAAAGGCGAGAGGGGCGCGCCGACACCGGCGAAGAGGATCGTGACCAGGGTCATGGTGAGGGACCAGAGAACCACGGTCGCCGCGATGGCGCCGGCGAGGTGGGGCCGGGAGTGGCGGAGCGCCAATAGCCCTGCCGCCACGCGTTCGGCGACGTGCTTTGCGCGTCCGGAAAGGGGCAGGCGACCCGAAAACATTGCCACCAGAAAAACGCAGAGCACGACCCCCAGCACGGCCAAGGCGGGCAATGCCAGTTCGTTCCGGCCGCTGATCAAGCCGGCGGTCGCGGCGATGGTCGCCAGCATGGTGATGTCGAGCAGTCGTTCGCCGACGACGAGACCGATCAGGGTTCCCGGATCGGCGAGATCGCGCAGCGCCACGATGCGAAAGCCTTCGCCGAGCCGGGCGGGCGAGATGACGTTCAGGGGATGGATCCCGAGCACGACACAGGTGCAGCGCCGCCAACCCGGGTCCAAACCCCGGCTGGCCAGCACCAGTTTCAGCCGCAGGCCGAGGACGAGGGGCATGCACGCCGTCACCGCGCCGGCGGCCAGCAAATGCGAAACTCGCAGTCGGGAAAACGCTTGTCCGAGCGCGGCCAGGTCGACAACATGGGCGAGCCAGGCAAGGATGCCGGCGGCCGTCAGGACGAGGAGCAGGCCCCGCTTGCGGCCGCGGGACGACGCCCAGCCGGTCAGTCGGGCGAACCCACCCTCGTCGGAAGTGGGCGGCGCCGGCGGCTTGGCAATCGATCGGCGTGATGGCGGCGATGTCACGTGTCTTCTCGCCCGGGCTCGGAACGTTGGCCCATCGAAGGAAAGCATATCGATCGCCGGCGGGTATGGCAAAAGCCCGGACTATCGCCGCGCGTCGCCACTGGCGCCCGATGCGACCGATCCACTACACTTGGACATCGGGGAGGAAACGGCTATGGCGATCGGACCGCACAAGTTCGAATACGAGGTGCTGGAAGGCTGGGAACGACTGCCGGAGGGCTGGTCCTTCGTCGAGGTCGCAGGCGTCGCCGTCGACAGCCGGGACCGGGTCTATGTCTTTAACCGCGGCGATCACCCGGTCATCGTCTTCGACCGCGAGGGCCAGTTCCTGGATGCCTGGGGCGAGGACGTCTTTTCCAACGCGCATGGCATCTTCATCGATTCCGACGACCAGGTCTGGTGCTGCGACAACGCCGACCACACGGTGCGCAAGTTCACCACCGACGGTGAGCTGTTGATGACGCTGGGCGACACCGAGAATCCCGCCGATACCGGCTTCAAGTTGGGGGAGAGCCCGGTGTGCCGCTCGGCCGGTCCCTTCAACATGGTGACCAACCTGGCGCCGGGCCCGGACGGCGACCTTTTCATCGCCGACGGTTACGGCAATGCCCGGGTGCACCGCTACTCGCCGGAGGGCGAATTGAAGGCGTCGTGGGGCGTACCCGGCAGCGGCATCGGTGAGTTCAATCTGCCGCACGGCATCGCCGTCGACCGCTCGGGCCGGGTCTTCGTCGCCGACCGGGAGAATTCCCGCATCCAGATTTTTTCCTCGGACGGTGAATTCCTCGCCGTCTGGGATTGGGTCAACCGGCCTGACGACCTGTTCATCGACGAGCAGGAGAACCTCTACATCGCCGAACTCGGCTGGGCGGTGCCGCCGGCGCAAACGCCGCACTTCTGTTTCATGGACCATCCGCCGATCGGCCACGCGCCGATCGCCCGGGTGACGATCTGCGACCTCGACGGCAACATCCAGCGCCAGATCGGCGGCTGGAACCCGCTGCTGCCCGGCAACTTCATCGTGCCGCACGGCATCTGGGTCGACAGCCGCGGCGATATGTACGTGGGCGAGGTGGTCAAGGCGTCCGGCGCCATCGACCATTTCCACCCGCTGACTTGCCATGCCTTCCAGAAATTCGTTCGCGCCGGCTGACCGGCGGAACCCCATCGACGACAAGGAGAGACCGCCATGCGCGCCGTCGTGTTCACCGGAGATCGCGAGCTCGAGTTCCTGGAGTTCGACGACCCCAGCCCCGCACCGCGTGAGGCGGTGATCGAGATGAAAGCCTCCGGCATGTGCGGCAGCGACCTGAAGATGTACCGCGCGCCCAAGGGCGGGATCACGGCGATGCTGGGCCTCGGCGACCTCGACGGCCCGGTCATCGCCGGGCACGAGCCCTGCGGTGTCGTCGTCGCCGTCGGCTCCGGTGTGGGCGAGGACGAAGTGCGCGTCGGCCAGCGGGTCATGGTGCATCACTACAAGGGCTGCGGGACCTGCAACCATTGCCGCGGCGGCTGGCAGCAGCTCTGCCGCGAGGGCGTCACCGTCTACGGCGCGACCGGACATGGCGCGCATGCCCCCTACATGAAGATCCCGGTGTCGACCCTCGTCGCCCTGCCGGAGGAGCTGAGCTTCGAGACCGGCGCCGCGATCTCGTGCGGCACGGGCACGGCCTACGGTGCGCTGCGCCGTATCAACCTCTCGGGCAACGATACCATCGCCATCTTCGGCCAGGGCCCGGTCGGGCTGAGCGCGACCCAGCTCGCCGGCGCCATGGGCGCCCGGGTCATCGCCCTCGACATCGGTTCGGAACGACGGGCCCTGGCGAAGGAGTTCGGCGCCGACGAGGTCATCGACCCGAGTGCCAACGACGTCGACCCGGTGGCCGCGATCCACGAGTTGACCCACGGCCAGGGCGCCGACCTGACCCTCGATTGTTCCGGCATTCCCGACGCGCGCATCGCCGCGGTCCGCTCGGCCAAGACCTGGGGCACGGCCTGCTTCGTCGGCGAGGGCAACGACGTCACCATCGACGTCAGCCCGGACATGATCCGCAAGCAGCTGACCATCGTCGCCTCGTGGACCTTCTCGGCGATGGGCCAGGCGGACTGCGCCCGCTTCGTCGCCGACCGCAAAATCGACGTCGACCACCTGTTCAGCCATCGCTACGTGCTGGACCAGGCCGACGAGGCCTACAAGTTGTTCGACACTCAGACGACGGGCAAGGGCGTCTTTTTGTTCGACTGAGCCGCCGAGGATTCGGGGAGGAAATGGTGATGCGTTTGGACGGTAGAACCGCCATCGTCGTCGGTGGCGGACAGAGCCCCGGCGAAGGCGTCGGCAACGGGCGGGCGACGGCGTTGACCTTCGCGCGCGAAGGGGCGGCCGTCATGGTGCTGGACAACCGGCTCAGGTCGGCCGAGGAGACGGCGGCGATGATCACCGACGCCGGGGGCAAGGCCCGCGCCCGCGAGGCGGACGTCACGCGAGAAGCCAGCCTGAAAGCCGCCGTCGAGGCGACGGTCGGGGCCTGGGGCCGGCTCGACATCCTGCATTACAACGTCGGCGTTTCGATTGCAGGCGGCGACGCGCCGCCTTCCGAGATCACGGAGGAAGCCTTTGATCGCTGCGTCGCCATCAACCTGCGCGGCTCCGTGATGGCGGCCAAGCACGCGCTGCCGGTGATGCGGGAGCAGGGCTCGGGCGTGTTGCTGTTCATCGCCTCGATGGCGGCGTGGCTGACCTATCCGCTGGTCGGCTACAAGACGACGAAGGCGGCGATGATCGCCCAGACCGAACAGCTGGCGGCCGAGAACGCCCGCCATGGCGTGCGTGCCAACGTCATCCTGCCGGGCCTGATGGACACACCGATGGCGGTCGACACCCGGGCGCGGGAGTTCGGCAAGCCGCGCGAGGAGATCGCGGCGGCGCGCGACGCCCGGGTCCCGCTCGGCGGCAAGATGGGCACCGGCTGGGACGTCGCCAACGCGGCATTGTTCCTGGCCTCCGACGAAGCGCGCTTCATCACCGGTGTCACCCTGCCGGTCGACGGCGGTGCCGCGGTGGTGCGCGGCGGCGGCTGAAGGTCGCGGGCCGACCGCCGAGGACCGGATGTATTCAGAGGAGTAAGGAACCATGGCGATCATCGCGCATGCCGGCTTCATGCACGAAACCAATACCTTCGCACCGATGAAGGCGGCGTGGACGGACTTTCTCCGCTCCGAGAGTTTTCCGGGCCTGATGCTGGGCGCCGCGGTGCTGGAACTGTTGGCCGAGACCAATATCGCGACGCGTGGTTTCGCCGAGGTCGCGCGCGCCCAGGGCCATGAGTTGAAGCCGATCGCCTGGGCCAGCGCCGTGCCGTCCGCGCATGTGACGGAGGATGCCTTCGAGCGGATGTCGGCGATCGTCCTCGCCGGCTTGCAGCCGCCGTTCGACGCGGTCTATCTCGACCTGCACGGCGCCATGGTGACGGAGCATCTGGAGGACGGCGAGGGCGAGCTGATCAGCCGGGTGCGCCGCGCCATCGGGCCGGACATCCCTCTCGTCGTCAGCCTCGACCTGCATTCCAACACCACGGCGGAAATGGCGGCCGGCGCCGACGGCCTGATCGGCTATCGGACCTATCCCCATGTCGACATGGCCGATACGGGCCGCCGCGCCGCCCGCTATATGGACCAGCTGCTTTCCGGCGCCCGGCCGGCCAAGGCACGACGCGTGGTGCCGTTCCTGATGCCGCTCACCGGTCAATGCACGATGCTGGAGCCGACCGCCGGGGTCTATCGCCGTTTGGCGGCGTTGGAGGCGGAGGCCGGCGTCGCCCATGTCTCCTTCACCCCGGGCTTTCCGCCGGCCGACATCCATGAATGCGGCCCCGTCGTCGTCGCCTATGGCGAGGACCAGGCGGCAGCGGACCGGGCGGCGGATGCCCTCTTCCAGTACATCATGGAACGTGAGGGGGAATTCGAAGTGCCGTTCCTAGCCCCGGCCACGGCGATCGCCACCGCGATGACCTCCAATGCCACAAAGCCGTTCGTGCTGGCCGACGTGCAGGACAACTGCGGGGCCGGTGCGACCTCGGACACCACTGGCCTGCTGCGCGCCCTGGTCGAGGAGGGCGCCCGCGACGCCGTGCTCGGCGTTCTCGTCGATCCGCAAGCGGCGGCGGCGGCGCATGCGGCCGGCGAGGGGGCGGAGATTGAACTCGCCGTCGGCGGCAAGCGCTTCACCGACGGCGATCCACCCTTCGAGGGCCGCTTCGAGGTGCGCCGTCTCGGCAACGGCAAGATCACCTGCACGGGCCCGATGTTCGGCGGCTCGCGCATCGAACTCGGCCCGATGGCGTTGCTCGCCATCGGTGGGGTGGAACTGGTGGTCTCGACCCACCGCATGCAGGCCGCCGACCAGGAGCTGTTCCGCCATCTCGGCGTCGAGCCCTCGGAACGGCGCATCGTCGGGCTGAAGAGTTCGGTGCATTTCCGCGCCGACTTTCAGCCGATCGCCGAAGAGGTGCTGGTGGTGGAGGCGGCGGGCGCCTTCGTCGACCAGCCGGCGAAGCTGCCTTACCGGAACTTGCGCGCCGATGTCCGTCTCGGCCCGAACGGCGTGCCGCACCGGCCATGAGCCCGGCCCCGCCCCGCGGCTTCACCGAGGCCGAATATCGCCGCCGTTGCGAGACGGCGCAGGCGGCGATGGCCGGTGCGGGGCTCGATGCACTGCTGCTCACCACCGAAGCCGACATTCGCTATTTCACCGGCTTCCTCACCCAGTTCTGGCAGAGCCCGACGCGACCCTGGTACACGGTGCTGCCGGCGACGGGGAAGCCGATCGCGGTGATCCCGGCCATCGGCGCGGAATGCATGGCCCGCGGCTGGCTCGACGACATCCGCTGCTGGGATTCGCCCGCCGCGACGGATGACGGCGTCTCCCTGCTTGCCGACGCGCTCGCGCCCTTCGCCCGTATCGGGTTGCAGCGCGGGCGGGAAACCCATTTGCGCATGCCGCTCGACGATTTTGACGCCTTGCGTGCGGCGCTGCCGGGGGTGCGGTGGGGCGACGGGACGGAGATCGTCCGCGAGACGCGGCTGATCAAGTCGGAGGCGGAGATCGCCAAGCTCTCTCATGTTTGCGCGCTGGTCTCCGAGGTGTTCGAGGGCATGCCCGAATGGTTGCGGGCGGGCCTGGAGGAGGCCGAGGTTTTTCGCCGCTTCAAGATCCGCGCGCTGGAGGTCGGCGTCGACGACGTGCCTTATCTCGTCGGCGGGGCGGGGCCGGGGGGATACGGCGACATCATCTCCCCGCCACGCGAACGGGCGCTGGCGGCCGGCGACGTGCTGATCCTGGATACCGGCTGCGTCTTCGACGGCTACTATTGCGACTTCTGCCGCAACTGGGGCATCGCGTCGGTCGACGACGCGGCCCGCCGCGCGCACGAGACGGTCTGGGACGCGACCGAGGCCGGCCTCGCCGCCGTCCGTCCGGGCGCCACGGCGCGCGATCTGCACGATGCCATGCAGACGGTAATGGCCGCGGGCGGTGCGCTCGGCAACTCGGTCGGCCGGCTCGGCCACGGCCTCGGCATCCAGCTGACGGAGCCGCCGTCGAATGCCGCGTTCGACGAAACGGTGCTGCGCCCGGGCATGGTAATGACGCTCGAGCCCGGCATGGAATTCGCGCCCGGCCGCCTGATGGTGCACGAGGAAAACCTGGTGGTGCGGGAGACGGGCCCGCAACTGCTGACCCGCCGTGCGCCGCGTGAATTGCCGCGGGTCGGGTCATGAAGCTCGCCTTCGAAACGGACGCAGGCTCGGCGACACGGGCCCGCCTCGGCCTCGTCGTGCTGGCGGCGGACGAGGCGTTGGAGCCGGAGTTCCGCGATTTCACCGCCCTCGACGGCGTCGTCGTGCATCACAGCCGGATCGAGAGCGATCCCGAGGTGACGCTCGAAACCCTCAAAGCCATGGAGGCGCGGATCACCACCTCGGCCGCGTTGTTGCCGGCGGCGGCCCCCTTCGACGCCGTCGGTTATGCCTGCACTTCGGGCGCCAGCGTCATCGGCCCCGGGCGGGTCGCGGCGCTGGTCCGCGCCGCCCGCCCCGAAGCCCGGGTGAGCGACCCCATGGTCGCGACCCGCGCGGCACTCCGTGCGCTCTCCGTCCGTCGCATCGCCTTCCTCACGCCCTACCTGCCGCAAGTCACCGCCGCGGTCCGTGCCGCCCTGGAGGCCGACGGTATCGAGATCGTGGAGGTCGGGGCCTTCGAGCAGAGCACGGAAGCCGTCGTCGCCCGCATCACGCCCGCCTCGATCCTGGAGGCCGTCGTCACCCTCGCCCGCCGTGCGAGCGGCGCCGAGGCGGTCTTCATCTCCTGCACCAACCTCCGCGCCGCCCCGGTCATTCCGGCGGCGGAGGCCACCCTCGGCATCCCCGTCGTCTCCTCCAACCAGGCGCTCGCCTGGCACATGCTCCGCCTCGCCGGCATCGCCGAACCGCTCGAGAACCGCGGCCGCCTGTTCACACGTGCCCTCGCCGCCCCATAACCGCCCGCCACGTCGCCGACACCACCATATCCTTCGATGCTCTTTTGGGGTCAGGTCTTGTTTCTTGCCTTCATTAGGAATTTCTAGGCAAAAAACAAGACCTGACCCCATTCCGGCCTATCCGGCGACGGTTCGACGACGCATGGTGGTGGGGGCGGCGGCTCTCCGGGCGAGGGGCGATGGCGGTATCGGGTGGTCAGCGTTCGATGTTCGCGCTGCGGGTGGGGACGCCGAACTCGCGGTGGCAGATCTCGGCGAGTTTGGCGACGCCGTCGCGGATCGCCGTCTCGGAGGGGTTGGCGAAACAGAGGCGGAGGCGGCTGCGGCCATAATCCGGGTCGCAGACCCACTCGGCGCCGGGATTGATCGCCACGCCTTCCGCCGCCGCGGCCTGCGCGAGGCGCGTGGTGTCGACCTCGTCGGGAAGCTTGATCCAGAGCACGATGCCGCCTTTCGGCAGGGTGAACTCGGCGCTGGTGCCGAACTCGGATTCCACGGCCTCGACCATGACGGCGAGCTTGGCTTGTAGGCCGCGGTTGAGATCCTCGACATGGGCGTCGAAGTTGCCGGCGGCGTATTCGGCGAGCAGCATCTGCGTCACCGCGCCGGTCCCGCCGTCGGTCTTCAGGGGCAGGACGTGGCGCATGAAGTCCCAGTCCGCGACCAGGTAGCCGATGCGCAAGGCCGGCGCGATCGACTTGGAGTAGGAGCCGCAATAAATCACCTGTCCGCCGCCCGCGTCGAGGCTGCGGATGGTGGGCGGCCGCGCCTCGGCCCAGAGCAGGTCGGCGTAGCAATCGTCCTCGAAGATCAGGACATCGTGACGACGCGCGATCTCAAGCAGCTCCAGCCGGCGTTCCCGGCTCATCACCGTGCCGGTCGGGTTCTGCACCGTCGGGATCGTATAAATGTACTTGGGCTTGATCCCCTTGGCGGCGAGGTCACCGAGGGTCGCGTCGAGCGCATCCATCCGCATGCCGCCCTCGTCGAGAGGGACCCCGACGACGTTCACCTCCCGCTTCTTCAGACGGGACAGCTTGCCGCCATAGGTCTCCCGCTCGATCAGCAGGGTGTCGCCCGGTGCCAGCAGCGCGTCGCCGACCAGCTCGATGGCGTGGTTGGAGCCGGACGTGATCAGCACTTCCTCCGCCGACGTCGCCATGCCGGTGCGCCGCGCCAGCGCCTCGGCGACGCATCGGCGCAACGGCAGATAGCCTTGTGGCCCGCTTTCCAGATTGTAGGTCGCGAGAGTCCGGCCCTCGCGCGCCAGTACCCGGGCGGCGGCGTCGATCAGGCCCTGTGTCGGGACATGCTCGCCGTCGACGTTGCCGCCGACGAAGTTATAGGCGGGAAACCCGCTCCAGGGCTGGGCGGCGGGCGGTGGCAGGTCGTCGCGAAGCAGGGACGAATAATCGAGGGACATTGCGTGCGGCTCTCCGCTGGAGGAAACGGGATCGACGGGGAGACTATAGGCCGCCGGGCCGGGGTTCCGCCAATCCCGCGGCCGCCCTCAGTGCACCTGCTTGTCGTGACCTTCCCAATAGGGCTTGCGCAGTTCGGTCTTCAGAATCTTGCCGGCGCCGGAGAGCGGCAGAGGCTCGGCGTGGAAGGCGATGGAGCGCGGGCATTTGAAACCGGCGATGTGCCGGTGGCAGTGCGCGACGAGCTCCTCCGCGCTGGCCTCGGCCCCTTCCCTCAGGCGGACGATGGCGTGCACGCGTTCGCCCCAGGTGTCGTCGGGCACGCCGATGACCGCGCATTCCGCGACCGCCGGGTGCAGGTGGACGGCACTTTCGACCTCCGCGGAATAGACGTTCTCGCCGCCGGAAACGATCATGTCCTTCACCCGGTCGACGATGAAGATATAGCCCTGCTCGTCCATTCGCGCGCCGTCGCCGGAGTGCATCCAGCCATCGCGCAAGGCCGCCGCCGTCTCGTCCGGTTTGTTCCAATAGCCGAGCATGACGTTGGGGCCGCGCACCCGGAGCTCGCCGACCGTGCCGCGCGGCACCTCCCGCCCGGTTTCGTCGACGATCTCCACGTCGAGGTTCACGACCGGACGGCCGCAGGACTTGAACATCCCGGCTTCCAGGCCCTCGCCCCGGTGGGCGTCGGGGCCGTTCGTGGTGACGATGGGCGCGCATTCGGTCTGCCCGTAGGCGTGCGTGAATTCGCAGCCGGGCAGAAGGTCGATCGCCCGGCGGATCACCGCTTCCGGCATGGGGGAGGCGCCGTAATAGAGGTGTACCAGGCTGGAGAGGTCGTGTTCGGCGATGGCCGGATGGTTCACCGTCATGTTCACCATGGTCGGCACCAGCAACGTGTGGGAGACCCGGTGTGCCTCGATCGCCCGCATCACCGCTGTCGGCTCGAAGCCCGGAATGAAGACGTGCCGGCCCGTGACCATGGTCACGCCGAAGATCGTCAGCCCGTCGGCGATATGGAACATCGGTGCCGCATGCAGATAGCGCATGCCCTCGACCAGGGGGCAGGCCGGTATGGCGTGCAGCGTATTGGCGACGAGGTTGCGATGGCTCAACATCACGCCCTTGGAGACGCCCGTGGTGCCGCCGGTGTAATAGATCGCGGCGAGGTCGTCGTAGCCCTTGACCAGGTCCGCGGCCGGCGCGGCGCCGTCGATCAGTGCGTCGTGGTGCAGCATGCCGGCGGGCGCCGCGCCGTCGCCGATGTAGACGAGGTGTTCGAGTGCCGGCAGGGCCTCGCGAAGGGTCAGCGCGACCTCGGCGAAGCTGTCGTCGACGAACAGCACGCGGGAGCCGGAGTCGCGCAGCCAGTATTCGATTTCGGGCGGCGCCAAGCGGGTATTGATCGGCACGTAGACGACGCCGGCCCAGGGCATGGCGTGGCTGAATTCGAAGTACCGATCGCTGTTGAGCGCCAGAATGGCCGCCCGGTCGCCCTCGGCGAGGCCCAGGTCGTTGCGGACCGCGCCCGCCAGCCGGGCGACGCGGTCGCCACACTCGTTCCACGTCCAGCGCCGCTCGCCGTCGATGGTGGCGATGTCCCGGCCCGCGATGGTCATCGCGCGCTTCAGCATGGTCGTCAGATGCACGGGCGTCTCTCCTTCGTCGTCTCACGATTGGCGGTCGTCGTGGGCCGGCGGTATGATCTTCACGACACAGGCATGAAAGACAAGAGGGTGCGACGATGTTCAAGGTGGGTGAGTTCGAACTGCAACGGGTGATCGAGAACGAGTATCCCTTCGTCGAGGCCTCGACGTTTCTTCCCGACTCGACGCCCGAGTTGATCGCGGAGAATGCCGAGTGGCTGTTTCCCCGCTTCATGCAGCCGGGCGGCGACATGTGCATCTTCGCCTTCCAGTCCTTCGTGCTCAGGACGCCGCGCCACACCATCCTGGTCGACACCTGCGTCGGCAACGACAAGCCACGCCCGGCCCAGCCGATGTGGGACATGATGAACGGGCCGTTCCTGGCCGATCTCGCCGCCGCCGGCGTGCAGCCGGAGGATGTCGACTACGTCATGTGCACCCATCTGCACGTCGACCATTGCGGCTGGAATACGCGCCTGATCGACGGGCGCTGGGTACCGACGTTTCCGAACGCCAAGTACATCTTCGCCCGCAAGGAGTTCGAGTTCTGGGAAACCCGGCACAAGGAGGGCACCGAGGGCAAGGTGCCGAACGTCTATGACGACAGCGTCCTGCCGGTGGTCGAGGCCGGCCAGGCGGTGCTGGTCGACTGGGATCATGAGTTCGACCACGGCATCTGGCTGGAGCCGGCGCCGGGCCACACGGACGGCAACATCGTCATCAACCTGGAATCGGCAGGCGAAAAGGCAGTGTTGAGCGGCGACGTCGTCCACCACCCGATCCAGCTGGTAAAACCCGAATGGTCGAGCCGGGCCTGCGAGGATCCGGTGCTGTCCGGCCTCACCCGACGCGCCCTGCTCGAGAAGCACGCGGATACGGACACCCTCTTCTGTCCGGCGCATTTCGCCTCGCCCACCATCGGCCATGTCGTCTCCAAGGGCGACGCCTTCGCCTACCATTTGCACGATCACGGCTGAGGCTGCCTTGCACAGCAGGGTTTAAGTCTTCCTTAGAAGTTTGGCGCGATGATTGCCGAACCACGCGGTTCTCGTGTGGGCGTTCGGGACGGTTCGCCTTCCGGTGCGCGGCTTGCCCGCGACCGACGGCGGCGACGGCTTTCCTCGGGAGGCGCGCGTCATGGTCGATTCACTCGAGCTTGTTCGTAGCGGGAAGCTCGAAACGCTGGTCGCGGAAAGCCTGGCCGGGGCGGGCACGGCGGCGCCGGCGGTGGCGGAAGGCAAGCCATCCGCCTGGTCGCCCGGTAACATCGTCGGACATCTGCGGAAGACCGCCATCAGCACGCGGTTGAGCCTCATCGCCCTGCTGGCGATGATCGCCGTCGTCTCGGTGAGTGCCATCGCCTGGCAGGCCCTGCGCATCGAGGCCGAAGCCGGGCGTGAAATGCTCCGCTTCGCCCGTGCCCAGAGCTTGCAGCAAGACGCCGACATGATGCATGACAGTCTGAAGGCGGACATCTATCAGCTATTGGTTCGCGATCTCGATCCGGAAGAGGAACTGGCGATCCGCCAATCTCTGAAGGACAACGCGTTCCGCTTCCGCTCAAACCTGGATCAGTTGCAGCGCCAACCGCTGTCGGAAGCGTTCACGTCCACCATCGTCGAAACCCGAAAGGCGGCCGAAAGTTACATCGGTTCCGCCGAGTTCGTCGCCCGCCAAGCCAAGGACAGTCGCGAAACCGCGCGCTTCGCCCTCTACGACTTCGAGCAGGAGTATGAACTCGTCGGTGTCGCCATGGGCCGGCAGACCGCGCTGCTGGGCCGCGAGATCGCGGCGACGGAAGCCCGCTCGGCCGAGGCGGCGGAACGGGCGAAGGACTGGATCCTGATCGCCGGCGCGCTCGCCTGCATCGTCACCACCTTGCTGGTTCGTCTGATCGGCCACTCGATCCGGGATTCCGTCCAGGCGATCAGCGCCACGGCGCAGGCGATCGCCGACGGTCGGCTCGACACCCGTTGCCGCATCGCAAATGGCGAGGAACTCAATCTGCTGGGCCAGGCCATCAACGGCATGGCGAATTATCTCCAGCGCACCATCGACCAGATGCGCGACGACGGCCGGCGCGACACCTTCTCCAACCAGCTGGCGGAAGCGCTCGAAATGACCCATGGCGAAAACGATGCCTACGGCGTCGTCGGCCGGGGCATGGAGATCGTTTCGAAGACCCACGCGATGGAGCTGCTGCTCTCCGACTCGAGCAGTGCGCATCTGGAGAAGGCGACCGAGCATCCGAGCGCCGGCTCGCCCGGCTGCGGGGTGGTGCTGCCGTTCAACTGCGTTGCCGTGTGCCGCGGCAGCGCCGTCAGCTTTCCCGACAGCGACGCGCTGAATGCTTGCCCGATGCTGCGGAAACGCGCCGCCGGCCGCGTTTCCGCCGTCTGTGTACCGGTCACCTTCATGGGCCGGGCGATCGGCGTGCTGCACGCGGCGGGAACGGTGGAGGATCCGCTGAGCGCCGAACAGGTCTCGGAACTCGGCGTCCTCGGCGGGCAGACCGGCGCCCGCATCGGCACCATCCGCGCCTTCCAGCGGACGCAGACCCAGGCCTCGACCGACAGCCTGACCGGCCTCATCAATCGACGCAGCCTCGAGCACAAGATGCGCGAGGTCCGCGCGGCCGGCCGCCCCTTCGCCTTCATCATGGCCGACCTCGACAAGTTCAAACTGCTGAACGACACGCACGGGCACGAGGCCGGCGACAAGGCCCTGCGGCTCTATGCGGAGACGGTGCGTGAATGCGCGCGCGATCACGATCTGCTCTGTCGCTGGGGCGGGGAGGAGTTCGTCTTCGTCCTGGCCGATGCCACGGCACAGCAGGCCGCCCAATGGTGCGACCGCCTGAAGCAGAAGCTGGCAGCGCGGCTGGGCGATGGCCGCTCGATCGTCTTTACCGCCAGCTACGGCATTGCCGACAGCGTCATGTCCGACTCGCTCGAGGAGTTGCAACGGATCGCCGACAGCGCTCTCTATACGTCGAAAACCGAGGGGCGTGACCGGGCGACGATCGGCGAGGCCCTCGCCCCCGGCGAACGGGCGCCCCGCCAGGAAACCGAAGACGTCCCCGGCGTCGACCTGCGCCTGCTGGCGAACAGCGACTAGCAGCCTGTCGGACTTGAGCCGAGTTTCGAGATGAGATTCACTGTCACGGTCTGATTCTCTCCTGCGCGGTGATTTTGTGATGAGCAACTTTCGACAGGTTGACCGGGAGACCAGCTATCTTCTGCCGCCTTCGGTGGACGAATGGCTGCCTGATCGTCATCTGGCGCGCTTCGTGGTCGATGTGCTGGAGCAGCTGGATCTCTCTGCGTTCGTGAAGGCCTATCGTGGTTCGGGCTCGGCGGCGCATCACCCGAGCGTCCTGCTGGGCCTGCTGATCTACGGCTACGCGACGGGGGTGCATTCCAGCCGGAAGCTGGAGCGGGCGAGCTATGATTCGGTGGCCTTCCGCTTCATCGCGGCAAACGACCACCCCGACCACGACACGATCGCCACGTTCCGCCGTCGCTTCCTGCCGCTGATCGAGGGGCTGTTCGTGCAGGTTCTGCTGCTGGCGCGGCAGGCCGGCATGCTGCAACTGGGCACGGTGGCGCTGGACGGGACGAAGATCCATGCCGACGCGAGCCGGCACAGCGCCCTGTCGTGGCAGCGTGCGGGCGAGATCGAAGCCCGGCTGCGGGCCGAGGTGGCGGAGTTGATGGCGTTGGCGGAAGCGGCGGACCGGTCCGAGGTTCCCGACGGCATGAGCGTGCCGGAGGAGCTGGCACGGCGCGAGGACCGGCTGGCGGCGATCGCCGCGGCGAAGGCGGAGATCGAGGCGCGGGCGGCCGAGCGTCATGCGCGGGAGCAGGCGGAGTACGAAGAGAAGCTGGCAGCCCGCGAGGCGAAGGAAACGCGGACCGGCCGCAAGCCGGGCGGGCGGCCACCGAAGCCGCCGGAGCCGGGGCCACGGGCGAAGGACCAGGTCAACCTGACGGACCCGGACTCGCGCATCATGCCGGTGGCCGGCGGCGGCTTCGAGCAGTGCTACAACGCCCAGGCTGCGGTGGCCGCCGGCAGCCTGCTGGTGGTCAGCGCCGACGTGGTGCAGGCGGCGAACGACAAGCAGCAGATCGAACCGACGCTCGAAGCACTCGCCGGCCTGCCGGACGGGCTTGGCGAGGTCGAGACCCTGTTGGCGGACAGCGGCTACTTCAGCCAGGCCAACGTCGAGGCCTGCGGGGAAGCGGAGATCGCGCCGCTGATCGCGCTCGGCCGGGAGCACCACCATCTTTCCTGGCGGGACCGCTTCGCCGAGGCGCCGCCAGCGCCCGAGGATCCGACGCCGCTCGAGGCGATGTGCCATCGCCTGGCCACACCCGAGGGCCGGGCGCTCTACGCGCTTCGCAAGCAGACGCCGGAGCCGGTGTTCGGCATCATCAAATCGGTGATGGGCTTGCGTCAGTTCAGCCTGCGCGGCCTCGACAAGGCGAAGGGGGAATGGACCTTGGCCACGCTCTCCTGGAACATCAAGCGGATGTTCGTCCTCAGCCACGCCTGAACGGGCGGGCCAACCCGCGTTCGCAACTTCATGGGGGTAAATCCATGACATCGACGCCCGCCAAGCCAATCTTACCAATCCTTGCATGCCCGAGTCCGACAGGCTGCTAGGTGAACGTGACGTCGACGCGGCCGAGCGTGCCGAAGTCGGCCACCGACCGGTCGCCGGGGCGAACCGCGTCCAGCCCGGTGCAGGTGCCCGTCGTCACCACATGGCCACGGATCAGCCCCTGGCCCCGGGCGGAGAGGTTATTGGCAAGCCAGATCATGACGTTGAGCGGGTCGTCCAGTGCCCGCGCACCGGTGCCACGGCTCTTAACCTCTTCGTTGACGGACATCGTGACCTCGTGGTCGATGAGGTTCAGGTCCCGCCAGGCGGAGGTCCAGGGGCCGACGACGAGGGCGATGTTCGCGCCGCCGTCGGCGGTGACCAGGAACCGCCCTTTGCCGGCGAGGCCGCCGGCGATCCGGGTGCCGACGATCTCGATGGCGCCGGCCACCGCATCGATCGCCGCGACGACCTCCTCGCGGGTGTAGGGCTGCGCGCGCGGCGGCAGGTCCTGGGCGAGGCGGAAGGCGAATTCGCCCTCGACGGCGGGCGCCTGGGGCACGACGAGAGGCAGCAAGGCCGGGCTGTCGTGCAGGCAGGGTTCGGGGACCGGCGCGGCGCCCGGCTCCGTCGTGCCGAGAATGCGCTGCGCCTCCCGACTGGTCGAGCCGACCTTGAAGCCGGCGGTCGGATGGCCGTACCGGCGGGTCACCTCGTCCTGGATCGCGTAGGCAGCCTCCGTCGAGCCCGGCTCCGCGATATCTGCGCGCGCGACGACCGTGCCGGTCGCTCGGGCCCGGGCCAGCCTTTGTGCCGTTTCGTTCTGTTCCGTCATGGCGACCTCGTCACATGCGCCCCGTCGAGATTACGTCGAGGCGGGCGATAGAAAAGTTACTTTGATGTCTTAGCCGTATCCGTCAAGCTCACAAGACGGGGCGAGCAAGGTGAAGATAGGGTGCGCGCCCGGTCGTGGCAAAAAAGGCGCGGGGGGCGGCATGGCGCGATACACGCATCTTCTGGTTTTCGCCTACATCGTGCTGGCGATGGGTGCCTTGCTCGTCGTGGTCTACCAGTACCACGAAGAGGGGCGGCGCAAGCTGGCGCTCGAGACGGCCGAAACCTATATGACCACCCTCGCGACGCTGCATCGTTACTACGCGAAGGAGATCGTCGGCCGGGCGCTCGCCGGCGGTGCGCGCTTCGCGGGAAACTACAAGGACTACGAAGACCGCATTCCCTTCCCCGGGACCGTCGCGATGGACATGGGGCGTGAGCTGGAGAGTGCCGATCCCAATCTCAGCTTCTCCCTCTACAGCCGCTTTCCCTTCCCCTGGAACGCAGATCGCAAGCTAGACGGCTTCGAGCTCGCCTCGTTGCGCGCCTTCGAGCGCGGGGGCGAGCAGGCGGTGGAAGAGGCCGTCGGTGCGAAAGGGACGACGATTATCCGTTACGCGGTGCCGGTGAAGATGAAGCAGGCCTGCGTCGATTGCCACAACCAGCCGGATTTTGGCCAGGAGCGGGTCTGGCAGGTCGGTGATCTTCGCGGCGCGCGACAGGTCGCCGTCCCCTTGCCGACGCTGGGCGAGCTGGGGGCGGACTTCTATCTCGTCGGCCTCATCGGCAGCCTGGCCCTCGGCGGTATCGGCATGGGCCTGGTCTGGCCGCTGGTGCGCCGGCTCGATGCCGCCTACCGCCAGCGCGGCCGCGACATGGTCGAGCTGCGTCGCGCGGAAGAGAATCTCCGGCACCTGCAGAAGATGGAGGCGCTCGGCCGGCTGACCGGCGGGGTCGCGCACGATTTCAACAACCTCCTCGCGGTGGTTTCGGGCAACGCGGAAATGCTCGCGCGCAGAACCGGGCGGGACAACCCGCTGGTCGAGGCGATCCTGCGCGCCGCCGGACGGGGGGCCAGCCTCACCAAATACCTTCTCGCCTATTCGCGCCGCCAGCCCTTGCGGGCGGAGCTGTTCGATCTCGGCGCCATGGCCCATGGCATGCGCGACGTGCTGGAACGCTCCCTCGGCCCCTCGGTGCGCGTCGAGGTGACGCTGACGGAGGAGGGGTATCCGGTCCACGCCGATCGAGGGGAAGTCGAGAACGTGCTGCTCAACCTCGCGATCAACGCCCGCGATGCCATGACGGAGGGCGGCCGGTTGCGAATCTCCGCGCGGGAGATGGAGATCGACGAGGCCTATGTCGACGGGCATCAGAGTGCCCGCGTCGGCCGCTTCATCGCGCTGTCGGTGGCGGACGACGGAGCCGGCATGTCGGCGACGGTCCGGGCGCATGCTTTCGAGCCCTTCTTCACGACCAAGGACGTCGGCAGCGGCAGCGGTCTCGGCCTGTCGATGGTCGAGGGCTTCGCCCGACAGTCCGGCGGCTTCGTCGAACTCGCCAGCGAAGAGGGGGAAGGGGCCACCGTTACGCTCTACCTGCCAAAGGCCGAGACCGCGGAGGTGCCGACGCCGACGTCCCGCCCGGCCGAGATCGAGGGCGGGCAAGGTGAAACCGTTCTCGTCGTCGAGGACGACGCGGCGGTCCGGGCGATGACGGCGCGAATGCTGGAAGATCTCCACTACACGACACTGGAGGCGGAGAGCCTGGCCGCCGCGAGCCATGCCATCGCCGACGAGCCCAAAATCGACCTGGTGCTCTGCGATGTCCTGTTGGACGAGGGGGCGAGCGGGCTGCGCCTGCTGAGCGAGGCGCGGGCACGCCGCGATCGCCCGGCCGTCGTCTTCATGTCCGGCTTCAACCGCCAGGCGGTGGAGGAAAGCGGCAACACGTTCGCCGGGCATCCCCTGCTGCCCAAGCCGTTCACGCGGGACGAACTCGGCCAGGTGGTTTACGACAGCCTCGCCGCGCGCGACGGCAGCGAGGCGTGAGCGATAGCGACCAGCCGGCGGCGGGCCCAACCTGGCGTTCGGGCATCGCGGCGGTATGGATCGCCGTCCTGATCTTCGCGGCCGCGAATTCGGTGGTGAAGCTGCTGGCCGACCTGGGCGTCCAAAACCCGGTCGAAGGGCGCAATCCGATCAGTTTTTGCAACGTGCTGTTCGTGGGCAATCTCTGCGCCTGTATCGTCCTGTTTGCGATCTACCGAAAGGATTGGACGGGCGCGAAGCTGCGCGCGCTGACGAGGGGCGACTGGCTCTCGCTGGTGGTCCTCGCCTTTGTTTCGGGGGCTTTGGCGCCGGCGCTGATTTTCCTCGGTATCGAGAACACCAGCGTTACCAACGTGATCCTCGTCGGCCGTATCGAGCCGTTCCTGCTGCTCGTCTTCTCGGCCCTGTTCCTTGGTGAGCGGCCGAGCCCCTGGATCGCCGCCGGCACGGTGATCTCGCTTCTGGGTGTCGGGGTGGCGATGGCGCTGCAAATGCCCGAACGCGGCGTCATGCTCGGCAAGGGGGAAGTGCAGACCGCGGCCGGCGCCGCGCTGCTCGCGCTCTCGACCATCCTGTCGAAGTCGCGGCTCGGGCGGATCCCGCTCGGCATTTTCACGGTCGCGCGAACCGGCCTCGGCGCGGTCGTATTCTTCATCGCGGCGACCTGGCTGTTCGGGCCGGTCCATTTCGTCGACGTCTTCACACCGATCGTCTGGCAGACCATGGCGGTCTATGGCGCGGTCGTCGTCGGCGGCGGCCAGCTGTTCTGGTTCATCGGCATCAAAAGCGCGGCGACCCAGGACGTGTCGCTGGCGACGTCCTTTTCGCCGATCGCCGGCATCGTCTTCGCTTTTCTGCTACTGGGGGAACGACCGGGCCCGGCGATCCTCGCCGCCGCGGCGATCATCCTCGCCGGTATCGCCATCGCCCAGTTGGGCGAACGCGGCCGACGCCGCCGGCCCGGGCCGATGGCCCCGGCCGACGGAATCGAAGCGGAAGGCAAGGTGGCCTTCAAGGGCGTCTGAGACGCCCGGTCCTACATCGTATAGCGACCGTAGATCGACAGCGCGGCGGCCTCGAACTCCACTTCGTTGCCCATTTCCGGCTCGTACATGAAGTCGCCGGGTTTGGAGTCGGAGCGCAGCATCTTGCCCTCCGGGCCGCGCGGCAGATCGTTGGTCGGGCCGTAGACGGCCTCCAGCTCGCTGACTTCTGCCGCCGTCAGCTTGGTGACCGAGCAGGGCGTGCCCTTCATGTGCGGGATGCCCTGTTCACGGTCGAGCAGCTTGGGATCGTCGTCGGTGGTGAGCTGGGCGTCGCAGAAGTCCCACATGCCGGACATCTTCTCCAGACCCTTGCGCGATTCCGGTTTCCACCAGCCGTGCGGTACCCGGACCAGGCCCTTCGGCATGGTGGAGCGAACGAAGACCCGGCCCAGCATGGCGCCGACCTCGGTTTCGACCCGCACCCACTGTCCCTCGGCGATGTCCTTGGCGGCCGCATCCTCGGTGCTGAGGAAGAAGGTCGGATCCTCCGCCCGGGCCCGGAGTTCGGGCACATGGCGCTGGCCGGAGCGGAAGAACTCATCGTCGGGCATGCCGATGAACAGGCTCATCGGGTAGGTTTCGCAGGGCTCGGCCGCCTCGCGGTAATAGGGCAGGGGATCGAAGCCGAAACCCTCCAGCACCTCGGAGTAGAGCTCGACCTTGCCGGAAGGCGTGGCGAAGCCGGTCTGGAGATACTTGCGTTCGGCATCGTTCGCCGCGCCGCCCTTGTGCAGGTTCGCCGGCCGCCCGCCGGCGACGGCGTCGGTCCAGGTCCCGCCGCCCGGCTCCAGGCGGTAGTTCAGCACCTCTTCCGCGCTTCCCCAGGGGAAAGCGTCGGCCAGGTCCATCCGCTTGGCCAGCTCGTGCCAGAACTCGACCGCATGGCGGCATTCGCCCGGCGGCTCCATCGCCTGGTCGGAAATGCCGGCATGCATGCTGGGACGTTCTAGCCAGCTGTCGCCCGGTAGGATGTAGTCCGAGATCTGCGCCGTCGGGCTCATGGAATGTTCATAGGTGACGAGCAGATCCTGCTTCATCATCGCCTCGTACACCCGCTTGGTGTTGGCGAAGGCCATCAGCGTGTTGGTGGCCATCGAGAACAGCGCCTTCACCGGATAGGGATCGCCCTCGACCATCGCCTTGAAGACGGCCATCGGATTGGCCATGTAGCAGCCGCCCACCAGGTTGGCGTGGCGGATGCCCCAGACCTTCTCCGTCGCGTCCTCGAACGGGCCCATGCCGCGGTGGGTGAAGATCGGGAACTCCTCCGCGCCGAGCTGTTTGGCCTTCTGTTCTTCGCTCAGCAGGTGATGGCACTCCATCTCCGAATCGGAACGCACGGCGGGGCTGAAGCCGACGAAGGTGTCGCCGCCCTTGACGTCGAGGTTGCCGGTGATCGCGCGCAGGATGGCCTGCAGGCGAATGGCCGAGGTGGAGGAGACCTGCTGGTCGGTGATCGGCGACCAGGGGATGCAGGCGGGGCCGGTGGTCGCATACATCCTGGCGCTCTCGGCGATCAGCTCAGGCTCGACGCCGGTGATCTCGGCGACGCGCTCGAGCGGATATTCCGCCACCCGCGCCTTGAGCTCGTCGAAGCCGACGGTCCACTCGCGCACGAAGTCCTTGTCGTAGAGTTCTTCGGCGATGATGACGTTCAGCCAGCCGAGCAGCAGCGCCGCGTCCGTGCCGGCACGCAGCGGCAGCCAGACGTCGGCGGCCTCCGCATTCTCGCTGCGCCGAGGATCCAGCACGATCAGCTTGGCGCCGTTCGCCTGGGCCATGCGGATCGCCTTGTATTCCATGGTCCAGCTGTGGCGGCGCGGGTCGTGGCCGACCAGCACGATGCACTTCGAGTTGAGGATGTCGCCGCGCGGGAACCAGCCGTAGACGAAGCGGTTCACCGCCGCCGTGTTGCCGGCGCAATAGGCGACGCCGCTGATCCAGTTGGGCGTGCCGATATGATTCATGAAACGCCGGCCGAGGCCGCTGTCGTTGATGCCGGTGGCGTTGCTCTGCGCGACGGCGAAGCCCTCTGGCCCATGTTTCGCGATGACCGCCTTCAGCTTCTCGGCGATTTCGTCCATCGCCTGGTCCCAGCTCACCTGTTCCCACTCACCGCCGCCGCGCTCGCCGACCCGCTTCAGCGGATGGAGGATACGGTCGGGATGGGCGAAGGCCTTTGGCGCGAACGCCCCCTTCATGCAGAGCACGTCCTTGAAGATCGGATGGCTGCGGGTCTGTACCTTGACCACCTGGCCATCGACGACCTTGGCCGAAACTGGGCAGAAGCCGTCGCAACTGGCACAAACGACGTCTTTCAAGACTTCACCGGTCTGGGTGAGGGGCTGGGCCTGGATGTTCATCGCGTCCTCCTGGGTATTTCGAATGCTCGTTCGAAAGTGTATCGTAACTCCCGCGTTATGACCAACCCATTTTCTCCATTTTCCCCGGGCGGGCCGGTCGTCGCCCACCCCCCAATACAAAGGTCGCAGTGATGGATTCAGAAACCCGAAGCGTCGTCGCCGACGACGGCGTCGAACTCGTCTACGACGTCCTGGGGGCCGGCCCCTCTCTCGTTTT
The DNA here is from genome assembly GCA_951812805.1 of uncultured Alphaproteobacteria bacterium. Taxonomy (GTDB): domain Bacteria; phylum Pseudomonadota; class Alphaproteobacteria; genus JASLMY01. Next base: position 190,419 of record CATOSZ010000004.1, on the reverse strand, counting down.
GCTGCACGGCGGACTGGTCGGGCGCGGCGCCTTTTCCCGCCAGCACGAGGCGCTCGGCGCGCACTATCGCCTGATCGTGCCGAGCGCGCGGGGCAACGACGGCACCGATGCCACGCTGCCCGCGGACTATGGGTTCACGACCAGCGAGCTGCGTGATCTGCTGTCGGTTCTGGACGCCGAAGGGGTGGAACGCACCCATATCCTTGGGCACTCGTCGGGCGGGGCACTCGCCTTCGAGTTCGCCCGGTTGCATCCCGCGCGGCTCGACCGGCTGGTGCTGATCGAGCCCTCTCTCATCGGTTTGTTGCCGGAGCCGGCGCAGAGTGAATGCCGCGCCGTCCTCGCCGGCTTCGTCGCGGCCGAGGCGTCGGGCGGACCGATGGCCTGCCTCCGCCATACCTTCGAGACGGTGGCGGGTTCGGCCTGGCAAGCCCTCGACCCGGAGACGCGCGACGCGCGGCTGGGCCGAATGGCATCGATGGCCCCGATCGTCGCGCCGCACTGGCAGGCCCTGCTGGAGGCTGAGGTTTCGCCCGCCGACCTCGCCGAGGTTCGCGACGAGACGCTGCTGATCTATGCGGCCCAGGCTACTGAATTCTTCGCCTTCGAGCCCTTGATCGCCGACTGCTGGGCCCGGGAGCGCCCGGATCTGAAACTGCTCCGCGTGCCCGATGCGGGACACAACGTACATCGCGACCAGCCGGGTGTGGTGAACGACGCGGTCCTCGCCTTTCTCGGCACTGCGAGCTGACCCGCGGTCAAGCGTCGGCGCACCAGGCGACGCCGTTCAGGATCATCCGCTGAAAGCCGGGCGTCGAGAAGCTCGCCGCGTCGTGGCCGAGCAGCAGGGTGCAGACCCGCCCCTCGCCGTACATCCGCGTCCAGCCGAGGGGGAAGGTGCCGGCCGGCATGTGGGTCGGTTCGCGCGCCGGTCCCCAGGGCCAGGTGCCCGCCTCGGCGTCGGCGGTCAGGAAGACGTCGTTCCCCTCCAGCACGGCGAGGCCCATGTAGAGCTCGTCCACCGTGTCGAAATCCTCAACGCCGGCGGCGATCGCGTGGTCCGGGTCGGTAACCGCGACGTGGAATTCGCCGTAGGGCGGGTGAAAGCTTTCGCCGGTGATCCAGCCGCCGCCGGTGATCTCGTGATACTCGGGCCATTCCTTCGGCCGGGCGGTGGAGATATGCAGGCAGAGAAAGCCCTTGCCGCCGCGGATGGCGCCGGCGAGGCCGTCGCGCTCACCCGCGCTCAACAGCAGATCGCCGAAATCGGGCAGGTTTTCCCGGCGTGAGTTGAAGACGATGGCGTCGTAACCGGCGAGCGCGGCGGCGTCGGCAAGCGGAGCGGGATCCTCGGTGACGGTGACCTCGTGGCCGGCGCCGCGAAGGCAGTCGGCCAGGACCGGCGTCGACTCGTCGTAAGGATGGCGCCCGCCGGAGAGCAGGAAGAGCTTCATGGGGTTTCACCTCTCTGGCCGAATTCACCGTCGATCATAGGCGGTGCGTTGCCTTCGAACCATGGGGCGGGGATACTCCGGCCCGAAACGACACGCGGGAGGATGACATGGATGTCGGCATGATGATGATCTTCACCAGCTACGGCTGGGACGAGATCAGCGACGATCAGGTGTGGGAGGAGGACCTGGGCCTGGCGCGGATCGCCGCGGACAGCGGCTTCGACGTGCTGTGGTCGGCCGAGCACCACTTCAACGACTATTCCTTCTGCCCCGACAACATCCAGGTGATGAGCTACCTGGCCGGTGTCTGCCCGGATATCGATCTCGGCACGGCGGCGGTCATCCTGCCCTGGCATGATCCCTTGCGCGTCGCGGAACAGGCGATCGTACTCGACATCATTTCCAAGGGCCGGCTGCGCCTCGGCGTCGGCCGTGGCCTCGCCCGGCGTGAGTTCGACGCCTTCCGTGGCGACATGAACGAAAGCCGGACCCGCTTCGACGAGGCCTCGGCGATGATCCAGCGGGCGCTTGCCACGGGCTTCGTCGAAGGCGAGGGGCCGCACTATCCCCAGCCCCGCACCGAATTGCGCCCCCGTCCCAGCCGCAGTTTCGACGACCGCTTCTACGCCGTCGCCTCGAGCGAGGATTCCGTCGTCTCCTGCGCCAAGCTCGGCGCCCGCATGGTGATGTTCGCCGACCGGCCCTGGCCAATGCGGCTGCCGGCGATCGAGAAGAACCGCGAGTTACAGCAGGAAATCCACGGCCGTCCGGCACCGCCGATGCTGATCACCGATTTCTGCGTCTGCGGCACGGACCTGGAGGCGACGCGCGAGGAAGCCCGCCAGTACATGGGCAAGTTCGTCGAGAGCAACTTCTACCACTATGAATTCCTCGGTGAGCATTTCGCGAACGTGAAGGGCTACGACGCCTATGCCCAGAAGGCAAAAATCGCCAAGGACCTCGGCTTCGAGGGTGCCGTGGACGGCTTCATGGACGCGGCGATGTGGGGCACGCCCGACAGCATCCTGCGCAGCCTGGAAAGTCGCCGTGAGCTGCTGGGCGAGTTCGAGCTGAACGTCTCCTTCCGCTTCGGCGGGACGCCGTTCGAGGTGTCGAAGCGCGGCCTCGACCTGTTCGCCAAGGAGATCCTGCCGGTGTTGAAGAGCTGGCAGGCGCCCGCCGTCGCCCAGGTCGCCGAGTAGGTGGGGGAGAACCGACGTGAGCCGATTTGCCTTCAGTGACGAGCAGGACGCCTTTCGCGAGGTCCTACGCCGCTTTCTCGAAGAGGTCTCGCCGCCGAGCGAAGTCCGCCGCCTGATGGAGGAGGAGGCGGGCTACGACCCCGCCGTCTGGCGCCGCATGGCGGAGGAGCTGGGCCTGACCTCCGTCCATATCCCGGAAGAATACGGCGGCCAGGGCTTCAGCCTCGGCGAACTCGCCGTCGTGCTGGAGGAGATGGGACGGGCCTTGCTTTGCTCGCCCTTCTTCGCCACCGCCGCACTCGCCACCACGGCGATCCTGAACGCGGGCACGGAGCAGGAAAAGCGCGAGCTGCTGCCGGGCATCGCGACGGGCGAAACCATCGCGACGCTCGCCTTCACGGAGGAGAACGGACGCTGGGACGCCGCGGGCGTCGAGACGGTGGCCCGCCAGGACGGCAACGTCTGGCGCCTCGAAGGCACGAAGAGCTTCGTGCTCGACGGCGGGATCGCCGACCTGCTGGTCGTGCTCGCCCGTTTGGAGGGAACCGATGGCGAGAACGGCCTCGGCTTCTTCACCGTGGCGGGGGAGGCCGAGGGCGTCGCGCGAACGGGCCTCCAGGCGATGGACCCGACCCGCAAGCTCGCCCGGATCGCCTTTGCCGGCGCCGAGGCCCAGCCCTTGGGCGAGGTCGGCCAGGCGGCGGCGGCCTTCGCGCGGACACTGCGGCAGGCCGCCGCCCTGCTCGCCAACGAAATGGTCGGCGGGGCGGAGAAACTGCGCGAGAGTGCCGTCGACTACGCCAACCTGCGGGTCCAGTTCGGCCGTCAGATCGGCTCGTTCCAATCGATGAAGCACCGCCTGGCCGACATGCTGCTGGAAGTCGAGCTGGCGAAATCGGCCGCCTATTACGCCGCCGCCGCCGCGGCGGAGGACGACGCGGCACTGCCGGCGGTCGCCGCGCTGGCCAAGGCCTCGGCCTCGGAAGCCTATCTGCAGACGGCGATCACCACCATCCAGATCCATGGCGGCATCGGCTTTACCTGGGACAACGACACCCACCTCTGGTTCAAGCGGGCCAAAAGCTCTGAAGTGTTTCTCGGCGACGGAGCGCATCACCGCGAGGCGATGATGGCCAACTGGCATTTGATGGAAGCGGGGGACGAGACATGAGCGCGCCCAGCGAAGAGACCGTCCGCGCCGAGGTTCGCGCCTGGTTGGAAGCCAATTGGGATCCGAGCCTGAGCCTCGTCGAATGGCGCGGCATCCTGGCCGACAGCGGCTGGGGCGTGCCGCACTGGCCGGAGGACTGGTACGGCCGCGGCCTGCCGCAGGCCCTGGTGCCCGCGGTCGAGGAGGAATTCCAACGCATCGATGCGGTCGGCGTCGCCAAGGTCGGGATCCGCATGCTGGCCGCCGCCACGCTGCTGGAACACGGCAGCGACATGCACAAGGAGAAGTTCCTGCGCCGCATCCTGACCGGCGAGGACACCTGGTGCCAGCTGTTCAGCGAGCCGGGCAGCGGTTCCGACCTCGCCGGCGCCGCGACCCGCGCCGATCTCAAGGACGACAAGTGGATCATCAACGGCCAGAAGGTCTGGACGACCAGCGCGCATCATGCGCAGTACGGCCTGCTGCTGGCCCGCACGGACTGGGACGCGGTCAAGCACCAGGGTCTCAGTTATTTCGTGCTCGACATCGAACAGCCCGGCGTCGAGGTCCATCCGCTGCGCCAGATGAACGGCCATGCCTCCTTCAACCAGGTGTTCTTCACCGACGCGGTGATCGAGCCCGAGTTCCAGGTCGGCGAGCTGGGCGAGGGCTGGAAGATCGCCACGACGACTCTCATGCACGAGCGGCGCGGCGCGGACGCCTTGCGCTCCTGGGCGCAGGTCAGCCAGGCGGAGGGGCGCTGTTACGAAGATGCCCGGGCCGAGGTCGTGACGGTGATGGAGCCCTACAAGTGGTATCCGCAACGCGCCGGCCGGGTCGACCTGGTCCTGGAACGTGCACGGGAGAGCGGCGCGATCGACGATGCGGTCACCCGCGACGAGATCGCCAAGCTGATGATCATGGCAAAGTCGGCGGAATGGACCGCGCGTCGGGCCCGCGCGGCGCAGCTGCAAGGCCGTCCGCAGGGCCCCGAAGGTTCGCTCGGCAAGCTCGCCTCCAGCCATGTGGCCCGAGCCGCCGCCCGCGTCCACACGAGCCTGAGCGGGGCCGACGCCATGCTGACCGGATCGGACGGTGAGCGCGACGGCGTGATCGCGGAAATCCTGGTCTCCGCCCCCGCCACCTCGATCGCCGGGGGCACGGACGAGATCCAGCGCAACATCATCTCGGAGCGCGTCCTCCGCCTGCCGAAGGAGCCGCGCACGGACACCGACCGGCCGTTCCGCGACGTGCCGCGCAATACGGTCAGTTAGGACGCCGGGCCGTCACCTCGACCTCGACCCGCATTTCCGGTGCCGCGAGGTCGCAGATGATCGTGGTGTTGGCGGGGCGGGCGGCGTCGCAGTGGCGTTTGATGATCGGTTTGATCAGCTCGAACTCGTCGCGGCTGGCGACGTAGATCCGCACGCGGAGCATGTGGTCGAGGCTGCAGCCCGCCTGGGCGAGTGCCTGGGAGACGTTGGCGAAACACTGCTCGGCCTGGGCCGCGACGCCGTCGGGAAAGCTCATGCTGGCGGGGTCGAAGCCCGTGGTGCCCGAGACATAGACCCTATCCCCGTCGACCACGGCACGGGCATAACCGGCCATTTCCTCGAAGGGGGAGCCTGAATAGATACGCGTGCCGATCATGGGATGCCTCCGCCGTTGTCGCGTCGGGCACCCTGACCGGGCGAGGGAGGTTTGGCAATCAGGATTGCGGTGTGGCGGGGGAATCGCCGTCGCCGGGCATGTCCATGGTCGCGCCCTCGAGACAATCATGGACCGGCGTCTCGTCGGCCAGGGCGTCGGCCGGCGTTAGCGCCACGGTGAAGGCCAGCAGGACCAGGCAGGTGAAGACCAGCAGCATTTTCGGTGCTTTCCGTGCCGGGGTCAGGAAAGATACGTCGAGGCGTTGGCGACCGTGAAGATCATGCCGCCGCCGACCATGCCGGCGGTGAAGAGGATGAGGCCCTGGGTCGCCCGTCCGATCGCTCGAGTCACTCTCTGCATCTCTCCATCCTTTCTTGTTCGTTGCCGGCGGGATCACGACCGCCGCTCGTCTATGAATTTCGGATGGGGAGACGGAAATAACTGTGTTCGTCATCACAAGAGCCCGGCTTTATCGTTTTGAATTTTAGAAGTCCGCATTCGTCGACAATTTTATCGAAACCGTCGCGATCAATCGGCACATTTGGCGATGACGGTTTCGCCGAAGGCGGCGAGATTGTCTTCCAGGCCGGGCTGGAAAGCCGCGATCGGCAGGGCGACGCGGTCGACGCCGGCCCGGGCCCGCGCCGCCACCGCCTCGAGCGGCTCGCCCTCGGCCCCCGGCAGCGCGCCCGGACAGCCCGTCGTCACCTCGAGGCGTGCCGGGTCCCGACCTGCGGCTGCCGCCGTATCGCGCGCAAGATCGATGATCGGCGCAACGTCGACCTGCGCGCCGGTCGCCGGGAAAAAGCCGTCGCCGATGCGGCCGGCCCGCCGGGCCGCCGCCTCGGAGTGGCCGCCGATGTGGACCGGCACCCGCCCGCGCACCGGCTTCGGGTTGCTGCACATGCCCTGGAAGTCGACGAATTCGCCCGTGAAGCCGGCATCGTCCCCATCCCACAGCGCCCGCATGGCGGCGATGTATTCCTCCGTACGCGGGCCACGGCGCGGGAAGGGGACGCCGATCGCTTCGAACTCCTCGCGCAGCCAACCGATGCCGACGCCGAGCTCCAGCCGCCCGCCGGTCATGAAATCGAGGGTCGCGGTCTCCTTGGCCAGCACCAGGGGATTGCGTTGGGGGAGGATCATCACGCCGGTCATCAGGTGAATACGCGTGGTCACCGCACCGATGTGGGCGAGATAGAGCAGGGGATCCGGCAGGTTGGAGTCCGGTCCGCCCGGCAACTTGCCGGTCGGCGAATAGGGATAGGTGGACGCATATGTGGTCGGCCAGACCACATGCTCGATCGCGATCAGGCTTTCGAAGCCGGCAGCCTCCGCCGCCTGGGCGAGGCGCGTCGCGTCGGCGGGATCGGGGCAGGTGAGGTTGGCGAAATGCAGGGCGAATTTCATCGGTGGCGTTCCCGGAGTGAAAAGTGTGACGGCGATCCTATCGCGCACGCCGCCCTCCATGGTAGGCGTTTCTCGGACAGGAGGCCTGGAGCGGGCGAGGTATGAGCAAGGTTCTGGTCACCGGCGGGGCCGGCTATGTCGGCAGCCACGCCTGCAAGGCGCTGGCCGAGGCGGGGCACGAGCCGGTTGTCTATGACAATCTCGTCACCGGTCACGAGTGGGCGGTCCGGTGGGGCCCTCTGGTCGTCGGCGACCTGCTCGACGGTGAGCGGCTGTCGGCCGCGATGGCGGAGCACAGGCCGACGGCGGTCATGCACTTCGCGGCCCTTTCCACGGTCGGCGAGTCGGTGGCCGATACCGCGCGCTATTACCGGAACAACGTCGTCGGTACGCTTTCGCTGCTGGAGGCGATGCGCGCCGCGGAGATCGACCGCATCGTCTTCTCCTCGACCTGCGCCGTCTACGGCATTCCCGAGGTCGTCCCGATCACCGAGGACGCGGCCTGCCGACCGATCAATCCCTACGGCATGACAAAATACGCGGTGGAAGGCGCGCTCGCGGACTACGGCCGGGCCTATGGCCTCGCGCATGTCTCGCTACGCTATTTCAACGCGGCCGGCGCCAGCCCGGCGGGGGAGATCGGCGAGGCGCACGATCCCGAGACCCACCTCATTCCGTTGGTGCTCGACGTCGCGGCCGGCGAGAGGCCTGAGGTCACCGTCTTCGGCGACGATTACGCCACCCCCGACGGCACCTGCATTCGCGACTACATCCATGTCGATGATTTGGCCGAGGCCCATGTCGTCGCGCTCACCCGCCTGGGCGAACTCCGCCCGGCCTACAACCTCGGCACCGGTGTTGGCGTCTCAGTCGCCGAAATCATCGCCGCGGCCCGGCGCGTCACCGGAACCGATATTCCCTTGGTTCATGCCGGGCGCCGCCCGGGAGATCCCGATATCCTCTCCGCGGATCCGAGCCTCGCCCACCACGATCTCGCCTGGATGCCGGCTTACCTGGATATCGAGGAGACGATCCGCACCGCGTGGGCCTGGCATCGAGGTAACCTGCGCCGGCAATCCTGATCGCGCGCCGGGGACGAGGTGGCCCGAGCCGGGTCGCGGGTCAGGCCACGGACGTCGCCAACGCCTCTTCCGGTTCACGCCAGGCGATAGCGGAGACCTCGCCCCGCTTTACGCCGTCTGTACGCCGGCAGGCGATGCGTTGCTGCTTGCCCTGGCCTGGCAGCTTTACCCAGTAAAGATGGCCCTTGCTCGCGTCCGCCAGGCATTCTGTACCCTTCGCGGATTTGACGATGACCGGTCGGTCCGTCGGGATGTCGTCGATCGATCGCCAAGGTGTCATGGCCGCGTTCCTCTCCAGTGTTGCGAGCAACCTTCGGGGGAGAGGTATTACTTTATGGTTAACGGTGCCACCGTGACGGCCGTCACACTTTCGTCATACCGGCGCGAGGCCGGGTTTGACGTCAGCCGTAGTGGAACTTCGGGTGCCAATCGTCGCGTTCGCCGGCCGGGACGAGGTCGAAGAAGTGCCAGAACGGACTGAAGTCGTCGCCCGGCCCGAAGGCGGTGTCCGAGAGCCGGTGCGGCCGGCCGTCGATCAGGCGAAACACCGAGACCCCCGGCTGGTAACCGTTGTCGTCGCGGTAGCCCATGTCGGCGGCGAAACCGTTGTCGGCGCAGCTGATCATCGGAAAGCGCCAGCCGCGCGAGGCCGCGAACGTGGCCTGGACGTCCGGCGCGTCGGGGCTCGAGACCAGGAAGGCGGCCCGGTTCGCCAGATGGTCGTAGATGCCGTTGTAGCCATCGGCCCAGAGCGTGCAGTAGGCGCAGCTCCGCCCCATGTTGTGGATGACGAAGAGATGGCGCTTGCCGCCGAACAGCTCGCTCAAGGCGACCTCGCCATCGCCGGTCTGGAAGACATAGTCGTCGACCGGCGCGGGTTCGATGCCGTCCTGCAGGGCGCGCATTTTCTGACGCAATGTTTCGATCTGGCGGCGGTAGTCGGCTATTTGAGTGATCGTCTCCCTGTAGGTCACCGGGTATCTCCTTCCATGCGGTCGAGCCAGGCGGCGAGTTCGTCGAACTGCTCCTGCCAATACTTCGAATAGCGGTTAATCCAGATGGCGGCCGGGATGATCGGATCGGCGTTCAGCGAACAGCGGCTGATCCGTCCACTGCGGGTCTGGGTGACGAGGCCGGCCGCGACCAGCACATGCAGATGGCGCGAGACGGCCTGCAGCGAGATCGGAAAATGCGCCGCGACTTCGGACACCAGAAGGCTCTCGCCGGCCAGCAATTCCAGAATGTCCCGCCGCGTGGCGTCCGACAGGGCGGAGAAAATCGCGTCGAGCCGGTCCCGCTCGGCTCGTGGGTCGTCGTCCGATGTCGTTGTCTCGATATTCACATAATTATTGAATATCAGTCTATTCGTTGTTTGTCAACGATTGCATTGAATAAATGTCGTCTTAGAATTCGGCCCGTTGCCCGGCTCGCGTTGACGCCGCTCCCACCCGCCGTCGATACTCCGGAACCAATTTTCAGGGGGAGAACGCGACATGGACGATGCGGCGGACATGGGGCTCGACGGCAAGGTGGCAATCGTCCTCGGCGGCGGCAGCCGGGGCGAGGGTATCGGCAACGGCCGGGCCGCCGCGATCCTGCTGGCCCGCGCTGGTGCGCGCGTGCTGGTCGCCGACACGGTGCTGGCCAATGCGGAAGCCACCGTGGCGATGATCGAAGAGGCCGGCGGGGTGGCGAGTGCCTGCGCGGCGGACGCCACCAGTTCCGAGTCCTGTGCCGAGATGGTGGCCAACGCCGTGTCGCGCTACGGCCGGCTCGACGTGCTGGACAACAACATCGGCATCTCCGCCAAGGGCAGCGTCGTCGAGCAGGACGAGGCCGCCTGGAAACACCTGATGGACGTCAACGTCACCGGCATGTTCCTCGCGTCCAAGCATGCCATTCCGGCGATGATCGCGTCGGGCGACGGCGGCGCCATCGTCAACATCTCCTCGATCTCGGCGCTGCGCCCGCGCGGCCTCACCGCCTATACGACCTCGAAGGGGGCGGTGATCGCGCTCACCCGCGCCATGGCCGTCGACCACGGCCCCGACGGCATTCGCGTGAACTGCGTGGCGCCGGGCCCGGTCTACACGCCTATGGTCTACGACGGCGGCATGACGGAAGAGACCCGCGACAAGCGCCGCGCCGCCTCCGTCCTCGGGCGCGAGGGGACCGGCTGGGACATCGGCAACGCCGTCCTCTTCCTCTGTTCCGAGCGGGCCCGCTACATCACCGGCCAGACCCTGGTGGTCGACGGCGGGGCCACCATCGTCGGACCCGCCCGCTCCCACGACCAGCGCTAGCCTCAGAGAAGGAACCACCCCATGGCCCGTCTGCCCTACAACGATCCCGCCGACCTGCCCGAGGACAAGCGGTATCTCTTGAAGCGGAACATCAACCTCACCCGCGCGCTCAGCCACAGCGTCGAGGGCAATGTCCACTTCCAGCAGTTCACCAACTGGATCCGCTTCGGCAGCCGGCTGGACCCGCGCCTGCGCGAGCTGGCGATCCTGCAGGTCGGCTACAGCGCCCGCAGCCCCTATGAATACAGCCATCACCTGAAGCTCTGCCTCGACTTCGGCGTTACCGAGGACGACATCCGCGACCTGATCGCCTTCAACGAGGGCCGCGACCACGGCCTGGGCGAGGTCGAGCGGCTGGTGGTCGACGGTGCCCGGCAGATGGCCGACGCGGGCGCGTTGGACCGGGTGACCTACGATGCGCTCGCCGGCCATTTCGATCACGAGCGGATGGTCGATCTGGTCGTGATCATCGGCACCTATTGCGGCCTGGTCCGCATCCTGGCGAGCCTGGAAATCGACGTCGAGCCGGAATACCAGGTCTATCTCGACAAATTCCCCCTGCCGGCGGCCTAGGCGATGGGCTGGCGGATCGGAGTCGATATCGGCGGCACGTTCACTGACGTCGCCCTGGTGGAAGAAGGCGGCGGGCGGATCGCCATCGCCAAGGTCTCGACCACGCCGCGCGACCTCGCGGCGGGCGTGATGACGGCGATCGAGACGGCGTTGGCGCAGAACGCCATTGCGCCTGACGCCATCTCCTTCCTCAGTCACGCGACCACGGTGGTGACCAACGCGCTGCTGGAATCGAAGGGTGCGCGCACGGCGCTGATCTCGACCCGGGGCTTTCGCGACCTGCTGGAGCTGCGCCGCTCCGCCCGCAGCGACCTCTACGATTTGTTCCAGGATCCGCCCGACGTCCTGGTGCCGCGCCATCGGCGCCTCGAGATCACCGAGCGTCTGGACGCGCAAGGGGAGGTGGTAACGCCCCTCGCCGAGGATGAGATCGACGATATCGTCGCGGCACTGCGCGCGGCCGAGGTCGAGGCGGTGGCGGTGAGCTTCCTCTATTCCTTCCTGAACGGCGATCACGAAGCCCGCGTCGCGGCCCGGCTGCGCGCCGAGCTGCCCGACGTGCCGATTTTCGTCTCCTCCGAGGTGCTGCCGGAAATCCGCGAGTTCGAGCGCGCCAGCACCACCGCGGTCTGTGCCTATGTCGGACCGATCCTGGCCTCCTACCTCGAACGCATCGCCGAAGCGGTGGATGCCCTCGGCCTGCCCGGCCTGCGCGTCATGGCGTCGAGCGGCGGCGTGCTGGAGGTGGCTGAGGTGCTGCGCATGCCGGCGATGGCGGTGGAGAGCGGCCCGGCGGCGGGCGTCGTCGCCGCCGCCGCCGTCGGCCGGCAATTGGGTGAGCGCAATCTGCTGTCCTTCGACATGGGCGGGACGACCGCAAAGGCCAGCCTGATCGAGGACGGCGCCATCGAGACCACGTCCGAGTACGAGGTCGGCGGCGAGGGCAACGCCAGCCGCTGGCTGCATGGTACCGGCCATCCGATCCGCGTCCCGGTCATCGACCTCGCCGAGGTCAGCGCTGGCGGCGGCTCCATCGCCTGGATCGATCCGGGCGGCGCGCTGAAGGTCGGCCCGCGCAGCGCGGGCGCGGAGCCGGGCCCGGTCTGCTACGGCGCCGGCGGGACCGAGCCGACGGTGACCGACCCCGGCCACCTCCTCGGCGGCGGCCTCGCCGTCGATATCGAGGCGGCGCGCAGCGCCATCGCCGGCAAGCTCGCCGAACCCCTCGGCCTCTCGGTCGAGGAGGCAGCACTCGGCATAATCAATGTCGTCAACAACGCGATGGCGGAAGCGCTGCGCATCGTCTCCGTCGCCCGCGGCCATGACGCGCGGGAGTTCGCGCTGATCGCCTTCGGCGGCGCCGGGCCGGTGCATGCGGCGGCGCTGGCGGCGGAGCTGGAGGTGCCGCGCGTCATCGTGCCGCCGATCGCCGGTGGCTTCTCCGCCCTCGGCCTGGTGGCGACGGATCTGCGCCGGGACTATGCGCGGACCTTCTATGCCCGCCTCTCCGGCCTCGACCGGCCGGCGTTGGCGGCCGGCTTCGCCGAGATGGAGGCGGCGGCCCGCGCCATGCTCGCCGCGACCGGGATCGAGCCCACACGCTGGCGGATCGAGCGTCAGGCCGACCTGCGCTATCCCCGCCAGGCCTACGAGTTGACCGTGGCGCTGCCCGAAGGCGAGATCTCCGACCCGGCGCTGGCGGCGCTCGCGGGCGAGTTCCATGCCAAGCACAAGGCGACCTACGGCCATTCGAACCCGGAGGAGGACGTGCAGATGGTCAATATCCGTCTGTCGGCGATCGGCGCGCTCGATTCCATCGATGTCGGCGCGCCGGGCGGCGGCATCGAACGGCTGGGCCGGCGCACCCTGGTCTTCCCCGGCAGCGGCGCCGTCGAGGCGGAGATCGCCCGGCGCGAGAGCCTGGGCCCGGGCGAAAGCGTCGCCGGACCGGCGGTGCTGCAGGCCCTCGATTGCACGACCGTGGTGCCGCCCGGTTGGCGGGCCGAAGCCGATCGCCAGGGCTTCGTGATGATGGAGCGAGAGTGATGAGTGAAGCCAAACCCTTTCGGCCGAGCGTCGATGCCGCGACCTTCGAGGTGGTGAAGAACAGCCTCTATTCCGCGGCCGAGGAGATGAAGGTGGTGCTGGCCAAGACCGCCTATTCGCCGATCCTGAAGGTGGCCGGCGACTATTCCTGCGGCATCTTCGACGCGGCGGGCGCGATGGTGGCGCAAGGCCCGGACCTGCCGATCCATCTCGGCTCCATGCCGGACAGCGTGAAGGCGGTGGTCCAGGCCTGGCCGGACCCGGCGCCTGGCGACGTCTTCATCCACAACGATCCCTATTTCGGCGGCAGCCACCTGCCGGACGTGAACGTGGTGACGCCCGCCTTCGACGACGCGGGCGGCCTGCTCGGCTATGCCTGCGTGCGCGCGCACTGGCCGGATATCGGCGGCGGCACGCCCGGCAGCTACGGCGCGGCGACGGACATTTATGGCGAGGGGCTGCGCCTGCCACCGGTCCGGCTGATGATCGCGGGCGAGATCAACCCCGACATCGATGCCGTGATCTTCGCCAATGTCCGCACGCCCGAGGAACGGCGTGGCGACCTGCGCGCCCAGGTCGCGGCCAACCGCCGCGGCGCGGAGCGATTGGCGGTGCTGGCCCGCAAGCATGGCGGCGATGTGTTGCGCGGCATCATGGCCGACGTCATGGACTATTCCGAGGCCATGATGCGCCAGGCGCTTGCCCGCCTCGCCGACGGCGAGGGCCGGTTCGAGGAACTGATGGACGGCGACGGCGTGCTGGACGACGAGGAGGGCAACGACGCGCCGATCCGCGTTCGCATCCGGGTCGAGAAACAGGGCGACGAGCTGCTTGTCGATTTCGCAGGCTCCGATCCCCAGACCCAGGGGCCGATGAACGCGCCGCTGGCGGTGACCGCGTCGGGCGTCTTCACCTCGGTCAAGATGCTGGCCGATCCGGCGAACGTGATCCCGCCGAACTCGGGCTGCTGGCGTCCGGTGACGGTGACGGCGCCGCCCGGCTGCGTGATGCACGCGACCCTGCCGGCCTCCGTCGTCTACGCCAACCACGAGGTCGGGCACCGGGCGTCCGACATGTTCTTCGCCGCCATGGCGGAGATCGCGCCCGACAGCGTCATGGCCTGCAGCCAGGGCACCTCGGCTATTTTGACGCTGGGCGGTAACGACTACCGCACCGGCCAGGGCTATGTCAGCTACGAAACCCTGAAGGGCGGCTTCGGCGCGCGGCCGACCAAGGACGGCATCAACGCCCTGGCGAGCGGTATCGCCAACACCATGAACACCCCGATCGAGGTGCTGGAGATGAGCTTCCCGGTCCGGGTCGAGGCCTATGAGCTGATCCCGGATTCGGGCGGCGCCGGACGGTTTCGCGGCGGCCTCGGCACGCGGCGGATCACCCGGGTGCTGGGCAGCGACGCGGCGGCCAGCGTCTGCTGCGAGCGTACGCTGGCCGCCCCCTTCGGGCTCGCCGGCGGCGGGGCGGGAGCGGCGGCCGAGATCGTCCTGCTGGACCCCAACGGCGGGGAGACACGGCTCAACTCCAAAGGGCCGTTCACGGCGATGGCCGGCGCCCGCGTGGTCTACAGCGCGCCCGGCTCCGGCGGCTACGGCCCGGCGGCGGAGCGTGATCCGGCAGCGTTGCGGGACGACCTGCGCGATGGTTACGTCACGGCGGAGGGCGTTCGCGCGGCCTATGGGATCGAACCGCCGGCCATCGACGAATGACCACCCGGGCCGAGCAGCGCCTGCGCGCGGCCATCGTCGAGGCGATGGGCGAGCTTGGGCGCCTCGGCATCAACCAGGGCACGTCGGGCAATATCGGCGCGCGGTGCGACGATCGTCTGCTCGTCACGCCGTCCGGCATCCCGGCCGCGGACATGCGTCCCGCGGACATCGTGCCCTTGCCGCTCACCGCCGCGCCGCGCCCGCCGAAAGGCGCCCACAAACCGTCGAGCGAGTGGCGCATCCACCACGACATCCTGCGCGCCCGCCCTGAGGTCGGCGCCGTCGTGCATGCCCATCCGCCCTACGCGACCGCCCTGGCGATGGCCCGGCGCGACATCCCGGCCGCGCACTACATGATCGCGGCGGCCGGCGGCCCATCGGTCCGCTGCGCAGCCTATGCCACCTTCGGCACGGCAGAGCTTTCGAAGAACGTCCTTACGGCGCTCGAGGAGCGGACCTGTTGCCTGATGGCCAATCACGGCATTCTGGCGACCGGCGCCGATCTGGCGAAGGCGATGTGGCTGGCGGTCGAGCTGGAGACGCTGGCCCGGCAGTATCTGCTCTCGCTCACCATCGGCGGGCCGGTCCTGCTGGACGAGGCGGAGATCGAACGCAACGTCAATCTGTTCAAGGGCTACGGGCCGAAGCGCGGTTGAGTGCGGTTCAGCCGAGATCGGCGATGCGCGGGCCGACCTCCTCGGCCAGCAGGCGCAGGCTTTCGTGGTCCCAGGCGGCGTCGTCGGAATCCGCGGTGATCGCCAGCAGGGTGCCGAAGCCGCCGACCGCCTCGTGGAGGGCGCGGATCTTGGCGGCGCATTCGTCGGGATCGCCGACGATCCAGATGTTTTCCATCAAATAGTCGGCGTCGACCGCCGCGTCCGGCATCTCGGGATCCAGCTTGCAGGCCTGGATCTGCCAGGTGCCGGCGCGGCTCGGCTGCTGGTGGACGTCGTAGTTGCGGCCGAGCGTGGCATGGGCGCGCTCGCGCGCCAGCGCTCGCGTCGGGCCGACGAAGATGTCGCGGGCGATCCGCCATTGCCGGCGCTCGGCCGTCCGTCCCGCCTCGGCCGCGCCCGCCGCCACCGTCGCCCAATGACCCGGCAGGTGGCTGGCGGAGAGGATCGCGCTCGACATCGCCGACCAGCCGCGCGCGCCGGCGAGGCGCAGCGAGTTGGACTGCGGCGTGCTGGCCGCGACGGCGATCGGCGGATGCGGGCGTTGCAGCGGTTTCATATGGAATCCGCGTTCGGTGATGGGATCGAGTTCCGGCGTCTCGACGCGGAAATGCGTGCCCGTGTGGCGGAATACACCTTCGCTTTCCCAGAGGCCGAGGATGACGTCGAGCGCTTCCGCCGCCCGGCTGCGCGCTTCGCTTGGCTCCAGCCCCATCAGCTCCATGTCGCTCGGGATGCCGCCGAGGCCGATGCCCCACTGAAAGCGCCCGCGCGCCAAATGGTCGAGCATGGCCAGGCGATGGGCGAGATAGACCGGCTCGTGCATGCCGAGCAGGGTGACGCCGGTGCCGAGCCGGATGTTTTCGGTAAGCGCCAGGGCCTTCGCGATGAGCAGGTCGGGGGCCGGGGCGTTTTCCCATTTCTCGGTGAAATGCTCGCCGACCCAGGCCTCGGCGAAGCCAAGCCCGTCGGCGGCGACGAGCTGGGCGATATCCCGGTCGTAGCAGTCCGCGATCTCCCGGTAGGAGGGATGCAGCGGCATCATGAAAAGGCCGAGTTGCATGGCGCTCAGCCCTTGCGCCGGATGGCGATCCGGCTGCCGGCCTGGGGCGGGCGGGGCAACGCGCGGTGGGCGGCGGTGAGGGCTTCGATACGGCGCGCGGCGAGCGGGGGGAAGGCGACGCTGCGGCGCGCCTCCAGGTCGACCAGCATGGCAATCTGCTCCGAGGTGGCGGCGAGATAGCCTTCCTCGCGATGGTGCATCTCGATGAAGAAGTGGAGGCGCTTGTCGTCCGCGTCGAGCATCTGGGCTGTAAAGCGGAGCGGATCGTCCAGGCCCACCTCCTGCGCGTAGGTGACGTGCGTCTCCAGCACGAAGCAGCCCTGGCGGGCCCGGGCCGCGTGCGCCTCGCCGATATCGAACAGGTCGAGCAGCATGTCCGTCGCCTTATCGAAGGCGACGACGTAATAGCCGACGTTGAGATGCCCGTTGTAGTCGATCCATTCCGGGACGACGCGGGCGCGGTGGATCTCCAACGGCGCTTCGGGCGGCGTCTCGCGATCCGGATCGAAGGGGGTCGAGAGGGTGCTCATGGCCGGCGATGATAGTGGGGTGTCCGCATGGTACAAGGCCGCTTGCCGTGAAAGCGCGCGAGCGCGTAGATTGGCCATGCCCGCAACCGGAGGATACCGCCATGAGCCTCGCCGTCCAGGACGTCGAAACCCTCGTCGATGAATTGCGCGAGCTGCTCGGCGATCGCGTATCCACTTCGCCCTCGATGCGCGATACCCACGGCCATGACGAGGCCTGGATGGAAACTATGCCGCCGGACGCAGTGTGCTTTCCCCGCTCGACCGAGGAAGTGTCGGCGATCGTGAAGATCTGCGCCCGGCATGGCGCGCCGGTGATCCCCTACGGCACGGGCACCTCCCTCGAAGGCCACATCCAGGCCAAGCACGGCGGCGTCTCCATCGACATGGCGGAGATGAACCAGGTGCTGGAAGTGAACGCCGAGGACATGGACTGCCGGGTCCAGCCGGGCATCACCCGCAAGCAACTGAACGAGTATCTGCGCGATACGGGCTTGTTCTTTCCGATCGATCCGGGCGCCGACGCCTCGATCGGCGGCATGGCGGCGACCCGGGCATCGGGCACCAATGCGGTGCGCTACGGCACCATGCGGGAGAACGTGCTGAGCCTGGAGGTCGTGCTGGCGGACGGGCGGATCATCCGCACCGCGAGGCGCAGCCGCAAGTCGGCGGCGGGCTACGACCTCACCCGGCTGTTCGTCGGCTCCGAAGGCACGCTCGGCGTGATCACCGAGATCACCGTGCGCCTGCACGGCATCCCGGAACAGATCTCGGCCGCCGTGGTGCCGTTCAAGACCCTGGACGGTGCCGTCGACACGGTCATCATGACCATCCAGTGCGGCATCCCCGTCGCCCGGATCGAGCTTTGCGACGACGTGCAGATGGATGTCATCAACAAGTATTCCGGCTTCGACTATCCGGTCGAGCCGACGCTCTTCCTGGAATTCCACGGCACCGAGGCGGGCGTCGCGGAACAGGTCGAGCTGTTCTCCGAGATCGCCGGCGAATATGGCGGCGGCGAGTTCCAATGGGCCTCGACCCCGGAGGCGCGCACGACGCTGTGGCAGGCACGCCATGACGTCGCCTATGCGGTGAAGGCGCTGGTGCCGGGCGGGCGCATCCTGGCGACCGACGTCTGCGTGCCGATCAGCCGCCTGACCGAATGCATCATGGAGACGACCGCGGACATCGCCCAGACGAGCCTGACGGCGCCGATCGTCGGCCATGTCGGCGACGGCAATTTCCACCTGGCCGTGCCCTTCGAGCCGGACGATACGGAAGCGGTGCGCGAGCTCGAATGGCTCTGCGAACGGCTCGCCAACCGGGCGCTGGCCATGGAGGGGACTTGTACCGGCGAGCACGGCATCGGCCTCGGCAAGATCAAGTACATGCGTTCCGAGCACGGCGATGCGGTCGATGTGATGCGCTCCGTCAAGCAGGCGATCGACCCGGAAAACCTGATGAACCCGGGGAAGATGCTGCCGGCGGATTGAGCGGCGCGCACCTCAACGACACATGAATTCCGGCCAGCAGGCAAGCGAGCCGTCGTCGTTCGCGTTCGAGAGCTGGAGATAGATGGCGTAGAACCAGCCGAAGTAGTAGGCGAGAAAACCCAGCAGCGAGAGGCCTGAGATCGAGACCACCCACCAGAGCGGTGAGGCGGGCTCGTGGCCCGGCCGGAACCTCGAGGTGACCATCTCGTAGGACACCGCGGAGAGGACGATCTCGCCGCTCTCCGCCAAACCCCGCAGGCGATCGGCATAGGCGATATCCGGCCCGCCCATCTCGCCGAGGTTGATGCCGATCCGTGTCGCGCCGGCCTTTTGAAGCTGTCGCGCGCATGCCGCTGCCGTTTCGACCAGGTCGAAACGCGCGATCATCCGGTCGGCCTTGGCGTCGATGACGGTCCCGGCGAAGTCCGCGATAATGGCCTTGATGGCTCCTCCGGCCCCCGCCGGGTCGATCGACATGATGGCGACCAGAGGCATCGAAAAGTCTTCAGGGGAACGGCTCATGTCGCCTCCCGGTTTGGGTTACCTGTCGGCGCTGACGTCGAAGACCGCGTCGGGCAAATGGGCGGCGAGCGCGGGGAACAACAGCACCACCACGATCATCGCCAACTGTAGCCCCAAAATCGGTGCCACGCCGCGATAAATGTCGAACAGCTGCACCGATGGCGGAGCCGCCGCGCGGATGTGGAACAAGGCGAAACCGAAGGGCGGCGTCAGGAACGACGTCTGCAGGACCATGGCGATCAGCGCGCCGATCCAGATCGCCGAGAGATCGGGCGAGCCGGCATAGGCCGCGAAGTCGAGGGTCATCAGCAGCGGATAGAAAATCGGCAGGGTGATGACGGTGATTTCGATCCAGTCGATGAAGAAACCCAGAACGAGAATGATCAGCAGGACGGTCAGGAGAATGCCCCAATCGTTCAGGCCGAGCCCGGTGATGAATTCACGCACCAGCTCGTCGCCGCTCAAGAATCGGAACGGGTAGGAAAAGATCTGCGCCGCCATCACGATCAGGAACACCATGGCGGTGATTTCGAGGGTCGATCGGATCACCTCGTGCAGCCGGCGGATCGAGAAGGATCCGTTCAACAGCATCAGGACCAGGCTGCCGGCGGCGCCGAGCGCGGCGGACTGCGACGTCGTCGCCCAGCCCGCGATGATGGAACCCAGCACGGTGGCGATCAAAAGCGCCGGCAGGGCCAGACTGCGCAGGATGTAGAGGACCAGCAGACCGGTCGGAAGCCGCTCGCTCTCCGCCTCCGGAACGTGGGTGGCCGCCCCCCGCAGCGCGGGATCGAGCAGACCGCGGGCCAGGAAATACAGGATGTAGCCGCCGACCAGCATGAACCCCGGGAACACGGTCGACAGAAACATCTCGCCGACCGTCACGCCCATCTGGTCGGCCAAAAAGATCAGCATGAGGCCGGGCGGCAGTATCAGTCCGAGCGTGCCGCCCGCGGCGACGGCGCTGGTCGCGACCGGAACCGGATAGCGCTGCGCGAGCATGGTCGGCAGCGCGACGAGGGTCAGCGTCCCGACGGAGGCGCCGACCAGGCCGGCGCTCGGTGCCAGGAGAACGCCGATGATGGTGACGCAAACCGCCAGGCTGCCCGGCACCCGGCGGAACAAAAGATGCAGGCAGTTCAACATCTCCCGGGCGATCCCGCTCTTCTCCAGCGCTACGCCCATGAACAGCAGCATGACGACAGCCGGATAGACCCAGCTATGGGAGAAATTGCCGTAGATGCGCAGGGGGATATTGTAGAACGCGGCTTCCGGAAATGCGCCGATGAGCATGGCGACCAGCGCGGCCGCCATGCCGACGCCGGCCAGCATGAACGCCACCGGAAAGCCGGTGAAAATCAGAAACGCGAAGGCAACCAGCATGATGATCGGCAAATATTCGGCGAGGAATTCGGTCATCATCCGACCCCCGGCGGTACACCCGGGCCGGCGTCTTCGCGCCGTCGAGGTTCCGGTCGGCCGACACCGGTCTTCAGGAAGATCAGATTGCGCAAGAGAACGACGATTGCCGACAGCAGAAGCAAGCCGAAGCCCAGGGGAATGAAGGCCTTCTTCATCCAGCCCTCGCCGTAAGGGACCCACCATCCCTCGCGGTCGTCATAGACGGCTTCGACATAGTCGATGCCGTAGAGGATGTTGAGGATGCAAAACGGCGTCACCGCGAAGACGATGCCGAGAATTTCGATCCAGGCCGTGGTGCGGGGCGAGAACCGGCCGCGCAGAATGTCGATCCGGGCGTGGGCGTCGTGCAGGTAGGCAAGCCCGAAAATCATGAAGACCAGAACGAAGAAACCGTCCCATTCGATCAGCTGAATTAAGCCGGACGGCGAGGTGAAGAACTGCTTGGCGACGATGTCGTAGGCGCGCGCTGCGATCATCGGCAAGAGCAGCAGCCAACCGGCCGCCAGCCCGAGCCAGACCAATGTGCGCTCAATTCCCCGCAAGACGCCAAGCATGGCTCCGCTCTTGTCGGCCTTTCAGGGTCTCACTGTCGACCGGTCGGCGCGTCGGCACAAGTCCTCAGGCGAGCGCCAGCTGGAACGCATAGCCCGCGAGGACCGAGCCGGTGAAGGCCAGCGCCAGGTACCAGACGAAGACTGGTGGGCGAACCAGGGCCCAAACGGCGATGGCCGCGGGGATCGAGGAGACGGCGCCCGCGGTCATGAAGGCGAGCGCCGCGCCCGGCGCCATGCCGAGGTTCATCAGGCCGTCGACCAGCGGGATCGCTGCATAGCCGTTGAGGTAGGCGGGCATGCCGACCAGTGCGGCCAAGGGCACGGCGAGCGCGCCGTCGCCGCCGATCACGCCGGCGACCTGTTCGGCCGGGATAAAACGCAGCATCAGGCTTTCGAGCGCGAAGGCGAGGATCAGCCACTTGGCGAGGAACAGGCTGGTCTTGCCGGCCTCGCTCACGAACACCGTCCGCCGGGCGGGCTCCTGCCAGAAGCGCCAGTGCACGTCGGCCTGGGCGAGCTTCGGCCCGCCGCAACTGCTGGCCCCGCAGCTCGGCCCCACACCCTCGCGCAGCGCATTGGCGAAGCCGCCGCGCGCCAGCACCGCCCAGGTGGCGAAGCCGCCGAACAGGCCGAGGAAGACCGCCGCCCCGGTTTTCACCGTGGCGAATTGAAAGCCGAGCGGGCCGGCGGTCAGGAAATACATCTCCGGGTCCATGATCGGCGAGGCGAGCCAGAAGGCCATCACCGCGGGCAGCGGCACGCCCATCGCCAGCAGCGCGGCGATCACCGGGATGACCCCGCAGGAGCAGAACGGCGAGAGCGCGCCGAAGATGGCGGCGACCAGGATCGCCTTGCCGCCATGGCCGGTGAAGGCCTTGGCGATCAGACTGTCGGCGTTGGAGGCCTTGGCCGCCGCGGCCGTGGCGATGGCGAGCGCCAGGAACGGCAGGATCGACAGCAGCGCCCGGGCAACGAAGGCCAGCGCCTCGCGCGTGACCTCGTTCGCGCCGATGAGGCCCAAGGTGAAGGCGATCAGCAAGGTCAGCCAGACCCGGTCGAAGCGGCTGGCATGCCCGGCGAAGCGGCTCATCGTCTGGGTGATCACGGTCATGGCTCGCCTCCTTGCGATGGCGTGGTCGCGTCGGACGCGACGCAGCACTCACGCCTGAGAAACTCCAGCATGGACTCCATGCCGACGAAGTCGGTCGAACAGATCAGCCGCCGTCCCTCACGCCGTTGATGGATCAACTCGACCCACAAAAGGCGCGAGAGATGGTGCGTCAACGTCGAGGCCGGGACATTGAGCGCGCGTTGCAGTTCGCCGACCGCCATACCCTCGGGCCCGGCGCGGACCAGCAGGCGGTAGATCGACAGCCGCGTCTCGTTGCCCAGCGCTTCGAGGCAGGCGGCGACGGATTGCAGTTCTTCGAGATCGTCCATGTCCGCAACATAAGTGGCCGGTTCGGACAATGCAACGATATTACCGGAAATATCGAAATAAAGATTCTGGCCAGACCGCTTGACCCTCGTCCGGGGAAGATGATTCATTCCGCGCCCCGATCCTCTCGCCCGGAGATTCCCCATGGTTCCCGACCGTGCCGCCCTGCTCGACCCGCTCGCCCGCCTCGCCGAAGCGGCCGGCGAGGCGATCCTCGAAATCTACGCCCAGGACTTCGAGGTTCGCGCAAAGGCGGACACGTCGCCGGTCACCGAGGCGGACGAACGGGCCGAGGCCATCATCCTCGCCGGCCTTCGCGAATTGACCCCTGCCATCCCGATCGTCGCCGAGGAAAGCGTCGCCGCCGGCGACATTCCGGAGATCGGGGACGGGCCGTTCTGGCTGGTCGATCCGCTCGACGGGACGCGTGAGTTCGTCTCCCGCAACGGGGAGTTCACGGTCAACATCGCCCTGATCGAGGCGGGCGTCCCGGTGCTGGGCGTGGTGACCGCACCGGCCCGCCAGCTCGGCTTTCTCGGCGCCGCCGGCCTCGGCGCCTGGCGCTGGGCCGGGGATGGCGCGCGCGCGGAAATCGCCTGCCGACGGACGGCGGCGGAGGGGGCGGTCGTCGTCGCCAGCCGCTCCCACATGACGGCGGAGACGGAAGCCTGGCTGGCGGACGTGGCGGTGGCGAGCCTGACGCCGGCCGGCAGCTCCCTCAAATTCTGCCTCGTCGCCGAGGCTGCGGCCGACCTCTATCCCCGCCTCGGCCGGACCATGGAGTGGGATACGGCCGCCGGTCACGCGGTGCTGCTGGCGGCCGGCGGCCGGGTCGAGACGCTGGTCGGCGCCCCACTCGGCTACGGCAAGGCGGAATTCGAAAACCCCCACTTCATCGCCCGCGGCCTGACGGGCTGACCGGCGCCGCTCACTTCGCGGCGAAGATCACCGTGTCGCCCTGCTCGCCCGCGGCGAGCCGGGCCTGGTGGAAGGCGATGAGGGGGTCGTCGGGATAGGCGTCGAGGGCGGCATCGAAGGCCGGACCTGCGGCCGGATCGCCCGCCTTCATCAGCTCATAGGCTGCCAGATAGTCGCGCACATGGGCCCGCGTCATGACTTCGCCGCTCATCGGCTCGAAGGTGCGGATGCCTTCCGACTTGCCGAGGAGGACGAGGTTCCCGACCGGCCGGCCGGTGAAGGCGCCGGCCGCCTGCGCGGTCGTGGCGCTGACGCAGATGTTGGTGCCGAGCTGGCGGTTCACGCTTTCCAGGCGCGCGGTGGTGTTCACAGCGTCGCCCAGCGCGCGGTAGTCGAAGATCGAGGCGCCGCCGACGTTGCCGACGATGACGGGGCCCGTATTGACGCCGATCCGCGTGCGTCCGACCTGCACGCCCCGGCCCTTCTGGCGTTCGGCGAAGTCGCGGGCGAAGGCGTCCATCGCCAGCGCGCAGTCGATGGCGCGCCGGGCATGGTCGGCCTGTACGACGGGGGCCGAGAACATCACCGCCACCGCGTCGCCGATGATCCGGTCGATCGTACCTTCGTGGCGTAGCGCCACCTGGATCATGCCGTCGAGATAGTCGTTCAGCAGGGCGACGATTTTTCCCGGGTCGGCCCCCTCGACCAGGCTCGTGAAGCCGGCGAGGTCGGTCATCACGAACGAGCATTCCCGCCGTTCCCCGCCGAGCGCCAGGCTCTCGGGATTGGCGATCAGGTGTTCCACCAGGTTGGGCGAGATGTAGGTCGAGAACGCCTCGCGGATCCAGCGTTGCTGCCGCTCGGTCTGGATGTGGCGCGGCAGCGAGCAGCCGACATAGAGTGCCACCGCCGTCAGCGTCGGCATCAACGGGTCGATCAGCAGGCGCCCCTCGACGAAGGCGAGCCAGGAGGCGGCGACTGCGCAGGCCAGCACGCCGAGCGCCACCATCGCCGACCAGAAGGCGCCGAGCCGCATGATCAGCGGCACCAGTGCCAGCCACAACAGGACAAGGAACAAGGCCTCGGCCCCGCGCACCCAGTCGGGCCGGGTGAGGTAGTCGCCGGCGAGGATCTGCTCGACCGCCTGGGCATGCAGCTCGACACCGGGCGTCAGGCCGAAGGGGGTGAAGCGGACGTCCTGCAGGCCGGTCGCCGAGCTGCCGACGATGGCGATGGCGCCGCGCAAGGCATCGGCGGGCAGTGCATCGCCGGCGAGAACCTTCCAGGCGGAGACGTAGCGGGCCCGCCCGGGCGGCGTGAAATGGAGCCAGAGATTGCCTTGCGCGTCCGTCTGCACGCGCCGCCCGCCGACGTCCAGGCCGGCGATCCCGGTGGTGCGGGCGAAGCTGTCCGCGGCCTCCGCCCCGGCGGAGCGCAGCAGCAGGCGGTTGTTGTCGCCCAGCAGGCGCGCCAGTTCGATCGAGATCGAGGGGTAGAGCTGGTCGTCCAGCCGCACCACCAGCGGCACATAGCGGATGATGCCGCCGCTTGCGGTATCGAAGTTGAGCGCGCCCAACCCCGCCGCTGCCGACAGCAGGTCGGGAAGGGGCGGAACGGCGCCCCGGTAGGTCGACAGGAACGGGGCGGGATCCTCGCCCTTCACCGCGATCGGCACCTTGGCGGACGGCGTCGCCAGCGGCGTCGGCGTGCGCGAGAGGGCGAAGCCCAGCACCGTCGGCCGGTCGCGCAAGGCCTTGGCGAACTCGGTGTCGTCGTCGGGCAGCAGCTCGGCGACGGCGCGCAATGCCTCGTTGTCGCCCCAACGCGCCAGCACCCGCTGCGGTGAATTGCGGTCGGGCTCGGCGAAGATGACGTCGAAGCCGATCGCCTTGGTGCCCGCCGCGTCGAGTTTCTCGACCAGTTCTGCGATGCGCGCGCGCGGCCAGGGCCATTGCCCGAGCCGGCGGAGCGAGTCCTCGTCGACATCGACGATGCGCACGCCGCGATCCTCGTAGGCCCGGGGGCTCAAGCGTTGGTAGGCATCGAAGGCGATGTTGCGCAGGCCGTGGATCGGCGCCGGATTCCACACCAGCAGTGCCAGCGAAAGCACCAGCACCACGAACGAGACCCAAAATCCGAAGTTGCGCAACATGGCCCATTGGCACTCGCTTCGCCGGTGCCTGTCAAGACGACCGTTGCACCGGGCGACGACGGCGGCGACAATTCGCCGGGGAGGATCGGAGATGACCGCGAAACCGCTGAGTTCGGCCGAGGTCGAGACCTATCGTCGCGACGGGCTGGTGGTGCCCGAGTGGCGCGTTCCGGGCGATCTGCTGGCGGAGATGCGCGCCGCGCTTCACCGGCTGCTCGCCGCCAATCCGCAGGCCGATCCGAACGTGATGATCTGCCCGCACCTGTCGGGCTATGGCCCGGGCGCCCTCGATGGTGAGGGGCTGTGGCTCGACTGGGCGCGCCATCCCGCCTTCCTCGACATGATCGAGCAGGTGATCGGCCCGGACATCCTGCTGTGGGGGACGACGATCTTCGGCAAGCCGGCCGGTACCGGCCAGGTCATCCCCTGGCACCAGGACGCGCCGCACTGGCCGATCAGTCCGCCGGCCACGACCAGCATCTGGATCGCCCTCGACGATTGCACGCCCGAGAACGGCTGCCTGCGCTATATCCCTGGTTCGCACCTGGGCGCCGTCGGCCACATCGACATCAATGCCACCGCCGAGGGCGAGGCCGCCGCCGTCCGCCTGATCCTCGATCCCGACGAGATAGACGAGAGCCGGGCGCGCGACGTGGTGCTGGAGTCGGGGCAGATCTCGATCCACGACGCCTGGCTGGTGCATGGCTCCGCACCTAATCTTTCGACACAGCGCCGCGCCGCCTTCGTGCTGCGCTACATGCCCGCGGCGCACCGCTTCGAGCATGCCGGCGGCAACGCGGCGGCACGGCGCGCCGGCGCCGTCACCGATTACGAGAGCCGGCCGCTCTATCTGCTGCGGGGGCGAAATGCCGGCGGCAGCGACCTGTCGATCGGTCACCCGGCCATGGAGGATGCGGGAAAGGCGGGCTAGATTTGTGCCGGCGAGAGGGGTGATCGGGGTGGCGATGTCGACGATGATACGTGGAAGTCTTTTGGCGGCGATGGTGTTGCTGCAGGCCGGTACGGCGGGGGCGCAGCCAAATGCCTTGAATTTCTGTGCCGGCTACGATTCCGTAGCCAAGGCGGTGACGCTGGAGATTTCGAACCTCTGCGTTTCCAGCAGCTTCAAGTATCGCGGTCACACACTCAGCGGGAAGGTCGACGAGAACCATGCGACGATCCGCGTCGAGGGCACTTTTCGCTACAAATCGCCCGCGGGCAATATCGGCACGACGGATTGTGCGGGCCGGCGGAGCCACACGTTGCGCTTTCCCGGTGCAAAGCCGCGGCGCTACATCATTGTGCATGATGGCCGCCGCGTCGGCGTCGCCGACCTCGGCGTAGATGCGGACAAAGCATGCCTTCGCCGGGAGGGGCCGACGCGCGTCGCGTTCCGTTGGGGTTGGGAGGATGTGATCGGCGGCAAGGGCGCGGCACGAGGCGCGCGCCGCCCGGCTGATGGATCTGCTGGTCCCCTACTTGGGCGACCATCCCGAAGGCGCCGACGGGGCGCCGGAGACGAAGCTGTCGATCACGCCCGGCGCTGGCGACACCTCGAAAATCGAGCTGGTGATGACCGGCTACCTGGACGATTCCGTCGCCGGGGAGAAGTACTTCGGCCAGGCGCACGCCGGCCCGGACGGCTGGATCCTCACCCGGCTCTGGCGTCAGCGGCTTTGCGCGCGGGGGGAGAACGCCGGGCTTTGGATCGCCGGCAACTGCCCTTGAGCTGACGGGCGAGTGCGCTACCTTGCCGGCCGACCGCCGGGCCGAAAAAGGAGTTGCGCCATGACCACCCCGTTCGCCGAAGAGCACCAGATGGTGATCGACCTCGTCGACAGGTTCGTCCGCGAGGAGTTGATGCCGCTCGAGAAGGCGGTGATGGCGCGCGAGGCCGCCGGTGGCCAGGTCGCGCTGACGGCGGAGGAAGAGGCGCCGCTGCTGGCGAAATGCCGCGACCTCGGCCTCTGGGCCCTCGACGCGCCGGAGGAGGTCGGCGGCGTGGCCCTGCCGACCACGGTGATGCTGGCGATCCAGGAGAAGCTGAAGAGCACGATCACGCCCTTCATCTTTCCCCCGGACTCGCCCAATCTGCACATGCTGATGGAGGCAGCCTCGCCGGAACAGCAGATCAAATACATGCAGCCCTACGCGCAGGGCGAGGCCAAGTCCTGCATCGCGATTTCGGAGCCCGGCGCCGGTGGCGATCCCGCGCAGATGAAGACCCGCGCCGTCCGCGAGGGCGACGAATGGGTGATCAACGGGCGCAAGATCTGGGTCTCCAACGTACCGAAGTCGGACTTCATCATCCTGATGGCGACGACCGATCCGGGGAAGGGCGCGCGGGGCGGCATCACCGCCTTCATCGTGGAGCCGGACACCCCCGGCTTTTTCATCGAGCGGGAGATCCCCATGCTCGCCGGCGCGCGCACCTACGAGTTGGTGTTCGACGATGTGCGGTTGAAGGACTCCCAGGTGCTGGGCGAGGTCGGGCAAGGCTTCGCGCCGATGCAGACCCGGCTGACCGTACGTCGCCTGGAGATGGGCGCGATGTGCGTCGGCATGGCTGAGCGTGCGCTCGGCATGATGTGCGAACACACCCAGCAGCGCGAGACGTTCGGCCAGAAACTCTCCGACCGTCAGGCCATCCAATGGTGGATCGCCGACGCGGCCACGAAAATCCACGCCTGCCGGCTGATGGTGATGGACGGCGCCGAGCGCCAGGACCGGGGCGAGGATGTCCGCACCGTCGCCTCGATGATCAAGGTCTTCGCCACCGAGATGGCGCAGGAAATCATCGACCAGGCGATGCAGAGTTTCGGCGCCATGGGCATGAGCCGCGAGATGCCCTTCGCCATTCTGTCCGAGCGCGTGCGCCTCGCCCGTATCTACGAGGGGCCGAGCGAGGTCCACCGCATGGTGATCGCGCGGCGCACGCTCAGGGACTATGCCTGAGATGGCGGGCCTGCGCGCCGCCGGCCACCCCTGGCGCCTGTACGCCGGACCCGGCGCGATCGAGGACAGCCTCGCCGCCGCCGTCGCCCGCACCGGCGCCGCCCGCGCCTTCGTCGTCTGCTCCCCCTCGGTCAACCGGCGGACCGACCTGGTGCGCCGGATCGAGGCGGCGCTCGGTGAGGGCTATGCCGGCGTGTTCGACGGCATCGAGAAGGATTCGACCTATGCCTCCGTCAAGGCCGCCGCGCAGGCAGCGACGGCGGCACACGCGGACCTGTTGATCGCCGTCGGCGGCGGCAGCGTCATCGTCGCCGTGCGG
Source organism: uncultured Alphaproteobacteria bacterium (assembly GCA_951812805.1). Classification (GTDB taxonomy): domain Bacteria; phylum Pseudomonadota; class Alphaproteobacteria; genus JASLMY01. Next base: position 161,788 of record CATOSZ010000004.1, on the reverse strand, counting down.
GCCGTCGCCGTCTTCCTCGGCGAGGCGGGCGATCCCTTCGAGCTCATGACGCAGTATCCCGACGGCGCGCCCGCCTACAGCCCGCGCCTGATGGCGCCGAAGCTGCCCATCGTCAACATCCCGACGACGCCGACTAGTGCGATGAACCGGGCGGGTTCGGGCCTGCACAATCCCGACCTCGACCACCGCATGGAATATTTCGATCCCAAGACCCGGCCGAGCGCGATCCTGCTGGACGAGGGCGCCCTGATGAGTGCGCCGGCGGCGCTGCTCCGCTCCACCGCGACGACGGTGTTCGCCAGCCTGGTGGCGGCGCAGGGCCGGCTCGACCTCAACCCGCTCGCCGAGGGCGACCAGACCCAGGCCTTCCGCCTCGGCTACGGTGCCTACATCGGCCTGATGGACCGGCTGGACGATCCCGCGCCGCGTATGGCCCTCGCGCTCGCCGCCTTCCTGCAGAACCGGGCCGAGGACGACGGCCAGCGCGGCTTCCGTGGCGGGCCGTTCGGCGGCAACTACGCGGTCTCGACCGCGCTGCACCTGCGCTATCCCCACATCGGACAGGGCGAGTCGACCTCCGTCGTGCACGCGAGCGCCATGCGCCTGGCCGAAACGGTCGAGCCGGCCGCCGCGGCCCGCGTCGCCGACGCCCTCGGCCTCTCGGCCGCGAACCTCGACGCCCGCGCCCTGACCTTGGAAATCGCGGAGGAGATGGAGTCGATCTACACGGCGAGCGGCGTGCCGACGCGGCTGCGCGATCTGGACGTCGCCCGCGAGGATTTTCAGGCGATCGCCGCCGAGACGGTGAAGAACTTCAACGCGAACGCCGGCGCACGCTCCGAAGAGGCGCAGATCGCTGCCGCGCTCCGATTGCTGGAGGCGGCGTGGTAGGGAGGACGGATGCTCGTTCGATTGGAGTCAATTCGTCATAATTGAAAAAACGGTATCGCCGGCACCGGGGATCGAGGAGTGGCCAATGACGGCATGCACGCCTGTCTCGACGGGAATGGAATCGACGGCGACGGGCCGCTAAGCTCCCGCGTCAAGGAGATCGGTATGGCACGTCGCCTCGCAGCTATTCTGGCCGCCGACGTCGCGGGGTATAGCCGCCTCATGAGCGTGGATGAGGTCGGCACCTTGGCCGCACTCAAATCCTGCTTGAGAGAGGTCGTCGAACCCTCGATCGCCGGTCATGACGGGCGCATCGTCAAGCTGATGGGCGACGGGGTCTTGGCCGAGTTCGCGAGCGCCGTCAATGCGGTGGAATGCGCGGCGGACATCCAGCGGGGAATCAGGGGGCGGGCTTCGCCGGCTAACCCTCTCCAGTTCCGCATCGGCGTCAATCTCGGCGATATCATCGCCGAGGGCGAGGATATCTTCGGCGGCGGAGTCAACATCGCCTCGCGGCTCGAGGGGCTGGCCGAAGCGGGCGGTATCTGCGTGTCGGGAATGGTCTACGACCAAGTCGGAAACAAGGTCGGTCTCGCCTTCGACAATCTCGGCGAAAAACGTCTCAAGAACATTTCCGAGCCCGTGCGGGTCTATCGCGTCCAAGTCGGCAGCAAGCCCGCCACGGCCTTCGAAACTGCGGTCGACCTGGATTTCAGCGTTCCCGACGACCCCTCGATCGCCGTCCTTCCCTTTACCGTTATGAGTGCCGATCCGGAGCAGGAGTTTTTCGCCGACGGCATGGCCGAGGACATCATCACGGCGCTCTCCAAGATCAGTCGTCTGCTGGTGGTCGCGCGGAATTCGTCCTTCACCTACAAGGGCAGGGCGGTCGACGTGAAGCAGGTTGGCCGCGAGCAGGGCGTCGGCTACGTGTTGGAAGGCAGTGTGCGCAAGGGCGGCAACCGCGTGCGCGTCACGGCACAGCTGATCGATGCGACCAGCGGCCGCCACCTTTGGGCCGAGCGGTACGACCGTAATTTGGAGGATATCTTCGTCGTTCAGGACGAGATCGTCCGCGAGATCGTCGTCGCCCTCGACGTGAAATTGCGCGAGGGGGAGCAGCACCGGATCTGGTCGAGCGGCACGCGAAATCTCGAAGCCTGGGAATGTGTGCGGCTGGCGAGCGATGGTGTCCTGGGCGGCTCCGCCGAGGCGCAACCCAGGGCGCGGGAACTGATCGAACGCGCGCTCGAACTCGATCCCGATTACCCGACGGCGTGGGTCATGCGTGGCTGGCTCCACTTCACCGAGGCCGATGTCGGCGGTGGGCTCGGTGATCGAAGCAAGTTCGAAAGCGCTCAAGCGGCTGCGTTTGACTGTGGCCGGCGCGCGCTCGAGTTGGATCCGGACTGTGCCGACGCCTATGGGATGCTGGCGCTCACCCACCTGAACGCGGGCGAATACGACAAGGCCATCGAGATGTCCGAGAAGGCCGTCTCTCTCGCGCCGAACAGCGCCGAGAACCTGGGCGGCGTCGCCCAAGCCGTGATGACGAAGTCCGGCCACCCCGAGCGCGGCATCGAGCTCGTGAAGCGGGCCATGCGCCTCTCTCCCTTCTACCGGCCGGGTTTCCTCCGGGCCTTGGGCATGGCCTACCGGATGGCCGGCCGCCTCGAAGAAGCCGTTGCCTGTTATCGCGAGTCGCTCAAACGCGAGACGGGATATCTTGCCGCATACGTGAATTTGGCCTCGGCTTTGGGTGAACTCGGTCGGGAGGCCGAAGCTCGCGAAGCCGCCCGTGATGTGCTTCGCCAGGAACCCGGATTCTCCATCGGTTCCTATATCGACGGGCTTTCTTACCGCAACAGGGCCGACATCGAGCGTATCGCCGAGGGGCTGCGCAGCGCCGGGCTGCCGGAATAGGCAAGCCGGGCATGGCGCAATACGGTCAAGCGCACCGGCCCTGGTCGTCGTACTAATGGGCCGTGCGACAGAAGCACGAAACATCGATCGAACCGTCGGCGATCAGGCGGGCCTTCTCCAGTTCCGGGCGGATCGCCTCGAGGGTTTGCCGGTCGCCCCGCCGTTCGCAACACTCCGCGTAGCCGACCAGGCTCCAGATGTTGCCGGGATGTTGTGACGGGCGGACGAGGGTATCGTCCAGCCCCAGATCCGCGCGGTAGACGGCGGTCGCCTCCTCGACTTGGCCCTGTTCGAGAAGCAGCGCGCCCAGGGCATGGCGCGGCGGCATCATCCATGACCAGGGTTCGGAATAGTTGAGGGTGTCGTAAAGCTCGACCGCCCGGCGCAAGTTCGCGAAGGCGACATCGTAGTTTCCGCGCCGGTATTCCAGTTCGCCGGCCAGCATCGGCCCGGCCACGGCGAGAATGTCGCGGGTGTCGTTCTGGAAGACGATCCGGTCGGCCGGCAGGGCGGCGACGGCGTCGCGCAGCAGGCGCTGCTGTTCCAGGGCCGCGTCGATGTTTCCGAGCACAGCATGCGCGATCCCCTTGGCGTATTGCCATGCCGCATAGGTCACGCAGAACAGCGCCCGATCTTCCGGCAACGGCTCGTCCAGGATCTCCTGCCACTTGCCGAACCGGATCAGGACATGCGCCTTCATGCCGTAAAAGGCTTCCAGGTAGTTCACCAGGAAGGCGTGGTCGGAGAGCAGATACTCCGGGCGGACCGTCGCCTGCATCTGCGTCGCCGCACGGATCGCCGGCTCGTACTGGCCTGAGAAGAAGGCGCCATAGACCTGGAAATGAATGTTGTGGAGGAGATAGACATAATAGATGCCGAGCTCGCTGTCGTACTCGAGATATTTCTCGTCGGCCGCCGCCGCCTCGACGTTGGAGGCGATCGTCTTCTCATACTGCCCGCACAGGACGTAGATGTGCGAGGGCATATGGATCAGGTGCCCCGAGCCTGGAACCAACGGGCGCAGCTTGTCGCAGGCGTCGAGCGCGCGTTCCGGCTCCGGCGACATTTCCATGATGTGAATGTAGAAGTGCAGCAGCCCCGGGTGCTGCACATCGTTGTTTTCTTCGATGCGCGCCAAAGCGGTTTCGACGATTTCGATCGCCTCCAAGGTATCCGTGCCCTCCGCCGGAACGCGGTTCTGCAGATCCCAAAGTTGCCAGGGCGTGCGTACCATCAGCGCTTCGGCGGTCAGGGCAGAGACGTCGTAATCCTCGCCAAAGTCCCGGTAGACCTCCCGCATGGCGTCGGCATAGTCGTCGTTCCACTGACCCAAGACCTCGAGGTCGTCGACCGCGCTCGCCTGAAAGCGCCGTGCGAGGGCGGCGCACAAGGCCTTTTCCACGGCGCTCGCACCACCGTTCGCCGCGACCTCGACCGCCTTTCGGGCATTTTCATAGGTGGTTGCGATCGCCAGCGGCCGGCCCGTCGGCGACATCTTGTTCCAGGGGATGTTGTAATAGGGGCCCGTCGCATAGGCGATGCCCCAATAGCCCATGGCACAACCCGGATCGAGTTCGACGGTCTTCTCGAAACACCGGATCGCTTCCTTGTGATGGAACGCATAGCACCAGTTCAAGCCCCGACTGAACCAGGTTTGGGCTTCGTCCGAAGAGGTTGAAATGGGGCGCGCATAGGCGCCGAGTGAGAAATACGGATCCATCGTTCGCTCTCCGCTCTGTAAGCCCGGGACATTCCCTCGCGATCCTCACCGGCTTCGCGGCTCGGTTCGAGTTCACCCGACCATCGATCGATTCTACCCCGAGAATCCAGCACGATGTTCCCTAGTGACGTCACAAAGTGACGCGCAAGCCGGTTCAAGCGACAGTTGTCGAACCGGCACCTGGACGCCAGGTCCGGGAAATGGCCACTTCGAGACGGTCGTCACGTTGCCAATTGGTATGGATTCGGGGGATGATTTAGTCTCCGATACCGGTGTCGATCATCGGCACCCTGAGCGTTCGCATTTCGGAGTTCTTCAGGTTGGATGGCAGCGATGTCTCGCCTGTTTTCGATCCGCGTCGACAAGCAGCCGTGGCGTCACGGTAAAGTCCGCCTGGCGATGTTCCATCGTTGGATCTCGTGTCGCGGCAAATGGTGGCAAGATGGACGATCAACGCATCCAGAGGCGGTTGGCGGCGATACTGGCGGCCGATGTCGTCGGCTATAGCCGTCTGATGGGCGCGGACGAGACCGGCACCTTGAGAGCGTTGAACCAGCTTCGCCGAGACTTCGTCAATCCCATCATCACCCGACGGGGTGGCCGCATCGTGAAGCTCATGGGAGATGGGGCCCTGGTCGAGTTTGCCAGTGTGGTTGATGCCGTCGAGTGCGCGGTGGCCATCCAGGAAGGCATGGTCGAGAGAAACGTAGGCGTGCCCGACGATCGGCGGATCATGCTGCGCATCGGCATCAACGTTGGCGATATCATCATCGACGGCGACGATATTCACGGCGACGGCGTCAATGTCGCGGCCCGGCTGGAAGCGCTGGCGGAACCCGGTGGGATCAGCGTCTCGCGGGCCGCCTATGAGCAGGTCCGCGACAAGCTCGCCTATCCCTTCATCGATTGTGGTGAGCAGACGCTGAAGAACATCTCGCGCCCGATCCACGTCTATCGCTTCACCCGGGAAGGTGTGCGCCCGCCGGTCCCGATGCCGCAGGCCGGCGCCGAACGGCACGGCATCGCCGACGCGGCGCGGACGGCCGGTCAAGCGGTGAGCAAGATGATCGGATGGCTCAAGACGCCGCCGGCGAGCGTGACCGCGAGCCCCGTCTCTGCCGACGAGCCGCCGGCCCTCGACCCGCCGAGGCTATCGATCGCGGTGCTGCCCTTCCGCAATCTCGACGGCGACGCGAGCCGCGACTATTTCGCGGATGCGTTGACCGAAGACATCACGGCGGACCTGTCACGTATCGCGGGAAGCTTCGTAATTTCCCGGGCGACCGCGGCGACCTATCGGGGGCGGGATGCCGACGCGAGAGAGATCGCCGGCGAATTGAAGGTGCGTTACCTGCTCGAAGGAACCGTACGGCCGGCCGGCGGGAACGTACGCGTCGGCGTGCAGCTGACCGACGGAGAGACAGGCCAGCAGATCTGGTCGGATCGTTACGAGAAGACCGTCGATGACATGTACACCTTCCAGGACGAGGTCACCGGGCGGGTGGCCCGCTCGCTCAACCTCGAACTCAAAGACGCCATGAGCCGTCGCGCGGCGGGCCAACGAAGCGGCCGCGGCGATGGCGGAACCCACGATTCCATGGACCTGGCGATGCGCGCCTGGGCGGAAATCTGGAACAAGCCGCAGACGGAAGGGACCAACAACACCGGCCTCGACTACGTCCGTCGTGCCCTGGCTCTCGATCCGGAGAACGCCGAAGCGCTCGGTGTCGCGACCTACGCCTACGCCCGCGCCGCAAACTACGGTTGGGGGATGTCGCGCCGGGAGGCGATCCGCAAGGGGACCGATGCCGGCGAACAGTCCATCGCCCTCGACCCCAAGAACGCCGATGCCGTCTTCGCGCTCGGCTTCATCGCCTATACCGCTGGCGAGACGGGCAGGTCCCTGGAGTTGATGCGCCAGTGCATCGAGCTCAATCGCAATCACGCGCCGGCCTATTTCTTCTCCGGCACGAACCTCATCCGCCTCGGCAAACCCCGTGAAGCCATCCACTGGGTCGAGCGTGCCTTCGCGTTGAGCCCCCGGGACCCGCTGCGGTCGGTGTGGTACGCCGCGATTGGACGCGCGCAGGTCATTCTCGGCGATGATGCGGACGCCGTCGAAACCGCGGGGAAGGGTATCGCGGCCAATAGCGATCATGCGCACAACTACGCCGTTTTGGCGGCGGCCCGCGCGCATCTGGGCGAGGGCGATGCCGCTCGGAAAGCCCTCGAGGATCTGAAACGGGTGATGCCAGACATCACGGCCGGCCGGTACCTCGAGATCGTCGCGTCCAACGACGCCGGGGCACTGGAGAGTTACCGACGGCTCGTGGAAGGCTTGCAAAAGGCCGGGCTCGCCGACTGACGAGCGATCGAATGTCCGGGTTGAACCGCCCTTGGGACAACTTGTCGGATGCTCCCGGTGCAAAAATGGCCGTAATCACGCCTTGATGTCGTCCGCTTTCACACCGATGCTGCGCGTCATGTGGTGTTCAAGGTTTGCATCGACCGGCTTGCTGGCGCTGTCGCTCGTCGTCCTCCTCTCCGCGCCGATGCCGTTCAGCGGTGCCTTGGCCAAGGCGCCCAAGTGCGGCGCCGAGGGACAGCGGCCCTGCAAGCTGTGGGAGCGCGTGCCCTCCTGCAACAAGGGGCTCTATGAAAACTTCAAGCGCAAGAAGTGCCTGCGCCGTAAGGCCAAGACGGCCAAGCGCTGCGGCGCCGAGGGCCAGCGCCCCTGCCGGCTCTGGGAACGGGTCCCGTCCTGCAACCGGGGGCTCGCCGAGGACCTGCTGGAGAACCGCTGCCGCAAGTCGAAGAGGTTGCTGGCCAAGGCGCGCCGCACCCTGAAGACGGCCGCCGGCGTCTTGAGCATCGGCTCGCAGGCGGCCATCTGTCTCGCCACCGGCCATATGGGATTGCTGACGCAAGCCGGTCGGCACCGCGATGCCAATGCCGGGATGTGGCTTTTGCAGAGCACCTGCCTTGGCCATGTCATGCGGGCCGCGCGCAAGAAAGGCTACCGCACGCTCACGGTCGGCATCGCGGCGGATGCGGCACAGGGCCTGGGTGCCAGCGCCGAAGTCGGCATCGCCTACGACACGGCCTTCAAAAAGCCGTTGGTGTTCTATCGTTCGCGCGGGGTTTCCGTCGGCGCCCAGGCCGGCGCCGGCATATCGGTCGCCATCAGTGTGTTGCGCGCCGCCAACGATCGGATCGCCGGCAAGGGCCATGGCTACGTCATGGGCGCCAAGAAGCTGAAAGGCGGCGGCGCCGGCGTCTGGTTCAATTACGACGGCGACTTCGAGGGCGCGACGGTCATGAACGCCTTCGGTGCCGGAGCGAACGCCTTCGCCTATAACCGCACCCGCACGAACATCACGCGGATCTCCCGCAATGCGAATTACCCGGGCCGCAAGGTCGCCAGGCCGGCACCGCCCCGGACGAGCCCGCCCAAGACATCGCTACCCAAGCGGGACGATGGCTGGGTGGAGGGGCGGCCGGTGACGGGTCCGGGGCCGACGGCCAAGACGGTGCGGCTGGAGCTGCCGTCCTCCTACGTGATCCGCAGCCAAGCGGACGCCCGGAAATCCTGCCGCCATGTCGAGATCAGGACGCGCGGCAAGTGGCTCGGCAAATGGCGGGTATCGATCCCCGGCAAAAGCACGCTGTGCCTCATGCGCTACGAACTGCACGGCCCCCGCCGCCTGGAACTGGAGGCCGGCCCCATCCGCAACAACGCCCATGCCAAGCAGGTTTGTCCCGCACTTGGGCATCGCCTCGGCGGCATCTGGGGGAATTACTGGCAGACGACGGTCCCGGGCCTCATGTCCGTGTGCACGATCGAGTTCACCGAGGCGACGCTTCGCGCCGCCGCCCGCCGCAAGCCGCCGCCCCGCAAGCCGCCGCCGCAGAAGGCACCCCCCAAGCGGGACGCCGGCTGGGTCGTCGGCAGCCCGGTGACCGGGTCCGGGCCGAAAGCCACGGCGGTGGATCTGGAGCTGCCGTCCTCCTTCGTCATCCGCACGGACGCGGATGCTAAAAAGTCCTGTCGCCACGTCGAAATCAATACGCGCGGCACATGGCTCGGCAAATGGCGGGTATCGATCCCCGGTAAGAGCACGCTGTGCCTCATGCGCTACGAGTTGCATGGCTCCCGCTTCCTCCACCTGGAGGCGGGCGTCATCCGAAACGATGGCGAGGCGAAGACGATCTGCCCGGCCCTGGCCCAACGCCTTGGCGGCATCTGGGAGAAGACGTGGCAGACGACGATCCCGGGCCACATGGCGCTTTGCAACATCCAATTCACCGCAGCAACCGTGAACCGCGGCACCGGCGGAAAGACGAAGATCCGGATGCAGTAACGCCGATTAAAGCCCCGCTGCGTGCATGGCGATGCCGATGGCGGTGCCGACGCCGAGCAGGCCCAACACGCTCGCCATGCCCCGGGGGGTCGCCAGCGTGCGGGTGTGGTCGCCGACGAAGCCGAGCCAGGAGCCCTGTAGCGGCGGGCTGAGGAAGATCAGGCAGGCGGCGAAGGCCGGGACGGCGCCGAGTGCGAAGCCGATGGCGTAGGAGCCCGTCACGGCCAGGATGATGCCGAAGATCGCCGGGTAGATCATCATCGCGATCGAGGTGAAGGAGAGCACGCCGCCGGTGATGCCGCCGACCTGGCCTTCGGGCGCCAGTCGCGCGGTTTCCGAGAGCAGGATGCCGTGCCAGCTGAGCGCCGTGATGTTGTAGAGGATCGCCACCCAGACGATCTCCCAGAAGCCCCAGGTGAAATCGTAGCCGGCGGTCAGCAGGCCGGCAGCGGCGCCGAACAAGCCGATCCCGGCCATGATCAGGCGGGGCGAAACCATGCCGCCGCCGAGCGCGCCCCAGGCGATGCGGGCCCAGATGGCGGAGAAGCTGGCGATGGCGAAGGCGCTGCCCGCCTCGACCTCGGAATAGCCGAGATCGTCGATCAGGAAGAGGATGAAGAACCCGGCGAACAGCGACTGTTGGCCGCCAAAGGCGAAGGCGGCGAAGGAGATGTCGCGCAGTGAGGGGTCGCTCACCACCGCGCCCAGCGTCTTGCGCAGGTCGCCGAAGGCGATTTTGATGTCTGCGCGCCGCTCGTCGTCGAAGAAGGCGCGCAGCGGCTGCAGCCCGAAAGCGACGAGGGCGACGATGCCGGCGGTCACCAGCGCCGTGCCGTAGGGGCCGAGGCGGAGCGCCGTGCCGAAGGTCGCCGTATAGATCACCAGGCCCAGCAGGAAGGGCAGCATCAATCCGCCGATCAGGCTGCCGACCGGCACGCCCGTCTGCTTGATCGAGAAGACGAGGGGGGCGAGGCGCGGCGGGCAGACCCGGGCCAGCATGTGCGAGCTCGCCGGCGTCGAGACGGCCGAGGCGCCGAGCAGGATCGCGCCCAGGGGATAGAGCCAGAGCTGGCCGGTCGCGATCACCAGCAGGCTGCCGCCCATCAGCAGTAGCGCCCATTGCGAAATGCGCAGCGGGCCGTAGCGCAGGATGAAGCTGCCGCAACCGATCGCCGCAATGATCGAAGCGATGTTCTGGATGAAGAGATAGAGGCCGAGCCAGGCCGGTGAGATGTCGAAGTCTTCCGCCAGGCGATCGGCCATCAGGGGCATCACCATCTGGCAGACGTAGCTGAAGGCCTGCTGCACCAGCATGGCGATGCAGGCCGTGGTCATGATGGTGCGCCAGCCGAAGCGGGAAAGGTCCATCGTGCCCGCGGCCCTACCGGATCGCGATGTTGACGGTGGCGCGCATGCCGGGGCGCACCGTCCGCGTCATCTCCGGCAGATCGATGATCACCGGGATGCGCTGGGCGAGGCGGGGGTCGACCTTGCCGCTGCCGCCGTTTTCCATCGAGCCGAGCGTGACCGCACCGATCTCGCGCACCGTGCCCTCGACCCATTCGAAGGGATAGGCGTCGAACTCGATGCGGACCTTCTGGCCCGGCGCCACATGGCCGATGTCGGTCTCGTCCACCCGGGCTTCCAGCCACAGCGCGTTCGGGTCATGCAGCAGCACCACCCGATCGCCGTCCTCGACATAGACACCCTCGGCGACATAGACCTCGTCGATCAGGCCGCCGATCGGCGCCTCGAGCTGCAGGTCGGCGAGCCGCTTCTGCGCCTGGGCGATCTGCACCTCGATCTTCTCGATCACCCGGTCGATCGCGTCCAGGCGCGAGACATAGACCGCCCGCTGCCCGGTCTCGCCCTCGAGCTCGTTCTTCTTCCGCTCGCTCTCGCGGATCTTGGTTTCCAGGCTGCGGATCCGGCTGGTGATCGAAAGCAGGCGGTCGTTGGCATCGTCCAACTGGCGCGCGGTGATGGTCCGCTTGCCGCGCAGCTTGGCGCTTCGCTCGGCATTGGCGCGGGCGATCTCGCGCCGCTCCTTCAGGGTCGAGAGCTCGCGGCGCTGCAGCCGTGCGGTGGAATCGGCGGTGGCGATCTTGTCGCCCATCTCGACCCGGAATTGTTTCAGCTCGACCTCGATCTGCTTGCGCTCGGCCCACATCTTGGCCATTTCCGCGTCCAGGGTGACGAGGTCGAGTTCCTGCACCGAGGTGTCCATCGAGACCAGCGGCTGGCCCTTCTTCACCGCCTCGCCCCGGCGGACATGCAGAGTGGCGATGGTGGCGTTGGCCTTCGCCGAGAGCAGGGTGAAATCCGCCTCGACCCGGGCGTTCGGCTCGGTCACATGGCGCCACCAATGGATGCCCTCGTTGACCGCGAAGCCGATCCCGACCGCCCCGGCGACGAAGACCAAAATGCGCAGGAGGCGCGGGCCTCGCTTGCCGCCGAGGATCGCCATGGCTCAGGCCCCGCGCAACGCCGCCGGACCCGAAATCCGGCGATGAGACGTCGAGATGTAGCGCAAAAGCATGGGGTCCGATCCGGTCGTGCGGGAAGAGGGCGATGGCCCCCGGGAAAAAGCGGCGGCGGACCGCATATTCGCCGATCCATCGGCGACAGGCAAACCGGATCGGATCGGCGGATCGCGCGCGCGCCACCCTTGCGGAGGCAGGCGCGATTTGCTACATCGACCAGCCTCGTGCGGTCGTGGCGGAATTGGTAGACGCGCAGCGTTGAGGTCGCTGTGGGGGAAACCCCGTGGAAGTTCGAGTCTTCTCGACCGCACCAAGATTTTCCAAGCCCGTGGAGCCCTCTCCGCGGGCTTCGTCGTTTGGGCTGCCGCGCGGCCCCGGAGGACATCCAATGGCGAACGACCTCGACGATCTCGCTCTCGCCTACCACCGGGCGCCGGTGCCGGGCAAGCTGGCGATCCAGCCGACCAAGCGCCTGGCCAACCAGCACGACCTGAGCCTCGCCTATTCGCCGGGGGTCGCCGCGGCCTGCCGGGCGATCGAGGAAGATCCGGCGATGGCGGCCGAGATGACGACCCGCGCCAACCTGGTGGGCGTGGTGACCAACGGCACCGCCGTCCTGGGGCTGGGCGCGATCGGCCCGCTCGCCTCCAAGCCGGTGATGGAGGGCAAGGCGGTGCTGTTCAAGAAATTCGCCGGCATCGACGTCTTCGATATCGAGCTGGCGGAGCTGGAGGCGGACCGGCTGGTCGACATCATCACGGCGTTGGAGCCGACCTTCGGCGGTATCAACCTGGAGGATATCAAGGCGCCCGAGTGCTTCATCATCGAGGAGAAGTGCCGCGAGCGGATGAACATCCCGGTGTTCCACGACGACCAGCACGGCACGGCGATCTGCGTCGCCGCCGCGGTGCTGAACGGTCTGCGCGTCGTGGAAAAGGATATCGCGGAAGCGCGGCTGGTCTGCTGCGGTGCGGGTGCCGCGGGGCTCGCCTGCCTCGACCTGTTGGTGGGCCTCGGCATTCGGCGCGAGAACATCATGCTGGTGGACATCGACGGTGTCGTCCATGCCGAGCGCAACGTCGGCATGGACCCCTACAAACAGCGCTATGCCCAGGCGACGGAGATGCGCAGTCTGGCCGAAGCGCTTCAGGACCGTGACGTCTTTCTCGGGCTTTCGGCGGGCGGGCTGCTGACGCCCGAGATGGTCGAGACCATGGCGCCACGGCCGCTGATCCTGGCGCTTGCCAATCCGACGCCGGAAATCGATCCCCAGGCGGCCAAGGCCGTGCGCGCCGACGCGGTGATCGCGACCGGCCGGTCCGACTATCCGAACCAGGTCAACAACGTCCTCTGCTTTCCCTTCCTCTTCCGCGGTGCGCTCGACGTCGGCGCCACGACCATCAACGAAACGATGAAGCTGGCCGCGACCCGGGCGATCGCCGATCTGGCGATGGCGGAATCCTCCGACGTGGTGGCGAGTGCTTATGGCTCGGAGGAGCTGGTCTTCGGCCCGGACTATTTGATCCCCAAGCCGTTCGACCCCCGGCTGATCCTGGTCATCGCGCCGGCCGTCGCCGAGGCGGCGATGGCGAGTGGCGTTGCCAGCCGGCCGATCGCCGACATGGCGGCCTATCGCCACGGGCTCGAGCGCTACGTCTACCGGACCGGCTTCGTCATGCGGCCGATGTTCGACCGGGCCCGGGCCGAGCCGAAGCGCGTCGTCTACGCCGAGGGCGAGGACGAGCGCGTCCTGCGCGCGGTGCAGATCGCGCTCGACGACGGCATCGTCGAGCCGATCCTGATCGGTCGGCGCGAGGCGGTCGAGGCGCGGGTGCGCGAGCTGGCGCTGCGTTTGCGCCCGGGTGAGAACGTCACGCTGATCGAGCCGCACGCCAACCCGTACCGCGAGGAACAGGCGCGGCGCTACCACACCTTGATGGGCCGGCACGGCGTCTCGCCGGCGCACGCACGGACCCTGATCGCCACCCGGGCGACGCTGATCGCCGCGATGATGGTGGCGAACGGCGAGGCGGACGGCATGATCTGCGGCACCACCGGCCGCTTCGACCGGCACTTTCGTCATGTGAACGACGTCGTGGGTCTGCGCGAGGGTGTCAGCGAGGCCTCGGCGCTGGAGCTGCTGATCGTCGGCGACGGACTGGTTTTCGTCTGCGATACCCAGGTCACCCAGCACCCGACGGTCGAGATGATCGCCGAGATGACGCTGCTGGCGGCGGAGCATGTCAGCCGGTTCGCCCTGGAGCCCCAGGTGGCGCTGGTCTCGCACTCCGATTTCGGCAGCCATGAAAGCGAAACGGCGCTGAAGATGCGCCGGGCCCGCGACCTGGTGCTGGAGATCGATCCCGCCCTCATGATCGACGGGGAGATGCGGGCCGATACCGCTTTGGTCGAGAACTTGCGCGACCGCCTTCTGCCCGAAAGCCGGCTGCGTGGACGGGCGAACCTGCTGGTCATGCCGAACCTGGACTCGGCCAACATCGCCATGAACATGGCCCGCGTGGTCGGGGAGGGGATCATCGTCGGCCCGATGCTGATCGGCATGGCGAAGCCGGCGCATGTCGTCTCCAACGCCATTACCGCGCGCGGTCTGGTCAACATGACGGCGATCACCGTGGCCGAGGCACAGGCGCTCGCCGCGGGACAGGTTCGCTCGGCGCCGTTGTCGCGCGGGTGACGTTTCGAGGCGGCCTGGCGTACGAGCGCCGCGACCACGGCCGGAGCGTGGAATGATGAGCGAGCCCGACGGCACGACCCGAAACTGGGGTGCGGAAGACGATCTCCATGTCGTCGCCACGGAGCTTGTGCGCGCGGTCGAAGCGGCGATCGACGCCGAGGACTGGCCGGCGATCGAAGCTCTGGTCCAGCCGCTGCACGCCGCCGACCTCGCCGACCTGATCGGCCTGCTGTCCCGCGACGACCGCGACACGCTGATCCATTGGCTCGGCGACAACATCGGCCCCGAGACGGTTCTGGAACTCGAACCCGCGGTGTTGGAAAGCCTGCTGGGCGACGCGGCGCCGGCCCGGGTCGCCGGTTGGCTCGACGATCTCGACGCGGACGACGCAATTTATCTGCTGGAGCAGCTCGACGCGGACCGCCTCGACGAGGTGCTGCATGCCGTGCCGCCGCCGGAGCGGGCGCAGATCCGCGAGGGCCTCGCCTTTCCCGAGGACAGCGCCGCGCGGATGATGCAGCGCGACTTCGTCGCCGTCCCGGCCTACTGGACGGTTGGCCAGGTGATCGACTATTGCCGCGACAGCATCGATCTTCCGGACGAGTTCTACGAAATCTTCGTCGTCGATCCGCGCCACCGGCCGATCGGCAGCGTGCCGCTCTATCGCGCCATGCGGGCCAAGCGTCCGGTCATGGTGCGCGCCATCATGGCGCCGGAAACCCGGCTGGTGCCCTTGGAGATGGACCAGGAGGCGGTGGCCTTTCTCTTCCGCCAATATCGCATGGCCTCGGCCCCGGTGATCGACGATGGCGGTCGCATGGTCGGCGTTGTCACCTTCGACGACGTGGCCGAGGTGATCGAGGAGGAGGCAGAGGAGGATCTGCTGCGCCTGGCCGGTGTGGCCGGCGAAACCGATCTGACGCAATCGGTCGGCCGGACCACGCGCACCCGGTTTACCTGGTTGCTGGTCAATCTCGGCACGGCGATCCTCGCCTCCCTCGTCATCGGCCTGTTCGACGCGACGATCGAGCAGATCGTGGCCCTCGCCGTGCTGATGCCGATCGTCGCCTCGATGGGCGGCAATGCCGGGACCCAGACCCTGACCGTCGCGGTGCGGGCGCTCGCGACCCGCGACCTGACGGCGGCGAACGCGTTGCGTATCGTCGCCAAGGAGGTCGTCGTCGGCGGCATCAACGGTCTGCTGTTCGCCGTGCTGATGGGACTGGTCGCCTGGTTCTGGTTCGGTCTGCCGGCACTCGGCCTGGTGATCGCCGCGGCGATGGCGATCAACCTGCTGGTCGCCGGCCTGTTCGGCACGCTGATCCCGCTCACCTGCCATCGCCTCGGAATCGACCCGGCCGTCGCCGCCAGCGTTTTTCTGACGACGGTCACCGACATTATCGGCTTCCTCGCCTTCCTCGGCCTGGCCGCCTGGTTCCTGATCTGAGGGTCAGTCGAGTTCGTTCCGGATCGCGGCAAAAACGGCCTCGAACATTTCCGCCGTCAGGCGCCGCGTCTGCGTGTTGTAGCGCGAGCAGTGGTAGCTGTCGTACAGCACGCGGCCGTCGGCCAGCGGATGGCGCGCGCCGTGGCCGAAGGGATGCGCCGCGCGCTTTTCGCCGAGTGCGTCGAGCGTGGTTTCGTGCGCCACGCGACCCAGCGCCAGAATGACGCGCGGGGCCGGCGGCATCGACAACTCCGCCAGCAGATACGGGCGGCAGGCCCGCACTTCGGCGCCGATCGGCTTGTTCTTGGGCGGCAGGCAGCGCACTGCGTTGGTGATGCGGCAATTCCGCAGGGCCAGGCCGTCGTCGGGCCGGGCGTCATAGCTGCCATCGCTGAAGGCGAATTTGTCGAGCGTGGCGTAAAGCAAATCGCCGGCATAATCGCCGGTGAACGGGCGTCCGGTCCGGTTCGCCCCCTTCAGGCCGGGCGCCAGGCCGACGATCAGCAGGCCCGCACCGACCGGCCCGAAGGAGGCTACCGGCGCGTTGTGCCAATCAGGGTGCGACGTACCGTTGGCCCCTCGCTCCGCCACCAGGCGGGGGCAGAGGGCGCAATCGAGGGGCGGGTCGCGCCGGGCGGGCGCGGCGTCGGTCGCCAAGATCAGGCCTGGTTGCCGATGCCGGCCGTCTCGTCTTCATATTCGTCGTCGTCGTCCAGCGCGAGGTCGTCGTCATAGGCTTCCGCCCGCTCCGCCGCCTCGGCCTCGGCGCGGCGCTGCATGTTCTGCTGACGGATCGAGGGGTCGCGGGCGATCTTGTCCATCAGGGTCTCGAGTTCGATGAACTCGTCGGCCTGCCGGCGAAGCTCGTCGGCGACCATCGGCGGCTGGGTGCGCACGGTGGAGACGACGCTCACCCGCACGCCCTTGTGCTGGGCGGCCTCGACCAGGCGGCGGAAGTCACCGTCGCCGGAGAACAGGATGATATGATCGCAATGTTCCGCCATCTGCAGGATGTCGACCGCGATCTCGATGTCCATGTTGCCTTTGATTTTCCGCCGGCCGGTCGAGTCGGTGTATTCCTTGGTCGGCTTGGTGACCATGGTGTAGCCGTTGTAGTCGAGCCAGTCGACGAGCGGGCGGATCGGCGAGTACTCCTGATCCTCGATCAGGGCGGTATAGTAGAAGGCGCGCAGCAGACGACCCCGGCCGCGAAATTCCTCCAACAACCGCTTGTAGTCGATGTCGAAGTTGAGCGAGCGGGCGGCCGAGTAAAGATTGGCCCCGTCGATGAAAAGGACGGTCTTTTCGTCCAAATGAAGCGCCATGGCGTCATGTCCTCCTGATGGCTGGGAGCGCAAGAATGGGACCGCGTAAAATGAGGCTCCGAACTTGGCGGGCCCTCTGCTACGCCACTCGCGGTCAGAGGTCAACGAAGAACTTGGATGGGGGGCAGCTCGATGGTCTAAAATTTAATATAGGTGATGTATGATATTGATCGCACTCGGAGGCAATCTGGAAACGGTCGCGTTCGGCTCGCCGCTGGAGAGTCTGAAGGCGAGCCTCGATCTCCTCGCCGCGCGGGGGGTGAAGACGCGGCGGCTCTCGCGGTGGTATCGCACCGCGCCTGTTCCGCCTTCCGACCAGCCCTGGTTCCACAACGCCGTCGGAGAAGTGGTGAGCGATCTGGCACCGGAGGTCTTGCTGGAAACCCTGCATGAGGTGGAGGCGCGCCTCGGGCGGGAACGCGGCGTGCGTTGGGCGGCGCGCACGGTGGACCTCGATCTGTTGGCCCATGGCATGACGATACGGACGGGCGACGCCGTCTCACCGCTTGAATTGCCGCACCCGCGCCTGCATGAGCGGGGCTTCGTGCTCCGTCCCTTGCTCGATCTGGCACCCGACTGGCGCCATCCCGTCCTCGGCCGCACGACGCGCGAGTTGTATGACGCACTGCTTCCGACGGCGCTCGATGGCATCGAGGTTCTCGAAGACTGAGCGCTCGTGCTTGCCAGGCACGGACGCCCAGCCTATATAACGCGCGCGCTTTACATTTTCGGAGGATCTCGCAATGGCCCGCGTGACGGTCGAGGATTGCATCATCCAGGTGCCCAACCGGTTCGATCTGGTCTTGATGGCGGCGACGCGCGCGCGCCAGATTTCTGGCGGAGAGCAGCCGACGGTGCCGGAAGACAACGACAAGAACCCGGTCATCGCCCTGCGCGAGATCGCCGACGAGACGGTTGCGGCGGACCTTTTGCAGGAAGACCTGATCAGCGGCCAGCAGCGCCTCGCCGAAGTCGACGAGCCGGAGGAGGAGGATATGTCCGCCCTCCTCACGCAGCAGTTCTCGCCCGAGGCGTTGGGCGATGGCACGCCGACGCCGATGCCGCTGCCCGTGGCGCCGCCCGATCCCGTGGTCGAGGACGATTCCGGCGCGGCGTGAGGCGGGCGTTCTTGCCCGATAGCCGGATCCGGCGTTTGCTTTCCGACGACACCTCTTACATGATTCGTGATCGAGGTCCCGAAACGACGCCCGAGCGTCCATGATTCGTCAGTATGAACTCGTCGAAAAGGTCAGCGCCTACGATCCGGCGACGGACGAGGACTTGCTGAATCGCGCCTACGTTTTTTCGATGCGGGCGCACGGCACGCAGAAGCGGGCCTCCGGCGATCCCTATTTCTCCCACCCGCTCGAGGTGGCCGGCATTCTGACCGATTATCGGCTCGATTGTGCCACCATCGTCACCGCCCTGCTGCACGACACGGTCGAGGATACGGTCGCGACGCTGGAGGAGATCGAAGGCCTGTTCGGTCACGAGATCGCCGGGCTGGTGGACGGGGTTACCAAACTTTCCCAGATCGAGCTGAGTTCCGAGGCGAGCCGGGAGGCGGAGAACTTTCGCAAGTTTCTGCTGGCCATGTCGAACGACATCCGGGTGCTGCTGGTCAAGCTGGCGGACCGCCTGCACAACATGCGGACCCTGCACCATATTCCGCGGCTGGAGAAACGCCGGCGGATCGCCGCTGAGACGATGGAGATCTATGCCCCGCTGGCCGAGCGGCTCGGCATGCAGCGCTTCAAGGTCGAGTTGGAGGACCTGGCCTTTTCCCACCTGAACGGTGAGGCGCGCGATTCCATCATCGCCCGCTTGAAGTTTCTGCGCGAGGAAACCGGCGACGCGGTCGCCCGGGTCACCGACGAGCTGCGCCGGACCCTGGCGGACACCGGCGTCGAGACCGAGGTCATCGGTCGGGAAAAGACCCCCTATTCGATCTGGCGCAAGATGGAGCGCCAGAACGTCAGTTTCGAGCAGCTGTCCGACATCATCGCCTTCCGTATCGTCGTACCGGAGATTGCGGACTGCTATCAGGTGCTGGGTGTGGTGCACGGCCGCTACCGGGTCGTGCCGGGCCGCTTCAAGGATTTTGTCTCGACGCCGAAGCGCAACGGCTATCGCTCCATCCACACGACGCTGATCGGGCCGGAACGCCAGCGCATCGAAGTTCAGATCCGCACGCGCGAGATGCACGACTTCGCCGAATTCGGCGTCGCCGCGCATTGGAGCTACAAGCAGGGCGCCAACGGCGCGGACGGCCTGGACTATCGCTGGCTGCAGGAACTGCTGGAAATCCTGGATCACGCCAGCAGTCCCGAGGAGTTTCTCGAGCACACCAAACTTGAGATGTTCCAGGATCAGGTCTTCTGTTTCACCCCGAAGGGAGATGTCATCGCGCTGCCCCGCGGTGCCACGCCCGTCGACCTGGCCTATGCGGTGCACACGGACATCGGCGACAACTGCGTCGGCGCCAAGATCAACGGCCGGGTCCTGCCGCTCGACACGGTGTTGCGCAACGGCGACCAGGTCGAGGTGCTGCGCTCCAAGACGGCGAAACCGAACCCGGGGTGGGAGGATTTCGTCATGACCGGCAAGGCGCGCTCGGCGATCCGTCGCTCCGTCCGCCGGACCGAACGCGAGGAGTATGTCCGGCTCGGGCATGCGATCGCCGAGAAGGCGTTCCGCGAAGCCGGGCACGAGATGACCGACAAGGCGCTGGAGCGGATCCAGACCGTACTACGCCAGAAGTCGCGCGACGACGTCTTCGAGGGCCTGGGCATGGGGCAGATCGGCGCCCGGACCATGATGCATGCGGCATTCCCGGGGGAGGGGGCGGGCCGGCGGGCGATGGGCGCGATCAATCGGGTGCTGCCGGCGCGCTGGCGTGCGAACGTCGGGGGCGGCAACGGGCGCGGCGAGGATCATGCGGTACCGATCCGCGGCCACGTGCCGGGGATGGCGGTTCATTTCGCGCCCTGTTGCCATCCGTTGCCGGGCGATCGCATCGTCGGCATCGTCACGCGCGGCAAGGGCGTCATGGTCCACACCATCGACTGCGTCTCGCTGGAGCAGTTCGACGAGGAGGACGAGCGCTGGCTCGACGTGCGCTGGGACATCGATCCCGACACCGAGCAGGCCCATGTCGGCCGCATCAATACCGTCGTCGCCAACGAGCCCGGCGCGCTCTCCAACCTCGCATCCGTCATCGCGCGCAACGAAGGCAACATCTCCAATCTGCGCATCACCACGCGCAATCCGCATTTCTTCGAGATGCTGATCGATATCGAGGTCGAGGATGTGAAGCATCTCTCGAACATCATCACGGCGCTCCGGGCGACGCCGCAGATCAACGACGTCAGGCGGGTGCGCGGATGAGCGCCGCCCCCGACCGTGCCCCCACGCGCGCCGGCTGACCGTGTTTCGCCGTCGAACCCCGCCCGGTCCCGGCGCTCGCCTGCGCGAGCTGGTCTGGCCGCGCATGGGCCCCGGCCGGGTGCTGCGATACTATCGCCACCGGGTGGTCCGCATGCCGGGAACGGCCTATGCCATCGCCGGCGGCTTCGCCTGGGGGGCCGCGGTCTCCTTCACTCCCTTCGTCGGGCTGCATTTCATCCTGGCCGGCATCGGCGCCTGGGCGACGCGTTGCGGCATCGTCGCCAGTGCCGTCGGCACCGCCGTCGGCAATCCCTGGACCTTTCCCTTCATCTGGGCGCTGACCTACAACGTCGGCGTGTTGCTGCTGGGCATCGACACCGAGGGCGCGCCGGCGCTCGATACCTTGGCCTTGCTGTTCGACCAGCTGTGGCACGAGGTCGGCACCTGGGTCATGGCGGTCGTCGGCCTCTCGGGCGGGCGTGAGGGCGCGGTCGACGCCGCCGTGTTCGGCGAGGCGATGCGGACCATCTTCTGGCCGATGCTGGTCGGCTCCGTCCCGGTCGGCATTTTGGTCTGGCTGGTCTTCTACTTCGTGCTGAAGCGCGCGGTCGATGGCTACCAACTTCGCCGGGCGCGGCGCCTGCGGCAGCGGCGCGAAAGGGCTGGCGCCCGCCCGGAGGACGTGCCACATAACGGGCCCTGACGGGCGGCCGGGTCTCCGGATCCGCCGCACGCGAAACGGATCGCATTTTCTATGGACGTACCGGCACAATCGGGAATTCTCGCCATCGGCATCGATATCACCGACATCCGGCGGATCGAGAAGACGCTCGAGCGCTTCGGTGACCGCTTCACGCGGCGCTGTTTCACCGAGCGGGAGCGGGTCCGCTCGGACCGTCGCGGCGCGCGGGCGCCGTCCTATGCCCGGCGCTGGGCCGCGAAGGAGGCCTGCGCCAAGGCCCTCGGCACTGGTTTTCGCCGGGGCGTTTCCCAGCTCGATATCGGCATCGTCAACCTGCCGGGCGGCCGCCCGACGGTCGAGTTGAGCGGCGGCGCCGCCGCCCGGTTGAGCGAGATGACGCCGGCGGGGATGACGGCGAAAATCGACGTCTCCCTCACCGACGAGCCGCCGTTGGCGCAAGCCCTGGTGATCATTTCCCTCCAGCCCCAATTTTCGGAGCCGGTATGAGCGAGCAGCCCGACAACCAGGCGACGGACGAGGCCACGCCAAAGCCCGCGAAGAAGAAGGAGGGCATCGGCGGCTTCATCACGACGATCGTCTATGCCCTCGCCATCGCCCTCTTCGTGCGCACTGTCGCTTACGAGCCCTTCAACATCCCCTCGGAATCGATGTTGCCGACCTTGCTGGTGGGCGATTACATCTTCGTCTCCAAGTTCACTTACGGTTATTCGCGCCATTCGGTGATCTTCAGCCCGCCGCTCGGCGAAGGCCGGATCCTGGAGAGTGTGCCGGAGCGCGGCGACGTCGCCGTGTTCAAGCTGCCGCGCGACGGCGAGACCGACTACATCAAGCGGATCATCGGGCTGCCGGGCGACCGGATCCAGATGAAGGGCGGCGTGCTGCACATCAACGGCAAGGCCGTGCCGCGCGAGCGGGTCGAACCGTTCATGGAACGGGACAGCTACGGCCGCCGGCGTGAGCTTCCGCGCTGGCGCGAAACCCTGCCGAACGGCGTCGTTTATGACACCCTCGACATCGCACCCGGCACGCCCTTCGACGACACGGGCGTCTTCACCGTGCCGGCGGAACATTACTTCATGATGGGGGACAACCGGGACAACTCGGTCGACAGCCGGGCCCCGACACGTTCGGGCGTCGGCTTCGTGCCGGCGGAGAACCTGGTCGGGCGGGCCGACTTCATGTTCTTCTCGACCGACGGCACGGCACGGTTCTGGGAGGTCTGGAACTGGTATTCCGCGACCCGCTTTCGCCGTCTCTTCACGACGATCGATTGAGATGACCGCCCCGCTCGAGGCTCGGATCGGACATCGCTTCGCAGAGCCCGCCCTGCTGGCCGAGGCCTTGACCCATCCGAGTTACGGCTCCGGCCAGGGTGGGCGTCCCGACTATGAGCGAATGGAGTTCCTGGGCGACCGGGTTCTGGGACTGGTCGTCGCCGGCGAGGTTTACGGCGCCGATGCCTCGGCCAACGCCGGTGAGCTGGCGGTCCGCTACAATTCGCTGGTGCAGAAGGACGCGGTGGCCGAGGTCGCGCGGGAGATCGATCTCGGCTCGGCCCTCACGCTCGCCAGCGGTGAGGCCCAGGGCGGCGGGCGGGAAAAGAGCGCGATCCTCGCCAACGCGCTGGAGGCGGTGCTCGGCGCCGTCTATCTCGATGCGGACTTCGAGGTCGCGCGCGGCGTGGTGCGGCGGCTGTGGGCGAGCCGGCTTGCCCGTGCGGGCGATGCCCGAAAGGATGCGAAGACGCGGTTGCAGGAACGGGTACAGCGCGGTGGCGGGCCGCCGCCGGCCTACGCCCTGATCGCGACCGAAGGCCCGCCGCACGATCGCCGCTTCACCGTCGAGGTGCAGGTGGCGGAGGCCGGCGGCGTGCGCGGCGAGGGGCGGAGCAAGCGGGCGGCCGAGCAGGCCGCCGCCGTCGACATGCTGGAACGATTGGGCGAGTGAGGGGATGAGCCAGCCGGACAGCGACACCGCCGATACCGCCCCGCCGACCCGCGCCGGTCACGTCGCCGTCGTCGGCGCGCCCAACGCGGGCAAGTCGACCCTGGTCAACCGCCTGGTCGGGCAGAAGATTTCCATCGTCACGCCCAAGGTACAGACGACGCGCGCGCGGATTACCGCGATCGCGGTCTGGGGACCCTCTCAGGTCGTCTTCGTCGACACGCCCGGCATCTTCCGTCAGGCCAAAAAACGGCTGGAGCGGGCCATGGTGCAGGCCGCCTGGGGCGGGGCGGAGGACGCCGACCTCGTCCTCCTGATGGTCGATGCCAAGCGCCGCCGGGTCGCCGACACGGACGCCATCATCGCCGGGCTGAAACGGACCGGTGCGCGCGCCATCCTGGTGTTGAACAAAATCGACACCGTGCCCCGCGCGAGCCTGCTGGAACTGGCCGCCGCCTATGACGGCGAGGGGGTGTTCGAGCGGATCTTCATGATCTCCGCCCTGAACGGCGACGGGGTCGCGGACCTCGAAACACACCTCGCCGCCGCCATGCCCGAAGGGCCCTGGCTCTATCCCGAGGACCAGCTGGCGGTCATTCCCGAGCGTCTGCTGGCGGCCGAGATCATGCGCGAGCGATTGTTTCTGGAGATGCGCCAGGAGCTGCCCTACGCGCTTACCGTCGAGACCGAGGCCTGGAAAAACTTCCGCGACGGCTCGGTCCGGATCGAACAGGTCGTCTATGTCGCCCGCGACGGCCACAAGGGCATCATTCTCGGCAAGCGGGGCGAAACCGCCAAGCGGATCGGCGCCCTGGCGCGGGAGGAGATGCAGCGGGTTTTCGAGCGCAAGGTGCATCTCTTCTTCTTCGTCAAGGTGCGTCCCGACTGGGCCGACGATCCCGAACGCTACCGCGAAATGGGGCTGGATTATCCCAGGTGAATAGGGTACCCGGGACCGGTCCGTAACGTCGGAGGACCCGACCATGCGCCTGATCATCGC
The DNA here is from genome assembly GCA_951812805.1 of uncultured Alphaproteobacteria bacterium. GTDB lineage: Bacteria > Pseudomonadota > Alphaproteobacteria > JASLMY01. The sequence continues at coordinate 137,909 of CATOSZ010000004.1, read as the reverse complement.
AATTTTGCTGCCGTTCTTCCTGTTCTTCACCATCGGCAAGCCGATCTCCGGGATCATCTGCCTGATTTTGCAGCTCACCCTCATCGGCTGGCTGCCGGCCGCGCTGTGGGCGGTCTATGCGTTGAGCCAGTACCGCCTCGACGAACGCCTGGGCCAGGGATAGGGGCCCCGTTCCGCGCGGCCCATGCAATGGACTGACGAAGGCATCATCCTTTCGGCCCGCCGCCACGGCGAGGGCAATCTCGTCTTGAGCCTGTTGACCCGTGAGCATGGCCGCCATCCGGGATTGGTGCGCGGCGGGGCGGGATCGCGCCGGCGCGGCGAGATGCAGCCCGGCAACCGCCTGGAGGTGACCTGGCGGGCTCGGCTGGCGCAGCATCTGGGGGCCTACCAGGCCGAACCGCTCGAAGCCTCAGGCGCCCGTCTGTTGGAGGACGGCGACGCCCTTGTCGGCCTGCAGGCGGTCTGTGCGGTCCTCGAAACCACGCTGCCGGAACGCGAAGCCCATCCCGCCCTGTTCGAGGCGATGCTCGCTCTGCTGGCGGCGCTGGAAACGCCGGAGATCTGGCCGGCGGTCATGGTGCATTTCGAGTTGGGCCTGTTGCGTGAGCTCGGCTTCGGCCTCGATCTTTCGGTCTGCGCGCTCACCGGGGCTACGGACGACCTCGCCTTCGTCTCGCCCCGTACCGGCCGCGCGGTGACCCGGGCAGCGGCTGGTGAATGGCGCGAGCGCCTGTTCCGCCTGCCTGGTTTCCTAGGCGGGCCGCCCTCTGACGATTTGACGTCAGACGACGTCTATGATGGCCTGGCCCTGACGGGACACTTCCTGCAGCACCACGTCCTGGCCATGACCAGCAAGGAATTGCCGGAGGCACGCCTACGACTGCTTGAGCTATTTGCGCCATCGCCCACAACATCCGGTGACGGCGTGGTATAAGGTGGCCATGAGTGACCTGATCGATACCGGTGAAATCCGCGAGGCGCCGCTGGCCGAGGCTTTGAGCGAGCGCTATCTGAACTACGCCCTCTCCACCATCATGGCGCGCTCCCTGCCGGACGTGCGCGACGGGCTGAAGCCGGTGCATCGCCGCCTGCTGCATGCCATGCGGGAGATGAAGCTGGATCCGAAATCCGGCTTCAAGAAATGCGCCCGCATCGTCGGCGACGTGATGGGCAAATATCACCCCCATGGCGATCAGGCGATCTACGATGCCCTGGTCCGCCTGGCCCAGGAATTCTCCCAGCGCTATCCCCTGGTCGACGGCCAGGGCAACTTCGGCAACGTCGACGGCGATAACGCAGCGGCCATGCGCTATACCGAGGCGCGGCTGACCGCGGTCGCCGAGGCGCTGCTCACCGGCATCGACCAGGACACCGTCGACTTCCGCGAGACCTACGACGGCGAGGAGGAGGAGCCGGTGGTCCTGCCGGCCGCCTTCCCGAACCTGCTGGCGAATGGTGCGGCGGGCATCGCCGTCGGCATGGCGACCAGCATTCCGCCGCACAACGTCGGCGAGCTGGCGGGCGCCCTGCTGCATCTGATCAAGCACCGCAACGCCGGCGTCGACAAGCTGATGAGCTTCATCCCAGGCCCCGACTTTCCGACCGGCGGCATCCTGGTCGAGCCCGCGGCGAACATCGCGGAAGCCTATCGCACCGGGCGCGGCGGCTTTCGCCTGCGCGCGCGCTGGGAGGTCGAGACCGGCAAACGCGGGACCTATTCCATCGTCGTCACCGAAATTCCCTACCAGGTGCCGAAGGGCCGGCTGATCGAGAAGATCGCCGAACTGTTGGCGCAGAAGAAGTTGCCGCTGCTGGCGGATGTCCGGGACGAGTCGGCGGAAGATATCCGCCTGGTGCTGGAGCCGCGCAACGGCAAGGTTCCGGCCGAGCTGTTGATGGAGCAGCTGTTCCGGGCGAGCGAGCTGGAGGTTCGCTTCTCCCTCAACATGAACGTGCTGGACGCGGAGCAGACGCCGCGGCTGATGGGCCTGCGCGATGTGCTGTGCGCCTTCCTCGATCATCGCCACGAGGTGTTGGTGCGCCGCACCCGCCATCGCCTGGAGCGGATCGCCCGGCGGCTGGAGATCCTGGAAGGCTATCTCGTCGCCTATCTGAATCTGGACGAGGTCATCCGCATCATCCGCGAAGCGGACGAGCCGAAGGCGGAGCTGATGCGCCGCTTCGAGCTGACGGAAACCCAGGTCGAGGCAATCCTCAACATGCGCCTGCGTGCCCTGCACCGTTTGCAGGAGATCGAGATCCGCAAGGAGCACAAGGAACTGACGGCGGAACAGGGCAAGTTGCGCGCCCTGCTGGCGGACGAGGCCGGACGCTGGAAGGTGGTGGCCGACGAAATCCGCGACCTGCGCAAGAATTTCGCCGACGATGCCCGGCGCACCACCCTGCAGGACGCGCCGACGATCGACGAAACACTGCCGGAATCGCTCATCGACAAGGAGCCGGTCACCATCATCTGCTCCGAGAAAGGCTGGATTCGGACGATCCGCGGCCATGTCGCCGAGGGCCCGGACGTCCGCTACAAGGAGGGCGACCGCGGTCGTTTCTGGCTGCACGGGGAGACGACAGACCGGATCGTCCTGTTCGCCACCAACGGCCGCTTCTACACGCTGCCCGCCGACAAGCTGCCGGGCGGGCGCGGTCACGGCGAGCCGGTACGCCTGATGATCGACCTCGGCAACGACGAGGACATCGTCTCGCTGGCTGTGCACCAGCCCGATCGCAAGCTGCTGGTCGCCTCGACCGACGGGCGCGGCTTCATCGTGGAAGAGGCCGCGGTGCTGGCCCAGACCAAGGCCGGCAAGCAGGTCCTGAACATCGCGCCGGGGGAGGAGGCCCGCGTCGCCGCCACGGTGGCGGGCGACCATGTCGCGGTGGTCGGCGACAACCGCAAGCTGGTGGTCTTCGCCGCCGACGAGCTGCCGGAGATGACGCGGGGCCGGGGCGTGCGGTTGCAACGCTACAAGGACGGCGGCCTCTCGGATGCCCGGACCTTCACGCTCGCCGACGGGTTGAGCTGGCGCCAGGCGGGCGGGCGCACCCGCACGGAAACCGACCTCACCCCCTGGCTCGGCAAGCGCGCGTCGGCCGGCCGCCTGGCGCCGAAGGGCTTCCCGCGGGACAACCGGTTCACCTGACGGCGCCGCGCGCGCGTCGACCCTTGAACGGCAGTCGGCCGAACTGGCCGAGGGTGGTCGGCCCGATGGCGTGGTCGGAAGCGGCGCCGAGTTCGACGACGCCCGAGATGGCCTCCGCGGTGCAGTGGTCGGCCATGAAGCGGAAGCCGACGAAACACCCCTCGACCAGGTGGAAAACCTGAACGTCGAAGCCGTCGGCCGTCAGGACGCCCGACGCCTCACCGTCGCCGAGCGGCGTTTCGTGCGCGCCGGTGAGCGCATCGCCGTGGCGTTGCAAACTCAGGCGGTGCGCCGCGGGGCCGTTGGCGAAATCGATCACGATGTCCCATTCGCCCGCGACGTCGATGTCCGTCGCCGGGCGTTCGAGCTCGTCCGGCCGTGTCGTCGTCAAGGCCTCGTACAGCGCTTCGGCGACGAGCGCGGCCTCGTCGTCGTCCAGCGCGAAGGGGTTGATCATCGTGGAGGTGTCGCTGCCGCCGAAGTCGTCGATCAGGATGCGCGGCCGCCGGGCGAGGAGTTCCCGGCGCAGCGCGGTGTAGGTAAGGCCGGGCTGACAGTCGGCCCAGTCGACTTCTAGCCGCGGAATGCCGCCGGCGAGCTCCTGCAGGCCGAGCTTGATGGCATTGATGGGGCGCAGCCGGTTTTGCACCCTGTCCAGCCGCCGCCGCCATTCCCGTTGCTCGGCCTCGTGGTCATGGGCGAACCATCGTTCGACGGCCGCGACGGCCCCGACGATCTGTTCCTTGCCGATCTTCATGACGCGGCCGAAGCCGTGATGCGGCGGACCGTTGTACCAGGCCGCCTGAACCAGCGGCTTGCGGCCGAGCAACAGGCCTGATGCGGCGGGCCCTCGCATCAGCTTGCTCACGCTGTAGACGACCAGGTCGGCGCCGCGCGACGTCCAATGCTCCGGCGCGGTCAGTGCTTCGGAGGCCGCATCGATGATCGTTGGGATCCCGGCGGCACGGGCCGCCGGCAGCAACTCGTCGAACGGCAGCGTCGCCCCTTCGTCGCGCTCCGCCAGGATCAAGATCGCCATGACGTCGTAGGCTTCGAGGGCGGCGTCGAATGCCGCCATGTCCTCGACCTCGACGATGTCCGCGCCGACCATTCGCACGCCGAGATCATAGGCGAAGCGCTGGCCCTTCGGTGCCAGGACGGTGCGCCGTTCGCCGGCGAACGCCTTCGGCATGCGCAGCATGCGCAGCGGGTCGTTCGCCGCGACGCAGGCCGCTGCGCCGAGCGCGAGCCCGGTGGCGGAACCGGCGGTCACCATTCCCCATTCGGCCCCGGTCAATTCGGCGAGGCGCCGGCCGACGGCATCGCCCAGCTCCTCCAGGATCACATAGCTGTGGGAGGCGCTCTCCATCGCTGCGCGCACCGGATCGCTCATCGTGCTGTTGCCGTATACGGAGCGGGACGAACCGCAATTGATAATCGGCTCGACGCCGAGGTGGCGATAGATGGCTGCGTGATCTTGGCTCAACGGTTCCGCCTCGCGCGATGGGGTTTGCGTCAGGGTAACCGTATTTCCGAGCCGGGTCGAAGCCCGCCGCGCCGCTACTCGGCTTCTTCCGCGAAATCGTCGAAGCTGGCGTAGTTCATGGCGTAGAGCTTGCTGTAGAGCCCGCCCGAGGCCATCAGCGCCGGATGGTCGCCCTCCTCGATGATGCGGCCGTCCTGCAGCACGACGATGCGGTCGGCGTTGCGCACGGTCGCCAGACGGTGGGCGATGACCAGCGCCGTGCGGCCCTCCAGCAGACGGGCGAGCGCGCGCTGGATTTCCAGCTCGGTATAGCTGTCGACGCTGGCCGTGGCCTCGTCGAGGACCAGGATCTTCGCGTCCGCCACCAGGGCGCGGGCGAAGCTCAAAAGTTGGCGCTGGCCGAGGGAAAGGTTGACGCCGCCTTGATCCAGCTCGCTGTCGTAGCCTTTCTCCAGCCGGCGGATGAAGGCGTCGGCACCGACGGCCTCGGCGGCGCGGACGACCTCGGCCTCGCTGGCGTCCGCGCGGGCATAGCGGATGTTGTCCCGGATGGTGCCGGTGAAGAGATAGGGCTCCTGCAACACCATGGCGATGTGGCGGCCGAGGGAGGCTTGCGTGACGTCGCGGACGTCGTGGCCGCCGACCCGCACGGCACCCTCCCAGACGTCGTAGAACCGGTGCGCGAGGGCCATCAGGCTGGTCTTGCCGGACCCGGTCGGCCCGACGACGGCGACGGTTTCGCCCGGCGCCACGCGGAAGGAGACGTCGTGCAGCACCGGCTGGCCCGGCAGGTAGCCGAAGGTCACGCCCTCGAACGCCACCGCGCCGTCGATCTCCTCGGGGGCGAGCGCGTCCGGCTTGTCCTCGACGTCGACCTCGACGTCCATTACCTCGAAGATGCGTTGTCCCGCCGCCATCGCCCGCTGCATGATCGAATACTGGATGGTGAGCGAGCGGATCGGATCGAAAAAGCGCTGCACATAGAACAGGAAGGCGACCATGACACCGACGTCGAGGGCGTTGTCCAGGACCAGGCCGCCGCCGACGACCACGACGATCGCCATGGCCGCGCCGGTCAGCGTATCGACGATCGGGATCATGATGTTGGTGAACTTCGAGGCCTTCAGCGCGGCCAGCAGGTTGTCGCGCGCCTTATTGTCGAAGAGCGCGAAGTTCACGTCCTCGCGGCGCAGCGCCTGGACGACGCGGACGCCATGCACGTTTTCCGCCAGCGCGCCGTTCACGGCGCTCGAGGTCTCCCGCGCGTGCATGAAGGCCTTTCGGGCGAGCGGCAACCAGACGATGCGCACCAGGAAGAGCAGGGGCACGACCGACAGGGTCAGCGCGCCGAGCCGAGGATCGAGCACGAGGAGCACGCAGATGATGCCGATCAACAGCACAAAGTCGCCGATGGCCGAAATCGAGGTCTCTAAGAACTCCTGCAAGGCATAGACGTCGCCTTGCAGGCGGCTCATCAGCCGTCCGACTTCGGTCTTGTCCATGAAGGAGAGGGAGACGACCTGGAGGTGGGCGTACATGGCGCGGCGCAGGTCGAACAGCAGGTGGCTCGCCACCCGGCCGACGATGGTCTCCTGGGCCCGGCTCGCGGCATAGTTCACCACGACGATGGCGAAAAAGATCATCACCATCGTCTGCAGCACCTCGGCCCCGGCGGCGCCGGCGGCGACCGCGTCGTCGATGGTGTGGCGAATGATCAGCGGGATGGTCAGCTGCGTCGCCGTGAAGGTCAGCACGCAGGCGACGCCGAACGCCAGGCGCCGGCGGTAAGGCCAGATGAAGGTGAAGAGGCGGCGCACGACCCATTGGTCGAAGACCCGGCCGAACAGCTCTTCCTCCTGGCTGACCTGGGAGCCGACGACGGCGAGCGGCGGCCGCTCCTCCGGCGTGGTGGGAGTGACGGTCATGGCGCGTCCTCCCCGGCACGGGCCTGCAGGCCGTAGAGATCGGCATAACGCCCGCCCGCCGCCAGCAGCTCGTCGTGGCTGCCCCGCTCTATGATGCGGCCGGCGTCCAGGAACAAAATCTCGTCCGCATGCATCAGCGAACTCAGGCGATGGGCGATGATGACGACGGCGCGGTCCTTCACGGTCTCGCGCAGCTCCTGGCGGATGCGCCGCTCGGTCCCGGCATCGACGGCGGCGGTGGAATCGTCGAACACCAGGACGCGGGCCTCGGGCAGGATGCCGCGGGCGATCGCCAGGCGCTGGCGCTGCCCACCGGAAAGCGTCACGCCGCGCTCGCCGACCAGGGTTTCGTAACCGCCGGGCAGGCCGCGGATGTAGTTGTGCAGCTGCGCCGCCTGGGCGGAGCGCTCGATGTCCGGCCGGCCGGCCCAGGGGTCGCCGTAGGCGACGTTGTGGTCGATCGAGGAGGTGAAGAGGAAGGGGTCCTGCTGCACCACGGCGACCGCCAGGCGCAGGGATTCGAGCGTGAGATCGCGGATATCGTGGCCGTCGATGGTAATGCGGCCGTCGCCGACGTCGTGATAGCGCCCCATCAGGTGGGCGATGGTGGTCTTGCCGCTGCCGGGCGGGCCGACGATGCCGATGGTTCGCCCGGGGCCCGCCTCGAAGGAGATCCCGGCGAGCGTGCGCTCGTCCGCCGCCCAGGCCGGATAGCGGAAGGAGACGTTCTCGAAGCGCAGCACGCCCGGCCCCTCGGGCAGGGGGATGGCGGTCTCCGCGTCGCGGATCGAAGGCTCGATATCGAGTACGGCGAACAGCCGCCCGCCGCAGGTCGAGGCGCGGGCGAGGGAGTTCACCATCCAGCCGATTTGCCGGACCGGCATCTGCAGGATGGTCATGAAGGCGAGGAACTCGGCCAGCTCGCCGAGCGTGATCTCGCCGTCCAGGGTCTTCTGGCCGCCGACCCAGAGCACCAGCCCCATGGTGAGGAAGTAGACGAAGGTCATTTGCGTCGTGCTCTGCACGAAGAGGTTGATGCGGCGGTGCGAGATCGCCAGCGCGCGGGCGCCGATGGTGTCGTAGCGGGCCAGCTCGTGCGCCTGGGCGGCGAAGGCGCGGACGACGCGCAGGCCGCCGAGGTTCTCCTCCATCGCCTTGGTGAGCGTCGACAGCTCGTCCTGCAAGGCAAGCCAAGTGTCGCGCAGCTTCAGCCGCGCGAGGGAGGCGCGAATGCCGACGATCGGCACGAAGGCCAGCGCCACCATCGATAGCGTGGGGTCGATCCGCCACAGCACGACGCCGCCGCCGCCGATCAGCACCGTCAGCAGGAAGGAGCGCAGGATGCCCGTGTCGACGAAGAGGCGCACGCCCTCTATGTCCAGGATCCCCCGGGTCATCAGGTCGCCGCTGTGGACCCGGTCGTGCCAGGAGTAACTGAGCTGTTGCAGCTTGCGATAGTAGGCCCGGCGCAGGTCGTAGCCGATGCTCTGGCCGACCGCCTCGCCCTGGTAGTTCTGCATGCAGGTGCACAGACCGCGTGCCACCGCCGCGCCGATCAACAACAACGCCGTGGTGAACAGTGCCTCCGCCGCCGCCGTCTTGGCAGCCTGGCCCTCGGCGCCGGCCAGCAGGCCCTGCGCCTGGTCGACCGCGCGGCCGAGGAATTGCGGCACGAATAGCTGGAAGCTCGCCGCCATCACCGTGGCGACGATGGCGAGCGACATCCGCCCGCGATAGCGAAAAGCCATCTTGGCGATGCGCACCAGCACGGACGCGTCGAAACGGGAAACGTCGATCCGGTAATCGGCCGGCGCCTCCGTATCGACCGTCCCGTCTGTCCGGGCGGCTCGAATCGGTTCCATGAGCCGCAGTTTAGAGTGCGCGGGCCCGGCTGGGTATGGCTGAGATACTGACGAGCAGGGGAATCGCATTTGGAATTGCCTTGACGTGCGTGTTTGATCTTGAGGTATTGGCGCGAATCGATTCTACCCGGTCTTTTCACGGGTGGAGGTTGCGATGGAAGGCTTTCTGGAGTGCTTTGAGGGTCTCGAGGATCCGCGGACTGGCAATGCCGGGCGTCACGATCTGCTGGAGATCTTGACGATCGCCCTGTGCACGGTCCTCTCGGGCGGTCAGACGGCGGTCGACATGGCGATCTTCGCGCGTGAAAAGGAGGCGTTCCTGCGGGAATTTCTCGTACTCGAACATGGCGTGCCGAGCCACGACACCTTCAGCCGGGTGTTCCGGTTGCTGGATCCGGAGGCGTTCGGCGCCTGCTTCCAGCGCTTCATGGCGCGCTTTTCCGAGACCTGCCAAGGGGTCATTGCGATCGACGGCAAGGTGGTGCGGCGATCCTACGACAAGGCGAGCGGCACGTCGGCGCTGCATATGGTCTCGGCCTGGGGCTGTGATCAGCGGCTGGTGTTGGGGCAAGTCGCCACCGACGCCAAGTCCAACGAGATCACCGCCGTGCCGAAGCTGTTGAAACTATTGAGCCTCGAGGGGACGATCGTGACCGTGGACGCCCTCAATTGCCAGCGCGCCATCGCCAGCCAGATTATCGAGCAGGGGGGTGACTACGCCCTGGCGTTGAAGGGCAATCAAGGCACGCTGCATGACGACGTGAGAACCTTCCTCGACGATCCGAAAGCCGAAGCGACCACCACCGACACCACGGTCGATGGCGATCATGGCCGCATCGAGACCCGTGCCGCTCTCGTCTCCAGCCACGTCGAGTGGCTGCAAGAGCGCCATCATTGGCCGGGCCTGAAGGCGGTCGCCAAAGTCACCCGGACCCGCGAGTGCGCGGAGAAGACGTCGAGCGAAACCGCCTACTACCTGCTCAGCCAGCCGCTCGACGCCGAGCGCTTCAATCCCGTTGCCCGGGCGCACTGGGGGGTCGAAAACCGCCTGCACTGGTGCCTCGATGTCCAAATGAACGAAGACCAAGACAGAACCCGCAAGGACAATGGACCGCACAATCTCGCCGTCCTGCGCCACATGGCGCTCAATGTCATGCGAAAGGATCCACGAAAAGACTCGCTGCGCGCCAAGTTCAAAATCGCCGCTTGGAACAACGACTATCTCCTGTCACTCCTCGGCAAATTCTGAAATGCGATTGCCCTGTACTGACGAGGTGGGCTGACGAGCGCCGTCTTACTCGGGCGGTTGACTTCCGCCGAGGTGTGTCCATTTTTGGCTATACAAAGTCATCGGGCCTGAATCGGCACCGGACGGTGTACTTGTCTGAAAGGTTTTCAGACTAGGGCTTGATGGCGAGCCTCCACTCAAACTTCCGAATTTTCGTGATGCGAGGGTCCAACATCTTTGCATCGAGTATAGGTGGTTGAACCGCATCGGATATAGTGCGCGGCGGACAATTTCGTTGGGAGGCGACATGCAGCTTGGAACTATCACCGTCGCGCGGCGCTTTTGCGGTCCGCCGAATTCCGCGAACGGCGGTTACATCGCCGGGCGCCTCGCCGCCTTCGTCGATGGGCCGGCGGAGGTGACGCTGCGTCGGCCACCGCCGTTGGATGTTGAAATGACCGTGTCCAAGACGGAGGCGGGGGGCGTGGCCCTCCATGACGGCGATGCGCTGGTGGCGACGGCCCGGCCCGCCGGCGTGGAGATCGATGCCTTTCCGCCGACGGAGGTGGCGGCGGCGCGGGCGGCGATGACCCGTTCGTTTCCCCGGGCCGCGCACCCGTTGCCCGGCTGCTTCGTCTGCGGGCCGGAGCGGCACGACGGGCTCGGCCTGGCGGCCGGGCCGCTGGATGGCGACGATGTCGGTTGGGACGGGTTGCTGGCCAGTGTCTGGACGCCTGCCGTGGACCTCGCCGGCGCCGACGGCGCGGTCGGGGACGAATTCATCTGGGCTGCCCTCGACTGCCCGACCAGCTTCCCCTTCTTCGATGCGACGGGGACGTTGCCGGTCCTGCTCGGCCGGATGACGGCGGCACTCGAACGGCCCGCGCGGGTCGGCGAGGACTATATCGTCGTCACGCGGGCGGCCGCGCGCGACGGCCGCAAGCTGTTCGCCGAAGCGGTCCTGCAGGACGCGTCCGGCGGTACGATCGCGGCTGCGAAAACCACCTGGATCCTGGTCGACGAGGCGGCGCTGACCGGGGGCTGACCGGCTAGACCACGCCGCGCTGTTTCATGCTCTGATAGTCGCCTTCCGCGACGTCGCAGATCTCGGCCAGGACGGCTTGCGTATGCTCGCCCAGTTGCGGCGGGCGTTCCAGTTCCGCCGGGCTCGCCGACATCTTGATCGGGCAGCCGACGATCTTGTAGGTGCCGCGCCCCGGGTAGTCCATTTCCTGGATCATGTCGCGGGCGATCAGATGCGGATCGTTCAGCACCTCGCCCGTATCCTGGCAGGCGCCGGAGGGCACGCCGGCGGCCCCGAGGGTACGCATCACCTCGTGCTTGTCCCGGCCCATCGTCCACTCCGTGACGATCGCCTCCAACGCGTCCTTGTTCTCCCAGCGTGCTTCCGCCGTGGCGTAGCGGTCGTCGTCGGCCAGTTCCGGGCGCTCGATCGCACCGCAGAACGCCTTCCACATCTGCGGTTGGCAGAAGATGTAGACGTGATCGTTCGGCCCGCCGGGCGCGCAAGCGAAGGTGGCACCGGGCACGGTCTGGCCGAGCTGGTTGCCTTTGCGTTCCTGCACTTTGCCCATGCGCTGGTGGTCGCGCAGGCTGACCCGCATCAGGTTGACGACGGCATCCTGCATGGCGACCTCGACATGCTGGCCCTCGCCCGTGGCGTGGCGTTGTTGCAGCGCGGCGAGGATGCCGATCACCATGTGCATGCCGGTGCCGCTGTCGCCGATGGAGGGCCAGACGTAGGTCGGTGGATCGCCCGGATGCCCCGTCGTCGTCATGGCGCCGCCCATGGCCTGGGCGATCGGCTCGAACGACTTGAAATCGGCATAGGGCCCGTAGGTGCCGAAGCCCTTGATAGTGGCGTAGATGAAACCCGGATTGATCTCTTTCAGCACCTCGTAGCCGAGGCCGAGGCGGTCGAGGGCGCCCGGCGCGAAGTTCTCGACCAGCACGTCGGACTTGGCGACCAGCGTCTTGAACAGGGCCTTGCCCTCGTCCTCCTTCAGGTTGAGGGTCAGGCTCTTCTTGTTGGCGTTGAAGGAGAGGAAGAACAGGCTGTCGTTGTCCGCCATATCGCGCATGCTGGTCCGCGCCACGTCGCCGGAACCGGGTTGTTCCAGCTTGATCACCTCGGCGCCGAGCCAGGCCAGCATCTGCCCGCAGGCCGGACCCGCCTGATTGTGCGTCATGTCGATAATGCGAATGCCGTCCAACGCCTTGCTCATGGCCGCTCTCCCTCGCGGTTGAAATGTCGCGGCGACGGTAGCATGCCGGCCGCGGGACAGCCATTCGTGGCGCTAAGCCTTCCAGCTGTCGATATAGGCCTGGTTCTCGACGCCCGCCGGCAGCTCGCCGACGCTGAGCGCGTCGCGGGTGTCGATCATCACCGCATATTCATCGGTCGCCGGCTTCGACTGCACCAGCATGTTCTTGAGCGCTTTGGGGTGCGGGCCGTGGGTGAAGCCGCAGGGATGGAACGACATCATGCCCGCCTCGACATGGTCGCGGCTGAAGAAGTCGCCGGCATGGAAGAAGATCACCTCGTCGTAGTCGTGGTTGTCGTGGAAGAACGGCACCTTCAGGGCACCCGGATCGGTCTCGAAGGGGCGGGGTGCGAAGGTGCAGACGACGAAGCGGTCCGAAAGGAACGTCGTGTGCGCCGAGGGCGGCAGGTGGTAGCGGTGGCTGGTCATCGGCCGGATATCTCGGATGTTCAGACGTACGGGCGCGAGGTCGCCCTTCCAGCCCATGGCGTCGAGCGGGTTGTAGGGATAGCTCACCGTGCTGATCGCCTCGCCGCGCTTGATCCGGATCTGCCAGGGCGCTTCGCCCGCCGCGCCGTCGCGCTGGGCGACGAAGGCCTCGTCCAGGGCGGGACGGTCCAGCACGCTCGGATCGAAGATCGCGTGCGCGCCGACCAGGCCCTTGTCCGGCAGGCCGTAGCTGGCGTTGCTCGCCTCGATCATCAGGGCGCTCACCGGCTCGGAACATTCCAGGCGCCACATGGTCGCGCGGGGCAGCATGACATAGTCGCCGGCCTCGATGGCGAGGTGGCCGAAATCGCAGAACAGCTCGGCCCGGCCCTGGTGGATGAACAGCAAATCGTCACCGTCGCCGTTCCGCGCCAGATGATCCATGCGCGCCGGCGCGCGCCAGAAGCGGATCCGGCAGTGCGCATTGTGCAGCACCGTGGGCGCGTCCCAGGGCGAGGCCGCCTCTTCGTTCAGGCGGGCGAGGTCGAAGCCGCGGGGGCGCAGTGGGCCCTCCCAATCGACCCAGCCGGTCGGCGGGCGGCGGTGATAGATCTGCGCCGAGGGGCCGAAGAAACCGTCCTTGGAAATTTCCCGCTCATAGGTGCCGTCGGGAAGGTCGGCATGCGCCTGGCGCGATGCGTTGCCCTCGACGTGATGGATGGCGATGGGTTTCTTCATGTCGGTTCCTCCTCAGTCGCCGTGCCGACGACGCCGCGTTCGATCGACTCGAACAGGGCCTTGAAGTTGCCCTCGCCGAAGCCGTCGTCGCGCTTGCGTTGGATGAACTCGAAGAAGACCGGGCCGAGCAGGGTCTGCGAGAAGATCTGCAACAGCAGGCGGACGTCGCCGCCCTCGGTCGTACCGTCGAGCAGGATGCCGCGCGTCTGCAACGCCGCCACCGGTTCGCCGTGGCCGGGCAGGCGCTCGTCCAGCATGGCGTAATAGGTCTCGGGCGGGACGGGCATGAAGTCGAGGCCGGCGGCCCGCAGGCGGTCGACGGTCTCGGCGAGATCCTCGCAGGCGAGCGCGATGTGCTGGATGCCCTCACCGTTGAAGGCCAGCAGGAATTCCTCGATCTGGCCGCCGCCGGCCCGGCTTTCCTCATTCAGCGGAATGCGGATCTGCCCGTCCGGCGCGGTCAGCGCCTTGCTGGCGAGGCCGGTGTATTCGCCGGAGATGTCGAAATGGCGCAGCTCGCGGAAGCCGAACAGCCGCTCGTAATAGTCGGCCCAATGCGCCATGCGGCCGCGATAGACGTTGTGGGTCAGGTGGTCGATGTGCGTGAGGCCATGGCCGGCCGGGCGTCGCTCGATACCGTCGAGCCAGCGGAAGTCGATGTCGTAGATCGAGGCGCCGTCCTCGTAGCGGTCGATCAGGTAGATCGGCGCGCCGCCGATGCCGCGGATCGCCGGCAGTTTCAGCTCCATCGGTCCGGTCGGGATGTCGATCGGCTGGGCACCCAGTTCCAGCGCGCGGGCGAAGGCGAGGTGGGAATCCGCCACCCGGAAGGCCATGCCGCAGGCGGACGGTCCATGCTCGTCGGCGAAATAGGCAGCGAGCGAGCGTGGCTCCTTGTTGACGATGAAGTTGATCGCGCCCTGGCGCCAGAGATCGACGTCCTTGGAGCGGTGGCGTGCGACCCGGGTGAAGCCGAGGGTGGTGAACACGGCCTCCAGCACCGCCGGATCGGGGCCGGCGAATTCCAGGAACTCAAAGCCGGCGAGGCCCATCGGATTGTCGGCCGAGGGCGCCGGGCGGAGGGGACCGGCGGAGAGCGCGGCGGTCGTCTCGCCGCCGTCGTCGTCGAGGTCGAGGAAGCGGACGCCGAACTGGTTGGCGGCGCGGTAGACGACCTCGGTCGGGCGAGGGGCGCCCTCGCCGAACTCCAACTCGAAGCGGTCGGGGATCTCGGCGACGGTCTCGAAGATGATCCGGGCGCCGCTGTGCGAAAGGTTGCGAACGGTGCAGTCGATGACGCTTTGGCGCTCGTTGTAGATCGCCTTCGCCGCCAGCAGAGTGCGGCGGCGGCGATCGGCGGACTGGCGTCGCTCGCCGCTCTCGCGTTGATCATCCGCGATCTCGGCCTCGACCTCGCGACGTTCCCGGCCGGCGCGCCGTTCGTCCTTTTCCCTGCGTTCGCGATCCATGGCTCCGCGCTCCCACGTTGCGACCGGGGCGTCGCCGTGCCGGATACGCGGGCAGGGTCGACGCCTTGGTTCCAGTTCACGAAGCTTAATGGGAAACCCGAAAGCTTGTCGATGAAGCCACCGGCGTTATGTTGCGTCGATTAGGTCATTCTTGAAGTATTTACGGCAATGATGAAGTGGTAATGGCTAATGCATTGGCGCGTCCGAAATGTCACATAAGACAAAGACCCAATGCTCGATTGTACAACAACTTCATTTTCTTTTGGGCTTAAGCTACTGTTAAGGACCAAGTGCAAGAGCCAGGGGACCTGTAAAGATGACGCCGATCAAGGGTTTTGCGGTTCGCAAACGTGCTGGCGACGACGCCTCGGAAAACACGGAGGTGCCCGACGGCGGGGAAGCGCGCCGCGAGGCGGGTCAGCTCCGCCTGGTCGACACCAGCATCGATCCGGCAACGGAGGCCGGGCCGCGACGCGCGTTGCGCCGTACGCCACGGCGCTGGACGGTCACCGGCGGTGCGGAAGAGAGTGAGCAGAGCCGTGATCGCGCCTTGGCGGGAGATCTGGTGAAGCTGGTGCAGGACCTCAACCGGGCGATGGACGAAGCGAAGCGAAACGGCCTGATCGTCGAGCCGAACCTGTCGACGATTACTTCGCAGTACGGCGGCGACGGGGACGCCGGTCATCTGCTTTCGGTGAAGATCTTCCGCAAGCTGACCTGACCTGACCCGACGTCGCGGGCGCTTCGCGTCCTCAGGCGAAAAATCCATGCAGATACCAACGCGGCTCGCTGTCGGGCTCGCCCGCCGCCGGGGTGTACAGGCCGTCGCGATAGATCCAGAAGCGGGTGCCGTTCTCGTCCTCCAGCCGGTAATAGTCGCGGGTCCGGCCGCCGGCGCCGGCGGGACGCCACCACTCGGGCGCTAAACGCTCCGGCCCGTCGGCGCGGGCGACCCGGTGGCCCCGGCCCCGCCAGCGGAACCGTATCGGCGGGCCGTCGGGGACCTCGGCCATGACCTCGACGGGTTCCGGTGCCGCCAACAGGCGGACGGGACGGGCTAGGCCCCCGTCCCAGCCCCCGCCCTGGGGCGGTGAGAGGGGGGCGACGACACGCACCGCGCGCTCCGGCAAATGGCTCTCGCGCGGCGCCGCGCGCAACAGGTTCTGCACGCCCAGGCGATTGCCGAGCCGGTCGATCAGCAGGCCGAGTTCGGGGTCGCGATCCAGCGCCGCCGCCGCCGCGGGCCCCGAGGCCAGGCGATGGAAATCCTCCTGCCGGGCGGCCAGCCGCTCGCTCGCCGTGGCCGCCAGGGTGATCACGTCGGCGCCGAAGC
The DNA here is from genome assembly GCA_951812805.1 of uncultured Alphaproteobacteria bacterium. Taxonomy (GTDB): domain Bacteria; phylum Pseudomonadota; class Alphaproteobacteria; genus JASLMY01. The sequence continues at coordinate 121,996 of CATOSZ010000004.1, read as the reverse complement.
CGGCGGCGAGGCCGCCCGAGCGTTCCTCCAGCAGACGGCGCAGGTGGGCGGCATCGCGGCTCGGCCGGGCGCAGCCGACGGTGATGCGCTCGATGCCGCCCGCGGCGAGATAGAGCGAGAATTCGAGCCGCCGGGCGCCGAGTTCGGCCCGCGCCAGCGCCTCGGCGAGATCATGGGCCAGCTGGCCGGCGGCCCGGGCGATGTCCTCGGGGGTGCCGATCGGCTCGGCAAAGACCAGGCGGCGGAGCAACTCGGGCGGCGGGCGGAGCGGCGAGATCGCCTCCCCCCGCCGCCCCATGACCTGGTCGACGCGGGCGGCGAGCGCCGGGCCGAAGCGGGCGGCGAGCGCCGTCGCCGGCATCTGGCCGAGCGGTTCGATCCGCGTCAGGCCGAGGTGCAGCAGGTCCGCTACCACGTCTTCCTCCAGGCGCAGGGCGGCGACCGGCAGGGCGGCGAGGGCGGTCCGGGCCCCGCCTTCCGGCACGATGCGGATCTTGCCGTCACCGTAGTGGGCCAGCGCCCAGGCCGCACCGGGGGTGGGGGCGATCGCCAGCCGGGCGGTCAGGCCGAAACCCTCCAGCCGCGCCAGCAGGTCGCCCGCCAGCGCCTCCTCCCCGCCGAAGAGATGGGCAACGCCGGTGATGTCGAGGCGGATCGCGTCCGTTCCGTCGCCCGCCACCCAGGGGCTGTAGCGCTCGCACCAGGCGGTGAGGCGTTCCAGCCCGGCCGCGTCGGCCTCGGCGTCGAGCGGCCGGGCCTCGAGCGTCGGCACCCGTGCGCGGGCATCGGCGAGCCGCATCCCCGGCGCCAGGCCGAGCGCCGCGGCCACCCGGCAGACCCGCGCTGCCCGCTGGGTGCCCCGCTCGCTCTCCCACAGCACCAGGGGGCGAGGGGGGGCGTCCCCGGCGGCCTCAGGCGCGGGCGCGGCGGTTCGGCGTTGCCGCCGGTTCGCTCTCTCGGTCGACCAGTAGGGTAACCAGAGAGAAAGTATGCGTCGCATGGTCCCACTCGATCAGCCAGGCGCCGGGCGTCGCCCCCCGGGCGCGGAGAAGCTCCAGGGCGAGGCGGGGCGCGCCGATGCCGGGGCCGTGGGCGGCCGGCCCACTCGGCGCGCTGGCCACCCGCCAGCGGGTGAGCGCGCCCGCCGCCGCCGCGCCCGCGTCCGCGCCGTCGTTCAACAGCAGGGCGGGGGTGGCGCTAGTTTCCGCCGCCAGCTGCAGGCGCCGGCTGGCGGTCCAGTCGAGCCGGCGCGTCTCGCCGACGACGAGGGCGGCACGGCCGGAGCCGAGCGCCTCCTCCATCGCCCAGAGCACGTCCCGTCCCTCGCGCGCGCGGGCCAGAATCAACCGCTCCGGCCCGAGGCCGAAGGCGGCGAGGCCGGGGGGATAGGGCAGGCCCCGTTCCAGACACCAGAGCACCGGCCCTGCCGCCCCCTGCGCCAGGCGCCGGCCCGCCAGCGCCGCGACCAGCGCCAGTGCCCCGCCCGTGCCGAGAAACTCGTGCAATCCCGCCGGGCGCAGGCCGTTGTCGGGCAGTGCCCGGTCGATCGCCGCCACGCCGAGGGACAGCGCCGTTGCACCCGTGCCGGCGAGCCGGGGCCGCTCGATCGCCTCGACCCGGCGGCGGAGCGCGGCCAACACCCGGGGCTTCGGCGCCCCGCCGGGGCGCATCCGAACGGGCGGTGCCGGGGCCGCCGGGGCCACGATGCGCAGTCTCGGCATGCCGTTCGACTCCCGCCGCCGCTCGATCGTCTCGTCCCCGGACATCATGCCGTCCTGTGCCTCGTTCCTCAGAATGTTCCTATTTTGTTCTTTTTGGGGCGAGAGTCAAATGCCGCATCGTGCTAAGCTTCGCTCCTCATGACCGACGACCGACTGATCAAATTCACCGTCGGCGCCATCACCGTTCTGGGCGTCATCAGCATCGTGATGACCCTGGTCTCCCTGCCGTCGGAGCTGCTCGGCATCGTCCTCGTCCTGGGGGCGCTGCTGGTCTTCGTCATCTACCGCGGTACGATCGGTGGCGGCGGCGGGGATAGCGGTATCGATATCGGCGGCGACGGGGGCGACGGGGGCTGTTGAGCCGGAATTATCCCGTCGCCTCTTGCACGGCCTCTTCCGCGGCGAGCCAGTGCGTCTCCGCCGCCGCGAGTGCCGCGTCCAGCTCGGCCAGGCGTTTGTAGCGCGTCGCCATGGCCTCGCCGTCGCCGGCACCGCGCGCCAGTTCGGCCTCCAGCGTGGCTTTCTCCCGCGATAGCCGGTCGACCTCGCGTTCCGCCGTACGCGCGGCGATGCGCAGGGGGGCGAGGTCGCGACGCTTTTCCGCGCGGCGGCGGCGCGCCTGCTTGCGCTCGTCGCTGGAAAGCGGCGTGCCGTTGCCGTCCGTCGTCGGTCCGGACCGGCCCTCGCTCAAAACCAGGGCGCGATAATCCGCCATGTCGCCGTCGAAACTGCGCACGCCGCCGTCGGCGACCAGCCAGAGCCGGTCGGCCACCAGCTCCACCAGGTGACGGTCATGGCTGATCAGCACGACACCGCCGGGAAAGGCGTTCAGCGCCTGGATCAACGACTGCCGGGTGTCGACGTCGAGATGGTTGGTCGGCTCGTCCAGGATCAACAGATGCGGTCGCTCGGCCGCGATCAGGGCGAGCACCAGGCGGGCCCGCTCGCCACCGGAAAGCGCCTCGGCGACCACGTTCGCCTGGTCCTGGGCGAAGCCGAAGGCGCCGATCCGCGCGCGGACCTGGGCCTCCGGCAGGTCGGGAAAGCGCCGCGCCATGTGCTGGTAGGCGGTCGCCTCGGGGTCGAGGGCGTCGATCTGATGCTGGGCGAAATGGCCGACCCGAAGTTTCGATGTGCGATGGAGCTTGCCGGCGCCGGCCGGCAACTCGCCGGCCAATAAGCGCGCGAGCGTCGTCTTGCCGTTGCCGTTCCGCCCCAGCAGCGCCACCCGGTCGTCCATGTCGAGGCGAAGGTCGAGGCCGGACAGCACCGGCGGCCCGGCCCCATAGCCGACGGCGACCCCGTCGAGGGCGAGGATCGGCGGCGCCAGGGGTTCGGGTTCCGGCAGCACGAGGTCGATGGCGCGATCCTCCATCACCGCGGCGATCGGCGTCAGCCGTTCGAGCATCTTCAGGCGACTCTGCGCCTGGCGCGCCTTGGTCGCCTGGGCACGGAAGCGGTCGACGAAGGCCTGCATGCGTTTGCGTTGCGCTTCCTGTTTGTTGCGCGCCTTCTCCTGCAGTTCCAGGCGCTGGCGGCGTTCGGCCTCGAACTGGTCGTAGCCGCCGCGATAGAGGCGCAGGCCCTGGTTCTCGACGTGCAGGATCGAGTCCGCGACCTTGTTCAACATCACCCGGTCGTGGCTGACGATCATCAGGGTATAGGGATAGCGGGCGAGGAAACCCTCCAGCCAGATCGCACCCTCCAGGTCGAGATAGTTCGTCGGTTCGTCCAGCAGCAGCAGATCCGGGGCCACGAACAGCACCCGGGCGAGTGCCACGCGCATACGCCAGCCACCGGAAAACTCGTCGAGGGGACGCTCCTGCGCCTCGGCGGAAAAGCCGAGGCCGGCCAGGATCCGCGCCGTCCGGGCCGGCGCCCCGTGTGCATCGATATCGGCCAGGCGCTGGTGGATCTCGGCGATGCGGGTCGGGTCCTCCGCCGTCTCCGCCTCGGCGAGGAGGACGGAGCGTTCCTCGTCCGCCGCCAGGACGCATTCGGTCAGGCTTTGCGACCCGCCCGGCGCCTCCTGCGCCAGGGTAGCGATGCGGGCGCCCCGGCGGGCGCGGATGTCGCCGCCGTCGGCCTGTGCCTCGCCGCCGATCAGGCGCAGCAGCGTCGTCTTGCCGGCGCCGTTGCGGCCGACGACACCGACCTTGTGGCCGGCGGGGACATGTACGGTGGCGCCCTCCAGCACGGTACGGCCGGCAATGCGGTAGGTGAGGTCGTCGATGCGCAGCATGGGCTTCGTTTCGGTATCCGGGGATGGGGCACGGCGGCGTTGACTTAGCCCGCCTTTCTCGCACTATCCATGGCCTCAGTCGATCTGGGCCGAGTCGATTCGGCGAGGCGCGGTCCCGAAAGCGTAGCGGGGCTACGTCGAGGGACCGCGCCTCGCCGAGCGGCCGGCCCAGATCGACCCTTCGGGCGCCGCTGTCGGTTCGACAGGGGGCGTCGCACTGCTTGTACGATGAACCACATCGAACGGCGCAGCGCTCCTTCCCTGTCGAGCCGACAGCGGCGCTGAGGCCATGGATAGTGTGAGAAAGGCGGGCTTACATTTCGCGCGCGCCGGCGACAGTCTCGTGGCACCGGGGCGATGCTTCCAAAGACACGGGAAAGTCGTTAAGAATCCACACCAGTGGGGCCGCGCCATCGGCAGAGAGGTCGCAATCGTGAGATACGTCGCGTTTGCCGTCGCCGTGCTGCTCGCCGGATGGGCGGGCGGAATGCCCGTGGCGCCCGGCGCGGCGGAGCGTGAGCGCTTCTCCGTCGCCTTCGTCAATCCCGGACGCAGCGACGAGTTGTTCTGGACCTCCGTCGGCGATTTCATGGCTGCCGCGGCCGAGGACCTGGAGATCGACCTCACCATCGTCCATGCCGAGCGCGACCGCCTGGTCATGGTCGAGCGGGCATTGGAGATCCTGCGCGCACCCGCGCCGCCCGACTATCTGGTGATCGTCAACGAGGCGGAGACGGCGCATGCCGTCCTGCCCGCCGCCGAAAGTCGGGGCGTGAAGACCTTCATGCTGTTGAACAGCTTCACCGGCGACGACATCGCGCGGTTCGGGGCGCCGCGGGAAAAATATCGCCGTTGGATCGGTGCGCTGATCCCGGACAACCGGTCCGCGGGCCGCGTCATCGCCGAGGCGGTGATCGGTGCCGCGGCGCCCGGCCTTCCGCCCGGCACGCCGGTCGAGCTGGTGGCCCTGTCCGGCGACAAGGTAACGCCCGCCTCGGTGCATCGCGACGCGGGGCTGGATGCCGTCGTCGCCGCCCGGGCGGGTGAGGTGTCGCTGCGCCAGCGGGTGCAAGGGCGCTGGCGGCGAGATCGTGGATACGAGCTGACCCTCGGTCTGCTGCAACGCTGGCCTCGGGTGCGGGCGATCTGGGCGGCCAACGACCCGATGGCGCTCGGCGCCCTCGCGGCGGCGCGCGAGCGGGGGCGGGTGCCGGGCCGCGACATCTTCATCGCCGGCCTCAACTGGTCGGCGGCAGCGCTTCGCGCCGTTGTCGACGGCGACCTGGTCGTCAGCGTCGGCGGACACTTCATGGCCGGCGGCTGGAGCATGGTGCTGCTGCGCGACCATCACGACGGCCATGACTTCGCCACCGAGAGTGCCGAACTCGGCCTGGCCTTCGAGGTGCTGGATGCCGGGAACGCCGGGCGTTACCTGGCGCGCTTCGGCGACGGGGACTGGGGTGCCATCGACTTCCGGCGCTTCTCGCGCAGTTATAATTCCGATCAGCGGGGTTACGACTTCGGCCCCGAACGGTTGCTCGGGGAGTGAGGCGGGCGTGGGTGGTATCCGCTTCCACGACCGTCTCTATACGCGGAACGCCCGTCTGGTCGTCGTCATCGCGCTGTTGCTCGGTCTCGCCTTCGCCGCCGTGCAGATCGGCCTCGACTATGCGGTGGAGGTGCGCAACCAGCGCACCGTCGGCGACGATGTCGTCGTCGCGGTCCGTACGGCGGCCGGCCAGTCGGCCTGGGACATGGACCCGGACCTGGCGAAGGAAATCGCCGGCGGCCTGCTGCACCACCCTTCCATCGTTCGCGTGCGCATCGTCACCGATTTCGGCCGGGCGCTGGTGGACGAAGCGCGGCCGGCGCCGGAGGACGGCTTGCGCTGGGCCTCGCACTGGCTGTTCGGCGAGGTGCGGTCGCGGCGCGAAACCCTTCGCATCGGGCCGGCCGACAACCGCCGTATCGCCGGCCACCTCGCCCTGGAGATCGATCCGCACGCGACGACCCGGGCCTTTCTCGACCGCGCGGTCGTCGTGCTCGGCGCCGGCCTCGCGCGCAACGCGGTCTTCGCCCTCGTGCTGCTGGCACTCTTCCGCTACACGCTGTCGCGCCCGCTCGATCACTTGATCGGCGCCGTATCCGCCATCGACCCGAACCGGCCGGGCGCCGTCGAGGTCAGCCTGCCGAAGGGGCACGAACGGGGGGAGGTCGCCTATCTAGTGGCCGCGACCAACCGGCTGCTGTCCGCCGTCGCCACCAACATGGAGCGGCGCGGCGGTGCCGAGGCGGCCCGGCTCGCCGCCGAGCGGCAATTGAGCGACGGCGTCAACAGCCTGAGCGCCGCCTTCCTGCTGTTCGACGGGGTGGGAAACCTGCTTCTGGTCAACCGCCAGACCGAGGATGTCTTCCCCGGCTTGGCCACCCGCCCGCGGCTTGGTGCGGGGCTCCCGGCGACGTTGGCGGCGCTCGCCGCCTCGGACGATCCGGACGGGGACGTCGGCGATCGGGAGGGTTGGGTCCAGGCCCATACGGCGGCGATCCAAAGTGCCGAGGAGCTCGAATGGCGCCTGGCCGACGGGTCGTGGCGGTTGATGCGCGCGCGGGCCACGCAGGGCGGTGGCCGGGTCGTCACCTTCGTCGACATCACGGCGCTGAAGCTGCGCGCCGACGAGCTGGCGGCCATGGTGGCGGCGCGAACGGCCGAACTGGAAGCCGCCAACGCCAACCTGCAGCGCGAAGTCGAGGAACGCCGGCGGGCCGAGGCCGCAGCACTGCGCGCCCGACGGGCGGCGGAACGGGCCGACCAGGCGAAGACCGTCTTCCTGTCCGGCATGAGCCACGAGATCCGCACGCCCCTCAATTCGATTCTGGGCTTCGCCGAACTGCTGGAACGCCATCCCGCACTGGCCGGCGACGCGGAATTGGCCGAGTATCCGCAATCGATCCGCGACGCCGGTGAGCATCTGCTGGCGATCATCGACGAGGTCCTCGACCTGGCGGCGCTGGAGGCGGGCGCGCTGTCGGTGACCCTTGCACCCGTCGATCTCGACGACGTGCTGACGGAGGCGCTGGCCGTGGTCCGTCCCCTGGCGGCGGCGCGCCGCATCGAGATCGAACGTCCCGCCGGCGAGGTGCCGGGTCCCGTCGTCGCCGACCGCCTGCGCCTGCGCCAGGTGCTCATCAACCTGCTGTCGAACGCGATCAAGTACAACGTCGACGGCGGCGAGGTCCGCGTCGGCGTGATGCTGGAGGAGAGCACCTGCCGCATCGCCATCTCCGACACGGGCCCCGGCGTGCCGCCGGACCGCATCGACGACCTGTTCAAGCCGTTCAGCCGCCTGGGCGCGGAGAATACCTCTGTCGGCGGGTCCGGTATCGGCCTGCACATGGCGAAGAACCTGACCGAGCTGATGGCGGGCGAGATCGGCGTGGAAACGGACGCGACGGCCGGCGCCACCTTCTGGCTCAGGTTTCCCCGTTCTCCCCAGGCCGGGCATTCGTGTGTAGACACTTAACGAAATAGGTGTTTACCTCCGGGCTTTGGTATTGGGAGGGAACCATGAAATCGATAACCACGCGCATCGTGCGCTTGCTGACGGTCCTGTTTGTTATAGCGCCGGTGGCCGCGAAGGCCGGCGACGGTCCCTATGTCGTCGGCGGCAACGAGCACATCCTGATCGGGATTACGTTGAACGAAGCCGCGGTGCGCGCCGCCCTGCCGTCCGGGCTGGAGCCCGCGGAAGGCATCACCGGCGGCATCAACGTCTACACCTCGAAGGGCGGTGACGGCGTAGCGGCCTATGCGCGCACCTATGTCTGGGTCGACCTCCAGGGCTTCGACTCGGTCGACGGCAACAAGGCGCGCTACATTCTGTGGTCGGCGACGAGCACCGGGCCCGACAAGCTGAAAAAGGTGGGCTATCTGGAAGTGCAGGGCGATACGAGCCTGAGCAAGAAGGGGAACGCGGTTTCGGGCACCCTGACGGTCGCCGGCTCGACGGCGCTGACGGCGGCGATCGAGCTTGCCGAAGGCCCGAAGTGCGGTCCCGTGGTCGGGTCGCTGAACTATCCGAGTCAGCCGGATGGGGCGCAGGGCCTCGTGATATCGCAGTTCACCTATCTCGCGACCGGCTGCGCCGCAACGCCCGTCGCCGTCGAGCTGGCCGTCGAGAAAGCGCATCCCCTGTCGGCGTTCAAGCCCGAGAAGCTGGTCTGGGCCGCGTTCGCGAAGGACCTGAGCTTCTCGGGAAGCCCGATGATCCCGCTGAAGGTGGCCGGCAAGTAACCGATACCGTTCGGTCGAGCCGGCGTCACGCCAAACCCAACTGCGCCAGGACCGCCTGTCCGAAGCGATGGCGCGGGTTGGCGAAGGCGTCCAGGATCGAAAAGTGGTGATGGCCCTCCACCGCGACGACGCTCGGCGTGCCGCCGGCCCGCCGCAGGACATCCGCGTAGGCCCGGGTCTGTCGCTCGTACTCGGCACTTTCGAGACCGCCGAAGGCGAGGAGGAGTGAGGGCGGGACGTGTGGCGGCGGCAGGACCACGGGGCTGTTCCGGCGCGCGCTTTCCTCGGTCAGCCCCAGCGGCTCGTTCACGTGGGAGAGACGGATCGGCTCCAGGTCGTAGAGGCCGCTGATCCCCGTCGCGCCCTTGATCGCGTTCGCCGGCAAACCATCTTGCGCCGGCCAATCCGTGGCGAGCATCATCCCGGTTATGTGGCCGCCCGCGGAATGGCCGGATACGAAGAGGCGGGCATCATCGCCGCCGAACTGCCCGGCGTTGCGATGGACCCAGGCCACGGCGCGCCGACACTGGGCGACCAGCTCGTCCATTCCATAGGCCGGGCACAGGCCGTATCGCGTCAGGACGAACGCCGCGCCATGCTCGACGAAGGTGCGTGCGAGAAACCGGAACCATGACTTGTCGCCCGCGCGCCAGTAGCCGCCGTGAAAGAACACCATCACCGGGGCCGGGCCGCCACCCAAGGGATGGAAGATGTCGAGCGTCTCGATCGGGTCGTCGCCATAGGCGACGTCGAGGGTGCAGCGGAGCGTTCGGACGGCCTCGTCGCTGCTCGATTGCCAGCGCCCAACGAAGGCGCCGAACGCCGGGACGGCGCTGCGCGCGTTGTATTGTTCGTTCAGTGTAGCTTGGTCGTATTCACGATAGACGATGTCGTTCACGGCGCCTCTCCGGGGTCCAGGTCACAGGCTACCGGGATATACCGGTTGGGTCGGCCCTGTCGACATCGAGGATGCCTTGCCGCTTGAGCGCTGCCGGCGCTTCGCTACACTCCCGCGCCGAGGGATGAAACGGGGAGGGCCCCGTCATGATCGTGAGGGGAGGCACAGCGACGTGAAGCTCGGCATCGTCTCCGATCTGCATTGCAACATCGACGGCCTGACCCGCGCGTTGGAGATCATGGGGCCGGTCGATGAATTGCTGTGTCTCGGCGACAGCATTTTCGAGTACCGCTTTTCCAACGAGGTCGTCGCCCTGCTGAAGGCGCGCGATGCCCATGTCATCCAGGGCAACCACGAAGAAGTCTTCCTCGGCCCGCACGGCGCCCGGGCGCGCGAGCGCGACACGATCGATCGCGACCTGCTGCAATGGCTGGCGGAGCGGCCGGCACGCATCGAACTCGATATCGGCGGCAAGAAGGTTCTGATGGTGCATTCGACGCCGTGGGAGCCGCGCGGCACCTACGTCTATCCCCATAGCCGACAACTCGCCCGTTTCGGCGAAGCGGAGGCGGACTTCGTGCTCTATGGCCATACCCATCAACAGCTGGTGCGGCGCATCAATGGCCTCCTCGTCGTCAATCCGGGCTCGACCGGAGACGGGCGCGACCACAACAACGACAGGCAGTTGAGCTGCGCCGTCTTGGAAACGGTCAGCGAGGAGGTCGTGATCACGAATTTCGAAGACCCGGCCCGGGCCAAAGACAGGGCTGCGATGACGTGAGATTTTGATCGCCGTAGGACGGTCGCGTGCAAGCGCGTATCTTCGTTTGCCGCTGAGGGCGCAGCCTCAACGGAGATTCGCTGCTTCCGTCGACAAGTGCAGATCGATCAGCGCTTGAGGGAGTGATACCCTCCGAGATTATGACCCGGCGCGATTAACCTGCCGACTTCCTTTTGGCCGAAGTCCTGTTGGGGCGCTGTGTCAAAGCTGAGCCCGCTGCAGATTTTGCTGCCTTGCTGGACTTTGGGTCACGTAAGACTTTCGAGGCTGCAGAAGCAGCACGCTTACTCGTCCAGGGCAATCGCATTTCAGAATTTGCCGAGGAGTGACAGGAGATAGTCGTTGTTCCAAGCGGCGATTTTGAACTTGGCGCGCAGCGAGTCTTTTCGTGGATCCTTTCGCATGACATTGAGCGCCATGTGGCGCAGGACGGCGAGATTGTGCGGTCCATTGTCCTTGCGGGTTCTGTCTTGGTCTTCGTTCATTTGGACATCGAGGCACCAGTGCAGGCGGTTTTCGACCCCCCAGTGCGCCCGGGCAACGGGATTGAAGCGCTCGGCGTCGAGCGGCTGGCTGAGCAGGTAGTAGGCGGTTTCGCTCGACGTCTTCTCCGCGCACTCGCGGGTCCGGGTGACTTTGGCGACCGCCTTCAGGCCCGGCCAATGATGGCGCTCTTGCAGCCACTCGACGTGGCTGGAGACGAGAGCGGCACGGGTCTCGATGCGGCCATGATCGCCATCGACCGTGGTGTCGGTGGTGGTCGCTTCGGCTTTCGGATCGTCGAGGAAGGTTCTCACGTCGTCATGCAGCGTGCCTTGATTGCCCTTCAACGCCAGGGCGTAGTCACCCCCCTGCTCGATAATCTGGCTGGCGATGGCGCGCTGGCAATTGAGGGCGTCCACGGTCACGATCGTCCCCTCGAGGCTCAATAGTTTCAACAGCTTCGGCACGGCGGTGATCTCGTTGGACTTGGCGTCGGTGGCGACTTGCCCCAACACCAGCCGCTGATCACAGCCCCAGGCCGAGACCATATGCAGCGCCGACGTGCCGCTCGCCTTGTCGTAGGATCGCCGCACCACCTTGCCGTCGATCGCAATGACCCCTTGGCAGGTCTCGGAAAAGCGCGCCATGAAGCGCTGGAAGCAGGCGCCGAACGCCTCCGGATCCAGCAACCGGAACACCCGGCTGAAGGTGTCGTGGCTCGGCACGCCATGTTCGAGTACGAGAAATTCCCGCAGGAACGCCTCCTTTTCACGCGCGAAGATCGCCATGTCGACCGCCGTCTGACCGCCCGAGAGGACCGTGCACAGGGCGATCGTCAAGATCTCCAGCAGATCGTGACGCCCGGCATTGCCAGTCCGCGGATCCTCGAGACCCTCAAAGCACTCCAGAAAGCCTTCCATCGCAACCTCCACCCGTGAAAAGACCGGGTAGAATCGATTCGCGCCAATACCTCAAGATCAAACACGCACGTCAAGGCAATTCCAAATGCGATTCCCCTGCTTACTCGTCACTTCCCGATTTACTGCTCGTTTTGCCAACTGTACTCTCCTCTGTTTGATCACCATTTGCAGCACCCTGCCACAATTTAATTGGTGAAGGGTCTTCCAATACAAGAAAAGCCACTACGATCAACGCTGCCGCAAACAGCACCGCGCTAGCAAATCCTGCTGCCACGTTGATGCCAAACTGCCGCCAAAATCGCTGCCCAAGCCGAATTTCTGATACAATTACTGAATCTGCGACTTCTCTCCGTTCGATTTCAAGTATCTCCTGCAACGCATCATCAGTAAAAAGCTGGAGCGCGTTTTCAGCGGTGCCTTTTGCTCGTAACAGAACGCCAGGCGGTTGCTGTTCATACCAATTTTGGATCTCCTGAGGCGTCGGTAATTGTCCATTGTGATCTTCGTGGTGCTTCATCCATTCAATGCACTGTTCTTCCACAATAGCGAAAGCGAGAAGTCCATAATCCCATCGATCGTTCGACTCTTCAACAAGCTGGCGACAAACATCTTCGGTAACCGGGGCAAAAGGCCGGGCCTGGGGACGGGGGGATCTGGCCTGGGTATAGGGGTGAGTCTCAACGGCCACATCTTGTGAGGCTTCCGCGTCAAGTGACCAGATATCGATGTTCGCGGCGGGAGGTCTGTGATTCGATCCCGTCATGGCCGAATCGCTTCCGGATCTCGACGATCTTGATGTCGCCGCCCTGAAGGCGCTGGTTCTGACGCTGCTTGAGGAGCAGGCGGCCCTGCGTGCCGAGAACGCGACATTGCGCGAAGAGATCCGCCGTCTCAAAGGCCTTTCCGGGCCACCGGATATCAAGCCGAGCGGCATGGACAAGCAGGCCGTATCCCGGGGCCGGACGGGGCGGAAGGCGGGACGGCGGGCCAAGAAGGGCCGGGTTCCCATCGACGAGAGGCGGATCGTCCGGGCCGCCGTGCCGGCGGGCTCGCGCTTCAAGGGCTATGAAGACTATCTGGTTCAGGACCTGCTCTGCCGGCCGAACACTGTCCTGTTACGCCGCGAGCGCTGGCTGACGCCCGAGGGGGCCACGATCGTGGCGCCGCTGCCGGCGGGGACGCGCGGCCACTTCGGCCCGGCGCTCAGGCGTTTCGTGCTGGCGCTCTATCATGGCGGCCAGACCAGCGCGGAGCGCTTGGCGCGGCTCTTGGACGACCTCGGCATCAAGATCTCCAAGCGCCAGGTGGTGCGGTTGTTGAACGAGGGCCATGACGGCTTCGTCGCCGAGGGCGAGGCGGTGCTGCGCGCCGGCCTGGAGACGGCGCCCTGGATCAGCGTCGACGATACCGGCGCCCGCCACGCCAACCGCAACGGGGTGACGAGCGGGATCGGCAACGACGCCTTCGCTTGGTTCGCCACGACGTTTTCCAAGAGCCGCTTGAACTTCCTGGAACGGCTGCGGGCCGGCCACGCGGACTATGTGCTCAATGCCGCCGCCTTCGCCTACATGGCCGAGCGCGACCTGGCCGCATCGGTGATCGCCCGTCTGGCCGAGGGCTGCCCGCGGCGCTTCACCAACGAAGATGCCTGGCTGGCCCACCTGGGGCGGCTCGCCATCACCGGGCACGGGGACGGGCGCGGGGCCGCGCGGACCGCCACCGAGGGGGCGCTGTGGGGCGCCATCGCCGCGCACGGCCTGCTCAGGGGCACGGCCGCGGGCGCCTGCGTCGTCCTGAGTGACGATGCTGGCCAGTTCAACGTCGGCCGCCACGCGCTCTGCTGGGTCCATGCGGAGCGCTTGATCCACAAGCTGATGACCTTCTCCCGGAGCCAGCGGCGCGAGAAGGAACACATCCAGGCACGGCTCTGGCAACTCTACGCCGATCTCAAAGCCTATCGCGAAAGGCCGGCGCCAGGACGGCGGGCCCACCTGGCATGCCGCTTCGATGCGCTCTTCGCGACCAAGACCGGATTCCTCCGCCTCGACCGGCTCCTGGCTCGCCTGCATGCCAACCGCGACGAACTGCTCGTCGTCCTCGACCGCCCGGAGGTCCCGCTCAACACCAACGGCGCGGAACGCGACATCCGCGCCATGGTCACAAGGCGAAAATTCTCCGGCGGCACACGCTCCGAGGACGGCAAGCAGGCCCGAGACACATTCCTCGGCCTCTACAAGACCTGCCAGAAACTTGGCCTCTCCTTCTGGGATTATCTCGGCGACCGCCTCAAGGTCCCCGGCGCCCCACCCGTGCCCCCACTGCCGATCCTCGTCAGACAACGCTGCATCGAAATGGCTTGACCGCCCGGGGTTTTGCCCCTGTTACGGACTACAGATTTGCCGCACCCGTACTTCCCAAATTCAACATTCAAGTCCTGACCCCTTGCTTATGGCGGTCCCACCTCGATCACCCGGGGGAGATGCGGGAAGAATCGAAACTCTAGCAGCCTGTCGGACTTGAGCCGAGTTTCGAGATGAGATTCACTGTCACGGTCTGATTCTCTCCTGCGCGGTGATTTTGTGATGAGCAACTTTCGACAGGTTGACCGGGAGACCAGCTATCTTCTGCCGCCTTCGGTGGACGAATGGCTGCCTGATCGTCATCTGGCGCGCTTCGTGGTCGATGTGCTGGAGCAGCTGGATCTCTCTGCGTTCGTGAAGGCCTATCGTGGTTCGGGCTCGGCGGCGCATCACCCGAGCGTCCTGCTGGGCCTGCTGATCTACGGCTACGCGACGGGGGTGCATTCCAGCCGGAAGCTGGAGCGGGCGAGCTATGATTCGGTGGCCTTCCGCTTCATCGCGGCAAACGACCACCCCGACCACGACACGATCGCCACGTTCCGCCGTCGCTTCCTGCCGCTGATCGAGGGGCTGTTCGTGCAGGTTCTGCTGCTGGCGCGGCAGGCCGGCATGCTGCAACTGGGCACGGTGGCGCTGGACGGGACGAAGATCCATGCCGACGCGAGCCGGCACAGCGCCCTGTCGTGGCAGCGTGCGGGCGAGATCGAAGCCCGGCTGCGGGCCGAGGTGGCGGAGTTGATGGCGTTGGCGGAAGCGGCGGACCGGTCCGAGGTTCCCGACGGCATGAGCGTGCCGGAGGAGCTGGCACGGCGCGAGGACCGGCTGGCGGCGATCGCCGCGGCGAAGGCGGAGATCGAGGCGCGGGCGGCCGAGCGTCATGCGCGGGAGCAGGCGGAGTACGAAGAGAAGCTGGCAGCCCGCGAGGCGAAGGAAACGCGGACCGGCCGCAAGCCGGGCGGGCGGCCACCGAAGCCGCCGGAGCCGGGGCCACGGGCGAAGGACCAGGTCAACCTGACGGACCCGGACTCGCGCATCATGCCGGTGGCCGGCGGCGGCTTCGAGCAGTGCTACAACGCCCAGGCTGCGGTGGCCGCCGGCAGCCTGCTGGTGGTCAGCGCCGACGTGGTGCAGGCGGCGAACGACAAGCAGCAGATCGAACCGACGCTCGAAGCACTCGCCGGCCTGCCGGACGGGCTTGGCGAGGTCGAGACCCTGTTGGCGGACAGCGGCTACTTCAGCCAGGCCAACGTCGAGGCCTGCGGGGAAGCGGAGATCGCGCCGCTGATCGCGCTCGGCCGGGAGCACCACCATCTTTCCTGGCGGGACCGCTTCGCCGAGGCGCCGCCAGCGCCCGAGGATCCGACGCCGCTCGAGGCGATGTGCCATCGCCTGGCCACACCCGAGGGCCGGGCGCTCTACGCGCTTCGCAAGCAGACGCCGGAGCCGGTGTTCGGCATCATCAAATCGGTGATGGGCTTGCGTCAGTTCAGCCTGCGCGGCCTCGACAAGGCGAAGGGGGAATGGACCTTGGCCACGCTCTCCTGGAACATCAAGCGGATGTTCGTCCTCAGCCACGCCTGAACGGGCGGGCCAACCCGCGTTCGCAACTTCATGGGGGTAAATCCATGACATCGACGCCCGCCAAGCCAATCTTACCAATCCTTGCATGCCCGAGTCCGACAGGCTGCTAGAGACACTCTATAGTATATAGGTTCTAGTAACATCATTTCCAAGATAGAAAGGTCTTCCCTCAGACCGACGATGTATGAATTGTCGAAGCTCAGCAGTCCACTAGCCTAAATTGTAGTGTCGGACGATGATCGTCGCATCAAAATGATCTGCTTCATGGCGCCCATCCGAGCAGGATGGGCGACACAAGGCAGCCGAAGCGGTGTTGGACATGGAATTGGACCGGTAGAAGGCTGTCGCCGTCCCGCACCGAATGCCGCTCAGGTCTTCGGGATCAGCCGCATGACGAAGACAGCGAGGGCGGCCGAGAACAGGGCGACGCCGCCGACGGCGAGCCAGGGGTCGCCGTATTGCGGCAGCCACAGGCAGGGCGAGAGGCAGGCGATCTTGAGCGCGCCGTCGACCAGGCTGTCGCCGAGGAAGCCCAGGATCAGCGCGAAGACCAGGGCAAGGACGCAGCCCGTGGTGATGAAGACCTGCAGCACGACGTCATAGCCGAAGAGGCCGAAGGGCCAGGCGAGCAGTACGAAGACGAGGGGCGGCAGCACCAGCCCGGCGATGCCGGTGATCAGGCATCCGGCGCTGCTGGTTTCCTCCTGTACCGGGCGCCGGGCCATGAACCTCGTCTCACGTCGTGCCGGCGCCGTTGACGGCGATCATCTGGCCAGAGACATAGCCGCCGGCCTCCGAGACGAGATAGCGGCAGAGCCCGGCGATATGCGCCGGCTCGCCGATCCGGCCGAGCGGGATGCGCGAGAGCATGCTTTCGATGTGATGACCCATTTCCGGCGCCTGGCTGTAGTCGCCGCCGATCGGTCCGGGCGAGATGGCGTTCGCCGTCACGCCGTGCGGCCCCATCTCGCGGGCGAGCGACTTGGTCAGGCCCCAGAGCCCGTGCTTTGCCGCGGAAACCGGCGCGCGGCCGATATAGCCTTGCATCGCGTTCATGCCGGTCAAGTTTATGATCCGGCCCCAGCCGTTGTCGACCATGCCGGGCAGAAAAGCCTGCGCGGTATGGAAGGCGGCGTCGAGGTCGACGCGCATAACGCGGTGCCAGTCCTCGCTCTCCATCTCCAGGAAGGGTTTTTCCGGGCGGATCGCCGCGTTGTTCACCAGGACGTCGATGCGCCCGAAGCGATCCAGCGCCGCGGCCGCCATCTCGCGAATCGCCCCCGCGTCGCCGACGTCGCCCATCGCCACCTGCGCCTCGACGCCGTGGGCCTCGGCCGCGGCGGCGACCTCGGCGCAGGCCGCCTCGTCGCGCGAGCCGTTGATGACGACGTTCGCCCCCTCTTCGGCCAGCGCGAGGGCGATGGCCCGCCCGATGTTGCGCCCGGCCCCGGTGATTAAGGCGGCCTTGCCGGCGAGGTTTCCCGTCGCCATGGCTCAGGCCGCCAGCACGGCCGGCAGCGGATCGTCCACCGCGATCCGCAACTCGCGCCGGGTGCCGTTGAAGTTGGTGGCGAAAGCGGTGGCATAGGCGCCCATCTGGCCGACCTCGATCCAATCGCCTTCCTTGACGTCGGCCGGCAGGCGCCAGGGCAGCGGCAGAACGTCGAGCGCGTCACAGGTCGGCCCATAAACCAAAAGATCGGCCTTGTCGCCCACCGGGGCCGGCCCGTCCGGGCGGCGCAGCAACACCGGTGGATTGAGGCCCGGGGTGAGCCTGAGGTCCATCAACGCCCCGTAGAGACCGTCGTTGATGTAGATCGCGTCGTCGCGCCGCATCTGCACGCGCACGATCAAGGAAACGGCGTCGCCGACCAGGGCGCGGCCCGGCTCGGCAAAAAGCTCCGTTCCGGCAAAGATGCCGTCGGCGGCGAAGGCCTCGCGTATGGCGGCGAAATAGCGCTCCAGCGCCGGCGTCGGGATCGGCGGGTAGGCGACCGGAAAGCCACCGCCGACGTTCAGATAGTCCGGGCGCACGTCGGCGGCCCAGGCCACGGAGGCGGCCAGGCGGATCGCGTCGCGGTACGCATCCGGCGTGCGGCACTGGGAGCCGACATGGAAGGCGAGGCCGCTCGACCGACCAAGCCTGGCGACATCGCGCAGCAGGTCGACCGCGCTCTCCGGGTCAGCGCCGAACTTGGCGGCCAGGTGGATCGCGCTTTCCGAGGGCGGCGTCTTGATGCGGACGTGGACCGTATAGTCATCGGCGCCGAGGCATTCTTGCAGCTTGGCGAGTTCGCTTGCATGGTCGACGACGAAATCCCGCACGCCATGCTCCAGGTAGGCCGCCAGGATCGCCTTGCGCGTCTTCACCGGGTGATGAAAGTAGCAGCGCGCCTTGGGCAGAAAGGCATGGATGTTTTCCATCTCCGACAAGGTGGCGGTGTCGAAGTTTTCGATGCCGGCGTTGTACAGGGTGTTCAGCACGAAGGGTTCGGGATTGCACTTCATCGCATAGAGGACGCGGCCCGGGATTCCTTCCCGGAAACATCGCGATCGGGCATGCAGGACTTCGGGCCGTATGCAGATCACGGGATCGTCCGGATCCAGCTGGCGCAGCATCGAGTCGACGTCGGAGAAGCGAACGATTTCACTCATCGCCCGATCCCTCCCTGGCACGGGGTTTACGGGAAGCGGCCCTCTATATTCGTGGTCGCTAGGGCGCGCAAGCGTTTCCGTGACCTGGAATCAAAATTTTTCTATGGCCGCTCCCAGCCTAGGATTTCGGCCGCATCGCGGTGAGCCTGGCCAGCAGGGCCGAGGTATCCCAACGGCTGCCGCCCATGGCCTCGACCTCGGCATAAAGCTGGTCGACCAGGCCGGCGACGGGCAGTGAAATGCCGAGCTTCTTGGCCTGGTCGAAGCAGATGTCCAGGTCCTTGCGCATCCACTGGACGGCGAAGCCATGCTCGTATTCATCCGCCAGCATGGTCTTGTGCCGGTTCTCCATCTGCCAGGATCCGGCGGCCCCCTTGGAAATCACCTCGACCACCTGGTGGCCGTCGAGGCCGGCCATGACGGCGAGGTTCAACCCCTCGGATAGCGCCGCGACCAGGCCGGAAATGCAAATCTGGTTCACCATCTTGGTGATCTGGCCGGACCCGGCCGGCCCCATCAGCTGGCACTCGCGCGCATAGCAGTCGATCACCGGCTTGGCGACGTCGAAATCGGCCTGGTCGCCACCCGTCATCACCGTCAGCACGCCGTTCTCGGCGCCGGCCTGGCCGCCGGAGACCGGAGCGTCGAGGCAGCCGAAGCCCTTCTCCTGGCAGGCCGCGTACAGTTCGCGCGCGACATCGGCGGACGCGGTCGTGTGGTCGCAGAAAATGGCGCCCGGCGCGAGGCCCGCGAGGAAGCCGTCGTCGCCATAGGCAATGCCGCGCAGGTCGTCGTCGGCGCCGACGCAGGCGAAGACGATTTTTGCGCCCGCGGCCGCCTCGCGCGGCGTCGGCGCGCTGGCACCGCCGTGCTGGGCAACCCAGGCCTCGGCCTTGGCGGCTGTACGGTTGTAGACCGTCACGTTATGTCCCTTGGCGGCGAGATGTCCCGCCATCGGATAGCCCATGACGCCCAGGCCGATGAATGCCACGTTTTCAGCCATTGTCTCGTCTCCTCACCTCGCGCCGCCGGTTCGCGGCCCCGGGGCGAGGTTTTAGCACCGCGATCGCCGGCCTGAAAGCGGTGAATGGACAGCGCCGCCGCCGCCGTCGATCATGGCGCCACTCCGGGGCGACGACCCCGCCGGGCCCGTGTCATGAAACGCTTTCGCCGTCGTCTGTTGATCGGTTTTGTCCTGCTGCTCGCCACGCTCGTCGTCGGTGCCGCGGTCTGGCTATGGGCGAGCCTGCCGGTGCATGAGGGCCGCCATGCGCTCGCCGGCCTCGGCGCAAAGGTCGTCGTCGTCCGCGACGGCAACGCCATCCCGCATATCACGGCGCTGAGCCGGGCCGACGCCCATTTCGCGCTCGGCTACGTCCATGCCCAGGACCGGCTCTGGCAGATGGAAATGGCACGCCGCGCCGGCGCCGGGCGCCTGGCCGAGGTGCTGGGCGCTGATGTCGTGGCGAGCGACAAGTTCATGCGGACTTTGGGCCTCGCCCGGGTCGCGGCCGCCAATCTCGAAGCCCTGGACACGGCGAGCCGCGCCCTGCTGGACGCCTATGTCGCGGGCGTCAACGCGTTTCTGGCAAGCGATCCGGTCCTGCCGCCGGAGTTCACGCTGTTCGCCCATCGCCCGGAGCCCTGGACGGCGGTCGACAGCCTGCTCTGGCCGAAGTTGCTGGCCCTCGATCTCGACGGTAACTGGCGCCGCGAGGCCGGACGCCTGGCGTTGTCGCGCCGGCTGTCGGCGGACCGGTTGGCGGAGTTTCTGCCGCCCTATGGTGCGGGCGAGCCGCAGGGCGTGACGCCGGGCGGTTCCGCCGCGGTCCCCGCCCTGTTGCGGCCCCGGCGTGAAGGGGTCGGCTCCAACGCCTGGGCCGTGGCCGGAGCGCGCACCAAAAGCGGTGTTCCCCTGCTGGCGAACGATCCGCATCTGGCGCTTCGCGCCCCGGCGCTCTGGTACCTCGCCCATCTCTCCTGGCCGGGCGGCCTGGCGGTCGGGGCGACGATCCCCGGCTTTCCCGCCCTGGTCCTCGGGCACAACGGCCATATCGCCTGGAGCATGACCAATACCGGCACCGACCTGCAGGACCTGTTTCTGGAAGCCCCCCTGGCCGAGGATCCGGAACGCTACCGCACTATCGATGGCTCGGCACCGTTCTTGAAACGAGGCGAGCGGATCGCTGTCGCCGGCGGGGACCCGATCAGCTTTACCGTGCGGGAGAGCCGGCATGGCCCCATCGTTTCCGACCTGTTCGACGCGGCCGGCCTGCTCGGCACCGGCGATAGGGCCCTCGCGCTCGGCTGGACCGGGTTGCAATCCGACGATACGACGCTGCAAGCCGCCTTTGCCCTGGCCGAGGCGCGGGATTGGCCGGCCTTCGATGCCGCGCTCGCCGACTTTCATGCGCCGCAGCAGAGCTTTCTCTACGCCGATGTTGCGGGCAATATCGGCTTTCTGACGCCGGGACGGACGCCGATCCGGGGCGCGGTGCGCCGGGGGGCGGGGCTGTGGCCGGTCCAAGGCTGGACATCGGAGGCGCAATGGCGCGGGTTCGTCCTGCACGAGGCGTTGCCGCGCAGCCTCAACCCGCCGGGCGGCCTGTTGGTCACCGCCAACCAGAAGATCGTCACCGACGACTATCCCCACCACCTGAGCCACGAATGGTCGAACGGCATGCGGGCGGCACGCATCGCCGAACGGCTCGCGGGGCGGCGTGACCTCGGCCTCGACGACATGGCCGCGGTGCAGCACGATACGCTCTCGCCGCTCGCCCGCGCCTTGCTGGGCGTGCTGCGCCGGGCCGCGCGGGGCAGCGGCGACATATCGCGCCTGCTGGCGGCCTGGGACGGCACGATGGCGTCCGACCGGCCGGAGCCGTTGATCTTCGCGACCTGGTACCAGGCGCTCACCCGGCTGATTTACGCGGACGAGGTCGGCCCGTTGTTTCCTCGCTACCGCGCGCTCAAGCCGCGTTTCATGCTGTCGGTGCTGACCGGTGAGAACGGTCATTGGTGTGACGATGTGACCACCGCCGGGGTCGAGGACTGCCAGAAACGGGCGCGGGCGGCCTTCGTCGCGGCCCGGGCCGCGCTCGTCGCCCGCCATGGCCTGGCCGCGCGGAACTGGCGGTGGGGCCGCGTGCGTCGGACCGGCAATGGCCACACGCCGTTCTCGCACGTCCCCCCGCTCCATCTGCTGTTCGACGTTCGCGTGCGGGGGGCGGGGGACGGCACCAGCGTGAACGCCCAGCCGTTTTCCTTGGGCGGGCCGCTCGGCCGCTTTACGGGGCGACATGGGCCGGGTTTCAGGGCGATCTACGACCTGGCGGACCTTTCCCGCTCGCGCTTCGTGACGGCGACGGGGCAGTCCGGTCATCCGCTGTCCCGCCACTACCGCGACATGAGCCGCCTGTGGGCCGCCGGGGACTATGTCGAAATATCGACGGCGCCCGAGGTTTTCGCCCGGGCGCCGTCGGCGCGGTTGGAACTCGTACCGCTTACGCCCGGTCGTCGATCAGCACCGGCCGATCGGTGACGTTGACCACGACGGTGCCGCAGAGCAGGTCGTGCAGGCAGCGGCCGCGTTCGTTGAACAGGGAGACCAGCAGCACCAGGCCATGGGTGAGCGGGACGGTGGCGTAGAACACCAGGGTTTGCAGGATCGCCTGCGGGAAGCTCACCTCGTTGCCGTTCCAGGCCAGGACGCGAACTCCCATCACCCGCATTCCCGGCGTGGCGTTGCCGGCGGCGCCGATGAAATAGCTGTGGTAGGCGAGTGGCAGCAGCACCGCGCCGAGCGCCACGAGGGGCCAGGCGAGAAACAGCGTCAGCAGGGAGAAGATCCAGCCGACCACCCACCAGACGGCGGAAAGTGCCAGCAGCAGGCAGAAATCGATCAGGAAGGCCAGCACCCGCTTGTGGCGGACGCCTTCGAAGAACACCGGCGCCGTCAGTTCGGCACCGGGTCCCGGCGGCTCGCGGTCGGCGGGCTCGGCGAAGAGCGGGTGTGCGCCGATGCGGCGCCAACCCGGGGTCGTGTCGTGCGTATCCCTCATACCGGCAGATGTGGGGGTGATTTCGCCCCAGGCAAACGGATTTTCGCCACTGAGGTCCGGATGCCCCGTGCCTATTCGGTGCCGGTGCCGACACTCAACGGATTGTTGCGCAACAGGACGATGGAAATTCGGCGGTTTACCGGCAGGGCGGGGTCGCTCTCGATCAGCGGTTCCGTCTCGGCCCGGCCCGAGACATAAGAGATCCGTTCCGGCGAGACCCCCTGTTCGATCAGGGCGCGGCGCGAGGCGTTGGCCCGGTCCGAAGACAGCTCCCAGTTGCCGTAGGCACGGCGGCCACGGAAGGGGACCGAGTCGGTATGTCCCGTGATCGAGATGCGATTCGTCGTCCGCTCCACCACGCGGGCGATCTTGCCGATCAGTTCGGACATGTGCCCGTGCATGGCGGCGCTGCCGCTCGGGAACATCGATTTGCCATCCTGGTCGGTGATCTGGATACGCAGGCCCTCGGGCGTGTTGTCGATGATCAGGCTGCGTTTGATTTCCTCGGCATTCTCCAATTCCGCGATCGCGAGTTCGATATTCTGACGCATTTCCTCGAACAAGGCCTGTTCCTGTTCCGCCAGCTTTTGTTGAATGTAGGCTTCGCTCGGCGGGCGGGTTTCCGCCGGCGGTGTTTCGGCGTCGTCATTGGTCCCGGCGGTGTCTCTGGCCTCGGCGTTGGGGGCCGAGTCGCCGGCCTGCTTGCTGTCCCGGCTGTCTTCGTCCTGCTCGCCCTTCGGTGCGGTGATCTCGAAAGTGACGACGGGCGGCGCCGAAGCGGACGCGCGCGCGCCGTCCTCGGCCATGGATTTGCCGGCGAGTAGTCCACCCGCACCACTTTCCGACGAGATGGAGACGGCGGAGGGGGCAAAATAGTCGGCGATGCCCTGACGCTGCTCACTCGACGCCACGCTCAACAACCAGAGCAAAAGGAAGAACGCCATCATCGCCGTCACGAAATCGGCATAGGCGACTTTCCAGCCGCCGCCATGATGGCCGCCAGCGACATTGATGACTTTCTTGATGACGATGGTGCCTTCGTCGGCGCCTCCCGACATCGCGTATGCCTCCGCTCGGTTCTACTTCGAATCGGTACCGCGATCAGGCGGCCTGTACGCTCGCCACGGCTTCCTCGACGTCCGCGAAGCTCGGACGGTCGTGGGCGAACAGACACTTGCGCGCGTACTCGACGGAAATCGCGGGCGCGTGGCCTTGGACATGGGCCAGGATGCCGGCCTTCAGGCAGTGGAAATATTTGATCTCCGCCTCGGCATAGTTTTCCAGGTTCTTGCCCATCGGGCCGACGACGCCATAGGCCAGCAACACGCCGAGGAAGGTGCCGACCAGGGCACCGCCGATGAGGGCGCCGAGGACCTCGGGTGGCTCACTGATCGAGCCCATGGTGACGATCACGCCCAGCACCGCGGCGACGATGCCGAAAGCCGGGAGGCCATCCGCCATGCCGGTGACCGCATGGGCGACCGCCTCGCTTTCGTGCTTCAGAATTTCGATGTCCTCATCCAGCATCGCCTCCAGAACGTGAGGGTTGTCCGACCCCATGGTGATGAGCCGAAGCGCATCACAGAGGAATTCGACGGCGTGGTGATTTCCGGCGAACTTCGGGTACTGGGAGAACAGATCGCTCGCTTCCGGGTTCTCGATATGCGGCTCCAACGCCAGCGCCCCCTTCGAGTTGGCCAGCTTGAAGACGGCGTAGAGCATGACGAGAAGCTCAAGAAAGTGGTCCTTCTTGTAGGGTGTGCCTTTCAGCAGGTGGGTCATCTGCTTGGCGGCGCCGAGAAGCACGGTTTTCGGATTGGCGATAATGAAGCCGCCGAGCGCGGCGCCGCAGATGATCAGCACCTCGAAGGGCTGCCACAACACACGGAGGTCACCGTGCGGTATATAGCCGCCGATCACCGAACCGAACACCACCACCAGACCAATGAGGAAGAACATCCAACACCCCGCGCCGCTTGCCAGAATGGTCCAACCGCGCCTCACCTGGCCCGGCGGTGGCCAAGTCTCGGCGGGCGAGGTTAAGATTGCGTTTCCCTTGCCGGTTTCCGGCGGTTTGCGGGCGGATTTCACTCGGCGCCGGGTGACGGGCTATAGTTGCGCCACCCGCCCTTGAAACAACGGAATACCGACAGCCTCATGAGTTTTGATGCCCGCCGCTTTCGCAACGCCCTCGGTGAGTTCGTCACCGGCGTCACCCTGGTCACCACCCAATCGAGGGAGGGGGAGCCGATCGCCGTCACCGTCAACTCCTTCAACTCGGTCTCACTCGACCCGCCCCTGGTGCTGTTCAGCCTGGCCCGTAGCGCGTCGCGCTATGACGATTTCATGACGGCCGACGGTTTCGTGGTGAATATTCTGGCGGCGGAGCACGAGCCGCTCTCCAATCACTTCGCCCGGCCGGGCAACGCGGTGATGGAGGCGGTGCAGTATCACAAGGGCGCCAGTGGCCAGCCCTGCCTCAAAGGGGCGGCGGCCAGTTTCGAGTGCCGGGTCGATGCCCGCCACGACGGCGGCGATCACGTGATCATGGTCGGCCGGGTCGTCGACATGACCGTGCGGGACGGCGCGGAACCGCTGGTTTACTACCGCGGTTCCTACGCCGACGTCGCCGCGCGCGCCTGAGCATTCCGGTTTCTCCCGTCGCGGGGCTGGCTTAGCGGCACTCTCCACGCTAGAATTTGCCCGACGTGAGATGTGAGGTGATGGGGATGGCGTGGATCCCTCCGGTGGTGCGTGGTCTGGCGGGCCGTGGTATGCGGCGATCCGCTGCAGGCTTGCTTTCGAGCGTGATGCTATTGGCCGGGTTCGAGGCCGTTCTCGCTCAGGGCGGTCTCATCAAAAGCTTCGGTGATGTTCGCGAGGATACGCCTAGCGAAGTCGTGGTTCCGCGCGACACGCGATTCGTCTGCCCGATCGATTCCCAGTCGTCCTCACTGGTTTCCGCGTCTACGACCTGTCCGGACTGCCGGCCGATCGTGGAGGAGATCAATCGCACGATCGGCGTGATCCAGCGTCTGGAAACCCGGATGAACCAGACGATCGGCGAAGTGAATCAGTATTGCGCGGATGGCGAGGACGTCCGCGACGTGCCGCCGAGCCTGGCCGTGGCCCCCGGAGAGGAGCCCGAAAGCTACTGCGGCCCCGACGTCACCGCTGCGATGATGGCGGCGATGGCCCGGGTACATCAAAGAATGAAGAACCTGCCGGACAACGAGAAGGGATTGATCGACGCCTCGGATCCCTTTTTCACCGATTCCTTCCTGATGCGGAACGCCGGCAACGCCGACCAGAAGCCGAGGGAGTCGTCGAGCAGCGTCTGTCCGGCGGGCAAGTGCGCGGCGGGCGGTAACGACGTCGGCCAGAACTGCTTCACCTTCTTCGGCCAATGCGTCCCGCAGCACGTCTTGAACGTAACCGGGGCAAAAGGCCGGGCCTGGGGACGGGGGGATCTGGCCTGGGTATAGGGGTGAGTCTCAACGGCCACATCTTGTGAGGCTTCCGCGTCAAGTGACCAGATATCGATGTTCGCGGCGGGAGGTCTGTGATTCGATCCCGTCATGGCCGAATCGCTTCCGGATCTCGACGATCTTGATGTCGCCGCCCTGAAGGCGCTGGTTCTGACGCTGCTTGAGGAGCAGGCGGCCCTGCGTGCCGAGAACGCGACATTGCGCGAAGAGATCCGCCGTCTCAAAGGCCTTTCCGGGCCACCGGATATCAAGCCGAGCGGCATGGACAAGCAGGCCGTATCCCGGGGCCGGACGGGGCGGAAGGCGGGACGGCGGGCCAAGAAGGGCCGGGTTCCCATCGACGAGAGGCGGATCGTCCGGGCCGCCGTGCCGGCGGGCTCGCGCTTCAAGGGCTATGAAGACTATCTGGTTCAGGACCTGCTCTGCCGGCCGAACACTGTCCTGTTACGCCGCGAGCGCTGGCTGACGCCCGAGGGGGCCACGATCGTGGCGCCGCTGCCGGCGGGGACGCGCGGCCACTTCGGCCCGGCGCTCAGGCGTTTCGTGCTGGCGCTCTATCATGGCGGCCAGACCAGCGCGGAGCGCTTGGCGCGGCTCTTGGACGACCTCGGCATCAAGATCTCCAAGCGCCAGGTGGTGCGGTTGTTGAACGAGGGCCATGACGGCTTCGTCGCCGAGGGCGAGGCGGTGCTGCGCGCCGGCCTGGAGACGGCGCCCTGGATCAGCGTCGACGATACCGGCGCCCGCCACGCCAACCGCAACGGGGTGACGAGCGGGATCGGCAACGACGCCTTCGCTTGGTTCGCCACGACGTTTTCCAAGAGCCGCTTGAACTTCCTGGAACGGCTGCGGGCCGGCCACGCGGACTATGTGCTCAATGCCGCCGCCTTCGCCTACATGGCCGAGCGCGACCTGGCCGCATCGGTGATCGCCCGTCTGGCCGAGGGCTGCCCGCGGCGCTTCACCAACGAAGATGCCTGGCTGGCCCACCTGGGGCGGCTCGCCATCACCGGGCACGGGGACGGGCGCGGGGCCGCGCGGACCGCCACCGAGGGGGCGCTGTGGGGCGCCATCGCCGCGCACGGCCTGCTCAGGGGCACGGCCGCGGGCGCCTGCGTCGTCCTGAGTGACGATGCTGGCCAGTTCAACGTCGGCCGCCACGCGCTCTGCTGGGTCCATGCGGAGCGCTTGATCCACAAGCTGATGACCTTCTCCCGGAGCCAGCGGCGCGAGAAGGAACACATCCAGGCACGGCTCTGGCAACTCTACGCCGATCTCAAAGCCTATCGCGAAAGGCCGGCGCCAGGACGGCGGGCCCACCTGGCATGCCGCTTCGATGCGCTCTTCGCGACCAAGACCGGATTCCTCCGCCTCGACCGGCTCCTGGCTCGCCTGCATGCCAACCGCGACGAACTGCTCGTCGTCCTCGACCGCCCGGAGGTCCCGCTCAACACCAACGGCGCGGAACGCGACATCCGCGCCATGGTCACAAGGCGAAAATTCTCCGGCGGCACACGCTCCGAGGACGGCAAGCAGGCCCGAGACACATTCCTCGGCCTCTACAAGACCTGCCAGAAACTTGGCCTCTCCTTCTGGGATTATCTCGGCGACCGCCTCAAGGTCCCCGGCGCCCCACCCGTGCCCCCACTGCCGATCCTCGTCAGACAACGCTGCATCGAAATGGCTTGACCGCCCGGGGTTTTGCCCCTGTTACTCTTGAACGACATCATCTTCGGCTTCACGGCCGACCAGGTCTATGTGCCGGAAATCGTGCAGGCGATCGGCGGCCAGTACCACCAGACCACGTCGTACCTGAAGAAGAACCAATCGATCCTGAACAGTATCGAGCCCGGGACCAGTCGCGAGGCATATGACTTCGGCGACGAGTTGTCCGAGGATTTCGATAGTGGCGAGTTGCCGACGCCCGATTTGGTGCAGGACGACCTGGCCAACCTGATGGAAGACGTCCACAGCGACTATCCCTGGATCAAGGAGTGCAAACCCTGTCCCGTGACGGTTCCGTTTTCGGGCTGGAAAGCCGACTGGTCACGTGCGGCCTGGACCCTGAGCGATGGGCGCAGCCTCAATGCCGACGGCACGATCACGCGACGGCCGAAGCCGATCAAGGATGAGGTCCAGGCGACGGAACGCTATTTCGACGCGTTATTCGAGGCGGCCAAGTCCCGCTATACCAATCAGCTCGCCCAATACGACCGCCTGCTCGCCTTCCTCGACAGGTTGCGCGGCCAGTTGCGGGACTGTGAGAGCCAGTGCGACCTGAGCGATATCGCCAAGGCGCTCGGGGCCTTGCTCACGAGCGACCGGCCGGTGATCCGCCTGGAGCAGATCCATCATCGTACCGGCGACAACTTCTTCGATTCGCGTTACGACCCGGTGGAGTTGGAGCGTGGTGGCGGCACGTCGGGCGGGACCACGACGGCCGGTGGTACGGGCGGGACGACCGGCGGGACCGGAACAGGTGGCGGGACGGGAACCGGCGGCGGGACCGGAACCGGCGGTGGAACGGGAACCGGCGGTGGTGGCACAGGTACGGGCGGCGGCACGGGGGGTGGGACCGGAACCGGCGGCGGCACTGGCACGGGCGGCGGGACTGGCACGGGTGGCGGCGGCACCGGCGCTGGCGGTGGAAACGTCTTTGGCGGTTTGTCGGGTTCGTTGAATGGCAACGGCGGCTGTGGTTTCGGCACGTCGTCGTTGTCCACTACCGGCAACAACACGACCCTGACCCTGGCGCCGAACGGATCCGTGTCCTTCCCCGCCAGTGGCGGCGGCAGCGGTGATTCGACCAGCGCCAACCTCACGGTGTTCGGCGCGTTGGGGCATAGCTGCTCGATCTTCTTCCTAAGCGTGCTCGGCAATGATCAGGTCATCCTGCAGTGCCAGAACACGCGCGGCGGCAGTTGTGCCGAAGTATTCACGAGGTAGGGACATGGGGGGCATGCCATTGTCGCAGCGCGCTATGCTTCTGGCACTCGCGACCGTTGTCTTGACGGCCACGAGCCTGGCGGCCGGGGAGTTCCGCGGCCGCCGCGCCGTGCCGACGCCGTCGGCACCGCCGCCGTCCGCGAGTGGGGGCGAAATCCATTCGACCACCACGGCGAGAACGGTACAGGTCGATCCGCGCATCGTCCGCCAGGCGGTCGAGGATATCTACGCCACCTACACCTACGACAATGCCCGCTTGCGGGACCTTTTCGACGAAGTCCTGCACGATCGTGACCGGGTGCTGGACAATATCGCCACCCGCATTCCCCGCGACGCCAAGCTGTCGGTGCTCGGTCTCGAGGCGATCCACACGCTCGAGCAGCGCGAGGGCCGGTTGCCGGCCAAGGGCGGGCACTATCGTGAATCCCGCGTCGCCGTCCTCGTGCGCGGCCAGATCGAGTTCTCCGATCCCGTGGCCGGCTTCGTGCGCCGCCGGGGTGTCTCCGAACTCATCCTCAAAGTCTACGAACGCATCCCATGACACACAAAATCGCCATTGCCGCGCTCAGCGGCGCCCTGACACTCGCGACGCCCGTGATGGGCGAAGAGGGCACGCCGCTCGACGCCTGGTCGATCTCCGGCTCCAACACGGCGCGATTCGAACACTACGGGGCGGACGGCAACCTTTCCGCCAGTCCCTATCCCTTCCTCGGCTCGCAGCTGCAGAACGAGACCTTCGTCGAATTCTCGCGCGCCTTTTCGCCCTACCGAAACCTGTCGGGCTATGCGGAACTGCTGGGCAATACCTCGCGCTATCGCAGCAACGACGAAGGGTTCTTTCCCGAACGGCTGAACCTGACCTGGGTCGATGGCGAGTCGGCTATTCCCCATCGCCTGGAGTTCGGCGACTATTTCGGCTTCTTCAGCCTGCGCACCCTGCAACGCGCCCTGAAGGGGGCGCAGCTCGATCTGCAGCCGACCGGCGACTTCCTCGGCGCCCGTCACTCCTTCATCGCGCTTACCGGTTATCTCGACGACAACTATCACGACCCCGACGTCGACCAGGACCTGTTCACCGGCGGGTCCTGGCTGATCGAGCATCCGGGCCTCGGCAACATTTCGCTCAACGCCGTGCACAATCATCGGGAGGCGGATCCGGGCGGCGGCCGGCCATCGCGCCATCAGGGGGTGTTCTCGCTGGCGGGCGAGCGTGACTTCCTGCTGGGCGGGCATCGGTTGGCCTTCGAGTTCGAGGTCGCGCACAAGGTCGGCGATCACGACCTCGCCGCCACGACGACGCGCAATGCGGCCGGCTCCGGCGTCTTCGCGCAGATGCGGGGGCGCAGCACGCGTGATCCGCTCTACTACAGTCTCCGCTTCGAGAATTTCGGCGAGGACTACCGCCCGCACGGCGCCGTCATCACGCCGGATCGTCTGGCCGTCGAATTCCGCGGCGGCTGGGTCTTTGACGGCGGACTGCGTTTGGAGGGACGTTATCTCGACTATGAGGACGGCTTCGGCCCGACGCTCGCCAAACTCAATACCCGGACCAGCGGCCTGACCCTGTCGGGCCCCTTGCTGGGCGACCTGGCACCCGGCGTTCAAGGCCGCCTCGACGCCTTCGTGCAGAACCAGGAGCAGGGGCCGACCCTGGACCGGTTGACGGGATCCATCAGTGCCGACCTGTCCTTCCCCGAGGCGCACGGCTGGCGGCCCCGTATCTTTCTCAACCTGCAGGACGTGCGCGACGATATCGCCAATGCCAACTTCCTGACCGGCCAGCTCAATCTCTCGGCCGGGCACTCGATTTCGGTTCTCGGGCTGAACGGCGTGGTGACGCCCGGGATTATCGCCCGCGTCATGGATGGCGGCGGGCGCGACGACGTCGATGTCGGTCCCTCGCTCTCCGTCTTCCTCGCCGACCGCGCGCACCGCCTGAGCGCGAGCTACAGCTTCCTCGCCCAGCGCCGCGATGTGCCGGGCGCGAGCGATGTCGCCACCCATGTCGCCGGCCTCGCCTATTCCTATACCCACGGCCCGCACACCCTCGGTGTCGAGGCGGGCTATATCGATCGCGACGCCAGCATCGTCGGCGATACGGAATCCTATCGTGTCGGCGTGTTCTGGCGCGTGGCTTTCGACAAGCCGGCGGTCCATCGAAGCCCTTCGGGCGCCGCGTCGCCGGCACCGGCCGCCTTGCCCGCACCGACGGAATCGCTCGCGCTCGCCGACCTGGTCCCGGGCATGTCGCTCGCCGCCGCGACCCGGCGGGTCGATGCCGCCGGGGCCGGCGAGGGACGCCGTATCGCCGACGCCCTGGTCTGGGAGCTTTCGCCCCTCGCCAACCTGTTCCAGCGCCAGCGCCTGGCCCTGGTGCAGCGGGACGGGCGGGTCGAGGTCGCGGCGGTGATCATCGATCTCGACCCGACCCTCGATGCGGCCCGTGCGGCCGAGAGTTATTCGCGGGCGCTCGAGGAGATGATCCGCCGCTACGGCCCGCCGGGCCGCGTCTTCGACGAGGGTCGGTTCTCCGCCGACTACATCGACGCCATCAACGAGGGCCGGCTGATCCGGGTCGCGGAATGGAAGCTCGACGGCGGTACGCTCCGCCTCGGCCTGCCCCGCCGCCTCGACCGGGTGGTGCGGATCGAGGCGCAGTATCGACGCAACTTCCCGCCGCCCTCGGATATCCGCTGGTCGTTGGAGGAATTGCGCTGAGGCGCCGCCGGCGCTTCAGCCCTCGGGCGTCACCAGATCGCTCAAGACCCGGGCCTTGTAGCCGGCCTCGCCCAACCTGGTGACGACCGCCTCGACATGGGCCCGGTCGCGTGTTTCCAGAAGCAGATCGAGTTCGGCGCGCCGGGCCGGCACGTCGAGGAAGCCGCGCTGGTGCGCCACTTCCAGGATGTTGGCCCGGCAGTGCGCGACGATGGCCGACACCGCGGCGAGCGCGCCCGGCCGGTCGGCGATCTCGAGACGCAGGCGAACGACGCGGCCATCACGGCTGAGCGCACGCGTCAGCAGAGAGGTGAGCAGGCGAACGTCGATGTTGCCGCCGCTGACGACGATGCCGACGGTGCGACCCTCGAAGCGCGCCGGCGCGTTCAACACCGCCGCCAATGCCGCCGCACCGGCCCCTTCCGCGACCAGCTTTTCCTCGTCCAGCAGAAGGGCGATCGCACGCTCCATGTCCCCCTCCGTGACCAGGACAAGGTCGTCGACCAGGGCTTCGACCAGCGGGCGGGTCAAGGTGCCCGGCGCCTTCACCGCGATGCCGTCGGCCAACGTCTGGCCGCCGGCGCCGTCGTCCCCGCCCCGGATGGCGGCGTGCATGGAGGCGTAGAGGTTTGCCTCGACACCGATGATTTCGATGCCCGGCAACAGCGCCTTGGCGGCGATCGCCAGGCCGGAGATCAGGCCGCCGCCGCCGATCGGCGCGACGATGACGTCGAGGTCCGGCGCCTGGGCCGCCATCTCCAGGCCGACGGTGCCTTGTCCGGCGATGATCGCGGGGTCGTCGTAGGGATGAATGAAGACGAGGCCGCCCTCGGCGCGCAGCCGGTCGGCGTGTTCGCGCGCCTCCTCGATCGTTTCCCCATAGAGCTCGACATGGGCGCCCAGATGTTCGGTGCGGCGAACCTTCACGTTCGGTGTGCCTTCGGGCATGACGATGGTGGCCGGGATGTCCAGGCGGCGGGCATGGTGCGCTACGCCCTGGGCATGGTTGCCGGCCGAGACGGCGATGACACCGCGCCCGCGTTCGTCCGCGTCCAGGCTTTCGAGTTTGACCAGCGCGCCGCGGTCCTTGAAAGATGCGGTGTATTGCAGGTTCTCGAGCTTCAGCCGCAGGTCTACGCCGGTCAACTCGGAGAGCGGGCCGGACGATAGTGTCGGCGTCGCCACGACGCGCCCCTGGATGAGCGCCGCCGCACGCTCGATCTCGCTCACATCCACCATGGAAGCCGTTCCCCTTTTGCCACAGGCCGAACCGTCTTTGCCGTTTCGGGCGGCGGAGTGATCGGCTATCATTCGCCCGCTGGCAAGAGGCAATGTCGAAGATGCAGCATTTCAAACCCGAGCCCTTGACCTATTTCTACGTCTCGCGGCCGACGCCGTGCCCGTATCTGCCGGGCCGGGACGAGCAGATGGTGTTCACCGATCTCGGCTCCGTCGGCGATCCGAGCGGGCTGAACGATCATCTCTCGCGCGCCGGATTCCGCCGCAGCCAGTCGATCGCCTACAAGCCGAACTGTCCGACCTGCAATGCCTGCATCCCGTTGCGCATCCCCGTCGCCGACTATGTGATGAGCCGATCCATGCGCCGCGTGTGGAACGGCAATGCCGAGATCCGCGCCCGTCGCCTGCCGCCCATCGCCGCCGGCGCCCATTACGAACTGTTCGAGGCCTACGTCGCGGCCCGCCACGGTGAGGGTGGGATGGCCGCCATGGGCTTCGAGGAATATTGCGCCATGGTGCAGGACAGCCCCGTGGTCAGCCGGCTCTACGAGTTCCGGCGGGGCGACGACAGTCTGCACGCGGTCTGTCTGACGGATGTGCTCGACGACGGTCTTTCCCTGGTCTACAGCTTCTTCGATCCCGAAGGCACGCTGCCGAGCCCGGGCCTGCATGTCATTCTCTGGCACATCCAGGAGGCGCGCCGTCAAGGCCTGCCTTATGTCTATCTCGGCTATTGGATCGCCGAGAGCCCGAAGATGGCCTACAAGACCCGCTTCCGTCCGGCGGAATATCTCGGCCCCGACGGCTGGCGGCGGCTGGAGGATCAGGTTTCCGACTGATCGGGGTCGGCTTTGGAATCATACGGCGCGCGCTCGAAGCGACCGCGCCAGAACATGTACTGTGCCGGGTGCGCCCGGGCATGCACCTCCAATCGGCGCAGCATTTCATCCGACATCGCTTGAAACCGGGCTTCGCGCGCGCCCTCTGCGGGAACGGGGAGCGGGGGTTCTATATGGACGTCGAACCCGCCCGCCGCGTTCTTCGTGGTGAAGACGGGCAGCAGCGGTGCGCCGGCGGCGAGCGCCAGGTTGGCGGGTCCCGTCGCCTGGATCATCCAACCTTCGAGAAACGGGGAAAAGCACCATTTGGCGCCGACGTGGCCCATGGTGATCGAGACGATCTGGTTGGCCTTCAACTGGCGGCGAAGCGTGCGGGTGGCGTTGGCGTCTTCGCCGATGACGACTCGGGCGGCGAGGTGTCGGGCTTCGGGGCCGACCCAGAAGGGGTCGAGGAAACGGGCGGCTAGCCGGCTGCCGGTGAAGCCATGGCTCGACCGGCTGACGTGATGGGCCTGCAGGCCGACCTGGGCCATGCCGCGCTTTGTCAGCAAGTCACTGTAGGTAAAGCGCGACACCCAGAGCACCGCGCCCCGGCCTTCGGCCAGTGCCGCCGCGACATGCTCGGCGCCGATCACCCGTACCTCGCGCCGCCAGGGCCAAAGCCAGTTCTCCCGCGCGCGCTGGAGATGGGAGACGATGTCGTGGGCGAAGCTGTCGGCAACGACGGCGTCGCGCGCTGCACTCGCGACGCGGTCGCCGAAAATGGTCGCGAGCCGCTCCCGCCGCCAGGCCGTGCGCCCGAGGCCGAGCGCCACCTTCATGCAACCCCGCGCCCGGGCGAGCGGCCACCAGAACCTTTCGGGCAGCAAGCCGGCGACGAGCCAGATGCTCGCCAGCTGCACCGCCCGCGCGAGATGGCCTGCGGTGGCGAGCGGTATGGCGGGCGCCTTGTCGTCTCCGCTCACGACCGGTGGCGTCGCCTCGCCCTCAGCCGACGCGGCCGGCCAACTCGGCCAGGGCGTCGAGCTTCGGCAACATCGTCTCGCCGTCCTCGGAGGGGAGGGAGAAGACGATGCGCTCGACACCGGCGTCGCGCGCCTGGCCGAGACGCGCCTCGTCCTCGGGAAAGGCGAAGAGGGTGATCGGCAGGTCGTCGGGATTGCGCCCGGCCTCGGAAGCCATCTGGCGGAAGCGGGGCAGCATGTCGACGATATCCTGGCCGCGCCCACCGATCGGCATCCAGCCGTCGCCGTACGAAATCGCGCGGCGGGCGCCATAGGGGAAAGCGCCGCCGACGATGACCGGCGGGCCGGCCTTCTGTACCGGCTTCGGCCAGGCCATCATGGCGTCGAAGTCGACGAAGTCACCGTGGTATTCGGGCTTGCTCTCGGTCCAGATGGCGCGCATGGCCTGGATACGCTCCTCCATCAGCTTGAAGCGGGTCTCGAAAGCGGTGCCGTGATCGGCCATTTCCTCCGCGTTCCACCCCGCGCCGATTCCGAAAAGGAAACGCCCGTTCGAGATCTGGTCGAGGGTTGCGATCTCCTTGGCCAGCTGGATGGGATCGCGCTGGATGACGAGGCAGATACCGGTCGCCAGTTTCAGAGTCTCCGTCACCGCGGCGGCGGCGCCGAGTGCGACGAACGGGTCCATCACGTCGTAATAGCACTTCGGCAAGTCGCCGCCGCCCGGCCAGGGTGAATTTCGCGAGAGCGGTATGTGCGAGTGCTCCGGCAGCCAGAGGGATTCGAAGCCGCGCT
The DNA here is from genome assembly GCA_951812805.1 of uncultured Alphaproteobacteria bacterium. GTDB lineage: Bacteria > Pseudomonadota > Alphaproteobacteria > JASLMY01. The sequence goes on along the minus strand of CATOSZ010000004.1, from coordinate 87,013 downwards.
CCTCGCAGGCCCGCGCGAGCGCGACCGCGCTCATGGAATAGTCTGTCAAGAACATGGCGATGCCGAATTTCATGGGGCTGGTCCTCCTGGTTGGCGCCGGTGCGCCATCTAACGCGCAGGCCCGCACCCGCGCAAGCGTGCCCTTGTCCAGACCCGGAGGGGCGTGGCCTAATGCCCGCCCGCCAGACCGCGAGGAGAATCCCGATGGCCATCGTATTGCTGACCGTAAAAGCAACCATTCGTGCCGACCGCGAGGACGACTTCAATCGTTGGTACAATACCGAACACTGCGCCCAGTTGCTGCGTTTCCAAGGCGCGGTCAGCGCGCGCCGCTACAAGACCCTGCTGAGCGAGGATGAGCACCAGTATATGGCGGTCTACGAGTTCGACAGCGAGGCGACCTTCGCCCGCTTTCAGGAAAGCCAGGAATTCAAGGACCTGTTGGCGGAATACGACGCGCAATTCGGCGAGGTCTCGACGCGGATCCGCGAGGCCTATGTGCAGGTCTATCCCTGACCGGACATCGGGTAGCGGCTCCCGCCGATCGCGGGGTGATGATGGCGGATACGCGCAGGGCTTGCGCTCGGATCGCGGGACATGCACAATCTCTTAAATCGTGACGAGCGACCTGGGAGATTCAGCAATGACGGCGCCACGCCTCCGCCTCCTCGTGGTCCTGGTCGTCCTCTCGCTCATGCTGGTGCTATCCATTCGTGGCGCGGCGGCCAGCGGGCAAATGAACGGCCAGGGCGTGCTGTGGCGGGTCACAGGCGGGCCGGCGCCGAGCTACCTCTTCGGTACCATGCACGTGACCGACGAACGGGTGCTCCGCCTCGCCCCGGAAGTTTTCGACGCCTTTGATTCCTGCAATCACTTCGTGTTCGAGCTGGTGATTCCGCCGGACGGCGGGCTGTGGAGCACCGTCCCGCTCGATGGTCTGCCGAACAATGTCACGCTAAGCGACCTTATCGGCAGCGAGGCCTACGATAGGGTGGTGGTTCATGCCACCCGATATGGGATCTCGACGGCGGAGTTGACGCGCATTCATCCCCTCGACCTGTTCTCGATTTTCGGCCAACCGCCGGGCGAGTGGCAGCGAAGCCGGCAGGGCTGGGCCTTTCTCGACCAAGCCTTGCAGAACGAGGCCCGCGCCCAAGGCAAACCGGTCTACGCACTGGAAACCATTGCGGAGCAATTGGCGGTGGACAATGTGCTTCCGGAGATCGACTTGTCCGCGGCCGTCATCGCCATGCTGGACTACAGTTTCCAGGCCGAGGCCGATTTCGAGACCCTCGTGCAGGACTACCTGGCACGCAACATCACCGCCGTCTTCGAGCGTGAGGCGGCGGAGTTGTCGATCGTCTCCGGCAAGGATCGGGCGATCATAGAAGAATACAATCGGCAGAGCCTCGATGTGCGTAACATCCGCATGGCGGACCGCTCGGTGAAGTTCCTCAACGCCGGTAAGGCCTTCATCGCCGTCGGCGCGGCGCATCTTCCCGGCGAGACCGGATTGGTGAACCAAATTCGCCTGCGCGGCTTCGAGGTCGAGCGGGTCTATTGAGGCCGACGCCATAGGTGACGCCGCGCACGCCGACGCCTAAGATCCCGTCGGGCAAGACGAGGGACGGGGCGACATGGCACTGAACGCGATCGAGGTCGAGCTGCTGCGCAATAATCTCGGCGGCATCTGCGATGAAATGTACGCGGCGCTGATGAAGAGCGCCTATTCCACCAACATCAAAGAACGCCACGATCATTCGACGGTGATCTTCGATGCCGCGGGCCGCGTGGTGGTGCAGGGCGACAGTTTGCCGCTGCATCTCGCCTCCATGCTGGGTCTGGCGGAGGTGGTGCTGGAACAGCGCGGGCGCGACGGCATCCAGCCCGGCGACATGTTCATTTCCAACGATCCCTTCGTCGGGCGGGGCTCGCACCTGCCCGACGTCGCCATACTGGCCCCGGTCTTCCACGCGGGCGAATTGGTGCTGTTCGTCTCCAACATCGCGCACCATGCCGACATCGGTGGCATGTCGCCCGGCTCCATGGCCGGCGGCATGACGGAGATCTTCCAGGAAGGCCTGCGCATCCCACCCGTGCGGGTTTGCCGCGACGGGGAGATCGTCGAGGACATCCTCTCCATGGTCCTGTTGAACGTCCGGGTGCCGGAGGAGCGACGCGGCGACTACATGGCGCAGATCGCCGCCAACCGGCTGGGCCTGCGCCGGCTGGAGGAGCTGTTCCAGCGCTGGTCGCCCGAGGACATCGAGGCCGGCGCGCAAAAGATCATCGACGCGGTCGCGCGGCGCATGCGCACCGGCATCGCGGAGATTCCCGACGGCCGCTATGCCTTCACCGACTATCTCGACGACGACGGCATGTCGACCCGCGATATCGCGATCGCCGTCACCATCACCAAGAGCGGCGAGGAAATCCATTTCGACTTCGACGGCTCCGCCCCCCAGGTGCAGGGCAATATGAACAACTCCTACGCCGGCCTGCAGGCCTCCGTGCTCTATGCCCTGAAGGTGCTGGTCGATCCGGACGGGCCGACGAACCACGGCATGCTGGAGCCGGTGACCATCACCGCGCCCGAAGCGACCGTGGTCAACGCGGTCTTCCCGGCGGCGACGGCGGCCCGCGCGCAGACCGCGCAGCGCATCGTCGACGCCATTTTCGGCGCCATGGCCGACGCCCTGCCCGAACGCATCATCGCCGCCGGCAACGGGGCCAACGGGTGCGCCACCTTCTCCGGCGTTGGCCCGGACGGCAAATACTACGTCTATCTCGAGACCATCGGCGGCGGGGCGGGCGGGCGGGCCTACCGGGACGGCAACGACGGCATCCAGGTCCATATCACCAACACCTCCAACCTGCCGATCGAGGCGTTGGAGAACGAATACCCCTTGCTGGTGGAGCGCTACGAGCTGGTCGAGGACTCGGGCGGGGCCGGCCGGCATCGCGGCGGCATGGGTCTGCGCCGGGTCTACCGGGGCATCGATCACCAGCTCACCTTCTCCGGCCAGAACGAGCGCGGCGTCCACCCGCCCTGGGGCCTGTTCGGCGGCGGGCCCGGCGGCAAGGGACGGATGGAGATCGTGCATGACGACGGCCGGCGCGACGTGCTGGCCGGCAAGCCCTCGTCCCTGGACGTGCCGGAGAGTGCGGTGGTCTGGGTCGAGACGCCGGGCGCCGGCGGCTACGGCCCCGCGGCGGAGCGGAGCGCGGAAGCCCTGCAGGTCGACCGCGAAAGCGGCAAGTTCACCGAGGGCTATCTGGCCGAGGCCTACGGCCCGCGCGCCGTCGACGGCTGAGTGCCGCCATGAGCGAACGGTTCGACATCGTCGTCGTCGGCGCCGGGATCACCGGGGCCGCGACCGCCTATCACCTGATGAAGCGCGGCGGCCGCACCGTTCTGCTGCTCGAGCGCGAGGCACCGGCGGCCGGCGGCACCGGCAAGAGCGCCGCGATCATCCGCCAGCATTATTCCACACCGGTATTGAGCCGCCTGACCCGGGAGACCATCGACCTCTACCGGGAAATGCCGGCCGAACTCGGCTCCGACGGCGGTTATGTGGCGAGCGGCTGGTGCTTTCTTCTGCCGGCCGACCTCAGGGCGGGGGCCGAGGCCAACATCGCCATGCAGCGCGAAATCGGGATCGACACCCGGTTTTTGGAGCCGGGCGAAATCTCCACCCACTTGCCGGAGATCGTCACCGACGGCATCGACCGGGTCGCCTACGAGGTGGACGGCGGCTATGCCGATCCGGTGACGACGACGGAAGCCCTGGTCGCCGCGTTCCGCGACCTGGGCGGCACCTACCGACAGCGCCAACCCGTCCGTAGCTTGCTGCGCGAGGGGGACCGGATCACCGGCATCGAAACCGACGACGAGCAGGTCCTGGCCGGGACCGTGGTGAATGCCGCCGGCCCCTGGGCCAAGACCCTCGCCGAGGGGGTCGGCCTTTCCCTGCCGCTTCGTGCCGTCAGGGAGCAGGACACGATCTGGGAAGTCCGCCCCGGCCGGCCGATCCCGAGTGTCTCCGTTTCCAACGCGGTCGACGCGATCTATCTCCGCCCGCTCGGCGAACGGCGCTTCGTCATCGGCCGCGGTTTCCCGAAGGACTATCAGGACGTCGACCCGCAGAACTACAAGCTGACCGCCGACGAGGATTTCATCGCCGAGGTGCAGGTCCGGGCCGAGGCCCGCTTTCCCGCCTTCGCCGGCATGGCGCTGATCGGCTCTTACGCGGCGCTCTATGATGTAACGCCGGACTGGTATCCCTTCTACGGCCCGCGCAGCGAGGTGGCCGGCTATGTCGATGCTTGCGGCGGCAGCGGCCATGGCTTCAAACTCGGCCCCGCGGCCGGCCGGGCGCTCGCCGACTGGATCCTGGACGGCGAGACCGACAAAGATTTCGCCGCCCTCAGCCACGACCGGGTCGCCGCGGGCCGACTGTTCACCCAGGCCTACGGCGGCAATCGCGGATAAGAGGAGACACGGGCATGGAACGGCGCGTGGTGCTGGACGGACTGACCTTTCCCGAGGGGCCGAGGTGGCGTGACGGCCGGCTCTGGTTTTCGGACTTCTATTCGCACCGGGTCCTGGCGATGGACGAGGATGGGGTGACGGAGACCATTTGCGAAGTGCCGGGACAACCCTCCGGCCTCGGCTGGCTGCCGGACGGCGATTTGCTGGTCGTCTCCATGCTCGACCGGCGCCTGCTGCGCCTCGGCCCGGCGGGGCTGGTCGAACACGGCGATCTTTCGGACATCGCCGGCGGGCCGTGCAACGACATGGTGGTCTCGGCCGACGGGCGGGCCTATGTCGGCAACTTCGGCTACGAGCGCTACCAGGACGAGGCGCCGCGGGCCGCGGCACTCGCCCGCGTCGATCCCGACGGCACGGTGGCCCGGGTGGCCGAGGGCCTCGACTTCCCGAACGGTTCGGTCATCACGCCGGACGGCGGTACCCTGATCGTGGGCGAAACCCAGGGCCGCTGTCTCACCGCCTGGGACATCGATGCGGCGGGCGGACTTTCCAACCAGCGCCTGTGGGCCGATCTCGGCGCCAATTTTCCAGACGGTATCTGCCTGGATGCGGAAGGCGCGATCTGGGTCGCCGATCCGCGCGGCAAGGAGACGTTGCGCGTGCGGGAGGGCGGCGAGGTGACGGCGCGCATCTCCACCGGCGAACACGGCTCCTATGCCTGCATGCTGGGCGGTGCCGACCGGCGGACGCTCTACATCCTCTCCAACCTCGGCAGTGGGCCGGGCGCGGCGGACGCGAAGGCGGGCCGAATCGAAGCCGTGCGGGTCGACGCGCCCGGTGCCGGGCTGCCCTGAAGCGCGAATATCCGCAGTAAATCAAGCCTTTGAAATGGAGTCTTTCCTTTCATGGAAAGCCTCGCCATACTCCTCCCGGTTCTGCAACAACTGAAAGGAGGTGATCCAATGTCGAGTGATATGCGTGCCGTGACCCGAGGTACTGGCGCCATGTGCGGGCAGGGGAGCAACCTCTTCTGCGCTCGCTGACGCGGACTCGAGCTAGAGTCACAGGGCCTCGGCACGGCCCATACACGGAGAGGCGGCCCTCGGGTCGCCTCTCTTATTTTGGGCTATAGTGACGGCCAGGGAGCCTGGGGAGGAGCGAGCATGGGAATCGAAGCGAGCAAGGCCACACTCGGCGCTGTGGTGACGGATGTCGATCTCACGCAGCTCGACGATGCGCGCTTCGCCGCAATCGATGCGGATTTCGGTAGTTCCGGACGGCGGTTTCAGTAAGTCCTGGCCACCGATTTCATAAAGTCCCGGCCGGTTCCGGGAGTTTGGCTTCGGGTGCCTTGTTGCCGTCAGTCGGGATTGTTTTCCGTTGTGGTTGGCTGGGTCAAGTCGGTCGTCGATTTCTTCTTTCGCATGCTGTCGCCTTTCAAGCCGATGCGGTGGGCGTTGTGGATGACGCGGTCGAGGATGGCGTCGGCGATGGTGGCCTCGCCGATCAGGTCGTGCCAGGCGGTCACGGGGATCTGCGCGGTGATGAGGGTTGAGCGTCGGTGGTATCGTTCCTCGCAGATTTCCAGGAGATCGAGGCGCTGGCGGTCGGTCAGGCCATGGGTTCCCCAGTCGTCGAGGACGAGCAGCTGGACCCGGGCGAGGCGGTCGATCAGGCGGGGCAGCCGGCCGTCGAGGCGGGCCATGGCGAGGTCCTCGAAGAGCCTGGGCATGCGGACGTAGAGGACGGAATGATCGAGCCTGGCGGCCTGATGGGCGATGGCACAGGCGAGCCATGTCTTGCCGGTTCCGGTCTGGCCGGTGACGATGAGGTTCTCGTGTGCCTTGAGCCAGACGCCCTGGGCGAGAGAGAGGACGGCGCGGCGGTCGAGGCCTCGTTCGGCGGCGAAGTCGATGTCCTCGATGCAGGCCTCGGGGAAGCGTAGCCTGGCCTGTCTGAGGCGGTTGGCGAGGCGCTTGTCGGCGCGGGTGGCGGCCTCGCGGTCGAGCATGAGGGCGAGCCAGTCCTCGCGGTTCAATTCCGATGATTGGCCTCGCTCGGCCATGTCGCGGTAAGCCTCTGCCATGCCCTTGAAGCCGAGGGCCTGCATCTGGTCGAGGGTCGGGTGTGTCAGCATGAGGTGTCTTCTCCTGGTTATCGGTAGTAGCCGGGGCCGCGGATGTTGGTGTGTGGCGGCAGCGGCAGAAGCGGTTCGCGCTCGGGGCGTGTGCGATCGAGGCCGGACTTGAGGATGGCGGCGAGCGATGAGTAGCTGGTCGTGTTGATGGTGAGCGCGCGTGCGCAGGCGGCCTCGACGCGTTCCGGTTCGTATCGGCGGGCGAGCGACAAGACGCCCATGGCGCTGCGATAGCCTTGCTCGGGATGGGGCCGATCGCGGATCATCCGCTCGACCAGGAGGGCGGCGTTGGGGCCGATGCGGCTGGCCTGGTCGATCAGGCTTTGTGGCGTTCGCTCGGCATAGCGCTGGTGCGCCTTGGGCATGTGGGCCGGGATCGTGGCATGGCCGCCATGCGGTGAGCGGCGGAGATGGCTGGCGACGCGCTTGTGGTTGTGGAAGATCTCGACCGTGCGGTGAGTGAGCCGGACTTGGACCTTGCGGCCGATCAGGCCGTGCGGCACGGAGTAGAAGCTGCGCTCGACGTCGACGTGATAGTCGGAATGGACCTTGGCGGTCTTCCATTCGGCATATTCGAAGGGCGTCGTCGGCAGGGGTGCCAGGGCCTCGCGCTCGATGGCCTCGAACATCTGGCGCCGGCTCTTTCCAAGGTTGCGCATGGGCCGCTCGTTGAGCTCCTCGAGGAGGTCGCGGATCGCCCGGTTGAGCTGGTCGAGGGAGAAGAAGCGCGTATTGCGCAGTCTTGCCAGGATCCAGCGCTCGACGACCTGGACGGCGACTTCGACCTTGGCCTTGTCGCGCGGCTTGCGGACCCGGGTCGGCAGGACGGTGGTGTCGTAGTGCTCGGCGAGCGCGGCGAAGGTCGGGTTGAGGGTCGGCTCGAACCAGAGCGGCTTGGCGACGCCGGCCTTGAGGTTATCGCAGACGATGCTCTTGGGCACGCCGCCGAAGTAGGCGAGCGCCCGGCATTGTCCGGCGACCCAGTCGGGCAGGCGCTGGGTCAGGCTGGCGGTGGCGAAGGTGAGCGAGGAAGCGCCCAGCACGGCGACGAAGATCTGCGCGTCGTGCACCTCGCCGGTCTCGGGGTCGACGATGTCCACCGTCTGGCCGGCATAATCGGTCTGCATGACCGCACCGGCCTCGTGGCGGTTGCGCCAGGTGGCGCCGGTGCGCCGCTTGAACGCCGTGAAGGCTTCGCAGAACCAGGTGTAGCCGTAGCCATCGGGATGTGAGGCGCGGTATTCCTGCCAGAGCAGGGTCAGCGTCACCCCCTTGCGCTTCAGCTCGGCCGCGACCGTCGGCCAGTGCGGCTCGCACCTGTCGCGCGGGGGCCGGCCCATGCGGCGGAACAGCGTCTCTTGCAGGACCGCGTCGTCCTCGTATTCCGCCGGCAGCGGCCAGGCGGTAAGGCCGACCTCGCGGGCCCGCAGCAAATAGGTCGACACTGTCGTCTTGGAGACCTTCAGCCGTTCCGCCACCTCTCGCGCCGAGAGGCCTTGGTCATGCGTCAGCCGCAGGATCGTTCGTGCATCTCTCACCGTCGTTCGTCTCGTCTGCTTCCGTCTGGGCATGTCCCCTCCCGGCAAAAGCCAAGAGGTAGACGCCGAGACGGCGCACCCGAAAGCTGAACTCAGATCGCCCCGTGATGCTGTCCGGGACTTTCCGGAATCACTGGCCGCGACTTACTGAAATCTCTGGCCAGGACTTTCCGTAATCGGTGTCCGGGACTTTCCGAAACGCGCAATCGAGGCGGCCTGGCATGAACACGCCGTGCTCGTCTTCCCCGAACAGCATTTGAGCGACGCCGATCACATCGCCTTCACCAAACGCTTCGGCCGGTTGGAGCAGGGCATCCGCCGGCGCGCCGCCACCGGCCTCTCCCGCCTGGCGAACACCGACGGCGCGGGCAAGGTGGTCGCACCCTCGAGCGTCCAGGCCCGTTTCCTCGTCGGCAACACCTATTGGCATTCCGACAGCTCCTACAAGCGGGTTGGCGCCAAGGCCTCGCTCCTCGCCGCCCATGTCGTGCCGGAGACGGGGGCGAGACCGAGTGGGCCGACATGCGGGCCGGCTGGGACGCCCTCGACGCCGACATGCAGTCCTGGCTCGAAGACAGAACCGCCGTGCACGATTATCGCTTCTCCCACGCCCCCTTCGGCGGGCTTGAGGTCTTGAACGAGGACGAGCTTTCCCATCTCCCGCCGGTCGAGCACCCGATCGTCCGCACCCACCCGGCGACCGGGCGGCGCAATCTCTTCGTCGGCCGCCACGCCAGTCATATTCTGGGTGAGGACCTGGACGAAAGCCGCGCCCTGCTCGCTCGTTTGACGGATGAAGCGGCGCAACCGCCGCGGACCTGGAAGCACAAGTGGCGCGCCGGCGACCTGGTAATCTGGGACAACCGCTGCGTCCTGCACAGGGGCCACCGCTGGCCCGACGATCAGGCCCGGATCATGGTCCGCACGACCGTGGCGGGGGACGCTGCGGATAATGAGTGGGTGTTGGAGGCGGCGGAATAATCCGTCCTCACCCGCCTGACCACTCGTCCCAATACAGGATCTCGTCCAGCGGCCGGCGCCCGGCGGGCTTGAAGTCCGTGCCCTTGGTGTAGGCGACCGGTAGCAGGGCCGTCTGCATGATGCCGTCGGGAATGCCGAGCAGCGCTTGCGCGTCGGCCGCCTGGCTCAGGTGCAGGGTCGTCAGGCAGGTGCCGAGGCCGCGGGATCGGAGGGCCAGCTGAAAGCTCCAGATCGCCGGCATGATCGAGCCCATGAGGCCGGGCCAGACGTGTCGCGGCGGATCGGCGGGGAGATGGTCGGCCTGGATGCAGGGGATGACGTGCACGGGGACATGCTGGAGATTTTCCGCCAGGTAGTGCGCGCTCTCGAACACCCGGCCGTCCTGGGCGGCACCGCGTTCCGCGGCCTCGCGTATGGCGCCTTCGAGATAGCCGCCGACGCCTGCGCGGTAGATTTCCGCCAGCTGCGCCCGCTTGTCCGCATCGGTGACTACGAGCCAGCGCCAGCCCTGGCGGTTGGAGCCGCTCGGCGCCTGGATGGCGATCTCCAGGCATTCACGGACGACGTCGCGGGAGACTGGCCGTTCGAGGTCGAGGCGCTTGCGCACCGCCCGCGTGGTGGTCAGCAGGGTATCGGTCTGGCTCAGGTCGAAATCGGTCATTGCTTCGCTACCTCGTTTACGGTGCCAGCCTGGCGACCGGCAGGGTGAGGCCGTCGGTTACGTCCTCGAAGTCGATGTCGACCGCCCGGCCGAGGCTGAGCGCGCCGATCGAGCCATCGCGCAGCGGGCATTGCAGGCGCACGCCCTCCGCCAGGTCGACGGTGACCAGCAGGATCGGCAGGTCGTCCTTGAAGCCCGCATGGAAGGGATGATGCGTCTCGGTCCAGCTGTGCAGGGTGCCGCGCCTAGAGGCCTCGATCCAGGAGACTTCCAGCGAATGGCAGGCCGGGCACATCGGCTGGGGATAGTGCCGTGCCTGGCCGCAGGCCGCACAGCTTTGGATCATCAGGCGATGCGCGGCGAGGCCGTCCCAATAGGGTTGGCTGTCGGCGGTCGGCTCTGGCACCGGTTTTTCGTAGGCGGCGTTCACTTATCCCTACCTCCTGAGGATGGCGACGGCGCCGTCGCCGAGATCGCCGTAGCCGGTGACCAGGCCGATCTCGGCGTCTTCGACCTGGGCCCGGCCGCCGTCGCCGCGCAGCTGGCGGGTCAGCTCGTGGATATGGTTCATGCCGGCGAGATGGGCCTGGCTCAACAGGCCGCCGTGGGTGTTGATCGGCAGCTCGCCGCCGAGGCCGATCCGCCCGTCCATGACGAAGTCGCCGCCCTCGCCCTTCTCGCAGAAGCCGAGGTCCTCCAACTGGCAGAGCACGATATAGGTGAAGCAGTCGTAGATCTCGGCGACGTCGATGTCCCGGCGTTCGATGCCGGCCATGGCGAAGGCCTTGGGCGCCGCCTTGGCGGTGCCGAGGCGGGTGAGGTCGGAGCGCTGGGTGATGACGCTCGGCGAATGGGGGTGACCTTCGCCGACGCCCATGATGTAGATCGGGCGGTTGGCCATGTCCTTTGCCCGCTCCGCTCGGCTGACCACGACGGCGCAACCGCCGTCACTCTCCAGGCTGCAGTCGAACAGGCGGAAGGGGTCGGAAATCATGCGCGAGTTCTGGTGGTCCGCCACCGTCATCGGCTTTTGCATGATCGCGTTGTCGTTCAACTGTGCATGCTTGCGCATGGTGACGGCGATCTCGGCGAACTGCCGGCTGGTGGTGCCGTGCAGCTCCATGTGCCGGCGTGCCATCGGCGCGTAGAGCTGCGGCGGGGCGATGGCGCCCGACGGCATCTCGAATTCGCCGACGGTCTTGAACTGCGGCATCTGCTGTACCCGGGCGCCGATCCGCCCGCCGGAAAACCCGGTCCGCCCCAGCACGATCAGCACGTGATTGCACAGGCCCGACGCCGTCGCCATCAGCGCCGTCTGCAAGGCAGCGACCGCGCTGGCGCCGCCCATCGGCGTCATCGCCGAATAGTTCAGGTCTTCTATGCCGAGGTTGGTGATAAAATCTTCCGCCACCGCCATGCCGGCGGCGTAGGGGATGACGCCGTCGATATCACCCGGCCGCAGCCCGGCGTCGCGAATGGCGTTGAGCGAGGCCTCCAGCGCCAGGCCCACCTGGCTCTTCTCCGTGCCCCGGCTGTAGCGGGTTTCACCGATGCCGGTAATGCAGGCTTGTTCGCGAAGTGCGTCCACGACGTCTCTCCCTCGTCTTTGGATCAGTTGGCGGCGCGGTTGCGCACCAGGTCGGCGCCGACCCGGCTGGCGATCGGCCGGTTGGCGATGCGGCCGCGGTAGATCTGCAAGTTCTCCATCACCCGCTGCACATAGTTGCGGGTCTCCGGGATGCCGATGAGTTCGACCCAGTCGATGGCGTCGACCTCGGGCTTGCGTGGATCGCCGTTGCGCTTCATCCAGGTCGCGACCCGGCCCGGCCCGGCGTTGTAGGCGGCGACGGCCAGCACGTAGGAGCCGTCGTAGCGTTCGATCAACTGGCTGAGGTAGCGATCGCCGAGGCGAACGTTGTAGCGCGGATCGGCGGTCAGGCGCCGCCGGCTGTAGCGCAGCCCCAGCCCTTGGGCGACTTCGCGTGCCGTCGCCGGCATCAGCTGCATCAGGCCCCGGGCGCCCGCCGGGCTGACGGCGCGGACGTCGAACTCGCTCTCCTGGCGGGCGACGGCGATGACCAGCGGGCGTTCGCTCCGCGTGCGCGGCAGCTCCAGCAGGGGATAGGCGGTCTCGACGACCAGGGCGCCCTGGCGCACCGCCTTCTTGGCCAGGCGGATCGACAGGTCCAGCCGGCCGTGCCGGCGGGCCATCCGCGCCAGCAGATATTGTTCCATCGGCCGCTCCAGCTGCTCACCGAGATGCAGCATGAAGGTGCGGAAGAGTTTGCGCTGGCCGAGCTGCGAGACCATGGCGGCGGCGCGGACCAGCTCGCGCCCGGCGAAGACCCGACGCTCCGCCGCGCGGGGATTGCGCAGGCGGGGCAGGCGCAGCAGCCGTCCCCGGCCGAGCGCCTCGGTCGCGAGCTGGCCGTAATAGGTCGCGGGATGACGCGCGGCGAGGCCATACCAGCGCGTCGCGTTCTCGGTGTTGCCGAGCACCTGTGACGCGCGGCCATGCCAATAGGCGGCGCGGGCCCGGCTGATCGGGAACCGCACGCCCTGGTACAGCTTGCGGAAATGCCTGGTGGCCCGAAGCGGCTGTTTCAGGAACCGCAGGGCCAGCCAGCCGGCGAGAAACTCCCCGTCGGCGAACCCGACGCTGAACTTCGGCTGTCCGTTCCGGCTGGCGATCGCATAGGCCTGTTCCATCCGGCCCTTTTCGATCAGGTCGCGGACATGGCGGTTGCGCTCGGTCCACCACTTCTCCGGCCGTGATCCGCCATCGCCCGCGTACTTGGCCAGCAGGTCGCGGGCCGCCTGCGTCTTGCCGGCCCGGCGGCGCCAGCGGGCCCGCTCGTAGACCAGGCCCGGATCGCCATGCAGCGCGGGCGGCACCCGTTCGATCCGCCGGCCGACGTCGCGGGCGCGCCGCATCAACGCCATGCGCGCTTCGGCCACGCGGCGCTGGCCGGTCGGCACCCGCTTCAACAGGACCCTCGCATCGCTGCGCCGGCCGTCCCACAGCAACCGGTCGAGACGCCGGGCATGGTCCGCCGGCCGCAGCAGGGCGTCGTGGGCTTTCAGGATCCGCTTCTGTTCCTTACGCTCGAAATCGTTATCGACCCAGGCATAGCGCAGCCACTCGGCCCCGGCGTCGCGGTGCCCCGTGGCCAGCAGGGCCTCGGCCAGGCGAATGCGGCCGGCGCCGCTGACCGGCCGGCGCGTCTTGAAGAGCGCGACGACCCGGCTGTCCGGCACGCCCTTGCGCATCGCCTTCTCCAGCCGGATCTGCAACGATTTCTGCCGCGGCCAGGTCGGGTTCGCGGCGATAAAGCTTTCCAGCTCCGCCAGCGAACGCTTGGCCTTGCCGCGGCTAAGCCGCATCCAGGTCAGGATCTTCGCGGGCAGCGGATCACTCGCCTGGCCGGCGAGGCGTGCCGCCCGATCCCAGCGGCCGTGCGCGGCGGAGCGGAAGGCGCGGGTATAAAGCTCCTCGTCCGCCGCCGTCAGCTTGGCTTCATAGGCCGCGAGGTCGTTCTCGGCCGGGCGCGGCGTCGCCGACAGCGCCGTGCCCACGAGCGTGGGCGCCAGCAGCAGGCCGGCCAGGAGAAGCGCGATGCGGGCCGCGAATGTCATGGCGGCGATACTACCTGCGGCGGGGGGTTGCGTCCAACGGGAGCCCGCGGGAGATCACCACGCTTGCCGTTTCCGGGGGCAATCGCTACTGTCGGCCAAAATCCGAGGGAGGAAGCCATGTTCAAGGGTTCGATCGTCGCCTTGATCACGCCGTTCAAGGACGGAGAAGTGGACGAAGGCGCACTGCGCAAGCTGGTCGATTGGCATGTCGAGCAGGGGACACACGGGATCGTGCCCTGCGGCACGACGGGCGAATCGCCGACGCTCAGCCATGACGAGCACAAGCGGGTCACCGACATCGTCATCGAGCAGTGCGATGGCCGCCTGCCGGTGATCGCCGGTGCCGGCTCCAACAACACGCGGGAGGCGGTCGACCTGACGGAGCATGCGAAGGCCGCCGGCGCCGACGGCGTGCTGCATGTCACCGGCTACTACAACAAGCCGAGCCAGGACGGCATCTACCAGCACTTCAAGACGATTTCGGATGCGGTCGACCTGCCGATCATCGTCTACAACATCCCGCCCCGCGCCATTGTCGACATCTCGCCGGAGACGATGTCCCGCATCGCCGACCTGAAGAACGTCGTCGGCGTGAAGGACGCGACCGCGGACCTCACGCGTCCCAGCAAGGAACAGATGCTGATCGAGGGGGATTGGTGCCAGCTTTCGGGTGAGGACGGCACGGCGCTCGCCTATATGGCGCACGGCGGCGACGGCTGCATTTCGGTCACCGCCAACGTGGCGCCGAAGCTCTGCAGCGAATTCCAGGAAGCCTGCATGGCGATGGACTTCAAGACCGCGCTTGACTACCAGCACCGGCTGATGCCGTTGCATGTCGCCTTGTTCCTGGAGCCGAGCCCCGGGGGCGCCAAGCACGCGGCGGAGACTCTCGGCCTCTGTTCGGCGGAGCTTCGCCTGCCTTTGGTCCCGCCCGGCGCGGCGACCAAGGAGACGATCAACGGCGCGCTTCGCCACGCCGGCCTGCTCAACTAAGGACGGCAATGGCGGAGGGACGCGTCGCGGCGGAGAACCGAAAGGCCCGCTACAACTATTTCATCGACGATACGCTCGAGGCCGGCGTGGTCCTGGCGGGGACCGAGGTGAAGTCCCTGCGCGAGGGCCGCGCCGACATTTCCGAGAGCTATGCCAGCGAGCAGGGCGGCGAGCTGTTCCTGGTCAACGCCTATATCCCGGAATACACCGCCGGCAACCGCTACAATCACCAGCCGCGCCGGCGCCGCAAGCTGCTGCTGCACCGGCGCGAGATCGTCAAGCTGTCCGACCATGCCAACCGCGAGGGCGGCACGGTGGTGCCCTTGCGCGTCTACTTCAACGACCGCGGCATCGCCAAGGTCCTCCTCGGCCTCGCCCGCGGCAAGCGCCAGCACGACAAGCGCCACACCATCAAGGAACGCGACTGGAACCGCCAGAAGCAACGCCTGCTGCGCCGCGGCTGACGCCCCAAATTCCAGCCGCGGACCGGCCTGAACCGCCTCAAATGGGGTCAGGTCTTGTTTGTTGCCTTCATTAGATCTTTCTAGGCAAAAAGCAAGACCTTACCCCTATGGAATGTGCAACCGGACCGGTACAGGGAATCGGGGGACGGGCGGGAGGGCGCGGCGAGGTCAGTCGGGGCGGCGTTCCGCGCCGACTTTCTCCAGGAGTTGTTCCAGCACCTCGTAGGGCTGTGCGCCGACGACGCCGTAACCGCCGGCGACGAAGGTCGGCACGCCGGTGACGCCGATGGCGCGGCTGCGCTCCCAGTCCGCGTCGACCGCGGTGCTGTGGCTCCGCCCCTCCAGCACCTCGCGTGCGGCCGCGGTGTCGAGGCCGACGCTTTCGACGATCTCCAGCAGCACGTCGATATCGCCGATATTGCGGGCGTCGACGAAATAGGCGCGGTAGAGGGCGTCGTGCAGCGCCTCGCCGCCGGCCTGGCCGTCGGCCCAGATGCCGAGCTCCTGCGCCAGCCGGCTGTTGTAGGTATGGGTCCGTTGGCCGTAGGGCAGGCCCTCGTCGTCCATCAGGCCCTTCATCCGTTGGTACATGGCGTCGACGTCGACGTCGCGCCCGGCGAACAGCTCTTGCAGGCTGCGGCCCTCGCTCGGGGTGTCGGGATGCAGGGGGAAGTGGATCCACTTCACCGCGATGTCGAAGGTCTCTTGCAGTTTCTCAACACGCCCGGTGCTGAGGTAACACCACGGTCAAACGTAGTCCGTGAAAATCTCCAGGGTGATCGTCTCGGCCATCGGGTTGGCTCCTTTGTCTCGACGCGACCGTCAGTGGCGCACAATCAGACCTCTTCCGCAAGGGCGGCACCCTCGGCGAACAGGCTTTCGATCTCGTCGCCGGCGAGGCCGGCCTCGGCCAGCACGTCGGCCGTGTGCTCGCCCAGCAGTGGCGTCGGCCGCCCGGCGCTGGTCTCGGTGTCGGCGAACTGGATGTAGTTCCAGGCGGCCCGCAGGCGCCCGACCTTGGGATGTTGGCGCGCCGCGACGAAGCCGTTCGCCTGGGCGTGCGGGTCGTCCAGGAACAGCTCGCTGTCGCCGGCCTGCGCCTCGGCGACGGGCACGCCCGCCGCCTTCAGGCCCGTGAGCGTCTCGTCGAGCCCGCGACCGGCCAGCGCTGCCGCCAGGGCCTCTGCGAGCGGCGAGGTCGCCGGATGGCCCGGGCCCGGGTCGCCCGTATGCTCGACGCCCGCCCAGGCGAGAAAGGCGGCGCGCTTGCTATCGCTGTCGGCGGCGACATAGACCCAGCCGTCGGCCACCCGGTAGAGCCGGTGCGCGGCGTCGAGCCCGTACTGCCCGCCGTCGGCGAGCGGGCGTTCCGGCTTGCCGGCATAGCGGGTGAACCAGGCCGAGCTCAACAGGATGGCGCCGTTCAGCAGGTTGCTCTCCACCCGCTGCACCGTGCCCCGGCGCCGGCGTTGCAGCAACGCCAGGATCAGGCCGAGGGTGCCGGCCGCCCCGGTCGTGTAGTCGGTCGGGGCCAGCTGCGCGGGAAAGGAGGGCGGGTTGCCCTCGCCGCCCTGGGCCCGGCTCAAGCCCATCAGGCCCTGGGCCAGCGGATCGATGCCCGGCCGCTTGGCATAGGGGCCGGTCCAGCCATAGCCGGTGATGTGCGCCTCGATCAGCTGCGGGTTGACCGCCGGCGTGATGCCCATCCGCTCCGTCGCGCCGGGCCGCAGGTTGGCGAGCACGGCATCGACGCTGGCGGCGATTGCCGCGATCGCCGGTTTGGCGCCGGGCTTGCGGGCATCGAAGCAGACGGAGCGTTTGTTGAAGTTCACGTTGTAGAAATAGGTCCGGCCGATCGGGCGCGACATGTCGCCGCCCGGTGGTTCCAGCTTGATGACGTCGGCGCCGAGGTCGGCCAGCAGGCGCCCGGCCGTCGGCCCGGCGATCAGGTTGGTGATTTCCAACACCCGAACACCGGAAAGCGGCGGCGCCTCCGGGTCCTCGGCCGTCGTCGTTGCGGGTGGCAGTGCCGCCAGATCGGGGGGCGGCGCCGTCGTCGCGGCCCGGGGGGTGTCCACCCGTCCCGGCGTTTCGGTCAACAGCACCGGCACGCCCATCTGCGTGACCGGTCCGCGGTCCGGATCGTCCAGCTGCTGGACGAGGCCATTGTGGCGGACTTGCGGATCGTCCAGCCCGTCTTCGGCATGGCGCGCCGGCGCGAAGGGAACGTCCTGGCGTTCGAAGTCGGCCATCCAGTCGGCCGCCGGGCGGGTCTTCATGACCCGCTCCAAGGTCTCGCGCATCTCCTGTTCGTCCGCCGGCGTGTGGCCGCCCCGGCCCCCCTCGAAACGGGGCTCGGCCACCAGCTCGCCGATGCCCATGATTTCGGCGGCGCGGGCGATGAAGACCTCGTGCACACAGCCGAGCTGCACATACTCCCCGTCGGCGCATTCATAGACCGCATAGAACGGGGCGGAGCCGGCCGGATGGGTCTGGAAAACGTGGCGGGCGATGCCGTCGCCCAGAACCTTTGGATGGTAGAGCAGGGCGCCCGCCAGAAGTGAGGTTTCGACGAAGCGGCCGCGCCCAGTTTCCTCGCGGGCATAGAGCGCGGCGGCAACGCCGATCGCGGCGAAGAGGGCGGCACCGACGCTGGGCAACGGGTGGACCACATGCACCGGGGCCGGCCGGTAGCCGGGCATACCCCCCATGACGCCGGAGCGGGCCAGCACCAGCTCGTCGATCGGCGGCTCGTCCCGCAACGGGCCGCGCTTACCGTAGGCGGTGATCGAGCAGGCGACGAGCCGGCCGTTGAGCGCCCGCAGCCGGTCTCGCGCGACGAGCGCCTGGCGCGGCGACGCGGGCGCGAAATCCTCCAGCAACACGTCGACGCCGGGGATCAGCGAATCGAGGCGCGGTGCTACCTGCGCGTCGTCGAGGTCGAGGTCGATGGCCTCTTTGCCCCGGTCCCAGACGATGAAGCCGCCCTCGCGGTGCAGCGGCGCGTCGGGGCCGACGGCGCGGATCACGCGGGCGCCGAAATCGGCGAGGAACATGCCGGCGAAGGCACCGGCATCGCCGGAGGTCAGGTCGAGGACGGTCATGCCGTCGAGGGGAGCGGTCACGGCGAATGGACTTTCCGGTTGCAGGTTGCAGGTCGTGGGCGCCCGGCGAGACGCGGGCGGGGGGACCTTATCACCGCCGCCGCACGGCGGAAACGGGCGGTAAAGGCCCTCGCGTCGGCGCGGCGGGCATCCTATCCTCGTCGGCACCGAACCGGGGAGGGGGTCATGAACATCGACTACGCGCGACTGGTCGAGGACGACCGGGTGCATGGCGGCCTCTATACCGATGCGACCGTGTTCGCCGACGAAATGGCGCGGATCTTTCTCGCCGGCTGGGTCTTCGTCGGGCACGAGTCCGAAATCCCGGAAGCCGGCGACTGGGTGACCCGCCGCCTGGGGCTGGAGCCGGTCATCATGGTGCGCGATGAGGGCGGTGAGGTCCGGGTGCTGGCCAATCGTTGCGCGCACCGCGGCACGCAACTCTGTTGGCAGGCCGCTGGCGGGGGCCGCAAGAGCTTCCAGTGCAGCTACCACGGCTGGGTGTATTCCCTGGCGGGAGCATTGAAGAGCCTGCCCGGCAAAAGCGGTTTCGAGGGGCCGATGGCGCGCCTCGACCTGGACCGGCCGGGCGCGGTGGAAAGCTACCGGGGCTTCGTCTTCACCAACCAGACGGGCGAGGCGGGCCCGCTCGACGCGCATCTGGGTGCCGGCGGGAAGCTGCTGATCGACCGCGCCTGCGACATGTCGCCGGAGGGGCGGCTGGCGATCCGGGGCGGCTGGATCGGCCAGCGGATCGAGTCGAACTGGAAGATGTGGCCGGAGAGCGACAACGACGGCTACCACCTGGCGGTCACCCATGCCTCCCTGCGCAGCGCCGTGCCGGGCACGCAGTACGAGGCGGCGCTGTTCTCGCCGGAACTCGACAACAAGTCCGTCGCCCGCGATCACGGCCTCGGGCACGTCGAGCTCGACTTGCGGCCGGGCTACGACCGGGAACTCGCCTGGCTCGGCACCGGCCGCGAGAAGGTCGCGAGCTATGTCGCGGCCCTACAGCAGGGCCACGGGACGGCGGCGGCCGATCGCATCCTTTGGGACGGGCCGCCGCATGCCTTGATCTTTCCCAACCTGTTCTTGGGCGAGATGAACCTGGCGATCATCCAGCCGCTCGCGCCAGCGCGGACGACGCACTATCACACGCCGCTGCTGCTGGACGGGGTGGAGCCGGCCTTGAACGAACGCATCCTCCGCCAGTCCGTCGCCGCGATGGGCCCGGCGTCCTTTCTGCTGCCCGACGACGCGGTGGTCGCCGAGCGGATGCAGAATGGTTTCGCTGCCGGTCGGCAGGACGGTCACGGCTGGGTCGACCTCGCCCGGGGCCGGGCGCGCGAGCGCGACGACGAACAGGGCCGTGTCGGCCACGTCAGCGACGAGACGACCAACCGGGGGTTCTGGCGCCATTACCGGCAGGTCATGGAGGCACGGGCGTGAGCGTCGAGGCCATCGCCGAGCGGCTGGAGATCGAGGCCTTCCTGTATCGCGAGGCCCGCCTGGCGGACGAGGCGGATTATGCCGGCTGGGAAAGCCTGCTGGCCGACGACATGCACTATTGGGTCCCGTACGGCCCGGCCGACTACGATCCGGTGGTGCGGATGAGCTTCATCGACGACAACCGCACGCGGGTGGCGACGCGGATCCGCCAGCTGCAATCCGGGCACCGCCACGCCCAGACGCCGCCCTCGCCGATGCGCCGCGTGATCTCCAACATCGAGATCCTCGCCCGCACGGGCGACGAGATCACCGTCGCCGCCAACTTCGTCGCGCACGAGCATGCCGTGCAGGCGACGGGCGAGGTCCGCGTGTGGGCCGGGCGGACAACCTATGGCCTGCGGCAGACCGGGGACGGCTTCCGGCTGTTCCGCAAGGTCGTCGAACTGGTGAACGCGACCGACGCGTTGCCCTCGATCGCCTTTCTACTTTGAGGCCATGGTTAAGGGTGGGAAGTATTGGCGAGGGAACCAAAGGCCTCTCTCGCCCCCGTTCAGATGGTGACGTGCCAACCGTCGGCCAGGTGGAAGTGGCGGACGCGACAGGCTTCGATCAAGTCGTCATAGCCATCGGGCATGTAAGACTCACGCCAATCGGCGCCAAAGCGGGTCCGGATGGCGTCGAGGTTGGCCCAAAGCGAGGCAAAGACCACGTCCTCCCCTTGGCGCGTGACATTGGCACCGAAGAAGTATCCATGATTGCCAGGTTCGCCCACAACCACGGCGGCGGACACTTCCGAGAACTTCGCCACCAGAACGTCCGAGCGGCCGGGCTTCGCGCGGGCTTCGAAAAAGCGGAGTATCGGTCCGCCAGCCATGTCGTCATCGCGCATCGTCGTCTCCCACTTTATCCGCATCAGGGACCGCATTCTGGTGCGAGGGTCACGCCCTGGTCTTGAACGATGTTGTCGTCGTTCAGGCGGCCTGGAAGCGTGACGGCGTCAGGCCGGTCAGGCGCTTGAAGGTGCGTGTCAGGTGGCTCTGGTCGGCGAAGCCGCAGTCCAGGGCGACCATGGCTGGCGGTCGGCCCTCACGCAGCAGACGAGTGGCCTGGCGCACCCGCCGGTCAGTGAGGTAGGCGTGCGGCGGCATGCCGTAACGTGCCTTGAACGCTTTCAACAGCCAATGGCGGGAGAGGCCGCATGCCTCGGCGAGTGCCGCGAGCGAAATGCCGTCGGCACATGCGGCATCGAGCAGTTCGGCCGCCAGCGTTGTCGCCCGATGCTCTGAGGGCGGCCGCGGTTTCGGTACCGGGAGGCTGGCGTGACGTGGCAAGGCGGTGGCGAAGACCTCGTGCAGCACGGCGTCGCGGGCCAGCTCGTCGGCGAGCGTACCTGGCGTATGCAGCGCCTGGATCCGCGCGCCGAGCCGACGGTCGGTGTCGGCAATGGCCCTGAAGCCAATGCTGCCCCGGCGGACCAGGCCGATGTCGCGGGCGGCCTCGTTGATCCGCTCCGGTGTGACATAGGTTGCGAGGATCGACCAGCCCGTCGTGTCGGCCGCCTTTCCCCAATGCACCGTATCGACGTTGTAGAGGACAATTTGGCCGCGCTCGGCACAAACCCGCCGCCCTGGCTCGGCGATCTCGATTGCACCGGCGGTGATCAGGCCCAGCATGTAGCGGTCGTGCGAATGCGGCGCGTAGGCAAAATCTCGATAGTGTCCGGCGAGATATTCGACCGATCCGTCGCCGGGCGCGCGGCGAAAGCGAACTGGCGGCGGGCGCTCAGACATTCCCTGTCTCCGCCTTGCGCAGGAATACTACCAGTCGACATTGATGTCAACTCGCGGTTGGATTCCCTTGCTGGCTGATTTCTGACTCAATTGTGGTGATTCGGAAGAGGGGGATCACCATGGGTCGGGGTATTGCCTTGCGCGAGGATTTCGATGCGGCGGCGTTGCGACGTCTGGCCAAGGGATCGAGGGATGCTAAACAGATCCGGCGCTTGCTTTCGCTTGCTGTGATCTACGAGGGCGGGAGTCGGACGGAGGCCGCGCGGACGGGGGACGTCGGCCTTCAGGTGATCCGTGACTGGGTGCTGCGTTTCAACGCGGAGGGCCCGGCCGGCCTGATCGACCGCAAGGCGCCGGGCGCGGCGAAGAAACTGGACCCGGCGCAACGGGACGCCTTGGCGGCCCGGGTGGAAGCGGGACCGGATCCGGCGCGCGACGGCGTCATGCGCTGGCGGCTAGCGGATCTGGTCGACTGGATCGGCGAGAGCTTCGCGATCACGCTCGACCAGCGGACGGTGAGCCGGGAGCTGAAGGCGATGGGCTTCGCCAGGATGACGATGCGGCCGCGCCATCACGCCCAGGAGCCGGGGGTGATCGAGGACTTCAAAAAAAATTCCCCGAGCTGGTCGCGCGGGCTCGCAAAGCACTCCCCGACGGCACCGGGATAGAGATCTGGTGGCAGGATGAAACCCGCGTCGGACAGAAGAACAAGCATGCCCGGCGCTGGGCCCGGCGCGGCACACGGCCACGCACCCCGCACGATCAGCGCACCAAGTCGGCCTATATCTTCGGCGCCATCTGCCCCGAGCGCGGCACCGGCGCCGCCATCGTCCAGCAACGCTGCAACACCGCCGCCATGCAGCAGCATCTGGAGGAAATCTCCGTCCAGGTTCAACCCGGAGCCCATGCCTTGATGCTGCTCGACCGGGCCGGCTGGCACACCACGAAACGGCTCGACGTCCCGGCCAACATAACCCTCCTGCCGCTGCCGCCGAGATCGCCCGAACTCAATCCTGCCGAGAACGTCTGGCAGTACATCCGAAACAACTGGCTCTCCGACATCGTCTTCGAAGACCAGGACGACATCACCGATCATTGCTGCAAGGCCTGGAACAACCTCATCGCACAGCCGGACAGAATCAAATCCATCGGACGAAGATCATGGGCCATCGGGTTCTGATCATTGTCGATTGGTATACGACGTCGGCGCCGACGATCTCCAACCGGGCCGACCAACGTGTGGCAAGCCAGTGGAACGTCGCCTCGGAAAAGAAAGCCACGTGGGTTGGATCGGTGATGTAGTGCCAGGTCCGGAATGCGGCCTGGTCACGGATCCGTTTGGTCATGACGGCGAGCCAGCCGCCCGGTCGTAGCGCTTGCCAAAGCCGATCCAGCTCCGCCCCGGGCCTGGCGAGATGCTCGGCCACTTCCGTGAGGGTGATGAAATCGTAAGCCTCGGCAAGCACCGAGGCGTCGGGCGCGTAATGGCGATCATAGAGCGCGACGTCGTGGCCGGCCGCTTCGAACATCGCCGCCAGCGCCGGGCCCGGCCCACAGCCGAAGTCGAGGCCGCGCGCGCCGGCGGGCAGGCGCGAGGCCAGGGGCGCGAACAGCCGGTTAAGGAACCGGTGGTAGCCCGGATCGTCGGGCCGGTTTTCGTGCAGATCGTAATAGGTCCGCTCCGCCGCGAAGCTCAGGTGGAATTCGGGCGGCACGAAAACCAGGTCGCAAGCGGCGCAGGCGAGGTAGTGCCGTTTGCGGTCGCGATGATAGGGCGCGATGTCGCCGCCGTCGCAGAGCGGGCAGGCGGGCGCGGAAGCGGTGTCGTTCAGGCCGCCGCCTCCAACGCGTCCCTGATGGCGCGGTGGTAGTAGCCGAGCGCCGGCTCGTTCCGGCCGAAGGTCACGTGCGGCTGCGCGTCGGAGTGGAAGCTGCGCTGGATGCCCTCGCCGACGGGGAAATCCTCGTTTCTCACGACGTCCATCAACAGCTGCATGTTGTTGTCCCAATGCCGGCGCGCGCTGTCGGTCACCGTCGGCTCCGGCGTGTAGAGGGAAATGTACATCCGGGCGCGGTCCGGCCCACCGACCGGCTCGACCCGCCAGCTTTCGAGGTGGTCGCCCTGCACGATAAAGACCGTGTTGGGGAAGAGGACGTAGATCACCGCCGTGTGGCGCATCACGTCCCAGTCCTCTTCCGGCTGCCGCCGCATCTCCTTGAAGCTCGGCCGGACGTACATGGCGCGCAGGTTGCGGCCGAAGCCGTCGCAGGTGGCGACGTTCGACTCGATGATGCCGGTCAGCGTGTCCTTGTGCAGCACGTTCAGGTGATAGGTCTCGAGGAAGGTGTCGATGACCAGTTTCCAGTTCATCTCCTGCTCGAGCGTCCGGGTCTCGTAGTGGTGATAGCCGGCGAGGTCGTAGGACTTGAACTCGTCCTCCAGCCCCGGCGTCAGATGTGCCGTGACGTCGATCTCGGCACCGGGTTTCGGCACCACCCAGATCATGCCGTCGCGCTCCACCAGCGGCAGCGGTGTGAGGCCGTACTCCGCCTGGTCGATCGCGTCGAAGTTTTTCAAGTGCGGGATCGCCGCAAGGCTGCCGTCGCGCGCATAGCTCCAGCCGTGATAGGGGCAGGAGAAGGACGCGGCGCACTCACCCCGGCCGTCCAGCAGTTGCGCGCCGCGATGGCGGCAGACGTTGAGGAAGGCGCGCAGCGTGCCGGCATCGTCGCGCACGATCAGGATCGGCACACCGTCGAAGTTCTCGGCCCGGAAGGATCCCGGTTGCGGGAACTCGCAGCTGAGGCCCATGAACACCGGGCCGTCGCGGAAGAAGGACTTGCGCTCCGCCGCGAAACGATCCGGGCAGGTGTAGCCTGTGACCGGATTGAGATATACCTCGTCGGCCAGCGCCGTCGTCCGCTGGTCGAGAAACGCGCAGATCTTCCGCGCCTGTGTCAGCTGTTCCTGTCGATGCATCCACTCGTCCTCAAGCGTAGGGGACCGCCACCCGGCCGATCTTCTCCCGGGCGATGATCATCTTCTGAATCTGTTCCGTTCCATCACCGATCTGCAGACCCATGACGTCGCGCAGCCGCTGCTCGTGCGGCAGGTCGGTACTGTAACCGTAATGGCCGTGCGTCAAAAGACAGCGGTGAATGACCTTGAAGGCGAGCTGCGGGCACCACCATTTGCACATCGCCGCCTGCGAGGTATGCGCCAGGCCCTGGTCGCGCAACCACAGCGTCTGGTAGCACAGCAGCCGCGCGGCGGAGAGATGGGTCTCCGCCTCCGACAGGGGCTCCGTCACGCCCTGGAATTTGGCGATCGGCATGCCGAAGGCCTCGCGCTCGGTGATGTAGGCCCAGGTTTCCTCCAGGCTGGCGAAGGCGGCGGCCATGCATTGCAAGCCGATGATGGCGCGCGAATAGTCGAAGCCGTTCATCGTCTGGCGGAAGCCGTCCCCCTCGGCGCCGAGCATGCGTTCGGGCTCGACCGCGACGTCGTCGAAGAAGACGGAGCTGCGGCCGACCGCGCGGGTGCCGATGTCGTCGAAGCTGGTGACCGACACCCCCGGTGCGTCCATCGGCACGACGAAGGCGGTGACGCCGCGCGCGCGTTCCTCCACCTCGCCGGTGCGCGCCATGACGACGATTTCGCGGGCCTGGTTGGCGAGGCTGATCGAGGTCTTTTCCCCGTTCAGCCGCCAGACGTTGCCGTCCTTGCGGGCCTTCAGGATCAGGCCGGCGGCGTCCGAGCCGCCGCGCGGTTCCGTCAGGCCGATGGCGATCAGGCTTTCGCCCCGGCACATCGGCTGCAAGACCTCGCGCGCCAGCTCGGGCGAGGCGTGCGTTGCGATCATCGAGCCGAGCAGCGAACCGTTCAGCACGACATAGCCGACGGAATGATCGGCGCGGCCGATCTCCTCGATGACGATGCCGGTCGTCGTGGTATCGAGGCCGAGGCCGCCGTACTCCTCCGGCACGTCGACGCCGATCAGGCCGAGGCCGCCCATCTCCCGCGTGACGCCCTCGCCGATCTTCCCGGCCTGTTCGCGCGCCTTGTAGGTGGGCGCCAGCTTGTCGGCCGCATAGCGCCGCGCCGTCTCGCGGATCGCGTCCTGTTCTTCCGTGAAGGCGAAGTCCATCGTTTCGAGACTCCCTCTCGACCAATGTGCAGGAACCTAGGGCATATGCCGCCGGAAGTCAGGGGGGCGTTTCTCACCCAGCGCCTGGACGCCTTCCTTCGACTCGTCCGTGTCGTAATAGAGCCGCAGGGCCTGGAAGCCGAGGCCGCCGATGCCGCGAATGCTCTCCGTGTCGGCGTTGAAGGAGCGCTTGGCGATGGCGACCGCCGTCGGGCTGCGCTGTGCCAGCTCGTCGCACCAGGTCTCGACCTCGGCGTCGAGGTCGTCGTCGGGCACGACCTTGTTGCAGAGCCCCATCTCATAGGCCTCCCGCGCGCTGTAACGCCGGCACATGTACCACATCTCGCGGGCCCGCTTCTCGCCGATGACGCGGGCGAGGTAGGCGGTGCCGAAGCCGGGATCGACGGATCCCATCTTCGGGCCGACCTGGCCGAAGATCGCGCTTTCGCCGGCGATCGTCATGTCGCAGAGCGTCGCCAGCACGTTGCCGCCGCCGATCGAGTAGCCCCGGACCTTGGCGATCACCGGCTTGGGCACGTCGCGGATGACGCTGTGCAGCTCGGCGACGGGCATGCCGACATCACCGCGCGCGTCCTGGTCGCCGTATTGGCCGTCGTGATCGGACTGGTCACCGCCGGTGCAGAACGCCCGCTCACCGGCGCCGGTCAGGACGATGACGCCGATATCGCGGTCCCAGCCGGCCTTCATGAAGGCGTCCAGCAATTCCACCACCGTGCGGGGTCGGAACGCGTTGTAGACCTTCGGCCGGTTGATCGTGATCGTCGCGGCGCCGTTCTTGCTCTCATACAGGATGTCTTCGTAGGTCATGGCCACCATCTCGCCGTTTCTGTTAGGGTGCGGTCGCGGATTCGTATTCTATCGAACGATCGGTAGGGAACGGAGTCGTGCCTTACGTCGTTCCCCGGGAGTTTCCATGTCCAGCGTCGCCCGCGCCGAAGCCAGCAAGTCCGAAGTCTCGCGCCAGCGCATTCTCGATGCCGCGGCCAAGACCTTTCGCGACAAGGGCTATGTCGCCACCCGCCTGCAGGATATCGCCGAGGCCGCCGGCCTGCGCGCCGGTTCCATCTACTATCACTTCGCCTCCAAGGAGCAGATCCTGGAAGCGGTGTTCGAAATCGGCACCCGGCGGCTGCGCGGGTCGGTCAGCGACGCCGTCGACGCACTGCCGGCGAGCGCCACACATCGCGAGCGGATCTTCACCGCCGCGCACTCCCATCTCTCGACCCTGCTGGCACAGGGCGACTATACCTCGGCGAACATCCGCAACTTCGGCCAGATCCCGGAGGAGATCCAGATCCGCCACCGCGAACAGCGCCGGGTCTATGAACAGGACTGGCGCGACCTGCTGGAGAACGCCCGGGCCGCCGGAGAGATCCACGCCGATGCGGACCTCCGGGTCCTGCGCCTGTTCCTGTTGGGCGGGCTTAATTGGGCGATCGAATGGTATCGCGAGGGCGGGCCGGTCGGCATCGACGCCATCGCCGAGACCTGCTGCCGCAGTCTGTTCGACGGGATTGCCGGCTAGAGCACGGGGAGATCGAGATGGTCGAGATCAGCTATGTTGAGGACTGGCGCGACATCCCGCCCGAGCGGTGGGCGAAAATGATGATGACGCCGGAACAATACACCGCCATGCGGGCCGAGCGGCTGGCGCGGGAACATGCCGCCCCCGGCATCGGCGACCCGGCGCCGGATTTCGAGATCGAACGCCTCTCGGCCCAAGGCAAGCGGACGGGGGAGATGTTCCGCCTCTCATCCCGCCGTGGCCGCCCGGTGGGGTTGGTCTTCGGCTCCTACACCTGACCGCCGTTTCGCAGACAGGCCGTGCGCCTGGACGAAATCGCGGCGCGCCACCGGGACCGGATGGACTTCTATTGCGTCTACATCCAGGAGGCGCATCCCGCCGACGGTTGGCAGGTCGCGCACAACCTCGAGGACGCGGTGATCCACGACGCGCCGACGACGCTCGACGAGCGGGCGGACCTGGCCGAAGTCTGCGTCCTCGGCCTCGACATGAAGATGCCCATACTGCTCGACAACATGTCGGACGAGGTCGACGGCCTCTATAACGCGCTGCCGGAACGGCTCTATGTCATCGACGCCGAAGGCCGGGTGGTCTTCAAGACCGTCGCCGGCTCGCCCGGCTTCGATCCCGAAGCCTGGGCGGCGGCGATCGAAGCGCATCTGGCCCAGCCGGCCCGCGCGGCGGAATAAGCGGCCCACTTCAGGCGGCGATGATGTTGGCCTCCGGCCCGTAGGGAAAGCCCGTCAGATTTTCGGCCCCGGCGTCGGTCACCACGAGAATGTCGTGTTCGCGGTAGCCGCCGGCGCCAGGCTCGCCTTCGGGCACCCTGAGCATCGGTTCCATCGAAACGACCATACCCGGTTCCAGGACCGTATCGATATCCTCGCGCAGCTCCAGCCCCGCCTCGCGGCCGTAATAGTGGCCGAGCAGGCCGAACGAGTGGCCGTAGCCGAAGGCGCGACGGCCGAGCAGGCCGGCCGCGGCCAGGAAACGGTTCAACTCGGCGCAGATCGCGGCACAGGAGACGCCTGGACGGATCAGCGAGAGGCCCAGTTCATGCGCCCCGACATTGGTCTGCCAGAGCCGCAGGCTCGCCGCGTCAGGCTCGCCCAGAAACAGCGTCCGTTCCAACGCCGTGTAGTAGCCGGAAATCATGGGAAAGGCATTGAGGCTGAGGATGTCGCCGGGCCGCAGGCGGCGGGTGGTCAGGGGATTGTGGGCGCCATCGGTATTGAGGCCGGACTGCAGCCAGACCCAGCTGTCGCGAAGCTCGCTCTGCGGGAAGCGCCGGGCGATTTCCCGTTCCATCGCCGCGCGGCCAGCCATGGCGATGGCGTGCTCGCTCGCGCCTTCGCGGATCTCTGCGCGGATCGCCACGCCGCCGAGGTCGGCGATCTCGGCCCCGGCGCGGATCAAGGCGATCTCCTCCGCCGATTTGCGCAACCGAAGCGCCATGGCCGCGGGCGCGATGTCGACCAGAGTGCGGATGCCGAGCGTCGCCTCGAGCGCCTGACGGCCGGCGAGGGTCAGGTGGTCGCCCTCGATGCCGAGGGCGCCTGCCGGGTCGATCAACCGGCCGACGGCGCGCCAGAAGTTGTCCCGTCGCCAGTCGGTATAGATCAGGTTGTCGGCCCGTCCGCGCCGCCAGGGCTGGCCGCCGTCGATATTGGCGGAGACCGTCGTCACCCGGTCCGCTGTCACGACGCAGCCGTAGGGGCGGCCGAAGCCGCAATAGAGAAAGCCGGTGTAATAGGCGATGCACTGCATCGATGTGAACAGCACGGCCGGCAGGTCGCTGAGCGCCATGCTGTGGCGCAACTCCGCAAGGCGGCGATCATATTCGCCATCGGAGAATGGCAGGGGGGCTTTGGTGCCGTTTGCGAGGCACAGGCTGTCGGGTTGCAGGGCGTGATCTAACATCACTCGCCTCCTCGGCTCGAAGCCGGACGGCGTGCCGCCCGGTATTTCATCCGGGCGTGCGGGACGTTCGGTGCATCGTGGTGATGACCGTGATGCCGCCTTCGCGGTACCGGCGACGCCATCGCCGTGCGCGCATCACGCCATTCCTTTAGCGTCGCTGTTCGGCACGGTCAATTCATATTCGGCGATGCCGTGTCAGAAGGAAAACAGGGCGCGGTCCGGCGCCATGCCCATCAGGACCTGGCCGACGGTCTCGAAGTGTGCGGCGTGGCCCTGGATCTGCTGGCAGAGCGTGTGGATATCGCGGAACCGCCGCTCGAAGGGCTGCGCCGTGAAGATCGCCTGCGCGCCGGCCGCCATATAAAGCTCCATCGCACTCTCGCGCGATTGCTGGATCGCCCAGGTCGTGGCCAGGCGCAGGCGGGCGTCTTGCTCCTGGCTGAACCCGTCCGCCGCATGCGCGACGTCCCAGAGCTCGTCCAGCGTCGCGTGCAGCAGGGCCCGGGCCGAGGCGATCCGCGCCTCCGCCTT
This sequence comes from uncultured Alphaproteobacteria bacterium, assembly GCA_951812805.1. GTDB lineage: Bacteria > Pseudomonadota > Alphaproteobacteria > JASLMY01. The sequence goes on along the minus strand of CATOSZ010000004.1, from coordinate 57,623 downwards.
GCCGACGGCGGCCTGCACGACATTGTTGTCACCGCGCGAGCGGGCCGCCCCGCGCGGAACGGTATCGCGCATCTGGGCGATGAACGCCTCCAACATGGCGCCGGCGATGCCGAGCGCGACGCTGGAGAAGGCGGTCGCATAGAGATTGGACTGCGAAAAGACATAGAGGCGGCCGGCGACGCGGCGCGGCTGGCCGCGTTCGCGCGGGACCACGTAGCGTTCCGGCACGAAGAGGTCATCGGCCTCGAAGGAATCGCTGCCCGTCCCCTTGAGGCCGAGGGTGTGCCAGGTGTCGAGCACGCGGACCGCCTCGCGGCGGAACAACAGGGTGAAGACGGCGGGCTTGCCGGCGGCGTTCAGGCGCAGCTCGCCGTCCGCCAGCACCGGTACATGGGCGCCCAGCCAGGTCGCATGCCGGCTGCCGCTGGCAAAATCGAAGCGGCCGGAGAGGCGGTAGCCGCCGTCGACCGCGCGCGCCGTGTTCGGCCCCGGTCCCCAGGCGAGCGTGGTGGCGGGGCCGTCGAAGATTTCCGCCGCCAGGTCGGGCGCCATGTAAGCGCCGATCAGCGCACAGATGTTGTTCTGGCCGAGGCACCAGGCGACGCTGGCGTCGTGCCGGCCGGCTTCCTCCAACAGGCGCGAAAGGTCGGGCGGCGCGAGCTCGGCCCCGCCATAGTCGCGGGGCAGGACGAGGCAGAAGAAATCCTCGGCCACCAGGGCGTCGAACAGGTCGCGGGGCAGCTCGCGCCGGGTCTCGATCTCCTCGATGGCGGCGTCGATCCGCGGGCCGAGGGTGCGCATCGCTTCCCGCTTGGCGGCACCCCGGGCGGCCTGGTCCTGGTCTTTCTCCATTCGCTTCGTCTCCCGCCTGAATGCGAAAGGGCCGCCGGTTGCCCGACGGCCCTCCGCGATCCGAAATGCCCGGAACGCTTACTCGGTCTCGGCGCTGATCAGCGGGCCGAAACGAACGTTCCGCGAACCGTCGAAGCGCATCATCTGCATCTGCTCGAGCGGATAGAAGTCCGTCGGGCTGGTGTCGACCGCCATGCCCGGCAGCAGCATCGGTACATGGACCTGCTTCAGGTTGGCGGCTTCCTTCATGATGTTCTCACGGCTCAGGTTGTCGCCGGCCTGCTCCAGCACCGCCTTCATGGTGTGGCAAACGGCCCAGCCATAGGCGTTGAACTTGTTGGCCTTGTCGCCGTCCGGATAGTACTTGTCCATGAACGCGTGCCACGCCTTGGTCTCGGCATCGTCCTTCCACTCCGGATCGTTGGGGTCCTTGTAGAAGTCCACGGAGATGATGCCCTTGGAATTCTCCAGGCCGGCCGGCGTGTAGGTCGACTTGATCGAGGCCGCGACGTCGTTCAACAGATGCACCGGCTTCCAACCGATCGCCGCCATCTTCTTGATCGCCTGGGCGGCGAACTTCGGAATGGAGATGTTGACGAAGACGTCGGCGCCGGAGTTCGCCAGGCCGACGATCTGGCTGTCGATGGTCGGGTCGGTGACCTCGTAGGTCTCCTGCTTGACGACGAGCTTGTCGAACTTGTCGCCCATCTCCTGCTTCATCCCGATGACGTAGTCCTTACCGTAGTCATCGTTCTGGTTGATGATCGCGACCTTGGCGTTCGGGTGGTTCTGCAGGATGTAGTTGCCGAAGATGGCGCCGACCGTCTGGTAGTTGGGCTGCCAGCCGATGGTCCACGGGAACTTCGAGGGCTGACCCCATTTGGTGGCACCGGTGGCGACGAAGAGGTGCGGGACCTTCTTCTTGTTCATGTACTTGTGGACCGCCGAGTTGGTCGGCGTGCCGAGCGTCTGGAAGGTGAAGGCCACCTCGTCACGCTCGATCAGCTTGCGGATCTGCTCCTTGGTCTTCGGCGGGCTGTAGCCGTCGTCGTAGGAGATCCACTTGATCTTACGGCCGTTGACGCCGCCGCCGGCGTTGATCGAGTCCCAGCAGGCGGAGATCGACTTGCCGATCGTGCCGTAGGACGAGGCCGGACCACTGTAGGGATTGGTGTTGCCGATCTTGATTTCGGTGTCGGTAACACCCGGCGCGTTAGCGGCGAGGGCCGGACCGGCGCCGAGCGCCATGGCGGCCACGGCCACCGTGCTCATCAGACGAAGTTTCATGGGGTCTCCTCCCTGTTTGTCCACTTGCGGGACGTGGTTCGAAGTATCGACCAGGCGGGCGGGCCTGTCTACGCGCCCGGCCGCCTGGCGAGTTTTGCAATGCCTTGCCGGATCAGGCCGGCAAGCCCGTTCGGCACGACATAGACGGTGAAAATCAGGAACAAGCCGAACGCCACCCAGATCAGGGCCTTGGCGCTCGGATCGTTACCGAAGAACAGGCTGATCACCTCTTCCGAGACGTTCGGCATGTAGAGGATGAAGATGCCGCCGGCGATCGCTGCCGGAATCGACGCCAGGCCGCCGACCACCATGCCGACCAGGAACCAGACGGAGAGGAAGAAGGTGAAGCTGTCGGGTGCCACGAACTCGGCGACGATGGCGCCGAGCGCACCGGCGATGCCCGTGTAGAAGCCGGAAACACCGAAGGTGATCGACTTGTAGAGCGAGGTGTTGATGCCCATGGTGCTGGCCGCGATGGGATTATCGCGGATCGCGATCATCGCCCGGCCCGTGCGCCCGCGCACCAGATTCCAGGCGCCGAGGATCAGCAGTGCGCCGACGACCAGCACGAAGAAGTAGAGATACTGGTCAGCATTGAGGCCGGAGATCGGACTGTCGGGCTTGAACACGTCGATGCCCTGGACGCCGCCGGTGAACTCCTCGAAATGCTCGTAGCGCAGCAGCTGCGGCGTGGCGACGGCGAGCGCGAAGGTGGCGAGCGCCAAATACAACCCCTCCAGGCGCAGGGCCGGCAGGCCGAAGAGGAAGCCGCCGATGAAGCAGACGATGCCGGCCGGTAGGATCGTCCAGTAGTACTCGATTTCGTACCGGTCGATCATGATCGCCGTCGTATAGGCACCGAGCGCGTAGAAGGCGCTGTGACCGAGTGAGAACTGCCCATTGTAGCCGGTCAGCAGATTGAGCCCGAGCACGGCGATGGCATAGACCAGCACCTGGGTCATCTGGAAGACGGCGAAGTTCGAGACCATGAAGGGAAGCGTGATGGCGAGCGCAATGCCGACCACCAGGGTGATCATCCGCACCTTCGGCATGGCGATGCCGAAGAGCAGGTAGCTGTCGGCCGGATTGGCCCTCGGATCGTGCGATGCCACGGCTCTAGACCCTCATCACGACGACGCGGCCGAACAGACCCGCCGGCTTGAACAACAGGACGGCGACGATCACGACGAGCGCGAAGGTGAGCTTCAGCTCGGAGCCGATGATGTAGGTGCCGGCCAGATTCTCCAGCACGCCCATCAGGAAGCCGCCGACGACGGCGCCCCCCGGGCTCGTCAGGCCGCCGACGACGGCGCCCGCGAAACCATACAGCAGGATGCCGAGCATCATGTTCGGCTCCAGATAGACCTTCGGCGCGATCATCATGCCGGCGACGGCGCCGACCACGGCCGCGAGGCCCCAGCCGAGCCCCAGCATCCGCTTGACCGAGATGCCGACGAGGGCTGCGGACACCGGATTGGCCGCCGCCGCGCGCATCGCCAGGCCAACGGGGGTGAAGCGGAAGAACACGTAGATCAGGCCCAGCATCACCAGGGTTATGCCGACGACGCCGAATTCATGCGGCCCGATGAGGGTGGATTCGAAGGGCAGCTTGTCGGGGAACGGGCTCGGGAATTCCTTGATCGTGAAATCCCAGACGAAGCCGGCGAGCGCGTTGAAGATCAGGGTCAGCGCGATGAAGATCACGATGTGGCTCAACACCGGGGCATCGTGAATCGGCGCGAAGATGACCCGCTCGATCAGCATGCCGCCGATGAAGGAAAAGGCGAGGCAGATCAGGAAGGCGGCCCAGTAGGGCATGCCCCACGCGATCAGCTGCCAGGCGATGAAGGTCGAGAACATCGCCATTTCGCCCTGGGCGAAATTGAAGTGGTCGATCGCCTGGTAGATCATCACCACGGCCAGCGCGAGCGAGGCGTAGATCGCGCCGGTGGCGAGGCCGTCCAGGGTCTGTTGTAGGAAGAGATCCATCTTTGAACCCGAGCTTTCGAGGCTAGTAGCCGAGATAGGAGCGCCGAACCGTTTCGTCGGCGGCGATTTCGTCCGCGGTCCCGGCGATGACGACGTTGCCGGTCTCCAGCAGGTAGGCGTGGTCCGCGAGGTCGAGGGCGAGGGTCGCGTTCTGCTCGACCAGGAGCATGGTGACCTTCTCGTCCTCGTTAATGCGGCGCAGGATCGCAAACAGTTCCTCGACGATCAGCGGCGCCAGGCCGAAGGACGGCTCGTCCAGCAGCATCAGCTTTGGGCGCAGCATCAGGGCGCGGCCGACCGCCAACATCTGCTGCTCGCCGCCCGACAGCGTGCCGGCCTGCTGATTGCGCCGCTCCTTCAGCCGCGGGAAATAGCCGTAGACCTGCTCCATGTCGCTCTGCACGGCCTTCTTGTCGCGCCGGCTGTAACTGCCCAGCAGCAGGTTTTCCTCGGTCGTAACGCGGGTGAAGGTGCCGCGGCCTTCGGGCACATGGGCGACGCCCCGGCGCACGATCGCCTCCGTCGGCCGGCTGGAAATGTCCTGCCCGTCGAAGTGGACGCTGCCTTCCGTTTTCACCATGCCGCAGATGGCGCGCAGCGTGCTGGTCTTGCCCGCGCCATTGGCGCCGAGAATGGTGGTAACGCCGCCTTCCTCGAGCGAGAAGCTGATGCCGTGCAGGGCCCGGATGGGGCCGTAGGAGGCGACGAGATTGCTGACTTCGAGCAGGGCCATCAGTTTGTCGTCCCCAAATAGGCGCGCACCACTTCGGCGTTGTTGCGAACCTCGTCGGGTGTGCCTTCGCCGATCTTGCGCCCGAAATCGATTGCCACGACCTGGTCCGAAACGCTCATCACCAGGCTCATGTGATGCTCGACCAGCAGCACGGTGATGTGCCGGTCGTCGCGGATCTGCTTGATGAGCGCGCCGAGCTCCTCGACCTCGTCGTGGTTGAGGCCGCCGGCCGGTTCGTCCAGCAACAGGATCTTCGGCTGCGCGGCCAGCGCGCGGGCCAGTTCGACCCGTTTCTGGGTGCCGAAGGGCAGGCCGCCGACGGGCATGTGCGCGACGTCGGTCAGCTCCAGATAGTCGATCAGGTCCCAGGCCCGCTCCCGCAGGCTGTTCTCCTCGCGGCCGACCCAGGGCAGGCGCAACGCGTTCGAAACGAAGTCGCTCTTACTCTGGCAGTGGGCGCCGACCATGATGTTGTCGAGCACCGACATGGTGCGGAACAGCGCCAGGTTCTGGAAGGTCCGGCCGATGCCGATGTCGGCGATGCGATGCGCCGAGGTCTTCATGATCGAGCGGCCCTCGAACAGGATATCGCCGGAGGTCGGGATATAGAGGCGGCTCAAGCAGTTGAAGAGGGTGGTCTTGCCGGCACCGTTCGGCCCGATCAGGCCCTGAATGGCGCCCCGGCCGACCTCGAAGCTGACCCCGTCCAGCGCGATGATGCCGCCGAAATGAACGGCGACGTCGCGCACTTCCAGTATGAGGTCGCCGCCCGCCCCCCCGAGGGCGGCTGTGTCGCTTTCACTCATCGAGAGGCAAATCCGTTTCTTCGTTCCCAGCCCTTTGGCGGCACGCGCGGTGCGCCGGAGCCTGTTTCCCCCGCTGCCCGCTGTGCGAGCCGGCGCCTGCATAGCGCATCGAAAGCCGCGCGTCGATGCCCGTCATGTAACGTTTATGTTTGGCCCTTCGGCAGGCCCGCGCGACCCGTGACCTCAGCCGAAGGCGAAGCCTTCGTAATCGCGCGCCACGACCTCCTCGCACTTGCGGCAATACTCGGGGAAGCCGCCGAGATAGGGCAGGAAAACCCTGGCCTTGCCCTCGACGTTGGCGCCGACGTACCAGCTGTCGACCGTCGCCTTCAGGCCGACGCGCCCGACCTCCTGCACATGTGCCCACCAGGCTTGCTCGGCGTCCCCGGTAGCCTCGATCCGCCCGTGCCGGTGGTCGCGCGCGTGGACGAGGCAATCGGCGATCCAGTCGACGTGCTGCTCGATGGTCGGAATCATGTTGGTGAACACCGAGGGGCTGCCGGGGCCGGTGACGGTGAAGAGGTTGGGGAAACCGTTCATCGCCAGGCCGAGGTAGCTGCTCGGCCCCTCATCCCAGAGCTCGGCCAGGCGGACGCCGTCGCGGCCCCGAATGTCGACGTTGGTGAGCGCGCCGGTCATCGCGTCGAAGCCGGTGGCGATGATCACGACGTCGGCCGGATAGTCGTCGGCGCCGGTGCGGATCGAACTCTCGCCCACCCTCTCGATCGGCTCGGCCCGTAAATCGACGAGTTGCACGTTGTCGCGGTTGTAGGTGGCGTAATAGTCCGTGTCGACGCACAACCGCTTGGCCCCGATGATGTTTCGCGGGCAGAGCCGTTCCGCCGTTTCCGCGTCGTCCACGATGGCGCGGATCTTGTCGCGCACGAACCCGGCCGCCTTGTCGTTGCCTTCCTGCGTTAGCATCAGGTCGCCGAAAGCGCCCATGAAGATCAGGCCGCCGTCGCGCCAGCGTTCTTCGAACCGCTCGAAAACCTCGTCCTCGGACGCCTCGAGCACCGAGGCCGGCCGGAAGACCGCGTGGATGCCGGGCCCGGTCTGCTTGGCCTCCGCGCGGAATTCCTTGTAGCGGGCTTTCAGCGCGCGGACCTTTTCCGGATCCAGGGGCGCGTTGCGGGCGGGAATCGTATAGTTCGCGGTCCGCTGGAATACGGTCAGCCGGTCGGCCTGCTCGGCGACCAGCGGGATGGTCTGAATGCCGGAGGATCCAGTGCCGATGACGGCGACACGGCGCCCGGTGAAGTCCTGTGCCCCGTGCGGCCAGCGCGCCGTGTGCAGCACCGGGCCGGCGAAGTTCTCGAGGCCCGGCAGCGCCGGCCAGTTCGGCACCGAAAGGCAGCCCGTCGCCATGACGCAGAAGCGTGCGGTGAAGCACGCGCCGTCCTCGGTTTCGAGCGTCCAGCCGGTACCCGCCGCGTTCAGTTCCAGGCCTTCGATGCGGGTGTCGAACTGGATATCGGCGTAGAGGTCGAAGCGCTCCGCGACATGTTCGGCATAGCCGAGGATCTCGGGCTGGGTGGCGTGGCGTTCGCTCCAAACCCATTCCTGCTGCAGCGCCTCGTCGAACTGGTAGGAATACTGCACGCTTTCGATATCGCAGCGCGCGCCGGGATAGCGGTTCCAATACCAGGTGCCGCCGACGCCCGAGCCCGCTTCGAACACCCGCGCGCGAAACCCCAGGCCGCGCAGGCGGTGCAGCATGTACATGCCGGCGAAACCGGCTCCGATGACGGCAACGTCGAGTTCCGGCTCGGCCATGGCGGGACATCTCCTCTTGTTCGGCGCCGAAGTGTAGTCAGACGGGCCGCAGGCCTCAATTCGCCGGGGTTCATCTTTACGTTGGCAGGGCGGTGCCACGATGTATCCTCGCCGGCACGAACCCGGGGAGAGCGACATGGACGACGACATGCGGGCCTGGCGCCGCGATATCCACAGGCATCCGGAACTCGGCTTCGCCGAGCATCGTACGGCCGACAAGGTCGCCGGTTTGCTGGAGCGCTTCGGCCTGGAGGTGCATCGCGGCATCGGCGGCACCGGTATCGTCGCCAGCTTGCGGCGGGGTGGCGGCAATCGGGCGATCGGCCTGCGCGCCGACATGGACGCCCTGCCGATCCAGGAGGCGAACGGCTTTCCCCATCGCTCCATCCACGACGGCGTCTTCCATGGCTGTGGCCATGACGGCCATACCGCCATGCTGCTGGGTGCGGCCCGTCGCCTCGCGTCGGAGGGTGGCTTCGAGGGGACGGTGCATTTCATCTTCCAGCCGAGCGAGGAAGACGGGCGGGGCGCCCTTTCGATGATCGCGGACGGCCTGTTCGATCGTTTTCCGATGGACGGGGTGTGGGGCATGCACAACATGCCGGGCCTGCCGGCCGGACATTTCGCCGTGCGCGAAGGCGCGATCATGACCTCGGAGGACGTGTTCGAGATCGAGATCCGGGGCCGGGGCGGCCATGCTTCGATGCCGGAGCGGACGGTTGATCCGATCGTCGTCGGCGCCGAGGTGGTGCTGGCCCTCCAGACCATCGTCTCGCGCGGTGTAGCACCCCGCGAGTGGGGGGTCGTCTCGGTGACGGAGATGACCACCGACGGCGCCCGCAACGTTATCCCCAGCCAAGTGACGATCCGGGGCGACGCCCGGGCGCTGACGGTGGAAACCCAGGGCCTGATCGAAACCCGCATGCGGCGGATCGTCGCCGGCATCTGTGCGGCGCACGAGGCCGAGGGCGAGGTGCTCTATCGCCACGATTTCGTGCCGACGGTGAATGCGCCGGCCGAGACCGAGGCCGCGATCCGCGCCGCTCGCGCCGTCGCCGGCGAAATCGCGGTCGACGCCGATTGCCCGACCTGCGGCGCCTCCGAGGATTTCGCCCGGATGCTGCGGGAAAAGCCCGGCTGTTACATCCTGATCGGCAACGGTGACTCCGGACATTGCGGCGCTTCGCTGCACAATCCCAACTACGACCTGAACGACGAGATCCTGGCGCGCGGCCGCGACTATTGGGTAGCGCTTGCGCGCGACCAACTCGGCTGAAGACCGTCAGACCGCCAGACCGTCAGACCCTTCCCGCGGGCCCGGCGCGGCCCCGTCGATGCCGTATTGAGCCAAATCAATGCCTGGTCTCGTAGCCCTATCGAGAATTGCCTCGATGATGCAACGAAATTCTAAGGAGACAGGCGATGACTGGCGGGGAGATGGCTTATCTGACGATGGTGATCGTGGCCGGCGTGGGATTTGTCTTGGCCTTGGCCTGGGCGACCTACAGATCATGATCCAGGAGCAAGAGGTGATGAGCGGATTGCTCCAACGCCTTCGGCACGAGCACGACGCCATGCGCGACATGCTCGTGCTGCTCGAGCGGGAGGTCGTACGCTACCGCCGCGGTGGCCGTCCCGATTTCGAACTGATGCGCGATGTCGTCGAATACTGTCGCGCCTTCCCCGATTTAGCCCACCATCCGGTCGAAGACGTGCTCTACGAGAACCTGCAGGCCCGCGACGGCGATGCCGTGGCGGCAATCGGCGATCTCGAAGACGAACATCGGCGACTGGCGACGTTGACGCAATCGCTGCACGAGACGCTGGACGACCTGGTCGCGGACGTCGAAGTGCCGAGGGACGGCGCGCTGGCGTTGGCCGGACGTTTCGTCGAAGTCTATCGCGCGCACATGTCGCTCGAGGACCGTCAGTTCTTCCCGCGCCTGGAGGCCGTGTTCGACGCCGACGATTGGCAACGGATGGAGGCGATCGTCGCGGCCCGCGCCCTGCCGGCACCGGAGGACGCGGCGCGGCGCTGGGTCCGCCTGCGGGAAATCCTGTTGCGGGGATCGCTGCCCGAAACGGCACCTTGGAGCGCCGAGCCTTGAGCTAGATCAATGCGGGCCGCGCGCTCCGCCGCGAGACTGGTGGCGACCTTGGACGCGAATGGAGGATTGGAACCATGCAAGCGCAAGACATCATGACCCGCAACGTCATCACCATCACCGCCGACATGGCGGTGCGCGACGTGGCGGCCCTGTTGTTGGAGAAGCATATCTCGGCGGTCCCCGTGGTCGACGGCGGCGACAAGCTCATCGGCATCGTCAGCGAGGGCGACCTGGTGCGGCGGCCGGAAATTGCGGGCGAAAAGCGTGGTTCGTGGTGGCTCGACGTCATCTCGAAGGAGAGCGAGCGCGCCTCGGATCATCTGAAGGCGCACGGGCGTACCGCCGGGCAGGTAATGACCGCGAACGTCGCCAGCGTGGACGAGAACACGCCCGTCGCGGTGGCCGCCCAGCTTCTGGAAACGCGTCGCATCAAGCGGGTGCCGGTGCTGCGCGACGGGACCGTCGTCGGGATTCTCTCGCGCGCCGACCTGCTGCGCGTCTTGATGATGCAGCCGGAGGTCCTGAGCCAGACGCCGGAGGATGTCCGCGCCGACGATCGCAAGATCCGCGCGGCCGTCGAGCAGACGATCCACGATATCCGCTCGGACGCGATGTTGATGAACGTGATCGTCGATGGCGGCACGGTGCATCTCTGGGGCATGGTCGACGAGCCGGAAACCCGGGCCGCCATGCTCGCCGCGGCCGAGGGCTGCGACGGGGTCGGCGAGGTCGAGGGCCACTTCATCCGGGTGCCGACCTGGGCCTGAGTCTCGGCCGCCCGCGCCGGGGGGTGACATCGTCGTCGTTCGCGGCGAAGATGTCGCCGCCGCGCGCAGGGCGCGGCCCGAGAGGAGGGATGTCGTCCCCATGTCCGAGCCGATCCGCGTCTTCTGGCGCCCTGGGTGAACCAGCTGTCTTAGTGCGAAAGAGTTTCTTTCGTCCCGAGGTATCGAATTCGAGAGTATGAACGTCCAGGACGATCCCGAGGCGATGGCCGCCTTGCGGGCGCTGGGCGCGCGTAGTGTTCCCGTCGTCTCCCGTGGCGACCGTTTCGTCTTTGCCCAATTGCTGACCGACGTCTCCGAGTTCCTGGAGATCGAGGCGGCGGCGGGCCCCGAGCTTTCCGTTGCCGAACTGACGGCCCGCCTGGACCTGGTGCTGGAGACGGCCGCCCGGCTGATCGAACAGTTTCCCCAGGCCCGGCTCGCCGACAAGCTGCTGAATCGCGACCGCAGCTACCGGGTGCTTTGCCACCATGTCTTCCGCATCTCCGAGGCTTTCCTCGAGAACGTGGGCGGTGAAACCCTGACTTACGAGATGCTGACCCAGGAGCCGGGGCCGGAAATCGCCACTACCGCCGACATCACTGGCTACGGCGGCGGGGTGCGGGCGCGCTTCAATGCCTGGTGGACGGCCTGCGCGGACCGCGAAGGGGTCGAGCCGGTCGAGACCTACTTCGGCCGTCAGACGATGCACGAGGTGCTGGAGCGTACGACCTGGCACACCGCGCAGCATGTCCGCCAGCTGGCCATGGCGCTGGAGATGCAGGAGATCACGCCGGACCGCCCGCTCGACGCGGCGGCGCTCGCCGGCCTGCCGCTTCCCGAAGCCGTCTGGGACGGTTGACCGCGCGCCGATCGGCTCGGCTCGAATCGAGTGAGGGCCCCGTCGGTATCGTGCCGGCGGGGCCCTCTCGCGTGGGGGCGGGTCTTCGGCTAGAATTCGTTTCGAACGATCATTCGAGAAATGGGGACGATGGATATGGCTTACGATCTGGTGATCAGGAACGGCATGGTGATCGACGGCTCCGGCCTGGCGCGCTACCGCGCCGATGTCGGCGTCAAGGGCGGCCGGATCGCGCGGATCGGCCGCATCGCCGAGCCCGCCGACCAGGAAATCGACGCCGAAGGCCATATCGTCGCGCCCGGTTTCGTCGACGGCCACACCCATATGGACGCGCAGATCTTCTGGGATCCGCTCGGCAGCTGCTCCTGCTATCACGGCGTGACGACCGTGGTGATGGGCAATTGTGGCTTCACCCTCGCGCCCTGCCGGGAAGAAGAGGTCAACTTCGTCTTCCGCAACCTGGAGCGGGCGGAGGACATCTCGCGCGACGCCATGCTGGCCGGGATCGACTGGCGCTGGGAAACCTACCCTGAGTTCATGGACGTGCTCGACACCCTGCCGAAGGGGATCAATTACGCCGGCTATATCGGCCATTCCGCGCTCCGCACCCATGTGATGGGCGAGCGGGCCTTCGGCGGCAAGGCGACGGAGGACGACCTCGCCGAGATGGTCCGCCAGGTGAAAGAGGCGGTTTCGGCCGGTGCCATGGGCTTCTCCACCTCGCGCAGCCCGAGCCACCAGACCTCCGACGACCGGCCCGTCGCCAGCCGCGACGCGCCGTTCTCCGAGGTGCAGGCGCTGGTCCACGCGATGGGCGACCTCGGCGCCGGCATCTTCCAGCTCGCGATGGAGCGGGGCGACGAGGAGAAGATGCGCCGCGTCTACGGCGACCTGGTCACCCTCAGCCGCGAGAGCGGCCGGCCGATCACCTTCGGCAGCCTCAGCCGGCGCAACTATCCGGGCCAGTGGAAGCCGCTCTATGACATTATCGATCAGGGCAACCGGTCTGGCGCCAACCTCTTCACCCAGGTGCACAGCCGGGAGATCAACTCGATCCTGTCCTTCGAGACGGCGACGCCGTTCGACGCCTGGGACGTCTGGCGCGACATCCGGGCACTGCCGCTCGAGGAACAGAAGGCCAAGCTGCGTGATCCCGAGATCCGCGCCAAGCTGATCGAGGTCGCCAATCGCCCCTACGAGGGCCCGGCCGTGGTCGGCGCCGAGGCCCGCCCGCCCGAGTGGGACATCTTCTATGCCATGGAACAGGTGCAACTTCCTCACCGGCCGATGGCCGATATCGCGGCGGAGCGGGGCGTCAGCCCGGCCGAGGCGATGATCGACATGGCGCTGGAGCGGGACCTGAAGCTGTTCTTTCGCCAGCCGCTGGCGAACGAGAACCAGGACGATGCGCTGGCGTTGATGAAGAACCCCTATTCCTGCGTGACCTTCTCGGATTCGGGCGCGCACGTCAGCCAGATCATGGACAGCTCCCTGCAGACCCATCTGCTGAGCCATTGGGTGCGCGAGCGCGAGGCCTTCACGCTGGAGGAGGCGATCCGCCTCATCACCTACGACACGGCGACCCGTTGGGGCTTCCACGACCGCGGCCTGTTGCGCGAAGGGCTGGTGGCCGACATCGTCGTGCTCGACGGCGACAAGGTAGCACCCCGGATGCCGACGGTGGTGAACGACCTGCCGGCCGGTGCAAAGCGGCTGAAGCAATATGCCGAGGGCATCAAGGCAACCGTGGTCGCCGGCGAGATCGTGCTGCGCGACAATGAGCCGACAGGCGCACTGCCGGGCCGGCTGCTGCGCGGCCCGCTCGCCGCGGCCTGAGGGGGAGGGTAACGGCCATGCGCAAGGTGATCGTCGGCGGCGTCGGCATGACGCCCTTCGGCCGCTTTCTCGAGACCTCACTCGGCGATCTGGCCTGCGATGCGACGCGCCAGGCTCTGGGGGACGCGGGCCTGGAGGTTGGCGATATCGGCCTGGTCGCCTTCGGCAACGCCGCGGCGGGTCTGTTGAACCGGCAGGAGTGCATTCGCGGCCAGACGGCGCTTCGCGGCCTGGCGTTGCAAGGCGCCCCGGTGATCAACGTCGAAAACGCCTGCGCGTCGGGCTCGACGGCGGTGAACCTCGCCCATATGGCGATTGGCGCCGGGCAGTGCGATGTGGCGATCGCCGTGGGTGCCGAGAAAATGTACAACGAGGATCGCCTGGTGCCGCTTCGCGCGTTGGAGGCGGCGGCCGATGCGGAAGAGTTGGACGCGCTGAAACGGCGTATCGGCGCGCCCCTCGACGAGCCGACCGGCTCCGTCTTCATGGACCTCTATTCCTCCGTCGCCAAGGGCTACATGGCGCGCAGCGGCGCGACGGTCGAGGATTTCGCCGCCGTCTCCGTCAAGAGCCGCGCCTCCGGCACGCGGCACGACCGTGCTCAGTTTCGCGCAACCACGGATGTCGACGCCGTGCTCGCCAGCCGCATGATCGCCGATCCATTGACCTTGATGATGTGCTCCCCCATCGGCGACGGCGCCGCGGCTCTGGTGCTGGTGAGCGAGGATTTCGCCCGCCGCCGCGGCATCCGGGGGCCGGAGATCAAGGCCTCCGCGCTTGCCTCGGGCATGCCGTCCGATCCCGAGGCGCCGCCGGTGGCGACCCGGGCCGCGGCGCTCGCCTATGAAACGGCCGGTCTGGGGCCGGAAGACGTCGATGTGGTCGAACTGCACGACGCCGCCGCCCCGGCGGAGCTCGTGCTCTACGAGGAACTCCAGCTCTGCGAGCCGGGCGGCGGTCCCGACCTGCTGCGGAGCGGGCGCACCTCGCCCGGCGGCGACATGCCGGTCAACGCCGGTGGCGGCCTGTTGAGCCGGGGCCATCCGGTAGGCGCATCCGGCTGCGCGCAGCTGGTCGAACTGACCGAACAGCTCCGCGGCACGGCCGGCCCCCGCCAGCGCGAGGGCGCCCGCGTCGCGCTCGCCGAAAACGCCGGCGGCTGGCTCGGCCACGACGCGGCGGCCACCGTGGTGACGGTGCTGGTCGCTTGAAGAGCTAGTCGCGCAGCTTGCGAATGCCCGCGCGCAAGGCCTCGTTGCTTTCGGGCCGCACGTAGGGTTGCCAGGTCTCCCGCTCGGCGACGAAGCCCGGATGCAGGCGGTCGCAGGTCGCCAGCGCCTCCACGCCCTCCTCGATGCGGCCGAGATGGCCGAGGGCGATCGCCAGAACATAATAGGCATTGGCGTAGTTCGGACCACGCTCGACGGCCTTGAAGGCGCGGTCGGCGGCGTCCGCATGGTCCCCCTTGGCGGCGTAGGCGCGGGCGAGAAACGACAGGTGCGAATGCATCTGGGCGTCCCGGGGATTGAGGCTCTGCGCCTTTTCCATGAGTTCGATGCCGTCGCCCGCCCCGGCCAGGTCCAACTTGTTGCCGAGGGAGTGAAGCACGGCGGCGTTGTTGGGATTGAGGTCGACCGAAATTCTAGCCTCGCGGACGGCGTCGTCGTTGCGGTCGAGCCACTGATACGCGGTGCTCAGCGCCTGATGGGCACTGGAAGACGCCTCGTCCGACCTGACCGCGCTGCGGGCGGCCTCCAGGGCCAGCGTCGCCGTGGCTTTTCGGTCGTCGGTGTTCTGCAGCAAGATGTCCATGTGATGGGTAAAGGACAGGCCGGCGTGGGCGTCCGCATAGTCGGGCTGTAGCGCGACGGCGCTTTCGAACAGCTCTCGTGCCTTGGCGTTGGCGTCCGCGGTTCGGTACCGGACCATCTCCATGCCCCGAAGGCAAAAATCCCAGGCGTCGAGGTCTTCGGGTCGTTTGGGTGTCGCGCTCTTGGCTTCGAGCTTGACCAGTTCCGGCGTGATGATCGCGGCGATACGCTGGGTGATTTCGTCCTGCACCTCGAAGATGTCGTCGAGCCGGCGATCATAGCGTTCCGCCCAGATGTGATGCCCGTTGGCGCCGTTGACGAGCTGGGCGGTAATACGGATCCGCTCACCGCTCTTGCGCACGCTGCCTTCGAGCAGGTAGCGGGCGCCCAGCTCCCGGCCGGTCTGGACGACGTCCACCGACTTGCCCTTGTAGGCGAAGGAGGAGTTGCGGGCGATCACCGGGAAGGAACGCCAGTGCGCCAGGGCGGTTATCAGATCCTCGGTGAGGCCATCGGAAAAATACTCCTGTTCGGGATCGCCGCTGGTGTTGGCGAAGGGCAGCACGGCGATGGCGGGCTTGTCGTTCGAAGGCACCGCGGTTTCGGGCGCACTCGCCTCTTCGCCATGCCAATGCCAGACATGAACCGGTTGGGGGATGTTCTTGAGGTCTCGTGGCCCGCCGTCGGTGAACGCGGTGTCGACTTTGCCCCGGACCTGCCGCATGACGTCGTCCGAGATGCAGATCCCACCCGCCTGGCAGATCGCTTCCAGGCGGGCGGCGATGTTCACGCCGTCGCCGAAGATGTCGTCGCCGTCGACCACGACATCGCCGATGTTGATGCCGAGGCGAAACAGCATCCGCCGTTCAGGCGGCAGGTCGACGTTGCGGCTCGTCATGCCGCGCTGCACCGCGAGCGCGCATTCAAGGGCTGCCACCGCGCTTTGAAATTCGACCAGAAGGCCGTCGCCCGCCGTGCCCACGACCCGTCCGCCGTGTGCCGTGATCTCGGGCAGCCACAGCTCGTGATGATGGGCCTTCATCGCCGCCAGCGTCGCCGTCTCGTCCTCCGCCAACAGCCGGCTGTAGCCGACGACATCGGCCGAAACGATTGCCGATAGGCGTCGCGTGGCGGTCGCGTCGACCATGGTGGCGGGCTCCTGCGAGGGGGCGGTCGTTCAAGCTTAACGCGATCGCGATGCCGCGCCCAGCCGGTGGTTATGGTTATGCCGAACTATTGATCGGCGTCCGCCAGCGCGTACCACAGATCTCATTTGGGGTCAGGTCTTGTTTCTTGCCTACTTCAAGAATTGGTAATAAAGGCAAAAAACAAGACCTGACCCCATTCGGATGAGTTTGACGCGATCGCGATGCCGCGCCCAGCCGGCGGTTGTGGTTATGCCGAACTATTGATCGGCGTTCGCCAAGGCGTCCCGGATGAAGCCGTCGGGATCGTCCAGAAATTCCTTATAGAGGCGGAAGTGATCGGTCTGGGTGACGTCGATCTCGATCAAGCCCCCGCGGGTGATTTCCAGCAGGCGTGCCTGCGGGCAGGCCATGATGAGGGGCGAGTGGGTCGCCAGGATGACCTGCGCGTTGCCGGCTTTGTGGATGCGGACCAGGATTCGCAACAGCTCCAGCTGCCGGCGGGGCGACAGCGCGCTCTCCGGTTCGTCGAGGAGAAAGAGGCCTTGTCGCGCGCAGCGCTCTTCGAAGAACCGGATGAAGCCTTCGCCGTGCGACCAGGAGAGAAAGTCAGGCGGCGCATTCCCGGATGACAACGCCGCCTGGTCGAGATAGCGGGCGACCGAGTAGAAGGATTCCGCCCGGAAGAACCAGCCCGTCGTCACCTTGGGCAGCCATTGTCCCCGCAACGCATCGGCGAGCGGCGCGGCGCTGACATCGACGGCGCTCGAATGATCGACCGGTCGGTAGCCTTTCCCGCCGCCGGCCTCGTCATAGCCGGAAAGTGTCGCGATGGCTTCGATCAGGCTCGACTTTCCGGCCCCGTTCTCGCCGACGACGATGGTGATCGGCGTGGTGAAATCGAGTTCGAAGTCGCCGCGCCGCAGCCAGGGCAGGTCGAAGGGATAGGCGTCGGCCTCACCGAAGGCCTCGGGACGCGCGACGATCCGCTTCAGGAACGGCGCGGGAAGCCTCGTCTCCCGTTTGCGGCGCGCCACGGGCCTGCCGTCCTCAACCCAGGTCGTTTTCCCGGGTCGCGCGGTAGTGGTCTTCGATCGAATCCCAGATCTCGCCGGCCAGGTTCGTGTCGTCGAAGCGTCCCGCTTCCTGGATGCCGGTCGGCGAGGTGACGTTGATCTCCGTCATGTAATCGCCGATGACGTCGATGCCGACGAAGATCAGGCCCTGCGCCTTCAGGGAGGGGCCGATCGCCTCGCAGATCAGCCGGTCGCGCGGTGTCAGGATCGACTGCATGGCCTGGCCTCCGACATGCATGTTCGAGCGCGCCTCACCCTCGGCCGGGACCCGGTTGATGGCGCCCGCCGGGCGACCATCGATCAGGATGACGCGCTTGTCGCCGGCCCGCACCGCCGGCAGGTAGGCCTGGGCGATCAGCGGCTCCCGGCTGATCTGGGTGAACATTTCGATCAGCGCGTTCAGGTTTTCGTCGCCGGGCTTGATGTGGAAGACCCCGGCACCGCCGTTGCCGAACAGCGGCTTGATGATGATGTCCTTGTACTCGTCGCGGAAGGCGCGGACCTCGTCCATGTCGGCGGTGATCAGCGTCGGCGGCATCAGCTCGGGGAAGTGGGTGACGAACAGCTTCTCCGGCGCGTTGCGCACGTTCTTCGGATCGTTCACCACCAGGGTCGAGGGGTGGATCCGCTCCAGCAGATGGGTCGCGGTGATGTAGGCCATGTCGAAGGGCGGATCCTGGCGCATCAGCACGACGTCCATCGTCGCCAGGTCGACCGGCTCCATCGGGCCGAGGGTGGCGTGATTGCCGGGCTCGCGCCGGACCTGGAGGGGGCGGACCTTGGCGACGACCCGCCCGCCTTTCATCGACAGCTCGCGCGGTAGGTAGTGATAGATCCCGTGCCCGCGGGCCTGCGCCTCCAGGGCGAGGGCGAAGGTACTGTCGGCGTCGATGTCGACGTCCTCGATCGGGTCCATCTGAATGGCGACGGCAAGGCTCATGTGGGGAGATCCTGTCTGGGTCCGGGGGAAGCAGTTGGACACACTATATCAGCGCGCGGCATCCGCGGGGAGCAGGGCGGCGAGACGGCGGTGCAACTCGGCCTCCGGCCCCGCCGTGATCGGCCCGCGCGGCGAAAGCTCGAACGCCCTGTCGCCGTCGACCGCGATCAGCACGCCCAGGGCATCCATCGTCATCACGGTCTGCGGCGTCGGCGGCGCGGTAAAGAGCGCGCGCGCCTGACGTTCGAACGCCGCCAGCTCGTCGTGGGAGAGGGCGATCGCCGTTTCCGCCGCCGCCGGATCGACGACGGTTCGCCCCCGCGCCGCCCGTGCCGTGCCGCTGTCGAAATCGACGACCAGCCGCCAGACCGTCGAGACCAGGCCGCCGCCGCCGGCCAGCAGCCCTCGCGCCGGCAGCAGGGCCGCATAGTCCGGCGCGAGCGCGGATCGCGCGAGCCGCCGGCCGATACCGGCAGGTGGGGGAGGCGGTGCTTCGTTGGACGTCATGATCCCCTCGCGACAGCTTGCGTCTTCCGCTCGATCCTATCGGTCCCGTTCGGAGGGAGGGAGTCGAAATCGACGGTCGAGGGTCTTGCCGATCGGCCGTTTAGAGGTCATGAGATGGCGGATCGAAACGATCGCCGGCGAGGGGGATGTCCCATGTACGAAGCCGAACTATCCGAGGCGCTGTTCCCCGCACGGACGGAGGAGGCCATCTGGGAGACCACCGTCGGCGCCCTATTGCGCGACGTCGCCGATCGCACGCCCGGCGCCCCGGCCCTGGTCGAGGTCGGTTTCTCGGGCGAGGCGGGGCGACGCTGGACCTATGGCGAGCTTCTGGCCGAGAGCGACACGCTGGCCCGGGCGCTCGCCAGCCGCTACCGGCCGGGGGAGCGGATCTGCGTGTGGGCGCCGAACCTGCCGGAATGGGTGATGATGGAATATGCCGCAGCACTCGCCGGCCTGGTCCTGGTGACTGCAAACCCGGCCTTCCAGGCGGGCGAGTTGCGCTATGTGCTGGAACAGTCGGGCGCGGTCGCGCTGTTCCTGGTCGAGAGCTATCGCGGCAACCCGATGCTCGAGATCGCCGCCCGCGCCGCCGACGGCCTGGACGAGGTGCGCGAGGTCGTCGACCTCACCGATCGGGCGGCGCTATTGCGGGTCGACGGCGCCGCGGCGGCCCTGCCCGAGGTGGCACCGGGCGATGCCGCGCAGATCCAGTACTCCTCCGGCACGACCGGCTTTCCCAAGGGCGCGGTGCTGGGCCACCGGGGCCTGGTCAACAACGCCCGCTTCTATGCCGGGCGCTGCGGCACCACGTCGGCATCGGTCTGGATCAATCCGATGCCGATGTTCCACACCGCGGGCTGCGGCATGGTCACCCTCGGCTGCTTGCAGGCCGGCTGCGCCATGGTGCTGATCGGCATGTTCGATCCCGCCGCCGTCTTGCATCGAATCGAGGCGGAGAGGGCGACGCACATCCTCGGCGTGCCGACCATGGTTCTCGGCCTGCTGGAGGCCCAGGCGCAGGATGGTTGCGACGTTTCCAGCCTGCGGCTGGTCAGTTCCGGCGGCGCCGTCGTCGCGCCGGAGCTGGTCCGCCGTACCGTGGCCGAACTCGACTGCGCCTTTTCGATCCTCTACGGCCAGACCGAATGCTCGCCCGTCATCACCCAGCACCATGAAGACGACGCCTTCGACGATATCGCCGAGACCATCGGCCAGCCGCTGCAGCAGACCGACGTGTCGATCCGCCGGGTCGCCGATAATGGGATCGCGGGATTGGGCGAGGTCGGCGAGATCTGCGCCCGCGGCCCCTGCACGATGATCGGCTATCACGCCAACCCGGAGGCGACGGCCGAGACCATCGACGCCGAGGGCTGGCTGCATACCGGCGATCTCGGCACCATGGACGCGCGGGGCTATGTCCGCATCACCGGCCGGGTGAAGGAGATGATCATCCGGGGCGGCGAGAATCATTTTCCCGCCGAGATCGAGAACGCGCTGCTGGAGCACCCAGAGGTTGCCGAAGTCGCCGTCATCGGCCTGCCGGACGAGAAATGGGGCGAGATCATCGCCTGCTTCCTCCGCCCGGAGGCCGGGTGTCGCCCGGACGAGGCCGAGCTGCGCCGTCATTGCCGCGAGCGCCTCTCGCCCCAGAAAACGCCGGTTGTGTGGCGCCGGGTCGAGGGCTTCCCCTTGACCGGGTCCGGCAAGATCCAGAAATTCCGCCTGCGCGAGGACTATCTCGCCGGCAAGCATGACGAGGCGTTTTGATGAACGAGAGAGTCGGCACCAGTCATTGGGGCGCGTTTCGCGCCCGCGTCGAGGACGGGCGCCTGGTCGCGACCCGTCCCTTCGAGGCGGATCCCAACCCGCCGGGCATCGCCGAAATGATCCCCGCCGCGGTGTACCACCGCGACCGTGTGGCCCGGCCGGCAGTGCGGCGCGGCTGGCTGGACGGCGACGGCGGTGCCGGGCGCGGCCTGGACGGGCATGTCGAGGTGCCCTGGGACGAAGCCCTCGACATCGTCGCGGGCGAGTTGGACCGGGTGCGGCGCGCGCACGGCAACGAGGCGATCTTCGGCGGCTCCTACGGCTGGGCCAGCGCCGGGCGATTCCATCACGCCTTGAGCCAGGTGCACCGGTTCCTCAATTGCATCGGTGGCTATACCGCCTCGCTCGGCAGTTACAGCACGGCGGCCGCCCAGGCGATCACGCCGCATGTCTTCGGCATGCATTTCCTCAAACTCACCTGGGGTAATCTGAACAGTTGGGAGACCATCGCCGAGCATACCGAGACCCTGGTCATGTTCGGCGGCATCAGCGCCAAGAACGCGCAGGTCGGCCTCGGCGGTGCCACCCGACACCAGACGGTGGACTGGCTGCGCCGCTTCGCCGCCGACGGCATGCGGTTGGTCACGGTCGGCCCGCAACGCGCCGACACGCCGGTGGCGAGCGACTGGCTCCCCGCCCGACCGGGCAGCGACACGGCGCTGATGCTGGCGCTCGCCCATGTGCTGGAGAGCGAAGGGCTGGTGGATCGCGATTTCCTCGCGCGCTGCACCGTCGGTTACGAGCGTTTCCGTCCCTATCTGCTGGGCGAGAGCGACGGCCAACCGAAAACCCCGGAATGGGCCGCCGAGATCTCCGAGATCCCGGCCGACACGATCCGCGAACTTGCCCGCCGCATGGCGACGACGCGGACGATTCTGACCGTCTCCTGGTCGTTGCAGCGGGCCGAGAATGGCGAGCAGCCGATCTGGATGGCCGCGGTGCTGGCCGCGATGCTGGGCCAGATCGGTTTGCCGGGGGGCGGCATCGGCTATGGCTACGGCGCCACCGGTGGCATCGGAAACGCTATGAAACGCTTGCAGGGCCTGGCCTTGCCGCAGGGCGAGAACCAGGTTCGAACGGCGATCCCGGTCGCGCGGATCGCCGACATGCTGTTCGATCCCGGCGGGGCCTATCAGTTCAACGGCCGGGATCTGACCTACCCGGACATTCGCCTGATCTACTGGGCCGGCGGCAACCCGTTCCATCACCACCAGGACCTCAACCGCCTGAAACAGGCCTGGCGGGTGCCGGAGACGATCGTGGTGCACGAGCCTTGGTGGACCACGACGGCGCGCCACGCCGACATCGTGCTGCCGGCGACCACGACGCACGAGCGCGAGGATATCGGCCGGGCCAACGGCGATCCCTTCCTCTTCCACATGGCACCGCTGATCGCGCCGGTGGGCGAAGCCCGCGACGATTATGCGATCTTCAGCGGATTGGCGGATCGGCTCGCCGTCGGCGAGACCTTCACCGAGGGACGCGATGTCGAAGACTGGCTGCGCCATCTCTACGACCGGTTCCGCCAGGGTGCGGCCGGCGAGGGGGTCGAGGTCCCGGACTTCGAAACACTGAAGGTCGAAGGTGCGATCGAACTGCCGATCTCGGGCCCCGACCATGCCGTGGTGCCCTTCACCGCGTTCCGCGCCGATCCCGACGCGGCCCCGCTGGGAACGCCATCTGGCAGAATCGAGATCTTCTCCGAGACCGTCGCCGGGTTCGGCTACGAGGATTGTCCGGGCCATCCGGTCTGGCGGGCGCCGGTGGAGTGGCTCGGCGGTGCGGCGGCGGCGACATATCCCCTCCATCTCGTATCGCCCCAACCGGCCGACAAGCTGCACAGTCAGCTCGAATGTGCCCTTGCCGACGTGCCGGAGGCGCGGCCCGTGCGGATGGTCATGCATCCGGGTGACGCCGCGGCCCGGGGCCTCGCCTCCGGCGACATCGTGCGCGTCTTCAATGACCGTGGGGCCTGCCGCGCCCGCCTGGCGATGAGTGAGGACATCCGCCCGGGCGTCGTCGCCATGCCGACGGGTGCCTGGCACGACGCGGACGACGACGGCACGGACCTGAACGGCAATCCCAATGTACTGACGCGAGACGTCGGAACCTCGCGCATCGGCCAGGGGCCGAGTGCCCATTCCACCCTGGTCGAGGTCGCCGCCCTGGAGGACACGAGCCCATGAACCTGAAAGCCTATGACTGGATCGCCGCCCACGCGCACCGCACGCCGGACAAGCTGGCGAGCGTCGATCTGTTCTCGGACCGCAGTTACACCTACGCGGAGATGGACGCCCGGGTCGGCCGCCTCGCGGTCTTCCTCGCCCATACCCTCGGCGTGAAGCGGGGCGAACGGGTGGCGATCCTGGCGCGCAACAGCACCGATACCTTCGATCTGCAATTCGCCTGTTTCCGGTTGGGGGCGATCATGGTTCCCCTCAACTGGCGTCTGGCGGTACCGGAGCTCGAGTTCATTCTGCGCGACGCCGCCCTGGAGGTGCTGATCCACGAAGATTACTTCGCCGACCAGGCCGAGGCGTTGAATGCCGCGGGCGTCGCCCCGACCCTGGTCGAGATGCGCACCGACGGCGGCGCCAGCCCCTTCGAGCTCGGCATCGAGCGGGCCCGGGGCGGAATCGAGCCGGCCGCACTCAGCCACGAGGACGTGGTCACCATCCTCTATACCTCCGGCACCACGGGCCTGCCGAAGGGGGCGATGATCACCTACGCCATGAACTTCTGGAACGCGCTGCACTTCGGCATGGCCTCGGCCATCACGCGCTACTCCCGCAATCTGACCGTGCTGCCGCTGTTTCATACCGGCGGGCTGAACGCCTATGCCAACCCGACCTTCCATGTCGGCGGCACCGTCTATGTGATGCGGGAGTTCGACCCGGGCCGCACGCTGGCCTGGCTGACGGACCCGGAGATGGGCATCACCCATATGCTGGGCGTGCCGGCCAACTTCCTGTTCATGAGCCAACAGCCCGACTTCGAGGCGGCTCGCTTTCCCGCCCTGAAGACCGCCGGTGTCGGCGGTGCGCCCTGCGCCCAGTCGATCCTCGAAACCTGGGCGGCCAAGGGCGTGGCGATGGAACAGTGCTACGGCATGACCGAGACGGGGCCGGTGGTGTTGGCCCTCGATGCGGAGCGGGCGGGCGACAAGATCGGCTCCAGCGGCAAGCCGGTGCTGCATTGCGACCTCCGCCTGATGGACGAGGCGGGGGTCGAGGTCGAGGGCGCGGACCAGGTCGGCGAACTCTGGGTGCGCCGCGGGCCCAACATCACGCCCGGGTACTGGAACCAGCCGGAGACCACGGCTCTGGCGATGGAAGGCGACTGGCTGAAGACCGGCGACGCGGCGCAGCGTGACGAGGAGGGCTTCTACTATATCGTCGACCGCTGGAAGGACATGTACATCTCCGGCGGCGAGAACGTCTATCCGGCGGAGATCGAGAACGTGATCTACCGCATGCCGGAGATCGCCGAAGTCGCGGTCATCGGCGTGCCGGACGAGCGCTGGGGCGAAGTCGGCCAGGCCGTCGTGGTGCTGAAGGACGGCTGTCACCTGGAGGAGGCCGATATCCTGCGGTTCTGCGACGGCAAGCTCGCCCGCTTCAAGCAGCCGAAGTCGGCCCGTTTCATGGACGCCCTGCCGCGCAACGCCACGGGCAAAGTCCTCAAGCGGGATCTTCGCTCCTGATCTGGGCGCCGAGGCGCCGGGTCACCAGCATCACGGCGGCCAAGGCCAGCAGGGCGGCACCGCTGCCCGACAGCAGGGCAAAGTCCTCCATCCGCAGGATGACGAAGAGCGTGGCATAGAGCAGGCCGAGCACACCGGCGACGATGGCTCCGCGCCGGGCCGAGCCGAGGGTCGCCCAGGTATAGAGCGTGGTCATGGCGACGATGAGGCCGGCGGCCGCCAGGTAGGCGAGCGCGAAGGCGATATGCTCGGCGAGCGCCAGCAGCGTCAGATAGAACAACGCCAGGCCGAGCCCGACGACGCCGTATTGCACGATGTGCATCGCGGCACCCGTCGCCAGCTCGATCGCCAGGCAGGCGGCGAAGGTCAGCGCGATGAACAGCACGGCGTACTTCACCGCCCGCGACATCACGGCATAGAGGTTCACGGGCTCGAACAGCGTGACGCCGACCGACTTGCCGGGCAATGTCACCTGCCGGGCCGGGCCTGCAATGCGAAGCGGCCCGGCGGGATTCGGTGCAGCGAGGCGCCATTCCGCGGTGAAGCCGTCGTCGCGCACCTCCTGGTGGCGCGGCAGGCGGGGGACGGCGAAACTCGGATGCGGCCAGTCTCCGCCCATCCGCACGATCGAGGCCAGCGCGCTCGGCAGCAACGTCAGGGCACGAGTGCCGCTCAACTCCAGTTCGGCCGCGAAATCGAAACCGCCCGCGGTGTGGTCGCCCGCCGGCAGGAGAGCGTCAAGCGTCTGTGCCGCGGGGCCCGCTTGCAGCGCCGCGTCTTGGCCGCCGACGATCAGTTTGGTCGCACCCAGGGTCTCTCCCGTCATGCCCGGCAGGCGGAACAGCAGTCGGGCGCGGCCCGGGTCGATGCGAATGTCACCGGTGCCGAGGGCGCTCGGTGCGAGCGCCGCGAAGCGACCCTCGAGGCGGATCCGCGCCGTATAGACCGGCGTCGTGTAGATGCCGCGTCGCCGCTCCGTCACCGTGAGGGCGACGTCGGCTTCCAGTCGTTCCGGGCGGATAAAGGCTTGGCGATGGACCTCGTGGGGCGTCTGCCCGTCGCCGACGCGCTCGATGAAGGGTAGGCTGAGGACCGGGCCTTGCAGGGTCACGGCGCCACCCCAGGCGGCGCGGATTTCGTTGCCGACGCTTTGGTGCAGATGTCGCCGTTCGGCGATCAGTCCTTCCAACCGGTCGAGGGGCAGCAGCATGGCGAGCGTCAGGCCGACCAGCAGCAGCACGCGCAGCAACAGCGGATCGCTCAGGCGTTTGGCGAATGTCGAGCGGATCGGTGCGTTTGCGGTTTCGGTCATGGTGTGTGGGCTCCCCGGTGGTGCTGGTCACCGCGGTATCGCGGGCCGGTGCGGCGGGAAGATGTCGCCGTCGTGGCCATTGCGGGGCGGGCGACCTAAACTCCGCGCGGGAGGAAACATCATGGTGGAAACCTTGCGACTGCCGGTCGAGGGTGGGATCACGCTCTCGGCCAGGTTCTTCGCCCCCGACGGCGAGGGCCCGCATCCTTGCGTGGTCATGAGCCACGGCTTCAGCGCCGTCATGGACATGGGCCTCGCGCCCTATGCCGAGGCGTTCCGGGACGCCGGCCTCGCCTGCCTGGTCTACGACCATCGCAACTTCGGCGACAGCGGCGGCGAGCCGCGCCAGGAGGTCGATCCCTGGCGGCAGATCCGCGACATGCGCGAGGTGATCAGCCACGCCCGCATCCGGCCCGACGTCGACGCGGACCGGATCGGCCTTTGGGGGACCAGCTATTCGGGCGGCCACGTCCTGGTGATCGGCGCGGTCGACCGCCGGGTGAAATGCGTCGTCTCCCAGGTGCCGGTCACCAGCGGCTCCGGCGCCATCGAGCGCATGGTGACGGCGCCGGAGATGGCGGGCTTCCTGGACGGGATCTATGCCGATTACGACGCCCGCGCCCGGGGCGAGGCGGCGGGCACCCTGCCGGTCTATCAGCCGGGCAGCGAGACCGCGGCCTGGGCGGAGACGCTCGGCCCCGGCACGGCCTATCGCAACGAGGTCACGCTGCGCTCGCGTGATCTCTGGCTGGAATACGAGCCCTGGGCCTTCATGCATCGGATCAGCCCGACGCCGCTGTTGATGATCGTCGCCGCTGGCGACACCCGGGTGCCGGCGCGCGACCAGCTGGACGCCTATGCCCGGGCGCTGGAGCCGAAGCGGCTTCTACTGCTCGACTGTTCCCATTACGATCCCTACATGAGCCGCCTGGCGGAGTCGGTCGAGGCCGGGCGGGCGTTTCTTGCAACTCACCTGATCGGGGAGGGGAGCCGATGAGCGGATCCTTGGACGGCAAGGTCGCCGTCGTCACCGGTGGCGCCAGCGGCATCGGCGAGGCCTGCGTCCGCCTGTTCGCCCAGCGCGGCGCCCAGGTCGTCGTGGCCGACCTGAATGCGGAGCGGGCCGCGGCCGTGGCGGCCGAGATCGATGGCCTGGCGATACAACTCGACGTCACCGATGCCGAGGCGACGGCGCGGGTCGCTGACCGGGTCGAGGCGGAACTCGGCTTCTGCGACATCGTCGTGACCTCGGCCGGCATCGCCCAGAACCCGGTGCCGCCGGAAAAGCTGCGGCCCGAGACCTACGACAAGGTGCTGGAGGTCGACCTGAAGGGGACCTACCTCACAGCGGTCGAGTTCGGCACCCGCATGGCCAGGCGCGGGCGCGGCGCCATCGTCACCATCGCCTCGATCACCGGCATGCGCTCGACGCCGCTGCACAGCTACGCGCCGGCCAAGGCGGGCGTGATCAATTTGACCGAGGCGCTGGCCGGCGAATGGGGTCGCTCGGGCGTGCGGATCAACGCGATCTCGCCTGGCTATACGGCGACGCCCCTGCTGTTGAAGGCGATCGAGGGCGGGCATCGTGACGGCGACCTGCTGGCCGACAACTCGGCGCTCGGCCGCATGGTCATCCCGGACGAGATCGCCAAGGCGGCGGCCTTCCTGGTCTCCAGCGACGCCTCCGCGATCACCGGGATCAACCTGCCGGTCGACTGCGGCTGGCTGGTCGCCGGGCCATGGGCGAGCTACGGCGGCCTCAGGCCCAGCCGGGAAGGGACCAACGAATGAACAACGAAGACGCCTCGGCGGAGCTGGCGCGCCGGCGCGGGACGGCGCTCGCCATGGGCGGGCCGGAGAAGCTGGCCCGGCGCAAGGCGGTGCCGGGTGTGCTGGACGCGCGCGAGCGGCTCGACGCCCTGCTGGATGCGGGGAGTTTCAACGAGAGCGGCCTGCTCGCCACTTCCAACCGGCCGGAGATGCGCGAACGCTCCCCCGCCGACGGCAAGATCGGCGGCTTCGGCAGGATCGACGGGCGCGACGTCGCCGTGCTGTCGAACGACTTCACCGTGCTCGGCGCGTCCTCCTCGGTGGTCAACGGCAAGAAGATCCGCCATGTGAAGGAGACGGCGACACGGCGCGGCATGCCGCTGATCTTCCTCGGCGAATCCTCCGGCGCCCGCATGCCCGATCGCATGGGCGCCCCCGGGCGTGCCAGCATGGGCCAGGACCGTTTCGAGTATCTGCGCAATCGCGAGACGCCCTGGGTCAGCGCGCTGCTCGGGCCGTGCTACGGCTCCTCCACCTGGTATGCCTGCATGTCGGACTATGTCGTCATGCGCAAGGGCGCGCTGATGAGCGTCGCCAGCCCCCGGGTGACGGAGCGCGCGATCGGCCAGCCGGTCGACGGCGAGACGCTCGGCGGCTGGCGCCTGCACACGGAGACGACAGGCCTGGTCGACCAGGCGACCGACACGGACGAGGAAGCGTTGGCGCTGGTCCGCCGCTTCCTCTCCTACCTGCCGGGCCATGCGGGGGAGCGGGCCCCCTTGGGTGAGAGCGCGGCGCCCGGCGCGGGGGCCATCGAGGAGATCCTGCCCGAAGCCCGCACCAAGACCTACGACATGCGCAAGCTGCTCGCCTGCCTCGTCGATGCCGACAGCCTGTTCGAGCTGAAGCCGCGGTTCGCCCGTCCCATGGTCACCGCGCTCGCGCGCCTGGGCGGTGCCGTCACCGGTTTCATCGCCAACAACCCGCGCCAGAAGGGTGGCTCGATCGACGTCGACGCCTGCCGCAAAGTCGTGAGTTTCATGGTGCTGTGCGACAGCTTCAATATCCCGGTCGTCTTCCTGGTCGACCAGCCGGGCTTCCTCATCGGCCTGGAGGGAGAGAAGCGCTGGGCGCCCGGGCGGATCATGAACTGGATGAACGCGCTGGCCCAGGTCATGTCCAGGTTCACTACATATGAGACGACGAGGTCTTCTTGGCTGTGATCTGTCGAAGGTACTCCTCGGGGGTTTTGCCTTTCAAGGCTCCATGAGGCCTGAAGGTGTTGTAGATGTTGGCGAACTTGTCGATCTGTGGGTTTAGTTTGTCGAGCTGGTCCTCGATGTCATGGCAGGCGTAGAACTCGTAGCGCCATGCGCCGTTGGCTCGCTCGACGCCGCCATTGAGCTGCGGCGTCCTCGGCGGCAAGACATAGACGGGGATCTTTCGGCTCTCGCAGGCGGCCTCGAACTCGGCCATGAACTCGGATCCACCGTCGACCTGGATGGCCTTCACGGGGAAGGGCAGGTCGGCCACGAGTTTGTCGAGGAAGCTCTCGGCGTTCCTGGCGGTCGCTCTGCGGAAGGCCTTGGCACAGGTGAAGCGGCTGACGGGATCGTAGGCGGTGAACTGCTTGACCGTGCGCTCGCCGGCCGGCGTGATGCTCAAGGTGTCGAGCTGGACCAGATCGCCGGGGGCCGTTGCCTTCATCCCCTTCGGCAAACGCTTGGCGTGTGGGCGCTTGGCTCTCTTGCCCTTGGCGCGTCGTCGCGCCACGGGCACCGGCACAACGACGCCGCGCGCGACCAGATGGGCGAGCATGCGACCAACGGTGCTGTCCGACAAGGTGAAGCCCTCTCGGCGCAGCAGCGGTCCGAGCTTGGCCTTGCCCCACATCGGGAAGTCGCGGCGCAGCCGTTCAAGCCGACGCAGCACCGCACTCGACCACTCTCGGCGACGACGGCGGCGAGGCGCGCGCGAGCGCGGCTCCAACCGCTCGTCCCAGCGATAGAGCGTGCTACGCGGCACGCCCACCGCCTGGGCCGCCGCCTCGGCCGTCAAGCCGTCACGCCGGGCCCGATGCCAACGCCGGACGGCGTCGCGTCTGAACGCTACGCATTTAGTGTCGGGCTCCGCGTTCAGACGCGACGCCGTCCTCCAACCCCTGATAACATGTCGGGGCAGGCCAAAAACCTGCATGGGGATCTCCTTCAAGCTGTTGGTCTCGCAACTCACAGCTTCGGAGATCCCCGCCTCTGCCGCCAGAGGCGCGTCTCACATCTATCTGAACCTAGTCAGGTCACGGTGCCGCGGATCTCCATCACGCTCCGCAAGAACTACGGGCAGGCCTTCCTCAACATGGGCGGCGGGCGCAACTCCGACGAGGTCGCCTGCTGGCCGACCGCCGACTACGGCTTCATGGATCCGGGCGTCGGCGTCAACGTGCTGCACGGCGTCGGCCCGGAGGATGATCCCGAACGCTTTGCCGAACTGGTCGCCGAGCTGCAGGCGGAGAGTGCGGCCTGGCCGCTCGCCGGACTGTACGAGGCCCAGGCGGTGATCGATCCGCGCGAGACCCGGGACTATCTGATCGACGCGCTCGCCGTGCACTTCGATCGGACGACCGGCGGCATCGGCCATCATCGCCTGGCCAACTGGCCGACCAGCTTCTAGTGCGCGCCGGCGACATCCTCGACGCCGCCCGCCGGGCCGGTGCCGCGCAACTGGACGAGGCGGAGAGCAAGGCGCTGCTCGCCGATTTCGGCCTGGAGGTGCCGGCCGGCCGCCGCCTCGCGCCCGATGGCGCGGGGGCGCTCGACGACTTGCGGGCGCCTTATGCGCTGAAGCTGCTCTCCCGCGAGATCGCGCACAAGAGCGATATCGGCGGCGTCCGGCTGGGTCTGCCCGACGTCGATGCCGTACGCGCGGCGCTTGGCGAGATGCCGGCGGCCGAGGCCTATCTGGTCGAGGAGATGGCGGCCCCGGGCCTGGAAATGATCCTCGGCGGCTTGCGCCATCCCCGCTTCGGGCCGTTGCTGTTGGTCGGGCTGGGCGGGCTGTTCGTCGAAACCATGGCCGACGTCGCGCTACGCATCGCGCCGATCGATTCAGCCGATGCCGAAGCCATGCTGGCCGAGTTGCGCGGCGCCTCGCTGCTGACCGGCGCACGGGGGCGGCCGGCGCTGGACCGCGAGGCGCTGATCCAGGCGATGCTGGCGCTCGGCGGGGCCGACGGTGTCTTGCTTCGTCATCTCGATGTCATTTCCGAAATCGACATCAACCCGATCATCGTCGCCGAGCGGGGCGCGCGGATCGTCGACGCCGTCGTCCGCCTGGAGGATGCACCCGAGGAGACGGCGATACCGCCGGCGCCGGATCTAACGCCGCTGCTGGCGCCGGCGCGGGTCGCCGTCGCCGGGGCCTCGGCGCGCGGCGTGACCCACGGCAACCGCTATATCCGCTGGCTGCGCGACTTCGGTTTCGCGGGCGAGATCGCGCCCATCCACCCGAGCGCCGCCGAGATCGAAGGCCTGCCCGCCTGGCCGAGCCTGGGCGCGGTGCCGGGAGGAATCGACTATGCCTACGTCGCGGTCGGCGCCGCGCAAGCGCCCTCGGTCCTGCGCGAAGCGGACGGCAACGTCGCCTTCGCGCAGGTGATGGCGAGCGGCTTCGAGGACGATGGGCGCGCGGCCCAGACGGCGTTGGCGAACGCGGCGCGGGCGGGCGGTGCCCGGATGCTCGGCCCCAACTGTCTCGGCGTGCATGCGCCCGCGGCACGGCTGACCTACATGGCCGAGGCGCCCGCGGCATCGGGCGGTATCGCCGTCCTCAGCCAGAGCGGCGGCCTGTCCATGGACATGGTGCGGCTCGGCGCCCGCAAGGGTCTGGGCTTTCGCGCGGTGGTCACCATGGGCAACGCCGCCGATCTCGGCCCGGCGGAGCTGCTGCCCTGGTTTCTCGCCGACCCGGAGACGTCGGCGATCGGCCTCTACCTGGAGGACGCGCCGCGCGGCCGGGCGATGTTCGAGGCGCTGCGTGCCGCCGGTGCGGCCAAGCCGGTGGTCCTGCTGCCGGGCGGGGTCAGTGGTGCCGGCGCCCGGGCGGCCCGCAGCCATACCGGCGCGCTCGCCGGCGACCAGCGGGCCTGGACGGCGCTCTGTCGGCAGACCGGCACGCTGCAGGCCGACAGTCTCGACGGCTTCCTCGATACGCTGTTGCTCGCCGACCGCCTGACGCCGGGCGCGCGGGCGACCCGGCGGGTCGTGCTGTTCGGCAACGGCGGCGGTGCCGGCGTGCTGGCGGTCGACGCGCTCGCCGCCCAGGGCCTCGAGGTGCCGCGGCTCGAGCATCCGGCGCTCGCCGCCATCGACCTCCCGGCCGGGGCCAGCCTGGCCAATCCGATCGACGTGCCGGCAAACGCGCTGGCCCGCGACGGCGGCGGCCTTGCGGAACGCATTCTGAGCGCGGTCCAGGCCGCCGGCGCCCCGGACGCGCTGCTGGTCAATCTCAACATGCCGGTGATCATGGGCTACCGGGAACTCGACCTGATGGGCATATTGATGGACGCCATCGAGGCGACGGTGGGGAAGGGGGCGGGGGCAGGCCACGTCGTGCTGGTCCTGCGCTCCGACGGCTCGGGTGAAATCGAGGCGGAGAAGCAGCGCCTCGCCGCCCGGGCCGCCACCCGCGGCCTGCCGGTACTCGACTCGGTCGAGGGCGCGGCCCGCGCGCTGGCGGCGTTCGCCGGGCGCGAAGCCTTCCTCGCTCAGCGCTCGCCGTAGCTCGCCGCCATGCCGGCGCGGACGTCGCCCTGGATACCGTACTGCGGGATCGGATAGCGCAGCCCGTTGGCCGAGAGGGCGGCCAGGCCCTCGATCACCTTCGGCAGGTAGCGCGGCGGCAGGGCGATCAGCAGCTCGTCCTCCATCACCCCGCCGTAGCGCCGCTCGGCGAAGCAGGGCAGCGACAGGCTCGGCTCCCCCGTCGCCAGCGCCCGGCCCCAGCTGTCTGCACAGGCGCTCTCCCCCACACAGCCCCATTCCAGCTTCTTGTAACCGGTCCACTGCAGGCCGTTGATGAAGAGGATCATCTGCGCCGGCGTCGCATAGATCATGGCGATGTCCGGCGGGTCGAGCCGGCCGGTGACCAGCGGCGAGACGGCGAGCGCCTGATAGCGCCCGTGCGGGACCACGTCCATGGCGCGCTGGTGTGCGGCGGCGTCCTTCTTCGTCTTGTACCAGACGCCGGCCATATGGGCGCCCGACTTCCACTCCCGGTCCTGCTTGCCGAGCCCGATGACGGCCCGGCATTGCGCGCCGACGAGGTCGTCGCCGGTGATGCCGACGGTCCAGTTCAACCGGCTCGCCTGGGCGACGATCTGGTCAGTGGTATGCACGTTGCGCGGCCGGCGAATACGCGGGATCGCCTCCATCTCTTCCACGGTGCGGAACAGCTTCATCCCGATCGGCGTCGTCCGCAGCCGGAGATAGCGATCGAGCCCGCCGATGATCGCCCGCCAGTCGTAGCTTTCGGGTTCCGCGACGTCGCTCGTGGGGGTGCGTTTTGCCTGGGCCATGAGAGGAGTCCTTTTCGGAGTTGCCGAGGGTCCTCCATTCTAGCCGGACGGCGGGTCGGGTTGATGTGATCCGCTATGCGAATTATCGCCGCACCCGGATGGGATGCGCCGCGGCTATGGGTTACGACGCCCGAAACTCAACATTCAATACCTGACCCGGCCTTGGTTGATGCTCCTATGGAAGACTTGGGATGGCGCACCCGATGGGTGAAGCGAGGCAGGTTCTCTAAGGCTCTGCTTCGACCGGCGGCTGGAGCTGCTGTGGAAGGGTTGAAGTCCTGATTATCCAGATTATGTATTCTTAGTGCAAGGGATTCACCACATGTCTATGGGACTTAGAGCACCCCTTAGATATCCTGACAGATTGAACGATTGCCTTAGCCTAGGGATACGCTCAGCCTGATGCACAAAAGTGAGCATAACGTAACTGAAAGGAAGCGTTATGCTGGACCTCTCGGTCTTAGCTCAAGTGTCAGATATTATAGCAGCAGTTGCTGCTATTTTGACCCTGTACTTGACGCTACACAATAAAGGTCGATGACCTTTTTCGGGGCCGCTAATTGGCGGCCCCGTTTTTCAAACAATGCCATGTGCGAAATTCGATCTTCAAAACTCGATTATGACACCACCCGATATTGGCGTAAGATCAAGTGCTAAGATACATGTTGGCTTCATTGATTCCGCACGGGGCACGGGCTTTGCCGTACACACTTGGTGAGCACCACCTTGTCTGGGATCACGTGATTTTGGAGTGCCACATCTTCTGAAGTGGGCACTTCCCTCATGTACATGAGTTTGAAGATAGGCAGTACGCATCCGGTGAGCACCGCCTTGTCGGTGCTCCGGTAATTTCCGAGTCTCCCCTCTTCTGAAGTGGGCACTTCGTTCGTGTCCACGAGTTTGAAGATGGGTACGAGTTTGATGGTGGACGAAGAAGATCTCCCTGCCGGCGACAGGCGCACGGCGTCCCAGCCCCGGCGTCGCTGGCCTTTGGCGGAGAAGCGTCGGATTGTCCTGGAGAGCCTGGAGCCGGGCGCGTCGGCATCGGTGGTGGCGCGTCGGCACGATGTGAACGCGAACCAGGTGTTCGCCTGGCGCAAGCTCTACCGCGAGGGTTTGCTGGGCGGTGCCGGCGGCCTGGTTCCGGTGACCGTGGTGGCGGACGAGCGGGGTCCCTCGGCGCCGGCTCCGTCGGTCGGGTCGGGGCGAATGACGATCGAGCTCGGCTGCGGCGCGCGGGTGATGGTGGACGCGGGCGTGGACGCCTCGGCGCTTGGCCGGGTGTTCTCGGCCCTGGCGCGGCGATGATCCCGGTTCGCGGCGATGTGCGGGTGTGGCTGGCCTCGGGCGTGACGGACATGCGTCGCGGCATGAACACGCTGGCCTTGCAGGTCCAGGAGGCGTTGGGCCGGGACCCGCATGCGGGTGACCTGTTTGTCTTCCGGGGCCGTCGGGGCGATCTGTTGAAGATCCTGTGGCACGACGGGGTGGGCATGTCGCTTTATGCCAAGCGCTTGGAGCACGGCCGCTTCGTCTGGCCGGCGGCTCATGGCGGGGGCGCCGTGGCGATCTCTTCGGCGCAGCTGGCCTACATGCTGGACGGGATCGACTGGCGTCACCCGCGCTTGACCCGGCGTCCGGAGCGGGCGGGCTGAGGCGCGGCATATCGACTCGGTCGGCGCAATAGGTCTGGCGGGCGGGCGCGGGGTCTGATTCACTCCCGCCCATGACCAGCGCCGATGTCCTCGAAGAGAACGCCCGCCTGCGCGACGCCCTGGCCGAGGAACGGGCGGCACGGACGCGGGCCGAACTGGAAGTCGAACATCTGAAGCTGCAGATCGCCAAGCTGCGCCGCGAGCAGTATGGCCGTTCCTCCGAGCGTGGCGCCCACCTGCTGGAGCAGCTGGAACTGCAACTTGAGGAGCTGGAGACGGCGACGGCCGAGAGCGCGGGCCCGGGCGAGGCCGACGACGGCACGACGGTGCGCGGCTTCACCCGACGCAAGCCCAAGCGGGCGCCGCTGCCGGCCCACCTGCCGCGCGAGCGGGTCGTGCTGCCCGGCCCCGAGTTCTGCTCTTGCTGCGGTGGCGACAAGCTGGTGAAGCTCGGGGAAGACGTCACCGAGAGCCTGGAGCTGGTGCCCCGCCAGTGGAAGGTGGTGCAGACGGTGCGGGAGAAGTTCAGCTGCCGGGCCTGCGAGACGATCAGCCAGCCGCCGGCGCCGCACCACGCGATCCCGCGCGGGCGCGCCGGTCCCGGCCTGCTGGCGACGGTCCTCAACGACAAGTTCGCCATGCACCTGCCGCTCACCCGGCAGAGCCGGGCCTTCGCCGCCGAGGGTATCGAGCTCGACGTCTCGACCTTGGCGGATTGGGTCGGCGCCTGCTGCGCCACGCTTCGGCCGTTGCACGAGCGCATCCGGGCCCATGTGCTGGCCGCCGAACGGCTGCATGGCGACGAGACGCCGGTGCCGGTGCTGGCCAGGAAGAAGACGGTCAAGGGCAGGATCTGGACCTACGTCCGCGACGACCGTCCCTTCGCCGGCAGCGACCCGCCGGCGGCGCTCTACTTCTACTCCCGGGATCGGGCCGGCCGGCATCCCCGGGGTCATCTGGAGGTCTGGTCCGGCATCCTCCAGGCCGATGCCTACAGCGGCTTCAACGCCCTCTATGCGAAGGGACGCCAACCGGCGCCGCTTATCGAGGCCTCGTGCTGGGCTCACAGCCGGCGCAAGTTCTTCGAGCTGGCCGATCTCGGCAAGGCGATCCGGGCGCCGATGGCCCGCGACGCGGTGCGCCGCATCGACGAGATCTTCGCCATCGAGGCCGAGATCAACGGCGACACGGCGGAGCGCCGTCGCGGGATCCGCCGGGCCCGCGTCCGCCCACTGGTCGACGACCTCGGGAAATGGATGCGGACGGAACGCGCCAAACTGTCCTCGGGCAGCGCCGTCGCCAAGGCCATGGATTACATGCTCAAGCGCTGGCCGAGCTTCACGGCGTTCCTGGCCGACGGTCGCATCTGCCTCACCAACAATGCCGCCGAGCGCGCGCTCCGGGGCATCGCCGTCGGCCGGCGCAACTGGACCTTCGCCGGTTCCGACCGGGGCGCCGAGCGCGCCGCCGCCGTCTACACCCTGATCGAAACCGCCCGCCTCAACGACGTCGACCCTCGCGCCTGGTTCGAAGACGTGCTGCGCCGCATCAACGACCATCCGGCAAAGGCGATCGACCAACTCCTGCCCTGGAACTGGAAAGCCGCGACACCCAACAACATCGCCGCCTGATCCGTTCCCCGCAGCCGCGCTCCGTCAATCCGAGCCGACCGTGGTCTTGGCCGGATGCGTACGATAGGCACGGCTTTGCTTTTGGATGATGAAGGTCTCCCTGAGACCGACAGGAGCGCGGCGCCCCTAGAAATTGGGGTCAGGCTTTGCTCTTTGCCTTTATCACCGAACTCACAAGTAGGCAAAATACAAGACCTGACCCCTATGATAGATTATTCTGGTGTGACGACGGTGCGCACGATGTGGAAGTCATCGACTATCATAGGGGTTGAAGATGACCAGGCTCAGTCCGATCCATCCCGGGGACATCCTCAAGGAAGAATTTATGGTGCCGCTCGGACTGAGTTCCAACGCGCTTGCGCTGGCGATTGGTGTTCCGGGCAATCGAATAAGTGAGATCGTCGCAGGGCGTCGCGCCATCACGGCGGATACGGCGCTCCGCTTATCCCGCTACTTCGGGCTTTCGCCCGAGTACTGGATCGATTTGCAAGGTCATTACGATCTGAGGGCCGCGCAGATCGAAGCCGAACGTCGCGGTTCGGACTTGGCCAAGGCTCTCCGCGTCATCCAGCCCCTGGCGCCGGGGCCCCATGCTCAGACCACGTCCTGATCCTTGAGCGCCTGGATCGCCGCCGCGTCGTACCCCAATTCGCCGAGCAGCGCGTCGGTGTGCTGGCCGAGTTTCGGGCCCGGGCGGGTCGGGATCGTGTCGTCCTTCATGCGGAAGGGACTGGCCACCGTCTTCAGGCCCGGCAGGTCGGGATGGTCGAGGGCGGAGATGCCCCCGCGCTCGACGAAATAGGGGTTTTCCAGGGCGCCGGCCATGTCGTGTACCGGGGCGGCGGGGACTTCGCCGGCGAAGTGGTCGACCCACTCGGCGGTGGTGCGGGCCCCCAAAGCCTCGTCGAAGATCTCCGTCAGCTCGTCGCGTCGGGCGTCGCGGTTCTCGTAGCCCTGGTAGTCCGGGTTGCGCGGCAGGTCCGCCCGGCCGATCTTCTCGCAGACCAGTTCCCAGAACCGGTGGGTCTGGCACATCAGGTAGATCCAGCCGTCCTTCGTCCGGTAGAGCTGGCAGGGCACGATATAGGGATGGGCGGAGCGTGGCATGCGCGAGGTCACCCGGCCGGAATTCATGTACCAGACGGCGGGATAGGACAGCTGGTGCATGGCGACGTCGAACAGGCTGACGTCGATGTCGCGGCCCTGGCCGCTCGCCTTGGCGGCGAGGATGCCGGAGACGAGCGCGAAGGCGGCGGCCAGCCCGGTCATGAAATCGACCATGGAGAGGCCGAAGCGTGCGGGCGGCCCGTCCGGTTCGCCCGAGAGGCTCATGAAACCGCTTTCGGCCTGCATCAGGAAGTCGTAGCCGGGCCAGCCCTTGCGCGCGCCGTCACGGCCATAGGCCGAGAGGTGGGCGCAGACGATCGCCCGGTTGGCCGACTTCAGGTCGTCGTAGGTGATGCCGAGCTTTTCCGGCTGGTCGCCCCGCAGGTTGCAGAGCAAACCGTCCGCCGTGCCGGCCAGGCGGTGCAGGATCTCCCGGCCCGCCGCGCTCTTGAGGTCGACGGTCAGCGACTTCTTGTTGCGGTTGACCGACTGGTAGAGCTGGCTGTCTTTCTCGCCCAGGAAATAGGGCCCGACGTCGCGGGCCATGTCGCCGCCCCGCGCCCGGTCCTCGAGCTTGATCACCTCGGCCCCGAGGTCGGCCAGGTGCGTCGTGCCGTAGGGCCCGGCGCCGTACTGCTCGACGGCGATAATGCGCAGACCGTCGAGCGGCAGCATCAGACCGGGTTCCGCTCGATCAGCTGCTTGGCGATGATGATGCGCTGGATCTCGTTCGTGCCCTCGCCGATGCACATGAGCGGCGCGTCGCGGTAGTAACGCTCCACCGGGAACTCCTTGGAATAGCCGTAGCCGCCATGCACGCGCATCGCCTCCATCGCGTTCTCGACGGCGGCTTCGGAGGCGAACAGCTTGGCCATGCCGGCCTCCATGTCGCAGCGCTCGCCCCGGTCGTAGGCGCGGGCGGCCTGTTCCGTCAGCAGGCGCGCCGCCTCCACCCGGGTCGCCATGTCGCCCAGCTTCAGCTGGATGGCCTGGTGCTGGGCGATCGGCTTGCCCATGGTCTTGCGCACCTGGGCGTAGGCGACCGCCTCCTTCATCGCCGCGCTGGCGACGCCGACGCCGCGCGCCGCGACGTTGATGCGGCCGAGTTCCAGCCCGCCGACGGCATGGTGGAAGCCCGCGCCCTCCTCGCCGCTGATCAGGTTGGCGGCCGGCACGCGGAAGTCCTCGAAGATCAGCTCGGCCGAGTCGATGCCCTTGTAGCCGAGCTTCTCCAGCTTGCGGCTGGCCCGGAAGCCCTCGCCCTTTTCACAGAGGAACATCGAGGTGCCTTTATAGCGCGGCTCTATGTCCGGATCCGTCTTCACCAGCACCGCGAAGCAATGGCCCTCCAGCCCGTTGGAGATCCAGGTCTTGGTGCCGTTGATCACATAGTCGTCGCCGTCGCGCACCGCGCGCGTGCGCACCGCCTGCAGGTCGGTGCCGCAATCGGGCTCGGTCAGCGCCAGGCCGCCGCGCATCTCACCGGCGGCGAACTTCGGCAGGTAGTGCTGCTTCTGCCAGTCCGTGCCGAAGCGCTGCACGGCGGCGGACATGATCAGGTGGGAGTTGAAGATGCCGGTGAGCGACATCCAGACTTCCGAGATGGTGGTGACGATCTTGGCATAGGTCGAGGCGCCGAGACCGAGGCCGCCGTATTCCTCCGCGATGGTCGCGCCGAACAAGCCGAGCTCGATCATCTGATCGACCATCTCCTGCGGGTAGATATCGTCATGCTCCAGCGCCATGACGTGGGGGCGCACGTCGCGGTCGAGCCACTTGTTGATGGCGTCGAGAATATGGGCTTCGAGTTCGTCCTGGCCGATATCGGTGTCGGCGACCGTCTGGCTGCACATGGTCGTCACTCTCCCTTGGCTTTTTCGGCGCGGGCCGCATCGATTCTGTCCTCGACGGAATGGCCTCGCTTGGGCACCAGCATCTGGCGGCGATAGCTCATCACCAGGGTGCCGTCCTGATTGTAGGCGCGGGTGTCGATCGAGACGATGCCCTGGGTTGGGCGCGACTTCGACTCCCGCTTTTCGATCACCTCGCTCTCGGCATAGAGGGTGTCGCCGTGGAACACCGGCGCCGGCATCTTGATGTCGCTCCAGCCGAGATTGGCGATCGCCTTCTGGCTGGTGTCCGAGACGCTCATGCCGGCGACGATCGAGAGGGTGAGGGTGGAGTTGACCAGCGGCTTGCCGAACTCGGAATGGCGGGCGTATTCGTGGTCGAAATGGACCGGATGCTGGTTCATGGTCAGCAAGGTGAACCAGGTGTTGTCGGCCTCCGAGATGGTCCGTCCCGGGCGGTGCTCGTAGATGTCGCCCGGCTCGAAATCCTCGAGGCAGCGACCGTAGGATTCCCGGTACCGCCGCTCGCCGACCTTCACCGCTTCCGCCACCATCCGCGCATCCTCCCATTCACGCCGTATCGTCGCGGGCAGAGATACGGGGCGTGGAGTTGCGAGTCAACGCGCGCCCGGACCCGAAAAGTCCCACTTGCCGGCCGCTTTCAGCTTTTTTCGAACGAAAATTCGACGAATCTGGCGTTGTACGCCCGCGACCCCTTGACCTTGGCGGCGCCGACGCTTAGATCAGCGGCACTCGCTGGCGGAGAGTGCTAACAGCCTCGTCGCCGGTGCTGCGCAGCGGTGGGCGAAACACTGGGGTGCCCACCCGGAACGCGCATCAGGGTACGAACGCTTTCAACGGAGAACAACGATCATGGCATTCAGGCCACTACACGACCGCGTCCTCGTTCGTCGCACCGAGGAAGAAGAGAAGACCGCCGGCGGGATCATCATTCCCGACACGGCCAAGGAAAAGCCGATGCAGGGCGAAATCGTCGCCGTCGGCTCCGGCGCGCGCGACGAGAAGGGCGAACTCGTCGCCCTCGACGTCAAGGCCGGCGACCTCGTGCTGTTCGGCAAATGGTCGGGCACCGAGGTCCGGCTCGATGGCGAGGACCTCGTCATCATGAAAGAGAGCGACATCATGGGCATCGTCGAGGCGCCCGCGAAGAAGGGCAAGAAGAAGGCCGCCTGAGGCGCGCCTTCTTTTCCCCCGACGAATCCCTACAAACTCTAGGAGTTGCAGATGGCTAAGGAAGTCAAATTCAGTGTCGACGCCCGCTCGCGCATGGCGCGGGGCGTGGATATTCTGGCGGACGCCGTGAAGGTTACGCTGGGCCCGAAGGGTCGCAATGTTGTGCTGGACAAGTCGTTCGGCGCGCCGCGGATCACCAAGGACGGCGTTACCGTCGCCAAGGAGATCGAGCTTGCGGACAAGTTCGAGAACATGGGCGCGCAGATGGTGCGTGAAGTGGCCTCGAAGACGAACGACGTCGCGGGCGACGGCACGACGACGGCGACGGTCCTGGCGGCCTCGATCGTTCGCGAGGGCCTGAAGGCGGTCGCGGCCGGCATGAACCCGATGGATCTTCGCCGCGGTGTCGACATCGCGGTGGACGCGGTGGTCGCGGACCTGGCGAAGCGCTCGAAGACGATCTCGACGGAAGCCGAGGTAAAGCAGGTTGGTTCGATCTCGGCCAACGGCGAGAACGAGATCGGCGACATGATCTCGAAGGCGATGGGCAAGGTCGGCAAAGAGGGCGTGATCACGGTGGAGGAGGCCAAGGGTCTCGACACCGAGCTCGAGGTCGTCGAGGGCATGCAGTTCGACCGCGGCTATCTCTCGCCCTACTTCATCACGAATGCGGACAAGATGGTGGCGGAGCTCGAGACCCCGTACATCCTGCTGCACGAGTCGAAGCTGTCGAGCCTGCAGGCGATGCTGCCGGTGCTGGAGACGGTTGCGCAGTCCGGCAAGCCGCTGATCATCATCGCGGAGGACATCGAGGGCGAGGCCCTGGCGACCCTGGTGGTGAACAAGCTTCGCGGCGGCCTGAAGGTCGCAGCCGTGAAGGCGCCGGGCTTCGGCGATCGTCGCAAGGCGATGCTGGAGGATATCGCGATCCTGACCGGCGGCCAGGTGGTTTCCGAGGATCTCGGCATCAAGCTGGAGAACGTCTCTGTCGACATGCTGGGCCAGGCCAAGCGGGTGTCGATGACCAAGGACGACACGACGATCGTCGGCGGCTCCGGCAAGAAGGGCGACGTCGAGGGTCGTTGCGGCCAGATCCGCGCGCAGATCGACGAGACCTCGTCGGACTACGACCGTGAGAAGCTGCAGGAGCGTCTGGCGAAGCTCGCCGGCGGTGTCGCGGTGATCAAGGTCGGTGGTGCGACCGAGGTCGAAGTGAAGGAGCGCAAGGACCGCGTGGACGACGCGCTGAACTCGACCCGTGCTGCGGTCGAGGAAGGCATCGTCGTCGGCGGTGGTGCGGCGCTGCTGTATGCGACGAAGGCGTTGAAGAAGGTGAAGGCGGCGAACGACGACCAGCGTGTCGGTGCGGACATCGTGCGCCGTGCGCTGGAGGCGCCGGTTCGCCAGATCGCCGAGAACGCCGGCCATGACGGCGCGGTTGTCGCGGGCAAGCTGCAGGAAGCCGGCGACGACGCGCGCGGCTTCGATGCGCAGAAGGGCGAGTATGTCGACATGTTCAAGACCGGCATCATCGACCCGACCAAGGTCGTCCGCACGGCGTTGCAGGACGCGGCCTCGGTCGCCGGCCTGCTGATCACGACGGAAGCCATGGTCGCCGAGAAGCCGGACGAGAAGGGCGCGGCGCCAGCCATGCCCGACATGGGCGGCATGGGTGGCATGGGCGGCATGGGCGGCATGATGTAAGCCGACCGAACACTGTTACGCGTACCAGGGGCCGCCCTTCGGGGCGGCCCCTTTTTCGTGTGCCTGGCATGGCGTTGATCTAGGAGATGGAAGTTCTCTACGGGCCGTAACGACCGGAACCGTTAGCTGAAGGCAACTGCGTCGCCGCGAGGTGGGGTGGGGAGGAAGCCGGAGGCAAAATCCGGAGCGGACGAACAGAAACCGGATATCAGGCCGGTGCGATGGGGTAAGCCAGCAATGGATGGCGATGCCCGATAGTCGTTCGGACATCGCATTGGTAAATCCGGCCGCGACCGGCGGAAAGATCAAGGTTTTACCCAGGGAGATCTCCAGCGCTCTCGGGGGAACCGAGTAGCGACCCGGCGACGGGGAGCGACGGCGGTGGAGAAGTCAGCCGAGGCCATAGTAGGGGCCGCGAGGCGCCGAAGGGCCGAATCCGAATAGCAAGGAGCAGTCTGGACCAACTCGATGAGCATGGAGCGGCAGCAAGGCGGTGGCTATCAATTGGACCTTTTCGACGAGGCCCTGATGAAGGCGCTGCGCCCCGAGGCCCCTGGTGACGGCGGAACCGGAACTGGAGCCTGCGAGGTGCCACAAGTGCGCACGGCGTTGGACCGGCAACGAGCCTTGACGCAAGACCTGATGGAACGGGTGGTGAGTTCCGCCAACCTGAACCAAGCCTACAAGCGGGTGAAGGCGAACAAGGGGTCGGCGGGCGTGGATGGGATGACCATCCAAGACCTGCGGCTCTGGCTCGTCGATCACAAGGACGCGCTGGTGGCGGCGTTGTCGCGAGGCGACTATCGGCCCCAACCGGTGAAGGGGGTCTCGATCCCCAAGCCGGGAGGCGGGATGCGGCAATTGGGCATCCCGACGGTGCTGGATCGTCTGGTTCAGCAAGCCATCCTGCACGTCCTTCAGCCGATCCTCGATCCGGGTTTCTCGGCTTCGAGTTTCGGCTTCCGTCCGGGCCGGAGCGCTCACGATGCTCTGGCCCAAGCGGGTAAGTACGTTGCCGAAGGCCGCGGGATTGTGGTCGACCTGGATCTGGAGGCGTTCTTCGACCGGGTCAATCACGACATTCTGATGTCCCGACTGGCTGGGCGGATTGGCGACAAGCGCCTGCTGCGCACCATCCGTCGCTTTCTGCAAGCGGGGATGATGCAGACCGGCGTCTGCATCCGGCGCCATGAGGGCACGCCGCAAGGCGGCCCGCTGTCGCCGCTGCTGGCCAATCTTCTACTGGACGATCTGGACCGGATGCTGGAGGCGCGGGGCCATAGCTTCTGCCGTTATGCCGACGACGTGAACATCTACGTTCGCACTCGAGCGGCGGGCGAGCGGGTGATGGCCTCGGTCGCCGAATTCCTCCAAGGCAGGTTGCATCTGCGGGTCAACCAGGAGAAAAGTGCCGTCGCTCCGGCCGGGGACCGCAAGTTCCTCGGCCACCGGCTGTTGTCGGATGGATCGCTCGGCATCGCGCCGCAAAGCCTGCGGCGGGCGAAGCAACGGGTTCGCGAGATCACCCGGCGCAACCGGGGCATCAGCCTCGCGCGCATGGTCGGCGAACTCAACGGCTTCCTCGCCGGCTGGGTGACGTACTTCCGCCATGCCCGTTGCGCGAGCCAGCTTCGGCGTCTCGACGGCTGGATCCGTCGAAAACTGCGCTGTGTCCGGCTCAAGCAATGCAAGCGCACCAAGGCGCAAGCGGACTTCCTGCGAAGCCTCGGGGTGCCCGAGCGGCGGGCCTGGATCTTGGCTCTCTCCGGCAAGGGCTGGTGGCGCAAGTCCCTCAGCTATCAAGCCACCGAAGCCATGACCCTGGCTTGGTTCGAAGGCCAGGGGCTTGTCCCTATGACCGATAGGTATCTCGCGTTACAACTGACCGGAAACCGCCGTGGTACGTAGAACGTATGCCCGGTGGTGTGGGAGGAGGGGCGCCGAGAGGACCCCTCCTACCCGATTATGTGGGTGTGGCCGGGACGGTGGCGAGGAACGCGAGTGCCGCCCGGTTGAAGGCCTCCGGCTGATCGACGTTGGCGTCGTGTCCGGCATCCGCGATGGTGACCTTCGTCGCACCCGGGATCTTCTTGGCCATGTAATCGCTCGCCGCCAGGAACGGCTCGTCCCGCGCGCCGACTACGACGAGGGTGGGCACGGCGATGTCGGGCAGGGAATTGATGACGTCGGCCGAGGATTGCGTCAGCAGGCCCTGGGCGGCGCGGCCATGGCCGACCTCACCGTTTGCGAGCAGCTTGTCGCCGCGGGCCCGCGCGCGGTCGTTCCACGCCTCGCGCGGGGCATCCTTCTTGAAACCGGGGCCGGTGTCGACCAGCAGCAGGCCGCGCACCCGTTCCGGCCGGGTCCGGTGATAGGCGAGCGAGAGATAGCCGCCGAGCGACTGGC
Source organism: uncultured Alphaproteobacteria bacterium (assembly GCA_951812805.1). Lineage (GTDB taxonomy): Bacteria > Pseudomonadota > Alphaproteobacteria > JASLMY01. The sequence continues at coordinate 13,397 of CATOSZ010000004.1, read as the reverse complement.
CGCCGATCACGGCCGTCTCGGCGCCGGCGAGGTCGAGCAGGGCGTCCATGTCGTCGAGCGCCAGCTCCGGCGTATAGCGGTTCGGGTCGTCGGGCTGAGCGCTGCGGCCGTGCCCGCGCAGATCCCAGGTCACGACGCGCCAGCCGGCGGCGACCAGGGCCGGGACATTGTCACGCCACATCGCAGACGAAGCGCGGAAGCCATGGGTGAGAAGAAGTACCGGGCCGCTCCCGGCGATGTCGTGGTGAAGGGTCATTCCGTCGCGCTGCATTCGCCGCTCTCCTCGTCTCTGGACGCGCCGGTATCCAGCAGCGCGTGGACCCTGGGTATCACTTGGCCGACATAGGCTTCCAGGCTTTCGTTCATCGCTTCGGGGTGAAGGCCCGGCGGCACGGCCCAGCCGACGACGTCGGTGAGGCCGTACTCGCGAATGAAGCCGGCGAGTTCGCGAGCGCAATGCTCGACGTCGCCGACGATCCAGGTCTGGGGAATGCGCGCCTCGTCCCGGTAGCGGCCGAGGCCGTCGCCGCGTCCGCCCTCGCGGTGGAACTGGATATAGAGCGCCATGCGGTAACGCTCGCTGTCGCGGACCGGGGGCCAGTCGCGCTCCGGGTCGTCGGTCACCAGCGTCGGGCGGATGACCCCGACGCGGTGCTGTGCCGGATCGCGCCCCTCGGCCGCGACGGCGGCGCGCCAGGGGTCGAGCACCTCGGCCCTCGGCCCCTGGGGGAGGAGATGGGCCTGGTAGCGGGCCGCCCGTCTGGCGCCGGCCTCGCTCATCGCCGCGACCCAGAGCGGGGGACCACCCGCCTGGACATAGCCCGGCCGGATGACGACGTCTTCGAAGGCGTACCGTTTGCCGGCGAAACTGAACCGCTCGCCTGTAAAGCAGCGGCGCAGCACCTCGAGGCCTTCTTCCGTCCGGCTGACGCGTTGCGCCAAAGGAAAGCCGAAGCCGCGGAACTCGTGCGGGGCGTAGCCCATGCCGATGCCGATCTCGACCCGGCCGCCCGAGATATTGTCCAGGACGGCCAGGTCCTCCGCCAGGCGCAGCGGATTGTGGAACGGCAACAGACAGATATCGGTCGAGAACCGAACATGCTTCGTGCGCGCCGCCATGGCGCCCGCGACCGGGACCCAGGACGGCAGGTAGCCGTCGTCGACGAAATGATGCTCGGTGAACCAGACCTGCTCCAATCCCAGGCCGTCGAGCCAGGCCACCTGTTCGATGATGGCCGCGTAGAAATCGGGGTTGGAAATGCCGGAAGAGGCTGGATTGCGAAAGTCATAGACAAGGCCGAGACGTGGCGTGGGCATGAATGACACTCTCTCTTGAACGCCGTTGTAGCTTGACCGAGCCTATCATGCCGCGCGCTCGCGATGATGCGGGTCGCATTGCCGTGCGCAGGGGAATAGGCGATAGTCCAGCCTCCACCAACGTCGCGGTCGCGGCGGCGCGCGTGCGGCACAAGGCTGAACGTCATGACCACCCTCGTCACCGGAGCGACCGGTTTCATCGGCTCCGCCGTCGCCCGTGCCTTGCTGGCGCGGAACGAACCGGTTCGCGTGTTCGCCCGCCCCGGCAGCGACCGCACCAACATCAAGGGCCTGGACGTGGAACTCGCCGAGGGGGATCTGCGCGACGCGGCCTCGCTTCGCGCGGCGCTGGTCGGGGTTGGCGCGCTCTATCATGTCGCGGCCGACTATCGCCTGTGGAGCCGCCGCCCGGCGGACATTTACGAGAGCAACGTCGAGGGCACCCGCTCGCTGTTCCGCGCCGCCTTGGAAGCCGGGGTGAAGCGGATCGTCTACACCTCGAGCGTCGCCACGCTGTCGTTGAACGCGGACGGCCGCCCTTCCTGCGAGGAGAGCGTCGCCACCCTCGACGAGATGACCGGGCATTACAAACGCTCGAAGTTCATGGCCGAGGCCGAAGTCGACCGGCTGGTGCGCGAGGAGGGCGCGCCGATCGTCATCGTCAATCCCTCCACGCCGATCGGGCCGCGCGACATCAAGCCGACGCCGACGGGCCGCATGGTGCTGGAGGCGGCGAACGGCAAGATGCCGGCCTATGTCGACACCGGCCTGAACCTGGTCCATGTCGACGACGTGGCACGTGGGCACCTGCTGGCCTTCGACCATGGCGTCGTCGGCGAGCGCTATATCCTGGGCGGCGACGACCGTTCGCTGCGGGACATTCTCGTCCATATCGCCGGCCTGGTGCAGCGCGCGCCGCCGCGGGTTCGTCTGCCGCACAACCTGATCCTGCCGCTCGCCTACGGTGCCGAGGCGGTCGCCCGCATAACCGGGCGCGAGCCCTTCGTCACCGTCGACGGCATCAAACTCGCCAAGAAGCGGATGTATTTTTCCTCCGCCAAGGCCACGCGCCTGCTCGGCTATGAGGCTCGGCCCTGGGACGAGGCGTTGAACGATGCCGTCGCCTGGTATCGGCAGAACGGCTTTCTCGTCGCTTGAAGGGTCCGGGACTTCGCCGAGGCGCGCGGGACGGATAATATCCGTTCCGGCAAGCGCGAGGGGACGGTGACGTGATCGAAGGGTTTCCCGACTACCAATGTCTGCGCGTCGCGGCCGCGGGCCCGGTCGTCGCGTTGACCTTGAACCGGCCCGAGCGGCGCAACGCATTGACCCATGCGATGATGGAGGAACTCGGCGACGTCGTCGGGCGCGTCGCCCGCGCAGGCGCCGTACGCTGCCTGGTGATCCGCGGTGCGGGCGGCAATTTTTCGGCGGGCGGCGATATCGGCTTCATGACCGAGATGCCGCCACCGCCGCCGGCCGGACAGGCGGACCCGTTGGTCGCCCCCTATCGTTATCTGGGGGAGGTGTTGCAGGCCCTGGACCGCTTGCCGCAGGCGGTGATCGCCCTGGTCGAGGGCTTCGCGGTCGGTGGCGGGTTCGGCATCGCCTGCTGCGCCGATATCGTCATCGCCGAGGCGGGTGCGACCTTCGGCATGCCGGAGCCGCGTTATGGCTTCATTCCCTCGCAGATCATTCCCTTCGTCGTCCGGCGGATCGGCGAGGGGCGGGCGCGGGAGATGGCGGTGACCGGCGGCGTGATGGACGGCCGGGCCGCGGCCGGGGCCGGCATCGTCGGTCGGCTGGTCGAGGGGGAGGAGGCTCTGCTCGAGGCCCGCGACGCGGCCCTTCTGGAGGTTTTGCGGTGCGAGCCGGGCGCACTCGCCGAGGTGAAGCGCCTGGTGCTCGACAGCGGACAGGTGGCGCAATCGCGGGTGCTGGACGACGCGGCGCAAACCCTGGTACGCCTGCTGCGCCGCGCCGAGGCGCGCGAGGGCATGGACGCGTTCCATGCCAAGCGCCGCCCGGCCTGGGCAAAGCAGGGGAGTTGAGCGATGCCGCCCGAATTGGGACATGTGTTGGACCAGGCTAGAATCGACGAGATGAGCGGCAGCGGCTTCTGGCCGGACCGGCTGTTGATCGATGATCTCGCCGACGGCCTCGCGCGCCATCCCGACAAGCTGGTGATCACCGATGACAATTCGGTCACCGGGCGCCAGACCTCGTTTTCCTACCGTCAGTTCGATCGCATCACCCGGCGCATCGCCCTCGGCCTCGTCGAACTCGGTGTGGGCAAGGGCGATGTGGTCGCCTGCCAGTTGCCCAACTGGTGGCAGATCGAGGCGATGATCGTCGCCTGCTGCCGCATCGGCGCCATCATCAACAATCTGATGCCGATCTTCCGCGAGCGCGAGCTGGAGTACATGCTGCGCTTCGCCGAGAGCAAGGTGGTGGTCTGCCCAGGGGTCTTTCGCGGCCACGACCACGGCGCCATGATGCGCGCGCTGCAGCGCGATCTGCCCGACCTGGCGCATGTCCTGGTCATCGGCGACGAAGGCGGCCATGGGGGCGGGGAAAGCTTCGAGGATGTGCTGCTGGCGCCGCGGCACGAAGACCGCGCGGGTGCGGCGGATATCCTCGCCGCGCGTCGGCCGGGCGCCAACGACGTCATCCAGCTGCAATACACCTCCGGTACCACGGGCGCGCCCAAGGGTGCGCTGCACACCTCGAACACCCTCTACGGCAATATCCTGCCGGTGATCGAGGCGGTGGAACTGGGCGCGGACGAGGTCGTCCTGATGGCCTCGCCCATCGCGCACCAGACCGGCTTTCTCTATGGCGTGATGATGCCGCTGATCCTGGGTGGCCGCACCGTGCTGCAGGATATCTGGGACCCGGCGGCCGCGGCCCGCCTGATCCAGGACGAGGGGGTCAGCTTCACCATGGGCGCGACGCCGTTCCTCGCCGACCTCTCCGCCTTCCCGGACCTCGCCGACTATGACGTCTCGAGCCTGCAGCGCTTCGCGTCCGCCGGCGCGCCGATCCCCCGCGTGCTGGTCGAAACGGCGAGCGAGCGGCTCGGCGCCCGCGTCGTTTCTGGCTGGGGCATGACTGAGAACGGGTTGGTGACCGCGGTCCGCCTCGGCGATCCGCCGGAAAAGATCTTCCAGACCGACGGCAGCTGCATCGCCGGCATGGAGGTGCGGGTGGTCGACGAGGACGGCCTCGACTGCCCGGTGGGCGTCGAGGGCGAATTGCTCTCGCGCGGTGCCGCCAACTTCGTCGGCTACATGCGCAAGCCGGAACTCAACGGCATCGACGCGGACGGCTGGTTCGATACCGGCGACCGCGCCATCCTGGACGAGGACGGCTACATCCGGATTTCCGGCCGCTCGAAGGACATCATCATCCGCGGCGGCGAGAACATTCCCGTCGTCGAGGTCGAGGAACTGCTCTACCGCCATCCGGGCATCGTCGACGCGCAGGTCGTCGGCATGCCCGACGACCGCCTGGGCGAGCGCGGCTGCGCCATCGTCACCGTGAAACCGGGCGCCAATCTCACCTTCGAAGCGATGGTCGACTATCTGCTGGAAGCCCGGCTCGCCAAGCAGTACCTGCCGGAGCGGCTGGAAGTGATCGCGGAGATGCCGCGCACGCCATCCGGCAAAATCCAGAAATATAAGCTGCGCGAGATGGCGGCGGGCTGGAGCGTGGCGGAATGAGCGCGCCGCCCGTGCCGCCGCGCGCCGGCTACACGATCTACGACAGAATCGACCCATTCGAAAACCTGGCGGGTCCGTTCTTCTGGCGTGAGCTGGAGGACGGTGTTCATCGCTTCACGCTCGCGGCCGAGGCCCGTCACTGCAACCGCCACGCCATCGTCCACGGCGGCCTGATGATGACGATGATTGATCTGGCGATGGTCGTCGCGGCCAAACGTGATTGGGACGAACAGTTGGTCACCGTGTCGCTCAACAGCGAGTTCGTCTCCGCGGGCCGGGAAGGCGAGCTGATCGAGGCGGAGGGTGAGCTGGTGCACCGCGGCGGCAGCCTCGCCTTCGTGCGCGGTCGGGTCTTCGTCGAGTCCCGCACGCTGCTGGCGGCCAGCGCCGTGCTGAAAGCGCTCCGTCCGAAATCGTAGCTACTGACCGGCGAGCAGGCGATCGAGGCGGCCGGCCTGGCCCGGCCGGGTGAAGTCGGCGAGACAGTCGAACAGTTCCCCCGTCCGCGGCCCGAAGCTCGGCTCGACGAGGGCGTCGAACTTCGCCCTGAGGTCGTCCCAGCTCATCGGATTGCCTGGATTGCCGAGCGCCAGTTCGGTCTCCGCCACCCGCTCACCGCCATCGGCCAGGCGCAGGGTAATCCGGGCGGAGCGCATGTCGCGCCCCTCGGCCGCACGCAACTCCGTCCGTTCGACGAGGTCGCGGATCCGGGGATCGCCGAGGTTGCCGGTGGAAAAATCGCTTTCCGTCGCCAGCCGGCCGGTGAGGCCGAGCGCGGCGCAATAGGCGGTGGAGAACTTGCCTTCGAGCGGCGTCGTCGGTGCCGGTTTGCCGGCGAGCTGGGCACAGGCGGCGCTGACGTCGACGGCGATGCCCTCGATCTTTTCCCCCTCGATCTTCCCGGCGTCGTCGCCCTCGGCCAGGCGGCGCGCGGCATCGATCACCGGATGGGTCAGCAGGCAGGAGGCGTAGGGCTTGAAGGTGTTGTGCAGCAACTCCCAGCCCGCGTCGAAGTCGGCTTGGCCGAGCCTGGCCGTGCCGTCCTGCACCATGGCTTCCAGCATGCCGCCCTCGGCCTCCAGCAGGTCGGGGTTGGCAACGAACCCCTCCGCCGCCAGCTCCGCCGCAAGGATACCATTGAAGGCCGCCTTGCCGGCATGGAACGGCTTGGACATGGTGCCGAAGGAGGCGGTGATGCCCCCGGTCTGGGTCGCCGCCGCGCCGAGCGCCATGGCGGTTTGCGTCTCGTCCAGTTCCAGCAGGACCGCGGCCGCGGCCGCCGCACCGAGACAGCCGAAGACGCCGGTCGAATGCCAGCCGCGCTTGTTCAGGGCGTGGCCGGCACCACGGCCGAGCCGGGCGCCGGTCTCGAAGCCGGCGACGAAGGCCTGCAGGATGCGCGTCTCGTCATGCCCGAGATGGGCGCCGAGCGCGAGCGCCGCCGCCCAGGTCGGCCCGCTCATGTGGGCGACGGCGCCGACGTGGGTATCGTCGTAGTCCAGGCAATGCGCCATGGTGCCGTTGACCAGCGCCGCGGCGGCCGGTGCGGCCGTGCCGCCCAGCAAGATCCGCGCCCGGCCCGTGCTGCCCCAGCCGGCGACGACGCGTCGCGCCGCGTCCTGAGCGCCCTCCTCGCGCGCGCCGATCGCCACGCCGCACCAATCGACCAGGCATTTCAAGGCGGCGTCGTGGACCTCCGTCGGGAGGTTGAGGCCAGGCGCCCGGGCGATGAAACGGGTCGTCGCGGTCATCGTCGTCGTCGTGCTGGTCATCGGTGTCCTCCCTCCGGGCGATCGGCGGTCGTTTCGCCGCCGCATCGGCGCATTTTGTCATGCTGGTGGTGGCTAAGCCAACGTTCCGGAACCGAAGTTGTCGACATGCCCGGCTATTGCGCTAGATATCTTTCCAGGAAGATATATGTTCGGCGATCGAAATACGGGATCGGGCAGCGCGACAACGGATCGAAGAATGAAACGTGACGCCAACTACAGACAGTCGGAAGAGCTGGCTTGGCTGACGCGGGACGTATTCGCCCCGCCCGTTCAAGTCGAGCGTCTGAGTTATAATGCGCTTCGTAAAATGCTCTACGGAACGATTCCCTTCGAACGCCGCAACCCCGACGGTCTTTGCGCCGATGATGTCGAGGGCATCGGAATGCCGGACGCGAACAACACGCGCAGGCAAAGCGACGACGAGGTGGAAAACGATCTTCGGGTCGCCGTGATGGCGATGGCGAGACTGCGCGAGATCGGTGACGGCTTGATCGAGGCGCTGGATGGCCTGTCGGGACCATCGTTCTTTCTGCGTTTCGTCGAGTTCGTCGAGGCGGAACTGGATCCCTTGATGGTGTCGGTTGGCTATCTGCACAACGCGGGTGACAACGACCTCGTCGAGATGGTCGCGGTCCGCGCCGCTGGCGTCCAGCTGGAGAACGGGCCTTATGACGTGCCCGGAACGCCCTGCCAAGGCGTCGCGGAAGGCCGGCTCTGTATTTTCGAGCGTAATGTTCGAAAGCTGTTTCCCGAGGCGCCGGGGGCCTGTGCGCTGAAGGCGACATCCTATGTCGGCGTGCCGTTGCGCGATAGTGAAGATCGTGTGATCGGTATTCTCAAGATCCTCCTCGGCCGGGAAATCCATAATCCGAGGTTCGTTGCGTCGCTGTTTCATCGCTTGGCCTTGAGCTGCCAGGGCGAACTGGCGCGATATATCAATTCGGATGCCATGCACCGGGAGCAGGTGCAACACCAACTCGACGAACGTATGCGGCAACGTATTCTGGCGTCTTTGAGCCACGAGATCCGCACGCCTCTCAACGCGATTTCCGGGTTTTCAGAAATTCTATCGGAAGAGATGATGGGGCCGATCGGCAGCGAGCAGTATCGTGATTATGCTCGAAATATCCACACATCGGTTCGATTTATCACCGAGCTTACGAACCGATTGTTCGATATGCAGCGGCTCGAAAACAATTCGACCGATATTGTGCTCGGGGTCTTCGACCTGCGTCTCGCGGTCAAGGATAGCCTGGTCATGCTCCAGGGCCAGATTCAGCGTCGGAAGCAGAATGTCGATGCAAACGACTTGGCCCGTGCGGAGATCAACGGGGACAGACAGCTGGTCATCCAGGTGCTGATCAACCTGCTCTCGAACGCGATCAAGTTCTGTGCCGAAGGCAGCCAAATACGGCTTTCGTTCGAGACGGACCAAGAGGCGGCCCGCGTCGTCGTCGCCGACGACGGTCCGGGCATACCGCGCGACGCCCTGGCGACGATCGCGCAACCCTTCGTCAGGGCCAGCCGCCACAATGTCGACGTGGCGGAGGAGACCCAGGGCATCGGCCTCGGCCTGGCGATCGCCAGCCAGATCATGGACCTGCACGGCGGCGAACTCGTCATCGAAAGCGAAGTGGGGGTCGGGACCAAGGCCATCGCCGTTTTCCCCCGACACCGGGACTAGCTAGATCAACGCCTCGTCGAAGATGGCCAGGGCGTTCAAGGCGCGGGGAAACCCGGTATAAGGCGCCGTTTGCATGACGACCTCGACGACCTCCTCGCGGGTGAAGCCGATATTCAAGGCGGAAACGGCGAACTTTGCCACCTGGGTGGCATGCTGGATCGAGGTGAAGGCGGCGAGGGTGCAGACCATGCGCTGGCGGTGGTCGAGGCCCGGCCGGCTCCAGATCGCGCCGTAGCCGTAGGTCGCGGCGACGGGATAGAGGGCGCCCGTCGTCCGGTGGCCCGGCGCCGCGTAGCCGCCTTCGGCCCGCTCGCCGTGCAGCGCCCGCATTGTTTCGTCGCCGAGGGCCATCAGCGCGTCGGCATCGATATCCACCGGCTCGACCGTCGGCGTCTCGATGCCCTTCTCGGCAAAGACCTCGTTGGCCAGGGCCAGCGCGTTGAGCGCGGTCGGAAAGCCCGAATAGATCGCGCAGTGGATCATCACCTCCTGGATGCTTGCCGCTGGGAGGCCGATATGCAGGGCCGCCGCGATATAGCGGCGAAGCTGCGGCAAGCGCTGGGCCGAGGTGAGCGCCGAGAGCACCGCCAGCATGCGCTCTTCGATATCCAGGCCCGGCCGGGCCCAGATGGAGCCCCAGACCATTTCTTCCGCCAGCCGGTCGAAGCCGGGCGCCAGTTCGCTATCCGGGGTGTTGGCCGGAAAGCCGAGCCGCGCGCGCATCGCCGCGCCCTTGGCTCGCAATTCGTCGCGTGATGTCATGTTCGTGGCTCTCCCGTACCGTGTCCGGACATAATCTATCCCCGCGCCCACGCCGCGACCAGTCGCCGCCTTTGGCATAGGATGGACCACCCGAGGCGCGGCGCGCGCCCGTCGGCGAGGAGCAGGGCCATGTCGAGATTACCGAAACCCGAAGACCGCGAGCCTTACGGCGCGGAGACGCGGGCCGCGTTGCGCCATATCCAGGAGACCCGCGGCAGCTTGCCGCCACCGAGCAGCTATCTCGCCTATGCCGGCGAGGCCGGTGCCCGGCTTTCCGACCTTGTCGAGCATTTGCGGTTTCAGTCCAGCCTGAACGCGGCCGAGACGGAGCTGGCGATCTGCTGCGCCGCGCGGGCGGTCGATGCCGACTATATCTGGGGCGCGCATGTTCGCCTCGGGCTCGCCGCCGGGACCCGGGAAGAGGCCATCCACATCGTCGATACCCATGGCCCGCTCGACGATTTGACGACGGACGAGGCCCTCATCATCCGCTTCGCTCGTGAACTTCTGGCGGCGCCGAAGGTCGGCGACGAGACCTTCGAAGCCGTTCGCGCGCGCTGGGGCGAGGCGGGGTTGCTGGAGCTGACGGCGGTGATGAGCGTCTACCTGATGAACGCCGCCATCCTCCGCGTCATGGACCACCAGGCGCCACGCGAAGCGCGCCATCTGTCGCCACGTCGCGAATAGGAGGAATGGTGCTGCTGGAGGGTGAAAGATTAAACGCCCTCTTTGAAGAACTGGCGGACTGGGAACACCAGCTTAAGCGTGCGGATATCGACATTCTGAGTGACCTTGAAGGGCCGTCGCCATGAACGGGCCCACGGTCATTTCAGCTTTCGACAAGGTGGCCTCGAAGCGGGGCAAGCGGCGCAAGGAACCGTTGAAGCCGGTGTCATTCCGATTCACGGCGGACGAGCTGGCCCTCCTACGGCGGAAAGCCGGTAACCAGTCCCTGAGTGCCTATGTGCGGGAATCCCTGCTTGGGGAGGCTGTGACGCCCCGCAAGGCCCGGCATCAGCGCAAGCAACGCCGCCCCGATCTGGATCATGAAACCCTGGCGCGGCTTCTGGGCATGCTCGGCAAGTCGGAACTTGGGCGAAGCATGATCGCCCTCGCTATGGCGGCGCGGTCGGGCGCGCTGCCTGTCGAGCCTGAGACGGTCGAGCAAATCGAGGGCGCGTGTGCCAACATTCAGGAGATGCGCACGGCGCTGATTGTCGCGCTGCGGATCAAACCGCCTCCATCTTCGGAGGACGGGCGGTGATTCTGGTCGGTAATCAACGCGGCGGGGCGAAAGATTTGGCGCTGCACCTGATGAAAGAAGAAAACGACCATGTCGAGCTGCATGAGCTGCGGGGTTTCGCCGCGCAGGATTTGTCCGGCGCGCTGAATGAAGCCTATGCGGTGAGCCGGGGCACGAAGTGCAAACAGTTTCTCTATTCGCTAAGCCTCAACCCGCCGAAGACGGAGAATGTGTCCACGGCCGATTTCATCGGCGCGGTGGAACGCGCGGAAGAGCAACTTGGCCTGAACGACCAGCCCCGCGCCATTGTGTTCCATGAAAAGGAAGGCCGCCGTCATTGCCACGCCGTGTGGTCCCGGATCGATATCGAAACGATGCGGGCGCGGCAAATGTCGTTCGATCACCGCAAGCTGGAATCGCTTTCGCGCGAGCTGTTCCTTGATCATGAGTGGCAATTGCCGCCGGGCCTTGCAGAAAATTCGAAGGGTGATCCGCGCAACTACACGCTGGCGGAATATCAGCAGGCCCGCCGCGCCGGAAAGGATGCCCGCGACGTTAAGACAGCTATTCAGGATGCATGGTCGATCTCGGATTCGAAGGCGGCGTTCTCTCATGCGCTGGAAGAGCGGGGCTATGTTCTGGCGCGCGGCGACCGGCGCAGCTTTGTCGCCGTGGACTATCAGGGGGAAGTCTATGCCGTCCCCCGTTGGGCCGATGTGAAGACGCGGCAGGTGCGCGAGCGGCTTGGCGAAGGGGATGATCTGCCATCGGTCGCGCAAGCCAAGCACCGGATTGCTGAGGATATGGGCCAAACGCTCGAAGGCTACCGCCGCGAGCTGGAAGCGGCACAGAACAAGTTGAGGAAGGACTTTGCAGATCGCCGCCGGACACTGGTCGTGCGGCAAAGGGCGCTGCGCGAAACGCTCCGGCAGAAACAAGAAGTGCGGAAGCTCGATGAAGCACGGGAACGGCAGGCGAGGTTCCGAACGGGCGTGAAGGGGCTGTGGGACCGCCTGCATGGCGAGCATGGCCGCATCCGCAAGCTGAACGAAGACGAAGCCCGCGCCGCCGAAACCCGCGACCGGGACGAGCTGGACGCGCTGTCCTTCCGTCAACTCGCCGAGCGGCGGCATCTGGACAGCATCCGTCTCCGCGTGCGGCGCATGCATGATGCGAAAACGAGATTCCTCGATACCGAGGTAGAAGGCTACGACCGGATGCGAGAGGCCGAAGACGAGCCGACCCGGCCCAGGCGTCGAACCCGCCGCGGGCAGGGCCCGGAACCAGGACCGGAATTGTGACGGCCAGAACGCAAACGAGGACCCGAACCGGAGCTTTGAGCGCTACGTCATCCACCTCGCTCCTTTACCGCCAGTAAGCGGCCCTTCAACGTGTCCTCGATATAGGTCTCGATCATGCGGCGGCAGAAATCGTCCGGCTGTATGCCGGGGACGGGGTCGGCGTGAACTCCGGTAAAGCTGCGGTAGCCAGTTTCGGAAAGGAACGGTTTCGAAATATCGACCGCGCGGGCCGCGAAGCCGGGCCAGTACAATACGCTCGCGCCCGTCCCGAACAGGCCTTGAAACTCTATGCGGACCTCCATCCCAGCGGCAACGATGGTGAATTCGCCCTCCTGCCCCCAGAGCGGGACATTGACGGGCTCTTTGACGGTTTCGCGGGCCAGCACGCATCCGGGCGCGTCCGCCCCAGCCAGAATGCCGCCATCCCCGCTATTGAGACGCACTGCGAGATCGCATGCTTCCTCCCGCAGCGACATGACGGCGTCGACGTCGGCGATCAACATGGCGTCATGATGCCGCTGGATGAGATCGCGGTAGAAGGGAACCCCTTCCGCCATGCTATCGGGCATGTGCCCGGTCCGGCGTTCGAACTCCTTATCCGCTTGCTTCGCCTCGGCCTCGGCGAGAATGTCGTCAAAGCCGATCTGGTCCAATCTGGTATCATCGCATGTCATCTGTCTCTTCCTTCCTTTGAATATTGGGGTTGAAGCGCAAGCTTGCGCCGCGCCTTAAACCCCATGGCCGCCCCTGAAACGGGGTGTGCAAACGGAAGGGAAAAATCTGCGGCGGGCGCACAAGCGGAGGCAGCGCCGGAGCGCGGAGCCTCGGGAGACCGCTGATTTTTCTCGGAGTGCGCTGAGGGGCTGGCCCCTAAGTCAAACAGACAAAGCCCGCTCCCGAGGGGAGCGGTCAGAACCCGCGCGAGGGATCGAAGCCGGATGGCAGGGACCGCGCGGAGCGGGGGCGCGGTTCACGAGAGCCCGGCCCGGCCAAAGCCGGGCGCGCCCAACAAATCGACATTAAGATGTCCGTCCAGGGCAATCGCATTTCAGAATTTGCCGAGGAGTGACAGGAGATAGTCGTTGTTCCAAGCGGCGATTTTGAACTTGGCGCGCAGCGAGTCTTTTCGTGGATCCTTTCGCATGACATTGAGCGCCATGTGGCGCAGGACGGCGAGATTGTGCGGTCCATTGTCCTTGCGGGTTCTGTCTTGGTCTTCGTTCATTTGGACATCGAGGCACCAGTGCAGGCGGTTTTCGACCCCCCAGTGCGCCCGGGCAACGGGATTGAAGCGCTCGGCGTCGAGCGGCTGGCTGAGCAGGTAGTAGGCGGTTTCGCTCGACGTCTTCTCCGCGCACTCGCGGGTCCGGGTGACTTTGGCGACCGCCTTCAGGCCCGGCCAATGATGGCGCTCTTGCAGCCACTCGACGTGGCTGGAGACGAGAGCGGCACGGGTCTCGATGCGGCCATGATCGCCATCGACCGTGGTGTCGGTGGTGGTCGCTTCGGCTTTCGGATCGTCGAGGAAGGTTCTCACGTCGTCATGCAGCGTGCCTTGATTGCCCTTCAACGCCAGGGCGTAGTCACCCCCCTGCT